>NZ_JAAQQU010000018.1 GCF_011742145.1 Flavobacterium sp. J49 | reverse complement strand
TAAGGTGCTCCTTGTAAAATATCAGTCGTCAATGTGGTCAAATCAAACCCGGAGAATCCATCTTGATTCTCATCACAAATCGTGTATGGCTCTGTTGGCGGAATTGGAGATGGTAGCGGAACTACTCTGATGTCCATCGTAGAGATGCTGTAACAGCCCGTTGTACTATTGGTAATGCGAATCCCTAACGTTTGTACATAAATAATTTGATTCGGGTATTGCAAATCAGGGTGAGAAACATT
>NZ_JAAQQU010000017.1 GCF_011742145.1 Flavobacterium sp. J49 | reverse complement strand
TAACATTTATCAGTTACAGTATAAGTCACTGTAGTTGTTCCTCCACAAGCACTCGGTGCACTTACTTGTCCATAGCTTCCGCTTGGAGCACAGCCGCCGCTTACAGTGAATCCTCCTAACCAGGTAGCAAACGCCGCATTAACTGCTGCTTGGTCTGCATAAGCACAAGCACTTGTTGAGCTTGCTGCCGGTGCATTTAC
>NZ_JAAQQU010000003.1 GCF_011742145.1 Flavobacterium sp. J49 | reverse complement strand
TGATCTTTTCGGCTCAATTTTCCATTAAAATTAAACCACAAAAAGACGAAGAATATGATTTTTAAAACGCAACCAAAACTTAGCGGTAACGTTCCTCAGATTGTAGCAGTTGCAAATAATTAATCACTAAAGATTACAAATACAAATGGAAGAATTAGCAAAAGATTTTGAAATATTAATAGTTGCTTGGTTAAAAAGCGATGATGAAAATGCTACTAATTTAGCTTACTCACTTGCCAAACACGCACAAACCCTGCAATTGCTACAAACTGATGTTATAAAATCGGTTTGCATACATTGCAATAAAGAAAAAGAAGTAAAAAGAATAGACGGAAGTTACTGGTGTAAAGACTGTCGCAAAGGATGGTAGTAAACTGTTTTATAACGTTCCGCCGCTTGGTAGTCGTGGCGACTTTTTAAATTATTGTTGTAAATATAATCAAATTTTGAACTTAGTACTTTCCGGCTAAGAAATGC
>NZ_JAAQQU010000016.1 GCF_011742145.1 Flavobacterium sp. J49 | reverse complement strand
CAACTGCTCCGGTTATTGCAGCTTTACCTGCTCCTTCAACCATCTCTTGTCCGGCTACTCCTGAGTTTGCTCAGGCTACTGCCACTGACGCTTGTAGTTCCGGAGCTACTTTGACTTTCGTAGACAATACAACTAATGGTGCTTGTGCCGGTTCGTATTCTGTAACCAGAACTTGGACTGCTACTGATGCCTGTGGAAATGCCTCTACAGCTACTCAAACCATTACTGTAACTGATACAACTGCTCCGGTTATTGCAGCTTTACCTGCTCCTTCAACCATCTCTTGTCCGGCTACTCC
>NZ_JAAQQU010000015.1 GCF_011742145.1 Flavobacterium sp. J49 | reverse complement strand
ACTACCAACGTATCTTGTTTTGCAGGAAACAATGGAAGTGTAACAGTAACGGCTACCGGTGGAACTTCGCCTTATACTATTTTATGGTCTAATGGCGGCACAACCTTTACGGCTAACAATTTTGCAGCAGGTACTTATACCGCCGTGGTAACCGATGCTAACGGATGTACTTCCAATGTAAGTGTAACCATCACGCAACCGGCAACGGCTTTGGCTTCTACTAATACGACTACCAACGTATCTTGTTTTGCAGGAAACAATGGAAGTGTAACAGTAACGGCTACCGGTGGAACGGCTCCTTATACCATTTTATGGTCTAATGGAGGCACAACCTTTACCGC
>NZ_JAAQQU010000014.1 GCF_011742145.1 Flavobacterium sp. J49 | reverse complement strand
GCAAACGCCGCATTAACTGCTGCTTGGTCTGCATAAGCACAAGCACTTGTTGAACTTGCTGCCGGTGCATTTACTTGTACAGCCGGAGCCGGTGTAATAGTAAAGCTTCTGGTTACTGTTGATGTAGTATAACATTTATCTGTTACGGTATAAGTTACTGTGGTAGTTCCTCCACAAGCACTCGGTGCACTTACTTGTCCATAGCTTCCGCTTGGAGCACAGCCGCCGCTTACAGTGAATCCTCCTAACCAAGTAGCAAA
>NZ_JAAQQU010000013.1 GCF_011742145.1 Flavobacterium sp. J49 | reverse complement strand
ATACACGATGCTTGGAATATAGTAGGCTTGTCGAATTTTGCGGAACAAACCACGATTTACATCTTTGACCGTTACGGAAAACTTTTGAAACAGTTGAGTGCCAGTGACCAAAGTGATGGTTGGGACGGAACGTTTAACGGAAAACCATTACCTTCAACAGACTATTGGTTTACGGTAGATTTCCCTGAGCAAGGAACAATGAAGCAATTTAAAGCACACTTCTCGTTGAAACGATA
>NZ_JAAQQU010000012.1 GCF_011742145.1 Flavobacterium sp. J49 | reverse complement strand
TCTCCGAATTTTCTGCGAAAATTCAAAAAGTAGTTTTATATTTGGAATCGGCGGTGATTAATTTTTGCAACTGTTGCAAGCCGCAAGACGTTATACACAAGGCACAGAGCGATTGGCTTTATCCAAAAAATCAGAACTATAAATGAATTTCAAAACTGACATAGAAAATAGAATTAAAACTGATTTTGGTGAAAAATCCTCAGAAGTTTTTAAAATTCTTGAATCAGCAATAAATAAAACTGATTACTTAAAAACAGACAGAGTAATTCGATGTATAATATTTTTGTCTGAAAAAAGTATTGAGAAATTAAAAAGTAATATTGAGGTAGCAATTTTTGACCCACGCGATGTTATGTTTTGGGCAGAATATACAAATCGTGAGGAATTTGGATCCGCAAAAAGAGTTAGGGATTTTAATAAAGTCTTTGAAGATTCTGAAATAAATGTGACGGAGAATTAATGCCCTGTGTATAACAGCAGTTTGCAACAATTGCTAAGCTTGGGTTTTTCCCGAATTTTCTCTGAAAATTCAAAAAGGAGTTTTATATTTGGAATCATCAGTAATAAATCGTCGCAACTGTAGCAATCTGCGGCACGTTATAGGCAATTGCTCATTCGCATTTCATAGAACTCCTCATGAGAAAAGAACTAATAATAATATTGCTTTGGACAACTTCA
>NZ_JAAQQU010000011.1 GCF_011742145.1 Flavobacterium sp. J49 | reverse complement strand
AACGTGCCGCAGATTGTGATTGTGGCGTTCTTCACTCACTTGCGTTTTCAAATATAACTAAAATTTCAGTTAGCCGAGACATTTCTGATACAACCAAAACCAGCCATAATCACAAACTGCTGTTATGAGTAGTTGCTTCTCTATCTACGGTAAACTATTCAAAATATTCCGGAAACATTGACCTGATCAAGGCAAATATTCCCATTAACACCAAAAACCATTTTAAAATTCCAAGCCATTTATTGTAAACTTCGAGACTTTCAACTTTAGTTTTTTCAATATTATATTTCAATTTTGTATGTGATTCATTGCTTTTGAGAAAAATTTGATACTTTTCTTTTTGTCTGATTAGAACTTTATCTAAATATATTTTCAAAAAATGTGAAACCAAACCAAGAATTAGGCAAGAAAATAATGCGATAAAACCTTCCTTCATTATTTGTCGTGTTTTTTAGCACTTACATGTGCAATTACTCATAACGT
>NZ_JAAQQU010000105.1:399591-690335 GCF_011742145.1 Flavobacterium sp. J49 | reverse complement strand
AAAAAAACGATGCATTAGCATCAACAATATACGATGAAGAGTTTGATCCTGGCTCAGGATGAACGCTAGCGGCAGGCTTAACACATGCAAGTCGAGGGGTAGAAGGAGCTTGCTCCTTTGAGACCGGCGCACGGGTGCGTAACGCGTATGCAATCTACCTTATACAGAGGGATAGCCCAGAGAAATTTGGATTAATACCTCATAGTATAATTGAATGGCATCATTTAATTATTAAAGTTCCAACGGTATAAGATGAGCATGCGTCCTATTAGCTAGATGGTAAGGTAACGGCTTACCATGGCTACGATAGGTAGGGGTCCTGAGAGGGAGATCCCCCACACTGGTACTGAGACACGGACCAGACTCCTACGGGAGGCAGCAGTGAGGAATATTGGACAATGGGCGCAAGCCTGATCCAGCCATGCCGCGTGCAGGAAGAAGCATCTATGGTGTGTAAACTGCTTTTGTACGGGAAGAAACACTCCTACGTGTAGGAGCTTGACGGTACCGTAAGAATAAGGATCGGCTAACTCCGTGCCAGCAGCCGCGGTAATACGGAGGATCCAAGCGTTATCCGGAATCATTGGGTTTAAAGGGTCCGTAGGCGGTTTATTAAGTCAGTGGTGAAATCTGGTCGCTCAACGATCAAACGGCCATTGATACTGATAGACTTGAATTACTGGGAAGTAACTAGAATATGTAGTGTAGCGGTGAAATGCTTAGATATTACATGGAATACCAATTGCGAAGGCAGGTTACTACCAGTGGATTGACGCTGATGGACGAAAGCGTGGGGAGCGAACAGGATTAGATACCCTGGTAGTCCACGCCGTAAACGATGGATACTAGCTGTTGGGCGCAAGTTCAGTGGCTAAGCGAAAGTGATAAGTATCCCACCTGGGGAGTACGTTCGCAAGAATGAAACTCAAAGGAATTGACGGGGGCCCGCACAAGCGGTGGAGCATGTGGTTTAATTCGATGATACGCGAGGAACCTTACCAAGGCTTAAATGTAGATTGACGTATTTGGAAACAGATATTTCTTCGGACAATTTACAAGGTGCTGCATGGTTGTCGTCAGCTCGTGCCGTGAGGTGTCAGGTTAAGTCCTATAACGAGCGCAACCCCTGTTGTTAGTTGCCAGCGAGTAAGGTCGGGAACTCTAACAAGACTGCCAGTGTAAACTGTGAGGAAGGTGGGGATGACGTCAAATCATCACGGCCCTTACGCCTTGGGCTACACACGTGCTACAATGGACGGTACAGAGAGCAGCCACTGGGTGACCAGGAGCGAATCTACAAAACCGTTCTCAGTTCGGATCGGAGTCTGCAACTCGACTCCGTGAAGCTGGAATCGCTAGTAATCGGATATCAGCCATGATCCGGTGAATACGTTCCCGGGCCTTGTACACACCGCCCGTCAAGCCATGGAAGCTGGGGGTACCTGAAGTCGGTGACCGTAAGGAGCTGCCTAGGGTAAAACTGGTAACTGGGGCTAAGTCGTAACAAGGTAGCCGTACCGGAAGGTGCGGCTGGAACACCTCCTTTCTAGAGACGATAAATAGGATAGTCCTCAAATCAGAAGAATTTTTTACTCTCGCTGTTAGTTCAAATAATAAATAAGCAAAGAAAACAGAGTCTCGTAGCTCAGCTGGTTAGAGTACTACACTGATAATGTAGGGGTCGGCAGTTCGAGTCTGCCCGGGACTACTTTTTTTAAGCTTAAAGGAAATTCTGGAAGTTGGGATTCATCATTTAGGATTCTTTCAAGAGGAATCAGAAAATGGGGGATTAGCTCAGCTGGCTAGAGCGCCTGCCTTGCACGCAGGAGGTCATCGGTTCGACTCCGATATTCTCCACTACGGCTAAAGTCACGCTGATAATTATTTGTCAGTGGCGACTCGCCACAAGTTCATTGACATATTGAGATAAGAAAATTTAAAAAGTAGAAAGAAACACGTTTCTATGCACATGTGTATAGGAGCAAAAGTACAATAAGCAAAATAAGGGCGTATGGGGGATGCCTAGGCTCTCAGAGGCGAAGAAGGACGTGATAAGCTGCGAAAAGCTACGGGGATTGGCACACACGAATTGATCCGTAGATATCCGAATGGGGCAACCCGGCATGTTGAAGACATGTCATTCCGAGAGGAAAGCAAACCCGCTGAACTGAAACATCTAAGTAGGCGGAGGAGAAGAAAACAAAAGTGATTCCGTAAGTAGTGGCGAGCGAACGCGGATTAGCCCAAACCATTGATGTTACGGCATGAATGGGGTTGTAGGACCACGACATTTCTTGCGGATTGAATTAGAATAACCTGGAAAGGTTAACCAAAGAGGGTGATAGTCCCGTATAAGTAAGAGAAGATAAGGATAGTGGTATCCTGAGTAGGGCGGGGCACGTGAAACCCTGTCTGAATTTGGCGGGACCATCCGCTAAGGCTAAATACTCCTGAGAGACCGATAGTGAACCAGTACCGTGAGGGAAAGGTGAAAAGAACCGTGAATAACGGAGTGAAATAGATCCTGAAACCATACGCTTACAAGCGGTCGGAGCCCTTTAGTGGGGTGACGGCGTGCCTTTTGCATAATGAGCCTACGAGTTAACGTTGCTGGCAAGGATAAGTGATTAAGTCATGGATCCGTAGCGAAAGCGAGTCTGAATAGGGCGCTTTAGTCAGTAGTGTTAGACGCGAAACCGTGTGATCTACCCATGGGCAGGATGAAGCTGTGGTAACACATAGTGGAGGTCCGAACCGGTTGACGTTGAAAAGTCTTCGGATGACCTGTGGGTAGGGGTGAAAGGCCAATCAAACTCGGAAATAGCTCGTACTCCCCGAAATGCATTTAGGTGCAGCGCGGCGCATAAAGTTATATAGAGGTAGAGCTACTGATTGGATGCGGGGGCTTCACCGCCTACCAATTCCTGACAAACTCCGAATGCTATATAATGTTTCGCCGCAGTGAGGGCATGGGTGCTAAGGTCCATGTCCGAGAGGGAAAGAACCCAGACCATCAGCTAAGGTCCCCAAATATATGCTAAGTTGAAAAAACGAGGTTTGTCTGCCCAGACAGCTAGGATGTTGGCTTGGAAGCAGCCATTCATTTAAAGAGTGCGTAACAGCTCACTAGTCGAGCGGACGAGCATGGATAATAATCGGGCATAAGCATATTACCGAAGCTATGGACTTGTATTACTACAAGTGGTAGGGGAGCATTCTATCAGGGTTGAAGGTGTGTCGTAAGGCATGCTGGACTGGATAGAAAAGAAAATGTAGGCATAAGTAACGATAATGCGGGCGAGAAACCCGCACACCGAAAGACTAAGGTTTCCTCAGCTATGCTAATCAGCTGAGGGTTAGTCGGGTCCTAAGGCGAACCCGAAAGGGACAGTCGATGGCCAACGGGTTAATATTCCCGTACTTCTTATAATTGTGATGGGGTGACGGAGTGATGAAAGTACCGCGAACTGACGGAATAGTTCGTTAAAGCACCTACCTATAAGAGCCGCAGGCAAATCCACGGCTTTTGGGGAAATGCGATAGTACTCGGAGTCTTCGGACAAAGAGATAGTGTACCTAAGGGCTTCCAAGAAAAACCTCTAAACTTAGATTATAAGAACCCGTACCGTAAACCGACACAGGTAGTCGAGGAGAGAATCCTAAGGTGCTCGAGAGATTCATGGCTAAGGAATTAGGCAAAATAGACCTGTAACTTCGGGAGAAAGGTCGCCAGCGCAAGCTGGCCGCAGTGAAAAGGTCCAGGCGACTGTTTATCAAAAACACAGGGCTCTGCAAAATCGTAAGATGAGGTATAGGGCCTGACACCTGCCCGGTGCTGGAAGGTTAAGAGGAGATGTTATCTTCGGAGAAGCATTGAATTGAAGCCCCAGTAAACGGCGGCCGTAACTATAACGGTCCTAAGGTAGCGAAATTCCTTGTCGGGTAAGTTCCGACCTGCACGAATGGTGTAACGATCTGGACACTGTCTCAGCCATGAGCTCGGTGAAATTGTAGTATCGGTGAAGATGCCGATTACCCGCAGTGGGACGAAAAGACCCTGTGCACCTTTACTATAGCTTAGTATTGGTCTTGGATAAGTGATGTGTAGGATAGGTGGGAGACTATGAAGTGGCGTCGCCAGGCGTTGTGGAGTCATTGTTGAAATACCACCCTTTGCTTATCTGAGGTCTAACCCCGTTTTACGGGGGACATTGCTTGGTGGGTAGTTTGACTGGGGTGGTCGCCTCCAAAAGAGTAACGGAGGCTTCTAAAGGTTCCCTCAGCACGCTTGGTAACCGTGCGTAGAGTGCAATGGCATAAGGGAGCTTGACTGAGAGACATACAGGTCGATCAGGTACGAAAGTAGAGCATAGTGATCCGGTGGTTCCGTATGGAAGGGCCATCGCTCAAAGGATAAAAGGTACGCCGGGGATAACAGGCTGATCTCCCCCAAGAGCTCATATCGACGGGGGGGTTTGGCACCTCGATGTCGGCTCGTCACATCCTGGGGCTGGAGAAGGTCCCAAGGGTTGGGCTGTTCGCCCATTAAAGTGGCACGCGAGCTGGGTTCAGAACGTCGTGAGACAGTTCGGTCTCTATCTACTGTGGGCGCAAGAAATTTGAGTGGATCTGATTCTAGTACGAGAGGACCGAATTGGACAAACCTCTGGTGTATCTGTTGTTCCGCCAGGAGCACCGCAGAGTAGCTACGTTTGGAAGGGATAAGCGCTGAAAGCATATAAGCGCGAAACCCACCACAAGATGAGATTTCTTTTAAGGGTCGTGGAAGATGACCACGTTGATAGGCTATAGATGTAAAGGCAGTAATGTCATAGTCGAGTAGTACTAATAACCCGTAAGCTTATGTACGTCATCCAGCCTCGCAAGAGGCTGGAGAAACTTTCTTCCATAAAATTATTTTTTTTATCTCAGTATGTTAAGATATTGTGTAATGCTAATTGACAACAAGTTGATTATCCGTTGCAAACCGGTTTAAGGTGGTTATTGCGTCGGGGCTCACCTCTTCCCATTCCGAACAGAGAAGTTAAGTCCGACTGCGCAGATGGTACTGCAGTTATGTGGGAGAGTATGTCGCCGCCTTTTTTAGTGGAAAGCCTGTCTTTTAGACAGGCTTTCTTGTTTTTAAGCGGTGCGGCGCAGTCGCAGGCTCGTGTCGCCGCCTTTTTTTTGAAACCCTGTTCATTTATTTGATGGGGATTTTTTGTTTTATATTAATGTCCGAAAGGTATTTTCTCTATTATATCCGAGTATTGCTTCGTTTGTTCGTTGAATTTTCGAATGTAGATGGCATCACAGTTAAATTGAAAATTTACCTCAGTATTTTGAAATAATTTATAAGCGGTTTCCATCTTTCCGGCATCGAGTCCGCGGGCAATGCTTAAATGAGCGTTAGCCGATTTAGCTTTGAAGCCTAAGTATTGGTGCAAATCGAGGATAAGATTATCAAGATATTGCTGAGAAGTTTCATCCGGCGCAATAAAAAAAGTCCTTTCACCAAAAGAACTCCATGCATTTAAGGTTACATTTTGAGTGATAACTGTTTTGCAAAATGCTCTAATTTGTTCAAGATGAAGATTGAGCATAAATTCATTGTCGAATTGTATTATGGTTATATGTGCCGTGGCATTGGCACTCCCAAACCAACCAATATGACTTTTAAGTAACTGTTTATAGGATTTCACAAGCGCCATTTGTTCAGGAGAAGGAAAGATGACTAGTGAAAAAAGTGGAATTTGTTTCATGATTTATGCGAATTGCGTGAGGGATAGGAGAGGCTACCCTGCCTGACGCCAGGAAGGCATGTAGCCCGGATAGCCCGGCCCCTTTCGACAGGCTCAAGGCAGGCCAAGGGGACACGCCCCGATTATAAAGTTTTTAAAGGATATTGACAGTTATTTTGAATTGGACAAAGCGGACATTTCGGATTAGTTGGGCGACAGGTTTCCCTTCCTAAAAAGGATATTGCCATGCCGACTTCACCCCAAATGGCTTTCGGAAGTGCTTCCATCAATTGTTTTTCGACTTTATTACCGTCTTTGGCTTCTTGGATGACACCAATTCTTGGTGCGACTCGAATGACGTGTAAATCTGCTATAATGCCTTCGGCCGGGACTTTCATTTCACGCATAATCACATTGGCTGATTTTCTTCCAATACCTTTTAAAGCAATTAATTCAGGTAAATTGGTTGGTATGTTACTGTCGGTTTTCAGGGTTTGTGCAATTTCAATGAGCCAACTTGATTTGGTGTTGAAGTTACGCACTTTGCTCACCAAAGGAAATAAACTGTCAAAAGTAGCCGTGGATAAAGCTTCTAAGTCGGGATATTCTTTGAATAAAGCCGGCGCTATTTTATTGATATTAGCGTCTGAATCCTGAGCCGACAAAATCACCATGACCATTAATTGGTATAGGTTTTCGTAGTCTAAAGGATGTTTTTTATCTCGGTATAAGTCGATGATAGGTTGTAGTTTTGGAGCCCAATCGGTGGTTTCAAATAAACTCATAACTTATGCTTTTAAAAATTCTTTAATGCGATTAATAACAATTTCATTGCCTAATATTTTGCGATGGCCTAAGTGTTCGGTAATCATCAGTTCACTATTTTCAAGGTGTTTGTCGATATTGTAAGCCGCTTTTACCGATACCTCGGAATCATCTTGATCGTGTATGACCAGCACGGGGATTTTAACTTTTTGAGCGGCAAAATGAGCCGAATAGTTCTCCATGGTTTCTCCAAACTTCTTTTCAAAATGCTGCTTCAGCATCACAGCGATTTTGGGTTTTAGTTTTAGCTTTAGTACAAAATCGTCTAAAATGTCCTGTATAATATCACCGCTACCTATAGTCACCGCTTTTTTTACCTTAAAACCTTGTTTTATGGCATTCAAAATCGACATGCCGCCAAGTGAATGGCCAATTGCAAATTCGAATGGGCCACATTGTTTTTCAATTTCATGAATAGCTGCAATAAACTCGGTCATAATGGTAGCTTTTCCTTGAGATTTGCCGTGCGCCGGGGCGTCAAAACTTAAGGTTTGGTAGCCCATTTTTAGCAATTCATCCGCTATTTTTACCAATTGCGTTCCTCTGCCGGACCAACCGTGAACCAATAAAACTTTCTTTTGTCCTTCACCATATTCATAAACAGTAATTTCTTTTTTGATGCTGGAAACCAATAATTTGCTTTGACGGCTATTTTGCTCCATGTGTAGTTCTCTCTTGGGAATTTTGTGTTTTATGGGAGTCGTAAATAATTTAGCAGCAAAGAGTGTGACTAATTTTGGAGAAATTGCCTCTAATAATGTAGCCGTAAGAAGAATTGGCTTAGGAATTTGCAATGATTGGTTGCTTATTGGGGATTTTTTTGTCATTTCAATAAATTTTGTGGCTGACCAAAAGTTAAAATAATTTTTTTTAAATTTCAACATCATAAATATAAGTCAAAATGCAAAATCAAACCCGAATAATTATTGAAAATGTCACGCCTCAATTGGATGGAGGTGCTTTTTATATCAAGCGAATTGTTGGACAGACTGTTGTAGTAAAAGCCAATGTTTTTGCTGATGGTCACGATGTGATTGCTTGCTGTGTTAAATTCAAACATGAAAAAGACAAAAAGTGGCAAGAGGTAAGATTAAATGCTTTAGGCAATGATGAATGGACTGCCCAATTCAAAGTAGAAAAGCAAGGACATTATTCATATTATGTTGAAGGTTGGGTTGATTATGCATTAAACTGGCAACACGGAACGGAAAGAAAAATACAAGACAACCAACACGTAAAATCAGAATTACTCGAAGGCGCCGAATATTGTCAAGCGATTTTAAAAGAAGTCGATGCAGCCGAGAAAGCCTATCTAACTTCAGCTATCAAAGCCTTCCAAGACGAAAAGCAATACGATAAAGCTACTGAGATTGCTTTATCAAAAGAGTTACACCACATCTTCGAAAAATACCCAACCCGAACATTAGCCAATACTTCTGCCGAATTAAAAATTTACGTCGACAGAAAGAAAGCGTTGTTCAGTACGTGGTATGAATTTTTCCCGCGTTCCGCTTCCCAAGAAAAAGGCAAACACGGCACGTTTAAAGACTGTGAAAAGTTATTGCCAAGAGTAGCCGCAATGGGATTTGATACTTTGTATTTTCCACCAATTCATCCTATAGGAGAAGTCAATCGTAAAGGGAAAAATAATGCGACCAATGCCCAATCCGGTGATGTTGGTTCGCCTTGGGGAATCGGTTCCAAATATGGCGGGCATAAGTCAACGCATCCTGAATTGGGAACAATCGAAGAATTCAAATCTTTAGTTAAAACGGCTCAAAGTTTGGGAATTGAAGTCGCTATGGATTATGCGTTGCAAGCCGCACCGGATCATCCTTACGTAAAAGATTTTCCACAATGGTTCAAATGGCGTCCGGACGGAACGGTACAATATGCCGAAAACCCACCCAAAAAATACCAAGATATTCAGCCGATTTACTTCGAAAGCAGTGATTGGAAAAACCTTTGGAAAGAATTGCTCGACGTGGCTTTGTTCTGGGTCGAAGAATGTGATATTCGTGTATTCAGAGTCGATAATCCGCATACCAAACCGTTTTATTTTTGGGGCTGGCTAATCGCCGAAATCAAGAAAAAACATCCTGATGTGCTCTTTTTAGCCGAAGCTTTTACGGCACCAAAAGTAATGCATGAGTTGGCCAAACAAGGTTTCTCACAATCCTATACGTATTTCACTTGGCGCAATACCAAAGCCGAACTAATCGAATATGTGGAAGAACTCACCAAAACCAATCAAGCCGATTTTTACCGACCAAACTTTTGGCCCAACACGCCGGATATTTTACCGTATGCTTTACAAAGCGCCAACGAAAGTGTATATCTTCACAAATATTTCTTAGCAGCTACCTTGAGTTCCAGCGTTGGAATTTACGGTCCGGCCTATGAATACATGGTTTCCGAAGCGATGCCGGGCAAAGAAGAATATTTTAATTCAGAGAAATACGAAGTCTATCATTGGGATTGGACTGTGCAAAACAAATTGATTACGCTGATTACTCGATTAAACCGAATCCGCCACGAACAACCTTCGCTTCAGCAAACCAACAATATTCAGTTCTGCAATACCGACAACGACCAAGTCTTGGCTTATTACAAATACGACGATTCGCGATTAGATGAAACGCTGATGATTTGCAGTCTCGATCCTTATTATGCCAAGCAAACTTGGGTGCAGTTGCCTTTGCAAGCTTTGGGAGTTCAGCCCGGGCAAACCATCAAAGTAGTCGATTTGATTACCGGTAACAGCTATTATTGGGATAAAGAATGGAACTTCGTAGAATTACATCCGGCACTGCCATTTCATTTATTTAAAATTCAGAAATAATGATTGATGCAAAAATTAATGAAGATGAATTTATCAATCCTTATGTTTTTAAAACGGATTGGAAAACCGCTTTTGAAGACGATGATTTTGTCAAAGTATTCTCGTCTGATATCTTAGAAAACTATATCATTAACAAACGATGGTATGGCGGAAAAGCGAGCACGCTAAAGTATATCGAAGTCGTAGATTGGTTTAAAATCACTTCGAAGAAGAATACTTATTATGGAGTTCTATTGGAAGTTAATTTCAAGGAGGCTTTTTACCAACATTATTTTATGCCGATTTCCTTCATGTCGGAAGACGAACTCGATACCAATACGATCATCGCGCCTGTAAAAATGGGTGGACAAGAAGGGTTTTTAGTCGATGCGTTACACCAAGAAGATTTCCGAAGATTATTATTCGATAAAATAGTCACTTCTGCAGGAAAAGACGAAAAAGTCAAGTTCCACAAAGGCGAAAAGCTTGAAGAGACCGAATACAAATCGTCTAAATTCATGGGCGTGGAGCAAAGCAATACGTCTATTATTTACAATGGAACTTTGGTACTCAAAATCTTCCGAAGAATCTACATCAGCATGAATCCCGATTACGAAATCAGCCGCTTCTTAACCGAAACAATGGATTTCCAACATTCGCCGGCGTATACGGGAAGCATCAGTGTTGTTTTATCCGAAGGAAATATCACACTAGGTTTAATGCAAGAACTGGTGCCGAATCAAGGCGATGCCTGGCAGTTTATGCTCGAAGAAGTCGATAGAATTTTTGACAACCTCAAACACAAAAAAATTAAAATCGCCAAACTTCCCGATATCGAATTGTTCAAGCGACTCAAGATAAACGAAGTACCACACGAAATCATCGATTGGGCCGGATTGAGCATTTTTCTGCGTATTCACACTTTGGCAACACGCACGGCCGAAATGCACATCGCACTCGGAGGCGATATTCGCGATACGGCTTTTACACCAACGACTTACAACGGCGATTATACCGTTTGGCTCAAAAATCGTTTGACATATCAGTTCCAAAACAGATTGAATATTTTAGAAAACAATTTGCACAAACTCGATGGTTTGGCGCTTGAACTCGCCAATCAATTTCTGGACAACAAAAAAGAAATCCGTAAAATTTTCCTCGATTTCGACTGGACCAAAATGAAATCAGAACGCATCCGAATCCACGGCGACTACCATCTCGGACAGGTTTTGGTCAACGGAGACGATTTTTATCTGCTTGATTTTGAAGGCGAACCCGAAAGCACGATTCGTGATAGAAAAGTAAAACAACCGCCGCTGAAAGACGTCGCAGGTATGTTCCGCTCTTTTCATTACTCGATTTACGCGACCATTTTTAACAACAAGGACAAATATCCGTACGAACAAAAAGAACTGTTCCAAGCTGGTGAAATCCTGTTCAAATATTTCGTAGGTGTGTTTTTGCAAACCTACACCGAAGTCGCCCAAGGCGGCAATTTAAATATAGGGTACCGAAAAGAAATCGACTTCCTGCTCAAATATTGCATCCTCGAAAAAGCGGTTTACGAACTCGGCTACGAACTCAACTCACGTCCACGCTGGGCCGTTATTCCACTAACCGGAATTGCCAGTATAATGGAATTTGAAGCGAAAGTGTAGGGCAGTTTCAGGAATGGCAGTTCCCGCTTTCCGGGCTACGCGGTAGCCTCTACAATCGGGGCTAGATAGGATTTGAATTGATATACAATAAAAGACAGTCGCGAATTCGCGATAAAAATAAAAAACAACATGAACCAAGTACAAGTACATTCGCTTTTTACCGATTTTGACATCGATTTATTCAAAGCCGGAAAACATTTCAGACTCTATGAAAAACTCGGCGCTCACCTCACCGAAGTGAATGGCGTAAAAGGTGTTTACTTTGCCGTTTGGGCGCCATCAGCACGCTCCGTTTCAGTTGTAGGTGATTTCAACTATTGGATACAAGGTGAGCACCAACTCAACGTACGCTGGGATTCTTCCGGAATTTGGGAAGGATTTATTCCCGGAGTTGATAAAGGCACGACTTACAAATACAAAATACAATCCAACAACAACGGCATCATCACCGAGAAAGCCGATCCGTTTGCGCTCTACTGTGAGCATCCGCCACAAACTGCTTCCGTCATTTGGGACTTAGACTACAAATGGAAAGACAAAAAATGGATGGACACGCGTAAAGACAAAAATGGTTTAGACAAACCTTTTTCGGTATACGAAGTACATTTGGGTTCATGGCGAAGAAACAGTGAGGGCAAATTTTTGACGTATTTGGAAATGGCAGACCAATTGGTCGCTTATGTCAAAGAAACCGGTTTCACCCATGTCGAATTCATGCCGGTCATGGAATATCCGTACGATCCTTCATGGGGTTATCAGTTGGTGGGTTATTTTGCCCCAACATCCCGTTTTGGAAAACCGCAGGATTTCATGGTTTTGGTCGATAAATTACACCAAGCCGGTATCGGAGTCATCTTGGATTGGGTGCCGTCGCACTTCCCGGATGACGCACACGGACTCGGATTCTTCGACGGTTCCAACTTATACGAACACCCGGACAGAAGAAAAGGCTATCATCCCGATTGGAAAAGTTTGGTATTCAATTATGGCCGCAATGAAGTACGTTCGTTCTTAATCAGCAATGCCATTTTTTGGTTACAACAATACCATGTTGACGGTTTGAGAGTAGATGCAGTGGCGTCGATGTTGTACTTAGATTATTCCAGAGAAGAAGGCGAATGGGAACCAAACATTTACGGCGGAAGAGAAAACTTAGATACCATTAGTTTCCTAAAAGATTTCAACGAAGCGGTTTACAGCGCTTTTCCGGATGTGCAAACCATAGCCGAAGAAAGCACGAGTTTCCCAATGGTTTCGCGACCAACCTTCATAGGTGGTTTAGGCTTCGGCATGAAATGGATGATGGGCTGGATGCACGATACTTTGCAATATTTCAAAAAAGAACCGATATACAGACGTTTCCACCAAAACGATTTGACTTTCTCAATGACGTATGCTTTTACAGAGAACTTTATGTTGCCGTTGTCGCATGACGAAGTCGTTTATGGCAAACATTCTATTTTAGGCAGAATGCCCGGCGACGAGTGGCAGAAATTTGCCAATCTTCGTTTGTTGTATGGCTATATGTTTACGCATCCGGGCGGAAAATTATTGTTCCAAGGAGCCGAATTCGGGCAAAGCAGCGAATGGAATTTCGAAGGCAGTTTAGATTGGCATTTGCTACAATACGGCTACCACGAAGGCATCAAAAAATGCATCACCGATTTGAATGCGTTGTACAAAAACAATCCGGCGATGTATGAAAAACAATTCCACGTTGACGGTTTTGAATGGATTAACTACACCGATAGCGATAATGCGGTATTGAGCTATATTCGAAAAGGGCTGGATCCTAAAGATGATTTGATTATCGTGGCCAATTTCACTCCGGTAGTAAGAGAAAATTACAGAATAGGATTGCCTGCAAAAGGAAAACTCACGCAGATTTTCAACTCAGACAGTGTCGAATACGGCGGTAGTGGTGTAGTAGCAACCAAACCAATTAAAATTGACAAGACGGCCTGGAATTACAGAGGTTATTCAGCCGAATTGGTATTGCCGCCATTAGGAGTTACCGTTTATAAGATTTCGTAAAAGGTTATATATTCATTTACTAAACCTGTCAGATTTTTAAAATCTGACAGGTTTAATTATACTATCATCAACCGCAAACGTTGTAGTTAAAAACTACTTTACCTATATGTAAAATTATCGTTGTCATCTTTGTAAATTTGGCATTCGACACAAATAAATCAGTATGATTACCAACACAGAACTGGAACACAAAGGAGATCAATTTCCCTCCAAAATAGTTTCCTTCGAACAAGATGTTGACAATATTTATTTCAACACTGACAACAATGTAATATTAAAAATTACAATACTTCGCGACAGTCTGATTCGCTTCCGTTATACTACTAAAGGTTATTTTAGCAATGATTTCTCCTATGCCATAGACAAAACGCAATCACATGGGTACAACCAACTTGAAGTGGTTGAAGAGCAACAGTTTTATCTAATCAAAACCAGTAAAGTTTTTTGTAAAGTCAACAAAAAAGATTTAAAAGTCTCAATTCACGATATTGACGGATTTACGATATTGGAAGATGAAATTGGTTTCCATTGGGAAGAATGTTATGAACATGGAGGAAATATCGTAAAGATGAGTAAACTGTCTAAAGACGGTGAAAGTTTTTACGGACTGGGTGACAAACCAACGCATTTGAATCTGAAAGGAAAACGCGTTGAGAATTGGGCCACCGACCAATATGCGTTCCACAAAGACCAAGAACCTTTATACAAAGTAGTGCCATTTTACATTGGTTTACACCACAACAAAGCCTACGGCATTTTCTTTGACAATACCTTTAGAACTTATTTTGATTTTTGTCACGAACGCAGAAATGTGACCAGTTTTTGGGCCGAAGGTGGAGAAATGAATTATTATTTCTTCTACGGACCGAAGATGAGCGATGTTGTAATCAATTATACGCATTTGACCGGGAAACCGGAATTGCCACCGATGTGGACATTAGGTTACCATCAATGTAAATGGAGTTATTATCCCGAAAGCAAAGTAAAAGAAGTTACCAGTAAATTTAGGGAACTTAAAATACCTTGTGATGCTATTTATTTAGACATCGATTATATGGAAGGCTTCCGTTGTTTTACTTGGAGCAAAGAATATTTTCCCGAACCCAAACGTATGGTTGCCGAATTGGCCAAAGACGGTTTCAAAACTGTCGTTATAATTGACCCCGGAATTAAAATCGATAAAGATTATTGGGTTTACCAAGAAGCTTTAGCCAAAGGATATTTTTGTAAACGTGCCGATGGTCCGTTTATGAAAGGAAAAGTATGGCCGGGCGAATGCAATTTCCCCGATTATACCAATCCCGAAGTGCGCGAATGGTGGGCAGGATTGTTCAAAGAATTGATTTCGGAAATAGGCGTAAAAGGTGTTTGGAATGATATGAACGAACCGGCTGTAATGGACGTTCCGGGGAAAACTTTCCCAAATGATGTTCGACACGATTACGACGGAAATCCATGTAGTCATAGAAAAGCACACAACGTTTACGGAACCCAAATGGCGCGTGCAACGTATGAAGGAGTTAAGCGTTTTGCTTATCCGAAAAGACCTTTCATCATTACGCGTTCGGCTTATTCCGGTGCGCAGCGATATACGTCGTCTTGGACCGGTGATAACGTTGCGAGTTGGGAACATTTATGGATTGCCAATATCCAAATGCAACGCATGTCGATTTCAGGAATGGGCTTTACCGGTTCTGACATCGGTGGTTTTGCTGAGCAGCCTTCGGGCGAATTGTATGCGCGTTGGATTCAGCTTGGGGTTTTCCATCCTTTTTGCAGAACACATTCTTCGGGCGATCACGGTGAACAAGAGCCTTGGTCATTTGGCGATGAAGTAATTGATATTACCCGAAAATTCGTGGAATTGCGTTACCAGTTATTGCCGTATTTGTACACCATGTTCTGGCAATATGTGAATGAAGGAACGCCGATGTTAAAACCTTTAGTGTATTTTGATCAAGAAGATTTCCATACGCATTACAGAACGGATGAGTTTATTTTTGGGAACCAAATTTTGGTGTGTCCAATATTGGAACCCAATGCGCAAGGTCGCAGAATGTATTTGCCTAAAGGCAATTGGTACAACTTCTGGAACAATGAAGTGATTGAAGGGAAAAGAGAACTTTGGATTAATACCAGCTTCGACCAAATCCCGATTTTTATCAAAGAAGGCGCTATTATCCCAAAATATCCGGTGCAACAGTATGTAGGCGAATTACAATTTGATGAACTCATTTTGGATGTTTATTACAAATTAGGGAAAGAAAAATCAACGGTGTATGAAGATGCTCAAGACGGTTATGATTACAACAAAGGCCGTTTTTCATTGCGTACATTTACCTTAAATGGTAAAGAAAAAGAACTGATTATTCAGCAACATACCGAAGGAACCTTTGAAACACAGTATTCCAAATTTATAATCAACTTAAAAGGATTACCGTTTAAGGTTAAAAAGGTAGAAGTTGATAATGAAAAAATCAGTTTAGATAAAGTCCACCTAAATGGAGCTAATTCCTTAATTATTGATAAAGATTTCACAGAGTTGCACTTGATTGGATAATAAATTATGTAAATTTATAAGCCAAATTATGTAACCTTTTGAGATATGAATTAGGTAAATTTGTAATTCAAATTAAACAATTATGAAAAAAGGAATTTTATTTTGTGCACTGCTGACTATTATGTTGGTAGCTTCGTGTGCTAAAAATCCGTTTACCGGAAAAAGTACCATGGCTTTGGTAGACAACAGCCAAATTTTCCCAACAGCATTTCAGCAATATGGGACATTCTTAAAGGAAAACAAAGTAGTGGTCGGAACTGCAGACGCAAAAAAGGTAGAAACTGTTGGGATGAAAATCAAAGCGGCTGCCGAAAAATGGTTGAATGCTAACGGCTATTCAGATTACTTAAAAGATTACCAATGGGAATATAAATTGGTGGAAAGTAAAGAAGTGAATGCTTGGTGCATGCCCGGCGGAAAAATTGTAGTATACTCGGGGATTCTTCCTATCACTCAAGACGAAACAGGATTGGCCACAGTTATGGGTCATGAGGTTTCACACGCTTTGGCCAACCACGGTCAGCAGCGTATGAGTGCCGGAATGTTACAACAAGCAGGTGCGGCCGGTGTAGCTGTTGCTACCGGAAGCAAAAGCGCTGAAACACAACAATTAGCCATGTTGGCCTATTCAGGTGTTTCACAGTTTGGCGGTATGATGCCTTTTAGCAGAAGCCATGAAAGTGAGGCTGATATGATAGGACTTAAATTGATGGCCATTGCAGGCTACAATCCTGAAAAAGCAGTTGATTTTTGGCAAAGAATGTCCTCTAAATCGGGTGGGCAAAAACCACCTGAATTCATGAGTACTCACCCGTCTGATGAAACAAGAATCGCCAACATCAAAAAACAAATTCCCGCTGCAAAAGCAGAAGCCGCTAAGTTTGGTGTTACATTTAAATAAAAAATAACTTATATTTGAATCCCGTTCCATGTTGAGCGGGATTTTTTATTTAAAGCTAATTTTTATGTCAGCACTTCCTAAAGGTCATCCAAAATTACTCAATGCCTGGGCTTTCTATGACTGGGCTAATTCAGTTTATAGTTTAGTGATTGCTTCGGCAGTTTTTCCGATATTTTATAATGCCTTGTTTGAGGAAGACAATCCTTATGTAAATCTGTTCGGATATAGTTTTAAAAACTCAGCATTGATTAGTTTTGTAACAGCAGGTGCTTTTCTTTGTGTTGCCATTTTTTCTCCGTTATTGTCCGGAATTGCCGATTATACAGGAAACAAGAAAATCTTCATGCGCATCTTCAATTATATTGGTGCTTTATCGTGTATTGGTTTGTACTTTTTTGATTTAGAAAACATTCTTTTAGGATTGGTTTTTTACTTTTTTGGACTAATAGGTTTTTGGGGAAGTTTAGTTTTTTATAATTCGTATTTACCGGACATTGCTTTTGAAGAACAACAAGATAAAATTAGCGCCCGTGGTTATTCTATGGGTTATTTGGGTAGTGTTTTACTCCTGATAATCAATTTGGCCATGATTATGAGCGCCGATAAAGCCGATAAAATTGACATGATGAAATATTCATTTGTTATGGTTGGAATTTGGTGGATAGCATTTAGTCAATATACCTATTATTATTTGCCTAAAGGCAATGCGAATCAACAAAAAGTAACCCGTTCTGTCATTTTTAATGGTTTTAAAGAATTGAGAAAAGTTTGGAACAAACTGCAAACAGAAGTGCCATTGAAAAGATATTTGTTGAGCTTCTTTGTATTTAGTATGGCTGTACAAACCGTGATGTTGGTCGCGACTTATTTCGGAGCTCAGGAAATTGAATGGGCAAACGACGAAGAAAGTCAAACCGGATTAATTACCTGCATACTTTTAATACAACTAATTGCGGTATTGGGTGCCTTTTTAACCTCTAGGGCTTCCGGCAAATTCGGTAATATTAAAGTATTGATTGTCTTGAACGCTTTTTGGGTTTTACTATGTGGATTTGCTTATTTCATTACTTCACCAATGGAATTTTATATCATGGCTTCCTTAGTCGGATTGGTGATGGGTGGTATACAATCTTTAGCCCGTTCCACTTATTCAAAATTCTTACCCGAGACAGAAGACACTACTTCTTTTTTTAGCTTCTATGATGTTTCTGAGAAAGTTGGAATCGTAATAGGGATGTTGGTTTATGGATTGATTGACCAAATTACAGGTAGTCCGAGATTTGCCATTGTTTTTTTGGGATTATTTTTCTTATGTGGATTGTTATTATTGTTGAGAATCCCAAAAAAACACTTGTCATCAATTTAAAAAAAATTATATTTGAGCAATATTTACAAAATGGTTATGAAAAACATCAAATTTTTAGCCGGAATAGTTTTGTTCCTTACGGCTTTTACCTTTACTTCTTGTGAAAATGAACCTATTGATCCGGCCATTGATTTAGACAATTTCGGAGGAGGAACCACTGGTCCGGCAGTTTTTAAAGCAGATTTTAGTGGAAATACTTGGGTTGCTTCAACCGCT
Source organism: Flavobacterium sp. J49 (assembly GCF_011742145.1). Classification (GTDB taxonomy): domain Bacteria; phylum Bacteroidota; class Bacteroidia; order Flavobacteriales; family Flavobacteriaceae; genus Flavobacterium. Next base: position 672,213 of record NZ_JAAQQU010000105.1, on the reverse strand, counting down.
CAAGCATTGATAGGAGGAAATTATATTACAATCTCAGGGATAAAACCTAACGGAGAGGGATTTGGTCTTTTGGTGGAAGCATCAGCTACAGGAACTTATCCTGCCAATACTAATATATTGGCTTTCACACCGGCAGGTTCAGAATACAGCTATTGGTCGACTAACTTTGACAATCCGGAAGAAAATACGGGCTCAATTACTATTACAAATATTAATACAGTTAACAATACAATTTCCGGAACTTTTAGTTTTAAAGGATATTGGTCGGATACCACAACAACTTCAATACTTCCGGTACAGTTCTCAAATGGTGTATTTGAAAATATTCCTTTTGTAACACAAGGGCAAACCGGAGATAGTTTCTATGCTAAAGTTGGTGGCGTTGAATTTGTTGATACCGATATTTTTACGGCCGAATTTTTTATAGGTGCTGAAGAATGGCTAACTATTGCTGCAGAAGATGCCAATTTCAATGCCATTAATGTTTCCGTAAGAAGAAGTGTTGGTGCAGGAACTTATGCCATTACAGGAAATGTGGGCGTTGACAGCGCACAAGGAGTTTATACCTTAGGCGATACCGATTATGATTCGGTTTCTGGTTCAGTGACCATAATCAGTAAAACAGCTACCAGAATCAAAGGAACGTTTAATTTCCAAGCATCAGACGGAACTACAACAAAAACAATAACCGAAGGTGCTTTTGATGTAGAATACAATTAATTTTTACATTGTCAATATATGAAATCCGTCAATTTGGCGGATTTTTTTTTCGGCACAATCCTTGACTTATCTTAGCGCTTTACTTTAGTATTGTTGTAATATTGAAGTTAGACTATAACAACTGCCGTACATCGATTATAATTTATCACAATTGAAAGTTGTCCTACATTTGTTTAGCATTATATAATTTTAATGTCAATTTGACTAAATCAATTACCACATGTCAAACCACAATATTTTAACTCTTGACAATCTGTCACTACAAGAGTTCGATACCGAAACGGATTTAATTCCACTTTTGACTCCCGAAGATGAGGAGGAAATGAATAAAGAAGAATTACCCAATTCGTTGCCTATTTTACCGCTTCGCAATACTGTTTTGTTTCCCGGAGTTGTAATTCCGATTACCGCCGGTCGTGATAAATCTATCAAACTGATAAATGATGCCAATGCCGGTAATAAAATCATTGGAGTAGTAGCGCAAAAGAATGAGGAAGATGAAGATCCAACCAAAAATGATATTCACAACATTGGTACAGTAGCCCAAATTCTGAGGGTTTTAAAAATGCCAGATGGTAATATTACAGTAATTCTCCAAGGAAAAAAGCGTTTCGAAATAGACGCAGTAACTTCGGAAGTACCTTATTTAAAAGCTACCATCAAAGAAGTTGAAGAAAAACGTCCGAGGAAATTGGATACCGAGTTTCAAGCCATCGTGGATTCTATCCGTGAATTGGCCATTGAAATTATCAAGGAAAGTCCAAACATACCGACCGAAGCGACATTTGCCATAAAAAACATCGAAAGTCAATCGTTCTTAATCAATTTTGTCTCTTCCAATATGAACCTTACGGTTAAGGAAAAGCAAGATTTATTGATGATTAACGTATTGAAAGAAAGAGCTTTGGAAACGTTGCGCTACATGAACGTAGAGTTGCAAAAGTTGGAATTGAAAAACGATATCCAGTCTAAAGTGCGTTTCGACCTCGACCAACAACAACGAGAATATTTTTTGCACCAACAAATGAAAACCATCCAAGAAGAATTGGGTGGCGTTTCGTATGAGCAGGAAATAGAAGAAATGCGTCAAAAAGCCAAAACCAAAACTTGGGATGAAAAGACCGCCAAGCATTTTGAAAAAGAAATTTCTAAAATGCAACGCATGAATCCACAAGCACCCGATTTTGGCATCCAAAGAAACTATTTAGAGTTGTTTTTGGAACTGCCTTGGAACCATTATTCTAAAGACAATTTCGATTTAAAACGGGCTGTTAAAATACTAGACCGTGACCATTTTGGTTTGGAAGATGTCAAGAAAAGAATCATCGAACATTTGGCCGTATTGAAATTGCGAAACGACATGAAGTCGCCGATTATTTGTTTGACCGGACCTCCGGGTGTCGGTAAAACGTCTATCGGAAAATCTATTGCCGAAGCTTTAGGGCGAGAATACGTTCGTATTTCATTAGGCGGTTTGCGTGATGAAGCAGAAATTCGCGGTCACCGTAAAACCTATATTGGTGCCATGCCGGGCAGAATTATCCAAAGTCTGAAAAAAGCAGGAACTTCCAATCCGGTGTTTGTATTAGATGAAATCGATAAGTTGTCCAACAGCCACCAAGGTGATCCATCATCGGCTTTGTTGGAGGTTTTAGATCCTGAACAAAACAAAGAGTTCTACGATAATTTCCTTGAAATGGGTTATGATTTGTCGAAAGTGATGTTTATTGCCACTTCCAACAACATGGCTGCCATTCAGCCGGCACTAAAAGACCGTATGGAAGTCATCAAAATGACCGGTTACACCATCGAGGAAAAGATTGAAATTGCCCGCCAGCATTTGTTGCCCAAACAATTAAAAGAACACGGGTTAACGACTAAAGACTTGGTAATTGGTAAAAAGCAATTGGAAAAAATCGTAGAAGGGTATACCCGTGAATCCGGTGTGCGTAGTTTGGAAGCCAAGATTGCTCAGGTAATCAGAAATGCGGCCAAATCGGTTGCCATGGAAGAAGAATACAATAAGAAAGTAACCGATGAAGATATTGTCAAAATTCTTGGCGCACCCAAATTAGCCCGTGACAAATCCGAAAGCAATGATGTGGCCGGAGTAGTTACCGGTTTGGCATGGACTTCAGTTGGCGGCGATATTTTATTCATAGAATCGTTAATATCTGCCGGAAAAGGAGCTTTAACCTTAACCGGGAATTTAGGAACTGTGATGAAAGAATCTGCGACGATTGCTTTAGAATACATTAAAGCTAACGCCGAAATTTTTGGCCTCGATCCTGAAATGATTGCCAAATACAACATACACTTACACGTACCGGAAGGCGCCACACCTAAAGACGGACCAAGTGCGGGAATTGCAATGTTGACTTCATTAGTGTCTTTATTTACACAAAAGAAAGTGAAGAAAAACTTAGCCATGACCGGCGAAATCACTCTTCGCGGTAAAGTATTACCTGTTGGTGGTATCAAAGAAAAAATATTGGCCGCCAAAAGAGCCAATATCAAGGAAATCATTTTGTGCCACGAAAATAAAAGTGACATCGATGAAATCAAACCGGAATACATTGAAGGTTTGACTTTTCACTACGTAAAAGAAATGAGTGAAGTCATTGATGTAGCCTTGACCAATCAAAAGGTAAAAAATGCTAAATCGTTGAAATAAAACTCAAATTAGAACTAATAATAAGGCAGGAGCAAAATAAACTCGTGCCTTTTTTTATTAACTTTTTTCCTCCGATATAAAATAATATCTTCGCATTTCCGTTATAGTAATAGCCATAAGCTTATTTTAATGTTTAGAACAACAATTTGTATTGCCTTTTGCCTCGTCGGTTTGGTCGCTTTCGGACAAGTGGGCGGTAGGTCGGTATACCAATTTCTAAACTTAGTTACCTCACCCAGACAAGCAGCGATTGGGGGAAAAGTGATTACTTTTTATGACCAAGATGTCAACCAAGCCCATTTTAATCCGGCTTGTATTAATGCGGAAATGGACAACAAGTTATCGTTGAATTATGGTAGCTATTTTGGTGAAGTGACTTACGGAACAGCTTCTTATGCCTATACTTATGACCGACATGTACAAACGTTTTTTGGCGGTGTTAATTATGTGAACTACGGAAAGTTTGATGGTTACGACGAAAACGGCCAACAAACGGCAGACTTTACCGGAAGCGAGATTGCACTGTCTTTTGGGTATGCTTACAATATACCCTTTACCGATTTTTATATTGGTGCCAATGCCAAACTGATTTCTTCCACTTTGGAAAGTTACAATTCTTTCGGAGCTGCAGTTGATCTTGGCGCCTTGTTTATCGATACCCGAAACGATGTCAATTGGGCCATTTCCATCCGAAATCTTGGAACACAAATCACGCCTTATGCAGAAACCAGAGAAAAATTGCCTTTGGAGGTATTGATTGGGGTTTCCCAGTTAATGGAAAACGTTCCGATTCGTTGGCATTTGACCTTGGAAAACATGCAGCAATGGCAAGTGGCTTTTGCTAATCCTAATAGAGCAGAAGGTAATTTAGACGGCGGTGCTACACCGGAAAAAGTTTCTTTTTTTAACAACGCTTTGCGCCACGTGATTGTGGGTGCCGAATTGTTTCCGGAGAAAGGATTTAACATACGTTTGGGTTACAATTTCAGAAGAGCCGAAGAATTGCGTATCTTAGAGCAGCGAAATTTTTCCGGATTATCGGTGGGTTTCGGTTTGAAAGTCAATAATTTAAAATTCAATTATTCCTATTCTCGTTACACTTTGGCGGCCAACACGAGTTTGTTCGGGTTGACCATCGATTTTTCGGGAAATAGGTATTAAAATATAAAAAAAGCGTTTTGAAACCGAAGGTTCACAAACACCAAAAAATAATTAAAAATTGTGAGTAAAAAAATTACGATTGCCATTGACGGATTTTCTTCCACGGGGAAAAGCACTTTAGCCAAGCAGTTGGCCAAACATTTAGGTTATGTTTATGTCGATTCTGGTGCGATGTATCGCGCGGTGACTTACTTTGCGATGCAAAACGGTTGTATCGGTGCAGAGTTTTTTGACAAAGAGACCTTAATCAACAGTTTGCCGTTTATCAAATTGCATTTTGAGTTCAAAGCCGAATTGGGTTTTGCCGAAATGTATTTGAATGGTGTCAATGTTGAAAAGGAAATCAGAACGATAGAAGTGTCCGGTTTTGTAAGCAAAGTGGCTGAGGTTTCTGAGGTTCGTGCCAAATTGGTAGAGCAACAACAATCGATGGGCAAAAAGAAAGGTATTGTTATGGATGGTCGTGATATAGGAACCGTTGTTTTTCCCAATGCCGAACTCAAAATATTTATGACGGCCAGTCCTGAAACAAGAGCGCGTCGTCGTTATGATGAATTGCAGGCAAAAGGAGAAAATGTAACCTATGAAGCGGTTTTAAAAAACGTGGAAGAGCGTGACCATATTGATACTCACCGAGATGATTCTCCGTTGGTCAAGGCTGTTGGTGCTATAGAAATTGATAATTCGGCACTAACACGTGAAGAGCAATTCCAAGCCGTCTTGGCTTTGGTAGATAAAGTTTCGAAATTATTGTAAATATTTTTTTATCTCAATATAAATAGTAGATTTACGGGTTGATATTATAAAACCAAAAACCACTATTATGAGTATAAAAAACAGATTAATTGCCATGAACTTCTTTCAGTTCTTTGTTTGGGGTGCATGGCTTATTACGATTGCCAACTTTTGGTTCGGAACCAAACAATGGGATGGAACAAAATTCGGATTGGTATTCGGTACCATGGGAATTGCCTCTTTGTTCATGCCAACATTAACCGGAATTATAGCTGACCGATGGGTAAACGCCGAAAAATTATATGGTGTTCTTCACATATTGTATGCTTTAGTTTTGTTTTATCTTCCTCAAGTCACTTCACCCGATAATTTTATTTATGTGATGCTTTTGGCGATGTGTTGTTATATGCCAACGATTGCCTTGTCAAATTCCATTTCCTATAATGCTTTAAAAAACAGCGACGACAGTGATGTTGTGAAAGATTTTCCACCGATTAGGGTTTGGGGAACCATAGGTTTTATTGCGGCGATGTGGTTGACTAATTTATCCGGAAATAAAGCCACAGCTTACCAGTTTTACATAGCCGGTATTGCTGCTGTTTTGCTTGGATTGTATTCTTTTACCTTGCCAAAATGCAAGCCACAACATACCAAAAGTGATAAGTCTTCTTTTGTAGAATCATTAGGATTGGAAGCCTTTAAATTATTCGGGACCTATAAAATGGCGTTGTTTTTTATCTTCTCCATGTTTTTGGGTGGTGCTTTGCAATTGACTAATGCTTATGGTGATGTGTTTTTAGATGAGTTCAAAAATGTTCCGGAATATGCCGATTCATTTGTGGTAAAATATTCTACCATCATTATGTCGATTTCACAAGTTTCAGAGACCTTGTTTATTTTAGCTATTCCTTTCTTTTTGAAGCGATTTGGAATCAAACAAGTCATGTTGATTTCCATGTTTGCTTGGGTTTTGCGTTTCGGATTGTTTGCTTACGGCAATCCAACCGATGGTTTGTGGATGATTATTATGTCTTGTATTGTGTACGGAATGGCGTTTGACTTTTTCAATATCTCCGGTTCTTTGTTTGTTGAAACTTCCACTGATGCTAAGATTCGTTCGTCAGCTCAAGGATTGTTTATGATGATGACCAATGGTTTTGGGGCCGTTTTGGGAAGTTTTACTTCAGGTTGGGCAATAGAAAAGTACTTTACTCATGATGGAGCCAGAGATTGGCATAGCATCTGGTTGGCTTTTGCGGCTTATTCATTAGTTATTGCGATTGCTTTTGCGGTATTATTCAAACACAAACACGACCCGAATGCGGTGGCGAATGTGAGTCATTAAAAATATATAGTTTATATCAATTAGGCCTAACGGATTTAAAAATCGGTTAGGCTTTTTTGTTGCCAAGAATGCAATGCCAAACCTATTCTAGCCCTGACAGGAGCGGCTACCGTGTAGCGCGGATGGCAGGAAAACGGAAACCAATAATCCCCAAGCCATTCGCTCCTAAAAGAAACCGTCTTTTCTCTTTTTTCTTTGGTCTTTTTTCTTTTCTAATTGTTTTGTAATTAAGAAATTATGATTACTTTTGCAGTCCTTTTGGCGGAGTAGGGTTTCCAAAAGGGTTAAACAACTTATAACTAACACTGCTGTGTTTTTATTCGCATCAAGAAACTCAAGAAGCATAGCATACAAATTTTTTATCAGCATGTCTGAATTAAACAAAGAACAACAAGCGTTTTTAAACGAATTTAACTGGCACAATTACGCAGAAGGAATTGATGCAGTAGATCAGAAAAACTTACAAGAGTTTGAAGATTTAGTTACTAAAACTTTCATTTCTACCGATCAAGAAGAAGTAGTAGAAGGTGTGGTAGTTAGAATCACAGACAGAGACGCTATCGTTGACATTAACGCGAAATCAGAAGGAGTTATCTCTTTAAATGAATTCCGTTACAACCCTAACTTAAAAGTGGGTGACAAAGTTGAAGTATTGATTGACGTTCGTGAGGACAAAACAGGTCAATTGGTATTATCACACAGAAAAGCAAGAACTATCAAATCATGGGATAGAGTGATTGCAGCTAACGAAACAGGAGAAATCGTTAACGGTTTCGTGAAATGCAGAACTAAAGGTGGTATGATCGTTGACGTATTCGGTATCGAAGCGTTCTTACCGGGATCACAAATTGATGTGAAGCCTATCCGTGACTATGATGTATACGTAAACAAAATGATGGAATTCAAAGTGGTAAAAATTAACCACGAATTCAAAAATGTTGTTGTTTCACACAAAGCGCTTATCGAAGCTGACATCGAAGTTCAGAAAAAAGAAATCATTGGTCAATTAGAAAAAGGACAAGTATTAGAAGGTGTGGTTAAAAACATTACTTCTTACGGTGTGTTTATTGATTTAGGTGGTGTTGATGGATTAATCCACATTACAGACCTTTCTTGGTCAAGAATCAATCACCCAAGCGAAGTGCTTGAATTAGACCAAAAATTAAACGTGGTAATCCTTGATTTCGATGATGAGAAAACAAGAATCCAATTAGGTTTAAAACAATTAAACGCTCACCCATGGGATGCTTTAGACTCTAAATTAACTATTGGAGACAAAGTAAAAGGTAAAGTAGTAGTAATCGCTGATTACGGTGCATTTATCGAAGTGGCTGAAGGTGTTGAAGGTTTAATCCACGTTTCTGAAATGTCTTGGTCTACTCACTTGAGAAGTGCTCAGGATTTCGTAAAAGTGGGTGATGTAGTGGAAGCTGTTATCTTGACTCTTGACAGAGACGATAGAAAAATGTCTTTGGGTATCAAACAAATGACACAAGATCCATGGACAGATATCACGTCTAAATATCCTGTAGGTTCTAAACACACAGGTATCGTTAGAAACTTTACTAACTTCGGTATATTCGTTGAGTTAGAAGAAGGAATCGACGGTTTAGTGTATATCTCTGATTTGTCTTGGACTAAGAAAATCAAACACCCATCAGAATTTGTTAACGTAGGTGATAAATTAGAAGTAGTAGTATTAGAGTTGGATGTTGAAGGCCGTAAGTTATCTTTAGGTCACAAACAAACTACGGCTAATCCTTGGGACAAACACGAAGATGCTTTCGCAGTGGGAACAATCCACACCGGAACTATCGCTGAGATTGTTGACAAAGGTGCTACTGTAGATTTCGGAGATGATGTAGTTGCGTTTATTCCAACACGTCACTTAGAAAAAGAAGATGGTAAGAAATTGAAAAAAGGTGAAGAAGCAGAATTCAAAGTAATTGAGTTCAACAAAGAATTCAAAAGAGTGGTTGCTTCTCACACGGCTATTTTCAGAGAAGAAGAAGAGAAAAATGTTAAAGCGGTTGCTGAATCAGTAGCTTCTAATAACAATGCTCCGGCTTCAACTCTTGGAGATAACAATGACATTCTTGCCGGATTAAAAGCAAAAATGGAAAAGAACGAGAAAAAGAAATAATTCTTGTTTTTGAATAATAGAAAGCCTCGAGAAATCGAGGCTTTTTTGTTTTAGCATGATTATCAACTAATTTGCTATATTTGAGCAAAACAAGGTCAAACCATGCTGTTCAACTCCTTAAGCTTTGCCTTCTTCTTACCGTTAGTTTTTATACTCTATTGGTTTGTATGCCGCAAAAACTTACGCTATCAAAATATACTATTAGTGGTAGCGAGCTATTTCTTTTATGCTTGTTGGGATTGGCGCTTTTTGTTTCTGCTCGTTTTTTCTACGGTATTGGATTATTTTTCCGGAGTTAAAATGGCGGAAGCCAATAATCAGCGGGTCAAAAACTTTTGGTTTTGGTTTAGTATTTCAGTCAATTTAGGATTTTTAGGGTTCTTTAAATATTACAATTTCTTTATCACAGAGTTTGCTGAAGCTATAGCGAATTTAGGTTTTCAAGTCAATCCTTGGACCTTGGAAGTCATTTTGCCGGTTGGAATTTCATTCTACACTTTTCATGGTTTGTCGTATGTGATTGACATTTACAAAGACAGAATAAAAGTCGAGCGCAATTTTATAGACTATTCACTTTTCGTCAGCTTCTTTCCGTTATTGGTTGCCGGACCGATAGAAAGAGCGACGCATTTATTGCCTCAAATAAAAAAGAAACGAATTTTTGATTTTACTAACGCCGCCGATGGAATGCGACAAATTCTTTGGGGATTGTTTAAAAAGATTGTCATTGCCGACAAATGTGCCGAGTACGCCAATGAAATTTTTAACAACTCCGGAGATTATTCGGGAAGTACGCTCCTTTTAGGTGCGGTTTATTTTGCGTTCCAAATTTACGGTGACTTTTCAGGCTATTCCGATATTGCTATTGGTACGGCCAAACTCTTTGGCATTGACTTATTGCGGAATTTTTCTTTTCCTTATTTCTCCAGAGATATAGCCGAGTTTTGGCGGCGCTGGCACATTTCATTGTCTTCTTGGTTCCGAGATTATTTATACATTCCGTTAGGCGGAAGCCAAGGCGGTATTTGGATGAAAATCAGAAATACGTTTATCATCTTTTTGGTTAGCGGTTTTTGGCATGGTGCCAATTGGACTTTCATCATTTGGGGATTGCTCAATGCCTTATACATCATGCCTTCGATTATTTTTAACACCAACAGAAGCAATCTGGATATCGTCGCCCAAGGAAGGTATTGGCCTACTTTCAAAGAGTTTTTCCAAGTAACACTGACTTTTTGTTTGACGGTTTTGGCTTGGATATTTTTCAGAGCCAACGATTTAACACATGCATTGCGTTATGTTTCAGACCTATTTTCGTGGAGCTTGTTTGCGTTGCCGACCAAAATGCCGGCCAACTCTAATACTTTTATCATGTTGGCATTCTTCCTTATCATAGAATGGCTGGGCAGAGAACAACCTTTTGCTTTAGCCAGAATAGGATTGAAATGGAAGCGACCGATAAGATGGGCTTTCTACTACATCATCATCGCCATTATTTTTTATTGTGTGGATTCTAAAGAGCAACAGTTTATCTATTTTCAATTTTAAGCGGCATGAAAAAATTCATTCAATACTTGTCTTATTTTGCCTTACCGATTTTTTTGGTGATTATCGCTTTTGAAATTTACTTGCGGCAAATTGACACCAGTTATACCGAGAAAGAAAAAGGTATTCTTCAAAATCAAAAAAAGATTGAAGTTCTGATTTTAGGGAATTCAAGAGCTACATTGGGCATTGACCCGAATCAATTTGAAAGGTATACCTATAATTTGGCCAATGTGGCGCAGCCGTTGTATTATGATAAAAGGATTGCGTTAAAATATTTGGACCAACTCTCTAATTTGAAATACGTTTTCATTACTGTAGACTGCGGTTCTCTCAATTATTCCCGGATGGGCAGTCGCGAAATTTGGTCCTATTACGGCAACGGCATTGAATACAAAGACGAAATGCCGTTCTTTCCGAAATACAGTTATTTAAACGGTTATTCCACCAGTATTGCCCTCAAGTTATTGAAAAACGATTTAAGCGGAAAGTACAAAGTCATCAAAGCCATTGATTTGGACACAGATTACGACTTAAATAGGCCTATTGAAAAAGGTTTCTTTGGTTATAAAGGTACCAGAGAAGAAGGTATGACGGCAATCCATATTTTCAACAGAGCAGGAAAAGGTTTGGATGAAGGGATTTCACCAGAAAAAAGGGAAATTACAATGGATTTGGAAGATTTTATCAGAATTCTTAAAACCAAAAGCATTACCCCGATACTGTTAACCATGCCTTGCCATAAAGATTATGTGAAGGCGCTTCATAAAAATATGGTGAAAAGGGCAGAAAGTGATTATCAAAAGTTAGCTCAAAAATACCAGCTCGAATACTGGAATTATTTAAACTTCCCAATGGAGCGAATGAATTTTCACGATTGCGATCATTTGAATATAAAAGGAGCTGAAAAATTTTCCAAAGTGCTCAACGAACGATTGATGGAGAAAATACAAAAAGATAAAATCAATCAAGTCAAATAAAAAAATGCCCGAATTTCTTCGAGCATTTCTTGTGTTATTTGAGAGTTATTGTCTTAAACTGGCACCCAATTCATTTTCTATATTCTTCTGCAACTTGCCCATGATTTTGTCAATTTGGTCATCGGTTAAGGTTTTTGAATTGTCTTGTAAAGTGAAACTCACCGCATAAGATTTCTTGCCTTCCGGAAGGTTTTTACCTTGGTAAACATCAAACAAACTAACGTCTTTTAAGAGCGATTTCTCCGTTTGGCGTGCAATCGCATAAATCGCATCAAAAGCTACTGAATCATCTACCAAAAGCGCTAAATCTCTGCGCACTTCGGGATATTTCGGAATATCAGTGAATTTGATTTTGCTGCCGATGAGTTTTAAAATTAAGTTCCAATTGAAATCAGCAAAGAACACTTCTTGTTTGATGTCAAAATGTTTCAAAATCGATTTCTTTACGGTCCCGAATTCCACCAAAGTATCATTTCCGGAAGCCATCGCCAACCCTTCGGCAAACACATCTGAAGTTACCGGTTTGTTTTGCACTTTAGTAATCCCTAATCGGTCTAAAACCGAACTTACATAACCTTTGAACAAAAAGAAATCAGAAGGCTTTTGAGGATTTGCCCAGCTTTCTTCATTTCGGTTTCCGGTAACAAATAACGTTAGGTGTTTGGGTTCTTTATAGCCGTTCAGTTCTTTGTGATAGGTTTTCCCGAATTCGAATAATTTCAAATCGCTATTTCTGCGGTTGATGTTATACGAAACAGCTTCTAATCCGGAGAACAATAGCGACTGACGCATAGCCGACAAGTCATTGCTCAACGGATTCAACATCATCACATTGTATTCTTCTTTCAACATTTCGGATAGACCAACATAATCAGGTGTCGTCAATGAATTCGCCATCATTTCATGGAATCCTAAACCATTCAATTGCGCGGCAATGATATTTTGTACTTTATAATCTTCTGTTCGGGCCGAATTGGAAACAGTAGCATTTAATTTTTTGGTGAAATTGATATTATTATACCCGTAAACCCTTAGAATTTCTTCAATCACATCTACTTCACGTTGTACATCCACACGATAAGACGGAATCATTAATCCTAAACCGGCATCAGAAACGGTATTGACTTTGATGTCTAATGACGCCAAGATTTTCTTGATGGTTTCTTTTGGTAATTCCTGCCCAATCAATTTATAAGTCTTGTCAAAATGCAAGAAAACCGGAAAGTCTTCAATCTTTTTAGGGTAAATATCAACGATGTCGGAAGTAATCTCGCCACCGGCCACTTCTTTAATCAAAAGCGCAGCACGTTTCAAAGCAAACTCGGTAATATTTGGGTCGATTCCTCTCTCAAATCGGAAAGAAGCATCGGTATTCAAAGCATGTCTTTTAGCTGATTTTCTGATAGAAACCGGGTTGAAATAAGCACTTTCTAAGAAAATGGAGTTCGTAGTTTCAGAAACGCCTGAACCTTTACCACCAAAAACGCCTGCGATACACAATGGTCCTTTTTCGTCACAAATCATTAAGTCTTCTTCATGTAACGTTCTTTCTATGTCGTCTAAAGTCGTGAACTTTGTTCCGGCAGCTACCGTTTTGACTACAATTTTGCCATTGATTTTTGCAGCGTCAAAAGCGTGTAAAGGTTGGCCTAAATCGTGTAAAATATAATTGGTAACGTCAACAATGTTATTTTTTGGCGTAAGCCCAATGGCTTTCAAACGGTTTTGCAACCATTCGGGTGAAGGTTTTACGGTTAGACCGGAAAGGGTAACACCGCAATATCTCGGAGCCAATTTACTGTCTTTAACGTCAACGTCAATTTTTAAAGTTCGTTTGTCAATTCTGAAAGTACTTACGGAAGGTGTAATCAATTCGACGTTGCTGTTTTTTTGCAATAAACTCGCACGCAAATCACGCGCTACGCCGTAATGTGACATCGCATCAGCACGGTTGGGTGTTAATCCAATTTCGAATACTTCGTCATTTTCTATATTGAAAACTTTGGCACAAGGTGTTCCCGGTTTTAAATTGGTATCCAAAACCATAATGCCATCGTGACTTGTTCCCAAACCTAATTCATCTTCGGCACAAATCATTCCGTGGCTTTCCTGTCCGCGAATTTTTCCTTTTTTGATTTCGAATTCTACGCCTTCTTGGTCAAATAATTTGGTTCCGATAGTGGCCACAGGAACTTTTTGTCCGGCCGCCACATTGGCAGCACCACAAACAATTTGAACCGGAGTGCCATCGCCTAAATCAACGGTAGTGATTTTCAAACGGTCGGCATCGGGATGTTTTTCGCAAGTCAATACGTGACCAACCACAACACCTACTAATCCGCCGCGAACCGATTGGTATTTTTCCACCACTTCCACTTCCAAACCTAAATCGGTTAAGATGGCTGCCGTTTCTTCTGATTTTAAATCTATTTTAATGAATTGTTTTAACCAATTGTAAGAGATTCTCATGTACTGTACTTTAAGGCTGCAAATATAGGGATTGTAGTTTTTAGTTTAAAATATATTTTCGACGAATGACACCATTTACTACAATAGATTGCATTGTTAAATTTGCGATTTTTTACAACTATTTTTTGGGTTAATACATTTATTAATACTCAAAAATTACAAATCAATAAAATTGTGCTATAAATTGCCCGAATTGTGCTATTCCGGGTTGGCGATTGAAATTACATTTGATTAAATCAAAAAAATATAATTATGAGTAATTTAATTCAAAGACCTACTTTCAAAGATAAGTATGACAATTACATAGGCGGAAAATTTGTAGCGCCGGCATCAGGACAGTATTTTGATGTAGTTTCTCCGGTAGATGGAAAAGTATTTACCAAAGCAGCACATTCCAACAAGGAAGATTTGACACTGGCAGTTGATACTGCTCACGAGGCGTTCAAAACCTGGAGTAAAGTTTCGGTGACTGACAGAAGCAATTTGTTGATTAAAATCGCGCAAGTGATGGAAGACAATTTAGAATATTTGGCTGCCGCCGAAACAATAGACAACGGAAAAGCCGTTCGTGAAACTTTAGCCGCCGATTTGCCTTTGGCGATTGACCATTTCCGCTATTTTGCCGGCGTTATCCGTGCCGAAGAAGGTTCGGTAAGTGAATTGGATGAGACCACCGTTTCTTTAATTGTTCACGAACCTATTGGTGTAATTGCCCAGATTATTCCGTGGAATTTTCCCTTATTAATGGCCGTTTGGAAATTGGCACCGGCTTTGGCCGCAGGAAACAGTGTGGTCTTAAAACCGGCAGAGAATACGCCGATTTCAATCATGATTTTGATGGAATTAATAGGCGATTTAATACCGGCAGGTGTACTTAACGTTGTCAATGGTTTTGGTTCTGAATTGGGAAGAGCTTTAGTGACCAATCCTAAAGTAGCCAAAGCAGCGTTCACCGGTTCAACCGCTACCGGAAGAATGGTGATGCAATACGCTACCGAAAATATTGTTCCGGTAACTTTAGAGTTAGGGGGAAAATCCCCTAATATTTTCTTCCCGTCAGTAATGGACGCGGATGATGAGTTTTTAGACAAGGCAATAGAAGGAGCTGTTTTATATTGCTTAAATCAAGGAGAAGTTTGTACTTGTCCGTCACGCTTATTAGTACACGAAGACATCTACGATCAATTTATACAAAGAGTCATCGAAAGAGTAGCTGCTGTAAAAACCGGGAATCCTTTAGACCCGACTGTAATGATGGGTGCACAAGCTTCAAAAGTGCAAAAGGATAAGATCATGTCGTACATCAATTTAGGAAAAGAAGAAGGTGCAGAGTTGTTAATTGGCGGAGACGAAAATAAATTAGGAGGTGACTTGGACAACGGTTACTACATTAAACCGACAGTTTTCAAAGGAACGAACAAAATGAGAATCTTCCAGGAGGAAATTTTCGGACCGGTATTGGCAGTGACGACTTTTAAAACCACCGAAGAAGCCATTGAAATTGCCAATGATACGCTTTACGGTTTAGGAGCCGGTGTTTGGACACGTGATGCGCACGAATTGTATCAAGTGCCGAGAGCTATTCATGCGGGAAGGGTTTGGGTAAACAGTTACCATGCTTATCCTGCCGGAGCTCCGTTTGGAGGATACAAACAATCAGGTATTGGTAGAGAGAACCACAAAATGATGTTGGCCCACTATCGCCAAACCAAAAACATGTTAATCTCTTACAACAAAAACAAATTAGGATTCTTTTAATATAAAGTACAACAATTGGTTAGACACCGCAGGTTGATTTCACAGCGTCGACTTGCGGTTTGTTCATTCATAAAAATAGTTAAGTATGAAACGATTAGCAGTAACCGAAGCCGCATTGACATTGATAGCAATGCTCAAAGAAAAGTTTGGAGATTTAATGTTCTACCAAGCCGGAGGTTGTTGCGAAGGCACACAGCCACAATGTTTTGAAAAAGGCGGTTTTTACATCAGAACGGGCGATGTTTGTATTGGTCAGGTAGACGGATTTGATTTTTGGCTCGACAAAGATTTATTCGAATATTGGAAAAACGCACATTTCACTTTAGATGTCATGGACGGAATAGGAGCCGGCGGATTTTCTTTGGAAACGCCTTACGGCAAAACGTTTATCATTAACTACCGATTGTTTACCGAAGCCGAATTGGAACAGCTTGAACCCGTAAAGTATAATACTTACGATTAGTGTGAACTGAAGTTCATCAATTGGTATTGTTTCGGGGTAACGCCTTCGTATTTTTTAAACAGTCGTATAAAGTAATTGCAATCCTCAAACCCGCTGGCATAAGACACTTCATTCACATGAATGTTCGGATTGCTCAGTAGTTTTTTGGCGTATTTTATCTTTTCGTTTAAGATGTATTCTATCGGACTCATGCCCAATTCTCTTTTGAAATAGCGGTAAAAGGAAGTTGTACTCATACAAGCTTTATCGCTCAAATCTTTTAAGTTGATATTCTCACGGATGTTGTTTTTGATAAAGGCTATCGAAGGCGAAATCGGGCTGCTACTGTCAATATATTTTTCATTCTCAAATCGTTTTGCCGTTTGTGTTTGGATGATTCGGATAATTAATTCCTGTAAAGTCAAATCGGCTATGGCGTCTTTGGTAATCGAATTGCCCATACATTCTTTGATCAGCTTGTTGATGGTGCCCGCCAATTCTACGTTGTTGTAGAAAAAGTAATTTTCGTGGTCTAATTTCCAAAGGTTGTTTTTGCCTTCTTTAGGGTATTTTTCATTTAAGAAATCCAAAGTATCGGTGATGATTTTAT
This sequence comes from Flavobacterium sp. J49, assembly GCF_011742145.1. GTDB lineage: Bacteria > Bacteroidota > Bacteroidia > Flavobacteriales > Flavobacteriaceae > Flavobacterium. Next base: position 655,631 of record NZ_JAAQQU010000105.1, on the reverse strand, counting down.
GATCAATGGCCAGTGCAATGCATTGGGTTGGATTTTCTTTGGAAGCTTCCGGAAAGTCAATTTTCATTTCCACATTCGAAGGAACAATAACAGTTTCTCCTGGTAAGTACTCAAATTGCGGTTCGTCAAAAAGATGCATGATTTTTTTCCCGCGAAGCATACTGGTTACCACCAAATCATTAAACTTCAACGGCACCAATTCCGATTTTTGATAGGTTTCAAAAATGTTCAATTCGCAATGGTCTAAGGAAAAAATAGTACGGTTTTCCACCAAAGTCTTTAACGACTTTTCGTGAGTCAATGCAGGTTTGTTGAGTAAAATTTTGGATGCCATAAAAATACAATCGAACTACTAAGATAATATTTAAAACAACAACATTTTAAAATCAGGATTGATTTTGTTGCTAATTAAGTATACTTACAACAGTTCCTCCACGTGCCTTTTAATATTTGAAGCAATTTTACCGGTCGGTAAATCATTGGCATCAGCACCAAAAGGATCTTCAATTTCTTCGGCTATTAATTCTAAAGAGGCCAAAACATAAAAGATAAATACCACAACCGGAATCACATAATAGCCCAAACTGAAGACATATCCAAACGGTAAAGTCATCACATAAAAGAAAATAAATTTCTTGATAAAGGCACTATAAGAATAGGGAATAGGCGTGTTTTTAATCCGCTCGCAAGCACCACAAACATCGGTAAAAGATTGTAACTCGGAGTTCAAAATGATTAACTGTTCACCGGAGATTTTCCCGGATTGGTGTAAGTCATTAATTTTTTGAAACAAAATTTGGGCTACTTGGTTGGGCTTGTGTTTTTGGTGGTTGATTTTTAACTCGACATCTTCAAACAAAATTTGCCCCACTTCCTCATTGCTCAAATGTTTAGACAAAATAGAAGCATAAGTCGGAATCAAAAAACGAAGGTATTTTTTATCGTGTTCGTCTTTTAATATAGCCGAAAGTTTGATGGCCAAATTACGACTGTTGTTCACCAACGAACCCCAAAGTTTTCGACCTTCCCACCAACGATCATAAGCGGTATTGGTTCGGTAAGCCAACAATAAGGAAATTACAAATCCCAGCATTCCATGCATGATGGAAATGTTTTTGACATGACTGTCTTGGGACAATTTCCAGTATTCCACTTCTAAATAACAAATGCCGGCAGAATACAGTGCGATAAATATCATCATCGGAAACAATTGTCGAAAAGTGTCTGATTTGTGAAAGCGAAAAATAAAAGTGATCCAGTCTTTAGGGTCGTATTTTACCATGTTTAAATTGCTGATTTGAGTTCAAAAATACATTAAAAACTCAAATTTCCGGCCAATTCTTTTAAGGTGATTTCATAAATTTTGGTCAAATACATCGCATTGCTGTAACGCACTCTCGCATCAAGAAAATTTTGCTGTGCGGTTCTGAACTCAATTGGCGTTATAGTTCCGATTTTGAATTTGGCCAAAGTAATATCCAAATTTTGTTTGGCAATTTCCAAGTTTTTGGCTTCTACTTTTGATAGTTCCAAATTGGTTATATAACTCGTAAATGCTGAATTCAATTGACTTTCCAAACTTCTTTTTTGTTGTTCCAATGTTATGTTGGCGTTTTCCAACTGTACTTTGGCAATTTTTTCATTGCGATTTTGCAGGTTGCCGTTAAAAATAGGAACCGAAGCATTTATGCCATAAACCAATCCGCGACCCGAAGATTGCGTCACAAATCCCAAAGAAGCTTCCGAACGCGTAAAATTGTAACCTGAAGTGATGCGAACTGTAGGATAACGACCGGCTTTGACTTGTTTTAATTGTTGTTCCGCGCTGTTCTTGGTTAATAATTGCGCTTGCAATTGTGGATTCTGACTGTCAGCAGATGATTTTAAATCGTCATATTTTAATTGCTCGTCCACCGAGATTTCGTTGGTTACAGTAAAATCGGTTTGGACATCACGAGCTAAAATTTCGTTCAAACGAATTTTTGTGGTCTTGATTAATTCTTGTTGTTTGAGTTGCAAACTCTTGTCTGAATTCAAGTCGACTTGGGCATTCAATACTTCCAATTTGGAAGCTTTTCCAATGCTGAATCGGTTTTGCGCCGTATTGACTCTTTCTTGTGAAATGACAATCGCAGTGTCAATTGCAGCCAATTGTTGCTGTTGTTGGACTAAGTCGAAATAGTTTAAATAAACATCGCTTATTCTGGTTAGGATGGCCAATTTTAATTCGGCTTCGCCTTGCTTTTGCAAGATGTTGAGTTGCTCTTTTCGGGCAAACATTCTCATACCGTCAAAAACCGTCCAATCTAAACCAACGCCATAGGTGAGGTTCATATTTCTAGCGCCATCCAAAGTTCTTTCCGAACCGTCAGCTTGGGTTTGTGTGGTATTTAGAATGCTGTTGTTGTTGACCACTGTAGCATTAATGGTAGGCAACATACCGGCATTTCCGATGGTGTTGTTGAGCTCGTCAACGGTCAATTCATTTTTAGCTAATTTGATGTCGTAATTGTTTTCCAAAGCAATTTTAACCGCATCTTCCAGTTTTAATAACGCTTGTGATTGTATTTTTGGTACAAAAACCAACAGTAAAAAGAGGCTATATAATGATTTCAATTTCATAAGACTTATTTTTCTAAAGCTTCCAAGTTGTCAAATTCAGGGCGGTGTTTCTTTGCTTTCGACCACATTAAATAGAAAGCAGGAATCACAAATAAAGTCAGAATTAAGGAGAAAACGGTTCCGCCTACAATCACAACTCCCATTCCTATTCTACTCGTTGAAGCGGCACCAAGTGACAATGCAATAGGCAACGCACCCAAAGCAATCGCTAAACTCGTCATCAAAATAGGACGCAATCTTGCTTCAGAAGCTTGTATAATGGCATCATATTTCGATAAACCTTGCTCTCGCAACTGATTCGCAAATTCGACTATAAGGATGCCGTTCTTCGTGACGAGACCAATCAACATCACCGTTCCGATTTGGCTAAAAATATTCCACGTTTGGCCAAACAACCAAAGCGAGAATAAAGCACCGGCCACTGCCATTGGTACGGTTAAGATGATAATAAACGGATCGATAAAACTTTCAAATTGCGCTGCCAAAATCAGATAAATTAACAGTAAAGCCAATCCGAAAGCAAACAAAGTGTTGGAGCTGCTTTCCACAAAATCGCGAGATTCTCCGCCTAAGTCGGTGGTGAAACTGTCATTCAAGACTTTTTCCTTGATTTGATCCATGGCTTCGATACCGTCTACCATACTTTTCCCGGGTGCTAAACCTGCAGAAACAGTCGCCGACATATAGCGGTTGTTGTGGAATAATTGCGGTGGATTGCTTTGCTCTTCTACTTTGACAACATTGTCTAATTGAATTAGTTCGCCTGCCTTGTTTTTGACAAACATAGAAGTCAAATCTAGTGGTTCGTCTCGGTCTTTTTCATCAAACTGTCCAATGACTTGGTACTGTTTTCCGTTGCGCATGAAGTAGCCAAAACGTTGTCCACTCAGCGATAATTGCAGTGTTTGCGCCACATCTAAAACAGAAATCCCTAAACTTTCCGCCTTTTCTCTGTCGATGGTCACATTGATTTCGGGTTTGTTGAATTTTAGGTTGACATCTACATTGGAGAAAGTCTCATTTTTACTGGCTTCTTCCATAAACTGCGGAATTTTTTCGCGCAATTGTTCAAAATTTGGTGCTTGAATAATATACTGAATAGGCAATCCACCACGACGGTTAACCGAAATAGTAGGTTGCTCAGAAACCGTTACTTTGGCCTGTGAATATTTTTTAGTCCATTTGGTAAAATTCTCCGCAATTTCTTTTTGAGAACGTTCGCGGTCTTCCGGATCTGTTAACGCCAATCGAACTCTTCCCGCATTGACAGAAGAGGATAAAAATCCGGGCGAAGTAATGACTAAGGCTATTTTTTTCCCCGGAATACTATCATTGATTAAATCAGACATGTCTTGCATAAAACGGTCGGTGTAATCATAGGTAGAACCTTCCGGTGTAGTTACGCCGACAACTACTAAATTCCGGTCATCATAAGGAGCGGTTTCTTTGGGTAAAATAGAGAAAAATAACCCAATCAATCCCAAACAGATAATTACAATGGGAAAACTCAACCATTTTTTTTGCATAAAATTTTCCAAAGCCGAAGCATATCCTTTGTTTAAACCTTCAAAATAAGGTTCTGTAAAAGTGTAAAACTTGGTTTTCTTTTGTTCGCCGCCTTTCATTAGATAAGCGTTTAACATTGGCGTAAGCGTTAAAGAAACAAAAGCGGAAATGAGCACCGCAGCACCAATGACGACACCAAACTCTCGGAACAATCGACCTACAAAACCTTCTAAAAAGATAATGGGTAAAAACACCGCTGCTAACGTGATTGAAATTGAAATTACGGCAAAGAAAATCTCGTTAGAACCTTTAATTGCAGCTTCTATCGGAGACATGCCTTCTTCCACTTTTTTGAAGATGTTTTCCGTAACTACAATTCCGTCATCCACTACCAATCCTGTCGCTAAAACGATGGCCAACAAGGTCAACACATTTATCGAAAAGCCACACAAATACATGATGAAAAAGGTAGCAATCAAGGAAACGGGAATATCAATTAATGGTCGGAAGGCAATGGACCAATCTCGGAAAAATAAAAAGATAATCAAGACCACTAAAATAATAGAAATCAAGAGTGTTTCCGCCACTTCTACTACTGATTTTTTGATGAAAAGGGTATTGTCTAAAGCGACATTAATTTGGATGTCTTTGGGTAAATCTTTTTTAAATAGGTCAAATTGTTTGTAGAATTCTTCGGCAATATCTAAGTAATTGGTTCCGGGTTGCGGAATAATTGCAAGCGCTACCATCGGTTGGTCATTGGCTTTTAACTGCGTTTCAAGATTTTCCGGACCTAATTCGGCTCGACCGATATCACTCAAACGCACAATTTTATCGGCATTGGCAATGATAATGATGTTGTTGAATTCGGTTTCGTTGGATAAATTCCCCATGGTTTTTACCATCAACTCGGTATTGGCACCGGTTAATTTTCCTGACGGTAATTCGACATTTTGTTTTTCCAAAGCAGCTCTGACTTCCGAGACCGTAATACCGTAAGAACTCAGTTTTACTGGATCAATCCAAATGCGCATGGAGTATCTTTTTTGACCCCAAATTTGAACGCTACTTACGCCCGGAATCGTTTGCAAACGCTCGGCAATGACATTTTCGGCATAGTCACTCAATTCCAAAACATTTTTGGTATCACTTTGAACCGTCATGGAAATTATCGCATCTGAATCGGCATCCGCTTTTGACACCACCGGTGGTGCATCAATATCTTGCGGCAAACTTCTGATGGCTTGCGACACTTTATCGCGTACATCATTGGCCGCTTCTTCTAAGTTTTTTTCAAGCTTGAATTCGATAGTGATATTGCTCGAACCTTGGTTACTGGAGGAAGTAATATTTCGAATCCCATCTATAGAATTGATGGCTTTTTCTAAAGGTTCAGTGATTTGTGACTCAATAATATCAGCATTGGCACCGGTATAATTGGTACGTACCGAAATTTGTGCCGGATCAATCGAAGGAAATTCTCTAACGCCCAAATAGCTATAGCCAATAATCCCAAAAAGAATAATGGTCAGATTGACAACAATCGTAAAAACCGGTCGTTTGATGCTTAAAGTGGATAAACTCATAATTATTTAAGTTTTACTTTAATTTCGGCTTCATCTTTTAAAGACATTACCCCGGAAGTCAGTACGGTATCACCGATTTTCAGCCCTGAAGTAACAATAACATCTTTATCGGTTCGGGTTAAAGTTTCTATTTTTACTTCTTTAGCCTTCCCATTGTTAGCTATAAATACTTTTTTACCGTCTTGGATTGGTATGATTGCTTCGGTTGGAATGATGATGGCGTCTTTGATGTTTTTTAAAGGCAGTTCAATATTGGCAAAAGTACCCGGAAGTAATTTTCCGTTTGAATTATCTGTCAAGGCTCTGATTTGTAATGTTCTGGTAGTGGCTTCAATCGCAGGTTCCAAGGCGTAAATTTTGGCGGTGAATTGGTCGGCCACATTCGGTACCGTAAAAGTGATTGGGCTGTTTTTATTGATTTCGGTAGCGTATTTTTCAGGAATGGAAAAGGTAATTTTTAAAGGATTGGTGCTGACTAATTTCGCAATCAAAGTGGTTGGTGTAACATAAGTTCCCGGAGAAATGCTTCGCAAGCCGATTTTTCCCGAGAATGGTGCTCTGACAGTAGTTTTGCCAATTTGTGCTTGTATCAATTGAGTTTGCGCTTTGGCAGTTCTAAAATCTGCGCTGGCTATGTCATATTCTTCTTGGCTGATGGCTTCTTTTTGCAAAAGCAATTTAGCTCTTCTTTCGTTTTCTGAGGCCAAACTTTCTCTGGTTTTGGCTTGTGCCAATTGCGCTCTGAGTTCTATGTCATTTACTTTGAACAAGACTTGTCCTTTACTGACATCACTGCCTTCTGTAAAAGAAATCGTCTCAACAATTCCGGAAACTTCGCTTCTAATTTCAATTTGTTCATTGGCTTCAATCGAACCCGAAAGCGAAATGGTATTCGAAAATTCTTGAGGTACAACGACAATTGCACTAACACCAATAGGTGGTTTTTTGCCGTTTTTGTCGTTTCCTTTTTCGTTTTCGGCTTTGTTTTTGGTGATTCGGTAGGCAATCATTCCTCCAAGAGCAATGACTAAAATGGCGATGACAATATTCTTTATTTTCATTGAAATTCCTGAGTCTAAATTAGATGTTGGTTGTTACTGCAAAGCTAATTCTTACCAATGAAATCGGCGGTACAGTTAGTTTTTATTTAACACTTGTAGGTACAAATATCTATCAACTGATGTAATTCCAGATATTTTTCTTTTTGGTGAGTTCAATGAAAACTGCCCGAAGGGTTTGGTGTTCGGGTAAAGTCATTGAAGCATCTTTTTTGAGGAGTTTCATCGCTTCGTGTCGTGCCAAAAGTAAAATGTCTTTGTCTTTGACCAAATCGGCGATTTGCAAATTCAAAACACCACTTTGTTGTTTGCCCATGATATCACCGGGTCCGCGGAGTTTTAAATCGACTTCCGCTATTTCGAATCCGTCATTGGTTTTGCACATGGTTTCCAAACGAATTTTACTATCGTTCGATAATTTGAAGGAAGTCATTAAAATGCAGTAGCTCTGTTCGGCACCGCGACCTACACGACCGCGCAATTGGTGCAATTGCGATAACCCGAAACGTTCGGCACTTTCAATAATCATTACACTGGCGTTGGGAATATTGACCCCAACTTCAATCACCGTAGTTGCCACCATAATATTGGTTTTGCCTTCGGCGAAGCGTTTCATTTCGGCCTCTTTTTCAGCGGGTTTCATTTTGCCGTGAACGATGGAAATACTGTATTGCGGCAAAGGAAAATCGCGGGAAATGCTTTCGTAACCGTCCATTAAATCTTTGTAATCCATAGTTTCGCTTTCCTTGATTAAAGGATAAACGATGTAGATTTGGCGACCTTTAGCGATTTCATCTTTGATAAATTTCCAAACTTTCAAGCGGTTGCTGTCATAACGATGAACGGTTTGAATGGGTTTTCTTCCCGGTGGCAATTCGTCGATGACAGAAATGTCTAAATCGCCATACAAACTCATCGCCAACGTACGTGGAATTGGCGTGGCGGTCATCACCAGAATATGTGGCGGAATATCATTTTTTTGCCAAAGTTTGGAACGTTGTTCCACGCCAAAACGATGTTGTTCATCAATAATGGCCAAACCTAAATTATGGAACTTAACTTTGTCTTCCAGCAAAGCGTGGGTTCCGATTAAGATGTGCAAACTGCCATTTTCTAAGGCTTCGTGAATGATTTTCCGTTCAGCAGTTTTGGTCGAACCGGTTAGTATTTTAATATTAATATTTAAGTCTTTCGCCAATTCGGTTAAGCCATTGTAATGTTGGGTGGCTAGAATTTCCGTCGGCGCCATCAAGCAACTTTGGAATCCATTATCCAACGCAATCAGCATCGCCATCAAAGCGACAATGGTTTTCCCCGAACCCACATCGCCTTGTAACAAACGGTTCATTTGCGCATTGGTACCCATATCGTTTCGGATTTCTTTGAGTACTTTTTTCTGCGCGTTGGTGAGTTCAAACGGCAAATGATTTTGGTAGAAATTATTGAAATTTTCACCAACAACCGTAAACGGATGGCCTTTGATTTTGTGTTTTCGAACCAGATTTTTGGTTATCAATTGCAATTGGATAAAAAACAACTCTTCAAACTTCAATCGGAATTGGGCTTTGGCCAAAAGTTCGGGGCTTTTCGGAAAATGAATGTTGAATAACGCGGCATTTTTCGGAATCAATTTTAATTCCTCAACCAAATAGTGTGGTAAGGTTTCTGTAAACTTAGCCTGGGTTTCCAAAAAAACCTGTTGCATCATTTTATTAATTACCCGATTGGAAATCCCGCGATTGGTTAATGTTTCCGTCGATGGATAAACGGGTTGCATGGCCGAACGCAAACTTTGTTCGTGTTCGTTGAGCAATTCCATTTCCGGATGTGCCATGCTGTATTGACCATTGAAGTTGGTCACTTTTCCAAAAATCACATATGGCGTATTGAGTTTTAAAGTATCTCGAATCCACTTGTGGCCTTGGAACCAGTTGAGTTCTAATTGTCCGGTTTCGTCTACGAAAACAGCGACTAATCTTTTTTTGGCTTTGCCGAACTCGACGGTTTTGATGTTGATGATTTTACCGATAATCTGAACTTCGGCCGGATTGTTATTCAGTTCGTTGATTTTGTAATAACGGGTTCGGTCGATATACCGATTCGGGTAAAAATTGAGTAAATCTTCATATCGGTGAATGCCAACTTCCTTGCGCAACAACTCGCCACGCTGCGGGCCAACGCCTTTGAGGTATTCGATAGGAGTTTGCAAAAGATTGTTTGACATCGACAGAAATTGTTAAAGCGAAGATAGTTTTTTAATTTAAAATTGGCGTAAGCATAAAGTGTAATTCTGTATATTCGTATTACTAATTTATTCCAAATGCGCCTCCTTTTTTTTCTTTTATTTACCGTTTTCACTTTCGCCCAGCAAACGGCTAAAGTGGATTTTATTAAATGCAATTCGATTGTTGCGCCTGATTTTAATTTGAAAAAAGTAGTTGGTTCAGCGGTTTATCATTTTAAGGTTTTAAAACCAATAGATACGATTCGCATTGACGCAAAAAACATGAATTTTTCTCAGGTGAAAATCAATAATCAACCGGTTAAATTTAAAAATAATTCCAAAGAATTATTACTTTTTGAAGGTTTTACTAAAGGGATGAATTGGGTAAGTTTTAGTTATGAAGCTATTCCAAAGCAAACGATTTATTTTGTCGGACAAGGAGATAATCGTCAAATTTGGACACAAGGACAAGGAAAATATACAAGTCATTGGATGCCGAGTTTTGATGATGTCAATGAGAAAGTAGTTTTTAATCTTAAAATCATCAGTCCGAAGGATTTTGTAGCCTTGTCAAACGGTGTCTTAAAAAAGACCATACCTGTTGATAACAGTTTTAAAGCCTGGTTTTACGAAATGCAAAAACCCATGAGTTCGTATTTACTTGCCATGGTCATAGGCGATTTTAGGAACAAAGTTATTGCTTCTAAATCGGGGATTCCGTTACAGTTTTTTATTCAGCCGAACGACACGGCGAAGTTTGAATCGACTTACAGACATTCGAAGCAAATATTCGATTATTTGGAAAAAGAAATCGGTTTTAAATATCCTTGGCAAATTTACAAGCAAATTCCCGTAGAAGATTTTTTATATGCCGGAATGGAGAATACGAGTTGTACCATTTTTGCACAAGATTTTGTTATAGATGATATTGGTTTTAACGACCGGAATTATGTGAATGTCAACGCACATGAGTTGGCGCACCAATGGTTTGGCGACTTGGTTACGGCAAAATCAGGGAAGCATCATTGGTTGCAAGAAGGATTTGCTACTTATTACGCTTTGTTGGCGGAGCGTGAAGTTTTCGGCGAAGATTATTTTTACCATCAATTGTATCGAACGTCGTTACAGTTGAAAAATGCTGCCAAAACCGATACGATTCCGGTGATGCATGAAAAAGCGAGTACGTTGTCGTTTTACCAAAAAGGCGCTTGGGCATTGCATACCATTCGCGAAGCTATTGGTCCAAAGTTGTTCCAAAAAGCGGTTAAAACCTATTTGAAAAAGTACCAATATAAAAATGTGGAGACCGATGATTTTTTAGCCGAAATCAAAAAAGTAGCGCCCACCTTTGATACCGAAAAATTTAAGAAAACCTGGTTGGAAGATTATCGTTTTCAAACCGAAGAAGCCAATGCTTTGCTAAAGAAAAATACTTTCATACAAACCCTTTTTGAGACACAACTATTGCGTAAAAAGTCCTTAACGGAAAACAGACAGAAGTTCATGACGTTATTGCAATCAAACATCTTTTATCCGGTCAAGACAGAGATTTTATACCAATTGAAAGAAGTCTCTTTTCAGGACAAAAAGGAATTTCTTGTCTTGGCGATGCAAACCAATGACATCAAAGTGAGACAAGCGGTAGCCGAGTTTACAGAGGAAATTCCGCTTGAGTTCAAAGCATTATACGAAACCTTATTAGACGATGCCTCTTATGACACTAGAGAAATAGCGTTTATGAATTTATGGAAAAATTTCCCTGAAAGCAGAATCGGTTATTTGTCGAAAGCCCAAGATTGGATAGGTAATAATGACTTGGGTTTACGGACAACGGTTTTATTATTGGCACAGATGACAGCTGATTTAGACGAAAAAGAAAAGGAAAAATATTTTAAGGAATTGGTTGATTACTCTTCTCCTAAATACGAAAGCACAACAAGGCAAAGTGCTTTAAGTGTTGTTTTTCAAGTTAAACAAGCAATAGAGAGAGAAGAGACTAATGAAGCTTTAAAGAATTTGGTTAATGCGACCACGCATCACAAATGGCAATTCACCAAATTTGCCCGAGATTATATTCGTAAGCTTTTGACTGTTGACAGCTACAGAAAGACCTTTGAATCTTTGTTGCCCACTTTACCCGAAAGTGAAAAAATCCAGTTGGAAAAACTGTTAAGTGAAAAATGATGAGAGCATTAGTAATTTCGGGTGGTGGAAGTAAAGGAGCATTTGCCGGTGGTGTAGCGCAGTATTTGATGCAGGAAAACGGTTGTGAATACGATATACTGATCGGCAGTTCAACCGGAAGTTTGCTCATTCCGCATTTGGCTTTGGGCAAAGTGGATAAGATTTACAACATCTATTCTAATGTCAATATGCGCAGTATTTTCGATATCAGTCCGTTTGTAGTCAAAAATAAAAATACACCCAATGAAACGGTTACCATCAATCACTGGAATGTGTTGAAGCAGTTTTTAAAAGGCAGACGTACTTTTGGTGAAAGCCACAAACTTTTGGAATACATCAAAGAGAATTTTACTCCGGATGAGTTTGCTTTGCTCAAATCAACCGCTTGTGAAGTGGTGGTTACGGTCACGAATCTTTCCAAAAATGAAGTCGAATACAAATCGATTAAAGATTATGATTATGAAGAGTTTTGCGAATGGATTTGGATTTCCTGCAACTACATTCCGTTCATGAGTTTGGTGACCAAAAACGGCTGCGAATATGGCGATGGCGGCTTTTCGAGTTTGGTGCCGATAAGAGAAGCGATTAATCGCGGTGCGACCGAAGTAGATGTGGTTATTTTGGAAACAGAAGTTCAAACCAGAACCAAAAAAATCGGTAGAAATCCGTTTTCATTGATGATTGATTTGTTTCAAACTTTGTTGACACAAGTCGAAAAGCACGACATTACCATTGGAAAATTAGCGGCTAAAAATAAAGACGCCAAACTCAACTTATATTACACGCCAACACAACTCACCGACAATGCTTTGATCTTTAACAAAGACAAAATGAAAGATTGGTGGCACAGAGGTTATCAATACGCTAAAAACAAGAGTGAGTTGATGAGTGATAATGTGCAGTAATTCAATAAATATATTCTTTCAAAATTAATTATTTGTAACTATTTTACTATTTTTATTTTTTAAAAAGTAAGATATGTTGGTAAAAGTATTTGGTAGTGCCGTTTTTGGAGTTGAAGCTACGACCATAACAGTTGAGGTTAATATTGACAAAGGTATTGGATATCATTTGGTGGGTTTGCCCGATAATGCCATTAAGGAAAGTAGTTATCGCATAGCTGCAGCGCTTAAAAACAATGGCTACGAATTTCCGGGAAAGAAGATTACCGTCAATTTGGCTCCGGCCGATTTGCGCAAAGAAGGTTCTGCTTACGACTTAACTTTAGCCATTGGGATTTTAGCTGCTTCGGGTCAAATTAAATCCGATGAGGTTGATCAATATCTAATTATGGGAGAATTGTCTTTAGACGGAAGTCTACAACCCATAAAAGGAGCCTTGTCCATTGCCATCAAAGCCAAAGAAGAAGGGTTTAAGGGTTTCTTTTTGCCGATTCAAAACGTTAAAGAAGCCGCTATCGTAGACGGATTAGAAGTGTATGGTGTTGAAAATGTGTTACAAGTGATAGACTTTTTTGAAGGAAGAGGAACGATTGAGCCAACAGTAATCAATACACGCGATGAATTTTATAAAACCTTAGATTTTCCGGAGTTTGATTTTGCCGATGTCAAAGGACAAGAAAGCATCAAACGCTGTATGGAAATCGCTGCTGCCGGTGGACACAATATTATTTTAATTGGTCCGCCTGGTTCAGGGAAAACGATGTTGGCCAAAAGATTGCCGAGCATTTTACCACCAATGACTTTAAAAGAAGCTTTAGAAACGACTAAAATTCACAGCGTCGCCGGTAAAATCAAAGACGCCGGATTGATGAATCAACGACCATTTCGGAGTCCGCATCACACAGCAAGTTCGGTTTCATTAGTCGGCGGAGGAAGTTATCCGCAACCGGGTGAAATATCTTTGGCGCACAACGGAGTCTTGTTTTTAGACGAATTGCCTGAATTCAAGCGAGAAGTTTTGGAAGTCATGCGACAGCCTTTAGAGGATAGGGAAGTTACTATTTCTCGGGCCAAATTTACGATTACCTATCCGTCGTCATTTATGCTAGTGGCGAGTATGAATCCGAGTCCGGGTGGTTATTTCAACGATCCCGATGCGCCGGTCAGTTCGTCACCTGCCGAAATGCAGCGGTATTTGAGTAAGATATCCGGACCGTTGTTGGATAGAATTGATATTCATATAGAAGTCACGCCGGTGCCTTTTGAAAAACTCACGGAAACGCGTCCGGCAGAGAGCAGTGTTTTGATTCGGGAACGCGTGACCAAAGCCAGAGAAATTCAGTCACAGCGTTTTGATGCCTTAGACAACATTCATTATAATGCACAAATGAGCACTAAACAAATACGGACTTATTGTGCTTTAGATGAAACCTCATTACAACTATTAAAAACAGCAATGGAAAGATTGAATCTTTCGGCCAGAGCTTATGACAGAATTCTAAAAGTTTCGAGAACCATAGCCGATTTGGAACAAGCTGAAACCGTTAATTCTAATCACATTGCAGAAGCGATTCAGTACAGAAGTTTGGATCGAGAGGGTTGGCTGGGTTAATTGAATTTGTAATAGCGAGCGCCAACCAGTACCGGATTTTCTTTTTCAATTGAACTCAAATAAAACTCATTTTTTGGTGTGATAACCGATTGCTTTAATTCTTTTTTATGAAGTTTTTCATAAGTCGAAAAATCAATCGCAGTGGCTTGTTCCAAAGTTTCGAAGAGCTGTATTTTTTTGATTACTGATTGCCATTCTGGAGAAACTTGCGCTTCAAAAACTTTTGATTTGGAACCACTACCGTAAGCAATAAACCCGAATTTTTTATTCTTCAAATCAGATTTTTGTTCAAAATGATAACTTAACGTTGACAACAATCCCAAGAAAATTGAACCGGTGTAAATATTTCCAATTTGTCCTGAAGCGATTTCGGAAGGCAATATCTTTTCGTTTACTAAACTCAGATATTCCGGGCTTTTGGCTAAGGCTTTGAGTTTGTCTTTGGGCGTTTCCCCAATTTGAGCTTCTAATAACTGCGCATTTTCTTGGGCAAAAATTTCAATGAAAGTTCTCCTGCCTTGAAAACAGTAAGGAAGATGCATTAATATAGCCGTCCAATTTTCATAGACTTTGCCGTTTTGATTGCTTTCGGACTTGAAGTGTTTATAGGCTTCCGAAATTCGGTTGATGTAGCATTGGTTTGAATATTGCCCGTCAAAAACGGGTTGCTCTTTGTAGATAGCAATTTCACTTTCCAAAACGCCCTGCCATTCCGGATTGTCGTTTAACTCTAAAGCTTCTTTACCAACTGTTCGTCGGGGTTTAAAAAAATCAAATACTCCTTGGGTTGAAACGCCCACTTCATTTGAAAAACTTAAAATCCTTGGTGTAGAAGTGATTAACATAGCGATAGCGCCGGCGCCTTGGGTGTATTCTCCGGTTGAGTTTAAATCGTATTTGGCATTGTCAGAAGCAATAACTACCGCTTTTTTAGTTGGGTTTAATCGGATATAATCGAGGCAGTTTTGCAACGCATCAATCGCACCGATACAAGCAAAAGTCAAATCGACTACATCACAGTTTCGGAAACTGCCTTCGCCTAAAACATTTTCCAAATTTGACAAAACATAAGAAGCCACGGGTTTCGAACTATCGATGCCGCTTTCGGTTCCTACATATATTCGGTTGATTTCTGTCGGGTTTAAATTTTCCTGACGAATTAGTTTCAAAGCTGCATTCGAAGCCATCGTTACCACATCTTGGTGGACGTCAAGAAAACTCATTTTGTGCAATCCCAAACCTTTAATTAGTTTGTCTGCTTCAATGTTTCGGTTTTCGGCTAAAGTGGTTATGGGAAGGTATAGTTGCGGAATGTCAAATGCGATACTGTCGATGCCTACTTTCATTTCTTTTTCGTTTTTTGCTTAGCAAAATTAAAAAAGACAACTTCAAAATAACTTGAAATTGTCTTTAAAATTGAGGTGTTAAACACGATTTATGATTAATGCAAAAAAGAATACTTTT
This sequence comes from Flavobacterium sp. J49, assembly GCF_011742145.1. Classification (GTDB taxonomy): domain Bacteria; phylum Bacteroidota; class Bacteroidia; order Flavobacteriales; family Flavobacteriaceae; genus Flavobacterium. The sequence continues at coordinate 640,473 of NZ_JAAQQU010000105.1, read as the reverse complement.
AATTTTCGAATTGTGATTTTTGCTAAAATTTACTGATTTTTTTTAATCCATTATTGTCGAGAAGGTATCGCCTTGTTTAATATCACCTGAGTTGTATCCTTTTTTAAACCAATACATTCTTTGTTCAGAAGTTCCGTGTGTGAAAGTATCCGGAGTAACATGACCTTGCATTTTGCGTTGAATGGCATCGTCACCAACAGCATGAGCGGCACTTAATGCTTCTTCTATGTCGCCTTCTTCCAATAGGTTTTTGTTGTAATGAGCCCAAACACCGGCATAAAAATCGGCTTGTAATTCTAAGCCGACAGATAGCTTATTGGCTTCGGTTTCGCTTTTCCCTTGTTGCAATTGACGCACTTTCCCCGAAGTTCCCAAAATGGTTTGCAAGTGATGTCCCATTTCATGAGCAATCACATAAGCAATCGCAAAATCACCGCCTTGGGCTCCAAATCGGGTTTTTAATTCTTCAAAAAATCGCAAATCCATGTAGATTTTTTTGTCACTCGGGCAATAAAATGGACCTGAGGCAGAGGTAGCACTACCACAAGCAGTATTAACGCCGTCATAAAACAGTACCATACCCGGTTCTTCAAAATCCATGTTGTTTTCTTGGAAAACTTTGGCCCAAGTTTCATTGTTGTAAACAAAACAAGATTCTGCAAAATCGCCTAATTCTTTTTCTTCAGCAGACAATTCTCGGGTTTGAGTCGGCTCTGTTTCCGTGCCTTGTGTTTGTTGTATGATATTGCCAATCGTTTGTCCGGTTTCACCACCAAACATATTAAGTAACAAAACTACAATTCCAATAAGTCCGCCTCCAATTAGGGCTTTCCCACCGCCGGACATGCCTCTTCGGTCTTCAAAATTACCGCTGTCTTTTCTTTCCCATTTCATAATTCCGTTGATTTTAGTTTAATTTCATCAAATCTCGAATAATTTTCTCCAATAATTCTTTGTCTATTGGCTTTGGAATGTAGTCGTTCATTCCGTTTTCGATACACTTTTCTTTTTCACCAACAACTGTGCCTGCTGTCAAGGCTATAATCGGAATACTGGCTGTATTGGGTAATTTTCTGATGGCTTGCGTCGATTCGTAACCATTCATTACCGGCATTTGGATGTCCATTAGAATCAAATCAGGCAAAAGGGTTTGTACTTTTTCAAAGGCTTCTTTTCCGTTTTCAAGCTGGATAATTTGGGCATTAGGTAAAATTTGTTTGACTAAGGTTTTGGCCAAAAGCATGTTGATTTTGTTGTCTTCCACGATAAAAACAACTTTATCCGCGGTACTGATAACATTAGTCAATTGCCCCGATTTATCAAACTTATCCATCGATTTGTTGTTTTCTGTAGACAAATTAGAATAGGTAACATCCAAAACAAAACTAAACACACTGCCTTTGTTAGGTTCGCTAATCAATTCCAGTTTGCTGTTCATCAAACTCAAAAGCTGGTTGGATATAGAAAGTCCCAAGCCGGTTCCGCCAAATCTTTTGGAGGTGGAATTGTCTTCTTGTGAGAAGGCTTCAAATATTTTTAGTTGGTTGCTTTTTTTGATGCCGATGCCGGTGTCTTTAACGGCAAATTGCAACTGTATACTATCGTCATCGATTTTTTCGTACACTGCTACGGATAATTCAATACTGCCTTTTTCGGTAAATTTAACCGCATTACTCAGCAGGTTGATTAAAACTTGTTTCAGGCGGATGTAATCAACCCAAATGTATTTTGGTACTTCTTTTTGTACCATTAAACTAAGCTTTAGGTTTTTGAGATTGGCTTCATATTGAATTAAATCTACCACTTGATTCAATAGTTCCTCAATGTTGATTTTTTCAATGTTGAGTTCTAATTTGCCCGATTCAATTTTGGAAAAATCGAGGATGTTGTTGATTACTTCCATCAATGAATTGGCCGATTGGTTGATAGTATCCATGTATTTTTTTTGGATATTTTCCAAATTGGTATTCATCAAAAGTTCGGTAAAACCTATAATGCCGTTTAAAGGCGTTCGGATTTCGTGACTCATATTGGCCAAGAACTCCGACTTAGCTCTGTTGGCGGCTTCCGCATAATTTTTGGCTTTGATGGCTTCTTCCGCTTCCATACGAGAAGTGATATCGATAAAAATTCCAACGATGTATACAATTTGATGGTCTTTTAAGATAGGTTCACCAAATTCTTCTACCCAAATATATTGTCCTAACTTGTTAATTATTCGATAGATTAAATGGATTTTTTGTTTGTTTTTAAACAAGTCGTCGGCTTTTTCCCTTACGATGGCTATGTCATCAGGATGAACCAAATCGATGTAGAAAATTTTGTTTTGCAGAAATTCTTCTTTGGGATAACCGGTTAGTTTTTCGATTTGATCGTTAAGGTAAATTTTAGACCATTTTTCATCATACCGCGAAAGGTGTACTGTTCCCGGAATATTATTGGCCAAAAGCCTGAACTTTTCTTCACTTTCTTTGATGATGGCTTCATTGATATTTCTTTCGAAAGCAGAAGAGATGTTATTGGCTAAAGATTGTAGTATGGTAATTTCATCAATAGACCATTCTCTTTCAAGGGTTGAATCGTCAAAAACCAAGAAACCATGCAAATCATTTTTGACAAATATCGGCAAAAACAAAACCGATTTAATCTCAAAGGTTTCCAAGAAACTTCTCGTAGTTTCGTCTTTAATTTTACGAACTACAGCCGCGTAATAATAATTTTCTACCATGTGCTTCATCACGAATGAAAGCATTTCCGGAGTTATATTTTGTAGTGCTTCTTGGGGTTGGGCAAATCCTTTTTCTGCAGCAAGCCATCGGTGTTTTTGATAATAAATAATGTTTTTTTCACTTTTGGCAAAGAAAGAAATTCGATCTACTTTTAATACTGTGCCAATTTCATTTACAATTCCTTTGAGAATGTCGTCAGTATTTTTGTTGAGTAGGAATTTGTCAATATTCTTACTGATTACGGTCAAAATTTCACTCTTGTACGATAACTTTTTATCGGATTCCAATAGTAATTGAGCCTCAATGGCAATCGCTATCAAATCGGCTATAGAGCGAGCAAAATTGATGTCTTCGTTGTCCCACTCAAAAGGAGTTTCGGTTTTTTCAAAACACAATATTCCAATGATTTTGCCATTGATAAAAATCGGAGTGTCAAGCAATGACATAATATCATTTTTGGGAATGTAATCATAACACAACTCTTGCGTGATACTATTGTTGTAAACATTCGAGGCCACTATTTGCATACCGGTTTCTATATTCTTAAAGTAGTTGGGGTAACTTTCTTTGCCTAAGAAAAAATTCTTTTCAAACCGGTCACTTTTTAAGTAGTAGGTGTTTTCACATTTCAGGCCTTCAGGAATGTATGACCAATAGCCAACCCTGTCGATGTTACAATTAGTACCTGCTACTTTGAGAATGTTTTTGAGGATACCGCTAAAAGTATCTTTATTGGAATAACTTTGAGAAGTTAAAGTCTTTAGTGTTTCATTGTGAATTCTAACTTTTTTGCTTCGGTTGTAATGTTCGATTTCAAGATTTTTTACCAAGGTAATATCTCTGGCAATAGCCGAATAGCCAATGACTTCGCCAAAATCATTTTTCTTTAAAGTCACTTTTTGAGAAACCCAAATGGTTTCGCCGTCTTTTTTTAGCAACGGAAAAACCAAATCGTTGTATTCGGGTGTTTCTTTGGGAATTTCTTTATAAAAATCGGTCACATAATCTAAATAATCCGCTCGGACAAAATTGGAAAAATGTTTGCCTAGAATATCTTCTCTTTCATAGTGAAGCGTTTTTACGGCGAATTGGTTTACATAGGTGACCACTGCTTTTAAATCGATTTCATAAATCAAATCGGCAGCCGATTCAATCAAGCTGCGGTATTGGTCTTTGATTTTTACTTGTTCAGTTACATCTTGGCCAATTCCAATAGTGATATCATCAGAATATTTTTTGTCTTTCCATTGAATGTATTTGTAATCACCGTTTTTGCATTTCAATTTTCTGATGTAGGATCGATCATCTACAAAAGTGTTATGATAAGCTTCTCCGATAAATTCAGGGTCTTCAGTAAGAATCCAAAATCCCATTCCCAACACTTCTTCCACTTTATAACCTAAAATGGCTTCTATCGATTCGCTGCAAAATGACACTTCGCCTTTGGTATTGGTGGTTATGATTAACGAATTTCCGTTGTTGACAATGATGTCTGAAAAGAGGAATTTATTTTTGGTTTCCAATAGAGCCAAATGCCTTGAAATATGGATGGCCACTGTAGAAAGAAAGGTACAAACCAATAAAATTGTTAACTTGCTCTCAATTAACTCTGTTTGGTAACTAAAGATAAAAAAAACAAAAATCGACAGTACAAAAATCCAATAATGAAGAATGTTTTTTAGAACAAAATAGGAAAGAAAAAAAGCCACAATAAAACTGGCATAGGAGATTACTTCATAGGAATTAAAAAATAAATTGTATCCAATAAAACAAAAATAACCGATATAGATTAAAGGAAAAATGAGCGTGATTTTTTTATAAAAATAATCATAGCGACTGCATAAGAAATAAAGCAGTAGCATCAGCGCTCCGACGGTAAAATTTACCCCAACATGCTGTGTAGCCCTTAATTCGAAAACATCTACTATGGTTTCAATTAAGGGAATAGTGATACCAAAAAACAGCAAATAAATCCGGAACTGTTCTTCTTTGGGTTCATATTCGGAGTATTTATTGCTTAGATTTAATTTCTTCTGTAAAGTTTTATGAATAGCGATATAAAACAACAATGAAATAATCAATAATAAACAGATTATTACGTAGCTATTGATATTGGCAAATGAAAAAAGATAATTCAATGTATTGTAGAGATTTAACCAATTAAACGATTTTGATTTATAATATTACCACTTTCGCATTACAATATACATAAAAAATAATTTACTCATCACTATTTGAAAGCCATAATCAAGAAAACCAATTTAATAATTTTTTGATAGAATTTAATTTGCCCTGATAAGGTGCATATCTCGTTGGGATATCTAGCCAATTGGCTTTTTTAACCACCGCTTTTTGGTGTGAAAAAAGGTCAAAACTTCGTTTGCCGTGATAGGCACCAATACCGCTGTGTCCGACGCCGCCAAAGGGCAAACGCTTGTTGGCAAAATGAATTAGCGTATCATTGACACATCCTCCGCCGAAAGCATATTTTGTTATTATTTTTTTGGCAAAACCATTATTTTCAGTAAATATGTATAGCGACAGTGGTTTTTCATAACAGGAGATAATTCTTTCCAAATCGGCTTCCGTTTCATAACACAAGATTGGTAAAACTGGACCAAAAATTTCTTCCTTCATCACCAAACTATCCATGGAAGGTTCATCCAATAAAGTAGGCGAGAGGTAAAAATCTTCAGCAGTTGATTGTCCGCCCAAAAGAATGGTTTGGTTTTCTAAAAGAGCCAATTGTCGTTTCCAATTTTTTTCATTGATGATGCGAGGATAATCCGGTGAAATCTGAGCGTTTTCTCCATAAGCCACAATGATTTCTTCTTTTAGTAAATCGATGAGCCTCGGTTTGATGTTTTGGTGAACCAACAAATAATCGGGTGCAATACAGGTTTGTCCTGCATTGAGGAATTTACCCCAAACGATTCGCTTGGCAGCCAATTTCAGATTGGCCGTTTCATCAATAATACAAGGGTTTTTTCCGCCCAATTCCAAAGTAACCGGCGTTAAGTTTTCCGCAGCAGCTTTGGCCACAATTTTACCCACATTTACGCTACCGGTGAAGAAAATATAATCCCAGCGTTGTGCCAATAATGTCTGAGCGATTTCTGTTCCGCCTTCAACACATTTTACATGATTTTCCTCAAAGGTTTTATGGATGATTTTAGCGATGACTTTTGAAGTATTTGGTGTCAGTTCAGAAGGTTTGACCACCACTTGATTTCCGGCGGCAACCGCTGCAATCAAAGGAGAAAAAACCAATTGGTAAGGATAATTCCAAGGGGCGATGATCAAAACCTTTCCAAAAGGTTCTTGGTAGAGATAATCAGTAGAGGGGAAATTCAAAAGAGAAGGCAAAACCCATTTAGGTTTTGCCCACTTATTGATGTTTTTAATCGTTTGTTTTAATTCGGTAACGATATACTCAGTCTCCGTAAATACTGCCTCAAAAGCCGGTTTTTTGAAATCATCATACAATGCCTTGATGATTTCGGCTTCATGTTCTTGAACAGTTACCAGTAATTTCAGTAACGATTGTTTTCTGTAATTGAGGTCCGTTTTAAAAATCATGATGGGTTTAATTAGCTAGGCTAATATAGGATTTTTAAAAGACAAATTCAATTTTTTATTATAGAAATGCCCAACGGAATCCGGTGTAAATATCGCCTTGTTTGCTGTCGCTAACCAAAGCAGTTACCAAAGAACTGGTTCCTAGATAAAAACCGCCTAATCGGAATCCTAAACCAACGTTAGTACCTGAAATCTCATTGAAAGTTACCGGCACATAAGTCTCAAAAAAACCTAAGTTTACTCTTGGGGTAATGCTGAAAATATTTGGCACCGTGATTTGGTCATTGTCGGAATCTTCATTGACTTTTTGTTGTAAATAAGCAGTTACATAAAATTTTGAAACCAATTTGAAATCGACATAAGTTGAAAGCACTGTGGGTAATTTGACTTTAAAATCGTTTTCTTGTGGCATCTCTGTTAAATAACCATTTTCTCTTAGAATGGTTTCTACATCGCCTAAATTTTCAACATCATCAAACAAACTTAAATCTAATGGGTCAGATTGAGGAATATTCAAAACATAATTAGTAGAGGCATTGTTATCATCTTTAAAAGTCATGGTACCAATGTTTCTGATGGCCAAACCGGCATTCAGTTTGTAGTCTTTGCCTTTTTTCCATTGGTAGTTAAAACCGATATCACCGGCAAAACCGTTCAATCCGCCAAAGATGGATTTGCTGTAATCGTCAAAATTGGTAAAACTATCCGCCAGATTCCCGGAATATGCGATATTTAAATTAGCCGGTGAATTGGTATGTAAGAATGCTCCAGTTAGGGTTTCATTAATTTCTCCATTTAAATTGCTTAAACCAAAGTTAGAATACGAGCCGGGAAATAATATTTTCAAAGTAACACCCGCGCTGAACTTGTGGTTGTCATTTTCAAAAAAGGTTCTCGCTGCCGACAAGCCCACTTCACCATAAGAAGTGCCACTCAATCTTTGATTGTTAGGGTTATTCAAAAGAGTTGTGTTCAAGATGATATTGTCATTGGTAATGGCATTTCCAATAGTCGGGTCAATATCAATCATATCAAACTTAGCATAGGCTTTAGTGGTAATGGCAAAACCCCATTTTTTCCAACGCATCGCAACACCGGGTCCCATAATTTCCGCATCAATGCGAGCGTTTACCGGACTAGAGCCTTGAAAGATTAAAGTTTCAAAGTCGGCATCAGACGAAATATCACTAAAAGCAATTTTGTTATTGGCCACATTAAAACTTAGTCCGTAAATATTAACCTCAAATTTTTTAGACAAATTGGCCAATTCAGCCGGATTGACATTGGCATTCAATATTCCCACTCGATTAGAAGTACTGATACCCGAAAAGTGGTCTTGGGCAAAAGCGTTGAGTCCGATTAATAGACTTGCAGTTAAAATGATTTTCTTCATGGTAAGATTGATTTAGGTTTACAACAGTTGGGTTTTTAAAAACCCTAATTAAAGTATAAACGTAAAAATAGTCATTTTAGTTTACAAAGCGTTCCAAATAACATCATTTGGTGTGGGCGCCATAATTTCAAGAGTTTCTTTGGTCACCGGATGTGTGAAAACCAATTTTCGGGCATGAAGATGGATACCGCCATCAGGATTGCTGCGGTCAAACCCATATTTCAAATCGCCTTTTATCGGGCAACCAATCGCCGACAATTGTGCTCTGATTTGGTGATGTCTTCCGGTGTGAAGATGGATTTCTAATGCAAAATAATTGTTGAGTTCTTTGATGATTTTATAATCTAAACTGGCTTTTTTGCTTTCCGGAACTTCTTTGAGATGTGCTTTGGAGGTATTGTTTTTTTCGTTTCTTTTTAAAAAATGAACAAGATTCTCTTCCGTTTTCGGTGGTTTGTTTTTCACTACAGCCCAATACGTTTTCTGTGTTTCTCGCTTGCTAAAAAGCTCGTTCAGCCGAGTCAAAGCCTTACTGGTTCTGGCAAAAACTACAATTCCGGTGGTTGGTCTGTCTAATCTATGAACCACGCCCAGAAAGACTTCTCCGGGTTTGTTGTACTTTTCTTTGAGGTATTCTTTTACAACTTCAGATAGCGGTTTGTCTCCGGTTTTGTCTCCTTGTACAATATCGCCAACACGTTTGTTCACCACGATGATGTGGTTGTCTTCGTGAAGAACCTGTAGATTATGTTTTGTAGAAATTTCTTTAGACATAAAAGTCTAATTAGTATTGCTCTGATTTATTTGGGAAATCCTGTGATTTCACATCACTTACATATTGTCCAATAGCTGTAGTCATACCTTCATACAAATTCATATAGCGTCTTAGAAATCTCGGACTGAATTCATTGTTCATCCCAAGCATGTCGTGAATCACCAAAACCTGTCCGTCAACGCCACCGCCGGCTCCAATTCCGATTACCGGAATCGAAATCGTTTTGGCTACTTTCTCCGCCAATGACGCCGGAATTTTTTCCAACACCAAAGCGAAACAGCCTAGTTTTTCTAACAATTTGGCATCTTCAATTAATTGTTCCGCTTCGGCTTCTTCTTTGGCACGAACCGTGTAAGTCCCGAATTTGTAAATCGATTGAGGCGTTAGTCCCAAGTGTCCCATCACCGGAATTCCGGCATTCAAAATGCGTTTGATGCTTTCCTTGATTTCGCTTCCACCTTCCAGTTTTACGGCATGACCGCCACTTTCTTTCATGATTCTAATGGCAGAACGTAAGGCTTCTTTTGGGTCCGATTGGTAACTTCCGAATGGCAAATCAACTACCACCAAAGCCCTATCAATCGCTCTTACAACAGAGGAAGCGTGGTAAATCATTTGGTCCAAAGTAATCGGCAAAGTCGTTTCGTGACCGGCCATCACATTACTGGCAGAATCGCCTACCAAAATTACGTCAACACCAGCTGTATCAACAATCTTCGCCATAGTATAATCATAAGCGGTCAGCATCGATATTTTCTCGCCGTTGGCTTTCATGTCAAAAAGTGACTTGGTCGTAATTCTTTTGTAATCTTTTTTTGCTGTAGACATAGTGATTCGTTTTGGAGCTGTAAAAGTATTAAATCTATTTTTGATGCAACAAAATTAAGTCGGTTAATGTGATTTTATACTACTTTTGTCAAAACTGATTCGGAGCGAGCGGCTTGGGCCAAGAATAAACCCTATTCCTGCTTTCCGTTGCAATCTTTTTTGCCTCACCTCGGGTTAAACCCAAGGCAAAACAAAAAAGGATTTTCACTTCAATCAGGGCTAAAAAGGCAACCATGAATTGCCCAAATAAACGAATAACCAAATAACCGAAGCAACTAAAATATGCCCAAAATATTAATCATCGAAGACGAAGCTACCATCAGAAGAGTATTGATCAAAATACTATCTGAAGAAAGCGATACTTATACCGTCGAAGAAGCCGAAGACGGAAAACAAGGTTTTGAAAAAATTAAAAATGAGGATTACGACTTGGTGTTGTGCGACATCAAAATGCCTAAAATGAGCGGTGAAGAACTACTCGAAGCCGTAAAAAAAATCAAACCCGAAATCCCGATGGTCATGATTTCAGGTCACGGCGATTTAGAAACAGCTGTAAACACGATGCGTCTGGGCGCTTTTGATTACATTTCCAAACCACCGGATTTGAATCGATTACTGAATACCGTTCGCAATGCTTTAGACAAAAAGCAACTGGTCGTAGAAAATAAAATCCTAAAGAAAAAAGTTTCCAAAAACTATGAAATCATTGGCGAAAGCGAACCTATCAACCAAATCAAACAAATGGTTGACAAAGTCGCTCAAACGGATGCCAGAGTTTTAATCACCGGACCAAACGGCACCGGAAAAGAATTGGTGGCCCATCAATTGCACGAAAAAAGCGAAAGAGCTAATGCCCCGATGATTGAAGTCAACTGTGCTGCCATTCCATCTGAATTAATTGAAAGTGAATTGTTTGGTCACGTCAAAGGAGCATTTACTTCAGCGGTAAAAGACCGCGCCGGAAAATTCGAAGCGGCCGATGGTGGAACGATTTTCTTGGATGAAATCGGGGACATGAGTTTGTCTGCACAAGCCAAAGTATTGCGTGCGCTACAAGAAAGTTTGATTCAAAGAGTCGGCGCCGACAAAGACATTAAAATCAATGTACGTGTGGTAGCGGCAACCAACAAAGATTTGAAAAAAGAAATCGCAGAAGGTCGTTTCCGTGAAGATTTATACCATCGTTTGGCGGTCATTTTAATCAAAGTACCTTCGCTAAACGAAAGACGTGATGACATCCCGTTATTGATAGAACATTTTGCCGTGAAAATTGCCGAAGAACAAGGTAATGCGCCAAAATCTTTCTCCAAAGACGCGGTCAAATTATTGCAAGAATACGACTGGACCGGAAATATTCGTGAACTAAGAAACGTAGTCGAACGTCTGATTATTTTGGGCGGAAATGAAATTTCTGAAACCGATGTGAAACTGTTTGCCAGCAAATAAAGAGATAAGGGAATAGGGATAAGGCAAAAGTCTAATCCCTTATCCCTTTTAACTTATCCCTTAAAAAATGAACCTAAAAAAAATACACCCACAACTCCAACAAGCACTCATCGAACACGGTTTGACCGAAGCTAATGAGATGCAGCAGGAAACTTTTTCCACCATCAAAAGCGGTGCCGATGCCGTGATTCAATCGCCGCCAGGAACCGGAAAAACTACAACTATTGTTTTGAATGTCATTCAGCGCATGGAAAAATCCATCGGAGAAAGTACCCGAGTTTTGATTTTGGTAGAAAACAAAGAACGCGTTTTGGAAATGGAAGAAATGTTTCTCAAATACGGCACTTACCACGATTTGAGTATTCTTGGCGTACATGACAAAGGCGATATCGATTATGATAAAAATGTCATATCTATGGGCTTAGACATTCTTATCGGAACGCCCAATAAAATTAATGCGATGTTTTCTTCGGCCGGATTTAATATCAACACCATCAAAATGTTTGTAGTTGATGATGCTGAGGTTTTGTTCAGAAACCGAATGGATGCCGTCGTTTTGAGATTGTCCAACAGCATCGAGAAAACCCAACGGTTGTTCTTTTGCTCCCAAATCACAGAAAGGGTAGAAGTACTGGCGGATAAAGTCATGATTGAACCGACTTTCTTCGAAATAGAGGAAGAAGACTAATTCACAATTTATAATTTACAATTCAAAAATGGGACTTATCAAAATATTTTCAGGAGAAGAGATTCTCGCGGTTACTTTAAAAGAAAAACTCGAAGAAGCCGATATTAATGTGGTGATTCGCGATAACAATCAGGCGAATGTATTGCCGAGTATCCAAACTTCAAAACCGGTCGAATTATTTATTCAAGAGATTGATTACGGCAAAGCCAATCCGGTGATTGAAGCGTTTCGTTTGAGTATTTAAATTGAGAAAAGCGGTTGAAATACTACTCTTTCTTTTGGTCGTTTTGGTCTTCGACCGTTTTTTGTTTTTGCCCGGAAGAATGAATGGTACTTGGGAATACCAAACGGGAACCAACATCGGAGATTCCATCTCCTTTGAAAACATCGATATCGTCAATAATTTTGAAGTAAAAATCAGTACCAGTAGAAAATTAGATTCTTTCTATTTGTTGGGCTGCTATTTCGGAACCTTGTATTTGTTGGATAAAGACACGATGGAATACACTGTTTATGAAAAGTACAAACCACTTGGCATTGAATAACCTCACTATTTGAAAATCTTCAAGCGAGTCACCAACAACGAAATCAACACCCCAAAAACACCTATTATCGCAAACGAATATTTCAAACTCGTCAATTCGGCGATAAAACCAATCAGTGGTGGCCCAATTAAAAATCCTAAGAAACTGATACTCGTTACGATCGTTAAGGCGATACCGGTTGGGACATTTTCGTTGTTACCGGCTACGTTAAAAATAATCGGCACCACATTGGAAACACCAAATCCCACCAACATAAAAGCTATCGTACACGGAATCAAATAAGGCAATAAAACCGCCATATACAAACCACTCGAAATCACCAAACCGCTGACGATAAGGACTTTTTTGGCTCCGTATTTCGCTACTAGAAAATCACTCAAAAATCGGCCTGACGCCATACTGATCATAAACGTAGTATAACCCAAAACGACCAAAGCACCCGGCGCTTTTATAATTTCTTTGAAATACACACCACTCCAATCAAACATAATGCCTTCGCTGGCCATACCGCAAAAACAGATTACGCCCAACCACAACAAGGTTTTATCCGGATTTTTCCAAAAGGAATAATTTGATTTTTCGGTTCCTTGCTTTGATTTTGCTTTCAGAATGTACTTGGCATTGAGTAAAATAATAGCAATCACTATAGCTAAAGCAAAGCCAAAATGTTGTAGCGGACTCATGTTAAAAGCCAACATCACCAATCCCATTAAAGCACCACTGAATCCGGCCAAACTCCACGAACCGTGAAACGAACCCATGATAGGTTTGTCAAATAATTGTTGGGTATAAACGCCTTGGGTATTGACAGCTATGTTGCAAAAATTCCCAAACAAACCAAACAAGAACAAAGCCACAGCCAAATGCCACTTTTCGGAGGATACCCCAATGAGCGGCAAACAAGCAGCATACAAAAACAACCCTAAAAAAGTAATGTTTCTACTGCCGTATTTGGTGACCACTTTTCCCGAAAACGGCATCGCAAATAGTTGTCCAATCGGTATCGCGAATAGTAAAGTACCCAATGCAGCTTCGCTCAATTGTAAAGTTGACTTGATATCCGGAATGCGACTCGCCCATGTGGAGAAACAAAAACCCATACCAAAGAAAAACAGCGAAGTAGCCCATCGAACTCTGTTGAGGTACGATTTTTTAGTTTTTTTAAAACCCTTTTTGATTTTGGCTTTGGGTAAAATTTTACTCAGAAAACTATAGTCGAATAACGGCATAGTTGAAATCATTGGTTACACTTAACAAAAATACACATTAAGTTTTGTCAGACTTCGTTTCTAACGAATTACAACGTTATTGTTATTAAGTTTTTGAAAGCGGTTAGCGGTTAGCATAAATCCTTTTAAATTGCTTCCTTTTCAAATTGCCTCATTCTCAAATTAAACTATCTTTGCCGCTTCAAAATCTAAGAAGTATAACAATCTAAGAAGTCTAATAATCTAATATGATTACAGTTAACGACATAGCCGTTGAATTTGGCGGCACTACTTTATTCAGCGAGGTAACTTTCGCCATCAATGAAACCGATAAAATTGCCTTGATGGGTAAAAACGGCGCCGGTAAATCTACTCTTTTAAAAATTGTAGCCGGTGAAAACAAACCCACTCGCGGAAACATTTCTGCTCCGAAAGAAGCCGTGATTGCCTATTTGCCACAGCATTTATTGTCAGCCAATGATTGTACGGTAATGGAAGAAGCATCGAAAGCTTTTGCCGAGGTTTTCAAAATGAAAGCCGAAATTGACGAAATCAATGAACAATTAACCATTCGTACCGATTACGAAAGCGATGAGTACATGAAATTGATTGAACGCGTTTCGGAGTTAAGCGAAAAATATTATTCGATTGAAGAAGTCAACTATGAAGCCGAAGTCGAAAAGGTACTGAAAGGATTAGGTTTTGAAAGAGAAGATTTTAATCGATCAACATCTGAGTTTTCCGGAGGTTGGAGAATGCGTATCGAGTTGGCTAAAATCCTTTTGAAACAACCCGATTTGATTTTGCTCGATGAGCCGACAAACCACTTGGACATGGACAGTATTCAATGGTTGGAAGATTTCTTAATCAATCAGGCGAAAGCGGTTATGGTGATTTCCCACGACAGGGCTTTTGTAGACAATATCACCAATCGTACTATTGAGGTGACGATGGGCAGAATTTACGATTACAAAGCCAAGTATTCTCATTATTTAGAATTGAGAAAAGACCGTCGTGTGCACCAACAAAAAGCTTATGACGAGCAGCAGAAATTCATAGCCGACAATCAAGCGTTTATTGAGCGTTTCCGAGGAACTTTTTCAAAAACAGATGCGGTGCAATCACGCGTTAGAATGTTGGAAAAGATTGTGCCGATTGAAGTAGATGAAATCGATAACTCGGCCTTAAAGTTGAAGTTTCCTCCTTCGGTTCGTTCCGGTCAATATCCGGTAATCGTTTGCGATTTGGAGAAATCTTATGGTGACAAATTGATTTTTAAAGATGCCAATATGGTCATTGAACGCGGTCAAAAAGTAGCTTTCGTGGGGAAAAACGGAGAAGGAAAATCGACCATGATCAAAGCCATCATGAAGGAAATCGAAATTAATGGCGGTAGCGTTGAGGTGGGACACAATTGTCAAATTGGATATTTTGCCCAAAACCAAGCGGCATTATTAGATGAGAATGCTACTATTTTTGAAACCATTGACAATATTGCGGTAGGCGAAGTGAGAACCCAAATCAAAAACATTTTAGGGGCATTTATGTTCCATGGCGATGATATTCAGAAGAAAGTTAAAGTGCTTTCGGGTGGCGAAAAAACGCGTTTGGCCATGATCAAATTGTTATTGGAACCGGTTAACTTACTGATTCTCGATGAGCCTTCGAATCACTTAGATATGAAAACCAAAGACATCATCAAAGACGCCTTGAAAGACTTTGACGGAACGTTGATTTTAGTATCACACGACCGTGATTTCTTAGACGGTTTGGCCGAAAAAGTATTTGAATTCGGGAACAAAAGAGTGAAAGAACATTTTGAAGACATCAAAGGGTTCTTGGCGCACAAAAAAATGGAAAGTTTACGCGAGATAGAGAAGTAGCAAGACAAACAAAACCCGTCTAATTCAAAAGAACTTGACGGGTTTACCAACATTAATCAAATCACCCAAAAAATTTAATTGACCGCTTCCACTAGGCGAATAAACTCGGCTTTGTAACCGTCTTCATCAAAGGCCAAGCCTTCGCGCGCTAATTTTTTAATATCAGAAGAAGATTTGTTGGTCACCAATTTGGAATCTCTTAATTTCAATCCAAACCAAGCTACTGCGGTGCTGAATTTGAATCCGTTCGAAGCGCTGTCTAAAGCATTAACCTTATTATCAATCACCTGAACCATTTCGATACTTTTACTGCCATCGGGTTTTTTGTAGCGGAATTTTATGGTAGCTAATTCATCATTGAATTTGGTTTTTGAAGGTTCAACTTTGGTGTATTTCAACGCATCAGTATCCACAAAGAAATCGCTTTTGGTGTTGGTTGGAATGATTTCGTATAGCGCGGTAACTGTATGTCCGCTGCCCAATTCTCCTGCATCAATGGCATCATTTTTAAAGTCTTCCGGACGCAATTTTCGGTTTTCGTAACCAATCAAACGATACGCTTTTACATGAGTCGGATTGAACTCGATTTGGATTTTAACATCTTTTGCGATAGCAAACATCGACCCTTTGAATTCTTTGCCTAAAAAGCGATTGGCTTCCTGAATGTTGTCGATATAGGCATAATTACCGTTGCCTTTGTCAGCCAATGTTTCTAACTTGCTGTCTTTGTAATTGCCCATGCCATAGCCCAAACAAGTTAAGAAAACACCCGATTTTCTTTTCTCCTCAATTAAGGTTTTCATATCAGAATCTGAAGAGGCGCCTACATTAAAATCACCATCGGTGGCCAAGATTACTCGGTTGTTTCCGCCTTTGATGAAATTTTCCTCAGCCGTTTTGTAGGCCAGTTGAATTCCCGCACCACCGGCAGTACTTCCACCGGATTGCAATTGGTCTAAAGCGTCAATGATGGTTTTTTTCTCTTTTCCTGAAGTTGGCGGTAACACCAAACCTGCCGCACCGGCATAAACTACTATGGCAATTTTATCATCAGCTCTCAATTGGGCTACCAAAACTTTGAAAGATTCCTTCAACAGTGGCAATTTGTTCATGTCAGCCATCGAACCTGAAACATCAATGAGGAAAACCAAATTAGAAGCAGGCAAATTATCAGTGGCGATGTCTTTACCTTGTAAACCGATGCGAACCAATTTATTGTCTTTATTCCAAGGACACTCACTGTATTCGGTATTAATTGAAAACGGATGTTCACCTGTAGGTTGCGGGTATTGGTATTTGAAAAAATTAACCATTTCTTCCACACGAACCGCATCTTTCGGAACCGCTTGTCCGTTATTGATAAAGCGACGCACATTGGTGTAAGAAGCATTGTCTACATCAATAGAAAATGTCGACAGCGGAGCCGATTTCGGACTTTCAAAAGCGTTTTCTACAAAGCTTTCGTAGTCCTCATTGTTGGGTTCAATAACTATTGGTGTAGTAGTTTTGTCGATTTCTTTAATTCTTTTTTGCATTTCAGATTTCGATAAATTTTGTTGTACTCCGGTTTTGGTTTGTATCACGATTGCACCATTAGAAGCGCTGTTGCCATATAGCGAAGTCGCTGCAGTGTCTTTTAATACGTTAACTGTATTTATGTCATTCGGATTGATACTTTTAAATTCTTCTTCTTTCATTGGAACGCCGTCAACAATGTACAAAGGTTTTGTGTTGGTTTTAAGTGATGAATTACCACGAATTACAACTTTAGTTGCACCCGGAGTTCCTGAACTATGGTTGATTTGTACTCCGGCAACTTTGCCTTGTAAGGATTGGGTAACATTGGCATTTGAAAGATTAGACCTTGTTTGTGCCACTGTTGATTTTCTTTTCCGACTGTAGCCTTGAGCAACCACAACTACTTCGCTTAAAGTGGCTGAATCATCTTCCATTTTTACATTAATGGTGTTGGAATTGTCCACTTTTACTTCTTGTGTTTTCATACCAATGTATTGGAAGACCAATGATTCGCCTTTTTGAGCCATTATGGAATACTTGCCATCAAAATCGGTTTGTGTTGCACGAGTAGTTCCTTTGACTAAAACATTGACTCCGGGAAGCGGACCAATGCGGTCACTTACGATACCGGTAATTGTTTTTTGCTTCGCCAATTCGCTTGTGCTCGGTTCTTGTCCGAAGGATAGGAAAGTGATAAGCATAGCAATGCCTAATGAAAAGATTTTTACATTTTTCATGACGTTAAATTTTAAAAGGTTAGACTGATTTATTTGTGTTTTTTGGCAGCCGGTTTTCCGTTTTTAGTCGAGATGATTACGACGCCTTTTTTGCCTTTTTCACCATAAATGGAAGTCGCTTTTTCCTTCTGCAGTATGGAAATAGAATCGATTTCTTGTTCATTTAACGGTGTGTAAGGACTGGTTGGGTTGGGTCCGAATAATTCTTGTTCGGTGTATTCCACCCCATTAATGATATAGAGAGGATCGGGAAGTTCAACGATAGATTCAATTTCTTCCATTTCTACTTCTTTCACGCTTTGTTTATTGTTTACTTTGTCATCAAAAACCAGCAGTGGCTTTTCTTTTTTGGCATTGGACACTTTGTTTTCTTTGGCGATAAAAAGTTCCATGTCTTTTGATTTTTCTGCTGCAGCTTCAAATTTAT
Source organism: Flavobacterium sp. J49 (assembly GCF_011742145.1). GTDB lineage: Bacteria > Bacteroidota > Bacteroidia > Flavobacteriales > Flavobacteriaceae > Flavobacterium. The sequence goes on along the minus strand of NZ_JAAQQU010000105.1, from coordinate 622,717 downwards.
TGCTCTTTACATAGCCATAATTGCTTACCGAAGCCACATTGGAAAATGATTTGACTCTTTTGGATACAGTGTCATTGCTGCTGATTTCTTCCGTTTTGGGCGGTTCTATTACGGCCAGGTCTGTTTGAGAAATCATTTGTTTTTCCAAAATTTGTTCGGCCTCTTCTTTAATCGCCGGATTAACGGTTTCTGCTGAAACTACGGCGTTGTTAGTTGGGGTTGTTGTTTTTTGAATAGAATCTTTTTGGACAATAATGTCATTGGTATTAATCGTTGGTTGGTCTCCTTTTAAAAATTGATATCCAATCGAAATTCCTAATAAGATTGAAGCAGCCACAGCCCATTTTTTCCAAAGCACTGTTTCTTGTTTCAACTCCTTTTTATCGAGTTTTTCCTCAACGCGGTTCCAGACTTTCTCCATCGAAGCAAAGTCGGGCGACTCGGCGTTGTCGGCGGCTTTTTTAAATTGGTTAAAAATATCTTGATTTTCCATGATTACTTTGCTTTTTGATAATAAAGATTGTTGACTAAATCTTTTAATTTGGTCTTCGCGACATTCAATTGTGATTTCGAAGTGCCTTCCGAGATATTGAGCATGGCTGCAATTTCTTTGTGACCGTAGCCTTCAATAACAAAAAGGTTGAAAATGGTTTTGCAACCTTCGGGAATCAAGTTGAGCAAGTTGAGTAAATCTTCTTCTTCTAATGGCGTTTCTTGTGGACTTTGAGGTTGAATGCTAAACGAAGTTTCTTCCAAATACAAATTGAAATTTACATTGCGTTTCAATTGCAGCAAACATTGGTTTACCGTTATTTTTCGTGCCCAAGCTTCAAATGCGCCTACTTCTTTCAACTGATCCAATTTGGTGAAAATGGTGTAAAAAGCATCGGCCAATACTTCTTCAATTTCTTCTTCCTTTTTTAAATAGCGTTTGCATGTTCGGTACAGCTTAGGTGACAAGTAGTCGTATACTTGCCGCTGCGCTTCACGTTGCATTTTTTTACAGGCTGATATGAGTGTCTCGTTGATCAAAATGAATGTCTTTATAGGTAAAGAGTACTATTGGTTTAAAAAGGTTGGGAAGAGGTGAAAAAAAAGTTGGCAGTGTTCAGTGTTCAGTAATCAGTTGTCTAAAACTAATTTATAAATATTTGACTCTAACAATTCCGAATCCGTGTCTTCGCAAAGTAAAAACTCCATTTCTTTTTCGGATTGTTTGTATAATGTCAAGCCTTCAAATTTATGGGTACTTGAAATTTGTTGGGTAAATTCGACTTTTAGAGTTTTTAAATCCATGCGTCCAATGATGCTTCCTAAAACTTCGCCGTCGAGGTAAGTTGACTCGGTATCCTCGGCTGAAGCTAAAAAGTAAATCTTATCTTCTACTAAAATTGCGTCGGTGAAAGTAGCGGCTACATTTTTTATTTTAGGCAAATCGATTGGCACATATTTGAATTGTTGATTTTGCGGTGTGTCTTTGCTGAAAATTATGGCATTTTTGCCTTTAGTACCATTGCCTCTTTGGAAGAAATAAATATGGTCTTGGTTCATGACTAAGCCTTCAATATTCAACTCATCGTCTGCAATGGCAAACTCTTGTTTGATTTTTTGATAGAGGCCGCCAATGTTGTTTTTTTGAATTTTTCCGGTTGGAATGGCATAATTGAAAATCAGATTTCGGTTTTCGGTTGAGCCTGAACCCAAAAGCACTAAGTCAGTTCCTTTCAAAGCGATGGCTTCAAAATCGGGTTTGTCTTTTTTAGCGATGTTGTCTTGGGCGTTTTCTGTTAAAGCTATCTTGTTGAGTTTCTCGGTTGGAATATTGTATTCGTATAGAAAAGTACTGCTGTCTGAAATGATAAAAAGTTTGTCATCATGATACACCAATCCTGAAGCCGAACCAATGCCGATGATTTTAAAGAGTAGCGAAAGTTGAAATTTTTCCATAAGTTAGCGTAAGTAATTAGCCCGGATAGGAGTGGCATCCTTTTTATTGCTTAACGAAAAGCCCTTCGACTGCGCTCAGGGTGACAAAGCAATAAAAAGATATAACGGATAGCCGGAAATAGCTTCTCAAAAATAATACATTTAACAGATAAAACTTTGTTATGAAAAATATAAATCCCGAAAATTTTAGAGTGAAAGGCAAAATTGAGTTGTCAAAATTACCGACTCGATTGGACATAGATACGGATAAAGAAGAAGAAGCATTGGCTTTGGATAAGGTTCAAGTCAAGCTCAGCAAAAAGCAAGATGCGATGTATGCGCACAACCGACATGCGTTTTTGATTTGTCTGCAAGGCATGGATACCAGCGGTAAAGACAGTTTGATACGCGAAGTGTTTAAAGAATTCAATCCGCGTGGCGTGGTCATTCACAGTTTTAAAACACCGAATTCAACCGAGTTGGAGCACGATTATTTGTGGCGCCATTATTTGGCTTTGCCCGAAAAAGGGAAGTTTGCGGTGTTTAACCGTACGCATTATGAAAACGTTTTGGTGACACGCGTGCATCCGGAATATATTTTATTTGAAAATTTACCCGGCATTGAGAAAGTAGAAGACATTACACCTCATTTTTGGGCCAACCGCATGGAGCAAATTAATAATTTCGAAAAACACATTGCGCAAAACGGTACAACGGTTTTGAAGTTTTATTTCCACATGAGTAAAGAAGAGCAGAGACAGCGTTTGTTGAAGCGTTTGGAAAATCCCGAGGATAATTGGAAATTCTCGACCGGCGATTTAAAAGAACGCGAACGTTGGGATGATTATATGCGTTATTACGAAGAAGCCATCAACAACACCAATACCGATTACGCGCCTTGGTATGTGGTTCCGGCGGATGATAAAGGCGTGGCGCGTTATATTGTAGCGCAAACCATTTGGGAAGCTCTGGAAAAACTGACGGATATCACCGAACCCGAATTAGACCCAAAAGTAAAAGCCAATATCGACCTTTACCGAGAGCAATTAAAAGGATAAAAAAAGGCGCTGAATTTCAGCGCCTTTTTGTAGAAGAATAATTGATTTACAGTTCGAAACCGTATGCCAAACGAACGCCCAATTGACCAATTCCTTTTCCAACCGTTCCGTTGTTATTGAGTTTCGGGAAATCAGTGTAATGTTCGTAACGCAAACTAATATCAATATATTTGGTAGCATAACCGATACTTGGAGCAATTAATAAAGAAGTTTTGTCATAATCATTGGTTACAGCTATGGCAGCTCCAACTTCTCCCATTACATAAAATTGGTCGTTCCAAATGAATGCTTTGAAACCGGCTTTTACCGGAATAAATCCTAAGTCATTGTCATCACCGCTTACAAAAAGGTTAGAGAAACCGGTCGTTAAGGTTAAAGAGTTTCTTTTTGACAAATCATATTGCAGTCTGGCATCTACGCCAAGCGCCAATTTATAAGGTTCTTGAAAAACATAACCACCGCTGATTCCGATACCCAATTTGAATTTTTGATCGTAGTTTTCTGTAGGCGTAGTCTCTTGTGCAATAGTTCTAGTAGCTGAACCTAAAGTCATTGCTAAAACCAATAGCATTTTAATCGTAGTTGAAATTTTCATAAATGTTTAATTTTTGTTTTTGTCTTAGTTTGAAAACCATAAGTGGCATCAATTTGACGGTGCAAAAGTATTGGTATCGGCAACCGACTTTGTTATACATTTATGGTTGTTTGTTACATAATTCTTTACTTCTTATCTGCTGTTGTCATTATTAAATAAAAGTTTATTGCTTTATTTCAGTTAACCTAAGTACTTTTGCAGTCAAATTTTTTCAAAGTGAATTTAGCACAATACACCAAAGAGTTCCGATACAATCTCCAATTGGCCTATCCTGTTATTTTGGGTATGATTGGTCATACCTTAGTGGGAATAGTGGACAATATCATGGTAGGAAAAATAGGTCCGACAGAATTGGCTGCTGTTTCTTTGGGCAACAGTTTTGTTTTTATTGCGATGTCGCTTGGAATTGGTTTTTCAACCGCCATTACGCCATTGGTCGCCGAAGCGCATGGAAAATCAAATCGAGAAGAAGGCCGATTGGCCTTTCACCATGGACTGTATTTGTGCACTATTTTAGGGTTGTTTCTCTTTGGCATCATCTTTTTTTCGAAGCCGCTTTTGTCTTTTATGGGTCAACCTGAGCCGGTAGTTCAATTGGCGAAACCTTATTTGGACATCGTTGGTTTTTCATTAGTTCCGTTGATTGTCTTTCAGGCTTACAAGCAATTTGCCGACGGAATGAGCCAAACCAAATATTCGATGTGGGCGACTATTGTTGGAAATGTAGCCAATGTAATTATCAATTATTTATTGATCTACGGAATTTGGTTTTTCCCAAAATTAGGCATTATTGGTGCAGCTATTGGTACCATTGCTTCCCGAATTATCATGTTGGTTTTTATGCACTATATCATGAAAAGCAAGACCAAGTTTCATTATTATTTTGAAGGTTTTACGTTAAAGGAAATCAAGAAAGAAATCAATATTAAAATCATTCGTTTAGGCTTTCCTTCTTCGATGCAGATGTTTTTTGAAGTGGCTTTGTTCACCGGAGCCATTTGGTTGTGCGGAATGATCGGTACGACAAGTCAAGCAGCTAATCAAATCGCGTTGAGTTTAGCATCATTGACCTTTATGTTTGCCATGGGATTGAGTGTTACCGGAATGATAAGAGTAGGAAACCAAAAAGGCAAGCAAGATTATGTGATGTTAAGAAGAGTCGGGTTGTCGATTTTTCTTTTGACCGTTTTGTTGGAAATTGTATTTGCCTTATTGTTCATCTTGTTGCACAATGTCTTGCCGTATATTTTTGTCAATATGAATGAAGCAAAGACTTTGGTAGAGAACCAAGAAGTAATTACGATTTCGGCGCAATTGCTCATTGTAGCGGCATTTTTCCAAATATCAGACGGAATTCAAGTCGTGGTTCTTGGTGCGTTACGCGGTTTGCAAGACGTTAAGATTCCGATGTACATTACCTTTGTAGCCTATTGGATTATCGGTTTTCCGGTTTCTATTTATTTAGGATTGTATACGGATATGAAAGCCGTTGGCGTTTGGATAGGATTATTAGCCGGATTGACAGCTGCCGCAATATTTTTGTATATTCGTTTTAATATTTTAACCAAGAAGTTATTGATACAAAACTAGCTCCGCTCAGTTAGCCTACGGCTCGTGTCATAATTTATAACTCATAATTTATAACTCAAAAAATGGAATTACCAAAATTCGTACTCGCAGATAACTCAGATTACCCGGATGATATTTTTGTCATTCACCTCGATTTTCCTCGATTTATCATCAATTTAAAAGACGATGAAGTTGAGTTTATGGAAGATTTAGAAGGTGAAGACGAAACCGAATTAGAAGCCGAAATGGAGCATTTAATTACCCTTGCCGGCGAATTCTACGACAAAGAAATGGAAGCCTACGAAGAGTAGGTTATTGATCGTAACCGTTTTTGATGGCATAAACGGCTAAACCTACACGGCTTTTCAAATTTAACTTTTCAAAGAGATTGTCTCGGTAGCTTTCGACCGTTCTCGGACTGCAAAACATCAGTTCTGCTATTTCTTTATAGCTTTTTTCGGTGATGGTGTATTTGAGAAACTCTTTTTCTCTTTCGGTGAGTTTGGATAAAGCACTGTTGGTGTTCTTATTGATGCTTGAAAAAATAATTTTCGAGGCCCATTCAGGATAGTAAAAACCGTTTTCAACTAATTTTAGAAGTGCCGCTTCCAATTCTCGCGGATGAGAGTTCTTTAACAGGTAACTTTTGGCCCCGTTTTTTACCATTTTTACCACACTTTGTTCGTCATTTTGCATACTCAATACCATTACCAATATTTCGGGATGGTTTTTTTGCAACCAATCGGCCGTTTCAAAACCGTCCATGACCGGCATACTGATATCGAGCAAAACAATATCAGGCACGCTGCCATGAGAATGAATCTTATCGATTAATTCTTGCCCATTTTCGCATTCACAGATGGTTTCAAAATTTTCAAAATTGGCTATGATTCCTTTGATGGCCTGAGCTATCAAAATATGGTCATCGACTATGGCAATGGTTTTTTTAACTCCCATATTACAGACGTATTATTAATTGTGTGCCATTACTTTGGCTGCTTTTTAATTCCATTTTGCCTCCAATAATTGCAGTTCTTTTTTTCATATTGGCAATGCCCTGACCGGACGAAATAGACTCTGTATTAAAACCTATTCCATCATCTTTCAAAGATAAAACGATATTGTTCTCATTGGAAAGTAATTCCACAAAAATGTTTTGGCATTTTGAATGCTTGATGCTGTTGTTTATAAATTCTTGCACAATTCTAATCAAGATAGATTTTTCCTGGTATTTTAAATTAATTTTAAGTGAATTGGAGCTGTAAATGACATTGCATTTTTTAAGGGACTTAATTTTTTGACATTCTTTTTCAATCAATTGGCTGATGGTATTGGCATCAATGGCGTTGTCGATTAACGATTTTGAAAGTTCTCGCAACTCAGCTATAGATTCATTGATGATGGCGCTGATGTTCTCTATAGTATTGTTGACGTGAGGCGCTTTGTTTTCAAATTCCAATTGTTGGGTATACAAACTGGCCAGGGTTAATTTTTGTCCGATGTTGTCATGTATTTCCCGACCGATGTGTTCAATAGTTTCTTGCTGTATTTCTTTTTGGGTGGTGAATAATTCTTGCTTGTGTGCTAAAGCCGTGATTTCTTTTTCCCTTTCGATACTGAAGTACTTATGGATAATCGCTCCTACAAAGCATAAGTTTTCTAAAAAATAGCCATAACAGAGATAGTCAAACCCCGTATATTTACTGTAACCGCTACTGCTGACACTATCCCATAAAGCCAAAAATCCGCTAATAAAAACAAAGCTTACCGCGGCAAATAAGTAGCGGAAGAACATTTTATCTAAATTTTTAAACAAATGATAATAAAACAGCACGGAAAGAACCAATATGATGACTCGAGTGATTAAAAAATAGACAAAATCCCTGCTGACAAATTTGGGGAAAATCGCCAGTACAAGCAGGTAAACTATGGTGAAGTATAAAAAAGTTTTGTAAATATTTTGGAGCTTTTTAAACTTAGCATCTTCCATGACCATGGCGAAGTAAACAAACCCACAAAAGAAAAAGTGACTCAAGACCTGCAATATGTCTACGGCCAAATTCAAAATCAATCGTTCGTCTGATTTTTTAGGAAAATCACCGGTGTTTTTGATGTAAACTAAAACAACAAAAGCCACGATGACCAAGAGATATAAGCCGTAAAACTTATAAATTCGAGAAGAAAAGTAACTGTTTAAAAAGGTAGTGATTACTCCGGCTAAGCTTAAAAAACCAATGGTATAAAAACAAAGTTCAATAAAAAAAATATCATTTTTCAGCATAGTTTGGCTTAGTTAATTTTAGTATTGGCATAAAGCATGAAAACCATGCGGGCTTAACTTTGCGGAATTATAAAGAAACAATTACTTTTTTAGATAAATCTCCGTTGGTCATCCCTTTTTTTATCCGTCAAACGACGGTAATTTTATCGTTAATCAAACATACTAAATATAGTTTTTTGCTCATAGAAATATCTTCAAAATTGCTTCAAATTTGACTTAGTTAGTCAAGAGAGAATTGAGATACTCAATAATAGTAAAATTATGCTTTGGATTTTGAAAGTTAAAGTATGATTGTTATGAGTGTTAATAGGAAAGTTGCAACTGAATATTGTGGTAATTTGAGTTGTTCAACAAAACCATGAGGCAAAACCTTGTGGTTTTTTTGTGTTTACTGTTTAACGAGTTTTTATTTAAAATATTTCTCCAATAAAATCATAGCCGCTGCAAAAGGTGACAATTCATCGTTTTGCACGGCTTTTTTATTTTGCTCCAATAAAGAAATAATTCCCGGATGATTGTAGAAGTGGTTTTTCAACTGCTCGTTGATGGTTTCCATCATCCAATATTGATTTTGCTCTTTGCGTTTTTCTTCAAAATAATGATTGCTTTTTACCAATTTCAAATAGTTGGTAATGGTTTGCCAAACGTCATCAATCCCCGTTTTTTCATAAGCACTGCAAGTGGAAACGGTCGGAATCCAGCCCGAATTTTTTGCCGGAAATAAATGCAAAGCCCGATTGAATTCGGTTTTCGCCAATTTGGCTTTGGCCACATTATCGCCATCGGCTTTATTAATGACAATCGCATCGGCCATTTCCATGATACCGCGTTTGATGCCTTGTAATTCGTCGCCGGCACCCGAAATTTTCAGTAGTAAAAAGAAGTCTACCATGCTGTGAACCGCAGTTTCGCTTTGACCAACACCCACAGTTTCAATTACAATGGTGTCAAATCCGGCGGCTTCGCAAAGGATAATGGTTTCGCGCGTTTTTCGCGCCACACCACCAAGGGTTTCTCCGGAAGCGCTTGGTCGTATGTAGGCGTTTTTATCTTTCACCAATTCCTCCATTCGGGTTTTATCGCCCAAAATGCTGCCATGCGAAATCGTGCTGCTTGGATCAACCGCCAAGACCGCAACTTTTTTGTTCAGAGCCGTCAAGTGTTTTCCAAAAGCTTCAATAAACGTACTTTTCCCAACGCCCGGAACACCGGTTATTCCTATTCTAACGGATTTATTGGCATGAGGCAAACACGCTTTGATGATTTCATTAGCCTTGGCCAAATGATCGGGATTCTTACTTTCTACCAATGTGATGGCACGACTCAAAGCCGATATATCGCCCAACAAAATTCCTTGGACTAATTCTTCGGAACTGGGTTGGATTTTACGACTGCGAATCACTTTATCCAAGGCAGTTTTACTGAAGCTTTCCGGTTGCGGAATGCCGTCTTTTTCGTGTAGCGCCGATTTTTTCGTGTTCTTTTCCAAATAGCAGTAATGTTAGTCCCGTCGATATCTTAATGATTTGCTAAAATTACTAAATGTTATTTTAATGACTGATATATATAGTACTTTTGTGTCGTTAAAAATGAAAAATGGAAATCGAAACTACGCTTTCAAAAGGAAAAAGTAATGCTGAATTGGCTCAAAAAACAGTTTACTCGATTCTTTTTTCAATCAGTTTTGCGCATTTACTCAACGATTTAATCCAAGCGATTATTCCTTCGGTTTATCCTATTTTGAAACAAAATTACAATTTGTCGTTTGCTCAAATCGGTCTGATTACTTTTGCTTTTCAGTTGACCGCTTCCATATTCCAGCCCTTTGTGGGTTATTACACCGATAAATACCCGAAACCTTTTTCTCAAATTTATGGCATGCTCTTTTCCTTGGCGGGAATTGTCTCCATTTCATTTGCAGATAATTTTTATTGGATATTAATCTCGGTCATGCTTATCGGAACCGGTTCTTCTATTTTTCATCCTGAGTCCGCACGAATATCTAATTTGGCTTCGGGTGGCAGACGTGGATTGGCGCAGTCTATTTTTCAGGTTGGAGGTAATTTCGGTACAGCACTCGGACCATTGTTAGTCGCTTTGATTGTTGTGCCAAACTCCCAAAAATACATTCTTTGGTTTGTTTTAGCGGCGGCTATCGGATTGGCCATTATCAGCAAAATTGCTTTTTGGTACCGCGACCATTTGATCCATCGCCAACAGAAAAAAGTAGTTTTTGCCGATTTCCAACGTTTGTCAAAAAGCAAAGTAAAATGGGCTATATTGATTTTGTTGGTTGTTATTTTTTCCAAGTTTTTCTATTCCGCAAGTTTGTCTACTTACTATACTTTTTATGTAATGGATAAGTTCCAATTGTCTATCAAAGAAGCGCAATTTCACATGTTTATTTATTTGATTGCTTATGCTGCGGGCACCATTCTTGGCGGTCCGTTAGGCGATAAAATAGGCCGAAAGTATGTGATTTGGTTGTCGGTTTTTGGTGCGGCACCTTTTGCGTTGTTATTGCCTTATGTCAATTTGTTTTGGACCGATGTTTTGATGATTATCATTGGAATTATTATTTCTTCGGCTTTTCCGGCGATTCTGGTTTATGCCCAAGAATTATTGCCTAAAAAACTCGGAATGATTTCGGGCTTGTTTTATGGCTTTGCCTTTGGAATGGGCGCCTTAGGTTCGGCTTTACTTGGTACTTTAGCCGATTATACTTCCATTCAGTATGTGTATCACGTTTGTTCTTTCTTACCGTTGATAGGAATTATTTGTTATTTCCTGCCCAATTTGAAGAAGCGATAGGAGCGAAGGGTTCGGGCATTTTTGGAGACCTTATTCCTGCTGTCCATTCTGCACGGCGCCATTCCCATCAGGGCTAAATAGGATTTGTCTTTTTCTTTTGGAATGGTTACATTTACTTCTCAAATTTTACACGATGTCACTCAATCCCGAAATCATTCAAAAACTCACCCAAATTGTTGGTGAAAACTATATTTTTTCCGACCAGGAAACCCGAAACCATTACGGTCACGATGAAACCGAAGATTATGTGTTTCCGCCCAGCGTTGTGGTAAAACCGGCTAATGCTCAAGAAATTGCAGCCATCTTAAAAGTAGCCAATGATTTCAAAATTCCAACAACACCAATCGGCGCCAGAACAGGTTTGAGTGGTGGTGCTTTGAGTATTTACCAAGGCATTGGACTCTCAATGGAACGTTTAGATAAAATCATAGAAATCGATGAGCAAAATTTGCAAGTAACAGTTGAACCGGCTGTGATTACGCAAATTTTACGCGAAGCGGTAGCCGAAAAAGGCTTGTTTTATCCGGTTGACCCAAGCAGTATGGGCAGTTGCTGGATTGGCGGGAATATAGCCGAAAATTCAGGTGGCGCAAGAGCCGTGAAATATGGTGTGACGAAAGATTATGTGCTCAACTTACAAGTGGTTTTGCCCAATGGTGAAATTATTTGGACCGGAGCCAATACGCTTAAAAATTCTACCGGTTATAATTTGACCCAATTGATGGTAGGCAGCGAAGGAACATTGGGTGTGATAACCAAAGCGGTCTTAAAACTTTTGCCCAAAAACAGTCACAACATTTTGATGTTGGTTCCTTTTTACAAAGCCCATGAAGCTTGTGAAGCCGTTTCTGCCATTTTCCGAGCCGGAATTGTACCAAGCGCCTTAGAGTTTATGGAACGCGATGCCATTGATTGGACGCTGCAATTTGTGGAAGGCATCAGCGTACCGATAAAGCCCGAACACCAAGCGCATTTGCTGATTGAAGTCGATGGGAATTATCCCGAAATCTTGATGCAGGAAGCCGAGAAAATTTTGGCCGTAGCGGAACAATTTGAAATCGATGAAGTTTTATTTGCCGATACCGAAGATGAGAAAAATGCGTTGTGGAAAATGCGTCGTTCAGTAGCTGAAGCAGTAAAATCAAATTCCATTTACAAAGAAGAAGACACGGTTGTGCCCCGATTTATGTTGCCCGAATTGTTATCGGGAATCAAAAAAATAGGCGCAAAGTATGGTTTTAAATCGGTCTGTTATGGTCATGCCGGTGATGGCAATTTACACGTGAACATTATCAAAGGAGAGATGACGGATGACAATTGGAAAACGCAAGTTCCCGTTGGTATACGAGAAATATTTGAATTGACAGTTTCGTTAAAAGGCACTTTATCCGGTGAACACGGGATTGGTTTTGTGCAAAAAAACTTTATGGATATTGCTTTTAGCCGAACCCATTTGGAACTGATGGAAAGTATCAAACGCGTTTTTGACCCGAATAATATCTTGAATCCCGGGAAGATTTTTCCGGATGAATTATAAAAGAAAAGCCCTGAAAAATCAGGGCTTTTCTTAATCTCTTTTCGGATTTTGTTTTTTATTTCTTTTTTCCTCTTTTTTCTCTTTTGCGGTCTTCAGAGGTTCTTTTTTAGCCGCTTTCTGAACGTCTTTTCCTTTTGCCATGGTATGTAGTTTTTAGTTTGGTGTTTAATGAGATAAGTAAAGGTAAAACTATTTATTCAAACCCAAAGCTCTTTTTACAGTTTCATCAAACAGCGCATTAAAAGCAGCCAATTGTTCGGCATTGTCAAAATTGAAAAATTTCCATTCTCCATTGGTGGTTTCGTCCCAAACGGCGACATAAGTTGTCATTTTTTTGACATTAAAACTGTTTCTGTTAGGTTCGAAGGTAACGTCTTTGGTATTATTAACTTCTTGTAATTCCACCTTCTTTGCAGCGGCTTCTTCTGAAGTTAATTTAGCTTCAAAAAAGTAACGCTTCGGAATGCGAATGGTGATCACACAAAACGATTTGCCGTTGATTTGTTTTGTTTGACCATATTGAAGCGGAACGGTTGGCAATTGGTAACGCAAACGGTATGCTTCGTTTTCGTAGTGCAGTTCTGTTTTTTCTAGCAGTACTTCTTTACCAATGTTCGCCACCATAGGCGGATAAGACAATTTTACGATTGCTTCAAAATCCATTAAATAGTTGGCTTCATACAAATCGTGAGATGATTTAATGAGATTGACTGATTCTTGAGTGAAGCAGTTCCAATTAACGAATAACAGCAATAAAAGACACTTTGATTTCATAAACGTTTAATCTTTAATCAAATATAAAAAAATCCCCAACAGTTTGAACCATTGAGGATTGTATTTGTGATGAATGGTTTTTGTTTTATAATAATTCTTCCAATTGGATGCGTTTTTTGTATTGTTTGATTTGTTTGAAATAGGTTGGCGTCAGTCCGGTTACTTTTTTAAATTGGTTGGACAAATGCGAAACACTGCTGTATTCCATTAAATAGCTTATTTCCGTAAGCGATAGTTCATCATATAACAACAACTCTTTTACGCGCTCAATTTTGTTCAAAATGATATAATTAACGATGGTTGTTCCGGTAACTTCTGAAAAAAGGTTGGCCAAATGGGTATAATTATAGTCGAGTTCCTTACTCAAATATTCAGAAACATTTACTTTGGGATACTTTTCGGCGTAATGAACCAACTCTATAATCACATTTTTGGTTCTTTCGATGAGCAGAGATTTTTTATCATCGATCAATTCTAATCCTTTTTTTAACAGTGCTTTGCGCAGTAATTCTCTGTCTTCGGCATGAATGTTTTTTTTGAGTACCACTTCGCCTAAATCAATCGTCGTGTGTTTTAATTTTAATTTGTCTAATTCCTCTTTCACTGCCAATTTGCAACGAAGCGAAACCATGTATTTGATGTGTATTTTCAAGGTAAGTAAATATGAGTTATAAAAGAAAAATAGTTTTCTTTCAATTCTTTAAAGATAGGTTATTAAATCGCGCAAAGGTAATTTACTTTAGAGTGGGCTAGTTATAGAAATTTGAGCTTGATTTATATATTTCACAGTTTGAGATAAAAAAAATCCCCAACAGTTCAAACTGTTGGGGATTTGTACCCTGCTTAAAGCTTTCAGAAATCTAGTCGTTTACTAGAACCCATTCGCCGGAAGCCAACATGCTTTCCGCTTTTTTGTATTTGGTGGTTTCCGTTTTTCCACTCATTACGTGTTTAATCGTCACAGTATCGTTGCGGTTGATTTTCGGAGTTTCTCTTACGATGGTTTCCGTTACTTGCGGACGTTGTTGTGTTTGACCGGCTTCACGATTAGCACTTTCACTGCTTTCGATTTCGTCTTTGCTTTCGGTATAATTTTGTTTTTCACGTACTTGTCGCGCTTCCTGAATGTTTTGGTTTTGCTGAGGTAAATCGCCTTTGAACAAGAACGAGATTACTTCTTTATTCACACCGTCTAACATGGCGCTAAACAATTTGAAAGCTTCCAATTTGTAAATCAGCAACGGATCTTTTTGTTCGTGCACGGCTAATTGTACCGATTGTTTTAACTCGTCCATTTTGCGTAAGTGCTTTTTCCAAGCTTCGTCTACTATAGCCAAAGTGATATTTTTTTCAAAATCGGCTACCAATTGTGCTCCGTTTGAATCAAATGCTTTTTTCAAGTCGGTTACGACGTTCAAAGTCTTAATGCCATCTGAAAATGGCACTACGATTCGCTCAAATTTATTGCCTTCTTTTTGGTAAACGTCAGCAATAATCGGGAAGGCTTCGCGAGCGCTTCTTTCGGTCTTTTCGGTGTAATAGGCTAGGGCAGCTTTATACACTTTACCCGTAATTTCCATTTCGGATAATTTCTCAAATTCGTTTTCAGAAACCGGTGAGGTGATTGAAAAGTATCGAATCAATTCAAACTCGAAGTTTTTATAGTCGTTTTTGCCTTTATTGTCGCTTACGATTAATTCACAAGTGTCATACATCATGTTGGCGATATCCAGTTTCAAACGTTCTCCGTGTAAAGCGTGTCGACGACGTTTGTAAACCACTTCACGTTGGGCATTCATTACGTCATCATATTCTAACAAACGTTTACGAGTACCAAAGTTGTTTTCTTCTACTTTTTTCTGAGCGCGTTCAATAGATTTGGTCATCATCGAATGCTGAATTACTTCACCTTCTTTCAATCCCATTCGATCCATGATTTTCGCTACTCTGTCAGAACCGAATAAACGCATCAGGTTGTCTTCCAAAGACACATAAAATTGGGAACTTCCCGGATCACCTTGACGACCGGCACGACCACGCAACTGACGGTCTACACGACGCGAATCGTGGCGTTCCGTTCCGATGATGGCTAAACCTCCGGCGGCTTTTACTTCAGGCGTTAATTTAATATCCGTTCCACGACCGGCCATATTGGTGGCAATGGTAACTACGCCCGGTTTCCCTGCTTCAGCTACAATTTCGGCTTCTTTTTTGTGCATTTTGGCGTTCAATACGTTGTGTTCTACACCACGCATTTTCAACATACGACTCAACAATTCTGAAATCTCTACAGAAGTGGTTCCAATCAATACCGGACGACCGGCTTTTGACAATTGAGTAACATCTTCAATTACTGCGTTGAATTTTTCACGTACCGAACGGTAAATCAAATCTTCCTTGTCTTGACGCGCCATTCCTCTGTTGGTTGGAATTTCAACTACGTCTAATTTATAAATCTGCCATAACTCGCCGGCTTCGGTAACCGCTGTTCCGGTCATACCGGCCAATTTGCTGTACATACGGAAATAATTCTGTAATGTAATCGTGGCAAAGGTTTGGGTAGCGGCTTCAATGGTTACATTCTCTTTGGCTTCAATGGCTTGGTGCAATCCGTCAGAATAACGACGACCATCCATGATACGACCGGTTTGCTCATCTACAATAAGTATTTTATTGTCCATGATAACATACTCGGTGTCTTTTTCAAACAAAGTATAGGCTTTTAATAACTGTGTCAGTGTGTGGATTCTTTCTGATTTTACACTGAAATCTTGGAATAATTTCTCTTTAGCTTCCGCTTCTTGGTCTTTTTCCAAGTTTTGTTTTTCGATATTGGCAATTTCAGTTCCAATATCCGGTAATACGAAGAAATCTTCTGAAGTATCTTTCGATAAGAATTTGATTCCGTTATCGGTCAATTCTACCTGGTTGTTTTTTTCTTCGATTACAAAGTACATGGCTTCATCCACTTCCGGCATTCTGCGGTTGTTGTCTGACATGTATTCGTTTTCAGTTTTTTGCAAAAGGGCTTTCATGCCTTCTTCACTCAAAAACTTGATTAAAGCTTTGTTTTTAGGTAACGAACGGTAAGCTCTCAACAATTGGAAACCACCATCTTTAGTGTTCCCTTCTTTGATCAAACGTTTGGCTTCGGTTAAGAAACCATTGGCCAATTGGCGTTGTAAATTGTATAAGTTTTCGATTTTTGGTTTCAATTCGTTGAATTCGTGACGGTCACCATCAGGCACCGGACCGGAAATAATCAATGGCGTTCTCGCATCATCAATCAATACCGAATCGACCTCGTCGACTATGGCGTAATTGTGTTTTCTTTGCACCAAATCTTCGGGTGAATGCGCCATGTTATCACGCAAGTAGTCGAAACCAAATTCGTTATTGGTTCCGTAAGTAATATCGGCTTCATAGGCTTTTCTTCGAGCGTCGGAATTCGGTGAGTGATTATCAATACAATCTACAGTCAAGCCGTGGAATTCGAATAATGGTGCTTTCCAGGTACTGTCACGTTTGGCCAAATAGTCATTCACAGTTACAAGGTGAACGCCGTTTCCGGTCAAAGCGTTTAAGTAGAGCGGAAGTGTTGCTACTAATGTTTTTCCTTCACCCGTTTGCATCTCAGCAATTTTTCCCTCGTGAAGTACGATACCACCAATCAACTGTACGTCGTAGTGCACCATATCCCAAGTAATTTCTTTACCGGCAGCGTTCCAGGAATTGGCCCAAATGGCTTGGTCACCGTCTAAAGTGATATATGATTTTGTTGCAGAAAGTTCTCTGTCTTTGGGTGTAGCGGTGACAGTAACGCTAGTGTTTTCTTTAAAACGTCGAGCCGTTTCTTTGATTACGGCAAAGGCATCGGGAAGGATTTCGCTCAACACCTTTTCTGAAATTTCATAAGCTTCTTTCTCCAAAGCATCGATGGCATTGTAGATGTCTTCTCTTTTGTCGATGTCGGCCGTGTTTTCAGCTTCTTGTTTTTTAGCTTCAATCTCAGCGTCTTGTTTGGCGCGGGCTTGTTTGATTTTTTCTTTGAACTCGACAGTTTTAGCTCTCAATTCGTCGTGAGACAAAGCGGCTAAAACAGGTTCTAAAGCTTTTATTTTAGTGATATAGGGTTGCGTTGCTTTGACGTCTTTTTGCGATTTGTCGCCTACAAAAGCTTTGATAATGCTATTAATGAAACTCATAATGGGTTTGTATTTTATGTTTTAATCCCTTGTTAAGGAGTGCAAATTTAAACAAAAAAAAAGCCCTAAACGGACTTTTTTCTTTGTTGTGATTGTTTATTTTTTTTAATATTCATCCTCATTCCAAAGGTAATCTTCGTCTGTTGGATAATCTGGCCAAATCTCTTCCATTGATTCGTAGATTTCACCTTCGTCTTCTATCGATTGTAAATTCTCTACTACTTCTAGTGGAGCTCCTGTTCGTATAGCATAGTCGATAAGTTCATCTTTGGTAGCTGGCCAAGGCGCATCGCTTAAATAGGATGCCAATTCTAATGTCCAATACATCTTCTGTCGATTTTAGTTTATGCAAAAATAAATTTTATACTGAAAAAGTCAAGTTTTTTTTGATTTATTTTTAAGTAAGTTTAAGAACGTCTTGTTTTAGTGGTCAGCGGTCAGTTTTTGGGGTGCAGTTTTTCGTTGATAAACGACTGAATACTGTTTACTGATGACAGAACACTATTTCCTCGGAATCCACTTCACTTCTTCCGCGTTTAGGTCAAAAGACAACTTCCGTGCCAAGACAAAAAGGTAGTCAGAAAGTCGGTTTAGGTACTTGATAACTTGTTCGTCTGTTGGTTCTAATTCGTGCAAATGAGTCGCCAAACGTTCGGCTCTACGGCAGACACAGCGGGCAATGTGACAATATGACACGGTGGTATGACCGCCGGGCAAGACAAAGTGTGTCATTTGTGGCAAGGCGGAATCCATGCGGTCAATTTCGTTTTCTAAAAAGGCGATGTCTTCTTCGGAAATACGGTTGATGTTTAAACGAGGTTGTCCGTTTTTCAGTATTTCTTTTTCGGGTGGTGTGGCCAAAATGGCGCCGACGGTGAATAAGCGGTCTTGGACTTCAACCAAAACATTCTTATACAAAACATTGATGTCTTGGTCACGGATTAAACCGATGTGGGAGTTGAGTTCGTCAACGGTGCCGTAGCTTTCGATACGGATATGGTGTTTTGGGACACGGGTGCCGCCGAAAAGGGCAGTGGTTCCGGTGTCGCCGGTTTTGGTGTAGACTTTCATCTCATTAGATTTTATTTGTTATTGGTATTCGATGTAACTCGCCATTAAGGCTCGTTTCATTTTTAAAGGTGCTAAGGCGCTAAGGTACTAAGTTTTTGCATTGTTGACAAGGATACAAAAGGATTACTCTTTAGCCCTGATGGGAATGGCGCCTTGCAGAATGGACAGCAGGAATACGGATTGCTGATAAAGCCCGAACCTTTCGCTTCTGACTTCGACAAGCTCAGTTTGACATTGCTTCGACAAGCTTAGTTTGACAAATTACAAATGGTCAACGTTTGGGCTATCGCTTTCGATAATCCCGTCACGCAAACGGATAATTCTATGGGCATATTTGGCGATATCTTCTTCGTGTGTTACCAATATTACCGTGTTGCCATTTTTGTGGATGTCGTTGAACAAGTTCATGATTTCCACCGAGGTTTTACTGTCAAGATTTCCTGTGGGTTCATCGGCTAAGATGATGGATGGTTTGTTGACCAAAGCTCTGGCAATGGCGACGCGTTGGCGTTGTCCTCCCGAAAGTTGGTTGGGTTGGTGGTCCATTCTGTCGGATAGGTTTACTTGTGTCAACACTTCGGTAGCGCGAACATTTCGTTCCGATTTGGAATAACCGGCATATATCATTGGCAAAGCTACATTGTCCAAAGCGGTTGTTCTGGGTAAAAGATTGAAGGTTTGGAATACGAATCCGATTTCTTTATTGCGGATTTCGGCCAAATCGTCGTCGTGCATTTGGCTGACGTCTTTTCCGTTCAGGATGTAAGTTCCTGAAGTTGGCGTATCCAAACAGCCCAAAAGGTTCATTAAAGTAGATTTTCCGGAACCGGATGGTCCCATTAAAGCTACATATTCGCCTTTGTTGATTTGTAAATCAATGCCTTTTAAAACGTAGATGGTTTCGCTTCCTAACTGGAAATCGCGTTTTAAGTTTTTTATGTTGATTAATGGATTGGCCATTGCTTGCTGAGAATTGAATTTGTCAAATAAGTAGTAAATATATAGATATTGTTACAAATAGGAGCACAATTTTAAATCAATGAATTATACAACTATTAGAGATAATTGTATAATGAGTCAGACGGTTGATAGAACTAAATTTACCCTAACATTAAAACTTTAAAATGATGAAAAACAGAATAATTAGATATGGAGTATTTTTTACTGCATTGGTGAGCTTTGTCTCTTGTAAAGATAAAGGAGCAGAAACAGCTGCTGACGAAAAAATTGCTTCATTGGAAAGCTATATTGATTCGCTTGAAAATGTTAAAGCAGAAGATGCTGAAGCCAATTGGGAACAAATCTCTGCTGATTATGACAGAAGAACGGCAGCTTCAAATGAGGCCATCGCTTCATTGGGAGAAGATTTAAAACCGCGCAATCAAGCAAGATTAGATTCGATTAATGCCCGTTATTTCGTGATTAGAACTTCGGTGGAAACCGTAAAAGTTCCGGTAAAAGTCAACCCGAATCAAGTGCTTAGGGATACGTTCTTCGGTGCCGGTAAATTGGGTGAGGACATGAATTTCAGTTGGGTCAATAAAGATAACATCTTAGAAACCTACCAGACTTTCTTTGATGCCTACAAAGCCAATAAAGAAAACTTTACCAGAGAAGACTACGATGAAGTGAAATTGATTTATGAAGCTTTAGACAGCAGAAAAAACACAGTGGAGAAAGAAGGTTTGTCTTCTGAAGACAACACTAAAATAGCTTCGATTAAATTCAAGTTTGCACCAATGTTCAAAATGAACAGAATAGGCGCGAAGGCTAGAGAAAATGAAGAAGCAAAAGAATAATTTTTTTGAATTGGTTTGTTAATTCGGGAAATGGTGATCAGTGATGGTCACCATTTCTTTTTCAACTGTTTTTTTAGAAATATTTTCCTATTTTTATGCCGTAAATTGCTTGGTATCATGGTAAAGAAAATCTTATTTGTCTTATTTTTTGTTTGGGTTTGTTCCGCAAATGCTCAGTGTTGGAAATCGGTTTCAGTTAGCATATACACTACTTTAGCAATTAAGCAAGACGGTACTTTGTGGGCATGGGGCGGTAATTCAAATGGAGAATTGGGTGATGGTACAACAATTAATAGAAGTACTCCAACGCAAATTGGGACAGCAACTGATTGGAAGATGATTTCCGCAGGAGAAAGCCATTCGTTAGCTATTAAAAACAATGGGACTTTATGGGCTTGGGGCTACAATGACTATGGACAAGTTGGTGACGGAACGAATGTCGATAAAATTGTTCCCACCCAAATAGGTACAGCAACCGATTGGAAATTTATATCTGCGACATACTGGTCAAATATGGCAATTAAAAATAATGGCACACTTTGGGCTTGGGGTAAGAACGATGACTATGGACAATTAGGTGATGGCACCCACATTAATAGAAATGCTCCGGTTCAAATAGGAACAGCAACTGACTGGTTGAAAGTTTCGGCAGGCCCTATACACACTATGGCCATGAAAACTAATGGAACTTTATGGGCATGGGGCACGAATACTTATGGATTATTTGGCAATAACAGTATTGTGAGTTCATTTACTCCAATTCAAGTTGGAACGGCAACAGACTGGGAAAATGTTCTTATAGGCAGTTATCATAGTGTAGCTTTGAAAACTGATGGAACTATTTGGGGAACCGGAACAAACTATGATGGAAGGTTAGGAGATGGTACTACCAACGATAGAATTGTATTTGGGCAAATAGGTGCTGATAATGATTGGGTTGAAATAGGAATAGGCGGAGTTAGTACTATTGCAATAAAAACAACAGGAACTTTATGGGCTTGTGGTAGTAATTATAATGGTTTGATAGGCGATGGAACTACAATTGAAAGACATGTTTTAACGCAAATAGGAACCGATATTAATTGGAAGTTTGCCTCAACCGGAGAGTACCATTCCGTTGGATTAAAAACAAATGATTCTTTATTTTCCTGGGGTGATAATTCAGCAGGAATAATTTTAGGTACAGGAACTACAGATCCTTTTTCATTAGTCCCAGTAAATATTACCTGTGAAACTTTAGAAATAGTAGGACAAGATAAAGACTCCTTTTCTATTTATCCAAACCCTACAGCTTCAGTTTTAAATATTCAATTCTCAGAGCTCACAATTATCCAAAACATTTCAGTGATGGAAATTTCAGGAAAGAAAGTTTTAGAACAAATTGGCGACTTTGACCAAATTAATGTTCAGGATTTAGCAAAAGGATTCTATATTGTTTCTGTTATAACCAATGGTAAAACCATTAATCAGAAATTTATCAAACAGTAAATTTAGGCCCTGATCACAAAATGTTCTTTCTCTTGTTCGTTTCTAAAGAACACAATTCCCCATTGGAAAGTATCAATCGTTACGGTTACTTTAGGATGGTTTTGGATGATTTCCCATGCGGCTTCCATATCGGCTGACCAATGGATATCGTCGAAAATCCAGACGGTTTCGTTGGTGATTGTGGGTAATAAAAGCTCAAAATACTCTAACGTCGCGACTTTGGAATGATTACCGTCGAAATAGATAAGTTGTTGGTTGTTGGTTGTTGGTTGTTGGTTTTTTAAAAAGGAACTAAATTCTGTTGCGACCGGATGGATGTTGGCTACATCAAAGGTTTCAAATTGTTTTTGGGCTACAGCCAAAGTGTTTTTGCAACCTTCCAGTGTTGTAATTTTAGCTTTCTGATTGCCTAATGATAAAGCAGAAGTAGCTAAGCCCAATGACGTTCCAATCTCCAAGATGGTTGAAGGTTGGAAATACTTCGTGATTCTGAACAATAATTCGGCTCTTTTCGAAGTAATTCCGGCGGTTTTGGCAATTTGATTTATCGCTCTGGTATTGCTTTTGAAAACCCTGGAACCGGCGCCAAAATCCGTTACTTCGATGGTATTGGGATTTTCTAAAAGGGATTTTCTATACTTCTTTAAAATAGAATATTCGGGATATTGTTGCTTGTCATAAAAACATTTGGTCACCAAATTAAACACAAAAGGCGAATGGACTCCGTGTTCGTTTTTGGAGTGCCAAAGAAAGTTGAGATATGATTTGACAATGTGAAACATTACTCCATTTTTGAAGAAAGTTCAAACCAGCGTTCTTCTTTTTCCTCTAATTTATTGATAATCGCCTGCAGTTCATTGGCTTTTTTGGTGATGTCAGCATCGGCTACTTTGCCTTCGGCGAAAAGGTTTTCAATTTGTTTCTTCTCGTATTCCAAGTCTTTGATTTCGCGTTCGATTTTGTTGAATTCCTTTTGCTCGTTAAAATTCAGTCCTGAAGTCGTTGGATTGTTTTGTTTCCAATTGACTTTCTCCGTAGAAACGTTTGATAAGTTTTTGGGTTCAGCCGAATCTTCATACGCTCTAAAATCGGAATAATTGCCGGGAAAATCTTCAATTTGTCCTTCGCCTCTGAAAATGAATAAATGGTCCACGATTTTGTCCATGAAATAGCGGTCGTGGGAAACAACCAATAAACAGCCCGGATAATCCAATAAGAAACTTTCCAGAACATTTAAAGTCACAATATCCAAATCATTCGTAGGCTCATCGAGAATTAAAAAGTTCGGATTCTGAATCAAAACCGTACACAAATACAGTCGTTTTAATTCGCCCCCGCTTAGTTTTTCGACGAAATCGTATTGCTTTTTGGCATCAAATAAAAAGCGCTCCAACAATTGCGAAGCCGAAATGATTTTGCCTTTGGTTAGCGGAATGTATTCGCCGTATTCTTTGATGATGTCGATGACTTTTTGTCCCGGTTTCGGGTTGATGCCGCTTTGGGTGTAATAACCTACTTTAATCGTATCGCCAATCACCACTTTTCCGGCATCGGGAACCATGGTTTTGGTTAAGATATTTAGGAAAGTCGATTTTCCGGTGCCGTTTTTTCCAATAATTCCTATGCGTTCGCCGCGTTGGAAATCATAAGTGAAATTGTCTAAAATGACTTTATCTTTGAATTTTTTGTAGAGTTTGTGTAGCTCAATAATCTTACTGCCCATGCGCTCCATATTGATTTCCAACTCTACCACATTTTCTTTTCTGCGGCTTTCTGCCACTTCTTTGATTTTGTAGAAATCATCTTGGCGCGATTTGGATTTGGTGGTGCGTGCTTTCGGTTGACGTCGCATCCAAGCCAATTCTTTGGTGAAGAGATTTTGCGCTTTGTCAATGGTGGAATTTTCCATAGCAATGCGCTCTTCTTTTTTCTGCAAATAATATGAGTAATTGCCTTTGTATTGGTACAGTTTTCCGTTGTCTAGTTCGATGATTTCGTTGCAAACGCGTTCCAAAAAGAAACGGTCGTGCGTGACCATAAACAAGGTGATGTTTTCTTTGGCAAAATAACTTTCCAACCATTCAATCATTTCCAAATCCAAGTGATTCGTTGGCTCATCCAATATCAATAAATCCGGGCGATTAATCAAGATAATGGCCAATGACAAACGTTTTTTTTGTCCACCGGAAAGGGATTTGACTTTTAGTTTTAAATCGTCCAATTTTAATTTGGATAGAATTTGCTTGAATTGTGTTTCAAAATCCCAAGCATTGTGGCGGTCCATTTCGTCAAAAGCCAATTGGTATTTTTCCTCGTCTTCCGGGTTTTCCAACGCTTTTTCGTATTGTTCAATCACATGAAGGATTTCGTTGTCTGAAGCAAAAATACTTTCCTCAATGGTCAGTTCTTCCTGAAGTTGGTTGTTCTGCGACAAAAAAGCCATTTTCAACCCTTTTCGAATCACGATTTGACCGGTATCCGGCTCGTCTTCGCCATTGATCATTTTCATGATTTGGGTTTTTCCCGAACCGTTTTTGGCAATGAAAGCGATTTTTTGGTCTTTGTTGATGCCAAACGAAAGGTTAGCAAACAAGGTTCTTTCGCCAAAGGACTTCGATATATTTTCTACTGAAAGGTAATTCACGGGTGACAATTTTTTGCAAAAGTAGATTATATTTGTCAAATGCAACTATCGGTTATCATCCTTAATTATAATGTGCGCTACTTTTTAGAGCTCTGTGTTTTGAGTGTGCAAAAAGCCATTCAAAATTTGGATGCCGAAATTATCGTTATTGACAACAACTCTTCTGATGACAGTTGCGCCATGATGAAGCAGCGTTTCCCAAATGTCAAACTCATCGAAAACAAAGAAAACTCAGGCTTTCCAAAAGGCAATAACATAGCCGTCAGAGAAGCCAAAGGCGAATATTTGTGCATCTTAAATCCGGATACTGTTGTAAGCGAAGATACATTTGAAAAATTATTGTCATTTGTGTCATCCCAAGCGCAGTCGAGGGACGATTTAGGAATTGTAGGTTGTAAGTTAATTGACGGCACAGGAAACTTTCTTCCGGAAAGCAAACGCGGTATTCCGACACCATGGGTGGCTTTTACTAAGATTTTTGGCTTGTACAAAATTTTCCCGAAGTCATCGATGTTCAATAAATATTACGCTCAAGATCTAGCCGAAAACCAAACCGGTAAAGTCGATATTCTCGTAGGCGCTTTTATGGTGATGAAACGCGAATTGTACAATGAATTAGGAGGTTTCGACGAAAACTGTTTTATGTATGCCGATGATATCGATTTGTCGTATCGCGCTTTGTTGTTGCAAAAACAGAACTGTTATTTTCACGAAACGACCGTGATTCATTACAAAGGCGAAAGCACGGTGAAAGATGCGACTTACATGAAGCATTTCAGAGGATTTATGAATTACTTCTATCAAAAGCATTTTAAACGTTCGTTGTTTTTCAATCTGATGGCGCGTTTTGGTGCGTTTTATTTTTCGATAGTAAAAGTGTTTAAAGGTAAATCACAGCCTAAAGTAAAACCCAATCAATATATATTAGTTTCTGATAATGAAGCGTTAAAAGAAAAATTAGCAACCAAATTGCAAAAAAGTGTCGAAAGAACGCTTTTAGAAAACGGGAAAATAGTAATTTCGCAAACGATTTCGAAGGCAAAAAACACAGAAGTAATTTTAGATACCAATTATTTAGGTTTTAAAAAAGCCATTGCCTTTTTGGAAGAAAACAAAAACAAGTCGTTTACTTTTAAATTGTTACCTATTGGAAGCAATTTTATTATAGGAAGTAACAGTAGTAACGATAGAGGAGAAGTGATTAATTTGTAGAAAAGTGTATAAATCGTATTTTCTTTTATTAATTTTGCAATCGAAACAACAAAATACAACTTTAGATTATCAATATGGCAAAGTTTGAATTGAAATTACCCAAAATGGGAGAAAGTGTTGCAGAAGCAACGATTACCAATTGGTTAAAAAGCGTAGGTGAAAAAATCGAAGCCGATGAAGCCGTTTTGGAAATCGCTACCGATAAAGTAGACAGCGAAGTGCCAAGCGAAGTTTCGGGTGTTTTAACCGAAATTTTGTTCCAAGTCAATGATGTGGTAAAAGTAGGCCAAACCATTGCTATTATTGAGACAGAAGGAGGAAGCGTTGCTGCTGCTCCGGTAACTCAAGAAGTTGCTGCACCGGTTGCAGAAGTAGCAAAAACAGTAGAAGTAGCCGCTGCTATCGCTGCACCGGCCGATTTTAAATCCTCAGATAAATTTTTCTCGCCATTGGTGAAAAACATCGCGACTGCGGAAGGCATTTCATTGACAGAATTGGAAAACATAGCCGGTTCCGGAAAAGATGGTCGTGTTACTAAAGAAGATATTTTAAAGTATATAGGCAATAGACAAAAGCCATTAGCCACAAGTCAATCAGTTCAACCGACAACCGACAACCGACAACCGACAACTCAAGCTGCTCCTGTTTCTGTAAACGGCGGCGACGAGATTGTGGAAATGGACAGAATGCGCAAGCTGATTTCCGGTTATATGGTCGCTTCGGTACAAACCTCGGCTCACGTACAATCGTTTATTGAAGTGGATGTGACCAATATTGTAAAATGGAGAGATCGCGTTAAAAATGCTTTCGAGAAAAGAGAAGGCGAAAAACTAACTTTCACCCCAATCTTCATGGAAGCTGTGGCGAAAGCCTTGAAAGATTTCCCGGGAATGAATATTTCAGTTGACGGAGATTTTATCATTAAAAGAAAAAATATCAACCTTGGAATGGCGGCTGCATTACCCAACGGAAACTTAATTGTGCCTGTAATTAAAAATGCAGACCAATTGAACTTGGTAGGTATGGCGAAAGCCGTAAACGATTTAGGCAACCGCGCCAAAGCCGGCAAACTAAAACCGGACGATACTCAAGGCGGAACTTATACCGTAACGAATGTTGGAACTTTTGGTTCAGTTTTCGGAACACCGATTATCAACCAACCGCAAGTGGGAATATTAGCGTTGGGCGCAATTAGAAAAGTGCCAGCCGTTATCGAAACGCCGGAAGGTGATTTTATCGGTATCAGACAAAAAATGTTCTTGTCGCACAGTTATGACCACAGAGTGGTAGATGGCGCACTTGGCGGAAGTTTTGTAAAACGCGTAGCTGAATATTTGGAAGCATTTGATGTAAACAGAGAATATTAAAAATAGAAAAACCCCGACTAATCAGTCGGGGTTTTTGTTTCTTCTTTTTTGCCAACTTCTTTGGCGTTTTCTTTGGATTCTTCTTTCTGGTCTTCTTTTAAAGTGATTACCATTTTGTCTTTAATTCGGTATTCGCCTTTTTTATAAATTTCTTCACTGGACAATAGTATTTCATAGGAGTAAATGCCTTTGGGCAAGTCGTAAAAACATTCTTTACTGTCTTTTTGAATAACCAATTCTTTTTTGATTTCGTCGCCTTCTTCAGTTGGTCGCGTAATGATTAAAGTCACTTTGTCGGCCATTTTGTTTTTGATACAGACACTTTCTACAGTAGTGCTGTTCGGATTGGTTTTAGAAGAAGTGAAAATGGTAATCAAACCACCTACTAAAATTTCGCTGCCTCTTACTATGGCGGTAAGATCTGATTGCGCGTTAGACATAATCGGCAGGGTTAAAAAGACAAGTAAGACCGATTTCATTTGGAATTTTACGTTACGTTTTTCAAAGGGTTTCATGATGAAAGTTGTTTTAGAGATTACGTAAAGCTTTCCATATCGTTTTGAAGTTTTAAATTAAAGAGTAAAGTTGCAGATAAGGATTTCCAATTCCTAAAAGAAAGCTGATAATTTTAAAAAGAGAGCCGCTATTTATTAAAAGTTTTATTATTAAATTTCAGAATGCATCATATAATAAAATCCTAAATATCACGTTATTAGTATAGTTGATTAAAGCATTGACTTTCTCAAAACACTTTTAACGCTAACCCACTTAACTATGACCACCGGAATCAAAATCAGAACCCTTAGAGAGCAAAAAAAGATTTCCCAAGAATCGTTGGCTTATGCTGTTGGCGTGAGTCAAGTTACTATCGGAAATTGGGAACAAGGCAAAAGTATCAAACACGAGTACATTAAGAAACTCGCCGATGCTTTGGAGATTTCCATTGATTATTTATTCGAAGAAAACCAAGACAAAAGCATTCAATCTCCACCGAAAATAGATTTTAAAAATGAAGGATTCGAAATCATCATCAAAGCACCTAATCATTTCTTTGAAGACTTACATAAAAAGATGGATTTACTTATTAATAAATTTGATACGCCAAAATAGTTTCAAATTCAAACAATTATAAATCAACCCATTCCTCTTTCGAATGGGTTTTTTTATGGTAAAATCATAAATCTTTATTAAAATATCGATAAACGGTAAGCGCAATATTTTATATTTGTGACTTAACTTTTCAGAATGGAATTAAAACTCAACAGACCTATTTGCTTCTTCGACTTAGAGACCACAGGAATTGATGTCGCCAAAGACCGAATCGTAGAAATTTCGATTTTCAAAGTCTATCCCAACGGAAACAAAGAAAGCAAAACCTGGTTGGTGAATCCCACGATTCCAATTCCACCGCAAGCCACAGCCGTACACGGTATTTCTAATGAAAAAGTAGCCAACGAGCCCACATTCAAAGAATTGGCCGGTCAGGTGCATGCCATGATTAAAGATGCTGATTTGGCCGGATTCAATTCGGACCGATTCGATATTCCGTTGTTGGCGGAAGAGTTGTTGCGTGCTGAAGTCGATTTCGATATGAAAAACCGTGTTTCAGTAGATGTACAGACTATTTTCCATAAAAAAGAAGAAAGAACGCTTAGTGCAGCGTATAAATTTTATTGCAACGGAAGCCTTGAAAATGCGCACAGTGCTGAGGCCGACACCATGGCAACCTATGAAATCCTAAAAGCACAATTAGACCGTTACGAAGATTTGGAAAACGATATGAAAACGCTTTCAGAATTTACCACCCGTAAAAAGTCAGTCGATTTTGCAGGCTTTATCGCCTTGAATGCCGAAGGAAAAGAAATATTTACTTTTGGCAAACACAAAGGCGCTTTAGTCGATGAGGTTCTGGACAAAGAACCGGGTTATTTCGGTTGGATACAAAACGCCGAGTTTCCATTATACACTAAGAAAGTATTAACCGGAATTAAGTTAAGAAAATTAAATACTAAATAAAACTCAGCCTCTCAGTCACTAGCTACTATAAGAAATGAAAATCATCTGTATCGGAAGAAATTACGTCAACCACATAGCCGAACTCAACAATGAGCGACCGGAGGAACCGGTAATTTTTATGAAACCCGATTCAGCCATTTTGCCGGATAAAGCGCCTTTTGTCATTCCGGAGTTCAGTAATGATATTCACCACGAGGTTGAAGTGATTGTCAAAATCAACAAAATGGGCAAGTACATCGATGCAAAGTTTGCTCACAAGTACTATGACGAGATTGGATTAGGAATAGATTTTACCGCCAGAGATGTGCAAAATAGGCTGAAAGAGAAGGGTTTACCTTGGGAAAAAGCCAAAGCTTTTGACGGTTCAGCGATAATTGGTGACTTTCTACCGATAAATAATTTTAATTCGGTGGAAAATATTACTTTTGAGTTGACCAATAACGGAAAAACCGTTCAAAAAGGAAATACCGGCCACATGTTGTGGAAAATTGATGAGATTATCTCTTACGTTTCACAATATTTCACCCTGAAAAAAGGAGATGTTATTTTTACCGGAACTCCCGAAGGAGTGGCCAAAGTGACACCAAATGACGTCCTTGAAGGATTTATAGAAGATAAAAAACTACTAAGATTACACATAAAATAATGGCTATAAACTACAACTTAGCGAAAGTATACGCGCTTTCAGACAACGACCCCGAATTTGTAATGCAAATTATCACTTTGTTCGTCACCGAAGTACCCGAAGACTTGAAACAAATTGAATTGGGTATCAAGGAAAAAGATCATAAACTGGCTTATGCCTACGCACACAAGATAAAACCAACGCTTGATTTATTGGGGATGTCAGTGGCGTTTGAAGAAATTCTTCAGGTAGAAGCCTGGACCAAAAGAGAAGGCAAGCGCAAAGAAATCAACGATACTTTTGCCAGCATCCAAAGTCAAGTGGAAAAAGCCATTAAAGAAATTAAAAAAGATTTCGAAGTATAAAAATCAGAAGCGACACGAGCGATAGCGAACTGGCGTAGCAATGGTTCGGGAACTATCAGGTATGGCAGTTCCCGTTTTCCGTTTCAATCTCTTCGAGGATTTACACTCCAACCGGGGCTAAACAGTTATCGATTTGTTTATTTGTCAGCAATATAAAACTCAGTAACTTAGCTACTCAGTCACTCAGCAACTCAAAAAAAAAATGCAAGCAACCATAGTCACCATCGGCGACGAAATACTCATCGGGCAAATAGTCGATACCAATTCAGGTTACATCGCCAAAGCTTTAGATAAAATTGGGGTACAAACCCACGAAATGCTTTCCATTTCCGATGACAAACAGCATATTTTAGACACTTTTGCAGCCTTGCAGGACAAAGTCGACTTGGTCATCATAACCGGTGGTTTAGGGCCAACTAAAGATGATATCACCAAACTGACATTCTGTGAGTATTTTGAGGATACTTTGGTCGAGAACCAAAATGTTTTAGCTCATGTAACTGAAATTATTGAAGGTTTTTACAAACGACCGATTACTCAGTTAAACCGTGACCAAGCTTTAGTGCCTTCCAAATGTGAAGTGCTTTTTAACAAAATGGGCACTGCACCCGGAATGTGGATGAAAAAAGGAAACACGGTATTCGTTTCGTTACCCGGAGTGCCTTATGAAATGAAGTATTTAGTCGATTTTGAAATTGTTCCGAAAATCGTTAAAGAATACGAACGGCCTTATATTTTACACAAAACCATCATGACGTATGGTGAAGGCGAAAGCAGAATAGCGGAGAAAATAGAAAACTGGGAAAACAACTTGCCGGATTTTATTAAATTGGCCTATTTACCAAGTCCGGGGAAAGTCAGATTGCGACTCACAGCAAGAGGTTTAGATAAAGAAATATTAGAAAAAAAAATAGCCGAAAACGTAGCGTCATTAACCAAACTCATCAGCGATATTATCGTTGGTTTTGATGAAGACGAAACCATAGAAGTAATCATCGGGAGATTACTTACCCAACAACGCAAAACCATCGCGACGGCCGAAAGTTGTACCGGTGGTAAAATTGCCCAAATGCTGTCTTCGGTAGCCGGTGCCTCTCATTATTTCAAAGGAAGCGTGGTGAGTTATTCCAAAGAAGCTAAAATAAACGTCTTAGGTGTTGATTCGGAGCTGATCAACCAATACGGCGTTGTCAGCGCTGAAGTGGCGAAAGCAATGGCACAGAATATTCAGATAATGATGAAAGTCGATTATGCTTTGGCTACAACCGGTAATGCCGGACCAACTTCTGAACCGGGAAAAGCAGAAGTAGGGGTTGTTTTTATTGCTTTGGCTACGCCAAATGAAGTACTGGTGGCGGAGTTTAACTTTGGCCAACCTCGTGAAAAAGTGATAGATAGAACGTCAAATAAAGCACTTGAAATATTGCAGAAAGAAATTTTAAAATTTCTGTCATAATTTTTTTGTTACTACAATATATTTTGCGTAAGTTTGCACCCTGATTTTGAATAACGATAAAAGAAAAGCATAATGTCAAGAGTTTGTGACCTTACAGGTAAAAGAGCGATGGTAGGAAATAACGTTTCTCACGCTATGAACAAAACTAAGAGAAAATTTTCTGTTAACTTAGTTAAAAAACGTTTCTATCTTGCTGAAGAAGACAGATGGATTACGTTAAGAGTAGCTGCGTCTACAATTAAAACAATCAATAAAAATGGATTGGCTGCTGTTTTGAAAAAAGCAAAAGTTGAAGGATTTATTAAATAATTCGATCCAAATAAAAATAAAGTAAGATGGCAAAGAAAGGTAATAGAATACAAGTTATTTTAGAGTGTACAGAGCACAAAGGAACAGGTTTACCTGGAACTTCTCGTTACATTACAAACAAAAACAAAAAAAATACTCCGGACAGATTAGAGATTAAGAAATTTAATCCAATCTTAAAGAGAATGACTGTTCACAAAGAAATTAAATAATTAGAGGTTTTATACATTTAAAATTTCATAATAAACAATATAAGTCATGGCAAAGAAAACCGTTGCAACGTTACAAACAGCATCTAAAAGATTAACCAAAGCGATCAAAATGGTGAAATCTCCTAAAACAGGTGCTTACACTTTCCAGGAAGCAATTATGACTCCTGAAGAGGTAGATAGTTTCCTTAACAAGAAATAATTCAACAAACACTATACATCAAAGCTACTTTCATTCGGAAGTAGCTTTTTTATTTTTATATTTGTCGAACAAATTCGAATTTACAACCCACTACAATGAGTTTCTTTAAAAGAATATTTTCCTCCGAAAAAAAGGAGACTTTAGACAAAGGTTTAGAACAAACTAAAACGTCTTTTTTTTCCAAACTAACCAAAGCCGTAGCCGGAAAATCTAAAGTAGATGATGAAGTTTTAGACAATTTGGAAGAAGTGTTAGTGTCTTCTGATGTCGGAGTGAATACAACTCTTAAAATCATTGAAAGAATTGAAGAGCGCGTCTCTCGTGATAAATACCTAGGAACCGAAGAATTAAACTTAATTCTAAGAGAGGAAATCGCCGGGTTACTTTCCGAAACCAAATCTGGTGAAGAAACCGAGTTTACGATTCCGGCTAACAAAAAACCTTATGTTTTAATGGTGGTTGGTGTAAACGGTGTAGGTAAAACTACCACCATCGGTAAATTAGCCCACCAATTCAATAAAGCCGGTTACAAAGTAGTTTTGGGCGCAGCCGATACTTTCCGCGCTGCAGCGATTGATCAATTGCAAATTTGGGCCGACAGAGTAGGTGTTCCATTAGTAAAACAACAGATGGGAAGTGATCCTGCTTCGGTGGCTTTTGATACTTTACAAAGCGCTGTAACCCAAAACGCTGATATCGTAATTATTGATACCGCCGGTCGTTTGCACAACAAAGTCAATTTGATGAACGAGCTGACCAAAGTAAAACGCGTAATGCAAAAAGTAGTCGAAGACGCACCACACGATGTGATGTTGGTTTTAGATGGTTCGACCGGTCAGAATGCTTTTGAGCAAGCCAAACAGTTTACCGCCGCAACCGAAGTATCTTGTTTAGCTGTAACCAAATTAGACGGAACTGCCAAAGGTGGTGTAGTAATTGGAATTTCAGACCAATTTCAAATACCGGTAAAATACATTGGTGTGGGAGAAGGTATTGAAGATTTGCAGGTTTTTAATAAATTTGAGTTCGTAGATTCGTTTTTTAAATAAATAACATGAATAAAGTTTTGTCTTTCTTTAAAGAAACAGCACCAATAAAATTAATCTCCATTAGTATAGGAATTGCAGCATTGAGCTATTTTATTGAAAAACCATTGCCCAATATTTTTATGGGATTGCGATTGATTGCTTTCGTCTTGTTTGTTTATGCTACTATTCGTTTGCTTAACAGAAAATAGACTATTCGTATAAATCGTTGATTTTATCCCACAACTCATTATCAAAACCCGATAAAGCAAAAGTAGGATTGTCCGGATTGGCCACATTTCCCATTCGGATGATGACCATTTTCATACTTGGAACCACATAAATCTTTTGGTCGTTTTTGCCCAAGGCCGCATACATATCGCTAGGTGCATTAGACATCAATGTGCCGTTAAATTCAAACTGAAGTCCGGGCAAGCGATAAGAAGATTTTCCGTTCAACCACCACAAATAACCGTAAGCTTGATTTAAGGTTTGTGAAGTGGTAGTGGCTTGGTTGTAATAACCCTGACTTACAATAGTATTACCATCCCAATTTCCTTTGTTCAAAGAAAGCAGCCCAAAACGAGCCATATTACGTGCTGTACTCCAATACACACTCAAGCCGTCACCGCTATTTATCCAAGCACCACCGGTCATTCCGATTCGGTCTCTAAGTTTGGTGTTAAAATAGTTCGTCCAAGTTTGTCCGCTGGATTGAGCCACCACATCTTGAAGTTTTACATAAACATTGTGGTAAGCCCATCGCGTTCCGGCATCAGCTACGTATTGCAAGTTGGCCGGAGAGACATCATCACCTAAAGCATCGTTCAAGCCCGAATTCATTGATAATAAATTTTTACAGGTAATCAAGTTTTCTTTGGCCAATGGTGCGCTGGTCCAACCGGTTCCCAAATAATCCGAAACTTTGTTATTAATATTGATTAAACCTTCTTCTTGTGCTATTCCGGTTACGGTTGCCGTCAGCGTTTTACCGGCACTGGCCCAATACCATGGCGTTGAAGCCGAATGACCATTGAAATAATTTTCCATCACAATTCTTCCGTTGACCAAAATGATAAACGATTTGGTATTTTTCAGTTCTAAGTAATCCAATAAAGGTTGTACGGCATTTTGATTCCATCCCAAATCAGTCATAGATTTGGTTTCCCAGGTATTACTACCATCATTCGGCGGAAAGTACATTGCTTCGGTAATTGGTTCGCTTTCAGAAGAGTCTGAACTGCAATTCAACATTAAAAAGGAAATGAAAGCAAGGAGGTATATCTTTTTCATCTTATTGGAATTTTTTCTTTGGACTTTAAATGTAATAAATAGTTTAATGTTGATAATATTAATTTTTATTTTACCCGCTTTCTAAACTTAAAAAATTAAATTTGTGAAGGTGTTAAACTCTTAGAACCGCATGAAAAAAATAGCTTTTATACTGATTGCTTTCTTATTGATGTCCTGTAAAACAGAAGTCAAAAAAGAAGATTTAACCAAGCTCAACGGCTATTGGGAAATTAAGCAAGTGACTTTGGCCAATGGCGAAACCAAAGACTATAAAGTCAATGAAACTATTGATTTTTTTGAAGTAAAAAACAATGAAGGTTTTCGCCAAAAGGTAATGCCGCAATTGGATGGGACTTATAAAACCAACGGCATCAAAGAAAGTCTTAAAGTGTTTGAAAAGGAGAATACTTATTTTATTGAGTGCAAAACCGACTATGGGAAATGGAACGAAGAAATCATCACTATCGAAGATTCGACTTTGGTACTCAAAAACAAACAGAATCTTATTTATACTTATAAAAAATACGAACCTTTTTCTTTAAAGTAATGGCCAAAAGACTCAGCAACGAAAGTTCGATAGGCGAGGTTTTAAAAGCGTTTATCGAAACCAACAAACTCCAAGGTGGCATGGACAAGATAGACGTGCAGGAAGCTTGGAAATCGCTCATGGGCAATGGAGTCAACAGTTATACCAAAGAAGTGGTTTTGAAAGGCTCAACTTTATATGTTTCGTTGACTTCTGCCGTCTTGCGCGAAGAGTTGAGTTACGGTAAACAAAAAATCATCACCATGATTAATGAAGAATTGCGCAAGGAAGTGGTTAAAGATATAATCCTTCGTTAAGTATTGGTTTCCAAGTCTTTAATGTAGTCTTCGTATTCGTAGAAGAAAAATTCAAATTGCGTCATGGTATCGCTGAAAAAATCAAAAATTTCAGGCCAATAATTTTTGTTGTTTAGGCTTACTCCCAATTTTTCGACCCAAATTCTACTAATCACTTTGCCGTTTTCCAAATAAAAATTGCGCTCTAAAATGGCCTCCGATAAGTATTCCTCTAGTAGAATTGTTTTGAGGGATTCTATTTTTTCAAAATAAATTTTACGCTTTTCTTCGTCTTTGGGCTCTATGTCTAAGAGTACTTGTGCTTTTTTATTGTCGATATAAAATTTGAAAGTAACGTCTTTAATCTTAGTGTCATACAACAACCATTTCCTCGGATAAGCTTCGGCAAATGCGGTCCAAAATTCTTTTTTGATGCGTTGGGCTTCTTCTTTGCTGTACATTTTATTGTTGTAAAAGTTGGTGTGCGTTATTTTTTTAAGGTAACTTTATATTTCTAAAACCAGGAATGATGCACTTCGAAGAGTTTTTAAAATACACGCCAAAAATACAAAATGTCGAGCTACCGGCAACGCAAGCGCATGCAAAAATGGCACCGGCCAATCGATTAGACTTAATCAAAGCCATCGATTTTAATAAAGTTACTCCAAAACAAGCGGCGGTGATGATGCTTTTTTATCCGAAAGCTTCCCAAACCCATTTGGCCCTAATTCTTCGCACCAGTTATAATGGTGTTCACTCTTCTCAAATAGCCTTTCCGGGTGGAAAAGTGGAAGATTTTGATGCTGATTTAAGCCAAACCGCACTTCGGGAAACCCATGAGGAAATAGGAGTTCATCCCAATCATGTTAAGGTAGTTCGCGCTTTTACCGAAGTTTATATTCCGCCGAGCAATTTTATGGTGTATCCATACTTGGGTTACAGCGAAAGCGAATTGGAATTTATTTTACAGGAAGATGAAGTCGCAGGCATGGTTGAGTTCCCTTTTGCCGATTTCATGGATGACAGTATTATAGTAAATACCAAGATGAAGACCTCCTATGCCGGTAGTATTGAAGTACCAGGATTTCAGGTCAATGATCATTTTGTTTGGGGTGCCACCGCCATGATGTTGAGCGAATTGAAAGATACTTTGAAATTGGTTTTATAAGTTTAAGTTTTTGTAGATTTGCGTTCCTAAAAAATGAATTATGGGATTGTTAAAAAGAAATCCTTTTGGTCATATACTCTTTATCAAAAAATGGTTAATCCGCATCTTCGGTGCTTTGACGCATCGCAGGTATCGCGGATTTAACGAACTCCATATCGAAGGCTCGGAAATCATCAAAAGCTTACCCGATAAGAATGTCTTGTTTATTTCCAATCACCAAACGTACTTTGCTGATGTCGTAGCAATGTTTCACGTGTTCAATGCCAGTCTTTCGGGTCGTGTAGACAATATCAAAAATGTGGGCTATTTGTGGCAACCCAAAATGAATATTTATTATGTAGCCGCCAGCGAAACCATGAAAGCCGGATTACTGCCTCGAATTTTAGCTTATGTTGGCGCTATAACTGTAGAACGTACTTGGCGTTCAGGCGGTAAAGATGTGACAGAAAAAAGAGAAGTAAATCCTAATGATACTGAGAACATTCGTATTGCGCTCGAAGACGGTTGGGTCATTACCTTTCCGCAAGGAACAACCAAGTCATTTAAACCGGTACGAAAAGGAACGGCGCACATCATCAAACAACACAAACCTATAGTTGTGCCTATTGTAATCGATGGCTTCCGTCGCGCGTTTGATAAAAAAGGACTGCGGGTCAAAAAGAAAAACATCCTGCAATCGTTTATCATCAAAGAACCTTTGGTGATTGATTACGACAACGAAACCATAGAGCAAATTGTAGAAAAAGTAGAATATGCCATTGAACAACATCCTTCGTTCTTAAAGGTGATTCCTGCTGAGGAGATTGCAGAGCAAGAACGCCTCAATAAACTTCGCAAATGGCAAGTGGATAAAGAAGATACAAGCATTACTAACGGATAAATACGGTTTAAACCGTTGCTAGTTTTTAGTTTTATTAATCGTGTAAATTCCTCCGGCAAAAAGAACAACAGCGAGTCCAACGAACAGATAGCCTTCTTGTTTCCCCGATTCATTAGAAGCGTCAATTTTTACACCCAACACATTTACCGAAGCCGAGCTGTCAGCTATTTTAGTATAACCTAAGTAACCTAAGCCCAAGCTGATAAGAATGAGTACAGCCCCTATAATTTTTGAATTATTCATTTTGTTTAAAATTAATGTTGGTGTAAGGTAGTCAAAAGAAATGGTTATTCGCTCAGCTAAAATTTCAAAAAGTAAATGGTAAAGGTTTTGAGTTTAGTTTGGCTTGACTTTTGTCTGTATCTTTTCAAATCCTCAAAGACAAATTATGAAAACGATTTTTATGTTCTTTTGGCTAACTATGGGAGTGTATGCCCAAAAGCAAGTTTTTAATGTTCAGCAGTATTGCATTGATGAAAAGCCCATGCGCAATGGAGATTGTGATATAAAAGGGAATGCCTATTCGTTTGTGTTCTTAGATTTAAATAAGAATGAGGTAATACTATTCCTTTCGGATCTTAAATTTGAATACCAAATTATTGCTTCAAAGAAAGATGCTAATGACATACTTTACGCCTTAAAAAATGGAGTAAGCCACGCCGAAATGAGACTGAATGCCAACCGAACCAAAATCGAGTTTCTGCAACCCGGTCGGCATATAAAACTAACCGTTGGTAAGTCGACCAAGTTGCCCGATAATCAGTAATAAAAGGCAGCCCTAACAATCCCTCAGGAAGAGGGATTTTTTTGTGTCTTAGTTTAGCTAAAATAATTATACAAGTTAAATACATAATTCTACAACGCTTGCTCGAAGTATTACGCCTAATTTCGTCTCTAACATTATAAATAAATTGAAATGAAGAATCAAAGTGTATTACTCGCCCTGGTATTAAGCACCGGATTGATCGTAACCTCTTGCAGTAAAGATGACAATGATGGTGAAACCCTGGCTCCTTTAACCGGGAAATGGAATATAACCAAAGTTGGCACTACCATAAGCGGTGAAGAAACCTTAATTGATGCACCGCAAAACGAAGCCGGTTGCAACAAAGATTATCTTGACTTGAATGTAGATAATACCGCCACTAAAGGAGATTATGATTCAACGGTTTCTGACTGTGCATTAGGTGTTAACTCAGGAATTTATTCCAGATCACACAATAACTTAACAACGGTTATTGACGGTGTGACTAAAGTACAAGATATTGTTAATCTTACCCTTACCGAGTTAAAGTTAAAAGATGCTAATGGCGTCATAGAACTGTATGTAAAAAACTAATTGACTTAGTTTATAAAAAGAAAATCCCCTTGTAATGAGGGGATTTTTTTTAGATGATAGTGGTGAGAAGTTCTTCGACACTGCGGCTAAGCTCAGTGCTAGCCAAGCTTATGAAAACACCTTATGATCAATTGTATTTGGTTGAAAATGGATTTTATTTTATCTAATAACAATCGCAGGCAAATTGTCAGTCTGTCCTCATGACTATCGGGAAGTCGAAGACCTTTTTATAAGCTAAATACTTTGTAATGAGTTTTTTTGTTTTACTACGCTAGTGGATAGGTGCAGACTGTTGTTAGCGGTAGTTCTTATTCTTAGTAAGAGTTTTTAAGTTACAGATGTTATTATTTTTATTCCAATAAATATTGATAAAGGAGCAATTAATTGGAAATAAAATGGTTTTAGAAAGTCAGCACATTTATTAGAAAAGTTATGATGTAATTTTCTTGGAACAAAATAGAGAATTAAGGAAGTTATAAGCATAAACCATCCGAATAATTTGAAAAAATCAGGATATTTAGATAAATCTGAATATATAACCAATGCAGTTGCAGGTATCATTCTTATGGTAATTTCAGCATAATTTATAAAGTTTGTGCTTCCAGCTTTTCTTAAAGTTTTCAAAGCAATCTCAGGTCTAAATAGCATAATTTCACCAGCACAGATGAAGAATATTCCAAAAGCAATTAATGTCCATTTAGCTATCTCTATAATCATACATTCTGTGATTTACATTATTTTCGTTTGTTGTGACGCCAACGAATGCGTACTATCTGCTAAGATAGAATATTTTCGTAAAGATAAAAGTGCAATTCAAGAAAAACCAGCAATAATGCAAAACCGCTTTTATACGATAGCCTCTTTTCTCATTATTATTTGATACGCAATTCCAATTAGAGCTCCAATTTCTCCACCGGTGTAACCATAATTATGAATAGAACCTACAATCATAAAATTTTTTCCGTCTTCAATTTCATATGGAAAACAACAATTAGAATAAACTTCATTGTCAAATTTGCCAATCAGAAAGCCAATAAAACCAAACAAAATCGTAATTCCTAAAGTTATAAAAATTGAGTTCATTACATATTTGAACATTAACTTATGGTCTTTATGTATAAGTCCGACTAATCCTTGAAAGATTCCAATATATAGCCCAACCCACCAAGTTGCCAAAACGCCAATAAGTGCTGTTGTCATTCTCGGATTTTTGTTTCCCCATTCTAAAAAGCCAAATTGTTCAAATTTGAATACAGTAAAATATTCTGGTGAAATTGAAAAAGTTACTTGGTCATGAATTGCGCCATAAAAGGCTGCGAGTAATATCGAAATGATTATTGTCAGAAGCAGAATTCCAAATTTCTTCATCTTTTCCGTTATGGTGGTTTAAAGCGATCGTATTACTTGTTTATAAGTATTATTATCTAAGTTCTTTCTCTCAAATATAAATATTCCCTTTCAAACTATAACTCTTACGCAATAAAAAAACCTCTTCGACTAAAAGTGAAGAGGTTTTGTGTTTTGGTTTAATACTGTAGTCAATAATTATTCACAATGGTTGGCATCAATATAGCTTCCTATTCTGCCACCGGCTGCAATAGCTTGCGCTTTAGTTACCATATTTGAGGTAGCCGGCAAATTGAAATAACTGTATGAGTTCATACCGGTAGTCGTTGCTAAGTTAGCAAAGATGTTAATTCCGGTAAAGTAAGTGTCAATAATGGCAACATCAGCAGCTACTTGACTTTCAATTCCACTTAAACGCACGGCAGCCAATTGGAAAAAAGCATTCATCGTTTGATCTCCACCAGGGCCATGGTCAATATCCCATGCCATATTTCCTTGTGCTTGCGAGTAGTTTACACCACCAATGGTAACACCGTTTGTCCACAACAATTGGGCTCCGTTATTTACCGATCCGTTAGCAAAGAAAAATCCTTGCGAAAAAGAACAGTATTCTTCAATAGGACATCCCGGAGCTGTAATTACACCTTGGCTACATGAAGAACCAGCTTTAATCCATCCTGCTGCTGTTGAGAATGTTTCATAACCTCGGTCAAATTTTAAAATTAACACCCATGAATTTGAGGAAGGAAGCGCATCAAACTTTACAAAGTTGGTAGTGGTACCCTGTGGGTTACAATTGGTTCCTGAGCCTTCAGTTTGAGATAAATTGGCCGGGTTTCCGTTTACTGTAGCCCAAACAATGTTGGCAAAAGTAGCACTCTCCTCACCACAATTGTTTAAGTCAATAATAAAGTGACTTAATGCTTTTGCTTTGGTATTTGCACGGGTAATGTTGTATGTCCATTGAGAACCATCGGGACTTACAGTCACGGCGATGTTGTAATCACCCCAGTTGCTGGTAGAGTTAGCAGATCCTTTTGCGGTTTCGTTTTGCTCTGCGTTTTCATTGCTGCAGCTTAAAGTAAAAGCTGTCATAACAAATAAAAAAATAATTTTCTTCATGAGAATAATAAATTATAATAGGTTAAAAATACATTTATAACAGTACCTTATTATATTTTTTAATGTATCGCACTTTAAAAAAGTTAACAAGAACTACCATTGTTACAAAGCTAATTCTAAACTAATCGATGCTAAAAAAAAACCGACCATTGTCATGGAAAATTGTTGAAATGCAACAATTAAGGTCTGCTGAAGAAAAAATAGCAAAAATGCAATTTGTAATATGTCGGTAAAATAGTTTTTTAGCCAAAAAAAATAAACCTCCTTCGAGACTCGCAGCATTGAGTTTTTTAGTTTATTGAGTAGAAAAGGGAAGAGGAGAAGCGCTTCGAAAGGATTAGTGTGACAACCCTATAATCAATTGTATTTTGTTTGAAAACATATTTTTATTTTAAACTGATAACAATCGCAGGCACTTTGTCAGTCTGTACCGATAGCTGTCGGGAGTCGAAGACCTTGTTACTGTTATAAAAAAAAAGATAAGCTATTGCTAACTTATCCCTTTTTAACTTATCTCTTATCGCTTAATTAATGACTGCCTCTACTGTAAAACCTGCTTTTCTAAGCAAGGCAATTACGCCTTGTTGTCCGCCCAAATGTGCGGCGCCAACCCCAAAGAAGGTGGGTTTGTCTTTGGCAATTTTATCAATGCGGCTAATCCAGTTTTGGTTTCTGTTTTTAAGCAGGATGTCACTGTATTTAGAGGTCATTGCATTGGGAGACTTTTCGGTAAAAGCTACCATGGCTTCAACATTTTCGGTTTTGTACAGCGCCATCATTTCGGATAGTTCGGTTTTATCGCGTTGCATATTGTCTTTGGCGGTAATCACCAATTCGTTCATTTGTTCCTGATACGGAATAGCATCAAAAACGGCCAATTGTTCGGCTACGGTTTCTAATCCTATGATTTCTTCGTTTTGGGATTTGGTTATTTTCATCAATTCGGTTTCTACCGATTGCATTTCGCAGCCCAACATTTTAGGATACAACATGGTAGAAATCATAAACGGTTTCACCGGATTGAGCATTTCGGCAGAGTAGCCAATATTGTTGGTTAAGAAAGCATCTACTACTTTAAAATCGGCTTCGGTGGCTAGAGATTTCATAGTTACGCCATCTTTCATGAGCATGCTGTTGAGCATTTGCCCTTGCATTGAAGCATCATCCATGTCGAGTTCCAAGCATAGTTGTTGCGTATTGTTTAAAGCTTTTTTTACTTTTTCTGATAAAGCAGCATCACAAGTAATGTGAATGGTGCCGAATAGATAAGAGGGTTTTGACAATCCGTTTCCGGAGATTTTCCACAACAATGAGTTTTCGCTTTTTTGGGCATAAGCCAAACTGATGAAAAGCGAACAAACAAACAATAGGGCTTTTTTCATGTTACAAATCTATTTTTTTGAGTTCTTTATAATTGGCGTTGAGTTTGCGCAACAAGATGCCGTAAATCAGTTGGTAAATCAACCAAAAGACACCGACAAATACTACCGAAGTTATTATAATAATACAAATTGTTTTGGAAAGGGTTAAATAGCTGTCCTCATGTGCAATTTGATCTTTTAAGGCATTCATTTTCGGGTTGTAAACAAAAGCCATCACAAAGCCCAAAATGGTACTGATGAAAATCATGAACAAGTTATACCAAACATAGTATTGTACTGTTTTTCGGGTTTTGATAATGTCTTGCATCAATTGTTTTGTAGACGTAATCGCTGAGATTTTGGCGTAGTTTCGGTAAAAACTATAGATAAAGAAAACCACAACGGCGTAATTTATA
Organism: Flavobacterium sp. J49; assembly: GCF_011742145.1. GTDB lineage: Bacteria > Bacteroidota > Bacteroidia > Flavobacteriales > Flavobacteriaceae > Flavobacterium. Next base: position 580,428 of record NZ_JAAQQU010000105.1, on the reverse strand, counting down.
TAGGTCAATATTTTCAAATAAACGGCAAAATTTTCGGCGTGTAAACTCTTAATGGCATCATCGGTATTAAATACAATGTTTACCAATGCCCATAAGGCAAACTCAAGAATACTGATTATCAAAATCCATTTAACAATAGACGATGATTTTTTATGTATCATTTTGTAAATTTCAGTCTCCGAGACCTGCTCATAAGAATGGGTATCCTTTTTCCAGGCTTTTTTCAATAAATCCAACTCTTCCATAATCCTTAGGGATTTAGTATCTTTTTTAATTTTCCTTTAATTCTGTTCATTTTTACACGGGCATTGACTTCGCTAATTCCCAATGTTTCCGATATTTCGGTGTAATCTTTGTCCTCAAGATATAGGAAAACCAAAGCTTTTTCAATATCATTCAACTGCTGCACGGCTTGGTACATCAATTTGATTTGTTCTTCTTCTTCTAAATTGTAATCTTCCTGACTTAAGAAATGTTTTTGTCCTTCGTAAGTAATCGTTGAAACAGTTCGTGTGCTTTTTCGATAAAGTGTAATGGCGGTATTTAGCGCCACGCGATAGGCCCAAGTCGAAAATTTAGATTCACCTCTAAACTTTGGGAAAGCTTTCCATAGCTGAATGGTAATTTCCTGGAACAAATCGTTGTGTGCGTCTTCGCCATTGGTGTATAACCGACATATCTTGTGGATGATGTTCTGGTTCTCCTTCAGCTGTTTTACAAATGATTGTTCTAGATTGTCACTCATAGCCCGTTAGTAGTGTAAGTCATGGTTTTGTTACACTCAGTAAAACTACATTTTTTATTATTCAAATTCAAGTTTCTAATTTAGCTATCTTTGCAGAAGAAAATTACAAGCATTCAAAATGAAAATAGGGCATTACAATACACTAACTATTGCACGTGAAACCAAAGTTGGTCTTTTTTTAACCGACGGTACAACCGATGTTTTACTCCCGGTAAAATATGTGCCAAAGGAATATACCGTAGGCGATGAAATCATTGTATTTGTATACCTTGATCACGAAGAAAGACCGGTAGCAACAACTTTGGAACCTTATATTTTGATGGATGAGTTTGGTTTGCTTCGCGTGAATTATGTCAACAAATTTGGTGCTTTCCTCGATTGGGGTCTGGAGAAAGATTTATTCGTTCCCTTCAAAGAACAAGCCAGACCGATGGAAAAAGGCAAACGCTATTTGGTATTTGCCTATATCGATGAAAAAACCAACAGAATTGTAGCATCGAGCAAAACCAATCAGTTTTTGAGCAATGAGAATTTGACCGTTGCCGTAGGTGATGAGGTGGATTTAATCATTTCTCATATTACCGAACTAGGAATCAATGTTATCATAAATGATATTCACAAAGGTTTGTTATACAAAGACCAAGTGTATGAAGACATCCGCACCGGAGACAGAATGACCGGTTACATCAAAACGATTCGTCCTGACAATAAAATTGACGTCACTTTACATAAGTTTGGCTACAGTAATGTGGAGCCCAATGCCGAAAAGATATTATACGAACTAAGAGCCAGCAGAGGTTTCTTGAGGCTCAATGATAACAGTCATCCCGAAGACATTAAAACGGTGTTGAAGATGAGTAAAAAGACTTTCAAGAAAGCCATCGGCGCATTGTACAAAGATAAACGCATCGAGATCAAGGACGACGGAATTTATTTGGTTCCCGAAGTTAAAATATAAATAATTTACTCTCCCATTTCCAACTCAGTCGGCACAGGCGTTTCTATTTCAGTTTTCTTTTTATAAAAAAGACTGCTCACCATGCTTAAGGTGGCGTAAGGCCTGTTGGAGTATCTATTTCCCAAACAAATCACCGTCACGGTATCTTTTTTGACCGGCACAAATGAAGTGTTATTGCCATGCCACCAACCGTTGTGGTACACCATCTTTTCTCCGTTTGGAGGTAAAAAACGCATGCGCATACCTAAACCATAATCCTTAATTGGTTTGGCCACATGAGTAGCACTGTAGCCATAATAAGCTTCTTGAAGCAATTCGGGTTTGATAAAGTCAGAGGAATAAGTGGCCAGGTCAAACTTCACCAAATCTCTCGGCGTAGCGTAAATGTTTTTATCACCATACAAATTGTCATATTGATCCCAAGGGAAAATGGTACTGGCTCTGTAGGACTTGCAAACAGTATCTTTATCGGTTTCATAATTGAACACAAAAGTATTGTTCATGCCAAGGGGTTTGAAAATCAGCGTTTGCATAGCATCGCGATAGTTTTGACCGGTGGCTCTTTCGATAATTAGGGCCAAAATGATATAGTTGGTATTACAATAATCAAAACGGGTATTATCCGCAAAAACGGGTTTGAATTTTTGCTTTATCATCAAATCCAAAATATCTCGGTTGGTCAACACTTTTTTTCTGTTCCAAGCTTTTTTCATAATGCCGGGAAAGTTGGAGTAGTGTGGCAAACCACTTCGGTGGTTCAATAACGTTCTGATGGTGGTTTTTTTATAAGGAAATTTCGGAATCCAATCGGTTACTTTTTGATCGAGCATAAGATTGTCTTCTTGTACCAATTTCAAGATGGCAGTTGCAGTCAATACTTTGCTTACAGAAGCCAAGTGAATAGCGGTATTGGCATCGATTTTCTTTCCGGTTTTGGCATTAGAAAACCCTTTGTAGTCTTCATAAATGATGCGACCGTTTTTGGCCACCAAAAAACTGCCGCTATAGTAAGGCGAGTTAATAAACTTGTTGTAAAACGAATCAATCTTTGGTTTCTTTTCGTTGACATAGGCTTCTGATACTTGACTGAATTTGACATTAAAAGGAATTGTAATTAGGGTGCTGTCAAAATTTGCTTGGCTTTTAGGAATAAAATAGTGAATCCCTGCCGTTGGACCGGAGAAGTAGAAAAGCGTTGTTAGAAGAAAGGAAATCAAGGTAAGCTTCATGGTTGCAATAATACCAATATTTAACCGAAATTAAAATCTTTAAACTCTAAATCGTTGTTAATCTTTCCAACTTTTGTTAACAAAAAACCGCCTCGTAAAGGAGGCGGTTTTAAGGAATTAAAGTTTAACTTTTATGGGTAACATAAACAAGGTCCTTACCGGTTTTCCGTTTTTAATGCCCGGTTCCCATTTTACTTTGGAAGCTTTTAGCAAACGAATGGCTTCTTTTTCTAATTGGTAATTGGTACTGCGGATGGCTTTTATATCGGTCAATGTTCCGTCTTTTTCTATCACAAATGACATCATGACACTCATCGTTACGTTTCCATCCTCATCAATTTCCGGTCTTTCAAATCTTCGAACAACATATTCGTAGAATTTTTCGATACCGCCCGGATATTTTGGAAGTACATCCAAATTGTTTGTGGTTTCAACTCCGGTTCCGCTTGGAACTTCGTCAATAATACTACTTCCGCCTTCACTACCGGATGTAGTAGGAATAGTTCCGGTGCCGTTGCCTTCTGATGGAGGAGGTGTTTCTCGTAGTTCATTATTGGTTGGAACATTGTCTGTAGCTCTTTCTGTTTCAGTAACTACCATGCGGGAAAGATTGTTCGGCTCGACAGTGTTTGGTGCTTGTTGCTCTTTTTTTAGAGCCGCCGGTTTTTCTATTTCTTTTTTGGGTGTCAAATCAACCGGAGTGATTTCGTAATCTTCAAATACAAGTTTTGGTTCGTCAACCGGAACATCACCAAAAGAAGTTAAAAACAATCCCGCACCAATTGCTGATAAAAAGAAAGTAACACCACCAATAAGAGCTAATAATGAAGTTCTTGCATTTTCTTGACGCAATTGGTAAGCGCCGTAGGCTTTGTTTTTGCCTTCAAAAACCAGATCAATCCAGTTTTTTTCATAAATACTAACGTTTGACATAATTATATGGTTTTAGAGTTAAGTATTTATACTACATAAGCGAGGTGTTTAATGTTATAACGCAGGAAATATTAAAATAGTATAAATAATGTTAAATATTTATCTATATAGATGGCATATTTCCCCAAAAGGTTGGGAAGCTTTAGATAAAATATAAAAAAGTAGATTATTTTTTGCTTTCGATGATTTCTGCCAATAATTTTTTGGCGCGAAGCAATTTGATTTTAACGTTACTTAACGGTTCGTTCAATTGTTCTGCAATTTCCTGATAGCTCATTTCTTGAAAGTAGCGCAACTGAATGACTTCTTGATAATGTGGTTTCAATTCTTTGATGAATTGGAGTAGGCGAGACAGGTTTTGTTCGGTAATCAATTCATCTTCAGCTGATGGTGAACTGTCGGCAACATTGTAGGCTTGTTGGTCTTCTTCATCAGTGATTTCGACAAATATGGTTGACCTTTTTTTGCGAAGCATATCGATGTGCACATTTTTGGCAATGGCAATCAACCAAGTGTTGAATTGGAATTCGGGGTTGTAAGTGGCAATTTTATCAAAAGCTTTCGAAAAAGTTTCTATGGTAATATCTTCCGAATCAGTTTCGTTTTCGGTTCGCTTGAGCATAAAACCATACACTTCGTTCCAATAATGGTCGAGCAAAAAGGTAAAGGCTACTTGATCACCTTTCTTGGCTTTCTCTATGTATTTGTTTATTTCCAATGAACCGGTTTTGAAAACGTATTGGTAATGAATACATTTAATTGGGTGAAAATCAAAATAATTTCTATGATTGGAAACCAATACATCACATCTTTTTCTTTAAGCTTTCCGGCTGCAAATCCCATTGATAACCAGACAAATAAATAACGGAAACCGATGATGCTAACGACTGCAATCCATTGGAATTGAAATACCAATAATACAATCGGCAAAAACAAAAACAACAATTGTGAAGCATAAAAAATACTCAATTGATTCCGATCAAATATTTTATAATGTTTAGCTGTAGATACGTGACGACGCTTTTGGGTAAACCATTCTTTAAAGGAAGTTTTCGGCTCAGAGTAAGTAAAACTGTCAGGCATGTAACAAACGGTTGTGTTTTCTCCGGTTGCGGCTTGATTGATAAACAAATCGTCATCACCGGAACGAATTTTCATATGGTCCATAAACCCACGTACTTTGAAAAACTCTTCGCGTTTGTAAGCCATATTGCGACCTACACCCATATAAGGCTTTCCGATTTTGGCCCATGAAAAATATTGGGTTGCCGTGAGTAAGGTCTCAAAGCGGATGATTTTATTTAAAAACGAATTAGCGATTTTTTCATAAGCGCCATATCCCAAAACAATATTCTTTTGAGCGGTAAATTGCGAACTCATACTCGTAATCCAATCTTTGGACGTTGGATAACAATCGGCATCGGTAAACAATAGGTATTCATGTTTGGCTGCTTTGATACCAAGGGTTAAAGCAAACTTTTTATTGCCCCAAAACGCTTCGTTATTTTCTACTTTGACCAATTTTATATTGGGATATTGCTTTTCAAATGTTTCAAAAATCTCTAAGGTATTGTCACTAGAGGCATCGTCAATCAAAACGATTTCAAAAGTGTGGTAATTTTGTTCCGCCAAAAGCGGGACAAACTTCTTCACGTTCTCTTCTTCATTTTTGGCACAAACAATCACTGAAATAGGTACTCTCTTTGGAGTTGCGGCTTGTGGTTTAGCAAAAGAAAACTTGCCAAATACTACAACATAATACAAGAACTGAACAACAACAACGGCGATGAATAGACAGAATAGAGTTAATAACATAGGCTTTTTTTGACTTTAAAAAGGGTTGCAAATGTAGTTATTCTAAGCGCAATAATCAAGGGATTTTTAACAATTTCCTATCGGTTCTTTTTCATTTCGTTAGCAATGTCAATGGCTTGATTGTCATTGGTTTTTTCTAATTCGGAAATGATGTTTTGGTAGTTTTTGTCATCGCGGTTTTGCGATAATTTCTTTTGGGCTTCGATCCTGGTAATTTCAATTTCAAAAGCAACAATTCCACGGGCTTCCCGCATGGTCTTTTCCGACAGATTTTCGATGCGAATGGGTTTTTCGGACTTGGCCTCGTATTTATCTACTAATTTTTTAAGGAAATTGATTGCTTCATCATGGTTGTAAACTTTTACTTTTCCGTAAACATGTACAGCGAGATAATTCCAAGTCGGAACATTTTCATGGTCATACCAAGAAGAAGAAATATAAGTATGGGCACCCAAAAAAATAGCCAATACATCATCACTGTTTTTAAAACTTTCCGCTTGCGGATTGGCTTTAGAAATGTGCCCAACTAAAATCTGTTTTCCTTCGGCATTGGTTTCCAAAATCAGTGGCGTGTGCGTTGCCCACAATTTGCCATTGGTTTGGTTGACCAAAATAGCAAAGCCGTTTTGGTGTATGAAGTTGTGAATGTCTTCTTGGTTTTCGTTTTTATATAAGTCGGGAATGTACATGTCTTAGGAATTAGTTTTAAGGAATATGGAAATTTTTTTCTATTTGGTATAAAACACCATCATGTAAATCAAACTCGAATTTGGCTACAAACGTCATGCCTGTTTTTTCTAAGACTTTGATTGAGGCCCTATTGAGTTCCATCGCTCTTCCTACTATTTTTGTTAGTTGCAAATGGTTGAAACCATACTCGATACAGGCTTTGGCGGTTTCGGTGGCATAACCTTGATTCCAATATTTTCGGAAGAATCGAAACCCTAAATCAACTTCTTCCAAATCAGGGGAATTTTTCAAACCGCACCAACCCAAGAATTCCCCATCGCTTTTGGCAATCACAGCCCAACGGCCGTAACCGTAAAGTTGGTATTGATTGTAATTTTCCAAAAATGACTTTGCTTCCATCACATTATCGAAAGCCTTATCACCGGTATATTTAATGACTTCTGCATCGGCATTTAAATCATAGAAATGTTGCGCGTCAGCAACGGATAATTCTCTGAGATAACAGCGGCTGGTTTCTATGATGGGTTTCATTCTGATTAGGAATAAGTTAAAAGGGATAAGGGATTAGTTTATACAGTGATTAGAGAACTTATCCCTTTTCCCTAATCCCTTTTTACTTTCTAAATCACATTCACTTCCGCTTCAATAGCGATGCCGAACTCTTTTAAAATGGTGGCTTGTATATCTTTGGAAACCGCTAAGATTTCTTGTCCGGTTGCATTGCCATAGTTCACTAAAACCAAAGCTTGATTTTTGTGAATCCCTGCATCACCAAAGCGTTTTCCTTTGAATCCTGCGCGTTCAATAAGCCAACCTGCCGGCACTTTGACTTCGGTTTCCGAAACCACGTAATGCGGCATATCGGGATGCAAAGCGTGGGCTTTTTCATAATCAGCTTTTGATATAATTGGGTTTTTAAAAAAACTACCGCTGTTACCCAGTACTGCCGGATCAGGCAGTTTGCTTTGTCGGATGGCAATTACAGCATTCGAAACATCTTTTAAGGTTGGTTCAGTAACGTTTTGTTTTTCTAATTCTTTAGTAATATCGCCGTAGGACGTGTTGATTTTGTGGTTGCGTTTGGTCAGTTTGAAAACGACTGATGTAATGACAAATTGGTCTTTGGCTTCCTGCTTAAAAATACTTTCTCTGTAACCAAATCGGCAGTCTTCTTTGGTAAAAGTTTTGAGGTCTTGGGTAGCAATATTCACCGCTTCACACGAAACAAAAGTATCTTTAATTTCTGTTCCGTAAGCACCGATATTCTGTACAGGAGTGGTACCGACATTGCCCGGTATGAGCGACATGTTTTCCAAGCCACCAAAATTTTGCTCAATCGTCCACAATACGAATTCGTGCCAGTTTTCACCGGCCATACTTTCTACCCAAACGTAATCATCGTCTTCTTTTAGGATTCGTTTTCCTTTTAAATCAACATGAATGACCAAAGCATGAATGTCTTGGGTCAACAACATATTGCTTCCGCCACCGAGGATGAATATTTTTTGATTGGCATTTTCACGTAAAACAGTTTTTAATTCTTCAACTGTTTGGACGGCAATAAATTGTTGGGCTTTGGCTTCAATACCAAAAGTATTGTACTTTTTTAGGGAGAAATTGGTCTGAATAGGCATCATTTAAATCGGCTTAATGGTTTACAAAAGTAAACAATCCTTTTAAATGAATTTGTTATAGTAATGTTTTTGCCATTTGTGAAGCATAAACAGAGGCATTACATATGGTAATATTTTATTATTCCCTTTTCTGATTTCGGTTACTAGTTTTTGACCGTCAATGTTTTCCATAAACGGCATGTTGAAAATATCGCTTTTGGCAAAATTTTCTAATTCGTCTGTAAATCTTGGAAATTTAAGCAGATAACTTCCCCAAGGCGCACTCAGCCCAATCTTTCTGAAATCGATGATTTCTTTAGGCAATTTCTCTTCCATGGTGGTTTTGAGAATGAACTTTCCTTTTTTGCCGGTAAACATCCATTTACTGTCTAAGGTTCCTAAACCGGCCACTAATCGTTGGTCTAAAAACGGTTCACGACATTCTATAGAAGTTCCCATAGTGCAACGGTCATTTCGGTCTAATAAAGAACACAAGTATGTGTGTTGGTCAAAATACAACGCTTGGCGCTGCAAATCTTTAGGATAGAGTTCTTGTGCTTCTTTTAAAATTTGATGGCGGTATTCATTCACCGGTTTTTTCTTGTTGCCGTAAAACAAATTAATGTCTTCCGGATACACGTTAGATCCATTGAAAATCACCAAATCAGCATCGCTGTTGATTTTTGAGTAGCGAAATAATTTATCGTAACGCGGTCTTTTGTTAAAGGTTTCAAACTTCGATATTTGTGAAATGATTTTCAGTAAAGAAGGGTTTTTCAAAGCTTTATAACGAACATAACCGCCCATCAATTCATCGGCACCTTCACCCGAAAGCAGTACTTTTACTTTAGGTTTAGCCAATTTTGCAATAGCCAATAAATGTGGTTCATTGAGGTGCATTATAGGTTCGTCTTGAAAATAAGAGGTTTCAATCAAGTTTTGATATAAATTCTCATTCTCGAGTTGGGTATGATTGAGGATGTATTGATATTCTTCAGTAATTTTTTTGGCCAAATGAAACTCATTGTGTTCTTCTTCCGAGAAACTGATGTTAAAAGTCTCAATATTTTTAAAATCCTGATGGTATAATGCCGATAAAATAGAACAAGAATCTAATCCGCCACTCAATAAAACACCAACAGGAACATCACTTACCATGCGTAGCTTCACCGAATCAAAAAACGTTTCTTCAAACCATTTTTTCGGATTGGCAATTGGACTGTGGTTTTGGATTTGTTCTTTTAAATGCCACCATCTTGTGGTGTGGGTTTTTCCATTTTCTGCTATGACCATGAAATGTCCGGGAAGCAATTTTTTGACTTGATGGTATAAAGTATTTTCGCCTGCCACAAAGCGGTTGAAAATATACTCTTCCATACCGTCTTCCGAAATGGCTAGCGGTACTCCGGCCGCAAAAAGTGCTTTTTGTTCGGATGCAAAAAACAAAGTATTTTGATGTATGGCGTAATACAAAGGTTTTACACCCATTCTGTCACGACATAGCGTTAATTTTTTTTCAAGAGTATCCCAAATGGCAAAAGCAAACATACCGTTCAAGCGGTGCAGCATTTCCATGCCATACAGTTCATAGAGTTTGAGTAAAACTTCGGTATCAGAACCTGATTTTAAAGTAATTCCCTTGCTTTTTAATTCGGGATAAAAGGATTGGTAGTTGTAAATTTCCCCATTAAAAACGAGTATGTGTCTTCCGTTTTCAGAGATGAAAGGTTGGTGTCCGGCAGCAGAAGTGTCAATTATAGACAAGCGTCTGTGTCCCAAACCGATATTATTATTGAGGTAAACACCTTTGTCATCGGGACCGCGGTGCTCCAGAATATCGCGCATTTTTACCAATTGATTTTGGTCAACCGGTTTATAATCAAAATGTAAAATTCCGTTAATGCCACACATAAAACTATATGGCAGCTGATTTAGCTGAAATCAAATCGTGGTACTTTAATGCAATTTTTTTCATGTTGGTTTCGTAGTTCGCATTTTCTTCTATGAACTTCCTATTGGCCAAAACGGCTTCTTGGGTAAATCCATTATTTTTAAATGCCCACTCTAATTCTGCGGCTAATTTAATCGCATTTTCGGAAGCTACAAGTATTCCGTTCACTTTTTGTTGTATCCAATAACGATTGCCGGGTAAATCACTTACAATTGGGAAGCAACCACAAGCCATAGCCTCAAAAAGAGAAGCCGAAACGCCTTCGGTGGCTGGCATACTTATATAAAAATTGGATTTTTGTAAATAAATCGGAATTTTATGATTGTCAATTCTTCCCGTAAAAACGACTTCGTTTTCGATGTCGAATGTTTTGGCCATATTTTGCAGCCTTTTTAATTCGATACCGTCACCAATAATGGTGAGTGTAAACGGAATTTTATTTTTTTTCAAAATCGAAAAAGCCTTTAAGATCAAATCATGTTGGTACTCCGGATGTAACGAACGCGTCACTATCGCATTGATAATTTCTTGGTTTTCAGTATGGTTGAATTTAAAAAACTCCAAGTTAATTCCTTTGGGTAAAATCATCACCTTATTCATGTCTACACCACTTTCCTGCATGTGATCGGCCATTACTTTTCCCCAAGCATGAATTAAATCGGCTTTTTGGTAAGCATATTTTTGAATGATTTTTTTAAAAGGATAAGAAAGGGAATGGACCGGCCATAAATCGGTTATGCCTTGCTGGGCAATGGCAATAGGTTTGATTCCGGAGCGTGCTGCCAAATATCCGTAACTGGTTGTTCGCTCAGCAATAACCATATCGGGATTGAATTTTTTCGCGATACTTTTAATGGTCAAAAAGGCTTTGGTTAATTCCAACAATCGTATCAGCCTATAAAAGCCTTGACTTTTGGTTTGCAATTCCCAAGTTACAATTTCGAAATCACCAAACTCCTTGAGGCCATTCATCCAAGTAATGGCATCAGCACGGTAAGTTTCACCTAAAAAGAGGATTCTTTTTTTTGCCATTCAGGTTTAGTCTTCGGTTTCCAAAGCTCGGTTTAAAAAATCATTCAAAGGTTTCAACGCCATCAGCTTTTGAGCTATGGTTTTACTGAAATCTTTATCGGTAAAAAGCGCATCGTCAATTTTGGCGGAAGCCGTAAAGCTCTTCAGTTTTAAAAATTCAATAGCCGGATGATTCGGGTCGAAATCCTTAGGGGCTTTTTTTAAGGTGTTGCTTTCGTCACGGGTCATTGTTTTGAACTCTTTCTTGAAGTTTTTATCATTAACAATGGCTTCCAAATCCTCGTGAAAAAAGGCAATCTCTTTACGGATTTTTTTTAATTCTTCAGGTTCCGGACACCAAACGCCACCTGCTATAAAGGAATTTCCTTTTTCGAAGTGTACATAATAACCAGGGCTGTTTTTTCGGAATTTGTTTTGGGTAAACCAAACGCCCATATTGGTTTTATAAGGCGATTTGTCTTTGGAGAAACGAATGTCGCGATTGATTCTGAACGTACAGTTTTTGACTTCTAACGGTTCCAAAGTTTTATCCAAGGGTTTCATTGCTGCTAAAAGCGAAGCAATGAAATGGTGGTAGTCTTTTTTATAATTCTCATACCTTTTCTTGTTGGCATGCATCCAATCGGTATTGTTGTTTGCGATTAGATCTTCCAGGAATGATAAGGCTTCTTTGGTTATCATACTACAAGTGTTTTCTTAGTTCTTCTTCTGAAATGTATCCTAAATTCCGCCACACTTCTTGGCCGTTTTCGTAAACAATGATTACCGGTAATCCGTCTAATTTTAATTGGTCAACGATGGTTTTGTTTTCATCAGCATCCAATTGAACGATTTTGATTTGGTCTTTTAATTCTGTTTGAAGCTTAAGTATATAAGGATTCATTTTTATACAAGGCGCACACCATTTGGCATTAAAATCAACCATCACACGCTTGCTGGAATTCACCAATTCATTGTATTCCTGGTCGCAGATTCCTATGATTTTTTCAGTTTTTTGGGCTTTACCGGAGGCATTCCATTTCATAATACCGCCGTCTAAATTGTAGACTTCTTTAAAACCCAGCTCAACTAATTTATTCGCGGCTTGTGCACTTCGGCCACCCACTTTACAATACACAAAAATGGGTTTGGTTTTATCATATGCATTGGCTTTGGTCACAAAATCATCACCGTTCCAATTCACGTTGACGGCATTGTCGATATGCTCACCACTGAATTCTGCGGGAGTTCTAACGTCTAATAATTGTGGGTTTGAAGTCGAGTTTAGCTTGTCAGCAAAAGTTTTTACATCAACGGTTTTAAGCGCCGGAGAGGTTTGTCCCTGACAACTTAAGAATAAGAAGCTCAATAACAGCAAGGAAAGTAATTTGGATTTCATGTTTTGCAATTTTTCAGCTAAATTACAAAATAGAACAACACTACAAATTAAATATTTTATAACTCTGATGCGTCGTTTTTACGATGTTTTCTGTTCGTTCCGGATGCGTATCGGAAATGAATAATTGCCCAAATTCTTCATTGTTGACCATTTCGATAATCTTGCTGACACGGAATTCATCCAACTTATCAAAGATGTCATCAAAGAGCAAAATCGGTTTTTCACCGCTTTGTTTTTTGACAAAATCAAATTGGGCCAATTTCAAAGCAATCAGAAAGGATTTTTGCTGTCCTTGAGAACCAAACTTTTTAATTGGATAGTTATCAATTTCAAAAGACAAATCGTCTTTGTGTACACCCACAGAGGTATATTGCAGAGCTCGGTCTTTGCTGAGGTTTTCTTCTAATAATGTCAGTGTGTCTTTCTCGAATAAATCGCTTTGATAAACCAATTGAACGGTTTCGGCAGATTGGGTAATTTCCTGATGGTATTTATTGAAAATCGGAATGAACTCGGTTAAAAATTGTTCTCTTTTATCAAAAATAGCTTTCCCTAAATGGTCCAATTGCTCATTATAAATACTTAAGGTGTCTTTTTCGAAAACGTGATTGAGGGCAAAATACTTTAGCAAAGCATTGCGTTGGCTGATGATTTTTTGGTATTGAATGAGTTGTTGTAAATACGTATTGTCCAATTGCGAAATCACACTGTCCATAAACTTTCTTCGGGTTTCACTGCCTTCGATAATCAAATCTCGGTCGGCCGGAGAAATAATGACTAAAGGAATAAAACCGATATGGTCAGAGAACTTTTCATAGAGTTTGCTGTTGCGTTTCAGGATTTTTTTCTGGCCTTTTTTCAAACTGCATAAGATTTGTTCGGAGCGGTCGTTTTTTTCGAATTCGCCATCCACAACAAAAAACTCTTCTCCGTGTTTGATGTTTTGTACCGCCAAAGGATTGAAGTAGCTTTTGCCGTTAGCCAAATGATAAATGGCATCGAGTATGTTGGTTTTTCCAATGCCGTTTTTACCCACGAAACAATTGATTTTGGCATCAAATTCGAAGGAGGCATCCGAAAAATTTTTGTAATTGAGTACTGAAATTCGCTTTAAAAACAATTTGGTTTTGTTTGAAATTAGTGTCTAAACTCTTTATTTATAAGATAAAAAGGTTGATTTATCATGGTTCTTCTTCATCATTAGAATAAAGAGGTGTAAATTATTCAAAAATATCGACAAAAATAGCTTTTAAATATGAATAAAAATTTTATTTTTGCGCACACTAAATTAAAAATAGATGGCAACTTTTAACAAAAGAGGATATAAAGCACCAAAAGAAAAAGCGGAAAAATTAGACAACAATTTTATCGAAGACGTAAATGTTGATGAGAAAAACAGTACCACTGCAAAAGCATTTGATACGTTAGACCAATCGGCTTCAAGAGCGGAAGATTTTATCGCCAAAAACCAGAAGTTTATCTTGGGTTTCCTTGGAGCAGTAGTGGTAGCGGTAGTAGGTTATTTTGCTTATGAGAAATTCATAGCTGAACCTAACCAACAAACTGCAGCGGATGAATTATTCGTAGCCCAACAAAACTTCCAAAAAGCGGTTGACGGAGATGTTAAAGCGGATTCATTATTCAATTTAGTATTAAACGGTTCAGAAGGAAAATTCGGGGTAATCAGAATTGCTGAAGAATATTCAGGAACCGCTGCCGGAAATTTAGCCAACTATTATGCGGGAATCGCTTACTTGAACACCGGAAAATATGCAGAAGCCATCAGCAGTTTGGAGAAATTTTCTTCAGATGATATCATGTTAAGCACTTTGGCAAAAGGCGCTATCGGCGATGCTTATGCCCAACAAAACAAACAAAAAGAAGCTTTAGAATTCTATTTGAAAGCGGCTGATGCCAATCAAAACGATTTCACCAGACCAAGATATTTATTGAAAGCAGGAAAAACAGCTTTGGCTTTAGGAAACAAAGCAGACGCTTTAAAATATTTCACTGAAATCAAAGAAAACTTCGATACGACTCCGGAAGGACAACAAATCGATGCTTTGATTGGTTTAGCTCAATAAATCAAAAAAAATATTTTTACAAAAGGATTAAGGAGCTATCTTTAATCCTTTTTTATTTTAAATCATAAAAGAATGGCCACAGCAAATAAGAATTTATCCAACTATGATAAAAGTACCCTACCGAACGCGAAAGACTTTCGGTTTGGGATTGTAGTTTCCGAATGGAACGATCACATCACTAATGGATTGTATAAAGGAGCTGAAGAAGCATTGTTAGACTGCGGTGCTTTACCTGAAAACATTATCCGTTGGAATGTACCCGGAAGTTTTGAATTGGTGTACGGCGCGCAACGCATGATTGTTACGCAAGAAGTAGATGTGGTAATTACCATCGGTTGTGTGATTAAAGGCGAGACCATGCATTTTGAATTTGTGTGCGAAGGCGTGACCCAAGGGATTAAAGATTTGAATGTGCAAACCGATGTGCCGGTTATCTTTTGTTTATTAACGGATAATAACGAACAACAATCTATCGATAGAAGTGGCGGAATACACGGAAATAAAGGAACGGAAGCGGCCATTGCCGCGATAAAAATGGCGGATTTGAGAAAAAAGACAATGTAAATACAGAATAAAAAAGGTGTTCGTTAGAACACCTTTTTTGTTTAGTCATCTTTAATAGTAATGACTACTTCTTCATTGAATTTATACTCTCCTTTTTTATAAATTTCTTTGTTAGGGAGTATTATTTCATATGTATAAATGCCTTTGGGTAATATAAAAAGACATTCTTTACCGTCTTTTTGGATAACGAGTTCTTTTTTAATCTCGTCTCCTTGCTCGTCTTTGCCCACTATCTTGAAAGTGATTTTATCAACCAGTTTGTTTTTAACGCAAACACTTTCAATAATCTTACTATCCGATTTGCCACTCTTGGCAGTTTTAAAAATACTTAAACCGGTTAACAGTATTTCTCCGCCTTTGATAGCGGTTTGTAGGTCGGATTGGGCATGACCACTACTTGTCAAAAATAATGATAGGAAAAGAAAAAATAAAAATTTCACATTAAATAGTTACTACAACTTAAATTTGAAAAGTAGAGTATAAAACTAAGATAGCAACTGCTAAAACAATGATAAACATCAAAATCTGTCCTAAAAGTGTAGATTTTATACTGTCTGTTTGATACTTCTTGTATGAAATTAAGAGCCACTTGCCTCTCTCATAAATACATAATACACACAAAAAACCAATTAAATAAGTTGTATAGTTCATATTAATAATTTTTTAGATTTAATCTTGTGATTGTTCTAAAATGCAAATCCCAAACGAGACTACTGCAAAAGTTACTCCTATTGGACCTAGAAACCTTTTAGCCACTGCAGAAAATGTACTTGTCAAAGCCGCAGCACTCCATGATGTAGCTCCTGAAAAAGCTAATGAATATAATGCATCTGCACCAATTGCAACAAGAGCACAAGTTGCAATCTCGCTACCAGTTAAACCAAATGTTGAAAATTCATATTGACCATCATTAATAGGTGAATCAGGTTCGAAAGCCGCCAAAGCAATTAATTCAGAATCATCTGTAAAAGTTAACTTGTGTAAATTTGCGATTTCCTGACCATATTTTTTCAATGGTTCCATTAGTGGCTCAATTTGTCGTCTCGAATCTTCACTTAATTGCAATTCACCCAAAATAAGTTTTTGTTTGTAATTTTCCAAATCCATTTCCTTTGGTCGAGTATTATCTAGAATATCATCAATGGATGAACGCGTAATATTCATCATGCTTTTCCATTCATCTTTATTTGTTTGAGCGTTTCCAATAAACCCAAACATTACCGTGGCAATTAAGCCAAAAATTAAATTTTTCATTTTTAATTGTTTTAAAATTAGACAATTTTTTCTATTAACAAAACTTTTTTCGCGAATTATTTTGATATTGTAAAATTGCCCATTGTAGGAAGAGTTTCCTAAAAGATTGTTGCTGTTTTTCAGCAATTTCTTGCTAATTTTAAAAAGTTTCTTGCTTAAAATGTAAGGTTTTACAAAAAAAAACTATTACATTGCATACTATTCGACTTTGTTTTGCGTTATATTACTGCTAATTTTTTAAAACTTAACTGTCATGATCACAGGAACTAAACTAAAATTACTCAGAGAAAGAAAGAGAATATCACAAGAAGAATTGGCCCATGCTGTTGGCGTTACGCAAACCACAATCGGAAATTGGGAACACGGCAAAAGTATAAAACATGAATACATCTCAAAGTTAGCTGATGCATTAGAAGTTCCTACAAATTATTTATTGTTTGAAAAGGAAACTATTACGAAAGTTCCAACGCCTGAAAAAGAAAATCTAAGTCATGGTTTTGAATTTATTATAAAAGCACCAAATCATTTTTTTGAGGATTTAAATAGGAAAATTGATTTTTTGATTACTCGGATTGATGAAAAAAAGTAATATTCAGTCAACTTAATTATAACCTTTCAATTCAATGAAAGGTTTTTTATTTTTAGCCAATTATTAACTAAAAATCCCGATTGTTTTTCCTTAAATTTGCTACCTTCGGTTTCTCTACGGAATACTGATTATTGAACACAGAACACTAAAGAATGTCGAGCATAATTCAATTACTTCCTGATCATGTTGCCAACCAAATAGCTGCCGGTGAAGTGGTCCAAAGACCGGCTTCGGTAGTCAAAGAACTATTGGAAAATGCGGTCGATGCCAAAGCCACGGATATCAAACTCATCATCAAAGATGCCGGAAAGTCATTGGTGCAAGTTATTGATAATGGTGTTGGTATGAGTGTCACCGATTCGCGTTTGTGCTTCGAGCGTCACGCCACTTCTAAAATCCGCCAGGCAGAAGATTTATTTTCCTTGCACACCAAAGGGTTTCGCGGTGAAGCTTTGGCTTCCATAGCAGCGATTGCCCATGTGGAAATGAAAACCAAGCAAGACCAAGAAGAGTTAGGGATTCATATCATCATTGAAGGCAGTAAATTTGTGTCTCAAGAACCTGCAGTTTTGCCCAAAGGCACGTCGTTTGCGGTGAAGAATTTGTTTTTTAATATTCCGGCCCGAAGAAACTTTTTGAAGTCGGAAACCGTTGAACAACGCCATATTGTTGATGAATTCCAACGCGTAGCAATGGCGCATCCCAATATTCATTTTACGATGTACCACAACGGCAGTGAAATGTTCAATTTGCCGATTTCCAATTTCAGACAACGCATCGTTAATATATTTTCGGGTAAAACCAATGAAAAATTAGTTCCCGTAAAAGAAGAAACCGAAATCGTAAACCTGCAAGGTTTTATTGGGAAGCCCGAATTTTCGAAGAAAAACCGAGGTGAGCAATTCTTTTTTGTCAACAATCGATTTATCAAAAGCGGTTATTTGCACCATGCCGTGATGGCGGCTTATGAAGGATTATTAAAAGATGGTGCACAGCCGAGCTATTTTCTCTATTTAGACGTTCCGCCGCATACAATTGATATCAACATCCATCCGACCAAAACCGAAATTAAGTTTGACGATGAACATGCGTTATATGCCATTTTGCGTTCGGCCATCAAACACAGTTTAGGACAATTTAATGTCGCGCCGGTGTTGGATTTTGACCGCGACCCCAATTTAGACACACCTTATCAATACCAAAATAAAGAAGCCGAATATCCTACGATACAAGTTGATAGAAGCTATAATCCGTTTGCTGAGGATAAGCAACCCGGTAAATCTTTTGCTTCGTCTTCCCATTATAAAAAGCCCGAAGTTCAACCAAGTTGGGAAAGCTTATACGTGGGTTTAAAACAAGCCGGACAAGAGATAGCCGAAATGACTTTTGAAAACGAAGCGGTGACTTCATCTTTATTCGAAGAAAATGAAGTAGAGCAGGAAGTCAAACGGACTTATCAAATCCACAAAAAATACATCGTCAGTCCTATTAAATCCGGAATGGTGATTATCAATCAAAAACGTGCTCATGAGCGTGTTTTATACGAAGAGTTTTTAACGAGCATGACGGTGCAACAAGCTTCAAGTCAGCAGTTGTTGTTTCCGTTGCAGTTGTATTATTCTCCGACTGAAGTGGCTTTGTTAGCCGAATTAAAAACGTCTTTGGAAAATACGGGTTTTGTTTTCGAAGCCATAGAAGAAGACAACGTCCTGATTTCAGGGTTGCCTGTCAATGTGACCGAAAGTGAGATTTCAATCGTTTTGGAAGAGTTATTGCGTGATTTACAAGATGGGATTCCGGACAACAGTTTTTCCCAAAATGACACCATTGCAAAATCGATGGCTCGAAGTTTGGCCATAAAAACCGGAACCTATTTAACCGAAAAAGAACAAGAAAATTTGGTGCACAATCTCTTTGCCTGCAAAGAACCAAACGTGTCGCCGTTTCAAAAACCCACTTTCATCACGATGAGTGTGGAAGATTTAGATAAAAAATTCAGCGTATGATGCGAATGACCGATACTGTTAAGCAGTTACTGATTATCAATATTATATTTTACATTGGATCCAATTACGTAGGCGATATCGCTTATCAGTTGTTTTCAGAATTCTATCCTGAAAATCCTAACTTCAGAATCTGGCAACCTGTTACCGCTATGTTTATGCATGCGCCGGTTTACAATCAAGAAAACTCGGCCGCCATTATGCATCTTGTTTTCAATATGTTTGCTTTGGTTTCATTCGGTAGTGCTTTGGAACAATTTTGGGGAGCTAAAAAATTCATTTTCTTCTATATTTCTTGTGGATTGGGAGCGGCATTGTTGCATACAGGTTTTAACTATTACCAATACCAACAAGCTTTAGAGTTGTTCCAAGAGGCAAATATTCCGCAAGCTCAAATCAATGCTTTTTTGACTACGGGTGATTATAATAGTTTTAGAGATTTGATGCCTTTGTCAACAATTGAGCAATTGTTCTTTTCATTTAACACACCATCGCTCGGTGCTTCGGGCGCTATTTATGGATTGTTAACCGCTTTTGCTTTTATGTTTCCTAATGCTGAATTGGGGATAATGTTTATTCCGATTCCTATTAAAGCGAAGTATTTTGTGCCGGGATTGATTGCCGTGGATTTGTTTTTAGGATTCAAAGGCAGCTCTATTTTTGGTAGCGGAGGAACGGGAATTGCTCACTTTGCACACATAGGTGGCGCCATAACCGGCTTTGTCATGATGTGGTATTGGAAGAAAAATTCATTCAATAAAAATCGTTGGAATTAAGATATGAGCAGTATTATTGACGACATAAAATTTCAATACCGTATAGGCGGCATTGCCAATAAAATGATTTATTGGAATGTGGGTGTTTTTCTGTTGTCTATACCTTTGTTTTACCAATTCAAGGTTGGTGTTTTTGATTATCCTTCTTGGTTGGCCGTTTCTTCTGAACCGAGTGTGGTAGTAACCCGACCGTGGACAGTACTCACTTATGCTTTTTTTCACTTCGGATTTTGGCATTTGTTTTTTAATATGATGGTGTTGCATTTTGCCAGCCGTTTGTTTCTGACGTTTTTTACCCAAAAGCAATATCTTGGTTTGTACCTTTTGAGTGCTGTTTTTTCGGCACTAATTTTCATTACGGCTTTTTATTTCTTGGAGATGAGTGCATTGATGGTTGGTGCTTCTGCCTCTATTATAGCCATATTGGTAGCAACAACGACTTATCAGCCTTTAATGGAAATTAGATTGTTGTTGATTGGCAATGTCAAACTTTGGCATATCACGGGAGTTACGCTATTGCTTTTTTTATTACAAATAGGTTTGGCCAATACCGGCGGACATATTGCGCATTTTAGTGGAGCTTTTTTTGGGTATATTTACATTAGGTTGTTGCAAAACGGTACCGATTTGAGTAAACCGGTCAATGCAGTGATTGATTTTTTTTCCCATTTATTCCGCCCCAAGAAAAAGACACCTTTTAAGAAAGTTCACGTTACCCCTAAAAGACCTACTGAGAAAAAAGTAGAAAGTAAAATTGTAATCAAAGATAAAACCCAACAACAAATTGATGAGATTTTGGATAAAATCAGTCAATCAGGGTATGACAGTTTGACCGCCGAAGAGAAAGAATTTCTGTTCAAAGCCGGGAAATAGTTTTATTCTTTGCATATTTGTTTTACGCATCTCCCGTTTGGGATTTGGAAATTTTAAATTGGAATTTTTTTGAAAAAGTTATCGTGGTTTAACAAAGTGGTTTTCGGATTCAATATAGTGCTGACTGTATTGACCTTTGTGGCCTATGTATTGCCTTTTTTAGCGCCAAAATTATTCCCGTTACTTTCGGTACTGACCTTGATTTTACCGCTATTCCTGATTTTGAATGCGCTGTTCTTTGTGTATTGGCTGATACAACTAAAGCGTCAGGTTATGCTGTCAGGTTTGGTTTTATTGCTAGGCATTACTTTTATCAATAAGTTTTACAAGTTTTCCTCCAATGACTTGGCCGAAGAAGAAAAAGACTTTACCGTAATGAGCTATAATGTGCGGTTGTTCAACTTATTTGATTGGCTACCGAATGACGGTGTTGGAGATTCGATTTTATCTTTTATAAACGAACAAAACCCGGATATCCTTTGCATACAAGAATATTCGGAAAATGCCAAAGTAGATTTGAGAATTTATAAGTACAAGGCGGTTTTTATGGAAGGAAAGCGAATCAAAACAGGACAAGCCATTTTTTCCAAATTTCCCATCTTCAACCAAGGCGATTTTAAGATTCCCGAAGCCGGGAACAATATTATTTATGCCGATATCAAAAAAGGGAAAGATACCATTCGCGTGTACAATATCCATTTACAATCGATAAAAATATCACCGGATGTCAACGAAATTGAAGAACACGTTGATGCCATTGACCAAAACAAATCCCAACAAGTTTTTGGCCGAATCAGAGAGGCATTTAAAAAGCAAGAGCAGCAAGCCGCGGTTTTAGTCAACCATAAAAAGGAATGTAAATTTCCGGTTATCATTTGCGGTGATATGAACAATAGTGCGTTTTCCTATATCTACCGAAACATCAAAGGCGATTTAAACGATTGTTTTGAAGAAGCCGGAAACGGATTTGGGCAAACGTATAAGTTCAAATATTATCCGGCGCGTATCGACTATATTTTTGCCAACAAGAAAATGAAGGTTAAAAGTTTTAAAAGCTTCTCTAAGTTTGAGAATTCCGATCATTTTCCGGTGATGGCGAGGCTTTCTTTTACGGAGTAAGGGATTGTTTTTTCAAATAATCCAGAGCATATCTTCCTTCATTGAATAACAAATCCAAGATGCTTAAGTTGTTCAAATAACCGTGTTTCTCTCCAAAAACCTGAGTGTAAGCTTCAAATTGCAAAGTGTCTTTTTTGCCGTTTACCAAATTTCTGAAATCAGTTTTATCGTCGACTTCATGAAAATATTCCTCCGTTTCGTTGTAATCAAATTCCAGTCCGAGACAATTGGATACTATCGACATTGTTTCCAGATTTAAGTCCATCAAAAATTCGTGTTTCTTTTCAAATATCGGGCGAATATCATCCTCAAAATACTCAAAGAAAGGCGAACTGCGATAGGCCGCATCTAGTGATTTAAAATGCTGCTTCTGCCAATCAAAAGCAGTTTCTAAGCGAACATCCTTGGTCTTTTGGTGTGCGGTTTTAGAATGCTTGATGGGAATATTGAGTAACTGAATGCCATTTGGACTGTAAATGTACATTCGGTTGCGGTTGGTTTGCTTTTGGAAATTATCATCCATTTCAAAAGTCACCAAATCACTTTGAGCGATGGCCGCAAAATGACTGATGGATGGGAAATAGCATGGGTGAATGAGGATATTGTTCATTTGGTTATTTGAATAGTTTAATCATGTTTATTTTGATAACAACTCTTGACACTTAAACCGTTTCAAACATTTAAACTACGCCTTCGCTTTTCTTCTTTTCCAAAAATAATCACCCAAAACATACAAAGCAACTAAGCCTAAGAAGTATTTAAAATAGGATTCTGGTTGGCCTTCGCCGTTTACGGTGGTAAATAGTCTGTTCCAACGGATTTTATTGAGTCCACTTCCGTTAGAATCCCAACTCATCCAAATAAATACCGGTTTTCCAACGATATGATCTTCCGGAGTATATCCATAATAACGCGCGTCTAAAGAGTTATTTCTATTGTCTCCCATCATCCAATAATAGTTTTGTTTGAAGGTATAAGAAGTTACTTTTTGATCATTGATATATATGTCATCACCAATTACCTTCAAATCATTTTTTTCGTATTCTCCAATAATGATTTTGTAAAAAGGTAATGTTTGTAAGTTTAAATTAACCGTTTTTCCAGCTTCAGGGATGTAAATTGGTCCCATATTATCACTGTTCCAATTGTTGGTTACAGAAGGTTTTCTGTCTGGAAAATCTGGGAAGATTCCATCTTCAGCACCAGTTTTTAAATAACGGTTAATACTTTCAACTCTGGAATCTTTCTTAAGTTGGTCAGCTATCTCTTGTGTTAAATTGGCTTGGAAAAAATTTAATGAACTCCTAAGATTTAATTTTTTTATTAAATCTTCATCAATGCTACCCAAAACATACACTTCAGTTGAATCCTTATACAATTCGTTCAAATTATAACCTTCTTTATCCAAGTAGTCTTTTACAACTGTATTGTCCCAAAGCTTACGTTCAACTTTGATACCGGTATTAAATTCTTTAATGTCATATTGATCGATAAATCCTTGTGATAAATTTTCCTTTAATTTAACATTGAAACCAAATTGTGGTTTTGCTCTCTCAGGTAAAATTAATTCTTTCCCATTAATAAAAACGATACCGTTTTTGATTTGCAAACTGTCACCGGGAATTCCAACACAACGTTTTACATAATTGGTTTTTTTATCTGTTGGCTTACTGTATCTTCTGTCAGCAGGTTTATACATGTGAAATAATGTATCCCTTGGCCAATTAAAAACGACAATGTCGCTATTCTCTATTTTTTCAAATCCTGGAAATCTAAAATAGGGAAGTTGTAATTTGTTCTTCCAAGATTGAGGATTGTCATCGTCATATAAATATGATTTTATTTTAACAAAAGGAAGAGTGTCATGAACCATTGGAGCGGCTACTGTGGTCATTGGTATTCTCGCGCCATAATGAAATTTACTTACAAAGAGGAAATCCCCTACGAGTAAAGATTTCTCCAACGAGGACGATGGAATTGTAAAAGGCTGCATCACATAAGTATGAACCAATGTAGCGACTACAATAGCAAAAAGGAGTGAACTGATAGTATCACCGGTTTTAGTGGTAGAAACTAAACTTCTGTCGGATATGTAATTTACGTCTTGAGTATAATTGATGTAATAAATGTAAAGACCAAAAGTGAAAATCCCCAACCAAGTATCTGCTGTAGATTTCTTGCCAAAGCTTCTCAAAGTCTCTACCCATATTACCGGAAACATTATCAGGTTAATGATAGGAATGAATAGGAGTAAAGTCCACAACGTTGGTCTGCCTATGATTCGCATTAAAACAATGGCGTTATAAACCGGTACAAAGGCTTCCCATCTTTTTCTTCCTGCTTTTTCGTATAATTTCCAAGTTCCTAATCCGTGAATCACCTGAACAATCAGGAAAAATACAAACCATTGATATGTTGACATAATATTGGGTTTAAAAGTTTATTTGGTTATAAGTTTATCAAACTAAACTATTGTTACAATTTTAAGTTTTGGTTATTTTAAATCAAGGACATCTTTCATCGAGAAAACGCCTTTTTTGCCCTGAATCCACTCGGCTGCTAAAACAGCGCCTAATGCAAAACCTTCTCTGTTATGCGCTACGTGTTTGATTTCGATAAAATCTACGTCAGAACTGTAGTAAACACTGTGTGTTCCGGGTACATTTTCGATACGTTTGGCTTCGATGTGAATTTGGTTTTCACCGGCAGCTTCTTCCGTCCAAGAAGTGTAAGCTGAATTTTCGATAACGCCTTTGGCCAAAGAAATAGCCGTTCCACTGGGAGAATCGAGTTTTTGGGTATGGTGAATCTCTTCCATCGAAACTTTGTACACCGAAGAGAATCGTGCCATCATTTTGGCCAAATAATTATTCAGTTCAAAAAATAAATTCACACCCAAACTAAAATTAGAACCGTATAAAAATGCGCCGTTTTTTTCTTGGCATAATTTGACTACTTCATCATAACGCTCTAACCAACCCGTAGTCCCGCAAACTACCGGAATATTGAGATGAAATGCTTTCGTGATATTATCAACCGCGACCATTGGTACGCTGAAATCAATAGCGACATCGGCAGTTTCCAATCCTTCGTAAGTGTTGCTTTCGTCTTTTTTGAGTACAATTTCGTGACCTCTTTCTAAAGCGATTCTCTCAATCACTTTGCCCATTTTTCCGTATCCCAGAAGTGCAATTTTCATCAGAACTTGAAATTTAAAGTTAGGCCCAGATTAGGTCTGGCCGTAAAATCGTTTTGGTAAATATCCGGTGCTACCGATAGTTTATCGTTTACATTGAATTGTATCAAATGGGCATCTACATTGGCATCTACAATGTTTAAAATATAAAAGCCTAAAGTGACCAAGAGCGACAAATCTCTGTTTCTTTGGTAAAAACGTTGGGCTTGTACCAATCGGGAATCATCCAAGTAATCATATTCATCACCGCTAAATCCGGCCAATCTTCTTTTGTAAGCATCACGATAACTGTGGTATTTTTTGTTGTTGTCGAGGTAAAAGTACATGCTGGTTCCGATGGCACCGTAAACGATGGGAATTTTCCAGTATCGTTTGTTGTACGCCTGACCCAATCCGGGCAAAATAGCCGAGTAAAAAGCGGCTTTTGAAGGCGTTAGCGGATCTATTTCTTTCAGTTTGGTGCTGTCTTTGATCACCAAACCTTCCACTGTTTGTTGTGAATAAAGATTGTGATTTCCTATCAGAAAGCAAAGAACAACTATGTAAAACAGCCTAGTCACTAACCTTTGATTAATTTGATAATGCGGTTAAAATCTTCCTCAGAGTGAAAAGGAATGGTGATTTTACCTTTACCGTTTCCGGCCACTTTTACATCGATTTTGGTTCCGAAGAAATTGGTGATGGCCTTTTTTTGGTCTTCCGCAATGGCAAAACTCTCTCCTTTTTTGGCTTTAGCAGCCGCAGGTTTTAAACTGTCTTGGTAGTTTTTAACCAAAGCTTCGGTTTCACGAACCGATAGATTTTGGCTGACAATTTTTTGGTAAATGTCTGTTTGTACGTCTTGGTTTTCAATGTTGATAATCGCACGACCGTGTCCCATACTGATGAATCCGTCACGAATTCCGGTTTGGATAATCGGGTCTAACTTCAATAATCGCAGGTAGTTAGTGATGGTGGAGCGTTTTTTACCCACACGTTCACTCATTTGCTCTTGAGTCAATTGGATTTCGTCAATTAATCTTTGGTAAGACAAGGCAATTTCAATCGGGTCTAAATCATGACGCTGAATATTTTCCACC
Organism: Flavobacterium sp. J49; assembly: GCF_011742145.1. Classification (GTDB taxonomy): domain Bacteria; phylum Bacteroidota; class Bacteroidia; order Flavobacteriales; family Flavobacteriaceae; genus Flavobacterium. The sequence continues at coordinate 554,547 of NZ_JAAQQU010000105.1, read as the reverse complement.
AAAGCCATAATCAGTGACTCATTGTCATTGGCAATTCGGATGTATGCCGGAACAGTGGTTAATCCGACCAATTTGGAAGCGCGTAAACGGCGTTCTCCCGAAATCAATTGGTATTTATTGAAGTCCAACTTACGAACGGTAATCGGTTGGATAAGCCCTAATTCCTTGATGGAAGACGCTAATTCCTGTAAAGATTCTTCATTGAAGTTAGTTCTAGGCTGAAACGGATTGATTTCAATCGATTCAATATCCAATTCGATGATATTGCCAACGACCTTATCGGCATTTTTATCGTTTACCGATTTGATATCGTTTTCAGGATCTTTCAATAGGGCAGATAATCCTCTTCCTAAGGCTTGTTTTTTTACCGCTTTTGCCATGGCTTATTTGGTGTTTTTCTTGATAATTTCTTGTGCCAAACTTAAGTAGTTGGTAGCACCTCTGCTCGTAGCGTCAAAATTGATGATACTTTCTCCAAAACTTGGCGCCTCACTCAATTTTACATTGCGTTGGATAATGGTTTTGAATACCATATCATTAAAATGCTTTTGCACTTCTTCTACCACTTGATTGGACAAACGCAAACGAGAGTCATACATGGTTAGTAAAAGCCCTTCGATATCTAAATTGGGATTGTGTATTTTTTGGACGCTTTTAATCGTGTTCAGCAATTTTCCTAAACCTTCCAAAGCAAAGTATTCACACTGAATCGGAATCACTACACTATCCGCTGCAGTTAAAGCGTTTAAAGTCAATAGACCTAAGGATGGCGCACAATCAATCAAAATATAATCGTATTGGTCTTTTACGCTTTCCAAGGCTTGTTTGAGCATGTATTCTCGGTTTTCTTTGTCGACCAATTCGATTTCGATGGCCACCAAATCAATATGTGCCGGAACCACCCAAACATTGGGCGCTGTGCAAGCAATTGTGGCTTCTTCCGGAGTATTACTGTGTTCTAAAATTTGGTAAGTTCCAATTTCAACACTTTCCACATCGATGCCCAAACCTGAACTGGCGTTGGCTTGCGGATCAGCATCAATCAGTAACACTTTTTTTTCTAAAACACCCAATGATGCCGCAAGATTAACCGAAGTTGTTGTTTTCCCGACACCACCCTTTTGGTTGGCAATTGCAATGATTTTACCCATTTATATATAGTCAATTTTGAGCCGTAAAAATACGATTAATTATGGGTTTGTCAAGGCTTATTTGTTAACATTTAGGTAAAGTTTTGAAGAATAGAGGGATAAGAGAAAAGGGATTAGAAATAAGTTTTTTTGGGTATAAAACATCGCCCTTTTTAATCTTATAAAGTCTACTTATTTCCTTTATTCTTAATCATCATTTCCAACATGTCCCACATTTCTTGAGGAATTTTTTCCAAGATATTGAACTGTCCTGCACCTTGAAGCCATTCGCCACCGTCGATGGTTACGACTTCACCATTGATGTAAGCCGAGAAATCGGAAACCATGTAAGCGGCGAGATTCGCCAGTTCCTGATGGTCACCCACTCTTCGCAACGGCACTTTTTTGGCCATGTCAAACTTTTCGGCTAAATCGCCGGGTAATAATCGGTCCCAAGCACCTTTGGTAGGAAATGGTCCCGGAGCAATAGCGTTCATGCGGATCCCGTATTTGGCCCATTCTACAGCCAAACTACGGGTCATGGCTAAAACACCGGCTTTGGCAGTAGCACTTGGTACTACATAACCGGAACCTGTCCAAGCATAAGTAGTGACAATGTTTAGAACATTGCAGTTGGTTTGTTTGGTGTTTATCCAATGTTTTCCGAAAGCGAGTGTACAGTTTTTAGAACCTTTTAAAACAATATCTATAATGGTATCAAAAGCATTGGCTGATAATCTTTCAGTTGGTGAAATGAAGTTTCCGGCTGCATTGTTCAATAGGATATCGACTTTGCCAAAGGTTTTCAACACTTCCGCCAGCATGGCTTCGACTTGGTCATAATGACGCACATCGCATTGTAAAGGCAAACATTTTCCACCGGTTTCCGTTTCTAGTTCGGTTGCGGTGGTTTTAAGTTTTTCGATATCTCTTGAAGTGATGGCAACTTTGGCACCCAGTTCCAAAAAGTATTTGGTCATGGCTTTGCCCAAGCCACTTCCGCCACCCGTTACTACAATTACTTTGTCTGCCAAGGCATTATCGCGAAGCATTTTTGCTGAAAAATCCATAAAGTTTTATTTTTTAGTAAAGATATAAACTTCGACTTCAGAAAAAAAATAAACCGGATTGAAGTAATTACTTTTCAATCCGGCTTGTTCAACATGGCTTATTAACTCGCTCTATTTTTTGATAAATTTTTTAGTAATGCTACCGGTATTTGAAGTTGCTTGTAAAAAGTACATTCCCGAATTTAACTGGCTTACATCCATGGTATAGATGTAATTTGTGTCATGAACAGTCGTATTTTGTTTGATGATTTTTCCTTGGGTATCGATAATTTTATAGTCAATCAAGTCACTTTGTAAATGTCCCGGAATGATATTTAATTCGTGGTCTGCCAATGTCGGATACATTAAGAATTCTGCCGAAATCGGTGTGTCTAACAAATCCAAAGCTTCAAAATTGGTTACCACATTGTCAACCAATAAACGACTGCCGAAAGTAGGCGTAGAACCTTCTTTTGCCATGGAAAAGCTTATAGTCATAAAATCTTTTACTGCATTTGAGGTGAAATTTATTGGCATATAAACGTATTCAAATTGGTTATTTGTTCCCATAATATCTACTTCGGCATTGCCTATTAAAGCACCATTGTTGTCAAAAACTTCGATTTTGGCCTCGGCAATATCATTCCCTACGGGTAAAAATTTATAGTAAAAACCAATCATGTAAACTTGAGCGTTTACTGCAATGGGAATACCTGCATTCCAACCCGGGAAATCTTGGTTGGCATCACTGAAAATGGTTGCACTTCCCGGAATTACTTGGTTTTGAGTGGTGTTGAAAGCATTAGAAATTTCCATAGCAAATTGTCCGTTTTGTGAATCGGTAACAGCATAAACCATCGAAGGTATGTTCGTAGTATATTGAATTTGGTTGGTTACCATTCCACCGCTTTGGGTATCTATACTTACCGGTTGCGTAAAATTCATACCCCAATTACTCGGTAGTAGATTAGGCTTTACGGTTTCAAAATTTCCATTAACCACTTGGGCATTAATGGTAGAAGAGAGTAATAAAACAATACTTAAAAGAAGATAATGCTGTTTCATAATTAGCACCGATTTGATTAAAGTAACTTTTTCATAGCAATTTACAAATTCAAAAGTACTGATTAGATTTTGATTACAAGCAAAATTCAGGTAAACAATAGGTAAACAAGTCGATGTTTTTTGTCGTAAAAAAGGCGGTAAGTCATTGTTAAACAGACAGTATGAAGTCGGTTAGGTTTTCTTCAGTGTTGAGTTGGAGTTTCTTTCGCAATCGGTGCCGCGCTGTTTTGACACTATCGGGAGAAATATTGAGTATGGAAGCCATTTCTTTGATGGAAAGGTTCAATTTGATTAGGGCACAAATTTTCAAATCGTTTGCGCTGATGTCAGGGTATTTTTGTTTCAATCGTGTGTAGAAGTTTTTATTTACGCTCTCAAAATAATGGTCAAAGTCGCGCCAATTGTTGTCTTGAATAGTATACTTGCTCACCAGTTTTTTGAGCTCAACTTCCGAGTTGGGCGTTTTTTTGCTGATGATGTTTTTGATTTCGTCCAAAATTTCATTTTTTTCAATCATTTGAATGGTCACGGCACTTAGCTGACTTTCTTTGTGTTCGATATCGTTTTGGAATTGTTGTTCTTTCAGGTGTTTTTGTTCTTCCATCAATGAAACCAATTCTTCTTTAGTCTTGAGTAATTGTTTATCTCGTTTGTTGATTCTTTGGAGGAAAAAATACAAAATGGTAAAGACGAGAATCAGCAGAGCCAGCAAAGTAATCAAAAGGTAATTGGTCAATTTTGAAACTTCTTGTTCTTTAGAAATAAGTTCCAACTTTCGGTTTTTTTCGGAAACTTCAAATTGCACTTCCAGACTTTTTACGATTTGTTCTCTTTCAAAGGAATAGAAACTGTCTTTAATTTTGATGACTTCTTCTTGCAGCTGACTCACTTTTTGGAAATCATTTTGTTTCTTTTTCAATTCAATTAAACCTTCTATGGTTTTGATTTCAAATAGTTTATCGGTAAGCGGAATGGCGATAATTCTGGCTTTGTCAAAATAATTTTCGGCGACAATAAAGTTGTTTTCAAAATTCAAATACCATTTGCCAAGTGCAATCAAAGCATAAACTTGTGCTTGTTTGTTTTGCGTGTTTTCGGCCAATTCCAGTGCTTTTTGGAAGTAATTCAGGCTCTTCTCTTGCTGGTTTTTTTGTTTGGCCATTTCCCCGAATTTCAAATAAGTCGTTGGTAAATAAGCCAGATTGTTCCATTTTTCAAACTCCAGTAAAGCCAATTTAAAATACTGTTCTGCTGTTTCCGAATCGTTTTCCAATTCGTATAATCCGCCCAAACTGTTATAGGCTAAGCCCAAAGTTCCGGTGCTGTCCTTTTTGTCTTTGAGTTCGTCGACAACTTCTAAGCTGAGTCGCTTGGCATCTTCATATTTTTTTTGCCGGCTGTATATCGTGCTGATAAGTTGCAGGCATTTGTAGCGTCCGATTTTGGCTTCTTCGCTCTGGGTTTTTTCCAATTTTTTGTATTGGTCTAAAGCTTGTGTGGCAAATTGAAGTCCTTTTTCCAAACTTGAACCATAAGAGCAAATCCCAAGGTAAAATAGGGCATCGGCTTTGTCTTTGACGTTTTTGTCTTTGGTGGCTTTTTCATTGGCTTCCCAGAAATGTTTGAAAGCTTCAGTTTCATTGTCTTTGACGAGTTCGGCCCAACCTTTTTGCAATAACTTGTTGGGAGATGATTGAGCATAACCATCACCACAGAAGAAAAGCAAGAGTAAAAACAAAAAGGATTTACATAGATTCATATCCCAAAAATAGATTTTTTTGAGTTTACTTATTTAAAATGAGGTTGACATCTAGTAAACAACTATGACTTTTTTTACAGTTTCATCAAGCGTTCTGCAGCTTTTAAAAGGGTTTCGTCATCTTTGGCAAAGCAAAAACGAATGCATTTATTGTCATTCCCATTGGCATAAAAAATCGAAATTGGGATAGTGGCTACACCTAATTCGGTGACCAGTCTTTTGGTAAAATCCAAATCCTTTTCTTCAGAAATATTCGCATAGGAAGCGACTTGAAAATAAGTGCCTTCACAGGGGAGAAGATCAAGTTTAGTGGCTTTCATCAGATTGCTGAAAAAATCCCTTTTTTGTTGGTAAAATGCACCCAAGGCTTTCACATCCACCCAATCAATATAGTCATTCAAGGCATGTTGGGCAATACTGCTGACACTAAACACCAAAAACTGATGCACTTTTTTGATTTCTCTCATGATAGGTTCCGGTGCAATGACATAGCCAATTTTCCAACCGGTGATGTGAAATGATTTCCCGAAAGAAGAAACGGAAATACTGCGATGCCACAATTTTGGCCTATGGTGTACTGAAATATGAGGTTTTTCAAAAGTAATGTATTCATACACTTCATCTGAAAGAACTAATAGGTTAGGATAGGCGTCAACGAGTTTCTCTAATTGAACAAAATCATTTTCCGTCCACATTTTCCCTGTCGGGTTATGAGGATTGTTGATAATGATGAGTTTGGTTTTTTCATTCACAGCTGTAAAAATCACTTCCCAGTTTGGGGTAAAGTCATCGTTGAGGGAAACTCTTATGGGTTTGGCATTGCTCAATAAAATAGGCGCTTCATAGCAATCATAACTCGGATCAAGAATAATGACTTCTTCATGGGCTTGTACCAATGCTTGAATGGAGGCAAAAATACCTTGAGTTGCGCCGGCAGTGATTAAAATTTCCTCTTTTGGGGAAACGTTTCTACCATACGACTGTTGGGTTAATAAAGCAATTTTTTCCAAAAGTGAAGGCAAACCGCTCATGGGTGTATATTGATGGACATTTTCTTTGGCATGTTTAGCTAGAATCGCTGTCAAGCGTTTATCGACGGGGAAATTCGGAAATCCTTGTGATAGGTTTATGGCTTGATATTCTGTAGCCATTTGCGACATTATCGTGAAAATACTCGTGCCGATATGAGGGAGTTTGGACATGAATTTGTTTTTGGTAAAGATAAAAAAAGCACCTCGATTGAAGTGCTTTTTAATTTATAGAAATGCGGTGGTTATTCTTTTTTGGCTTCTTCATTTTTGTTTTTATCAGAGGCTGACATGTCTCTTACACAAAGGTATTTGCCGTCTCTTTTTTCAAATACTGCAATGTAATTTCCTGTATATAGTGGCGCACTTGTTGAGTCTGAGACTCTGTAATTTCCTATTTCTACAACCTGATTGCCATCAGAAGAAGGTAATATTTCATTGACTACGAAAGCAATTTGATAGCCTTTTGGGAAATTGTTTAAATCAGCTTTAATTGATTTTTCAATTTCCATTTTGCCTACAATTGGCGGTTTGTTTTGAGAGAAAGTAACAGCATCATCGGCATAATATTCACCGGCATTTACATTTCGATCATTAAACATTTCGGCCATTTTGTTTTCAAGAGCCTGAATTTCGTTTTTGATTTGCTCTTTGTCTATAGCTACAGCTTCTTCTTTTTTGGGCTGACAAGCAAAAAACAGAATGGATATCATTCCTAAAATAGCACTTTTTAAAATCTTGGTTTTCATAAAGTTGAGGTTTTGGTTACTTAATTAGGTTATGCAACAAGACTGGGGAATTATAAAAGTAATGATATTTTGTATAATTCGGAATAATTCGGGGCATATTTATTTTTTACGCAAAAAAAGCACCTCTTTTCAGAAGTGCTTTGATTGGGTATATTGGATTTATTTTTTATTTATCGGTAAAATAGAAGCGCTCATGTCTCGAACACAAACGTATTTTCCGTCTTTTTTATGAAATAAGCTCATGTAGTTTCCGTCTGCTTTAACCGCGTCAGTTGAATCAACCACTTTATAGCTGCCAAATTCCACTACCATATTACCATCACTTGACGGATGCACTTCATTAACGGTATAGGTAACTTTGCCTCCTTTTGGCATACTTTCATTTTCTTCTTTGATTGATTTGTCAATTGCAGTTTTGCCTACCAAAGGTGATTTGTTTTGCGCATAACTGGTAGCGTCCTCTGAATAATACGCTATGGTTTCTGGTTTTCCCGAATTAACGGCATCGGCAAAGGCATTTTCCATGGCTTGAAGTTCAGCTTTGATTTTTTCGGTGTCAACTGCTTCTGGTTCGGCAGCAACTTCTTCTTTTTTGGGATTACAGGCAATGACAATGGTCATAATTATACCTAATACAATCCCTTTTAAAATCTTGTTTTTCATAAAATTATTGGTTTTAATGATTAGTAATTTTAGGTTACTCCACAAGATTAAGGGTGGTTAAAGATAGTTATAATTTATTGGATATCAGATTGTTTTTAAATCGGAATTGTTTTCTGGTCAGAATTTTGCAATTAAATTTATTTATCTTTTAAGGGTAAAATGACCCTTTAAGATTCTACCGTCTTCACGATGCACCACAAACCAGTAATCGTCGGAAAAAAGCATTTTTCCGTTAAGCGTGCCATCCCAACCGATACTGCCTGACGGAAATCCGGTAATGAGTTTGCCATAACGGTCGTAAATATAAACTTGAAAATTAGGCTCGTTTTCAGAATTTTTAATATACCAATAATCGTGTATCCCATCGCCGTTTGGAGTGAAATAATGAGGGTAATTAAGCAGCCAAACTTCTTCGGTTACAATTTGACAACCATTAATGTCACGAACATATACCGTATAAAGACCCGGCAATAAATGAGTAAAATTATTATCGGTTTGGTAAGTAATTCCATCAATTGAATATTCAAAATCGCCTGTTTGGGTTGTAACCACAGTAATGCCATTGTCATTGGAGGTCCAATCATAAGTTTCTACAAAATCAATTTCCGGAACTATAACAATGTTCACCACAATATCACTAGAGGTACTACAGGTTTGAGGGCTATTGTTGCACAAGCCAAATTCGTTAGTGGCCGTTACCGAAATGTTGGTAGTTCCCGGTTCGCTGATGGTAACAACAGCGTCAGTTACACCGTTTGACCAAGTATAAGTTGTGGTTGGCAAGTTTCCGATACCGGCATCAAGTGCTACCGGTTGCCCATCACAAAGTGAATATTCAGGACTTAAAGGAATTCTTGGTTTTTGACCGGTGATCAAATCAAAAGAGCCGGTTTGATAGCAATTGGGAAACTGATTAAAAATCAATCTCACATACACGGTTTGCGGATTTGTAGCGGGATTAAAATTTGTAATATTGGTTATAGGATTGGTGTTATTCTCGGCATCTGTCAAGCTGATGTGATAAGAAATGGTATAGTTGGTTGGCGATTGAATTCCCATTATGGTTGCCGTTTGAGTCGATAAGTTAAAAGTTTCGTTTCCGGATATGTTGGTTGAGCAATTCACCATATTACATGAAGGATATACAACCACCAAGGACTCCAAATCAGAAACATCAAAATTGCGGATAATTGTATTGCCACAACTGTCTTCAATTTGGAATTTATAAATCGCAGGTTCTAAATTATAAAAAACGTTTGAGGTGCCATTGTCAATAAAGAATGGATTGCCATCTTTTTCGATGATGGTAAAATGCAATGGTGGTTCGCCGGTAGTAAAAAGGATAATGTCAAGATTACCATTTGTAGTACATGGTACCCGATAAACATCTATGATGTTCAGAACCCGGTCAAAAGTTAATGTTGGTGCCAAAATTTCTACACAGTCTTTTATTTCATTGGCAACAATATTTGCATTGATGTCACTGCCATTGTTGTAAGAAGTAAAGTGGTGTACGATTCTGAATATGCCGTTAAAAATCAAATTCAAATTGGTAGTGTTATTTTGCAACGGAATTCCGGTTGTAGTATCGGGAACGGTATTAGGAACATAAGTTGTTTCAGTTTCGGGATGTCCCCAAGTATCGGTGTTGGGGTCGAGTAATTTTTGTAGCCAAAATGTTTCGGCACCGGTTAGATTACTTGAAAAAGAAAGCGGTAAATCAAAAGAACCACAACCAACAACCAGTGAAAAAGAACTGTTGGTAACCGTATAGCCTTCAATCGTTATTGTTGATGATTTTGTAAAACCACAACTGTCGGTGGTGTTAAAAACATAATTTCCAGCCGGAAGATTGTTAAGATAAAGTTTGCCCGAAGCCACAATATGATTGGTGACATTGTAAGGTAACGGAAAGGGAAAGTTACTTGGGGCATTGGTAATGATTACCGAAGTCAAATTCCCATTGTTACTGCTGATTTCGACTGAGCCACTTCCACGGTCACATCCCGGCAATATGTTGGAAGAGACGCCTAAATCTTCGTAAGGCAAAACCGAAACCGTCAGTCCTTCCAAGATATTGCCACATTCATCGGTTAAATCTAAGGTGTAATTTCCAAAGGGTACGGGATCAATCACTAAAACGCCACCGGCATTAATTAAGGCTGAGACGTTGTGAGGCATTGCAAAAGGATAGGCGGCAGGAGCCGAAGTTACCGTGGCCGCTGTAATTTCATTTGGCGAAAGAAAAGCGATGATTTGCCCATCACTGGAAACACAACCACGATTGTTCCCCACTATATTCGGTTGCGGCGGATCGGATTCGACTTCAAATTCGAAAGTGGTGATTTTGCCACACATATCGGTTGCTGTAACGGTGTAATCACCTATAGGTACGGGTTGTGTTTGACTCCCGAAAACTTGCGCCGCTTGGGTAAAAGGTCCGGGATAGCTGGTATTAAAAGTCACCGGGTCAAAACCCGCCGGTGCCACATCAAAATTCAAAGTATAATTGCCTACGTTGTTGAGTGTGGTTAGAATGAAATAATGCTGGTCACATTCCAAATCCTGAACACTGACATCTAAAACAATGTCATTGGTTACCACAAAATTAAAAGGATAGGTAACGCCACAGGCATCGGTTATGTGAATTTGGTAAGGATAATTTTGGTTGACAAAAAAAGGAATTGTTTGGGTTAATACTTCTGAATTTGGGTTTCCCGTATTTAAAATAATATTTCTGTTATCAACTGTACCTCCGGGCAAATAAAGGACGTATTGAATGGTTAACGGATAAGCAATTACAGTTCCGGAAGCCTGAGTTATTGTATGAGATGCCACTATAGCGTTACAGGATGGCGGAACAGTATTGCTAAAATCGGGAGCGGTAATATTCAATCCTTCGGGGTTGCTATCAACAACAAAGGTTTGTACTAAGGCATTGCCGCAATGGTCTATAACCTTTATACGGTAAACACCCGTTGGCAGACCCGGAAACGTATTAGAGGATTGGGGCGGAAAGGTTATCGGACCCGAGAAAATTTCATAGATTGAAGCGGTACCCGAAATGACATTGACTATGGCTGTACTGTTGTCAGAGCAAGCTTCATTAGTGACTTGCACGGTATAGGTCAAAGAAGTTACGGTGCTACTGATGGTTATGTCGGCTTCTTGTATAGTAGTGGTGCTTCCAACTGTTTCTCGGACAACTATATGATAGTCTCCTGCGGTTAGACCGTTGATTATATTTGAAGTAGAAGAAGCGAACGGAGTCGTAAGATTGGGTAATTTATAAACAACGTAAACAATTGAACCGGCAGGATCGGGGTTGCTTACATTGATGGTAATGGTTCCGTTACCGGCACAAGTTTCTTGGGTTGCGGTTACCGTAATGGTAAAGCTAAAGCCTGTTATGGGGCATAGCAAAAACAAAACAAGGGTTAATCTGTAAAACCATTTTTTCATAACAACTGTATCACAATTGACTTAGGATGACATTAATCTCCTTGCAATTGAAGACCTAAAAGTATGAAATTTAGATGGATATAAAAAAGTGCGCGTGGTATTTTATCCTTTTCCCTTTGATTTGTTTTGCCGAAATGGGTGCATTTATGGAGTGAAGTTATGCTAAAGACATGAATTGCTTTTCTTATAAATTTCTCTCTTTATTTCGCGATCTACTACCGACTTCATCCGAAGGGTCTTCATAGAAGGTTTAATGATGTGGTGTCGCCAACGGTGACCCAAATAACTTAGCTTCTTGCCTCGTATAATAGAATACACGACAATACTTGTCACAATGATGAGTATGATGGGCTCGTTATTTTTTCCGGTAATCATCATGGTGTATCAGTGAAGATTTTTAGACTTACTAAGTTACGATAAATCCTTGGAATAGTTTCATTTTTTTTTAAATGAATTGATTCTGATACTATACCTGTCAGGTTTAGTCTTCCAACAAAACCTCCAAAATCTGAATCGCAGCATCGCTGATTTTTGTTCCCGGACCAAAAACCGCTACGGCTCCTGAGTCAAAGAGGAATTGGTAATCTTGAGCGGGGATTACTCCGCCTACAATGACCATAATGTCTTCGCGACCGTATTTTTTGAGTTCCTCGATTACTTGGGGAACAAGGGTTTTATGTCCGGCCGCTAACGAGGAAACGCCTAAGATGTGCACGTCGTTTTCCACGGCTTGTTTCGCTGCTTCTTCAGGAGTTTGGAATAAAGGTCCGATGTCTACGTCAAACCCTACGTCGGCATAACCGGTGGCTACCACTTTGGCACCGCGGTCGTGACCGTCTTGTCCCATTTTGGCAATCATAATACGCGGTCGGCGACCTTCTTTCTTGGCGAAAGCGTCGGCTAATTGTTTGGCTTTTTCAAAGCTCTCGTCGTTTTTAATTTCTTTGCTGTACACGCCACTAAAACTTCTGATTTGTGCTTTATAGCGTCCGAAAACTTCCTCTAAGGCATCACTGATTTCTCCTAAGGTAGCTCGGTTTCGGGCTGCTTCTAAGGCTAAAGATAATAAATTATCGTTTCCGTTTTTCGCACAGTCGGTTAATTGGGCCAAACACGCTTTGACTTTGTCATTATCACGTGTGGCTTTGATATGTTGTAACTGCTCAATTTGTTGTTTGCGCACCATTTGGTTATCGACATCTAAGATGTGCAACGGATCTTCTTTGTCCAAACGGTATTTGTTGACACCCACGATGATGTCTTGGGCACTGTCGATACGCGCTTGTTTACGAGCGGCGGCTTCTTCAATTCTAAGTTTAGGAATACCCGCTTCGATGGCTTTGGTCATGCCGCCTAAGGATTCTACTTCTTCAATTAACGCCCAAGCCTTTTCGGCAATTTCTGCGGTTAAGCTTTCTACATAATAACTGCCGGCCCATGGGTCAACGGTTTTGCAAATCTTAGTTTCTTCCTGTAAAAATATCTGGGTGTTTCTGGCGATTCTGGCCGAGAAATCGGTAGGTAATGCAATGGCTTCGTCTAAAGCATTGGTATGCAACGATTGTGTTCCGCCAAAAGCAGCCGCAGCGGCCTCAACAGCGGTTCGTGCCACATTGTTAAACGGATCTTGTTCGGTCAAACTCCAACCCGAGGTTTGACAATGGGTTCTGAGTGCCAATGATTTTTCGTCTTTTGGGTTGAATTGTTTTAGGAGTTTTGCCCACAACATTCTACCGGCGCGCATTTTGGCAATTTCCATAAAGTGATTCATACCAATCGCCCAAAAGAAAGAAAGACGAGGCGCGAACTCATCGATTTTCATTCCGGTAGCCAAACCAGTTCGGATGTATTCTAAACCATCGGCTAAAGTGTAGGCCAATTCAATATCGGCGGTAGCTCCGGCTTCCTGCATGTGGTAACCCGAAATGGAAATCGAGTTGAATTTCGGCATTTTTTTACTCGTGTATTCAAAAATATCAGCGATGATTTTCATCGAAGGTGTAGGTGGATAAATATAAGTATTACGCACCATAAACTCCTTCAAAATATCGTTTTGTATCGTTCCCGAAAGTTGCTCCGGCGAAACACCTTGTTCTTCGGCAGCGACTATATAGAAAGCCATAATAGGTAAAACCGCACCGTTCATGGTCATAGAAACCGACATTTCGCCCAATGGAATCTGGTCAAACAAAACCTTCATATCTTCCACGGAATCTATCGCAACTCCGGCTTTTCCCACATCTCCCACAACTCTTTCATGGTCGGAATCATAACCTCGGTGTGTGGCCAAATCGAAAGCGACTGACAACCCTTTTTGTCCGGCGGCTAAGTTTCTGCGGTAGAAAGCATTACTTTCTTCGGCGGTTGAAAACCCTGCATATTGGCGAATCGTCCACGGACGACGCACGTACATCGTGGCATACGGTCCGCGAAGGTTAGGCGCAAATCCGGCTCCGAAACCCAGGTGTTCTAAATCGGCAATGTCTTCTTTAGTATAAGTAGATTTTACTTCAATGTTTTCTGCAGTCAAAAAGTTGTCGGTTCTCGGTTGTTGGTTGTCGGGATTATTGCTTATCCCTTTAGCTTCGCTCAGTTCGGCTTCCCCTCGGGTTTCTTTTTCCCTTTTTCCTAATTCTATATGTTGAATATCCTTTCTCATGATTATACTTCTTGGGATAAACGTTCCTGTTCCAGTTTTTCAGCCAAACGCTTTTCAATAATTGGGGTGATTAAGGTTTTGCGCGGATTTTGTTTTACGAAGGGGTACAATTCCAAATCGTGTTTCATTTTGTCGTTTTTGTTGGGATATTTGTTGGTGCCCAACAAAACTTCTTTGCCGCTGTCAAACAATTCCTGTTCTTTGGCCGCGCTTTCGCTGATTTTCTTTTGGATATTGCCTTCGATTAATTGCGTAATTAAACCGCCGTTGGCTTCGATGTCTTTGAACAACAACAAAGCTTTTTCGGCTAACTGTTCGGTCAAAGATTCGATATAATAAGCACCATCGGCAGCGTTATTGACTTTGTCAAAATAACTTTCGTGTTTTAAAACTAACAGTTGGTTGCGCGCAATTCGGTCGCCAAATTCATTGTCTTTATGGTACAAGGCATCGTATGGCAAATTCGCAATGCTATCGGCTCCGCCCAAAATCGCCGACATACATTCGGTTGTCGTGCGGAGCATGTTGACGTTGTAATCGTATAACGTTTTGTTGCGTTTGGTTGGAGTGGCGATGATGTGACAATCCGCATTATGATTGTATTCTTTCGTCAAAGTATTGAATAACAGTCTCAGGGCACGCAATTTGGCGATTTCAAAAAAGTAATTGGTACCAACGGCTATTTCAATAGTAATAGGTTGATTGAGGTTTGATATACGATTGAAATATTCATTAACGTGCGCCAAAGTATATGCCAATTGCTGAACCATATTGGCTCCGGCGTTTTGGTAAATTCCGCTACTTATATTTAAGAACGGAATAGTCGTTTTTGAAGCAATTGTATTGAGCTTGTCAAAATCTTTGTCTAAGTTTTCGAACCAGTTGCCGTCTCTAACCAATTGTCCGATTGGATCGATTTGGAGTGAAATGTTGGCGTTGTTTTTTGAAGCAAAATCATTGATTTTATTTATGAAATCGATTGAAAGGAAAGGCAAATAAAAAAAATATTGGGTGTTGCCTAAAGGCAGATTATGCATGAGTTCTTCAACAGAAACCGATTCGTTCTCAATGGTAAAACGAATGCTTTCGGCACCGCGATTCAAAGTATCTAAAGCGCGTTCGTTTGATTTTTTAACATCGTGAACGAATATATTTTGAAGAATAGAAAAGGCATCATCACTTGTTTTACATTCCAGTTTTTGTTGGTCTTCGTCAACATGATAGAAAGGTTTTACCTTGATGCCTTCGGGGCTTTCCCAAACTAATGTTTCGTTATAATCGGCGCCTTTGAGTTCGTACTGAATTTGTTGTTTCCATTGTTTGGACGACACCGGTTCGAACCCATTAAATAAATTGTCAGCCATGATTAATTGTTATAAAGATTTTGATTTTGACTGTTCTTCTTTTAGCGAATCTTCTTCAAATTCGATGATGTAAACGTCTTCGCTATCGCGTTTCATATAGTATTTTTCGCGGGCGTATTTTTCTATTTGGTCAGGATTCTTGAGAAGTTTGATGTTTTCTTCATCTTTCCGAATTTCGTCCTGATAGTATTTTTTGTTGTCTTCCAGTTCGTTGAGTTGTTTGTTTAAGATTCTTTGCTCCATGTAAGAAGTGTTGTCGATAAAAAGCATCCAAACAATAAAAAAAACCAACACAATAACATACCTGTTTCCGAGAATTTTCAGAATAGGGTAGGTATCGGTCAAGTTTTTAAATAAGCTCATAATTGAATTTTAAGTAATTCTTTGGTTGATTACCGCTCTAACCACATCGATGGCTACGGTATTGTATTTGTCGTTGGGAATGATAATGTCGGCAAAGGCTTTGGTAGGCTCAATAAACTGTTGGTGCATGGGTTTTAGGGTAGTTTGGTAACGATTTAAAACTTCTTCCATGTCACGACCGCGTTCGGCGATGTCTCTTTTTAACCTTCTGATTAGGCGTTCGTCTGAATCGGCATGTACAAAGACTTTTACGTCAAATAAGTCACGCAGTTCCGGATTGGTCAAAATTAAAATACCTTCTACAATCATTACTTTACGCGGATGGGTTACTATGGTATCATCGGTTCTGTTGTGGGTAATGAAAGAATACACCGGCTGTTCAATGGTTTTGCCCGCTTTTAAGTCTTTTAATTGTTGGACTAAAAGTTCAAAATCAATAGCACGAGGGTGATCAAAATTGATTAAGGCCCTTTCATCAAAGCTTAAATTATGGTTTTCTTTATAATAAGAGTCTTGAGAAATGACACCCACTTCAGTCTCGGGCAATTCATTCATAATTTGGTGAACGACAGTTGTTTTTCCGCTTCCTGTTCCACCGGCAATTCCGATAATCAGCATATAGAGTTGTGTTATTTTTACTGAGAACAAAAATAGAAATTATATCGGAAGCACATTTTATTTTTTGGAGAAAAGAAAAAAGAAAATAGAGGATAGAAAATATAAGATAGAAAATAGAGGTAAGAAGCTTCTACGAGTGAGTTATTTTGCAGGATTAGATATCCTGAGATAGAGCTCTATTACAAATAAAACCTTTAGCCGTTTTGCCAAACTGCCGGTCTTTTTTATTTCAATTGAATTTTTAGGTAAACCTGGATTCATTTAAAATAAAAAATCCCTTCTGTTGACACAGAAAGAATTTATTCGGTCGGGGTGATTTGATATTAAGAGGAGGACTGCCGGTGGCAGTCAGGTAGACGAACTTTGGTTCGTTTAACGGTTATTGCTTAGCAGGATTACTTTGTGATCCTGAGTTGGGTCTTTATTACAAATAAAACCTTTAGCCGTTTTGGCAAACTGCCGGTCTTTTTTATTTCAACTGAATTTTCAGGTAAACCTGGATTCATTTAAAATAAAAAATCCCTTCTGTTGACACAGAAAGGATTTATTCGGTCGGGGTGGCAGGATTCGAACCTGCGACCTCCTGGTCCCAAACCAGGCGCGATAACCGGGCTACGCTACACCCCGAATTCCCTTAAAATGGGAGTGCAAATATAAACCTATTATTTATTTTTCAAAGCATAATGTAAAATTATTTTTTCATAGCTTTTTATGATTTGAGGAGAATAATTTTTTCATTTTAATGAGTTACATTTGCTTCCGAAAACAAACTACATATTATGTCAGATACTATAGAAAAAATTAAATGCCTAATAATAGGTTCAGGACCTGCGGGTTATACTGCGGCCATTTATGCTGCCAGAGCCAATATGAATCCGGTTTTATACCAAGGAACCCAACCCGGTGGGCAACTAACCACTACTAATGAAGTAGAAAATTTCCCCGGCTATCCCGATGGGGTTACCGGTCCGGAAATGATGGTGCAATTACAAGAACAAGCCAAACGTTTCGGAACTGATGTTCGTGACGGTTGGGCAACTAAAGTTGATTTTTCGGGTCCAATTCACAAAGTTTGGATCAATGATACCATTGAGTTACATGCTGAAACCGTAATTATTTCAACCGGTGCTTCGGCTAAATATTTAGGTTTGGCTTCAGAGCAGCATTATTTACAAATGGGCGGCGGTGTTTCTGCTTGTGCCGTTTGTGACGGATTCTTTTACAGAAATCAGGAAGTAGTGATTGTTGGAGCCGGAGATTCGGCTTGTGAAGAAGCACATTACCTTTCTAAACTTTGTAAAAAAGTAACCATGTTGGTGAGAAGTGAGAAATTCAGAGCTTCTAAAATCATGGAAGAACGCGTTCGCAAAACAGAAAACATCGAAATTTTGATGAATCACGATACCGTTGAGGTGATTGGTGACGGACAAGTGGTAACTGAAGTAAAAGCTTTAAACAAAACCACGGGTGAAGAAATTACCATTCCGGCGACCGGTTTCTTTGTGGCTATTGGTCACAAGCCGAATACCGATATCTTTGCCGACTATATTACTTTAGACGAAACCGGTTATATTGTTAATGTTCCCGGAACGTCTAAAACCAATGTTCCCGGCGTTTTTGTAGCCGGTGATGCTGCCGATCATGTATACCGTCAGGCGATTACTGCTGCGGGAACCGGTTGTATGGCGGCTTTGGATGCCGAAAGATATTTGGCGGCTTTAGATTAAATTTTAAGCCACATCATAAAAAAAATCCCGCCTAATTCAGACGGGATTTTTTTTATTTTTTTGAAGGCTTTTTTCTGAGTTCGGCACTGTCAGCAAATCTTTTCATATCGATCTTTACCGGTTCGCCATACAATTGGATTTCACTGTTGCCCGAGGCATCTACAGTAGCGTTGTTGCTTATATTAATACTGCTTTTAGAATAACCGCTGGTTTCCAATAAAGCATTTTTGGCTGTTAGTTTGCTTCCAATAAAATCGGTGTTGTTGTCTAAACGCAATTTCAGTTCGATGACATCACCTTCAACTTCTGCGGATGATTTTTGGTACAAGTCAAACTTCATTTCGCTGGAAGAAATTAAGGCTTTTACATAGGCACTTTTGCTTAAATCTATCGCGGTTTTGGTTGATTTCAGGTTTAATTCCACTTTAGATTTATCGTTGGCCATCAAAGTGAAATTTTTGGTATTGGCATTCAGAAACAATTTGGAATAATCATAAGTTTTAAAGGTCACATTGTCTAAAACCATATCGGATAAAGCGGTAACATTGGTTTCATCTTTAGAAATGATCATGTCAAATTTATCGGTGTAAGTAACGCGCACACTTAATTTTTTGTAGCTCGAGATGTCTCTGGAGGTTGAGATTCGTAAATTATTGCCGGCCAATTTGTATTCTACAAATTCAATTAAATTATCGTCGGCTTCGATTTCGAGACCACATTCATTCCCTTTTACCAAAAAAACCTCGAGATTGTCTTCTACTTCCAGACTGGTGAAATCACCAATTTGTTTTTGTTCTGATTTGACAATCTTGGAGCCTTTTACTTTTTCCTTCTTTTGGGCAAAAGAAAAAGCAGAGAGGAGAAGAAAACTAATTAGTACAATTTTTTTCATAAAGGGGCAGTTTGGTTTTTACTTCATACACTTCGGCCTTATGGACTCGAATGTCAAAAATAGAAAAAAAAACATCCCAATTTTCATTGGGATGCTTTATTAACTTAATCTTTGGAGACGCTTCCGCCGGAGCTTTCTTCTTTGCGCACTTCTTTGGGACTATTTAAGTAGGTTATTGAACTTCCGCTAGAGGCTTTGGCATCTAATAATAAACTTGCATTTACCGATGTTGAGCTTCCACTAGAAGATTGTGCATTTACTTCATTCGCTAACAATTCATTGGCATCGATGTGACTCCCGCTTGAGGATGCTGAGTACACTTTTAAGGCCTTTCCAATAACTTTTTGTTCACTGCCACTGGAAGTTTCAAGCGTTACTTTGTCGGCTTCGACTTCTGCTTCTAGCGAACTTCCACTGCTTGATTTGAGTGTTAAATCATCACTAATTAATAGGTTACCCGATTGTAGCGTTGAACCGCTGGTGCTTTCCAAACTTACCACTTTAGGCAAGCGAACGATGATTTTTTTGGAAGTTACATTGATATAGTTGCTGTATTCAGATGTAATGATTAGCGTTCCGTTTTCGACTACAGTTTTGATGCCTTTGATTAAGTTATCATCGGCTTCAACAGTCACTTCAAATTTATCTGAAAGAAACACTTCACATTCTAAACCGTTGGCTACGCTAACTTTATCAAAATTACCGGTGTTGCGTTTTTCGGTCACTACATTACCGGTTCCGGTGATGCTGTTGCCAAAATTAATAGTGTGATTGCATGAGGTGATAGATAAAGCTAATAAAGTAGCGGTTATCACCTTTGAAAAGAAAACTACAAACTTTGTCATGATTATTCAGTTTTAATGATTACTCCGTCACTTCCTACGGTTAATTTACTTTTTTTATTTGATTTCCCTGATTTGGTTTCGGTAACCACTTTTCCGTTAATTTTTACTGTTACGGTTTCAGAAGAATCACTTTCGTCAATGATGTTGATTTCTTCGGTTTGAACGCCGCCTTCCACATCGTTGTATTCGTTTTCTTCAGGAGGACAATCCATACATTTCACTTGCGTTTCTTCTACTTTATAAGTGTATTTGTCAGAGCTGTGGTGAAGGTTGAAATAATCATTATCTGATTCGTCAAAATGTTGTACAGTTTCATCTGCTACAAACACAGTTCCTTTTGGAAGGTATAGGTATAATTCTACACGTTGGTCTCTGAATTTGCTGGCCATTTCGGTTAACAAGTAATTGTCTAATAACAATTGGTTGCCTACTACTTTGAAACCGTATTTAATTTTTTCGGCTCTTTCATTCGCTTCTTTGAATGATTTTCCGTCGGCCAGTTTTTCAATTTGAAGGTAAGGCTGAGCCTTATCGGTACTTTTGATTTCAAAACTGATTTGGTTGGAATAAATCACTTCGTTTTTAGCAGAATCTTGTGTGAAAGTAAAATCTTCGTGCTCATATACATTTTTAGAGAAAAAATCGTTGCTCACAAATTTGATTTGCAAAGTATCGGTAGGCTGGATGTTTAATACTTCTTTTTGAACTGTTTTGCCTTCAAAAGCGGATTCAGTTGATTGTTTGATACCAATAACAACCAAAGCACCTACGGCAAAAATCCAAATGGCTAACAAACTGTATTTAGCGGCCGTGCCCAAAGATTTCATATTGGTTACCAATAATTTCAATCCCAACAATAAGAAGAAGAACAAAGGAATACCAATAGCTAAGAAAGACAATAGTCCAAAGATCCAAAGCGGTATATCGGTGTAGTTTACTGCTTCAACATAACGTTGCCAAGGTGCATTTACAAATGAGGTTGTTCCTAAAGTAAACAGACCAATGAATAAACCGGCTAATGATAGAGCGGAGAACACTAAAATAACTGCACCCAAAACTTTGGCAAAAGCCCCAAATACTTTCATGATAACATCACCTAATCCGCTGGCTACTCTTTCGGCACCCGACTTTACTTGGTTTCCCATTTCGTCGTAGTTGGCATTTTTGAATTTGTTGGAAACACTTTCAAATTCTTCTCTCACTTTTTTTTCGATATTGGAAATAGTAACCGGTTCGCCGGTCATTTCTAATTTTTCGGAAGTGGTTATCGCTTTTGGAGTTGCAATCCAAAGGATGATGTAAGCGATGATTCCAAAGCTGGTGAAAGCCAATAATAAGAAAATGATTTTAATCCAAACGGCTTCTACCCCAAAGTAGTGACCTAAACCGGTACAAACACCACCAATTAAACCTCTGTCTTTGTCGCGGTATAATTTTTTTCTGTTTGGAATATTATAGAAAGGTTCAGTTTTAGGTTCAGTAGAATCGTCGTCAATTCGGTAGTCTTCAGGTTGACCCATTACTACAATCACTTCGTCAACATCTTTGTTATTGATTACATGTTTGTCGCTTTTTTGTTTTTCGGTCAAAAGCTCGGCTACGCGCATTTCAATGTCTTTCATGATTTCGTCCTTACCGGAAGAATTTGAAAGAGAACGTTTTATCGCATCAAAATATCTTGATAATTTTTGGTATGCATCTTCATCGATATGGAAGAATAAACCGCCTATATTAATATTTACTGTTTTGTTCATGATTGTTATTTTTGATTGGTTATGATGTTAACGGCGTCTGACAATTCGGTCCATGTGCCGTTCAATTCAGTTAAAAATGTTTTTCCTAATTCGGTCAAACCATAATATTTTCTTGGTGGTCCCGATGTTGATTCTTCCCAACGATAGTTGAGCAATCCGTCGTTTTTAAGTCTTGTCAATAGCGGATAAACTGTTCCCTCTACTACAAGCAATTTGGCGTTTTTTAAAGTGTCTAATATTTCAGAGGTATACGCGTCTTTCTCTTTTAAGACAGACAAGATACAAAATTCTAAAACACCTTTACGCATCTGGGCTTTTGTGTTTTCAATATTCATAATACATGATTTAATTTTTTGTGATTAACATTCGCTTTTTGATTTTTTCCGCTGCGTGATTAAGGCATTGGCTGATGATTGAAACTCTTTGATTGATTTGATGATTTTGATTAATTCTGATTGATGATTTGATTTGATTGATGATTTGATTGATGACTATTCTTTATCGATTACTTAAAGAACGGTATGCTTAATGGATATTTATAAGCTTCCCCATTAGAAGCTTTTACTGCAGCATAAATGATTAGTATAAATTCGATTACTTTTAAGAAAAAGAAAAGGAGTACAGCAATAATTCCCAATATGGTAATTCCGGTTATATTGCCTGCGCTTAAATTTTCAATTACATAATTTCTGTTGAAGTTAATATCGTTCATAGGCACATTTTTAAAAATCGAATAAATAAATATCGGAATGGCAATTAGGCACAAAACAACCATGTACAAGAAGATACTCAATTGAAAATTCAATACTTGTTTACCGTTTTGATCCACAAATTCTGATTCGTTTTTCTTTGAACTCCATATTACAATAGGGAAGATATAATTCCCAAATGGAATAACATATTGTGTCAAAGCACTCAAGTGCAGAAAAGCAGCAATATTTTTTTCGTTGGTAGTTGTCATTTTATTTGATTTTAAGTTGATGATTTTTTTGATTTCTAACAATACTATAGATAGACCATTAATTTCTTATACAAAGATAAGTCTAAAAAAAGGTATTATGCAATACAAAGTACTTAAATTTAACAAAATATTAACATTTAGATATTCGCTTATACTATCTACATTTTTTGTACTTTTATAGCAAAATCAAGCATTTATGGAATTTTCACCTTCAAAATTGAATACTTTTTTATTTTTCAAATTACCATCAGCTTTTTGGTGTGGCGTTAGGGTAAAAGCTATTTCAAATGCCCAGTGTGTAGTTACGGTAAAACATCGTTGGTTCAATCAAAACCCTTTTAATTCTATGTACTTTGCGGTGCAGGCCATGGCGGCCGAACTAACAACAGGTGCTTTGGTCATGATGCAAATCAAAAAATCCGGAAAGAAAATCTCCATGTTGGTTGCTAATAACAACGGCAACTTTACCAAAAAGGCCACCGGACGAATTACTTTTACCTGTAATGACGGGCATTTAATCGAAGAAGCCATACAGCGCACTATCGCGTCAGGCGAGGGACAAACCTTTTGGATGCAATCTAAAGGCGTCAACGAAAAAGGGGAGCAAGTATCCGAACTAAATTTTGAATGGAGCATCAAATTAAAGTAATCAACAAACGTTAAACCCTTTATAATTAGGGTTTTTTTATGATTGTTTGATTGTAACTTTGATAAAAATTACTAAGATGAAAATACTGATTACAGGTGCAACGGGTTTAATTGGCAAGGAATTGGTAACATTATTATTAGCTAAAAATCACACCGTTCATTATTTAACCACTTCGAAAGCAAAAATTGAAGACAAACCTAATTGTACGGGTTTCTATTGGAATCCGCAACAAGGCAAAATCGATGAAAGCTGTATTTATGGTGTGGATGTTATTATTCATTTGGCCGGAGCCAATATAGCCAAACGTTGGACCAATGCTTACAAACAAGAAATCATCGAAAGCCGAACACTATCAGCCGAATTGCTTTTTAATTTGGTAAAAAAAACACCTAATCAAGTCAAGCAAATCATTTCAGCTTCCGGAACAGCCATTTATCCTGACAGTATTGACCTAGTATATAATGAAGCTACAAAGGAATCCGAAGACAGTTTTCTTTCCAATGTGGTTAAAAAATGGGAGGCAAGTGTCAATGTTTTTCAAGTACTCGGAATCAAAGTCTGCAAACTCAGAACCGGAATTGTCTTAGCCAATCATGGTGGTGCTTTACCTGAAATGACAAAACCTATTAAGTTAGGATTTGGTTCGGTTATGGGTTCGGGTAAGCAGATTCAATCTTGGATTCATATCAATGATTTGGTAGCACTTTATCATTTTGCCATAGAAAAACAATTAGAAGGCATTTACAATGCCGTTACGCCCAATCCGATTAGCAATGAAACGTTGACCAAAACGATTGCGAAAAGTTTGAATAAGACACTTTGGCTACCCAATACCCCCGAATTTATGATGAAACTTATTTTAGGCGAAATGGCTTATCTCTTATTTTCAAGCAAGCATCTCAGTGCTCAAAAAGTTTTAGACTTGGGTTTTCAGTTTCAGTTCCCGGAGATTAAGCAGGCCATTCACCATTTATATCCATAAAAAAAGTGCTGTTGATAAACAGCACTTTTTTTACTATAAAGATTGTCGAATTAATAATTATTACAGCTTTAAGCTAACCTAAAATGGATTGTTATTCATTGTTATGAAACAAATTTAGCTAAACGAAAACGTAATAGTCTTAAAATTATATTAAAATTTGGTTAATTTATTTCCTTCAGTTGGGTTTTAAACCAATAAAAAATAATGACAATTTGACATTTTAAAAGAATTGGCAGTACTTTTGCATTCCGAGTGTTCGGAACAAATTCCAAAAATGAAAATCAAGAATATTTTTAAAAATAAACCACAAATGAATACGGATAACACGGACAAAGAGCCTATTGAAAATGCAGCTGAAAATATAGCCAATGAAATTGAAACCGCAGAAGAACTGAGTGTTGAAGCACAATTGCAGGAAGAATTAGCCAAAGAAAAAGACAAATTTTTGCGTCTTTTTGCCGAGTTTGAAAATTTCAAAAAAAGAACCGCCAAAGAGCGCATAGATTTATTCAAAACTGCCAATCAGGAAGTGTTGCAAGCCATGCTGCCGGTTTTAGACGATTTTGACAGAGCGATGGTACAAATTGCCAAAAGCGAAGACGAATTATTGTTAAAGGGTGTGGAATTAATTCATGAAAAGTTAAAAAGCACTTTGGTTTCAAAAGGTTTAGAACAAGTTGAGATTAATGCAGGCGACAGTTTCAATGCCGATTTTGCCGAGGCGATTACCCAAATCCCGGCTCCAAGTGATGACTTGAAAGGCAAAATTGTAGATGTTGTTGAAAAAGGATATAAATTGGGCGACAAAATTATTCGTTTTCCAAAAGTGGTTATTGGAAATTAATTCCCAATAATTACAGAGTGCCGAATTTTATTTCGGTCCAAATAAATTTTGATATAAAATTATGAGCAAAAAAGATTTTTACGAGATATTGGGCGTTTCCAAAAACGCATCCGCAGAAGAAATAAAAAAAGCTTACCGTAAAAAAGCCATAGAGTTTCACCCTGATAAAAATCCGGGGAATAAAGAAGCGGAAGAAAACTTTAAGACAGCAGCCGAAGCTTATGAAGTTCTGAGCGATCCGGATAAGAAAGCCAAATATGACCAATATGGTCACGCAGCCTTTGACGGCGCCGGAGGTTTTGGTGGCGGTCATCATATGAACATGGATGATATCTTCAGCCAGTTTGGAGACATTTTCGGCGGAGCTTTTGGCGGTGGCGGTTTTGGCGGTTTCGGTGGCAATGGAGGCGGTCAACGCCGTGCTAAAGGAAGCAATCTTCGTATCAAAGTAAAAATGACCTTGGAAGAAATTGCCAATGGTGTAGAGAAAAAAGTAAAAGTAAAGCGCAAGGTACAAGCGCCCGGCGTAAAATATAAAACGTGTTCTACTTGTAATGGTCAAGGGCAAGTGTTGCGTGTGACCAATACTATTTTGGGCAGAATGCAGTCGGCTACAACTTGTCATGTTTGTGGCGGTGTGGGACAAACGATTGATAGCAAACCCAACAATGCCGATGCCCATGGAATGATATTAGAAGATGAAACGGTATCCATCAAAATTCCAGCCGGTGTGGTTGACGGTATGCAACTCAAAGTTTCCGGCAAAGGAAATGATGCTCCCGGGAATGGAATTCCGGGTGATTTAATTGTGGCAATCGAAGAATTAGAGCACGACTTCTTAAAACGCGAAGGTGAAAATTTACATTATGATTTGTATATCAGTTTTGCCGAAGCGGCTTTGGGTGTTTCCAAAGAGATTGAAGCAGTCAATGGTAAGGTAAGAATTAAGCTCGAAGAAGGCATTCAGTCAGGTAAAATTTTGCGCCTGAAAGGTAAAGGTATCCCGAGTTTAAATAGTTATGGGAATGGCGATTTGCTTGTGCATGTAAACGTTTGGACACCAAAGAGTTTGTCTAAAGAACAACGTCAGTTTTTTGAAAAATCATTAACTGATGACAACTTTATTCCAAAACCTGAAAAGAGCGATAAATCTTTTTTTGAAAAAGTAAAAGATATGTTTTCATAATTAAAAAAATAGTTTTACATTTGGTTATTACTTGGAAACAAGTAATTTCTTTTTCATAGCAATTTTTCCCATCCTTTTGTCAAAATTAGGGTGGGTTTTTTTTGTAACAAAAAGCGAGAAGTGCTACTTATTGGTTACTTTTACCAAAATAAAATAGAAGTATGAGCAATATACTTGAAGTAAACAAAGTCGTAAAGCAATATGGTGATTACACCGCGCTCAACGAAGTTTCTTTAACCGTACCCAAAGGCAGCATTTACGGACTCTTAGGTCCAAATGGCGCCGGAAAAACTTCCCTAATTCGCATCATTAACCAAATCACCATGCCCGATAGCGGTGAAATCATCCTCGATGGTGAAAAACTTAACCCGGCTCACGTGCATTCCATTGGCTACATGCCAGAAGAACGAGGCTTGTATAAAACGATGAGAGTAGGCGAGCAGTGTTTGTATTTGGCCCAATTAAAAGGATTGTCCAAAACCGAAGCCAAAAGAGAATTAGACTATTGGTTTGACCGTCTCGAAATTCAAGGTTGGTGGAACAAGAAAGTCCAGGAATTGTCCAAAGGAATGGCTCAAAAAGTGCAATTTGTAGTAACGGTTTTGCACAAACCGAAGTTACTTATTTTGGACGAACCTTTCTCTGGCTTTGATCCGGTCAATGCCAATTTGATTAAGGATGAAATCATCGAACTCAACAAACAAGGAACTTCCATTATTTTTTCAACACACCGTATGGAAAGTGTAGAAGAAATGTGTGATTATATTGCTTTAATTCACAAATCAAATAAACTCATTGAAGGCAAATTGTCGGAGGTAAAAAAACAATACAGAACCAACAATTATGAAGTAGGAATTCTGTCTGATAATATTGAAGGTTTGATGTATGACTTGTCGCAAAAATTTACTTTGGCGCAAACCGATTTCAAATCATTGAATGACGAACTGAAATTAGAGATTAATTTGGGGAACGCTACGCCAAATGAGCTGTTGCATACTTTAGTCCAACGCGGACAAGTAACCCATTTTGTGGAAAAAATCCCGAGTGTGAATGATATTTTTATACAAACTGTAAGCGATAAATAATGAGCAAACTAAGTCTAATCATCAAAAGAGAATTTGTCGCCAAAGTGCGCAACAAATCATTCATTGTCATGACTTTTTTAAGTCCGTTATTGTTTGTGGGAATAGCCGGTTTTGTCGGGTATTTAAGTACGATGAAGGCCGACAAGAAAACCATCGCTATACATGACGAGAGCGGTTTTTTTGTAAAAGAATTCAAAAGTGATGACGAGTACCAATATGTAGACTTGTCTCAGGTAGATACTAAAATGCTAAAAGACAGTATCGTCAGCGAGAGCTATGAAGGTTTATTAATCATTCCGAAAACCGCCGACAACAAATCACTCGAAAAAGGGATTCAATATATTTCAAATGATAGTCCAAGTGTTTCCTTTATTGAAGATATGGAAGAAATCATCAACCAAAAACTAACCCAAGACAATTTCATCAAGTCGGGTTTAGACACTTTGGCCATCAAAAAATCGGAAGCCAATGTTTCAATTGGATTGTCAAAAGCTTCCGGTGAAACGGCTTTAAAAGGGTTGAACGAAATCAAGATTGTAATCGGTGGCGCTTTCGGCTATTTGATTATGATGTTTATTGTTATCTATGGTAATATGGTCATGCGAAGCGTTATCGAGGAGAAAGTATCGCGTATTATTGAAGTGATTATTTCTTCGGTAAAACCATTCCAGCTGATGATGGGTAAGATTATCGGAACTTCACTCGCAGGAATTTTACAGTTTATGATTTGGGCCATACTCGGATTAACAGCAATGTTTGTACTTTCCTCTGTTTTTGGGGTTCAAATGGGCTCCACTTCCGGAGTAGATGCGCAAACTTTACAAAATGCGCAACAAGAAATGGGAGGTTCTATGGCTATGTATATGAAAGAACTTTGGAATTTACCTATCGCAACATTGCTAATTTCATTTGTGTTTTATTTCATTGGCGGATATTTCTTGTACAGTTCATTCTATGCTTCTATCGGTGCAGCAGTCGATAATGAAACCGATTCCCAACAGTTTTTATTGCCGATTATTATGCCTTTGATTCTGGGTGTTTATATCGGATTTTTTACGGTAATCAATGATCCGCACGGAACAGTGGCCACTGTTTTTTCGATGATACCATTGACTTCGCCAATCGTAATGATGATGCGTATTCCGTTTGGCGTACCGCTTTGGCAAATTGCAGTGTCATTGGCACTATTGTTTGCTACATTCTTATTGGTAGTTTGGTTCGCCGCTAAAATTTATCGCGTGGGAATTTTAATGTACGGTAAAAAACCAACCTGGAAGGAACTTTATAAATGGTCAAAATACTAAAGATGAAAAATACATTTTTATTATTGCTAATGCTTTTCAGCTTTTCGGTTCAAGCCCAAAAGGATGACGTGCAAAAAACCATTGAAACATTCTTCGAAGGTTTTCATGCCAAAGATACCCTGAAAATTAAATCAACTTGCAGTGAGAAATTAGTATTGCAATCCATTTCTGAAAGTGCTAAAGGCAATAAGTTTTCCGAAGAATCGCCCAAAGCGTTTTATCTTTCCATGGCAACTATTCCGGCTGATGTAAAGTTTGAAGAGAGAATTCTAAGCTACAATATTCAAGTCGACGGTACCATGGCACATGTTTGGACACCTTATGAATTCTACATCAACGGCCAATTTAGCCACAAAGGGGTGAATGCGTTTACGTTATTTAAAGAGGTTTCAGGCTGGAAAATTGTTCACCTCATTGATACCCGCCGAAAGTAATCTTTATAAAATCTTTATACTTTCAAGAGTTTACTTTATATCCTACTTATAAGTATTGCCGTAACTTTGTCAAAAATTAATAACCATGGACAAGTTAACCTTAAAGAGTGCTAAGAATCAATACCTTATTAGTTTCTTGTCGGTGGCTGCGGTTTCTTTTTCGTGCTTGATTGTTAGAGATGTAATCGATTATAAAATAGTTGGTTACCTTCTTTTAGTAGTAGTTTCACTATTGGCTATTTTCCTCGAAATCAAACCGGTTCTTTTAGGCGCAGTCTTGAGTGCTTTGGCTTTGAATTTTATGTTCATCAAGCCTTATTTTACTTTGCATATCGACAGTGCCGAAGATATTTTACTATTGGTAATGTATTTCATCATTGCCTTAATCAATGCCGTATTGACCAACAATTTCCGCCGAATGCAACGTGCCATTCAAGTCAAACAAACCCGAGCCAGTACGCTTAAGCTTTACAATACTTTATTGGATTCACTTTCGCATGAATTGCGAACTCCGATTGCTGCGATTTTAGGCTCGATAGATACTTTGCAACAAAAGAACGTTAACCTTTCCGAAGAAACCCAACAAAAACTCCACAACGAAATCGAAAAAGCGTCGATGAAATTGAATTATCAAGTTGAAAATCTCCTCAATATGTCTCGTTTGGAATCGGGTTATATTCACCCTAAATTGGATTGGTGCGATGTCAAGGAAATCATTTACAATGTTTGCGACCGCTTAAAAGAAGAAACCAAAGACCATAAAATCACTTACACTATCGATGATAACTTGCCGCTTTTCAAACTCGATTATGGTTTGATGGAACAGATCATTTATAATTTGGTTTACAATTGTGCCCAACATACCCCAAAAGGTGTCAACATTAATATCAGTGCCAAATATGAAGTCGATGCTGATTATGACACGCATATCGATTTAATCAAAAAATGTGTTATTACCATTTCCGATGACGGATATGGCTTTCCGCCTGCAGAAATAGACAAAGCTTTTGATAAATTCTACCGATTTAAAGAGTCAAAAACCGGAGGAACAGGTCTTGGTCTTTCAATTGTAAAAGGTTTTGTTGAAGCCCAAAACGGAACCATCACTTTGCACAATGCCGAAGATGGCGGTGCGGTTTTCGAATTAACTTTTGCGGTAGATTGTTTACCTATAAATTCTTTAGGCAATGAATAACGGATTTTCCATATTGGTCATAGATGACGAAGCGCAAATCAGAAAGCTGCTCGAGATTTCATTGGAAGCCAATGATTATAAAGTGCTTTTTGCTGTGAACGGAAAGGAAGGTATTACGATGTCGGCGAGTCACCAACCCGATTTAATTTTATTGGATTTGGGTTTACCCGATGAAGACGGACAAGTGATTCTGACAAAACTGCGTGAATGGTACCAAAACCCGATTATTATTTTATCAGTCAAAAGTACCGAAGAAGAAATTGTAAAAGCCTTAGACAGTGGTGCCAATGATTATCTGACCAAACCCTTTCGCACCCAAGAATTATTAGCCCGAATCAGAACCGCTTTGCGTAATAAAGCTACGGTAAACAATGAATTAACGGTTACCTTCGGAAATTGTTCGGTCGATTTTACTTCGCGAACAGTCAAAGCCAATGATGAAATCATCAAACTCACCGCAACAGAATACAACTTATTAACTTTATTAATCAAAAATGATGGCCGCGTGTTGACGCACCAATACATCTTAAAAGAAATTTGGGGCCAAAGCTACGCCGATCAAACACAGTATTTGCGTGTTTTCGTAGCACAACTTCGCAAAAAGATAGAAGAAGATGCCAATCGCCCGAAATTCATCATCACCGAATCCGGCGTGGGTTATCGTTTTAATTCCGGCTAAATAATTCAACAAAATCAGCTTAAACACATTTTGTGAAAACCGCTATTGGTCTTCGCATAGACCTTCACATGCCAAAATTTAACTAAAAATACATCCTAAAATGAATACAACTGTAAAACAAAAAATAACAGCAGCCTCATTGTTAGTTGCCCTCGGGATCATTTATGGCGACATCGGAACGAGCCCGCTTTATGTGATGAAAGCCATTATTGGCAGTCGAGAAATTACCGAAATGTTGGTTTATGGCGGAATCTCCTGCGTGTTTTGGACATTGACCTTTCAAACGACTTTCAAATATGTTTTGCTCACACTTTCCGCAGATAATCACGGGGAAGGCGGGGTTTTTTCGCTTTATGCTTTGGTGAAAAGATTCGGTAAAGGAAAGTTGGTGATTCCAACCATACTCGGCGCAACGACTTTGTTAGCCGATGGTATTATCACGCCGCCAATTTCAGTCGCTTCGGCAGTGGAAGGTTTGGAAGCAATAGTTCCGCATTTGCCTACGATACCAATTGTAATAGCAATTTTATCAGGGTTATTTATTTTTCAACGATTCGGTACTCATAGAGTTGGTACTATATTCGGACCGGCAATGGTGGTTTGGTTTTCGATGTTGACGGTTTTAGGATTGTCTCAAATCATTCACCATCCGGATATTTTAAAAGCGTTGAATCCCGTTTATGCTTATCGCTTGTTGGTAGAATATCCACACGGATTTTGGTTGCTTGGAGCGGTTTTCCTTTGTACAACCGGTGCGGAAGCTTTGTATTCAGACCTTGGACATTGCGGCCGACAAAACATTCGAATCACTTGGATTTTTGTAAAATCAGCGTTGTTGATTAATTATTTAGGGCAAGGCGCTTGGTTAATGCACCAACCTAATCAATTTCTTAATGGTCAAAATCCGTTTTACACCATTATGCCGCAGTGGTTTTTGATCTTCGGAATTGTGATTGCGACTTTGGCGGCTATTATTGCGTCGCAAGCCTTGATTAGTGGCTCGTTTACTTTGATTAATGAAGCCATTTCACTCAACTTTTGGCCAAGAGTTGCTCTAAAAAACCCAACGAATTTAAAAGGACAAATCTATATTCCTTCGGTCAATACGATTCTTTGGATAGGTTGTGTACTGATGATTTTATACTTTAAAAATTCGGCGCACATGGAAGCGGCTTATGGATTTTCAATCACCGTTGCCATGATGATGACGACTATTTTATTGTCTTATTATTTGTTCTTTATTAAAAAGGTTAAGATTGGTTGGATAGCTTTGATGTTATTGGTATTTGCACTGATTGAAGTTTCTTTTTTTGTGGCCAATATTGTCAAGATCAAAGAACGATGGATGTTCCTTTTCTTCGAACTTTTTATTTTTATGGTGATGTATGTTTGGTATTTTTCCAGAAAAATAAACAACCGATTCTTAAAATTTGTGAATTTGGTAGAACAAGCGCCAATGTTGGAAGAATTGAGCACGGATGATGACATTCCGAAATATGCCACACATTTGATTTATTTGTCTAAAGCCAACAAAACTTATGAAATAGAGGAGAAGATCATCAAATCTATTTTTGCCAAAAAACCAAAACGAGCTGATGTTTATTGGTTCTTGCACATCAATCGTACCAACGAGCCTTTTACCTTAAACTATGAAGTGATTGAGTTGTTAGATGATAAAGTCATCAAAGTGGTGCTCAATGTTGGTTTCCGCATTCAGCCTAAAGTGGAGTTGTATTTCAAAAAAATTGTACAAGAATTGGTAGAACGCAAAGAGCTCAATTTGCACATCCGACCTGATGGTTCTACAAAATACAACGCCGAACCCGATTATAAGTTTGTGATTATTGAAAAATTTATTTCAGTAGAAAATGAGTTTGATTTTAAAGATGGTTGGCTATTAACTTCGTATTTTTGGCTCAAAAAATTATCCCTATCGGATGAGAAAGCCTTTGGTTTAGACAAAAGCGACGTTGCTTTAGAAGAATATCCAATGGTGTATTCACCGGTTAATAATTTGGAATTATGCAGAAAACAAAAAAGCAATTTAAAATGAGAAGTTTTATAAAACTGAGTTTGACTTTATTGGTGTTTAATATTGGATTAGCCCAAGAAAATAAGGCGTTAAAATTATCCTTTTCAGGCTATTTGGAAACTTATTATGCCTATGATTTTAATCGACCGGAAACACAAGCAAAGTTGCCGTTTATGTATAACTATAACCGGCATAATGAGTTCAATATCAATGTTGGTGTGTTAAGAGCCAAAGCGGAATACGATAATGCCTATGCTACCATTGCGCTCCATTCCGGCACTTATGTTGAGGATAATTTTACCAATGAAAACACCAAAATTATAAGCGAAGCCTATCTAGGTTTGTACCTGGATGAAACCAAAAAATCTACGGTTGAAGTTGGGATTTTACCCAGTTATATAGGATTTGAAAGCGCGACTTCTGCGTCAAATCTAACGTTGACTCGCTCTTTGTTGGCAGAGAATTCGCCCTATTTTATGACGGGAGCAAAATATACTTATAAACCCAATGGCAAATGGTTATTTTCAGGTTTAGTGACCAATGGTTGGCAACGCATCAACAAGCCTGATAAAAACGTTTCACCGGCTTTGGGTTCGCAAATAGTTTTCAAACCTTCGACACAATCAACATTTAATTGGAGTACTTTCATAGGAAAAGAATTGTACTATAACGAATGGGGAATGCGCTATTTCAGTAATTTGTATTGGGACAAACAATGGAATTCCAAGTGGCGAACTATTTTGGGTTTTGATGCCGGTTTGCAAACGGATGTTGCCGATAATGATACTAAATTATTTTGGATGAGTCCAGCTGTTTTGGCCCAGTATAGTTGGACATCGAAATGGCAAACGGCTTTCAGAATAGAGTATTATCAGGATAAAAATAACGTGATGGTTGGAGTTGGAGATGCTTTTAAAACCTTTGGAACATCATTCAATTTGGATTATCTGATCAATGACAAAGTAAAATTCAGAACCGAAGCCAGATATTTGAGCGGTCAGGAAAAGGTATTTGTAAAAGAGACTTCCTTGACCAATGACAACCTCTGTATCACTACGAGTTTGTCTTTTGAGTTTTAGAATCGTTTATTTTTTTTCAATCACTTTAAGCAAATTTCATTTCCAAAACCTCTTTAAAAGTAGTCTTGTAATTTTCAGGATGCGTTCTTTTCATGATGTGTTTCACTCCTGAATTCATATAATGGCGCAGCAGTTTTTTTGGAAAGGCACTTGAGATAATTACCACAGGAATGTCACTCCATTTGATAGAGTTTTTGAGGATAGTAATCAGTTCTTTACCATTCAAAACAGGCATATTACTTCCTAGGAAAAAGATATCGGGTTTGGTGTCAGATTTAATTAAATCCTGCATCATTTTATGACCATCTCTGTAAATCTTGATTTGATGTCCTAAGTCTTCAATGGCATGTTTCAAGTAAAATAAATCTTCATTATCATTATCAAGGTAGTATATTGCCTGAGATTCTTTCATGGTCGCTTTTTTTGAACAAGCGAAGATAACGGACCAACTTTATAACAACATTATATTATTCTTGGAGAAAATTATATAATTCATTCATTTTAGCAGTCTGCCATATTTACGGCTACAGCCAAACCACCTTCAGAAGTTTCTTTGTATTTGGAATTCATGTCCTTAGCAGTTTGCCACATGGTATCGATTACTTTGTCTAAAGGAACTTTGGCATTTTTTGCATCAGTTTCCATGGCTAATTCTGCTGCATTGATAGCTTTGATGGCACCCATAGTATTTCTCTCAATACACGGAATTTGAACCAATCCACCGATAGGATCACACGTTAATCCCAAGTGATGTTCCATTGCAATTTCGGCTGCCATTAACACTTGGTCCGGCGTACCGCCCATTACCTCACACAAAGCTCCGGCCGCCATGGCAGAGGAAACGCCAATTTCAGCTTGACAACCGCCCATAGCGGCTGAAATGGTTGAGCCTTTTTTAAAGATACTGCCTATTTCTCCAGCAACCATTAGGAATTGTTTGATTTGTTTTTCGTCGGCCTGGTGGTTTTCGATAACCATATAGTACATCAGTACGGCGGGAATAACACCTGCGCTACCATTGGTTGGCGCGGTTACAACACGACCTAAAGCTGCATTGACTTCGTTTACTGCCAAAGCAAAACAAGAAACCCATTTTAAGATTTGGCGAAATTTTACTTCCGTTTTACGGATGGTTTCCAACCATTCTTGTGGCGAATTGTAATTGGACAAGCCAATCAAACCTTGGTGCATATCAAAAGCACGACGGCGAAC
Organism: Flavobacterium sp. J49; assembly: GCF_011742145.1. Classification (GTDB taxonomy): domain Bacteria; phylum Bacteroidota; class Bacteroidia; order Flavobacteriales; family Flavobacteriaceae; genus Flavobacterium. The sequence goes on along the minus strand of NZ_JAAQQU010000105.1, from coordinate 519,778 downwards.
GTTTAATCCTCCGGGAAGTACTCCTTCGGAGTGACAGCCAATGTACATACATTCCAACATGGTATTCCAAATACGCATTAGTTCACTATGGACTTCAGCTTCGGGACGCATGGAGATTTCATTAGCATATACAATTTCAGAGATGGATTTGCTTTCTTTTATGGTGTATTCCAATAATTCGGCTGCATTTTGAATCGGAAAAGGAAAGGCACATTTAATTTGGTGTTTCTTTTTGGCATTGATTCTTTCTTCCTTCACCACAAATCCGCCACCAATAGAGTAGAAGGTTGATATGATTTCCTTAGCGTCATTAGTAGTTGCGGTAAAGGTCATTCCGTTAGCATGAAACGGAAGAAAGTTTTTGTTGAAAACAATATCGGTTTCGGGATTGAAGTCAATTACTAATTCGTTAGCCAAATTAATTTGGTGCGTTTTAGCAATGTCTTGAATGATACTATCAATATTTTGTACCGGAATATATTCAGGATCTTGACCGCTTAGTCCAAGCATTACCGCGTAATCAGTGGCGTGACCTTTTCCTGTCAGCGATAATGAACCGTATAAATCTACTTTTACGTGTATTATTTTTTCAAGCTGATTCTCGTCTTTTAATTCGTTTAAAAAACGTTCAGCAGCGCGCCATGGTCCAAGCGTGTGGGAACTTGATGGTCCGACACCAATTTTTAGCATATCAAATACCGAAATGCATTCTTCCATTACTATATCGATTTAGTTGGGCAAATATAGGTAAGAAATGTGGATTTTGAAAGGTGACTTAATCCCAAAGTGTGCCGTCTAATCCCAAAACAGTCCCTATCCAAAGCCCTATAACATATATAAGTATGCTTGCGATAACAGTAACTGTTTTTTTCCAACCGGTTTGTGGTCCCATTTTGGCCATAAAGTGATAAACAGCACCACCAATTGCTCCGGCTAACGTCACTAGAATAAAGGGTCTAACCATCCAAAATTTACCCCATTCCGGATTTGGATCTTGGATTGGAATAAGAAAAAGTGCTATTAATAGTAAAGCAATTACGGCTCCAATCAGCACAGGTTTTAGTAACAAAGATTTGTGGTTAGTTTCGGTTAAGTGATGTCTCTGTGTCATGATGATTAAATTTTAGTTGTTTAAAGATTTCAATTGTTATTTTTTGACAAATATAAATAACTTTGAAATACAAAGTACTTTTAATTAATTATTTTTTATAATTTAGCCCAAAATATTTAAAGGTCATGGAATTATTTGTAGCACAACATTCGATAGTTAGAAAAATCTGGGGCAAGAGCGATACCATTTTATTCATTTTTGCCGGAGCCTCGGCTGAGTTTGCTTTAAACAAAGCGGTTGATTGGCTCTACTTTACCGGGAAATTGCCTTCGGATCCTTTGGGAAGGTTGTTTTCTACTGTGAGATACGCCCGAATGATAGTATTTGCTCCAAAAGCAGAAGCCAATAAGGCCATTGATTCCATGCGAAAAATACACAGTACAGTAGAAGAGAATCGTGGTGCGGTCATTCCGGATTGGGCCTATCGAGATGTGCTGTTTATGCTGATACATTATTCAATTGCGGCTTATGAATTGCTAGAAGAAAAATTAACCGAGTCAGAAAAAGAAGAAGTCTACAATGTTTTTTATCGTGTTGGAGACAGAATGGGATTAAAAGATTTACCTAAAACTTACACAGAATGGTTGCCGATCAGAGAAGCACACTTAATAGCTGATTTGCAAAAAAGTGAGTACACAGCCGATCTTTTTAATCAGTATAAAAAACACCTTGGAGCTATAAGGTTTAGAGTACTGGTTGAGGGTCAAAAATTGGTTTGTCCCAATAGGGTAAAAGTTTTATTACAGTTTACGGATTTTTCATTATTGACACCGGTCGTGCCAATGTACAAAGTCAGCCGACTGATGAAAATGGATTGGTTGCTTAAAAACATATTGCTGCCTTCGGATTATAAAAAGCAGATAGAAGAGTTGGATATCTATAAGAGATAATAAGGGTTGTGCTTTATTCAAATATTTTTTGATTCAAAGACAACTTCAAAAATTTGATTTCAAAAAATGAATGCTGATTTGATTTTGTAGGCAAATGAATAATCACTACTTTTAAAAGATGAATTATCGTCAAAATTAACTATCAAAAATATGACAACAACAAATGTAAAAGCTTATGGCACCGGAGCACCGGATGCGCCTTTGGCAGAAATGAATATCGAACGCAGAGAGGTGTTAGCAAATGATATTGAAATCGAAATTATGTATTGTGGCGTTTGCCACTCCGACTTGCATTTTGCCCGAAACGATTGGGGCATGACCACTTATCCGGTTGTTCCCGGTCACGAAATTGTGGGCAAAGTAACCAGAGTTGGTAGTGGCGTAACCAAATTAAAAGTAGGCGATTTTGCTGCAGTCGGTTGCTTAGTCGATTCTTGTCGCACTTGCAGTAGCTGCGAAAAAGACTTAGAACAATACTGCTTAAACGGATGGGTAGGCACTTACGGAGGTTTTGACAAACATTTGAACCAACCTACCCATGGTGGATATTCTCAAAAAATAGTAGTGGATGAAAATTTTGTTTTGACGGTACCGTCAAATTTAAACTTAGCGGCTGTGGCACCGTTACTTTGTGCAGGCATCACAACGTGGTCTCCTTTGCGTCATTGGAATGTAGGTAAAGGAACTAAAGTTGCCGTTGTAGGTTTGGGAGGATTAGGCCACATGGCGATTAAATTAGCCAAAGGATTAGGAGCAGAAGTAACGCTTTTCTCCAGAACACCGGGCAAAGAAAAGGATGCATTAGACTTAGGAGCAGATGCGGTGGTTATTTCTACGGATGAAGCTCAAATGGCTTCGGTAACCGGGAAATTTGATGTGATTATTGATACGGTTCCTTACGTACACGATGTCAATCCATATATAACAACTTTAGCCGTGAGTGGTACTTTGGTTATCGTTGGTTACTTAGGTGGACTTGAGCCGATACTAAATACCGTTCCGTTGATTATGGGAAGAAAATCGGTAGCGGCTTCTTTGATAGGCGGTATCGCTGAAACTCAAGAAATGCTCGATTTTTGCGGCAAACACAATATCGTTTCTGAAATAGAACTCATCAAAATGCAAGACATTAATGATGCTTATGAGAGAATGCTGAAAAGCGATGTGCGTTACCGTTTTGTAATCGACATGGCTTCTTTGAAAGCATAAATCTGAATCCATAGTTTTAAAACAAAAGCAGCATCAGCTGCTTTTGTTTTTTGTAATAAAGTTACCATCACTTTTTTTAGTACATTTATTCCAAAGCAAATCGAGACATAGAATGCAAATTAATTTTACGACCCGCAAAAAAGAAATTGGTTTATTCATCGGCGCGTTACTCAGCATCATGTGTTTTGCATTAAATCCGTTCTCTTTACCCAATCAGGCGAATTTGGTTTTGGCCATCACGGTTTTGATGATTGTTTGGTGGATAACCGAAGCATTGCCTATGCCGGTCGTGGCTTTATTGCCTATAGTGTTGTTTCCGTCTTTTGGAATTGCACCGCTCAAAGAAGTGTCCAAAGCCTACGGAGATCCGATAGTTTTTTTGTTTATGGGTGGTTTTTTTCTCGCTTTGGCTATAGAAAAATGGAACTTGCATAAAAGAATGGCACTCGGGATTATAACCGTAACGGGAACCAACGGCAATCGAATTATACTGGGATTTATTATGGCGACCGGTTTCTTGAGTTTGTGGCTTAGCAACACGGCTACGACCATGATGATGTTTCCCATTGCCTTGTCTGTCATTCATGTAATTAAAGCCCATAATAAGAACGAAAAGAACGTTCACAATTTTTCATTGGTACTAATGCTTTGTATTGCTTATGCTTCCAATTTTGCTTTGGGAACGGTCATTGCAACGCCGCCTAATGTGGCTTATGTGGGTTATATAGAAGAACGATTTAACCATACAATTGCTTTCGTAGATTGGTTGGTTTTGTTTATGCCGTTAACCGTAATTTTGTTGCTGTTACTCTATTTGGTTTTGGTAAAATGGTTGTATCCCAATCATATCAAACACAGTATTGAAGCTTCGAGCGCTATTAAAAAAGCCCAAAAGCAACTGGGTACTATGAGTGTGGCAGAATGGAGCGTTTTGTCGGTATTTAGTTTTACGGTTTTATTGTGGATAATCAAAGATTTACTCAATAAGTGGCAAAGTTTTGTTGTGCTTGATGATACAATTATTGCAATAATGGGAGCTGTTTTATTGTTTTTACTACCGTCAAATACAAAAGCGGTCGACAGAAAGTCCGAAAGATTATTGTCGTGGCCCGATGCCGAAAAAATGGCTTGGGATGTATTGCTGTTGTTTGGAGGAGGAATTGCTTTGGCAAATGCTTTGGAAGATTCCCAATTGGTTCACGAGTTTGGTACCGAATTGGCAACCATTGCCACAGACAATTTATTCTTAATCATTTTGATTGTTACCACCATATCGGTGTTTTTGAGCGAAGTGATTAGTAATTTGGCTTTGGTGATTATTCTTTCTCCGGTAGTTAGTTCTTTGGCTTTGTCCTTGAATATTAATCCGTTATTGTTGGGAATTCCCATGACATTGGGCGCGAGTTGTGCTTGTATGTTGCCCATGGGAACACCACCGAATGCCATTATTTTTGCCAAAGGTCATATCAAGATGGAACACATGATGCGAACCGGACTGGTTTTAAATATTGTTTGTATACTGGTTATCAGTCTGTTCTGTTGGCTTTTTATGCCGATGTTACCTTTGTAATATTGATGGCTTATCTTTCGTTATTGAGTTCTTCTTCCTCTTCCGTCAGTTCGGAAGTATCAGCGTTGAAATACTTCACAACCTTATCTTGGTCTTTTTGATTTTTATAAATCAAATAAGCCACCAAAGCAATGGCGATAACGGCCACTACAGCGATTATTTTCCAATTGATTTCCATGATTTTTGTCTTTTACATAAAGTTAAAAAAAAATGGCGCAAAAAACCCATTTTACGGATTATCAAATTGTTAATTATTAGGTGTTTAGAGAAGGGATATTTAATTAAATTAACCCTGAACCTAATCCCAATGAAATGAGTATTAGCAATATGGCTACGGTCACTTTTACAAAATGCAATGTCACCTTTTTCAATAATTTGTTTCCAATATAAGCACCCACTATGGCTGATAAAGTGGCACATACCACCAGGGTCAAGTTATCGGTCAATCCGGCTTTGTCAAAACGTGTTGTATAAACACTCAGGCGAGTAATATCAACAAAAGTAGAAACTACTACGGTTGTAGCAATAAAAGATTCTTTAGACAATCCGGCTTTGATTAAGAAAGCACTTCTGAGCGCACCTTGAACGCCTGCCAACCCACCAAAAAAGCCACTTAAGATTCCGCCAAGCGGTAATTTTTCTTGGCCAAATTCCAATTTGCTGAAATAAGGAATGAGATCAATACAAGCAAAAATAATGAGCAAAACAGCCACAATAAACTTCACCGGAAAGACTTCAAGGGTTTTGTCAAAAAGGGTATAGGTGAAAAGCGGTTCGATATCGGAGATGTTCAACAACAACCACGAACCCAAAGCCGCGGCAATGATAGCCGGAAATCCGAAACGAAAAACGACTTTGCGGTCAGCTTTTTTACCTACCAAAAAAAGTTTAAACAAATTATTGCAAAAATGAACCACACCTGTCAATCCGATAGCAATATTCACTGGAAAGAAAATCATAAACACCGGGGTTAAAATTGTGCCTAAGCCAAATCCGGAAAAAAAGGTCAAAATAGCGACAAGAAAAGCAACGACTGAGATGATAAAAATTTCCATGGTAAATCAAAGACTTTGGTAAATGGCCGTAAAATGAAGTATTGTTCCCAATAAAACAAAGACATGCCAAATGGTATGATAGTAATATTTATAACTTTTGACGTAAAAATAAACCCCAATAGTGTAACTCAATCCGCCGGCCAATATCCACCAAAAAACTGCCAGCGGAACAGTATCTATTAATGGTTTTATGACAAATACAATCATCCATCCCATAATCAAATAAAGAACTACAGAGAACCACTCAAACTTGTTGATAAAAAATATTTTGAAAAACATCCCCAAGAAAACCACTGTCCACATCGTGGTAAGAAAGACAAAAGCAGTTTCCGATGGCAGGTATTTAATCATCAAAGGCGTGTAAGTACCGGCGATGAGAAAATAAATACTGATGTGGTCAGCTATTTTGAGTAAGTTCTTCGATTTTTCCTTTTGCACAAAATGATAAAAAGTAGAACAACTGTACACTAAAAACATCCCAACCGCAAAAGCCGCCACCGAGTAAAAAGTGGTTAAGTCGTTGTTGTCATAAGTGATAGCCAAAACAATTGGCATTGCGATAATACAAAACAGTACACCCAAACCATGCGAAAGAGCATTGGCCAGTTCTTCATTACGCGTTTGTTCACGGTGTTTCATTAGTTTTGTAATGGATAGCGTAAAAATAGTGAAAAGCAAGCTAGAATTTTATAGCTTGTAATAATTTGTATTTATTCTCCAACTCATCCGAAAAGTAAAAAAAAAGGATTTAGATTTGAATAAAGTTAAAAATTCGGAGTTGTATTCTCCGGAATTGTAATTTTTGATTTGACAAAAATCATTGATTTATCCAGGGCTAATTTAGCAGCCTCGGTTTCAAAATTGAATTGGTATTCATGGGCTAATTTCGGAGCAAAACCTTTGGGATAAAACAGTCGGTCAACATGAACGCCCAGGCTGTCCAGTTTATCGGCTAAAGCCACGGAATGGGGTTCAAGAGGATCATCGTTACCAACAGAAATGAAGGTAGCCGGAAAATTTTTGGTTACGAAATTCAAAACAGAAGCGGTTTTAAAGTAGTCATTGTTTACAAAATTTCGATCACCGCTATACGACCATAAAACCGTTCGCATAAAAGCACCAAAGTCACCCTTGATGTTGATTTTGTCTGTTTCATACGGTCCGCAATACAAGATCATGCCTTTGATTTGACGAGGTAGAATTTTGGGTTTTACTTTAGTGGCTTTGGCATAATCAGGAGAAGTGACTATGGCTGCCAATTGTGCCGAGATATGCGAACCACCGGAATCACCGGCCAAAAAGAGTTGATACGCATCCATAGGAAATAGGTTAGCGTTTTTGGTTAAAAACTGTAAAGCTGTATTGAGTTGACGTACAGGTGTTGGATAAACCGACTCAGGTGCAACTGAATAATCAATGGCTACAACCATATAGCCATAAGAAGCTAAGATTTTGCAATAATTGGCCACATGGTCTTTGCTGCCTGAAATCAAACCGCCACCGTGTGTCCAAACAATTACAGGCAATTTAGTAGTGGCTGAATTAATAGTATCGGGATAATACAAATCTAGTTTGGCATCTTTATCCGATGCATCGTAAGTGATATTCAATTTTGATGCTATTCCTTTAGGAACATATTTTTCTAAAGCTTTATTGGACTCCATTCCTCCTTTGTTAAAAGCCGAGCGAATCAATAGGGCAGAAGGATAAGGGGAAACTTTAAAAGCAATATAGCCTATTAGGGTTATGCCCAAAAGCACAATAATAGTTCTGAGGAGCATTTTTCTTAGCATACCATTACTGTTTATCGGTTTTTAATTGATTTTCCAAATCCGACCAAGACAACAGCGCCTAAGCCAAATGCCAAAAATAAAAGCCCGCTGATGGTCAGTACTTTTTCGAAACCCAATTCGTTTACATCTACAAAGGGATAAGGATAAAATCCAGACAGATGGCCTCTAAAAAGAATAAAAATCAAGTATATCAAAGGATAAAGCAACCACGATGGAATTGTTTTCCATGAAATCTCTTTTTTCTTTTCGAATAAAATCCAAAAAACAAAAACATACACCGGAATGACGCTATGAAGCAATTCGTCAACCATTCTTTGCATACCGGTTGGTTCCCAAAGGTCACGCAACAAAAATTGATAGACAATACCAACAGTAGCAATATAAAGTGTTGTAGCGGTTAAGAAACCCGGTTTTTCAAATCGAGTGAAAAGGGAAAGAGGTTTTTTGTACCATAAAACCGAAAAATACAAGGCGACCAAGCAATTGGTTACTATGGTGAAATAACTAAAAAAGCGAATGGTCGTTTCAGTAAGCGATTCAATTCGGTTTTGCATCATTAATACAAATTGTACCACGACGGCAAACCAGCCTAACGCGCCGCCAATGAATACGAGTTTATCTTTTAAATTATTGGAGATCATCGGCGATTATTTGGGACAATTTATTTTACTCAAAGGCATGCTTGAGGAAAATTTCAGTGCCGAAATGTCTTTGAATTCTGTGCCGTCTTCGTTCATTTCGCCATAACCTTCTATGAGCTGCCCGTCTTTGAGTGCAAAAGCAACTTGGCGTGTGCTTTCTGTTCCTTCCGATAAAAAGGTATAATCGAGCAAAAGAATGTTTTTTTCCCATTTGCCTTTTAACAAACCCGCGTTTTTGTCTTTTTCGGCCAAATTATATACCATGGCGCCCAAAACATCTTCTCCTGTAGTTTCTATTTGCATTGAAATGGAGGTTCCGTCTTTTTCATACGAATAACATTCTTTGATTACTTCGTTACTTTTTTCTTTATCACTTGCCGATTTGCCGAAAACAACAACGTCAACTTTTTTACAAGCAGTTAATAATAAGACAATTGAAAATGAAACTATAATTTGTTTTTTCATGATACTTATTGTTGAGGTTTGGTCATCATTTTGAAACGCATGATTGGGATGTCATCGGTTAGCAATAACAATTTACCTTCACTGTTAAAGGCAAATCGGTTGACTTTATCCAACATTTTCAAAAAAGTTTCTTCACCACCGCCTTCACAAAAGGCCATGGTTTTAATGACGTCGCCAAATTGAAGGTGGTTTTCCTTTTTGGTATATTTTCCGCTGTAAGTATTGCAACTGGTGTTTCCGTTAAATTGGCTTCCGACTTCTTTAAACATGATATAAGGTTTCTTTTCGGGATACAATCCGTCAAAAGCAATTCGTGGTCCCGAAATGTATTCGAGTTCCCATGTATAGTCGTAAAAAGCGGTTTTGCTGTCAGTCAGCTTAACTTCACTAGTCTTAGTAGCGCAACAAGCTGAGACTAAAATGGAAAGCAGTGAGAACAATAAAAGAGTGTACTTTTTCATGGGAAACATTGTTAAAACACTCAAATTTAGTGAAAAAGAATCAATGTTTCAAGGGTCTTTTTTTAATCATGCCGCCCTTGGTGTCTTTGACGCTGTTCATCACTACAAAAGCGGTTGGCTCAATTTTTTCGATTTCTGTATTGAGTTTGTTGAGTTCCAATCTGGTGATGACGGTGTAAATAATGTCGACTTCTTTGGATTCTCCTCGTTTGCCAAAACCGCGTTTTCCACTGTAAACCGTGACACCACGTCCCATCACTTCAACAATCATTTTCCCGATTTCATGGCTTTTGGAAGAGACAATAGTTACGCCGATATATTCGTCGATGCCTTCCACCAAAAAGTCGAGCGTTCTGGAAGCTGCTAAATAAGTAATCATAGAGTATAAAGCGACTTCAATGCCTAAAAAGTAAGCTGCTGCCGAGAAGATAATCACATTAATTACCACAATAATATCTCCTATAGTCGTCCCTAGTTTTCGACTGAGAAAAATGGCCAATACTTCAGTTCCGTCAATTACAGCACCGCCTCGCACAGAAAGTCCGATTCCGGCACCAAGAAAGAAACCACCAAATACAGCCACCAGTAAATTGTCATTGGTTACATTGGGGAAAGTTACTGTTGCCAAGCAAATGGCTAATCCTGAAATGGCCAAAGCAGTTTTGATGGCGAAAGCTTTACTCATCACATGATACCCCATCACAATAAATGGTAGGTTAATCAGAATGATCAGGAAGTATAAAGGAATACCGGTTAGGAAAGAGATTAAAAGTGAAATTCCCGTAGCGCCGCCGTCAATAAAATGATTGGTCAAAAGAAATCCTTTAAAACCAAATGAAGCTGAAAAAATACCAAGTGTAATTAAAAAGAAATCTTTACTGTTGCGCTTGGCCAAAATGACAAATTCACGATAACCTTTGGCGAGTTCATATTTTGAATAAGTTCTTTCTTTTCCTGGTTTTTTTCTTGGTTTTTTAAGAATGGTATTGATGATGATTTTTTGCCAAAATGAATTCATACAATTGTTGTTTAAGGGCTTATAGCTTCTTTTTTATCGCTTGGTCAATATACAACAATTTGCTGAAACTCCAATGTTTTTAAATTGGTCTTTACATTGGCTTTGGCTCAATTTCTTTAGTGGATATGGCAGAAACTTTATTCTCAGCATTTACTGTTACAAATAATTCTCGCTTAAAATATTTCTTTTCGTAGTTGATGTTATAATGAAAAACGTGCTCATCGGTAATTTTGTTATAGGTAATATCGATTAAGTTCAATCCCATGAACCTGCCGTTTCTTTGGTTGATTTTTTTACAAACCATAGAGATTTTTTCTTTGGTGGCATTTTGGCGCACTTTTTCGGTGGCTTCGACACTGCTGAATGCTTTGAATCGGGAAGTGTTGCAGGTTTCCAAAAGTCTTTGGCCTAAATCATCGGCTCTGTTTTTTTTAACCAAAGCGACTTCTTCAGGTTTTACTACCGATATGGTTTTGTCAACGGCCGGGTTTTTACTTTTACAGGAAACTATCAGCAGCGCACTGCAAAACAAAATAATGATTCTCATAAAACAGGATTTAAGGATTATAAACAGTTACAAAATTATGATGATGAGGCAGTTGTGGTGTTATAAAATTTTGTGGAATAGTTATAAGATTTGATAATTATTGAGTCAGAATTTGAAATTTGACACATCGATTTTACCAATCGATGTATCGAAACAAATCATTTTCTCGTAGATGATTTTTCAATATCGAATTTGTATTTTTGAACCACTATAAAACCCAAAGCATGAAAATCGTAATATCACCCGCCAAGTCACTGAATTTTGAAAAAGAGTTGCCTACACTTATTTGTACAGAACCACAGTTTTTAAAACAAGCCGAAACCATTCAGAAAACATTGAAAAAGAAAAAGCCCAAACAACTTTCGGCTTTGATGGACATTTCGGAGAAATTGGCGGAACTCAATTGGCAACGCAATCAGGAATGGCAAACGCCGTTTACAATCGAAAATGCACGTCCGGCAGTTTTTACTTTTGATGGTGATGTTTATACCGGTTTGGATGTTTACAGTTTGCCCGAAGATAAATTAGCCGTTTTGCAGGACAAAGTCCGAATTTTGTCAGGATTGTACGGTTTGCTCAAACCGTTGGATTTAATGCAGGCCTATCGATTGGAAATGGGGACTTCAATGCCAATTGGTAAAAACAAAAATCTCTATGAGTTTTGGAAGAAGACCATAACAAAAGCGCTGAACAGTGAATTGCAAAAAGGGGAACTGTTTGTCAACTTGGCCAGTAATGAATACTTCAGTTCGGTTGACACTAAAGCTTTAAAAGTGCCGGTCATCACACCGGAATTCAAAGATTACAAAGACGGCAAGCTCAAGATGATTAGCTTTTTTGCTAAAAAGGCGAGAGGCATGATGGTGCGCTATATCTTAGATACCAATGCAGAAACCATTGACGATTTAAAAGGATTCAACTACGAGGGGTATGCCTTTGATGGGAATTTGAGTAAAGGTAATACGTTGGTGTTTACCAGGTGAGTTGTGGAGTTTTTGGCCACGGATAACACAGATTAGACTGATTTTCACGGATTGAAAAGTGGAGCTGTTGGGTTATGTGTCCCCTCCGTTGTCGGGATGACAAAGTTTGTGAGTAAGTTTGTCATACTGACGAAGGAAGTATCACATATTACTAATTCATTTATTACCAACTTCATAGGTACTACAAGTACGGCTTTGATTGGGCTTTGATTGCACATTGATTGGGCTTTACAACTTTCGCTCAAAATACAAATGCGCATACTCTAGTTTAAGAATCACGGAGTTTTCGGAAGTGAACTCTATAGTGGCGTCTTCGTCAACGGAGTATTCTTCTTGTACATCTCTTTGTTGGGTGATTGTTTTGCCATCCTCAGAGACTTGGTATTGTCCGGTTATGGGTTCCGTGTTATTGGCCATAGTAGAGGTGTATTTGCCGTTAGCCTCAAAGCATACGGTAATACTATCCGCCGGTGGCATGGATTCTTTGGGAATGTTAGCCGAGGCGGGAGCCACCATTTTTTTAAACACCCAACAGCCTTGTATTTTTTGGGCGTTTTCTTTTTGGGCCATTGTAGTTGTAGTGGTGAAAACAATGAATAGGAGAAGGAGGGATTTGAGTTGGTTCATGGTGGTGGTGTTTTGATGTTTTGGGTTTAAGTGTAAAATGGTTTAGAGACCTAAGTAATACTGTTGTTACAAACTGGTGTTAGCAACCGTTAATAGAAATCAACTTTTGCGTTTGGCACCAATTTTCTTATTCTTTCTTTTTCCGCTTTGTTAAATAAATTAAACGTAAGCCAAAACGTTTTTACTTGTTGCAAATTTTCAAAACCGTTAGGCATTGTTTGTTTTTCCATTCTATACATGCCGACTCTTTCTAAACTTGGTATTTGCGATAAAATTTTAAAAGTTTCTTCCCAATTAAAATTGTGTAATCCGCCCAAACCAACTTGTTCCAGATGTTTTAACTGGATGATTTCTTTTGGGATTGATTTTATAGGATTCTCACTAAAATTTAAGCGCTTTATATTTTTTAGATTTTTAAGTTTTGAAGGAATTGAGGTGAATAGATTTTTCTCTAAATCTAAATTTTCAAGATTTTGAATTTTAAATATCACTTTATTAGTTTTGGCAGAAAGGTTATTGCTGCGTAGCGACAAAATTTTGAGAGATTTTAGTTTTGAAATTTCTTCCGGAATTGTGCTTAAATTATTATTGTCAAGATTTAATTCTTCTAAATTTTTAAAATCGCTAATTCCATTTGGAATATACTCAATGTCATTATACCAGATAATAATTTTTCTTAAGTTTTGAAGATTATTAAGTGAAATAGGGAAGACTTTAAATTTATTATAACACAATCTAATATCAGCCAATTTTTTTAAATCTTCAGGTTTAAAATCTAAGGATTGGATTTTGTTTTCGAACAAATCTAAATATGTTAGATTATCCAACTTTCTAATACCATTTGGCAATGATTCTATTTCATTTCCTGGCAAAATTAACTGAGTTAAACTTTTTAATTCACCTATATTATCCGGTAGCACTTTTATTTTACAATCCTCAAGTTCAACTTTATCCAAGTATTGAAGTTGTTTAAGAATTTCAAATGTTTGGTAAAAATCCAAATTTGGATTTTTACTTAAATCTATTCCACGTAGATTTTTGAAATTTAGAATTTGCTCAGGCAATTCATGTAAATCTTTTTCTGAAAGATCTAGTTGTACAACAGTAAGAGGATTTTGCATCAATTTATCCAAAACGTCTAATTCTCTTGAGTCAATTTGACTAAAAGCGTTGAAACAAATAAAAAAGAGTATTAAAATTGATTTCATTTTCGTTTTCTAGACAATGTTCTGGATTAATAGTGCATAGGGTATTGCGGCTTGTGATAGTGGCGAAGCCAGCGAACAGATTATTTTCTGTTAAAGATAAAATATTTTCATAAAGAGAAAACATCAAGGTAACAAAGCAATCCATCCATTATTGCAAACCGATGTTAGTAGCCGTTAATCTCCTTGTTGAATTTTTAATGGAAAAGTATAAAGACATCTGACGGCTTTCCCGTTTTTTTCTGCGGGCGACCATTTCGGGGAAAGCTTAAATACTCTTATTGCTTCGTCTCCACTTCCAAATTCAAAATCACTTATAGTTTTAAAATTTGAAAGTGAACCATCTTTTTCGATAACAAATTCAGTAATAATTTTTCCTTGATATTTTCGTTTGCTTTGAACTACAAATTTACTTGCCACAAATTTGTAAAAGTTAGCTATTCCGCCAGAAAATTCAGGTAACTTATCTACTTCAGAAGTTTTATAAATAGAATCATTTTCCACTTCTTGGGCAAATCCAGAAAGTGATGTTATAAGTATAATAGCAAAAAATATTTTTCTCATCTTGTATTGTTTACGCTTCGGTTTAATGGCTACTAACGTGCCGCGGCTTGTGACAGTTGCAAAAATTATTCACAAACCTTTCCAAATATAAAACTCCTTTTTGAATTTTCGAAGAAAATTCGGGAGAAACCCAAGCCTTGCAATTGTCACAAACTGCTGTTAGCAGTAGTTGCTAAATCATCCACGTCCACACTTTTATAAACAGTAAGTTGATTCCAATAAAACTCAAAACAACCGATAAAATTGAAAAGTAAAAGTCTTCTCTTTTTCTGATTGACAATATTCCAAATATGAAACTCACAATTAAAGCTAATCCGAGATACAATTTCACGTCCAATCGGGTAAGTTCTGTAATTCCGAAAAGGGCTCTGTTTTTACCTCTTGATTCATTAAAGATTTGGGCAATTCTGTAATTCTGATAAATTATACCGATTATAGATACTAAACTAATGAATATCGAAATGTGATATTTTTTCATTGATAAGTGGTTGTTTTTACCTTAAAGTTGTGGCAATTACCGCTAACTAATCGATAAGCATGATCTAAATCAAACCTATTCTACTCATTAGTTCCTTATCTCCCAAACTTACAAAATCTTTCCTCGCCTTACCATCCCCATCAATAGGGATTTTACCTCAAGTTATCAACATAAAATACTTACAAAAGGGAGTTTAAGGTCCTTCGACAAGCTCAGGATGACAAAAGGGATTGGAGACTCGAACTGATTAGAATAGTTATGATAATTAGAGCACAGATTGAAAATCTAAGCCGTTAGGTTTCGCCTTTGACTCAAATTTAGGCAAAGGAAGTACACTTGTTTTTATCAAATAGTTTAAGCGTAAAGATATTCCTGGTATTCCCGGATGGTTTCATAGGTGGCTTTCTTTTGGTCACGCGCCAATTCACGCATGGCCTCTACTCCTTTTTTGGCACATCGCTTTACTTTGTATAAACGGGAAGAGAAGGAGTGAAGTTTCTCCAAGTCTTGCGGCGAAAGTTTGGTTTCCAATTCACTTACAAAATCATTAAACTCTTTCAAGACTACTTTGTTCTCTTCATAATCTGTTTTTAAGTCATCAAGAAGCTCATTGATCTCTTTGCTGATGTCGTTGCTGATGTCTTCACTTTTTTTGCAAAGTTCGGCAATTACCTTTTTCTCGTGATTGTTAAAAAGTCCCATGATAGTTTAATTTAAGTTAGTTGTTTTGACAGTGTTAAATCAAATTTAGGAAATTGTTTCTAAAAAAGACACAAATTGTTAATAACTAAGTGTTTAGCTTTGAAAAAACATCAAAAAACACCTTTGTATTAGCTGTTATAGGTAAAATCTATATTGAATATTCAAAAAATTGTTTTTCAGATATTTGCGTTTGTTTATTTAATGTAAAATCTAAATAAAACAAAAGCAACGATGCTTTTCCTGTTTTGTATAAATTTTCTAAAATATTATGCAAGATTACTTTCGATTTTTCCATTCGGCTTTAATTTAATAAAGCCAATAAAGGTTAAATGTGATGCTAAGGATGTTTTTCAAAAAAGTGCGATCCAAACATTTTTTTGCTGTAAACAAGGCATTGTCAATAGTGTTAATTATTAAATTAAGGTTAAGCTATATAAATCGCTATATGATAATGATTTAAATTTTTTAATAATAGTAAGATGTAACTGTGATTTTTGATTTTGCTCTATGATAAGTAGAGGCAATTACGGCCTGCATCTTCGAGAGGGTTTAATTAGTAAGCCAATTTTTTAAAATGGTTTTTCCAAATGGAGTGAGGATACTTTCGGGGTGAAATTGAACGCCTTTAACATCGTAAATTTTATGCCTTAGAGACATGATTTCTCCGTTTTCATCAATAGAAGTTGTTTCTAAAATATCCGGAAAATCTAAAGCATTGACCACCCAAGAATGGTATCGTCCAACTTCAAACTCTGATGGGATTTCATCAAAAAGCGACTCATTATCTACACTAATTTTTACTTTAGTTGAAACACCATGATATACTTTATATAAGTTAGTTAGGCTTCCACCAAAAACTTCTCCGATGGCTTGTTGGCCCAAACAAATACCTAAAATACTTTTATGGTCGGCGTATTTGATAATAACCTGTTTTAACAAACCGGCTTCGTTCGGAATGCCTGGTCCAGGTGACAAAAGGATTTTTTCAAAAGATTCGAGCTCGTCTAATTCCAATTCGTCATTGCGAAAAACAGTTACTTGTCCGCCTAGATCCTCCAAATAGTGGACCAAGTTATAGGTAAAACTGTCGTAATTGTCGATGACGGCGATTTTTTTCATGTGGTAAAGTTAACAGATTCTTGGTCTTAGTTTAAAAATCAGTTTTGAAATTTTTTATCAATCGAATATAATAAAAAAGCCTCGAAATTTATTTCGAGGCTTTCCGTTTCATAACAATAATTCCCTGATTAGAACTGTAATTTTACAGCCAATTCGAAATCGTCATAGATAGCTTTGTCTCCAATGCTTTCGAAGAAGCTTTTTGAGTTGTATTTGATACCATATTTGGTTCTGTCTACTTTGAAATTAGTAGTGGCAGTGTTTCCTTTTACAGTCAAGTCAAAAGATACCGGATTGGTAATTCCTTTGATGGTTAAATCTGCGGTAACACCATAAACACCATTTCCTTTATCGGCAATTTTAGTGAATTTTAAAGTAGCGGTTTTAAATTTGTCAGTACCGAAGAAGTCATCCGCTTTTAAGTGACCGTCTAGTTTTTCTTTCCATTCTCCTGATAAATCGGTAGCGGTTAATGAAGTCATATCAACCGTAAAGTTACCACCGGTTACTTTTTTTCCTTTGAATACTAAAGCTCCGTCTTTGAAGTTAACCGTTCCGCTGTGTTCTCCGGTTACTTTTTTACCAACCCAATTGATAGTGCTTTTTGAAGCATCAATTTTTTTGGTTTGAGCAGTAGCTACGGTTGTTCCTAAAGCTACGAATAAGGCAATTGCAATTGTTTTTAAATTTTTCATTGTAAATTAATTTTAGTTATAGATTATAAATTGATAAATAATTCTTCGTTTGATTTACGCACTTTAGCGTAGTTTTGAGTGTCATCTTCAGTATGACGATAGCCGATAGTGGCAACTAAAGAGGCATTTAATCCTAAGGCTTCCAATCCTAAAATTTCATTGAACTTGTCGGCTTCGAAACCTTCCATAGGCGTAACATCGATTCCTAATTCAGCAGCGGCATTCAGTAGATTAGTCAAAGCAATGTAGGTTTGTTTAGAAGTCCATACATTTCTGTTTTCCGCAGGAAGTGATGAAATTTTCGATTTCATAAAATCACTATAGCCTTTTAATGCATCAGTAGGCAAACCTCTGGTCACAGCAATATTGTTGATGTGTGCGTCAATTTGGGTATCACCGAAATCAGTAATGTTGGCAAAAACCAATAAGTGTGAAGCGTCTACAATCTGAGATTGTCCCCAAGCCACAGGTTGTAATTTTGCTCTTATTTCCGGGTTTTCTACAAAAATAACTTTGTAGGGTTGTAATCCATAAGAAGAGGCGCTCAAACGAACGGCTTCTTTTAAGATATTTAAATCTTCTTGAGATACTTTTTTAGTAGCATCGAATTTTTTGGTGGCATAACGCCAATTGGCATTTTTTATAAAGTTACTCATAGCAGTTGTTTAATTTATTTTTCTGTATTTTTCAAGCAATACATTCAATTGTTCCAATTCAGTCTGGCTGAGGTTGGCCGCGAAAATTTTCTCGTGTTGGTCTACTTTCGGGTCTAATTCAGTCAAAACATCAAGCCCTTTTTGGGTAATTAAGACTTCAATTTTTCTACGGTTGTCCGGGCAAACTTCTCGGGTGACAAAGTCTTTTAGTAATAGTTTGTCAATCAATCGGGTAGTGTTGCTGTTTTTGGCAATCATGCGTTCTTGTATTACGCACATGTTTGCCGGATTTCCTTTTTGTCCTCGCAAAATCCTCAAAACATTATATTGTTCTCCCGACAAATCGTAAGGCTTGAGTATTTCATTGAATTTGTCGCTGATTACGTTTTGGGTATACATGATGTTGAGGATAACTTTTTTGGAGTCATCTATCGCTACTGTCGATTTTATGATTTCTTCGATTCTCATAATTACAATTACAATATTTGTAGGTACAAATTTAAAGTATTTTATAGTTGTATATACAAATGTTCTGTTATTTTTTTGTTAAATTTATATTTGGCTCAAGCGTTAATTAAATGTTGTAATTTAGAAATTACCCTTTGGAATTTATTATTTTTGAAAAAAATAACATCATGGATTTATCACAACAAGACTGGAAAGCGCAATTAGACAGAGATCAGAACGCTGTAATTTTAGACGTGAGAACGGCTGATGAATGCAGCGAAGGTTTTATCCCTAAAGCAATTAACATTGACATATACAAAGGTCAAGGATTTATTTATGCGGTAGATGAATTAGATAAATCTAAAAACTATTATGTGTATTGCAAAGCCGGAGCCAGAAGTGCGCAAGCTTGTCAGATTATGAAGCAAATGGGTTTTGAAAATACCTATAATCTTGAAGGTGGTTTTATGAATTGGAAAGGCGATGTCGCTTTTTCTTCTGAAGGTTAATTTTTAACAAATGAACATTCCAACTTCAAACAAACCCCGTGTTGTCATCATTGGCGGCGGCTTTGCAGGTATTGCACTGGCCAAAAAATTACGCAACAAAAACGTTCAAGTCGTTTTATTAGACAAACACAATTACCACACTTTCCAGCCTTTATTATACCAAGTAGCTACAGGCGGGCTGGAGGCAGGATCGATTGCTTATCCTATTCGGAAAGTGATTCAGGAGTATGATGATTTTTACTTTCGCCTGACTTCTGTTAAGGAAATAGATACCAAAGAGCAAAAAGTTATTTCAGAAATAGGCGATTTGCACTACGATTATTTAGTCATAGCCACCGGTTCTAAAACCAATTATTTTGGCAACAAAGAAATCGAACGCAATTCGATGTCAATGAAGACCATTCCGCAATCCTTGAACATTCGCAGTTTGATTTTGGAGAATTTTGAACAAGCGGTTTTGTTAAAGGATGAAACGGAGAGAAACCTGTTAATCAATTTTGTATTAGTTGGTGCCGGACCAACAGGTGTGGAGTTGGCCGGAGCTTTGGCTGAAATGAAAAAAGCCATCCTTCAAAAAGACTATCCCGATTTGGACATTTCCAAAATGGAAATCAACTTGATTCAAAGTAACGATAGGGTTCTGAACACCATGAGTGAAAAATCTTCTGCAGAAGCCGAGAAGTTCTTAGTTGATTTGGGTGTAAAAGTCTGGAAAAACATTCGAGTAACTAATTACGACGGACGAACCATTACCACCAACACCGATTTAACTTTTGAAACGGCAACCGTAATTTGGACAGCCGGAGTTCAAGGTGCCGCCATTCGCGGTTTGGATGCCAAATCTTTGGTGGAAAGGGTAGAGCGCATTCGGGTCAACGAATTCAATCAAGTGAAGGGATATGATAATATTTTTGCCATAGGCGATATCGCTTCGATGGAAAGCCCAAAATTCCCACAAGGTCATCCTATGATGGCGCAACCTGCGATGCAACAAGGAAAACTTTTGGGAGACAATTTGGTACAATTAATCAGCGGCAGAATCATGACGCCTTTTGAATACAACGACAAGGGCTCGATGGCTACAATCGGCAGAAACTTAGCCGTAGTCGATTTGCCTAAATACCATTTCAGCGGTGTTTTTGCTTGGTTTGTATGGATGTTTGTGCACTTGTTTTCGTTAATTGGGTTCAAAAACAAAGCGGTGGTGTTTACCAATTGGGTTTACAACTACATTCGCTTTGACCGAGAAGGAAGACTGATTGTACGTCCGTATAAGAAAAGAAGTTTTACCACGTTTACCAGTGATGAGATATAAACGATGAAAAAAATCTCCTTTTTATTGCTGGTTTTCCTAACACTTTCTTGTAAGTCGACTTATCTCGATACCAAGAAATCACCGGTTTTGCTGGATATCAATAAAGAAACCGATGACAACGCTTTTGTCAACCTGAAAAACTACAGCAACGATTTTGTTTTTGATATGAAATATGCCACAACAGACAATTTTTTAAATGAGAAAGTCTATCCGTGCGACGAATGTTTTTTGCGGGTAAAAACCGTTAAGTCCTTACTGGAAGCCAACAAAGCTTTTTTAGACAAAGGCTACAAGATCAAATTATATGATTGTTATCGTCCGATTGCGATTCAAAAGCAAATGTGGAAAATTGTTCCTAATCCGACTTATGTTGCCAATCCGAAGAAAGGTTCTATTCACAACAAAGGCGGAGCGGTTGACATTACCTTGGTAGATTCGGAAGGAAATGAATTAAATATGGGAACTAAATTTGATTTTTTTGGAGAAGAAGCAAGTCATAATTACTCCAATCATTCAGAAGAAATCCTGGCCAACCGAAAGTTGTTAAAGGAAATCATGCTCCAACACAACTTCAAATCCTTTGATTCTGAGTGGTGGCATTACAATTTGAAAAACAGTGCAGCCGATAAGGTGTCGAATCAAAAATGGCGCTGTGAAGACTAATTTTCAATACACTTCAAATAGTCGATAAAGTAAGTTTCGGGTTCGTAAACTTTCTTGTCCAATTCAGAGACAAAAGCGGTCCTAAAAGGATAATCTATTACTTCTCCGGCAAATTTGATTCTCATAAAAGTCACCGGAGAAACTCTTAAGTCTTCAAAATTCTCTTTTGAAAAAACAAAAGTTGCCGATGTAAGGCGGTTGTTGCCATTGTTTTCATCACGAAGTAAATTGCCACAGTTTTCGGTTCCGGTATTATACAAGGTCACAATTTTACCATTGTTCAACTGCAAATAAATTTTTGAGTTAGCATCATAACAAAGGGCTTTGATGAAATCCTGGCTGCGCTGTAAAATTTGGGTTTCCAATCCTAAAACCCCATTACTACTTGATAAAGTAAAGAAAATATCAGTAGAGTTGCCGGCAAAACTTCTTTCAAAAACGATGTATTGTTTGGTCGATTTATAAGTTCCCAAACTGTCTTTAATATCGTTGTCAATTTCACAAGGTTTTTGGGCAAAAGCAGTCAAATTAAGGAACAGAAATAAAACAAATAACAGATTTTTCATAGGTTTATGGTAATTTGCTGCAAAGTAAAACTATTTTATTATTATTTGCATCAGTTGTAAAAAAACAATACAAATTTCCACCGTCTTTGATTTTCCACTTTTTGCGAATGCTATCTACCGAATCGGGAAAGTTTCTAGTAGTAAGATTGGCCTTTTGGTTTTCGAGCAAAGGTTTCATCTCGTTTTTGTTGTAACCAATGTAGTGCTGAATTTCGAAACGACGTCCGGGAAAGTCAATCAACGTGTCCGAAGTATACAAATGGGAATGTTGGTGTAATTTGTTTAATTCAAACCGACACGAAACCACGTCAAACCCGCCCGATTTCATGATGGCAGCATTGGGTTCGTATAAATATTTTTGGGGCAAACCAAAGCTTGCCTGATGATCAGCATTGAGTTCAAAACGGAATTCCTCTGTTTTGGTTTTTAATAAATTGGCTGTAACGATTTGGGTTGAACCTTCATAATTTTTCTCCAAAATCCAGAGCAGTTCTTTGACTTCATTTTCCAAAGCAACAATGTGAATGGCTTTCACATTTTTCAGTTCCGACAAACCGGCGGTAATGTCTAATAATGGCGCGGTTTTTATCATGATATTGGGCGCGAAGTCAAAATAAAAATCGAGATTTTCCGGCACATTCGGAAGACAATCTTTGAGCATGAATACTTTGCCTTTGGCTTCATTTCTTCTAGACGGGTCGATGTAAATCCAATCGAGTTTTGGATTTTGGATTTTTAGAATATCATAACTATCGCCCGAAAAACATTGGATATTAGATGCTTTGAGTTGCTCAAAATTATGGTGTACAATTGTTGAAAGTTCTTGATTGATTTCACAATGAATGACTTGATTTAACTTTTTGGCAAAATAATAATCATCTACCCCAAAACCACCGCTCAAGTCCATCAAACTTTTCCCTGAAACCCATTGTGATTTGTATTCTGCAGTTCTTTCGGAAGAGGTTTGCTCTACT
The DNA here is from genome assembly GCF_011742145.1 of Flavobacterium sp. J49. Classification (GTDB taxonomy): domain Bacteria; phylum Bacteroidota; class Bacteroidia; order Flavobacteriales; family Flavobacteriaceae; genus Flavobacterium. The sequence goes on along the minus strand of NZ_JAAQQU010000105.1, from coordinate 497,515 downwards.
GAAATTTTAGAAGGATAAATGATGTTTTCGGCAGAAAACCAAGTCGGTAACTTGGTCTTTGCTTTTTGTTTGGCCGCAATTTGATTGAGAATAGCTGTGTAATCGCTATTGGGGAATTTGTTTTTTTGCAAGGCCAATTGATTGACATCAGTTTCAATATGGCTGCTAATAAAATCTTGAATTGCTTCGGCCAATATGGATTGATCCATACTAAATGTTTTTGGTTAACAGCTTGATGACTTTATTCTCAGGGAAGAACTCTTTGCCAAAAACCTTAAGAATCGTGTAAAAAGGAATAGCGATAATCATCCCAACTATGCCAAAAAGGAATCCGGTAATCAACACCACCAGAAAAATTTCCAGAGGATGCGAGCTCACGCTTTTGGAGAAAATCAATGGCGAAGATACATTGTTGTCGATTAACTGTACAATCCAAAAACCAATCATGACATAAATGGTTACGGGTAAAATTTGGGTTTGAAAATCACCGCCTAAGTTGCCCAACATGGTTAAAATGGCCGCAACCACAGAAGCAATCAGCGGTCCGATATAGGGAACAATGTTGAGCACCGCACACAAAAAAGCGATGAGTATGGCATTTTCTACACCAAAAATAAGCAGTACAATCAAGTACAAAATGAATACAATTAACAATTGGAGTAATAACCCGATAAAATAGCGTGACAACAAATGGTTGATTTTGTGCAATGAGTGTAAGATTTTGTCTTCCTGAGCATCGGGGATCAAGTTTTTGGCACTGACGATAAATACCAATCGGTCTTTGAGAAAGAAGAAGGTAATGAATAGGACAGAAGCCAACCCAATTCCAAAGCTGCTTATGGTAAGGATGACACTATTGAACAATTCCGGGATAAAACTAAAGTTTATTTTGGAACTGATATTGGCTTCTTTAAAAAGCCGAGAGGAATCTATGCCGTGACCGTCTAAAAATGCGGCTATTTTGTTAATCAATTCTAACGTACTCTTCTCAATTTCTGTGGTGTTTAAAAGCGATAAGTTTTCCCCTTGCGCCATGATTAAAGGAATAAACATCGATAGTAAACCAAAAATCAGCAACAAGAAAATAGTCAATGTCGCCGTGGTAGCAGCGATATGATTGAATTTGAGTTTTCTTTTAAAAAAATCGAGAATCGGATTTCCAATCAAGGTCAAAATGAAAGCAACCACTATGTAAATTATGACAGCTTGTATTTGATACAAAAAGTATAAAGCTAAGGCTGCTAATACAATAATTCCAACTCCTTTGACTATTCCAAGAGCAATTGTTTTTGAAGTCACCATGGTTTTAATTTTGACTAAAAGTAAAAAAAAACTCGTCTAGTTAATCATTACCAGACGAGTTTTTCCAAATTTATATTCAATAATTATTATGGCTGTGCGAAAGAGAATCTTGGACCTCCCGAAAGGAAGATGGCATCCATTCTTGATTTTTGCCCCAAAGTAAACATGTACATTCCTCTGTCATCTGTATAATCCATATAGTTCATGGTCATTTCTACAGGTGTACCTGAACAAGTACTGTAATGAGGATAAGTTGGAACACCATAGTTTGCAGTATTGTGTGTTGGAGTGTCAGCCACTTGGTCAGTACCACAAGTAGTATCTCCCCAAATGTGACGTAGGTTCATCCAGTGACCTACTTCGTGAGTAGCCGTTCTTCCTAAATTATAAGGATAGGCCGGACCTGAATTACTGGTTACACCAAAATATCTTGAGTCAACCACAACTCCATCAGTAGCAGAAGAACCACCCGGGAATTGGGCATAACCTAAAATACCGCCACCAATGGTACAAACCCATAGGTTTAATTTAGTGGTTGGAGAGGTTGGGTCTAATCCACCTTGTTTCGTTTTTTTCATAGCATCTCTGGTTCCCCAAGATGATTTGGTAGTTGATTTTCTGATTACTTGGTCTAAAACGAAAGTAATACCAACGTTAGCTTTAACACCTGAAAACAAAGCAGGAACTTGGTTATAGTCAGCGTTTTGGGCATTGAAATCAGCATTCAATACATCAATTTGGGATTGGATTTGCGTTAGAGAAATATTTTCTGCAGCAGTTCTGTAAAGTACATTGACTACTACCGGAATTTCGATACGACCATTTACCAATCGATTTTGAAGCATCGCATTTTCCGTAAATGCTTCAATTTGATTCATTCTGTCGGCTAATCCCGGGTTTTCTTTTAATTGTCTTTCCAAAACTTCATGCGATACACATGATCTTTTTGATATTCTAGCTTCGGAATTGGTTGTTTTATCATCCTCTTGACAAGAAAACAACATAAGCATTGCTGCTAACGATAAACAGATTTTTTTCATTATTATTTAAAATTTTGGTTAATTAGTTACTGCAATTTTAAAGAATAAGAATTTAATATGAAAAAAAAGCAATATAAGTTTTCAACAAATCGATGAACGGTATGTAATTTTAGGTTTTTCGGGTAAATGGTATTGTTTTGGAAAGAAATAAACTACATTTATTTTTAGTTGTTGAAGATGTAGTTTAAGATGTTAGCGCCCATTTTAAAGGCTTTTTCTCGAACTTCTTTAGGGTTATTGTGTACTTCAGGATCTTCCCATCCATCGCCTAAATCACACTCATAGGTGTACAATAAAACCAATCGATTGTCAATAAAAATGCCAAAGGCTTGTGGTCTTTTGTTATCATGTTCATGAATTTTAGGCAATCCGGAGGCAAAAACATTCGGCTTTTGAAAAATTGGGTGGTTGGCCGGAATTTCAACCAAGTCATTATTGGGAAATATTCTTTTAATTTCTCTTCGAATGTATTGGTCCATTCCATAGTTGTCATCGGCATGCAAAAATCCGCCCGAAAGCAGATAATTTCTCAAATTCACAATTTCAGCATCGCTAAAAACCACGTTGCCGTGTCCGGTCATATGCACAAACGGATAGCCGAAAATATCAGGACTTCCGGGTTCAACCGTAGCCGGTTTGGCTTTGATGTTTGTATTGATGTTTTGATTGGCGTATTTTATCAAGTTCGGCAATGAAGTCGGATTCGCATACCAATCGCCACCGCCATTGTATTTGAGCAAGGCTATTTCTTGAGAGTAGCCAATAGACGATATCAATAAAAACAGAAAAAACACTTTTTTCATAAACAGCTGTTAGGATTCATTTTTAAACACTACCGAATGACAAGCCACTATTGCAGCAGTTTCCGTTCGCAAACGCGTTTGTCCCAAAGATACAGGAATATAGCTCTGCTCGAGCGCCAATTGGATTTCTTTAACAGAAAAATCGCCTTCCGGACCGATTAAAATGGTTACATCTTCGTTGTTTTTCAATTCGTTTTTCAAGGATTTTTTATCGGTTTCCTCGCAATGGGCAATGAATTTTTGACCGCGACTTTCTTTTTTGACAAAGTCTTTGAAAGCAATGGGTTCATTTAATTTGGGCAAATAAAAATGCAAAGATTGCTTCATAGCGCTTTCCAAAATCTTTTGAAATCTATCGATTTTGATTACTTTTCGTTCCGAATGTTCGCAAATAATTGGCGTGATTTCTTGTATGCCGATTTCGGCGGCTTTTTCTAAAAACCATTCGTAGCGTTCGTTCATTTTGGTTGGCGCAACGGCCAAATGCAAATGAAATTTCGGCTTTTCTTGTTGTTCAAACGAATTGATTTTTACTGTACATTTATTGTCCGAAGCTACAGTGATTTCGGTTTTGAACAGAACCCCCAATCCATTAGTAACAAACAATACATCGCCTTCTTTTTTGCGCAACACTTTGATGATATGCTTGCTTTCTTCTTTGTCAAAAACAAAAGAATTAGCCGTTTCAGTAATCGATGGATTGTAGAATAATTGCATAGTTTAGAATTCAATTCGCGCTTTAGAAACGACAGAGGAATCGGTGAATTTGTCGTGTAAATATTTTTGGTAACCAACGATGCCAATCATCGCGGCATTATCGGTTGTGTATTCAAATTTAGGGATATAAGTTTTCCAACCGTATTTTCCTTCGGCTGCTTTCAAAGTCGTTCGGATTCCGGAGTTTGCCGAAACACCACCGCCAATCGCTATTTGCTTGATTCCGGTTTCGGCTACCGCCAATTTTAATTTTTCCATTAAAATTTCGATAATCACATTTTGAACCGAAGCACAAATGTCTTGTTTGTTTTCCTCAATAAAATTGGGATTGGCCAAGACATTTTTCTGAACAAAATACAGAATTTGCGTTTTCAAACCGGAGAAACTAAAATCTAAGCCATCCACTTTAGGTTTGGTAAACGGGAATTTTTTCGGATTGCCTTCTTTGGCAAATTGGTCTATCAATGGACCGCCAGGATAAGGCAAGCCTAAAATCTTAGCCGTTTTATCAAAAGCTTCACCAACAGCATCATCAGTAGTTTCGCCTATAATTTCCAAGTCGAAATAGTCTTTTACCTTTACAATCTGAGTATGTCCGCCCGAAATGGTCAAAGCCAAAAACGGAAATGTAGGTTTGTCAAAACCTTCTTCGTCAATAAAATGCGCCAAAATATGGGCATGCATGTGATTTACGGCGATTAACGGAATGTTTAAAGCCATCGATAAGGATTTGGCAAAAGACGAACCCACTAAAAGAGAACCCATTAATCCAGGACCTTGCGTAAAGGCTATGGCTGAGAGTTGTTCTTTACTGATTCCGGCTTTTTTAAGCGCAACATCAATTACAGGTACAATATTTTGCTGGTGCGCACGCGAAGCCAATTCCGGAACAACGCCTCCATACTCTTCATGAATGCTTTGTCGGGCAACGACATTGGATAATACTTTGTCATTGCGCAAAACAGCTGCTGCTGTATCGTCGCATGAACTTTCAATAGCCAGAATAAAAACTTCTTCGGTATGCATAAAAGGCACAAATTTTGATTTATATTTGACAAGCCTACAAAAAAATCAAAAGTAAAGATTTTTTGCAAAGGTAATTTTCTTTCCTAAGTCAAACACCATTTGGAAAAAAATAAAAAAAATAGCAAGTTAAAGAAAGTCAGAAAGATTGTAATACGTACCATTGTTACGCTGTTATTGCTATTTCTTTTAACTGCTATTGCCCTTTCCTTACCGGTAGTTCAGACCAAGATTGCCCATTATGCCACGGACAAACTCAATGAAGATTTCGGAACCAATATCAACATTGACGAAGTGGCGATTACTTTTTTTGGTGGCGTCAAGTTAAAAACCGTTTTGGTTCTAGACCATCACAACGATACTTTGATTTTTTCCAAAAGAATCAAAACCAGCATACTCGATTTCAAGAATCTTGTTGACGGCAAACTGAAGTTTGGCGATTTGCGCTTTGATGATTTGACCTTAAATATTGTCAATTACAAAAAGGAAAAAGACACGAATTTAGATTTATTCGTCGCCGCTTTTGATGACGGAAAACCCGGTACAGGCAAGTTTTTGATGACTTCAGCTAATGTTTACGTGAAGAATTCACACTTCACCATGATGGATTATAATCGAGCCAATCCCAAAGATGTTGATTTTAGTCAATTGAATGCCCATCTAAAAAAGTTTCAAATTAAAGGACCAAATGTAACCGCCCAAATAGCCGAAATGTCTTTTAAAGACCACAGAGGTTTATGGGTCAGAAACCTGAGTTCTGATTTTGGATACACCAAGAAAAACATCAGCTTGGAAAATCTGACGCTTAAAACCGATGAATCCTATTTGGAAGGTAAAGTAATCCTCAATTACAGTAGAGAAAATAAGGATTTCAGTGATTTTAATAATAAAGTAGTGTTTGATGTAACGTTGGATAAAGCAACGCTTTCCACTAATGATATTCGATATTTTTACGCTGAATTGGGCAAGAATAAAAAGTTCTATTTGCAAACCAAGGTCAAAGGAACGCTCAACGATTTTTATGCTACCAATTTATACCTCAAAGACGATAAGAATTCCATCATCAAAGGCGATGTAAATTTTAAAAACCTCTTTCCCAGAAGTCCGGGCGCTTTTTACATGAAAGGTGACTTTGATAAAATTACTTCCAATTATACTGATTTGACTAATCTTTTGCCCAACATACTTGGGAAAAAGTTGCCAACGTCGTTGCAAAAATTAGGACAGTTTTTCTTTGTGGGTGAAGCTGAAGTAACACAAAAGTACATCAATGCCGATTTTGTGATGAATACCGCTTTGGGCATAGTTGAATCTAATTTGCACATGACTGATATCGACAATATTGACAATGCCAAATACAATGGTTACGTCATTTTGGACAATTTTGATGTGGGTAGTATTATCAATGATAAATCCATCGGCAAAGTAAGTCTTGATTTGGATGTTGACGGAAAAGGATTCACACAAAAATACCTGAATACTTCTTTTGTTGGTGATGTTTTTCAAGTGCATTACAATGGGTATAACTACAGCAAGATTATTGTAGACGGTTCTTTTAAACAGCCTATTTTTAAAGGAAAAGTAATTGCCAATGACCCCAGTTTATTTATGGATTTCAATGGAACTGTAGATTTGTCTAAAGCGGAGAATGTGTATGATTTTCATGCCAAAATTGACTATGCAAACTTGGTCAAGCTAAATTTTATCACAGATTCTATCTCAGTTTTCAAAGGCGATATTTTGGTCAAAGCTACCGGGAATTCAATGGACAATCTTAAAGGAAATTTGTTGTTGACCAATTCGTCTTATCAGAACAAAAAAGATATTTATTTTGTAGATTATCTTGAAATGAATTCGACCTTTGACAGCGATGGAGAGCGAACCATAACCATCAATTCTCCTGATGCGATTGAAGGTTCGGTTGTGGGGAAATACCAATTCAATCAAGTACAAAAAATGGCCGAAAATGCCTTGGGCACTTTCTATTCTAATTACAGGTCAAACAAAGTGTTGCCTAATCAATACTTGAAATTCAATTTCGCCATCAACAGTAAGATTATTGAGATTTTCAATCCTGATATTACCATTGCACCCAACACGCAACTCAAAGGAAATATCTCTTCCGATTCAAGGAAATTTGTATTGAATTTAAATTCACCTAAAATTTCGGCTTACAACAATACCTTTGACAATATCTTGGTCCAAGTGGACAACCAAAACCCTTTGTACAACGCCTATGTGCAGATGGATTCCATCAAAACAAAGCACTACAAAATCAGAGACTTTAGTATGATAAATACTTTTTCTAAAGACACCTTGCGTTTCAGAACTGAGTTTAGAGGAGGCAAAAAAGGGCTTGATTTTTATAATTTGAACCTTTACCATACCATTAATAAAGACAACAATAATGTGGTTGGTTTTGACAAATCAGAACTGCAATTCAAAGATTATTTGTGGTATTTGAATGAAAAAGAAAATCCGGAAAGCAATAAAATTGTTTTTGATAAAAAATTGAAAAACTTCTCCTTTGAAGATTTGGTGTTGTCTCATGAAAATCAGAATATCAACTTTATCGGACTCATCAAAGAAAGTCAAACCAAAGATTTGCAGCTCACTTTTGACAATGTCAATTTGAACAAAGTCACACCCGATGTAGAGAAATTCAGGTTTGACGGAAACCTTAACGGGAAAATCAACTTCAAACAAAGCAGTACCGTTTTTCAACCTACATCAACATTAAAAATCGACAGTTTGTCGGTCAACGCCATTCCTTTAGGAAACTTAAATCTCGATATTGAAGGCGATGAAACCTTGAGAAAATTCCACATTGCCTCTAATTTGGAAAATGAAAACGTTGATTCCTTCACGGCCGATGGTGATATTGAAATTGTAGACAACCAAACTTTTTTGGATGTAGACTTGAGTTTCGACAAATTTAATTTGGGCATTTTGAGTAAAATCGGTGGAGATGTTATTACTAATATTCGCGGTTTTGCTTCCGGGAATGCCCGAATTGACGGAAACATCAATAGCTTGGATTACAATGGTCGATTGTACATCAATGAAGCCGGATTGAGGATTCCGTATCTCAATACCGATTATCAATTTGTAAAAAATTCAATCGTTGATGTCACAGAAAATAAATTCATCATCAGGGAAACAACCATAACTGATACCGCTTTTGATACTAAAGGAACTTTGAGTGGTTTTATAAAACACAAACAATTTGGAGACTGGCAATTGGATTTAGCCATCAGCTCCAATAGGCTTTTGGCATTGAATACTAAAGATTCTGAAGATGCAGCTTATTACGGCAAAGCATTTATGGATGGTTCGGCTTCCATTAAAGGACCTACAGACGGTTTGATGATCAGTGTAAATGCTGAATCAGCCAAAGGAACCGATATAAAAATTCCAATCAACGAAGCCGAATCGGTAGAAGAAAACAGTTTTATCCATTTCATTACCCCGGCCGAGAAAAATATAAACGGTAAAGATAAAATAGCTCAGAACAAAAAGTACAACGGCCTCGAATTGGATTTTAATTTTGAGATCAATAAGAATGCTGATATCGAGGTTATCCTCGACAGAGATTCAGGTCACGGGATGAAAGGAAAAGGATACGGAACATTACTTTTCAGAATCAATACACTAGGAAAGTTTGAAATGTTTGGAGATTTTATCGCCTTGGAAGGTACTTACAATTTTAAGTATGGCGGATTGATTGACAAAAAATTTGATGTAAAAAAAGGCGGTTCAATCAATTGGCAAGGCGATCCAATGGCTGCCACACTCAATTTAGAAGCGGTTTACGAAACTACTGCTAATCCGGCAGTTTTAATTGACAATCCTTCGTTTAATAAAAAAGTAGATGTAGAAGTTATTATAGGAGTAAAAGGTAGTTTGGCCAATCCTGACCCGGATTTTAATATCAATTTCCCAACAGTTGGGAGTTCCCTAAAATCAGAGATTCAATACCAATTAGATGATAAAGACAAACGTCAAACCCAAGCTTTGTATCTTTTGTCAACCGGTAGTTTTTTGAGCCAGGATGGCGTGAATCAGAACCAATTGTCAAACAATCTTTTTGAAAAGGCCAGTAGTTTGTTTAATGATATTTTTAAAGGAGAAAACGATAAATTACAGCTTGGGATTGATTACGTCACAGCCGATAAGACACCCGAATTACAAACAGATGGTAGGATTGGAGTTACCGTTTCATCTAAAATTAATGAGCGTATCACTGTGAACGGAAAAGTAGGAGTGCCGGTAGGAGGAATTTCGGAAACCGCTATTGTAGGAGACGTTGAAGTTCAATATAGGGTAAATGAAGACGGAACGCTCAACTTAAGAGTGTTCAACAAAGAAAATGATATCACTTATATCGGACAAGGAATCGGATATACCCAAGGAATCGGAATGTCTTACGAGGTCGATTTTGATACCATGAAAGAATTAATCAATAAGATTTTCAAAAATGCTAAAATTGACCGAATCAAAACAGTCAATCATGCTGATCAAGATTCAGATTTTCCGGATGGTATTCGTATGAAATCAAAATCAGATCCAAAACAGGAGCAGAAAACGCAACAGCCCAAACCAAATCAGGAAGGCGTTCCTACCGAGGATTAGCCACTTCATTGCCTTTTCTTTTTAACACACACCAAAAACTTATCAACGAAAACGATTGAATTTCACTTATTTTATTAATATATTAATAATATGAGCAAAAAACTACTTCGTCTTTGCTAATTTTACATTTTAATACGATAAAAATGTCTAAAAGTATAAAAAAGATTGGAGTATTGACCTCAGGTGGTGATTCACCCGGAATGAATGCTGCCATTCGTTCTGTTGTCAGAACATGTGCCTATCACAATATAGAGTGTATAGGGATTTACAGAGGTTATCAAGGAATGATTGAAGGCGATTTTAAAGAAATGGGACCGCGTAGTGTGAACAACATTGTAAATAAAGGCGGAACTATATTAAAATCAGCGCGTTCTAAAGAATTCATGACCGTGGAAGGCCGACAAAAAGCCCATCAAAATTTGGTAAACGCAGGCGTTGATGCTCTAGTAGTTATTGGCGGTGACGGTTCTTTTACCGGTGCGGAAGTATTTAACAACGAGTTCGACTTTCCGGTGATGGGAATTCCGGGGACGATTGATAACGATATTTTTGGTACCAGTCATACTTTGGGCTATGATACCGCTTTGAACACCGTTGTAGAATGTATCGATAAAATCAGAGATACCGCAAGTTCACACAATCGTTTGTTCTTTGTGGAGGTAATGGGAAGAGATGCCGGACACATTGCTTTGAATGCCGGAATTGGTGCCGGAGCTGAAGAAATTCTGATTCCTGAAGAAGATTTAGGTTTAGACAGACTACTGGAATCGCTGCAAAAAAGTAAAGCTTCCGGAAAATCATCCAGCATAGTCGTAGTGGCAGAAGGCGAAAAAATGGGAAAAAATGTTTTCCAACTCAAAGATTATATCGAAGAACATTTACCGGAATACGACATCAGAGTGTCTGTTTTAGGTCATATGCAACGTGGCGGTTCACCTTCTTGTTTTGACCGTGTATTGGCATCGAGATTGGGCGTAAAAGCGGTAGAATCTTTAATAGAAGGCAAAACCAATTTTATGGTAGGTGTATTGGCCGATAAAATAGAACTAACGCCTTTGGAACAAGCCATCAAAGGGCATTCTGAAATCGATGTAGAGCTTTTAAGAGTGTCTGATATTATGTCGACTTAAAGGTGAAAGCACAAATATAAAATCACAATTAAATAATAAATAGAAAATAAAATAAAATGTCAAAAGTAAAATTAGGAATTAACGGTTTCGGGAGAATTGGAAGAATTGTTTTTAGAGAAACCTTTAACAGAGATAATGTAGAAGTAGTAGCCATAAACGATTTATTAGATGTTGACCATTTGGCTTATTTATTAAAATATGATTCAGTTCACGGTCGTTTTAACGGAAAAGTGGAAGTAAAAGACGGCAAATTATACGTAAACGACAAATTCATCAGAGTAACTGCCGAGAGAGATCCAAAATTGGTTAAATGGGATGACAAAGATGTTGACGTTGATGTAGTAGCCGAATGTACCGGTTTCTTTACGACAATCGATACAGCCAAAGCACACATCGATGGTGGTGCCAAAAAAGTAATCATTTCAGCGCCTTCTGCTGATGCACCAATGTTTGTAATGGGAGTTAACCATACCGAAGCTAAAGCTACGGATACTGTAGTTTCTAATGCTTCTTGTACCACCAACTGTTTGGCGCCATTGGCCAAAGTAATCAATGACAACTTCGGCATTGTTGAAGGTTTGATGACTACTGTTCATGCCACTACTTCAACGCAAATGACAGCTGACGGGCCTTCAAGAAAAGACTGGAGAGGCGGACGTGCAGCCAGTGTTAACATTATTCCTTCTTCTACCGGTGCTGCCAAAGCCGTAGGAAAAGTAATCCCGAGTTTGAACGGCAAATTAACCGGAATGTCTTTCCGTGTGCCAACCGTTGACGTTTCTGTAGTGGATTTAACCGTAAAAGTAGCCAAAGAAACTTCTTATGAAGAAATTATGGCAGTTTTGAAAAAAGCTTCTGAAAACGAACTAAAAGGAATTCTCGGATTTACCGAAGATGACGTAGTGTCTCAAGATTTCGTAGGCGATTCAAGAACTTCTGTTATTGATGCTAAAGCCGGAATTGGTTTGAACTCAACCTTCTTCAAATTGGTTTCTTGGTACGATAACGAATACGGTTATTCAAGTAAATTGATTGATTTATCAGTGCATATTGCCGGCTTATAATAATAAATAACAAATTCCCGTTATCTTTGCGATGACGGGATTTTTTATACCCAACAAACAACCAAACCGAAATAATAAAGAGGATTAAGTTTTATCATTTGAACTGCTGTTCAAATTCGTAATTCCTAATTCGTAATTCCTAATTGATTATGAAATTATTAGTTGACAGTGGTTCTACCAAAGCCGATTGGATTGCAATTGATGACAACGGAAAAGTGCTTTTTACCACTCAAACCTTGGGCCTCAACCCCGAAGTGTTAGACAAAGAAGAAGTGATTGCGCGTCTGGATGACAAATTTGACATAGAACACAATAAAGATAAAGCAACACACTTGTACTTCTATGGTGCCGGTTGCGGTACTGACCGTATGAAAAACTTCTTGACCAAAGTGTTTGAAGAATATTTTACCAATGCTGTGGTTTCGGTACATGAAGATACTTATGCGGCGGTTTATGCCACGACTCCCAAAGACGAGCAAGCTATTGTTTGTATCCTTGGCACAGGTTCTAATTGTAGTTTCTTTGATGGTAAAGTATTGCATCAAAAAGTACAATCTTTAGGTTATATTGCCATGGATGACGGTTCAGGGAATCGCTTTGGAAGGCATTTGATTCGCGGATATTATTTTAACAGTATGCCCAAAGAATTGGCCAAAGAGTTTGAAGAAGAATACAATGTAGATGCCGATTATATCAAAGCCAATTTGTATAAAGAAGCCAACCCAAATGCTTACTTGGCGACTTTTGCCAAGTTTATCATCAAACACAAAGACAATCCTTTTTGTAAAAAGATTATCAAAAAAGAATTGAAAGCTTTTGCCAAAAATTACATCATGCAATACGATAATTGCAGAGAAGTGCCGGTGCATTTTGTGGGTTCTATTGCGTTTTATTTGAAAGACGAATTAGAGCAGATTTTAGCCAAATACGATATTAAAATAGGCAACGTACTCCGAAGACCAATCGACGGACTGATTGCGTACCACATTTTAAATAAATAATAAAAAAAACCTAACAGCAATGTTAGGTTTTTTTGACTGTATTAAAAGTTTTAATAGCCTTTAAGTCGTCGTAAAACCGAATCTTAATGCAGCTTCCAGAACCTCAAGGTTTATGTCTTGTATTGTTTTAAACTTAATGCAATAGCCGGTCACGCTGGCCTTGCCTATTTTTTCACCATAGGTTTGGACCAAATAAGTTTTGTCATTAATACCTATGAGATATAATGAAATTCCGGTTTTGTTGGCACTTAGACCAATTTGATAAAATTCTCTCGTTTTACCGTCAGCATATTTTATGGTGTAAAGACCATAACCTATGTTGGGGTTGGCAATCACTTTTTGGCTACTGTTTTTACCATCCAAAAACCATAATTTACAAGTTGGATTGATACCCAAAATGATTTGGTGCAACCTTTCCATATCCTTTTTTTTGGGTTCAGGTTGACTGTTTATGTAGGCTTCAATTTGAGTTGGTATGTTCATCTGAAACTATAACAGGGTTAGTCATTATTAACGAGTAAATGTAAATAAAAAATCCCTCATCGTTTTCACAACAAAGGATTGGTTTTTTAGAACACTATATTGATCATTCAAAACGGAAGAATGAACACTATTTTACTGCCGTCATTGAAATCTCGACATTCACATTCTTAGGCAAACAAGCTACTTGAACGGTTTCTCTGGCCGGAGCTGTAGCTTCGTCAAAATAACTGCCGTAAACGGTATTGATTCGGGAAAAGTCACCCATGTTCATGATGAAAATGGTTGTTTTAACTACGTTATCAAAAGTCATATCAGCGGCTTCAAGAACTGCTTTCATATTTTCCATGACTTGTTTGGTTTCGGTTTCGATATCGTCTAAAACCAATTCCATGGTAACGGGATTCAAAGCAATTTGTCCCGAAGTGTAAAGAGTATTGTCCACCAATACCGCTTGGTTGTATGGACCAATCGGCGCCGGCGCTTTGTCTGTAAAAATTATTTTTTTCATCAGTGTTTTTATTTTCTTTTTTCTTTGCTCTTTCTTCTCTTTTCTATTATCTCAAAGTTCTGTCCGGAAGCGAACGTTTATCCCACTTGATATCGCTTAACACACCCGATTTGATTCCGATAAAGAAACCCCAATAGGCATTGTCGCCAAACGGCACCCAGTTGAAATCCATACGCCAGCTCAACAAATCGCGTTCAAAACGGAATTGCGTAAACGTAACGCCTTTTTGTACAAAGTCATAACCGGTCGAAACACCTATTTTCCATTTGGGTGTCAAATCAGTGTTCATTGAAATCATAACCGAATTGCCGGTGATTTCCTGCTCTCGTCGATTGTTGGAATAGGTGAGTGAATAAGCCAAAGTCATGTCCCAGGGCAATTCGTATTTAAAGAATTCTGATACCGGTTTTGCTTCCTCATCGTTTTGGTCAAACTGACTCTGTCGGCGGTCACTCAAATCGGTATTGGTTCCAAATAAATCATCTTCACGACCACCATTTCGCTTGCCTTGTTCGTTTTTCTTATCGGCACCACTGCCGTCTTTACTCGAAAATGAATAATTGAGCGTCATGTTGGCACTGGTCATTCTGAACAAGCTTCCGCCATTGTCAATGTTCCAAGTATTGATTCTTTGCCCCGAGTTATTAATGGCATAAGGGTCAAGTGTCGCTGCAAAATTGATGTTCATTTTTTGCTTTAACAGTTGTGTTCCGCCGCTCACACGCATCGGTGCCCATCTCAAGGAATCGGCGGTAATATCGTAGCTGGTGGAAAAATTCAAATTGTTCAAGAGCATCACTTTTTTAGGCTCTGTTTTGGTTGAATCCTTTTCGGTTACTTTGGCTTCAAAAGTGTTACTCAAACTGAAACCAACGTTATTGGACATCGTTTTGCCGGGTGCGCCGAAAATTCCGCCTTCGAAACGCGTGTAATCTTTGAGCATAGTACCACTGCCATCGGGGTCATAAGTGTCGTAGTATTTTTCAAAACTCGGCGTATAGCTATAGGTAATGTTTGGTCTCACCACGTGTCGAATGGCCTGAATTTTTTTCTTTTCGCCAAAATTAAAAGTACCATAAATGGTAGTTCCCAAACCGGCAGAAAACGAATAGGTTCTGAAAGCATCAAATCCGGCTACTTCATTGTTAACCACTTGATTGGTTGTAGCTTGGTATTCTTTTGTGATGGTTTTAAAATACCAAACTTCATTATAATTCACCGAAGTAGAAGCACTAAAGTATTTGAAAACTTTAAAGTTAGTACTCAACGGAATGCTATGCTGGAAACCCAATTTGGCATCGCGGAACATTTCCGATTTGAAGAAAAGAGAATCGGTGGTTGCAATTCGGTTTTCACCTCTTAAGTTGTATTGTAAATTGATGTTTTTAAAGAAACCTTTCTTAATCCCGTCTTTGGGCGCAAAAGGAAAAATTCTGTCCACGCTCATTTGCAAAGTAGGCAAGGTCATGTTGATTTGTTCGGTATTGGTGTTTTGCGAGTGAGTTGCAGCCAATGACAAATTCACCTGAGGAACCGAATTGAACGTCTTTGAGTAAGATATGGAAGAACTTAAGGTGTTGTTCAAAGTCGAACCCACATTCACCTGATTCAACGATTGACGGAAGAATTTACTACTTCCTAAGTTGACCGAAGCAGAGAACCTTGAATTCGGGTTGGATTTTCCGTCTTTAGAATGTGTCCATTGGATATTGTAATTGTTGGCTCTGCTGTAATCGGGATAACCTCTTTCACTTTGAATAAGATTTTCAAAACGGACGTTTACATTCCCTAAGAACTTATAGCGCTTGGCATAGGAAGATTCAAATCGGATTCCGTAACTACCATTAGTATAATAATCGCCCAAGACTGCTAAATCATAGTTATCGCTCAAAGCAAAATAATAACCACCGTTTTGCAACGAAAAACCACGGGTATTACTGTCGTTGTATGTTGGGATAATCAAACCCGAACGCGCTTTGTCCGTCATCGGGAAAAAGGCAAAAGGCAAAGCGATAGGCGTAGGTACATCGGCTATGACCATATTCGTTAAACCTACCACAACTTTTTTTCCGGGAACCAGTTTGACGCGGTTGGTTTGAAAATAGTACTCCGGATTTTCAATGTCTTTGGAAGTGGTGAAACGCGCGCCTTTCATAAAATAAACGGAGTCATTTTCCTTCTTGGTGATGGCTGCCTTGATGTTCATTTCTCCTTGTTGGCTTCTCGAATTCCAAACCAAAGCTTTTTTGGTTTTAAAATTAAAGCGAATCGAATCCGGTTCGACTACATTTGAGCCTTGTTTGAAAACCGGTCTTTGGGAGTATTTTCCGGTGGAATCCTTAATTCTTCCGGCGTAAACTTCGTCTTTTTGGTAGTCAATAACAATGATACCCGACTTCAATTCGATATCCTGATAGTACACTTCTGCCTGATTGTAGAGCGTAATGAGTTTTTTCTTTTGGTCTAATTTTTCGTAGTCAACCGCTTTTCTTTTGATTTTTCCGTCTAAAAATGATTTCTTGGGCTTTAGACTGTCTTTTTGGCTAGAGTCAATGACTTTTGTAAGATCAGTTAACTCAACTTTAGTGCTATCTGCTTGGTTTTTAGCAGGGATAGGATTGCTTTTTGGAGGTAAGTCTTGTGAATATGTTTTTGTGATTCCTAATGTTAGGAAAATTGTTAAAAAAACGATATTAAATAAGTTTCTTTGCAAAGGTTTAATGCTATTTTTGTAGAAATATGGCTTGGTTTTTGACGTGGCAAACTTAAACAATATTTTCGGTCAAAAATAGGTAAATATTACATTTATGATTGCTGTGTTTTAATTAAAATTAACTTTTGAAGTCGATGGGTTTTCAAAAAAATATAAAATCGTATTTATCGTTACTGTTACTCCTGAGTGTTTTGACTGTTTTTGGGCAGGGCAAAACCAATAAGTTTGTAGTGGTATTAGATGCAGGTCATGGCGGAAAAGATCCCGGTAATTCTTATCACGGCTTTGTTGAGAAAGAAATCGCTTTGAAGACAACCTTAATAGTAGGTGAAATACTCGAAAAGGAGAAAGATTTTGAAGTGGTTTATACCCGCAAAAACGATACTTTTATTGAATTGGTCAACCGTCCGAAAGTAGCCAATAAAATCAATGCCCATTTGTTTGTCTCTATTCACTGTAATTCGGTCTCCAATCAAACGCCTTCGGGAACAGAAACTTTTGTGATGGGATTGTCGCGAAGTGATATGAACTTGGAAGTAGCCAAAAGTGAGAACTCCGTAATTTTATTGGAAGACAATTACAATAAGACATACAAAGGCTTCGACCCTACTAAACCCGAAAGTTTAATTGGTCGAGTAATGATTCAAGAAGAGAATTTAAATAGTAGTATTAGTTTGGCTTCAGCCATACAGGATAATTTTACCCACAATTTAAACCGAAAAACAAGAGGTGTAAAGCAACAACCGTTATGGGTTTTAGACGCCGCAGTAATGCCCGGAGTATTAATTGAACTGGGCTTTTTATCCAACAAAGAAGAAGGAGAATTTTTAAATTCAGAAGAAGGGCAGAACAAAATGGCCAAGCAAATAGCCAAGGCGATTTTAAAATACAAAAGAGAATATTTTGACGGCGCCATGGTTAAGGAAGAAACTGAGTCTCCCGAAGATACTATTAAACGAGCGGAAAAATCATTGGTACAAACCCCGGTAATTTCAAAACCGGAAGAAACCCAAATGACTCCTGTCGTTGAAGGTTCTTACAAAGTACAATTGTTTGCCAGTTCAAAGAAAAGAGAGCTGACTTCACCCGATTTTAAAGGCTTAAAAATGATAACTTATACTTTTGAAAATAATTTATACAAGTATTTCTATGGTAATACCACAGATTTAGAAGGTGCCAAAAGAATGAATGAAGAGGCCAAAAGACATGGGTTTAAAGACGCCTTTATTGTCACAACTATGGGAGGAAAAACCTCTGCCGTAAAAATTTAAAAAAATTATAATACATATTTTGAAATTGATAAAACAAATGAAAGGAATTGCGTTCGTAGGTACGATTTTATTATTTATTTCTAATTTGACTTTTGCCCAATCGGGTCAAAAGTTTAAAGTAGCACTCGATGCCGGTCACGGAGACCATGATTATGGTGCGGTTTACAATGGTCACATCGAAAAGAAAATAGCTTTAGCCGTAGTGCTCAAAGTGGGTAAAATTTTAGAAAGCAAATCGGGTATAGAAGTAATCTACACCAGAAAAAATGACACTTTTGTTGATTTAATTGAACGAGCCAATATTGCCAACAGAGCCGATGCCAATATATTTGTTTCTATTCACTGTAATGCCAATAAAAATTCGGCAGCTTGTGGTTCAGAGACTTATGTGATGGGTATGTCTAAAAATGCTTCCAATTTAGAAGCTGCTAAAAAAGAGAATGAAGTAATCACGATGGAGAAAGATTACCAACAGAAATACAAAGGTTACGACCCAAAATCGCCCGAGAGTATTATTGGTTTAACCATGATGCAAGAAGAGTATTTGGAAAGCAGCATTGCCTTGGCCGGTAAAATTCAGAACCATTTTATTGATGATTTAAAAGTAAAAAGTCGTGGCGTGAAACAAGCACCATTTATGGTTTTGCACAAAGCGTACATGCCGAGAGTTTTAATAGAAATGGGGTTTATATCCAATCCGGAAGAAGGCGCAAGACTTGATTCTGAAGAAGGACAACAAGGAGTTGCAGAAGCTATTGCAGAAGCTATTCTCAGTTATAAGAAAGAATTTTACGGTTCAGGAGATACAGATGATGTCAAGCCTTCTCAAAGAGTTGAATCCATAAAAGTAGTTGATTCGCAAGCTACAAAACCGGTGGTGAAAAGTCCGGAGGTAAAAAAACCGGATTCTAAAACAGAACCAAAATCGGAAACGGTTGTGAGTTCAGGAGTGGCTACATTCAAAGTACAGCTTTCTGCCAGTGGCAAGAAATTAGAGCTTACACCAAGTAATTTTAAAGGATTAAACAATATTTCCATGTCGAGCGAAGGTACACTCTATAAATATATGTACGGGGAAACCTCCAGCTATGACGAAGCTAAAAGATTATTAGCAGAAGCCAAAGCCAAAGGATTTTCATCCGCGTTTGTCATTGCCTTTAAAAACGGTAAAAAAGTTTCGGTTCAAGAAGCATTAAAGTAATAATTACAAGGAGTTTTAGTATTTTATTTTAACTTTGCCACTCGAGACCGAAGGTCGAACAGTTTGTAAAAAAAAAAACAATCAGCTTTGAAAATTACCAGAGAAATTAAGACTGCAATTTTAGTGATTGCTTCTATTTTATTGTTCATTTGGGGTTATAGTTTCCTAAAGGGAAGAGACTTATTGTCGAGCTACAATAAATACTATGTCAAATACAGCAATGTAGACGGACTGGCTTCGTCTTCGCCGGTAACCATTAACGGGTTAGTGGTGGGAAAAGTAAATTCTATAGAGTTGCAAAAAGACTGGACTTCATTGGTCGAATTGCAAATCAATGGCGATTATAAAATCCCCAAAAACAGTGTGGCCGAATTGTATTCTCCCGGACCCATCGGTGGAAAGCAGATTGCTATTCTGCCTAATAATGAAACCCAGGAAATAGCCGCTTCAGGAGATTTTTTCACTTCTGCTAACAAATTAGGACTAACCGAAGAAGTATCCAACCAAATCAAACCTATCAAAGAAAAATTGGATAAAGTTTTGGAGAACGCCAACACCATGTTGGTCAATGTCAACCAAGTGTTAGACGAAAAAACCAAACAAAACCTCAGAGGCAGTTTAGAAAATTTAAATGCCACTTTAGCCGAATTTAAAGAAGCTTCAGTAAGCGTTAACCAATTACTTGCTGACAACAAAAACAAGATTTCTTCGACGATGACGAATTTCGATAAGGCATCAGGTAATTTAAAGACCATGTCTGATTCTTTGGCCAAAGCCAATATCGGACAAACCGTTAAAAATTTGGAAAAAACTTTAGCCAGTGTAGACAAGCTTATGGCCGATATGCAAGCCGGAAAAGGGACTTTAGGTAAATTGGCCAAGGACGATGCTTTATACAACAACTTCGCCAAGTCTTCTAAAGAATTGGAATTGTTGTTGCAAGATTTGCGCCTAAATCCAACACGTTATGTAAATGTTTCGCTTTTCGGAAAGAAAAGCAAACCCTATAAAGCACCTGTAAACGATACCATTAATAAAAAGTAAACTTCTAAACCATGATGTATATTGACAACATACTTTTTGCGATTATTCTCCTTGCAGGTATTGGTTTTTTTGCCAAAAACGTAAAGAAACTCTCGCGCAACATCAAATTGGGGCAAGAGGTTAATCGAACCGACAATCCTTCTGCTCGCTGGAAAAACATGGCAATGATTGCTTTGGGACAATCTAAAATGGTGAAACGTCCAATTGCCGGATTTTTACACATTATTGTTTATGTTGGATTCGTAATCATCAACTTAGAAGTTTTAGAAATCATCATTGACGGATTATTCGGAACACACCGAATCTTCTCGTTTTTAGGCGGATTCTATGGCGTTTTAATCGGTTCGTTTGAAGTTTTAGCGGTATTGGTTTTAGTAGCGGTTATCGCGTTTTGGATACGAAGAAACATAATCAAACTAAAAAGATTCGCGAGTTCCGATTTAAAAGGTGCACCAAAGAAAGATGCCGATACCATTTTGTATTTCGAAATCGTATTGATGTCGTTGTTCTTAATCATGAATGCTTTTGATTTGAAGTTTCAGGATATGAATTCGGGAAATATTATTTCGCAATTTTTAGTGCCATCACCGGATAGTTTTTCGTTGGAAGCGGTTATCATTATTGAAAGAGCCGCTTGGTGGTTCCACATTATCGGAATCTTGATTTTCTTGAACTATCTATATTATTCTAAACATTTACACATTCTTTTAGCATTCCCGAATACATATTTCGCCGATTTAAATGCCAAAGGCAAATTCGATAATTTAGAAAGTGTTACCAAAGAAGTAAAACTGATGATGGATCCAAACGCCGATCCGTTTGCGGCCCAACCGGTGGATGAAAATGCGGTTCCAAGTAAGTTTGGTGCTTCGGATGTGCAGGATTTGAATTGGGTGCAATTGCTCAATGCTTATACTTGTACGGAATGCGGTCGTTGTACATCATCATGTCCGGCGAACCAAACCGGCAAAAAATTATCTCCAAGAAAAATCATGATGGATACGCGTGATCGATTGGAAGAAGTAGGCAAAAATATCGATGCTAACAAAGGTGTTTTTGTTCCTGATAATAAGTCGTTGTTAAACGATTACATCACTCCCGAAGAACTTTGGGCTTGTACTTCTTGTAATGCTTGCGTGGAAGAATGTCCGGTCAACATCAGTCCGTTATCAATCATCATGGACATGAGAAGATACTTGGTAATGGAGCAAAGTGCGGCACCGCAATCCTTAAATGCCATGATGACCAATATCGAAAACAATGGCGCGCCATGGCAATACAACCAAATGGACCGATTGAACTGGAAAGACGAAAATTAACTATATATAATTGATAAATTCTCATAATTGTGAGGCTTGGGAATTTGTTGAATGAATTTGAAACACTATAAAAAGTAACAAAATGAAAGCGGAAGACATCGAAAAAAACCTGCAAAGCATCACCGAAAACGGACAACATTTAAGTCCGATTTTACCCGAAGGAATTAAGAATTACCTAATCGACATTGACGGAACAATTTGTGATGATATTCCCAATGAAGAGCCTGAAAGAATGTTAACAGCAGAAGTTTATCCGGATGCATTAATTACCTTAAATAAATGGTATGATGAAGGGCATATTATATTCTTTTTCACTTCAAGAACCGAAGCGCACAGAGAATATACCGAACGTTGGTTAAAGCAACACGGATTCAAATACCACGGAATGGTCATGGGAAAACCCCGTGGCGGCAACTACCACTGGATTGACAATCACTTGGTAAAGGCGACCCGTTACAGAGGAAAGTTCACCGATTTGGTAGACAAAGAAGTAACTATTCAAGTGTTTGACGACGAGCACCATGAATAGGTGATTCGTGGTTTTGGTTATTCGTTTATTCGGATGGACAAATAACCGTATTACCAAATAAACAAATAAACATAAAAAAATGTCAGAAGTATTAAACGTGCCAACCATGGCAGAAATGATGGCCCAAGGCAAACAACCCGAAGTATTATTTTGGGTAGGTTGTGCCGGCAGTTTTGATGACAGAGCCAAAAAAATCACCAAAGCATTTGTGCGTATTTTAAATCGTGCCAATGTGGAATTTGCCGTTTTAGGAACAGAAGAAAGCTGCACCGGCGATCCGGCGAAACGTGCAGGGAATGAGTTTTTGTTCCAAATGCAAGCCATGATGAACATCGAGGTTTTGAACGCTTATGAAGCCAAAAAAATCGTAACCGCTTGTCCGCATTGTTTTAATACTTTAAAAAATGAATATCCTGAATTGGGCGGAACTTATGAAGTAGTTCACCATACGGAGTTTTTAAAATCGCTGTTAGATTCAGGACGTTTAACCATTGAAGGCGGACAGTTTAAAGGCAAAAGAATAACTTTCCATGATCCTTGTTATTTAGGTCGTGCCAATAATATTTATGAAGCGCCAAGAGATTTAATCCAAAAACTGGATGCCGAATTGGTAGAAATGAAACGTTCTCGTGCCAATGGTTTGTGTTGTGGTGCCGGCGGTGCTCAAATGTTCAAGGATGCCGAACCCGGAAACAAAGAAGTAAACATCGAAAGAACTGAAGACGCTTTGGAAACCAAACCCGAAATCATTGCAGCCGGTTGTCCGTTCTGTAATACCATGATGACTGATGGTGTGAAAGCCAAAGAACAAGAAGCTAATGTTAAAGTAATGGACGTAGCGGAATTAATCGCCAATGCCCAAGATTTATAATTTATAATCCGTAATTTCTATGTACGTTCCCTTTGAAAATTTACCCGAAGAATCCCGAATTTGGATTTACCAATCCAATCGCAAATTTTCAGACGATGAAATGACTGAAATCGAGAATGACTTAAAAACATTTATCGAAAACTGGTCAGCTCACGGAACCGGTTTGGAGGCCTCGTATTTGCTAAAATACAATCGATTTATTATACTCGCCGTCAATCAGGAAGTGCAACAGGCAACGGGTTGTTCTATTGATTCCTCAGTATCTTTTATCCAAAGTTTGGAACAAAAATACCAAGTGGATTTATTAGACAAAATGAATGTCACTTTCAAAAACGGTGAACATATTGCGCACAAAACCTTAATCGATTTTAAGCGTATGGCCAAAGAAAAAGCAGTCACTGCCAATACCATCGTGTTTAATAATTTGGTCAATACTATCGAAGAATTCAACGACAATTGGGAAGTTCCCGCAGGCGAAAGCTGGCACAGTCGTTTCTTTTAATCTCCATTTTTGATGAAGCAGTTTTTGTTCAGAATAGGTTTATTCACAGCGCTGTTGTTTTTGGTAACGAATTGTTCGAGTACTAAAGACAAAAAGAGCGTGGTAAACTTGAGCAAAGTCGGCATTGAAGATGAAGAAATCTATATTCCGCACATCAAATCCGAACGAAAAAACTTTTTCCCCGAAACGGAAGCCGAAACCCGCTGGGTTGATAGCATTTACAACCAAATGACTTTTAATGAAAAAGTAGGACAACTGTTTATGGTGGCTGCTTATTCTAACAAAAATGCAGCCCATGTAGCTGAAATTGAAAAGTTGGTTAGTGAATACAAAATCGGTGGGTTGATTTTCTTTCAAGGCGGACCTAAAAGACAATCGCGTTTGACCAATAAATACCAAGCTTTGTCCAAAGTACCATTGTTCATCGGGATTGATGCCGAATGGGGAATGAGCATGCGTTTGGATTCTACGTTTCGCTACCCGTTTAACATGACGCTTGGCGCTATTCGCGATTTGAAATTGGTCGAAAAAGTGGGTGTGGCCATGGCCAATGAAAGCAAAAGAATGGGTGTGCACTTCAACTTTGCTCCGGTTTTAGACATCAATACCAATCCGAAAAACCCCATTATCGGGTATCGTTCTTTTGGAGAAAATAAAGTCAATGTAACCGAACACGCCATAGCTTTGATGAAAGGCGCACAAGGGCAAGGCATTTTCTCTACCGGAAAACACTTTCCGGGTCACGGTGATACTTCTACCGATTCACACCATGCTTTGCCGGTGGTCAATGCATCATTGGAACACATTGAAAAAGTAGAATTGTATCCCTACAAAAGAATGTTTGACGAAGGTTTGGTTTCTGTAATGGTGGCGCATTTGAATGTACCGAGTTTGGAACCGAGAGAAGGTTATCCTACGTCTATTTCGCAACCGGTTGTAACCAATTTGTTAAAAAATGACCTCGGTTTTGACGGGTTGATATTTACCGATGCTTTGAATATGAAAGGTGCCAGTAATTTCAAAAAGCCCGGAGATATTGATTTAGAAGCATTTTTAGCCGGAAATGACATTTTGCTTTTTGCTGAGAATGTACCTTTAGCCGTAGAGAAAATCTGTGTGGCTTATCAGGAAGGACAAATTTCAGAAAGCCGTTTGGCCGAATCAGTTAAGAAGATTTTGCGTTACAAATTCAAAGCCGGTTTGAATAGATATAAACCGGTGGAAGAGATTAATTTGTTCCATGATTTGAACCCGAAATCCAATCTGAGTTTGCAATATGAATTGTATGAAAATGCGATTACGGTAGTTAAAAATCAGGACAATATTTTACCGATTAAAAACTTGAACCAAAAAATTGCTTACGTAAAATTAGGAGATGACAGCTACAATTCTTTTGTAAATACGCTTAAAAAATACACTGAAGTCACCGAAGTTTCTGAAACCAATTTAGATACTTTAATGACCAAATTAGCCGACTACGAAACTGTGATTATCGGTTACCACAAATCAGATAAATCTTGGTGGAAATCACCCGAATTGACAGCTTCAGAACTCCAATTGATTGACTCGATTGCGGTTAAAAAGAAAGTCATCATCGATTGTTTTGCCAAGCCTTATTCTTTGTCTAAGATTGCCAATTTTGAAGCGATTGAGGGCGTGATAGTCTCTTATCAAAACGGCGATGTGGCTCAGGAAGTTTCAGCCGAATTGATTTTCGGCGCAGTGGCTTCCAAAGGAAAACTTCCGGTTTCTATCAATGGTTCTTATACTGCAGGTGATGGTTTGTTTACCGAAAAACTGAATCGTTTGGGTTTTACCACTCCGGAAAATGTTGGAATGAGTTCGGAAAAATTAAACCACATCGAAAAGCTGGCCTATAAAGCTATTGATGGCAAAATGGCACCGGGCATGCAGATTCTGGTCGCCCGAAAAGGGAAAGTCATTTATCAAAAGTCATTTGGAAAACAAACCTATGATGGTGAAGTAAGAATCAAGAATTCCGATTTGTATGATGTGGCCTCTTTGACTAAAATGGTTGCCACCTTACCCAATGTAATGCAGTTGTATGACACCCAAAAGGTCGCTTTGGATACTAATTTGGGCGAAATGTTGCCAGTGTTTAAAGGTTCTAATAAACAACCCATTACTTTCAAAGAATTGTTATCTCACTACGGTAGAATGCAAGCTTGGATTCCGTTTTATAAAGCCACCGTTGATTCGGCCAAAAAGCCCAAGGAGAAATATTATAGAAAAGTATATACCGAAGGTTTTACCAAAAGAGTATCTGACAGTTTGTACCTGCGCGATGATTACCATGACACCATCATGAAGCAAATCATCAACAGTCCGCTCATTGACAAAAAAGAATACAAGTACAGTGATTTTACCTTTATTATCCTCAAACAATATTTGGAAAAAGCTACGGGAAAATCATTGGACCAACTCACTTATGACAATTTCTACAAGACGCTTGGCATGAACAATACCTTGTACAATCCTCTGACGAAGTTTGACAAAAGCGTTATTGTACCGACTGAGATAGATACTTATTTCCGACATGACACGATTCAAGGATACGTACACGATATGGAAGCTGCTATGGAAGGTGGAATTGCCGGTCATGCAGGTATTTTTTCCAATGCTTTGGATGTGGCCAAAATGATGCAATTGTACCTTCAAAAAGGAAATTATGGTGGCGTGCAGTATTTTTCACCAGAGACCTTTAATATTTTCAATACTTGCTGGTTTTGTCCACAAGGAAACCGTCGTGGTTTAGGTTTTGACAAACCGCAAATTACTGGTGCTGGCCCAACTTGCGGTTGTGTATCAATGTCAAGTTTTGGGCATACCGGATTTACGGGAACCATTGCTTGGGCTGATCCGGAGACCGAGATTGTTTATGTGTTTTTATCCAACAGAACTTTCCCTGATTCTAATTTGCCCAATACCTTATCGAAAGAAAACATCCGCGAAGACATTCAGAAAGCGATTCAGGAAGCGATTATAGAGAAATAATCTTTAACTCTTTTTTACCATTTTCACCAGCTATTTTACTTAATTTCGTAGTACGAAAAACTAAACATGAAAATAGCAATAGTTTGTTATCCTACGTTCGGCGGAAGTGGTGTAGTGGCCACAGAACTGGGACTCGAATTGGCCCATCGTGGTCACGAAATCCATTTTATTACCTATCGGCAACCGGTGCGTTTGGCACTTTTAAATCCCAATGTACATTACCACGAAGTAAATGTTCCCGAATATCCATTGTTTCATTACCAACCCTATGAATTGGCTTTGTCCAGTAAGTTGGTTGATATGGTCAAACTTTATAAAATTGAATTGCTGCATGTGCATTATGCTATTCCGCATGCTTATGCCGGTTATATGGCCAAGCAAATGTTGAAAGACGAAGGAATTGTTATTCCGATGGTCACGACACTTCACGGAACAGACATTACTTTGGTGGGAAATCATCCTTTTTACAAACCGGCGGTGAGTTTTAGTATCAACAAATCTGATGTGGTGACTTCGGTTTCCCAAAGTTTAAAAGACGATACATATAATTTATTTAATATCAAGAAAGACATCCATGTGATTCCCAATTTTATTGAATTGGACAAACACAGAAACGAAAATTTAATTTCCTGTCAGCGATCGGTGATGGCCAAAAAAGAAGAACGAATTGTCACACACATCAGTAATTTTCGTCGGGTAAAACGCATACCGGATATCATCAAAATTTTCTATAAAATTCAACAGAAAATCCCTGCCAAGTTAATGATGGTAGGTGATGGACCCGAAAAGGAGAGGGCGGAACAATTGTGTAACGAATTGGGTATCCAAGACAAAGTGATTTTCTTTGGCAACAGTAATGAAATTGACCAGATTTTGTCTTTTTCAGACTTGTTTTTATTGCCTTCGGAAACCGAAAGCTTCGGATTGGCAGCTTTAGAAGCTATGGCCTGGAGTGTTCCTGTAATCTCAAGTAATTCCGGAGGTTTACCTGAGGTGAATTTTGACGGTATTTCAGGTTACTTAAGTGATGTAGGTGATGTCGACAGTATGGCAGACAATGCCTTGAAGATATTAGCCAATGATGAAACATTGCAAAAGTTCAGGGAAAATGCTTTGAATGTAGCCAAACAGTTTGATATCAAAAATATCCTTCCGCTTTATGAAAATTTGTATCTTCAAGCCATAAATAACATCAAATGAGAAAAGCTATTCCGGTACTTTTAGTTTTATTTTTAGTTTCCTGTTCATCTAAAAAGGAGGTTGCTGTCAAACCCTTGTATGAAGTACTGACCACTAATGATGATGGTGGTGCCAACATTAAGTTTTACGAAATACTAACCGAGCCAAAAGAAATCATGATGTTGCTTGGTGATGAAACGTTGCGCAAAAAAATCAAGAAAGAAGACACTACCAATAGCAGCTTTATCATTTTAAATTCGGGGCCAACCAAAGAAAGCTACAATCGAATTAAAGTAGAAAGAGTAGTGGAAACCGATACGAATATTGAAGTTTATATCAAAGACACTCAAAAAAGTACCGAACCCAATTTGGCTGATGACAGTATTTCTTTTCCCTACACGATTATCAAAATCAATTCCAAGAAACCCATTATTATTAAATAAAAAAATCCCGCTGATTAAGGCGGGATTTTTTATTATAGTAAGTTCAGATTACCATCTGTAACGAATACTCAAAGCAATATCCGGTCCAAAATTGTCTTCTCTGTAATCATCAGAATTGAAATATATTTCAGGTCTAACGTCTAATGACAACTGTAACGGAATGTCAAAATTGTACTCAACACCGATATCACCCGCAGCTAAAAGGATTGTTCCGCTGTCGCTAAAACCATTGTGGTCATAACTCCAACTTCCAACACCACCACCTACACCGGCATACCAATTAAACCCTTGGTCGATATTCCAAACCCATTGGTACAAACCAACCAATTTGAAGGCATCAACGTTTTTGCTGTTTCTCCAGCCTAAGTCCAACTCTAAACGATTGTTTTTAGACAATCCTCTTTGGTAAGATACTTCACCACCAAAACCGTCATTGTCACCTAAACGCAGTCCTAATGCGTTCTTCGAAATGTCCTGAGCTTGTGTGCTGAATGCTAATCCCATTAACATAAAGGCACTTAGAAATAATTTTTTCATAATTCTTGAATTTGTTTTAAAATGTAAAATTAGCTATAATAAATAAGAGAAAATGCAGCTACAAAAAGATGATAATTGTAGTAACAATTCTACTAAAACAAAGATAGAACATTAATATGTTAAGGGTTTATATAATATTTGTTAAAAGTTATAAAATTTCTATTTGGGCCAAAATCAAATAATCTTATTTCAAATTTCAATAAATAGTTGCAAAAAACTATATTTGTTAACCCGAGGCCAATTTGGCCGACACGAAGCTTTACCTGAATTGGCGAAGCAATTGTAAGAAGTAATAACATTATACCATGGCCGGAAACAGTTACGGAACACTTTTCAGACTGACTACTTTTGGAGAATCTCACGGAGAAGCATTGGGCGGAATCATTGATGGATGTCCTGCCGGATTGTCCATTGATTTGCAGGCAATTCAAAAGGAGATGCAACGTAGAAAACCGGGTCAGTCCGCCATAGTGACCCAAAGAAAAGAGGAAGATGAAGTGCAATTTCTTTCAGGGATTTTTGAAGGAAAAACTACCGGAACTCCTATCGGATTTATCATTCCCAATACCAATCAGAAGTCAGATGACTATTCTCATATCAAAGACAGTTACCGACCCAGCCATGCTGATTATGTCTATGAAAAAAAATACGGTATACGCGATTATCGCGGAGGCGGAAGAAGTTCGGCCCGGGAGACAGCTTGCAGAGTTGTAGCCGGCGCTATTGCCAAACAGGTTTTAAGCACTATTAAAATTAATGCTTTTGTGTCTTCTGTAGGTGATATTTTTATAGACAAACCTTATCAGGATCTGGATTTTTCATTAACAGAAACCAATGCGGTTCGATGTCCCGATTTGGCCACAGCCGATAAAATGGAAAACCATATCAAAGAGATTCGCAAAGAAGGGGATACTGTTGGCGGAACGGTTACTTGTGTCATTCAAAATGTACCTATAGGTTTTGGGGAACCTGTTTTTGATAAGCTCCACGCCGAATTAGGCAAAGCCATGTTGTCAATCAATGCCGTAAAAGGATTTGAATACGGTAGTGGTTTTTGCGGGGCACGAATGAAAGGCAGTGAGCACAACGATTTATACAACGAAGACGGCACCACCAAAACGAATCTCTCAGGCGGAATACAGGGAGGAATTTCCAACGGAATGGATATTTATTTCAGAGTGGCTTTCAAGCCGGTTGCTACTTTAATTCAGAAGCAAGAGGTGTTGACCAACGAAAATACGATAGTCGAACAACAAGGTAAAGGTCGACACGATCCTTGTGTGGTGCCGAGAGCGGTTCCGATTGTAGAAGCTATGGCTGCCTTGGTCTTGGCCGACTTTTATTTACTAAACAAAACATATCAATAATAAATGGATACAACTCAAACTACCAAAAAATCATTATTTGCCAATCTTACTTTTCAGATTCTAATTGCCGTAGTGCTTGGAGCTGTTTTAGGCGTCTTTGTTTTCAAAAATTTTGATGAGAGCACGAGAGAAACTTTCAGCAAAAACATCAAATTGTTGGCCACTATTTTTATCCGTTTGGTTCAAATGATTATTGCGCCTTTGGTTTTCACTACTTTGGTTGTAGGGATTGCCAAATTGGGCGATATTAAATCTGTCGGTCGAATAGGAGGAAGAGCGCTGGGATGGTTTTTTACAGCGTCTTTTATTTCCTTACTGATAGGAATGTTTTGGGTCAATGTTTTAGAACCGGGAAAAAATATAAAATTGCCTAATTTAGATACCGATAAAGCTTCGGAAATTGTACAAAAAACAGAAGGCTTTTCAGCCCAAAACTTTGTGGAACACATCATTCCTAAAAGTGTCGTTGAAGCTATGGCTACCAATGAAATTTTGCAAATTGTAATTTTTTCTATCTTTTTCGGTTTGGCTGCCGCTTCTATTGGCTCTCATGCCAAGCCGGTCATCAATGCCTTGGATAAAACATCACACATCATTTTAAAGATGGTGAATTATGTGATGAAGTTTGCACCGTTTGGTGTATTCGGAGCGATAGCCAGTGTTTTAGCGATGATTGATTTTTGGGAATTGATTACTACTTATCTCTACTTTTTTGGTTCTTTTTTAATCGGAATCGGATCGCTTTGGGCTGTTTTGTTGCTGGTGGGCTATTTGTTTTTAAAAGGACACATGACAACTTTGTTAAAACGAATTATGAGCCCGTTAGTCATTGCTTTTGGTACGACAAGTAGTGAAGCTGTTTTTCCTAAATTAACAGAAGAATTAGAGCGATTTGGTGTAAAAGATAAGATAGTTTCTTTCATGTTGCCGTTAGGTTATTCCTTTAATTTAGACGGCAGTATGATGTACATGACTTTTGCCAGTATTTTTATTGCACAAGCTTACGGCGTTCCTCTGGATACCGGAACCCAAATGACCATGTTGTTGGTTTTAATGCTTACCAGCAAAGGGATTGCGGGTGTTCCCAGGGCGAGTTTGGTTGTAGTGGCTGCCACCTGTGGCATGTTTAAAATCCCGGAAGTTGGAATCGCTTTGATTTTACCTATCGACCACTTTTGTGACATGTTTAGAAGCGCAACTAATGTGTTAGGAAATGCCATTGCAACATCTGTTGTAGGGAAATGGGAAAAAGATAGTTAAAAAAGTATGATATTTGAAATACTTTACTAAATTTGTTTTCTTCAAACTTAATAAAATCATATTTATGAAAAAACTATTACTTTCTTTAGCTGTCTTGTTCAGTTTTGCTCTGTCAAATGCGCAGGGAACATGTGCCACAGCAGTTACACTAACAACGAATGGTACATACACTACAGGTGCAATCAACGGTACCTATAAAGTTGCGTGTTTTGGTACTTTCACTAACTCCAAAGGATATTGGTACAAGTTTACTGCTCCTAGTAATGGAGAAATTACAATAAGTTCTAATTTACCTTCTAACGATGGGGTTACAAAGAGTGATGATACACGTGTAAGTGTTGCAACTGGTTTATGTACTGGTACTTTAACTTGTGTTGCAGGAAATGATGACGTGGATGGAGAAAACTATTTGTCTGAGTTGTTGAATGTTCCTGTTACCGCCGGTACGGTATATTTAATTCAATGGGATAGCAGATGGTCTGCTTTAGCTCTTGATTTTACATTTAATTTTACACCGGTAGCTTGTGCAAGACCAACAGTTTTCTATCTTCCGGAATACCCTTCTGCAACATCAACAGATTTGTATTGGAATCAAACAACAGTTGTTCCAGCGAACTACGAGGTAGATTGGAGTACAACTTTCGCTACTCCTGCTGGTTCAGGAACTTCTGTAACAGTGGCTCCGGGAGCTTTAACGTATTCAACGGTTAATATCCCAGGTATGCCTGCTTCTTCTAACTTTAGATATTATGTAAGATCTAATTGTGGTGCAAGTACAAGTACTTGGTCAGGTCCATACTATGGTTATTTACCAGCAACTTTGCCATATTCAAACGATTTTGAAGACGTAGCAGAAAACAATACAGACGGTTTTATAAACTTTGCATTATTCAATTCAGGGGCAACTTCAGTACCACCTAATTATGCTGATGGAGGTGCAGGATATTCTATGTATACTTTTAATAGTACAACAGCAGTTTCTGACACTAGAGCTTATTTCAGAGGTGTTAGTTTACAAGCCGGAGAGATTGTGTCTATTAGTTTTAAAACAAGATTGTATACTGCTACACCACCGGCTTCATCAATGGGCTTCAATTTAACTGTTGGAAGTTCTCAAAGCGCAGCTGGTCAAGCTACTGTTGTTCAGAGTTTTGTAAATAGTTCAGATGCAGCTTACACTACGCATACAGCAACTTACACTGCTCCGGCAGCCGGAGTATATTACTTTGGAATTCACAATAATTCAGCACCTGGTACAACTCAAACTTTTTTATTCTTAGATACGATTGTTTTAGGAACCAATTTAGCTAACAATGATTATTTGGCGAATTCTTTTAATGTATTCCCTAACCCAACTAGTGATGTTATTAATGTAACATCTAATGAAGGTAATGTAATTACTAGTCTTTCAATAGTAGATATTAATGGTAGAATTGTTAAGTCTTTAGAAGCTACAAATAACACTCTTAACCAAATCAATGTTTCTGATTTGAACTCAGGTGTTTATTTTATCAACATTAACTCTGTTGATGGCAAAGTATCTAAGAAGTTTATCAAACAATAAGCTATACTTTATATAAACAAAAAACGACTAAGGAAACTTAGTCGTTTTTTTTATGCTTACTGTTCATCATCAGTAAAACC
Organism: Flavobacterium sp. J49; assembly: GCF_011742145.1. Classification (GTDB taxonomy): domain Bacteria; phylum Bacteroidota; class Bacteroidia; order Flavobacteriales; family Flavobacteriaceae; genus Flavobacterium. The sequence continues at coordinate 464,917 of NZ_JAAQQU010000105.1, read as the reverse complement.
GTGGCCACGAGTGCTACAATTACCAGGGCAAAAATCCCTATCATAATGAAAGCACCATTGTCCCAAGAATACAAGGGAATGTTTAGAGAAATCATGTTTTATCAATTAGAGTTTATCAAAACTACAATGATAAATTTTATTGCGAAATGATAATTATCATGCCAAGAATTTGGCAGCAAGTTCAGGGGTAGGAATCATGCAACTCTCTTGTTTGCCATACCAACGGTAACGATTTTTGGCTACAAGGTCGTAAACAAAATTGGAGAGGAATTTGGGGAAAAGAGTCAAGATTCTAAGCATCGTATAAATACCGCCAAACTCTTTTATAATTAGCAAAGCCGCCTCCGATTTATAGTAGTAGGCTTTCCCGGGTTCATATAAAACAATGCTGTCTGTGTTTGTAATATCAATGCCAATATGTTTGATGATTTTTAATCCCAATTCAGATTGAAGCGCTGCAAATCGAAAAACATCTTTTTTATCATGTTTGATGACAAACTGCACCGAATCATTGCAAAGATTGCAAACCCCGTCAAAGAGGATGATTTTTTTGTCTTTTGGCAAGTCGGCTATTTCCATGATTTATGCTGAATTCTGTTCGGGGTTTATTTCGCTTGTACAAATTCTAATTCTTCCAAACTCACTTTTGAAGTAAAAATACCGTAATTGACCACCGCTTTGTTTTTCTCAATCTTATCAATGGTTCCAATGGATTTTCCGTCTACCATTCGAACGCGGTCACCGACTTTTAAAGTCACTTTCGGTTTTTCAGCTTCTTGTTTTTGGGCTTTGATTTTCTTTTCTTTCTTTTCCTTTCGAATTTCCTCAACGATGACTTTGACTTCTTCTACTACTTTTTTCTGGATGATTTCTTTTTCCTTTTTCTCTTTGACGGTCGCTTTTTTGCGTTTGGAGTTTTCTATTTCAACCAGCTTTAAAAACTCGCCAATCAAAACTTTTTTGTCTTTGTTGTTAAAGTATTTCTCCGAAAGATCATCTATTTTTTGTCCCATGTAAATCAACCTTTGGTTGGCATCATACAATTCCTGATAGCGTTCCAATTTCTCCTGAATCTTAGCGTTGATGTTTTCCATCTTCTTGCTTTCTTCACGGGCTTTGGTTTCTTCTTCTTTGAGGTTTAAGGATGTTTTTTCGAGTTTAGAGCGCTCTTTTTGCAAAGTAGCTATAGTTTTGTCAAAACGCACTTTTCCGCCTTCAATCTTCTTCTTAGCGCGATTGATTAAACCATAAGGAATACCGTTTTTCTGCGCGACTTCAAAAGTGAATGAACTTCCGGCTTGACCGAGAATCAATTTATACATTGGCTCCAATGATTTTTCGTCAAAAAGCATGTTGGCATTGGAAGCAAAAGGCAATTCATTGGCCAAAATCTTCAAGTTCGAATAATGCGTCGTAATGATTCCGAAAGCTTCTCTATGGTAAAATTCCTCCAAGAAAGTCTCCGCCAAAGCGCCACCCAATTCGGGGTCAGAACCGGTTCCGAATTCGTCAATCAAAAACAAGGTTTTGGCATTGCACTTTTTCAAAAAATAATTCATGTTCTTCAATCGGTAGCTATAAGTGCTCAAGTGATTTTCTATCGATTGGTTGTCGCCAATATCTGTTAGGATTCGGTCAAACAAAAACGTTTCGCTGCGTTCGTGTACGGGAATCAAAATACCACATTGCAACATCAACTGAAGCAATCCGACGGTTTTCAACGAAATGGTTTTTCCTCCGGCATTCGGACCCGAAATGACAATAATGCGATTCTCATTTTTGAGTTCAATGGTCTGCGGAAAGGTCTTTTCTTTTTTCTCTAAATTGTTCAAAAACAAAATAGGATGGAAGGCCTCGCGAAAGAACATTCTTTTTTCTTCGATGATATTGGGCAAAATAGCATTGATTTTGCGAGCGTATTTGGCTTTGGCCGAAATCACGTCAATGTCACTTAAAAAGTCTTGATATTGCTTTAACAAATCAACGTAAGGGCGTATCTCATAGGAGAGTTTTTTTAAAATCCGGGTGATTTCCTCTCGCTCTTCATATTCTAAATTGTTCAATTCTCGCGAATACCGCAAGGTGGCTTCGGGTTCGATATAAGCAATGCTTCCGGTTTTGGAACTGCCCAAAATAGAACCTTTTACTTTTCGGCGGTACATGGCTAAAACCGCCAAAACGCGTCTATTCTCAACGATACTTTCTTTGATTTCATCCAAATAACCCAAGCCGTTGTATTGGCTCAAAGCCTGACCAAAACTTTGGTTGACTTTGCCGCGAACCACACTCATATCCCGACGGATATTGATTAAATCCGGCGACGCATTGTCTTTGATTTCGCCATATTTGTCGACCACTTCATCAATTTTTTGGATGATGAATTTGGTGTATTCTATCTGTGAAGCTTTTTCGTTGAGCTTAGGATAATAATCATGGAATTTTTTCAGAAACAGTAACAATACATTCACCGTATCCGAAAGCGTGGCTATTTTTCGAAAACTGCCGACTTCCAGAAAACTGTCTTCTATGGCTAAGAATTTAATATCATTGGCGATATTCTCAAATCCATGATTCGGAATGGCGTTGTTATTGGTAAAAGAAGATAAGTATTCCGAGGTTTGCAACAGCGCATCCATCAAGGTTTCCTTGCTTTTAAAAGGAACAATCTCCAAGGCTTTCTGTTTCCCTATTTCAGTATTGCATCGATCTGAAATGGTTTGCAATACGGTATTAAATTCTAAATCTTTTAGGGTTTTATCTGTAATCGATATCATTCTATCAGTGTCTTTGGTTCAAAGTTACAAAGGATAAAATCCATATTGCAACAGAAAATACTATTTTTGGTAAAATTTTATGAGATGTTAATCAAAATACATTCTACTTGGCATGACCAACTTTCCGATGAGTTTGAAAAACCTTATTTTGAGCAGCTGATAGGCTTTGTAAAAAGCGAGTATGCTTCCAAAACTTGTTTTCCAAATGGTAATCAAATCTTTGCGGCTTTCGACCATTGTCCGTTTGACAATGTCAAAGTAGTCATCATCGGTCAAGATCCGTATCACGGTTTTGGGCAAGCCAACGGGCTGTGTTTTTCGGTGAATGACGGGATTGCTTTTCCACCATCGCTGATTAATATCTTTAAAGAAATTGAAGCCGATTTGAAACAGCCTTTTCCCCGAAGCGGTAATTTAGAACGCTGGGCTGACCAAGGTGTTTTGTTACTCAATGCTACGTTAACCGTTCGCGAAAGCGAAGCCGGAAGCCATCAAAATCAGGGTTGGGAAACCTTTACCGATGCTGTGATTCAAAAAGTTTCTGAGACCAAAGATAATGTAGTGTTTCTGCTTTGGGGTGGATTTGCCAAAAAGAAAGGCGCCAAAATCAATCGTGACAAGCACTATGTTTTAGAAACCGGACATCCTTCGCCGTTGAGTGCCAATCGCGGGTTGTGGTTTGGGAACAAGCATTTCAGCAAAACCAATGCTTATTTGCAAAGTATTGGCAGAGGCGAAATCCAATGGTAGTTTAGTTTACATTGAAATAGAAAAAGCCGTTACCGTCAAGGTTCGAAACTGCCGCATTGATGTTCACAATGAGATTTTTGGTTGTACTTTGAGAAATCAATTCTACACTGTCGGTAGACGAACTGTTATAACCAAAAGTCAAACGATAATTTCCGGGTGTTAATAAAGGAAAACCAACATCATAACGGTAATTTTCACCAACAGTATCATATTCACAAATGCCGTAAACATAGGCTCCGTTTTGAGCATCACCGGTATTGATGTCCAATTGACTATCGTTTACGGTTACAACTTCCCAATCAGTAGCGTTAATTTTTCGTTCGATAACATACGAAAAGAAAAACCCTGTTGCATTTCCGGTGGTTTTGTAAATATCTAATAAATTGGTTTGTCCCACTTCCGGGATATATCTTGGAATATCAGCCTGAACGTAAAGAAAATCACCTACATTGTAAGTAGTTGTGGCAGGAAAAGTAACAATGTTATTCCCGGCTTCTACATAGATGGTTTTGTAAAATGTATCGTCATTAGTGTCACAGTTTGTGAATAAGACAGAGACCAATAATAAAGCGAGGTATGATAGTTTTTTCATGTTTTCTTAATTAAAATCGATAACCTAAATTAAATCCTACTCTTGAAATCACATCCGGACTTTTATCACGGTTAGTTAAGTTTGAACCGAATCCGGCCAAAAATTCTATAACAAATGCGTCTTTGATATACATTTTATAGCCTAAACCTCCTCCCAAACCAAAATCGTTGTATTTTGATTTTTCGGTGGTGTAATAACCATTGCCACTACCATCTGTCATTCGAACAATTTCTTTGAAATCACCACTGTTGTAGGATGCAAAGGCTTCGGCAAAGTAAAAACTCTTTTTCCCTTTTGATAGTTGGTATCTTACGTAAGGATTGAATTCAAACTTAGGAACATTGTTTCGGTAGCCGTTGTCAAAATCCTCATTCAATTGATTGCTGTCTGAAAAATTAACATTGAAACCGGTCGAAAAATTACCGCCAAAAAAACGTTCATAACTCAAGCTGGCTTTTTGCCAAACCAAAGCCGACAATAAATCAACTCTGAACTCATTTTTCTTATTGTCGAGTGGGGAACTTTCCTGGGCTTGAGCAGCCAAAGACAGCAGCAGTAACAGACTAAGCAATTTTTTCATGAGGGTCATTTTAGTTGAAACGAATATAGTAAATAAAATTTTTAGTAATTGTTAATTGAAAAAGAATTATTCTAAAGTCAAAGCCCCTAAAATTTCTTCATTCATAAATGGTCCGCCGGGGTATTTAGCCGTGTAGTCAAGGTTTAACCAAATGTTTCCACGTTCGTCAATATGGTAATTGATGGGTTTGTTTTTACTCTCTAAAGGAAACAGTATTTTTTTTATGGCATAATTGATTTTTTCCAAATCCTTTTTTGTACCAATGTAAATTTCGGGATAGATATGACCTTTAGTGTGAATCAATCGGGTAGTGCCACCAATTGATTTGATGCAAGCCGCCATAAAGATGGAGTGGTCGTCACAATCGCCCGAAAGATATTGCAGCGATTCGGTGGCATTGGCAATATAGTCATGTCCTTTGGGATCACTAACATAGTACCAACGGGTATTGATTTCTTTAAAAATAGCAAAAGACTGGATAAGGGTAAAATAGTCATGATAGCCTTTTACATTTTTAAAATGCTTGGAAGTCGCCATAATAGCAAAGTTTCTTATTTTGGGATTTTGGTATTCTATGGCATCCAAAATTTTTGATTTGTTGGGAAAAGGCAATAGCCTTGAAACGATAATGTCCTGAGGATACGGATCTTCATTCATGGTGTAAATCATAGAGCGGTAATCTTCGTAGACGCGTTCGAATCCGTATTTACCGGAAAGCGTTCCATACAATAACAGTATACAGTAAAGAATGACAGATATCAAAGTCACTCTTCTCATAGCTCTCAAAATCAACTGAATTATGAGCAGAATGAAAATAAAGAGCACAACCCTGTCAATGTGAAAAAGCCAATCGAGTGTGGCTAAATTGTGGTGTAGAATGATAAAAATGGGTATGGTTATCAGGATGTTCAGGGCAAAAATGATAATCATGTCCCATGGACTTTTTATCCTGAATTTTTCTTTAAGTTGCTGATAAGTAAGATTTCCTAATTTTATCATATTGCCATTGTAAAAGCTAAACGGCTTTTACGATTTCAGCAAAAGTACCTTTTTTATTGATAATGTTAAGGTCAAACAATTGATTTTGAATTTTGTTTAACACTTTTTCTTCTAATGGTTTTTGCGACCATTTGGTAAGTGACAGCCACTGTTGGATATCTTCCGGTTTTTGATGGTATTTGGAAGCCAATGTCTTGTCGATACTGGGAATGTTTTTGAACTCAATGGTAGTATTATTGATGATTTCTAACAGCAGGGCAATGGTTTGTTTGTTGTTTGCCAAGAATTCGTTTCTCACGGCAATTACAAAACAAGGCCAAGGCGTTGGACAATCGGCTACGCGGCGAAAAATGCCTTGGTCTACCAAGGGTTGCGTCATAAAACGTTCCCACATAAAGTAATCGGCTGAACCCTCGGACAATGCTTCCACTGCGCCATCAATGGTGTTGACGATTTCAAATTGAAGTTGCTCAGTGTTCCAACCTTGATTTTGAGCATTCACAAACGACATCAAATGCGAACCCGAACCATAACGAGAAATCGCCGCTTTGGTATTTTCTAAATCGGCTAAAGCTTTATAGTTGGAATGGGCAGCAACGTGGATTCCCCAAATCAACGGACTTTCAACATAAACTTGCACTATTGAACTGGGATTGCCGGCTACTATGTCTTTAACGATTCCTTCCGTTAGAATTACAGCGACATCAGTATCACCATCACGCAGCATTTGACACATTTTGCCGGTGCCTTCAGGGACATCGGTCCATTGTAAATCGAGACCAACTTCCTCGAACTCGCCATTTTCCAGACACAAATGCCATGGTAAGTTGAAATGCTCGGGTACGCCTGCTATTTTTATGGTTTTCATATTTTTTAGATAATAGATGCAAGAAGAAAGAGAAAAGACTTATCCTGTAATTTACTCTATAATTCTTGCTTCTTGTTTCTTGCTTTTCTAACTTCTTAAAGGATTTTCCATTTGCCACCATTTCCAAATCACGTTGTCTTTATCGGGATAGTCTTGCATGAATTTCATGCCTACTTTTTGCAACACATGATTGGAGGCGCCGTTTTGGGCATGAGTATAGGCGTTTACATTATCAATATTCATTTGATTGAACCCATAATCGAGCCAAGCGACTGAAGCTTCGGTAGCATAGCCTTTGTTCCAAAATCTTTCATTTAGTCGATAGCCGTAATCAAAGAAATTGGTATTGCCGTTTTCTACATGGTCATCAACAAACTTAATCCCTGTCCAACCGATAAATTCTCCGGTTTCTTTTATGATTGTTGCAAAACGTCCGATGTTGTTTCTTTCGTATTGACTGCGAACATAGTCAATCACTTTAATGACTTCTTCTATTTGTTTGGCCGGAGTTTGCCAAAGGTATTTGTGCACTTCGGGATTTTTATCCATGTCAAACATGTCCTCGGCATCGGTTAGTTCGAGCGGACGGAGTAAAAGACGGTCTGTTTCTAAGATTAAGTTCATGGTTTTTTAATTAGCCCCGATTGCAGCAAGTATCCTTTTTTTTAAAAAATTTACGCCTCGATTTCTCCAGGTGTGATAAAAAAAAGATACTGCGGAAAGCGGGAAATGGCTCCTAAAATTTACTCTGCCAATTTATCCAAAGCATACGCAATCAAAGCATCAACGGCTTTGTACGGATCTTCGCTGAAGGTTCCGGTAGCTCTGTTGGCGATGATGGCATTCAATGACAAACAGTTGTGACCTAACAGTTTTCCTAAGCCGTAAATGGCAGCGGTTTCCATTTCGAGATTGGTCATTTTGGTGCCTTCAAATTCGAAACTGTCCATTTTGCGGTTCAAGTCGGCGTCCTGAATTTCGAGACGCAACACGCGACCTTGCGGTCCGTAGAATCCGCCGGCGGTTCCGGTAAAGCCTTTGAATATTTTATCGCTTTCGATCCGTTTTTCTAAAGTTTCCGAACAGGTAATTACATACGGTCGGCCTTTTCTTAAATCCCAATTGGTTTGTGCAATAAATGCGTCTTCTATGGCTTTTTCGGAGATGTCATCAATCAGGTAGGAGCGAAGCATATTGTCTAAGCCCAACCCGTATTTGCTCATGACCATGCTGTCACAAGGAATATCCGCTTGAAGAGAACCTGAAGTTCCGATTCTGACAATGTTTAATGAAGTTAGGTTTTCTTTAGGCTTGCGGGTTTCCAAGTCAATGTTGACCAAAGCATCCAGTTCGTTCATGACAATGTCGATATTATCGGGTCCGATTCCGGTGGACATGACGGTCATTTTTTTGCCTTTATAATAGCCGGTTTGGGTCTTGAATTCACGTTTTTGGGTAGAAAATTCTATGCTGTCAAAGAACTGCGTGATTTTTTCTACGCGGTTTTGATCGCCAACAAAGATAATGTCTTTGGCTATGTGTTCCGGTTTGAGGTTTAAGTGGTAAACACTGCCATCCGGATTTAATATTAATTCTGAAGATTGTATCATTACAGTTAATTCGGTTATTTGTTAATTGGGTTATTTGTATTATCCGCCAACACGTTTGGTTTTGAAGCCTTTGTCTTGAAGCATTTTCATGATTTTATCGCGGTAATCGCCCTGAATGATGATGGCACCGTCTTTGAAAGTCCCGCCAACGCTGAGTTTGGTTTTGATTTCTTTGGCCAAAATTTTAAAATCATCGTCGCTGCCTTCATAGCCTTCAATGATGGTCGTGGCTTTGCCTTTTCTTTTTTCGTATTTGCAAATCATAGGCTCTTTTTGGATAAAAAGCGCATGGGTTTCATCGGCAACGGCTTCGGGCTCATTCGAAGGTTCGTGGTCGGGGAAAAGTTTTTTTAGTTGTTCTTGTAAGTCCATAATTTAAAATTAAAACAGAACGCTGATAAAGCGGATATTCTAGCGCTGATTATAACGGATTTTTTCTGATTTTTTTGTTGTTCTCAAAAATTTTTCTTTTAAACTCAGGCTTTTGCCAAAATTAAGCAATAAGCCTACCTCACAATCAGTACCTCTCAAGTAATTTATTAATTGTATTTCAAATTCTTCTACAACATATTCTGCCGCTTTTAGTTCCAATATTACTTTGTTTTCAACAATTAGATCGGCATAATATTCGCCAACTTTCAGACCTTTATAGAAAACATCAATTTGTTTTTGACTCACTACATTCAAACCTTTATTTTTGAGTTCAATATACAAGGCATTGTGGTATACCTTCTCTAAAAATCCGTAACCTAATTCATTATAAACGTCATAAAATGTTTTAAGTATTGAATCTGTAATGTCTTTGTGTAATAGCTCCATAAAATCAGTTTCTATCCGCGCTTTGTGAAACAAATCAGTTTTATCTGCGTTCGAAATGTTAATTGTCTAAAAACCAAAAAAGACATCGAGTGTATAACCCAATGTCTTTAATGAAATTATTGAATTAACCTTTACTTTTTAAGTCCTAGTTCTACTAATCTCTCATCAAGGTATTCTCCTGCCGTGATGTCTTCAAAACCTTTCGGATGATCGGCATCAATACATTTCTCTAAACAGTTTAGCGGCATATCGCTCACCGGATGCATAAAGAACGGAATAGAGAAACGCGAAGTTCCCCATAATTCTCTTGGCGGATTTACGACTTGGTGAATCGTAGATTTTAGTTTATTATTAGTGTGACGCGATAACATGTCGCCCACGTTAATCATCAACTCATCCGGTTGTGCCATAGCATCAATCCAGTCACCGTTGTGATTTTGCACTTGAAGTCCTTTACCTTGTGCGCCCATTAAAAGCGTAATCAAGTTGATGTCACCATGCGCAGCGGCGCGAACAGCACCGTCTTTGGGTTCGTCGGTAATGGGCGGATAGTGAATAGGTCTTAAGATACTGTTACCGTCTTTGATGTAGTTGTCGAAATAAAATTCGTCTAAACCAATGTACAACGCTAAAGCTCTCAATACATAAACGCCTGTTTTTTCCAACATTCTGTAGGCTTCTTTTCCCACTTCGTTAAAGTGTGGCAATTCTGTAACTTCTACATTGTCTGGATACTCGTTGGCGTATTTTGAACCATCACTCACGTATTGGCCAAAATGCCAAAACTCTTTTAAATCTCCGGCCGAACGACCTTTGGCATGTTCTTTTCCAAAAGAAACATAACCGCGTTGGCCACCAATGCCGGGAATTTCATATTTGGCTTTGGTTTCGAGTGGAAGACTAAAGAAGTTACGCACTTCTGAATACAAATCTTCTACCAATTGGTCATCTAAAAAATGACCTTTTAACGCTACGAAGCCAATGTCTTCATAAGCTCTTCCGATTTCATTTACAAATTTTTGTTTACGTGCCGGATCATCCGACAGGAAATCACGTAAGTCAACACTTGGAATTTGTTGCATACTAAAACTTTTTTGTTAATAACTTAAGTTGGAAAAATACCAACCATAACTACAAATGTAACTAATTTTTGAGTAATAAATTTCAAAGTTATTAACAATTATTTTTAGATTTCAGACTCATTTACAGAAGATTAGAGGAACTCTTGCTTTTTTAAATTAATAAAGGTAAATTTGAGACACTATTAACTCCCTAAAAACGAATCCCATGAAAAAACTCTACCCTTTTTTTTTATTTATCACTGTTGGGGTGTTTGCCCAACCCGGTAGTTTGTGCACAGATCCGATAGTGATTGCTACTTTGCCTTACAGCACAACCGATAACACAGCCAATTATGGTGATAATTACGATCCGCCGACTGCGACATCAATTGCCTGTGGTGCCGGAACCGCCGGTAATTACTATCTCGGAGGAAATGATGTTGTCTATTCTTATACAGCAAGCGCCAATGGAACCATTACCATTCAAATTCCCTCTGCCTTAGCTTGGACAGGCCTTTTTGTTTTTACCAATTGCACTGATATTGGTTCTCCTCCTTATGCGTGCAACTGTAGCTCTGCTGCCGGAAACAGGACTATCAATGACATGGCGGTAACAGCAGGACAAACGTATTATATAGTAATTTCATCATGGCCTTCACCACAAACCATTGCTTACACTTTGAATGTTACTCAAACAAACCTCCAAAGCAACCAGGTGGCCCAACCTAAATCACTGGCTTTGTATCCTAATCCGGTGCGCACCGAATTGTTTTTGGAAACCAATACCGCAATTAAAAATGTTAGTATTATTTCGGTTAACGGCCAACGTTTGTCTGCTCTATTGCAAGACAATAACAGCATTAATGTGGAAGGTTTATCGGCAGGGTTTTACATCTTGGAAATGACTACAGAGGAAGGTTTGACTTTGTACAAAAATTTTATAAAAGCTACGAATTAAGCCATCATGCATTTGTACATAAACCCCAAGTGATGATTCGCCTGGGGTTTTTCTTTTGGTAAAAATGTCTTTAACTTTCGCTTAAAAACTACAACGATTGAAATCTGTTTTTATACTTTTGCAACACCAAAACAAACCCAATGAATTTCGACAGAAAAGAGTTATCCAATATCCAATTATTGGATTTATATAAAAGACTGCTCAAGCCCAGATTAATAGAAGAAAAAATGCTAATCCTGCTGCGTCAGGGTAAAGTTTCCAAATGGTTTTCCGGTATCGGACAAGAAGCTATTTCAGTGGGTATCACTGCTGCTTTAGACCAAGACGAGTACATTTTACCGATGCACCGAAACTTAGGTGTTTTTACCGGAAGAGACATTCCGCTGCACCGATTGTTTTCGCAATGGCAGGGTAAGAAAACCGGTTTTACCAAAGGTCGCGACCGTTCGTTCCATTTTGGGACCCAAGAATTTAAAATCATCGGAATGATATCGCATCTCGGTCCGCAAATGGGCGTAGCAGATGGAATTGCCTTAGCCAATAAACTCCAAAAGAACGGTAAAGTAACCGCAGTGTTTACCGGTGAAGGAGCCACTTCTGAAGGCGATTTTCACGAAGCATTAAACATAGCTGCGGTATGGGAATTGCCGGTGCTGTTTGTGATTGAAAATAACGGTTATGGTTTGTCAACCCCAACCAATGAGCAATACCGTTGTGAAAACTTAGCCGATAAAGGTATAGGTTACGGAATGGAAAGTCATATTATTGATGGCAATAACATCTTAGAAGTTTACCTCAAGATTGCTGAATTAAAAGCTTCCATGGTTGAGAATCCTCGACCGGTATTGTTGGAATTCAAGACTTTCAGAATGCGTGGTCACGAAGAGGCGAGTGGTACCAAATATGTACCGCAAGAATTGATGGACATGTGGGCGATTAAAGACCCTATTTCAAATTATAGAGACTATTTGCTTCGCATAAGTGTTTTATCTGAAGCTGAAGATGAAAAGATAAAAAAGGCCATCAAAGCCGAAATCGATGAGCATTGGGCGATTACAGTGGCCGAACCGGAATGCGAAGCTGATTTAGCCGAAGAGCTTGATGATATGTACGAACCTTACGAATTTGAAGTTGTCACTCCCGGTGATACTGTAGAGAATATTCGTGTCGTAGATGCCATTTCCAATGCGTTGCGTCAATCGATGGAACGTCATGACAATTTGGTCATTATGGGACAAGACATAGCCGAATATGGTGGAGCTTTTAAAATCACAGACGGTTTTGTAGCGCAATTTGGTAAAGAACGCGTTCGAAACACTCCAATCTGTGAAAGCGCTGTGGTTTCTGCCGCAAATGGTTTGTCTATTAACGGACACAAAGCGGTAGTGGAAATGCAGTTTGCCGATTTTGTATCGACAGGGTTCAATCCGATTGTCAATCTTTTGGCCAAGCAACATTACCGTTGGAATGAAAAAGCCGATGTAGTAGTGCGTATGCCTTGTGGCGGTGGCACTCAGGCCGGACCGTTTCACTCACAGACGAATGAGGCTTGGTTTACTAAAACTCCCGGACTCAAAGTAGTGTATCCGGCCTTTCCGTATGATGCCAAAGGGTTGCTAAACACAGCCATCAACGACCCGAATCCGGTGATGTTTTTTGAGCACAAACAATTGTACCGTTCGGTTTACCAAGACGTTCCGACCGATTATTATACCATTCCTTTCGGGAAAGCTGCCTTGTTAAAAGAAGGTTCACAAGTGACTGTTATTTCTTTTGGTGCCGGAGTACATTGGGCTTTGGAAACTTTGAACAAGCACTCCAACATCAGTGCCGATTTGATTGACTTGCGTACGCTGCAACCGTTAGACACCGAAGCTATTTTTACCTCAGTCAAAAAGACCGGAAAAGTGATTGTCCTGCAAGAAGACACTTTGTTTGGAGGTGTTGCAAGCGATATTGCTGCCATGATAATGGAACAGTGTTTTGAAAATCTGGATGCACCGGTTAGAAGAGTCGGCAGTTTAGAAACAGCGATACCATTTGTAAAAGCCTTAGAAGACCAATATTTGCCCAAAGACCGTTTTGAAACCACCTTATTAGAATTGATAGCCTATTAAGCATCTGTTATACAAAAACAAAAGGCACGAGTAATCGTGCCTTTTGTTTTATAGTTAATTTTGGAATCTTACACTTTTTTATTTTTTTTCAATCCTTTTTTGAAATAGTTTCTCAATTCCTTTTCTTCTTTACGTTTTCTGAGAAAATAATAAAAAGCCAAGTTGATGACTATCACCACAATAATACTAATAAGTATAAAATTGTCCTCCATGATTGTTTTTTGTTTATCCAAAGCTAATAAAAATCAGCGTTATCAGTGAATTAAAATATTGTCAAATGTTTAAATTCGTCTTTTTTACAGGAAAAAAAACACATAAAAATTCAAAGGTGAAAAGTATATCTTAAATTACTTACATTATTAGTTTGTCTCTTTGTCTTTAACTTAATACCTATTAAATTGAAAGGCTGTTTTAACTCTCATTATAAAAATAAACATATAACGGATTCTTACATTGATCATAGTTTTTATCTATTGAAAAAATAATTAACATAGCAAAACATTTGGTAACTTAGCACTATAAGTTTAAACAACAAACCAATTTATAATATGGAAAACAATGCTAATGGTTCCGGGAAATGTCCTTTCTCAGGAGCACAAGTAAAACAAGGTACAGACGTGCCTAATAACAGTTTTTGGTGGCCCAATGCGCTTAACTTAGACATTTTGCACCAACACGATTCGAAGACTAATCCGCTTGGAGAAAATTTTAATTATGCGGAAGAGTTCAAAAAATTAGACCTCGAAGCCTTAAAAAATGATTTGAAAGCCTTAATGACCGAGAGTCAAGACTGGTGGCCAGCCGATTGGGGACACTATGGCGGATTGATGATTCGTATGGCATGGCACAGTGCCGGAAGTTACCGTATAGCTGATGGTCGTGGCGGTAGCAACACCGGAAATCTTCGTTTTGCACCACTTAACAGTTGGCCGGATAACGGGAACCTTGACAAAGCAAGAAGATTGCTTTGGCCTATCAAGAAAAAATACGGAAACAAAATTTCATGGGCCGATTTAATGATTTTGGCCGGTAACATGGCTTATGAATCTATGGGCTTTAAAACCTTTGGTTTTGCCGGTGGACGCGAAGACATTTGGCATCCTGAAAAAGATGTTTATTGGGGTTCAGAAAATACTTGGTTAGCCACATCCGGTGGTGAAAAAAGTCGTTATTCGGGTGAGAGAGATTTAGAAAATCCTTTGGCAGCCGTAATGATGGGGTTAATTTATGTGAATCCGCAAGGGGTTGACGGAAATCCTGATCCTTTAAAGACTGCTCAAGACATGCGCGTAACCTTTTTGAGAATGGCCATGAACGATGAAGAAACGGTAGCTTTAACTGCCGGTGGTCATACCGTAGGGAAAGCTCACGGAAATGGTGATGCCAATGCCTTAGGTCCGGAACCGGAAGCAGCCGATGTAGAAACACAAGGTTTCGGATGGTTGAATCCAAAAGGAAACGGGAATGGTGCCGATACCATCACCAGCGGACTGGAAGGTGCTTGGACGACTCATCCTGACAAATGGAATCATACTTATTTTGATATTTTACTAAACCACGATTGGCAATTGGCTAAAAGTCCGGCCGGTGCTTGGCAATGGGAACCGGTTAACATGGCCGAAGAAGACAAACCGTTTGATGCTCATATCAAAGGTGTGAAAAGAAATCCAATCATGACCGATGCCGATATGGCTTTGAAAATGGATCCGGAATACCGCAAAATTTCAGAGAAATTCCAAAAAGACCCGCAAGCTTTTGAAGACGCTTTTGCCAGAGCTTGGTTCAAATTAACCCACCGTGATTTAGGACCAAGAAGTCGCTATTTAGGAGCCGATGCACCTCAAGAAGATTTGATTTGGCAAGACCCGATTCCGGCGGTTGATTATACGCTTTCGGAATCAGAAATAGAAGAATTGAAAGCCAAACTTTTGAACAGTGGCTTAACGGCAACTGAATTAATCAACACTGCTTGGGACAGCGCGAGAACTTTCAGAAGTTCTGATTATCGCGGTGGTGCCAATGGGGCTCGTATTCGTTTAGCGCCTCAAAAAGACTGGGAAGGTAACGAACCGGAGCGCTTGCAGAAAGTATTAAACAAACTGACCGAAATACAAGCCGGATGGAGCAAAAAAGTATCTTTGGCCGATTTGATAGTATTGGGCGGAACAGCGGCTGTTGAAAAAGCAGCCGGCGTGAAAGTGCCTTTCACACCGGGTAGAGGAGATGCTACTGCCGAAATGACCGATGTAGAATCATTTGAAGTATTAGAACCATTACACGATGGTTTTAGAAACTGGGTGAAAAAAGACTACACCGTACAACCGGAAGAAATGTTGCTTGACAAAGCCCAACTCATGGGATTAACCGCGCCGGAAATGACCGTACTTATTGGCGGAATGCGCGTTTTAGGCACCAATTACGGTGGCACCAAACACGGCGTATTTACCGAGAACGAAGGCGTATTAAGCAATGACTTCTTTGTCAACTTGACCAATATGAACTACTCGTGGAAACCGGTAGGCAAAAACTTGTACAACATAGTAGATAGAAAAACCGGTCAAACCAAGTGGACCGCCACCAGAGCCGATTTGGTTTTTGGTTCCAACTCTATCTTGCGTTCTTATGCTGAGGTATATGCGCAAGACGACAACAAACAAAAATTTGTGAACGATTTTGTAGCGGCTTGGACCAAAGTAATGAACGCCGACCGTTATGATTTAGCTTAATAGTTATAGTTTATATTAAAAAAGGTGGTTCGTTTGAGCCACCTTTTTTTATGTTTTGAGAGGGATAAGCTAGCTAGTTGCTACAAACGGCTGTTATATGCAGTTTTTTTATTTTCTTATAACGTCTTTAGCTGTTACGATTTCCCACAATCCATAGAAAATTAGCCAAGTGAGAACAATAAACAATGCAAAAGGTTGTATACCATACATTGAGAATGTTATATATGATAAGAATAATGAAAAGAAAATTGTTAATGTTCCTATCACTATTTTTATTGCCGCAAAAACTTTTCTCTTCAGCATTTCCATAATAGCTGTTAATGTCATGAGAAGAACATATATTGTAAACAAACAGGAAACTATAATGGAGCCTATTGATTTAATTTCAATCTGACTATAAGTTGAAATCGCAAATAAAACAATTATCAAAAATCTTGAAACAACCCAGAAGTAATATGTTCTTGTAAAAAATGTTTTTAACATAATTGGATTAACGAGTGTTGTGGAAAACTTGCATATAACGTGCCGCGGCTATCATTCTGTAGCGAATCCAGCGAACTGCGTACTGACTGCTAAGATAAAGTTCTTACGTGAAAAAATGAGTTGTATTTAAGAAAAAACTACCATAGCTGTAACTGCTGTTATCAGCAGGATTTATCTCTTTTGTTGTCTTTATTAGTTTTTTACCCTGCAAGAACATTCGTGATGTTCGCTAATATATTTTATTGATTCAATACAAATTTCTCTCAATATGTCTGTATTGATGTCAGCTAATTTTTTTACATAAATACAGGCTTTACTCATTTTAAATTTTCCAAGGTCAGTCAATAGTGTTTTGCTTTTCTCAGTGTCAGAGTAAACATAAAGTGTCAAGGCTGCTTTTCGTGGCGAAAATGCAAGAACCGGTGCGTCTCCTTCGTGTCCACTTGCATATTTGTAATGATAGTTACCAAATCCGATTATACTAGGTCCCCACATTTTAGGTTCAGAGTCTGACCATTTTTTTAATAAGTCAATTAGTTGATAACTATCGGTTTTTTTTTGTTCGTTGTCAACATATGAATTTATAAAATCAGTTATGTCCTGACCGGTATAGGTAGTTTTAGTTTTTGCCATTCAATTACAAGTTTGTTTTTTATGCTTTTTGCAATTCTCAATCATTCGTGCTTGTGGAGTTATGTAGCGAACATTGCTGGTAACGTGCCGCAGCTATCGGACAGTTGTGAAGCCAGTGAACTGCTTATTTTCTGTTAAAGATAAACGTTTTCGTGAACACGTAAAAATAAAGACCAACAATTGCGCGAAACCGCTGTTAGTCGACGGTTTTTTATTTCAAACTAATGTCCAGACAACTGTCAAAACAAAAATTATAAATCCATTAAAGAGTATTATGTTAAGAAATTCATTGTCTGATAATTCAGATTTAAATTTAAGATAACAAATACTTATAATTGAAGACAATGCAAGAATTAAATAGAAACAGGCATTAAGTCCTCCCAGACCGGTTAGTAACTCTTTTTTATCGCCTCTTTCAGTGCTTACCGAAATAATATTTTTAAAAATCAACGTCTTCTCTATAGAAATTGTCAAATCGGAAATATACTCTTTGTCAGTTAAGAATTCAAAACCTTTTTCTGTATAGTAATTGTATCCTCTTAGTGTTGTTGAGCTTCCAAATTTAGAACTTCGAGTTTGAGAGACTCTTATTTCCTTAACTATCTTGTCTGAAATTTTTTGACTCGGAAGTATATATCTGTCAATGACTATTGCATTAAATAGTATTGCAACAATATATAATATGACAAGAGTAATTTGTTTACGATTTTTGCTTATAATCGGCTTTGCGGACATGCATTTCTACTTTGTGTTTTTTGGTACGTTTGTCAAACTGTTGTTAGCCATTCGGTTTTTAAATTTTAATCATCACTTTTTTAAAATTGCCGTTACTATCTTCTTCCCATTGATTTTCACCAATTAAATAATAATTGCCATTTTCTTTAATTATTCTATTTTCAAAATCTTCATTCTCGGAAACAAAAGCTTTTGTTTTTGCGATTTCATTCCATGTTCCATTTTTAAAAGAAAACACATAAATAGTATTCCACCAACCTTCATGTGTTCGAGAAAAAATCAGTATTTCGTTCGCTTGGTCATTATTTAAGTCTTCGGTTTTCGAAATAAAAACACCCAAACTTTGGTCAAAACTTATCTTGGAAATATTACTTTTAAATTCAATATTTATGGCGCAATTTTTTTCACCGCATTCAATTTCACCAGTTTCTGAATTTCTTTTTAGATTGATAAATGCAGTATCGTTTACTTTGTCATTATTGACATCACCAACGAAAAACTTTTGATTTTCTATTTCAATTTTTGGCTGAACTTTTTCTTCTGCTTTTTTAGAAAAATTCTTTTTCGGTTTAGTTTCACAACCAAAAACAACTAAGAGAAAAATTAAAAATTGAAGTTTCATATTAATGTGTCGTTTTTGTCCAAATGCGTGAAACTGATGGCTAACGTTCCGCGGCTTGTAACAGTTGCGAATCCAGCGAACTGCTTACTTTCTGCTAAAATATAATAGTTTTACGTGAAAATTAGGGTAGAAGCCAAGAAAATACAGCAATAGCGCAAAACCGCTGTTAGCGGTCGTTGTTCTTCTTTCTCAGTCATTTATAAACGTTAAGATATATTCTTGAATTTCCTTTCGTTGTTTTTCATTCGCATTGTCGTCCATTTCATTATGGGTTGTATTTGCCAATCTTACTATTTTTATTCTATACTTTTTAGTCTCCGTTTCTGTCGGTAAAACACCTTCGTCTGCTGGTTGGTCGCTTGAACGTAGCGTATAAACTTTAACCTTTTTTGATTTTGGCAATGCCATTCTTCTGTTGTCCAACGTGATTATTTTTTCAACTATGTTCGGGTATTTCTGTGGAAAAAGAGCAGTCATATCTCCACCGTTGGAATGTCCAATAAGTGTTATGTGTTTAAAGTCCAAATCAGGATTTGTTCTTTTGAGTTCGTTGATAACGCATAAAATATTGTCTGCACCACGTTCCCAAAATGGTCGTCTTACAATTTGCGGATTTCCTGTCAGTGGCAATAAACTGTCAGTTGCAAGTTCGTGTTGAATGCTTACAACGAAAAATCCTTTTGTTGCTAAAAATTCAGTCAGATATGAATATGCCAAATAGTCACCACCTTTATTTTGTCCATAGCCGTGACTGAAAATAACAATTTTTTGATTTCCAGAAACTTTTGAGGTTGGTTTGTAGATTGCAATTGGAATTTCTCTCTGTCTGCTTTGGTCGTATAATTTTAAAGTATCCAAACTAAACTCAAATTGAGATTTGTCTTCAACAGATTTTCCAAATGTTGAGTAACTTGTCAAAATTCCTATAATGAAAATGGAAAGTATTTTAATCATTTAATTTCTCTTTCAGTGTATCGTTTTACAATGATCGCTAGCGTCTTGCGGCTTGCAACAGTTGCAAAGATTAATCACCGCCGATTCCAAATATAAAACTACTTTTTGAATTTTCGGAGAAAATTCGGGATAAGCCCAAGCGCGCAGTAGTTACAAACTGCTGTTACCTGCTGTTATGTAGCTCAAAGCCATCTTTGATATATTTAACTTCTTTCAATATTTTATTTATTCTTTTAGTATCGCTTACAGAATCAATACGTTGATTATTAAAATAACGAATTATTAATCCATTGCGTGGATATATTTCAAATATTGAATCTATTAACTCATAATTATCATCATTTTTGGTAAAATCCGGTAAACAAGTTCTGTATATAATTTTTTCAATATTATCATTATCAGCGTTTATGTAAACTCTTTTTGATGTAAATCCATTTTCTGGCATTGTTTGGTAAAAAAACATTCTAGGCTTGGAATTTAAATAATAAACATCCGCTTTCCAATCAGGAGCAATCTCTACTTTTACATGCTTTCCATTAAGTTTTCTTATAGAGTCGTTAAATTCATTTTCAAAATTTGACTCAATAAAAGAATTAGACTTTTCACAAGAAAAGAAGATGAATAACAGTAAAATTGGTATTGTCTTTTTTAGCATATATTTTGTGATAATAGCAGGTAACGTGCCGCAGCTTGTGATTGTGGCGTTCTTCACTCACTGGCGTTTCCAAATATAACTAAAATTTCAATCAGCCGAGACATTTCTGATAAACCCAAAACCAGCCATAATCACAAACTGCTGTTAGCAACAGGCTTATTGCGTCCATTTCTTTTTAAAATCAATTATATAATCATTAATTTGAGTTGAGAACTTATACTCGTTTATTTTTTCAATTTTCTCGAACTTTTCAATTATTTTTTTGCATTGAACCCATATTTGAATTAGTTCAGATATTGTTGGTTTTAATGCTACAGAATTGTCTGGAGTATAGTGTACAGTTTTATTCCTTAAAGAAAACAAATTTGCAATTTCATTGAGATGTACTTTTTTATTTATAATATCATCTTTAAAAATGAAGATTAGCCTTTCCATAATTTTTGCAAGAGAAATTCTTGAATAACTAAAGTCATCTATTATTTTTGATTGACACAAAAATAATAAATGTCTATTTGTTAGTGTTTCAATGAAAAAACCAAGATTATTTAAATGCCCTAAAATTTCAATTGAGTTTATTTTATGTGCTAACGGATGTTTTACTGCATACTTTTGAGCTATAATATTAGCGTCTTCCCAAGCTGTAGTAAAAGCTTCATGAGTTTCATCTGAAAGTACCTTTCCAATTTCTGATTGTAATAGCTCAATGGTATTATTAGAGAATTCAGAAGTATTAATAATTTCTAAGTCTTCATCATTTGGTTCTATTTTTTCTAACAGCTTTGAATAAATTAAAGATGCAGTTTCAGATTTTAAGGTTTCATCTATATATTTAAAAGATTCATCCAGAAAAAATTTTGCGCCTTCTGCTAATTTTGCATATGTCTCTAAATCATGATTTTTCATAAGCTTGTTGCTAACTAACGAATAAGTGTTATCACTATCAGCGTTGTTCCCAAATTTAACCAATTTAAAACCACCAACCAATCCCATCAATAGGGATTTTAAACCAACTTATCAACATAAATTTCTTACGAATAGCTTGTTTTGGGTCTGTTTGAAAGTAAATGTACTTCTCAACTATGTTCTGTCTTTACGGTTTTCCACATCGTTAGTATATAATCAAGCGGCTATTCATAACTCGGAACCCGCAACCTTCAACCCGCAACCCATAGTGCAAACTTGTCACTGGCAACAAAAATGATGCATAAAATGTATCATACTTTTCAGTAGCGACAAAGATGATGCATAAAATGTGTCATACTTTTCAGTAGTGACAAAAATGATGCATAAAATGTGTCATACTTTTCAGTAGCGACAAAAATGTCGCATAAAATGTGTTATACTTTTCAGTGGTGATCAAAATGTGCACAATAAAAACCCCTGTTTTTCCGTTTTAGTAGTCATGCACTTACCCTTTTATGGTTTGACAATTAGGGTACTAACCAAAGATCTATGAGGAGAAAATCTCAGGAAATCAAGGCCTTGCTGGGGTTTACCCAGGACGAAATGGCCCAACTTTTAAGACTTCACCGCACAACCGTGTCCCGTTTTGAGTTGGGCAACGGTCATATCCCTCACCGTTCAAACGTACTGCTGGGTGCCATGCTCAAATACATCCAGTCGCCCGAAGCCAAAGCTGAACTACCCGCAGCGCTTGAAGAACAACTGGTACTGGAGGCTGAAAAGCTTCAAAAACTAATAAAGGAAAACGAATACCAGTATGAGCGGCTGAGCCGGAAACTGCACAAGGCACAGGCCAACTATGCCTATAACGAAAAAGCTACGAAGCTCCTGTATTTCCTGCGGGAACATGCCGCAGAACTGCCGGAAGTCTCCCCCGATGTGTTGCATCTTTTGGAGAATAGGGTGAAAGCGTCGCTCAAAAAACAAAGCAAAGCAGATGTGTTAGCTTTGGAACTGCAGGTCGATTTACTAGCTTACCAAAAAATGCTTTTGGAACGGAAAAAATACTCAATGGGCGCTAACGGCAATGAGAATAATGCTTCGCAATAGCTAAAATATTGATGAAAATCAGTGGTTAGTATTCGGTTATCCCTTTTACCCTTTAATCGGATAACAATCGTGAGTTCAGTGTCCTCCTGAGTCTGTCGAAGGACTTTTTTACTTACCAATACAAAAAAAAACCACTCACTTTCGCGAATGGTTTTACTTCGTACTTCGTACTTTTCACTTCGTACTTAATTATGAATCGCATCACAACAATGGTGTTCCATAAAACTCTCGGTTTCTTCGTGCCATGGGAAGGCGGCGTTGTATTTGCTGTTTTCCCAATAAAACTTGTTACGGGCTTTGGGTTCGTTACCTTCTTCGTTCATGGTTTCAGAATTGTACATTCTGCCGTTGGCTATGGTATAACGCAAGCTTGCCGAGTTCTGAATATCTTCTAAAGGATTTTTGTCTAAAACTAAAATATCCGCCAGTTTGCCCACTTCAAGCGAACCGATGTCTTTACCGGCACCGATATAGTTGGCCGCATTGATGGTGGCGGTTTTCAAGGTTTCTAAGTTGCTCATGCCGCCTTGGTGAATGCTCCACAATTCCCAGTGGGCACCTAAACCTTGTAATTGTCCGTGCGCCCCCATATTGACTTTTACACCACTATCGGCCAATGTTTTTGCCGTTTTGGAAGTCAGGATGTGGTCGTTTTGGTATTCTTCCTCAGGTGCCATCGTACGAAAACGCGAACGCGAATCGATGATGCTTCTTGGCGTAAATTGCAACAGTTTTTTGTTTTCGTATACGTTGGTTTTTTGGTACCAATAATACTCGGCATTCAATCCGCCATAGTTTACAATGAGCGTAGGCGTGTAACCCACACTGCTTTTGCCCCAAAGTTCTAAAACGTCTTTGTACACCGGCGTTACCGGAATATTGTGTTCTACTCCGGTATGACCGTCAATGACCATCGTCATGTTGTGGAAGAAATTCGAACCGCCTTCGGGCACTACATTGATACCTTCTTCGCGAGCGGCTTGCAATACTTGTTGGCGTTGGTCGCGACGCGGTTGGTTGTAACTTTTCACTGAAAGTGCCCCAAATGCTTTGGTACGTTTGATAGACGAACGGGCATCGTCAAGGCCATTGACAATCGCTTTAAAATCGCCATCGGCACCATACAGGATGAATCCGGTAGAGTAGATACGAGGACCAACGATAGCACCGCTTTTTACCATTTCGGCAAGGGTAAATATCGATTCAGTATTAGAAGACGGGTCGTGTGACGTGGTTACCCCAAAAGCCAAGTTTGCATAAAACTGCCAGTTTTGTTGGGTCGTCAATCCGTAGCGGAAAGCACCCACGTGGGCGTGGGCATCTACCATACCCGGCATTAAGGTTTTGCCGCTTAAATCATATACTCGGGCATCGGCAGGAACGGTAACTTCACCGGTGTTTCCAACCGCTTCAATACGGTTTTGGTTAACGATGACAGTACCTTTTTCAATCACTTTATCGCCATTCATGGTAATGATGCGTGCGTTGGTTAAGGCTAACTTTCCTTTGGGTTTATCGACCTTGGAAGTCAATCCTATTTTAATTCCGGTATCCGTTGGTTTTTCTACTTTCTCGGGCGAACCGGGTAAAAAGGTAAAGCGGTCTTTGATATCGTTGGTATAATAAATGTCACCTAAAGTCCACATTACTTTTTGGCTGTTGGTGGCCCAATGCAGGTTAATCCCCGCGTCTTTAGTCAATTCCGAAACCGGTACGGCTGTCGATTTGTTGTCTAAATCACTTTCTTGTCCGTTCATATTCAAAGGCGCTACATAGGCTTTGTGCAAGTGCATAAAAGCTATCCATTGGTTGTCGGGACTCGGCACCAATCTATTGGCATATTTCGATTTAATATGGGTTCTCTCGTCTTTACCGTTGAGGTCAACACTTTTCAATTCTTTGGTCAAATTCCCAAAGAATACGCCTCCCGTTTGGAAGAAAATGCGATTGCCGTCTTTGGTAAATAACGGATATTGTCCGTTTTCGGTAACGAACTTACTTGCGCCACCATTGGCACTCATGGTATAAATTCCGGGTTTTTTAGAAAAAGCCATGCCTTGGTCGAGGTTACCGTCTTCTTTGCGGTACACTATGGTTTTACCGTCAGGCGATAGGGCAGGCGTGCGGTAAATGCCTTTTTCGGAAGTCAGTTTAACCGAATTTTTTCCGTCCAAACCTACTTTTCTGATGCTGCCCAGTTCGGTATCGTTCCAGGTTACATAAACAATGGTTTTGCTGTCGGCGGTAAAGGTGGGTTCGGCTTCAAAGTCGGTTCCGTTGGTCAATCGCTTAGGCGTTCCGTTTGGTAATGTTTTGGTCCAAATATATCCTAATGCTCTAAAAGCTAAAGTTTTTCCATCAGGAGAAGTTACTGCATCGCGTATCATTTTTACTGTGAAATCAGTATCTGAAATGGGGGTGTTAAAATGCACACGTTCTGCTACGTCAATCGCCACATCGGCTGTAAAAGGAATATTGGTTGCCGTGGAAGACTTGGTATTGATTTTATTGATTTTGCCACCAAACCAAATCACAATATCTTCATTATTCGGCATCCAATTGAAGTTAGGATACACGCCAAATAAGGCCCAAGCGGTTTGTTGGTCTTTGTCGAGTTTGTCAAATACCGGCCATTCTTCGCCTGTGGTTAAGTCGTGTAAATACAAAACGGTACTCGTTCCGATTCTTTTGATAAAGGCCAATTTCTTTCCGTCGGGAGATACTTGCGGACGAGCAGCGCCGCCCGGACCACCGGTGATGGTTTCTAGTTTTCCGGTTTCAAATTCGTAGCGTTTGATGACATAAATTTCGTTGTGCGGATCTTTGTTGTATTGAAAAAAGCCACCCGGATACATGTCTTCACTAAAGTACAAATACTTACCGTCTCGGGAAATGTTGGGTTCGTTAACGTCTTGTTGGTCGTTTTTGCGTTTGGTGAGTTGTACACCGCTACCGCCACTAATGTGGTATTGCCACATTTCGCCGGCACCGGCTGAGCGTTGCGAGGTAAAGTTTTTTCGGCCCACTAAATAATTCCCATCGGGCATCCAAGCCGGATTGCTCATCAATCGGAAATCTTCTTTAGAAACTTGTTTGGCATTAGTGCCATCGGCGTTCATCACCCAAAGGTTATCGCCACCACCGGCATCGCTGGTAAAGGCAATTTTCTTCCCATCGGCACTAAAACGCGGTTGTATTTCAAACGGAATTCCGGAGCGCAATACTTTGGCTTTGCCACCGGTAATGGGCATGCTGTAAATATCGCCCAGCATATCAAAAACGATAGTGGTTCCATCGGGGCTGACATCCAAGTTCATCCAAGTCCCTTCCGAAGTGGTAAAGTTTTGGGTTTTGTAGTTAAAGCTGTCGCCGGGTTTGGCCACGTCCCATTTGGTAGTTTCTTTATCGGTTTTGGCAGTTTCCTGTGCGTTGGAAATAGCAAAAGAGAATAGCGCAACGAATAAAAATGTGAATTTAGTTTGCATCAAAAAAAGGGATGTTGGTTAATTATTCCATAAAAGTAAGTAAAAATCAAGTGAAGTCAAACCAAGGGATTTGGCCTTTTTTGAAGCCAAATATTTTTTAATATTATTTTTATGGTTAAATTTCAAACAAAATAAACCAATTTAACTATGTCAGCAAGAGTATCTTCCGAAGTAAAAGAGTGGTCTTTTTCCAGAAAAGCGATTACTGTTTTTACCATTTGTTATGCATTTTTATACATGTTTCCTCGGCCATTTAGCGAAATTCCGGGCTTAGATCTAGTGTTTTCAGTTTACACTAAGCCTGTAGAATTAGCGGTGGTTTGGTTTGGGAAAACGGTTTTAGGTCTTACTAAATTAGAAAAAATAGCGGTAACCGGTAGTGGTGATACTACTTTTGATTATGTGAATTTGTTGGTCACTTTTTTGCTTTCCATTGTGGCCACAATCGTTATTATATTGGTCAGCAAAAAAAAGAATTTTGAGTCTTGGTTTCAACTGACTTGGATTTATGCCCGTTACTATGTGGGTTTGTTTCTGATTTTGTATGGGGTGATTAAGTTTTTCAACGGTCAGTTCCAACCTACGCATATTTTCCGTTTAGAGCAAACTTATGGTGAATCATCTCCAATGGGATTGTTGTGGACTTTTATGGGACATTCTTCCGCTTATACTTTCTTTGGCGGTTTTATCGAGTTTGTAGCCGGTGTTTTATTGTTGTTCAGGCGTACAACCATAGCCGGTGCTTTGATGGGCTTTGGTGTGATGTTGAATGTAGCCGCGATGAATTTTTGTTATGATGTACCGGTGAAGTTGTTTTCTTCGCATTTGGTTTTACTCTCAATATTTATAGTGTCGCCTTATTTGGGTTCATTGTACCGTTTCTTTTTCAAACAAGAATCACTCCGCTTAAAAATTGACCCTATAGCTTTTAAACAAGATTGGCAGCGTGTCACCCATAAAGTTTCTAAAATTGTATTGTTGGTATTGTGTTCTTTGGCTATAGTATTGATGATCATACAAGTCAATTCGGCTACGGGAAACGGGACTTATGCTGAAAGTTTTAATGGCAGTTATGAAGTTAAAACATTCGTCAAAAACGGAGACACCATTCCGGTATTAATGTCTGATACCTTGCGTTGGAACAAAGTTTTAATGGAAGAGGGCAATATTGTTATCAAAACAGTTAGAGGAAGAGGCAATTATTACGCATTGAAAACCGATACGATTGCCAATCAACTGATAATTACTTCTTATAAAGACAGCACTAAAATATTTAAATTAAATTATAAACGATTGCCCAACGAGGAGCTCTTAGTCAAAGGGAAATGGGAATCTGATACGCTTGAATTACTTTGGAAACAAAAGAAAAAAAGTGATTATGAACTCAATAATCGTGGTTTCCATTGGATTAATGAGTATCCTTTTAACCGATGAGAATAAAATATTTTGCAATCAGTTGTTAAGCTATAAAATTAGCTTCTCAGTCTTGATATGATTATTTATAAAATTTAGTATATTGTCCGCTAAATTATATGGTATGAGTTCAAAGTTAATTAAGAACAAAGAGTTAAGTTTATTCGAAGCATTAATCCCCGTTATTGTATTGGTTGTAATGTTGGCTTACAACGTTTTTGTTTATGGTGATAGTTCCCTTGGCGGTAGTAATCAGTTTATCCTTTTATTAGGTGGTTCTGTTGCGGCAATTGTGGGTTTATTTAATAAAGTTTCTTTCAAGAAGATGGTAGAAGAAGTAGCAGAAAACGTAAAATCTACAACCGGAGCTATTTTAATTCTTCTGATGGTTGGCTCATTAGCCGGAACTTGGATGGTTAGTGGCGTAATCCCAACAATGATTTATTATGGTTTACAAATTTTAAGTCCATCCATTTTTTTACCATCAGCTTTGATAATATGTTCTTTAATTTCAATAGCAACCGGAAGCTCATGGACAACCAGTGCTACAGTTGGTATTGCCTTAATTGGAATTGGAGGTGCATTAGGGTTTGATTTGGGCATGGTAGCCGGAGCGGTTGTTTCAGGAGCCTATTTTGGAGATAAACTTTCGCCTTTGTCTGATACAACGAATTTAGCACCAGCTATGGCAGGAACCGATTTGTTTACTCATATTAGGTACATGACTTTAACTACGATTCCAACTTATATTTTAACACTACTGCTTTTTATTTTTTTGGGATTAACCGTTGAGGTAAAAGGAACTGTTGATATTAACGAACTTCTATCGGCTATTTCTTCCTCCTTTAATGTTTCACCTTGGTTGTTTTTAGTTCCGATAGTGGTTATTGGTTTAATTATAAAAAAGACAGAACCACTAATTGCTTTGATGATTGGTACTTTATTGGGTGCAGTATTTGCCTTAATTTTTCAACCTCAGATTATCAATCAAATTTCCGGGGTTAGTTCGATGTCTTTTCAATCAGCTTATAAAGGAATAATGAATGCCATTACCACGGAAGTCGTTATTCCTACAGACAATAAAACATTATCAGATTTATTTGTTTCCGGCGGCATGAAAAAAATGTTAGGCACTATTTGGCTGATTTTGTGTGCTATGGTTTTTGGAGGTGTAATGGATGCGATTGGCGCTTTGACCAGAATTAGTAGTGCTTTGCTATCAGTAGCGAAATCAACGTTTGGATTATTTGCTTCTACCGTTGGTAGCTGTTTGGCACTCAATATCACCGCTTCCGATCAATATTTAGCCATTGTAGTTCCCGGTAAAATGTTTTCAAAAGCATATAAAGATAAAGGATTAGCTCCTGAAAATCTTAGTAGAACTCTTGAAGATACCGGTACAGTAACTTCTGTTTTAGTACCTTGGAATACTTGTGGCGCCTACCAAGCAGGAACATTAGGGGTTTCTACATTAGATTATTTGCCTTATGCATTTTTCAATATCATCAGTCCGTTTATGACTTTACTCTTTGCCGCATTCAATATTAAAATTAAGCAGTTAACCAAGTCTACATCTAATTTTTAATACATATTAAACAAAAGGCATTCATCTTCAAAGCTATAGATTTATTAATTCAAAAAAGGCATTTCAAAATAACGAAATGCCTTTTTTTATTGGATAATTATAAACTATAAACTAATAGTGAAATACAATAAGATGTTGCTTTTTTTTAAAGGATTAACAGCGTACTTTTGCACCACGAAAAAAATAACATTTAATCCATACACATTATGTCATTAGTAGGTAAAAAATTCCCCAACATTACTGTAGATGCCATCTCTCACATGGGAGATAATTTGAGAATCAACGTGCTTGAAGAAGCAACAAAAAACAACAAGAAAGTACTTTTATTTTGGTACCCAAAAGATTTTACTTTTGTTTGTCCGACAGAATTGCATGCCTTCCAAACCGCTTTGAGCGAGTTTGAAAACAGAAATACCATCGTAATCGGTGCTTCTTGTGATACCAATGAAGTACACTTTGCCTGGTTGAACACAGCCAAAAACAATGGCGGAATTGAAGGTGTAACTTATCCGCTTTTGGCTGATACGACCAGAAATTTATCCGCTGCTTTAGATATTTTAGATGCCGAATGGGTTTATGATGCCGAATTAAACGACGAAATCTTAGAAGGTTCTAATGTGACTTTCAGAGCGACTTATTTGATTGACGAAACCGGTAAAATTTTCCACGAAAGTGTAAATGATATGCCATTAGGAAGAAATGTAAATGAGTATTTGAGATTAATCGATGCTTACACACACGTACAAACCAAAGGTGAAGTTTGTCCGGCCAACTGGGAAGAAGGAAAAGAAGCGATGCACGCTGACCGCTTGAGTACTGCTGCTTATTTAAGCCAAAATTAATAAGTCATGCTCATCGAATTAAACGAAGATACTTTACAAAATTTGGTAGAAACCAATGAGAAAGTAGTGGTGCAATATTCGGCTTCTTGGTGTGGCAATTGTCGCATCATGAAACCCAAATTCAAAATGCTGGCTTCTCAAAATGAAGGGATGACTTTTGTTTTGGTTGATGCTGAAAATGCTCCGGAGTCCAGAAAATTAGCTAATGTTTCTAATTTGCCAACCTTTGCCACTTTTGTAAACGGTAAATTGGTGAATCAAACCCAAACCAATAAAGCCGAGGTTTTAGCGGAGTTGGTTGATGAAGTGAAATAATATGAAACTACCCGTTATCAAACATTTGACTCAATTCATAGAGGAAAATGACCAAGATTATATCATTGAAACTATTGATGTATTAGAAGCCTTAACAGAAGTACCTTCGTTGAAAGATGAAGAATTGGATGTGATAGGCGAGCTAATCTCCAATATGTATGGCGCGCTTGAGGTTCATAAAATGATCAAAGAAGGCAAAGACAAAAAAGAAGCCCTCAATGATTTTATGAAGCGAGTAATGAGCTCCATTGATAAATAACAAAAACGTCCCGAATATCGGGACGTTTTTTTATGGGGTGAAAACTGTTTTGTAATTATCCCAATAGCGCCAAATTAAAAATAGGTTTCCTAAGAAGAGTGCGGCTGCAATGGGTAGGGTTTCCGGTGACATGAAATAATTGATTAATAAGATATTTAAAGTAACCGGCAAAACAACAATATTCGCCAAAGTTACATATCTACCGATGACAAATGCCAAGCCGCATAACAATTCAACAGCTTTGGCTAAAGGAATCAAATAAACAGAAGCGACTAAACCGGTGTTAAAGGCTTTGAAGTTTCCGGTAGCTTCGGTTTCCGGGGCTAATTTCAAGAAGAAACTGATTGAGGCAAACAGTAAAAATAATCCAATAAGTACTCGAATAACAATGGTAGCGATTTTCATAATTGTTGAAGTTTTTGGTTGGTCTATCAAAGTTAAACAAAAAAATACCAAAAGCCGAAACTAATGGTATTTATTTAAGAGTCAGTCGGATATGGTTTATTGCTTAAAGAATTTTTTATATGCCAAAAAGCCCAAAACTCCAATTAAAATTAACGCCCAGAGTTGCGTCACAAAAGCAATAATCCCTTCCAACATAAACCAACCGGTTTTTAAACTATCCCAAATTTGCAACCCGATATGCGGTCGATAGGCATTGCTGTTTTTCTCGTTGAATACCAATTCCTTTTTCACCGTTTCTCTTTGGTACAAATACAACGTCACGGTGCTGTAATTAACTTGATCTTCCAGTGATAAATTCTTAATGATTTGCTCATCGCTTTCCGTTTCCCGGTCGAGCACTTTGTCTTCAGCGTTGGTGATATCGTTAATCTTTTTGCCTTTGGTATCAATGCCTTTTTCCAAGCGTTGTTGGCTTTTGGTCAATCGTTTTTGCGCCAGTTTATTGGATAACAATTGTAAAGCTACATCATCGGCTTTAATCAAACGGCTGTCGAGGAAATCTACTTCTTTGGCTAAGGAGGTTAAGACGGTATCTAATTGCGAATTCGGAACGCGAAGGGTAATGGTGTTGTCTACGGTATATTTGGTCGTTTCCAAAATGCTGTCCTGACTTACCTGAGTTTCTTCATGTTCGTTAACGGTGCTTTTCAAATCGGTAAAGGTTACAAAGCCACCGTGTTTGGCCACAATGCTCTCTATAGCATAAGTCGATTGGGCGACATTTTTAACTTTGAATTTTAAATCGGCCGTTCGTACAAACTTTCGGTTAGATTGTTTGTTTTCTACTGCAGCGTTTGAGGAAGTAGTGGTTACCGCAATGCTGTCGGCGGCAACATTCATTTCTGTTGCGGCATTGTCTTCCGCTTCCGCTTGTTTGCATGCAAAGGCAATTCCCAATAGTAGTAATGCCAAACCCAGTTTTGATAAGTGTTTCATGTTTCATTCATTTTAAATAGTTATTAATAGTTACAGTTCCAATACGTATTATTTTTTGAGCAAGTCGGAGTAGTTTTCTATCAATAGCTTTTAATGAATTACTTGTTAAACACTTTTTTTAGTCCTACTAAAAAGCGTGCCAAAAATTCAACTTTGTTCGTTCGTCCCGAGAATTATTTTTATTGTAATTTTGAATGCCATTAAAAACCGCTCACTTGAGAACCAGTATTACCCGAAAAATTGAACAGACCGATACTTTTAAAAGCCAATTATTGGCTTGGTCACAACAGTTTAGGGAAGTCGTTTTTTTGGATTCCAATGACCATCAGCAAAAGTATTCGAGTTATGATTGTGTCTTAGCGGTTGATGCCTTTACGGCCATAAAAACCGACCATCACAACGCTTTTGAAGATGTAAAACAATACCAACAACAAACTAAAGATTGGCTGTTCGGTTATCTTTCCTATGATTTAAAAAATGATATTGAAGAGTTGCAATCCCACAACTTTGATGGTTTAGATTTTCCTGATTTGTTTTTTTTCCAACCCAAGAAATTATTTTTGCTGAAAGGAAACGAATTAGAAATTCATTACCTCCGAATGTGTGATGATGAAATCGAATCTGATTTTGAAGATATCGAGACTTACCGTCAACCGTCAACCGTCAACCGACAACCCAAAATAGAACAACGGATTTCAAAGAAGAACTACATCGCCAAAGTCACCGAAATGCTTTCGCGAATTCATCGCGGCGATATTTACGAAGCCAATTTTTGTATGGAATTTTATGCCGAAAATGCTAAGATTGATTCGTTAGAAATTTATCAAAAACTGAATGACATTTCACATCCGCCATTCGCCGCATATTTCAAGAATAACCATCAATATTTGCTGTGTGCCTCGCCGGAACGCTATTTGAGAAAAGAAGGAAACAAAGTCATTTCCCAACCGATAAAAGGAACAGCCAAACGTTATATTGATGAAGTTTCAGACCAAAACGCCAAAACCGAGTTAGCCCAAAATCCCAAAGAGCGTTCGGAAAATATCATGATAGTTGACTTAGTCCGCAATGATTTATCGCATACCGCCACCAAAGGTTCTGTTGTTGTGGAAGAGCTTTGTGGGATTTATTCTTTTGAGCAAGTGCATCAAATGATTTCAACCATAGTTTCAACCGTTGACCATTCAACTTCACCTATAGAAATTCTGAGAACGACTTTCCCTATGGGCAGCATGACCGGTGCACCCAAAATCTCCGCCATGAAAATCATCGAAGAACTCGAAGAAACCAAACGCGGATTATACAGCGGCGCAGTGGGTTATTTCACCCCAAATAACGATTTCGATTTCAATGTCGTTATCCGAAGCATTTTATACAATTCCAAAAAGGAGTATTTGTCTTTTTCCGTTGGTAGCGCCATTACTTCGCAAGCGGTTCCTGAGCAAGAGTACGAAGAGTGTTTGCTGAAAGCCAAAGCGATGTTCGAGGTTTTGAGTTAAGGGATAAGAGATAAGGGAAAAGGGAAAAGTTTTAAATTTAGGTATATGACAAGTTATAGAGATTTAATTGTTTGGCAAAAATCAATGAGTTTGGTAACACTGATTTATAAATTGGTTACTCAGTTACCCGAGAATGAGAAATATGGATTGGCTTCACAAATAAAGAGAAGTGCTGTTTCTATTCCTTCCAATATTGCTGAAGGTTATGGGCGAAATTATAGAAAAGACTATTCGAGATTTTTGCAAATTGCTCGTGGTTCATTATTTGAAAATCAAACTCAGTTGGAAATAGCAGTTAATTTAGATTTCTTAAAAGCGGATGATTTAGAAGAAATAAAACAACTGTCAATAGAAGTTGAAAAAATGCTAAATTCGTTGATTAAAAAGCTAGAGGAATAACTTATCCCTTTTCCCTAATCCCTTTTGACTTAAAACATGTTATCAAAATTCCAAAACCACATCAATGAAAACCTTCCTTTTCTCAAAGGAAAGAAGTTGTTATTGGCCGTTAGCGGCGGCGTTGACAGCATGGTTTTGGTGGATTTGTGTTTCCAATCAAAATTAGATTTCGCAGTAGCGCACTGTAATTTCCAATTGCGTGGTGAAGAAAGCGATGAGGATGAAAACTTCGTCAAAAATCAAATAGAAAAATTACAAATTCCAATATTCATTCAAAGATTCGATACAAAGGCTTTTGCCGAACAAAATAAACTTTCGATTCAAGTGGTGGCACGAAACCTTCGTTATGAGTGGTTTTATACGCTTTTGGCCAACCATAATTTTGATTATATCTTAACGGCGCATCATCTCGATGACAGTTTGGAAACCTTTTTAATCAACTTTACGCGTGGTTCAGGAATTGAAGGTCTGACCGGAATTCCGGAACAGAATGACAAGATTGTCCGACCGTTATTGGCTTTTTCCAGAAATGAGATCGAGGCTTTCGCCCATGAAAATCAAATCATTTGGCGCGAAGACAGCAGCAATGCTTCGGATAAATATTTACGCAACAAATTGCGCCACGATGTGATTCCGATTTTGAAGGAACTGAATCCGAGTTTGTTGTCGTCTTTTGAAAACACGATTGGTCATTTGAAACAAACCCAATCATTGGCCAAAGATGCGGCTGAAAATTTGTACCAAAAAGTGGTCAGCGAAGAAGAAAATCATATGGTTATCGACTTGCCCAAGTTGCTCAAATACCGAAATTACAAAGCCTATTTGTTCGATTGGCTGCAACCTTTTGGCTTTGCCGATTGGTCTTCGGTTTATGATTTAATCAACGCGCAATCCGGAAAGCAAGTCTTGTCAAATACCCATATTCTCTTGAAAAACAGGGATTCTTTGTTGTTGTTTCCAAAGCAAAATGTGGTGAGTGATGAAGTGTTTTGGGTGCAAAAAGGGCAAACCGAAGTTAAAGTTCCCTTAAAACTTGCCTTTTGTAACGTAAGTGACATTTCACTTCAAACAAGTAATGTTATCTTTGTCGATGAAGACAAGCTTCAATTTCCGTTGACCATTCGCCGTTGGCAAGAAGGGGATTTTTTTCAACCTTTTGGCATGACCGGAAAAAAGAAATTGAGCAAGTATTTCAAAGACGAAAAGTTCTCCTTGCTCGATAAAGCCAATATTTGGCTACTTTGTTCCGATGATAAAATTGTTTGGATAGTAGGAAAAAGGCAAGATGAACGATTCAGGATAACAGCAAGCACAACTAAAATTTTAAAAATCAATTATACCGACTAATGAAGAAAGCACTATTTTTTCTTTTGAGTTTTTTGGCTTTCGCCAATGTAAATGCCCAAATGGTAAATCCGGTAAAATGGAGCAGTAAAGTTGAGAAAATCAGCGACACCGAATTCAATTTGGTGATGGAAGGCAAAATCGAAGACCAATGGCATGTTTATTCCCAATTTACCCCGGAAAACGGACCTTTAGCAGCCGAATTCAAATTCAAAGATGCCAAAGGAAACTACGAACTGATTGGAAAAGTCAAAGAAAGTCCGTATAAAAAACAATACAACGATGTTTTTGAGGTTGACGAGTATTATTTCGAAAAGAAAGTAACGTTTACCCAAAAAATAAAAGTCTTAAATCCTAGTCTGACCACCATAAAGGCGACGATTGATTACCAAGTCTGTAAAGAAGTTTGTATCAATCAAGACTATGCTTTTACTTTTTCATTGCCAAAAATAGTAATGGCAAACCCGGAGGAAGTTGTGACAAACATTGACTCTATAGAAGCTGATACCACACAAACACCTAAAGAAAAAGTTAAACCAGCTGCTTCAACAGATGTTGCTCAACCAAAGAAAGAAGAAAACAGAGGTTTGTTGACGATTTTCTTTTTGGCATTCCTTGGCGGATTTGCCGCTTTGCTAACGCCTTGTGTTTTCCCGATGATTCCAATGACGGTAAGTTTTTTTACCAAACAAAGTAAAAATCCCGGACAAGGCAAGCGCAATGCCATTTTGTATGGAATTTCCATTATCGCCATCTATTTGATATTAGGTTCTTTGGTAACGGGTATTTTCGGTGCGGAAGCCTTGAATTCTTTGTCAACGAATGTTTGGTTCAACGTGTTTTTCTTTATTTTATTGGTCATTTTTGCGGTGTCTTTTTTGGGTGCTTTCGAAATCATGTTGCCGAATTCTTGGGCGAATAAAGTCGACAGACAAGCCGACAGAGGCGGAATAATCGGAATATTATTCATGGCCTTGGCCTTGGCCATCGTTTCGTTTTCGTGTACCGGACCCATTGTGGGAACGCTTTTAGTGGAATCAGCTTCCAAAGGTGGCATTGCGCCAATCGTTGGTATGCTTGGCTTTTCATCGGCTTTAGCTTTACCGTTTATGTTGTTTGCGATGTTCCCGAGTTGGATGCATTCGTTACCCAAATCAGGCGGTTGGTTGAATACCGTTAAAGTGTCATTAGGCTTTTTAGAATTGGCTTTAGCCTTTAAATTTTTATCCAATGCCGATTTGGTTTTACAATTGCATTTACTCGAAAGAGAAGTTTTCTTAGCGATTTGGATTGCCATTTTCGGTACTTGGGCTTTGTATTTATTGGGCAAAATCACCACGCCGCATGATAGTCCGTTGACCCATATTTCTGTGGGAAGATTGTCTTTGGCTCTTTTGGTTTTAGCCTTTACGGTTTATATGATTCCGGGCTTATTCGGTGCGCCTTTAAAAATGATTTCTGCCTTTCCACCGCCACAAACGTATAGTGAAAGTCCAACCGGTTTCTTCGGTTCTTCGGCTGAAGTTTCCAAAGGCGACTTGCCCGATGGTGCCAAAATAGGGGAACACGGAATCATTACTTTCACCGATTATGAAAAAGGTTTGGCGCACGCCAAAGAGGTAAACAAACCCATTATGCTCGATTTCACCGGATTTGCTTGCGTGAACTGTCGTAAAATGGAAATCAATGTTTGGTCGGACGAAAGAGTGCTAAGCGTACTTAAAAACGAAGTGGTTTTGATTTCTTTGTATGTTGACGACAAACGTGATTTACCTAAGGACCAACAATACGTTTCCAAAGAAACCGGTAAAGAAGTGGTGACTATTGGTAACAAATGGACCGATTTTATTATTACACGTTATAAAACCAATACACAACCGTATTATGTTTTAAC
The DNA here is from genome assembly GCF_011742145.1 of Flavobacterium sp. J49. Taxonomy (GTDB): domain Bacteria; phylum Bacteroidota; class Bacteroidia; order Flavobacteriales; family Flavobacteriaceae; genus Flavobacterium. The sequence continues at coordinate 428,532 of NZ_JAAQQU010000105.1, read as the reverse complement.
CGATTTGAAAGAGCAAAAACTAAACGAACCGATTAGTTACACACCTAACATCGATGAATATTTGGCTTGGCTGAAAGACGGTGTTTCGAAATTTAAATAAGATTAAGAATCCTGGTGAAAATCAGGATTTTTTTTGTTTCTTATTTTTCTGACGCAACCAATTTAGGTTTTTACTATCTTTCGTTAAACAAAACCTAACGTTATGAAAAAAATCCATTCCCTTTTGTGTTTATTGCTATTAGTAGCTGCTTTTTCAAGTTGCGAATCTAATGATGACAATTCCAATTCAGGCCCGAATGATGAGACTTTTACTCAAAATTTCGGGAATTCCGTTAATCGTGATTTTATAGGTCAAGTAGTCGATACCGACAATAATCCTTTACAAGGAGCTACAGTAAAAATCGGTTCTTCCACAGTACAAACGGATGTTAATGGTATTTTTATTATCAATGGTGCCAATGTGTATCAGCGATTCGCCTACATCACAGCAACCAAAGCTGGTTATATTGACGGTTCGCGTTCGATGGTTCCCACAACCGGGAAAAATAATGTGAAGATTATGATGATTCCCAATACACCTTTAGAAACAATTCAATCAGGTGTTTCCAGTGAAGTAGCTTTGCCTTCGGGGACTAAAGTCGTCTTTGACGGTGCTTTTGAAGATGCCAATGGGAATGATTATTCGGGAAGCGTACAAGTAGCGATGTTTCATTTGTTGCCAAGCGATGAAAATATCAGTAAACTAATGCCGGGTATGTTATACGCCCAAACGGAAACTAACCAACAAGCGGTTTTAGAAACTTTCGGAATGTTAAATGTTGAGCTTCGCGGAAGTGGTGGACAAAAGTTAAATATTAAAGAAGGTCACACCGCTGAAATTACATTGCAAATTGATAATAGTCAAATATCTTCGGCACCAAGCTCCATTCCACTATGGCATTTTGATGAAACTAAAGGCTATTGGAAAGAAGAGGGTGTTGCAACTAAAGTAGGCAACAAATACGTTGGCGAAGTGTCTCATTTTTCATGGTGGAATTGTGATGCGCCTTTTCCTTTGGTAACTTTAACAGTGACAATTGTTGATGCTAACGGTAACGGTATTTCTAATGTTGGAGTAGGGTTAATAGCTAATGGTAATACATGGCCGGTTATGGGTTATACGAATAATGATGGTCTGATTTCAGGATTAGTGCCATCAAATCAAACTATAGTATTAAATGTCTATCCGGATTATTACAGCTGTAACACGAGTAATATTATTTACACTACGTCAATCGGACCATTTACAGCTAATACTACTTTACCCAATATTGTAATTAACAATTCGCCTACGACTATGAGCTCCAATGTAGTTGGGAATTTAGTCAAATGTGATAATACCAATGTGACTAATGGCTATGTAATATTGAGCAGAGCAGGAGGTTATTCGGTTTCACCGGTTACGAATGGAGCGTTTAGTTTTAATGAAATCTATTGTCCGAGTAATACACAATTTACTTTGAAAGGTTTTGATATGGAGAACTTACAAACAACGGACTCTATTGCATATAATTTTACAGCTCCAATTACCAATATAGGTAATCTTCAAGCTTGTACGGCAGTGGATGAATTTATTTCGTATCAAATAGACAATAATACGCCGGTGTTTTTAATTCAGCAGGTAAACGGAGCAATTGAGGGACAGATTCCAACTTCTGTTATTTTAACTCTGAATGGTTACAATAGTAATCAAAATGGCCTATATATTTGGGGAAATACTGCCACACCGGGAATCTACACGACCACCCAATTTTCAATAGAAGGAAGCGGAGTAGGTTATATAGGATCAAGTACGACCAATACGATTCAGTTTAATTTAAATCAGTTTGGTGCTGTTGGTCAGTACATCGATATGACTTTCAGCGGTACTTATACTGATAGTAACGGTGTACATACTTTAACCGGAGTCGCTCATGTTATTAGAGATAATTAATCAAGACAATTAGTCAAAACAATTTTCATAAAAAAAGCCTTCATTACAGAAGGCTTTTTTGTTATCCTAAAACTTCGCTGACTTCACTTTTCATAAATGCCAAGGCGACATTGGTAGCGACTTCGTCTTGAAGCAAGTTACTCAGTATTTTTTCTCGTAGTTTGTCTGCATCAGTAACCGAAGTATCGGCAGTAGTTTTTCTGATGTTTTGAATGATGGTGTTTTTAGCGGTCATGATCATGGTCCAACATTCATCGGAGATATAGATTTGTTGCGTCAAATTGTGTTCAAATTCTTGTTCGATATGGTGAATCAATAAGTTTTGATAAGCCACTTTATCATCGTTCATCGGAGCTACTCTAATTAACAATTTCGCCGGATTGATGCGCTCCAAAAACAAAGCCATACGCTCATAAGCCTGTAAACGCAAAGGCAAAGCCTGTTTCTGATTCTCTTTCTGTGCCAACCATCGACGCGTGTGTTGTTGGTCTTTGAAATAACTGTCAAATAAATAATACGCCACACCGCCCGTAATCAAAGCCGGTAAGGTGTAAAAAGCTAATTCAAGAATTTTATCGGTGCTCATGGTATAATCGACTAAAAATTGTTGACAAATATAATAGAAATACCATTAAATCTGTATTGCAATTCAGGTTTAGTAATGCTAAATTTGTCCAAAACGATTTTAAAACTCAGCGACTCAGCAACTCAGGAACTTAGCCACTTAAAAAAATGCAACAATACATTTCCCAACTCAACGAAGCCCAACAAGCACCCGTTTTCCAAAAGGATGGCCCAATGATTATCATTGCCGGTGCCGGCTCGGGAAAAACACGTGTGTTGACGGTTCGTATTTCGTATTTGATGAGTTTGGGTGTCGATGCGTTTAATATTTTGGCTTTAACGTTTACCAACAAAGCCGCACGTGAAATGAAAAAGCGTATTTCGGATATCGTTGGAAACAACGAAGCCAAAAACCTTTGGATGGGAACTTTTCACTCGGTTTTTGCTAAGATTTTGCGAATAGAAGCGGATAAATTGGGTTATCCGTCGAACTTTACGATTTACGATACACAAGACAGTGTGCGATTGATTTCAGCGATTATCAAAGAAATGCAGCTGGACAAAGACATCTATAAACCGAAACAAGTTTACAGTAGAATCTCATCTTACAAAAACTCGTTGATTACCGTCAAAGCGTATTTCAATAATCCCGAGTTGATGGAAGCTGATGCGATGAGTAAAAAACCTCGTATGGGTGAAATTTATCAAAATTATGTGGAGCGTTGTTTTAAAAGTGGCGCCATGGATTTTGATGATTTATTGCTCAAAACCAATGAGCTTCTAAACCGTTTTCCGGATGTGTTGGCCAAATATCAAGATCGTTTCCGATACATTTTGGTAGATGAGTACCAAGATACCAACCATTCGCAGTATTTGATTGTTCGTGCACTTTCTGACCGATTTCAGAATATTTGTGTCGTAGGCGATGATGCGCAGAGTATTTATGCGTTTCGCGGCGCTAACATCAATAACATTCTCAACTTCCAAAAGGATTATGACAATGTACAAACCTATCGATTGGAGCAAAATTATCGTTCTACCAAGAATATCGTTGAAGCCGCCAATTCGATTATCGATAAGAACAAGACCAAGTTGGAAAAAGTGGTTTGGACCGCGAACGACTTTGGTCCCAAAATAAAAGTCCATAGAAGTATCACCGACGGAGAAGAAGGCCGTTTTGTAGCCGGAGAAATCTTTGAACAAAAAATGCGCAACCAAATGATGAACGGACAGTTTGCCATTTTGTACCGCACCAACGCGCAATCCCGTGCGATGGAAGACGCTTTGCGCAAGCGCGATATTCCGTACCGAATTTACGGCGGTTTGTCTTTTTATCAGCGTAAAGAAATCAAAGACGTTTTGTGTTATTTGCGATTGGTCATCAATCCGAAAGATGAAGAAGCTTTGGTACGTGTCATCAATTATCCCGCAAGAGGAATTGGTGATACGACGGTGGAAAAACTAACCGTTGCCGCCAATCACTACAAACGTTCCATTTTTGAAGTCATGGAACATATTGATAAAATTGATTTAAAACTCAATTCGGGTACCAAGCAGAAGATAGAAGACTTTGTCACGATGATCAAAAGTTTTCAGGTGATCAATGAACAACAAGACGCTTTTGTCTTGACCGAGCATGTGGCCAAGAAAACCGGTTTGATTCAGGAACTTAAAAAAGACGCCACACCCGAAGGTATTGCTCGTATCGAAAATATCGAAACCTTAATGGGCGGTATTAAAGACTTTATCGAAGGCCAAAAAGAAATTGACGGCGCTCGAGGTGCTTTGTCTGAATTTTTAGAAGATGTCGCCTTGGCCACCGATTTAGATAATGATACCGGCGATGATGACAGAGTGGCTTTGATGACGATTCACTTGGCAAAAGGTTTGGAGTTTCCGTATGTGTTTGTTGTTGGGATGGAAGAAGATTTGTTCCCAAGCGCGATGAGTATGAATACGCGAAGCGAACTCGAAGAAGAACGCCGTTTGTTTTATGTAGCGTTAACCCGTGCCGAACACCAAGCTTATTTAACTTATGCGCAATCACGCTATCGTTGGGGCAAATTAACAGATGCTGAACCTTCTCGTTTTATTGAGGAAATTGATGACCAGTATTTAGAATACATCAATCCGATGGACAGAGGCGGTTACAGTTACAAACCAACCATTGACTTAGATATTTTCGGTGATATCGATAAGTCGAAATTGCGTTTGGCCAAACCTGTAGCCGGAACACCACCAAAAACTTACGGAGAAGAGCCTTCCTCTTCGGTAAATATTCGTAAATTGAAACCTGTTTCGAGTCCGGCACCGGGAAATACCAACTTGTTTGACAGCAAATTAGCAGTAGGCAATATGGTAATGCACGAGCGCTTTGGCAAAGGACAAATTGTAAACCTCGAAGGTATTGGTGCCGACAGAAAAGCCGAAATCAAGTTTGAAGTAGGCGGCATTAAGAAATTATTATTGCGTTTTGCCAAACTTGACGTTATTGGCTAATCAAACTCAAAAATACGCTTTAAAAGGTCTAAAATTCTAAGTAGTCTAACAATCATAATTATGGCCGAATTCATCAAAATATACGAAGACAAACCTAACGAAGCCGCTATTAAAAAAGTGGTCGATGTGTTGCGCAATGGCGGTTTGGTGATTTACCCAACAGATACCGTTTATGGTTTAGGTTGTGATATCACCAATAGCAAAGCTTTGGAACGCATTGCCCGAATCAAAGGGATTAAGTTAGAGAAAGCCAATTTTTCCTTTGTGTGCAGTGATTTAAGCAACCTTTCCGATTATGTGAAGCAAATTGACACTTCAACTTTTAAAATCCTTAAAAGAGCGCTTCCCGGACCTTATACTTTCATTCTTCCGGGGAATAATGATTTGCCTAAAGAATTCCGCAAAAAGAAAACCGTTGGGATTCGTGTACCCAATAATAATATTGCATTAGAGATTGTTCGCATGTTGGGCAACCCAATTGTTTCAACTTCCATACACGATGAAGACGAAGTGTTGGAATATTCAACTGATCCGGAATTGATTTTTGAAAAATGGCAAAATAAGGTCGATTTGGTTATCGATGGTGGTTACGGAGACAATGTTGGTTCCACCATAATCGATTTGTCGGGCTATGAACCGGTTGTGCTTCGTGAAGGCAAAGGTGATCCTGATATTTTTTAGCCTATGAGATTGCAGTATCTTCTCCTGTGTTTTTTAGGTTTTAATTTTTCCTTTGCACAATACATCAAAGGCAGAGTTGTCGATGCTTCTAACCAACCGTTGGCTGCCGCTAATGTTTATTATGAAGGGACAACACTATCAACATTTACTAATGATAACGGAGATTTTATTTTGGTTTATGAACCTCAATTGAAACGACCTATAGTGATTAGTTATATTGGATATGTCACCGCTTATGTTGAAACCTATAGTATTGATGAACGATTGACTATAAAGTTAACCCAAGACATTGGGGCATTGCGTGAAGTTGTAGTCAAAAAAGACAAGTTTTCTAGAAAGGAGAAAATGGCCATTTTTAAAGAACATTTTTTAGGAAAAACCGCTTTTGGTTTAAAAACGATTATTGAAAATGAAGATGACATAGTGTTGGAATATGATGAGGAAACCTTTATGTTAAAGGCTTATGCCAACAAGCCTTTGGTGATTATCAATCCTTCATTGGGCTACAAAATTAATTATGAATTAGTCGATTTTGAGGTGCAATTTTCTATATTATCACTCAATCCGCATGCGATTAAGAGAAGTTATTATGCCGGATATACTCGATTTGAGGAAATAGAAAATAGTTCTCGTATCCTCAAAAAAAGAGAACAAGCTTATAGAGGTTCACCAATGCACTTCTATAGAAATTTAATCAATGGAGTTTGGGGCAAAAATGATTTTCAATTATTTCTGAGAGGACACTTGACAAATCCCTCTAATCATTTTACGGTAACCAAAGAAGCCGATAGGTATAAAGTAGATATTAAGAGACAAAAAATAGATTTTGAAAATGATAATTTGGTTGCCTATTTCAGCTTGTTGTATGACGGTAAAGAAAATTCAATAGTTCAATTTAATGCCGAAACGATATATGTTGATCCTTACGGTAATAATTTGAGTTCACGTGATGTTTCATTTTCAGGGGCAATCCAATTTAAAAGATTGGGTGATACATTGCCTTTGAATTATGGTTTATAAAAAAAGTCCCAATTTCTCGGGACTTTTTTATTGGGGTTGTGATTTTTAAAAATCACTATTTTTTCTGGTTTTTCATTTCTTTTTCAATCATTTCATAGAACTCATCAATTTTAGGTAAAATGACGATACGTGTTCTTCTGTTGATGGAGCGATTTTCAGAAGTGTTGTTTTCTACCAACGGAATGTATTCACCTCTTCCGGCAGCAATTAATTGTTTTGGATTGACTTTTAAGTCTTTGGTCAAAACTCTTACGATGGCGGTTGAACGTTTCACACTCAAATCCCAGTTGTCCACTAAAATAGCGTTTCCGGTAAAGGGAACGTTGTCGGTGTGGCCTTCAACCATACACTCAAAGGTTGGTTTGTCATTGATTACTTTGGCTACTTTGGCTAAAACTTCTTTAGCACGATCACTTACTACATAACTTCCGCTTTTGAAAAGCAATTTATCGGCAATAGAAATGAAAACCACACCTTTTTCTACGTTTACTTCAATATCCGGATCAGAAATGCCCACTGAGCTTTTTAAACTGGTTACCAAAGCCAAAGTAACACTGTCTTTGCGTGTTAAGGCATCTTGCAAACGGGTAATTTTAAGGTCTTTTTCTCTTAAGCTTTCAAGAGATTTCTCTAAGTTTTGTGCCCCTTTTGAGGTCAACATAGTCAACTCTTTTGAATTGTTGATTAAATCAGAGTTGTTTTGTTTTAGGTAATCATTTTGTTTAGAAAGCGCCTCTTTTTCAGACAAACACAAATTCAATTTGACTGTAGTTGAATTTAATAAGTCTTGACATTCTTTGTTTTGCGCTTCTAATGCGGCAATTTTTTTCTTAGTTCCGCAGGAAGTCAACGTTAAAGTAACTAACGAAAGGGCAAAAATTACTTTTCTCATAAATGTTTGATTAAAATTTTAACAAAAATACGATTATTTTAAATGTGACGAGTTTTAGAGAATGATAAACTCTTGTTAAAATCATTTCTCAAAAACGGTGCCGTTCTTAATAAAATAACGGTAGACAATGCTTTTGGAATGGTAATAGTTTTCGGAGTTTGAACCACTTCTTTTTTTTAAGTTTTTGTTTATCAGATGATAAAATTCAAAATGGGCTTTGATTATGGCCCAACAATGCACCAATTTTCCTTTGAAAATAAATTGAATTCCCGCCAAACCGTCCAAGCAAAGACGGGCAAAAATGATGAGAAACAGTTTGCCTTCGGGTAAATTTTTGGTTAGCATCAATAAGGAATTACGAAAATTCAAGAATGTTTTTCTCGGATTGCTTTCGTTTAGTGTTGCGCCGCCAACATGATACACTACAGACTTCGAAGTATATTTGGCTTTGTAGCCTAAGTTAAAAGCACGCCAACACAAATCAATCTCTTCCTGATGGGCGAAAAAATCACCGTCAAAACCGTTTAACGTTCGGTAAATGTCTTTGCGAATAAACAAACACGCACCACTGGCCCAAAAAATTTCTGTTTCATCGTCATATTGACCGTTGTCTTTTTCTATGGTTTCAAAAATGCGACCGCGACAATAGGGATAACCATATTGATCAATAAAACCACCGGCTGCTCCGGCATATTCAAAGTAGGCTTTGTTTTTGTAATCTAAAATCTTCGGTTGAATGATGCCGATATTGGGTTCGTTGTCAAAGATAGACAGGACAGGAGTAAGCCAGTTTTCGGTGACTTCTACATCTGAATTAACCAAGGCGTAATAGTCTTCTTCTACTTGTTGTAAAGCTACATTATAGCCGTTGGCAAAACCAAAATTTCCTTCGTTTTGAATGATAGCAACTTGTGGAAACCGGGCCTTAATCACTTCAATAGAATTGTCCGTTGAAGCATTATCGGCGACATATATTTTGGCTTCTTTAGAATAGGCCACTACAGATGGCAAGAATTGCTCGAGCAATTTGGCTCCATTCCAATTGAGTATGACTACGGCTATTTTTTTCAAGGCTTATAAATTTGTGAATTCAGGCAACTCTTTTAAGAAATTATATTGTTCCTTTTCAAAGTCCATTTGACAAAAATAATGATTTAGTCCATTGGTTATCATCAAGTATTTTGCATTGAGTTTGAGATTATATCGGGCAATCTGGTCAAAAGTATTTTGGGTAATGGTCACATCCGGCGCTTTGCATTCAATTAGCAAAAAAATAGCACCATTCGGTTGAAAAACAACCACATCATAACGTTTATTTATATCGTTAATCTTAATTAATTTCTCAACGTTGAGGTAAGATTTTGGATAATTTTTTTCTTGTAACAAATACTGAACCGTGTGTTGACGAACCCATTCTTCGGGTGTGAGAATGACAAACTTTTTCCTGATGTCATCAAAAATAGACACTTTATTTTCACTATTTTTGAGGCGAAACGAATAGGAAGGAAAATTCAATTTTTGCATAAAGCAAATGTAATTTAAAATTCAAAAATTAAAATTCAAAATGCCATAAAAATGGATGAGGTTGTAAAAATAATAAACGACATCAAAGCCGGAAAAATAAAGCCCATCTATTTTTTAATGGGTGAAGAACCTTATTATATAGACCGAATTACAGAATATCTGGAGCAAAATCTTTTAACAGAAGATGAAAAGGGTTTTAACCAAATGGTACTTTACGGGCGCGATACTACTATTGATGATATTGTTTCCAATGCCAAACGTTATCCGATGATGGCCGAGCGTCAAGTCGTAATTGTAAAAGAGGCCCAAGAGCTATCCAGAACGATTGAAAGCTTGGAATCGTATGCTTTGAATCCGCAGCCGACTACTGTTTTGGTCATCGCTTATAAATACAAAACGCTTGATAAACGCAAAAAATTAGTCAAAACTATTGATAAAATGGGTTTGGTTTACGAAAGTAAAAAACTATATGAAAACCAAGTAGGGCAGTGGATTAACCGTGTTTTGCAAGGCAGAGGTTACTCGATTGAACCCAAGGCTAATGCCATGTTGGTGACTTTCCTGGGTAATGATTTGAGCCGAATCGCCAACGAGTTAACCAAGTTGGAAATTATTTTGCCCAAAGGAAGTACCATCACGCCACATCATATTGAGGAAAACATAGGATTCAGTAAGGATTTTAACGTATTTGAATTCCGAAAAGCCATTGGGGAACGAAATCAATTGAAAGCTTACCAGATAGCCAATTATTTTGCGCAAAACAAAAAAGACAACCCAATGGTTTTAGTCAATGGTCAAGTGTTTTCTTTTTTCTCCTCACTATTGCAATACCATGGTTTAAAAGACAAGTCTCCGGCTAATGTCGCCAAGATTTTGAGAGTGAGTCCGTTTTTTGTCAACGATTATATCGGTGCTGCCAAGAATTATCCGATGAAAAAAGTAAGCGGTATTGTGGCTACTCTTCGCGATATTGACATCAAAGGTAAAGGGGTAGGAGCCGCTAACCTCGAAGATGCAGATTTGTATAAAGAAATGCTGATTAGTATATTCAGGTAGCCTGCATCTTTCAAAGATTACTATCTTTATCATTCAAAATCACCACACATGAAAAAATTAATACTCTTCCTCTCTTTTTTGATGTCCTCTTTGGCTTTTTGCCAGGAAACTTATATCCACTGTGGCAAGCTTATCGATACCAAGAACGGTAAAGTACTGACCAATAAAACCATAGTTGTATCGGGGAAAACTATTAAAAGTGTAGAAGACGGATTTCTCAATCCAACAGGAACAAGCACCAAAGTAATCGATTTAAAAACCAAGACAGTAATGCCGGGCTGGATTGATATGCACGTACATTTAGAAGGAGAAACAAGTCCGACCGCTTATTTGGATGAGTTCACGCTCAATGATGCCGATGTGGCTTACAATGCCGAAGTTTTGGCCAAGACTACTTTAATGGCCGGTTTTACTACAGTTAGAGATTTAGGTGGATCCGGTGTTAATGTTTCTTTGCGCAATGCTATCAATAGTGGAAAAATTACCGGGCCAAGAATATTTACTGCTGAAAAGGCCATAGGTTCAACAGGCGGACACGCTGACCCAACCAGCGGTTACCGAAAAGATTTAATGGGTAATCCCGGACCTAAAGAAGGGGTCGTGAACAATATAGACGATGCCAAACAAGCTGTTCGCCAACGCTATAAAAATGGCGCTGATTGGATTAAAATTACCGCTACCGGTGGTGTTTTAAGTATTGCGAAAAGTGGTTCTAATCCACAATTTACTGAAGAAGAGATTGCTGCGATAGTTAGTACGGCGAAGGATTATGGGATGAAAGTAGCTGCTCACGCTCATGGAGATGAAGGCATGCAACGCGCAGTAAAAGCCGGGGTAAAAACCATAGAGCACGGAACAGAAATGAGTGAAGCTACTATGGATCTGATGGTAAAATACAATGCCTATTTGGTGCCAACCATTACCGCAGGAAAAGAAGTTGAATTGAACGCCAAAAAAGAAAATTATTATCCGGCCATTGTAGTTCCCAAAGCTTTAGCCATCGGACCCAAAATTCAAGCTACGTTCGGCAAAGCGTATAAAAAAGGCGTACCCATTGCTTTCGGAACTGATGCAGGCGTATTTGAACACGGTCAAAATGCCAAAGAGTTTATCTATATGAATGAAGCTGGAATGCCCATTATGAAAGCTATTCAATCGGCCACTGTGACTAATGCAATGCTATTAGAAATGGATAAAAAAATTGGAGTTATTGAAGCGGGTTATTTGGCTGATATTATTGCCACAGAACTCGACCCTACACAAGACATTAGTGCAGTATTGAATGTTGTATTTGTAATGAAAGAAGGCGTGGTTTATAAAAGGGAGTAGTGAAGAGGGATAAGGGATAAGTTGTTTTTTTGCTACTTTTTCTTATCCCTTTTTCCTTTTGCCTTTTCCCTTTCTCAATTCATAACTTTTCACTAAATTTGCTCTCCTAAAATTAAATACCACAATATATGGCAATGAATAAAAATACAGTCTTGGGCTGGGCTACTTTTATAATGATAATCATGGGATTACTGCTTATTGCTTTAGGGGCATTTCGTTATGATGATATAGCGGGTTGGGGATTTGGCGCTGTTGGAGTTGGTTTCCTGGCCAATGCTTGGGTGTTCAGTTCACTCAAAGGAAGGGTTTAAAACAGTATTCAATGTTTGGCCAGCAGTAGACAGATTGACCGCCAAAATTTAAAATCTAATATCTAAAATTTAAAATAAAATTATGTCAGATGATAAGAAAGTGATTTTCTCAATGCAACGCTTGAGTAAATCATATCAAGGAAGCGATAAACAAGTATTAAAAAATATCTATTTGAGTTTCTTTTACGGAGCCAAAATCGGTATTCTGGGTCTAAACGGTTCGGGTAAATCTTCGTTGTTGAAAATTATTGCCGGTGTAGATAAAAACTATCAAGGTGATGTCGTTTTCCAACCGGGTTATACCGTGGGTTATTTGGAACAAGAACCACAATTGGACGACACCAAAACGGTTATCGAAGTAGTGCGCGAAGGTGTTGCCGAAACCATGGCAATACTTGATGAATTCAACAAAATCAACGATATGTTTGGTTTGCCGGAAGTCTATGAAGATGCCGATAAGATGCAAAAGTTAATGGACAGACAAGCCGATCTTCAAGACAAAATTGACGCAGCCGGTGCTTGGGAAATTGACAACAAGTTAGAAGTGGCGATGGATGCTTTACGCACTCCGGAAAGTGATACGCCAATCAAACATTTATCCGGTGGGGAAAAACGCCGAGTGGCTTTATGTCGTTTGTTGCTACAACAACCCGATGTATTGTTGTTGGATGAGCCAACCAACCACTTGGATGCGGAAAGCGTTCTTTGGTTAGAGCAACATTTAGCACAATACGCCGGAACCGTAATTGCAGTAACTCACGACCGTTACTTCTTGGATAACGTAGCCGGATGGATTCTGGAACTCGATAGAGGCGAAGGGATTCCATGGAAAGGAAACTATTCTTCTTGGTTAGACCAAAAATCAAAACGCATGGAACAAGAAGAAAAAGTGGCTTCCAAACGCAGAAAAACTTTAGAACGAGAATTGGATTGGGTTCGTCAAGGTGCTAAAGGTCGTCAGACCAAACAAAAGGCACGTTTACAAAACTATGACAAACTCTTAAATGAAGACCAAAAAGAATTAGACGAGAAATTAGAAATCTACATTCCGAATGGTCCAAGGTTAGGTACCAATGTAATTGAAGCCAAAGGGGTTGCCAAAGCTTTCGGTGACAAATTATTATACGATAACTTAAACTTCACTTTACCACAAGCGGGTATTGTTGGTATTATCGGTCCCAATGGTGCCGGTAAATCGACTATCTTCCGAATGATTATGGGCGAAGAGAAACCGGATGCCGGTGAGTTTACTATAGGCGACACGGTAAAGATTGCGTATGTCGACCAAGCGCATTCTAACATTGACCCGAACAAATCCATATGGGAAAACTTCTGTGACGGACAAGAATTGATTATGATGGGCGGAAGACAAGTGAACTCGAGAGCTTATTTGTCTCGTTTTAACTTCGGTGGAAGCGATCAAAACAAAAAAGTTGCTACATTATCAGGTGGAGAACGCAACCGTTTGCACTTGGCCATGACTTTAAAAGAGGAAGGTAACGTATTGTTATTGGATGAGCCTACAAATGACTTAGACATCAACACGCTTCGTGCTTTAGAAGAAGGGTTGGAAAATTTTGCCGGTTGTGCCGTAGTCATCAGTCACGACAGATGGTTCTTGGATAGAATTTGCACACACATCTTGGCATTTGAAGGGAATTCTGAAGTGTATTACTTTGAAGGTGGTTTCTCTGAATATGAAGAAAACAAAAAGAAACGTTTAGGAATTGACGTAACTCCAAAGCGAATTAAATATAGAAAATTGATTAGAAATTAACCAATTACATCGAAAAATCCTGAGTAATCAGGATTTTTTTTTGAATAAAAAAACTATATTTGAGGTCTGTAACTAACCTAATGAATAAGATTAAACGCTATAGTTTACTTTTATTTTTACTTCTTACTTTCACCAACATTTTTTCGCAAGAAAATGCTGCGGAGAAAGAAGTAATTAAAAAACACCTCAATCAAGCGGTTGTTGATTTTAGTGATGCCAATTATGACAAAGCACTCGAATCATCTAAACAGGCTTTGGTTAAAGCTTTTGCGATTAATGATGATTTGTTAATCTCGCAATCCTACAATACCATCGGAGCTATTTTTAATGAGTGTTCCGATACGGCTAAAGCCATCGAATTTTACAACAAAGCCTTAAACTATGCCAAAAAACTGAACAACGACAAGATGTTCAATTGGATTTACAGTAATTTAGGCAGCGTATACTACTTTAATGATATAGATGTTCCCAAAGGCATCAATTACTACAAAAAAGCACTTTTTTATGCCGTTAAAATTAAAGATACGGCTCAGATTGAATATACCAAACTCAACTTGGCCAGTGCTTATTTTGCTATTCATAAATATGATTTAGGCAACCGCCAAATCAATGATATCAAAGAACAGGTTTTTAAAAATGACAACCAAGAAGCTAAGATGTCGTTGCATCTTTTGTTGGGAATTTACAATAGCAACAACCACAACAAAGCCAAAGGTGAAGAGCATTTATTTACCGCCAAAACCATTGCTGAAGAAAATGAGTTTGACTCTTTTCTAATCAATATTTACGAAAATTTGGTCAAGCATTACGAGCAATACAATGAGATGGAAAAGGCTCACTTTTATCAGCACAAATTAGACTCGCTCAATAAAATAGTTTATTCCGAAGAAAAACTTGATAACCTGAAAAAGGCAGCTACGCAAATTGAATTGCAGGAATACAAAATCCAATTGGGCAAAATCGAAAAAGAGAATGAACTGCAAGAAAAGACCTTAAGAGATTCAAAGCTAATAGTGATTCTTTTCATTGTAATTCTGATTATTCTACTCTTATTGTTATTGACTTTATACAAAAATATCAAGTTGAGAGAAAAAGTTAATTTAGAATTGACCCAGGCCAATGAAGCTTTGCAAGAAGCTAAAGAAAAAGCAGAAGAAGCATCCCAACTCAAATCACAATTTGTATCAACCATAACACACGAATTGAGAACTCCTTTGTATGGCGTTATCGGAATTACCAATATCATCACCGATGAGCACAAAGAACTGACCAATAGTCCGCACTTAAAATCGTTGAAATTTTCGGCCAAATATTTATTGTCTTTGGTTAATGACATCCTTCAGATTAATAAAATTGAAGAAAAAAGAGTGGTCTTGGAGAATCTTATTTTCAACCTCACTGATGAAATTACCACCATTCAAAACTCGGTAGAATACATCGCCGATAAAAACAACAACAAACTAATCATCGAGATTGATACCGCTATTCCGGAGTTTTTGATTGGTGACAAACTGCGCCTTTCTCAGATTATTATGAATTTGCTCAGCAATGCCTTGAAGTTTACCAAAAACGGAGATGTTGCGCTTATTGCTGACTTGAAAAAAGTAGAAGGGAGCAAGTACTTTATCGAATTTAAAGTAAAAGACAACGGTGTTGGAATTGCCAAAGAGCACCAGGAAAAAATCTTTGATAAGTTTGTCCAAATAGAACGCAAAGAAGAAGATTACCAGGGTACCGGATTAGGTTTGTCCATAGTGTCGCGATTGGTAAAACTTTTTGACAGTGAGATTTATTTGGAAAGCGAAGAGAATGTGGGTACGACTTTTACTTTTACAATTGGTTTTGAATATGATGAAGAAAAATCAAAAGAAATCATCAATAACATTGAGGTCGATTTATCCGACAGCCATTTGTATAATATTTTGGTGGTAGAAGACAATAAAATCAACCAAATGGTAACCAAAAAAATCATCCAAAACAGCAATATGATTTGCACCATAGTAGATGACGGTTATGCCGCCATAGTGGCTTTGGAAAGAGAAAGATTTGACTTGATTTTGATGGATATCAATATGCCGTTAATCAACGGATTTGAAACCACGCGAAAAATAAGAGAAAAAGGTATTGATATTCCGGTGATTGCACTGACGGCTTTTGATAAGCAAGAAGTAACTGAAGAAGCCATTTCGGCGGGAATGAATGATATTATGGTTAAACCTTTTGAACCTTCAAAGTTATTCCAAGTCATTAAGAATAACATCAAAAACAAAGAAAGCGTTGATTAATACCAACGCTTTTTATTTTTCTTAGAACCTTCAGACTTTCTCGACTTGTTTTGTCCATCGGGTTTCTTTTTGTTTCTCAAATCTGGTTTGGCTTCCGGATTAGGGATTTCATCTTTCCAAGGAAACGGATGGTCTTTGATGGTTTTTACATTGACTTTAATCAATTTCAAAATGTCTTTCCAATATGGTTCTTCATCTTTTCCGCAGAAGGAGATTGAGATTCCGCCATTTCCGGCACGACCGGTTCTACCGATACGGTGTACATAAGTCTCAGGAATATTCGGCAAATCAAAGTTGATTACATAAGGCAAACTTTCAATGTCTATGCCACGAGCCGCAATATCTGTAGCGACTAAAACTGTGATTTCTTTATTTTTAAAATGGTCCAAAACCCTTTGACGCGCCGTTTGCGATTTGTCACCGTGTATGGCTTCCGCATTGACGCCGTGTTTCTTTAAAGCTTTTACCACATTGTCTGCACCGTGTTTGGTACGAACAAAAACCAATACATTGCTTAGGTTTTCATTTCTGATTAAATGGTACAACAAACCACGTTTGTCTGATTTATCGACAAAATAAATTTGCTGCTCAATGATTTCCGCCGTAGAAGAAACCGGAGTGACCGATACATATTCGGGTTGGTTTAAAAAAGTATCCGCCAATTCACGAATTGCCATTGGCATCGTAGCCGAGAATAAAAGCGTTTGTCTGTTGGTAGGAACCAATTTTACTATCTTTCTCACGTCATTGATAAAGCCCATATCGAGCATCAAATCGGATTCGTCTAAAACCAAATAATGCAAATGATCGAAATCTACAAAGCCTTGCTTGTGCAAATCCAACAATCTTCCCGGTGTGGCAATAAGAATATCGACTCCTTTTTTCAACTGGTCAACTTGTGGCACTTGAGAAACACCACCAAAAATGGTTAACTGTCTTAAGTTGGTATACTTTCCGTAAGTATCAAAACTTTCTCCTATTTGTACGGCCAACTCACGAGTAGGCGTAACGACAAGGCAACGGATTTGTTTGGTCTTTTTAGACGAACCTACCATTCTGTGGAGGTTGTGTATAATAGGTATGGCAAAAGCGGCTGTTTTCCCCGTACCCGTTTGGGCACAACCTACCAAGTCTTTCCCGGCTAAAATAATCGGGATGGCTTTTTCTTGAATAGGCGTAGGGTTGGTGTATCCTTCTTCAAAGACAGCTCTTTGAATACTATTGGATAATGATAAATCTTCGAATAACATAAAATTTGCTTACGATTAAGTGTAAGCCGACGCAAAGATAAGGTTTTTAATTTTGACAGAAATTATACGGTCAATTCCTTTCTCGACTTGATAAAATCAGTCACTAAATAGCCAATCAATTTTCCGATTAAGTGGTTGTTTTTTGCTTCGCCTAAATCGGGAGCGCCTTCGCAAATATGGATATAAGAAGCGTTTTTATTTTTGCCAAAGAAGGATACGAACTGACGTAATTCCTCAATCGAAAAACCACTCATGGTCATAGCACTACTGGCTATGTTAGGCAAAGCATCTAAGTCGATTTCAATGCCGTAAGCCTCATTTTTGATAAATTCATAAGCGGTATTCAGTTCTTGTTGGAAGTTTTTTTGTTGGCGTACTTTAATTTCATCATAAGTATTGTAGTTCACGCGGTCTTCCATTTTTTTCAAAATGTCAATCACATTTTTAGACGTGTAGTTTTCGTGCAAACCAAAAATGAAATACTTCTTCAAAAAGCCTTCTTCATAAGCATAAGAAAAACCGTTACCACTGTGTCTGCCTTCCAATATTCTGAAATCGGAATGGGCATCAAAATTGATTGCATTGATGGGTTTGCCCAATCCCAAAGCAGTTCCTTTGATATTGCCGTAGGCATTATTGTGTCCGCCGCCAATGATAATCGGAGTTTTGCCGCATTTGATGATTGTGGTAATAATGTGAACCACTTCTTTGTCTATTTTTCCAACAAGCGTACTCAACAGTTTTCTATCGGCGGTTTTGTGAAAATCAAGGTCTTTGGCTTCTTCCATTTCTTGTGAGGCATCTAGCGTACCCAAAACTACGATTTGACTTCCTTTGCAAAATCGGTTGTGCTGAATGTTGGCAATACTACTGATGGCACTTTGCCAAGCCGATGCAGCGCCGGGACGACCAAAATTGGCGCGAACACCAACATCTTCGGGAATTCCGAGCAATACATATTTGGCGTCACATCTTTTTAAAAAATCAATATAATTTTCACCTTTGGGAATGGTCAGCATTTTTTCGCCAAACTTTACTTCGCCACTTCGGTGATTGGTAACCTTAGCCAAATCGGTTATAGTGAAAGGAATTAATCTTTCCATTTGAAGAATATTTCGTCAAAAATATAATTTAATTGTTTATTTAACGTTACTATAATAAATATTATTACTTTATATTATTACTTTTGTTAAAATTAAAATTTATAACCTATGGAAAATCAAAACGGTAATTCGAAACTTAAGGCAATCGTAGCAATTTTAGCTATATTATTAGTGGGAAGTTTGGTTTACATTTTTAAATTGACTTCAGACGCCAAGACGATGGAAACTACGGTAGTAGAAACCAAGTCGGAGAAAGAAGCAGTTTTAAAAGACTTAGAAACTCTAAAAGCCACTTATGATGCAGCTCTTGCAGAAAACTCTCTAATGACCGATGATTTGATTGAGGAAAGAGCTAAAGTTGAAAAACTGATAGCCGAATTGAAAACCGCTAAAGGTGATGCTGCTTCTTTGAGAAAATACAAAGAACAGTACAAACAGTTAGAAGGTAAAATGAAAAACCTAATGCAGGAAGTGGAAGTTTTGAAAGCCCAAAATCAAAATTTAACCACTAACCTTGACAGTACAAAAGTTGTTTTAGAAGACTCTAAAAAGTACAACCAAGTATTAGTCGGACAAAATGAAGAGTTGGCTAAAACAGTTGAAAAAGGGCAAAAATTATCAGTGACCAATTTGAAAACCGCCGCGTACAAACAAAGAAGCTCAGGAAAACAAGTTGAAACGGACAAAGCCAGCAGAGCTGACATATTGCAAATAAGCTTTACTATTGCGGAGAATGCTATCGCAAAATCAGGAGACAAAGTATATTATGTTCAGGTGATCGATGCTAAGAACAACGTATTAGGAGATAAAGCTACTATTTCATTTGGAGAGACTTCTCTAACGTACAGCTTCACTACTACGGTAAATTATGAGAACAAAACGGTAAATGTAAAAGAACAATTACCGGGTAAAGATTTTGCTAAAGGAACTTATTTTGTCAATGTATTTGACAAAGGTGAATTGGTTTCAAAAAGCAGTTTCTCTCTGAGATAAACCATAATTAATTAATAGAAATGAAAAAGTCCTGAGTCATCAGGGCTTTTTTTATGCAATGACTTTTCCGTTGAGTAGAACTTGTTCAATTAAATTGCTTCCGAAAGCATACGGCATTTCATAGAAAGAATGGAGCGGTTTGGTAATAATCAAGTTGGCTTTTTTGCCTGCCGTAATACTGCCGTGGGTTTTTGACAATCCCATGGCGTACGCACCATTGATAGTCGCCGCATTGATAGCTTCTTCGGGAGTCATCTTCATTTTGATACAAGCTGTGGCTACCACAAAATTCATGTTTCCTGAAGGCGTCGTTCCCGGATTAAAATCGGAAGCTAAGGCTAAAGGCAAACCTGCCGAAATCATTTTTCTCGCCGGTGTGTATGGAATACTGATGAAATAGGAACAACTCGGTAAAGCCACGGCCATCGTTTCGCTGTCTTTTAAAGCCTCAATATCTTCATCGGTCACAATTTCGAGATGGTCTACCGAAAGTGCATTATGCTTTACGCAAGCTGCTATTCCGTTGATGGCAGTGAATTGGTTCACATGTATTTTAGAACGCAAACCGAATTGTTTTCCGGCTTCCATGATGCGTTCGGTTTCTGCAACAGAGAAATAACCGGTTTCTAAAAAAGCATCAATATAATCGGCTAGTTTTTCTTCGGCAATTTTGGGCAACATTTCGTTGATAATTAAATCGATATATGCTGAATGATTTTCTTTGTAAGCCAATGGAAAAGCATGCGCACCCAAAAAAGTCGATTTAATGGCAATAGGATAGTTTTGTGCCAATTTTTTAATCACACGAAGCATCTTTAATTCGCCTTCCACGGTCAAACCGTAACCCGATTTGATTTCGACAGCACCGGTGCCTTGTTGGATGACTTCTTCCAAACGCTTTTTGGATTGGTTGTAAATGTCATCTTCAGAAGTTTCGTTAAGTTTTTTGGCCGAATTCAAAATACCGCCACCGCGATTGGCAATTTCTTCATAAGTCAGGCCATTAATTCTATCAACAAATTCCTGTTCACGATTGCCGGCGTAAACGATGTGGGTATGACTATCGCACCAACTGGGTAACACTATTTTTCCAATCGCATCAATGGTTTTATCGGGATTGATTTTGGGGCAATCATTCATAGTGCCAAAACTTACAATTACATCATCTTCAATCAAAAGAAAGGCATTTTTTATCGAAGGTAGAATCGCCATTTCACTACCCGAAACTTTATCAACGGGAGTTTCTCTGACTTGTAATAATTCTTTTATGTTGATGATTAACGTTTGCATAGAATGATTTTTGGTAAAAATAGTTTGAAAAAAATAAATATTCTTAATTTTAAACAAATTTAGAATTCGTGAGAAAAATAAAATATAAAAAAGAGCGTAAAGTTCAACCAACATTTTTAGACTATACCGGAATTCATAAACAAATTAAAACTGAGATGCAGATGTTTGTTTATGATGTTAACAATTTAACCGAATATCAAGAATTCAAGGTTGCTGATTTAGACAAATGTTTTGATACAACCCAATCAAATTGGCTTAATGTTCACGGATTAAATGATGTAAATGTCATTAAAGAAATAGGTAATTATCTTAAAGTAGATAATTTTATGTTAGGTGACATTTTAAACACTACAAAACGCACCAAATTAGATGAGTATCACGATGTGCTTTTTTTTAATATAAAATCATTATTGCCAATAGAAAACAGTGACAACATCAGTGTGGAACAGATTAGTTTTTTATTAAAGAACGGTATTTTAGTTTCTTTCCAAGAGAAGCGAGGAGATCATTTTACTTATTTAAGAGAGCGTCTACGAACACATTCAGGCATAATACGTGAGAAAAAGGTAGATTATTTGATGTATTTGTTGCTTGATGCCATTATGGAGAATTTTTATGTCACTATAGAAAGTGAAGAGAATAAAGTTGAAGAATTGATTAACCTATCAAAAACAAGCACAAATCCCTTGATTTTGGAATTGGTTGAAAAGCATCGTGATAATTTTAATTTTTTGAAACGGTCTATTATTCCATTGAGAGATTCTTTGTATTCTATTAAAAGTATAAAGGACGATAATATTTTTAATGCCATTGAATTGGAGAACTACAGTTTTTTTGATCGATTGCATCAAGAAAGTTTAGAATTGTTGGAACAAATAGAATACGATGTGACTTCATTAGATAGCGCTTCTAATTTTTATTTCTCGCAACAAAATCACAAGATGAATGAAGTCATGAAAACCTTAACAGTGGTTTCAGTATTTTTTATGCCCATGACATTTATCGTTGGGGTTTACGGAATGAATTTTGACAACATGCCCGAACTACATTGGAAGTATGGTTATTTTATAGTTTTAACCTGTATGTTTGTTTTATTACTCGGTATGATCTACTATTTCAAAAAAAAGAAATGGTATTAAATGAATTACTAATTGCGAATCTTCAAACTGGCTTTCAGATAAAGTAAACCTATTAATCCCGCTATTAAGGATGAAACCAGAATCATAATTTTGGAATTGTCAATGTGTTCTCCGTCGGAAAAGGCTAGAAGAGTGATGAAGATTGACATGGTAAAACCAATACCACCTAAAAAACTTACACCAAAGATAGATTTCCAATTCAAGTCTTCCGGAAGTTGGCTTATCTTTAGTTTTACCGCTAAAAAGCTAAACAGCCATATCCCAACCGGCTTTCCAACGATTAATCCTAAAGCAATTCCAAGAGTATAATTGTGGCTCAAAGCATAATGCCAGTCAGAATTTAAGATAATGGCAGTATTGGCCAAGGCAAATAATGGTAAAATGATAAAGGCGACCGGTTTGTGTAAAAAGTGTTGTAAAATATAGGAAGTAGATTTTTTATTTCCATTTCCAAAAGGAATTGCAAACGCCAATAAAACTCCTGTAATGGTGGCATGAACACCTGAATTCAACATAAAATACCACATTACAACACCTAAGGTTAAATAAGGAATAAGGTTGCGGACTTTCAGTCTGTTCATCACTAGTAAGATTACAAAAATGCCTAAAGAGATTAATAAATTACTCCAAATTAAATCTTTGGTATAAAAAACAGCAATGATTAAAATGGCTCCTAAGTCATCTATAACGGCCAAAGCGGTTAAAAATATTTTTAAAGAAATCGGTACTTTTTTCCCCAACAGCGATAAAATACCTAAAGCAAAGGCAATATCAGTTGCCATAGGAATTCCGGCTCCCGATTGGGTATCGGTTCCATAATTTAAGAATAAATACAATCCTGCCGGAACAATCATTCCGCCCAATGCAGCAAATATCGGAAGTAAAGCGTTTTTTAAATTGGAGAGTTCGCCGGCATATATTTCTCTTTCCAATTCTAATCCAATCAGTAAAAAGAAAATAGTCATCAGACCATCATTAATCCAATGCTCAAAAGAATGACTGCCAATTTGCAGATGCCAAATGCTTAAGTATTCTTCGCTCCAAATGGAGTTGGTTAAAAATAAAGAAAGTAGGGTACAGCCTATAAGCACAAATCCACCGGCTTTTTCACTGTCAAAGAAATCGTTGAATAGTTTGGTAATTTTCATGTTTCAAATATAAAAAAAAGCACCCAAAAATGGGTGCTTAATAATATTTATAAAGTTAAAGAAATTATAAACTTGTTATGATGAATTCGCTTCTTCTGTTCAATTGGTGTTCTTCTTCTGTACATTTCACACCGTCAGCACATTTGTTAACCAATTCTGTTTCTCCTAAACCTTCTGAAGTCAAACGATTGGCAGCAATACCATTTTTGATTAACCAATCTCTAGTAGATTTTGCTCTACGGTCAGATAGTTTTTCGTTGTAAGCGTGAGATGCACGGCTGTCCGTATGAGAACGAATGTTGATTTTCATTGTTGGGTTTTGGTTCAATACATCCAATAATTTAGCTAAATCAACCGCAGCATCCGGACGGATATTCCATTTGTCTAAGTCGAAGTAGATGATGTTGATTTTAAAACAATCGGCTAAATCATCACCAATTTTCACGCGACAAGTTTTAGTTTTAAGTTCAATATTCAACTCAGTTTTTCCTGATTCAGAACCTATGATTACCGGAACCTCTTTGGTCTCATAATCTTCAAGGGAAGCGTTTACATAGTATTTGGTACCACATTCTACTTCGGTGAATTCATATTTACCTTCAGCGTCGGACACAGTTTCTTTTAGCTTATTGAATTTTTCATCCATCAACACCAATTTGGTATTAGGCAATACCGCTTTAGTATCTTCATCGGTGATTACACCATGTAAGATTTGGTCACAGAAAATTGGACGCGTTTCTAAGAATTTATAGATATCATCACTTCCTTTACCACCATCTCTGTTAGAACTTAGGAACCCTTTTTTGGACTTAAAGTCAATGATGAAACCAAAATCGTCTTTAGAACTGTTTCCTTCTTCACCAATGTTTAAAACTTGTTTGAAGTTAAGGCTGCCGTCTTTTGGGATTCTTGTGACAAAAATATCCAAACCACCTAAGCCCGGTTGTCCGTCAGATGCAAAGTACAACTCATTGTCATCAGAGATGAAAGGATAAGTTTCTCTACCTTCAGAGTTGATGGCGTCACCAAGATTTTCAGGTGTTCCTAAGCTTCCGTCTTCATTAATTTTAACTCTGAAAAGGTCAGATTGTCCACGGGTTCCCGGCATGTCTGAAGCAAAGTACAAAGTTTTTTCATCCGGAGATAGGGCAGGGTGTGCCGCTTGATAGCTATCGCTGTTGAAATTTAACGGCGTAATGTTAATCCATTTTCCTTCGTCGTCAAGGTTAGCTTTGTAAATTTTTAACAAAGTTACTTTGTTGGCATCAAAACCTCTTCCGTCTAAATAGTTGTTTCTGGTGAAATAAACCGTTTTTCCGTCTTTGGTAAAGGCCGGAGTATCTTCGTGGTATTTGGTATTGATTTTTTTGCCAAATTTATCTACACCGCTTAAAGAACCGTCTTCCGCTAAAGCTGAACTGTAAAGGTTGGTAAAGTACTGACCTGTCCAAGTGTGAATTCTTTTCGAGAAATTACCGGTATCACGGGCCGAAGTAAAAATTACTTTGGTACCCATATAAGCCGGTCCGTAATCAGAATACTTAGAGTTGATTCCGGCATCTTCGATTTTGTAGCGACCTGAATTCTTTTTGATTTCGGCTAAATAATCTTTCTTTTTATTGAACAATTTCGCTCTGGTATCATTCCCGCTTTTGTCGTTGAATTTAGTCATCATAGCATCCGCTTTGGGATAGTCTTTAACCGCTCTCAACGTTTGAGCAAAACGATAGTAAAATTCCGCTTCTTGCTCCGGATTTGTTGTATATAGCTCGCTATACCATTTGTTTGCTTTTTCTAATTCGGCATTAAAATAGTAAGCGTTACCGATTTTGAGTATCATATCGGGAGATTTATACCCTTTTTCATAGATGCGCTCATAAGTTTTGATGGCATCTATATAAGCGTACTTATCATACTCCTTATTTCCTTTTACCTCAGTTCTTCCACCTTGAGAATATCCGCTCACAGTAGCGAAAGTCAATAGTACTAAATATATAATTTTATTTTTCATGATCGTTGTGTTATTAGAAGAATCTAGGTGATACCAATTTACTAACTTTATTGAACAACTCGAAACGAATGAATACCTCGTGGGAACCAGAGTTATAGTTTCTTAATTCGGTTGTTTCCATATCATAACTATAGCCAATAAATAGACCATCAGTAACCTGAAAACCGGCTAGGGCACTTACGGCAGCATCCCAACGGTAAGCACCGCCAAGCATCAACTTATCAAAGAATAAGAAGTTGGCTGAGGCATCTACTTGTAAAGGAGAGCCCGTTACCATTTTGGTTAAGAATGCAGGTTTAAATTTAACGGAAGGGGAAATGTCAAAAACATAACCTCCTATGGCATAAAAATTCATTCTTTCTTGGAATACAGCTACCTCATTATCATTGTATTTCGAATCTTGTAAAAAGTTGGGTACCGAAAGACCAAAATACAATTTATCTGAATGCAAATAGATACCGGCTCCAAAGTTTGGCGAAAATTCATTGTTGAAATTTTGAAGATTCGGATCACCTGCATCAGCAGGATTTAATTGATTCACATCCAAGTTGAATATATTACCGCTGGCTTTGATACCAAAAGATAACTTATAAACATCAGAGGTTTGAATCGTATATGATAAATCAGCTGAGATAGTATTGTCTTTTGTAGGTCCGATTTTGTCACTTACGACAGATAAACCAACACCTAAGTTGCTATTGTTAATTGGAGTATTGATGGAAAAAGCGTTGGTTGTAGGCGCTCCGTCTAATCCTACCCATTGGGTACGATGTAATCCGAAAATACTCATAACTCCTCTCGATCCTGCATATGCGGGATTGATATTGATCGTATTATACATGTATTGGGTATACTGTGCGTCTTGCTGAGCAAAACCAGTATAACACGTTAACATCAAAGCGAAAATTAAAATTTTTGTTCTCATATTTTCTTTATTTATCCTGAGGGCTTTTACACCCTCAGGAGTTAGTAGGTTTATCTGGTTAAGTATAAATATCCGTCTTTAACAATTCTTTCGCCGGTTGTGGTTGTCCACTCAATGATGTAGAAATACGTTCCGGTTGGCAATTCCTCAGACTTGCTAACAGTAACTCTTCCTTCAGAGATACCTTCAAATCTTCGGGTATTGTTGTCGTAGTTTTTGGTTTCATAAACTAAAACTCCCCAGCGGTTGTAAATTTGAACATTATTTGTCGGATAACAAGCGATGTCTTCAATATTTTCGATATTAAAATATTGGTTGAAAGCGTCACCATTTGGCGTAAAGGCATTATGAATGATAATGGCTTCACAAGGTTGAACTCCACCGATAGATATTGGCAAATTGTATACAGTTGGACAAGTACCGTTATAAACAGTATAGCTGAATAAATATACACCTGGTGTAATTTCAAATGGATTGAACGTGTTGTTAGCCGAGTTAAATCCTCCAACATTATCTACATTCGTCCATGTTCCACCACTAATACCGGTAGGTAAGAATGAATCTAAAGATATATTTTCATTAATAGTACTACTAGTTTGAACTTCATCAAGATCAATTACCTCAGAGATTTGATTTACATATACATATTGAGTATAAGTTTGCGATAAATTACCACAAGCATCAGACACGACCCAAGTTCTGGTAATTGTATATGAACCATTATTAACTTCCGATGCGGTTTCAGTATATACCGGTGTACCAACAGCAGAACAGTTATCCGTAAACTCTAAAGTAGGAGGAGCAGGGATTTCTGTACAATCTACATCCACTTTTGGATCTAATGGTGTTATTAATACCGGTCCAACAGTGTCAGAAACTCCAATGGTTTGCGTTTGTGTGCTAGTATTTCCACAAACATCAGTAGCTGTCCATGTTCTGGTAATTTCATAGTTAGACGGACAGTTTCCTTGAACGATAGTCTCTACCATCGATACTGTTGCTGTTCCACAATTATCAGTTGCGGTTAATACAGCTGCAGCAGGAATGTTGTCACATGAAGCAGTAGTGTTAGCAGGTGCTACCTCATTAAATGTTGGGGCAACAGTGTCATTAACAGTAATGGTTTGCGATACAGATGAAGTATTATTACAAGCATCAGTGAAAGTCCAAGTTCTGGTTACAGTGAACGAGTTCGGACAGTTACCGGCAGTTGTTGAATCAATACCTTGTGCAGTTATGGATTCACCACAATTATCAAAAGCAGTAAGCGAAATAGTTGCAGGCACATCACCGGCACAACTTACTGTTACATCAGCTGGTGCTTCAGGAGCTACCGGAGCAGTTTCGTCTACAACACTAATGGTTTGAGATACAGAAGAAGTGTTATTACAAGCATCGGTGAAAGTCCAAGTTCTGGTTACAGTGAACGAGTTCGGACAATCTCCTTGAATAGTGCTGTCAACACCATCTACAGTGATAAAATCACCACAGTTATCCGTTGCAGTAAGTGAAATCATTGCAGGAACTTCTCCGATACAAGCAACAGTTATGTTGGCAGGTGCTTCAGGAGTAACCGGAGCAATAGTATCATTTACACTAATAGTTTGTGATACAGAAGAAGTGTTATTACAAGCATCAGCAAATGTCCATGTTCTGGTTACGATAAACGAGTTAGGACAATCTCCTTGAACAACAGTGTCAACACCTTGAACAGTTATTGAATCCCCACAGTTATCCGTTGCAGTAAGTGAAATCATTGCAGGAACATCATCTGCACAAGCTACAGTTATGTCAGCAGGTGCTTGAGGAGCTATTGGGGCAACATCGTCAACTACATTAATCATTTGAGATACAGAAGATGCATTTCCACAAGCATCAGTGAAAGTCCAAGTTCTGGTTACAGAGAACGAGTTCGGACAGTTACCTTGTGTTGTAGTATCTACTCCTTGAGCAGTTATTGAATCACCACAGTTATCAGTCGCAGTTAGAGAAATCATTGCAGGAACATCTTCTGCACAAGCTACAGTTATATTAGCTGGAGCTTCAGGAGCTGTTGGAGCAACATCGTCAACTACATTGATTGTTTGAGATACAGAAGATGAGTTTCCACAAGCATCAGTGAAAGTCCAAGTTCTGGTTACAGAGAACGAGTTCGGACAGTTACCTTGTGTTGTAGTATCTACACCTTGAGCAGTTATTGAATCACCACAGTTATCAGTCGCAGTTAGAGAAATCATTGCAGGAACATCTTCGGCACAAGCTACAGTTATATTAGCTGGAGCTTCAGGAGCTGTTGGAGCAACATCGTCAACTACATTAATAGTTTGAGATACAGAAGATGAGTTTCCACAAGCATCAGTGAAAGTCCAAGTTCTGGTTACAGAGAACGAGTTCGGACAGTTACCTTGTGTTGTGGTATCTACCCCTTGAACAGTTATTTCACCTAAACAGTTGTCGATAGCCGTAAGCGAAACATTAGCCGGTACGTCAGCCGAACAAGCTACAGTTATATTAGCTGGTGCTTCAGGAGCTACCGGAGCAATAGTGTCATTTACCGTAATAGTTTGAGATACAGAAGATGCATTTCCACAAGCATCAGTGAAAGTCCAAGTTCTGGTTACAGTGAACGAGTTTGCACAGTTACCTTGCGTTAAAGTATCTACCCCTTGAACAGTTATTTCACCTGAACAGTTGTCGATAGCTGTAAGTGAAACATTAGCCGGTACATCAGCCGCACAAGCAACAGTTACGTTAGCAGGTGCCTCTGGTGCAAGCGGGTTTTGAGTATCGTTAACGGTAAAGGTAGCCGATGTAGAGGCAGTATTTCCACACTCATCTGTAGCTGTAAACACAACGGTAACCGCTGCCGAACAATCATTAGCAATCTCGCTAAAGTTGTTAGACCAAGTTACAGGTGAACATTCATCAGTAGCTGTTGCGCCACCATTATTAGTTAACCAAGTGTAAATAGCCAATTCGTTTCCATTACCATCACATTCAACGTTGATATTAGAAGCTTGAGTGGTAATCACCGGAGCTGTTACGTCTTGTACGTTAATAGTTTGTGAAGCTGAAGCAGTATTTCCACAAGCATCAGTAGCAGTCCAAGTTCTGGTTACAGAATAAGAACCTGCACAATTACCATTGGTAGTTACATCTTCGAAAGTCAATT
>NZ_JAAQQU010000105.1:0-399541 GCF_011742145.1 Flavobacterium sp. J49 | reverse complement strand
CTGTCTTTTAGACAGGCTTTCTTGTTTTTAAGCGGTGCGGCGCAGTCGCAGGCTCGTGTCGCCGCCTTTTTTTTGAAACCCTGTTCATTTATTTGGACAGGGTTTTTTGTTTTAAATGCTCTTCGATAAGCTCAGGGTGACATTGTGCAACTAGATTGTTATTTGCTTGAAGGAGTAAGTTTTCTGATTGCAGTAAGGCATTTTTTTGTACCCGTTATCGGAATGTTGAAGAGAGTTTTCTTTTTGTAGTTCCTTGCGTGAGGGATAGGAGCGGCATCCTTTTGATGGTTTGTCGATGTGTTTCTTTTTAGGATAATGCTCTTAACCATCAAAAGATATAGCGGATAGCCCGGCCCCATTTCATAGGCTCTAGGCTGGGCAAGGGGCACGCCATAATTATGTAAATCATTAGCATAGTTCTGTAAGGAGTAT
Organism: Flavobacterium sp. J49; assembly: GCF_011742145.1. Classification (GTDB taxonomy): domain Bacteria; phylum Bacteroidota; class Bacteroidia; order Flavobacteriales; family Flavobacteriaceae; genus Flavobacterium. Next base: position 399,109 of record NZ_JAAQQU010000105.1, on the reverse strand, counting down.
TCAAAGGGTAATGGCGAAATTTACCGTATTGTTATTCTTTTAAACAGAAAATTAATGGAAGTAAATTTTACTTATAAATTTAAATTATTAGAACTATGAAAAGAGTAATTATGGTAATCGCAATGATTACGCTATCAACAACGGGTGCTTTGGCACAAACAGACGAGAAGACAGGAACTGATAACCGTTCTGAAATATCTGTAGGGATAAAAGGAGGTGTCAACTTATCGAATGTATATGACTCTGAAGGGGATGATTTTGTAGCAGATTCTAAAGTGGGTTTTGTACTTGGAGGTTTTGTTTCAATTCCTTTGGGACGGTATTTTGGGCTTCAACCTGAGGTTTTATTTTCTCAAAAGGGTTTCAAGTCTTCAGGAACATTTTTAGGAAGTACTTACGAAATGACCAGAACGTCTAACTATATAGATGTACCACTTTTGGTTTCATTTAGACCGGTTGAGAGTGTTTCTATTTTATTCGGACCTCAGTTTTCTTATTTAACCAAGCAAAAAGATGACTTTGAAGGCGGTACTATTTCGGCTACGCAGGAAGAAGAATTCAGCAATGCCAATCTTCGCAAAAACACTTTTGGTTTAACCGGTGGCGTAGATTTTAATGTTGATCGAATGGTTATTGGTTTGAGAGCCGGTTGGGATGTAAAGAACAATAACGGTGACGGAACTTCGGATACACCGCGATATAAAAATATGTGGTACCAAGCCACGATTGGATACAGATTTTAGAAAGATGATTAATACAAATGAAAAAGCTCCTGAATTTTAGGAGCTTTTTTTATTTATCTGTTTTCAATCCATTCTCTGGCATTGACAAAGGCTTCAATCCATGGCGAAACTTCGTCTTTTTTATCACCAGGATAATATGCCCAATTCCATGGGAAAGTAGAACGCTCGATGTGAGGCATCATCACCAAATGTCTTCCGGTTTTGTCACACAGCATCGCCGTGTTATAATCGGAACCGTTTGGATTGGCAGGATAGCCCTCGTAAGCATATTTGGCTACGATGTTATACTGACTTTCTTCATAAGGCAAATGGAATTTTCCTTCACCATGTGAAACCCAAACACCCAGTGTAGCTCCGGCAAGTGTTTTTAGCATTACCGAATGGTTTTCTTGTACTTTAACCGAAGTAAAAATGCTTTCGTGTTTGTGCGAATCATTGTGTTTCATTTTACCGTGCACTTCGTGTTCCGGATTGATGACTTCTAATTCCATGAACAATTGACAGCCGTTGCAAATTCCGACAGATAAAGTGTCTTCGCGTTTTAGGAAATTCTTTAAAGCGGTGTTGGCTTTTTCATTGTATAAAAACGCTCCGGCCCAACCTTTGGCAGAACCCAAAACATCGGAATTAGAAAAACCACCGACAGCTCCAATAAATTGTATGTCTTCCAGTGTTTCTCTACCAGAGATCAAATCGGTCATGTGAACGTCTTTCACATCAAATCCGGCCAAGTACATCGCATTCGCCATTTCACGCTCAGAATTGCTTCCTTTTTCGCGGATGATGGCTGCTTTCGGACGTGGTTTGCTATTGTCGATTACCGGTTTTAAACCTGTAAAATGACTTGGGAATTGATAGTGTAAAGCTTGTTGGCTGTAATTGTTAAAACGCTCTCTAGCCGTATTGTTTTTGGTTTGTTTTTGGTCTAACAAATATGAAGTTTCAAACCAAACGTCTCTTAAAGCACGAATGTCAAGCACTAAATCTTCAATAGTCAATGATTCTGAATCCTGAACTTGTCCTATTTTGAAGTATTCAATTCCTTCTAAAGCTTTTTCGAATGTAGCGTCGTCTTTGGCTTGCAATACCAATCCGATGTTTTCAGCGAATAGGATTTTGACCAAATTATTTTCTTCCAATGAAGAGAAATCGATTTTGGCTCCTAAATGATTATCGGCAAAACACATTTCCAACAAAGTCGTAATCAAACCACCGCTTCCGATATCATGTCCGGCAACGATTTGTCGGTCTTTGATTAAATCCTGAATGGTGTTGAAGGCTTTTTTGAAGAAAGCCGAGTCTTTAATGGTCGGTGTTTCTGAACCAATTTTATTTTGGGTTTGGGCAAATGAACTTCCGCCCAATTTAAATTCGTCTTGCGACAAATTGATATAATAAATCGAACCGCCATTTCTTTGCAGCACCGGCTCAACGACTTTAGTAATATTGGAACAATTTCCGGCCGCCGAAATAATGACCGTTCCCGGTGCAATCACTTCATCGTTCGGGTATTTCTGCTTCATGGATAGCGAATCTTTTCCGGTGGGAATGTTGATGCCTAATTCGATAGCAAAATCAGAACAAGCCTGAACCGCTTCGTACAAACGGGCATCTTCACCTTCGTTTTTACAAGCCCACATCCAGTTGGCTGACAACGAAACGCTTTTCAAGTTGTCTTTTAACGGCGCAAAAATAATATTGGATAACGCTTCGGCAATGGCGTTTCTGCTTCCGGCTTTCGGATCGATTAAAGCCGAAATAGGAGCGTGACCGATGGAAGTGGCAATTCCTTCTTTTCCGTTGAAATCCAACGCCATTACACCAACATTATTTAAAGGCAACTGTAATGGTCCGGCGCATTGTTGTTTGGCAACTCTTCCGCCTACGCAACGATCCACTTTATTGGTCAACCAATCTTTACAAGCTACCGCTTCTAATTTCAAGACATCTCTTAAATAATCTTGGATGTAATCGCTGCTATATTCTAAATCGGTGTAATTTCTATCGATGGTTTTATCCGCCATGATGGTTTTTGGCGAACTGCCAAACATGTCTTCCAAGGCGAAATCCATTGGTTTGGCACCGGTTGTTTTGCTTTCAAAAGTGAAGCGTTGATTATCGGTTACTTCACCAACTTGATACATCGGAGAACGTTCTCTATCGGCAATGCGTTGTAACGTATCAATATCTTTTTGACCAATGACCAATCCCATTCTTTCCTGAGATTCGTTGCCAATGATTTCTTTAGCAGAAAGCGTTGGATCACCTACTGGCAATTTATCTAAATCAATCAAACCACCGGTTTCTTCCACCAATTCGGAAAGACAATTTAAATGTCCGCCCGCGCCGTGATCGTGAATAGAAACAATCGGATTGTTATCACTTTCTACCAAACCGCGAATGGCATTTGCCGCGCGTTTTTGCATTTCAGGGTTGGAACGTTGGATGGCATTTAATTCAATTCCCGAACCAAAAGCACCCGTGTCAGCTGAGGAAACAGCAGCACCACCCATTCCGATTCGGTAATTTTCACCACCAAGGATTACGATTTTATCTCCGGATGTCGGTCTCTTTTTGATGGATTGATCTAATTTTCCGTAACCAATGCCGCCTGCTTGCATGATGACTTTGTCGTAACCGAGCTTTCTGTTTAGCTTCGCTCCGTTCGACGTTGCCTCGGGTTCTTCTTCGTGTTCAAAAGTCAGAATAGAACCTGTGATTAACGGTTGCCCAAACTTATTCCCGAAATCAGAAGCACCATTGGAAGCTTTGATTAAAATATCCATTGGGGTTTGGTACAACCATTGTCGCTCGTTCATTCCGTTTTCCCAATCGCGATTGGCTGCCAAACGAGAATATGCGGTCATGTAAACAGCAGTTCCGGCTAAGGGTAACGAACCTTGTCCGCCAGCCAATCTATCTCTGATTTCTCCACCCGAACCGGTGGCAGCACCATTGAATGGTTCTACGGTTGTTGGGAAATTATGGGTTTCCGCTTTTAAGGAAATCACCGAATCAAATTCTTTGGTTTCGTAGAAATCAGGCTTGTCGGCACTTTTGGGTGCGAATTGGGTAACTTTTGGACCTTTGACAAAAGCTACGTTATCTTTATAAGCCGAAACAATATCGTTTGGATTTTCGGCTGATGTTTTTTTGATAAGTTTGAATAATGAAGTTTCTTTTTCTTCGCCATCAATGACAAAAGTCCCGTTGAAGATTTTGTGACGACAGTGTTCTGAATTGGCTTGCGAGAAACCAAACACTTCTGAATCAGTCAATTTGCGGCCAATTTTGAGTGCTACTCCATTTAAATAATCAACCTCTTCAGCGCTTAAAGCCAAACCCTCTTGTTGGTTGTAAGCGGCAATGTCCTCAATTTCTAAAATCGGTTCCGGTTCGATATTAATGGTGAAAATATCTTGGGTTAATTCGCTGTATTTTTGCGAAAGCATTGGGTCGAAATCGGTAAATTTTTCGGTTACTTTTTCGAATTCTTCAATTCTGATGATGCCTTCGATGCCCATGTTTTGGGTAATTTCAACGGCATTGGTACTCCAAGGGGTTACCATGGCGGCACGTGGACCAACAAAAAAATCCGTCAGTACGGATTTTTCTATTTTATGTGCGTTGGCAAAAAGCCAGTTTAATTTTGAGATAGTTTCTGCCGAAAGTTCGTTTTGCGCTTGTACGGCAAAAACAGTAGTACTTTCGTTTCCGAAGAAATGAATCATTGTGTTTTTATTAGTTGTTGTTGTAGGTGCAAATTTAGGCTAAAAAAACGAAACCTAAAATCAGTTTTGAAAAAATTAATCCTCCGGAAATACAATTGAATTGTAGGCTCCTAAATCGAACACACCATTGCGTGGATTTCCTAAAATATCATTCGGAACGCCTACGTCTACTCCAAAGTTTTTAGCGTCCGAATCGGCTCCGATAAATAGTTTGTTGTTATAAATATCTAAGAAATCAGGCGTGCCGTTTCTGATTATTTCATTGGTATCGTTTAAGAAAGCATAATCGGGATTGTTGGTAAACTGATTGTTAACGTTGTTGAATTTAATTTGGCACTTGCTGAAAATTGGTGCAGTCCAATTGGTTTCCGGACTAATCGTACTTTTGTCTAAAAACAATTCAATTTGATTGGACCCAAAAATAATACAGTTGTAAAAATTGGCTTGTTCCAAATCGAAAGCCACTTGCTGGTTGGTCGTATTGTCGGTGTAATAATTGTCAATTCTAACTGCCAATTGCCGGGAACTCGACCAATTGTTGTTAAAAGTGCAGTGTTTGAATTCATAACTTCCGCCAAGCGTACACGCCAAAGCATACTGTCCGGCAGTGTTGATTACTAAGTTTTCGCCATATATTTTAGCTGTTTTAGCATAAATTCCCATATTCGAACAATCATAAATTTGACTGTTTTTGATGGTCGTGGTGGTGCCGTCATTGTGGTCGATTAATAAACCAACTACGGCGTTTTTCAACGTCAAATGTTCGATGTAATTATTGGTACTGCCATCGGTCAGCCATATCGTTCCCCATTGTCCGGGAACGTCTGAGAAACCGGGTTCTAATCGATCGCCTTCAAAGATGATTTCGTTTTCCAAAGCTTCTGTAGTAGATAATTGACCGTTGACTCTTAATGAACCGCCATTGCCAACAATCAAACCTGATTCAGCATGAAAATGGACTCTTGCTCCCGGTTGAACATTGAGCGTCTTTCCGGTAGGAACTGCGGCATATCCATAGATAACATATGGTTTGTCATTGCCCCAAACATATTCATTGCCGTTAACAGGGTCATTTTCATCCAAGAAAAAACCATAAACTTCTTCATCACCTATTGGCAAAGTTTCAGTGGTACCATCATCAAATCGCCTTGGATATAAGAAATAAGCGTCTTGTATTAAAGTCACCAAATCCACATCCTGAACTTCTCCATTCCCATGACGGAATTCAATAACATCGGTGTATAAAAAATCCGTCGGATTGGCTAAAGCTACATCAGAAGTCACTTCTATGAAAATGTACAAACTGTCTTTGGCTAATAATTCGACATTGTGAAACACGCGGTTGTTTTCGCCTATCATACCATCAACGGTCATACGGTATTTGGATGCTTGACCACGGCCCAATTGGATGGTGGGAATGCTAATATCTTTATCACTTTTATTATACACTTTCAAAGTATAAGTACTCGAACCAATGTTGGTGAAAACCGTATCTAAATAAACCGTGTCTTTGGAAAAAGTCAAATCGCCGGTACTGGGTTCGAATTGAAAGTCTTCACGACAAGAACTCACGGAGATGGCCAAACCAACAATGAAAAGGATAATAATATTGCGCATGTATGTTGAATTTTTACTTTGTACCGTTCGACCTTATGGTCTCGGGTGGTAAATGTAGGTATTAATTTGAAAATTTGAAATTTGAGATTTGAAATTCTATGTAGGAATAACGTAAAAAATGAGGTTTTAGTATGACTGATTTTTAAAAGTGAAGTTTTGATTTGTTTTCCTTATGCCAAATAAGTAGTATTTTTACAAAAAAAAGCTATGTCCTTTGATAAAGAAAAAGTACTCCAATTATGCAACGAATGGTGTAACAACACTTTGATGCAAACCTTAGAAATAGAATATATCGATGCCGGTGAAGGTTATTTAACTGCTAAAATGCCGGTGAATTCCAGAGTGCACCAACCGATGGGATTGTTGCATGGTGGCGCTACGGTAGCCTTAGCCGAAAGTGTCGGAAGCGCAGCTTCGTTAATGTTCATCAATACCGATAAGCAAGAAGTGCGTGGGATTGAAATATCTGCCAATCATTTGAAAAGCAAGCGTGAAGGCATAGTGTATTGTACCGCCAGAATTATTCACCAAGGGAGAAGTATTCATCTTTGGGAAATAAAAATCACAGATGAGCACGACAAACTCATCTCGCTTTGTAAGTTGACCAATATGATTTTACCCAGAAGATCATGACCGATTTATTCATCAAAGTCAAAACACACCAAGAACAGCAATTGCCTTTTGTGTTGTATGCAAAACCCAATTCGGATAGAATGGTGGGATTGTTCCAAAAGAACGATCATCTGTATTTTCTGGAGGATTATGCTGCAAAAGGATTTGTTTTTGCGCCTTTTGATGGCGACTTGATTCCGTTTGTTCCTCAAAAGCAATCGGATGTTTATGTGGAAAAGATTATTCTAACCGATTATGTAGTAGCCAATACCATTTCTCAAGAGATTGATGAAACCGCTAAAATAGTGTTCGAGAATTTGGTGCAAAGAGGAATTGAGGCAATAGTTAAAGGTACTTTTGAAAAAGTGGTGCTGTCCCGAAAGGAAGAAGTGCTTTTGAGACAATTTGATTTGGAAACCGTATTCAAGAAGTTAATTGCTTTTTATCCGACGGCTTTTAAATATTGTTTTTTTCATCCCAAAATTGGTTTGTGGATGGGAGCCACACCGGAACAGTTTCTCAAAATCAATCGAAGAGCATTGCAAACTGTTGCCTTGGCGGGAACGCAAATAGCAACCAATGCGGAGAATGTCATTTGGCCCCAAAAAGAAACCGAAGAACAACGATTGGTGACCGAATTTATTACCACCAATTTACAGGATAAAGTCAGTGAAATGACAGTTTCCAGTCCGTATTCTGTGAAAGCCGGAAATTTGTGGCATATCAAAACCGATATTTCGGCTACTGCCAAATCCAAAAAAGCAATAGCCAACATCATTTCGGCTTTGCATCCCACTTCGGCGGTTTGCGGTTTGCCCAAAGAAACGGCTAAGGATTTTATTCTTAAAAATGAAAACTACGAACGCGAATATTACTCCGGTTTTTTAGGCGAACTAAATATTGATTTGACCACGTTCCGAACCGAGCAATCCGATTTGTTTGTCAATTTGCGTTGCATGAAAATTGTTGGCGATACAGCAGTACTTTTTATCGGTTGCGGCATCACCAAAGACAGTGTTCCCGAGGATGAATTCCGGGAAACGGTGAATAAATCTATGACAATGAGAAAATCTATAGTGTAAGTTGTATTTTTGTCACTTCAAAATAACAGTATGAAACTAGATATAGTAGCTTTCGGAGCGCATCCCGATGATGTAGAATTGGGTTGCAGCGGTACCATCGCCAAAGAAGTTTCCCGCGGAAAAAAAGTCGGCATCATCGATTTGACCCGTGGTGAACTCGGAACCCGTGGTTCGGTAGAAATCAGAAATAAGGAATCCCAATTGGCAGCGGAGATACTCGGCATTTCCGTTCGTGAGAACTTAGACATGCGCGATGGTTTTTTTGTCAATGATGAAGCCCATCAAATGGAAATCATCAAGAGATTGCGAAAATACCGTCCGGAGATAGTGATTTGCAACGCTATTGAAGACCGACACATTGATCATGCAAAAGGCAGCAAGCTGGTTTCGGATGCATGCTTTTTATCGGGATTGAGAAGGATTGAAACCACACATGAAGGTGTTGTGCAAGAAGCATGGCGACCAAAAGTAGTGTACCATTATATCCAATGGAAAAATATTGAACCCGATTTTGTAGTGGATATAACCGATTTTATAACGCAAAAAACCCAATCGATATTGGCTTACAGTTCGCAGTTTTATTCTGAAAACTCCAACGAGCCCATTACGCCAATTGCAACTAAAAACTTTTTAGAAAGCATCAATTACCGCTCTCAGGACTTTGGAAGATTGGTTGGGGTAGAATATGCCGAAGGTTTCACCACTGAAAGGTATGTGGCAGTCAATAGCTTATCGGATTTGATTTAAAAAAATAAAAAGAATGTTTGCAAAAGATAACTTTTGCAGTATATTTGCACTCGCAAAAGAAGCTACGGCTTTGTAAAGCAGTACATGGTGATTGTAGCTCAGTTGGTTAGAGCGTCGGATTGTGGTTCCGAAGGTCGCGGGTTCGAGACCCGTCTTTCACCCAAAATTATAAAGCCTCCAGATAATGGAGGCTTTTTTTGTTTGTATAACTAACGAGGTTTACTACTTATCCTTCTTATCCACTACTAATTTTTTATGCCTGTTGGCAATTTCCCAAGCAATAGCAAAAGCATATTGCGTTCTTTTAGTTAGTGCATCAAATTCTATTTTGCTTACATCATCTCCGGGTTTGTGGTAATCGGCATGCGTGCCGTTGAACAAAAATACTGACGGGATTCCGTTTTTGGCAAAGTTGTAATGGTCAGAACGATAGTAAAAACGATTAGGGTCATTTTTATCGTTGTATTTGTAATCAATGGTAAGATTGATGTATTCTTTGTTTACGCTTTCGCAAATGTTGTAAAGGTCAGAAGATAAATAATCGGAACCAATTACGTACACATAATTATTACTGTCTTTATGAAAATCATCGCGACGACCAATCATGTCAATATTGACATCGGCTACGGTATTTTTTAAAGGGAATAATGGATTTTCCGAATAGTAACGCGAACCGTGCAAACCGTGTTCTTCACCCGTTACGTGTAAGATTAGGATAGAACGCTTTGGTCCGTGACCTTCGTTTTTGGCCTTTTGAAAAGCTACGGCCATTTCCATCAAAGCCACAGTGCCCGAACCGTCATCATCGGCACCGTTGTATACTTGTCCGTTTTTAACACCAACATGGTCATAGTGAGCAGAAATTACCACTATTTCATTAGGTTTTTCCGAACCTTCGATATAGGCCCAAATGTTCTCCGAATCGGGTAGGTTTTCATTTCTTTTGGCATTTAAAAAGGCAGCCGGAATGGGTTGGTAGTAATCTTTAGCTCCTTTCGGAAAAGATACGCCATGGCTTTTGTAAAAGTCAATCATGTATTGTCCCGCTTTCTTTTGTCCGGCGCTACCGGTTTCTCGCCCTTCCATTTCGTCAGAAGCTATGTAAGTCAGATTCGTGCGCAAACGCTCCGTCGAAATAGAATTGATGTACGTATTGACCACCGTTTTTTTATCGGACTTTGGGCTATTTGATTTTTGAGCGTTACAGCCTGTAAATAACGCAATGAGTAGTGACAGTGTAATTATTTTTTTAATCATAGTTAATGAATGTTAATAAATGAAAAGAAGAAAAGTCCAATCAATATAAATGTTAGAATAATCAGATTGATAAAAAAGATAAAGATACCTTTGATTATGGTTTTAAACCTACTTTGTTCATAAAATCGGTGGTGTGCCGGGAAAAAATAATAAAGCATATACACAATAATCACCGAGTCAACGATATAAACGATAGTGTTTAAAACCCAATGATTACCGAGCATTCCGATAAAGAAATTGAACAACTCGAGAATTAAGGAAGCTAATAATAAAAAGGAAAAGTAATGCAAGGTGAAAATGCCGTGGTCAAAATAGTACCATCGTTTTTTACTTTGAAACAACCAAAGCACAAATGCAAACAAAGGCATGTAAATAAATAAAGCTTTGGGGATGTTTCGGGTAAAGGATTCCATTAACTTTTCATAAACCTCTTCTTTAGTTTTTCCTTTTTTAACCAACAAGATTTTTTTGTTGATCCAATACTCCCAATCAGAAAGTTTTTCATCGGCTTTGCCAAATTTTTGAATCGAGTCTAAATGTTCCACCGAACGGTAACCAAAATTCATATAATCGCTCGCGTCATCGCTTTCCTCTCGTTGACTCACTGCTTTTTGCAACGAATCGGCAGCTTTCTTATCGATATAACCCTTTTTTTCCATATTGGCTATCCATTTCTTTTTTTCGAGATTGTCCTCTGTTTTTGCAATGGGGTCAGTAGTTATGGCTTGCTCTTTGGCTGCGGTTTGGCTTACTTCAACAATTTCCTCACTTGGATTGTCTGGAATAATAGAAATCAAAAAGAAGGTTACAAAACTGATAAAAATATAAAGACGAATAGGAGCTAAGTAAGACATTCGCTTGCCCGAAAGATATTCTTTGGTTAACGCCGAAGGCTTAAAAATCAAGTTTCGGATGGTTTTCCAAAACGAGTTTTCGTAATGGGTTAAGTCTTCAAAAAAATGAATAAATAACTGAACAAAAGTTTTACGGGTATCGGTGTTTTCCTGACCGCAATTGGGACAGAATCGGTTTTCAACAACGTGTCGGCAATTTAAGCACGTTTTGTCTTTTCTTAGCGGATTATTGGACATAACTTTGTAATACTATTCAATACGTAAATCTATAAAATTATTTCTATTTTTGAGAAACAAAATCTAAAACCATGCAATCTAAAGCACTGACTGTCGATGATTATATAAACGAATTGCCATCGGACCGAAAAGAAGTAATTCAAAAACTCCGAAAAGCCATCAATGACAACTTGCCGAAAGGTTTTCAAGAATCAATGGGCTACGGCATGATGGGCTATTGTGTGCCGCATTCTATTTACCCAAACGGTTACCATTGCAATCCCAAAGATCCGCTGCCGTTCATGGGGATGGCTTCGCAAAAAAACTTCGTGGCTTTTTACCACATGGGTATTTATGCCGATAAAAATTTGCACGATTGGTTTGTGGCCGAATACACTAAGCGCTGTAAATACAAACTCGATATGGGAAAAAGCTGTGTGCGTTTCAAAAAGTTTGATGACATCCCGTATGATTTGATAGCCGAATTGACACAAAAAATTTCCGTAGAAGATTGGATTAATACCTACGAATCTGCATTAAAGAGATAATCAATGATCGTTATCGAAAATAATTCAGACACCAATTTTACTGATATCAGAGCGATAGCCGAAGAAGTTTGGCCCAAAACGTACGGAACCATCTTAAGTGAGCAACAACTCAAGTATATGATGGAAATGATGTACAGCGTGGCTTCGCTTCAAACTCAAGCGAATGAAAAACAGCATCATTTTATTGTGGCCAAAGAAAACAATAGAGCAGTAGGTTTTGCATCTTATGAATTTGATTGTAACCAAACCAGCAAAACCAAGATTCACAAAATTTATGTCCTGTCAACCCAACAAGGGAAAGGCATCGGAAACCTTTTGTTGGATTATATTGCCAAGGAAGCTAAAAAGCACAACAACATGGCGTTGTTTCTGAATGTCAACAAATACAATACGGCGCAAGATTTTTATAAAAAACTGGGGTTTGAAATTACAAAAGAAGAAGTAATCGACATCGGCAAAGGCTATGTAATGGACGATTATGTGATGGAAAAAAAGGTAAATTAAATAGCAAGAATGGCATTTTTAAAGAAAATCAACAAAAAAGCCAAAACCGATAGCAATACCGGATTTGGTACCAACGCAACCAGTTATGGCGGTCGATTTATTACCAAAAACGGAAACGCCAATGTAAAGAAAACTGGCATTGGCTTTTTTGACAGCATCAGTTGGTACCATACCATGGTCAACATTCCGCGCTGGAAATTCATGTTGATTATAGTGTTGTTTTATTTTGTGGTGAATTTTTGTTTTGCCAGTTTGTACTATATGATAGGTGTAGAGCATTTAAAAGGTATCATTGCCACTAAACCTTTGGATAAATTTGGACAAGCTTTTTTCTTTAGTATCCAAACCTATACAACCGTTGGTTACGGACATATTAGTCCGAGTGGTTTTTTAACTAGTTTTTTAGCGGCAGTAGAGGCCTTGTTTGGTTTGCTGAGTTTTGCCATTGCTACCGGTTTGTTTTACGGAAGATTCAGTATGCCAAAAGCTTTTTTAATGTTTTCCCAAAATGCTTTAATAGCGCCGTTTGGCAGTGGAACCGCCTTGATGATTCGACTTTCGCCGTATAAAAACACCAATCTAACCGATGCTGAAGCCAAAATGACTTTGGGAATGACCGTGGAAGAAAACGGAAAGTTGATTAATAAATTCTACAATCTAGATTTGGAATTGGCCAAAATAAACGCCTTGACTTTGAGTTGGACTTTGGTGCATCCTATTACAGAAAATAGTCCGTTCTATAATCTAACAGAAGAAGATTATAGAAATACCAATGGTGAAATCCTCGTATATCTCAAAGTTTTTGATGATATGTTTAGCACAACCGTAGTCAAAAGAACTTCTTATTCTTTTAAAGAAATAATTTTTGGAGCCAAATTTCTACCAATGTTTTCCAGAAGCAATGATGACAACAGAACGTTGTTGCACCTTGATAAATTGGATTTGTATGAAAAAGTAATTTTATAAAAAAAATCCCCTGAGCAATCAGGGGATTTTTTTATTTTAGTGTAAAATCTAAATTCACAGCGACCTTTTTAGTTAATTTCTTGCTGACGACACTCGGAATTTCAATATCAAAATCATCAGTGTTGACGGTGAAATTGGAGTCGATTTCTACTCCGGCATCGGTTTTCTTGATTTTTGCGGTTATTGTAATGTCTTTGGTTTTTCCGTGCAATTCCAGTTTACCTTTTATGGTGTAATCTTTAGCCGTTGCAGTGAGTTTGCTTAAGTCGAAACCATCTATCTTTCCTTTAAAAGTAGCTTTCGGATATTTATCACTTTCGACATAATTTTCGTTGAAATGTTCTTCCATCAATGCCACTTTAAAGCGAAATCCCTTCATTAGTGCCAAGCTGGCAATTTCTCCCGTAGCCGGATTAAGAATACAAGTAACCGATTCGTTTTTAGCTTTTACTTCTTCAAAAGCCGGTACCGAAGCTTCGAAAGTAATTTTTCCGGTTTTGGTTACCAACTTGGTCTGGGCAACACTTTGCAGAGTGACCATTAACAAACTGTAAAAAAATATTTTTTTCATAGCAAATACTTATTCGTTTAATCCTTGTGCATTCCAAGCAAACACCTGGTCTATAACCGCTTGCGGTAAACGGGTTCCGCCATTTGGCATCATGCCCGGCTCACCTTGTGCTCGGGATATTCTGTCTAACAATCCTCTGTTTTGAACCGCATCCTTAACATTTTCGTATGTGGTTAAAGACATTGGCGCACCGTTTATGGGTGTAGCGGCATGACAAGAGATACAATTGTTATCGATAATACTTTTTACAGTATTGGTATAAGTTACTTCGTCAAGACCGTCAATGCCTGATAAATCATCAGAAGAATCATTGGAACAACTACTGACAAGAACTGTGCCGATAGCAAAAACTGAAATTAAGAGGATATTCTTTTTCATGATTTTAATTTTTTTTCAATAAATTTAATAAATAAAATGACTTAAGTTTACATTACATAATTATAAATTAACGTTTTTATGAAGAAAAAGGTTTTTATTTTAGCACTTATTATATTGGTAGTTGGCTTTGGTACGTACAAATACATTTACCAAGACCATAGAGATATAGCCTCTGAAGAAGCTAATTTCACGACCACTGTTCAGGATATTTTTACTTCTTTTACGGATAACGACAGTTTAGCAAACGCCAAATATTTAGACAAAACAGTAGCTTTACGCGGCAAAATTTCCAATATTGATGTAGCCAATAAAATTATCACGGTGGATGAAAAGTTGTCTGCCCGTTTTGCCGGCAAACTCCCTGAAAATATTAAAGCCCAAGATTCGATTAATTTAAAAGGACGTTTGGTGGGTTTTGATGATTTACTTGAAGAAATTCAGATGGACCAATGCACCGTGGTCGAATAATACTAAAAAAAATTGTTTAAAAATGTAACTATCAAACTATGAAAAAAGCTTTATTAATGTTTTTGTTTCCCTTGAGCGTTCTGGCTCAAGATGATTTGTTAAATGAAATAGATACCGTTGCAACCGGAAAGAGCAAAGTAGAGGCGGCCTTTAAGGGATTAAAGATTGTCAATATCGAATCTACTAAGTTGGCTGCCAAAGGGGATTTGTATTTTATAGTTGCCCACCGATTCGGTTCGGTAAAAGACGGTTTTGAGGGTTTCTACGGATTGGATAATGCGGTCACCCAATTAAAATTTGTATACGGACTCAATGAATGGTTTACCATCAGTGGCGCGAGAAGTGAAATTGCCTATGACTTTTCGGGTAAGTTTTTGCTCAAATCCCAAGAAACCAATGGATTTCCTTTTGCTATCGCAGGGTTTACCAGTTTGACCATCAACAATACACTAAAGGAAAGTCTTTATCCCGAAATGAAATTCGACAACCGATTGACTTATGTAACACAACTTTTAGTTTCAAGAAAGTTTAACAACAATTTGTCTTTGGAATTGGCGCCTACCTATTTTCACGAAAATTTTGTGATTGATGACAATCAAGATAACAGTCAATATGCTATCGGAATGGGCGGCAGGTATAAGTTTGCTAAGCGTTGGTCTTTAAATGTTGATTATGCGGCTCATTTAAACCGTTCAAGCAGTTCTCCGTTTCGCGATCCTCTTTCTATCGGGGTTGATTTAGAAACCGGAGGACACGTATTCCAAATGCATTTTAGCAATTCTCAAGGAATGCATGAAGCTGGATTTTTAGGGAGTACAGCAGGTGATTGGGGTAAAGGAGATGTTTACTTCGGATTTAATTTGTTGAGAGTGTTCTAAAATAACCAACTGCAATAAATAAAAAGTCCTCTTGTTATAAACGAGAGGACTTTTTTTATGAATAAGGATTAGTGATTTATTCTTTCACGAATTTTTGAGAATAATCTTTTCCTTGTGAGTCTTTCAACATTAAGATGTAAGTTCCGGTGGCCAATTGGTCTACAGTAATGGTTTGGTTTTGAACACCACTTTGTTGAACCATTCTACCATTCAAATCAAATATTTGAGCTGAAGTAAATTCCACAGGATTGGCAGTATTTATGGTGATGTTTATGTTGTTTTTAACCGGGTTAGGATACACGGTGAATACAGAGTTCTCAAAAGAATTTGTGCCTAATGTGGCACCTTCCAATGCAAACAATAATTGATTAGGAGTAACATTGTTGTAAGTGTCAACAATTCCCGAAGGCCATCTGATGATTACTTGGTCAATTACTGTGGCAGTTCCAATACCGAAATGAACATTAAGAGTGCTCATATATCTGAAACCTTCTCCACTTCGAACATCTCTGATTTGTTTACCCCAAGCGCCGTAGATTTCAACTCTGGCACCAATTCCGTTTCGGTTACTTTGAACTCCTTGGAAAGCCAATTTTATCCAATTGTTATTGTTTGGAACAGCATAACGAATAGTACTTCCGTTTTGAATGTCTAAGAAACCATCATTATTCAAATCTCCGATTGCTCCTACACTGATATTTGTGTAAGATATAGGAGCAAAAGTATTATTACCTTGGTTGAACATGATTTTGTTTCCACCACCTAAAACATCTACTTTACCATCGTTATCAAAATCGTAAGATACATTGTCAATGTTGGTTGAAGTATTAGTATCCCAACCTGAACCGGAGGTAATGTTTGTAAATAAACTTAAGGTATTGGTAGTTTCAAAATTGTTTCTGAAAAATTTGTGAGTACCTGAACTGGCTGTAATGATGATATCCATATCACCATCGTTGTCAAAATCAGCGATTCCTGATGACCAAGTTTGTATTGGAGTAATATTTATTCCGGTTTCAGCAGAAACGTTAGTATATACATTGCCTCCATCATATCTAAACATTTGA
This sequence comes from Flavobacterium sp. J49, assembly GCF_011742145.1. Classification (GTDB taxonomy): domain Bacteria; phylum Bacteroidota; class Bacteroidia; order Flavobacteriales; family Flavobacteriaceae; genus Flavobacterium. Next base: position 382,870 of record NZ_JAAQQU010000105.1, on the reverse strand, counting down.
CATGGTGGACCTGAACATTTTGAGATAAACACATCGGTATCTCCATCATTATCAAAGTCAGTGAATAAAGTTGAATAATTTCCGCCTCCTGAACTTAAGTTCATGGCTCCCGCTGTTGTATTTGATTGGTAATAAGTTAAATTACCTGCTCCGTCATTAAGATAGTATACGTTTGGCGCAATATCGTGACAAGAAAATAAGTCTAAATTACCATCATCATTCAAGTCGGCAAAGTTTGTTCTTTGGCAGAAAATATATTGGCCCGGCGTAATACTAGTGTATCCCGTACCAGCGTTTGAACGCCAAATAGAAATACCACTTCCGTTTCCTAAAATCAAATCATTAAAACCGTCTCGGTTATAATCACCGGCCGCCAAACTCCAGTTAGGCATTAAACTAGTTCCTGTAATTGGATAATCTGTTACAGTCAAAGTGCCTCCGGCTCCTTGGTAGTGTACTCTTAAATTATTGTTACTAACACCAACAATGTCATCTAAATTGTCTCCATTCATATCAACTATACAAATGTTGTATCCACTATTTATGGTGTTGATATTTTGGCTTGTATACGTAATTGGAGTTACCGGAGTAACCACAATAGGAGCTTCCGATAATTGGAAGGTAAACCCATTGTTATTTGCAGTAGTTAACCAGCGGTTATCCCAAGCGATGTAGTAAGTGGTACCGGCAGTAGCATTGAATACATCTACTGAAGAATAATTAGAACCACCATCATCATCTCCTCCAAAACAAGTCAAAGCCGCACAAGTTCCTGTGTAAATGTGGAATCGCGTATCAACTCTGGGTGTATTTTGAGCGATGTCTGTTGTTATGGTAACTGTATAGTTTTGAGTTGGGGTATAAGCATACCATTCTCCGGCCGGAACACGATTGGTCGTCGGAACAGCATCACCACCTTCACAAGGCGTAGGAACTTGCGTTCCGTTTATTGGTCCAACCACATGTAAACCAGCGGTAATCGGTAGTGCCGAAGCACAAGTGTCTTGCGCTTTTGTAAATTGAGCCACAAAAAGCAAGGCAATAATTAGAGTAATTTTTTTCATTATTGATAGTTTAGTTGATTTATTAATTTTTTATTTACGGACAAGAAGTGAGGGAATTAATCCATTCTTCTATAAGCGCAACGCCTTCTTCATGTATCAGTGTTCTACCGTGAAGCGGCATTCTGTATGATTCTTCAGTGGTGTTGATTCGATAATATAACATTGATCGATCAACATTTCCCGGTTTGATAATAGAGCTATAGGCCGTCGGAAAATCCTGCATGTCTGCAGTAGGAACGCAAACACCCATATTGGCATGACCATTAGCACTTCCGGTTTCACTGTAAGCAAATCGCATAGGTCGGTAATCACAATGTCTGTCCTGTGCATGACAATGTGCACAGTTGATGTCAAAATAGGCACGAACTCTGGATTCCAAAGGTTTAGAAGTATCATCATAATTAACCACGGTATTCGCTGCGCTTGGGAAAGTAAAATTATCCTCCAAGTAGCCTTGCTCAATCCATTTGGTCAATTGGTTTTTGGAAACAGAACCGTAATTGTAATTGTAATTTAAATTTTGAGGTTTGATACCAATAGGGATATAAGTAGTCACCTCACCACCCGGTATTTCAACTCTTTGCTTATGGCATACGATGCATTGTACTTCCGAAGGAATTCTGTAATTCACATTTCGAATGACATTGTTTTCATCTTTCCAGCTGATAGGAGTATAACTTCCGGCCAAATCTAAGAAAGCTTCGGTCTGTTCAGCATTCCAAACATAATCAGCAAAAATCCATCCTGAATCTTTGCGAATCATGATGCGGGTTTCAATTATTTTGGTGACATTTTCAGGTTGTACATTGTCGTAGTAGAAGTTTTTAATCAAAACGGCACCAACCGGTAAGTTTAAAATTTTAGCATCCCCATCAAATGTTGCTTTTTGACCCGGTGGCATCCAAACAAATCTCTTTTTGTGTGCGTAATCACTAAAAAGCACACTTGAAGGTTCGTATGGAATAACGTTTAAAGCCGGAACCAAATCCTTCATTTCGCCTTCAAAAAATTTATAATCCGATAATTTAGGATAAGGAACTTGTGTCAAGTCTACCACAACCGGAGAGACAGGCGTATATTCATCATCTTTGTCGGAACAAGAGGTAAAAACGGATATAATTAAAATAAGGACAAATGCTTGTATGTAATTCTTTTTCATTATGATTTTTTAAATGCAAACCAAAAATAATAAAAATTTTATAATAACCTATTAATTATCCAATTAGTCCCAAATATTTTTTAATTTTAATAAGAATAGTTCAAGTTTTATTTTAAAATGCTAACAACTTTACATGGTAATTCTTGAGTTTCTCAATGGCTTCTTCCGATTTGTAATCAAATATTTCTTCGTGTTGGTTTTTGTCTTTTTTGAGGGCAATCATTTTAATACAATTGCAAAAACGTCTGACTTCATCATCATTAGCTAAAATCAATCCCGGAACGGCAATGTTGTGACCGTTTTTGTCTTTGGCAACCATCGTAAAGTAACTCGAATTGCAATGTTTGACCACGCCGGTTTGAATGTTTTCAGCTTCTACACGTATGCCGACAATCATCGAACTTTTGCCTACATAATTCACACTGGCTTTCATAGTAACCAATTCACCTACTTCAATAGGATTGAGAAAATCAACAGTATCTACCGAAGCTGTAACGCAGTAATGACCGGAGAATTTCGAAGCACAAGCAAACGCAATTTGGTCGAGCAAAGACAAAATATAACCACCGTGAATTTTACCGCTGAAATTGGTGTGTGAGGGCAACATCAATTCGGCTATCGTAATTTTGGATGCTGCTACAGATTTGAATTCGCTATTCATCTTTTTCGGCTCGGGTTAAGATATTTTCGGGTAATGCTTTTTTGGCTTTGGCACCCATTTTTTTCAATTTTTCGACACTGGTCACTAAGTTTCCTTTACCATCTACTAATTTGTTCATCGCACCTTGGTACTCGACTTTGGCTTCGTCCATTTTCTTGCCAATTTTAACCAAGTCACCCACAAAACCTTCAAATTTGTCATACAAAGCTCCGGCTTGTCGGGCAATTTCCAAAGCGTTTTCCTGTTGTTTTTGATTGGTCCACATGCTGTCGATGGTTCGCAAAGTGGCCAAAAGGGTAGAAGGCGTAACAATTACGATGTTCTTTTCAAAAGCTTTGTTGTAAAGCGATGTGTCTTCATTGAGCGCCAAGGCAAATGCGGATTCAATGGGGATAAATAACAACACAAAATCCGGACTTTCCATTTGGTACAAATCCTGGTAATTTTTCTCGCTCAATTGGTCTACGTGTCTTTTGATAGCAATGACGTGCTCTTTTAGAAATTGGGCTTTTTCGGAATCTTCCTCGGCATTGATATAACGCTCATAAGCCGTTAAGGCTACTTTGGAGTCAACTACCATTTTTTTGCCGTCCGGTAAATTAATGACCACATCGGGAAACACGCGATTACCTTCTTCGGTTACAAAACTTTGCTGTACTTCATATTCGCGCCCTTTTTCCAATCCGGATTTTTCAAGGACACGTTCCAAAATCAATTCTCCCCAATTGCCTTGCATTTTGCTGTCGCCTTTTAAGGCTTTGGTTAAATTCAAAGTTTCTTTGCTCATCTGTTCATTCATCTCACGCAAACCCAAGATTTGTTGACGCAAAGCTGCATGATAATCAATACTTTCTTTGTGTGTGTCTTCTACTTTCTTTTCAAACAATTGAATTTTGTCTTGAAGCGGCGTTAAAATGTTTTTGAGGTTTTCCTTGTTTTGCTCCGTGAATTTTACGGTTTTTTCCTCTAAGATTTTGTTGGCCAAATTTTCAAATTCTTTGGTAAACTTTTCTTGTAGTTTTTCGACTTCTTCTTTTTGCTCTTTGTTTCGTTCCCAAAGATTCTCAAAATCGGTCTCTTTTTTCGACAGTTGAATGGCTAAGGCTTCTTTTTCGGTACGGATATTTTCGCGTTCCTGTGCGGTTTGATTAACTTGATTTTTCAGTTGTTCAATTTGTTGCAGCAAACCGTTGATTTTTTCTTCCAATGAAGCTTTGTCCGATTTTGATTGGGCAGAGAATAGTGTTTTGCCAAGGAAAATTCCAATGGCTAAGGCGATGACAAAGGCGAGGATAATCATAAAACTGTCGTTCATAAATTTTAAAAATAAGAGTCTAAATATACACAGATTTAACTTAAATAAGAGCTGTCTTTTGAAAAATGTTTTTATCTTGGCACCGTTTTTGAAAGAGCCCAATTAAAAGAACAATAAATTATTACAACCAATTTTTAAAGCTTAAAATTATGATTAAAAAAATTACTCTATTAGTGCTTGTGTTGATTTCGGCTTCAACTTTTGCACAATTAAACGGTCCGGTTGGGCATTTGACCATTTTCTCTGAAGACGGTGATAAATTTACTTTAATCCTCAATGGAGAAGTGATTAATGATGTGCCGCAAACCAATTTAAGGGTGGAAGATTTAAACCAACCTTATTACAATGCCAAAATCAGATTTGAAGACAAATCCTTGATGGATATTTCAAAGAATAATTTGATGCTTACCGATGTAGACGGCATTTTTTCTGATGTAACGTATAAAATCAAAAGAGACAAAAACAACAAAACCAAGATGAAACTCAACTATTTTTCATCTATTCCGGTTCGTCCTGATTTTATTCCGCCATCTAATGTACACGTAATCCATTACGGACAGCCAAGACCGGCACCGGTAGTTGTGCAACAAACCACGACAGGTATTGCCCAAACTACCACAACTACCACCACTCAAACCGGTGGAGCTACTATGGGTGTTGGCGTAAATGTAGGCGGAGTTAATATGGGCATTACCATAAATGATTCAATGGGCGGTGGTTCAGTAACTCAAACGACCACAACGACCACAACGCAAGTAGGCGGAACAAGACCGGTTGACGTAATTGAGCCGGTAAGAGGTTGTAACGGAAGAACTTGTATGACTTCAGGTAATTTCAATGCCGCTTTAGCAACTATTAAAAAACAAAGTTTTGAAGATACCCGTTTGAAAACAGCCAAACAAGTGATTACAGCCAATTGTTTGAATGTGGATCAAATCATCCAAATTGCCAATACCTTTAATTTTGAAGACAACAAATTGGATTTTGCTAAATATGCATACGATTATTGTATTGAGCCAAGAAATTATTTCAAACTCAACGGTATATTCTCTTTCAGCAGCAATGTAGATGAATTGTCAGATTACGTACAAAGCAGACAATAATTTATTTTAAACATAATCAAGAAAGACTGTCCTTTTCGGATGGTCTTTTTTTATTTTTGCCAAAATCGTTTTATGAACCATCACTTCTTAATTCACAAGCCACACGGTTATTTGAGCCAATTTATTTACGAAAAAAAGCGACACAAAAAGCTGCTCGGTGAACTGTACGTTTTTCCCGAAGGCACTATGGCTATCGGTCGTTTGGATGAAGATTCCGAAGGCTTGCTTTTATTGACGACCGATGGTATGATGAGCGAAATGGTGAGAAGCAAAACCATTGAGAAAGAATACTACGCCCAAGTAGACGGATTGATCACACCGGAAGCCATTGAACAACTAAAAAAAGGCGTCGAAATTGGTTTCAAAGGCATTCGCTACACCACCAAGAATTGTAAAGCCAAACACATTACCGAATTGCCCGATGCCATCGGCGAAGGCAGAAGAATTCGAGACGAACGCCACGGACCAACCAGTTGGGTTTCGATCACATTAACCGAAGGCAAATTCCGTCAGGTGCGAAAAATGACCGCTGCGGTGGGATTTCCAACTTTGAGATTGGTGAGAATCCGCATCGGAAATATATCTTTGCAACTCAAGGCCGGAGAAGTGTTGGAAGTCGATAAGTTCAACGTCTAACTATCTAAGAAGTCTAACAATCTAACAATCTGAAAATGCTTAATATAGTTCTTGTCGAACCAGAAATCCCCAACAACACCGGAAATATTGGCCGTTTGAGTGTCGGAACCCAAAGTCGGTTGCATCTCGTTCATCCGTTCGGATTTGAAATCAATGATAAAAACTTAAAGCGTTCGGGTTTGGATTATTGGGTGCATCTAGATGTTACAGAATACCAAAATGTAGCCGAATGGGTAGCTCAAATTAAGGATAAATCAAGAGTGTTTCTGATGAGTTCACATGCTTCGAAATCCATCTATGAAGCCGAATTTCAGGATGAAGATTGGTTGGTTTTTGGTAAAGAAAGCGTTGGACTCGGCCAAGAAGTTTTGGCCCAATTCGAAAACCATTTGACCATACCCATGTCAAATTTAATTCGCAGTTATAACATTGCCAATTCTGTTGCTTTTGTAGTCGGCGAAGCGAAAAGACAAATATCAGTGAGCAGTGGTCAGTAGCTAGTACTCCGTTAAGAAATCACAAACTTTCCTTTTTCACCATCAAAAGTGATAGAATCATCTTGGAAAAGCGAACTGAAAACACCTTGCGTAATGAGGTTACAAGGTTGGTCTTGCACCACATTTTCTTCTGTCATGACAATCATTTCATCACTCAATTGAATTGCCAAATCAATATCGTGCGTAGAGAATAAAATGCATTTATCGGTTTCTTGAGACAGTTTTTTTAACAGTTTAAATACCGAGACTTTGTGCAGTAAATCCAAATGCGTTGTGGGTTCATCCAATATAATCAGAGGTGTGTCTTGTGCCAAAGCCCTTGCGATTAACACAATCTGTAACTGTCCGTCACTGATTTCGTGGTGTTTTTTGGCCGCCAAATGTTCGATATGCGTAAGCGCAATAGCTTGATTGATTTTTTCATAATCTTCCCGCGAAAGATTGCCCAACCAATTGGTGTAGGGTTGCCTTCCCAAAGCAATTAATTCAAAAACTGTGAGGTTGCTTTGCGGTAATTTTTCGGTGAGCACCAAGCTTAAATTTTGCGCCAATTCCGAAGACTGATAATCCCGTATGTTTTTTTCGTTAAGAAAGACAGTACCTTTTAAAGGTTTTTGAAGGCCGGTTAACGTTCGCAACAATGTAGATTTCCCAATTCCATTAGCGCCAACCAAAGAAATCAGTTGTCCGGCAGCCAAATTCAAATTCAGATTTTCGGCAATGGCATGATCTTCCTTTTTGGAATGGTATCCAATACTCAAACTGGTTGTGGTTACTATGCTTTTTTTGACGTTCATTTAAGACAGACTTTTTTTTCTGACAATCAACCAAATTACTACCGGTGCACCAATGATAGAAGTTATGGCATTAATAGGCAATGTAAAATCAAAGCCCGGCATTTGTGAAATCGTATCACAAAATAACATAATAATGGCACCAATTACTATGGTACTCAAAAATAAAACTCGGTGATTGCTGGTTTGAAATATCAGTTTCGACAAATGAGGCACCGCTAAGCCCACAAAAGCAATCGGTCCGGCAAAAGCAGTAATGCTTCCGGCCAGAATGCTCGTAGACAATATGATTAAGTAACGCGTTTTCTTGAGGTTCAAGCCCATGCTTCTGGCGTAATTTTCACCCAATAGCAAGGCGTCTAAAGCTTTTAAAGTCAGCAAACTTAAAACCAAACCGATGACTACCGATAAGCTGAGTAAGCTTATATTTTGCCAAGACAAATTGCCAAGACTTCCCATTGACCAAAAGGTGTATTTCTGCAATTGTTCCGCCGTACTGAAATAACTAAACACACTCACTATCGCTCCGGTAAAACTGCTGAACATTAAGCCGACAATTAATATCGACATCGTATCACGCAGTCGTTGGGAAACAATTAAAATCATCAACAAAACCAATAAACTTCCCATACACGAAGCCAAGATGATACCGTAAGAAGACAATAAGAACTGCGAAAAAACCGCAGGAAGCAATCCGGCACCAAGTATCACAAAAGCCACACCTAAACTTGAACCTGAACTCAAACCCAAAACATAAGGTCCGGCCAACGGATTTCGGAATAAGGTTTGCATCAACAAACCACTAACAGACAAGCCAATCCCGACTAAAATTGCGGTGATTGCTTTGGGCAACCTGAAATTGACAATGATGTATTCCCAAGTTTCTTTTTCGGCCACACCGCCAAACAAACTTTTAAAAACTTCCTTTACCGGAATCGCCACTTGGCCAAAGGAAATGTTTAATAGCAAGGCCAATAACAATGTCAATGACAAAAAGGTAAAGAGAAAAGTATTTCGATTGTTGGTTTTCAAATCTGTGATAATCTGTGAAATCTGAGTTTTATTTTAATTTTTCAAAAAAGAAAGTTTGGTAACTCGGCAACAATTCAGGATGTAAAATCTTGACAATGTCTTTCAACACTATATCCGGTCGGTTGGGTGCCAATTCATAATATAAAATCCCGCCGGTTTTTCCTTTTTTTCCGCTAAACGAATATACATTTTTATTTTTAAAAGCGGTAAACTGTGCATAGTGCGGATTCCTATCGGTCATTTCTTTTAATGAAGAAAATTGTCCCGAGGTAATCCAAATATCGGCATTTTTGGCTTTTTCAAAAACCGCTTCAAATGATAGTGACAAACTGCCTGTACCGCTTGTTGCTGCCCATAGATAGTCGCCTTTGGCTTCTTTTAAAAATAAACTTCCCCAGCTGGTTCCTTTGGGCAAATACCAACGGTCTTCAAACATATCACCGGCCAAAATAGTAGGTGTATAGGTGGCATTTTTGGCAATCTCTATGGTTTTTAAATAGTCTTTTTCAATTTTACTAAAGAGTTCATCGGCTTCTTTTTGTTTGCCGTACAAAGCACCAAAAAACTTAATCCATTCGGCTTTGCCTAGTGGCGTTTCTTCGTTCCAATCGCCGTTGAGCATGATTTTCAAACCGCTTTTTTGCAAATTATCCAAAGTCGGATTGTTGTTGTCAATACCGTAACCGATAATCACATCGGGTTGTAAATTGAGAATGACTTCGGTGTTTAAATCGTGGTTGTTTCCCAATTCTTTTACTTTTCCGGCTTCAATTCTGGCTCTCACTTTTTCGGAAGAAATGTAATCTAAATGCGGAAATCCAACCAATGAATTAACTTCATCCAACATTTCCAACGAAGGAATATGAGTGGTTGAGGTCACTACAATATTTTTTATCGGAACCGAAATAATTGTATTTTGCTTTAAGTTGTCGGGAATAATTCCGTTTTTCTCTTTAAGAACGTAAGTATAAGTCTTGGTGGCTTTCGGCCAAGGGTTTTGGACTTTCACAACCGTGTAGCCGTCATAATTTTGGACGGAAAAACCTTTGGCATATTGCACGGTATTTTCTACCGCTGCGGTCGGTGCCGTGTTCGTTTCGTTTTTGCATCCCGTTAGTATGATACAAAAGAGTGCCGACAATAGAACGTTGAAAAAGCTTTTCATGAAAATGTTTTTGCAAAAGTATAAGATTGTGACTTATTATTATCACTCTTGTAACATTTGATGCAAAACCTAACAGCAAGAGATTGTACATTTACTCAAAAATAGAGTCATGAGAGACAGTTCCAATACTTTTATGTACATCGTTGGCGGAATTATTTTACTTCACTTTTTAGTGGGATTTATTTGGTTGATAGTCAAGTTCTCCAAGAAAAAAGACAAATAATTTCTCGGTGTTCTTGTAGAAGTTTCTTTTATTCCTTTACCTTTGTTCCCGAATTAAGGTTGCGATTTGTGTTTTTCAAATCGCATTAAAAGGGAATTTGGTTCAAATCCAAAGCTGTTCCCGCAACTGTAAGCTATCAAGCTTGTTGTTATCTGCAAAACCATTGTTCCGATATCGGAATGAGAAGGTCAACAACAAGACGCAAGCCAGGAGACCTGCCTATTTCATCGAGTAACAAACTTTCGGGACAAAAGGTTTGGGTATGGGTAAATTCTATGCTTTTCTCCCAAGATTATCAAATTATTGTTGAATTTTAAAAATGAAAAAAACAGTTAGAGCAGTAGCTATTTTGGCTATGCTGAACACTTGTGCTTATGCGCAAGAGCAGGATTCTACCAAAGTGAATTCCTTAAAAGAAGTGGTAATATCCGATACCAAATTTGCACAAAGCAAAGAGAAATCAGGAAAAGTAATCGAAGTCATTTCGGCCAAAGAATTGGAGAAAAAGTCGGGGCAAAGTTTGGCCACAGTCTTATCCCAAGTAACGGGAGTTGAAATCAACGGCAACCAATCGGCCAACGGCAAAAACTTAGGCTACTACATTCGCGGCGGAAAAAACAGACAAGTCTTGATTCTCATTGACGGTATTCCGGTTACGGATGCATCAGGGATTAGCTTAGAGTATGATTTGCGATTGCTGCCGGTTGAACAAGTGGAAAGCATCGAGGTGATGAAAGGCGCGGCGAGTACTTTGTATGGAACGGGCGCGGCCACAGGCGTAATCAATATTACTTTAAAAAAGGCATCTAAGAAAGCCATTGAAGGTAATGCTTATGTCAATATTGGCTCCAATAATACTTCGGACAATAAAAAATACAACGGTCAAGATTTTAACCAAGGAATTTCAGTAAACGGAAGCTACAAGAAAGTCAATTACTTCGCCGGTTTCAACAGTACCGAAACCGGAAATATCTCCCAAATTGCTTCTCCAGATGAGTCTGTAAAGTATGAAGAAGATAGATTCTCCAGACAAAATGCCATGGCCAAATTGGGGTTCAAAGCTACTAATAGACTGACTTTAGATTTTTTTGGAAATTATGACAGATTAAAAAACGGTTACGACTTAACCTTTGACAACACCGGTTTTAATGACACCAATATCAATACTACCACTTCAGAGCAAGTTCGTTTTGGATTCTCCCCGAAATTCAAATACAACAAAGGCGAATTTGTTCTGAATTCCGGTTTTACCAAAATTGCCCGTGATTATAATGAGTACAACAGTTTTACAACGGCAACGGATTATTCCTTATATGAATCGCGTAGTGTAGTGGTTGATGCCGTTAACAAATACAGCTTCTCCAACGAGTTTGCCTTGATTATGGGTGTAAATTACCAATTCAATGATATGTTGAGCGAAACGCCTTATGGCAATATCGATAACAAAACCACGAAGTTCAATATTGTAGATGGTTACACCACTTTTGTGTACAATCTTGACTTTGGACTGAATATCAACACCGGTATTCGATTAAACAATCATAGTGCTTATGGCAATAATTTGGTGGCCAATTTTAATCCTTCGTTCAATTTTAAAACCAAAATTCCTTTCAAAGTGTTGGCTTCTTATAGCACTGCCTATATCACACCAAGTTTGTACCAATTGTATTCTGAATATGGTAACACCGATTTAACTCCAGAAAAAAACACGACAATCGAAGCCGGTTTTGAAACGCAATTGTTTAATAAAAAAGTAAAGTTTGACGCCGTAGCTTTTTACCGCGACCAAACTAATTCGTTTGATTTCTTTTTCGATTCAAACACCTTTGAAGCTTATTATATAAACATTAATGGCACCAACAAAGCCAAAGGAGTAGAAACCGAATTGACTTTTGAGGTAATGGATAAATTAAGGGTAAATGCAAACTATACGTTCACGCAGGTTGATAAAGCGTTAGACCGATTGATTCCAAAGCACAAAGTCAATACCGGATTGGATTTTCAGCCAACGCCGAGAACTTTATTCAATGTAAACTACCAGTATTTTGATGCGAGAAACGATGCGTTTTTTGACGGAAATACTTTCGGAACAAGCTTTGTAAAATTGGATTCTTACCAATTGGTTAATGCTTTGGCAAAATATGAATTAATTAAAAACCGCTTAACCGTTTTTGGTTCGGTGACCAATATATTAAACGAAGAATTCGTGGAAAACATCGGTTACTCCACCCGTGGAAGAAATTTCAAGTTGGGGTTAAACATTGTTTTGTAATTGTGTTGAAAAAGGCTAATCGAAAAGATTAGCCTTTTTTTGAGTCTGAAGTCTTTTATCGAGCAATTTCAGATATTAAAATTGTATAACATTAAACTATAAACGTGTAAGGATTAAACGTTTAGGATGAAGTAAATTTACGGTACTTAAAAATGATTGATCATGAAAAATTTATTCAACCTCCGTACAATTTTATTAGTGTTTGTAACATTATTATTGTTTTCATGCGGCTCAAGCTACTATGCGAATCACGGAACCGCTTCTGACAGAACCGGTACTAATGGTGCCACAAATGGCAACGGGAAAGTACCGAGATAATTTCAGAATTAGTTTTTTCTGTTTAAAGATGTACCTTTATTTTCCACATACATCTCACTTCGTAACGGATTAATCGCTTTGGCATCGGTAAAGTCGCGCTCTATTACACTTGGTACTTGAGGTGCTCGTCTACCACTGGCAATGATTTGATTGATGGCAGTGTTAAGCAAAGGTTCGTTAGCGTCTCCCAAAATCCCTAAGTTAGCCATATTTTCCGGTTGTAAAGTGGTTGGAGCAATCCCCGATGTGTAATCGCCAAAACCGTTTTTGTCTACAATTTTCAACACTATAGGCTGCATAGCATATTTGTGAGCCGGATTAACATTTTGCTTGGCAAAGGTCGGAGAGTCGTATAAAGTCACCGAACCCACATTTTTCCCGGTGGTAATGTCGCCAATTTGTACTACAGTGATGTAAGGTTTCAAACAATTAATTACCAATTCGCTGGCAGAAGCAGAAGATTTGGTCGTCAGTATATAAACTTTGTTGAGGTTTAAACTGTTCAAACCACCTATAAAGTTGTTCGTTAAAGTCTGTGGATTGTTGTCTTCAAAATAGGATTGTGCTTTGGCGTTCCATTGTTGTTTGGCAAATAATTGTCCGGTGAATTGTCCGGTAATCATACTGGCTAACTTGGTTGCGGTACTCACCGAACCACCTGAATTGTATCGCAAATCAAGCACCAAATCGGTTACATTTTGGGATTGGAAACTACCAAAAGCGGCATTCAATTGACTGTCAAAATTCGGATAAAACCCGTTGTACATCAAGTAACCTATGTTATGCGCACCTTGGGGAATTACAGTACTGAATAAGATTGGATTTTCAGCCAATTCGGTTTTAGTCAACGTCACCGATTCTCCGTTTGGCGTAATATTCCCACCGTCATAATCGGCTAAGTTTACCGTATAAGTGTCATTGGCTAAAAGCGTTCGATAATTGTCGATGGTCAATGGTGTTCCGTTGATAGCATAAAAAATATCTCCTCGGTTTATGGGTTTAGTGGCGGCATCAGAGTTAGGAATTATATAGCGAACCCAACCGTAAATATCGGTAGTACTGCCCGATTTATAACGCAAACCATAATCCATACCGTTATTCAATGTGTTTCCCGAAAGAATACCTTCTAATACATCATAGTCGCTGTAAATAACACTAAATCGGTCAATAGTGTTGTCAACACGCAAAGCGTTAAAAAGCGTAGTGGGATTATCAAATCCTTTTAAAAAATCATTCAATTCACTTTGTGTAGCAAATCGATTATCGGCTAAATCGGGCACATCTTCTTGCCACAAATAGTACAAATTCATTCCTTTCCATACAAAATCATTCACCTGTAAACCACTCGGAACCGGATTGTCATCCATGTCCTCGCAAGCAAATGGAATGGTAAAGAGGAATAATAGTAAAACACATTTTAATAAATTCTTCATAGCAGCTTTTTATTTAATAAACGTAAATTTACTAAGTTTAGATTAATAATTGAAATTTGTTTGTAACAAATAAAATGTTAGGTCGTCTTGACCATATAACCGCTAACCAAGTTAAGTTAGAATGAACCAAAATGAGTTTATGCAACTGGTAAATCCTTTTAAGGATAAAATCTTTCGAATGGCCAAGCGATTGCTGGTCAGTACGGAAGAAGCCGAAGATGCTACTCAGGAAGTTTTAGTGAAATTGTGGAATAAGAACGAGAACTTAGACGAATACAAAAGTGTTGAAGCTGTGGCGATGACAATGACTAAGAATTATTGTTTAGACCAGTTAAAATCGAAACGGGCGAGTAATATGAAGATTGTGCACAACAACTTTACCGACAGAGAAGCCGGTTTGCAGCAAAAAGTAGAAGACAGAGACACTTGGAATTGGGTAGAAAAAATAATGAATGACTTGCCCGAACAACAAAAACTAATTGTTCAAATGCGTGACATTGAAGAAATGGAGTTTGAAGAAATAGGCAAAGTGTTAGAAATGAACGAGTCTGCAATACGTACGGCTCTCTCAAGAGCACGAAAAACGATAAGAGAAACCATGATAAAAACACACCATTATGGCATTGGATAGAATAGAAAAATTAATAGATAAGTACTTCGAAGCAGAAACCACCATAGCCGAAGAAAAAGAGTTGAAAGACTACTTTGCTTCTTCAGATGTTGCGCAGCATCTGGAACAATACAAACCTATATTCGGTTATGTTACACAAGCAAAACAAGAACAGTTTACCGCAACGATTCCATTAAACACTAAGAAGCGCAAAAGCGCAGTCTGGCTATCAGTTGCAGCGTCTGTGGCAGTTTTATTGAGTGTTGGTTGGTTTGCTTTTAATCATTATAATCAACCTGTATCAGAAGATTTAGGCACTTATGATGATCCTGAGGTGGCATTCAGAGAAACGCAAAAAGCTTTGGCTTTGATTTCAGAAAGTGTCAACAAAGGCATAGGAAGTATGAGTTATATCAATGAATATGAACAATCAAAAAACAAAATTTTTAAATAAAAAAAATCAAGAAATCATGAAGAATTTAATCTTAACATTAGTATTATTAGTATCAGCAAACACCCTTATGGCCCAATCGGTTTTTGATAAGTTCGAAGACCAAGAAAAAATTAAAGCTGTAATTGTCAATAAAAAAATGTTCTCCTTGTTGAGCAAAATGGAGGTAAAAGACAAAGAAACCCAACAGTATGTCAATCTCATTAAAAAATTAGACAACCTTAAAGTATTTGTGACCAATAGTGATTTAAAAGCCGGTGAAATGAAAGCCACTGCCGATAAATACCTTAAAACGGCTTCTATGGAAGAGTTAATGCGTGTAAACGAAGGCGGAAAGAGCGTAAAAATTTATGTAAAGTCGGGCGCTACAGACTCTCAAGTAAAAGAGTTATTGATGTTTATTGACGGTAGCGGAAAAGAAGAAACCGTTTTGATGTCATTGACCGGAGATTTCGATTTGAATGAACTTTCGGTGTTGACTGATAAAATGAGTTTGCCGGGTGGCGATGATTTAAAAAAAGCCTCTAAAGGAAGCAAAGGATCAAAAGGACCAAAAGGCTCAAAATAAGAAATGATGAAACTAATCTATCTCATCGCAATGTCGGCTTCTTTGATGCTGCTGGGTTGCAATAGTGAACCAAGTCTCCAAAAGTATTTTGTAGAGAATTCAGAAAAGAAAGATTTTGTAGCATTAGACGTCTCTCCGAGTATCATCAATGTGGACAAAGCTAAGTTGACGCCGGAACAAAAAACCGCTTTGGCATCTTTTGATAAAATGAACATTCTGGCTTTCAAATTAGATGGTAAAAACCAAGCGTTGTACCAAGCCGAAAGTCAAAAGCTGACCAAAATTTTAAAAGGCGAAGACTACCAACAACTTATGAAAATTGGAGAAGGAAACGATGCTGCTTCTATTAGTTTTGTAGGCGATGAAGATGATATAGATGAGTTTGTCCTGTTTGCCAAAAGAAAAGAAAATGGTTTTGCCGTAGTCCGAATTTTAGGCGACGATATGAATCCGAATAACATCATGAATATGTTGTCTATACTCAAATCAGCCAACATTGACATGGAGCAATTAAAACCGTTAGAAGGTTTGATAAAATAAAAAAAGTCCCGTTTAGGGACTTTTTTTTATGCATAGAGGCGGAATTTATCCGGCTTATTTTTTGAAATATTTAAAAGGTACTACCAACATTCCGAAGCATTCTCCATCTTCCTTACCGATGTGTTTGTGGTGCATTTTGTGTGCTCTTCTTACCGCTTTCGCATAGCGATTGTTCGCATTTCTAAACAATTTAAATCTTTGGTGAATAAAGATGTCATGCACCGTAAAATAAGCCAATCCATAGGCAAAGATGCCTAAGCCAATAGCCAAACCAATTTCGAGTATGTCATTCTGCCAAAGTAAAAAGAAACCAACACTCACTACAGCATAAAAAATAAAGAAGGCATCATTGCGTTCAAACCAAGAGTCGTGGTCTTTTTTGTGGTGATCGGCATGTAAGTTCCAAAGAAAACCGTGCATAATGTATTTGTGGCTAAACCAAGCCATGAATTCCATGATGCAAAAAGTGACGATAAAAACTAGAATATGTAGGAGCATAATATTATAATAAATTTAAACGGTAATTGACATAACATTTGGCAAGCAGTCCGAATTTTTCATAATCAGGTACGCGGATTCGGGTGTTTTTGATTTCCATAGAAGGGGTTTTCTTCAATTTTGAAAGCAATTTTTTGTAATATACATAAGCGGTATAAACGCCAAATTTAGCTTCTAAAGGCAACTTTAAAATACCTTGAAATCCGGCTTCAAAATCGGCTTCAATTTCTTTAATGATTTCATTTTTGGATTGTTCATCCAATTTAGACAAATCGGTATTGGGAAAATAGGTTCGATTCAAATCTTCGTAATCGGCTTTCAAATCGCGCAGGAAATTTACCTTCTGAAAAGCAGAACCCAATCTCATTGCAGAATGTTCCAATTCATTGAATCTAGTGTCATCGCCTTTGACAAATACTTTAAGACACATCAAACCCACTACATCAGCTGAACCATAGATGTATTCGTTGTACTCTTCATAGGATTTATAATGGGTTTTGTGTAAATCCAATTTCATACTTTTCATAAAAGCCGCTATCATGCTGTGAGGTATATCATATTGATGAACAGTATGCTGAAAAGAATTCAACACCGGATTCAAACTGATTTTGTTTTCCAACGCATTGGCCAAATCCTTTTCAAATTGATCAAAAAGTACTTCTTTGTTGTAATCGTGAAAAGTGTCCACAATTTCATCGGCAAAGCGAACAAATCCATAAATGTTATAAATATCCTGTCGAATGCTGGGTGCCAACATCTTTACAGCAGCCGAAAAAGACGTGCTGTAAGACTTAGTCACATTTCTGCTGCAATCGAATGATACGGTGTCAAAAGTTGATTTCATAAATACAATAATTATAGATTTTTGGCAATAAGTTCGGAAACCAGTTTTCCGGAAATCAGCGAAGGCGGTACGCCCGGACCGGGAACTGTTAATTGTCCGGTAAAATAAAGGTTTTTAACCTTTTTACTTTTCAATTTGGGTCTTAAAAAAGCGGTTTGCAATAAGGTATTGGCTAACCCGTATGCATTCCCTTTATACGAATTATAGTCTTTAATGAAATCATTTACACAAAAGGATTCTTTAAAGATAACATTATTTTTTACTGATTGCTGTGTCAGGTTTTCAAAACGGGTAATTATTTTGTCAAAATACAGATTTCTCAGTTCGGGGGTGTCTTTAAGCCCCGGAGCCAATGGAATTAAAAAGATTCCGGCTTCCTTACCTAATGGGGCAGCATTCTCGTCTGTTTTAGAAGGGAAGCTGGCATAAAATAAGGGCTCTTTCGGCCATTGAGGTTTATCGTAAATAGCAGCTGCGTGGAGGTCAAAGTCAACATCAAAAAACAAAGAATGGTGTTCGGTTTTGGCAATCTTCTTATCAAAGCCAACATAAAATAGGAGTGAAGAAGGGGCAAAAGTGCGTTTCTCCCAATATTTTTCCGAATAGACGCGATATTTTTCCTCCAACAAAGTTTCTGAATGATGGTAATCGGCACCACTCAAAATCACATCGCCTTTAACAATTTCGCCATTAACTACAATCGCTGTAGCCGAGCCGTTTTCGACCACAATCTTTTCAATATTGGCATTGGTATGGATAACCACACCAAGTTCTTGGGCTAATTTTTCCATGGCTAAAATAACGCTGTACATTCCGTTTTTCGGATGCCAAGTGCCCAAACCAAAATCCGCAAAATTCATAAAACTGTAAAATGACGGGGTGTCCGAGGGCTTGGCTCCAAGGAAAAGTACGGGGAATTCCAGTATTTGGATTAGCTTGGTATTGGTAAATCGACGGCGAATATCTTTGGAAATATTGCCAAAAAACTGATTGACTTTCTTAGCCGTCTCTAAGGTTACCAATTCTAATGGGGAAACTCCCGGACGATAAACTAGGTCTTTGATGGCGATATCATAATTGCTCTGCGCTTCTTTCATAAAAGCGGCCAATTTTTGACCACTGCCTTTTTCAATATGTTCAAAGGTGTTAATTATTTCGGGAAGATTGTCGGCTATGGTAACGTATTCATTTACCCCAAAATACACCTGATAGGCAGGCGAAAGTTTGATAAGGTCATAATAGTCACTAGTCTTTTTGCCAAAGTCAGCAAAAAACCGATCAAATACATCGGGCATCCAATACCAAGTTGGGCCAATGTCAAAAGTAAAGCCTTCTTTTTTTAGTTGTCTGGCTCTTCCACCAATAGTTGGATTTTTTTCATAAACAGTAACCCCATGTCCTTGTTGGGCAAGATAACAGGCTGCTGCCAATGAGGAAAATCCCGAACCGATAATTTTAATTTCTTTTTTCATATTTTGTTTAACAAAAGTATTAAAAAGTTAAACAATAAAAAAAGATTTCTTTATATAAATTCAACTAATTCTTTTATGGAACTAAAGGTAGTCGTTTTTTGGTTGATTAATTTGGGGTCTATGTGTTCAATCATTCTACCAATAAGCCACAAGTTAGACGATTCCTCTAATATTACTTCATTCAAAGTTTTAATATAAGGGTTGATTTCGTTTTTGTTGGGTTCTACCGTTGTATAACAAATGTAGGTGATGTTGTCAAAGTAACGCTTCATGTCTTTCAAACTATCCGTCGGTACACTTTCTCCAAGATAAATGGTTTTGTAACCTTGACTTAAAATTTCATAATTCAAATACATTAAGCCCAATTCGTGTATCTCATTCATAGGCAAATACAAAACAAAAACTCGGTCGGTTTGCGTTGGCTCTTGTACTTGTACTTTTTCAGTGTTAGTGAGTAATTTCTGTTTGATCAGATAAGAAATAAAATGTTCATGCGCAGGACTAATCGTGTCGGTTTGCCATAGTAAGCCAATTTCACTAATCAAAGGAATAAAAACTTCATAAAATACTTCACGGAATGATTTTTCTGATAATAACTTATTGTAAGTTGAAAAAAACAAAGAGTGGTCAAAGTTCATCATGGCCATTTTGAAGGCACTTATCGCATGATGCTTAGCACTTTTTTCTGAAATGATTTCGTTAACTAATTGTGGGATTCTTTCTGATGATAGTTTCGAAATCTTGGATATTTTATATCCGTAATTGTGTAATAAAGTAATGTTTAGCAGTTTCTGCAGGTTAAGCAAGTCGTACATGCGAATGTTGGTTTCTGTTCGCATAGGTTCTAAAACATTGTACCGTTTTTCCCAAATTCGAATCGTATGTGCTTTAATACCTGAAAGGTTTTCCAGATCTTTTATACTAAAAACACTCTTAACATTGTTCATCTTTTACTTAAATTAGTTAAACAAAATTAGTAAAATAACTTTACGAATGTCTTTTTTTGAAATAAACTTTAAAAAAAAGAGCAAACTCAATTGAATTTGCTCTTTTTTAGTGACCACGATGGGGTTAGCTTCGCTGTTCCCACAAAGCTCCGCTTTGAGAATTCTTTAAATAAAAAAAACACTCAAGCAAGCTTGGTGTTTTTTTTATTTAAAGAATTCATTCGTGACCACGATGGGATTCGAACCCACACGTCCTGCGACACCACCCCCTCAAGATGGCGAGTCTACCAATTTCTCCACGTGGCCTAAAACAAAAAAAGTCAAACAATAGTTGTTCGACTTTTTGTGACCCGACTGGGGCTCGAACCCAGGACCCCAACATTAAAAGTGTTGTGCTCTACCAACTGAGCTATCGAGTCTTTAGCCTCAAATAAAAGAAAAATAGTGACCCGACTGGGGCTCGAACCCAGGACCCCAACATTAAAAGTGTTGTGCTCTACCAACTGAGCTATCGAGTCTTTTTCTTTTCTTGAATGCGGGTGCAAATATAAGACCTTATTATTTATATTTCAAAGCAATTTTATTATAAATTTGCCTTTTTTTAGGAATGGGTCTTAATGGCTTAATTTATAAGGTTTTATTGCGATGCAGAAAATTATTTTAGTAGGGTATATGGCAGTCGGAAAGTCTACCATCGGCAAAATCTTAGCTGAAAAAAGACAGATGAAGTGGGTAGATTTAGACAAAATAATCGAAAACAACGCAAACCTTTCCATAGCAGACATTTTTGCACTCAAAGGGGAAATTTATTTCAGAAAACAAGAACACCTCGAGTTTGAAAAATTGATAAATACTCAGGAGAATCTTGTCATTAGTACCGGTGGCGGTACGCCTTGTTATGCGAACAATCATTTGTTGCTCAATGGAGATGAAGTGGTTTCAATTTACCTTAATGCTACGATTGACCAACTTTACCTCCGACTTAAAAACAATACTGCAGAAAGACCTTTAGTAGCCAATCAAACCGAAGAAGAACTCAAAGAATTTATCGCCAAAAATCTGTTTGACCGAAGCTACTACTACAATCAGGCGACTTTTAAAATAAATACCGACGGTAAAACGCCCGAAGCCATAGCAGCTGAAATCGAAGCCTTACTAAACTAAGTAAGCATAGTTGTTGTTGGTCTCAAACACCAAATGCACGTGCTCTTTCGATGAGGTGGAAAGCGAAATGCCTTTAAAGTCGGCTTTGACCGGATATTTTTTGTGGTTTCGGTCGATTAAAACTACGGTTTTGAATTTCTTAATTGGTACCTCCAAAAAATGTTTTACTCCATAAACCAAAGTGGTTCCCGAGTTCAGTACGTCATCTACCAAAACTAAGTTTTTCTCACTGTAAGCTTCCTTGGCAATAGAAGTTGTAATCGGATTAAACGGTTGCTGTTTATCTATTTTTACCTCACACAAAACAATTTTGATGTCGGAGATATGGTTTAAAACAGCACTGATTTTTTCAGCCAAAATATACCCGTTGTTGGCTATGCCGGCCAATACAATTTCTTGTTCGTCGGCAAAAGTTTCGTATATCTGATAAGCAATACGTCTTATTTTGTGTTCTATTTCCTGATGCTGAAGAATGATATTTTGCCCCATGGTATTATTTTTTTCAAAGATAGAAAACACTTTGTTTTTTTAGGAACTTTATTTTTGAAATTAAGCGCGATGAAATTTATATTTAAATTTCCCGCGACTAAGCCTAATCGACAAGCGGTTGATTTGCGCCGATTAATTAATAATTAGTGGTTATTTGTCGATTATATAAGAATTGTATGAGTATGATATTGTGAGACATCGATACTTTTTAACAGTTTGACGATTTATTTCAAAAATTAGATTTATAAACTTTTTTTTTTAAACTTTTCATATAAATTTACTGATTCCTGAAATGGTAAAATCTCTTTAATTATTTAAAATCAAACAATTAAAACGGAGGTTTCGCCTTTCAAAAATATAGCCTTGAATCAAAACATGTATATGAATACCAACAGTAACAAAGAAAACATTTTCTCTGTAAAAAAGCAGTTATGTGCTTTTTTTACAGCAATGCTTCTTGTGCTGATGTCAATGTCAGGTCATGCCCAAGTTAGCACTTATGGTTTTACTGAAGCGGTTGGGACTTATACAGCACTTACTGCGCCAACGGTTGCTTATACTGTTCCTTGGGACGACCATACTTCAGGTGCGGCACACCAAGCCAATATCGGTTTTAATTTTACTTATAACGGTCTTACACAAACCCAATGTTATATTAGTCCTAACGGTTTTATCTCCTTTGGAGTGCAACCACTGCCAAACACTTATTTACCCTTAAGTGTAGCAACTGTTTTTACCGGTGGCGGAACAATAAGTGCTCTGGGAATGGACTTAATCTCAACTACCGATGATATCGTTTACAAAACCATTGGTAGTGCACCCAACAGAATTTTTGTAGTGCAATGGACCAATGTGCGCAGAAAAGCCCTCACCGGAAACTTCAATTTTCAAATCCGATTGTTAGAAACCTCAAATACAATTGAACTCTCCTATGGTGTTTGTGCACCCGATGACACTACAGTGCTCAATACGCAAATAGGTATAAGAGGCGCAACCAATGACTTTTTACAAGGTGAGGTTAATAACAGATTGCAAACCGGTACCAATGCCAATAGTACTTGGTTGGGAAAAACAACAGTGGGAATTGCTAACTCAAGTACGGTAAGAACGAGTGTTACAGAATATCCCAATAGCGGATTAAAATATACTTATACTCCATCGGCGCCTTGTGTGACTCCAACCGGAACTCCAGCGGCTTTCGTCGTAGGAAGTACGGCCGTCAATGCGACTACTTTTTTAGGAAACAGCTTTACTGCAGCAAGTCCGGCACCTACCAATTATTTGGTGCTGAGAAGTACAGTCAATGTACCGCCTACCAATATCGAAGTGCCCAACCGAACGTATTGGGCGGTCAATAATGTAATAGCCGGAACCTATACTGTGGTGAGTGTTTCAAATGCAACCACTTTTAACCAATCGGCTTTAACTTCGAATACTACTTATTATTACTGGGTTATCCCTTATAATGCCGGTTGTCTCGGTGGCCCTTATTACAATCTAAGTAATATGATTACCACCTCTAAAACCACTTGTATTGCTGCACCAACAGGAGTCAATGCTTCAACCATAGAAGGAAATTCTTTTACCGCTTCTTGGTTATCGGTTGCCGGGGCTACTAACTATTTAATTGATGTTTCAACCAATATTGGTTTTACAGCCATATTACCGGCATACAACGGGGTTTCTACCGGATTAACTACCGATTTTGTAGTGTCAGGATTGAATCCGCTTACTACTTATTATTTTAGGGTTCGTGCCGTTGGAATTTCCTGCTCTATCAATAGTACAGTTGTTACGGTAGCGACCCCATGCGGTGCTTTTTCGATTCCTTACTTCCAAAATTTTGATACTACTCCTGTCAATACCCTTCCCACTTGTTTTGTGATAACTGATGACAATGAAGATGGAGTATATTGGAAAGTACAAAATACTTCCTCGGCTTCCAATCCAAATTCAATGCACTTGGCTACCAACAATATTGAAGATAGTGATGATTGGTTTTTTACAGCCGGATTGAATTTAACCGCCGGAGTTACTTACCGTTTGCGATTTAAATACAACACATTGAGTGCCGGTTCTTATGCCGAAAACTTAAGAGTTCGTTTAGGAACTGGACAATCAGAAGCTGCAATGAACAATACCATCTTGGATTTGTCGAGCATCATCAATACCGTTTACCAAACTGCCACCGTCGATTTTACACCGGTAACTAACAATATTTTTTATATTGGTTTTCAGGGGTATAGTTTTGCCAGCCAAAGCAAAATAATGGTCGACGATATCAGTGTAATCGTGTCACCAACTTGTTTTGAACCGACCAATTTGATTGTAACTTCCGTTGGAAGTACCACGGCCGGGATTTCTTGGAATGCTTCTTCTCCGGAACCAAGCAACGGTTACGAATATTATGTAAGTACCTCTAATGCTACTCCTGGTGGTTCAGTAACCCCAACGGGTTCAGTAGGTGTAGGCATCACTACTGCTACCATTACCGGTTTAACTCCTGCTACCTTATATTATGTGTGGGTTCGAGGAAAATGTAATGGTACTGACCGAAGTGTATGGAGCAATATTGAAACTTTCAGTACCGATTGTGCCACGCCAACCTCATTGACCGTAACCAATGGAACGCTTTGTGGTGGTGGTTCTACGACTTTAAATGCTGTGGGAGCTCCGGGTTCTACTATAGAATGGTATGCTGAGGCTACCGGAGAAACACTTTTATACACCGGCAGCAATTATGTAACCCCAACATTATTTGCCTCGACTACTTATTATGCCCAATCAAGAGCACCGGGCGGATTGGTTTTGGCCGGACCTATTTCACCACTATTACATGGCGGTGCTTTGGGATTACAGCAAACACCTACGTTTATCAGTTTCAATGTGTCGGCAGCCACGACTTTACAATCTTTTGATATTTATCCGCAAACGTCAGGACAAAGCGGTCAGATTGTGATTAGAAATGCTTCGAATGTGCAAATTGCTACTTATAATTTTGTTACCACGGTTTCAGGCGGAAGCACCCCGCAAACGATAAACTTAGCGCTTAATTTAGCCCAAGGCAATTACTTTGTTTATTTCAATACTTTACCGGCTGCCGGATTGGTAGTAAATATCGACAGTGCTTCTTATCCTTATACTTCTTCTATTGCGAATATCGTTGGAAACGGATTTGACAATACTTTTTACTTGTATGCTTACAATTGGAAGTTTTCTAATATTTGTCGCTCTTTATTAACTCCGGTAACGGCAACAGTAACCACAGCACCTGCCATCTCTTTCAGCAGTACTTCGTCTATTATTTGTAAAGGAGAAACTACCGGTTTGGTTACCGTAAGCGGAGCGGCTTCCTATAATAACTTTACCTGGAATACTTCCACCGGATTATCAGGATCTATAGCGGCCGGATTTGCCTTCCAACCGATAACTACCACTACTTATAATTTAACCGCTTCACAAACTTCGGGTAGCTTGTGTACTTCGGTGATTTCTCATACGGTAACGGTGAAGCCCGAACCACCGGCTATCAGCATAGTTCCGTCTTCAGCGACCATTTGTGAAGGCGCAATACAATCTTTAACCGGTAGCTTAGCGGCTGCCACGCCGGTAACCATCTACAGTGAAAACTTTAATAGTGGGACCGATAACTGGATTAAAACCAATGCTTCAACGGGAGGGGTAGTAGCCAATGCCGCTTGGACGTTGCGAACCAGTGTTTACACTTATACCAGCTCTTATTGGAATATTAATGTGAGCAGTAACGATGCTTCTAAGTTTTATTTTTCCAATTCAGATGCGCAGGGAAGTCCGGGTACCAACAGAACGCTGACTTATCTTCAATCACCGGCTATTAGTTTGGTTGGTTATACCACGGCTACCTTGAATTTTTACCATTACCTAAGATACATTGGCGGAAACAAAGCCAGGGTTGAAGTGTCTATCGATGGCGGTAATACTTGGGCGATACTCAGAAGTTTCTTGGCAACCCAAGGAACAGCTTCTAATTTCTCGAATGCAACAGTTGTCATGAACAGTTATGTGGGCAATGCAGATGTTAGAATCCGATTTTTATACGAAGCTACCTGGGATTACGGTTGGGCCATTGACAACGTAAAAATCAGCGGTAATTTGGCGGCTGAAGTTACTTGGGATCCGCCTACAGGATTGTATTTCAATGCCGGAGCTACGGATCCTTATGTTTCAGGAACCCCTACCGGTACCATTTATGCCAAACCTGCCGCAACTACGGTTTATACCGGAAGTGTAGTAGGCGCCAACGGTTGTTCGGCGAGTGCTACTTCAACCATAACAGTTTTATCGGCCCCGGCCCCGGGAATTTTATCGAGTGACCAAATTGTTTGCGCCAATTGGGCAGCCAACGATCTTACCTTAGCCGGTGCAGGCGCATCCATCATTCGATGGGAATATGCTACCAATGCTGCTTTTACAACAGGACTTACCACTATTGCCAATACCAGTACCACCCTTACCGCGGCACAGATAGGCTCCTTTACCGGAAATCGGTATTATCGTGCGGTAGTACAATCCGGAAGCTGTCCTGTGGTTTATTCTAATGGGGTTTTTGTCGGATTCCCTTCAACTACTTGGAATGGCTCGTCTTGGAGCAGTGGCGTGCCTAACATTAGTACCAAGGCCATTTTCAACGGAAATTATACATCAACAGGCAACCTGAGCGTTTGTTCAGTTGAGGTACTTTCGGGGAATGTAATTATCAATTCGGGGCATACTTTAACCGCTCAAAATGATGTGAAAGTAACCGGTGGTACCTTGACTTTCCAAAACAATGCCAGCTTGGTACAGGTGAATAACCTTAACAATACCGGAGCACAATTTGCCAATACCGGAAACATTACTTATAAAAGAAACAGTACACCGGTTAAAATTTTTGATTATATCTATTGGTCAACACCGGTAAGTCCGCAAACCTTATTGGATTTCTCTCCTGATTCGCCTTTGTTCTTCTACTTTGATGCGGCTGCCGGCAATTGGGCTTATGCCAATACCACAGCGCCAATGGTTCCCGGAAAAGGCTATTTGATTAGAGCACCCGAAAATGCGCCTTTCAACGAAACGACGCCTAATACTTTTGCCGGTTCTTTTATTGGAGTTCCTAATACCGGTAATGTTACCATTCCTGTTGTAGGCGGTGCCAATCAGTTTAACTTATTTGGCAATCCGTATCCGAGTGCCTTGAGCGCCGATTTGTTTTTGTCGGATGTTGATAATGTGCCTTTGATTGATGCGACTATTTATTTGTGGACACACAATACACCGATAGCCAACGGCAATTATAACGCGGCTGACTATGCCGTTTACAATTATTCCGGTGGCGTAGGAACGGGCACGGCTGCGCCAAATGTAGGACTGAACAACAGTGTACCTAACGGTAAGATAGCTTCCGGACAAGGATTCTTTGTCAAAGGATTGTCTTCGGGGAATCTTAGTTTTAAAAACAGCATGCGATTGGTGGGCAATAACGACCAATTCTTCAGAATGAATACTCCTCCGGCAAACCATACGGCTAACACCTTGGAACGCCACCGTTTTTGGTTGGATATTTTTAATGAGGAAGGTGCTTTCAAACAATTGCTGATTGCTTATGTTGAAAATGCTACGAATACCGGTATGGACCGTGGTTTCGACGGTGAAATGGTCGACATAGGAAATGCAGTAACGCTATATGCCACTCAGGAAGACAAAAAATTATCAATACAAGGTCGTGCTTTGCCGTTTGCTGTATCAGATGTGATTCCGGTAGGGTATAAATCTTTGGCGGCTGGTACTTATACCGTTAAGTTGTCCAATTTTGACGGTTTGTTTGACCAACAGAACATTTACTTAGAAGATACTTTATTAAACGTGATCCACAACTTAAAACAAAGTGATTACACCTTTACCACCGAAGCCGGTACTTTTGACAATCGCTTTAGCGTGGTCTTTACCGATGCGAGTTTGGGAGTAAATGGCCCAACTTTCAACGCCAATCAAGTGGTGGTTTACAAAAACACCGACCATAACTTTGTGATTCTAAGCGGAAACCAACCGATGCAATCTGTTAAGGTTTTTGATATTCGTGGGCGACTCTTATTGGAACAAAACAATATTAACGCAACACAAACTGTGGTTAGTGGTGGCTTGGCTAATGAAGTGCTATTGCTTCAAATTACTACCGTAAACGGTGAAGTAGTGACCAAGAAAGTCATTCGATAAAAAGACAGAACACCCGCAACTCGGAACCGGCAACAAACTGCTACAACCTTATTCTTACAGTTTCTTCTACAACTTAACTTATTATTGGTTGGCGCAAGAGTGTGTCAAAATAATGCGGTTTGAAAATTTGACACAAAAAATGTGTCAAAATATTTTTCTGTAAAATTTGACACGAAAAAGGGCGTGAAAGTATTTTTTTTGAAAAATTTCATAAAGGGTATGATAAAGGTTTTTTAAAACAAATGTCACCACTCTCAATAGGGCAACAGTAGCTTTTTTTAGTATTTTTTGGTACGAATTGTAAATCCGAGCTTTTGGTTTGGCTATAGTTACAGGTAACTGTTTTTATTTCAGTTTTTTATGGGAAGGATTTGGGTTTTTTAAGTTATTGTTACCACGGTTTACCTTCTCTTAACCTTAGAAGGTTAAAAAATCGTAAGGTATTTTTACATAAAATGCAGACAATTACTTAAAAGAAGTTACAACTTATTAACAATTGTTGCAAAGTATTGACAATTTGTTAATTTAGCGCACCCGAATTTCCCAAAAAGTACTAAGTTTGAACTAGTCAATATTAAGATTTGTTTAACAAATTGTACTACTTTTTTTATTTTTAGTGCTGTGTTTTTACCGATGACCGCTTAATGCCTATCATTGGTCGATTGTATTGACCCTTTATCGAAAAACATGTTTTTTTGGTAAAGACAATGTTAATAGAATGTTTAATATGATGTAATTTTAACATCTTAACCGTAGGGTAACCTTATAATTAAAGGTTACACTATATAATGACAATACCACAAAAAACAACCACTATGGGAAAAACTTTACTTAATGCCTCGGGTAATGCGATTTTATTAAAAACTACTGCTTCTTTCCGATACCTACTGCTAGTCTTGACTTTTTGGTTGGGGGTTTTTCAAGAAACCAACGCGCAATGTATTGGCCCTTATCAAGGGTTTGAGAGTGTGCCTTCATCGGTAGCAATAATGCAAGCAAATGGTTGGACTTTTGCGGGAACAACCAACTTTGTACACAATACAACTACGACTTTGGTAAGAAGTGGAATTTATAGTTTAAGACAGCCTACTAACAGTACGTCAAATGCTTCGGTTACTTCGCCGGTAATAATGACGCCGAGTTCCTTTTCTTTCTATATCAAAGGAGCTACCACTGGTACAACTCTTTATAATTTTGAATTTTCGGATGATGGTGGAACCACTTGGTATGCTATTACAAACGGAACCAACAATGTAACCACTGCATTAAATACAATTAGTGTAACCGGTGTGTTACCATCAATGAATACTACTTGGCAAGAGGTAAAGGTTACAGCCGCTTTTCCTGCTACTGCTCTAGGGTATAAATTTAGAGTAACTGATACCAGAATAAATCCAACAAATGGGGCTGTTTGTTTAGATGATTTTGCATGGACTTCTTCCGTAGCTTCTCAAAATAATATAATAATACCTGCTTTGAATAATGCCACGGCTTGTCCTGTTACTTTAGATGTAACCCGTACATACTATTTGTATGACGTTGGTGGTGAATCAGATAATTATTCAAATACTCAAGCAAATAGTATTTATTTTACACCATCTAATACCACTTACAAAATAAAAGCAACTTACGAAACTTTTGGTACTGAAGCTACTAATGATTATCTACAATTGTTTACTGACAACACTTATGCTACTCAAATAAGTGGGATGAATTTTTCCGGTACAACTGTTCCCTCTACTTATACTTCGGTTGATACAAATGGTGCTTTATTTTATAAATTTACTTCAAACGGTACAGTTTCAAGTACAGGTTTCAGAATTAAATTGGAATGTGTGAACTGTCCGGCACCCACTACATTAGCGTTTGCCGCTACCGGCAGCATTTCTCATGACAGTGCCTATTTGACTTGGGCAGGTTCGGCGAGTAACTATGATATTTACCACAGCACTTCTAATACGGCGCCTACTTCGGGTACAACGCCTACGGCTACCAGTGCTACTACTTCGGCTACCGTAACCGGTTTGTCGGCTTCTACCACTTATTATTTCTGGGTACGTTCCAATTGTGGTGGTAGTACCAGTACTTGGATTGGGCCCATTTCGGCTACTTCATTGTGTACACCGCAAAGTGTGGTGTATTTAGAAAACTTCAATGGTTTAGTAGGAGGGGTTTTGCCGACATGTACTTTTACAGACGGTGCTTTCCAATCAAACTCTGTTAATGGTAATATTTTTAGTAATGGTGTAGGAGATAGTTTCTTTACCCAAGGGGTAACTTTAACCGCGGGTACTTTATACCGTATTACTTATGACTATTCAACCAACTTGAATGGCTACGCCAGTTTGGAGGTCAATATAGGGCGTCCAACGAACAACACAGCAGCTACTGTTTCTAATATCAGCCAGCAGATTGCTTACAACGGCTTTTTCTCGGTGATTAACTCTAATATTGTGAACTATACCCCATCGGTAACCGGAACGTATTATTTGCGTTTCTTCGTAGATGATATTGAAGACACCGGCTTAAATAACGTTCAGTTAAACCTTGACAACATCCGTATTGAGGTAGAAACTTGTTTGCCGCCTACTTATCCGGGTTCACCGGTAACGGGGATTACGGATTTTGGCGCTACTTTAAACTGGAATGCCCCGGCCACCGGAGCTCCTTCAAACGGTTATGCTTATTTTATTTCAACTTCCAATACCCCGCCAAGTTATAACGACGCAGGAACAGGAACGGTAACGTCCAATAGCATTACGTTCTCTACATTATCACCTAACACTACTTATTATGTGTGGGTTCGTGCCAATTGTGGGGCGCAAATCAGTATCTGGTCAACCAACTTTGCCACTTTTACCACTACGAACCTTACTACTCCAACCACCATCAGAATCTCTGACCTTACCACACCGTACAACGTAACTTGTGGTTCTAATATTACTTTTACGGATAGCGGTGGAACCGGTGGAAATTATGCCAATAACGAGAGAACAGGGAATCCGACGTATGCACCTTATTCGTATACTTTCAGACCGGTAACTCCGGGAGCCAAGTTGATGGTAATCTTCAACTCCTTTGCAACCGAAAACAACTGGGATGGTTTAATGATTTACAGCGGACAATCTTCTGCCGGTACTTTGATGCCATCAGGTAGAGCCGCAGGATTCTTGCCGCAAACCTGTCCGGCCGATGCTTGGTCGGGAACAACCTCACCGGGTAGTATTTTATCAACAGCAGCAGACGGTTCATTGACTTTTGAATTCCGTTCAGA
This sequence comes from Flavobacterium sp. J49, assembly GCF_011742145.1. Taxonomy (GTDB): domain Bacteria; phylum Bacteroidota; class Bacteroidia; order Flavobacteriales; family Flavobacteriaceae; genus Flavobacterium. Next base: position 352,107 of record NZ_JAAQQU010000105.1, on the reverse strand, counting down.
CAGTTCGGTTTTAGGAGCCGGTTGGACAGCCTCTATTGTTTGTGTAACCAATGTACCTACCATCACCGGATTTACACCTACTGATAATGCTTGTGTGAGCGGTACAACCGTAGTAATTACAGGAACCAACTTTACAGGAATTACAGGTGTTTTCTTTGGAGGTGCTTCGGCTACTTACACCGTGAACAGTACTACTCAAATTACAGCCACTTTACCGGCAGGAGCTACTACCGGAAAAATAAGAATAACTACCAGTGTATTGTCGGTTAGCAGTGCTACAGACTTTACCGTTTTAGGGCCGGCACCGGTAACTACAGGAGCTTCTATCTGTACCGGAGGCGCAGGAACTATTTCAAGCTCAACGGTTTGTGACGGTTACAGCAATGCAGTAACGAGTATTGCAGGTTCTTGGACAGGAGGAAGTCCTCAGGCTCCTAGACCTTTCAGTTCTACAAATTCACCAACTTGTGGTTTTTCAACAATCAATCAAATTTATACTACGGTTAACTTTCAAGTAAGTGTTACCGGTTCTTATACTTTTGATTTCTCTAGTCCGCTTACCATAGATGCTATGGGATACATTACTACAGGAGCATTTACTGCAGGTAGTTGTGCTACCGGTACTTTTGTGATAGGAGATGACGACTCAGGAGCAGGTTTATACCCAAGAATGACGGTTACCTTAACCGCGGGTGTTACTTATACTTTATACACTACTTTCTACTCAGGAAGTACAGCCACTTCTTTTACTTGGAGCGTGACACCACCTTCGGGAGGAAGTGTATTGTTGTTCCAAAATTCTCAAGTACAATGGTATACTGCCGCTTCAGGAGGTTCTCCAATTGGCACAGGCAGTCCGTTCAATCCGGTGGGTGCAGCAGGCTCTGGCTTAGCCAATACCAGCACACCGGGAACATGGACTTACTATGCCGCTTGTTCTTCTAATCCAACTTGTAGAACCGCTACTACCTTTGTAATTGGAGGTGCCGTAGCCGGAACCGCTTCAAGTGACCAAAATGTTTGTTCAGGAGTTGCAGCCGATTTAACCTTAACGGGTAATACCGGTTCGGTTGTGAAATGGCAGTATGCCAGTGACCTTGCGTTTACCGTAGGCGTTACCGATATCGCTGCGAGTGCTTCTACAACGTTGACTTCAGCCCAAATAGGTACTTTCACCGGCGCTCGTTACTTTAGAGCTGTAGTGAACTTGGCCGGTTGTTCTGATGTTTATTCTAATGTGATAACCATTACATTCAACAAAGCGGTTTGGAATGGTTCGGCTTGGTCAAATGGTACCGGTCCGACTTCCACAATCGGAGCTGATTTCCAAGGAAACTATACTTCTTCGGTTCATGCCAGTGCTACTTCGGGTAACTTATCCGCTTGTAGTGTGACGGTAACCAGTGGTGCGGTCTTATTCGACGTGGGAACTTTAACTGTACAAAATGCGGTAGTAGTTTCGGGCGGAACGCTAACTTTTGAAAACAACGCCAGTTTGTATCAAGTAGTAGATGTTGCCAATGCACCGGGTGTTTATTCGGGAGGTAACTCAGGAAATATAACTTACAAAAGAACCACTACGGGTATTCGTCAGTTTGACTATACTTATTGGTCAACTCCGGTAAATCCGCAAACTTTGGTAAACGTTTCTCCCAATACGCCATTTGATGCTTACTATTATTATGATGCCAGTGCCAACAACTGGGCTTATATTTCATCTGCCTCTTTGATGGATGTGGGTAAAGGATACATTATCCGTGCGCCGTATGATTATGATATCAATACACCGGCAACCTATACTGCTTCTTTCTATGGTACACCGAATAACGGTACTATGACAACGCCTATCGTGGGTGGTGCAGCTCAAATGAACTTAATTGGAAATCCATTCACCAGTGCTTTATCGGCCAGTGCTTTTATATTAGACCCGGCCAATGCCAATTTGAACGGAACGCTTTATTTCTGGACACACAATACACCAATCAATGCGACTTACCAATATACCGGAAGTGATTATGCGATTTACAACCTTGTGGGTGGTACCAGTGCCGCTACCAATGCCGGTTTCGGTGGAGGAGGAAGTAATGCAGTGCCTTTAGGGTATATTGCTTCGGGTCAAGGATTCTTTATCAAAGGATTCTCGAGCGGAACCGCTACTTTCAAAAACAGTATGCGTGCGGCCGGTAACAACAGTCAGTTCTACAGATTGTCGCCAAACACGGCCAACAATACAGAAGCAGAATTGAACTTAGAGAAACACAGATATTGGTTAGACATTACCAATACCGAAGGGGCTTACAAACAAGCTTTGATAGGTTATGTTGAGTCGGCTACCAATGGTATTGATCGTTTGTTTGACGGAGAAATGGTAGATATCGGAAATGCGATTACCCTTTACACTATTGTTGACAATACCAAGTTGAGCATCCAAGGAAAACAATTGGCCTTTGATGTGAATGAAATGATTCCTTTGGGATACAAATCAACCATCAACAGTACTTATACGATTAGTCTTCCTGATTTTGACGGTTTATTTGCCTCACAAAACATTTATTTAGAAGACACGCTTTTAAATGTCATTCATGACCTTAAAGCAGCACCTTATACTTTTGCCACTGAAAGCGGAACCTTTGACAATCGCTTTAGAATTCGTTACACAACCAATGCATTAGGAACCAACAATCCGGTATTCAACCAGAATTCGGTGGTGGTTTTCCAGAACAATGCAGGATTGAATATTAACTCGGGAACCGAAAACATGGTAAATGTGACCATTTACGATGTAAGAGGCCGAGAACTTGCTTCCCAAAAGCAAATAGGTAACACAACAACTGTGTTTACCACTTTACCTACTACCCAACAAGTATTACTTGTTAAAATTGAAGGAGAAAACGGTGGAATTGTAACCAAGAAAGTGGTTTACTAATCCCATTAAAATAGATACCTAACTGTTTTTAGTATAAACGGTTAGGTATTTTTTTGTCTCAAATACTTTTATTCTTTTATTGGCCTGTCCGTTTTCTGTAAGAAAATTGGAAGTCGTCGTTTTGTTTGAGCGATGATAAGATACCTTTAATCGATTAAGAAGGTTATTATTTCACAATTAATTAACATTTTATATACATTCACATTTCTTATTAACCCAATTTTATAAATTATGATTAACAACTACACTAACTTGAGTTCAGGTTCACGAACATGGCTCAAAAGACAAACACCGGATGTAGTTGGGAACGCTCCCAACACAGATGGATTGTTTAAACGGTTCTGGGTTTTGAGTCTTATTATTTTATCTGTGTTTACAGGATTTAGTTCTTATGCACAGGTAAATTATTCTCAAAACTTTAATACCGATGCTGGTTCATTTACCGGAGGTTTTACCAGATTTACGGGAGCAACCGCCTGTGGTGGTTCCGGTGGAGCTATGAGGCGAAATTTATACTCTGGTGTCACCACTGGAGAATTGATTTCACCAAACATTGGTACGGCTAATGGAACATCGGCGCATATCATTACTTATGATTACAAAGCCGCAACATGGAGTGCCAATACATCAGGTACAAACCCATGGGGATCATTTGTTGTTCAGTATGGTTCTTCTGCTGCAGGTCCTTGGACTAATATTGCAACGGTGAGTCAAGAAACTCAGAATGGTTCTTGTATCAGTAAGTCGCATACATTTACACCTCCTGCAGGAAGTTTGTTTATTCGTTTTTCTGCTACTTGGTCGTCGGGAGATTATTATTTAAATTTCGACAACATAGCTGTTACTTTGGTACCAACTACACCTCCGTCTTGTACGACAGGATTGCTTCCGGCAACCGGAGCAACACAAATCGCCAGAAATCCAGCTTTGAGTTGGAATAACTTACTTGGTGTTACTGGATATAAAGTATATTTTGGTACTTCTCCTTCACCGGGATTAGCAGCAACTGTTTCAGGATCATCCTATTCTCCTCCAGTTTTAGCAGCTAATACTACTTATTATTGGAAAGTGGTTCCTACTAACGATAATGGTGATGCAGTAGATTGTGTTGAACAATCTTTTACAACAGGAAGTGGTTTTACATATTGTTCTGCCGTTCCAACTTCAATGGATAATAATGGTATTACTAATGTCCAGTTTGAAACCTTTAGTAATCCAAATGTTTCTCCACTGACTTATCAGGATTTTAGGGCTTTGACTCCGGCAACATTGTTAAGAACTTTAACTGTGCCTATAACGGTAAGTTTGGCTACAGGATATACTTATAATGTTAGAGTCTTTATTGATTATAATCAAGATGGTGACTTTAATGATGCGAATGAAAATAATCTTATTGGTTTATCTTCAAATGCTAATCCTACATCAATATCTGGAAACTTAATTATTCCTGCTGATGCTGTTTTAGGCAATACCGTAATGAGAATCGTTGCTACAGATAATGATACTTCTAATGATCCTTGTTATTCTTCTTCTTATGGAAATGTAGAGGATTATACGGTTAACATTGCGCAACCGGTTTTATGTGAAAACACTCCCAATGCAGGAGTGGCCAGTATATCTCAAAGTACTGGATGTGCAGGTGGCTCTTTAAGTTTATCGGCTACAGGTGTATCAGGGGGAGCTTTAGGTCTTTCTTACAAATGGCAGTCTTCTCCGGATGATGTTGTTTGGACAGATATCCCAACAGCTACAAATTTAAATTTTACGGTTCCAACATCTACAGCGGGAACTACCTATTATAGATTATTTACGAGCTGTTCTTACAGTGGTTTATCAAATTTTTCAAACTCAGTGAGCTTCAACGGTCTTTCTTGTGGTTCAAATATTGTTCCTGCTTCAGGAAATACCTTAGTTGATTGTGGTACCAATACCTTTATTTATGATAATGGTGGATCTTCAGCTGACTATGCCAATAACACCAATGGTTATTTGGTGTTGGATAACTCAGGTACAGGGGTAATTACCTTATCAGGTAATGTATTGGGTATGGAGTCTTGTTGTGATGACATTTACATTTATAGTGGTGTTGGAACAGGAGGAACACTTTTGGCTAATTATACAACAGCCGGTGCTATTACGCCTATAGTTTCTGCACCTGGTCAACCAATTACTATTCAGTTTACCTCTGATACTAGTGCAGTTGGGCCCGGATTTGCTTTTCAAGCGGTTTATACCGGTACTTGTTTAACTTGTACAATTCCGGTGGCCGGAACGGCAAGTGCAGCTACTGCCACTTATTGTAACTCAGGCGCAACTACAATTGCTGCAACAGGTTATTCAGAAGGAACCGGAACAAGATACCAATGGGAATCTTCTACCGACAACTTTGCTACTCCTGGTGTTGCCATAGGTTCAGTTTCCAACAGTTATGCTAATTTATCTACAGGAACTTTAACAACGACTACTTCGTATCGTTTAAAAGTATTTTGTATTGCTAACCCAGGTGATGTGTCATATTCATCTGTGGCTACAGTAACAATCAACTTCCCTGGTACAATTGCTCCTATAACTGGTGCTGGAATTTGTGCCGGTCAATCAGCAACTTTGACTGCTGTCTCTGCGGGTGCCTTATCATTTGCCTGGACTGCTTCGGGAGGTTATACCAATACAGGAAGCTCAATTACGGTTAGTCCTGCTGTTACAACTACTTATACAGTAACAGCTACGTACGCTAATAACTGTACTGCTACAGAAAATGTAACAGTAACTATTATAGATACTCCTTCAGCTATCACAGTAACTCCTGTTGGTTTGACCAACTCAACCATTTGTAGCGGTAGTAATTTAAGATTAAATGCTACAGGGGGTAATTACAACAGTACTTATTTTAGTGATAATTTTGATGCTGCTTCATCTCAATTTACGGCAGCTACTCTTTCAGGAACTTCTACTACGACTGCTGAATTAAATACAACTTACCAATCACAAGGTTCAGGCTCTGTTTTATTTAATACAACAGGAACAAACGCTGCGGCAACTTACAGTTTAAATTCAAATGTGAATTTGGTTGGTGCTACTGCAGCTACTTTAACTTTCTCTCACATAGCTTCTATGGAGGGTAATTTTACGGCTTATGATTTTGGTTATGTTGAATATTCTTCTGATGGAGGAGCCACTTGGACTACTTTTACATCTGCTAACTATACAGGTGCAGCCAATAGTGCTTACTTTAGTGGAAGTGATGTAAGATTTTCAACTTTGAGTTACTCAGATTGGAACACTGCATTAACTGGTACCAATGCACCGAACAATTCGCTTTGGAAATCAGAGACGTTCAGTATTCCTGCAGCTGCGTTAACTAGTCAATTTAAATTACGTTTCCGTTATACTACTGATGTTTCAGCTAACTGGTTAGGTTGGTTTATTGATAATGTTAAAATCAGTGCTAATGGAAATGTTCAATATTCTTGGACTGCATCTCCTGCAACTCCATTGTTTACAGATGTAGCATTGTCTAATGTTTATAATCCGGCAACAGATTTTGCTCCAACAGTATATGCTCAACCCAATACAGCTACTCAATTTACTGTAAATGTTTCTTCAGGGTCTTGTAGTAATTCAGGAAGTACTACTGTGAATGTGAATGAGTTACCGTCTTTTTCGGTAAATCCAATCACTATTTGTGAAGGTACTACAGGAACTTTGACCGCTATTTCAGCTGGAAGTAATTCATACAGTTGGACACCGGTTGGTGGAGGTGCTACTTTAACGGGTACTTCTGTTATGGTAAGCCCAAGTGAAACTACGACTTATAATGTAACAGCTACCAGTAACACTACAGTACCGGCTTGTTCTAGTACACAACAAGTTACTGTAACCGTAAATGAGCCTGGAACTATTGTATCAGGAACAGCGTCAAGAACAGTTTCTCCGGGTCAGTTGACTACTTTTGAAGTGGTAACTACCGGTTTAGTTACTTACCAATGGCAATTGAACGACAATGTTAACGGATGGCAAAATATCTTAGCAGCTAACCCTGATTATTCAGGAGAAGACACTGCTGTATTAAGTATTCAAAATATTACTTTAGGATTTGATACTTACCAATACAGATGTTTGGTTACCGGTTTGGCACCATGTGCTACCTTAACACCAATCGAAGCCATCTTAAATGTAACCAATACAGGTTTCGCAACACAACCTGCAGATGTAAACCTTTGTGGTGCTTCTAGTACTTCATTCAGTATTGTAACAACAGGTGATGAGCCTTACAATGTACAATGGCAAATGAGTACCGATGGAGGAGCCAGCTTTAATGACATTTTTGACGGTCCGGATGCTTCTGGTTTAACCTTCTCAGGAGCTAATGAGTTTAGCCCTAAAACGTTATTCGTTTCCGGAATCACTACAGATCATGACGGATACCAATTCAAATGTCAATTAGACTTCTTCTTAGATAGTGGAATTGCTACTTTAACAGTAAATACTCCGGTATCTTTAACCAATAACTTCTCAACAACTCCGGTTGTAAGATGTAGTTCGCCTAGTGCAGCTGCCACTTCTTTCGGAATCTCAACTTCAGGTTCTGTTGAGGATGTTGAATGGAAATATGCTACTTCAGCAAGTGGTCCTTGGAACACTATTGCTGCAGGTACTCCTGTTGGTGCTTCTTATTCAGGAGCTGGTTCAAATACTTTATCAGTAACAACTACTGCAGCTACGCCTGTAGGAAACTATTACTATAAAGCCTTTGTAACCGGTGCAGGTTCTGGAGCTGACAAATGTGCTGATGCTGAGTCAGCTATAGCTACTATATCCGTAGTTAATCCAACAATTACAGTGTCTCCGAGTTCAACAGTTTATTGTACTCCTGGTCCGGCCGTTACTTTAACAGCAGGTGGAAGTGATATCAATAATTACACTTGGACTGCTAGTGGTTTCACTACTACTACAGGAACTTCAATTGCGGTTACGCCTTCAGCGGCTACAACTTATACTGTAACCGGAACTAATTCTAATGGTTGTACCAATACAGCACAAGCTACAGTAACTGTAGGGGGTGCATTCACTGCTTCAGCAAGTGCATCTGCAGCTACGGTATGTCCGGGAACACCAGTTACCTTAACGGGTACTTCTGCATTAATTAATCTTGTGCCGACTCCAATGCCGGTAGGAAGTTATACGTTTGAGAGCACTACAGATACTTATTCTTCAATAGTAGGTGGAGTAGGAACAACAGCTGTGAGTTTATCATCAATGGATGATTCGATTTCAGCTACTCAAACCTTGCCTTTTACCTTTAATTTTGGTGGTAATAACTTTACAACTTTTAAAATTAATTCTAATGGTTGGATTCAATTAGGTGCAACTTCTACATCAACAACCAATTACAGCTCATTGAGTGGAAGTGATAACAATATTATCGCAGCTTTCAACAGAGATTTGGATGGTAATAATACCACTTCAACTAGTTATTATGTACAAACAACAGGTGCGGTTGGAAGTAGAATTACTAAAATCCAATGGACAAACATTAGAAGTTATTCTTCAACAGCAAGTCCTGCAACAGGGAATGTTCAAATATGGTTGTATGAAGGAACCAATAGAGTAGAAATACGCTATGGAAGCTTTACAGTAAACTCGGCGAGAACTTCAACAGGTATTACTTGTCAAGTTGGTTTAAGAGGAGCTAGTTCTGCTGCAGCTAACGTAAAATCTTTGAGCAATACAGGATCATGGGCTACACCAACAGTAGGAACAAGTAGTTCTTCAACGGTAGCTTTGGGTAATTTTGCTTCTCCAATTTTACCGGATAATGGAAGAGTTTATCGTTTCAGTCCATTAGGTAACGGAACGTCAACTTATACTTATGCTTGGTCATCAGTTCCGGCTGGATTTACTGCAAATACTGCAGTGGCAACGGTGAATCCTTCAGTTAACAGCACCTATAATGTTGTTGTGACTTCAAGTACAGGTTGTACAGCTACAGCTTCTACTTCAGTTGTTGTTGATTCAACGCCACCGGTAATCACAACTTCTCCGGTAGCTACACAACAATTATGTCAAGGGACAACTGCTACCTTTACTGTTGCTGCAACGAGCGCAACTGCTCTAACATACCAATGGTTTAAAGATGGTTCTCCGTTAGTAAATGGTTCTGGAATATCTGGTGTAACTACAGCTACATTAACTATAACAGGAACAACTCCTGCAAGTTCAGGAAGTTATACGGTAGCAGTGACCAACTGTTCTACTGTAACTAGTGGAGCTTCTGTATTAACTGTATATCCTACACCTACGGCTGTAGCACCTGCTGCTCAAACGTACTGTATCGATGCTGTTGTGCCGGCTACACCTTTAACAGGAACACCAAGTGGTGTAACCTTCAACATTAGTGGAGGTGCTGCTTTAGGATTGGCTAATCAAACAGGTGTTACTGCAATTCCATCGTTTACACCAACAGCTAGTGGGACGGCAACAATTTCTATCACACCGGTAGCTAATGGTTGTTCAGGTACTGCGGTTACTTATATTTTAAAAATTAACCCGCTACCAGCAGCTCCTGCAATATCATCTAATTCACCTATCTGTCAAGGTAGCGCTTTAGATTTTGCTTCTACAGTGGCGCTTCAACAAGGATATTCATTGAATAGTAACAGTAATGTTCCTTTCATAGATATCAATGCTACTGGAGTATCTGTTGGAACTCTTGGAGATGATACGGAACACAATATTACAATTCCTACCTTTACTTTCAACGGTACACCTTATACTACCGCTAGAATTGGTACCAACGGATTAATAGTATTTGGTTCTACTTCTGGAGAAGTATCTTTATCAAATGGAACTTTACCAAGTACTGCTAACACGGCAGGTAATACTTTCTTGGCACCTTTCTGGGATGATTTAGATATCCAAACTGGAGCAACATGTAAAACCCAAACAGTAGGTAATTTACATATCATACAGTTTACTACCATGGCTCACGATGCCTTTACAACTGGTTCAATTACATTCCAAGTTCAATTGAATTTGACAACAGGAGTAATTAATTTTGTTTATCAGGATGTAATCTTTGGTAGCAGTACTTATGATTCTGGAGCTTCTGCAACTATAGGTGTTCAATACAACAGTAGTTCAGCTCTTCAGTATTCTTCAAATACAGCTAGTTTAATTAATGGACAAAGCTTAACGTTTACACCGGCAGCTTATTCTTATGCATGGTCAGGACCAAACGGATTTACTTCTGCGCTTCCTAACCCAAGTATTGCTAATGCTACACCGGCTGCAACAGGAGACTATACGTTAGAAATTACGAATATGAACGGTTGTAAATCAAGCTCAACTATTGCAGCAGTAGTTCACCCTACGCCAACGGTGGTTGCGCCTGCCAACCAAACATACTATACTGGTTTCGCAACTGCTGCCATTCCGTTAGTAGGTACGCCTTCAAATGTTACTTTCAACATTAGTGGTGGTGCTGCTTCAGGATTGGCCGATGTGAATGGTGTTACAGCTATCCCTTCGTTCATCCCAACGGCTATCCCTTCAACGGTAACGATTACACCGGTTGCTAATGGATGTACAGGAGTTCCTGTGACTTTCCAAATTTCATTTGTTCCGGTTGTAGTTAACATCGAATCTAATGTTTGTGGAAGTATCAATAATGGTTTGAACAATCAAATCAATTGTACTAACATCAGCATCCCGGGTTATACAACAACAGGTTACCAATTTGAAGTGACCAATATGTCTACTGGTGAAGTATCAATTGTATTCAGCAGTCAACACCACTTTAAATTAACCGATGCCAGCAACTATTCTTACGGTACTACTTTCTCTATTAGAGTAGCGGTAGTATTAGATGGTAATGTTCAAGGCTACTACGGTTCTACTTGTTCACTTACAACGACTCAAGTTAGAACTACTAAAGTAATTACTTCTCAATGTGGAGCCACTTTAGTATTCATTAATTCAACTATTAATGCAAACACTGTAAGTTCAACTAACTTATACAGATTTAGAGTAGCATTAGCCAGCGCACCAACAGTTACTTACTTAGTAGAGCGCACAGTGCCTAACTTTAAATTGACCGATGTAATAGGTTTACCTATTCAATTCGATACAGAATACTTAGTTGATGTACAAGTACGTGTTAAATTAGCAGGCTTCGAAGCTTGGTCACAATACGGAGAGCGTTGTTCAGTGTTTACACCGGAAGCGCCTGTATCTTCACTTGTTGATGCTCAATGTGAGGATTTCCAAGTGACTTCAGATACTCAATTGATCAATGCAATTTCTTTCCCTGGAGCAACAGCTTACCGTTTCAGATTAACTGGTTACGATGAGTTTGGAGATGTTAACTATACACAAATTGTAACTAGCACATTGCCTTACTTTACTTTAAGTATGTTTACAGGATTAACACCTGGTATAACTTACACTGTTGGAGTATCTTTGGAATTGTTCGGAGTTTACACCGAATACGGAAAAGATTGTACAATCATCACTCCGGTTCCGGCAAGACAAGCTTCAACTACTGTTGTTGAACCATTCAAAGCTACTGCTTACCCTAACCCGTTTGCAGCTAACTTTATGATTGATGTTAAAACAAGCAGTACTTCAGTAATTGCTATTAAAGTTTACGACATGGTAGGTAGATTAGTTGAGCAGAGAACTGCTACAGTTACCGAATTGGACAAAGCGCCAATAGGTACTAACTATCCGTCTGGAGTTTACAACGTAGTTGTGACTCAAGATGAAACAGTGCAAACTGTTCGTGTAGTTAAACGATAAATAACAAATAACTAAAATGAAAAACCCATCAAGTAATTGATGGGTTTTTTTATTTTCATCCCAATGGGCTATAACTACAAATAAAGTATAATAATATTTTTGGCCAATCACAATCCAAATTAATTGGCGAATCTGTGGTCTAATCAATTCTGCAACAGAGATAAAAAACCTTTTATTCTGCTTCATCCTCAACGTCAAACTCGAAATCCTCTAAATCCCTACGGTCTTTTTTAGTAGGTCTTCCGGTGCCCGTTTTGCGATAATGCTCTTTGGATAGTTTTAATAATTCCAAATGGGCAAAAACCTCAGGAGGTGTTTCATCTTTGCGGTAAATGTCTACTAATTTGGCGCCTACACGATTTGCAGGGATGTCCAATACCGATATCGTATAAGTAATTTGGTCTTTTCGGAAAGTGATTTTATCCATGGGAAAAACCTCTCGCGAAGCCTTAGCCACTTGTCCGTTTACCGTGATTTGATTTTTCCGACAGGCTTCGGTTACCATGTTTCTGGTTTTGTAATAACGAACACACCATAAATATTTGTCAACTCTCATTTTTTTTCCAAAATCAACGTTAAATAGTTTACAAAAATAAATCAATATTGTATCTTGCGTGCTCAAAAATCAAACAAAAATGAATATTTTTTTTAAAACTATAGTTTGCTTTTCCTTAGCGCTACTAGTAGTTTCCTGCTCTAAAGATGATAATAATACTGAGCCTCTTCGCGATTATGCAACACAGTATGAAGCAGATTTGGATAAGATTGAAGAGTTTTTACAAACACACTATATCACCGTTGTTGATAATCCCGGTGGACAAGATGATCAAAGCGTTACCTTTACTAAAATACCTGCCGGAGGAACCCAAACGTCAATTTGGAATAGCCCCGATCTGGTAACCGATTTTACGGTAGATGCCAATGATATCACCTACAAACTTTATTATTTAAAATTAAGAGGTCATATAGACAGACAGTCAGCGACACCTCCTACAGACGCTGAATTGGCCAAAACACCTTGCAATGTAGACAGGGTTTTGTCTTCTTATGTGGGGCAATATCTTTATACGGCAAAAGAAACGGTAGATGGTGTTGAAGTTGATGTTCTGAAGTTAAAACAGTTTGAAGAGAGTGTAAACCCTCAGAGCTTTTTAACATTGTCTTCTACCATTAGAGGTTGGGGTGAAGTTTTCCCTAGATTCAAAGCCGGAGGTTATACCGAAAACCCGGATGGTACAGTATCGTACTCCGATTTTGGTGCCGGTATAATGTTTCTTCCGTCAGGTTTAGGGTATTATGCCAGTAGCTCTACCACAATTCCCGCTTATTCCCCGCTAATTTTTTCTTTCAAATTATATGAAATTCAAAGAGTAGACAATGACGGAGATGGGATTTATTCTTTCTACGAAGATTTAAACAGTGATGGGTATGTTAGAGTTTTAGCAGAAGGAGTAACCAATATTGATGATACTGACGGAGACGGTGTTCCCGATTTCTTAGACATTGATGATGATGGCGACTTTTTTATCACCAAAGAAGAAATCAAAAACCCTTTGACCGGTATGGCCTATCCATTTAATGATATTCCTGTTTGTGCAACTGATGGCAACAAAAAAGTACATTTGAGTGCCGTTTGTCACCCATAAGCAAAACTGATATAAATAAAAAAGTCCCGATTTGCATCGGGACTTTTTTTATAATCAAGAGTGAAATTTATTTTCTTTTAATCACTTTCTCAACGGCAGCCACAATGGCTTGGTTGTTCAATTGGTATTTTTCCATCAATTGTTCCGGAGTACCACTTTCACCAAAGCTGTCATTCACCGCAACAAACTCTTGTGGTGTAGGGTGATTCAAGGCCAAAACTCTGGCAACGCTTTCTCCTAAACCACCTAAAAAGTTGTGCTCTTCAGCGGTAACAATACAACCGGTTTTAGCTACTGATTTTAAAATGGCTTCATCATCCAAAGGTTTAATCGTATGAATGTTGATTACTTCAGCCGAAATTCCTTTAGCTTCTAAAGCTTCTGCAGCAATTAAAGCTTCCCAAACTAAGTGTCCTGTGGCAACAATCGTCACGTCAGTTCCTTCGTTTAGCATAATCGCTTTCCCTATAACAAATGGTTCGTCAGCAGGAGTGAAGTTAGGCACTACCGGACGTCCAAAACGCAAATAAGCCGGACCATGGTGGTCAGCCAAAGCAATAGTAGCGGCTTTGGTTTGGTTGTAATCACAAGTATTGATAACAGTCATGCCCGGTAACATTTTCATCAAACCGATGTCCTCTAAGATTTGGTGAGTGGCACCATCTTCTCCCAAAGTCAATCCGGCATGCGAAGCACATATCTTCACATTCTTATCTGAATAGGCTACTGATTGACGAATTTGGTCATAAACTCTTCCGGTAGAGAAATTGGCAAAAGTTCCTGTAAAAGGAATTTTTCCGCCGATGGTCAAACCGGCAGCAATACCAATCATATTAGCCTCGGCAATTCCTATTTGGAAAAAACGTTCCGGATGGTTCTTTTTAAAGTCGTCAAACTTTAACGAACCGATTAAGTCCGCACAAAGTGCTACTACATTTTCATTCTTTTGTCCCAGTTCGGTCATGCCTGCGCCAAAACCTGAACGGGTATCTTTACTTCCTGTATTTGTATATTTTTTCATAAAAGTCTTAATTCTTAATACTCACGTCTTCTTACTGATTAATAATCTCCTAAAGTCTCTGCATTTTGCGCCAATCCGATAGCTAACTGATCGTTGTTTGGTGCTTTCCCGTGCCAAGCGTGAGTGTGCATCATAAAATCAACACCGTTACCCATCACCGTGTGTAATAAAACACAAACCGGTTTTCCTTTACCGGTTCTGCTTTTAGCATCTTCCATTCCGGCGATGATTGCTTCAATGTTATTGCCTTCTTTGATTTCCAGTACATCCCAGTCAAAAGCTTCAAACTTGGCTTTTAAATTGCCCATGTTCAATACCTCGTCAGTAGAACCATCAATTTGTTGGCCGTTATAATCTACGGTTGCAATTAAATTGTCTACTTTCTTAGCAGAAGCATACATGATAGCTTCCCAGTTTTGACCCTCTTGTAATTCTCCATCACCGTGTAGTGAATAGATAAGATTAGAGTCATTGTTCAATTTTTTGGCTTGCGCTGCTCCTATGGCTACTGACAATCCTTGTCCTAAAGAACCCGAAGCGATTCTTACACCCGGTAATTGGTCATGAGTCGTTGGATGTCCTTGCAAACGCGTGTTCAACTTTCTGAAGGTAGCCAATTCTGACACAGGGAAATAACCCGTGCGGGCCAAAACACTGTAATAAACAGGAGAAATGTGACCATTCGATAAGAAGAATAAATCCTCACCGATGCCATTCATTTCAAATTGAGGGTTTCTTTTCAGTAAGTGTTGGTATAACACCGTGAAAAATTCGGCACAGCCCAATGAACCACCCGGATGTCCCGAGTTTACAGCATGTACCATACGCAAAATGTCTCTGCGAACTTGTGTTGTGAAATCTTGTAAATGTTGTGTGTTAGACATTATAAATAGATATAAATTATTGGGCTCAAAAGTAATTCTATTTTTTGCAAGCCGCAAAAGTTTTATAAATTAGTTATCAAAGGGTTATTAATAATAAATTTAAACACACTAACTTAGCATATAGTACCAAAATAAATAGGGTTTTTAGGTTGAAATTCTATAAAAAAACAAAATTATTATGTAACGCTGCTTTTTTGATTTTCAAGTAGTTTTATAAAAAATCTATTAGGCTATGGAAAAATCACAAACTATCTTCTATTTAGACGACGATGATGAGGATTTAGACTTCTTTAAAGAAGTGGCAGAAGAATTGGGGCACAAGGTTCGAGGCTTCTCCGAAGGGAGAATCATGCTCTTGGTACTCGAGACTGATATGCAAAAACCCGACATCATTTTTTTAGACGTACACATGCCCATCCTTAATGGTCAGGAAATCTTAGAAATTATCAAAAAATCGGATACACTCAAAAAAATACCCATAGTAATGGTTTCGGGTGCTTATCCCAAAAAACTGGTCAAACACTTCAACGACTTAGGGGTTAATTATTTAATGAAAAAACACCATGTTCGCGATTATAAAGAAGCTTTGGAAGAAGTGCTTAATGCCCATTTGACCAACTGTAAAGCCTCGTCTTAAAAAGACTTAATACATTAACCAATTTCAAACCGTTATTGCTAAGCAACCTCGAAGGGATTCGGGGTTGCTTTTTTTATTAATGTGGTAATCCTGTAAAAGCGATACAGAATTGTAAAACACCTGATGACCGGTTTAGACTTACTTTTACTAAGCTACAATTCATGTATCCCATTAAAATTGCATTAAGATGAAAAAGAACCAAAAGGCGGGTGCAACTCACCCGGAGAATGAAACCAAAGGACAAACGCAAAGCAAGTATGATTCCCATTCTGAAGAAATGCCACGCCAAAAAGAGATTGTAAATGACAACGCAAATCCGGATAGAGTCTCTCACAGCAACACTGAAGAGTATTTGGATAAATTGCCGGTTGATCAAAAAAAAACACCTAAGCCTTAGTTTACAATGACTCAATTGAAATTAATAGATTGGTCTTAATAATGGTTTTTATTTGATTTAAGTGTTGTTCGTAGATATTATTGTTAAACTACTACTGATATTTGTATTTTTCTACTGATTAATTGTAAATTAGACCGCAAATTAATCTAACTACTTAATAAATTATGAAAAAAACACTACTATTTGCTATTGCTATTGCCGGCTTTTTAACGGTTTTTCAAAAAACTACCGCACAAAATTTACAAACAATTCCCATTCAAAGTGGTTTTAATGCCGATGTTATTGCCAATGGCGTAGGAACAGCGGTATCTTCTACTAATAATGATGTTGATGGCGTGAATTATGCTTTTATTTCAAGAGATTTTCAATTAACCTCAGGAAGCACTCCATTAACTTATGGATTGCCTGTAAACGGATTGGTGAATAGTGCAGTAGCCTCGCCTGCCGGACTAAGCTATCAATTGGCCTCTTATAGTGGTAATAACGCATTGCGTCTTCAAAATGTTAGTGATTCAGGAACTTTGTTGTTTGCCAATCCTTTAGCAGCAGTTAATTTATATATGTTGGCTACTGGCGGTAGCGGAGCGTGTACTGTAAATGTAACCGTTAACTTTGCCGATGCTACTACCGAAGCCTTTACAAATATTAGTATTTCTGACTGGTACGGCGGAGCTAATTTTGCCATTCAAGGTATCGGAAGAATCAATCGAAACAATGATGTTTTGGAAACCGGTGGCGGAACAAATCCTAGACTTTATCAGATTCCTTTAGCTATAAATGTGGCCAATCAAGCCAAACTTATTGAAAGTGTTACCGTTACCAAAGTGTCAGGAGGAATTCCTAATGTTTTTGGTTTTTCTGCGGATGCTTATACCAGCTGTTCCGGACCAAGTAACATTACTTTTATCTCTTCTAATGATGGAGGTACTTTTAACTGGACAGCACCCACAAGCGCACCATCCTCAGGATATCATTATTATTATAGCAGTTCTTCAACACCTCCAACAGCTTCAACCACTCCAACAGGTACTGTTGGCGCCGGGGTAACCACGGTAACACTTACAGGGCTAAACTTGGGAGAAACTTATTATTTCTGGGTTAGATCTGATTGTGGAACTGTACAAGGTTTTTGGCAAATGAAAATGTTTACGACCGGGCAAATGGAAGCTACTTACACCACCGGAGATATTAATACAGAGTATTCTACCGGACCTACACTAACTAGTACAACGGCATGTCCGGGGACATTAACCATAAATGTTCCGGCAGGCTTTCAAATTGCCTCAACCAATGTGTCTTATGCCATGAGTACAGCAAGCAATGGTTGGATGAGTGAGCAAAGATCTCTTTTGGTATGTACAACCAACAATACGTCAGAAGCAGCAATCTCTTCCGGGGTAGGTGGTACAACAGGAACTTATGCTTATAACAGAACAGGATTAACCCTTGCAAATGGCCTTACAGGGAATGTTACTTTTGACCTAAGAGCTTGGAGAACCTATGGAGGATCTGGCTGTAATGCGACTTATAACAAAGTGGATAATAACACTTGGAAAATAACAGTCACGTTGACACAAGCTTTATCTACTGTTGATGTAGCTGAGCAAAAAATTAAAATATATCCTGTGCCATTTAAAGATATGATTCACCTTGAAAATGCGGAAGGAGTAAAAACCATTTTCGTTTCTGAAGCAACCGGTAAGTTGGTTAAAATTATCGAACAACCGCTACAAGATATTTATCTGGGTGATTTAAACTCGGGACTATACATTCTTACACTGACCATGCAGGATGGTAGTACACAATATACTAAAACAATTAAGCAGTAATATTTACAAAAAAATGGGTCAGTAATGACCCATTTTTTTATAACAGTCGATTGAGAAGAACAGAAACCGCACCCGTGAGTAAGAACACAACACTACGAAGTAAAGACAAAACGCATAAGGTAAACTAAAACCACTACTATACAATCTCAATCATTATTTTTGGACTCCTCAAAGGTATGGATAGTGTATGGATAGTGTATGAAAATAGCATGAATAATGCAAAGTCTAAATAAGTATAAAAAGGGAAAGGAATTATACTTTCGCCATTCAAGAATGCACAGGTTCTATATTAGTGTTAAATAAAATCATAATTCACAATCCACAATTCACAATTCTTTTATCTTTGCCGACTGATTAAAGAAACAAATGAAATTTGATTTACTAGCCAAAGATCCCAATTCAAGCGCCCGTGCCGGTAGTATTACCACCGACCACGGTGTAATCGAAACCCCAATATTTATGCCTGTTGGTACAGTAGCATCAGTAAAAGGAGTACACCAACGCGAACTAAAAGAAGAAATCAACCCTGATATTATTCTCGGGAATACCTACCATTTATACCTTCGTCCACAAACCGATATTCTTGAAAAAGCAGGCGGTTTGCACAAATTCATGAATTGGGATAGAAATATCTTAACGGATAGTGGCGGTTACCAAGTGTACTCGCTTTCGGCCAATAGAAAAATCAAAGAAGAAGGAGTTAAATTCAAGTCGCATATCGATGGTTCCTACCATGTCTTTACACCCGAAAACGTAATGGAAATTCAGCGTACCATTGGTGCCGATATCATTATGGCTTTTGATGAATGTACGCCTTATCCATGTGATTACAGATATGCGCAACGCTCAATGCATATGACCCATCGTTGGTTGGATCGTTGCATCAATCATTTGGAAAAATTGCCATTTAAATATGGTTACGAACAAACCTTCTTTCCCATAGTCCAAGGAAGTACTTATAAAGATTTACGCCAACAATCGGCTGAATATATTGCCAATGCCGGAGCACAAGGTAACGCTATTGGTGGTTTATCAGTGGGTGAACCGGCCGAGGAAATGTACGCCATGACCGAAGTGGTTACCGCTATTTTACCCCAAGACAAACCAAGGTATTTAATGGGAGTAGGAACACCAATTAATATATTGGAAAACATAGCTTTGGGTATAGATATGTTTGATTGTGTGATGCCAACTCGTAATGCTCGAAACGGGATGTTATTCACCGCTAACGGAACAATCAATATCAAAAATAAAAAGTGGGAAGCCGATTTCTCTCCGATAGATGAAATGGGAATCACTTTTGTCGATACCGAATATACCAAAGCTTATTTGCGTCACTTGTTTGCAGCCAATGAATACCTTGGTAAACAAATTGCCACCATTCACAATTTAGGCTTCTATATGTGGTTGGTTCGTGAAGCCAGAAAGCATATCTTAGCCGGAGATTTCAGAACTTGGAAAGAAATGATGGTAAAACAAATGAGCCAACGATTATAGGTGATTCGTGGATATGGTCATTCGGTTATTTGTAAGATGGATACGAATAACCAAATAACCAAATAACCAAATTAACATTATGTTAAAAATAATTGACAAATACATCCTCAAGCGATATTTAGCCACATTCTCGGTAATGTTGCTCATGTTTATTCCTATCGGAATCGTGATTGATGTTTCAGAGAAAGTCAACCGAATGATTGAAAACCAAGCGCCTTTCAAAGAAATTGCCTGGTATTATCTTGACTTTACCATTTATTTTGCCAATTTATTATTTCCCATTTTTCTTTTCCTGTCGGTGATTTGGTTTACCTCAAAACTGGCCAACAATACCGAAATCATAGCCATTTTAAGTTCCGGAATTTCCTTTACAAGATTCATGAGGCCTTATATTGTTGGCGCCACTATCGTTTCTTTTTTCGCTTTGATAATGAGCGTTTATTTGGTGCCAAATGCCAGTGCCGGATTTAAGAATTTCAGGTACAAATACCTTATCGGCAACGGTCAAAACGAAATGCGCGATAACTCGGATGTGTTCCGCCAAATCAGCAAAGACGAATACTTGTTTGTCAGCGGTTTTAATGAAAACAGCCAAATGGCTTTCAATTTCTCTATGGAAAAATTTGAAGGAGACAAATTGAAATACAAATTAATCGCCAGCCGAATCAAATGGAATGAAAAAACCAAAAACTATACACTCTTTAGTTACAGCAAAAGAAAAGTAGGAGAGTTTGGCGACATCATTGAACGCGGAGAAAGAAAAGATACCATCTTCAATTTTGATTTAGAAGATTTAACCCCTTTGGTCTATATCGCAGAAACTTTGCCTTTAAACGATTTGCATAAGTTTATCGACAAAGAAAAAGCCCGTGGTTCCTCCAACATCAACACTTATTTGGTAGTGTTATACAAAAAGTACAGTATACCGGTTTCAGCCTTTATCTTGACCATTATAGCGGTAGCGGTTTCGGCCATGAAAAGGCGTGGCGGAATGGGTGCCAATTTGGCTATCGGAATCGTCTTAGCCTTTGCTTTTGTCTTTTTAGATAAAGTTTTTGGCGTACTCGCCGAGAAGTCAACTGCGCCTCCATTGATAGCGGTTTGGACACCAAATATTGTTTTCGGACTTCTAGCGATCTACCTTTTAAGAAATGCCAAGCGATAATATAAAAAGCTATTTACACCTTCATTTGATTGTGTTCATTTGGGGATTCACAGCCGTATTGGGTGCCTTAATTACACTTGATGCGTTGCCGTTAGTATGGTTCCGGATGCTTTTTGCTGTGGGCTTTATCGCCATTTATATTTATTATAAAAAGTTGCCGTTAAAAGTGCCGATAAAGACACTGATGCAGTTTCTTTTCTCCGGACTAATCATTGCCTTACATTGGTTTACCTTTTTTCATGCCATTAAAATTTCAAATGTGTCCATTACTTTGGCTTGTCTTTCCACCGGTGCTTTATTTGCCTCTATATTAGAACCTGTTTTATACGGTAAAAAAATTGTTTGGTACGAATTGCTTTCCGGCCTTGTTGCCATAATCGGATTGTATTTTGTGGCTGTCTCTGCCGATACCGGAACCGAAGGATTGCTGGATGCTATTTTTAATGGTGGTAATAAATTTTTATTTGGAATCGGATTTGCTTTGATTTCTGCCTTTCTGTCCGCTTTGTTTTCGGTAATCAACAGTCGATTGGTTAAATCTTATGACGCCACTGTAATCTCTTTTTACGAACTCAGCGGTGGCGTAGTTTTTTTCTCTTTTCTGTTGTTGTTCTTCGGAAGTTTTACACCTGAATTCTTTCAGCTTTCTGCCAAAGATTTACTGTATTTATTGGTTTTAAGCTCGGTTTGTACCGCATATGCTTTTATTGCTTCAACCGCTGTGATGAAGTTTTTAAGTCCGTATACTGTTATGCTCACGATTAATTTGGAACCCATTTACGGCATTATTTTGGCCGTATTGATCTTCGAAGAAAAAGAGAAAATGAGTTTCGAATTCTACGTTGGAGCTGCAATTATCTTATTGACGGTGCTGCTCAATGCCATCATAAAAAGCCGAGAGAAGAAATTGAGTTAAGACCAAACAATGGTTCATTTTTGTTTAAAACTAATCCGAAAGATTTGCTTTTTATCACAATTTAAAATTTTATATTTGCTATTCGATTAAACAAAACAAACAACCCTATGGAATATTTAGATTTTGAACTTCCCATCAAGGAATTAGAAGATCAACTCGATAAATGTCAATTAATTGGTGCTGAATCTAATGTAGACGTGACCAATACTTGTAAACAGATTGAAAAAAAATTAGAGGAAACCAAAAGGAAAATCTACAAAAATCTAACGGCTTGGCAACGTGTACAATTGTCTCGTCATCCTAACAGACCTTATACTTTAGAACATATAACCAACCTTACCAAAGGAACTTTCTTAGAAATGTTTGGAGACAGAAACTTCAAAGATGACAAAGCCATGGTAGGTGGTTTAGGAAAAATTGACGGCCAATCGTTTATGTTAATCGGTCAACAAAAAGGAATCAATACCAAAATGCGCCAGTTGCGTAATTTCGGAATGGCCAGTCCTGAAGGTTATCGTAAAGCCTTGCGCTTGATGAAAATGGCAGAAAAATTCAATCTTCCTGTAGTAACGCTTATTGATACTCCGGGAGCATATCCAGGATTGGAAGCAGAAGAACGCGGTCAGGGAGAAGCCATCGCCAGAAATATTTTGGAAATGGTGCGTTTAAAAGTGCCGATTATCTGTGTAATTATAGGTGAAGGTGCATCCGGTGGCGCTTTAGGAATAGGCGTTGGAGATAGGGTTTTAATGATGGAAAACACGTGGTATTCCGTTATTTCTCCGGAATCTTGTTCGTCAATCCTATGGAAAAGCTGGGAATACAAAGAACAAGCGGCCGAAGCCTTGAAATTGACTTCATCCGATATGAAAAAAATGAAACTAGTCGATGACGTAATCCCGGAACCACTTGGAGGCGCTCATTACGATAAAGAAACTACCTTCAAAACCGTTGAACAGTATATCATGAAAGCTTTTAATGAGTTGAAAGATTTATCAACAGAAGAATTAGTTGCGCAGAGGATGGACAAATACAGCAAAATGGGCGAATATAAAGAGTAAATCTTACAAAACATATCTTAAATCCGAAGCCCTATGGTTTCGGATTTTTTTTTGGTTATCAACAAAAAACACAAACTTATAAACAATGGTTTTGAATAACTCAATTCCATAATTTTTACAAAAAGAGCTACTTTCGTCTTATGGAAAATCTCAGAAATATTAACCCTATCAAAGTAGATAAAACTACAATTATCAATTTAGAAAAAGGAAAACTCCCGCCACAAGCGATGGATTTGGAGGAAGCGGTATTGGGCGCGATGATGATTGATAAAAAAGGTGTTGATGAGGTCATTGATATTCTCCAACCCGATGCCTTTTACAAAGACGCTCACAAACACATTTTTGAAGCTATTTTTCAGTTATTCACAGATTCTCAACCTATTGACTTGTTAACAGTTTCAGCTCAGCTTAAAAAGAACGGAAAGTTGGATTTGGCCGGTGGTGATTTTTACTTAATTCAGCTCACGCAAAAGATATCTTCGTCAGCGCACATTGAGTTCCACTCGAGAATTATTTTGCAGAAATACATCCAACGCAGCTTAATCAAAATCTCTTCCGAGATTATCGAAGAATCCTATGACGAATCGACCGATGTATTTGATTTGTTGGACAAAGCCGAATCCAAATTATACGAAGTAACGCAAGGCAATATCAAACGAAGCTCAGAAACAGCCCAAAGTTTGGTCATCCAAGCCAAAAAAAGAATCGAAGAAATCGCCAATAAAGAAGGTTTAAGCGGAATCGCAACCGGTTTCGAAAAACTGGATAAAGTCACTTCCGGTTGGCAACCTTCGGATTTAATCATCATCGCGGCTCGTCCGGGTATGGGTAAAACCGCTTTCGTATTATCGATGGCGCGTAATATGGCCATTGACTTTGGCCATCCGGTGGCCTTGTTTTCTTTGGAGATGTCCTCGGTACAGTTGATCACGCGTTTGATTTCCTCGGAAACCGGTTTGTCTTCAGAAAAACTGAGAACCGGAAAATTAGAAAAACACGAATGGGAGCAACTGTCTACCAAAGTAAAAGACTTAGAAAAAGCCCCATTGTATATTGATGATACGCCATCGCTTTCCATCTTCGATTTAAGAGCCAAAGCAAGACGTCTGTCGTCTCAACACGGCATCAAGATGATTATAGTCGACTACCTTCAATTGATGACCGCAGGTGGCAGCAATGGCAAAGGCGGCGGAAATCGTGAGCAGGAAATCTCCACCATTTCCAGAAACTTAAAAGCTTTGGCCAAAGAGTTGGAAGTGCCGGTAATTGCGTTATCACAGTTATCCCGTGCCGTAGAAACCCGTGGTTCGAGTAAAAGACCTTTATTATCCGACTTGCGTGAATCCGGTGCCATCGAGCAAGATGCCGATATCGTATCGTTTATTTACCGTCCGGAATACTACAAAATTGACGAATGGGATGATGATGAACAATCACCAACTGCCGGTCAGGCCGAGTTTATCATCGCCAAACACCGTAACGGTTCGTTAGAAAATATCCGTCTGAAATTCATCGGAAACCTCGGTAAGTTCGACAACTTAGAAGAATACGGCGGCGGATTTGATGATTTGCCTTCGAAAATGAACCACGATGACAATCCGTTTATGACGAAGAATTTGCCTTCACCTAATGAAGCTTTCGGTAGCAATATTAACCGAGATGACGACGATAGTGATGTGCCGTTTTAATAATATATAATCCCGATTAATCTCGGGATTTTTTTTTATGATTATCTTCACAGTAAATCTGTTATCTTTGGGTAAAATATTGCCACAAATGTTTAAAAAGTCATTCTATATTTTTCTCTTGTTGCTTTCCTTTTCCGTTAAGGCCAATTTCTTATTGTTGCCCATGGATGAAGTGGCGCAGAAGAATCATCTCAAAGCCTACGGGATTACTTATTGGGCTTTAGACAAACAATACAAAGCGAGTTGGTTGCTCAACTACCGCGGCGGTTCTTTTTTATTGCCTGATGCAGCCGAAATTCGCAAAGAATGTCAAATTAGAGGCGTGAGTTTTGAAGTCCTTTCGGATGGAGAAATGCAATCGATTTTAGAAGAAATTTCAAGTCCGTCTCAAAATATGGAAACGGTGGTTTTAGAAAAAGCACCCAAAATTGCGGTCTATTCGCCACCGGGAAAACAACCTTGGGACGATGCCGTAACGATGGTGTTGACGTATGCCGAGATTCCGTTTAAAGTGGTTTATGACGAAGAAGTCTTGAGCGACCAGTTAATTTTATACGATTGGTTACACTTGCATCACGAAGATTTCACCGGTCAATACGGTAAATTTTACGGTGCTTACCGAAATGCACCTTGGTACATCGAGCAAAAGAAAGAAGCCGAAGCTTTGGCGGCCAAATTGGGTTATCCCAAAGTTTCTCAAGAAAAATTGGCGGTGGCCAAAAAAATACGCGACTTCGTGATTGGTGGCGGTTTTATGTTTGCCATGTGCTCGGCTACGGATAGTTTTGATATTGCGCTTGCTGCCGAAGGCGTTGACATTTGTGAGCCAATGTTTGACGGCGACAACAGCGATGCCAATTACCAATCCCAAATAGATTACAATAAAACGTTTGCCTTTAAGAATTTTATTTTAGACCGGAAACCGGAACACTATGAATTCTCGGATATCGATATGACGGAGAAACGCCGTATTCCGTTTGAAAAAGATTATTTCACCTTAATGGAGTTTTCTGCCAAATGGGATGTGATTCCGAGTATGTTGTGCCAAAACCACACGCAATTGGTGAAAGGTTTTATGGGACAAACGACTTCATTTGACAGCAATTTGATTAAATCCAATGTGTTGACGTTGGGTAAAAACGAATTAAATGATGAAGCGCGTTACATTCACGGCCAAAAAGGAAAAGGCTTCTTTACCTTTTACGGAGGTCACGATCCGGAAGATTACCAACATAGAGTAGGCGATGAGCCAACAGTTCTCGACTTGCATCCAACGTCACCTGGTTTCCGTTTGATTTTGAATAATGTTTTATTTCCGGCGGCGAGAAAGAAACCACAGAAAACGTAAAGGTTTTAATTTCCAAATAAAAAAATCCCAAACCTGCCTGCCGGCAGGTTCCAATGATTATTGTTCAGGTTTGGGATTTTTTAGCCCCGATTGAAGCGGCATCCTTTTTCGTGTTCTCGATACGCGGTTGTCACCGCACTCGAACTGACGAAAAAGATATAGCGGAAAGCGGGATTAGCTCCTACTTATTATTATCAATCACGTAGTTCAATACTTTTTCAATCAAATGCACGCGGTCTTTTCCGATAACATTGTGTTTGTGCATAGGGTAAGGAAAATAATCCACCTGTTTGCCCGTTTCGACAAACTTTTTGACTAAAGACAAATTGTGTTGTTCTACCACCACATCATCATTGGTTCCGTGAATTAAAAGCAATTTTCCTTTTAGATTTTTGACATAATTGTACACGGTGTTTTCTTCAAATCCTTTAGGATTTTCAGCAGGTGTATCCATATAGCGTTCGCCATACATTACTTCATACCATTTCCAATCGATTACCGGTCCGCCGGCAACGCCTACTTTAAACGTATCGGCTTTGCGCAACATTAAAGACGTCGTCATGAATCCGCCGTAGCTCCAACCGTGAACCGCCAAGCGATTGCCATCAACATAAGGAAGCGATTTTAAATAATCAACCCCTTTTAACTGGTCGTCCATTTCGTGGGTTCCTAATTTTCCATGGATGATGCTTTCAAAAGCAAAACCTCTGTTGTCAGAACCTCTGTTATCTAGGGTGAAAACCAAATAGCCTTGTTCGGCCATCCAATACATCCATAAATTAGCGCCGTCCAAGTAAGAATTGGTAATCATTTGCGCATGTGGTCCGCCGTAAACGTATACTAAAACCGGATATTTTTTGTTTGGGTCAAAGTTACTCGGCTTAATCAAACGCGTGTATAAATCAGTGGTTCCGTCCGCAGACTTGATGGTTTTGATTTCGGCAGAACCGATTTCGTAACCTTCGTATTTGTTTTTGCTCACCAAAAGCGTTTTGGCTTTCAAACCTTTGTCATACAACAAGGATTTAGATGGTGTATCGTGATTGGAGAATTCGTCAAAGAACCAATTCCCATCGGCACTCGGAATCACATTGTGAACCCCTTGGTCTTTGGTAATTAAAGTTTGTTTGCCTTTTAAATCCACTTTGTAAACCAGCATGTTGGTTGGATTTGGACCGGTGGCTTTGAAATAAATCTCTGTTCCGGCAGTATTGGTGCCAATGATATCGCGAACCACGAATGGGTTATTGGTCAATTGCTTAATTAATTTTCCTTCGATAGTGTAGTAGTATAAGTTAGGGAAACCGTCTTTTTCGCTAAACCAAACAAAGTTGTTGGATTTGGCATTCGGAAAGAAGGCTTCGTGTTCGGGCTCAACCCAACGCGGGTTTTTTTCATTCAAAATAGTTCTCACGAAAGCACCGGTTGTGGCGTCATACACATTCAAATTCATATCATTCTGACCGCGATTCAACTCGGCTATCAAAACATATTTTTCGTCCGGTGTCCAAGATAAGTTGGTTAAGTAGTCGTCTTGGTTGCCTCTTGGTGTGATGAAAACGGTTTTCTGGGTAGCCAAATGGTAAATCCCAACGCGAGGTTTTTCGCTTTTTTGCCCAATCATCGGGTATTTGATATTGACTAATTTTCCCGGAGTTTCGTTGATGTCTAATAAAGGATAATCGGCTACTTCGGTTTCGTCTTTTTGGTAGAATGCCAAATAAGAAGCTTTTGGTGACCAGAAAATACCGTTGCTAATTCCGAATTCATTTCGAGCTATCGACTGTCCGGATACGATACCTTTATTGGTTTCGTTGGTTACCGAAATTTTTTCTCCTTTACTGTTTAGAAAGAACAGATTGTTTTCTTCCGTGAAAGCCAAGTTCACTTTATTGCTGTCAAATGTTGTGTTTTCGGCAGTTTCCGGTGCTTGCAAAGTTAGTTTTCCGGTTTTGGTGGTTAGGTTGTAGCTATAATACTTACCATTTTCAGTGACCATAACGGTATTGGCATCTATCCATTGTAAACCAAAGAAGTTCTTGAGTTTGGTGCCCAAAGCGGAGTTGATATCAGCCAAAGTAACCAATTCTGCAGCGGTATCGTTTGTTGTAGAAGCCGACTTCATTTTGGTCCAACTATCGGTGTAGAATACGTATTTATTGGTGTTTGGAATCCACTGAAAACCGGTTAAGCCATCGGCTCTAAAAGCACGGCCTTGTTGTAAAACCGATTCCTCTAACGTTAATTTTTTTAATTGGGCTTGTGTTGTAAAAGCCACGAATAAGCTAACGAAAAGTATAATCTTTTTATTCATGAAGTAAAGTTTTTGTTGGCCGTAAATGTATAAAAAAAGGACAATCTTTTTTGAATATTATCCTTTGTTTATGATGTCGTTAACGATTTTTAAATGATGCTTGGTGTGCAATTTCAGAAACCAAATAGTAGTTTTCAGATTTAAATCACCAAAAAACGGATGGGTGAAATAACTGTTCGGATGAAGGTTTTGAATCTCGGCAACGCCTGTTCGGGCTTGTTTCAATTTAGATTCCAATTCTTCGATTGTGGCCACGTCTACCGGTTTGACGGATTTTGGGACTCTGACTTTTCCTCTTGGGATTTTGTTGGTGATTTGAATATATAGGCGAATCCATTTAAATTTCCATTTGTAATTTTCGGGATTGGAGTTTTTCAAATGGGCTATAACGCCATTGATGACTAATAAACTATGGTCCAATTGCCAACCGACGGTAGCCTGTGAAATTACAGGATTTGTTTTTTCATGATGAGCAATATGGCTTTCGATTTGGTTTAGGAGTTCGTGTAGCTGTTTCAAATGGATATAATTTATTTTAAATGTACAAAATAACAATAGCTGGTGATATTAAAAGTTTAAGTACCATAGCCATTAATGCCGGGAAAAGAAGAATATAAAACCATCTTCTTTGATTCATTTTGCAAATGATGGTCATTGTTAATAGATAATGGGTGTTTTAATTGGTTCGGATTATGTTGCTTTTTGGTTTACCGGCTTTAGGTAAGTCACGGGTGTGACCGGATAATAATTTGTTTTTAATTATGTACACCTGATTAATTTTTCGGGTAAAATCATCCAATTCATCGGATACCATTTTGAGGTAAGTGGCATATTCTTTAAATAAAACTTCATCAAGTTTCTTTTCGTCCGACATGCATTTGGTTAGCCCTATTAGAGAAGAAATTGGTCTTCTTAAAACATGAGAAATGTCAAATAGGATTTGTTCAATTGTTTTTTCGTATTCAATCAGATTAGTAATGTTTTGTATGGTTCCATACCAAATTACTTTTCCCTTTTTTTCGGTTTCAGGAATCGCCTTTAGCATATGCCATTCGGTTTCATTTTCTTTGTTTTTTACCCGATAGGCAATATTCCACTCGCTTAAATTTTTATATGAATTATCCAGACTTTCTTTTACGAAAGGCAAATCTTCCGGTGAGATGATATCGAATAGCAGTTTAGGTCTTTTTTTTAAAGCGCTCACTTTCAAATCAGGATGAAGGACTTTTATCCCTTTACTCAAAAAATCAAAAGACAAATCACCTTCTTTATTACGATGCAGCTGAAAAATAACACATGGTGCTTCATCGGTAAGTTTTTTCAATCTTAAAGCACTGAGTTCTAAATTGTCTTTTTGTAGTAGAATTAATTTTCGCGCATTGAGATAATCCATAGCTTTTTTGGAAAGTACCTGTAATGCTTTTTTCTGTTCGGCAGTGATCTTTTTAGGGATAGTATCCACGATACACAAACTTCCCAAAACATTCCCTTTAGGGGTGACTAAAGGTGCGCCTGCATAAAATCGTATTCCATTATCTCCTTTGGTATAAGGGTTGTTGATGAATTTATCATCGTTCTGTGCATCTTCAACCACAAAAACTTCTTTGGAGTTGTTCACAACATGTTGGCAAAAAGAATCTTCTCTTCTAACTTCATCCATGTCCATGCCATTTTTAGATTTGTGCCATGTCCGATAGCTATCTACCAAGGTTATCATGGATATAGGGGTATTGCAAATCATGGAGGCAATCTCAGCTAATTCGTCAAGTTCTTTTTCGGGTTTGGTGTCAAGAATATGATATTCGTATAGTTCTTTAAGTCGTAATGCTTCCTTCATGTTGACGAGATTAGAGTTTGTATAAAGGAACTGGATTTGAAATTAATCATATACAGTTATGAAATAGGGGGCAATCTTGTTCATAAAGATACTTAATTAATTTATTCGTTGCTTCTTAAATTTGTGTTTTCTTGTAGTGAAAAGTTTACGTTCAAGCTTTGTAATATATACGATTTAATTTAATTAGGATTCAGATGACTAAAGTTGGTTAACAAAAGACCGTAGAAAGAATTGCTTTATTTTGTGTATTTTAATTATAGAGCGATACTAAACTATCGACCATAAAAAATCCCAAAGACCTGTTGGAATTTGGGATTTGTTTTAGCAAACTTTACTATCATATATTGCCATCTTCATTTTCTTTGTCTAGGTATTCCTGAACAATTTCAATGGCATTGGTGACTACATCGCTCAATGCCGTTATGAAGGTGCCTTCACTGGCACTATTGATGGCGTGTTTGATGGCTTCCACTTCCTTGGCAATGATTTCATGGGTTACATTTCGTCCCGAAGCATTAATCCCTTCCATAATTAAACCGATGATTTCTTCTTCGGTTCGACCTCGCAGGTGTTTTTCCTGGCGAATAATGATGTGGTCAAACATTCGGGCGGCTATTGTAGCACATTCTCGGATGTCTTCGTCTCTTCGGTCTCCAACACCGGCTATGATACCAATTTTTTTAGTGGCTTCGACAGAGGACAAATATTCTTCCACCCCTTTATAACCGGAAGGGTTGTGAGCAAAGTCAATCATTACTTTGAATTTTTTAAACTCAAAAATATTCATTCGACCAGGCGTTTGTGCTGCACTCGGGATAAACGTTTGCAAAGACAAACTAATATCTTCGGTTTTGAATCCCTGTAAATAGGCCGCTAAAGTGGCTGCGAGTGCATTGGCAATCATGAATTTTGCTTTGCCGCCTAAAGTCAATGGCACATGAGTGGCGCGTTCGACTCTGATTTTCCATTCGCCTTTTTTGATAGTGATGTAGCCGTTTTCATAGACTGCAACTGTTTTTCCTTCTTTGGCAAACTGCTGTACTTTCGGGTTGTTTTCGTCCATACTGAAATAGGCGATGTTGCAACTCAATTCATTAGCGATTTTCAGACATTGTTCGTCTTCAGCATTCAAAATGGCCCAACCATCTTTTTTTACGGAACGAACAACCGTTGCTTTTACTCTGGCCAAGTCATCTAAAGTGTGAATGTCGGCCAAACCTAAATGGTCTTCTTGTATGTTGGTGATGATGGCAATATCACAACGACTGAATCCTAAACCGGAGCGTAAAATTCCACCGCGAGCGGTTTCTAAAACGGCAAATTCTACTGTTGGATCTTTTAAAATATATTCTGCGGAAAGCGGTCCTGTGGTGTCGCCTTTTTCCATCATGTGGTTTTGTACATAAATACCGTCTGATGTTGTGAAGCCAACTTTATAACCGTTATTTTTGACAATGTGTGCTAATAATCGGGTAGTGGTGGTTTTTCCATTGGTTCCCGTTACGGCTATAATCGGGATGCGGCTTGGTTTTCCCGGTGGATACAGCATGTCGATTACCGGTGCGGCCACATTTCTTGGTAAGCCTTCACTTGGAGCCAAGTGCATGCGGAATCCCGGTGCGGCATTGACTTCCAAAATACAGCCGCCGTTTTCTTTTAACGGTTGGGTTAAATTTTCCGCCATAATATCGATACCGCAAATGTCTAGGCCTATTACTCTTGAAATACGTTCACAAAGGAAAATATTTTCCGGGTGCATCATGTCGGTTACGTCTATGGAAGTTCCGCCGGTGCTCAAGTTGGCAGTTGATTTTAAATAAACGATTTCCCCGTTTTTGGGAACCGAATCAATTGTGTAGTTTAATTTTTCTAATAAGTCTAATGTATCTCGGTCGACGTCAATTTGGGTTAAGACATTTTCGTGTCCGTAACCGCGTCTTGGGTCTTTGTTGGTTTCTTCGATTAAGGTTTGAATGGTGTCTTTTCCGTTGCCGACTACATGTGCCGGTTCTCTTTTGGCGGCTGCAACCAATTTATTATCGATGACCAAAACCCTGAAGTCAAAACCGGTGATGAATTTTTCAACGATGACTCTTCGGCTGTATTTTTTGGCATATTCTAATCCGGCAACAGCATCTTCCCAGGTGACTACATTAATAGAAGCACCTTTTCCGTGGTTACCGTCTAAAGGTTTAATTACGATTGGGTAACCGATTTTTTTAATGGTATTTTCTAAATCTTCTTCGTCAACACAAATGCTGCCACTGGCTACCGGAATGGAGGCCAAGTCGAGCATGCGTTTGGTTTCTTCTTTGTTGCAGGCGATGTCAACGGCGATGTTGCTGGTTTTACAAGTGATGGTGGCCTGGAAACGCATTTGGTTTACGCCGTAACCCAACTGTACTAAGGAATTGGTGCCCAAACGAATCCAAGGAATATCTCTTGCCACGGCTTCATCAACGATACTTCCGGTGGAAGGACCGAGACGTACTCGCTCGCGGATTTCACGCATTTTTTGGATATCTGCATTCACATCATAGTCGGTTCCGGCGATGAGGGCTTCGGCTATGGCTACGGCACTTTCGGCGGCAAACATTCCCACGTTCTCTTCGGTGTAGCTGAAAACCACATTGTATACACCCGGCGTTTTGGTTTCTCGGGTTCGCCCGAAACCGGTTTCCATACCGGCGAGGGTTTGGATTTCTAAAGCTATGTGTTCAATGACGTGTCCCATCCAAGTGCCGCGTTCGATTCTGGAAAAGAAGCCGCCACGGGTTCCTTCGGAGCAACGGTGTTCAATCATGGTGGGAAACATGGCTTCTATGCGTTCGCGAAATCCTTCGATTTTATTGGTGGGAAATTGCTCCATTTCTTCCAAATCCAATCGCATTTGGATTAATTTTTTGCGTTGTACACTCCAGATATTAGGGCCGCGCAAAGCTTGTATTTTCAGAATCTTCATGATTGGTATTGTTTTCTAATGTTAATAGGTAATGATTTTGTTAAAAATAGGAAATATTTGTTTTTACGCACTATTTTTTTTGCAGAAAAGCTAAAAAGATAACATCGGCTCAAAATTTTACTTTTCGATTGGTTGATTGTCAGGTTTTTAAAGTTTCTGACACAAAAGACAAATACCGATTAGCCCCGATGGAAGCTAGTATCCTTTTTCGTCAGGTCGAGTTTTTTGTTTCGCTTCTCGATACATTCCGATTCCATCGGAACACTCGAAGAGACGACTTGAGCGTAAGCGACAGCCGAAGGAAACAAAAAGTATCGAGAACAAGAAAAAGATACTGCGAAAAGCGGGAATCTGCCAGCCGGCAGGCAGGAATGGACAACAAGTAAGCGCGAGCCTTTACGCTTCGGCAATGAAATCGACTATTTTTTGATACAACTCTTTGTCGTGCATGCTATGACCTAACCCTTGGGTTTCGATATAAGTGGCATTTTTCCAAGCAGAAGCATAATTTCGGCCTTCTTCTACGAGGATTACGTTATCGTGAATATCGTGGGCGATGATGGCTTTTTGGTGAAAGTTTTGGGCAAACAGATGTCCGGCAAAATCATTGATGTGGATATCGAATTTTTCCTGATAATGTTGTTCCAAAAGGTTTTTCATTTTGTTGTTCAGACTCAGAATTTCGACAAAGTTGTCGCTGATTTTTTTGAAGCTTGAGGGCGCGCCGAGCAGTACGATTTTTTCGATGTGGTCGTTGGGGTATTTGTGTAAATAATAGGTAATGGCCGCACCACCGATGGAATGCCCGATGAGTGTTTTAGGGTTGTACTTTTGGGCCAAAGTGTGGATGAATTCGGCATAACGAGGCGCATTGAATTCTTTTCCGGAGCTCAATCCGTGACCCGGTGCATCAATAGCGATGATGGTTTTGCCTAAGGGTTTT
Organism: Flavobacterium sp. J49; assembly: GCF_011742145.1. Lineage (GTDB taxonomy): Bacteria > Bacteroidota > Bacteroidia > Flavobacteriales > Flavobacteriaceae > Flavobacterium. The sequence continues at coordinate 318,240 of NZ_JAAQQU010000105.1, read as the reverse complement.
AGGTGATTCAATAACTTTTTCCAACGCGAGGCATTGCTTTCCCAGCCGTGGAGCAACAAGATAATCTCTTCGGAACCCTTCCAGATGTAGGTTTGAAAATCTTCACCGTCGTAATGCAAGGTTTCTTGTTGGGCGTTTTGTAAAGTTTTGGGCAGCTTACCGGTTTTGATTTTTCCTTTTCGGGGTTGGCTGAAAATGGCGTAGGCGATTTGTTTGGCCTTTTCCGGATGGAAATAGCTGATGAGGTTGATGTATAAACCAACCGATTTTGTGATCAAGAAGTATTGGATTTTCTTCATAAAAAAATCCCGAGCGAGTCGGGATTCATTATTATAGGTGAGCAAATAATTTTTGCATTTTTTCTCTTTCTTCTTCGGCCAATGAGGCATCTACTAAGATTCTTCCCGAGTGCTCATCGGTGATGATTTTTTTACGGGCTGCAATTTCAACCTGTGTTTGTGGCGGAATCGTAAAGAATGAACCTGCCGAAGCACCACGCTCAATTGATACTACTGCTAAACCGTTGCGAACACTTGAACGGATTCTTTTGTAAGCTGCCAATAATCTCTCTTCGATTTGCGCTTCAAACTCGGCTGATTTTTCCATTAAGAAGTTTTCTTCTTTTTGGGTTTCGGCCATGATGTCGTTCAACTCTGCTTTTTTGTGTTTTAAGTGAGAAGATTTTTGGTCTAATTTTTCTTTAGAACTGGCAATCACTTCTTTTTTGTGTTCGATAGAAGCTTTTAGTTCTTTAATTTGTTTTTCAGCCAATTGGATTTCCAATTCCTGGAACTCTACTTCTTTAGTCAAAGAGTTGAATTCTCTGTTGTTACGAACATTTTTTTGTTGCTCGGTGTATTTTTTGATGGCCGCTTGATGCTCTTCGATGGCACTTTTTTTAGTTTTAATTTGGTCTTCAATGGTAACCAAATCGCTTTTTAATTTATCTAAACGAGTGCTCAAACCAGTAACTTCATCTTCTAAATCTTCCACTTCTAAAGGTAATTCTCCTCTAACGTTTCTGATTTCATCAATTCTTGTATCTATGATTTGTAAGTCGTAGATAGCTCTTAATTTGTCTTCAACACTTAGTTCTTTTGTAGTCGCCATATTTTATAAGTACTTAACTGGATTTGTATTTTCTTCCGAAAAAATGATGGCAAAATTAAGGATTTTTTTCTTAAGAAAATCAACAATATAATTTTTTGTAAATCTTTCGCTTTCAAAGTGCCCGATGTCGGCTAAAACCAGTTGGTTTTCGGCTTCATAAAAGTTATGGTATTTCAAATCAGCCGTAAGGAAAATATCGGCTCCGGCTTGTTTGGCATTTGGGATAGCAAAGCTTCCCGATCCGCCAAGTACGGCTACTTTTTTGATTGATTGGCCTAATAAAGCGCTGTGGCGAATACCGCCGCATTGCATTTTATCTTTGACAAAAGCTAAGAAATCTGCTTCGCTCATGGGTTTATCTAGTTCGCCTATCATTCCCAAGCCTATATTTTGGTGTTGATTTTGGAGCTCGTAAATTTCGTAAGCGACTTCTTCATATACATGATTGGAGAATAGTGCTTTGAGTACTTTGGACTGCAGATGTTTTTCAAAAGTCACTTCGATTTTGATTTCCTCATTCTCTACAAATTCGAAGCGTTCACCAACCTCGGGATTGCTGTCTTCGTTACCCATATAAGTGCCGATACCTTTGGAGTTAAAACTGCAATCTTCATAGTTGCCGATTTTTCCGGCTCCGGCGTCGAACAAGGCGTTGCGTAGGGTTTCTACATTTTCGGGAATTGTATAAGTAACGAGTTTTTGAATAAAGTTTTTCTTGGGCACCAAAATTTTGGTTTGGGTCAAGCCCAAAGCATCGCAGAAGATTTTATTCACCCCGTGTTTGTGATTGTCCAAAGCCGTATGAACCGCATAAATGGCAATATCGTTTTTGATGGCTTTGAGTACGGTGCGCTCGACATAATTTTTGCCCGTAATTTTCTTCAATCCTGAAAAGATAATAGGATGGAAGCAAACGACAAAGTTGCATTTTTTAGCAATGGCTTCTTCGATTACGCTTTCCAAAGCATCGTGGCAAACTAAGATTCCGGTCGCTTCGGCATCGGCATCACCAACCAACAAGCCAACATTGTCAAAATCTTCGGCATAGGCCAAAGGCGCCATTTCTTCTAAAACTGAGAGTATTTCTTTTATTTTCATATTGTTTTTCTAACTGAGCACTAATTAAGTTGCCCATTCGTTTAAGTATTCTTTAATTAACCATTCGTTATTGACTTTTTCGAGCAATAAAAATCGGCCGCTGTTGTGTTCGATGCTTCGGTAGAATGCCACTTTTACTAAAGCGTATTGGTTTTTGGCAAAGTAAATCGGCTTGTTAACGATGAGCAAACGTTGGTTGTTTTCGCCATATTGTTTGGAGACTTTTTGAAATTCTTCGAGCGACAAACAGGTATTGACTTTACTTTTTAAATACTGATTTTGGTTGTCAAATAACAGGTTGTATTCTTTAGACCAATCTTCATTAATGTCGATTACAATTTGTTTTTTGATTTCGGTGTTGTGTTTTTTCAGCAATTCATTTCCCGCAATGACTTCCAAAACTTCTTCGTTGTTGGGCGCTTTGTTGCAATAAAAACTCAGGAGCTGCAATCTGTTTTTGGCGATTACTTTTTCGTTCTTGTAGTATTTGGTAAAAATGATTTTGAGTATAGCCGTATTGTCTGTTTCTTGAGAAAAAGAGAATGAGGTGAGGAACAGAAACCCTAAGAGAAAATGCAGGCTGTGTAGTTTCATTAGTTATTGGAACTGTAATATTTTCATTCAAAGATAAAAAATCGTTACTTTCGTACTATGATTTTGTTGCGAAAATTACTTTTCCCTTTGGCCATACTGTATGGCTTTATCACTGCTGTTAGAAATTATCTTTACGATAAAGGTATACTAAAATCGTATTCTTTCGACATTCCGATTATTGCTGTTGGAAATCTAAGCGTTGGCGGAACCGGTAAAACACCTCAGATTGAGTACTTGATTCGGTTACTTTCTCCTCATTATAAAGTGGCGACTTTGAGTCGCGGCTACAAAAGAAAATCGAAGGGTTTTATTTTGGCGGATGCCAATACCAATGCGGCAATCCTTGGTGATGAACCGTTTCAATATTTCCATAAATTTCCGCAAGTTCAAGTGGCTGTAGATGCTGACAGACGAAACGGAATTACACAATTATTAGCCCAAAAAGACAAACCGGAAGTCATTTTACTGGATGATGCCTATCAACACCGAAAGGTAAAGGCAGGATTTTATATTCTCTTGACGGCTTATGGCGATTTGTTTTGCGATGATTATATGTTGCCAACAGGCAATCTTCGTGAGAGCCGAACCGGTGCCAAAAGAGCTCACATGATAATTGTCACCAAATGTCCGTCTGACATTACCGAACTTGCACAGGAAAATATCAAAAAGAAGATTGGGTTGAATGTGCCTGTTTTCTTTAGCCGTGTAGAGTATGATGGTAAGGTTTATAATGAGTCAGCCAATTTGGAAGTAACTGAAGTAAAATCTAAAGAAAAATTATTATTGGCCGGAATTGCCAAGCCAAAACCGTTTTTTGATTTTTTGCAATCCGGAAGTGATGTAGTGATGACTTTTCCGGACCACCATCATTTTAGCGAAGGCGATATTTCAAACATTAAAAGTCAGGCAAACGAAAAAATTATCGTGACAACCGAAAAGGATTTTGTACGTTTGCAGGCTGCAAATTTAGCAGCACAGTTATATTATTTACCAATAAAAAGTGAGCTGATAAACCACAGCAATACTTTTGACCAAACTATTTTAGACTATGTGGGAACTAGTACAAGAAACCGTTAATTATATAAAGGGGAAAACCAACTTTACGCCGGAATACGGTGTGATTTTAGGTTCCGGATTGGGTAGTTTTACCGATGATATCAAAGTGGAATTCACTTTGCCGTATAACGAAATCCCCAATTTTCCGGTTTCAACCGTTGAAGGACATAAAGGCGCTTTGGTCTTTGGCACCATAGGCAATAAAAAAGTCGTGGCCATGCAAGGCAGATTTCATTATTATGAGGGTTATTCAATGCAGGAAGTTACGTTTCCGGTGAGAGTAATGAAATATATAGGAGTAACCAAATTGGTTGTTTCCAATGCATCTGGTGGTGTGAATCCAAATTATAAAGTAGGTTCTATTGCCATTATTACCGATCACATCAATATGATGCCCGAACATCCTTTAAGAGGGAAAAACGATAGCCGTTTCGGACCGCGTTTTGTCAATATGAGCGAGCCTTACAGCCCGAAAATGATAGCCAAGATTAAAGAAATTGCCAAAGCTTCTGATATTGAAGTGCATGATGGGGTTTATCTTGGTTTACAAGGGCCAACTTTTGAAACCTTACACGAATACAAAATGGTCAAAGTGCTTGGTGCAGATTGTGTCGGAATGTCAACCGTTCCCGAAGTAATTGTAGCGCGTCACATGGAATTAGAGACTTTCGGTATTTCGGTGATTACGGATATTGGCAGTGAAGAACACTTGGAAAGTATTACCCATGAAGAAGTTTTAAAAGCCGCTAGAGGTGCCGAACCTAAAGTCAGACATTTGATTAAAGAACTTATTCTTCAATATTAAACCAAGTTCATCGCAATTACCCGATAGAAATTTTCCGGTTCAAATGGTTTGGTGATGACATCAGTCATTCCGAAGGACAAAAGTATTTCTCTGTTTTCATTTAATGAAATTGCAGTTAAGGCTATAATAGGTGTTTTGGTATTGAATTCGCGAATGTTTTGGGTGGCAATAGTCCCGTTGATTCCCGGTAAATGGACATCCATTAAAACCAAGTCGAAATCATTTGCCGCTTTCATTACCTCAATGGCTTCTTCTCCATTGTCGATAATTTTACACTTCATGCCTTTGTTTTCGAGCATTTTCTTGGTAACCATTTGATTGATTTTGTTGTCTTCCACTACCAAAATATTTTTATCAATCAATACCGCATCGGAGTAAGGTTTTGGCTTTTCAGGTTTTATTTCTTTTGATCCATTGAGCAAGTTGAGTTCAAAGGCAAAACAAGTTCCAACGCCGACTTCACTTTTCAATCCGATTTCTCCGCCTAACAAGTCCACCAGTTTTTTTACGATGGTCAAGCCTAATCCGGTTCCGCCGTACTTTCGGTTGATTTCGATGGAACCTTGTGAAAAACTGTCAAAAATGGTTTCCTGTTTTTCTTCCGGAATTCCGATTCCGGTGTCGTTGATGGCAAAATTTATTCGGGAAAAATCATTGCCACTTTCAACCAATTGAGCTATAACAGTCACTTCACCGTTTTGGGTAAACTTCAAAGCGTTATTGATTAAATTGATAAAGATTTGGGAAAGTTTGGTCGGGTCGCCCAATAAGACTTCCGGTATGTTTTGGTCAATCTCCAAAGTGAATTTGTTGTTGTTTTTGGAAGCAATTTCAGTCATCGAATTTTGAATGTCGAGCAACAATTTTTTCAGATTAAAATCGATGTATTCAATTTCAATATTACTGGAGTCAATACGGTTGATTTCCAGGATTTCATTGATAAAAGTCAACAGGTAATTTCCGGAAAATTTTAACGAATTCAGATAATGCAATTGGGTTTGTTTCGGATTGTCTTCAATGAGTAAATGAGTAATTCCGTTGATTGCATTAAGTGGTGTTCTGAGTTCGTGACTGACGGTGGAAAGGAATTCAGCTCTGGCTTTAGACGCTTTTTCTGCTTTTTCTTTGGCGATTTGTAGTTCCAGATTTTTTTCTTTCAAAAGGTCATTTGACCTTGTTCTGATGATGTTGTTTTTGTACAATGACAAACTCAAGAGCGATAAAATTGAGATTAGAGAAATGGCCAGTATACTAATCAACTTTACGAACCTGTTGGTTCTTTTTTGGGCTTCACTTTCTTTGGTCATTTGTTCGATGGCCTTCATGCGCTCACTTTCCTTGAATTCCTGATAATCATTGGCGTCAAGCTTTTGTTGGCTTGCCTCAAACAGACTGTCTTTTAAGGTTAAATGCTCTTTCAAATATGCATGGGATTTTTTTAAATCTAAAAGTTTCTCATTGGTTCTGCTCAACGATAGTAAAATAGCTGCTTTTTGGTCTAAGTTTTTACTTCGGTTGTTTAATGCCAAGGCGCGATTGTAATAATTTAATGCTAAATTGTTGTGGTTCAGGTTTTCTTCTATGGTACCCAATTGATACAACGCTTCGGCTTTGGTTTTGTAAATGTCTTCAATATCAGGTTTTGAGACAATTTGATTGAATAATTTTGCAGCCAATTCGGTTTTGCCTTTGGCTTTGTACAATATTCCTTTTTGAAGTTTTAATGGTTCAGATGCATCAATTCTTAAAATATTATATACGGCTTGCGCTTTGTTAAAATTGTGTTCGGCTTTTGGAAAATCATCCATATTCATGTAACACATTCCCATGTTATAATAGCAAATGGCTTGTTGGCTGGTTGGTTGAATAGTGCTCAATAAAGCTGCACATTTAGAAAAAAAGTCAACGGCATCTTCGTATTTCTTCAGTTCGAAATAAGTTGAACCCAAAGAATATAAAGCATCAGATTTTTGTTTGGTATTTCCTTTTAATTGGGCATAGTTTATCGCCTTTTGAGAAAAGTAAAGTGACGATTTGTAGTTGTTGATTTTTTTGTTGAAATTGGCTAAGTCAATGTAATACGTTATACTGTCAGAAGAGACAGCAGCTTTTCGTTGTCCGAAACTATAGGTTTGAAATAGTAATAATAGCAATAACCATCTCATAAATTTGCAGGATTTTATAGGATTCAGGGCTATAAATGTAGCGAATTTATTTTTTTAACAAAATTATTAGATCAATAATTCGGGAAGAATAGCCTATTTCGTTGTCGTACCAACCCACGACTTTTACCATTTTATCAATCACAGAGGTCAGTTGCGCATCAAACAGACAAGAGTTTTGGTTGCCTAAAATGTCAACGGAAACAATAGGATCTTCGGTATAAGCCAGAATTCCCTTCAACTTGGTTTCTGAGGCTGTTTTGAAAGCGCTATTGATTTGTTCAATAGTCACTTGTTTTTTGACATAGCAGGTAATGTCTGTTAAGGAACCATCGGGCACCGGGACACGAATGCCACTGCCACCGATTTTGCCTTCCATTTCGGGAAAAATTTTGGTTAGTGCTTTAGCGGCACCGGTTGTGGTTGGGACAATCGACTGACTGGCACCACGTGCCCGCCTCAAATCTTTATGGGGTTGGTCATGCAGACTTTGATCCGTAGTGTAGGAGTGAACAGTGGTAATATAAGCTTGTTCAATGCCACACAATTCGTTGATTACTTTAATCATCGGTGCAGCATTATTGGTGGTACAACTGGCGTTGGAAACGATTAATTCTGTACCGTCAAGAATATTTTCGTTTACTCCTAAAACTACAGTTTTGATCTCCGGCACTTCGCTCGGTGCGGAAAGAATCACTCTTTTGGCTCCGGACAATATATGTTGATTGATGTCTTCAAAGGTTTTGTATTTGCCGGTACATTCCACCACAAAATCAATATCGTTCCACTGGAGTTTGCTGATTTCTTTTTCGTGAAAAAAGACATAATGTGTTCCGTTTACAATAATGGAATCCTCATCAAATGAAACGTCATAAGGCAAAACGCCGTGTATGCTGTCGTATTTGATTAAATGCGCCATCGTGCGATTGTCGGCAATGTCATTGATGGCGACTACTTCAATTGAGGGATGGTTTAAAAGCAAACGGAATACATTTCTCCCGATTCTTCCGAAACCGTTGATGGCAATTTTTGTTTTGTTATTCATTGGGTTCAATATGGATCAAAACATGTCCCAGTTGTGGGATTTCTTTTCGTAAAGTATCTTTAAGTAAATGCGCAATATCGTGTCCTTCTTTTACGGTAATGTTGGCTTCAACCGTCGCATGGAGGTCAACGTGGTATTTCATGCCTGCCTTTCTGATGAAACATTTTTCGGTATCAATCACGCCTTGCACTTGATGGGAAACTTTTCGGATGTCCAGAATTAAATCATCATACAAATGCTCATCCATAATTTCGCCCAAAGCCGGTCTGAAAATCAAATAACTGTTGTATAAAATAAATCCGGAAGCAAAAAGTGCCGCCCAATCATCGGCCGATTCGTATCCTTTACCCAAAACTATCGCAATAGAAATCCCGATAAATGCAGCTATTGAGGTGATGGCATCGCTTCGGTGGTGCCAAGCATCTGCTTTTAGGGAAGAGCTGTTGGTTTCTATGCCTTTTTTCATCACCATTCTAAAAGAGAATTCTTTCCAAAGAATGATGACGCCTAAAACAAGTAACGTCCAAGATTTTGGTGCTTCATGAGGAGTGTTGATATTTATTACACTTTCATAAGCAATAATGGTAGCGGAAGTAATTAAAAAACCAACTACTATAAAAGTGATCAAGGGTTCGGCACGACCATGACCATAGGGATGATTGTCATCGGCGGGTTTGTTGGAATATTTTAAGCCAAAAAGAACCAAAAATGAAGAAAAAATATCGGTAGTCGATTCAATAGCATCAGCAATCAAGGCATAGGAGTTGCCAAAAATACCGGCCAATCCTTTAATTAAAGCCAAACTAATGTTGCCGATAAGGCTAAAATAGGTTGCTTTTACCGCTGATTCTTGATGGGTAAGTTCCATTTGCAATTATAAAATATGTTTTTCCGCATGGTAGGACGAACGCACCAAAGCACCGCTTTCCACATGTCGGAAGCCCATTTCTTTGCCTATTTTTTCGTATTTTTCAAACTGCTCCGGTGTGATGAATTCTTTTACCGGCAAGTGTTTTTTGCTGGGTTGTAAATACTGACCGATAGTAACGATATCGACATCGTTATCTCTTAAGTCACGCATGGTTTGAATAACTTCTTCTTCGGTTTCACCCAAGCCGAGCATGATACCCGATTTGGTTCTGCGGATGCCTTGTTGTTTTAAGTATTTCAATACGGCCAAACTTCGGTCGTATTTGGCTTGAATTCTAACTTCACGAGTTAATCTGCGTACAGTTTCAACATTATGAGAAACTACTTCAGGATTCGCTTCAACGATTCTGTCAATAATTCTTTCTACGCCTTGAAAATCGGGAATTAGGGTTTCTAAAGTGGTTTCCGGATTCATTCTGCGAATGGCTTGCACAGTTTCAAACCAAATAATCGAGCCCATATCCTTCAAATCATCACGGTCAACACTGGTGATTACCGCATGTTTGATTTTCATGATTTTTATCGAGCGCGCTACTTTTTCAGGTTCATCCCAATCTACGGTTTCCGGTCTGCCGGTTTTAACGCCGCAAAAACCACATGACCGTGTACAGATATTCCCCAAAATCATAAAGGTAGCAGTGCCTTCACCCCAACATTCGCCCATATTAGGACAACTGCCCGAAGTACAGATGGTGTTAAGCTTATATTTGTCAACCAAACCGCGAAGTTCGGTGTATTTTTGACCGATAGGCAGTTTGACTTTTAGCCATTTGGGTTTACCGACCGGTTGGTTGCTTTCTAGTAGTGATTCCATAATTGCAATTTGCGAAGTGCAAAGATACAAAGGTTGGATTTAGAATACAGAATTTTAGATTCCAAAATTGTTGTTAAAATGAATTGTTTCGTATTACTTTTTTACCCATACAATTGGTGTTTCTGTTTCTTTGATGCCATTAATCATTACCGATTTAATTTTGTTAAAATCATAATCTTCTTCTCGGGCTAAAAACAATTGATATGTTAACCCAAAGCAGCAACCACAGGAACAATATCCGCCATAGCTGTGGTATATTAAATTTAGAACGTTGTCTTTAGTGACTTCGATTTCCCCTAGAAAGTCAGCACAACAGTTGGCATTAATAGTAATATCAACAACCATAGTAGTGTCATTTTTGACTTCAACAAAATTGATTTTTGTGGGTACTGTCTTCTCTGAACTTGAGTTTAAGCATTCGGATTTCAGCAATTTTTCCAAAAATAGGCCATGCAACCATCTTGATTCCATGTTTTTTTCACTGGCCGTTAAAACAGTTGTGCCAATTAATTTATTTCCGCTTTCGTCTGATTGCGCATTACAGAAAGAAGCGATTAATAGTAAAAAGAGGTTGTAATGTAAAAGCTTCATAGTGTTTTGGGTTAAATAGTTAAAATCACTCCACAAAATCCATGTGTCGGTTATGCGTTTCGCTGATGGTTAAAGTTGAATAAATACCCAAGGCAAAAGCTATCAAACCAACAACAGCAGCCGAAACAATAACCGAATTGGTTTGCTTCAAATAGTCGAATCCTATTAACATGATGGGTACTGTACCTCGAACCATATTGGGCACACTGGTTGTGGCCGTACTTCGCATATTAGTGCCGAATTGTTCTGCAGAAACCGTAACAAACATCGCCCAAAAACCGCAACCTAATCCAATCCAACCACAATAAAAATAATACATGTTTTCGGTTTTATGACCGCTAAAAAGGAGCAAGGCCACGCCAACCAAAGTAAACAACAACATATAAAGGATGGTTTTTTTACGCGAATGCAAAGCGTGTGAAATAAAACCGCTGGAAAAATCACCAACCGAAGTCAATATATAAGCCCACATAATCGCTTTTCCCGGGTCGATGGAAGTAATGCCCATTTCGGGAGCAAATTGATTGGCCATAAAAACTAAAATCCCAATGCAATACCAGATGGGAACGCCAATCAGGATGCATTTCAAATATTTGACAAAAAGTACTTTGTTGGTAAAAAAGGCAAGAAAATCACCCCTTTTCACGGAAGTATTTTTTTTGACAGATTGGTACATACCGCTTTCAGCTACACTGATTCGGAGAACTAATAACATCAAACCCAATCCGCCGCCAATGAAATATGCGGTAGTCCAACTACCGGCTAATTCTACTGTAAATTGCGCTACAACAGCACCTAATACTCCAAATCCGGCTATAATGGAAGTTCCGATGGCTCGCAACTCTTTGGGTAAAGTTTCGGAAACCAAAGTAATTCCGGCACCTAATTCTCCGGCCAATCCGATTCCGGCGATAAAGCGCAACCAAGCGTAAATTAAGCCTTTATCAGCAAAATCCATCTGAGGCAAAAAGCCACAAGCAATATTGGCTAAGGAATAAACGATGATTGAGCCAAACAATACAGAAAGTCTCCCTTTTTTATCCCCAAAAACACCCCAGATAATACCACCCAAGACCAATCCAACCATCTGGTAATTGATAATCATCGTGCCCACCGTATCGGCATCTAAGTTCATATCGTTCAAACTGGGAATGCGAACAATGCCAAAGAGCAACAAATCATAAATATCCACAAAATAGCCTAACGAGGCAATAATTACAGGAAAACCAAGCAGGTGTTTTAACTTCTCTTTTCGGGTAAATTGTTGCATGTACGGGTTTTTAACATTAACAATCAAATATATAAGTTTTTTGTTGTGCACAATCCTTATTTTGTTTTAGCTGTTAAATTTTTTACAATAGGGTTTGTTTGTGAATAAATTGAAGTAAATTTGTATATACAAATGTTGCATGATATGAAGCGCAGTAATTTTATAAAATTAGCAATAGGAGGAACGACAATGATGGCATTAAACCCTTTATACAATTGGTCAAAAGACCTAAAAGAAACCGATACTAAACTTCCGGTTTTGTTCATCGGTCACGGTTCGCCTATGAATGGCATTGAGGATAATGAGTTTTCAAGAACCTGGACACAATACGGAAAAGAAATCCCCAAACCCAAAGCAGTTTTGGTGGTTTCAGCCCATTGGTTAACCAATGGAACGCATATAACCGCTATGGAAAATCCGAAAACCATTCACGATTTTGGAGGGTTTCCACAAGCTTTATTTGATGTGCAATATCCGGCCAAAGGTAGTCCGGAATTGGCGTTTGAAACTTCAAAGTTAATCACATCGGCCCAAGTGGAACTCGACCACGATTGGGGTTTAGACCACGGAACTTGGACAGTCGTGCGACACATGTATCCCGAGGCAGATATTCCGGTGTTACAGTTGAGCATTGATTATAGTAAGCCGCCACAATACCATTACGATTTAGCCAAAGAATTGGCCTCGTTGCGCAAAAAAGGTGTTTTAATCATAGGCAGTGGCAACATGGTGCATAATTTAAGAATGGTGGCTTGGGATAAACTCAACGAACCCGAATTCGGTTACGATTGGGCGCATGAAATTAATGAGGTTTTTAAAAGCAAAATATCCTCAGGCGATGCCGAATCGTTGATTGCCTATGAAAAATTAGGCAGTGCGGCCAAATTGGCGATTCCAACACCGGACCATTATTACCCGTTGCTGTATACTTTGGGATTACAAGACAAAACAGATGTCGTAAGTTTCTTTAATGACAAAGCTGTCGGTGGTTCACTCACAATGACTTCGGTTAAAATAGGATAAATAAAAAAGGAAGCTTTTGGCTTCCTTTTAATTTTTATAATCCTAATGTTTTTTTAGTTTGCGGGAGCAAACCGTCTTTGTGGAGTAAAACTGAGATGGCTTTTAACTTCAAATAAGGAACACTCATGTACACAAAACCGTCTCGTCCTGATTGGGTTCCCCAAGAGTTTTTCACTTTGTAATAGATGTTTCCTTTTTGGTCTTTGGCTTTGCCTACGATGTGCATCAAATGGTCATCCATGGTATTGTAATTCTCAAATTCGGCCTGACGGAAATCCGCGGTAATCTTTTTTTCGGGTTTGATTTCATCTAAAATAGCCATAGCATCTTCTGTTTTTTCAGGAACAACCGCGATGCCTTTGGAACCGGAAAAAGTAGTTTCACTTACATCGCTATCTAAAGCAAGTGTAAAGCCATTGTCGATGGCATAATCAATATTTTGAACAAACTCCTCCAAAGACAAATTGTAAAAAGAGCCATTGGCAAAGTTGTCTGGAATATTCAATATAAATTTAGAATAAAAGGGTTCATGAGTAAAAGAAGTTATCGTAACATAATCATTCAAATCAATCTTATACTCCGCTGAAAATTTTTCAGCACTGATAGGCTTAACAGCATCGGCTTTGCCCATGTAATTGTCTAAAACGGCTTTGTAATCGGCTTTCCAGTTCGGGTATTTTGCCGGTGTTTCGGCTACAGCTTTTTTGAGAATTTCTTCTAATTCCGCCACCATTTTAGAGTGGTCGTATTTGTCATTAGGGTTTACTTTTCCGGAAAAATCACTTTGCAATGCAATACCATATTTTCGAGCACTATTGATGACATCATGATTCAAACCGCCTTCGCCGAATTGGGTTTTACCCTGGCGCATGACGTAATTATCTGCTTTGTCTAAGTAAATATTTCGCACATTGTACATTTCCGAGAGGTCTGCTTTATTGCCTTTCATGCGGATAATTTCGGCTTCCAGAAAAGAAGTGGTGGAAAAACTCCAACAAGTTCCGGTATTTTGTTGGGCAACTACCGGTGTAGCTTCGATGTCTTTAATGATTTGAAAATCATACTTTTGGGAAAAAGTATTTAAACTCAAAAATAATGCAGTAATGGTGATAAAAGTTTTATTCATAAGAATATGTTTGGTGATGAGGTTTAACTCAAAAAATGATTTATTTTTACGCTAAAATAATAGATTTTGTTTGCCGACAACTATTTTTAACTAAAATATAATAATCCCATAAAGCAAGTTTTGACATGAGCACTATCAATTGGATTACTGCCAAAGAATTTGAAGATATCACTTATAAAAAATGTGACGGCGTTGCCCGAATTGCATTCAACCGACCTAATGTACGCAATGCTTTTCGACCAAAAACAACCAGTGAGTTATACAATGCGTTTTACGACGCCATGGAAGATACTTCCATCGGAGTGGTTTTGCTTTCGGCTGAAGGGCCGAGTACCAAAGATGGTATTTGGTCATTTTGCAGCGGTGGCGATCAAAAAGCACGCGGTCATCAAGGTTATGTAGGCGAAGACGGTTACCATCGATTGAATATACTAGAAGTTCAGCGTTTAATTCGTTTTATGCCTAAAGTCGTGATTGCCGTAGTTCCGGGTTGGGCTGTTGGTGGCGGACACAGTTTGCACGTGGTGTGTGACCTGACATTAGCCAGTAAAGAACACGCCATTTTCAAACAAACCGATGCAGATGTAACGAGTTTTGATGGCGGTTACGGTTCGGCTTATTTGGCCAAAATGGTCGGACAGAAAAAAGCCCGTGAGATTTTCTTTTTAGGGCGAAATTATTCAGCACAAGAGGCGCATGATATGGGCATGGTGAACGCAGTGATTCCGCATGAGGAATTAGAAGATACCGCTTACCAATGGGCACAAGAAATTTTAGAGAAATCACCAACCTCTATAAAAATGTTGAAATTCGCGATGAATTTAACCGATGATGGCATGGTGGGTCAACAAGTTTTTGCCGGTGAAGCCACGCGTTTGGCTTATATGACCGATGAAGCTATAGAAGGACGAAATGCCTTTTTGGAAAAAAGAAAACCGAATTTCGGTAAAAACAAATGGATTCCATAAAATTAGTGTTCAGTTCTCAATCAAGTTGGGAATGACAGTTCAAATTTGATTTGTAAAATAATTCTTTAAAAGTATATGGAAAACTTTACCAATGAAACCATTGACACTAAAGCTTTGCCAAGGTTTGAAGCGGTTCAATTGTCACCCATCGATCCTAAATATTGGCAAGTGATTTTGATTAGTATTTTCGGCTTTTTCTTGTTGGGTTTGGCCATTATGGTTACTTTATTTTTTTTGGTGGAGGAAGAAGTGGAGTACAAACCGCTAATTTTTACGGCTTACGTTACAGTGTTTTTAATAGCTTTAATGTTGTCTCGAATCAGCTTCAAGAAAAAAGCCTATGCTTTCAGAAACCATGATGTGATTTTCAGAAGCGGTATTATCGCCACCAATACCATGGTTATTCCCTATAATCGTGTCCAACACGTAGCGCTGCACGAAGGTTTTATTGCGCGTTTTTTCGGCTTAGCCAAAGTGGAAATTTTCACTGCCGGCGGTGTTTCCAGCGATTTAGAGATTCCGGGAATTGCCAAAGAAGAAGCCGAAAACATCAAACAATTGTTGATGGGTAAAATTCAAAAGCAACTCTAATGGAAACCAATTTCAATCAGCCACAACGCCAGTCTTTGGTGGGTATTTTGGTGATTTTCCTCGAGATGATTTTCCAATTGCTCAAAGCCACGTGGCCGATTATAATCATCACTTTATTAAAAGCCGATTTTAAATCTAATTTAGTCGGGTTCCTGATTTTATTAGCTATAGCGGTTTATTTTGGCATTTATTCTTTTTTGAATTACCGAAATTTCACTTTCTACATCGATGAGGTAAACGAGGAGTTTATCATCAGCGAAGGCATTATCAATAAAACTAAAACGACGATTCAGCTCCATAAAATCCAACAGGTTAACATCAAACAAAATTTAATTCAAAGGTTAATTGGTGTTTATGCCTTAGATGTTGACACCGCCGGAAGTGACAAAAAAGAAGGCAATATCAAAGCCGTTTCACACAATTTGGCCTTGGCTTTAAAGTCCAAATTATTGGAGAATGAAGGTAAAAAAGTAGCCGTTTCAGAAGATGATATTGCAGCCGAAAAATCCGAATACAAAGCGATTCCGTTTCTTAAAATCAATTTGAACAGTTTGCTCAAAATCGGCATTACTTCCAACTATGTGAAAAGCGTCGGTTTGATTTTAACGTTCTTTTTTACCATTTATGAAAACCTTCATCAAGCCGGCGCAGAGGATGTAATCAGTACCGAAAAATTGGAAGGTTTTGTCGATAACAATTCGGTTTGGTATTCGGCACTGGTCTTTATCTTGATCATGTTCAGCGTTGTTTTTTTAATCAATATTTTGCGGACCATCATTAAGTTTTTCGATTACACGGTTACCAAGCAAAAAGGCTCGCTAATGTTGACTTACGGCTTAATCAATACCCAAAGTACGATATTGAAACCCGAGAAAGTGCAGATTGTTAAAGTCTCAAGTAACTATTTCCAAAAGAAACTCAACGTATTGGAAATCAAAATCAGACAAGCCATCAGTAACGAAAAGAAAGACAATAAATCGCTGATTGAAATTCCGGGTTGTAATACGACGGAACGCGATGAAATTTTAAAATTATTGTTCAAACAATTGCCTGAAAAAGGGGTGATGATGCAACCTAATTTCCGTAGACTGATTTTTTCCGTATTTATCATTATTGTATTACCTTTAGCAGGTTATTTTTTGTTCGGAAAATATGCGGAACCGATAGTGTTTGATTACGTTAATATTGCCGTTTTTTACACTGTTTTTATGTTGGTTTTGCTGTTTTTCGGATTCCGAAATTACCGTTTGTTTGTCAATGATAACCACATTATCAAACAAAGCGGCGCTTGGGATGTTGATCATGAAATTATTGAAATCGGTAAAATACAAGCCATCACGACTTCGCAGTTGTTTTGGCACAAAAACTTAAATATTGGTTCGCTAACCATGCACACTGCCGGTGGTAATATTACTTTTCATTTGGGCCAATTTGACAAAATAAACGAATATGTAAACCTTTGGCTGTATGAGATAGAAACCTCTAACAGGAATTGGATGTAAATAAATTAAAATTACTATGAAACACTGGATTGAAGCCGCGCGAGTTAGAACCTTACCACTTTCGGTATCGGGTATTATTGTTGGAAGTTTTTACGCCATGTCGCAAGGAATGTTCAACTGGAACATCGTTATTTTTGCGTTGCTGACCACTTTGGGGTTGCAAATTCTGTCCAATTTCGCCAATGATTACGGTGATGGGATAAAAGGAACGGATAACGAGGACAGAGTAGGCCCAAAACGTACCATTCAAAGCGGACTCATAACTCCGCAAGCGATGAAAAAAGCGATGGTGATTACGGCTTTAATTACTTTGACTTTTGCAGTTTTGCTCATCTATTTTGCTTTTAAAGAAAGTTATTTGCTGTATTCTTTTGTCTTTTTGATATTGGGTATTTTGGCGATTGCTTCTGCGATTCGCTATACGGTTGGTAAAGGCGCTTACGGTTACAGAGGTTACGGCGACTTGTTTGTGTTCATCTTCTTCGGATTGGTGAGTGCTTTCGGGGTTTACTTTATGTTCTCGAAAACCATTGATTGGTTGTTATTATTGCCTGCCACAGCCATTGGCTTCTTGAGTGTTGGTGTTTTAAATCTGAACAATATGCGAGATGAGGAAAGCGACAGAAAATCAGGAAAGAATACCATAGTGGTTAAAATGGGTGGTGCTGTCGCTAAAAAGTACCATTTCTTTTTGGTCATTTCGGCCATGATCTTGGTCTTGTTGTTTGCCTTTTTAAACAATTTTCACTTCGACCAATATATCTTTGTTGTAGCTTATTTTCCTTTGATAGGCCATTTGATTACCGTTTACAAAAATAAAAATCCTAAACTTTTAGACCCTGAATTGAAGAAACTAGCCATCAGCACTTTTTTGTTGTCGGTTCTTTTGGCCTTGTGCTTGATTTTCTTTATTTCAGATGTGGTCGTAAATTACGTTTAATTTAAATAGACAGTTATGAAAATTACCTTTTACGGACATGCTAGTATCGGCATTGAAGTCAGCGGAAAACACATTATAATCGATCCTTTTATAACGGGGAATCCCAAGGCAGAGCATATCGATATTAATAGCTTAAAAGCGGATTATATTCTTTTAACCCACGCGCACCAAGACCATATTCTTGATGTGGAAACCATTGCCAAAAACAACAATTCGATTATTGTTTCCAATTGGGAAATCGCGACCCATTACGGCAATAAAGGATTTCAATACCATCCGATGAATCACGGCGGAAGTTGGCAGTTTGATTTCGGTAAAGTAAAATATGTCAGCGCCATCCATTCGAGTTCGTTTCCCGACGGCAGTTACGGCGGAAATCCCGGCGGATTTGTGATTGAAGGTGAACACAAAAACATTTACATCTCAGGCGATACAGCTTTGACCATGGATATGAAACTGATTCCGATGCGTACCAAGTTGGATTTGGCTATATT
Organism: Flavobacterium sp. J49; assembly: GCF_011742145.1. Taxonomy (GTDB): domain Bacteria; phylum Bacteroidota; class Bacteroidia; order Flavobacteriales; family Flavobacteriaceae; genus Flavobacterium. The sequence continues at coordinate 300,121 of NZ_JAAQQU010000105.1, read as the reverse complement.
TCCAATCGGGAACAATTTTACTATGGATGTGGAAGACGCCATTTTAGCCGCCGATTTTGTCGATTGCGATAAGATTTTAGGTTGTCATTATGATACTTTCGGTTTTATTGTCATCAACCACGACGAAGCCAAAAAGAAATTCTTCGACGCCGGAAAAGATTTAATGTTGTTGGACATCGGTCAAAGTATCAAACTCTAATTCAATCAACGCAAAAAAAAGAGTGTCCGTTTTGGCACTCTTCTTGTTTTAGAAACGAAAAACTTAGTATGAAATTTTCAATTTTAGGGTTGCTGTTGGTTTGTACCTCTTTGGCTTTTGCGCAGAGCAACGAAGGCTTTTGGGACAATATCCGAACCACAGACGAAACCCTCATTCTCGAAGCCGGAAAGCGCAAAGTCATCAAAACGAACGATTTTCCAAAAGGCACTACCGAAGTGGTTTATCGCATTTCGCTTTTGGATGACAATCAAAAAATAAGTTCGAGTTTGGTTTCTGTACTGAAAGCCATTCCGGATCCAACGGGAATTAGTCAAGGCGCTGCCGGAACGGTTTTTTTGCTCTCAACTATTTCCGGCGATGACAAGTGTAAGTTTGCCGTATTTACTAATGAAAACGACGCATTACAATACGAAAAAACCGGTGTCGCTAAAAATGCTTGTATTGTTCAAGACGAACCGGTGAATAAAGCGGCCAAACTCCTAACCGAAAAATCCAAATGTATGACTCCCGGTACTCAGAATCTCTGGTTTGGGTTTCAAAGTGACAATTGGGTGATGAAAGAAAAAATCGTTTTAGAAGTTGTGCCTTGGGTAAACTACAACTTGAGAAGCGGTTGGACCAATGAAAACAAGAAAGAAATTTTGGCTTTGGCTGAAAAGTTAGAAATCACTCAAAAAGTGACTAATAAGGACCTGTTTTTAGGGAATTTTTTGGAGGTTTTTATCGCAAAGTATACTTATGCGGAATATAAAAAGCTGTTAACTGCCGAAAAAGCTAAAGCTGTCGATACTATATCAGAAGAGAGTTTAGTCAACTCCGGACAATTAAACAGTTACTTGGAGCGACTCCGAAACGAAGCCCAAAAGCTTAATTTCAGCAGTAAATCGGATGATGCGGTTGCTAAAATTCAGAAAGAAATTATTGAAAAAAACAGAGCCACTGCTGCTGATTATGGTTTGATAGGCAGCTTGTATCTGTCTTCCAAACAGTTTGTAAAAGCGGAAACAGCTTATTTGAAAGCCATTTCCATGAATCCATCAGAGTTGAATTATCGATTGCAATTGGCCCATGTTTACACTTTGACTGATCGAATTGCAAAAGCTAAAGACATTCATAAAATGTATAGAGAGAACAATTTATCCAATAATACGAGTTGGATTGCTCAAACTTTTTACGATTTTCAAAAGTTCGAGGCCAATGGTATTTTGTCAAAAAACTTCATCAAAATTTTACGCTATTTAGATTAAAAAATGACCGCAACTTACCATAAATATGTCCTTCATTTCAAACAACCTTCAGGCACTTCTCGAGGGGTTTTAACCGATAAAGAAACCTGGTTTTTGGTGCTCGAAAAAGAGGGTAAAAAAGGCATAGGCGAGTGCGGAATTTTGCGCGGATTATCGGCTGATGATCGTCCAGATTATGAAGAAAAATTACAATGGGTTTGTCAAAATATTCATCTCGGTGAGGAAAAATTATGGCAAGAATTAATAGAGTTTCCTTCGATTCAATTCGGAGTGGAGATGGCTTTTCTGTCTTTAAAAAGTGAAAATCCGTTTGTTTTATTTCCCTCAAAATTTACTTCGGGCGAAAAATCTATCGTCATTAACGGACTCGTTTGGATGGGTGACGAAGCGTTTATGAAGCGTCAAATTGAGGACAAAATTGCCCAAGGATTTACGTGTATCAAAATGAAGATTGGCGCCATTGATTTCGACAAAGAAATCGAATTATTGCGCTTTATCCGACAGATTTTTGATGAGAAAACCATCGAGATTAGGGTTGATGCCAACGGTGCTTTTTCTGAAAATGAAGCTTTAGATAAACTAAATCAAATCACTGGTTTTAAATTACATAGCGTAGAGCAACCCATCCCAAAAAATCATACTGACATGATGTCAGTTTTGTGTAAAAACACGAATTTGCCCATCGCTTTAGATGAAGAGCTTATCGGTGTGTTTTCTTTTGAAGAAAAAGAACAATTGCTCCAAAAAATCCAGCCGCAATATATCATTTTGAAGCCGAGTTTTATCGGTGGTTTTCGCGGTACTTTAGAATGGATTTCCTTGGCGGAAAAATTGAATATCGGTTGGTGGGTTACTTCCGCTTTAGAAAGTAACGTTGGTTTGAATGCGATTGCCCAATTTACTTTTTTGCAAAATAATTTAATGCCGCAAGGTTTAGGAACAGGAAGTTTGTACACCAATAATTTTGATTGTCCGTTGCAAGTTTCACAAGGCCAACTTTGGTATAGAAATGAGCTCGATTGGAAAATTGATTTAGACCATTTTGAATAAAAAAAAACCTGCTCGAAAGAACAGGTTTTTTTGCTTTAGAAAGTTACTTTCCCCAATCGATTTTTCGGGAGAAATACATCACTGCTCCGAGGATGAAAAATAAGCCAATGCTTCCAACTAAAAGTGCATAATCTTCCATTTGGATAATCACATAAATGAAGGTGTACAAAACGGAAAGTGATGTCGCAATAAACAGCGGGAATTTTCTATTCTTCAAAATTGAAATCGAATAGAGCGTAATCATAATTACCACTGCAATTCCCGAAATAGCATACGCCAAACTAAAACTGCTGTGTTCGGTAATCGATATCAAAAGGGTATAGAACATAATCAATGCAATGCCAATCATGGAATATTGAAAAATGTGGATATTGATTTTGCTGATCGACTGAATCAAGAAGAAAATTAGGAACGTTAAACCGATTACAAGGAAGCCATACTTAGAAACGCGTTCGTTTTGCTGGTATTCGTCCACAGTATCGATTAATGTTACGCCAAAGCGGTAATCCTCCAGATTCGGTAGAACGTTTGCGTATTGCTGCGAAAACGTGCGGTTGATGTCTAAAATTTTCCAATCGACGTGAAAACCGTCTTTATTGATCACTTTGGTAGTGTCGTTGGCTGCAAATGAACCTTCAAAACTTGGTGATTCCCAATCGGAATCAATCCCAACAGAAGTTACTTTTCCAATCGGAATAAAGTTGATGCTATTGCTTCCGTTGTAGGTGATGCCAAAATTGAAATTAATAAGGTTATTACCGGCCAAAGCTTTGTAATCAAAGAGATTGGTGGCTAAAACACTGTAATTGCTTTTGTCATCCGGTTGTGGCTCAAAGGTTAGTTTTTCATTGTTGAGCTGGATTTTCAATTCACTTTTGATGCTTTTTAAATTGGTTGTCTTAACGATAATGGCCGCTTTGTCCCATTGAATGCTCTCTTCGGGAATATTGAGTTTGGCAAAATTAGGTGCTGTGAAGTTTCCTTTAAAACTCATATCCGCAGTAAATACCACCGGATTAAAAATACCGCGTTTTAAAGATTCGTTTTTCTTTACCTTAGAAGTGTTGGTCAATTCATTCGGAAAAAAATAGGCATAATTGGTTGTCGCTCTTCTTTGTAAAGTGGCGGTGCCGGTTTTTTGGTCGATCACGTTGATGTTCTCGTAAGTGTTGTAGGGCAATCGTAAAATAGGGCCGTAAAAAGCAACATCACTACCCCAAAGATTGGAGATTTCATTGACGACTTCCGATTTTCGTTGGGAACGCTCCATAATCAAATTTTGCACAAAAAGTAACGGGATGAGCAGGACAAAGGTGAGCAATCCCACCATCATCATTTTGGCGGTGTTGGATTGGAAGAAGGTTTTTGTTTCGTTTTCTTGAAATTCTTGATTTTCCATGATTTAATTGTTTTTTAGGATGAATAATTTTGATGCATTGCGATAAAAAAGTAAAGAACAGCGATAGGAATATTGGCCAACATGATCAGCATTTTGATGGCTAACGTTTCTCGTTCATTGGGATAAATGCAAAACTGATACAGCAGATTGAGCAAGACTATTCCGTTAAATAATAAAGCAAACAGCACATAAAAGAAGCCTACAACCAGCAACTGCATTGAGTTTGGCACGAGCAAATAAAGAATTAAAATGAGTGTGCCAATGGCAAAGGAACACATGGCCAAATAGGTTGAAAAGCGGCTTGAGTTGTTTCTTTGATTATAAATTTGTGTTTCCATGAGAAGGATGATTTGAAGTTAAATTCTTTTTGATTAAAAAGGAGAAATAAATGAATACGCCAAAGTGTATTGAAAACAATATTGATTTAAGAGAAATGGCCATTTGAAACAAATCAAAAGCCAAATCAATCGGATTGCTAATGATGTCCCAACTATTATAGCGCAGAATTCGCCCGATATAAATGCCGATGCCACAGAGAAAACAAATGGCAGGAATGATGAAGTTGGTGTTTTTTAGCGGTAAAAACTGTTGAACAATTTTTTCAAAATCGAGTAAAGACAGTATTCCAAAGGCAAACCCTATCAAGGCATAAGAACTCAGTATAATCAAATCGAGCCAAAAAACACGATCATCCGAGTTAACCAAATGCACTAAATCGGTGATGATATAAAACGCATTGGGAACAAAAGCCAACCAAACTGCCATAATGGCCAGCACTTTGAATTTGGCTGTTTTCTTTAAGTCTAAAGTCAATAAATGCGATGTAATTGCATAAGGAATGATGGCTAGAAATACGTTCCAAATCAGGAAAAACAAGTAGATGGAGTTGGTGATTTTGGCCCTGACCAATAATAGCGAAAGGCAATACAGACCATAAATAAGCAACAGTTGATTGGCTTTTTTGTTTTGATTGAAAAGTTTTAATACTACGTTCATTTTATTTGATATTAAAAGAGGTTTGGATATTTTGAATCGGTAGATGCAGCATTTTTTCGAAGGCTAAATCGTAAAAATGGTGTGCTGCTTTTCCGCGTTGGTAATAACTTGAAAATAATTTGAATCGGGTAGGATAGAAGAGTGTACCGATTGTGATAACCGCAAATTGATAGGTGCTTTTTTTGCCGTTGCCCAACAAATAGTATTGCATTCCGATTTCTTCCACTACAGAAACGCCGGTATTGGTCAGCACGTGAAATACATCGTGATCTTCGAGTTTGGGTTGCATTTCGAAATTGTATTTCAACAGAAAGCAACCCATGTGAAATCCTAAACTGTCTTGAGGATACAGTATCAATTCCTTTGCAGTGACTTGCCAAGGTTCATTCTTTTTGAAGAATTTTTGGTAGGGCTTTTTGCTCCACTCATACATTTTTTCGATAATTAAATCTCTCATAAATTAAAAGTACTTTGAAATTCAAAGTTAATAGATAAAAAAATAGTTAGCTTTTAGATATTAATTTTTCAAGCGCTTCAATGTGATCCTGAAAGGCTTTTTTTCCGGTTGCCGTGGCGATGTAACGCGTGTTGGGTTTTTTGCCGATAAATTGTTTTTCAATCATGATGTATTCTTCGGTTTCTAAGGCTTTGGTATGGCTGGCTAAATTACCGTCTGTGACACCCAATAGTTCTTTGAGCATGTTAAAATCGGCACTTTCATTAACCATCAATACCGACATAATCCCCAAACGTATTCGGTGATCAAAAGCTTTGTTGATATTTTGGATGAGGTTTTTCACTTAATTAATTCCTGTCGTATTTATAATGCATCACAGCGCCGTAAATGATATGGCAAATTCCGAAACCCACTATCCACACATACAAACCATAACCTGAGTATTCTACGGCGATTAAACCTAAAATGATTTCGGTGATGCCCAAATAGCGTACGTCTCGCAAAGTATATTTACTGGCATTGACACAAGCTAATCCGTAAAATATCAAGGAGATAGGCGCAATGAGACCGTAAATACCGTGTCTCAATAAAAGTAAGCACAAAATGCCTCCGGTAATCAATGGAATGCAAAAATTAATTAACAGTCTTTTTGACGATGGATTCCACACTTTTTCTCCAACTTTTTTCGCTTTTTTGACGGTTAGCAAATAAGCAGTGATTAACGACAAAACCAATACTGCTAAAGCAACAGCTATAATTAGTTTGAAGGTTGTGCTTTCCAAAGTGATGTACTTGGAATGGTGATTGTCGATTAAAAAGTTGACCGCAATGGCACCGCCTAGCGCATACAATCCGGCCAAGATACCCGATAAACCGCTTAGCGAGATAAACTGACTAGATTGCGCCATCATTTGCTTGATGTCTTGAATGTCTTTTAGATAATCTTTTGCTTCCATATAAAAGTACTTTGAAAAACAAAGTAAGTAAATAATTTTTCCGCAACCAAATGTTTTTTCATTTATTTTTGAGAAAAATTACTCCAATGAAGAAATTGCTTTTCGGATCCTTATTTTTCCTGACTTCTTTAACCTTTGGCCAAATCAAAGACGAGCAAATGTTGAAAGACATCTATAAAATGGCTTTGACCAATTCTAAAAGTTATGCGTGGCTCGATGATTTATCAAATAAAATCGGGCATCGTTTGTCCGGTTCGGTTGGTGCAGAGAAAGGCGTAATTTATACCAAACAACAATTGGAGACTTTGGGTTTGGATAGGGTTTATCTTCAAGAAGTGATGGTGCCCAAATGGGTGAGAGGTGAAAAAGAAACCGCTTATATTTTAGATAAAAAACGAAAAATAAGCGTTCCTATTTGTGCCCTTGGCGGTTCAATAGCCACTCCGAAAGAAGGGATTACAGCCGAGATTATCGAAGTGCACAGTCTTCAGGAATTAGAAACTCTAGGAGAAGCCAAGATCAAAGGCAAAATCGTTTTTTACAACCGCCCGATGGAACCCGAAAATATTGATGCGTTTGTGTCTTATGGCCGATGTGGTGACCAAAGACGATCAGGTGCTCAGGAAGCGGCAAAGTTTGGCGCTGTTGGTGCCATTGTTCGCTCGCTCAATTTAAGATTGGACGATTTTCCACACACCGGAGCCACCAGTTATGGCGATTTGCCCAAAGAGAAATATATTCCCACCGCCGCTATCAGTACGAATGGCGCCGAATTGTTAAGCCAAAAATTGAAAGAGAATCCGAAACTTTCCTTTTATTTCAAGCAATCATGCCAAAAATTAGATGATGTACTTTCATACAATGTAATCGGAGAAATTAAAGGAACGGTTTATCCCGAAAAAATTATGGTGGTGAGTGGTCATTTAGATTCTTGGGATTTAGCCGATGGCTCACACGATGATGGCGCCGGTTGTGTACAGAGTATGGCCGTTTTAGAGCTTTTCAAAAAACTCAACTACCAACCTAAAAATACGATACGGGTAGTTTTATACATGAACGAAGAAAACGGTGGAAGAGGCGGACAGCAATATGAAGCAGAATCCAAGCGCAATAATGAAAATCACATTTTTGCCATGGAAAGCGATGCGGGTGGTTTTACGCCCAGAGGTTTTTCTTTGGAATGCGATGAGCCTAATTTTATCAAAGTCAGAAGTTGGACACCGCTTTTTGAGCCTTATTTGATTCATCTTTTTGTAAAAGGACACACGGGTTCGGATATTCATCCGTTAACATCAACTAAAATCGTTAAAGCCGGTTTGCGTCCCGATTCACAACGTTACTTTGATTACCATCATGCCGCCAATGATACTTTTGATGCCATTAACAAGAGAGAATTAGAGCTGGGTACGGCTACTATGGCTTCTTTACTTTATTTGTTTGACCAGTACGGTATCGATTAATTCAGACCTATGAGAAAAAAAATATTTTTCGCTTTGCAAATAGTAAGCATGTTTCTGTTTGTCCTCTTGTTGAGCGGAGTTTATGGCATAATCAACGAGGTCATTAATAGTAAAGAAGACTTTGCTTTTAATCTCGGATATGGTGTCGGAGCAGTTTTAATTTTTTGTCTTTTGTTTTGGCTCAACATAAAATTGTATAAGTACACATCCAAAGCCAATGATAAATAGCGTGTTCAGATTAAAAAAAAGACTATTCATTGAAGCCAACAGAATTATACATACTCAACCAACCTCAAAAGTACAGGGATATACTTCTGCATATTATTGCGGTTGTCGAACATACCTTACCCGAAGTTACTTTGGAATACAAATGGGGTATTCCTTATTTTTATTATAATAAGAAACCGTTTTGTTATCTCAATGCCAGTCACAAACACCAATTTGTAGATGTTGGTTTTGCCAGAGGTTTCAAATTGAAAAACTATCAAGAACATTTAATCGCCGACAATGGAAGAAATACAATTAAGTCATTGCGTTATCATTCTCTAGATAAAATTGACAATGAGGTTTTGGTTGAAGTTATTAAAGAGGCTAAGCATTTATATTAAAAAAAAAACGTCCCGACTATCGGGACGTTTTTTAGTTTTAGTTTTGACCTATTTTATAAATCCAGCCGGTTTTAGTTTCCGTTTCATTATTGAATTCAATTACGTAGTAATAAGTACCGTCAGGTAGTTCTTCTCCTTTGTCGGATTGACCTTTCCATTCGTCACGGTATTGATTTTTACTGTAAACTTTCATTCCGTATCGGTTGTAAATGCTAAGCTTTTTAACATCTAACAAACTCAAATCAAAGAAATCATTGTTGCCGTCATTATTGGCAGAAATTCCTTTTTGAATATCACAATAGATTCTGTCTAACGTAATCGACTCATTTCTAAAACAACCATCAGGAGTAGTAACGGTCACGTTAAATGAGATTGGCAATTCTTCTACAACCGTAGTAGAATTTAGATATTGAGTAACGTCAAATGTATTAGCATTAGAACCTACCAACTGTTGGTTACTGGTGAACCAAGCAAAACTGGCGGCATTTACATCAAAAGTAGCATTGACTGCGGCAACTTCTAAAATGAAATTGTTTCCAATACAACTTCCGGTAATTTCAAAATCAAAACCACTTTGAACGGTTACGGCAAGACTTCCGTTGGTTGCACATTGTCCGGCATTAGAAGTAAAGGTATAGGTTCCGGTAGTGGTATTGTCAATAACTGCTGGTGTCCAAGTTCCACTTATGCCTTCAATAGAAGTCGTAGGAAGTGTTGGTGCAATTTCACCAATACACAATGGCGCAATACTATTAAAGGTAGGATTCACAATCGGATTAACGGTAATGGTCAATGTCGATGTCGGACCACAAACACTTGAATTTAGTGTAAAAGTATAAGTACCGGTTTGGGTATTGTTGGCAGTGGCCGGACTCCAAGTACCGGTGTATCCTTCAATAGAAGAGGTTGGTAAAGCAACGGAATCACCACTACAAATTGTGATCGGATTGAAAGTTGCCGTTACAAACGGTTTCACGACAATTGTGCCGGTGAGATTTACGGTATTACAAATTCCGCTTGCGGTTACTGTATAGTTGAAAGTACCCGATTCAGATGGAGCACCACTAATAGTGAAAGCTCCTGCACCAGTATCAAATGTTCCGGTAACTCCGGCAGGAAGTCCAGAAACAGTAACAGTGGTAGCCTCAGTTGCAGTATAAATGATGTTTGCAATGGCATTATTGATACAAACAGTTTGACTATTGTTGTTTGAAGTTAAAACCAAACCAGTAGAAGGCGTTAAAGAAACTACCCCAGAAGTTGGCAACGAGCTACATTCAACAGAAGTAACGCTAACAGCATCAAGGAAATTCCCAACAGAAGGATTTCCGCCTGCACTAGATACAGACACAAACCGCAAGCTGTAGTTGTTGCCTCCGGTAGCCGGTATAGTATAAGTTAAGTTGTGTAAAACCCAAGCGGTGTTACCATCGGTAAAGTTGCCTAAACTTACATAAGGTCCGCCAACCGGTCCAATTTCTACTCTAACAGTATCATTACCTTGACGACCTCGGTGAGCAAAAGAAATTTGCAATTGTGAACCCGGACTTGTAGTAAAGTCTTGGAAAATAGTTGCAATTGAATTTCCGTTCATTTCAATAAATTGTGTGCCTTGGTAAGCAAAAACATTTTCAAAACCTGCAGCTGGCCAAACTTCTAAAATTCCGTCGGCTGCCGTTGTGTCCCAACACGGAACCACATTTTCATTTAACATATTAGGAAACTGACCTGTAGCGGTTGGGTTTTCAAAACTACCATTACAAAATTGAGTAGCAATTGGTGTGGCCACAACCGTATAGGTTCCCGGAACAGCAGTCACAAAACTGGCAACATTCCCAGGATTAGTAAAGCCTGAAGGAACAGTCCATACATAATTATATGAGCCCGGCACTTGTGGTGTAGCAGTTATAGTAGCGGTTTGGTTATTACAAATAGCAGTACTATTAACCGATACCACTGGAGCTCCCGGATTAATTAAGGTTACCGTATCGCTCGAAGTTACCGTACAATTGGTAGTGCTGAGGGTGAAACCTGCATAAACACCGGCATTTAATCCGGTTAAGATAATTTGACCGTTGGTGTTTGAGGTAATGTTTGTTGGACCAACCAGAACAGTATCATCTGTATAGCTTACAGCATAAGATTGGTTAGGAAGCAAATCACTAATAGTGATTGTTCCGGTATTTCCGTTACAGGTCAAAGGATCTGTACCCGTTACCGGTGCTGTTGAAGGAATGTTAAACGTGATAATATCAGTAGCGCTAAATGGACAACCATTAACCGCAAAATTGAAGTTTGAATAAGTTCCGGCATTCAATCCGGTTAAGGTGTAACTACCTGTATTATCGGTTAATATCGCAATCGGACCAACACTTGTACTATCATCTGCATACATCAAATTATAGGTGGTGTTGGCAACTAAATTCCCTATAGTAATTGTCCCATCATTTGCAGCACAACTCGTTGGAGTAGTAGAAGTAAAGGTTGGGTTGGCTTGTAAAGTATAAGTCGCTATATAATTAGCGCCATTATTATTGATTAGGATAGTATCATCACACTGAGTGGTAGAGTTAACATCTCCGGTTACATCATAATACACTTCCAATATATATTCTCCTGCAGGATAGGCTGTTAAATCAATTGGGAATTCGGCATCTGTAAGTACTCTTTGCCATTTTTGGTCACCGGTAATACATGGTCCGCCACTTGGGAATGTACCACCAGCACAGTCATCTAAAAATGGTAAATTCATCACGGCAAAAGCTCCGGGAGTTCCGGAAGCTGGATAGATTCGATAATTTAAACGGGCACTACAAACATTTGCGGTGGCAATTTTAAACGTTTTTAATTCAGCTCCTCTCAATTTAAAAGTATTGGAGTAGGAAACAAAAGTTCCGAAATCGGTATTAGGGAAAATATTTTGGGCTGGCCCGATAATGGAAGCCCCTGAACCTAAAGTATTGAAAAAGTTTGAGGTTTGACAATTGTTTAACCACACTGCACTGGCATAACTTCCAAAAGAACAATCTTGATAGACAGTAATCGCTAAAGTTGTTGTAGTAGCACATTGGTTGGCATCCGGTGTAAAGGTGTAAGTTGCCGTTTGGGTGTTATCGACTACCGCCGGAGACCATGTTCCAGTAATTCCATTCAAAGAGGTTAATGGCAACACTGGTGCTGCATCTCCGCTACAAATAGGTGCCGGAGATAAGAAAGTTGGCGTAATCAATGGGTTAACAGTTGTAGTGACAACTACAGTTGAAGCACACTGACCGGAATCAGGGGTAAAGGTGTATGTGCCTGATTGGGTATTGTCAATGGTAACAGGATTCCAAACACCGGTTACATTATTGTTTGATATGGTAGACAATACCGGTGCAGTTGTACCATAACATAAAGCCGGAATAGCATCAAAACTTGGATTAATTGTTGGATTAATTGTGATGGAAACCGTAATAGGGGAAGAACAAGCGCTCGTATCCGGCGTAAAAGTATAACTTCCCGATTGCGTATTATTGACTAAAGCAGGTGACCAAGTTCCTGTTACGCCATTGTTGGAGGTTGTAGGTAAAGCAGGAATGGTTTCACCTTCACAATAAGGACCAAAAGTATCAAATACAGGCACGGCATCATTACTCACAGTCACTGTAACAAAATCGGATACATCTTGAGGACAAAGTGTATTACCGTCTGTTGACGCAGCAGTTATGGTGTAAACACCGGCAGCTGTTGGCGTAAAGGTAATGGCACTTCCGGTAGTGGCGCTAAGTCCAGTGGTAGCCGGTGAAGAAGTCCAATTGTATGACCCGTTACCGCCGACAGCATTCAGATTTACAGTATCTCCCAAACAGATAGTGTCGTCTGAAGTTGTTGCATTAACTTGGGTTTGAATACCACTGTTTGCAGCAATAACATAATTACAAACGTCACCACCAAAACCATCAATCATAATGTAATAAGTATTTCCGACAACCAAACCATTCGCTGAAATATTGGTTGACCCTGAAGGAACAATACCCGGACTCCAACAAGTAAAGTTGTTTACTGTACCTGCACAATTGGTAGCGCTAAAAATCATAATCTGAATACCACCATTTTCAAGCGAGCTTGTTACCCAAACATCAAAAGAAATTGTGGTTGAGGTAGCCACAAATGTTAAAAAGGAGTTGTTTTCAATAGAACCACAAAACGCAGTGTTTAATTGAGACCAATAATTGGCTGTGTATGAAGAAGAGGTGCTTCCACAATAGCCATTTAAATTACAAATTGGCGTCGCTGTTTGACATGTATTTCCAGCCGGTTGATTGTTGATACAAGTCGGTGGTGGTACAGGAGTGGTAATACAAATATTAAAGGTTGAATTTTGATTTGGAGTTGAAGTGTATGAATAAATACGAATAAAATATACTTGTCCTACGGTTAAATTACTGGCCGTACTAGAGTTAGGGTCACTACAATACAATTGGTTTAAAGCCCCGCAACTACCGGTGTATAAAACATGGAATAAGTCTTGTGTAGAACCGGCAACATTTAGTAATGAGATGATATGTTGGGTGCTGGTAGCTGTAAATTGGAACCAAACATCATCGTCATCAGTCCCAAAACAAGTATTTCCTTGCGATGAAGCCGTAGCTCCAGATAAGGATCCAGATGCTGTCAAAGTACAAAGAGTAGCTGTATTTACAGGAACTATTACTGCATTGGCACACTCATCATTGGTAATTAAAGTGGTGAAAGTTCCTTTGTTTGACCATAAACTTATATCCGTCGAACTACAAATGGCTCTTACATAAACATCATAAGATGTGGCTGAGGTCAAACCAGTGGCTTGGTATGGATTGTTTGTAGTAATTATCCCTGTAGCTGATGCTAATGGTACAGGCGAACCTGCAGGAAGTAATAAAACCTCCCAAGTTGTTGCTGTTCCAACTTCAGTCCAAGCGATAGTAGCATTGTTTTGTCCAATAGCTGAAATTGCTACTGCTGTTGGTTTAGGACAAGTTGGCTGTGGCAAACACAAGATGGTTGCATCCCAACCGGCTAAAGTTACAGAAGTATCAGAGGTAAATACAAATGTCAAACACCCGTTAACAGCGCTTGAGGTAAATGAAGGGGGAAGTGTAGCTCCCGTAAAATTGCCAAGCAAAGTAGTTCCGGTAGCACTATTTCCATCATAAATTTTTAGGTAGTCAAATCCACTTTCCAAGTTGAAAGTATTGAAAATAACTGTTATTTGATCACCGGGTGTATCAGGGCAAATTACAGTAGTAACATTGGCATTGTTGTTATAAACTCCAGTTGCACCACCCGTATCATAGAAATGATTGCCGGCACAATAGTTGGCCGCGGTTGAAAACAAATACGGACCTGCCCAGGCACTAAAAGTACCATTGCCACAATTTGCTCTAACATAAAATTGGTAATTGGTTCCTGAATTTAAACTCGAGATAGGATTGGTTGTATTACTACTGGTTTGAGTACCTGCCCCAGTCGGTATTGCCGAACCTGCCGTTTGTACTACATACTCCCACGAAGTTGCAGCACCGGGATTTGCCCAACTGATATTGGCTCCGTTTTGACCGATGCCGGTAGCATTTAAAGTTGATGGTGGCGGACAGTTGACGGTTTGCAAGGTTAGAGTGTATCCTGTTGTTTGTGGAGAGGCCCAAGTTGAAATAACTATATAGTAAGTAGTGCCGGCAGTAACTGTTAAGTCAAATGTTCTCACTCCGGTTCCGGAATTACCAACTCCTGCGATACAACTGACACCAATATTGGCACAACTGTTATAAACGAAAATTCCCGAATATGTTGCTGTTGGGGTCATCGTAACATTTACTACTCCATTTGCTGTAGCGGTATAAGCATATACTACATCATTACCATTGAGGTAACCGTTAGCAGCACCACAAGAAGTTCCTGGCACACCTTCTATGGCGGGGTTATCACTATAGTTTGAAGTGTTGTCTGTAGTTGAATAGGGCAGAGTACCAATAACAATCGGAGCAGCACAACTTATCCCCGGAGAAGTAGTCGAAAATGAAAAAGGTCCAACCCATTGACTGCTTCCACCACTGCTACAAAGCGCTCTTACATAATATTTGTAAGCCGTTGTTGGTGTAAATGCTGTTCCGGTTGCTGTAGCGGTTGCATTATAAGGCAATCCTCCATTGTATACAACTCCAATACCTGTAAAAGTCCCTGCAGCCGGTAAGACTTCAATTTCCCATGAAGTGGCTCCGCTAGGATTGCCCCAATTCAAATTAGCTGACGTTTGTGTAATTCCCGAAGCGGTCAGTGTTGTTGGATCTAAACATTGCTCAATGATGCTAACATTATCAACTAACCATCGATCTCCATCCAAAGTAGTTAGCGGTTGGGTGTATACTTTTACAAATGAAACATAGATTTGTTGTCCGGCATAGGCGGATAAATTAACTACTTTTTCTTCATAAATATTGTAGGTAGTCGTCAAATCAACTTCTGTCCATTGTGTTACCAAAGTATAAGCTGCCGGATTGGTTTGTGAAGCACTGGCAGGTGCAACTTTGATTTGATAAATGGTTCCTTGGTTACCGGTGGTAAAACTTCTGGTATAAAAATGAAGCTGTCCGTTGGTCGGAATAGTAACCAATGGTGTAGTCAAATAGTCTTCAGAAGTATTTCCTTGGCCTATATTTTCTCGGTTTACATAAGCAGCATTGGTTCCTTGATAAACAATAGGAGGTGTAGGTGGTGTGGTTACAGAACTGTTGATTCCCCATCGTTGTCCGAGGCCAATCCCATTGTCAAACACTGCCCAGTTTCCTGTGCCCAATGTCCAAGTGGTTGAGGGTAGTCCGGTTGGTCCAGTGGTTGATTCAAATCCTTCTAGCGCTAATTGGGAATGCCCACTTATGGAAAAGAAGATGGTTAATAATAGTAATGTAATTTTTTTCATACGGGTTGGTGTTAGGTTGGGTAAATAAAAAAATTATACTTTAAAAATGCCTCCAAAGGCAATGATTCTTTGTAAAAAATAAAAGTGTTGTGAGGCACTATCAGATTTGCTGCTGGTAGTCCTGATGTCATTCATGTCAATATATCCTCCTTTTAATTCTGCTTGAACAAAAAAGTGTTTGAAAAAAGTGAAGTTTAGGCCCACTTTTGCGGAGACACCATAACCGGCAACGTGAAATTCGTCATACCTTTCTTTTCCCAATAACATGGTGTTGGTTTTTGGATACAAAAATCCGGCTCCTAATCCTTCTGTAATATTGAGTTGGAATTTATCAGTATTGCGAATTTTAAAAAGCTTTGAAATATCATCAACTCTCGAAAATTCAGTATTCACATAATTTAAACCATCGGTGTGTTCAAAAGTTAAGAAATCTTCAGTCAATGTTATGGGCTCGTTATTGTATGTGCCGTCAAACGGAGTTCCTTCGTTGATATTACCGGTGATGTTAACGACCTGATTCTGATTCATGACATATTTCATATGATCAAAACCAATGGAAATATTATAATGGTCATTGATAAAATAACCAATTCGTAAATTGGTTTGCGGTATGGTCATTCGGGCCGGATTTACATAGTCAATTTGCCAACCTTTAGGTTTGTCTCGGGCTGTTACATCATTTAAAGTAAAATTGTAATTGTCTCCTTTAAAATGAATATCTGATTTTGAATAACTTTCTCTATTTCCTCCCCAAAACACATACATTTTACCTTTGTTGTGGGCGGTGTATTTATCAGGATTGGCTGTTTTTTCTTGTGCTGAAACGGTTTGTGTTAAGGCATAAATCGTCAAACATGAAACAAAAAATATTTTTTTCAAGGCTTAGAGGAATTTAAAAATTAAAAAGAATTAATGGTTTTTCTAATGGCTACTAATCTGGTCATTAAGCCCTCAAAATAGTCTAAGTGTAGCATATTAGCACCGTCACTTTTAGCATTAGCAGGATCAAAATGGGTTTCGATAAAAATACCGTCGACGCCAACCGCTATTCCTGCTTTGGCAATGGTTTCAATCATGTCAGGTCTACCGCCGGTTACACCTGTAGTTTGGTTGGGTTGTTGCAAAGAATGGGTAACATCTAGCACTGTCGAAGCATATTGTTGCATCGTCGGAATCCCTCGGAAATCAACAATCATATCCTGATAGCCAAACATGGTACCTCTATCTGTAACCATTACGTTTTGATTATTGCAATCTAACACTTTCTGAACGGCATGTTTCATGCTTTCCGGACTCATGAACTGTCCTTTTTTCAAATTGACGGTTTTTCCGGTTTTGGCAGCAGCTACAACCAAATCGGTTTGGCGAACCAAGAATGCCGGTATTTGTAAAACATCAACATAGGCTGCAGCCATTGCCGCATCTTCATTGGTATGAATATCAGTAACTGTCGGAATATGGAATGTTTCTGAAACTTTTCGAAGAATTTTAAGCGCTTTTTCATCGCCAATGCCCGAAAAACTATCAATTCTGGAGCGGTTGGCTTTTTTAAACGACCCTTTGAAAACGTATGGGATTTGTAATTTATCAGTTATACTAACTAACTTCTCGGCAATTCGCAATGCCATTTCTTCACCTTCAATGGCACATGGACCAGCAAGTACAAAGAAATTTCCACTATCGGTATTCTTGATTTGTGGAATGGTATTTATATTCATAAAATTTCAGGTTTTAAAAACCGCTAAGTTATGAATAATTTGGTTATTTTATATAGTTATTTTGTTAAGTTATTTTTTGATGCTGAGGCCAATGGGAACAAGTAAATATCCTCTTTCATAAATGTTTACATAAAGTTTTATCGGGCTCTTTTGGCCTTCCCATTTCAGCTCGTAAATATCTAAAAAACCTGCGCCTATTTCTGTTCTTTTGGTCGGAAACGGACAACAGCTTTCCAATTTGGTAAAGGTTATTTTTTCACCATTTGGCCCTGCCAAAGCCCTTAGATATCTTTCTGCATTGAGGTTTTCGTCTTTGGTGTTTTTGTAAAAAACATTCACGGGATAATCCGGGTCGTAACCATATTTTTTGTCTTTGCTGTATTCGGTTAAAACAAAGGCATCTCCTTTTAGGGTAGGAATAGGTGCATTGTCATCCACATTTTTCAAAGTGGAACGGGTACTGACACAAGAAGTGAACAGAGAAATCAGAACTACAAAAAGAGAGAATTTGGCAAATATTTTCATGATGGACTGTTTTTTTTCGATTCTACAATAACCGTGCAAATTTATTTTTTGTTTCTAATCATTAGGGCAATAATTGCTCCGGCTATGGTACCCATTGACAATTCAGTATAGATGCTTTCTATGATGAAACTTCTCAAATTGAAATAATTTTTAGCCGCTTCAAGCGTCATGTGATACTTAAGTAAAGGACTTTTTGTTTTGTATTCAATGGCGGTTTCAAAAAAATGAGGTGTAATACTTTTGTAGATGACCAATTGCGCAAAAGGCATTAACAGAGCAATAAAAAAGGACAAAATAATGCCGGTCACAAATCCTTGTGTCCAAGTCATTTGATTGTTAAAAAAGTATTTCTTTTTTTCTCTTAATGCCAAATAAAAAAACAAGAAAGCCGGAATGGCAAAAAGATTGGTATATATGATGTATTTGTCAATATGTTGGTCGTGTAGTCCGATGAATTTTTCACCGATAGCCCAAGCCAATACAAGAAGTATAAAGCGCAGCGTCCATTTTATTTCTATAGAATAGTTTTTCATTTTAGGGTTTGTTTGAACGTCAAAAATACTTTATTTCAATAAATTTTATACCGCTGTACACTTTAATATTTCTATTTTTGTAAAAAAAAAGTCAGATGGAATTTATTACTCACACTTGGCATTGGGCTATTTCGGGTTTTTTAATCGGTATGGTGATGCTGACGCTTAATTATTTCGGCAAAGTATTCGGAATGTCTTCCAATTTGCGTTCTCTTTGCGCGATGACCGGTATTGGTAAAAAAGTGCCTTTCTTCGACTGGGATTGGAAATCACAACGCTGGAATTTGGCTGTGGTTGTAGGCGCTATGATTGGCGGTTATGTGGCAGTAAATTTTTTGAGCGATGCATCCAATGTGGCTATCAATCCACAAACTATTGAGCAATTAGCAGTTATGGGAATTGAGGCGCCCAACGGGAAGTTATTGCCTAGCGCTCTTTTTGGGAGTAATATATTTCAATCACCTAAAATGATTTTGATATTAATTATCGGTGGTGTTTTAATTGGATTTGGTTCTCGTTATGCCGGTGGTTGTACCTCAGGACATGCTATCTCCGGTTTGAGTAATTTGCAATTGCCTTCTCTTAAAGCGGTAATTGGTTTTTTTATTGGCGGCTTGATTATGGCACATTTTATTTTACCTCTAATTTTTTAAGAAATGAATTTATTAAGATACGTTATAGTGGGCTTTATTTTCGGGATAATTTTAACCAAAGCAGAAG
The DNA here is from genome assembly GCF_011742145.1 of Flavobacterium sp. J49. GTDB lineage: Bacteria > Bacteroidota > Bacteroidia > Flavobacteriales > Flavobacteriaceae > Flavobacterium. The sequence continues at coordinate 281,292 of NZ_JAAQQU010000105.1, read as the reverse complement.
CGGTTTCTTGGTACCGAATTTATGAAATGTTCCAATTTCAGTCGATTCATATGTATGGTATCATTACAGTAGCCATCATTACCGGTTTAATTGGAATCCAATGGTTTAAAAGAAAGCAAATCAAAGACATTGAAGGGAATCCCATTTACATTCAGGACAAAGAAAAAGGCAATGTCCGCTATTGGATAGGTGGTATTCTTTTCGGATTGGGTTGGGCTATGGTTGGTGCTTGTCCAGGACCTATTTTTATCCTACTTGGGGCAGGGTTTTTAAGTGTCGGATTGATATTGATAGGTGCAATTTTCGGTACCTTTTTATATGGTTTGCTGAAAGATAAGTTGCCTCATTAATTTCATTTTTAAAAGATACATAAGCGTCCCATTTATTGGGATGTTTTTTTTATCATACAAGATCCGTTTTGACCATCCTTCTTTTAATGTGTTCATTCTAAAAACCGAACTTTTTATAAATGCGTACATTAATCCAATTCCAAATTTGATTTTGTATTTTGTTAAATAATTCTCAAAAAAAAGCTAAAAATCATCTTGCAAAATATATAATCATCCGATAAAAAGCAAAAATCCACCATTAAGCGCAAACAATATGCAGTTCGTAGATTTTTTGTGCTAAACATCGGAAAAAGTGGAGGATTGTTTGGCTAGGGCTTAATTTTGCTAAAGTTTTATAATCCAAATCTAAATAAAACACCATTTATGAAAAAGTTATTATTCTTACTAGCTATTCTTTTAGGTTGCTCTTCTGAGATTTCAGCTCAATGTACTTTAACCGGTTCTCCCAATGTTAATTCAAGTGTAGTTACTTGCAGCACATTTTCGGGCTGTACCACTATTTATATTGGAGATGGTACAAATCCGACTAATGTAGTGATGAATCAGAATTTAAATTTCAGCTGTTACGGAGCCATTCAGTTGGTGATAAGAAATAATGCCACTATTGATTTTTCGAATGGGAACTATGATTTGTCTTTAGCTGCCGGTTCTTCTATTGTAGTGGAAAGTGGTGGTAATATTAGTTCCGGAAGTAATTGTAGTGCCTCTGACTTGATTAAAATCGGTACCATTAAAGTGGCTTCTTGTAACGGAAGTGGCGGTGCTATGACTGATTTTCCTAACTTGGTTTCAAGTGGAGGGTATAATGTGGTTATTGCTTCAGCGACAGCTATCTGCGGTTCAGGAACATCAACCATAAACGCTTCTCAAAACCCGGCACCAACTTCATCAACCACTTTCAATTTTTATACGGTGGCCTCAGGAGGAAGTCCAATTTTTTCAGCAACGACAACTTCAAGTCCCTATACCGTTAGTTATACCACCGGAACATTGTCTGCTTCATCAACTTATTATGTTGAAGCGGTTACCAATGCAACAGGAGTAGTTACACCTAGAAAGGCAGTTCAGGTAACAGTAAATACTATACCAACTGCTCCAACTGTAACAGTAACACATCCCACTTGTAGTATAGCAACAGGAACGATAACTGTTAACAGTCCCACAGCATCTGGTATGACTTATAGCATAAATGGTTCAACTTATACCAATACTACCGGAGTTTTTACATCAGTAGCTACCGGCACTTATAATGTTACCGTAAAAAGTGCAGCCGGCTGTATTTCTTCTGTTACTAGCGCGACTGTTAATGCTCAACCTTTTACACCGGCTCAACCAACGACTGGTGGTTTGACACAACCTTCTTGTACTTTAACCTCAGGAAGTTTTGTCATCACTAATTATAATGCAGCCTACACTTATTCGGTTTCTCCTTCTGCAGGGGTTGCAGTATCTGGCTCTACGGTTACAGCTCCTTCCGGGACTTATACTGTTACAGCCACATCAGGTTCATGTACTTCTGTAGCTTCTAATAATGTTGTTATTTCGCAACAGCCAACCAATACATGGAATGGAACAGTTTGGTCAAATGGCACTCCTACATTGGCACAAAAACTGGTTTTTTCAGGAAACTATTCTTCTACCGGTAATGTATCGGGTTGTACTTGTACTGTGACTTCAGGTAGTGTTGTTTTTAATGCCGGACATACTTTGACTATTGCCAATGAGGTTACGGTTAATCCCGGAGGATCTTTGACCTTTGAAGATACAGCGAGTTTGTTGCAAACCAATGACGCTTCCGTAAATTCGGGAGACATTATTTACAAAAGAAATACAACTCCTATGAAGATGTATGATTATGGTTATTGGTCATCACCGGTGAGTAATGCTACACTAAGTCAATTGGCCGGCGATTCTTATTTTTATTCCTTTAACCCAAGTATCAATAACTATGTTTATCAAACAGCGGGAACTACCATGGCTTTGGGAGTAGGTTATCTTTCAAGAGCTCCTGAAAATTTAGTTTACAATCCGACACTAATCTTGCAGTCTACTTTTGTTGGAACACCAAACAATGGAATTATTTCAACGCCGATAGTAAAATCAACGGCCACAAATAATATGATTGGGAATCCTTATCCTTCGGCTATAGACATTGATTTGTTTATAACGGATCCGGCTAACTCCGGAATTGTAAACGGAACTATTTTTCTTTGGACACACAATACAGCCATTGTCAATAATAATTACTCGGTGAATGATTATGCTAAATACAATTTAACCGGTGGTGTAAAAACGGCAAGTGCTGCTCTTTCAGGAGGTGCAGTTCCAACTGGTAAAGTAGCAGCCGGACAAGGTTTCTTTATTGAAGCCAATACCGCTTTGGCTAACGGAACGTATTCGGCTACTTTTAAGAATTCGATGAGAATTTCAGGAAATAACAATCAGTTTTTCAGAACAAACAACAGTAATACTGTAAATAACAGTGATGGAGGTTCCGTTTCTCAGGCTTTAGAAAAGCACAGAGTATGGCTTTCTATTAGCAATGATGAAGGAGCTTATAACGAAATGTTGGTAGGATACATACAAAATGCAACGAATGATTTTGATGTCCTTTATGATGGGAAAACTACTGTGGTAGGCAATCCGGTTTCGATTTTCACCACAGTCGGGACAACAGATTTGGCTATCCAGGCTAAAGCCTTGCCTTTTTCAACAGACGACGTAGTTCCATTTGGAATTGCCAGTACAATTGATGGAGAATTGACCATTACTTTGGAAAATTTCGACGGCTTATTTGACAATCAAAATGTTTATTTGCTTGACAAAGTAACCGGTCTTTACCATGATTTAAAAGCCGCAAATTATACTTTTTCAACTGCTAACGGGACGTTCAATGACCGATTTGAGTTGAGATATACTACACAAACTTTAGGAATAGACACTCCTACAGTTGCAGACGATGCCATCAAAGTGGTTTCTAATCACAATGGACTATCCGTATATTGTGCTGCTGCAAACATTAGCAAAGTAGAAGTTTTTGATGTTTTAGGAAAACAATTGTACAGTAAAAAAGATTTAGAAACCAATGCGCTGGAAGCAATTCAATTACAAGGCGTTTCACAAATACTTTTGGTAAAAGTTACTTTGGAAAACGGTCAAACTTATACAAAGAAAACGTTGATACAATAACTAACCCTGTTATCTTATCAGCTACCACCTTTATCGCAAGATTGAGGTGGTTTTTTGTTTTAAATCCACAGGAAATTATTCGGCTATACGACGGAGTTTGTTTTTGTCGACTATTATGATTTTTTTGCCTATCAAATCAATCCAGCCGCTTTTCTTTAGCTCGGAAAGCAATCGAATACAGCTTTCAGTAGCAGTTCCAATCATTCCGGCCAACTCTTCACGAGACAATTGTAAACGAAGTGCTCCCTCGGTATCTGTACCGAAGGTTTCTTCTAAATAAATTAAGGTTCCGGCCAGACGCTCCTTTACACTTTTTTGCGCCAAATCGACCATGTGATCATCGGCTTCTTTTAAGTCACCACAAATAGATTTCATCAAATTCATGGAAAATTGATTGTTTTGCGTAAAGAATTGAATGATTTCTGTTTTAGGAATAAAACAAACTTCCATGTCTTCTAAAGCTACAGCACTTAAATTGGCCGGTTCTTCGCTAATCATGGAACGCTGTCCAAGCAATTCGCCCGGCTTAACCAATTTTACAATTTGGTCTTTACCGTTGGAACTCAATTTAGAAAGTTTACAAACCCCATCTTTAACACAGTAAATACCGTTGGTTATTTCTCCTTCTTCAAAAATAGGTTCTCCTTTTTTGATAGTATAAGAGGTTTTGCAATCGGCCATTTTGAGCAACTCATCTTTGGTCAATGACTTTAGAGAGCTAAATTGTCTCACGATACATTGTTCACATTTACTCATACTGTTTTGGGTTTGTTTTTACAAAGATATTCAAAGTATGACAATTATCATATTTTAATTTTAACGCTTGCTCGACCTTTGTCAAAGGTAAAATGAGCAAATTATGAATACATCACAGTGTTTCCATTGTGGTAATGAAATCATAAAAAAAGACGAAATTCTTTTTGATGGTCGGAGTTTTTGTTGCAACGGTTGTAAAACAGTATACGAAATCTTCAGTCAGAATGACTTGTCGTGTTATTATGACTTTCAATCAGCGCCCGGCGCTACACCACTCGATATTAAAGGCAAATATGATTTTTTAGCCAATGAAGAAATTGTCAACAAACTACTCGAATTCCAAGAGCGTACAACACATATTGTTTCACTCTACATTCCTCATATACACTGTAGTTCGTGTATTTGGATTCTGGAAAATCTACAAAGGCTTCAACCGGGAATAGGCGCTTCTCAAGTTAATTTTCCCAACAAAAAAGTCCGCATTACTTACAATCCCGAACAAACCAATCTTAAACAAATTGTTGAGATGCTTTGTTCCATTGGTTACGAACCTTATATCAGCTTAGAAAATTTTGACGAAGGCAAAAAGAAAGTTGATCGTTCCCTGATTTATAAATTGGGCGTGGCATTCTTCTGTTTCGGAAATATCATGCTCTTGTCCTTTCCCGAATACTTTGAAGTCAATGAATTTTGGATAGAGCAATACAAAGGATTCTTCCGTTGGCTGACTTTTGCGTTGTCTCTTCCGGCTTTTATTTATTCTGCTTCCGGGTATTATGTGGCCGCTTGGAAAAGTATTAAACAAGGTATGTTAAACATCGAAGTTCCCATTGCTTTGGGTATAGTGGTGATGTTTATCCGAAGCACAGTAGACATTGTTTTTGGGTATGGACAGGGCTTTTTCGATAGCATGTGCGGGTTGATTTTCTTTATGTTATTAGGAAAGTTGTTCCAACAAAAAACCTATGATTTCCTCTCGTTCGAACGCGATTACAAATCTTATTTTCCGATTGCCATTACAAAGATTTTGTCTAATGGTACAGAAGAAGCCGTTCAAGTTTATGATATTAAAAAAGGGGACAGGCTATTGATTCGCAACCAAGAATTGATTCCGGTAGACGGGATTTTGATTTCCGAAAAAGCTTCTATAGATTATAGTTTTGTTACCGGAGAAGCCGTTGCTATTGATAAAAAATCAGGAGATAAGATTTTTGCCGGCGGTAAGCAACTGGGCAAAGTCATCGAAATGGAAGTTTTGTTTTCAGTTTCCCAAAGTTACTTAACCCAATTGTGGAGCAATGATGTTTTCCAGAAAAAAGTTGACCAAAAACACAAGTCCATCACCGATAAAATTAGCCGTTATTTTACACCGGCGCTATTGCTGTTGTCTGTGGTGTCTTTTGGCTATTGGATTTTTATTGATGTGGCTACGGCATTTAACGTTTTCACGGCTATATTAATTGTGGCTTGTCCGTGTGCCTTGGCTTTGACAGCTCCATTTACTTTGGGGAACGTATTACGCATTTTGGGCAACCGAAAATTATACCTTAAAAATGCTATCGTCATTGAGCAACTGGCCAAAGTAGACACCATCGTTTTTGATAAAACCGGAACAATAACCACCAATAAAAAGACGGCCATCACTTATGAAGGCGAGGTTTTAAATGATTATGATTTAAAGTTATTGAAAAATGCTTTAAGAGGTTCCAACCATCCCTTGAGCCGAAGATTGTACGATTTTATTCCGCCTCAAGATAAAATGGAGGTAAACCATTTCGAGGAAATTATCGGAAAAGGGGTTTTTGCTGAATTGGATGAAGGGACGGTCAAATTAGGTTCTTCTCAGTTTTTGCAGCACATGAGTGAAAACACCCATAAGAAGACCAAAGTCCACGTTGAAATTAACGGGATTTATAAAGGCAGTTATGTTTTCAACAACCAATACCGCAACGGATTGGAGCAATTGTTTGAGAATTTGGCCAAAAAATACAACCTTATAGTATTGTCGGGTGACAATGACGGGGAACGTAAAATTTTGGAGAAAATGCTTCCGTCGAAAACGCTATTGGTGTTCAATCAAAAGCCTGAGCAAAAATTAGCCTACATTGACAATCTTCAAAAAGAAGGGAAGAATGTTCTTATGATAGGTGACGGTTTGAATGATGCCGGTGCTTTGGCCCAAAGTAATATCGGGATTTCCATTTCAGAAAATGTCAATGTGTTTTCACCGGCTTGTGACGGAATTTTAGATGCGAGTCAGTTTTCTAAAATAGATTTCTTTTTGAAATATGCTAAAAACGCTATGATAACCATTTACCTGAGTTTCGGATTGTCATTGCTGTATAATGTAGTCGGCTTGAGTTATGCGGTAAGCGGTAATTTATTGCCTATAGTAGCTGCGATTATCATGCCTTTGAGCACGATAACCATAGTGAGTTTTGTAACCATTATGAGTAATGTTTTTGCCGGTAAGAAATAAAATCCGAAGTATGACAAATGTCATATTTTAAGAATAATCGCAGAAGTAATTTTGTCTAACACAAATTAGAGGTATGAGTGTCATTTATATGTTAATCTCGATAAGTATTGTAGTCGCTGTGTTCTTTCTCTACGCTTTTATCAAAGCGGTAAGAGGCGGACAATATGACGACGATTATACACCATCCGTCAGAATGCTTTTTGACGACGAGCTAGTAAAAGAAACTAACAAAAATCAAATTAATATAACCGAAGAAAAACAATTATAATTATGGAAATGCAACAATTTCAGTATGACAACAAAATTGTAAGGAACTTCATTTACGCCAGTATCGTTTTTGGGATAGTGGGGATGTTGGTTGGGCTAATATTAGCATTTATGTTTTTATTTCCCAATGTGACCAGCGGAGTTTCCTTTCTAAGTTTTGGTAGACTAAGACCTTTACACACCAATGCGGTGATTTTCGCGTTTGTGGGTAATGCCATGTTTGCGGGAGTATATTACTCTATGCAACGTTTGTTAAAAGCCAGAATGTTCAGTGACTTATTAAGTAAACTGCACTTTTGGGGTTGGCAATTAATCATAGTAGCCGCGGCGATTACTTTACCGTTGGGCTATACCACTTCTAAAGAATATGCCGAGTTAGAATGGCCGATTGATATCGCTATTGCTTTGATTTGGGTAGTATTCGGTATCAATATGATTGGTACAATTATCAAAAGAAGAGAGCGTCATATTTATGTAGCGATTTGGTTCTACATCGCGACATTTGTTACCGTTGCTGTACTTCACATATTTAACAGTTTTGAATTACCGGTTTCTGCCCTAAAATCTTATTCGGTATATGCCGGAGTACAAGATGCTTTAGTACAATGGTGGTACGGACACAATGCGGTAGCTTTCTTTTTAACCACGCCGTTCTTAGGAATGATGTATTATTTTGTGCCAAAAGCAGCTAATCGTCCTGTTTATTCTTATAGACTTTCTATTATTCACTTCTGGTCTTTGATCTTTATCTACATCTGGGCCGGACCACACCACTTGTTGTACTCTTCATTACCGGATTGGGCACAAAACCTTGGCGTAGTATTCTCAGTAATGTTAATCGCACCGTCTTGGGGTGGTATGATCAACGGATTGTTAACGCTTCGTGGGGTTTGGGATAAAGTGCGTACTGATGCCGTGTTGAAATTCTTCGTAGTAGCGATTACCGGTTATGGTATGGCTACTTTTGAAGGTCCGATGTTGTCTTTGAAAAACGTAAATGCAATTGCCCACTTTACCGACTGGATTATTGCCCACGTACACGTTGGTGCTTTAGCTTGGAACGGATTCTTATCCTTCGGTATGATTTATTGGTTAATCCCAAGAATGACTAAAACCAAATTATATTCTGAAAAATTGGCCAACTTCCACTTCTGGATTGGGACTTTAGGAATTATTTTATATGCATTGCCTATGTATGTAGCCGGATTTACTCAGGCTTCTATGTGGAAACAATTCAAACCGGATGGAACCTTACAATACGGTAACTTCTTAGAAACAGTAACTCAAATTATGCCAATGTACTGGATGCGTGCCATCGGGGGTACTTTGTATTTGGTTGGGGTGATTGTTTTGGTTTACAACATTGTAAAAACCGTAAAACAAGGATCTGCTATTCAAGACGAACCTGCTGAAGCTCCTGCATTGGCAGTAATCAGTCCAAACCGATTGAAAGGGGAAAAATGGCATGCTTGGTTGGAAAGAAAGCCGGTAAGATTCATGGTTTATACTACCATTGCGATTTTAATTGGTGGTTTGATTCAAATCTTGCCAACGATTTTGGTAAAATCTAATATACCAACTATAGCCGCAGTAAAACCATATACTCCGCTTGAACTACAAGGTAGAGATTTGTATATCCGTGAAGGTTGTGTGAGCTGTCACTCTCAAATGATTCGTCCTTTCCGTTCTGAAGTAGAGCGTTATGGTGAGTATTCTAAATCGGGAGAGAATGTATACGATCATCCATTCCTTTGGGGTTCTAAACGTACCGGACCGGATTTAGCGAGAGAAGGTGTTCCGGGCAAACCATTCAACGGAGGTAGAGATGACGTATGGCATTTCAATCACATGTACGACCCACAAAGTATTTCTCCGGGTTCTATCATGCCAAGATACCAATGGTTGATTAAAGATGAATTAGACAATTCAACATTGCAAGCTAAGATGGAAGCGATGGTGACTTTAGGGGTTCCTTATTCTAAAGAAGAAGTAGCCAATGCGGTTAAAATTTCTGAAGAACAAGCCGCCAAAATTGAAGCCAGATTATTGGCAAATGCCGATATCAAAAAAGCTTTCGGAAACGCAACCGTTCCGTTGAAAGACAGAGAGATTGTAGCCTTGATTGCTTATCTTCAGCGATTAGGAACTGATACTCAAGTAAAATCTAAAAAATAAGTGTCATGTTAAAATATGTCAAACACAATTTAGAAACGATTACAGGAGTAGAAATCTACCCTATCATTTCACTGACGATTTTCTTTACGGCTTTTGTCTTGTTCACGGTTTGGGCGATGACTTATAGCAAAGAAACCATCAAAAAAGTAAGCAGCCTTCCGTTAGAAGACTAATAACGCAACATAAAAAGTATAAAAATGAAAAAATTATTTCCATCATACGTAAGAGTTCCGTTGATTTTCGCCATTGTATTCGGCGCCTTGGAATATTTTATTGACTCAGGTGACCGTCCGGCTTTTATCAAGTTCCCTATGGTAGCCTTGTTTTTGGTAGTCTTCTTGTTTTTGTTGGTAGCCATAGAAATTGTGGTTAGTGCAGTAGACAAAGTGACTTACCACATGTTGACCGATGAGCAACGCAAACAGTTAGAAGAAGCCCAAACAGTATCTTTTACAGAGAGCAAATGGGTTCAAAACTTAATGAAGAGTATGACCCGTTCCAAATCTATCGAGCAAGAAGCCGATGTGATGTTAGATCACGATTATGACGGTATCAAAGAGTTAGACAATGTTTTACCACCATGGTGGGTGAATTTATTCTATGCTACGGTTATTTTCGGAGTAATTTATTTGGTAAGATTCCATGTTATGGATGATTACACACAAGCGCAAGAATATGATCAAGAAGTGGCTGCGGCGAATATCGAAATTGAAAAAAACAAACTCAATTCGCCTAAAGAAGAAATCACTTTTGACAAAGTAACTTTATTGACTGATGCGGAAAGTTTGGCCAAAGGAAAAGAAATTTATGCCAATGCCTGTGCTGCTTGTCACAAAGCTGATGGTGGAGGTGTAGTCGGACCAAATTTAACCGATGACCACTGGATTAACGGTGGAGGTATCAAAAACGTCTTTAAGTTGATTGCCGAAGGAAGTAAAAACAACCCAACGATGGTGGGCTGGGCCAAAACATTAGGCACTAAAGAAGTGCAAAATGTAGCCAGTTATGTTTTAAGTTTACAAGGCACAAAACCTGCCGGAGCTAAAGCAGCAGAAGGAGAAAAATGGGTGGAAGAAGCAGCTCCGAGTGCTGATGCAGCTGCAGTAGTCGATAGTACTAAAGTAGCTGTAAAATAGAGAATAAAGAGAGGTTTTGGCCAACGCTCAAAACCTCTCAAAACAAACCGAATTAAATCATTAATTCAAAAACAAGATGGCAACACACAATCCTGATGAAAGTTTTAGAGATAGTATCGCAACTATAGATGAGAAGGGGAAAAGAGCTTTTATTTATCCAAAAAAACCTTCAGGTCCTTTTTTTGATAAACGAAAAGTACTCAGTTATTTTCTGTTGGCCTTTTTGTTATCAGCGCCGTTTATCAAAATCAACGGCAATCAGTTCTTACTTTTTAATGTAGTCGACAGAAGGTTTAACATTTTCAGCTTTCCGTTTTGGCCCCAAGATTTTCACCTTTTTGTAATCTCTATGATTATTGGAGTAGTGGGATTGGCTTTGTTTACGGTGGCATTCGGCCGTATTTTTTGTGGTTGGTTTTGTCCGCAAACTATTTTTATGGAAATGGTTTTCCGTCGTATCGAGTTTTGGATTGACGGTGACAGAGCACAGCAAATGCGCTTGGCAAAACAAGCTTGGGATGCTGAAAAGATTAGAAAGCGTGTGACTAAATGGGTGGTCTTTTTCATCATCTCCTTTATTATTGCCAATGTGTTTTTGGCCTATTTAATCGGAAGTGATGAACTAATCCAATTTATTAAAGAAGGTCCGGCCCATAATGGCAGTACGCTGGTAGCCTTATTAATTTTTACCGCGGTTTTCTATTTCATTTATGCCTGGTTCAGAGAACAAGTTTGTATTATCGCTTGTCCATATGGCAGAATGCAGGGTGTTTTATTGGACAATAAAACCATCAATGTGGCCTATGACCATGTGCGTGGCGAAGGAGAAACCGGCAGGGCCAAATTCAATAAAAATGAAGACAGACAAGCACTAGGCAAAGGCGATTGTATCGATTGCAAAGTTTGCGTGCATGTTTGCCCTACCGGAATTGACATTAGAAACGGAACACAATTAGAATGTATCAACTGTACCGCCTGTATCGATGAATGTGATTCGATTATGGAAAAAGTCGGTTTGCCAAAAGGATTAATTCGCTATGCCAGTGAAGATGAAATTGTAAAGAAAGAACCGTTCAAGCTAACAACCAGAATGAAAGGTTATATAGCGGTTTTGGCCATTTTGATTGGCGTTTTCATCGGAATGTTGTTCTTGAGAAATGAGGTAGAAGCAACAATTTTACATACGCCCGGACAATTATTCCAACACGATGGTGACAAAATCAGTAATATCTATAATTATGATATTATCAATAAAACCGAGAAGGAATTTGATCACGTGACTTTCAAATTGATCGAGCCCAAAGGGGAAATCAAATTGGTTGGCAGTCCGTTTACCAAAGTACCGAAACAAGGCATCAGCAAAGGAACTTTCTTTGTGAAAATTTTAGAAAGTAACTTAAAAGATGAGAAAGTAGAACTAAAAATTGAAATCTACAATAACGATAAATTAATCGAAACAGCAACCACCAATTTTGTTGGTCCGAGAAGTTTCAACTAAAAGATAGGAATTATGAAAATGAATTGGGGAAAAGGAATTGTCATTGCAATAGCACTATTCATGGGCTTCATTTTATACTTTGTGTTCAAAGTACAATCTGACAGTCAATACGATAACGAAATGGTTACCGAGGATTATTACAGAAAAGAAAAACTAGTGCAAAGCAATATTGAAAGCATGCAAAATGCTAATAATCTCAGCGAGAAAGTAGCCATAAATAAAACCGCAGAAGGTATAGCAGTGAATTTTCCTGCCGAACTCGATGCTGCCAAAATAAAAGGAAAAGTATCCCTTTATAGACCGTCAAACCAAAAGCTGGATTTTGAAATCCCTATTTCATTGTCCGCTTCCGATTTGCTCATACCTAAAAACAATCTGGTTGGCGGTCTTTGGGGTATTACTGTTGCTTGGGAATATGAAGGCAAAACTTACTTGAATAAAGAAGAAATCTATTTCTAAAAGGTCTAACATTCTAGAAAATGCTTTACACTGCGCTCATCTTTGGCTTAGTTTCCAGTTTACATTGCATAGGCATGTGTGGACCCATAGCCATGATGTTACCGGTAGACAGAAACAATCCGACTAAAAAAGCATTGCAAATTTTATTGTATCACTCCGGAAGATTGACTTCCTATGCTACTTTAGGTTTGCTTTTCGGATTATTAGGCAAAGGATTGTATCTCGCCGGAATGCAACAACGATTTTCTATTGTGCTGGGTATTTTGATGATTTTAATAGCCATTATTCCTGAAAGGATTTTTGCCCAATATAATTTCTCCAAACCCATTTACAAAGTCATTACTAGAGTAAAAAGCAGTCTGGGTAACCAATTCAAACGCAAATCACCGGATGCTTTTTTTACAATAGGGATATTTAATGGTTTGTTGCCTTGCGGATTGGTTTACGCTGCACTCTTTGGAGCCATAGCCATGCAGAACGTTCCTTTAGGTGTCACTTATATGTTGCTTTACGGCATAGGCACTATTCCGTTGATGAGCGCCGTGGTTTATGTGAGCGGCATTTTGTCTTTGCCTTTTAGAAACAAATTGCAGAAAGTAGTACCTTTAATAACCGTTATCATCGGATTGTTATTTGTACTTAGAGGCATGGGTTTAGACATCGCTTATGTTTCACCAAGCCATATGAACTTATTTGTGCAGGCTGAAGCCAATTGTCATTAGGATATAACAAGGCTGAAATACAAGGACAAAGTTAATTTTTAAACAAATAATATAAAAAACACTAACCATGGAAAAACACGATTTACTACACGAATTCCCTGAACATAAAGAAAGAATTCACGAACTGAAAATTTCAGATGCTCATTTCAGAACACTTTTTGATGAGTACCATGAGATAGAGCACCAAATTCACCGAATCAACATGGGCTCAGAGATTGCCAATGATAACTTTATGCATGAACTGAAAGCCAAGTTGCTATTCTTGAAAGACGAAATTTACGCCCATTTGAATAAATAAATTAAAGTTAGTTGAGTTAATGACCACGTCGAAAGGCGTGGTTTTTTATTCGGACAGCATTTGGCTTTAATGAAAATGTGAATTTTAACTGGTTTATTAGTTGTCAATAAATATGAATATAAAAACCAAGCCGTCCTATAAAAAGACGGCTTGATAATCTATCAAAAATATGAACTACAATTCCAGCCCAATTATGGAAAGTAGTTTTCCGATCTTATCTTTTAAAATCAGATAAGTATGAAAAAAAAAAAAACAGACTTCCAACAAAGTTAAATTTATTGCTTTAAAATTTTACTAATAGAATGCTCAGGTGAGTTGATTGGAATGTCTGTTTTCTGTATAGTTATTATTTAATTTCTTGTTTATAAACTTAACGATGTCTGTTTTGCTCAATTCCAGATTTATAAGATGTACGTCTTGTAAATTTTGGAAGTGTTCTTTAAATCTATTTTGTGTAATCCCCAGAAATAAATTAATCCCTTTGTTAGAAGAATAAATTTTTGTAAAAAAGTGAACATCTTCCGTTTCGTTTACCATAAAAATTATATAATCAAAGTAGAATAAATCTAATCTATTCAGAATAATATTTTTTGTGGTTATAACTACTTCGTACTCTTTTTTAAAAATTTTATCAAAATATATTCCGTACCCCAACGAACGATCATAAATTAATATTTTTTCCTTCATTGTATTAGGCTGATAATTTTAATTTCCTTTTAATTATTTCTTCTTTTAATTCGAGTGCCAGTGCTAGTTTTTCTTCAGTAAAAGAAAATTCAATTTGCTTATCGTTTTTTAGGAATATTACAAAAGTGTATTTATCTCCAAACAGTGGTTTAAAAAACTTTTGAAAGTTTCTTTTTCTCTTATAAATAGAAACAAAAGTGATATGCTCTAAAAACACAGTTTTTACCTCGGAGCAAAACACAGTCAGATTTCTTCTTTCAAGTAATCCTAATGGAGGGTAATATACACTTACAGCGGTCATTTATACTGCTCTGATTAATGAGTTCTCTTTATTAATGTTATTTCTTATTCTGGTCACAAGTTCCAATCCATCCTCACAGTACTCTGAATTGATGTTGGTTGTGATGATGTTGTTATTTATAGTGGTAATTATGATTTTGTAATTATTGAACTTAATTAAAAAAGCCAGCAACACAGCAACTACAGCAGTTGAGTATCCTATTACCTTAAAGTCTAAAGGAATAATTTTGTCTGTAAGTGCTAGCATGGCAATTAAAAACAATCCAATTGACAATAAGAAAATGTTGCTTGTTAAAGCTTTCTCTTTTTTAAAATATATATTCCTAATTAAGCTTAACTCCAGTCTGACTAAACAATCTTTCTTATTAATGTATATGGAATTGTCATATATTAAACCTACAGCGTTATAATAATCAACAGGTGAATTTTGGTTATGCGATATTAATATTTCATTTGATTTCATAGATATAACAAATGTAAAATTTATTAAATTTTATTTTTTTTTTATTCGACGAATAACGGGTTTGTTGGGTTGAGATGTTTTAAATTACAGATGAATTGTCAACATGTTCTTGTTAATGAAACTTGTATTCAAAACTTAGGGATGAAATACATCTTTTAATTGTAATGCAACCATTTTTTGGAAACCATAATTCCCTCTTTTGTAACGGCTCTAATGATTATCGGTTGATGATTGATTTTCAAATTTGTTACCGTTAATTGTGTAGCATTTACATTGTAATTTTGATAAATAATTTGACCGTTCAAATTGAAGATTGCCACACTTTCCAGTACAGTGTCACCGGTTTTGATAGAGATATTATCCTGGTTTTGTAAAATTACTAAATTATTGGCGGTAAACACATTATTTAGTCCTAAGCTGTTAGTCTCATAAGGGTTGTGGAATACCAATTTGAAACGATCATTAAAAATACCTATGGCACTGCTAAATGTATAATTAGAGGTTTTTAAATTGGTGTAAACATTGGTTTGAGTATCCAAAATATAAACGGGTTGTGAACTGTTTAAAAAGAAACCGTCAACATGGTCCAAAGCAAAAGTAAAGTTACCATTATAATTGGTCATAAAACTCAAAGGAATAATGTCATTCGGGTCGTAATTAAGACCTCTGAATTGAATAGTGTACCTGTCGGCTCCAATTAAAGAAGTCAGAGCTATTGCACCGTCATTAAAATAGGCGCCATCTAAACCCGGATCATATCCATCGGTGGCACCGGTTCTGTATCCAAAAAGGGTTTGAGAAAATGCTCCGGTTGAACTGTCTGTGACATTTATCCAAACACGGTGTCTTTCAATAGTTAGTTTGGAAGTACTTGTAGAGAAGAAATTGGCAGCTTCAAGATTTTTAGTCATAAAAGTCATGAC
Source organism: Flavobacterium sp. J49 (assembly GCF_011742145.1). Taxonomy (GTDB): domain Bacteria; phylum Bacteroidota; class Bacteroidia; order Flavobacteriales; family Flavobacteriaceae; genus Flavobacterium. Next base: position 265,590 of record NZ_JAAQQU010000105.1, on the reverse strand, counting down.
AATCAACAAAAACCACATTGGGGTGGTAGTGTTTACTATGCTGTCTGTTATTTTTTTCATGATACTTGTTTTTGTATTTTTAATAGATTTACGGTATTTATGATACAAATATCAGTAAGGTTTTCCGGCTATTTTTAAAAATTAGATGAACCACCATTCATCTTTAGATAAAGTGTGTTTAAATATAGATAAGCGGTATAAAATACTATCAAATGCATATTTGTTCGACAAAACGCATTATTTTTTTTAAAAACAAAACCATTTATCGATTTGGGTGAATTTCTTTAAATCAAAAAAAAACCTCTTTAGAAATTTAATTCCTAAAGAGGTTTACACCAGTAAATCGGTTTAACGCATCATAGTAAAAGCACACGTTTCATAAGCTCAGGTCTGTTTCTTCGGCTTATCGGAATTACATCTTTTCCTATCAAGACACTGTTGTCTTCTATGTCAATTATTTTTTTAGTATTGATAAGGTAGGAACGATGCCCTTTAAAGAACAAATCTTTAGGTAGTTTGCTTTCGATTCTCTTTAATGTATTGTGTATGGTGTAATTGCTGGTTTCTGTTTTTAAATAAACATAGTCTCCTTTGGCCATAAAATACAAGATTGTATTGACGTCAATCTTAATCAGACGGTTACTTTTGTTGATGTAGAATTCTCTGTAGCTATCAGAATCAACTCTATTCTCGATTTCTTGTTGACTTTTTTGGATTCTTCCATCCAGTTCTTTTAATCTAAGCATGGTCTTTTCAAAACGTTCTTCCGTAATGGGTTTTACCAAATAATCAACAACGCAATCATATTCAAAAGCATCTATGGCAAAGTTCTTGTCCGAGGTGACTAAAATTACTTTTACAGAGTGCTTGATGGTATTGATAAAATCAAACCCATTAAAATCAGGCATGTGAATGTCAAGGAAAATCAAATCCACTTTATTTTTGTTCAGATATTTCAGCGCATCAATGGCATTAGAAAATTCAGCAACTATGTTTAAGTAGGATTTTGTAGAAACCAATTCAGTGATTATGGTTCTAGCCATCATCTCATCGTCAATGATAATACAGTTTTTCATATGTAGTTTTTTTACAATAATTTTATAAATTGGTTGATAGTAGTTAGTGTTTCTTCAAAAGCTGATTGCGATTCTGTCAAACCTTCCCTCAGGTTTTTTTCGTATTCTTCAGCAACATGATACCCTTTTTCCATTCCTAATACGCCTATTTTGTGTTTGAGTTTGTGAACAGATTCGGCTGCTTTTTCCCATTCTTTTAGGGTTATGCAGTTAAAATAAAAATCTATTTCTAAAGGCAACTCATGTTTGATTACCTCAATAAGTTTTTGCTTAAAAGAGTCGTTATTGTTTGATAACTTAATGAAATAATCAATATTAGGTTGTTCCATATTCTTTTGGTAGTTGTATAAAAAAGGTCGTTCCGATGCCTACTTTGCTTTCAATCCATATCTTGCCATTGTATTTTTCTACAATTTTTTTAACAATAGACAACCCAATACCGGTTGATTTGTTATTGGGAGAATAGGATTCAAACAGATGAAAAATTTTACTTTGGTATTTCTCTGATATACCGGGGCCATTGTCTTGTACCGAAAAAATATACGCTTCTTCATTTTCACTGTAATCAATGACAACCATTCCTTCTTTTTTGTCATTGTGAATAATGGCATTACTGATTAAGTTTTGAAACAATTGTTGCATTCTGAAACGGTTCGCTTTTTTAACGGGCAACTTATGGGCAATTGTGACTTTTGTATTTTTGGGAATGTGAATGATTTGAATGATGTTGTCAATGATTTCATTCAAGTCAATTAATTCGTCTGTTTTTTCAAAAGAATCAATTTTAGAATAGGTTAGGATGCCATCGATGAGGTAGTCCATTTTTTCAACCTTCTCTTCAATTAAAGCAATGTACTCGTTGGTTTGATTGCTCAACATGTTCTTTTCTTCGTCTTTTATCCAAGTAATTAAGGTGTGTATACTTCGCAGAGGCGATTTTAAATCGTGGGATACAATTTGGGCATATTCATTGAGGCTTTCGTTTTGTTTTTCCAAACTTTTCAACAAAGCTTCTTTTTGTAATTCTAATTTTTTCTGTTCTGTAATGTCAAAATGAATCCCTATACTACCTACGAGTTCACCGTTTAGATTGTAATTTGGTGCTCCGCTGATCAACCAATATCTTTCTTCATTGGACTTTATTTTAACCTTTATTTCATAAGAATCTGAAATTCCCTTAGCCCGAACTGCTGTTTTAGTATCGATGATTTGTTTGGATTTTGGGTCTAAAAAGAGCTCTGCTGCTTTAACTCCGATGAGTTCTTCTGATGAAAAGCCGCTCATTTCTGAGAATGATTGGTTGACGAATTTGATATTGTCGTTTATATCCACTTCTATCAATCCCATATTCATATTGGTGATGATGTTGCTGTATTTTTCTCTTTCTGCTTCAAGACTTTGCTCGTATTTTTTCTGAATAGTAACATCATCGTAGCTCCACAAGTGTCCATCGTATTTATTACCACGATAAATCGGAATAAAGCTTCGCTGGATGATTCTACCGTCTACCATTTCAATTTCTTCGGCTATGACAGTGCTTTTTTGTCTTAAAATTTCGTCAATTCGTGCTAAAAAACTATCCGGATTTTTAAACAAGAATTTGGATTGTTCTGCCGCTTTTGAGCAATCGATTCCTTTCATTCTTTCAGGTTCAAGGCCAATTCCGAATAAGTCGCAGAATCGCTTGTTGACCAAGAGGATTTTCCGATTAACATCTTCGAGTAAAATGCCCGACTGAAGATTAATAATCAAGGAGTACAAACGGTTTTCAGATTCAATGAGTTGTTGTTTGAATTCCTTCTCTAATGAAATATCTTCTTGTATGGTAAAATATTTCAAGACCTTGCCGTTTTCATCGTTCAGCGCTCTACCTTGAACACGGGACCAATATTTATTTTTGGATTTTTTGTAATTAATGATGTCACAATTAAAAGGAAGACCATTTTTCATTTGCTCTCCTAAATAGGCCACCGTTTTTTTATCGGTTTCCGGACCTTCTAAAATCTTTTTAATTTTTTTACCTATGACTTCTTCTAAGGTGTATTCGGTAATTTCGGTAAAACTGTCATTAATCCATTCAATGCGTCCCTTTTCGTCACAAATAATCACCGCGCTGGTATTCTTTTCTGCTATTGATGACAGTAATCTGAGTTTTTCTTCCTGCTCTTTTTCCAGTGTAACATCTTCAATAATAGCAAAGTAGTGTATTATTTGACCCGCTTCATCTCTAACCGGTTGCTTGGTTGTTTTGTACCAGAAGGTTTTGCGGTCTTTAATAAGGGTGGCTTTTTCGCCTTCAAAAATTTTCCCTTCTTCAAAGCCGCGGAGCACTTCTTTTATCTTGTCTTCCTCAGTTATTTTGCATGGCCCAAAATCTAAGATGAATTGACCAATTACTTCTTCATTGGTGAGCGATACAATTTTTAAATAAGCGTTATTACACCACAAAATTTTACCGCCGGGGGTAAACAAAACCACACCGTTTTTGTTAGCACTCGCTACTAAGGAGAGTTTATTGAGTTCTTCTTTGTCTTTTTTTAGCGTCTTTCGTTGTTCGTTTACGGTTTCTAAAAGCTCTTTGAGTTCTTTATAGTTAATTTCTTGATTCTTGGAAATGTGTAATATATCCAGTATAGGGTCATGATACGCAAAGTCGTTGAGTGTAAGGTTTTTATCTGTAACTTCATTCATCGAGTTAAACCAAGGTGATCCTATAAACAAGAAGTTGTTGTCTAATTTTTCAAATTGACCTCTCAAAGTCACTTTATCCGAATCTTTTGTAGTAATAACGATTAAATGGTCGGTGTTTTTATGAAAGTTTTCCGGAGTAATATTGTCCACATGAGGTCTAACAATAGTGAAAATAGAGTCAAACGGAGTTCCTTCCGTTAACCCTGTAATAATTTTGGGGATATTTTTCCCAAAACTTATAATTTGTAAATGCTCATTTAATAAAATATAAAATGGAAATATTTTATTAAAAAGAGACGTGCTTAAATTGAACCCGTTTTTTTTCACTGTTATTTCCAACTTATTTTAAAAACTTCGTTATTATCACCTTTTTGTCTTGTTTTGAGTAACTCAATTTCTATTTCAGTTTTAAACATAATCCCCAAACCTTGGATCAAACCTCTGACAAATTCTTGTAGACCTTCTCTTTTTGAAAAGTAATGCAATTGCAGGCTGTTTTGTTCAATATCACTGATCTTGAATTCCGGTGGTGTTAATTTTGGAAACAACAACATCACTCTGTTGTGAAACAGCGGTAGATTGATTAAAAAATCCCTAAGATTATTTCCACCGGTCTCCATGAGTCCCGAATATTTGTCTTTGGTCGTTTTAATAATCCACCATTCTCCGAAACTGTACAATACGGATTCCAGACTCATGTCCATTTCCATTGCGATGGCATTGACCAATTTAAAGGTAATGTCATCATCATAGGGTTCGCTGCTGATGAAATAATTATGTTCAATTCCGCTTTTATCCAATATTACATTCCATTTTTCAGCCCCAAAATTACTTTTGACTAAATCTTCAATGGATTTATTTATTATCCCGTACATACAATTAAGCCTTAATTAATACATTCTCACACCAATATTCTAACACTTTTTTTATCCTACTAACATAATCCTCATATTTTAATGGCTTTAAAATGTAACCGGCTATACCAATTTTATAACATTCTGTAATGTCTTTTGGATTGTATGAAGTGGTTAGCACTATGGCGGGAATGTATTTCAATATTTCATCTTCTTTTAGAGATGATAAAAATTCTACTCCGTTTACCTTGGGCATATTTAAATCTAATACAATGATATCCGGAAGTTGTTTGGTAATTTTTAAAATGTCCATGGCTTCTTCACCATTTTTGGATTCAATAATTTGATGTTTTTCCCCAAGTGTTTCAATCACTTTGATAAATTTCATCACTTCTATAGTATCATCTTCAATGAGAAGGATCTTTAGAGTTTTTTTCATAGGAATGTTGAAGTTTAACAAGTACTCAAAATTAATTTAAAATACTTTTTTTGTTGCTTAATTTAGTCAAAATATCAATAACAATAGACAATCGGTTGTTAAAAATATATAATCGGTTGTAAATAATAGTTTAATTGATTTGAATAAAACGCATAAAAACAGTTTTATCTTATAATTTCAGCAAGTGTAGAATTAAGCTATTCTTGCCTTTTTTATCTTATTACACTATGTTCTATAGCTTTTGAATGACACTGAATGCTGTAATCAATCCGGTGATGAGTATCAAAACTAAGACAATTTTTTTGAATTGCGCTTCCGATATTTTTTCCAATATTTTTTTACCAATATAGGTCCCGATGATACTCACTACAAATAATATCGGAATCAGATACAAATCGTCTTTGTGTATAAAACCATTGAGTCCGTAAACCACGGTTCGGCTTCCGTCAATGGCCAAATCGATAACCGCAGAAGTAGCAATAAAGACCTGCATTTTCAGGTTAAAAGCCGCCAAAGTCATGCCGCGAATGGCACCACCGGTCCCTATTAATCCCGCTATGAAACCGGAAGCAATGCCACCGGATACACTATTGAAAGTAGTTGGTTTTATCACTATCGTTTTAAAAATCAAAAAGAAAAGACTCAATCCAATCAGAAAAACAGCCAATCCCATTTCGAGCCATTTGGAATCAATAAACCGACTCAGATAAGCACCCAATACCACAAAAACCACCGCCGGAATTCCCAAACTCACGATGAGTTTCTTATCAACGCCTTGCCTGAAAAAACCAATTTTGGTGAGATTACTCAACACATGAAACATAGCAGTAACCCCTAAAACCGAATGAAAATCAAGAAAATAACTTGCTATTGGTACAAAAAACAGCGAAGAGCCAAAGCCTCCCACAGTGCCCAAGATTTCTGCCAATAGGGCTAAAAGTATAAAGTAAATGAGGTAATCCAAGAGAAGGCGATTTAGTATTTAAAGATACAGAAAAAAACATCCGAATAGCAGGAAAGGAAATAGGGTGTCAGTTTTTTATGGAAACATTTTATAAAAAAGATATGGTGCCACAGTAACCCAAATAGGGATAAGTATCCAAATACGCCCTTTAAAAACGTTATAATCTTGTAGCAATAATTCCCATGATTGACCTCTCATCAGTCCGAGCCCAAATTCAAACAGTAAAGTCAGGACCAACCAAAGCAAGCCAATTTGCATCGATTGGGTGGCGGAGTTTGGCGGGTATTTTTTTAAAACGGCTGTAATGTAAAAACCAAAAAGGATAATGAGTGACACCGTTGAAACTTGGTGCCCTGTCAGCTCTCCGGTATGCTTTTTATACCATAAATCACGCGCACTACCGTTTAAAACCGCTATAAAAATCATTGGCAACCATAAAAGAAAATATTTTAACAACATGTCAATCTCTTTTTGATGAGTGTAATTTGGCCTAAATGATAATAGCTATGCTCAATCATCGCCTCAATATTGCGTTCATAGGTTCCGTATTTTTCCTCGACAAAGGCGCCTTTCAATTGGGCTTCGGGCATTTGTTCAACCAAAGTGGCGAATTCTTCGGCGTCATTCCAAAATTGGACCAAAAATGCATCCCAATCCTTTTGTGAAGTAATCGCAGGAAAATCAAAACTATAGCGGTCTTTGATGTCCAATGTTCCACCCCGAAATACTTGGTTCAATCCCTTTATGTAATAATGAATGTGTTGGGCCAAATCCGCTATGGTATTCAAAGTATCCAACTTAGCGGTGACCATTTGCCAATCGGTATTGTCTAATTGTGCTTTAAAATTGGTATTGGCCACCCAAGTGCCGTTTAAAATGACTTCTTTGAATCTGTTCGAAATTTCTAATGGTTTCATCGTGTGGGTATTTTTTGCCTTAGCTAAAATACTAAAAATGCCTTACAGACTGAATGCAAGAGCACTATTTTATTAAGGGAAAGCAATAAGAAGTAAACAGACTACCTAAAACTCGCAACGACCTAAACCGTCATTGAAAACAATTGTGTCTGTGGCGTTTTGCGCTTCAATCGCAAGTCGAATGCCATACAAATGTTGCGCACAAAAGCTTTGCCTTTTTCGGTTACCACTAAACCGTTGGGTTTGATTTGGAGCAAACCGTCAAGCTCCATTTCGTGGAGTTGTTCCAATACTTCGGGTAGTTCTTCAAAGTACAAATCGTCGTTTTGCCAAGAAGTGTTGAATTGACACATCAAATTCAAAATATGTCGGCGGATGATTAAATCTTCCTCAGTCAAAACATGACCGCGATATACCGGTAATTCGTTTTGCGCCAGGCGCGCGTAATAAGTTTCCAGCTCTTTTTCGTTTTGGGCAAAAGCATACCAACTGTCGCTGATAGAAGAAACACCCAAACCAATCATCAATTGGGTTTTAGAAGCAGTGTAGCCCATAAAATTTCGGTGCAGTTTTCCGGCTTTGAAAGCGTGGTACATGGCATCGTCTTCCAAGGCAAAGTGATCCATTCCAATTTCGTGATAACCTTTTTTGGCTAAAAGGGTTTTCCCAACTTCATATAACTTGCGTTTTTCATCATCTTTTGGTACATCTTCGTCTTTAAAACCGCGTTGGCCGTTGCCTTTAATCCAAGGCACATGCGCATAGCTGTAAAACGCCAATCGGTTAGGGGAGAGCGAATTGGTTTTTTCGATGGTGTCAATAACGTTATCTAAAGTTTGAAACGGCAATCCAAAAACCAAATCATGTGAGATGGAAGTATAGCCTATTTCTTTGGCCCAAAAAGTTACTTTGGCCACATTGTGAAACGGTTGATGTCTGTGAATTGCAATTTGTACTTTTTCGCTGTAATCCTGCACGCCAAAACTCACCCGACGGAATCCTAAATTATAGAGTTTTTGCAAATGTTCTCGTGTAGTATTGTTGGGATGACCTTCAAAACTGAATTCGTATTCAGTTGCTTTTTCGGCTTTGCTGAGAATGCCGGTAATTAATTGCTCTAAATGTTCCGGAGAAAAAAAGGTAGGTGTGCCACCGCCCAAATGAATTTCTTTGATAAGGGGTTTGGCCGGAAACAAATCGCAGTACAGTTGCCATTCTTTTAAAACGGCTTCTATATAGGGATTTTCTACTTCGTGTCGCTTGGTAATTCTTTTGTGGCAACCGCAAAACGTACACAAGCTTTCACAAAACGGCAAGTGAATATACAAACTAATGCCTTCCGTAGCATTACTCTCATTAAAACTTCGAATAAATGTTTCCTTCCATTGATTATCGGAAAAAGAGGCCTCATCCCAATAAGGAACTGTAGGATAGCTGGTGTATCTCGGACCGGGAACGTTATATTTTTGGACTAATGAAACTGACATAATACTACTTTACAAGGACAAAAGTAGTGCTAGTTTTTTCTAATAAAAATGACAATTGTCATATCGCCTCATTAATCCTTTACTATTTTGATTGCTTGTTGGTTGAGTCGCAGCAAATAGGTTCCGATGGCAATATCGCTTACACTGAGTTGTGTTTCATCAGCAGTGATATCAAAGCTTTTCAATTTTTGTCCCAACAGTGTGAACAATTCCGCTTTACCGCGATAACCGGGAGAAGATAACGTCACAAAATCTTGGACAGGATTCGGATAAACCAATGCTGTACGGAATTCGTTTGCGGGAATGGACAAAGTGGTTTGATTTAGTTTGGCCAAAAAAGGATAGTACTGAAAGTTAACCGTTCCGGCTTGCCAAGTGTCAAAAGTAACAATGTTATTAGCCATGCCCGATACAACAACGCTTCCATCCGGCAAAACACTTATGCCATCAGAGCGGTCCTCCGAATTGCCACCGGCAGTTTTGGCCCAAAGCACAGTGCCTTGCGGAGAATATTTTAAAATTAAAACATCACTGTTAAAGCCCATTTGAGGTTGCGAACTAATATTGGCATTCCATTGGATAGCGCCTTGCGTTTTTCCGGCCATATAAATATTGCCTTGCGGGTCTAAAGTTAAGAAGTTACGCAGCCCAATTTCGGCACCACCAGTACCCGGAACTTCTTTTACCCATTGCACGGTACCGGTTGAATTGAACTTCGCCAAAAAGAAATCATAATTGTTAACCGGACCTTCAGTGGTTATGCCATCAATAGAAAAACCATCAAACAAGTGGGAACTGAAATACACTTCATCTGGTGTACGCGCTACAACCATGGGTTCCGGACAAGTAATGTCTTCTACATAATGCATCCATTGCATTTGTCCTGCCGGATTGTATTTTACCAAATAAATATTGTATAAAAAAGGCGCCGGCATATTGGTCCCGTTGAAGTTGGCGCTTATTTCGGCGCAAGAACCGGCAGCATAAATATTGCCTTCAGAATCAACACTGACGGCACTAATGAGTTTTACTTCGGTTTGCGTGATGAGTTGCAGTGTATTGCCATTGGCATCCAGTTTTTCGATAAAGGAATTCTGGTAATCATCATATCCGATATAAACGTTTTGCTGACTGTCGATACTAATCGCATTAAAGTGTTGGGTCCACTCACCCGGAATCACTTTGTGCCATAGCAGTTCTCCATTGGCATTGAATTTTAATAAAAGAGGATTCACGCTTTGCAAATTGGTGGTCAAACTAAAATTATCGATAGTAATAGAAGTCAGATACCCTACAGCCATATAAAGATTTCCGGCATTATCGGTCGCCAATTTATAAGCGTGTACGTTGCCGTTGATATTTTTGGTGGCAACCAAAGTGCCGTTGGTGTCATATTTAAGCAAAGCCAAATTGCCGAAAATATCCGTATAAGGAGTTGCATTGTCTTTAAAACCGCAGAGATAAGTATTGCCTAAATGATCTGAAGCTGTGGGATAACTGATCATGCCCGGATTCATATTAAAAGTGATACTTGGTGTACGCAGCCATCCAAAAGTTTGGGCATGTAATCCCAGTTGACATAAGAGCAAAATTGGGAGTAAATAATTCTTTTTCATGATTTTATTTTTGATGATTGATAGGCCAAAGGTACAGAAAACGTTAAAAAGTTGGTTGTTTTTTAGGTTGACATCTGGTAAACACGGCTAAGTAAATTTAACTTAAACAATACCGAGAATTGCTAACAATTAAGCCACATTGGAACCTCAATACTTAATAAATCATTGATTTTAAATTAATCATGTTGTTAAATCAATGACTGTATTTTGTATCAAAATAAAACTACACTACTATGTCAAAAAATTACACGACCAAAAGCTTGATTTTTATCTTGATGATGGCTTTTTCTTCCGTTTCTTGGGGACAAACTTTAGTTCATTATTGGAACTTTAATGACAACACTTCCGTGGGTGCTATTACAACACCGACTTTTACTTTAGGCGGTGCCGTTTTAAATGCTATTCCGGGTGGAATCAGTACGATTGATTTTGCCGGAGGAACCGGTCAAAATTTCTCCGTTTTGAATTTGAATGCTCGCAATGGAGATGTTTCAGGAACACACTTGCGTTTTAACGATCCTATTGGTGGTGCTTTAGAATTTGCTTTGCCCACCACAGGTTATGAAAATATCATCGTAAAATTTGCCACACGTCGATCAGGCTCGGGTGCAGGAACACAATCTTGGTTTTATACTTTGGATGGAACCAACTATGTAGCATTTACAACGGTGATTCCCAATAATGGCGATCCGGCTTTAGCGACTTTAGATTTTTCGGGTGTTTCGGGTGCGAATAACAATCCGAGTTTTAAATTGAGGGTCGAGTTTGCTCAAGGAAGCGGCGGAACTGTTGGCAATAACCGTTTTGATAATTTCACCCTCGAAGGGACTACCTTTGGCGGAGCCGATACCATTGCGCCGGTAGCAACTTTTGTGCCTGTAAATGCGGCAACCAATGTGGTTACGACGATTAATCCAACCATTAGTTTTAATGAAAATATTCGTTTAATTGACAATTCGACTATCGATAATACCAATGTTGATGGTGTGGTTGAATTGCGTTTGAACGATGCTTCCGGTGCTTTGGTAGCTTTTGACGCGACGATTTCAGGAAGTGTGATTACGGTTGTTCCGAATGCGCTTTTGGCCAACAGCCAATTGTATTATTTGGCTTTGTTGCCCAATACGATTGAAGATGAAAGCGATAATGCAATTGCGACAACGCCATCGGTTACTTTTACAACAGGAAATCCGAGTGTCGCTTTGGCTTCCAATTTTATAACGGTAAATGAAGCCGCTGGTACTTTATCTTTCAACATTACTTTGACCAGTCCGGCGACGAGTTCTGTGGATTTAGTGGTAAAAGGTACGCCTTTCAGCACGGCAGATGACAGCGATTTTACTTTGGCCTCTCAAACTTTAAACTTTACCGGTTCGAGTGCTTTGACCCAAACGATTACCATTCCGATTATTGATGATTTATCGGAAGAACAACAAGCAGAATATTTTGTATTGAGTTTAGAAAATGCGGTGGGTTTGACCATTACCGGAAATTCTTTTGCGACTGTTTATATTGTGGACAATGATAGATTAGCACCGGTTCCGAGTAACCAAATCGAGCTAAATTACATCGGTAGTTTTGATCCTTCGGGAGCAAATACCAGTACCTGCGAAATTGTAGTGCACGACCCGGCTTCTCAACGTTTATTTACTACGAGTGCTGTAGCCGGATTTTTAGATATTATTGATTTCAGTGACCCAACTGCACCAACAGTAGTAAGCTCAATAGATATGAATTCTTATGGTGGTGTAACTTCGGTAGCGGTTAAAAACGGAGTAGTCGCGGTCGCTTCGCCTAATGCCGATGAAACTTTAGAGGGTTCGGTAGTATTTTTTGATACCAATGGCACTTTCTTAAAGCAAGTGACCGTTGGAGCTTTACCGGATATGATTACGTTTTCACCGGATGGTACAAAAGTCATGACAGCCAATGAGGGTCAACCCAATGCGAACTATTCCATTGATCCTGAAGGTTCGGTTAGTGTGATTGACATTTCCGGAGGAATTCCTGCTTTGACACAAGCCAATGTGTCTACTTTATTGTTTACAGCTTTCAATGCTCAAGAAGCTTCTTTGATTGCTTCGGGTGTTAGAAAATTAAAAATGTCGAGCACCATGTCACAAGATTTCGAACCGGAATACATTACCATTAGTGCCGATTCCCAAAAGGCTTGGGTAACCTTACAAGAAAATAATGCCGTGGCGGAAATCAATTTGGCCACAACATCCATAACAGATATTTGGGCTCTAGGAACCAAAGACGTTAGTCTTCCGGGTAATGGTTTTGATATTTCAGATAATAATGGTCAGGTACTAATTGCCAACTGGCCCATAAACGCTTTCTATATACCGGATGCGATTGCCAATTATACTATCGGTGCCAATACTTTTTTGGTTACGGCCAATGAAGGAGACGAAAAAGAATATACCGGTTTTAATGAAAGAACTACGGTTGGTGCTGCAGGGTATGTTTTAGATGCGACTGTTTTTCCCAATGCAAGTGTGTTGAAACAAAGTTACAATATGGGAAGATACCGAGTTACCAATTTAAATGGAAATGCCGATGCCGATGGAGACTTTGAAACGATTAATGCGGTTGGAACGCGTTCGTTCTCTATTTTTAATGCCACAACGCAGCAATTGGTTTATGATAGTGGTGACGACTTTGAAATGTATACTTCGGCTAACTTTCCAACTATTTTCAATGCAGACCACGAAGACAACACGCCCAAAGGAAGAAGTCGTGCCAAAGGCCCGGAAGCAGAAGGCGTAACTGTGGCACAAATTGGTACCGAAACATTTGCTTTTATTTCTTTGGAAAGAGTAGGTGGCGTAATGGTTTATAATGTGACTGATCCAAACAATCCGACTTTTGTAGCGTATAAAAACAGCAGAAGTACTTCAGCTTATGCCGGTGACCATGGTCCGGAAGGCATTACTTATATAGCTCCGGAAAACAGTCCGACAGGTTTACCCTATGTTTTGGTTGCCAATGAAATCAGCGGAACGATAACCATTTTTGAAATCGACAGCAATGGATTGTCGACCAATGATTTTGAAGACAATGTACCAACATTTGCTGTTTTCCCAAATCCATCAGTAGACAATGGTTTGGTTTACTTCAACAGAACTGCAGATATTAAAGTGTATGATTTATCCGGAAAACTGATTTTGGCACAAAATGAAGCCCAAACATTAGATACAAAACATTTCACTTCAGGTGTTTATTTGATTAAAACCGGTGAAGGAATAGTAAAGCGATTGATTATTAAATAATTGTGGGTTAGTTATCAATGGTAAAAGCCTCTGACTTCCGTCAGAGGCTTTTTACTTTTCTATTGAAGACATAAGTAAACCTTGATGCGGTTTCTACAAATTGCCAATAAAAAGGCATTTGGGTCACAATTGATATTGGATTTTTTGAACATAAAAAAAGGCACTCCAAACGGAATGCCTTTCTGGTTTTTAGTTAAATGGTGTTATCGTCTTACTACGCGAAGAGTTTGTACGTTTTCGCCTTGAGAGACAATGACGTTGTAAACACCCGAAGGATATCTTTCCCCAATAGGTGCTTTTTCTAAGTCGCTTGCTTTTACAGTTTTTTGTTCAACCAATCGCCCTACCATATCGTAAACTTTGATGTCAATTAAAGCTGAGTCGGCAGTTTTAACTTCAATCATAAAGTTGTTTGTATAAGGATTTGGATATACAGTAGCTTTGAAAGCAATAGCTTCAATCATTCTGGCAGCCATCGGTGTAGTGATACTACATTCTTTGTCGTAAGGAACAAAAGTACCATACAGTTGCATTGATACCGCAACATTATAAGTAGTATCCGGAAGTAGTCCGGTAAACATGCTAAGCGTAAAGTTAGGTGTCGAACTGTCTTGATATTGCTCATAATCTAAATCACCAAATTCATCATAATGCGTCAACAAGAAACGGTAAAGCGTGGCTCCCGCAAATGGAGTTGCATTAATCACTTGTGTGTAACTAGTGGCTACCAGTTCACATTGCGAGGCGATGACTGAAGAGGTTGGCGGTGCTGGCGTAAAGATGGAACAAACTTGACCAAACTGTGACCAAGCAATGATGTTAGCCAATTTTATTTTGATTTGAACATCCACTTTGTATTCAGTAGCATAAGTTAAGAAGCCTACAGGAACAGTTAGCATGGTCAAATTAAAGTTAGGTAAATTACGCTCACCGGTGTAATAGTAAGTCGTTGGTGCATCAGCACGAGCCACTCTAAAACGATAGGTAATTGCTTACTGCACCGCCAACATTGTAAATGGCCATTAACCAGTAATTCCCAGGGGTTATCACCATGGGTGTAACTGACATAGTAACCGGTCCGGCTACTACATTGCTAATGGTTGAGGTTCTTAAAAGTGCTCCCGGAACTCCTGCATTGTCGGCATATAATGCCATTTGCACCAGTCCGGTTCCCGAAGCAAGTCCATACATTGACAGCCCTGTCAAGTTTCCTCCTGTACTTACGGTCATTTTTGTTCCTAAAATATAATTTGCACCAAAACTTCCGACTGTTGTATACACTTGACCTACGTTTCCTTGTGTACACTGAGCTTCGGAATACTGAACACAAAAGAACAGGATTACAATAATTGTATTTATTATTTTTTTCATGTTTGTTGGTTTGTTTAGTTTATTTTTATTGGTTTATAACGGAACTAGGATTAATATTTAAACGTTCTAATTCCAAATCGCTAACTACTGGAGGTATTTGTCCTTGTTCTATTTTTTGCTTAATTAAGGTAGTTACTTTATCAAAGTCTTCCTTATTTGCGTATGTTCTGCCAAGTATAGTGTACATCATTTTAGGATTAGTAACTACTGAAGTCTGGTTGCTTTCAGCTGGTATGTTTTTCGTAACTAATGCTTCTTTTGATTTCGAATCACTTGTTTGTGATTGTACTAGAACTTTTGAGCTTGTGAGGTTTAATTTTTTATCGGATTGAGCGTTTACTGAAAATCCAATAAGAATTGCAATCGTTAGTACTATTTTTTTCATCCTTACCTAAAAATTTGAATTTACCTACTCTTTGAAGGGATTTTCGGTTTCTTCCCAATGCACAATAGAAAGCGTTTCACTTAAACTAAAGTGAAAGACGACATGAGGAACAATTCAAACACAAAAAGTGCTCAAACAACCATTAGTAGGTAACGCGAAAAAAAATGTAGGTTGAAACGAAATCAAGCATCAATCTATGGAGTAAATTGATTTTCGTATGTGATATAGATAGAATTAAAATAAACTTTGATTTTTGTTTTTTAATTCTGTATTAAATTAACAATACTAAAACTGTTAATTAAAATATATCCGATAAAATGACAATTATAGTCGTTAAAATGTCTGGTATATTGGATTGAAAAGACCAATTTAATCTTCAAGCGTTTTTTACAAATCATAAAAAAACCGCCGCGATCCCTCGCGACGGTTTACCTTTTTATGTCAAAGCATTGCAGTTATCGGTTAGGACCAAATTTGGGCTTTGGTGAATACTTTCTTCTCTTGACCCAATAACATTGCTTTTGTAATAACAAATTTGGTGCTTTTCAAACAAAATTACGTTGCACAATTTTGACTAATTGTTATATAATTTTCATCCGCCAAAAGGCTGAGGCAAAGGAACAAAGTCTGTTTCATTGGGTACTTTCGGGAATTTTTGCGCTGTCCAATCGGCTTTAGCTTGCTCAATCACCGCTTTGTCGGAATGCACAAAGTTCCAATAAATAAAATGCTCTTCCGGAAAAGGTTCCCCACCAAAAAGATATAGTGTTGTATTCTCACTCATTTCAAATTCACAAAGCGAAGTCTCTTTGGCCACCAGTAATTGTTTCGTCCCATAAGTATGACCGTCATTGGTAATGCTGCCTTCTAAAATATACATCGCGCTTTCGCCATAGAGTTCATGACCAATATTGAGCTTGGTTTTAGCAGTGCTTTTAATTTCAATAAAATACAACGGACTGTATACCGGTACCGGAGATTTTTTACCAAAGGCTTCTCCGGCAATCAGTTTAATCGTAACACCATCTTGTTGCCATTCCGGAATGTCTTGGGCTTCAATGTGAGTAAAAGAAGGCTCCATATTTTCCAAAGCTTTGGGCAAAGCCACCCAAATCTGTAAGCCGTGCAAACTTTTTTCGGTATGGCGTAAATGCTCGGGCGTTCGCTCCGAGTGTACAATGCCTTTTCCTGCCGTCATCCAGTTTACCGCTCCGGGTTCAATAACCATTTCGGTGCCCAAACTGTCGCGGTGCATAATCGCACCTTCAAACAAATAGGTTAGGGTAGAAAGGCCAATATGCGGATGTGGCGGCACATCCATATTTTGGTAGTCTTTCAATTGTGCCGGACCCATATGGTCAATGAAAACAAAAGGTCCTACGGCTCGTTTTTCGCGAAAGGGCAACAATCGACCCACCAAAAAATTCCCAATATCCGCAGCGCGTTCCTCTATGATGATTCCAATATTTGACATGTTGTATGCTTTGTTTTAGTTACAACTAAGTTAATTAATTTTAATGCAAAAAAAAACCGCAAGGCTCTATATTGCCCAACGGTTTCCTCATCAATCAAAAACGATTATTATTGTTTTACGAATTGTACTTCGGCGTTTAACTTGATGTCTTCTCCAACCAATACACCACCGGTTTCCAGAGCGGCATTCCAAGTCAATCCGAATTCTTTTCTGTTGATTTTGCCGTTTAAAGAAAGTCCGATTTTAGTATTGCCCCAAGGGTCTTTCATCAAACCGCTGTATTCCGCGTCTAAAGTGATGTTCTTGGTCACGTCTTTTATGGTCAAATCACCGCTGATTTTGTATTCGCCTTCGTTTACTTTTTTTACGTTGCTGCTTTTGAAAGTCAATTTTCCAAAGTTTTCTACGTCAAAGAAATCCGCACTTCTCAAGTGATTATCGCGGTCGTCATTGCCGGTATTAATGGAATTTACCTCGGAAGTGAACTGAATTGCTGAGGTTTCAAAATTTTCCTCTTCGTTTTGTATATCAGCCTCAAATACATTGAATTTGCCGGATACATTAGTAAACATCATGTGTTTTACTTTAAAACCTATTTCTGAATGTGTCGGGTCGATTGCCCATGTTGCTTTTGCCATCGTTTTTTATTTTAATGAGTTAAATTTTAAGTTTTGTTTTCAATACTTCATTTGAACAGGACAAAGTTATAGCGGGTTTCCACCTCGCACACTTAACCTAGATTAAGAAATACAGTTGTATAGGAATTTAGAGTGGGAGTTTATGGTAAAGCATATTGTTATAGGTTATTAATAATGGCATGATAATACTGCAATGACAACTTATCATTCACGTCACTCTGAGTGTTTTGAATGAAATTCAAAATGTATCGAGAAGCTCGCTCAAACAACGGTTCTCGATACAATTTTTGTTCCGTTGCACTCCACAAAAACCACTCGAACTGACGTTTTTTACAACTATATGTTTTCGCTACGTCACTTCGAGTGTCACATACATCTCCAAACCGTCACTTCGAGTGATTTTGCGAACTGAAAACGATAGTTTTTAGTTTGTAAAATAGTATCGAGAAGCCTCGTTCGCACAACTGTTCTAGCTTACGCTCAGTTCGGCTAAAGCCTCGGGTCGATACAATTTTTGTTCCGTTGCACTCCACAAAAACCACTCGAACTGACGATAACTGCTTAAGACTAGATAAGTTTAAAAACCTCAAAACCGTCACTTCGAGTGATTTTTAAAGTTAAAAGCGCCAGCTTTTGAGTTTAAAAATTGTATCGAGAAGCCTCGCTCGCACAACGGTTCTAGCTTACGCTCAGTTCGGCTAAAGCCTCGGGTCGATACAATTTTTGTTCCGTTGCACTCCATAAAAAAACACTCGAACTGACGGTAAGTGCAAAGGACTCTATAAGCGTAAAGACATCATGACCGTCACTTCGATTCATTGCTTCGCAACACCCGAGCTAACGAAGTAATTCCGCGCTAAGGGACTGCATCGCTGTCCTTAAAACAAAAAAAAAGCCAATCAGAAGGATTGGCTTTTTAACAAACACTGGTAAAATATATCTTAGATAACGTTTACATTGGTTGCGGTTGGTCCTTTCTGACCATCCGTTACATCATAAGACACTTTGTCGTTTTCACGCACTTGGCCATTAAGACCGGTTACATGTACAAATAAGTCTGCTCCGCCATTGCTTGGCGTAATAAATCCGAAACCTTTGGCTTCATTGAAAAATTTAATCGTTCCTTCGTTCATAAAAATAAAATATTAAGCTGCGAAGGTAGTCTTTATTATTGATTATTAGGGATTTACTTTGACTTATTACAATATTAGCTTAAATTAACTGAAGCGATGGGTTTTAAAACATCACCTTCCTAATATCTAAACTCACGAGTCAAATTATTGAAAATTACCTTTGTTTTCGATGAATTACCACTTTATTTAACACTTCCGGGCAGTTTAATTAGCACCATTCTACCCGGAATTTCACTAAATTTACAAAGCCCAATTATAACCACATCAACCTATGCCCATTTCTACTGTCTTTGAATATATACAGAGCAAGCAAATCCCTTTAGTGATTGAATATTTTTTCGAAGGCGAAAATATTGCTGACCCTGCCACTTTTTTTGAGAAGAACCCCGGCGTTTTTGAACTTTTTTTCCCGTCAGAAGAAGAAATAGTGGATATGATTAACAAAAAGGTACTCTATTTTCAAACCCACAAACTAGTCATTTCAGAGTACGGGTTTTATTTGATTTATCTATAAAATATCTACTCTCCAAAATCCTAATTCCTAATTCACAACTCATAATTCATAACTCATAATTCAAACTCATAACTCCTTTATCTTCTCCAAACACCTACTATTCACCACGACAGTGCCCGCCAGTAGGTCACTTAGACTTCTCTTTCTGGGATTTAGTAAGACCAAAAGCATAGAGGTAAAATAATATCCTAAAATCACTATTTCCAGTGTCCATTCCGGAATAGGATTAAATGATTCCAAATACTCTAATTGCTCCACCAAACCCATACTATCAAACACTGTTGCATCTGCCAAGGCAATAGACGAGCTCTGAATGTAAAAGTCTAATAAGGCTAAGATAAGCAAGGGCAAGTATTTTAAAAACGACTCTCGATACGTTATAGCCGAACCGTCTGTTTTTAAAATGGTCAACCCCATAATACGCTTACCCGGTGTAGCGCCATAACGCACCGGCAAGTAAATACAATACGCCATAATCACAATTTCTGTAAAGACAAACGCATTGTAGTAATAATACAGATGTAAACTATCAAAAAATAGAGCTACTAGGGCTAAAGGAATAAAAATCAACCCATCCAAAAGCCCGGCAGCGAATCTTGCGCCAAAGTTGCCGTAAAGACTATAATGGGTCTTTTCTAAATGGTGTGAGAGTTTTTGGGTGGGCATAGTGGGTTGGGTTTTGGTTGGTTTATAATTGGAATAGCAATGTTGCACTTACTATTTTATTGTTAACGTCACTTCGAGTGATTTTTAAAGTTAAAAGCGCCAGCTTTTGAGTTTAAAAATTGTATCGAGAAGCCTCGATCAAACAACAGTTCTAGCTTACGCTCAGTTCGGCTAAAGCCTCGGGTCGATACATTTTTTTATTCCGTTATCACTCCATAAAAAACCACTCGAACTGACGAATCGCTATAACAAAAACGTCTTGGTCACGTCACTTCGAGTGATTTTACAAATTAAAAATGCTAATTTTTAGTTTGTAAAATAGTATCGAGAAGTCTCGAGAAGCCTCGCTCAAACAACAGTTCTAGCTTACGCTCAGTTCAGCCAAAGCCTCTGGTCGATACATTTTTTTATTCCGTTATCACTCCATAAAAAACCACTCGAACTGACGTTCTTTACAACTATATGCTTTCACCACGTCACTTCGAGTGATTTTTAAAGTTAAAAGCGCCAGCTTTTGAGTTTAAAAATTGTATCGACCCGAGCGTAGCGAACTGAGCGTAAGCTAGAAGCTCGCTAAAGCTAACAGCCCGTAAAGGGGTAAGCATGATAATTAAATTATTTAATTGCAAAGCTTTTTTACAGCGAGATAATCCTCATCGGCTTCAAAGTGCCGGTTGGTTTCTACCTTGAGTTCTTGTGCTTTTTTAAAGTTTTCACAAGCTTTGGCTTTGTTGCCCATTTTCTGGTAAATTTCTGCACGGTTCAAATAGCCCAAATCATAGTCGGGTTTAATTTCCAGAGCCTTGTTGATGTCGGCAAGGGCTTTGTCTAATTGTTTTAAATCCGTGAACAAATTGGCTCTGTTGTTGTACACTATGTGCAGGTCTTCGGCATCGGGAAAATCCTTTAATAACCTTTCATAATCGGCTAGCGCTTCCTCTTTTAAATCGAGTTGTTTTTTCAAGTTGATGAGATTGGCTAATGATTTAAAATCTTTAGGAGTCAGTTCCAATTGCTTCTCCATGTCGCGCATAGCCTCTTGATATTTTTTTTGCATGATATACGAATAAGCCCTATCAAAATAGATATCACTAAACGATGGTTCTATCTTGATGATGGCGGTATAATCCGCTTGGGCTTTGTCAAACTGTTCCATATCCATATAGGTATTGGCACGGGCATAGAGTAACTGTGTGTTGGGGTACAATTCGTAGGATTTACTATAATCACTAATGGCTAACTCTAATTGCCCTTGTTGTCGGTATACATGACCACGGTTGGAATAAGCACTCGAAAAGTTAGGGTCTGTAACGATGGCTTGGTTAAATAATTCAAAGGCTTTCTTAAGGTCTCCTTTTTGGGCCCATTCAATGCCTTTGGTGTTGAGTTCTGCACTGGTTTGGGCCTGAAACGAAAGGGCAACTAAAAGGAATAAAGCGGTTAGGGTGGTTTTCATAGGGTGGTTGGTTTTAGAGGGTTGGTTTATAATTGGAATAGCAATGTAGCACTTATATTTTATCGTTTACGTCACTTCGAGTGATTTTTAAAGTTAAAAGCGACAGCTTTTGAGTTTTAAAATTGACCCGAGGCTTTAGCCGAATTGAGCGAAGCTAATCGAGAAGCCTTCAAAAAAACAATACTCATTATTTCAGATAATTAATATTTCTCTTAAACTCCGACTGTTTCACCTTTTTCCCGTTCTTGATTTTATAAATAATTTTAAATGTCCAATTTCCTTTTTTGTCGTAGCGATACTCATATTCGTAATCGCTAGTTTTGATAACATCTCCTTTTTCGTTTTTTACAATAGTGGGGTCATTGGCCTCCTCATTAGTAATCTTACCTGTGCTTTCCGAAACAAATTGCCCATTCTGATTATAAACGCGGCTAACAAACTTATTGTTGGGGTAATCATACTCGGCTCTTTCCATACCATAAGCTTTGCCTTGACTGTCAGTAGTAATAACCTCTATGGCATTCCCGCGCTCATCATTTTTGATATACGTTACCATAATTACTTGTTGCTGCTGATTCTTTGCGGTGGTCTTAGTCACATATCCGTTAGCATCATACTCATGACTCGAAGTTTCGCTGCTATAGCCCATCAATTTATGCCAACGTTCTAATTTGCGCCCCAAACTTTTAGTGCCGGTTGAATCAAATTGCCAAGTTAGTCTTGCGGTAAGTACGCCATTTTCATCAAACCGCTGCTCCGAGACAACGCGGTGTTGGGCATTAAGGATAGAGACCTCTTTCTTTTTCTCTATGCTGCCACTAGAGTTGTAAAATGTTATCTCGGTAGTAATTTCACTTACCGGAAAACCGCTTCTCAAATCTTCAGGCTTGTTGAGGTGTAAAGCCGTGCCGACATTTTGTGCCTGGCATACCGTAAGACAGAGGTAGAGGAGGAGTTTGAAATGTTTCATAGTTTTGTTGGCATTAATGGTGAGAGTCCGGGCTGAATTAATGCTTAACTTCTTCCGCTATCTTCTCCAAACATCGGGTATATACCACTACGGTACCGGCCAGTTGGTCGCTGAGACTTCTGTTACGGGGATTGGTTAAGACCATAATTATAGTGGCCAAATAATACCCATAAATCACGACCATCTGAACCCACATGGGAATAGGGCTAAATTCTTTTAAATAGGTTGTTTGCTCCACCCAACCCAATTGGTCAAACACCGCTGCATCTGCCAAGGCAATAGACCAACACTGAACTACAAAGGCAAGCAATGCTATGCTAAGCAAAGGCAAGAATTTTAAAAACGCCTCGCGGTACGTTATAGCCGAACCATCTAGTTTTAAAATGGTCAATCCTATAATGCGCCTACCGGGTGTATTACCATAACGCACCGGTAAATAAATACAATAAAACGCTATGATCAATTGTGTTACCGCAAACGTATAGTAATAATGATACAAATGCAGACTGTTAAAATACAGCGAACCAAGGGTTACCGGAATCAGGAATACCCCATCTAATAACCCGGCAGCGATTCTTTCGCCAAAGTTACCGTATAGACTATAAGGAGTGTTTTCTAAATGTAGTGGGAGTTTTTGGGTGGTCATGGTGGGTTGGTTTAGGTTGGTTTAGGTTGGTTACTTTTTTTTGATTTTGTTATTTCCACACCACGCAAAACGATTGCTACATCAGTCGCTTCGCTCTGGTCTTTCAGTAGCGAGGGTGGTTTACGTTGCTTTTGGTTTAGCTCTTAATCCATTTTTTGATATCGCTAATAATTTTTGACGCATTTTCATTTACATCTTTCCCCGTATAACGGAGAACTATAAAACCTAACTCTTGTAATTTTCTATCTATTTTCCTGTCTCTTTGTGCTTGTTCTTCTGTTCTTTCATGGTAGGTATGACCATCAGTATATACACAAAGTTTGACATCTCCTTTATCAATAAAAAAATCAACGATTGTTAGAACTTCTTTGAAATTATTATTTTGATTATCATAACTTTTGTCTTTAACTGCTATTTTTTCTCCAAAATGATTTATACCATATTGTACAGTAAAATATATATAGTTTCTTTTTAGTTCTAAATAAAGCTTTCTTTCTAGTGGACTTTGTAATGTAAACAAACAGGTTAAACAACTTGGTGAAAATTGATAGGAACAATTTAAACAAAGACTATCGTTTTTGTATTTCTCTTCAATAATCTGTCCTTTTTCTTCAGAGACATTCATTCTTTGTGCGATAGATTCTGAATTTAAAACCTTATCTATTTGATTCCTTAAATACTCCAACTCTTTTCTGTCGGTATATATGTGTTTTATCCAAGTTTTGTTTTTTTCAGTTAGCGTTACCATGTATTTGGTTTCTTGAACTTCAATCTCACTGCGACTATTATTAAATGTTATTATTTTTTCAATTGAAATTGGTAATTTAGGCATGTGTTATTTAATGATTTATTGTGTTTTATATTTTTAAATAATTCTAAAGCGTATTTAATATTGTTGGTGTATTTATTTTAGTTCAAAAGTTTGGTATAAGCTTTTGATTTGTGAAGTATAATTACTTCAAACTCGCCATAATAGCTCTAAAACTATCCAAGCTTGCTTCTATGTTCTCAATGATATCTTGTGCCAATTCATCAGGGTCGGGTAGGTTGTCTAAATCGGCTAGCGATTTGTCTTTTAACCATGTGATATCTAAACTTGTTTTATCTCGGGCGATAATTTCATCATAACCAAACTTTCTCCAACGGCCTTCAGGATTAGTCTCCGCATTATAGGTTTCTTTTCTCTTATGTCGATTTTCAGGATTGTACAAGTCAATAAAATCTTTTAAATCGCTTAGTTTTAAAGGATTCTTTTTTAGGGTATGATGGATGTTGGTTCTGTAATCATACACCCAAACTTCTTTCGTCCAAGGGTCTTTGCTTGACGGTTTGCCGTCAAAGAACAATACATTTGCTTTTACCCCATTGGCATAGAATATCCCTGTTGGTAGTCTTAGTATGGTGTGCAAATCAGTAGTGTCCAACAACTTCTTACGCACCGTTTCCCCAACACCGCCTTCAAACAGTACATTATCCGGCAATACTACTGCCGCTTGTCCTGTGGTTTTAAGCATGGTGCGAATGTGCTGCACAAAGTTCAATTGCTTGTTACTCGTTGTTACCCAAAAGTCCTGACGGTTATAAGTCAAATCTTCTTTCTCTTGTTCACCTTCGGCATTGGTAAAGGTCATGCTACTCTTTTTTCCAAAAGGCGGATTAGCCAAAATATAATCATAACGAGTACCCGAATCCGTAATCAACGAATCATTCGGAGAAATAAAGTTATCCGAATCAATATCGCCTATGTTATGCAAAAACAAATTCATCAACGCTAAGCGACGAGTACTAGCCACAATTTCATTCCCAAAGAACGTTTCATATTTCAGGAATTTAGCAGCATCTTTGTCTAAATCTCTATTGGCCACTATCCAGTCATAAGCAGCAAGGAAAAAACCACCGGTGCCACAAGCCGGGTCGGCTATGGTTTTCATAGGTTCCGGACGCAAGCATTCTACCATGGCTTTAATTAATGGGCGAGGGGTAAAGTACTGACCCGCGCCACTCTTGGTATCCTCAGCATTTTTCTCTAAGATACCTTCATAGATGTCGCCTTTGTCTTTTACACCCATCAATATCCAGTTCTCGGCATTGATAAGCGCTATGAGTTTATACAACTTCGCAGGGTCTTGTATCTTGTTCTGACTCTTGACAAAGATTTGCCCTAAGATGCCTTTCTCTTTGGCCAGTTCACGTAGCATGTTGTTGTAATGCAACTCCAACTCACTACCGCTTTTACTAATCAAGGTATCCCAAGCAAACTCTGTTGGTATTGGCATGCTTCTGTTATGCGGTGGCTTGCTGTACTCGTCTGCCATTTTTAGGAATAACAAGTATGTTAACTGCTCCAAGTAGTCGCCATAGCCCACACCATCGTCTCTAAGGGTTTGACAAAAGGCCCATACTTTACTGACTATTGTTGAGTTATTGTTACTCATGATTTGGTTAAATTATCAATTACTTTTTTTATTTTAATTGAAACACTACCTTCCTTTATAAATTGTAATATTTCTTCTTTAACATTATCATTGAATTCAGCTCGCTTTTCTTTAACGATTCTGTTAAATTCAATATTAATAAAATCATATTTTAATAATGACTCTTCAATATCAAATACTGAAATTATACTTGATGATTTTGAATTATATCTTTTATATATGTGTGATTCTAATTTTTGTGGTTGTAAATATCCATTTACATAAAAAAGTTTAAAATACTTTTCAAGTGAATTTTTAATGTTCTCTTTTTTACTGCTTTCTAAATTATTTCTCCAATTGAAATAGTCATCAAATGTTGAATCTTTTCTAGGGTTTATAAATTGATTAAGGTTTATTTCTTTTGAATTATTATTACCATAATTTGGCATATTTAAAAAAGTACAATTCTCAAATTTGCTATTTGAATTAAAAGTGCAATCCCAGAAACACTCATAACCATCAAAATAACAATCTTTGAAGTGTAAATTTGAAAAATTGAATTTAATATTTCCATCAATTGAGCCAAATTGAACTAAAGAAAGACCATTTATTTCGTTTTCTTTTCCTCCAAATATATTTTTTAATAATTCGGTATTTATTTGGGTTTGAGTATTAACTTTTGCTTGATTAATCATAAGAGCTAAAGCAAACAATGATGAAATTGATTGGTGTACGTAATATAAATTAAAATCTGGTATTTGATAATTATTGTTGCGTATTTCATTAATCAACTCAGATATTCTTAGAATATAATTTTCATCCCAATTTTTCACACACCTTGAAACAATTTCATGTAGTAAGTTTGAACCAAATTTTCCTTCATTAAGCAATATTTTTAATAATGACTCTGTGGGCTTTTCTACATTATCTATTGAAATTAGTTCAGATATATAGATTGATTTAAATAATAATTCAAAAAAATCATATCTAAAAGAGAAAACACCATTCCTTTCTTCCAAAATAGGATGAGATTTTAATGATTCAAGCATTTGCTGTGTTAATTGTCTGTCAAAATGGGTTTTCCAAATTGTTGATAGTTCATCAGAATTTGCATGACCTTTATAAAAAACAGAAAAATATATAAAAAATTTACATTGATCGTTAATTGAAATTTGATTGGTTTTCTTGAATTCTCTAACAAAAATTCTAAATATCACATAATCATTTTTAAGATTTAATTTTAAATATGTGTTGTTTTTTTCTTCATCTTCTAATAATTCATCACCGGATTCAACTATTTTTGATACAACATCCACCACGTACGGCATTATTTTTTTTTCATCTTCATTTAATTCAGTAATGGTTAGCTCTTTTACAAATTTTAATGATTTATCAATTAACTTTTTGTTACCATTAAATTTTGATTCGAAGAATAATTTTGCATGTTTAATAGAAAAAGGCTCTACTTCGATATGATTTACATGTGTTTCTTTAGAGACATTATCTTTCCAAAAATATGTTCTACAAGTAAGTAGAATTTTCCCAATTCCAATATCTTTAACAAAATCACTTGTTATACTTGCAATAAAATTTCGAACATCGAAGTCAGGTATTTTTGAAAAGACTTCATCAAGGCCATCAATTATTAATAAAAAATTACCATTGTCAATATTAATTCTAAACAAATCTCGGCTTATTGGTCTTTCGGAAAGAGATGATGAATAAAAGTCATACAAATCAATATCTTTAGTTTCAGACAATCTAATTAATTGATTCATCACTGCCGTATCAGTAGCTTCTATGAAAATAACATTTGAATTTGTTTTAACTTCCTTGAATTTATCAGCAATTACCCTTGCAAGTGTAGTTTTACCAATACCACCCCCACCAGTAATTACTAAAATTGGATCATGTTCACTATAATACCAATTTTCTATTTGTTCATAGTCTCTTATGTCACCTTCTATTGATTTTATTTCAGGAGTAATAAAATTCTTGGTTAATGAATATTTGATAATCTCATTACTAATACTGTTGTCAATTGAACATATCTGCCAAACAAACTCATCTAAATAATATGATTTTTTTGCTTTGAAATTCTTTTGAGCATTTTGAATTCTTTCACTTAAAAGTTTTTGGTCAGCTTCCTTGGATAAAAATAGGATGAGATTATCATCTTTTTGATATTTAAGATTTTTATGATTCTCAAAGAAAGCAGCAGCAGTTTGTCTTATATTAACACCTTTATATATATATACATAATATGTTGTTATTGATTTAAAAGGATCATGACCTTCAAGTAAAGTATAGCCAATCTTCTTTTTTGATTTTTTATATTTTATCGCTTCTTTAAAAGTTGATTTATCATCAAATAACTTTATTATTGTTTCAAAATCCTCATAATCTTGTATCTCTAAAATTTTATTTTGTTTTCGAAGTTCTAAACTTGATTTGTCAATTATATATTGAAAGTTATCTCTATTTCCAATATGAATTATTGGCTTAATATCTAAGATGTCTGAAAAACTGCTACCTTCTTCTAGCTTAAAAAAGATGTGTGTTATATGCTGATTATTTAATGTTGATAAGATACTTCTGTTGATTGTTTTATTCTTTATCTTATTCTTTAATTCTTTAGTAGCTAATATTACTGTAGATTTAGCATCTATACTAACATCAAATAATAATTGACAGTATTTAGATTCTATATCTCTTTCTTGAACAAGCCTGTCAAGCTTAGTAGAAAAGTGCTTAACTCTAATATCTAGTTGGTTAAGTCCCAAAGATATTTTATAGGCAAGTTCTAAATCATTTTCATCATCAAAAATTAACAAGGTTACCGGGCTAATATTTATTACTTTACTTGATATTTGTCCCAATTCAGACTCTAGTTTTTCTATGACAAATTCTAAATCATTGATTTCTCTATTTGATGATAAATTGTGAATTCTTGAAAAATCATAAAGATTATTACTGTCAAAACTAATTTTAGAATCAAGAATTATATTTAGTTCTTCAATTTGTTTTTTTGATAAAATTAATTTCCCCTTTTCTTTAATAAACAAAAAATTTATTGAATCATATTCTTTATAAAGTTCTTTTTCAATGAATTTTTCTAGAGTGCTTTTTATTTTTTTAAAAGAGTCAGTTGATGTAATCTGAAAACAAATTCTTTTTTCATGATCTCCTAAATCAATTGATGCAAATTGTGAATTTTGCTCAATATTAAAATTCTTAAAGTTTGAGTCAAAAATTAAGTTTAATAACGGTATCATTATATTTTCAGCATGAATATTCCATGATAAATTATTGTTGCTACTTAATATTTCAATTTTTTTACTGAAAATTGCTAAATAATCAGCTAGCTTATCCATTACAATTAAACGATTACTCATACTCTTTTTTTTAAATTTAAACTTTTATAAATCCTATAAATATTAGGGAGTTATTATTTTCTTTTTTTTCTTTTATTTAGAAATTCTATTTCAGTATGATGCTCCTGAAACCATTCTTCAAACTCTTTTCTTCCAATCTTCATTGGTATATAGGAAAAGCTTAAATGTTTTTTCATTTTTTCTTCAAGTAATTTTTCAATATCTGAATGATAATTAGAAGTACTGCTTGCCTTTGTGTATAATTTATCAGATGAAAAATATAGCTCTCCTAATGATCTTCTGAAAGTATGGTTTTTAGTATTAAGTAAATCATTTATTCTTTTTTTTAAACATCCGGATTCCCCAATATATTTCAATTTATTATCAACAAAAAAGCAATAAACACCTGCTTCTATTTCATTGCATTGATTTCTTGTTAAATTAAATTTTACTTTATTCTCTTTGGTTAGAAGATAATCTCTAACTTCTATAAAATAATCTTCAATAACTTTGTCGTCTATCATAAACTATCTTTTAAACCAACTCCCCACTAAAAGCCTTTTTCAATATACTCTGCCTTAAAGCCTCGGCTTGTAACAAGCTTTGAGCAATACTTTCCTCCATTTTATCCGCTACACTCAAACGACTTTCGATTTCTTGAACGATAAAATTTTGTTCTGATGAATCACAAATAACCATTTTTAAGATTTGAAATTTGCCTTTATTTATTATGGGCAGAGTTGTAGCTGATGCATTATCGATTATTTGTTTATTAAAATTTAATCCTATTGCTTGATAGTATACAAATAAAGGGTTAACACCTTTATTTGGCACTATAGCATTAATTTGTTGATTAAATCCGCCACCTGTTTTAATAAATCCTGTTTTTCCTATCGTTGCACCAATACAGGTTACTAGTGTTGAAAATTCAGGAACATACCTAGCCTTTTTTACACCTAATTCTGTTAAACCATCTTTAGATTTAAACACATTATTTCCTGCTTCCAAATCTGTAGGTTTATAAAATGGAAATTCATTTCCATAGAAATCAGGATTATTTTTTGATGGTGTTGTTCCTGTTTCAATTTTAGCTATTTCTGAAATCATTACAACCCTCCATCCCTCCGGCAATTCACCATCCTTAACATTCTCATTTGTCAACTTACCTTCAAAAGCCCATTTCAAAACACTTTGTCTATAGGTTTTAAGTTGCAGTTGTGTGGTTTTTAAATCTTCGATGCCTTTCTCTAACTCGCTAAATAGTTCTTCTATTTTGGAGACAATAGCTTGTTGGGTTTCAGGTGTTGGTATGCCTATAGGTAGTTTTGAAAATACTGAAATCCAATACCTTTTGTGAGTATCAAATGAAATCCGAATAGTTTGTATGTAATAATAAACAAATAATAGATTAACATTTTCATCTTTTGGTTTTAAAATCTTCATTGCTGAAGATTTTACTTTGAACTTAAAATTGACTAGTTTATTGGCTGTTGTGAAGTCATCGAAAATTATAACAGGCAAACTGTCAAAAATCCCATCAGTTTCATCTGTTTTACCTAAAATAAACGTTTTACCCGCCGTTAAAACAGGAGTTTTATAACTATTATCGTAATCAGTTGATTTTACAATGTATTTAGTTGGTTGAATATAATCTAGTAAATCTTCCAACTTTTTTACTTTCCAATCTTTTGGTAATTTAACTTCGCTCATTTTAATATCCTGCATCAGCTAATACACCATCCAAGTCTGGCATGTCATTATATACTTTACCGTTTATTTCTCTTCCGGTTTTCTTTTTATTCGTTCCTCCCCATTGCTTAAAGAAGAAACGAACATCGGCTTTCTCGCATTGTTCCATAATGTCAATAGCCCAATCAGCTTCCATAATTCTTGATTTTGGTCCACTTTCTCCACCAACGATAACCCAATCAATTTTTTTAAGATTCATATTAGGTAACGGTCCAATTAATGGTTCACAAGACAAAAACTTTACTCGCGCTTTGGTTTTTCTTAAGTAATCAATGCGGTCAACAACTCGCATATCTTCAACAGAAACACCCATCCAAACATTATGAGGCCATTTTCCTTTCAAAACATTTTTATCAAAATCTAATAAACGTTCCGCACGCTTAGTTAATATTTGATATACATGTTCTGTGTTTTTCATTACCTCAAACACTTTCAAAATAAACTCATCAGAAACTTGTTCATGAAATAAATCACTCATAGAATTTACAAAAACAACTTTTCTTTTTTTCCATTTATAGGGTTCTTTCAATGAATCAGGGTGTTCAGTTATTTTAAAAACATACTCATATTTTTCTACGCCCATGGCATGTAAACGCTTTGCCATTCTTTCAGCATAACAATTTTTACATCCTTGTGATACTTTATCACATCCGGTAGTAGGATTCCATGTGAGTTCTGTCCATTCTATACTTGATTCTGCCATTTTAAATATTTTTTATTACTTCTTGAGCTATTTTAACTGCATTTTGATTATTTGATGCGAAAACAAAATGAAAGATAGGAGTGCCTACTGAATTATCTAGTCTTAAGGGCACTTCTGTCACGTGTTTCCATACAGTTTTTAGATTGTCTTTATATATTCTTGCTATATGATTTATAGGGTCAAGAACTTTATGGGTTATGTTTTCTTCTTCACCAAACAAATTTAACTTAATTTCATTTTTGTAAAATTGTTTTCTTATTTCTTCTTCAGTCATTCCAAAAAAATCTTGAAGCTTATTTATACTTTTTAATTCACCTTTTCTATCAAGTAAACGATTAACAATTACGCCAGTAGGTATTAAAATCCATACATCTGAACGAGTTCCTTTTAATTCTCTAATAGCATCCCAACTAATTTGCATTCCAAAAGGATCGAGAAATATCAATGAGGCTAAATTTTTTGTTTTATCTTTTGATGCTTTAGCCAATTTTCTTAACTGCAAATCACATTCTGAGTTTCTAAATACAAATGATTCTTTTTTATCTGGAAAACTACTAATTATTTTATCTCTTAATTTATTTGAAGACTCTTCGCTTTTATCAATAAAATAGTAATAATCAAATGAAATTGGAATATCAATTTTAACAACACGTTCAGCAGCTCCTTGATAAACATTTACTTCTTCTAAATCAATTGAAAGCTGAGTAAACAATTCTTCATTTTCAATTTTTCTTTCACCGCTTCCAGCAAACCCATCAAAATAAACAATTTTCCAATAAGGATTTTTGCTCATTATATTTAAGTATGCTTTGACGTATTTTTCAAAAGCATCAAGTTTTGTTTCAGTCCATTTTCCTCCCCAAGACTTCTTTTTATTTGAATTATTGAAACTTTTACTTTTTGCCATAATAAAGAAATTATTAAGCCGCTAACACTTCATTTAACTCTTTAATAATGGCATCCGTTTGGTCACCAAACAATGCCCACATTTTACTCAAGCCGCCTTCTGCATTAAAAGGAGGCAAATCAAAATCGTCTTTTTCTACACAAAAACTATTAGCTACATAGTCTTTCATCATTCTTAACCATTGCATTTGAGCTTCGGTAAACGCATTGTGTTTTCCCGCATTTTTGGTAAAAATCCAATCCTGAAAGTTTTTATCTACTGTTTTGTCATAAGCCGTAAGGGTAGGGTCAATACCCACAACACGACGTATCAAACTTACCAAAGCTATCAACTCATTTTTGGCAGAGCCATTGGTTTTTTCCAGTTGTTCATAGGCCTGCCAAACGGTCAAAGGAGCCAAGAGCGGTTTTTCCGTTTTCAGTTTTTCACAAAGGTCCTTAATCATTTTATAGGTAAACGTTCGATGCTTGTAGTCCTGCGCATAAAACAATTCCAAAGCAGTAATTTCATCCTTGTGGGTTTCAATCCAGTTTTTAAAATCGGTAACTGTAGTAGCTGCTGCGGCTTCCTGGTCTTTTACCCAACCTATATTGGTAATCGTATCAATATTCACAGTATCTATAATCTGGTCATACTTCTTGCGGATATCCACTATAAAGTCACGCAACTCAGGGTTATGAAACACCGCTACCGCTTGCTCAATTAGTTGTTGGTTGGCTTTATCAATAGCTTTCTCAATTTCAAAAGGAGGCATTCCCGCCATACTTCTTTTAACGTTCGCTATTTGGCTTTCCACTACATCCGGGTCGTAAGCGTGCAACAACTGTTTGACCACTTGGTTAATCGTTAACCCATTGGCTTTCTCACTAAATTGTTGTTTGTCTTTGTCTTTAAGTTGTTGGTCTAATCGTATCAATCGGTTAGCCAACGTAGTCAGCATGTCTTCACTGGTATTACCCATAGCCACACTTTGCAAGACATCTTTTAAGGATATGCCGGGTAGTTTCTCTAACGGTCGGCTGTCAGTTTTTTGCGACTGTTCAACGCCTATAGCGTCAATAATCACAAAATGGTCTTTACTGTATTTAGCCGTAGGCGTGCCTTTGGCTTTTAATTCTTCTAATGAGCAAGTACGAGTACCTCGACCTTTCATTTGCTCATAGTAGGAACGGCTTTTTACATCACGCATGAACAACAATACTTCCAAAGGTCGTATGTCGGTTCCGGTGGCAATCATATCTACCGTCACGGCGATGCGTGGGTAATAATCATTTCTAAATTGCTGTAAAACACTTTTCGGGTCCTCTTCAGAGCGGTAGGTTATCTTTTTGCAGAACTTGTTTTCTTCAGCAAATTCTTCTCTTACGATGTCTATAATGTCTTCAGCATGGCTGTCCGTCTTGGCAAAGATTAATAGTTTAGGTACTTCAAAGTTGCCGTTGCTGTCCACACGGTCGGG
Organism: Flavobacterium sp. J49; assembly: GCF_011742145.1. Lineage (GTDB taxonomy): Bacteria > Bacteroidota > Bacteroidia > Flavobacteriales > Flavobacteriaceae > Flavobacterium. Next base: position 232,412 of record NZ_JAAQQU010000105.1, on the reverse strand, counting down.
AAACATCATCGGCAAATTGTCTTTAGTCGCTTTGATGATGGTTCTAATGGTGCTTGGGTTTACAATGTCTTTGTCCAATTGTTTACCGCTATACACTTCGTCTTCATCTAGGGCTTCCCAAAACTTCTTTCGGGTCAGGCGTTCGCGTTTGTCAACCTGTTCACCCATTTTAATCATGTTGCCGTTTTTGGTAATCTCTGTCTCAATGGTAAAGACATTGTAAGGCACCAAAACTCCATCAATAACCGCTTTTTCATAACCATAATCTGAAACTAGGTTTTGGTTAAAGTATCCAAAGGTTCGATTATCAGGTGTTGCGGTTAAACCTATTTGAAACACGTCAAAGTAATCTAAAACCTGTTTCCACAAATTGTATATGCTTCGATGACATTCGTCTATGACAATAAAATCAAAAAACTCAATTGGCACTTTTTCGTTATAGCCTACAGGTATTGGTTCTTTTGGTTCAAATCGGTTTTCATTAGGATTTTCTTCCTCGGCACTTTCATCAAGTTCCGTTTCTTTTAAAATAGAGTACATCCGTTGAATCGTGCTAATGTAAACTTGTGAATCATTAGGAATAAACGAACTGTTCAAACGAGTTACCCCATACAATTCGGTAAACAAACGATTGTCTTCTTGTGCAGTATAGGCTCTGAATTCGCCTTCCGCTTGTTCCCCTAAGTTTTTAGTATCCACCAAAAACAAGATGCGTTTAGCTTTAGCATATTTGAGGAGTCTGTATACAAACGTAATCGCCGTAAACGTTTTCCCTGAACCCGTAGCCATTTGAATCAAGGCTTTAGGTTTCTGGTCTCGGAACGATTGTTCTAAGTTATTAATTGCCGTAATCTGACAATCCCTCAAACCATCAATAGGCAGGGCAGGAGTGTCATGCAATCGTGCACGTAACGTTTTGGGTTGGCTTAGCCATTGAACAAAAGTTTCCGGTCGGTGAAAGGTAAATACATTTCGAGAACGAGGTTTCGGGTCACGGTAATCCGTAAAACGGGTAACTTCACCGGTACTTTCATATACAAAAGGTAAGGGGTCATTATTCAACAAACGCAATTTAGCATTGGCATATTGCGAAGATTGATCTTCCACAGTGGTCAGTCGCACGCCCTCTTCTTCGCGCTTAGCCTCAATAATCCCAACCGGTTTTTTATCCACAAACAAAACATAATCTGCCGGACCAATATCAGTCTGATACTCACGTATGGCGATACCCAAACCTGCTGCCAAATTGAATTTCTTCTTATCCTGTATAAGCCACCCACAGGCAAGCAATTGCTTGTCGATGTTGTCTCGAGCGATTTGTTCAGGGTTTTGGTTGGACATGGTTAGGTATTATTTCTTCAAACTTAGCAATTTTCCCACACACTTGCAATCCCCATCAATGGGGATTATTAACAAGTATTCTAAGCTAAAAATCTTACGATTAGCTTGTTTTGGGTAGGTTGGAAGGTAAATATACTTAGGTAGCCTGTTTGGTTTTTACGGTTTTCCGTATTATGAGTAAATAGTCATGGGGCTATTCACAACTCTCAACCTTGAACCTGCTTTCCATAGTGCAAACTTTTCAGTGACGACAAAAATGCACCACAAAATGTATCATACTTTTCAGTGGCGACAAAAATGTAGCATAAAATGTATCATACTTTTCAGTAGCGACAAAAATGTAGCATAAAATGTATCATACTTTTCAGTAGCGACAAAAATGTAGCATAAAATGTATCATACTTTTCAGTGGCGACAAAAATGTAGCATAAAATGTATCATACTTTTCAATGGCGACAAAAATGTGCACAATAAACTACCCTGTTTTTCCGTTTTAGTAGTCGTACACTTACCCTTTTATGGTTTGACCAATAGGGTATTAACCAATGATCTATGAGGAGAAAATCTCAGGAAATCAAGGGCTTGCTGGGGTTTACCCAGGACGAAATGGCCCAACTTTTAAGGCTTCATCGCTGTACCGTGTCCCGTTTTGAGTTGGGTAACGGTAATATCCCTTACCATTCTAACGTACTGTTGGGCGCCATGCTCACCTACATTCAATCGTCCGAAGCTAAGGCTGATCTGCCCGCAGCGCTGGAAGAACAGGAGACACAGCAGGCGGTAAGGCTTCAAAAACTGATTAAGGAAAACGAATACCAGTATGAGCGGCTGAGCCGGAAGTTGATTAAGGCACAGGCCAATTATGCCTATAACGAAAAAGCCACTAAGCTCTTGTATTTCCTGCGGGAACGCGCAGAAGAACTGCCTGAAGTCTCCCCGGATGTATTGCGGTTGCTGGAGCGTAGGGTGAAAGCTTCGCTCTTAAAACAGAGTAAGGCTGATGTGTTAGCTTTGGAATTGCAGGTCGATTTATTAGTCTACCAAAAAATGCTGTTGGAAAGAAAACAATACCAAATCAGTCCTAAGGTCAATGAGAATAACGCATCATGACAACATAAATGTTGATATATTATCATTAATTATGTTAAAATAATGATAAATAATTCTTAAAATGTATTTTTCGGCACAGTGTTCGTCAATGGGTTTTGCATTATTAATCATTAAATTTTTAAATCATGAATTATTCCATTGCCAATTTAACGTTAGTTGCCGATTGTAACTCGTTATTAGCCTGGGCGGCCAGAGAAAAAGCCGATTTGAATTACAAGAAGATTACTATTGAGCGTGTGTCTCAGAAGTATGCCGAGACCTCGGTAGGACTGGATGCCGAACTCCAGGGGGTCATTGCGGAGATTGCCGCTAACGACACCATCATTTCGGTTTTACCCGAAGGGCCTACTAAGGAAGAAGCGTTAGACAAGAAAGTCAGACTCGAGTACAAAAAGTTTGTATTAGAAAACCGTAGAGAGAATTACGGTACAGTAGCGTTGCTTCAGAAAGAATCAGAATTGGGTCGTATAGACCAGCAAATTCTTGAAGTTGACGCCTTTGTGGCGGCAGTAGAAGCCAGAGTACTTGCCTTAGCGGCTTAAGTTAGAGGAGCGCCCCCCGCGGGGGGCGCTTTTTTTTATGTAAAAAAGTATCCATTGTAAATTATACTATTATGAACCAATTCGTTACCATAAGGCAAACCCTGGGACTTACCCAAAAGGAGTTAGCCGACATTTTGAATATCAGCAGTAAGCTCCTATCACAATATGAAAATGAAGCCGCTGTTGTGCCTTCGGAACTAAAACAGAATTTGAGTCTCTTTTACCGCTACATGAAGATGGCCTTAACCTATGGAATCAATTTAAATACCATAGCCGACTATGTGGCACAACGCAAAATGGTTGAGCAGCTGTTACAGGAAAACAAAAAGCAGCGTGACCAAGTTTCGTCCCAACTGAAAAAAATACAACTCAGTAACAAAGAGGAGCTTGCCAAAAAGAAACTACTTTGGCTATTATCAGAGGATAAAGTAACGTATAGTTTCATTAATTACCAAAAGTTGGAGGACTGCTTTCAGATTCCCTCCGAGTCGCAAGAAACCGTTATCATGGTTTACAAGATTAAATTAAGTACGCTCAACACCGAAAAAGGGAGATTAGAGTCTCAATGGCGGGTGTTACAGTCGAATATAGAGTATTTACAAAGTAATCCTGACGTTAATGCGGCCCGTGAATTGAAGTTGAAAGCAACATTATAATGTTGGGTTAAGATTAAAAGAGGTTGTCCGAGAGGGCGGCCTTTTTTTGTGTTCTCGATACTATTTTTTAAACTAAAAGCTAGCGCTTTCAGTTTAAAAAATCACTCGAACTGACGGGAATCTGCAACGATAGAAACTTCAGTTAAAATCACTCGAACTGACGGGTATGTGCTGCGGAAGGAAGTTCAGTTAAAACCACTCGAACTGACGACTTCTTAATAACAAAACGTCCTCTTTACGTCACTTCGAGTGATTTTGCAAAGTAAAAACGCTAGTTTTTGCTTTGTAAAATAGTATCGAGAAGCCTCGCTCGCACAACGGTTCTCGATACAATTTTTGTTCCGTTGCACTCCACAAAAACCACTCGAACTGACGTTCTTACAACCAAACGTCTTCAACGCGTCACTTCGAGTGATTTTGCAAAGTAAAAACGCTAGTTTTTGCTTTGTAAAATAGTATCGAGAAGCCTCGCTCGTACAACGGTTCTCGATACAATTTTTGTTCCGTTGCACTCCACAAAAAACACTCGAACTGACGGGTAAGTGCTGTGGTAGGAAGTTCTGTTAAAACCACTCGAACTGACGACAAGTGCAAATAACACCATAAGTCTAAAAACCTCATAACCGTCACTTCGAGTGTCCCGATAGCTATCGGGATGTATCTAGAAGCTCGTTAAAATAAATTATTTCTTACTTTTACAATATGCAACAATCCTACGTATACATATTGAAATGTTCCGACGGCACTTATTACACCGGAGTGACAAGTAACCTAACCCAAAGGTTATTCCAACATGAAATAGGCTTTTACCCCGATTGTTATACAGCCAAAAGAAGACCGGTTACTTTAGTTTTTTATGCTGAGTTTACGGATATAAACTTCGCTATAGAAAAAGAAAAGCAAATTAAGAAGTGGTCAAAAGCCAAGAAAGAAGCCTTGATAAATGGGGAGTATGATGCTTTACCTAATTTGGCTAAAAAGAAGTTTGGTTGAAACAACGGTTCTCGATACTATTTTAATAACTGAAAACTATCGTTTTCGGTTATTAAAATCACTCGAACTGACGGGTATGTGCTACGGTAGGAAGTTCAGTTAAAACCACTCGAACTGACGTTCTTAAAAACAAAACGTCCTCTTTACGTCACTTCGAGTGATTTTTAAAGTTAAAAGCGCCAGCTTTTGAGTTTAAAAATAGTATCGAGAAGCCTCGCTCGCACAACGGTTCTCGATATAATTTTTGCTCCGTTGCACTCCATAAAAAACCACTCGAACTGACGTTCTTACAACCAAACGTCTTCAACGCGTCACTTCGAGTGATTTTACAAATTAAAAATGCTAATTTTTAGTTTGTAAAATAGTATCGAGAAGCCTCGCTCGTACAACGGTTCTCGATACATTTTTTGTTCCGTTGCACTCCACAAAAAACACTCGAACTGACGTTCTTTACAACTTTATGTTTTCGCTACGTCACTTCGAGTGATTTTACAAATTAAAAATGCTAATTTTTAGTTTGTAAAATAGTATCGAGAAGCCTCGCTCGCACAACGGTTCTCGATACATTTTTTGTTCCGTTGCACTCCACAAAAAACACTCGAACTGACGGGTAAGTGCTGTGGTAGGAAGTTCTGTTAAAACCACTCGAACTGACGACTTCTTAATAACAAAACGTCCTCTTTACGTCACTTCGAGTGATTTTACAAATTAAAAATGCTAATTTTTAGTTTGTAAAATAGTATCGAGAAGCCTCGTTTAGACAACGGTTCTCGATACACTTTTTGTTCCGTTGCACTCCATAAAAAACACTCGAACTGACGTTCTTTACAACTTTATGTTTTCGCTACGTCACTTCGAGTGATTTATAAATATAAAAACGACAGTTTTTGTATTTGTAAATAGTATCGAGAAGCCTTGTTTAACACAAATGGCTTCCCTCACTAACTGTAATTTATTTTGGTACATATTTATCAATGATGTACTTAGTAATAGGACGTAACGATTTATCTAAGACAGGATGGTACCCGTCTCCACTGCCGTTGAAACAGTCAATTTCAGTATCACTTATTTTGCAATACCAAACAATGGCTTTTCCTTTCTCAAAAAAGGGTGTATGGTTGTTGACTTCAATTTTTTTAAAGTCTAAAAGCTTTTCATTTATCGGTTCAATGCTGTTTGCGGTATAAAGAGCATTCACTTCACTATCACATTCCAATACTTCATAATGATCCTTTTGCCATTGCATGCATTGTTTTTCAGGAAGTACTATATCCTTTGCGGTATAGCCTATAGAAAATAGCGCTGTAAAACCAATTAGGCCTGCCATCCATTTCTTTTTTGAATTGATTCCTTTTTCCGTAAATAAATCGGTAGTAGCTACTGTTTTAGATTCTTCCTTCTTTACATCAACCACTGTTGGTGTGTCTTTTTCTCCGTTAATAGCCCTTACAAACTTCAAAAAAGGTCTTGGTGAAAAATCAACCAATATAGCCGTCAAATTGATAGTATCAAGATCATTACTGTCGGTACTTCCTTTTAAGAAATTCTCAATCGCTCTAAAACGATCTGTTTCCTCTTTTAACCTGTTTTTATGCTCCGGTATGAAGTCAAATCCCATGTGAATTCTGAAAGTGTTCAGATCATCATTTGTAGCATTTTCTTTCAATCGCTCTACACACAGTTTTCTCAAATTGGCCCTACTTGGTTGTAGCAAATAACTCGAGTAATAGCCATTTTTTTCTTTTTCGTAATGCTGTTTTATAGCCTTTTTATAAGCTTCAAAGTCATTTTGTTTCATACTTGGACAGGATTTTTAAGGAAAAGTTGGGAATTATCGGAAATACCGGAATTCCCTATAAACACTGCAACAAAAACCCCATTCCTTTGCTTCAGAATTAGTTCTTGTTCTGTTTCGCGATAAGAACAAATGTACAAAACTAGTTCAAACAAAGTGACGCTATACAGTGCCGAATTTTTATTCGGGAAGTATAAAATGACGGTTCTGTAGCAGCGCACTTCACTTCCCAAAACAGTATTTCAAATACAATGTTTCCGCAATGGCAATTGCCTTTGCCAAGGCTTCGGGCAGCACCCGAACAGCCACACCTATGTCAAATTTTTAATAAACAATATCATGAAAAAAATACTTTTATTTTCGTTTTTTATCGTGTCATCATTGGGAATGACTTCGTGTACAACAGACTCAGTTGCTGAAACCGCACCTGAACTAACTACCACAGCGGATGATACGGGAGGGCAATCCGGAGGATTATTACCACCGCCTCCACCAAAACCGTAATTTTTTAACATAAATTACAACGGTCTGAATTAATTTAATAATTTCGGGAAATGATACTCAAAAGGTTAATTTTCCCGATTTTTTTATGTGGTATGCTGATGCTGTCTTGCGACGGTGGTAATACGGTAGTGCCTAATGAGGAGAAGGAAAGCTATGATCAATTGGTCGAAAAGGCTTTTCTTCAATCAAATGCCCAAAAATACGACAGTGCTTTCTACTATTTTGAAAAAGCCAATGGCGTCGCTACCAGTAAAGAACAAAAGGCCTATGCTTTGTATCAGATGGCAGAATTACAAAGGTTTTTTTGTGATTTCTCCGGTGCCGAGACTACTGCTACAGCAGCCTATGAAAACTGCGATAGTCCAAAGTATCTACCTTATATATACAATACTTTGGGGATAGTGTACCAAGAGTTATACAACTACGATGAAGCCATTAAATATTTCAACAAATGTTACAATGACACTTTGAGTGAAGTCAATAAGTGTATTGTAAAGAATAATATTTCTCTTGTTTATCTCGACAAAAAAGATTTTAAAACAGCCATCAACATCCTAACGCCCATCTCTCAAAACGATTCTCTTGTAAACGAAAAGTGGGTTTATGCCAAAGTACTCGACAATTTGGGATATGCTTATTTTAAGACTAATCATCCCAAAGCCAAAGGTTTGTTAAACCAATCTTTAGCCATTAGAGATAGTTTAAACAATGCCCTTGAGTTGACTTCGTCTTTGATGCACATGGCGGAATATTATCAAAACAGCAATACAGCACTCGCGTTTGATTTTGCCCAAAGAGCGTATGATGCGGCGCAAACAGTTCAAAGTCCGGATGATAAGCTCGAAGCACTAAAGTTTATGATTTCAACCAGTGAACCCAGTAAAGCTAAGGCATTGGCGTTAGAGCAAATTGAGTTGTCCGATAGTTTGACCAAAGTGAGGCAAACCGCTAAAAATCAGTTTGCCAAAATTAAATACGATTCCCAAAAGGCATTAGAGGAGAAAGAAAAATATAAAACCCAGAAAGAGTGGTCTATAGTGATTGCTATGTTTGTAGTGTTGGCATTTATGGGTCTTATTTACTACATCCGAAAACGAAACAAAAAAAGAGTATTGGCTTCTGTACATGAAACCGAAAATAGGATTGCCAAAAAAATTCACGACGAATTGGCCAATGATGTTTTTCAAACCATGACTTTTGCCGAAACCCAGGATTTGCAAAACCCGGAGAAAAAAGAGTTGTTGATAGAAAATTTAGACGCTATTTATGGCAAGGCAAGGGATATTTCGCAAACCAACAGTGAGATTCCAACCGATGAAAGATTTGGAGAGGTTTTACTCGATTTAATAACCGGATTCAACAGTGAAGAAGTCAATATTATTACAAAAAACAGTACGGCAATTGATTGGGGTAAAATCAATCGGGAGTCTAAAAATGCGGTGTACAGAGTGGTTCAAGAGTTGATGGTGAATATGAAAAAACACAGCGAGGCTAGTTTGGTCGTATTGGTTTTTTCGAATGAGCCTAAGAGCATTGAAATAAAATATACCGATAACGGAAAAGGATTGCCCACAGCAGAAATCAACAAAAAAGGATTGCAAAATGCGGAAAACCGTATTCATGCGGTTAAGGGAAACATTATTTTTGACCATGAAATCGATAAAGGTTTCAGAGTTATTATCCAAATACCCAAGTGATTATGTTTAAAAGAGTATTAGTGGCCGAAGATATTGACAGTATTAATATAGCTGTAATGCAAACCTTAACCGATTTGAAAATCGAGCATATTGACCATGTAAAATATTGTGATGATGCGCTACTCAAGATAAAAAAAGGACTCAACAGCGGTGAACCGTATGACCTTTTTATTTCGGATTTATCCTTTGAACCCGACCATCGGGAAGTCCAAATCAAATCGGGCGATGTGGCTATTGAGCAAATCAGGAACTTACAACCCGAACTCAAGATTATTGTTTACTCGATCGAAGACAAAGGGTTTAAGATAAAATCGTTATTAGAACAAAGTAGGGTGAATGCTTATGTTCACAAAGGGCGCTACAGTATTGACCAATTAAAAGCGGCTATTTTGCAAGTCTCAAAAAGTGATGAGATTTATTTGTCACCCCATTTGGCCCATGTTTTAAGAGACAAATCCACCAGAGAAATTGATGATTTTGATGTAGAATTGATCAAGCAACTTTCCATAGGTATCACTCAAGACGAATTGGAAAACCGATTCAAAGAATTAGGCATCACGCCCAACAGTAAGAGCACCATCGAAAAAAGATTGAGCAAACTCAAAGACCACTTCCGAGCCAACAATACGGTTCACTTAATTGCTATTGCTAAAGATTTAGGGATAGCGTAATTACCAAATTTTAATTTAATAGGCTCTTTACGGTAATCCGTAAGGAATGCAATTTTATTGGATTTAATTTTGACAAAAGGCTTAACTGCATTTCGGTTGCAGTCTTATTAGTTAAAATTGTATTGTTTTGGACATAAGAGTTATCATAAAAATACACGAGCTTTTAAAAGCGAATAGGGCAGGGAATACCAATGATATTTCATTGAAGTTGGGCATTTCTGTTCGTTCGGTGTATAATTATATAACGTTCATGAAAACAGAACTTAACGCGCCGATAACATACAATCATCAAGGGAAAAACTATTGTTATGAAAGGGAGTGTGAATTAAATTTCAGGGGGTAGTTTGTAAGATAAATTTAATTATTTTTGTCCGATAAATTAGGTTAATTCTAATTTATGTATTCGTTTTGCTCCCCAAAGCTTTCCAAATTAAAAAAGATAACGCTCATAAATACATTATGAAACAAAAATACTTTGTCATTTTATTATTACTGTTGGTTTGTCAAATAGGGGTAGCTAATCCCCTGGAAATTTTACCGCCGCCATCAGCAACGATAACAGGAACTACAACCGTTTGTCAAAATTCTACTAGTCCAGTAATTACTTTTACGGGTAGTGATGGGACAGCTCCTTATACATTTACTTATAAAATTAACAATGGGGCTCCATTAACAGTAACAACGAATGGTAGCAATAGCTCTGTAACGGTTCCTGCTAGTACAGCAACACCTGGTGTTTTTACATATACATTGGTCAGTGTTGAAGATTCATCACTGCCACCAAATCCTATTAATGTTTCGGGAAGTGTAATTGTAACAGTTAATCCACAAGCAAATGCAGATTTGAATTCATCCGCAAATTCTATTGTCTTCAATGGTTTTACAACTTTTAGAGAATGTTCAAATCAGGCATCCCAGATTGATTTCTTTAATTCTTCAACTACAACTGCAACAAATACAAATTATACAATTAATTGGGGTGATGGTTCTCCTAATTTTACAGGTACATCATGGACAAATTTATCTCATACCTACCAAGTAGGCTTATGGACATTAACATATACAATAACTGCACAAAATGGATGTAATATTGTTAAAATTTACAAGGTCTTCGTGGGAAATAATCCAGCTGTAGGATTGGGAAATCCGGGCAATACAGATATTTGTATTTCTTCTTCTTTAACATTTCCAATAACAGGTACTGATAATAACCCTCCTGGAACAACTTATGTTGTCACATTTAATGATGGTTCTGCTCCAATAAATTTTAATCATCCTCCTCCAGCCTCTGTAACACATAATTTTTTAATTAGTTCATGCGGAACAACAAGTACTTCAGGTACTACAACTTATCAAAATTCTTTTTTTGCAAGTATAGCAGCGATAAATCCTTGTGATCAATCATCAGCTTCAGTTGTGCCTATAAGGATATCAACACCTCCAATAGCAAACTTTAGTTTACCTCAAGCGACGGTATGTATTGGCAACCAAATATGTTTTACGAATACTTCTACAGGAGGCGATTCCGCATCATCTACAAGTTGTTCAACACCTAAACTAATTTGGACAATCTCACCAAATACAGGGTTTACTTTAGCAAGTGGAACATTAGGAAATGATTTTGGTTCAACAAATACCAATTCTTGGTTGAGTGGTAGTTCGTCTATTTGTCCTGTTTTTTCTGTGACAGGAACTTACACAATTACATTAAAAATAGGAAATAGATGTGGTGTTGATGAAATTACAAAGGTTTTATGTGTTCAATCTGTTTTAACTCCCCAATTTAATTTAAATACTAATAACGGCTGTATTCCTCTAGCGGTGACAGCAACCAATGCAACTAATTTAGCAAATCAATGTTCTGCACCAGCTTATTTGTGGCAAGTAACACATACACCTCTTTATTGTGCAGCTTCAACGGTAACTATTCCAAATCAAACAACGGCAAATGCTACATTCAACTTTACAGTACCGGGTACTTACACTATAACCTTAAGTACGATCAATTCTTGTGGGACAACTACAACTTCACAAACAGTAACTGTAAAAAAACCACCAACGGTTACTGTAGCTCCGATTAGTAATTCTTGTGGTACAGCAAATATAACTCCGGTAGGTAATGTTACCAATTGCGCACCTACAGGCGGTACATTGACCTATAGTTGGCTCTTTCCGGGTGGAACACCTTCTAGTTCTAATGCTTTGAATCCCGGAACTATAGCTTACCCTGCAGGAGGTCCTTACACAGTGTCTTTTACAGCTACTAACGAATGTGGTGTTTCTAATACTGCTACCCAAAGTTTCACTGTTAATACCGCACCGGTAATTACTAATTCGGTTTTGAGCCAAACCATTTGTTCGGGTTCATCTACCACAGTAGTCAATTTGACTGCCAACCCAGCTGGTACTACATTTTCATGGACAGCAAGTGCAACTGCGGGCATTACAGGATTTACTTCTTCAGGAACGGGGAATACAATTCCAATACAGACTATAACTACAACAAATACCAACGCCGGGACGGTTACTTATGTAATCACTCCAACCTTTAATGGTTGTGTTGGTCCAACGGTCAATTATGTTGTCAATGTTAATCCGGCTCCATCTATAACTACACAACCGGTTTCAAGTTCGGTATGTTTAGGAGGTGTACCAACAGTTTTGACAGTTGTTTTGAATAGTTCGGCAATAACACCAACTTATCAGTGGTACTCCAATACAACCAGTTCTACCAGTGGTGGAACATTAATTCCGGGAGCTACAAATGCAACCTATAGTCCGCCATCTAGTGCAGTAGGAACATTATATTACTATTGTGTAATTACTTTGTCTTCCGGCGGATGTTCAAGTTTGACCTCTCAATTGGCAACGGTAACAATAAATCCATTACCAACCATAGTCACCCAACCACAGCCAACACAATCGATTTGTGTAGGCGGTGTAATAACCTCACTAACTGCATCCTATACCGGGGGAATAGGTACTGCCGCTTACCAATGGTATAGTAATACTACTAATAGCAATAGTGGTGGCACTTTAATTTCAGGTGCTACTTCAGCAACCTATGCACCACCGGTTTTCAATACAGCTGGAACCTATTACTACTATGCAGTAATCACTTTAAGCGGAAATGGTTGCGGTGTTACGACAAGTAATACTGCTGAGGTAATAGTTTTACCTGATCCTACTATCACAACTCAACCATTAGTTACACAAACGCAATGTCAAAATACACCGGCAAATATTTTAGAAGTTGTAGCCAATGGTGGTAGCGGAACTTTCAGTTATCAATGGTACAGTAACGCAAATAACAACACTACAACAGGATCTGCAATTACAGGAGCAACAAGTAGTACTTATTCACCTCCAACGACAACAATTGGGACAATATATTACTATTGTATAATAACGCAAACCGGTTTAGGATGTTCAGTTATCAGTACGACTGCAGCTGTTGTTACAGTTCCCGCACCATCAATATCAACTCAACCGCTCGTTAGTCAGACGGTTTGTTTGAATGGAGCAACAACTGTTTTGTCTGTTAGTTATATTAATGGAATAGGAACACCAGCGTATCAATGGTATAGTAATATTTTGAACTCCAATTCAGGAGGCACTCTTATTGGAGGAGCAACGAATTCCAATTTTACTCCTCCATCATCATCAGTTGGGACCATTTATTATTATTGTATCGTTACTTTTACTTCCGGTGGTTGTACCAGTGCTTCTTCAAATACAGCTACTGTAATCGTAAATGATTTACCAACCATTGATGTGCAACCACAAACCACTCAGTCCATTTGTGTTGGAGGAACCATAAGTCCATTATTAGTTTCTTATACCGGAGGTGTTGGAACTCCAAATTATCAGTGGTACAGTAACACTTCTAATAGTAACACTGGTGGAACGGCAATTAACGGAGCAACAGCTTCAACTTATACTCCGCCTGTCTTTACTACAGCAGGCTCTTATTATTATTATGTTGTTGTAACGCTAAACGGAAATGGTTGTGGTATCATAAATAGCGATACCGCAGAGGTTATTGTAGTAGCCGACCCAATAGTTACAGCCCAACCATTGGCCAATCAAACACAATGTCAAAGCACAACGGCCACAACATTATCAGTTAGTGTAACCGGAGGAATAGGAACACTTTCCTACCAATGGTATAGCAATACCGCCAACAATACTACAAACGGACAATTAATAACCGGACAAACAACAGATACATTTACACCACCAACCGATACAATTGGTACCACCTATTATTATTGCATTATCACTCAAACAGGTTTGGGATGTAACGTGACCAGTGCTACGGCTTCAGTAGTTGTTGTTCCATCACCAATAATAACTACTCAACCGCAATCAGCAACAGTTTGTGAAGGCTCTGTTTTGTCTCCATTAACGGTGGCTTACACTAACGGTACCGGAACTGCTTCCTATCAATGGTATGATGATAACGGACCCATTTCAGGGGCAATAAATGATACTTATACGCCAAGTAATACCATATCAAATACCTATTACTGTGTTATCACTTTTTCATCCGGGGGGTGTACCAGTATAACCTCCGCTTCAGCTGTTATCACAATTAATCCTTTACCTACGATTAATAGTCAGCCTTTGAGCAGTCAGAGTATTTGTGTTGGCGGCGTAATACCGGCATTAGCTGTTTCTTATAATGGCGGTGTTGGTACTCCAACATATCAGTGGTATAGCAATACAACAAATTCAACAACCGGCGGAATTCCTGTAGGGACTGATTCACCAAATTATACTCCACCTACTTTTAACACCAGCGGAACATTTTATTTCTACGTAACCATTAGTTTGAATGGAGCTGGTTGTGGGATTATAACTAGTGATTTAGCTGCAGTTATAGTTGTTCCTGATCCTGTTTTGACAACCCAACCGTTGGCTCAGCAGACCGTTTGTCAAAATACACCGGCTAGCGTTTTAGAAGTGATAGCTAATGGCGGAATTGGAAGTACTTATTCTTATCAGTGGTATGTTTCATCAGCTAACAATACTACTTCCGGTTCAATAATTGTTGGAGCAACAAATAGTTCTTACACACCACCAACAATTACAGCGGGTACACTTTATTATTATTGTTTAGTAACGCAAAATGCAGGCGATGGGTGTGATGTCACCAGTGCAATAGCCACAGTTACTGTAAACTTAGCCCCTGATTTTACAACACAGCCTATATCAAGTACTATATGTTTGGGTCAGGCTCCAACTGTTTTATCCTTTACTATTATTAATGGCGTTGGCACACCAAATTATCAATGGTATTCCAATGCAATTAATTCGGCCACAGGTGGTATAATTATAACCGGAGCAACCGGAGCAACTTACTCACCTCCTTCAAATACGGCAGGTACAAACTATTATTATTGTGTAGTTACTTTTCCATCAATTACCGGAGGATGTTCGGTAATCACAACAAATACAGCTGAAGTAATTATAAATCCGAACCCTGTTATTGCAGCGGAAAATGTGACTATTTGTAGTAGTACAACTTTTACAGTTACACCAACAAATGCAAACGGAAATGTAGTTCCTGTTGGAACAACTTATGTCTGGTCAACTCCATCAATAAGCCCTCTTGGTTCAGTTACCGGAGCGACAGCTGAGAGTATTCCTCAAAATCAAATCAGTCAGACATTAATTAACACTACCACAAGTCCGGCGACAGTTACGTACACAGTGACACCAACATCTGGGGTTTGTGTTGGAAACAATTTTACCGTTACTGTTGTTGTTAATCCCGCTATTAATCCGAATGTTGTTGTCAACAATAATTTATGTTTTGGTGTAAATACAGCTTCTATTACGACTAATATAACAGGAGGAATTCCATTTTCTACAGGTTCCCCATATCTTTTAGATTGGACTGGACCAAACGGTTATACTTCTACAAACACTTCAATATCCAATTTATCTCCCGGGGTTTATAATGTAACCATTAATGATGCAGGCGGATGTCCTTTTTCAGATACCTATACCATTACTGAACCGGCAGATATTGTGATTACTGTTGATAGTGAAAATGATATCACTTGTTTTAATAGTGCCAATGGTAGTGTCAACATATCTGTTACGGGAGGAACCGGAAGCTATACTTATACTTGGACTCAGAATGGAGGTTTTTATGCCGGTACAGAAGATATTGCTAATCTCAGTCCGGGAACTTATGTAGTATCTGTTACAGATGCCAATAATTGTGGCCCCAAAACCGCCACCTTTACCATAACACAACCACCATTGTTGGTAGTAGGGTTATCAAGTCAAACGAATGTTTTGTGTTACGGAGAGGCTACCGGAGCTATTACCGTGAATGTTTCCGGCGGAACACCAAATCCTATTACTTCTGATTATACTTACTCTTGGACCGGTCCTAACGGATTTACAAGTGCCAACCAAAACTTAAACAATTTAATTGCGGGTGTCTATGACTTAACGGTTACAGACAATCAAGGATGTGTTAAAAATCTCTCTGTGACTATTACACAGTCGAGTGAAATTTTGATTAATTATACTACCACACCTATAACCTGTTATGGAGCCAATAATGCTTCGCTATCAGTTACTATTTCAGGTGGAAATGGACCTTATCAATACCAATGGAATAATTTAGCGACTACTTTAAATCAAACTAATTTATCAGCCGGAACTTATATTATAACTGTAACCGATAATGTAGGTTGTGTTAAAGTTCAAACCATAGTTATCCCTGAAGCACCAATCTTTACCGTAAATCCTATAGTGACCAATGTATCGTGTTATGGTGCCAACAATGGAAGTATCAATTTGAATTTAACCGGAGGTATTGCCCCGGTAGCTTTGACTTGGAGTGATGGCAGTACTGCCGGATTAATTAGAAACAATTTACCTCCCGGAACTTATACCGCCACAATTTCCGATGGAACACCTTGTTTTATAGTGAGAACATTCACCATAATAGAGCCTCAACCATTAGTACTTTCAGCCAATATTACTAACCCTTTGGATTGTAATGTGGCTAATAGCGGAGCAATTAATTTGATTGTATCGGGCGGAACTGGGCCATTTGTTTACAGTTGGACAAACGGTGTAACATCAGAAGACCTAACCAATTTAAATGCCGGGAATTATTTAGTAACCGTAACAGATGCCAATAATTGTACAACTTCAGGACAATATACACTAACCAGACCCGCTCCGATTGTAATCGCAGTAACTACACAAACAGATTTTGACTGTGCCAGTCATGAAGTTACCCAAAATTTTGTAGCGCAAGCTAGTGGTGGTGTTCCCCCTTATCAATACCAATGGTCAAGCGGTAACGTGAGTGGTGCCAATGGTCAAATCATGAGTTCAGACCTTAACGGAACTGTAATCTTAACCGTAACAGATAATGTAGGTTGTAATGCAACTTACACTGTTGATGTGGATAATCCTGAAATTGGTTATGCTTCTTTTGAAGCCACATCTTACGGTTACACTACTTACGGTATTTATTCTATTGGTGATCCAATTCAATTTAACAGTACCATTACAGGAGATTATGTCTCAGTTTCTTGGGATTTTGGAGACGGCACTTTTTCAACAGAATTAAATCCGGTTCACACTTATTTTATTCCCAGAGATTATGTGGTAACCCAAACGGTAACGTACCCTTTTGGATGCGTTTATGTACAAACCATAACACTGATAGTTGAAAAAGGATACTTGTTAGTGGTGCCCACAGCCTTTACCCCAAATGATGATAGTGTAAATGATACTTATAGACCGGTAACCAAAAGACTTAAAAACGTTAGATTGGATATTTATGATACTTGGGGTTCTATAGTGTATACTGAAACCGGGGAAGTTTTAGTAGGATGGGATGGAAAAATTAATGGATTCAATGCCGAAAACGGGAACTATTACAGTAAGGTAACTGCAGAGACTTTTTATGGTACGATAGTGAATGAGAATCAGACTTTTGTTTTAATTAAATAAGCGCCATACAAATGAAATTTAAAATAGTATCCCTAATAGTTTTTACACTTTTTTCAATAAACATAAAGGCACAAGACCCTGTCTTTACCCAGTTTTACTTGGTGCCTGAAATTCTTAATCCTGCTTTTACCGGAATTTCCAATACTTGGAATGCCGGAATCATTCACAGGCGTCAATGGCCCGATGGGAATCGAAAAATAGACACCCAATTTGGCTTTGCCAACAACTTGATTAGTGACGAAATAGGAGTAGGTGTGACGGTTTTAAACCACAGTGAAGTCTTTACCGGCTACAACTATTTCAAGTTCAACGGCGTCTTTTCTTATCGCATAGATTTGGATTATGATTGGCGATTGAGATTAGGTCTCGAGGCAGGTTATGGCAGGAAAGATTATAATTTTAATAACCTATTGTTAGAAGATCAGATTAATATCAATACCGGAGCCATTAGTCCCGGCAGTGTTGATCCCGGTGTGATGAACTACAGCAACAAAATTAACTTCATGGATTTCTCTGCAGGTTTTGTATTCGACCAAGATAATGCTTGGTTTGGGGCAGCGGTAAAACATTTGAACCGACCTGACATTTCCTTCAGAGAGAATGCGAATGTGCCATTAGACTTGTTTTTAACGGTTCATGGTGGATTTTACTTTGAATTTCTAAATTCACCTTCCAAACTCATTCCCGAAGATTCTACTTTGTTAATTACAGCCAATTATATGCGACAAGGGCAATATAATCGATTGGATATTGGCGGGGTAATGGACTACAGCAGATTCAGTTTTGGTGTTATTGCTGTTACAAACCCTGAAGGAAGAGCATCAAATAGTCATTTGGTGACCTCAATAAACCCAGTCCTTTCTTTTAAATCAAGTGAGTTTACTTTTGGCTATTCCTATGATTGGAACATATCTAAGATTGGGAGAACGCAAGGGGTGCATGAGTTGTCTTTAACTTGGCAATCCAGTTACCGCTGTGACCGTTGTGATAATTACAAGGTCAAACTCAAACGCAACGGAGAAGCAGGTTATCAGAAAATGTAATCAGTTTTATAATTCATAAACACTCTCAGGAGTGTTTTTTTATGCCGTTACGGAAATCCGTAAGGAAGGCAATTTCATTAGTCATAAGTTTGATTACTAATTCAAACAATCAAACCATGAAAAAAATTACCTCACTATTATTACTATGCCTTTTGGTATCGTGTAATGCAGTTATTCCTTATTATCAGATTTATGAAACCAAATCAGAAACGGTAAAACCTTCAGGGAACGCCATAGTTTTTGAAGATAACAATTGTAAAATAAGTTACAATCTTTGGTCGGAAAGCGGAAATGCCGGGTTTACTTTTTACAATAAGACTAGTGAAGTTATTTATCTTCAATTAGAGGAAAGCTTCTATGTTATTAATGACAGAGCTTATGATTATTACCAAAACAGAATCTTTAGTAATTCTAGTGATACCGCTTCAAAAACAACCAAAACAACAGGGTTTACGCAATGGGGATGGTTGTCATTGTCAGGATATACCTCAAATACTTTGGCCACAAACAGCACCAGTGGCGTAGAAGTAATTGAAGCAAAAGTAATTGCTGTTCCGTCAAAGACGTCAAAAACTGTTTCAGAGTTTAAGATTAATGAAACCCTCTTTAGAGATTGTGATTTACTACGTTTTCCTTCTTCAAAACAAACAAGCACCAAAACATTTTCGGAACAATCAACCCCAATCCGTTTCTACAATACTATTACATACAAGTTAGGGGATAAACTGAACAAGGTTAAAAATGATTTTTATGTTTCCCAGATCACCAATATAGCTTCAAAAGATGCATTAAAATTAGAGAAGAATGCTTTTTGTAATCAAAAGAATGGCGGAACAGTAAGCGTTTTTAAAGAAAGCGCTCCGGCAAAATTTTATGTTTCTTATACTAAAACCCAAGCGGATACTTGGAAATATTAACTTCTACATGATTAGAAAACCTAACACAGACTGTAATGGTTCCGCTTGGTCCGAGGAGATCAAACAATTGGTTTGGAGCAAAGCCACTATCATCCCGAATTATCCCTCCGAATTATGGCGAAGAGACCTTTGCGGTTTTGCCATCAGATATACAGACCATGGTAATAGAGATTCAATGTATGGTTGGGAAATTGACCATATTTTCCCGGTAGCCATGGGAGGCAATGACAATGTAAACAATCTACAAGTCCTCAATTGGAAAAACAATGCCGATAAAGGAGACAGCCTCATTTGGTCGTGTTCCCGATAATATAATTGTGGTAGTATTTGCGCCGGAACAGTACTCCATAGGCTGTTTCGGTGGCAAATGCTTAAATAAACATTTGTTAATAAAAATGACAAGAGTGCATTTTGGTTGCAGAGGGAAATGTTAAAATTGATAGTTTAAAGGTTAATTATATGGGTTTTCGTTTTAGTAAAAGAATCAACATAGGAAAAGGGTTTGGTTTTAATATAAGTAAATCCGGAATTTCACCAAGTGTACGAACTAAACTAGGCTCTTTTAGTACAAAAGGTTATTCCCTTAAAACCGGTGTTCCCGGACTAACATATAGAAAAACAGCAAATTCCAAAGGATGTCTTTTTCTGATAATCATCCTTATCATTTTTGGAATATCATTTTATCAACTAATTAATATTGAATAGTATGACTCAAATTACACCATTTCAAGGAGAAACACCGGAGAATTTTGACACAAGATGTCTTTGTGTACTTGTATTAGATACCTCGTACTCAATGGAAGGAGGTCCTATTAACGAATTAAATAAAGGACTTCTAGGTTTTGGCGATTATCTAAAATCTAAAAATTCAACTAGATTTTCAGTTGAAGTTTCAATAATCACTTTCAATTCAACAATTGAATGTGTTCAAGAACCTGCCTTAGTTGATAACATGGATACTACTGACAAATTTCCTTTGAAAATAAAAGGCTCTACAAAATTGGTTGATGGAGTTAGAGCAGCAATAAAAATAGTTGAAGACAGGAAACAATGGTATAGAAACAATGGAATTGGATTTTTTAGACCTTGGATAGTTTTAATGACAGACGGCTACCCTGACCAAGGCCAAGACATTGATGGATTAGCAAATGAAATTAATATTGGTCATAAAGGAAAGCACTTTGCGTTTTTGCCAATGGGTGTAGAAGGATCAGACCAAAATATTATGAATAAAATTTCGACTCCTGAATTCCCACCACTACCAATAGATTGGCAAAAGTTTGATAATGTGTTCAAATGGTTAAGTAATAGTCTTGATAAAGTTAGTCAATCTACCGAAGGTGAAGTTGTGAAATTTGAAACTGTACAAGACTTCACAAGGACTGGTTGGGGCGGCGGAGACTTTACACAAACACCTATATAGTTATATGTATGGTAATTGGGTAATTGCTAAGGGAAGTTCAATTGGAGGAAGACATATTGAAGATAATTCACCTTGTCAAGATTCAAATGGTGTG
This sequence comes from Flavobacterium sp. J49, assembly GCF_011742145.1. Lineage (GTDB taxonomy): Bacteria > Bacteroidota > Bacteroidia > Flavobacteriales > Flavobacteriaceae > Flavobacterium. Next base: position 211,634 of record NZ_JAAQQU010000105.1, on the reverse strand, counting down.
TTTTTCAATCTAGAAATGGATTATGGTATAGCAATTGTTTCTGACGGAGCTGGCTCCGCTAGCCATTCAGATTTAGGTTCCAAAATCGTTGTTGATAAGGGTATCGAATTACTTAATGAGATATTTTCCAAAATTTCTTTTCAAGAATTAATTCAGAAAGAACAAATAGAAGTTGATAGCTTCTTTATTGAGTTTTATAAATTACTTTATAAAAAGTTTGAAGAATATTCTTTGGAAAATAATTTGTCAATCAAATCTTTAGCCGCTACATCTATAATTGTTGTGTTTAGTAAGTCAGGGCTGATTTGCAGTCATATTGGAGATGGTAGAGCAGGTTACCAAGATTTCGACAACAATTGGTATTCGGTTTTAGAACCCTTCAAAGGAGAAGAAGCTAATCAAACCATTTTTATTACCTCGGACATTTGGGAACAGCCCAATGAATTTATTAGAACAATAAAAGTTAACAACCAAATTCAGTCTTTCACTTTAATGTCGGACGGGTGTGAATCTGCTACTTTTGAGTTAAATCGTTTTAATGACGAAACCCAACTATACGAAAGATTAAACAATCCATACCCGAAATTTTTTAACCCCAATGTAGCAATTCTAAGAGAACTTGCTACAAGCGGTAAATCATCAGAAGAAATTGATGATTTATGGTTGAAATTTCTTCATAATGGTAACTCAAAATTTGAATCTGAAATAGATGACAAAACCTTAATTCTAGGAACTTTAATAATCAACGTAAGCAATGCCTAAGAACTTCACTTTACAGAATGGAGCAACTTTGTCTGTTGCCGACAATCCACTCGGTGAAGGTGGAGAAGGTGCAGTATATGAAATTTTAAGCCCTGCTAATTATCGAAATTCAGTTGCCAAAATATTATATCCTGACAAGAGAACAAATGAAAGGCGATATAAAGTAAGATATATGGTGGATAATCCACCTGCAAATATTCAAGATGGAAACGGTCATAATTTTCTTATTTGGCCTCAACAGATACTTTTAGACAATAACGATTTTGTTGGCTTCATAATGCCAAAAGCAGAAGGCATTGATTTAGAAGAATTATGCAGAGTAAAGCTAAAACCCGAATTAGGTTCAGAATGGCAAAAATTCTATAGAGACAATTCTGATTCAATGATTCTTCGGCTAATCTTGTGCAGCAACATTGCTAAAGCGGTAAATGCTCTACACGCCACAGGCCATTATGTTATTGGAGACTTGAAACCAGAAAATATAAGGGTAAAATCAAATGGTTTAGTTTCTATACTTGATTTAGATTCTTGTCAAATTTCAGATGGTGGTCAAATTCGTTTTCAATCAAAAATGAATACGCCAAAATACAATCCACCTGAAACCATAATTGAGCATAAAGAACTTTCGTGGGACTTATTTATTATTGGTGTCATATTTTATGAAATTCTTTGTGGTATTCACCCTTTCATTGGAACTACAAAAGCACCTTACGAAAATTTAAACACACCTGAACAAAAGATACAAGCAGGTTTATTTCCTTTTGGTTCTAAGTCTAATTATTTTGAAGTTATTGCAATTCCGCATTACAATTTCAAAAATCTGCCTGACCGTGTTCAAAAATTATTTTTACGCTGTTTTGACCAAGGAATAACAAATCCTGCAATAAGACCAAACACGACAGATTGGCTCAATAATTTAACAGCTAAACCAAAAATAGTTTACTTCAAAACTGACAGAGAAAATATAATTTCTGGCGTTGAAGTCACTTTAAGTTGGAAAGTAGAAGGAGCTGACGAGATAGTAATAAATGAAGGCATAGGCATAGTAAAAGAAAGTGACTCTATTACAGTAAAACCAAATTCAGAACGCAATTACAAAATTAGTGCAACAAACAAGTTTGGAATAGATGAACAACAAATTCACATTTCAACCTTCCCTACACCTGTTATCGAAACTTTAAAAATTCCAATGCCCGAATTTACGAGCAGAGTTAATTTGAATCCGATACAAATCAGTTCGCCAAAAATTGATGTTTCAATAAATTTCGACTCACTAATTAGTCCTAGACCAATTTACACGGAACAAAGTAATGAATTGAGAACATTGAAACCACAGCATAAACCCAAAAATGAATTAAATCTTTCGAGTATATATGAAAGCATTAGGAGAAAAATATCAAGATAATAATATGAGAAAGCCAAGCGGTTTGCAGAACTTCTTTATACTCTGTTCAGGAGCAGATAAGGAGATAATAAAGGATTGCCCAACGGAATGGAACAAATTTGCTGGAATTGGTGCAACCATTTTTTTAACGGCTTGTCTTGCTTTGCTTAGTGGTGCTTATGCTATGCATTTTGTTTTTGATAACAATATTGTATCAATACTTTTTGGTGTGTTTTGGGCGATAGTAATATTTAACCTTGACAGGTATATTGTTTTAAGTCTTAGGAAAGAAAAAATACCAACTCAAACAGACATAAAAAAAGAAACCGTCCCAAATAAAAAAGAAGAACTGAAATCGGAAAGAAACCGATTGTTTTGGAATCAAATTTATATGGCTTCTCCCCGTTTTATTATCGCCTTGATTATTGCCTTGACAGTTTCAAAACCAATTGAATTAAAAATGTTTGATAAAAGGATAAACAAAGAGTTAGATGCTATACAAAGAGCAGATATTGCTTCCTGCGAAACAGAATTTAATGACAAAATAGAAGAGCAAAACAAGAAGTTAACTGATATTCAGGCACAACAAGATAATGAGAAAGCAAACATATACTCTCAAAATCCAATCTATGTTGGTTTAATTGCAGAGATTCCAAATATCGATTCAAAAATCAGTTCCTTAGAAAAAGAAAAGGCTAATAACGATAAAGAAATTGCTAAAAATCAGTATCAAGACCAAAATGACCTTAGACCTGTTTATAAAACAGAGTTAATTGATGGTAAACCGACAAAAGTTCAAACAGGTTGGCAACCTAAGTGGAAATACAATCAAAAAGCAATTGATTTACAAAAGCGAAATGCAGATATTAATAAAGAATTAGCCCCTCTTAAATTAGATTTGACTAATAAAAACAATGATAAAGGTGAAATACAAAAGACCTTTATTGCTGAAGAAGCTAAAATCAATGCCAAATTTGATACGCTGCGTTCACCTATTTTTGCTGAAATATCAAGGCTTAATTCTGACAAACCAACATTTATAGCAAGATGTCAACAAACAGCACTTGCAAGTGCTGACTTGCCAGCAAGACTTGAAGCCCTCGGTAATATTTCTAAATTTAGTTTAAATCCTCAGAATATTAACTTTCTAGGAAACTCAATTTGGTGGGCAAGTTTGATAATTACTCTTTTATTCATTGTATTAGAAACTGCTCCTGTTGTGGTAAAACTTTTAACAAAGCGGGGGCCTTATGATGAAAAACTTGATGCTATTGAGTACCAAATTTACATTGATGAAAGTAAAAAGGTTGATATGCTTAATCGTGAAATAAATGAGTATATGCGACTCGCAAATGATGCAGCAAAATTAAGTGGTTCTATCAGGCTGGATGCAGAAAAAGATAAATTGGAAGTTGAACTTCGTAACAATAAAGAGCTATTAAATAAACTTGCAGATTATCAAAGAGACCTTGCCAATATTTATGCTGATGCTTGGTATCAAGAAGAAAAAGCAAAGGCATTAATGCAAGCTAAAGGAATGTATAATCAAGCAAACCCCACAAATACTGTAAACGACAAACCTAAAATTGAAGAATCATTTTGGAGACAAAAAGGCTCACCTGATAAAATAGAGTATTTTTTCAGAAACGGCTCTTTGACAGATAATGAATTATTGTACTTCGAAAATGAACAGTTGAATAAGGGTAAATGGAATTACAATTCAATGAAAGATGAAATTGAAATTGATTTACTTGGCAACAAAATAAACTATTCAATTTCAGAAATAACAAAAGACAAATTGAAATTGACGGATAAAATTAATAATGACATTTTAGAATTTGATAGAGTATAATGGCTTGGCGTTTTAGAAAATCAAAGAATATCGGTCCTTTCAGAGCTACAGTTTCCAAAAAAGGTGTTGGAACAAGTTTTGGGTTTTTAGGATTTCGTTTTGGAGTAAGTCCAGACGGTAGAAAGTATTGGAGTTTTGGTATTCCTGGTACTCGCTTATATTATTTAAAATAATATTAATTATGGATAATGTAATTAAAATAGTTCTAGCTATCTTATTATTTCTCTGCCTCGCAGACATGCCCTATGGCTATTTCCAATTCGTTCGATTAGCAGGACTAATCGGTTTTACAATTTTAGCTTATAGAGCCAATCAAGAGGGTAGAAAGACAGAAATGATAATTTATTGTGGACTTGCTTTATTGTTTCAACCGTTTTTCAAAATTGCACTTGGCAGAACATTATGGAATTTAGTAGATTTGATAGTTGGAATTAGTCTTTTAGTCTCTCTCTTTTTCAATAATAACTCAAAACAAACTAAATGATAATTAAAAAGAGTTTAATTCTATTATTTCTTTTCCTAACAGCCACCCTCACCGCCCAACCCAAAATCCTAACTTGGAACGTTGAAAACCTCGGCCAATCCAAATCTGACAGCGTCATTAACTACATTGCCAATACCGTCAAAGGTTATGATATAATCGCCTTGCAAGAGGTAGTTGCCGGATACGGCGGTGCTCAAGCTGTTGCCAAACTAGCCGACGAACTCAACAGAAAAGGTGCTAAGTGGGATTATGCTATTAGCGATCCAACAAGTAGCTCGGCCTACAAAACGGAGCGCTATGCTTTTCTTTGGAAAACCGCTAAAGTTAGATTAGTTAATAAACCTTGGTTGGAAAAAAAATTCAGTTTATTAATTGATCGTGAACCCTATTACGCCACGTTTGAATACCATAAAAAACAATTTACCCTAGCCAACTTCCACGCCATCACCAAAAGTAAGCAGCCCGAAACCGAAATCAAACATTTTAAAAATTTACCTGCTCAGTATCCTTCTCTGAATATTGTTTTTGTTGGAGATTTTAATTGTCCACAAACCCATACAGTTTTTAATCCCTTAAAGAAAATGGGATATAAACCGGCATTTGAAAACCAAAAGACATCATTAAAAAAAAGGTGTGATGATAACAATTGTCTCTCCAACGAATTTGACAATATATGGTACAACAGTAACAAGTTTTTAGTCAAGAATGCTAAGGCGATTTTATTCTATCAGGACTTTACTGATTTTAATAGTGCCAGAGAAGTTTCAGATCACATTCCGCTTGCCATTGAATTAGAATTAAAATAAAGTTTTCGTTATGAAAAGAACATTACTCCTTTCACTGCAGTTATTTACAATATTTAACCTGCTTTTCTTAAGTGCATGTCAGCAAAAAGAGCAAGCGCCACAGCAAAATTTTGTGCCGGCTAACGTCGGGGAATTAACAGAACAGGAATTAAAAAGAGTTCACAGAGACACCAGCTATAAATATGAATACAGAACCGGAAGCAGCGGTGATTATGGCTATAATTATGATGTGTCAGGTGATGATATTGACGGAAACAATGTTACCGGTAATGTAAGCATGGAAGACAAATACGGAACCGGAACAATTACCAAATCAGATGGGGAAGTGGTTGAGGTTGAGGTTGAATGGATTGGTTATGGCAAATTAAAAGCTACTGACCAAGAAGGAAACGAATACGAACTAACTGTTGATTAAAATTCCTATCTTTATAAAACTTTAAAAGTCGTCCAATGAAAAAAGCAGTCTTACTTTTGGTTTTTATAACCTTAACCTCGTTTGTGGATACTGCTGATAATGTCTACATCTGTAATAGCAAAGGAGCCAAGAAATACCATCTCAAAGAATTTTGCCGAGGATTAAGCGCTTGCAAGCATGAAGTTATCAAAGTCACTTTGAAAGAAGCTAAAGAAAAAGGATTGGATTTGTGTGGTTGGGAAGATTAATTACAGACAAAAAAGAAAACAAATCAGGTTCATATTGTATAGTATTACTGTTCATAAAGCATGTCTTGTGTTGTAAATAGGCATATCCCCGGGATAGTAAAGAGACTAAGTTTTCTACAACTGCAATCATAATTCCCTTTTTTGGTAAACGGGCAGAAGTTTATCCAACACTTCCTAATACCATCAAAAATCTTTCTCAACACATTAATTCTCCCAATCCCACCGGCCGTGATATTTTTGACTTCCTTATCAGATTGACTCGCCAAATATCTTCTTCACAATCATTTTGTTCAAAGGCTTTTCAATAAAATCTAAAATGAGCGGATTACCCTTGGCCCGATTAATGTCTGCCGCGTCTATAGAGGACGAAAGCATATAAATCTCGAATAGCTTCTTAAGGCTTTTATCAAGCGCATTGAATTTTTCAACAAACTCCCAACCGCTCATCGTTGGCATATTGATGTCTAAAATAATCGTTATCTTTTTGTCTTCAGTGTTTTGAAATTGGGTCTCAATGTGTTCCAAGGCCAATTCCGGAACCATGAATACAGTCACCTCTGCGGCTTCAAATGATTTCTTTAAAGCCATTTCGGTTAAAAAGTTATTTTGACGGTCATCGTCTACGACCAGAAATTGTTTCACTGCTGTCATCCTTGTGGTTGTTTTTCAAATTCGATAGTAAATGTAGTACCATGGTTGGGTTTGCTGGCCACACTGATTTTTCCGCCTATGGCTTCCACTTGTGTTTTTACCATAAAAAGCCCCAAACCTTTGCCCTCTGTATGGGAGTGAAATCGTTTGTACAACCCGAATATCTTTCCGCCATTTATTTGTAAGTCAATACCCAAGCCGTTGTCTTGGAAAAGAAGGGTTATTTTGTGGCCTTCTTTTTTGCTTTTTATACGGATAATCGGGCGCACATTGGGTTTGCTGTATTTGATACTGTTACTGATTAGATTGTAAAAAATGCTGTGCATATAGCCTTTTAGCGTAATGACTTTATCGACTTCCGAAAAGTCTGCCTTAAGCGCTACTTGGTGCTTCTTCATGATGTGTTCAATACTATTGGCCACATCATCTACTAATTTTGATAACGAAATCAATTCTCTTTTCTCATACGTGTCGCCTTTTATAGCCAGTATGCCGTTGATATCTTTGATGATGGTGTCTAATCCGCTAACGGAAGCGGCCAGGCCATTGACCAATTGTTTTTGCTCCTCGGGCGTATTGTCTTCGTCTTGCAGGCTATCGGCATAGCCAATGATGTTGGCGGTTGGTGCCCGTAAATTATGAGATATGATATAAGTAAACTGCTCCAAATCGAGATTGCGTTGGATTAAGTCATTGGACAACTTCTCGCGCTCTTGCTCGGCTATCTTTCTTTCGGTTATATCTTGAAGTATCCCAAAATGACGAATGGGTTTGTTGTTTTTGTCAAAATCAAATTTCCACTCTGTATAAACATACCTGATGGCACCGTCTTTCTTTTTGATTCGGGCATTGAAAGAGTTGGCTTCAAATGAGGTGCTGGTTTTATCGAGTATTTCTTTGATGTTATCGCGATCTTCTGGATGTATCAGCAACAAAAAAGCCTTAGCCGAGGGCTGCATCTCTTCGGGGCTGAATCCACACAAGTTATAAAATTCGTCAGACCAGTTGTGCGTACCGCTTAACAAGCATACTTCCCAGTTGCTAATGTGTGCTAAGGCCTGTGCTTCTTTTAATCGGGCTTCACTTTGCTTTAGGTTTTCCTCTGCCAATTTGCGTACAGAAATATCGGTATGCGAAACCACAATCATGGGAACATCACTTTTAAATTTGATAGCCCGCATGCCAAACCACCTTGATTCCTCCGGCGAGTTGCAAGGGTATTCCAGGTAAAAATCGTTATCCTTATCTTCTAAAATGGCAATCATGCCTTGTAAAACTTTATCGGCTAAGTCATTTCCGGCTTGGGCCGACATACGACAGACGTCAAAATAGTTGATGCCCTCCGCGGTGTTTTGAAGATTAGGGTCGCCATTCTCTTTGCCGAAATTTTTCCAAGACTCGTTTACGGCTACTATGGCTCCGGTGTTTTCTATAACGGCAATGTTGGAGCTCAGGGAGTCGAGTATTCCGCGGTTGAAAGCCTCTTTTTTTATGAGTTGCTTTTCTATGGCTTTCTTTTCGGTAATATCGCGAAAGTTCGACAACAAGGCATTGATGTCTGCTTTTTCCAAAAGGTTGGTGATGGTGGTTTCGCACCAAATCCACTTGCCTCTTTTGTGCTTTATCCGAATTTGAGTGTAAAAGGATTCACCCGGTGATTCCAACAGTTGGGTTCTTTTTTTTAAAAAATCGGGGAGGTCATCGGGGTGGATAAAATCATTCACTATTGCTTTGGGCACCTCTTCGGTGTCATAGCCAAACAGTTTGGTAACGTTGCTGCTGGCATATAACAATTTGCCTTCTCTTGAAGAAAGCGTTATCATATCGGCACTGTTTTCTATCAAGGCCCGGAATCTTTTTTCGTTTTTTAAAATGAGGTTTTCCACCATTTTGTGCCTTTTTTGTTTTTCAAAAAGACCCAGGGCAAAGGAAATATCGCGGGCTACTTCGGTTACCAACTTCACATCTTCCTCGTCAAAAAAATCAGGTTCGGTAGCATACAGATTAAAGGTGCCGAATATTTTTGCGGTTTTCCGTATGGGGAGTACAATTAGCGAGCGTATTCCTTGTTTGGCGGCATACGGCTTCCAATTTTCTGATGCCAAATTATGCGCTACATCATTGCAAAGGTAAGGTTGACCGGTTTGCAGTACTTGATCCTGTGCGCCATTGAATTGATAGGGAACTCTCGCAAAGAGGGTGAGGTCTTTTTTAGGAATGCCTTCAGAACTCAGGAGGGTAATTTTTTTGCGTCGGGTGTCAAAACGGCCAATCCAGGCTATTTTAAACTGTCCAAATTCAAGCGCAATTTGGCACGCATTCCTAAACAATGTCTTGGCATCTTTTGATTGCACAATGGCCTGATTGATTTGACTGATAAAAGCATATTGCGCAGTACGTCGGATTACTTTTTGTTCTAATGACCGGTTCAGCCGCCGGATTTCAGCTTCTGTTTCTTTTTGTTGTTGGTTGGCCAAGAGAAGGCTTTGTAAGCAGCTGTCCTTTTCCTCGTTTTGCAGAATAAGTTCCTGTATTACAATAGATAAGGATTTGGAAGTAGTTTCTTTATCCATTTTGTAAAAGGTATTTATTTACCATAGGGTGTTTAATCCGATGGATAAATGAGGTTAAATCAAATTATTTGGGGTAATTCAAAAGTAAGGGTGTTTTAGGGTAAGGGTGTTGTATAATAAAAGATATAAGTTACATATTTACTACATCTTATCGTTCCCGTCACCCTGAATGTTTTGAATGTAGTTTAAAATGTATCGAAGGGTAGAACAGACGGCCTCTTAATAACAAAACGTCCTCTTTACGTCACTTCGAGTGGTTTTTAAAGTTAAAAGCGCCAGCTTTTGAGTTTAAAAATTGTATCGAGAAGTCTTGTTCGCATAACAGTTCTCGATACATTTTTTTATTCCGTTATCACTCCATAAAAAACACTCGAACTGACGGCTATGTGCTGCGGTAGGAAGTTCTGTTAAAACCACTCGAACTGACGACCTCTTGATAACAAAACGTCCTCTTTACGTCACTTCGAGTGATTTTTAAAGTTAAAAGCGCCAGCTTTTGAGTTTAAAAATTGTATCGACCCGAGGCTTTAGCCGAACTGAGCAAAGCAAAACCAAAGGCTGTTTCACAGCCTTGTTTTTTTATTTCGTAAAAGCACTCACACGAGCGAAGCGACTGCCGAAGGAAAAGTAAATTTTTGGTACTTTTAGGAAATAAAAAAACCGATTAGTTTCCTAATCGGTTTTCCTTTGCGGAGAAAGAGGGATTCGAACCCCCGGACCTGTTACAGTCAACAGTTTTCAAGACTGCCGCAATCGACCACTCTGCCATTTCTCCAATAAGTCGGTGCCTACTTGCGTAATGCGGTTGCAAATATAACAACCTTTTTCATTTTGCAAAAAGATTTAAGGTAAAAAATACACTTATTTTTTTGCATTAAAGCTATCCCATTCACTAACTGTCATTTAGTCCTTAAAATAACTTCTTCTCACTTCGTACTTCGTACTTTAATATGGAACATACTCCGTAATCTCCAATCCATATCCAATCATCCCCACACGCTTGGTTTGGGTAGTGTTTGAGATTAATCGAATCTTCGCTATGTCAATATCGTGTAGTATTTGGGCACCAATACCAAAGTCTTTGATGTCCATTTTAATTTGCGGGGCTTTTAAGATTCCTTCCGCTTGCAGTTGTTTGAGTTCTGTTAACCTATTCAACAAATCCGAAGAGTCTTTCTCCGGGTTTACAAATAGGATAGCGCCTTTGCCTTCTTGGATGATGCGGTTAAACACATCGTCCAGCTTTTTATCCATACAATCGGTTAAACTGTTTAGGATGTCGTTATTGGCTTGGGTCGAAATGATACGCGTTAAGATAGGTTCGCCGGTATTCCAACTGCCTTTGGTGAGGGCCAAGTGCACTTGTTTGTTGGTCGTTTGCAGGTAAGCTCTCAAACGGAACGAACCAAAGCGGGTTTCTATGTCAAAGTCTTCTTTCTTTACAATCAGACTGTCGTGTTGCATGCGGTAGGCCACCAAGTCTTCTATGGAAACCAATTTCAAATCAAATCGTTTTGCCACTTCTACCAATTCTGGTAAACGCGCCATGGTACCGTCTTCGTTCATAATCTCCACAATCACCCCAGCCGATTTAAAGCCGGCCAGTCTGGCAAAGTCGATAGCGGCTTCGGTATGACCGGTTCTTCTCAAAACACCGCCTTGCTTAGCCGTTAAAGGGAAAATGTGTCCCGGACGCGCTAAATCATACGGTTTGGTGTCTTCATTCACTAGGGCCAAGATGGTTTTCGCCCTGTCGGCTGCCGAGATACCGGTGGTAACGCCATGGCCTTTTAAATCGACCGAAACGGTAAACGCCGTTTCCATGTGGTCGGTGTTGTTTTTTACCATCGAGTGCAGTTCCAATTCGTTGCAACGACGCTCGGTAAGCGGCGCACAAATCAGTCCTCGGCCGTGGGTGGCCATAAAGTTAATCATCTCAGGCGTTACCTTTTCGGCGGCGGCCAAGAAATCGCCTTCATTCTCACGGTCTTCATCATCTACTACGATAATGACTTTGCCTTGGCGAATGTCTTCAATGGCTTCTTCTATAGTGTTGAGTTGTATTTTAGTGGTGGTGTCCATTAGACCGTTGTGTTAGTTGCTGTAATAAGTTGTTTGACTAAAATCCTGTTGTAAACAAAGAACAGGAAGTAAAAAGGAAACCCTGCTGCCAATAATACCAAAAGTGGGATATCCGCTTTTCTGTCAGCTTTTGCGGCCAAAGCAGTTAAGGCTTGTTGGGTTTTATAGAGGCTAAAGAACAACGCAATAGCCAATACTGCGGCAAGGAGTTTTAAAACTAAAGTATCGGGTTTCCCCAAAAAGAAAACGCCAATCAAAAGTAAATTGCTCAATAACCCCACCAAGCTAAACAAGTGGTATTGTTCTGCAATGGTGTGCGCCGGACGAGTATCGGTGGCTAATGCTTGTTGGTCAACCACGGTTTTGGAAGTGCTGTCTCCCGGCAATGTATTCAAATATTGGTGAACTTCTTCGGCGTCTATAGCCAAGTCAGGGGTTACCCCTTGGGTGGCCAATACAGGAACGGTTTTATCCGGGAAAATGCGGTTAAAGAAATTGGTCAACCAATCAAAGTTCATGCTAAAGCCTTTGTCATCGGTAGCCCTTTTGGTCAACAATATCGCCAACGGGGTCAATACAAATGAAGACATCCAACAACCCAAGAAAGGAGTAATTTCATCTTGCTGCGCCACCTTTTTGCCAAAAGTATTGATGAAGTGAAAGATGATAAAGATAAGTACGGCAAACACTATAGGCAATCCCAAACCACCTTTACGGATAATGGCGCCCAATGGTGCTCCGATAAAGAACATCAGCAAACAGGCATAAGCAATCACAAACTTGTCATACAAAGCAATCCAGTGTTGGTTGATGTTTTTCTGTTTGTTTTGCAGTTCATATTTGGAAGATTCCAACGAGAAGTTCATGGCGTCTACATTGCTGTTGGCCACTCTCAAAATATGGGTTTTGTCGCTTTGGGAATAGGTTCTCAGCAAATCGGTATTGTTGAGCACCGGTACCACGGTATCTTTTACCAAATCGGTCAGCGTCATGGCAGAACGCTGGTTGATGTTTTCGGTATACGAAAGCACTTCTTTTTTGTAATTCTTCTGGAGTGAATCGAGGGTATAGGTAAGTTCACCCACATTCAACATGGTGTTGGTATTGGTGATTTTTTCTTCGTTTAAATTGGCGTTATTCAGCTTAGACAAGTCAATGTTGATGACATACCTTTGGAACTCACTCTTGGCAAAAGGCATTTTATCGCGGTCTTCAAATTTCTTTATCGGAATGTCTTCGTAGTAATTACCGTCGTTGAGTACCAATTTTAAAACATTAGAATCTTCACTGCTCACCAATTCCCCTTTTCGGGCTTTGATTACCGTGTTGCTTCCCATGCCCAATTGGGATTTTTTGTGAATGGTAACCTGGCTAAGGTATCGGCCGTTTTCCCCCGATTTCTTTTCCACCTTGATGTTGTAAGCACCTACTTCGCTGAATTGCCCTTCGGCTATCGCCATGGCAGGTTTAACCTGGGCTATGTTTCTGCGGAAGTTAATAAACTTGTATTCGGCAAAAGGAATCACATTATTGGCAAAGAAAAAGGCAACAATACTAAGTAAGAAGATAAAAACGGTAAGACTGCGCATCGCTCTTTGCAGAGAAATCCCCGAAGATTTCATGGCAGCAAACTCATAGTTCTCGGCCAAACTACCAAAGGTCATGATAGAAGCCAATAACACCGAAAGCGGTAAAACTAAAGGAATGATACTCGGCATTTTGAAAAGCAAGAACTTCAGAATCATAAAGATGTCTAAGTCTTTTCCGGCCAATTCAGAGATAAAGAGCCAAACTACTTGGAGTACGAATATAAAAAACAAGATTACAAATACCGTAGTAAATGTAATCAGGAAAGATTTTAATAAGTACCGGTCAAGTATTTTCACCTCGAGCTTAATCTATTTTGTTGATGTAGTAATTGGGATATTTACTCGCTGCAAAGGTAAACTGATTTTTTGATAAAGGTTGATTGGTTTTAAAAGAATTAACAGTCAAAGTGGTTTTAGTACCGTTTTTTCCCATTTCAATCACATTGTAAATGTTTTTCGTTTGAGAATCGATGCCCAATAACACTTCTTTGCGTTGGTCTTTCGGGTTGGTAGGCACCAATTTGATATACTGTATTTTACGTCCTTTTAAGTCTTGTGGAATGTCCCAGTAGTATTTGTAACCACTATTAAAAAAAGTCAGCATTTTTGCCGGTGTAATGGCGTTTTCATCTTTGTCATTTACACTCGAAATAGTGACTTCTTCATCTTCGGGAACAATGGTGTAGCTTTTTTTACCATCGTATATCTTGGTTACGCCTAAGAAGTTCAATACATATTTGTTGCCTTCCAGTAACAAATTGCCTTTGCTTTCTTTGTTGATGTTCTCTTTGCTGTTGTAAAGCGAGTATTTAAAATCGATGGAAATGTTGTCGTAGGTCTTAACTTTAGCGGTAACTTGGTCTAACAAGTCTTTGGCTTTTTTATCTTGTGCATTAGCCGAAAAACTAATGAATAGGAGCAATGCAATAGATAGAATCTTGTTCATTTTAATGGTTGTTTTGTTCATTGTTAAAAAATTGTTCTAAAGAGGCCAAGTCGGTGATGTTGACACTGCGGGCTTTGCTTCCTTCAAACGGACCTACAATTCCGGCGGCTTCGAGCTGATCTATCAGTCTACCGGCACGGTTGTAACCCAGTTTCAATTTTCTTTGCAATAATGATGCCGAACCCTGTTGGGCAGTCACTATTATTTCGGCGGCTTCTCTAAACATGCTGTCTCTTTCGGAGATGTCAAATTCTAAATTTACGCCGCTGCCTTCTTCACCAATATACTCCGGTAAAAGATAAGCACTGGCATAGGCTTTTTGAGAACCAATATAATCTACAATTTTTTCTACTTCAGGCGTATCCACAAAGGCACATTGCACGCGTACCAAATCATTTCCGTTAGAGAACAACAAATCCCCACGACCAATCAATTGGTCAGCACCACCCGAATCTAAAATGGTTCTCGAGTCAATTTTTGAAGTTACTCTAAAGGCAATACGTGCCGGGAAATTGGCCTTAATCATACCCGTAATTACATTTACCGATGGTCTTTGCGTAGCAATAATCAAGTGAATTCCAATCGCACGGGCCAATTGCGCCAAACGGGCAATAGGGGTTTCTACTTCTTTACCGGCGGTCATGATCAAATCGGCAAACTCATCGACTACCAATACTATATAAGGTAAGAAACGGTGACCGTTTTCCGGATTCAGTTTGCGCGCTTTGAACTTCTCGTTGTATTCCTTAATGTTACGCACCATGGCGTCTTTTAGTAACGAATAACGGTTGTCCATTTCCAAGCAAAGCGAATTCAACGTATTGATTACTTTGTTGTTATCGGTGATAATCGCATCTTCGGTATCGGGCAATTTGGCCAAATAATGACGTTCTATTTTGTTGAATAGCGTTAACTCTACTTTCTTCGGGTCGACCAAAACAAACTTCACTTCGGCCGGATGTTTTTTGTATAGCAACGAAGTCAATACAGCATTCAATCCAACCGATTTTCCTTGTCCGGTAGCACCTGCCATCAACAAGTGCGGCATTTTTGCCAAATCGACCACAAAGGTTTCATTCGAAATGGTTTTTCCTAAAGCGATGGGCAATTCCATTTCCGCTTCTTGGAACTTAGCCGAAGAGATGACGCTCTTCATGGGTACCATGGTTGGGTTTTTATTCGGCACCTCAATCCCAATGGTTCCTTTTCCCGGAATAGGCGCGATGATACGAATCCCTAAGGCCGAAAGCGATAAAGCGATATCGTCTTCCAAACTTTTAATCTTGGAGATACGAATCCCGGCTTCGGGTACGATTTCATATAAAGTCACCGATGGCCCAACAGTAGCTTTGATTTGGGCAATATCGATTTTGTAGTTGCGCAAGGTTTCTACAATGCGGTTTTTGTTTTCTTCCAACTCTTCCTGATTGATGGTAATACCAACCGAAGCGTATTCTTTGAGCAAGTCAATTGTTGGGAATTTGTAGTTGGATAATTCTAAAGTAGGGTCAAACAAACCAAAATCAGCTACCAGTTTGGCGGCCAAGTTTTCTTCCATAACATCTTCATCCGCTGCTTGTTCGATTACAAAAGCTTCATCGTTGGTTTCGATGGTTTGTTTGATAGGTTCTACAACAGTCGGTTCTACCGGAGTAGGGGTAACTGCCATTTTAATGGTGGGTTCCAAATTGATTTCAGAAGCGTGTTCGATGGTTGGTTTTAACGCTTCCTTATTGATTTCAAATTGGGAAGTCACTAAGGTTGGTTCTTCTGTTTCCTCTTCGGCTTCTTCGTTTACGGCAAATTCTTCCAAATTATAATCTACGCCTTTGTCGTTGGCACCGGCTATACTGCTGATGTCTTCTTTGAGGTCTTTGTGTTTCTTTTCAAAGAAAGACTTAATGGCATCGGGAGAGATTTTAATTTTGAAGATTAGGTACACAATGATTGACAGTACCAATAATAAAGCAGTACCGGTTTTACCGATATAGTCTTGCAGGAATAAGTTCATTTCATAACCGATGGTTCCGCCTAATTCGGGTAAAGTATAAGCAAAGAAGCCAAACAGTATGGATAAAATCACTAAAGCAAACAAATCCCAAAACCAAGTGTTTTTTAATTTGTGTACCGGTAAATCCAATACCAAGAAAGCACCGCTTAAAAAGAGCAACTTTACAAAAAGGAAGGAAGCAATTCCAAAACCACGGTATATGAATAAATCGGCCAAGTAAGCGCCAAATTTACCCAACCAGTTTTGCACTTCTTCGTTTCTGTCGGTTAAGGCATCCACTGCGCTTTGGTCAACGCGACCATGCAGGAAGAAGGATATAAAGGAAACCAAAAAGGCGATTGATAACAAGACCAAAACAAAGCCAAACAACATTCGGTATTGTTTTTTAGTCTTTAGTATTTTGAGCTCCTGGTTAGGGTCTTTCTCCTTTTCTTTACTTTCTTTCTTTACTGTTTTTGCCATTGGTGATGTATAACGCTATAAAAATAGAAATTAAATCGAATGATTATATAAATTTTGGAACATAAATCAGCAAACCGATAGCAATTGCGGCTAAGGCAGCAAATAGTACAGCACCGGCGGCAATATCTTTGATAAAACCAATTTTATCATGAAACTCCGGATGTACAAAGTCGGCTATTTTTTCTACAGCAGTATTCAAGCTTTCAATGCCTAAAACCAAGCCAAAAGCCAGTATTTGCATCATCCATTCGTAACGGTCGATGTCAAAGTAAAACCCGGCAATGATCATAATAATGGCCAAAGAAAATTGCACCATTACACTGTGTTCCGTAGTGATGAGTTTGAAAGCGCCTTTAAAGGCATAGCCCACACTTTTTAGTCTTCCGGTGATAAAGGAATTGTCTTTTTCAAAGGCCATAAGCTTACTTATAGTGCTGCTAAAGCAGATTCATAGTTAGGTTCGTCGGCAATTTCCGAAACCAATTCGGTGTGTTTTACCGTTCCGTTTTCGTCAATTACCACCACAGCTCTGGCGTGCAATCCTGTGAAAACACCTTCTGCAATTTCCAAACCATAGTCTTTCCCAAAACTTCCGCTATTGAAATCGGAAAGGTTGATGACGTTTTCCAAACCTTCGGCTCCGCAAAAACGTTTTTGGGCAAAAGGCAAGTCGCGGGAAATACACAATACTTTAGTGTTTTCCAAAGTACTCGCTTTGGCATTAAAAGTTCTTACCGAAGTGGCACAAGTGCTGGTATCAATGCTGGGGAATATGTTTAAAACCACTTTGCTTCCGGCAAAATCGGCTAAAGAAGTAGTGCTTAAATCTTGTTTTACTAATTGAAAGTCAGGTGCTTTTGAACCCGGTTTGGGTAACTCACCATTGGTTTTTATTGGGTTTCCGCCCAAAGTAATTGCTGCCATTTATTTGCGTTTTTTGAATGCCAAAAGTAGTGAAAATATTGAGAATTACGAATTGCGAATTAGGAATTACCAATGCAAAGTTGAGATAAATTAAAAAAAGTTTGGTTTGTATGATTGTTTTATCGTAATATTGCAATATAATAATTAAAAGAAACCATGGGCGCTTCAAAAACTGAATCTTTTTCCCTTGAACAAAATGAAATGGCAAGCTTGTTCAAAGCCTTGTCACATCCGGCGCGAATTGCCATTGTTGATTATCTGTTGACTGTTGACAGTTGCATCTGCGGTGATATCGTCAACGAATTACCCTTGGCACAACCAACGATTTCCCAACATTTAAAAGAGTTGAAAAATGCCAATATCATCAAAGGTACCATTGAAGGAACCGCGATTTGTTATTGCATCAACCCGGATACTATTGACAAAATAGAAAATCATTTTGGGATGATTCGTCATAAGTTAAAAAACAAATGTTGTTAATTATAAGGGAAAAGGGATAAGGGATAAGTTCCTTTCTAATTATCTAACAATCTAACAATCTAACAATCTAATAATCTAATAATCTAAATTATGAAACTCTCAGAAATTAAAAACAAACTCAAAAGCTTATCAACCATAGCTTTTCAATTGCCAAACGGCGATTTAGTACCCAATCATTTTCACGTAACCGAAGTAGGCCAAGTGACCAAACATTTTATTGACTGCGGCGGAACGGTTCGCCAAGAAGAAGTAGCCAATTTCCAATTGTGGGAAGCCAATGATTATGACCATCGTTTGCATCCGGAAAAATTGGTCCACATTATTGAACTTTCGGAAAAAGTATTAGGTTTGCCCGATTTAGAAATTGAAGTGGAATACCAAATGAAAGACACCATAGGTAAATTCAGTTTAGATTTTGACGGTACCCATTTCCAATTGAGATCAAAAATGACCGATTGCCTGGCCAAAGACAATTGCGGTATTCCACCGGAAAAAATGAAAGTCAAAATAGGCGAGTGGAAACAAAAGGAAACTGCATGTTGTGCACCTGATTCAGGTTGTTGTTAATGATATTTAAAATAATCGAATGAAAAAAAGACTGGGTTTTTTAGACCGATTTTTAACATTGTGGATTTTTTTAGCGATGTTAGCGGGCGTCGTAATTGGCTATTTTATTCCGAGTTCGGATGATTTGATCAACTCGTATTCTTCGGGAACGACCAATTTGCCTTTGGCGATTGGATTGATTCTGATGATGTATCCGCCACTCACCAAAATCGATTTTTCGAAAGTGCCGCAAATGTTTGAAAAACCTAAATTGCTCACGGCTTCCTTTTTAATCACTTGGATAGTTGGGCCATTTTTGATGTTTTTGTTGGCGACGTTTTTTCTCAAAGACTATCCCGAATACATGACCGGCTTAATCATTATAGGCATTGCGCCTTGTATTGCCATGGTGATTGTATGGAACGAATTGGCCGAGGGCAACCGCGAATTAACCGCCGGTTTGATTGGGATTAACAGTTTACTGCAAGTCTTTTTCTTTAGTTTGTATGCGTATTTTTATTTGAAAATCATGTTGCCGTTGTTTGGTATCAAAGGACTGGAATTGAATATAACAGTAGCCGAAATTGCGAAGACTGTGGGCATTTACCTCGGTATTCCTTTTGCTTTGGCGGTGATCAGTCGCTATTCGATTAAGAAATTGGCGGGTGACAAATGGTTTAACAATAAATTCATTCCTTTCGTTTCACCGATAACGTTGCTGGCATTATTATTCACTATCATAATCATGTTCAGTTTAAAAGGCGAAATGATAGTCGATCTACCAATGGATGTGGTTCGAGTTGCCATTCCGTTGGTTATCTTTTTTGTCGTGATGTTCTTTTTGATGTTTTTTGTCTCAAAAAAGATTGGCGCCAATTATCGCGATGCGACGGCTTTATCGTTTACCGCTGCCGGAAATAATTTTGAGTTGGCGATTGCGGTTTCTATTGGCGTTTTCGGCATCAACAGCGGGCAAGCCTTTGCCGGTGTCATTGGGCCATTGGTAGAAGTGCCGGCCTTAATTATTTTAGTCAATGTGGCCTTTTGGCTCAGAAAAAAATATTTCACCAAAACCACTTAAATTTTATGGAAAGAAAAGCACATTGGGAAAATGTATTTTCCACCAAAACTGAAAAAGAAGTGAGTTGGTACCAAGAATATCCAAAGACTTCCGTCGATTTTATCATGGCCTTGCCTTTGCCTTTAGATGCGAAAATCATCGACATTGGTGGTGGCGACAGCTATTTGATGGATGCTTTATTGGATTTGGGGTACACCAATTTGACTTTACTCGATATATCGGCCAAAGCCATTGAAAGAATTAAGCATAGGCTAGGTGATAAGGGGTTGAAAGTGACTTTTATCGTTTCGGATATTTTGGATTTTGAACCAAGCGAGACCTACGATTTTTGGCATGACCGGGCTTGTTTTCATTTTTTGACTGAGGCGAATCAAATAGAGAAATATGTAAAAATTGTAGAACGATCATTGGCCCGCGAAGGAAAACTATTGGTTGGTACTTTCTCGGAAAGTGGCCCTAAAAAATGCAGTAGTTTGGATATTAAACAGTACAATGAAGAAAGTCTTCGATTGTTGTTTGAAAAAGATTTTAAATTAGACGGATGTTTTAAAGAAGCGCATCAAACGCCATTTGACACTACCCAAGATTTCCTTTTTTGCGGATTTAAAAGAAAATAAAAATGAAAAATATATTAGTTCTTTGTACCGGTAACAGTTGCCGAAGTCAGATGGCACATGGTTATTTAGCGCATTTTGCCAATCCTGATACTGTAAAAATATATTCGGCCGGTGTGGAAACGCATGGTGTGAATCCTTTAGCGGTAGCTATCATGAAAGAAGACGGCGTTGACATTTCGAAACACACTTCGAATAATGTAGACGAGTATTTCGATATTCCTTTTGATTATGTGATTACCGTTTGCGATCATGCCAAAGAGCGTTGCCCGTTTTTTCCAACCCAAGCCGTGAAGTTGCACCACAATTTTCCTGACCCATCGAAAGTAAAAGGATCAACGATGGAAGTTATCGAATCGTTTCGTGAAGTGAGAGGTATGATTAAAGAGTATTGTCATGATTTTATAATAAAAAACGAACTCGACTGAGTTGGTTTTGATATTTTTTTAAAAAAACGAATTGTCATCACAGTCATTTTTTTAGTAAATTTGAATAGGCTAAATGTTTGATTATGAGTTTATTTTTAAGGTTTTCAATCGTGATGGTAGTCTTTCTTTTGGCGTCATGTAAAAAGAATGAAACCGTTCAGCCCAAAGCAAAAGCAGGTCAAGATAGCTATGGGTGTGCGCCGCAAACAACTGATGCCCAATGGTTTAAAACCGATGCTATAGCGCCGTTGTTTGAGGGTATGGATGTACTGCATTATTCCATAACTACCAAGCATCAGAAAGCGCAACAATACTTTAATCAGGGATTAGCCTTGGCTTATGGTTTTAATCATGCCGAAGCTGCGCGTTCGTTCTATTATGCTACAAAACTAGATTCTGAATGTGCCATGGCTTATTGGGGTTATGCTTATGTTTTGGGTCCGAATTACAATGGTGGAATGGAGCCTGACAATTACCAAAGAGCTTACAAAGCCATTCAACAGGCCGTCAAGTTGTCTGAAAGAGCTTCTGATAAAGAAAAAGCTTTAATCAGAGCGATGTCTCAACGTTATGTGGCTAATCCTGTAGAAGACAGAACTTCGCTTGATGTAGCCTATGCTGAAGCCATGAAACAAGTAGCAAAAAAATATCCTGAAGATCTTGATATCAAAGCATTGTATGTAGAATCGATTATGAATTTGCATCCATGGGATTTATACGATAAAAAGGGAAATCCAAAACCATGGACTCCCGAAATTGAAACTCTTTTAGAACAAATACTCAAAAAGAATCCGAAACATGTAGGAGCCAATCACTTTTATATTCACGCTGTTGAATCCTCTAACACACCGGAAAGGGGAAATGCAGCTGCGCAACGTTTTGATGAAGGTTTGGTACCGGGATCCGGACATTTGATTCACATGCCTTCTCACATTTACATCAGAACAGGAGAATACCACAAAGGAACCTTGGCCAATCTTAATGCCGTTAAAAAAGACAGTGTTTATGTTACCATGTGTCATGCACAAGGAGCTTATCCTTTGGCTTATTATCCACACAATTACCATTTTTTGGCCGGAACGGCGACTTTAGAAGGCAATTACAAATGGGCTATGTATGGTGCGCAAGAAACGGCAAAACACGTTCATCCTAAAACCATGACAGAACCCGGTTGGTCTACCTTGCAACATTATTATGTAATACCGTACTATGTAGCGGTTAAGTTTGGCAAATGGGATGAAATTTTAAAAATGAAGTTGGTTTCCGATACTTTAAAATATCCTTCAGCAGTTTCACATTATGCTAAAGGCATGGCTTTTTTGGGTAAAAAAGATTTGAGAAAAGCCAAGAGTGAATTGAAAAAGTTGGAATCTTTGGCCCATGATACCGCTATGAAGCAAATGACTATTTGGGAAATCAATTCGATGTATGATATTTTGCAAATAGCCGTACGGGTTTTAAAAGGTGAAATTTTAGCTTCTGAATTACAATACCAAGAGAGTATTGCCACGCTCAAAGAAGCTGTAAGTATTGAAGATAAACTCAATTACAACGAACCGCCGGATTGGTTTTTCTCGGTGCGCCATCATTTGGGTGCTGTACAAATAGAAGCCGGAAAATACGATGAAGCTATTGCTACTTTTGAAACTGATTTGAAGCAATTTCGCAATAACGGTTGGGCACACCACGGTTTGAAATTAGCCTATCAAAAGCTAAACAATAAGTCAAAAGTAAAAGCGATAGAGGCTTTACTGAACCAAAGTTGGGCTACCGCAGATGTCACCATTCAGACTTCCAGAATCAAATAAAAAAACCGCTTCGGAGAGAAACGGTTTTTTTTATTGTCTAATTATAAGATTAAACGTGTAATGCTCTATTGTCTGTGGCTGCTAAAGCCGCTTCTTTTATCGCTTCCGCGAAAGTTGGATGCGCATGTGACATACGTGAAATATCTTCTGCAGATGCTCTGAATTCCATGGCGGTTACCGCTTCGGCAATCAAATCGGCACAACGCGCACCAATCATATGAATGCCTAAAACTTCGTCTGTTTTGGCATCGGCTAAAATCTTAACAAAACCGTCATTGTCGGCACTTGCACGAGCTCTTCCTAAGGCTTTGAAAGGGAAACTTCCGGCTTTGTAAGCTACTCCGGCTTCTTTTAATTGCTCTTCGGTTTTACCCACAGCGGCAACTTCAGGCCAAGTGTACACTACACCCGGAATTAAGTTGTAATCAATGTGTGGTTTTTGACCGGCCAAGATTTCGGCAACAAGTGTTCCTTCTTCTTCGGCTTTGTGAGCCAACATCGCACCACGAACTACATCACCGATAGCGTAAATGTTTGGTATATTGGTTTGCAAATGGTCATTGACTTCAATCATGCCTCTTTCGGTTACTTTTACTCCGGCTTTATCAGCATTTAATCCGTCAGTATAAGGACGACGACCTACGGCTACTAAACAATAATCGCCTTCAAAGGTTACGGTATTGCCTTTGGCATCATCGGCTAAAACGGTTACATTTTTCCCTTTGCGAGTAACTTCTTTGACTTTGTGAGAAGTGTAGAATTTCATGCCTTGTTTTTTCAAGACTTTGGTCAATTCTTTCGACAAACCGGCGTCCATTCCCGGAATGATTCGGTCTAAGAATTCAATTACTGACACTTGAGCACCCAATCTTAGGTACACTTGTCCTAATTCAATCCCGATAACGCCACCACCAATGATGATTAAGTGTTTCGGAACTTCCGGTAATTTCAAGGCTTCGGTTGAAGTGATTACTCTTTCTTTGTCTAATTTGATAAACGGCAACGTTGAGGGTTTTGAACCCGTTGCAATTACGATATTTTTTCCTTCAATTACTTCTGAGGAACCGTCGGCTTTGGTTACTTTAACATGAGTAGCATCTTCAAAAGAACCTAATCCTTCGAAAACGGTGATTTTATTTTTATCCATTAAAAACTTAACACCACCGCTGGTTTGGTCAACCACCGCTTGCTTGCGGGCAATCATTTTTTCTAAATTCACCTTTACTTCCCCTGAAACCTCGATACCGTGGTCGGCAAAATGTTGCAACTCTTCATAGTGATGAGAAGAAGCTAAAAGTGCTTTGGATGGAATACAACCCACATTCAAGCAAGTGCCTCCCAAAGTACTGTATTTTTCAATGATTGCGGTTTTGAAACCCAATTGGGCACAACGAATAGCTGATACATATCCGCCCGGCCCTGAACCTATGATGACAACGTCAAATGAACTCATGATAGTATATAAATTAGTGTGTTTTATTTTTTTGCGTCACAAAATTACAGTTTTTATTTCACTAAAAAGCGAAATTCTTTGCTTAAAAGCTATAGCTTTTTTTACCAGGTAAATGCTGTAGTGTTTTTGACTTCTCCAATCATAAAAGTACTGTGCGTACTGCCGATGTGTTGAAGCGTTGTGAGTTTGGTCACCATAAATTCGCGGTAGGCTTCCATGTCTTTGACACAAATCTTGAGAATGTAATCGTAGTCACCACTGACGTGAAAACACTCTAAAACTTCGTCGAGCTTTACGACTTGGTGTTCAAAGGTGGTTAAGAATTCTTTGGTGTGCTGAATCAACTTGATATGGCAAAACACCACAAAACTTTTATCAATTTTATTCCGATTCAGTAAGGCTACATATTGATCAATGATGCCTTCGCGTTCGAGTTTCTTGATGCGTTCGTATACGGCAGTAACGGAAAGATTTAGTTTTACCGACAGCTCTTTGGTGGTTTTTTTGGTGTCTTGTTGGAGTAGGGCGAGGAGTTTTTTGTCGATGTTGTCCATGAGTTGTTGGTTGTTGGTTCTGAATAGTTTTAAAAACTAAAATTCTTCTTTTGAAAGTGCAAATTTAATAATATTTTCTATTAATGTTTAATTATACAGTTTTTAAATCTAAATTATATTATTTGTATTGATAATTTAACTGTATTTTATCAATTTTGTAAGTGAATATAATCCATCCCAATTTATGAATAACTACTTAACCCCGACAACTGACAACCGACAACCAACAACTAATTCAAATTTTCATCCTGCCGATAAAATCCAGGATTTGCAATATTTCGGAGAGTTTGGAGGCGTGAATCCTTCTATTTCCGACAGCTCGACTTATACTTTTCTTTCGGCCAAAACCATGTTTGATACTTTTGAAGGCAATGCCGAAGGTTGTTATTTATACTCACGCCATTCTTCGCCCATGAATTTGTATTTAGGGCAAGCTTTGGCGGCCATGGAAGGTACCGAGAGTGCCAATGTGGCTGCCTCAGGAATGGGTGCGATTACGCCTGTTTTGCTCCAGTTGTGTGCTGCCGGAGACGAGATTGTCTCCAGCCGCACTATTTATGGCGGAACGTATGCTTTTATGAAAAACATGTTGCCCAAATGGAACATCAAAACCCGATTTGTTGATATCACAAAGTTAGATTCGGTAGTTGCAGCGATTACTTCGAATACGAAAGTTTTGTACTGTGAGACGGTAAGCAATCCTCTATTAGAAGTAGCCGATATAGAAGCTTTAGCGATTATTGCCAAAGAGCACAATATTAAATTAGTCGTTGACAATACGTTTTCGCCTTTATCTGTTGCGCCGGCGAAATTAGGTGCTGATGTGGTGATTCACAGTTTGACCAAGTTTATCAATGGCAGCAGTGATACCGTTGGCGGTGTGGTTTGTGCTTCGCAGGATTTTATCAATGATTTGAAAAATGTGAATGACGGTGCCAGTATGCTTTTGGGTCCAACCATGGACAGTTTAAGGGCTTCCAGTATTTTGAAGAACTTACGCACATTACATATTCGAATGAAACAGCACAGTCATAATGCGATGTATTTGGCGCAAAAATTTGAACAAGACGGGTTAAAAGTAGTTTATCCCGGATTGCCGAGTCATCCGAGTCACGAATTGTACGCGAGTATGATCAATCCGGAATACGGTTTTGGTGGTATGATGACCATTGATGTTGGTTCTCTAGACAAAGCCAATGAATTGATGGAATTAATGCAACACCGAAACTTAGGCTACTTGGCGGTGAGTTTAGGCTTTTATAAAACACTGTTTAGCGCACCGGGGACTTCTACCTCGAGTGAAATTCCTTTGGAAGAGCAAAAGGAAATGGGGCTTACCGATGGTTTGATTCGTTTCTCCATTGGGTTAGACAATGATATTGAGCGCACGTATCAAATGATGAAACAGTGCATGACCGAACTGAACGTTTTTTAATTTTTTTATAATTTTAATTGTTGAAAGTCCGTTGGTACGCCATTCCAACGGACTTTTTTATTTCAAATTAAAGATTGTCAACGTATTCAACCAAAGAAATGTTGAGGATATGTGTCCAGCCCATTTCAAAGTTTTCTCTTTTCAGAGCCGGTTTGGTAACGTCAAACGGAACAGTGAAGACGTGGCTGAAATGCAGTTCGGTTGTGTTGGCATCAATAGGGTGTAATTCCCAAGTCACAACAGAAGTTCCCGAATAACCCGGATATTCCCAGCTGTGCACTAATTTTTGATTGGGAATGATCTCCAGCATTACGCCTCGATGCAACCACTGTTTGTTTTCGGTATCGCCGGCGGACCATTCAAATGTTTGTCCAATATTTAATTGCCAGTCTTCGGCAAAATCAAAATACCAATGTTTTAAATGGGCTCTTTCAGTGATTACTTTCCAGAGTGTTGCTGCTGATGCCTTGTAGGTTTTTTTGAAGCTAAGGCTGTTGTTTGTCTTTTCCATATTACATTTTTTTATAATTGTCTAAATAGGCTTGCAACTTTTCTACGTTTTGTTTTAAGCCTTCGGCGGCGTTGAATTTTTTTACCACCTGTATGAGTTGTTCTTTGTCTTCAAAGAGCATCAGCCAATCCAATTGTGTTTGGTTGCCGAGGCTTTCAAAAGTTATGGTAGAAGTAAATTTGGGGATAGAAATGTGTTCGTAAACAATTTTATGGTGTTTGATAACTTCTTTAAAAATGCTTTCATTGATGTAATCGGTGCCATCAGGTCCGTGCATGATTAGGTTCCATTCACCTTCGGGTTGAACATCCATTTTGGAAATGGTGTTGGTAAAGCCGTTTGGTCCCCACCAGTTTTTTATATGTTCGGGATTGGTCCAAACTTCCCAAACTAATTCGATGGGTGCGTTGAGCAGGCGAGAGAATCTAATTTCTCTATCGGTGGTGTCATTTTCCATGGTAGTTTTATTTAGTTTGTTTTAAATACACTTCTAATCTGTTTATGTTTTGTTTTAGGCCTTCATTAATGTCAAAAAGAGCCATGATGCGCAGTAACTCTTCATTGGTTTCAAATAACATTTGCCAATGCAAATACGTTTGATGGTCTCTTTCTTCGAATTGAATAGTGGCCATGAATTCATGACCGGAGAAGTGGTGGTAAGCAATTTTTTTATTTTTTTCAACTTCCGTAAAGATACTTTCGTTGTCATAATCGGTGCCGTCGGGTCCGTGCATGATTAGTTTCCATTGGCCTCCCGGGATTACGTCCATTTTGGTGATGGTATTGGTAAAATCATTGGGTCCCCACCAGTTTTTGATATGGTCAGGATTGGTCCAAGTTTCCCAAACTAAATCAATGGGAGCATTGAGCAAACGTGAAACTATAATTTCTCTGTCGGCGGTGTTAGCTAAGGCTGTCATTATTCTTATCTTTTTGAAGTTGGTCTAAATAGGTTTCTAAAGCATCGAGTTTGGTTTCCCAGAATTGTTTGTATTGTTCAATCCATACCGAAACTTCGTTGAGTTTTTCTAGTTTGGCTTCGCAATAGCGTTCGCGGCCTTTGTCGGTGATTTCGATTAAGCCACATTCGTTAAGGATTTTGATGTGTTTGGAAATGGCCGGTCGACTGATGTCAAAATTTTCGGCAACCGCATTGAGTGTTAAAGTTTGTGCTGCGAGCAAACTTAAAATTGCTCTCCGGGTTGGATCGGCAATGGCTTGAAATACATCTCTTCTCATAAGTACAGGATTTAATAGGTAACTATTCGGTTACAAATGTATGCGTAACTATTCGGTTACACAAGTAGATTAACGATTATTTTTGATTTTACCTATTAATCTTGACTTTCTAATCAATTACTTGTGGTTATTTTATAAATTTATGAACTGTAAATAATTAGGTCTTGATAGAAAATCAAATTAGCAAAACAACAGCCATGAAAAAGTATTTTGTATTCTTAACAGTTATAACAACTTTGACTGTAACTGCCCAAACTGACAGTCGATTGTATGATATTATTGAGGCGGTTTCAGCGCAGCGTTTAGAGAACGACATCCGCACTTTAGCCAATTTTGGTACCCGAAATACTTTTAGCGACACCATATCCAATACAAGAGGTATTGGTGCAGCACGACGTTGGATCAAAGCCGAGTTTGATAAGATTGATAAAGACTGTAAAAATTGTTTAGATGTCTTTTACCAAAAGGATTTGGTCACGCCTAAAGACGGCAACAGAATTCCTAAAGAAGCTTATGTTGTTAATGTGGTGGCTATTCAAAAAGGGACTAAATATCCCAATCGATTCATCATCATGACCGGCGATATTGACAGTCGCAACTCTGATACGATGGATTATACCAATGATGCGCCGGGTGCTAACGACAATGCCTCGGGTATGGCGGGAACTATTGAAGCGGCCAGAGTGTTGTCTAAATACACTTTTGAAAATAGTATTGTTTATTTGGGACTATCAGGAGAGGAGCAAGGTTTATTTGGCGGAAAAGGCTTTGCCGAATATGCCAAAAAGAACAATTGGGAAATCATAGGTGTACTTAACAACGACATGATAGGCAATATTGAAGGGGTTGATGGCGTTATTGACAACAGAACCTTTCGCATATTTTCAGAACCAACTCCCGTAACCGAAACCGAAAAAGAACGAAACCAACGCCGCTTTTATGGTGGTGAAGTGGATGGGATTTCGCGTCAATTGGCGCGTTACATCCATAAATCGGTATCGACTTATATGCCCGAAATGAATCCGATGATGGTGTACCGCTTGGACCGATTTGGACGTGGTGGTCATCACCGTCCGTTTAACGATTTGGGTTATGCCGGTGTTCGCATCATGGAAGCCCATGAGAATTACAACCGTCAGCACCAAAATACCCGAGAGGAAAACGGAATTCAATATGGCGATGTAATCGAAGGCGTTAATTTTGAGTATGCCAAAAAACTCACGGCTGTCAATGCTATTATATTGGCCGGTTTGGGTTGGTCACCACCGGAACCTAAAAATGTCACCATTGGTGGCGTTGTAGAACCTAATACCAAACTCAAATGGGACAAAGTAGCGGATGATTCCATTATAGGATATAAAATTTATTGGCGACTGACCACTTCGCCACAATGGGAAAACAGCCGGTTTGTGGGGAATGTTGATGCCTTTGAACTGAAAGGGATTGTAATTGATAACTATTACTTTGGCGTAGCCAGTGTGCACAAAAACGGACAAGAAAGCATAGTGGTTTTCCCTTCGACAGTAATGCGAAGTACCAGCAAGTAAAGCTTATTGGTTTAAATAAAATTCAAGTCTTTCTTTAATGTTGTGCAACGGTGTTGCCAATGCATTTACATATTGGAAATTTCCATCGCGTTTGTGGTCAATAGACAATTGAATCGGGCAGGCTTCGCTTTGAATGGCATTGACTTTAAACTCATTTTGCAATTCATCATAAACCAAATAAGGCGCGCCCGAAGAACCAAATCGGAAATAACCTTTAATCAGATACCGCAAACCTTCGAGTATATAATTTCCGCCAACACGTTCGGGAAAAATGGCAAAATGCTCCGTGAAACCTTCAATTTGGGCTTTGTTGAGCAATTTACCCACTTCACTCGTTGGGGAACTTTGCAGGCAATAATACTGGGCTTGCTCATCGCTTAAAACAGTGTAATCTATAGCAATACTAGGCATTGCATCTATGACTTCACTTGGCGTATTTACCATCCGATACAACGCAATATCATCGCTGTAAAAAGCTTCTATTAATTCTACCTCGACCAAATAAGTATGCCTGTTAATGGCAGGTTCCGCAAAATAGTCAGCGGAAGAAAAATGAGCGGAAAGTTCGGGTTTATTATAAAAATGTCGGTCTTTGAATTGGACAATCAAATGTGCCCGACAAATCTTCTTCTGTAAAAAGGTGACCCAACGTGTATCAAAATTGATTTGTTTTAAGGCCTCAATAGCAAACTGATAATCGCTGGGATTACTGCTGTTCCAATATCTTTTTTGGACGGTTTGGTCTAAAAGAAAACAATTCAGGAACAACTGTTTTTGAGCCTCATTCAAATTGGGCAAAATGTCATTGGTAAAAATGGTTTCGTCAATCGACTTAAAGATCTTGGCTTCTGTCTTTAAATTGTGAGCCACCGAAAGGATGTAGCCGTTACCAATGTGAAACGCACAAATGTTATTTTCAAAGTGTCTCCTGTTGGGCTCATGGCTGTTTTGGGTAAACATGACCCTAAACAAAGGCGACGTTTGTTCGTGAGTAAGGTCGAGTTGTTTTAAGAGTTTTTGATTCTTCATAAGATAGCGATTCGATTGCGATAACTCAAATATACCAAACATATTCACTTAGCCGATTTTTTGACCGATTATCTTATAAATAGCTGATTAATAGTGTTTAAATAAACATATTAGAAAAAAAAGTGGTAAATTGCCATTGCCTCAGATTGCCAGTGGAGTCCAGAAACCACTCAAATCAACGGGGCAATACCGAAAAGCCATAAGAGTAGGAGTTTATTTAAATTAGAATCTTATGCCTAAATTTATTATCGAAAGAGAAATCCCCGGTGCCGGAGATTTAACCGCAGACCAGTTAAAAGGAATTTCACAAACTTCCTGTAGTGTTTTAAGCAAAATGGGGCCCGATATCCAATGGGTAGAAAGTTTTGTAACGGGAGATAAGATTTATTGTGTTTATTTGGCGCCAGATGAGCGACTAATCTTAGAGCACGCCAAGCAAGGCGGTTTCCCCGCTAATAAAATTTCAAAAGTGGTAAATACCATAAGTCCGGTAACCGCTGAATAATCGGAGAACAGCAACTTTAAATTATAAAGTTGCTGTTTTTTTTATGCTCTCGAGTATTCTATATTTTTCAAACCAACCAATAACTATATAAAATGAATTTAAAACAATCACTACTCATTGCTGTGCTGATTAGTGCAGTAAGTTTGGGCGCTTGGGAAGGCTACTGGCGGTCACAAGGTTTCTACCCCAATATTGATGACAACAAAGATCTCTGGGCTGTGCAAAGGGGCAAGGTCAAAAGTTTAACCAATGACGATGTCATCTTAATTGGTTCATCTCGTGTTCTTTTTGATGTTCAAGTGGACGAATGGGAAAAAAGTACAGGAAGAAAACCCCTTCAGTTGGCTTCACCCGGTTCATCACCACTGCCTATCTTTCACGATTTGGTGGAAAAGACCGATTTTAAAGGAACTATTCTCGTAGGTGTTACACCAGGGCTGTTCTTTTCTACCACTTTTCCGGAAGCTTTTCCTTGGAGAAGACCACAAACCAAGGTTGATTATTTTCACAACCGTACGTATGCCCAACAATTGAATCACTACGTTTCGTTACCGCTGCAAAGTAGTTTAGCCATGATGTCGGGCAGCGAAGAAGAATGGTCTGATGATATAGATTTAAAAGCTTTATTGAGCCGAATTAAAATTGGAAATCGTACCGGCGAAACCGATTTTCCGCCTTTTTATAATTTTAATGATACCCGTGTCGACAGAAATACAACCATGACCGAGCGTACTGCCAAAGACACTGCTTTTGCCAATTCTATTAAGAGGGTTTGGGGATTTTTCGGTAAAAGTGCGCCACCACCGGATAAAAAAAGTACTATGGCTTTCTTTTTAAAAGATTTAGAAAAGTTTAAAGCCAAAGGCGGAAAGGTAATTTTAGTCAGATGTCCATCTAGTGGAATGCTCAAAAAAGGCGAAGATATGGCTTTTCCGAGGGCCACTTTCTGGGATGAATTGGTAAAACAAGCGCAGGTTAAAAGCTACTATTTTGAAGATTACAAACAGCTGCAATTCGACTGTCCGGAGTGGTCTCATTTATCGGCACCCGATGCTCGTAAGTTTACGCTGTCGCTCCTTGAAATTATAAAAGCCGATAATGGATTGTCTAACCCTAAAACCAATTAACTATGTTATTTAATTCCTTGAGTTTTGTCGTTTTTTTGGTGATAGTGTTAGTGCTTTATTATGCCAAATTTTTTAACTGGACGTTTAAAAAGCGAATGTTGCTTTTTGCCAGTTATGTTTTTTACGGATTGTGGAATCCGCCTTTGGTCATCTTATTATGGATTTCTACCATAATCGATTGGATTACCGGAAAAGAATTGGCGGTAGAAGAAAATAAGAGAAAGCGGCTTTTATGGTTGCTGCTTAGTATGTTTGTCAATTTGGGCTTCTTGTTCTTTTTTAAATACGGCAATTTTTTACTTGAAAACTTTACGTTGTTGATGAGTTCTGTTGGAATAGAATACAAGCCTTTACCGATGGATATTATCTTGCCGATGGGTATTTCGTTTTATACTTTTCAAACGATGTCTTACACCATTGATATGTATTGGCGCAAAACCGAAAGGGCAAAAACATTTTTAGATTTTGCGTTGTATGTGACCTTCTTTCCACAATTGGTGGCCGGTCCTATTGTTAGAGCAGGTGATTTGATTACGCAGTTTTATGAAGAAAAAAGAGCTACAGTCAACCAATTTATTTGGGGTTTGTTTTTATTAACGATAGGCTTGTTTCAAAAAGTAGTCTTAGCCGATACCTTATTGTCTAAAACCTCGGATACGGTTTTTGATTCAGACAAAGTGCTGAATACTTGGGATGCTTGGACGGGAACGCTTGCTTTTTCGGGACAGATATTTTTTGATTTTGCCGGGTATTCTACTTGTGCTATCGGATTGGCTTTGATGCTTGGTTTTCATCTTACGGATAATTTCCGATACCCTTATGCGGCCATTGGTTTCTCTGATTTATGGCGAAGATGGCATATCTCTTTGTCGACTTGGCTAAGAGATTATTTGTACATTCCGCTTGGCGGTAATCAAAAAGGCTTAGTGCGTATGTATGTTGCTTTAATGCTGACCATGCTATTAGGCGGTTTGTGGCACGGGGCCGCATGGACATTTGTGATTTGGGGTGCTTTGCATGGTCTTTTCTTGGTGGTTGAACGTTTGTTGAAGAATGTAATTACTATTAAAATTAACTTTTGGAACGGAATCATTTTGGCTTTAGGAACTTACACTTGTGTCAATTTTACCTGGGTGTTTTTCAGAGCCAGAAAGTTTGAAACCGCACAAAATATGATAGAGTCGATGTTGTTTATGCATGCTGATGGTGCTAAAGTTTTGGATACGTTTTCGATTGTGAAAGTTTTTGTTTTGATAACGCTGACTTTTATTTGTCATTGGACGATGAGAAATACTTCTATGGAAGCGGTTGCCCAAAAGAAATCGCCAATAGTTTTAGGACTGGTTTGGGCGGTAATGTTTTTCTTAATTGCCATTGCGCAGGGAAATGGGGAACAATTTATTTACTTTCAGTTTTAATTTATGATTTTAAGGAGAAGCCGCTGAATAGCGGCTTTTTTTTGTTTTATTAAGGCCTTGAGGCTGTGTAATTTTGATTCATTCTTTGAGGGTTTTTAGGTACCTTTAACTAGTTTAAATTCGAAGCCAATGATAAGTTTGAAAAGTATCCAAACCGAAGTAGATGTTTGTTATCTCTACAAAATTTTAGCGGAACACGAAGAAGATGAAAATGTAGCTCATGTTTTCAGGCAAATGAGCGAGATAGAGCACAGTCATGCTCTGGCTTTTTTGGCCAAAAACAATTTAGAGGCATCCCAATTGCCTAAACCATCCGGGAGAGCGCGGACGTTGCATTTTATCGGTAAGGTGTTTGGCTATGATTATATCTTAGGCGTTTTATTGGATACCGAAAAAAGTGTTTCTTCCTCTATAATCAAGGCGCGTAAACAAACCGGTTCCACAGCATCTCTGTCAGATACAGCCCATGTGACCATTTTAAAAAACATCCTTAACAATAATAGTCAAGTGTCCGGTGCCAACTTGGCCCGATTTGAAAAACGCCATCGTTCGGTAGGCGGAAATGCTTTGCGAGCTGCTGTCATGGGTGGCAATGACGGTTTGGTGTCTAATTTTAGTTTGGTTATGGGAATTGCCGGTGCAACCAGTGGCCAAGAAGAAGTTTTGTTGGCGGGTATGGCCGGATTATTGGCGGGTGCGCTTTCGATGGCTTTAGGCGAATGGATTTCGGTGAAGAGTTCGCAGGAACTTTATGAAAATCAAATGCAATTGGAATTGGAGGAACTCGAAACCAATCCGGAAGGAGAACAAAAAGAATTAGCACTCATTTATATGACCAAAGGTATTCCGGAAGCACAAGCCCAACAAATGGCTGCCGATATCATGAAAAATAAAGGGAATGCTCATGAAATGCTCATTAAAGAGGAACTGGGTATCAACCCGGAAGATTTAAAAGGTTCGGCGATGGAAGCAGCACTGACATCTTTTTTCTTGTTTGCGGTCGGCGCTATTATTCCGGTATTTCCGTTTTTCTTTTGGGGTGGTATGCAAGCGGTTATTATCAGTACTGTTATGAGTGCAGCAGGGTTATTTTTAATTGGCGCTGCTATTACTTTATTCACAGGGAAAAGTGTATGGTTTTCCGGTTTTCGCCAAGTTGTTTTCGGACTGATGGCGGCCGCCATTACTTTCGGAATCGGAAAATGGATTGGAGTTTCGGTAATGGGTTAAAATAAAAAAGGAGGTCTGTTACCGACCTCCCTTTTCTTATGATTTTGATTTATCATTATTAACTTGCACCACTTGATGCATTCAACTATTGAATTCTCTCTTCGAGACCTTCAAGTAATTAATCAAAATCATATTCAAATTTACTTTTTTCTGAAATACAACACTGTTAAAATTAGCAGTTTAACACTAGTTTAACTTTGCTTTAGTAGTGCAAATTGGATGCTTTTTTTCAGCTTATGCGTTGAGCGTATAGTTGACGCTGATTTTCGTGTTCAATAGCTTTGAAATCGGACAGTTGGCTTCGGCATCTTTGACCAGTTCATCGAATTTTGCATTGTCAATTCCGTCTACTTTTGCCGTCAGCGTAAGATTGGAAGCTACAATAGTACCGTCTTCAAACACAATTTCAGCATCGGTTTTTAATTCGGTTGCTGTAAATCCGGCGGCTTGTAAATTGAAAGCTAATTTCATAGAGAAACAGCCGGCATGTGCCGCGCCTACTAATTCTTCCGGGTTGGTTCCGACACCTTCTTCAAAACGGGAACCAAAGGAGTATTGTGTCTGATTTAAAACGGTGCTTTGTGTGGTTAAATGTCCTTTGCCGTCTTTTCCTGAGCCGTTCCAAACGGCAGTTGCTCTTCTTTTCATACCTAAATTGTTTATGATGTTATTTTGAAAGCCCTAATTTACAAAAAAATGACATGAACAGTGGTTAGTTTTAACTTAATTGTTATTTAGATAGAGGGCAGAAATGTAATCGGCCAACTCATGGTCTAATTGGGTAATGGCTTTCTTGCTATAGGTGAATAAGGTAATTTCAACCGAGAAGGCTTTGAAAATTTTATAGTCGGGATGATGGTCTATGGCATCAGCTTTTTGCGCTATAGTCAAAATAAATTGAGCCAAAGCGGTTTGGGATTCAAACTCAAAAGTATTGAGCAGTTTACCGTCTTTTGTTATCCATTCCATAGTTTTCTGTTTTATAAGTAGCCCAACAAGAAGTAAATAATTACGAACACAATGATGGCACCTAAACAACCGCCGCCTAATTTTTTTGCGCTATAACCCGCAATTAATGTTTTGAATATCCCATTCATAAGTTTTACAGTTTACTTTTATATTGAGATAAAGGTAAATAAGCTTAGGATGAATGGGTTATACAATTTTCACAAATGTTTTTATAATTCTAGTACTTTCCGCTCAGCAATTCACCACCAATGGCTGATTGGGTTTCGATGCCGAGTTTTTTCATCATTTCGTAGGTCGTACAAACCGCAGCAGAAGTCACTGGGATACCGCATTCCGCCTGAATCAAATCTATCGCTTCCAATGATGGCATTTGCACACAAGCTGAAGCCACTAAAACATCTACATCCGTCAAGTCTAATTGTTTGTAGATTTCCAATAAGTTCATCGGGTTTTGTGCCGCTACTTCTAAGTTGTCCGGAATTTCAAGTGCGATACTTTGCTTGACTTTGATGCCTTGGTGTTCAATGTAATCCACCACCATATCGGTTAATGGCCGCATGTAAGGCGTAATGATTGAAATCTGTTTGGCACCCAAAACTTTCAAACCATTAATCAAAGCGCCGGCCGAAGTCACGATGGGTGTTGGGAAATCATTGGCTACTGTTTCCTGGTGCAAATTCACTTCTGATACACAATGATACCCGCGTCCCATACTCATAATGGCTACCAAACACGCATAACCCATCACGTCAACGTGCGCGTCTGACAATTCCTGAGCACATTTCAAACTCATCGCATCCATGGCTTCGAGCTCTTCTTTGGTCACTTTTTTCATCCGCATGCGGCTGCTGTGAAACGTAAAACGCTCCGGCAGTATGGTTTCTCTGGCCCTGAAAATGGCCGGTATTTCGGTTTCCATCGTCACATTCGAAGATGGCACTATTTGTCCTATTCTATATTTCTTCATATTTATTTTATCTTGGGCGTTTACCTTCGGTCAGTCGGCTTGCGCCTCGTGTCCCTATCGGGTCGGGCTTTCCGTTACAATCTTTTTAGGATTTTATTTCCCTTCCGCTTTGCTCCGGGGCTATCCTAAAAAGGATTTTCACTTCAATCCCTAACGCAGCTTTTATTTATACCTGACAGCCACTGGCTGTCCTCCTCTTAATATCAAATCTAACGCAGTCTGTCTTTATTTAGAAATCTCTTTAACTGTATTTACTATCGTTCCAATACCTTCTACAGTGGCTTCTACCACATCGCCATCATACAACCATTCTTGCGGATCACGACCGGCGCCAACGCCTGCCGGAGTTCCGGTGGCAATGATATCGCCCGGTTCTAAAGTAAAGACAATACTCAAATCTTCAATCAAATCGTTAATGTTGAACAGTAAAAATTGGGTGTTAGAGTTTTGTTTCTCCACACCGTTGACTTTTAAAGACAAGTTCAAATTGTGCGGGTTTTCGATTTCGTCTTTGGTTACTAAGATTGGACCCATAGGCGCAAAAGTATCTTGTCCTTTGGAAACAATCCATTGGCCTTCTCGGCGACAATCACGAGCCGAAATATCATTAATGACGGTATAACCAAACACATAATCCAAAGCGTCTGCTTTAGGAACGTATTTTCCTTTTTTGCCAATGACTACCGCTAATTCAACTTCCCAATCCAATTGAGAAGTCAGTTTGGTGTTCTTAATAATTTCGGTATTGGTTCCGGTAACCGTTGTGGGCGGTTTCGAAAAGATAATCGGTTTTTGAGGTAATTTTCCTGTAGTGTCCAAGGTTCGCGCGCTTTCGGCTACGTGTTCGGTATAATTCAGACCAATCCCAATAATATTTTTCCTTGGTTTTTGGATCGGTGCAAGGAACGTTACTTCGTCTAATGAATAAGCAATTTCTTCAAAGAAATTCTCCGGGGTATCGGCTACCATATCGTTTAATTCTTCTACGATTTCAATGCCCATATCAATCAAATCGAGCATATCACTTGGCAGCGGAAAATTGGAAATCTCGCCAAAGTCTTCCATATCGATGACTTGGTTGTTGTGGAGGAATCCTAAACGGGGTTCGGTGTCGGCAGTTTGGTAGGTAAGTAGTTTCATTTGTTTTATGTTGCTGAGGAACTGAGTTCCTGAGTTTTTATTTAGTAATTAATTGATGTCCGTTGTTTTCCTCATATTCTCTTCCTTGAAATAATCCGAGACTTTCAATGACCGGCAAATCGTTGAAGTTGAACAAGCAAGCATCTTCACTGTCCGACGCATTATGGTGTTCGTGCCAAGCCCAAGAAGGAACACAGAAAATATCTCTTTCTTTCCAATCAAAACGTTGGCCGTTGATGATGGTGTATCCGCGACCTTTGGCACATTGGTACACAAACGATCCGGTATGTTTGTGGGCTTTCCCG
The DNA here is from genome assembly GCF_011742145.1 of Flavobacterium sp. J49. Taxonomy (GTDB): domain Bacteria; phylum Bacteroidota; class Bacteroidia; order Flavobacteriales; family Flavobacteriaceae; genus Flavobacterium. The sequence goes on along the minus strand of NZ_JAAQQU010000105.1, from coordinate 174,059 downwards.
TGGAAACCGGCAGGCAACAATTGCATAGCTGCACCCATAGTTTGCATCACATGACCACCGGTTAACGGATTGGAATATTGCATCAAAATTCCGTCAAAAGGATCAGGATGGTTCACAATTTGGGCGTCTAACAAAGCCGGATAGACTTTGCTCCAAGAATATTTGAATAAGGGTGAATAAGGTTTGTCCCAAGTCTTATCGGCCGGAATTAAGCCCGCACAGCTGTAACTCAACGGCAAATGGTTGATAGGCGCTACCAAAGGTTGTTTGCCGTCATACACCTCATAATCATTGGCTTCCAAGGCATTTACCAGTGGAATGTCCAATCCGTCTTGCCAAATGCAGGTTTGACCATCGGGTTCAACACCGTGTTCGTGCCAGGCAGAGTTGGGAGTAATCACAAAGTCATTGACTTCCAACATAATTTTATTGCCATCCACTACCGTGTAACCCTTAGAACCTTCCATGATAAAACGCAGGGCAGAGGCGCGGTGTCGGTGAGCCGAAGTGCTTTCGCCCGGACGCGTAACCTGGATTCCGGTGTATAACCAACCTACAGCGGCAGAAACGTCTTTGCGTTTGTCGTTGACCAAATACACTACGCGTCTTCCGGCTTGTTCGGGTGTTACGAGTTCGGAGGATTTTAAAACCAAACTTCTTAAATCTTCATATTTCCAAAGCATTGGGACCGAATTGGCTCGGGGTTCCCAAGGTTCGATGTCGTTGGCTACTGTCCAAAGTGCACCGGCACCAAGGGCTTCGAGTTCTTTATAATAAGCTTCGAGTTCGGGTGTGTCTTGTACTCGAGCACGACCGATAACGTCGTCTGAATAGTTGTTTGTTTCCATAGTTTTACTACTATCTTTTATTAAACTCCTCGTGGTTGTCTACAAAGGTAATCTTTCTGGTTGGAGCGGTATTGACTCTTAAATCAAAAATGTCAAAGCGGTTGTAATGTCCGAGAATGTCGTGCATTTGTTTCGGTTGGATGCATTTTTCCAAATCGATATCAGCATATACAATGCCTTCATCATCAATCAGCGGTGTGCCTATCACAGCGCCGTTTGGTCCAATAAATCCGGAGAAAGCAGAGCTTTTTCGGGATAACAATTCATCTACATTTGGCACATCTTCTCGTAAAGCGTCTTTAATTTCTTGGGAAATGGTAGAACACGAAACGATGGTGAATAATTTCCCTTCGAAGGAATGTGCGGCTGCACGAATCTTAATTGCTTCTGCCATATCATAATCAGGTGGTGCAACCGGTAGCGAAATATAGTTGGCAATGTGAATCAATTCGCCTTGCGAAAGCAGAGTGAATCGTGCTAAAGTATTGGTGTTTTCACCACAAGCCAAAGTTCCGATGGGACCAACTTCAGTATCATAAACTTTTAGCGAAGAACCATCACCGGATGTCCATGTGAGTTTTTCGGCCCAAGTTGGCACGAGCTTTCTGTGTTTACCGATTAGATTTCCTTTATTGTCAATGATGAGATTGGTATTGTAAATTTCGCCATAGCTATCGCCGCGTTCGTTGATTCCGATGACGATGTGCATGTTGTGGTCTTTCGCGGCTTGGAACAACGGTTGCATGCTTTCATCGGTAACGGCTACCGAGTTTTTATACAATTGCTCGTACCATTTGCTGCCTTGCACCGGAGTCATAATCCAGTTCCAATAAGGATAACCGGCAATGAATACTTCGGGGAAAGCGATGAGTTGAGCACCATTATCGCTGGCTTCTTTGACGAAGGAAATTACCTTATCTATCGTTTTTTCTACATTGAGAAAAACGGGTGATGTTTGTACAGTGGCGGCTTTGAATTTTTTAAAGTCCATAGTTTGAGTATTAAGACAGTTGGTAATTTGCTATTTTGTTTTTCATCTCCTCGTTAAAAGGTTCCGCTTTGATAGCATCTCTACCGTTGCTGATGGCGACGTTGACCAACGTTACTTCTCCTTCCAAACAAGTGTTGCCTTGTTCGTCTTCAAAACGGAAACCGCAATTTACCGAGGCACCGCCGAGTTTGATTACCCAAAGTTTTTTGGTTAAGACTTCGCCTAAGCGTGCCGCTTTTTTGAATTGGACTTTTAAATCTACGGTTGGAATACCATTCGTTTCATGGATTTTGGAGAATGGTCGATCTAAGGCTTCTTCAAACCAATCTTCGACTAAATCATTGAGCATTTCCAGGAATCTTGGATAGAAAACAATTCCGGCGTAATCGACGTGTTTGAAACGTATTTTTTCTGTTTTGGTAAAATAGTTGTTCATCTTTTCTATTTTCTTTTCTCTTTATTCTTTTTTCTAAAAAGGCTATTTCAATTTAAAGCGTTGTATTTTTCCGGTCTCTGTTTTAGGCAAAGCTTCGGTAAAATAAATCACTCTCGGATATTTATACGGTGCTGCTACTTCCTTGAACCAGTGTTGTATATGGTTTTTCATATTATCGGTAGCTTTACTTTGTTCTTTCAGTACAATGTGGGCGCAAACCAGCATGCCTCGTTCTTCATCGGGTAAACCGACTACAGCACATTCTAAAATTTCTTCATGGGTCAAAAGCACGCTTTCGACTTCAATTGCCGCAATATTATAGCCCGAAGAAATTATCATATCATCACCACGCGCTACAAACCAAAAATAACCTTCTTCATCTTGCCGGAAAATATCGCCGGTAAAGTTCCAACCGTTTTGCACGTATTCTCTTTGCTTGTCTTCTCGGTTTAAATATTTACAACCGGTAATACCCCGAACCATCAATTTCCCGGGTTCATTAACAGCCACTTCATTTCCTTCCGAATCCACTACTTTGGCTTCGTATCCGGTAATTGCCACGCCCGTAGCGCCGGGTTTCATATTCGCTTCATTCGAAGAGATAAAGATATGCAACATTTCGGTTGCACCAATGCCATCGATTATTTTTAGTCCGGTCACATCGTACCAATCTTGCCAGACTTTTAATGGTAAAGTCTCACCGGCGGAAACACATTTGCGCAAGCTGGAAATGTCGAAATCTGTTACTTTGGTCGTGATGATTCGCCAGGCTGTTGGCGCGGTAAAACAAATGGTAATTTTATAATCCTGAATCGCTTGCAAAAGCATATCCGGTGTTGGTTTTTCAATTAAGAAAGTCGAAGCACCGAAATACATTGGAAACAAAACCAAGCCGCCGAGACCAAAGGTAAAGCCAAGAGGCGGACTTCCGGTAAAGATGTCGTCAGCTGTCGGTTGGAGTGAATATTGCGGAAACGCTTCGCAAATGTTGACAATGTCTTTGTGAAAGTGCGACGTCATTTTAGGCAAACCTGTCGTTCCCGAAGTAAAGCCGATTAAGGCGATGCTATCGGATTTGGTGTGGTAATTGGTGAAAGTTGTTGGTTTGTTTGCCATCAAAGCTTCCAATGTGGAATTACCGTAAAAGCAAACCGATTGTAAATGCTCTGTTTTAACCAAATGCATTTCGTCAGCTAAACTATGGTCGCAGATGGCATGAGAGATTTCGGCACAATCGATTATGGTGGTTAATTCTTTGGCACGCAACAAAGGCATAGTGGCTACCACGATTCCTCCGGCTTTTAAAATGGCAAACCAACAAGCCACCATCATTGGGTTGTTAGCAGAACGAATCAATACTCTGTTGCCTGATTTTAATCCTAAATCTTCGACTAAAACATGCGCAATCTGATTGGCTTTTTCGTATAAATCTTGGTAAGTCCAAGTGGTTTCAAAAGTACGGATGCAGATATTGTTTCCACGACCTTCTTTAATGTGGTTGTCCAAAAGTACTTCAACACAATTCAGCATTTCCGGACGGTTGAACTGCGGTAAGTCTAAGAAAACATAGTCGGGCTGTAATTCCGGGCTAGGCAAGTGGTGATGGGTAAAGTTGTCGTCGTAGTATTTCATTTTTTTAGGTTCTAAGGCGCTGAGGTGCTAAGGTTCTAAGGTTTATTCTTTTTTATTGCTTTTGGGTTTTAGCGCTTTTTTCATGCCTTCCGTTTGCTTTCTTTCGGCGGCTTTTAACGGATATAAATGCGAACTTCCGGCTTTGTATTGGTTTGGAATGTCGCTAGCTTCAAATTGCTCATAGGCTTGAGCGTTCCGAACAAAATGAGCATCGGCTAATAACGGTCGGCCCAATGCCACCAAATCAGCTCTGCCGTTTAATATAATCGTATTAATTTGGTCAATGTCTTGAATGTAACCGGTGGTTATGGTTGGGATGTGAACTGTATTTCTTACCGCATCGGCAAAAGGTGTTTGCCACATTCGGCCGACTTGTGGTTTTTGATTCGCCACAGTATTTCCGGTAGAAACGTTGATGATATCGGCGCCGGCGTTTTTGAAAGCGGTTGCTATGGTGATAACCTCTTCTTCTGAAATTCCGTTTTGTGCCCAATCCGAAGCAGAGATTCTTACTGACATGGGTTTGTGTGGCGGAAAAGCCTTTCGCATTTCGTTGAAAACCCTTAACGGAAATTTTAATCGGTTTTCGATGGTACCGCCAAATTCGTCTGTTCTGATGTTGGTCAAAGGCGATAGGAAAGAGGCTAATAAGAAACCGTGGTGGGCTTGTAATTCGATTAAATCAAATCCGGCTTGGTCGGCATTTTTGGTCGCTTGGACAAATTGGGAAACGATTAAATCCATATCCTCGGAAGTCATTTCTTTCGGAATAGGGAACTTTTCATTGAATGCTATTGGCGAAGCCGAAATCAAATCCCAAGGCAACTCTATGGGTTCGTTTTGACCTTCCCAAGGTTTTTTCGTTGCGCCTTTTCGACCGGAATGGCCTAACTGAATTCCGATTTTGGCTTGGCTGTTTTGATGGATAAAATCGGTTATCTTTTTCCAGTCAACTAATTGTTCCTGAGTGTAAATACCAGCACAACCTAAAGTGATTCGTCCTGTTTCTGAAACGGCGGTCATTTCGGTAATGATTAGTCCGACACCGCCGGTTGCTCTGCTTCCGTAATGCACCAAATGCCAATCGGAAACTTTGCCATCAACCGCTGAGTATTGTCCCATGGGAGACATGACAATTCGGTTTTCTAATGTTAAATCACGGAGTTTGAATTGGGTGAATGCCGCAGGCAAAATTTGATTATTACCATTGCTATTATAATTGAACTCTTGAAGTACTTTATCAGTAAATGATTTGTCTCTTAGTCTTAAGTTTTCAAAGGTTACTTTTTTCGAACGGGTCATGCAGCCAAAGGCAAATTGATAGAACGGATGTTGGTTATTTCTATCCATGTGTTCAAACCAATCGAGCGAAACCAAAGCGGCATACTGAATCATTTCTACCGTATTTCTGCGGGTTTTATCGTATTGTTCGAATGCGGCTTGCACATTGTTCGGGTTAGCAATTACGGCGTCTGATAAACCTATGGCACAATCCATGGCCAACTTAGTGCCTGAACCGATGGAGTAATGTGCGGTAGCTTTGGCATCGCCTAATAAAACGATATTCTTGTGGAACCATTTTTCATTGGTCACATGCGGAAACTGACGCCAATGCGATTTGTTAGAAATCAATGGATGTCCGTCGAGTTCTTCTTTGAAGATTTCCGCAATTTTGGCCATCGTATCGGCTTCATTGGTCACTTCAAAGCCGTGTTTTTGCCAAGTTTCGTCGCTGCATTCAAATATCCAAGTGCTCATGCCGGCTTCGTATTGGTAGGTATGCGCCACCATTACACCGTGAGGTGTCGTTCTGAAGAAATAAGTAAAGGCGTCTAATGGTTTGGTAGATCCCAACCAAACAAAACGGTTTTTCTTTAACGTGATTTTGGTGCCGAATGCTGATTCGTATTGCGTTCTGATGCCACTGGCAATTCCGTCGGAAGCCAAGATGATGTCGGCGTCTTGGTATTGACTTAAGTCGTCAATATTCTGTTCAAAATGAAGATTGACCCCTTCTTCGCGACAGCGTTGGTGTAATAATTTGAGTAATGTTTTTCGGGAACAACCACAAAAACCGTTTCCTGCGATGCTGACTTCTTGCCCGTCACGCGCCACGATGATGTCATCCCAATAGGCAAATTGACTGCGGATTAACTCATACGATTGCATATCGCGTTTCAGGAATTCGCCAAGGGTTTCATCAGAGAACACTACGCCAAAACCAAAACTATCGTCGGGTTTGTTGCGTTCGTACACATCTATTTGGCAATGCGGCATTGCTTTTTTGGTTAGTATGGAAAAGTAAAGTCCGCCCGGACCACCGCCTATAACTGCTATTTTCATTTTTTAAAGTTTCTGAGTTTCTGAGTCACTAAGCAACTGAGTGTTTGATTTTTCATTTTTAAACATTAAGGAGTTAAGTTTAGGTTTAATGCCTCTTTTTTTAAAAACTTCTTAATGGTGAATTTACCCTCTTTTGATGGAGAACAACTCTCCTAATTTGGCATAATTAGAACCGGCTAATCTTGAGATTGGTTTATAGGTTTCTAAATTGATTTTGTAATTGTCTAACAGTACATCATCTTCAAAATGCATCATGACGATGCGTCCAATGACCACACAAGCGCCTCCGTTTTTATGGTCTTCGAGGAAGTAATGGTGAACCAATTCGCATTCGAAAGTGATTTTACTTTCTTTCACTCTCATGGGTTTTACTTTGACAGCTGCAACAGGAGTAACGCCGGCCAATGCAAATTCGTCGACTTCTGCAGGAACTGATTGTGCCGTGGTATTCATTTGCTCGGCCAAATCTTCAGTGACCATGTTGACCACAAACTGTTTGGTAGCCAGTACATTGTTTAAAGTGTCTTTGTTGGTATTGTTGCCTCTTCCTGCGGCAAACATGACGTGAGGCGGATCTTCGCCAACGGCATTAAAATAGGAGAAAGGCGCTAAGTTGTTGATGCCTTCTTCGCTAATCGAAGAAATCCATCCGATTGGTCTTGGGACAATAGCGCCGGTTAGTAGTTTGTAAACAGCCGAATACTCGAGCTCGTTAGGATCAAATAGCATGTTGTTGTTTGTTTACTACAAATTAAAGCTATTTTTTTGATAATTTTTAGCTGATTCTCATTTTCGAAACTGAAAATTTAGGAATCTCTTATTTTTAAATATAAAAGATTACAAAGGATGATTTAATGAGTTGCTAAATCAATCTTTACGAAATAATGTGATTCCAATCAATCCTTCTTGCTTTCGTGAATTTTAAAAGCTTTTTTGACCAATGACACGATAGTAGTAGCGAGAATAGCGCCCAGAAATGCCAAGAAAATATCTTTTTGTGCATCCCAAATATCGCCTTGAGTACCTAGGTAAGCATCTCCTTGCGCCGGGAAGAACAAATCGGCTACGGCCCATTCTATCAATTCATAAAAACCGCTAATGGAAAGGGTAATTTCAATAGGCAAGACCCACGCCACCATATTAGGATATTTAACCCATTTTAAGAATAATTCTCTCATGGGATAAGCCAATAAAAAACCAAAACTGAAGTGGACGATACGGTCATAGTGGTTGCGTTCCCAACCCATGTAATCTTTTAGCCAATAACCAAAAGGGTTTTCGGCATAAGTATATTTCGCACCATAAACATGCAAACACAAATACACACAAATCAGTAGATAGGATAGGTCGCTGAATTGGTATTTTTTAAAAGAAATGATAAGAAAGACAAAGAACAAAACGGTCAAGGTATTTTCGAGCAGCCAGTTATTCATATCGTTGGTTCCGATCAAAGTGCTGATCCAGATGATAGTAAATACGCTTAGAAAAGCCCACAGCCATGGGTTTTTGTTAAACGGAGTTCTCGTGGGCGAAATAGCGATGGTAAATGACATGATGAAGTGGTTTAGAAAACGAATGTAGAAAAAAAATGGAAACAGTTGGTAAAAACAACAAAAGCCAACACCAGGCCGACTTTTTTCAGTTGTTTATTATTCAGGATACAAATGACTAAGATTTAATGAATTTCTTGGTAAAAATATTATTCCCCGATTGGCATTGGATAAAGTACAAACCAGATTTTAAATGTGATACATCAATAGTTCTTGGGTTGTTTTTTTCGTTTAGTATTTCTTTTCCTAGTGCATCGGTTATGATGATGACATCAAGTGTGAGTGCGTCACAAGAGATGTTTAAAGTGTCAGTTACCGGATTGGGATAAATACTAATGATTTCTGTTGCAAAAGACTCCATCTCTAAAAACTGGCAATCGGTGTTGGCCACACGGGTAGGTGCAGTTCTTGGGATATTGGTGTAAATAGCCCCAATTCCCAATTGGTTGTACAGATTATTACCCCAAACCCATATTGAACCGTCACTTTTTAGTCCCATACTATGACTGACTCCCGCGTTAACGGTTTGCCAGTTGGAAGCTGTGCCTACACGGGTAGGTGTATTCACATTGATGTAATTTCCAAGTCCTAATGTTCCGTTGCTATTATTGCCCCAAGCCCATAAGCTGCCATCAGTTTTAATGGCCAGCGAAAAACCTGCCCCACAAGACACACTTTGCCAATTGGTATCGGTACCGATTTGAACAAAGGTGTTTTTGCTAGTATTGGTTCCGTCGCCCAGTTCTCCCGAAATATTACGACCGGTACCCCATAAAGTGCCATTAGATTTTATCCCCACAGAGTGAGTATAACCTGCTGATATGGCCAACCAAGTATCGCTGCCAATAGGTCCGGGTGTCGTTCGCATAGCGCCGGTGCCCAGGCCTAATTGTCCGTCAGTGTTGTATCCCCAACCCCATAATCTTCCGTTGTTTTTAAGCGCTAGTACATGATGCATGCCTGTGGAGATATAATTCCAATCGGTGCCGGTAGTAATTTGAATAGGGGTATAGCTGGGTGCGATTCCGCCGGTTCCTAATTCACCTTCGCTGTTGTCGCCCCAGCCCCATAGCGTGCCATCGGTTTTAAGAGCAAAACACTGATTGGTACCTGCGAATGCTTTGTTCCAGTCGTTAGCTGTTCCAATTCTGACAAAGCCAAATTGGTAAAAAGAAAGATTAGCATTCCCCAACTGACCGTATTGATTGCTACCGGTAGCCCACATAGAGCCGTTGCTTTTTATACCTAAGGTAACCAATTGACCTGCCGATACTACATTCCAAACCGAACCGGTACCAATTGCGGTAGGTACAGCATAAGTGCTGCTGGAGGCGGTGGCCAGTTGACCATTGTAACTATTGCCCCAGCCAAAAAGATTGCCGTCGGATTTAAAAACCAAACAATGGTTTCCGTCTGCACTTATTTGCCAGCATTGGCTGTTTGCAGCACAAAAGTGGATTAGCAGGGTTATGAATAGGTATTTTTTAATCATAGTTTGTTATTATGACAATTTATTACTGATGATTTCAAATTTAAAATTCTTTTTTGAATTTAGAAAGCAATCATCTTATAAACTCATCCTCACTATGGTTACATACTAGTCACAGTTGCTTTTAGTTGCTAGGTATTGTATTCTATTTTTTTGTAATTTTTTTTAGAACGGTTTTGTCTTCTAAATAGATTTTAATGGAATAAACCCCTGAGGTAAAATCAGACATATCTATGACCTCAAAATTATTGTTTAAGGTTTTAACTGTTTGGCCAATCGAATTAAAGATTTCAATTTTGTCGATCACATTGTTTTGAGAATTAACAAAGAATTTATAATCAGTGGGATTAGGATAGACTGTAACTTGTTTTGCGTCAAAACTTGAAGTACTCAGTTGAGAATTTCTAAAGGCATAATTTATGAATATGGGATTAGAAATCATTAGATGCATATTATTTCCTTCTCCGGATAAGTAAAATTGTCCACCGTACTGCATGAAGGAGAAAAAGGCTTCTTCAAAAGATATGTGTTCCGGAGAACCGCAACTAAGTAGTGTGCTTGAAAAATCATTGGGTGCCAATACACCTTCAGCCGGGGTATCAATAATTCCGCTAAATGAATTACAAGCGCCCATCCCATCAAAAATCATTGTGTCAAAAAAAGTAACATAAGGCGATATAGAAGGTGTTACTGCTGTAATAGGGTGATGAATATTGTCATCAGTAGAATAATAATCGTATAAATACCAAGTTTGAAATAAATCCGGATTAGGGCTTTGAGCAAGACAGTTTACACTGTAAATCATCGAAATTAAAGTCAATAAATGCTTCATCTTTTTGTTGGGTTAAGTTAATAAATTTGGGGAGGAATAAACTTTGCTGCAAACTTCTAGAGAGAAGAAGACGGCAACCTTGCTAATATAATAAAAATAGCACAGTTCTCAAATTTAAATGTGTTTTTTTTGAGTTTTGTTTTTACCGATGCTCGTGCAAAGCACCAATTCTGCGAACATGACCTCAAAACACCCCAAGAGCGATTTATAAATTACGATTTGAAAGGTCATTAGTAACCATCAATAGTCATCTTTAAGCAAAACTATTGATTGAAGGAAAAGTATTTTGAAAATAGTATGTCGGATCATAGGGTGGTAAATGTTGGTTAAAGCTATTAACCAAAAAAACTAACCTTAAAAGAGTAATTCCGGTATAATTACCAATTCCATAATAAAAACCTAATAAAATTAATGGTTGTGTAATTTTTAACTAAAAAAATTATCAAAAACACTTTTGTATATTTGCTAAATAAGTATATTTATGCAAAATTTATATATATGGAGATTTTATCTTGTCCCAAATGCCAAAGTGATGCCATAGTCAAAAGTGGTGTTATCAAAGACAGACAAAGGTTTTTATGCAAAAAATGCAATTACTATTTCACCGTTAACAAACTAGGTAAAAAGATTGACAGTTACTATGTCACCAAAGCTTTGCAGTTGTATTTGGAAGGTTTAAGCTACCGAGAAATAGAGCGTATTATAGGCGTTTCGCACGTTACCGTAAGCAACTGGGTCAAGGAGTTCAAAATCTCCAAGCCTAATCATACTGATTACCATCCAACCTATAAGATATACAACCATCTAGAGTTGGTTGAATTCCTCAAAAATAAAGAAGTTCTCAAAGGAGCCGGCATGATTATAACCGAGCTGGGCGACAAGTTTATGCTTATAAAATGGGAGCGCTTTAAAGATTAGCTATAGTAATTTACAATAATATATATCACAATTTTTTTCATTCACAAATTGTTAGAATTTGGTCGAACAAAATATAACCAAAACCAACAATTCAAATTATGAAAAAACTATTATTATTAACCTTTGCCATTGGTTCTCTCTCAGGCCATGCGCAAACGACTCCGGCACCGGCAGCGACGCCTGCGACGCCCGCCAAAGAATGGGATGTAAGTATGTACGGTTTCATTAGAACCGATTACATTTGGGATACCCGACGTTCTGCACAAGTACGTGAATACAACTTAAATCTGTACCCGTTAGATGAGCAATTAGATGCAAATGGTGACGATTTGAATGATGCCGGTGCTTCCAACTTCTTATCGGTAGTCTCTCGTTTAGGAGTAAAAGCCAAAGGACCAAATGTTTGGGGTGCCAAAACTTCAGGAACTTTAGAGGGTGATTTCTTCGGTAACACGGAAGCTACTATTGGTTTATTCCGTTTACGTCACGCTTATGTAACCCTTGATTGGGAGAAAACCAGCTTAACCTTGGGGCAAACTTGGTATCCAACTTTTATCCCTGAGGTATTTCCGGGCGTAGCTAACTTTAGTACCGGGATTATGTTCAATCCTTTTGGTTGGGTTTCTCAAGCCCGCATTAAACAAAACTTTACCAAAGAATTGTCTTTTGCCTTAACCGCCTACAAAGAAAGAGAGTTCACCACAGCTACAGCTACCGGTGGTACACAAAACTCGGCTTCATTTAATTCACCGTTGCCAACGCTACACGGGCAATTCCAATTCAAAAACACCAACTGGATAGCCGGTTTGGGATTTGAATACAAATCATTGCAACCCTTAACGGTAAGCAATGGACTAGCCACTTCTGAGAAAGTCAATACCACTTCAGTTGTAGGTTACTTCAAATACAACAATGACAAATTCCACATCAAAGCTTACGGAATCAGCGGTAAAAATATGTACAACCTAGTAATGTTGGGCGGTTTTGCCGGATATACTGTTCCGGGAGAAGTGGAAACTTATGAAGGAATCAAAACCACCGCTATGTGGGTAGACATTGCGAGCAACGGTAAAAGTGTTGCCCCGGGATTATTCTTTGGGTACACTAAAACAGACGGTGTGAGCAAAGACAATCCAACTACACTTTATGGTAGAGGTTTTGCCGGAACTCGCGGCGTTGATAACGTTATGAGGGTTTCGGGCAGAGTAGATTTCAAACAAAACAAATTTAGAATCACGCCGGAAATTGAATACACAGGAGCTACTTGGGGCGATATTAAACCCGACGCTACCTTTGACGGCAACAATAAGAAAGTAGGCAATTTCAGAGCCATGATTTCTTGTGCTTACAGTTTTTAATAACCAACCAATTTATATAGTATGAGCGATAAAAAAACAAAAGGAATTTGGAAAGTGATTTCCGCTTCCTCTATGGGAACCATGATTGAATGGTATGATTTTTACATCTTCGGTAGTTTGGCCGTAGTATTATCAACCAAATTTTTCCCTACAGACAATCCAACAGCTGCATTTTTGTCCACTTTGGCAACTTTTGCCGCCGGTTTCGTAGTGCGTCCTTTCGGAGCCTTATTCTTCGGACGATTAGGTGATCTTATCGGAAGAAAGTACACTTTTATGGTGACCTTGATGTTAATGGGTGGAGCGACCTTCGTAATTGGGTGTATCCCAAGTTATGAAACCATTGGTTTTGCTGCACCGATTTTAGTCTTAATCCTTCGTTTGTTACAAGGTTTAGCCCTTGGAGGAGAATACGGAGGCGCTGCAACTTATGTGGCGGAACATGCTCCTAAAGGTGAAAAAGGTTATTGGACTTCATGGATTCAAACCACTGCCACCGTTGGATTATTCATTTCGTTAATGGTAATTTTATTAACCAAAAGCTTATTGTCTAAAGAAGCCTTTGACGAATGGGGTTGGAGAGTACCGTTTTGGGTTTCTATCCTAATGGTTTATGTATCTTACCTTATCCGTAAAAACATGGAAGAATCTCCGGTGTTTGCTAAAGCCAAATCAGAAGGAAAAACATCAACCAATCCGTTAAAAGAAAGTTTTGGTAACAAATACAATTTAAAGTTTGTCTTGTTGGCTTTGTTCGGAGCCACAATGGGTCAAGGAGTAGTTTGGTATACTGGACAATTCTATGCGATGAACTTCTTAAAAACAGTACAAAGCATCGACTCTTCTCAAGTAGATATGCTATTGGGAATCGCCTTAATCTTAGGCACACCTTTCTTCGTAGTCTTTGGTTGGTTGAGTGACAAATGGGGTAGAAAATCAATCATGATGACAGGTATGTTATTGGCTATTTTCCTTTACCGACCGATATACAGAGCCATGTATGACAGTACCGATTTGAGTAAGAAAACGGAAATTGCTGCCAATACCAAAGTGGTGCCATCGATGAAAGAAGTTGATGCTACTAAAATGGATTCTATTTATACTACTACAAGAGAGTACACTGACGGAACGAAAGTAGAGGAAATCAAAACCCTTCATTTTGAAGCCGGTAAGTTAATGGTGGATGACAAAGGCAAAGATAAAATCGAAACCAAAGTAACTAAAACCATCAACAGCACCGACAAATGGTTCTTAGTGCTTATGGTCTTCATTCAAGTAATATTTGTAACGATGGTTTACGGTCCAATCGCGGCTTTCTTAGTAGAAATGTTCCCGGTGAAAATCAGATATACTTCAATGTCATTGCCTTATCACGTTGGAAATGGTATCTTTGGAGGATTGCTTCCGGCTATCTCTACTTATTTTGTTACACAAGCCAAAGATGCCGGTGATGCCGAGTTCTATCTCGAAGGATTATGGTATCCGATTGGAATTGCAGCCGTATGTTTTGTCATCGGTATGATTTACATCGACAGAAAAATTAATACACTTCACGACTAAAACAGAAACTATGAACACAGTAAAGAAGATTTTAGGAATAGTTTGGATTGCTTTAGCGATAGCTGTAGCGTACTATGCCATCGGTATTTTCGGAGGAAAGTTAACCTCAGGAAAACAAGACGATTTGGTTTTCGGGATAATTATATTTTTTGTATTATTACCTTTGATTGTAACCGGATTAACCATCTTCGGGTGGTATGCCTTAACAAATGAATATGAAGATTAATTCAAAATAGTTAATTGGTTGCCTCAAGCTCTTAATTCGTTAAGGGCTTTTGGCTTTTTATATTTGAAAAATAAATGAAGCAAAGACACCAACAAAAATTAGTAATCATCTCGATGGTACTGCTTATCGGATTAAATCTTCCGATACTATTGCTGTTTGATAGTGCCGAGAGTGTTATGGGGTTTCCCGTAATTTATATTTACATTTTTTCGGTGTGGTTGTTTTCCATTTTATTGTCTTTTATCATCATAAAGCGCTACCATGAATAGTATAGTCTTATTAATCATATTGGCACTTTACTTGGGAATTCTTTTTTTTATTGCCCATTGGGCAGAAAAAAAAGGAAACTCAAAATGGACTAACAATCCCTATATCTATTCGCTTTCCCTGGCGGTTTATTGTACGGCATGGACGTATTACGGCAGTATTGGTGTGGCCGCCAATTCGGGGCTGAACTATTTACCGATTTATCTCGGGCCCATCATCGTCATTCCGGCATGGATGATTATCTTGAAGAAGATTATCCGAATTTCGAGAGTCAATAAAGTGTCCAGCATCGCCGATTTTATTTCCCTTCGTTATGGCAACAGCCGATTTTTAGGAGCAGTCGTTACCATTGTCTGCTTGTTTGGTATTTTGCCCTACATCGCTTTACAACTCAAAGCAATTTCAGAAACTTTTCACATTGTAACCCAAACCGAATCGAGTTCCAATATCTTTGACGACAGTACAACTTACGTGGCTTTTGCCTTAGCCATATTTGCTTCCATCTACGGAACGCGCTACGTTGATGCTTCCGAAAAACGTAAAGGAATTGTAACTGCTGTGGCTTTAGAAAGCGTATTGAAATTGGTTTTCTTTATTATCATCGGTGTGTATGTGACGTTCTTTGTCTTTGACGGTTTTGATGATATTTATGCCAAAGCTTCTTTGCTGGAACACTTCCAACAAAAAAACACCATCGGCGGATTACCGCAAGCCATCAATTGGTTTTTCCTGTGCATACTTTCATTATTCGCCATCTTTTTGTTACCAAGACAGTTTCAGGTTTCGGTGATAGAAAATACCAGAGAGAATCACGTAAATACTGCAGTTTGGTTGTTTCCGTTGTATTTGTTATTGTTCAACATTTTTGTGTATCCAATTGCTTGGGGCGGCAATATTTTATTCGATGGACAAAGTGTGAATTCCGACACGTATTCGTTATTAATTCCGCAGTTTTTTGACAATAAGACTTTGACCGTTATGGTTTTTCTGGGCGGATTTTCGGCGGCGATTTCGATGATAGTCGTTTCTTCTATCGGATTGTCAACGATGGTGAGTAACAACTTGATTATTCCTTATGGTTTGTTGGGAAGACTAAAACACAACGAACAAACTACAATCAACAAAAAGATTGTCAACATTCGTAAGATTGGGATTTTCTCGCTCATTATCATTTCTTATTTCCTCTACCGTTACTTCGCTCTAGATTACAGTTTGTTCTCTATCGGATTAGTCGCTTTTGTCATTATTGCCCAATTGGCACCCTCGTTTTTCGGCGCTCTATTCTGGCGAAGAGGTTCACGAACCGGAGCGGTTTCGGGCTTAATTGTGGGTTTTGTGATTTGCTTGTACACTTTGTTAGTGCCTTACGCTTTAGGCATAACATCCTCCGATACTTCCTTTATCACCGAAGGTTTATTTGGCATCAAATTGCTAAAACCCTTACAGCTTTTCGGATTAGATTATTTGCAACCCGTACCGCATGCGTTGTTTTGGAGTTTGTTGTTCAACTTCATGATTTACATCGCCGTTTCGGTGAGTTTCAAAGGCAATTACCGCGAGCGCAATTATGCCGAAATGTTCCTCGACATCAACAAATACATCACTATGCATGAAAATGCGTTTGTATGGAAAGGTACGGCTTATCGAACCGATATTGAAAAAGTGCTGATTAAATTCTTAGGCGAAGAGCGAACTAAACGTGCAATGAACATTTTCAACGTAAAATACAACGTAGACAAAAACGAAGAACTGGCCGATGCGCGTTTGATTAAATTCTCCGAAAACCTATTGACCGGTCACATCGGTACGGCTTCCGCCAAAATATTGATTTCCAGCGTGGTCAAAGAAGAAAAGATAACTTTACCCGAAGTTTTAAAGATTTTGGAAGAATCCAAAGAGAATATCATCATCAATAAAAAATTGACAGAAACCTCTAATGAGCTTAAAGAAATCTCTGCCAAACTCCACGAAGCCAACGTTTCGTTGATGGAAAAAGACAAACAAAAAGACGAATTCTTAGATACGGTTACCCACGAATTGCGAACGCCAATTACCGCTATTCGGGCTTCGAGCGAGATTTTATACGACGATGATGAAATTCCGGAAGAACTGCGCAAACAGTTTTTGCAAAACATTATTTCAGAATCAGACCGATTGAATCGCTTGATTGATAAAATTCTCGACTTAGAAAAGTTTGAAACCGGCCGTCAAAAAGTTAACTTTGCTACACACAAGGTTTTGGAAACGATTGAAAATGCTATTGAACCTCTGCAACAGCTCATCAACAATAAGTACATTCACGTACATGTGGAAGGCAACGGTAATCTGAAAGCCGATTTTGATGAGGATAGAATTGTGCAAGTGGTGACCAATTTGGTGTCGAATGCGATTAAGTTTTGTCCGGATCACAATGGTTTAATTACTTTAGCGGTTTATGACAAGCACGATTTTGTGCAAGTGGAAGTGAGTGACAATGGTAAAGGAATCGCTCCGAATGATTTTGAAAACATATTTGACAAGTTCTATCAATCGACCAATCAGAATTTTAAAAAGCCTATTGGCAGCGGATTAGGATTAGCGATTTGCAAACAAATTATCGAACACCACAAAGGGAAAATTTGGGCCACCAATAATGCTACCGGCGGTGCGTGTTTGAGTTTTACAATACCCAAAAAACAGCAGCCATGAAAAAGATTTTAATAGTAGACGACGAACCCAACATTGTAATGTCATTGGAATACACTTTCAAAAAGAACAACTTTGAAGTGTTTATTGCCCGCGACGGTCAGGAAGCTTTGGATATTTTAAAAACTCAGTTTCCCGATATTATCATCCTCGATATCATGATGCCTCTGGTGGATGGATTTGAAACTTTGGAACAAATCAAAAAGAACGAACAGCTCAACCACTGCAAAGTGATTTTCCTTTCTGCCAAAAACAAAGAAAGCGATATCGAAAAAGGAATGGCACTCGGTGCCGATGCCTATTTAACCAAGCCTTTTTCCATCAAAAAAGTAGTAGAACAAGTCAACGAACTATTGGAAAACTAAGCTTTTAAACAACTATTTATTGAACAATACCTTGTCTTTTTCAAACGAAAAGGATGTCATAACTACATTCAAAACCCAACCATGAAATACCAAGAACTATACAACCAAAGCATTGAAAATCCTGAAAAATTCTGGGCAGCACAAGCCCATGAAATCGATTGGTTTACACAACCGCAAAATATACTATCCGCAGACGAAACCGGTTATCCGTTATGGTACAAAGATGGCAGTTTGAACGCTTGTTATTTGGCTTTAGACAAACACATCAATGATGGTTTCGGAGACCAAATTGCCATCATTTACGATTCGCCTGTAACCCAAACGGTAAAAAAATATACGTATAACGAAGTCAAATCAGAGGTTGCAAGATTGGCCGGTGGTTTATTGTCTTTGGGATTAAAAAAAGGACACACCGCCATTATTTACATGCCCATGATTCCGCAAGCCACTTTTGCCATGTTGGCTTGCGCCCGAATAGGTGTTACGCATTCCGTGGTTTTTGGTGGTTTTGCGCCACACGAATTAGCCATTCGAATTGATGATTGTAAACCAAGAGTTATCATCACCGCTTCATCAGGAATTGAAATTGACCGATTGATTGCCTACAAACCTTTGGTAGACGAAGCGATTGAATTGGCCGAACATAAACCTAAAAAAGTGGTAGTTCTGAACAGAAAACTCGGAGCCAGAATCCCGTTTAAGAAATACGATGTTGATTACGACGCTTTAGTATACGGTTCAGAAGAAGCCGATTGTGTGCCGGTAGAAACTACGCATCCGTTGTATGTTTTGTACACTTCGGGCACGACAGGGAAACCCAAAGGCATCGTTCGCGATACCGGCGGTTATGCGGTAGCACTTAAATTCTCTATGCAAAAAATCTATGGTGTTAAACCCGGCGAAGTCTTTTGGGCGGCGTCTGATGTGGGTTGGGTTGTAGGCCATAGCTTTATTGTTTACGGACCGTTAATCAACAGAAATACTACTATAGTTTTCGAAGGAAAACCCATCAAAACACCTGATGCGAGTACGTTTTGGCGTGTGATTGCCGAGCATAAAGTTAGTGTCATGTTTACGGCACCAACAGCCATTCGCGCCATCAAAAAAGAAGATCCTAATGGGGAATTCATCAAGCAATATGATTTATCCAGTTTGCGAACGCAATTCCTAGCCGGTGAACGTTGTGATGTGGCGACCTTAGAATGGTACCGCGAGCACATTCCGATTCCGGCGATTGACCACTGGTGGCAAACCGAATCGGGTTGGCCGATGATTGCCAATATGATGGGAGTAGAATATTTACCCATAAAACCGGGTTCGTCAGGCAAAGCGGTTTCGGGTTATAACATTATGATCTTAGGCGAAAACGGTCAAGAGTTAGGCCCAAATGATGAAGGTTATGTAGTCATCAAATTGCCTTTGCCACCGGGAACTTTATTAGATATTTGGAATGACAACCATCGTTTCCAAGCGGGTTATTTGCAGAAATTCCCAGGATATTATTTCTCAGGGGATGGCGGATTTAAAGATGAAAGCGATTATATTTTTATCACGGGTCGCGTAGACGATGTGATTAATGTTGCCGGTCACAGATTATCAACTGCTGAAATGGAAGAAATTGTGGCATCTCATCATTCCGTTGCCGAATGTGCGGTGATTGGAATAAATGATGAATTGAAAGGACAAATTCCGTTGGCTTTGGTGGTAACCAAATTGGGAGAGGCGATAGAACACTTCCAACTCCAACACGAAATTGTAAAATTGGTCAGAGAGCAAATCGGTGCCGTCGCTTCCCTTAGAGATGTGGTTATTGTAAATCGTTTGCCTAAAACGCGTTCCGGTAAAATATTGCGCAAATTATTGCGAAGCATTGCCGATGGTGATCATTTCCAAATTCCATCCACCATTGATGATGAAGCCATTATTGACGAAATTAAAGAAGTGTTGGAACTAGCCAAAATAGGTAGTTTTAAATAAGCAATAAGGGAAAAGAAGAAAGAGATAAGATGCTGTTATTTGACAACAAACAGACAACCAATAACCGACAACCGACAACTATACTTATTTAGCAAGAAATTTTAACGCCACACCAATAGAATATTTATATTTACATAACAAAACGATAATAAAAGAAGATTTACAATGAGTTATTACAAAATACTGAATTTGGAGCACTACTTCAAAATGTATAAAAAATCGATTCGTGAACCTCGCAAATTTTGGGATCGTATAGCCGATGAGAATTTTACTTGGTACCAAAAATGGGATAAGGTGTTCGAATTTGATTTCCAGCAAGCCAAGTTCAAATGGTTTGTAGATGCTAAAGTCAACATTACCAAAAACTGTATCGACCGACACTTAGCCCGAAGAGGTGATAAAACCGCTATCATTTTCGAACCCAATAATCCTGATGAAGAAGCACAACACATTTCGTATAACGAACTGTATGCTCGTGTGTCTAAATTGGCTAACGTGCTTCGCGACCAAGGTGTACAAAAAGGTGACCGGGTTTGCATTTATTTACCCATGATTCCGGAATTGGCCGTTGCGGTTTTGGCATGCGCCCGAATCGGAGCCATACACTCCGTGGTTTTTGCGGGATTCTCGGCTTCGGCCGTTGCAGCTCGAATTAATGACTGCGAATGTAAAATGGTCATCACTTCTGATGGTAGTTACCGCGGTAACAAATCCATCGACTTAAAAGGAATTGTTGATGAAGCACTGGAAAAATGCCCAACGGTAGAAAAAGTTTTGGTGGTAAAAAGAACCAATACCGAAGTGGCGATGAAAGAAGGTCGAGATATTTGGTTACAACCGTTATTAGACGAAGCGATTCCAAACAACGTAGCAGAAATTATGGATGCTGAAGATCCGCTGTTTATCCTTTATACTTCGGGCTCAACCGGAAAACCAAAAGGAATGGTGCATACTACCGCCGGTTACATGGTTTACACTGCTTATACTTTTAAAAATATTTTTAACTACGAAGAAAACGATGTGTATTGGTGTACCGCCGATATCGGTTGGATTACCGGACATTCTTATATTTTGTACGGACCATTATTAAACGGTGCCACTACGGTGATTTTTGAAGGTGTTCCGTCGTATCCAAACTTTAGTCGTTTTTGGGAAGTGATTGAAAAACACAAAGTAACCCAATTCTACACGGCACCAACTGCCATCCGAGCCTTAGCCAAAGAGAGTTTGGATTATGTACAAAAATACCCTTTGAGTTCCTTAAAAGTAATCGGTTCCGTAGGCGAACCCATTAACGAAGAAGCTTGGCACTGGTACAACGACCATGTAGGCGGAAAGCGATGCCCATTGGTAGATACTTGGTGGCAAACCGAAACCGGAGGTATCATGATTTCACCAATTCCTTTCGTAACACCAACCAAACCAACGTATGCTTCGCTACCATTACCGGGAATCCAACCGGTGTTGATGGACGAACTTCGCAACGAAATTGAAGGCAACCAAGTGACCGGAAGTTTGTGCATCAAATTTCCATGGCCATCCATTGCGAGAACGATTTGGGGTGATCACCAGCGTTATAAAGAAACTTATTTCACCGCATTTCCGGGGAAATATTTTACCGGCGACGGTGCTTTGCGCGATGAAGTTGGGTATTACCGAATTACAGGTAGAGTCGATGATGTAATTATCGTTTCGGGACACAATTTAGGAACCGCTCCGATTGAAGATGCTATCAATGAGCATCCGGCTGTGGCAGAAAGTGCCATTGTTGGTTTCCCACATGACATCAAAGGAAACGCCTTGTATGGTTTTGTAATCTTGAAAGAAGTAGGCGAAAGCCGTAACCAAGAAAATTTGGCCAAAGAAATCAACCAATTAATCTCTGACCAAATCGGACCGATTGCTAAACTGGATAAAATTCAATTCGTTTCGGGCTTGCCTAAAACGCGTTCGGGTAAAATCATGCGCCGTATTTTAAGAAAAATAGCAGAAGGCGATTACTCTAATTTCGGAGATATATCAACACTCTTAAATCCGGAAATAGTCGAAGAGATTAAAGAAGGAAAACTTTAAAAAGAAGACGCCAATTCAATTCGAGTTGGCGTTTTTTATACACTTTCGCTTCAAATCACTTTAACAGAATTATATAACAGTAGTTGCAATCATTTCGCTAAATTTACTTTGTTATGAATCAGAGTAAAGTAGTCATTATTGGTGGTGGTTTAGCAGGCTTAACAGCCGCAATTCACCTTAGAAAGCTGAACATTCCTGTCGCGCTGATAGAAAAAAACAGTTATCCCAAACACAAAGTCTGCGGCGAATACCTCTCCAATGAAGTGTTGCCTTATTGGCAATGGTTAAACATTTCTATAGAAGAGTTGAAACCAACACACATCAACCAATTACAATTCTCAACCGTTTCCGGAAAAACGATTAACACCAATTTGCCTTTGGGTGGATTTGGCGTAAGTCGCTATGCTTTAGATTATTATTTGTACCAAAAAGCAATTGCTGATGGCTGCGAAATCGTTCACGAAAGTATAGAAAAAATCCATTTTACCGATGATGTTTTCACTATCACCACTGCTACAGAAACAATTATTAAATCCAAAATTGTCCTCGGTGCTTTTGGCAAACGCTCCAATATCGACATTCAATTGAACCGGAATTTTATCCAAAAAAAATCACCTTGGTTGGCTGTGAAAGCACATTATAATGGCGATTTTCCCAATGAGGTTGTCGGTTTGCACAATTTCAAAGGCGGTTATTGCGGCGTTTCTAAAGTGGAAGACAACCGAATCAATATTTGTTACTTGGCGAGCTATGAAACCTTCAAAAAACATAGGGATAGTGATTTATACCAAAAAGAAGTTCTCGAGCAAAATCCGCATTTAAAAAACATTTTTCAGTCAACCAAACTACTTTTCGAAAAACCGTTGACCATCAGCCAAATTTCTTTTGAGCAAAAGCGTCCGGTTGAAAGCCACATTTTGATGATAGGCGACACCGCAGGATTAATCCATCCGTTATGTGGCAACGGCATGGCGATGGCGATTCACAGTGCCAAAATAGCCGCCGAAGTAATCGATGACTTTTTAAAAGAAAAAATAAAAAGCAGAACAGCTTTGGAACAAATTTATGCCCAACATTGGAACAAAAATTTCAAAAGACGATTGAGAATAGGTAGGCTTTTGTCCAATATTTTGTTGCGGCCTAAACTATCGAATATGGCTTTTCGTATAGTTATGATAGCGCCATTTTTGTTGCCCATGATTATCAAAAAAACACATGGTAAACCGATAAAAATTTCAGCCTAAATGATGATTGATACTAAATACCGAACCAATGAATCCGAAATCATGGACGACTTTGCTTTAGAAGGCGAAACGTTGCGCGATGCGTTGGATAAAATCGCCAAAATCAATCGGCTTTTAGGTGGTAACCAATTGACTTTACAAGGCGTTCAACAATTGCTGAAAGGCATTCCAAAAGACCGAGAAATAACCATAGTCGATATCGGTTGTGGCAATGGCGATATGCTACGGTCGTTAGCCGACTATGGAAAACAAAACAATTATCGTTTCAAATTAATCGGAATTGATGCCAATGCGTTTACGGTTAGTCATGCGAAAACCTTGTCGAAAGCACAGGAAAACATCAGTTACCAATGTCAAGATATTTTTGAAAACAAATTCAAGGCGTTGCAGTATGACATTGTCCTGTGCACCTTGACTTTACACCATTTTAAAGACGAAGAAATTCTTAGTTTGGTAAAAGTGTTTTATGAAAATGCAAGTATCGGAATCGTCATTAATGATTTACATCGAAGCGCCATGGCATATCGATTATTTCAGGCGTTGTGTTTTGTTTTTCGATTAAATGAGATGTCACGAGAAGACGGTTTGGTGTCCATTTTACGCGGATTTAAAAAAGCCGAATTAGAAAACTATTCCAAAGCATTACAATTAAAAAAATATACCATCCAATGGAAATGGGCATTTCGCTACCAATGGATTATTAATAAAACAAATTAAGTATTTACTATTGTCATTGACATTGATATTGACATTGAAATCAAACCCATGAGTGTAAAAATCAAAACGGTGGCCAAAGAATTGCCTCAATTCTCTAGAACTACAGCCGAAATTCTGCCGTATCTCGACGCATGGCTTTTCGGTCAGGACGAACGATTTATTCGAAAAGTGAAAAAGATTTTCGAAGGCGCGATGGTCGACAAACGCTATTCTATCATGGATCCGATTGAGGTTTTTACCAATACTTCTTTTGAATCACGGAACGATATTTACGTACGCGAAATGATTGATTTGGGCGAAAAGGTTTTGGTCAAAGCTTTAGCGAAAGCCAACTGGAAGCCAACTGATTTAGACTATATCATCACAGTCAGTTGTACCGGAATCATGATTCCGTCACTAGATGCTTATTTGATTAACAAAGTAAAATTACGCCAAGACATCATGCGTTTGCCGGTTACCGAAATGGGTTGCGCCGCAGGAATCTCCGGAATGATTTATGCCAAAAACTTCCTCAAAGCCAATCCCGGAAAACGAGCTGCTGTGATTGCTGTCGAAAGTCCAACTGCGACTTTTCAACTGAATGATTATTCGATGGCGAATGTTGTTAGTGCGGCTATTTTTGGTGACGGCGCCGCTTGTGTTTTATTGTCGTCACACGATTCAGATGAAGGTCCGGAAATCCTGGATGAATCGATGTATCATTTCTATGACAACATTCACATGATGGGTTTCAAACTCACCAATATGGGTTTGCAAATGGTTTTAGACATTGAAGTACCTGAAACGATATCGGCTCATTTTCCGGATATTATTCATCCTTTTTTGGAGAAAAATAATTTAAAAATGGAAGAAGTTGACCATTTAATTTTTCATCCCGGTGGCAAAAAGATAGTACAAACGGTTGAAGATTTATTTGGCAATTTGGGCAAAAATATAGACGATACGAAAGAAGTGTTGCGATTATACGGTAACATGTCGAGCGCGACGGTATTGTACGTTTTAGAACGCATTATGGACAATAAACCATCAAAAGGAGAAAAAGGATTGATGCTGAGTTTCGGTCCGGGATTTTCGGCGCAACGCATTTTATTAGCATTTTAAAATATGACAATAGCAGAAATCATATCGAGTTTGCCATATTCTCAACCATTTTTGTTTGTGGATAAAATCATTCACATAGATGAAAATGGAGTAGAAGGCAGTTATACTTTTGACGAAAACTTAGATTTTTACAAAGGTCATTTCAAAGATAATCCGGTAACGCCTGGCGTGATTTTAACCGAAGTCATGGCGCAAATCGGCGTCGTTTGTTTGGGGGTTTTTTTACTGAATAATCAATTCACTAAAAGCAGCATAATTGCTTTAACCTCAAGCGAAATAGAATTTTTAAAACCCGTTTATCCAAAGGAGAAAGTAACTGTAGTTTCAGAGAAAGTGTATTTCCGTTTCGGTAAATTAAAATGTCAAGTAAAGATGGTAAATGAAGCCGGAGCAACAGTTTGCCAAGGTACCATTGCCGGCATAATCAAAACATAAAATGAACAAAAGAGTCGTTATCACCGGTCTGGGAATAGTCGCTCCAAACGGAGTCGGACTTCCTGCATTTACTCATGCGATTCAAAACGGCATTTCGGGGATTAAGCATGACGCTGAATTGAAACGCTTGCAATTCTCTTGTCAAATAGCCGGCAAACCTGAAATCTCGACAGAATTGTCATTGCAATATTTCACCGAGTTGGAACTTCGAAATTTCAATTCATCCGGAATTTTATACGGTGTCATTGCCGGAATAGATGCTTGGAAAGACGCCGGTTTGTCTATGGGAATTAGCGAAGAACCCGACTGGGACAGCGGAACGATTTTCGGCACCGGAACTTCGGGGATTGATAAATTTCGCGAAAGCATTTATAAAATTGACGAACTCCAAACCCGAAGATTAGGCAGCACTGCCGTAGCCCAAACGATGAACAGTGGCGTTAGTGCTTATCTCGGTGGAAAATTGGGTTTGGGTAATCAAGTCACAACCAACTCTTCCGCTTGTACGACCGGAACCGAAAGCATTTTGATGGGGTATGAACGAATCAAGTTGGGACAAGCCAAACGCATTTTGGCAGGAAGTACCAGTGATTCCGGACCTTACATTTGGGGCGGATTTGATGCGATGAAAGTTTGTACTTTTAAACACAACGATACGCCCGAAAAAGGCTCGAGACCTATGTCGGCAACCGCTTCAGGATTTGTTCCCGGAAGTGGCGCCGGTGCTTTGGTTTTAGAAGATTTAGATTCGGCTTTAGCTCGCGGTGCCAAGATTTATGCGGAAGTTTTGGGTGGTAATATTAATTCGGGCGGACAACGCGGTGGCGGAACCATGACTGCACCCAATGCGACAGCCGTAAAGCGATGTATTACAGAAGCGTTGAAAAATTCAGCCGTAAAAGCATCGGATATTGATACAATTAACGGACATTTGACAGCCACCGCCAAAGACGGTTTGGAGATTGAGAATTGGAGTGAAGCTTTGCAGTTAAGAGGTGATAATTTTCCCTACATCAATTCGTTGAAATCGATGGTAGGTCATTGTTTGTCGGCTTCCGGCAGTGTGGAAAGCGTAGCTTCGGTGTTGCAATTGCACCATGATTTTATTTTTCCTAATATCAATTGTGAAGATTTGCATCCTGAAATTACGGCGATAATTGGCGAAAAGTGTATTCCGCAACAACTCATTAAAAAAGAATTAAATATAGTAGCCAAAGCGAGTTTTGGTTTTGGCGATGTTAACGCCTGTGTACTCTTTAAAAAATACCACTATGACTAGAGAAGAAATTATCGAAAGATTAAAAAATATTGTAAAGCCGTTTGTAAACAACCAGGAAGCGTTTGACAATTTGACGGAAGACACCGATTTCATAACCGATTTGCAAATCAATTCTGCGAATTTGGTTGATATTGTTTTGGATGTCGAAGATGCTTTTGAAATTAGTATTGACAATTTGGCGATGGAGAAAATGATCAGTATCAAAGCGACGATTGAAATCATTGAAACTAAATTGGCCGAGAAATGATTGGGAACGACATAGTAGATTTGGCGAAAGCCCAAAAAGAAAGCAATTGGCAACGCAAGGGTTTTTTAGACAAACTTTTTACTGAAAACGAGCAAAGACTTATCACCACTTCAGAGTATCCCGAACAAATGGTTTGGAATTTATGGAGTAGAAAAGAAGCGGCTTATAAAATTTACAACCGCCAAACCGGAGAGCGTTTTTTTAACCCGAAGCGCTTTGTTTGTGAAGGAGATGAAGTTGTTTATGGCACAAACCATTATTTTACGCAAACGCAAATCACGCCTGATTTTGTTTATACCATTGCAGTTACCTCGAGAGATAGATTTGAACTCATTCAGCATTTGGAAAGTAGAGATGCAGTTCAAAAGAAAAACGGCATTCCCGATTGGTTTGATTTGGTTGAAGGCAAATTACATCCTGCATCCATCACGCACCACGGTAGATTTGCTCGAATTGCTTATTTGGAATCAGCAGAAAAGCAGTTTAGCGTTTTATAAAGCCTTGAGCAGTATACTTTCCATTGTTTTATAGCCTTCTAAATTAGGATGTACACCGTCTTCTCCATATTTGTGTAGCAAACCTTTTTTGGAGTCAACCATAGCTGAGTAATAATCGACATACGTGATTTTGTTTTTTTGAGCGTAGTCTTTAATCATTTTGTTTAAGGCAATGACCTTGTCTGCAGGCATGATTTTAGTGTTCCAATAAAAATGATTGGCAGGCAGAACTGAGCATAACACCACTTTTATCTTATTGGCTTTGGCCGATTTTGTCATCGATTTTATATTGTTGAAAATGGCTTCTAGGGTCATGGGTCCGGTGTTTTCGGCTATGTCGTTGATTCCGGCTAGGATGACTACGGTGTTCGGTTTTAAATTGATGACATCTTGCTCAAAGCGCAATACCATTTGTGAGGTAGTCTGTCCGCTGATACCACGATCAATAAAAGGATTAGAGGCAAAGAAACTTGGACTGGTTGTTTTCCAAAATTCGGTTATGGAGTCACCCATGAATACGATAGATTTACCGTTGGGTTTCACCGTTTTATTTTCCATTTCGTATTTTTTTAAATTGGCCCAATCGTTATCAGAATCGTTTTGGCTTATTACATTTTGAGTATCGATAAGCAAGGTTATTGAAAAGAGAACCTTCAGAAGAGATTTCATTAATTAGTAGGTTTACAGTTTTACAATTCTATATTCATAAAAAACTTCATTCATTTAATTAAAAACCTCTATTCATAGGGTATTTAAAAAAATGAATGAAGTAAAGATTTATTATTTTTATTTTTTTTCAGTGTCGTTTGGTTTTTCCTCAACAACTTCTGATTTTACTTCTTCAGCCCTATCTTCCCCTTTTAAATAGGTTGGGAGATTTAATCCTGCCATGTTGAATAAGTCATTTAGTGGCGGAACGGTTTTCATCATGCCCGAAACAAAATTAGCCGTAGAACCGTTTCCGTTCTCACCATTATTTCCTGAATCCCAAACGGTAATTTTGTCAATTTTAATATTCTTAACGGCTTCTACTTGGGTTTTAACCAATTCCGGTAATTTTTCAATTAACAATAATTGGAAAGCTTTCGTAGGATCGCCACCGGCAGCTTCAACCACTTCTTTGTAACCTTCGGCTTGTTTGGTTAAGATTTCGTATAAACCTTTAGCTTCGGCTTCCATTTTGGCAAAAATCGCGTCGGCTTCACCTTTGGCTTGCTCACGAATTCTTTCGGCTTCCGCTTGCGCGTCAATGATGGCTTTTTGCTTGGCTATTTCGGCCGGAATTACAATATTGGCATTTTGTGTCGCACGCTCTCTGTCGGCACGCGCATCTTCTGCTTTTTGTTCTGCCAAATAAGATTCTTCTAACGCTTTGGCTTGTTGCACTTTTTCAGAAGCTAAGGCGATACGCAAAGCTTCGGCTTCTTTTTCACGTCGCGCTGCTTCCGATTGCGCAATGGCGATTTTGGCTTCGTTTTCCCCTTGAATCGCAATAGCATTCGCTTCAGAAGTAGCTACACGCGTATCTCTTTCGGCTTCAGCCTTACCGATACTTTCATCTTTAAACGCCGACGCAATACTTACTTCACGATCTTTATTGGTAATCGCAATTTTAACGTCACGATCTCTGTGCGTTTCGGCAATTTGAACGTCTTTTTCACGATCGGCCATCGCTTTACCGGTTTCCCCGATTTTTTCTTGCTCAGCAACGGAAATTTTAGCTTCGTTAATCGCTTTAGCCGCGGCTTCTTTTCCTAATGCTTCGATATAACCTGATTCGTCTTTGATGTCGGTAACGTTTACGTTAATCAATTTCAAACCGATTTTTTTCAATTCAGAATCGACGTTTTTAGAAATATTGTCTAAGAATTTATCACGGTCAGAGTTGATTTCTTCAATGGTCATTGTAGCAATTACCAAACGCAATTGCCCAAAAAGGATGTCTTTGGCTAATTCCTGAATTTGTTCCGGCGCTAATCCTAACAAACGCTCAGCAGCGGTATTCATACTATCCGTTTCAGTTGAAATGGCAATCGTAAATCGGCAAGGAACGTCAACGCGAATGTTCTGTCTGGATAACGCATTAGTCAAATTGGCTTCAATAGAAATAGGTTTTAAATCCAAGAAGGCATAGTCCTGAATTACCGGCCAAATGAAAGCACCACCACCGTGAACACATCGGGCAGAAGTACCGCCGGTTTTTCCGTAGATGACTAATATTTTGTCGGAAGGACAACGTTTGTAACGAGAAATTAAGGTCGTAATGGTTACAAAAAGCACTACGACTAAGACAACAATGATAATAATCTGTGACATATATAAAAGGATTAGATTTTTTCTACAATAAGGACTGCGTTGTTTTCTGCTTTGATAACTTTTACCATAGCTCCGGTTTCAATTCGGTCATTTTCAGTTATGGCATCGAGCTCGTGAAACGAACCGTTAATACTGATTTGGATTTTGCCTTTACCCGATTTTTTTTCAGGAATCGATAAATAAACTGTTCCCGTTTGGTTAATGGTTTTGTCTAAAGTGAAGGAGTTGTTTTCATTTAAACGCATCATTTGTTTGATGGTAAAAAAGAACAAGGCTACGAAGGCCACACCTACTAAAAAAGCCACTATGATTAAAATAGTTTTGTTCGCAATTGAATTGTAAAAAGAAATCCCCGACCAGCTAAATCCTAAAAGGAAATTTATCAGGTTTCTAAGGGTAAATAATTCGAATGGTGCGTCAGTGCTGTCATGACCTTCGGTTTCTAATTCGGTTTCTATATCGTCTCCGCCAACACCCATAAAGGTCATTACGGTTTGTAATATAAAAAACAAACTAACCGGAAGTGCGATGTACCAAAATGCTCTAAGCAATGGGTCGTAGTTTTCTAAAAAGTTCATGGATTTTTTTTTGAGATTATGCTGATTATACGCACAAATTATTAAAAGGTTACAAATTCTGTTTTATACATAAATATCTCCCGGTTATTTATTTGAAAGATCAATCATAGTGCCTTGATAATCTATTATAAAATAGCTTTTTCGGCCATCAATTTTATTTAACCCTTGATAAATATAGTTGTAATAATAGCGATCAGACAAATCTCTGCAATTGCCCATAGGAATAATTAGCTTTCCTTCAAAGTCGCAAACACCCATCAGTGATTTTTGGTAAATCATGAAATAAGTACCGCCTAAATATTTAAAATAGTCATATTCATAAGGAAGAATAGCAGTATTGTTTTTGATTTTTAAAAGACTTAAGGTTGTACTATTACGATTTGCTGCTTTCTTTCCTGTAATTACAAAATCTTTATGAAAACTTTTTCTCAATATATCATGTTCAATAGGGATTAAAGGCCTGAAACTATTGTCTAACAAGCCAAATAAGTTGTCTTTTTTTATGATGAAAAATTGGTTGTTTTTTTTGTCATAATCATGGTCTATCGGCATAGTAGGTTCAGAATGAAAACTAGGTTCTTCAATAGTGCACTCAGGGATGATTTCGTCATAGATAATTTCGGTCAGCAGTTCCCCTTTGGTAGATATAATACCTTTATTTTTGTTTTTAGTCACTTTAAAAAAAGCCATACCAGAGCCATAACGGTTAAAATAGGCTTCAATTTCATCATAAATAAATGGGATAGTTTCGTTTCCGTATGTATCAATTACACCCACGGTTTCTCCTTTTCGGGCTACCATAAAATCAGGTCCCGAAGAGCTGAAGGAATCGTAAATAAAATCGGTTTTCTGATTCAAGTCTAAGTCAAAAATAGCCGTTTTACCTTCTTTTTTAATTCTGTAAATTTTATTAAAGCTTTCAATACCTTCATAAGTTTCTTTTAAAATCAGTTCGCCTTTTGTATTATAAAGATTGTATTTTTTGTCTTTTACAGCAATTAGTCTGTCTTTTTGACTAACAATTAATGAACTGTGGACAATCGGTAAAACCAACTTGTTGCCGGCCAATTCAACCAGACCTTGATAATAATATTTGTTTTCGACCTTGGCTTCAACTATGACATAGCCATTGTCTAATTTTTTGATAATATTGCCGTGTGAGGTAATTTCTTTTGGAGTTGTGTTTTTTTCTGTAAGCGTTCGACTTGGATAATTATATTCTCGATATTCTTCAACCGTTTCTTGGCTTTTATTTGGTTCTTGCACAATTTTTTTTATCAATTTTCCTTGGGGTGAAAAAAGATATTTTTCATTTCCTTTATCGGCTACAACTACAGAATCGATGACAACCTCTTTTTTGTGTTTTCTTTTTATACTTCTTTTTTGTTCACAATAAATATAGTCGTATTCTACCGGCAATATCGATTTTCCTTTATTGGAAATCAAACCGTATTTTTTGCCAATTTTGACCGGGAAATTTTCATGAAATCCGAACATTACTGTAGTATAACTAATATTCATCCCTTCAATACCTTCATATATGGCAGGAGTTATCTCTTTAGCAGTATCATCGATAATACCGAATTTATTGTTTTTAAGGAAAATTGCGTAGACCAACAAGGGCTTAGTTGAAACCGTATCAAAAGCAGAAAGCACTTGGTACTTTTTGGCATCTAATAGTTGTTGATACTCTTGCTTAGACAATTCACCTTTGTGGTTATAGTTTAGTTTTTTCTGTGCCAAAAGCGTAGTAACACAAAGAATACAGAAGAAGGTATATTTCAATTTCATAGCTTGGTAATATTTTTTTAAATATAGTGGAGACAATTGGTATACCAATCGTTTTATTTCAAACGTTCTAAAACGCCTTTTCGTTTCACTATATTTTTATAATCCCATTGAATGTCCTTTGCTTTTTGAAGCCAGCGCTCTACATCTTCAGTGTTTATTTGATTCAAAGAAGTATACATAATGGAGGCGTCTTTGAATTTACCGCTTCCGGGTTTTAAATGGGGTTCCTCAAAAGTTACACCACTCCAAAACATCAAGCGCAAACCATTTTTTAATTTGTCATAACCTACAATCGGATTACCGTCTAAAAACCAAACCGGATGAGCATGCCAAACTTTATGTTCCGCTTCGGGCATATTTTTGAGTATTATTGCTGCCAGTTTATTGCAGATAACCTGGTATTCGGACTCTTGAGCGTTATTGTACTTTTGAATGTCTAGGTTCATTTTTTGATTTTTTGAAATATAAATATATAAAAAATCCTCATACAGCGATGAGGATTATTTTACTTTAACTAAAGCATTATTACTCCGATTGCGGAGGTGTTTCTTCGGCCAATGGTTTTCTTTTTAAAATGGCCGCACTGATCACCGGAACGAGTAGACCTATAGGAACCATGATTTCCATGTAGGTAAATAAGATTATCCAGAGCGTATTTTTATAAAGCCCTTGGAAATATAAAATTCGGTCTTTTTGCACTTTAAATTCTGCAGCTGATAATCCTTCCTTTTCCAATTTCTGCAATGAAGTTTCTGTGTATTTTTCCATAAAATCAGGGAATAAATAGCGGTGTTCTACTACCCAAGTGGCTACATAAATGGTTGCGGTTATCAGCGACATGAGCATACCGACTTTAAAAGCCTTTCCGAAAGTAATGAACCCACCGTTTTGCTTGTCTCTAAAATTTTTGACTCCCAAAAAAACAAAAGTATAAGCAACTAACATTCCGGCAAAACCGAAAACCATGCCCAAATCATACTCCGGATTGTACATAAAGACTGCTGCTCCGATTCCCATAAATGCGGTTACGATAAGACCGCCTATTAGTCCGTATTTGATAATTGTGTTTTTCATAAATATAAGTTTTGATTAGGTTACAAAGGTTGTTGTTTGTGTGGTTATTTCGCTCATCCTTTTGGGTGAATTTTGCAAAATCATCCTAAAGTAGGAGGCAAGAGGTTTAGTTTTTTGGCGGTTGCTATGGCCTGAGTTCTGCGCTTAACTTCTAGTTTTTCGAAAAGTTTGGCACTGTGGGTTTTGATGGTGTTGAGGGAAACAAACAGTCGTTCGGCTATTTCCTGATTGCTCATGCCTTGAGCCATTAAAGTCAAAACCTCGAGTTCGCGTTTGCTGATGTTTCTTTGCTGTAACTCAGTTTCGTTTAAAATGAAGTTTGTGGTTGGTACGGGTATTTCCTTTTCGATGACTATGGTTTTAATTTTGGGTTTGGTAACTTTATTAGAGAGCCAAATTCCGAAAAGTAAAAAGAAGACGGAGATGATACCGATGTAGATTTCGTATTGGTTTTCCGAAATCAAAAAGCGAAATTCCAACCAGCGTAGGACTATTAGTAGGATTACCATCACAACGGCATAACTGATGATTTCTTTGTATGGTTTTAGTTTGAGCAAAATGGTTGGTATTGGTAATTCAAAAATAGGGAAAAATAATTTTAAAAATAAAAAAGACATTCCATTTCGGAATGCCTTTTTCATCATTGTGGTATTTGATTTTGACTTATTTTTTCCCTTGGTATTGAACTCTTTTTTGTTGTTGTGCCAAAATGTTTTTTAAAAATGGCTTTACTTGTTTGGTGATTTCATCTTCGGCGATGTTTAACGCTTTGGGATTGTTCACCAATTGTAGCCAGGGCTTTTTAGCTTCAAAATCATAAGCCCCAAAAATTACTACCGGTGTTCCTTTAACCGAAACCGTTTCATCATCGAGTAAAACCCATTGGTCCGCCCAATCATAAAGATACTTGGCATCTTTTTCCAAAAGGCGCAGACAAGAGTGCGAAGCCGGATAACCGGGCAATTCATATTGGTGCCAACCAACACCTAATTTGTTGGCGATATTAAAATTCCATTTCAAATCCCACTCATCGTTGAAAGTGCTGGTGGTTTCTTCAGCTTTCCAATTGGTAAAGAAAAGGCCTGTGGGTGTTTGGTCTTTTTTTCTCCCCATATTGGTCGGACCGGTATGAACTAATTGACCGTTTTCGTAGGTGGCAAAAGTTTGTGTCGGATAGGAAAAGAAAATGATTTTGTTGACTTCTTCTAAGGCTTTTACTTCAAAAGGAAACGGAAAATAGTAAGCAATATGTCCGGTTAAATCGGTTGGAATCACTACCGAATCCATTTTGACGAAGTTAGCTTTGTCGATACGGTTCACCGCTAAAGCGATATCAATCGCACTGCTGTCCGAGGTTTTGGCCAACCAATCTTTGGCGTTTTGCCATTGGTATGTTATGGTTTTGGGTTGGCGTCTTTCGGGGATCACTTTTTTGACCGCGATAGTTTTTTCCTGTTGGCACGCCCAAAACGAAAAACAGAACATTACGACTATGAGAAACTTTTTCATAGTAGTAAAATTCGGTTAAGAATGGAAATAAAGTGTTATATAATTTTGGTGAATAGTTATGATATTATCAGACGGGCTTATTGCTTTTTCATAACCATTTCAATTTGGGCATCATCAATGAGAAAGATGATTTTCTTATCCTTAACACTTATTATAAAAGTGATATTGGAATAGCCTTCTTTTTTGAGCCCGACTTTGATTTGCTTTTTCTTTTTATCGAATATCCATTGGTTTTTTTGGAACAGTTTTTCAAGTTGCTGCATCATTTTGGAATTGCTTTTGGTTTCAAAGGCAAAGCTGTGGTCGGCATTGAAATGATAAGTAGCTTTTTGAAAACCGGCAACCAGTTCTTTGGTTTCGGGCTTGTCGGCATCTTTGAGGGCTATGGCTTTTTTTACTTTCCATTGGCCGGTAATTAAGGTTTCGTCGATGGTTTGACTTTGTGTGGTTGTCATCGCCAATAAAAAGGCTAATAGTAGGAATGGGGTTTTCATACAGTATGGTTTTTAGTGATAGCTAATATAATAAAATGTTGGAAAGTTTTAGGGGTGAAGTTTTCCTTTAGAATTTTGAGTTCTTTCACAAAAAAAAAGCCCCAACGCATTTCAATACGTTGGGACCATACTTAACTTTAATCTCAAAAAAACATTAATCGTCTAAGTCGCATGAATCTTCTATGCTGTTTTCTATAAGGTTCGCCAAAGCTTGGTTGCCGTCGGCATCATTTGGGCCAATTTCAATAACTCCATCACCATCACCGTCAACAGCACTACTTAAGTCAACTTGGCTCAATACTTGGTTTAAATCGAAATTGAAAA
The DNA here is from genome assembly GCF_011742145.1 of Flavobacterium sp. J49. Lineage (GTDB taxonomy): Bacteria > Bacteroidota > Bacteroidia > Flavobacteriales > Flavobacteriaceae > Flavobacterium. Next base: position 138,903 of record NZ_JAAQQU010000105.1, on the reverse strand, counting down.
CTAAATCATAGGAATTGTTGCTCACTATCAAATTTTGATTGGCATCTTCGTAGTCAATTTCGAAGTCTTCGTCTATGTCGTGCCAAAAAATAAATGGAGTGCCATTAATTGTTCCGGTAATTTCAATTGATTTGTTATACATGGCAGAAGCACTGTTGGTGCTTTTGTGCAATTTGAATTCTACTTCTTCATAAGTACCATTCGGAATAGTCACTGTAGTTACAGGGGCATTTTGGTTTAAAAGGTCTAGTTCAAACGGACCGTATAATTCAAACTCATCATCGCTATCATAAAATCCGTCATCGTCAGAATCACCATTGGAGTTATCATCATCGTCATTGCTGTTCTCCGCGAACTCAAATTCAATCTCTCTTAAATTAATTTTAAAACTGGTCAAAACTACATCTCCGTTCAAAGCAGATCTGTTGGCTGATGGCGAGTAGGTTGCTCGGGCTATAATATTCACTGTGTTTTCTGCACTGCCGCTGTCATTTGAACACGAAGCCAGTACAATTAACAAAGTCATAATTCCTAATAAATTTTTTAATTTTTTCATACCATATAAATTTAGAGTTTGGTGTAAAACAAGCCCAAGACTAAATACCCTATTTCAAAATCTACTTTTTTGAAGAAATAAACATTTGTTTCCCTAAACTGTTCATAACTAATTGGAAAGCAACGATGAACAACTTTGAATAGTTTTTATTTTTATTTCAAAGTAAATTGATAACATATGAAGTCAAAAAATGCACTCCTAGTTGTTTGGTTGGTGTTTGCGTCCAACAGTTTTGCTCAAACTAAAATCGAAGCCAAAGACGGCATTCATTATCTTACCACCGATATTGGTTATCCCATTACCGGTACTTATTTTTTTAATGGAGCTGAACCTACAGTAGAATTAAACGGTAACGGGACCGGCTTGTACCAATTGCACGAACAACCAAAAAAAGCAGTCACCTGGGGCATAGAGTGCAATGAAGTCGGTGAACCTTTGTTTAAAAAAGGTTTTGACAATGCAGCCTACATACTTTGGTACTTATACACCAACCCCGAAAACGAAGAAGAGCGCTATTGGAAGACTGTTCCGTTTACCATTCATTTCAATAGTTTGAAAATGTTTATACAAGGGGAAAGGTGTAAAGCGTTTACACAATAATTCGTTTTGCACCGATTTATCTATTCAGCGATATCTTGTTGTAAAAGTATGGTTGCGCATAAGTTGGCTAATAAAAAACGTTCTTCCGGGTTGGTAGCAGCGAGGTAAACGAGTCCGTTATCCATTAAGGAAACAGCAGCTACGGCTTGGTTGGCCGGATTGCATATTTCGTAGCCTACTGAACCCATCCAAATGGGTTTTGGACCTTTACTGGTTTGTAATTCGGTAATGGGTTTTAGACTGTAGTATCGGGTTTGGTCATAACCAAAGTAGCCCACATATTGCTTGGCATCCTTTTGCGATGCTGTATTGTCAAGCACCAATTCCCAAGGTTTGTTGTCTTGGTTTACAAATACTTGTGCGTAAAACATATAAGACTGGTCAATTCCTTTGCCGGTAATGTCTTTAATGATATTAACGATACTATTCGGATTGTTACCTACCAAAAGTTGTTCAGAAGCAAAGTCGGTAGCTGCATATACATCGGTACTGTTTTGCAGGCCGTCTTTCATTTGGAAACCAAAAGTTTGGTAACGGTCTTTGTTTTCTACCGTAAGAATCTCGGGGTAAAGAAAATCGACAACCGGCGAAACCGATACAGGTACACGGGTATTGCCGCCTTTGGTCCAAGAGCGTTTTACTTTAGAAGTAGTATACTCGCCAAAACTTAGTTTCTGATTGATTAAAATACCTTGCCGGCCTTTGACTTTATATTCGGTTAGGGTATTGATGTCGGCATTGCTAATAGCCGGTTTGAATGGAGTACAGCTCATGACGATTAGGCATAGCGCTGAGAGCGAAATGTAGTTTTTCATGTGATTGATTTTGATTGATGATTTTGGGGATTAGTAGGGAAAAGGAGGAAATTGTTACAAGTAATAGTAATTAGCCAATAGCCATTAGTTTAACATAGGCTTAGCGATTGCGAATAGTTATTATTGCTTAATTGCACTATTCCTTAACCACTTTCGTTTTTACCTCCACCACCTTAACCGCATGTTCGTCGGGCGGGATTTTGCCGTCTGTTTTTTCGGCATAGATGTGGGTAAATTCGGCCCCAAAAAAAACAATCATAGATGAATAGGATGCCCAAAGAAGGATCAAGATGATAGAACCGGCAGCACCATAACCCGAACCGGGATTGGCTTGACCAAAGTAAAGGCCTAAACCAAATTTGCCTATTTCAAACAATAGTGCGGTTACAAGCGAACCTACCCAAACATGTCTCCATTTTATTTTGGCATCGGGAAAGAATTTAAACATTACGGCGAACAGTAAAGCCAATACACCAAGCGAAACCATAAAATTAATGAATTGAAGTACCACTAAAAATAGGGTAGAGAAGTAATGGGTAATCAAATTGCTCAGTGCCGCAAGTGCCGCTGAGATGACCAAAGAGATGATAAGGATAAAAGCCATAGCTATAATAACGCCAAAGGAGAATAGCCTTGTTTTAAGAAAACTTTCTATGCCCGATTTGGAGACATCGGCTTGAACGTTCCAAATTTTATTTAGAGATTTCTGGAACTCTACAAAGACTCCGGTAGCGCCCACTAAAATGGTAGTAATACCAATGACAGTATTCCAAACGGTGTTTCTGGATTGGGTCGCTTTAGTAATGATGTCTTGAATTTGAAGAGCCGTATCGGAACCCATAACGGCAGTAAACTGTCCGGTTATTTGCCCGTTTACAGCTTCTTGTCCAAAAAAATAACCAGCCAGCGTTATGATTACAACCAGTAATCCCGGCAAGGCAAAGATGGCATAATAAGCGATGACAGCACTTTCTTTAAAAGGATCTCTTTCCCACCATTTTTGAAAAGTGATTTTTAGTATGGTAAAGAAATTATTGAATCGGGTAGTCATTCCTTTTTGAGGTTGGTTTTACTGCTTTTGTTTGTCGAAGAAACTTTTAAACAGATTGCCGGCAATAGTTGAAAAGCCTATGCTATATTTGGAAACCCAGTTGGTTACCGCAAATTGAAGTACTGTTCCAAGTACTTTTCTAGCCGGACTGTTAGAACTTCCTACAATGAGTTTTTTGCCCACGATTCCGGAAGTCAGACCAATAGCAGCGCTTACCAAATTGTCTTTGATATCGGGAGTGTTAATAACACTTTGGAAGACGTTTTTGATAATGTTAGAGGGTTTCAAACTATCATACGTCAGTTGAAATTGCGCTTTGAGTTCTCTCAGGTCGCTTTCGTTTTGTTCTTGGGCAACAAGAATCAGTTGGTTTAATTCTTCGGTTTCGTTATTGGTTTTCACAACATTTTTTCTTTCATCATTTTTTTAACAATCGAATTGCTGATAGGATGTTTAATCCATTGGTATCGGTAAATGTGGAGCATCAATGCTAAAAGCGCATAGAATCCACCGATGATAAAAAAGCCATAAAATATTTCGCCAAGTAACTTACCCAACCAAATAGATATGCCTATATTAATAATTATAACCGACAATACAACGGTCATGACAACAGCAAGACGAGCTAACAAGGAAGATACAACATCTGCCGACTTGTCTATAGCATTGAGCTTAAGCAGTTTGATGGTAGATTTACTGTAATCTTGAGCGCGCTCAAAAAGTGTTTCTATGGGTGTTGCATTGTCAGTCATAATAGGCCTATTTATGATTTATAACTAGATATCGCATTACCGGCATCTTTTTTTAAATCTTCAAATTTGGCTTTTCCATTTTCGGCCAGTCCTTGTGCCTCATTTTTGGCGCTTTGAAACTTTTCTGATATAGAATCTGCAAACTCTTTGTATTTTGATTTTACATCATCAGCATAATCATTTCCTTTGTCCATAATTTGCTTGCGCGTAACTGAACCTTTTTCGGGAGCAAACAAGATTCCCAAAACTGCACCAACGGCAAGACCTGCCAATGTTCCTAATACTACTTTTCCTGTACTCATAATTGTTTTTATTTAATTGTTATTATTCATTGTAAAGCTTTACCAAAGCTTTATTCAGTAATGCTACTGTTCTGTAAATTTAAGCCTGTTATCTGTAAAATGCTTTATATGAATTTTGTTTAAACTTGTAAGATTCACATGTTTAAGTTTTTACTTAAAGCTGCCTACTAGCGGTTTGAATTTGGCGTCGATGTTTTTATACTTCTTCAGAAGCGGCTTCAACATTAACGGCACCAATGGCTACGCTGGACAGTTTTTCGTCAGCTGCTTTTTCTTCCTGAAGTGTGGCGGCCAACAAGACAACCACTCGGGTCAAACTCAGGGTTTCTCCAAACTGACGCAATGTTCCATAGGTGGCCATTTCGTAATGTTCCACTTTTTGTGCGGCCGAAATAATTCCGGCATCTCTCATTGGTCCTTCTTCACAGGATTTCATGATGTCGGTTGCTTCCTCTATTAAGCCTTGCATGGCTTTACAAGTTTTGGCTTCCGGCTTTTTTCCGATAAGTTCAAAAACTTGTCTCAAACGCTCCACTTGGTTGTGGGTTTCTTCGAGATGGTCGGTTAACGCCTCAATCAATTCAAAAGAGGACGCGTTTTGAATCATTATAGGAATGGCTTTAGTCAAAGCTTTTTCTGCCCAATAAATATCCTTCAATTCATCAACAAACAATTTCATCAGTTGTGAAGACTTCATCGGTGGGTGAGATTGCTTTTGCCTTGTAGTTATTGCACTGTCTTTCATATGGATTATTTTTTAGCCTTTACTGTTTTTTTTGAATTCTCACCAGTCTCTTTGGCTGTTGTTGTTTCGTTTACATTCTTGTTTGATCTCTCATTTGACTTGTCATCGCTTTTTGGATGGCTAGTGTTTTTTTGATTTTTTTCCATTTTACTTAAAATTTATTTACAACTTATTTGTTGTAGTGTAAAATTGAACATATTAGAAATGAAAGGCTTGTAAAATTTTTTTTTTAAATTTTGAAATTCACATGTTGACCCGAAAAGGAGATAAATTGCTATGAAAAACCCCAACAGTTTTTACAACCATTGGGGTTTTCAATCAAACTAACCTCTATATCTTTCAAGCTTTAAAATTCAAACTCTGCCACTCAGTTGCTCAGCGATTCAACGACTTGATTCCTAAATACCAACTTTCCGTCAAAACTATCCAGCAGTATAATACTATCCGTAGTGATTTTGCCGGCTAGGATTTCTTTAGACAATTGGTTCAAGACTTCGCGTTGTATTACTCGCTTCACCGGTCTTGCTCCAAATTGTGGGTCATAACCTTTTTCAGCCAAATAAGCAATCGCTTCCGGTGTGGCATCCATCGTAATGTTTTGTTGCGCCAGCATTTTGGTCACACTTTGCAACTGTAAGCCCACAATCTGTTTGATATTAGCCTCCGTTAATGGTGTAAACATTACAATCTCATCAATACGGTTGATAAACTCCGGTCGAACCGTTTGTTTCAGTAAACCCAAAACTTCTGTTTTAGCCGCTTCGGTAGCTGCTTCAATACCTCCTTTTAGATTCTCAAATTTTTCTTGTATGATATGGCTTCCCATGTTGGAAGTCATGATGATAATGGTATTTTTAAAGTCGGCCAAACGTCCTTTGTTATCTGTTAATCGACCTTCATCTAACACTTGCAATAAGATGTTAAACGTATCCGGATGTGCTTTTTCAATTTCATCTAACAAGATAACTGAATATGGTTTTCTGCGCACGGCTTCGGTCAATTGTCCACCTTCGTCATAACCTACGTATCCCGGAGGCGCACCGACTAATCGACTCACACTATGGCGTTCTTGGTATTCACTCATGTCAATACGCGTCATGGCGTTTTCATCGTCGAATAAATATTCGGCTAAAGCTTTAGCCAATTCGGTTTTACCAACACCGGTCGTTCCAAGGAATAGGAAAGTACCAATAGGTTTCTTCATGTCTTGTAATCCGGCACGGCTTCGACGCACCGCATCGCTAATGGCTTCAATGGCTTCTTCCTGACCTACAACACGATGGTGCAATTCATCTTCCAAACGCAGTAGTTTTTCTCTTTCGCCTTGGAGCATTTTGGTTACGGGAACTCCGGTCCACTTAGCTACCACTTCAGCGATGTCTTCACGGGTCACTTCTTCTTTGATTAAGGAAGTACCGGCTTGGTTTTCGGCCAATTGGGTTTGCAATGCATCTAAACGTTCCTGAGCGTCTTTGATTTTTCCATAACGGATTTCGGCGACTTTACCATAATCACCATCGCGTTCGGCTCGTTCGGCCTCCAGTTTGAAGTCTTCAATCTCTTGTTTTACTGCTTGGATGTTATCGACTACATCTTTCTCCGATTTCCAGCGGGTAAAGATTTCATTGCGTTCTTCTTTTAAGTTGGCTAAGTCTAAGCCTAAGCCTTTTAATTTAGTTTCGTCATTCTCGCGTTTTATGGCTTCAATCTCGATTTCCAACTGCATAATCTTTCTATCCAATACGTCGAGTTCTTCGGGTTTGGAATTGATTTCCATGCGCAATTTCGAAGCCGCTTCGTCCATCAAGTCAATGGCTTTGTCGGGCAGGAAACGATTGGTAATATAACGTTGCGATAATTCCACCGCCGCAATAATCGCATCGTCTTTGATGCGCACTTTGTGATGGGTTTCATATTTCTCCTTGATACCACGTAGGATGGAAATAGCGCTCTCGGTATCCGGTTCATCAACCATTACCTTTTGGAAGCGACGTTCTAAAGCTTTGTCTTTCTCAAAGTATTTTTGGTACTCATCCAAAGTAGTTGCTCCGATAGCTCTCAATTCTCCACGAGCCAACGCGGGTTTTAAAATATTAGCTGCATCCATTGCACCTTCGCCACCTCCGGCACCAACCAAAGTATGGATTTCGTCAATAAACAGTACGATATCGCCTTCAGCAGAAGTTACTTCTTTTACTACGGATTTTAGACGCTCCTCGAATTCACCTTTGTATTTGGCACCGGCTATCAGCGCACCCATATCTAAGGAGTAAACGATTTTGTCTTTTAAATTTTCGGGTACGTCGCCGTCTACAATTCGGTGCGCTAATCCTTCGGCTATGGCTGTTTTACCTACGCCGGGTTCACCCACAAGCATTGGGTTGTTTTTAGTACGACGCGTCAAGATTTGCAATACTCTTCGAATTTCTTCATCGCGACCAATCACCGGATCAAGCTTACCGTTTCGGGCCAGTTCGTTGAGGTTTTTAGCATATTTGTTTAGCGCATTATACGTTTCTTCAGCAGAAGCAGAAGTTACTCTTTCTCCTTTTCTGATTTCGGCTATCGCTGCTTCCAATCCTTTTTCGGTCACACCTTGGTCTTTTAAGATTTGGGCGACTTTGCTTTTCGACTTAAAAATAGCCAGTAATAAATGTTCAATAGAAACGTATTCGTCGTTCCTTTTTTTGGCAATAATATTGGCTTCATTCAAAGCTGTATTGGCTTCACGAGACAGCATAATATCGCCGCCGGAAACTTTAGGGAAGCTTTGTAGCGTACTGTCGAGTATCTTTTTAAATAAATCAACATTGACGTTGAGTTTCTTTAATATAAAAGGCGTCACATTTTCATCGACTTCCAAGATACCTTTGACAAGGTGCTCGTTTTCGATTTGTTGGTGACCGAAGCTTTGGGCGATAAGTTGCGCCTGTTGAATAGCTTCTTGGGATTTGATTGTTAAGTTGTTGATGTTCATGTTTGTTTTGTGTTGTATTGTATTTTTCTTTTCGTACTTCGTACTTTGTATGTTGTTTAAAAGTTAAAACGAATATTTATTCAGCATAAATTAATTAGCTTTGAAAACAGGTCGACAATATGTGTTCCAAAACCTATAACGAGACAAAATGACGGGTTTAGTTGTGAATTCATACTAATTTCAAGTCAAAATGTCCTAAATCAAGACAAAAATGAACTTATTTAAAAATATTTTCGGTTCAACTGAGCCAGAGCGTGCTAACAGTAAAGTCAATTGGAGAGCACTGACGGATATAGGCCAGCTGAATGAAATTGTTAACGAATCATCAGCCAAACCGGTGATTATTTTTAAGCACAGCACACGCTGCGGTATTAGCCGAATGACGTTGAAGCAGTTTGAGAATGAGTATGAATTGGAGGATTTGGTGACGCCTTATTTTCTTGATCTGCTCGAAAATCGTGATATTTCTAATGAAGTAGCCAAGCGATTTGATATAGAGCACCAATCGCCTCAGTTGATTCTTATCAAGAACGGAAGGGCTACTTATAATGCTTCACACAGCGATATTTACGCTGATGCTTTGAAAAGATATATCTAAAAAAAGCGTCCCGATTTTTGGGACACTTTTTTTATCTTCTAAACTTATTTCGCGTAATGATTTCTTTCAGTTTGTTTTTCAAATCATTCCCGGTATCATAAACCATTTGCTCGTTACTCGGAAACGGTACGGCTCTGCGGTCAAAGTATTGATAGTACTCTTGTTCGCAAGCGCGTTTGTCGCCACGGTATTTGGCATACATATAATTAAAAATAAATTCACTCGCCAATGGGAACGTTTGTAATAATTGGTTGTTGTTAAAGTCAATATAATCCACTTTGGCTGTTACCTGGCAGGCTTTGAATTGGGAAAACTCATAAATAGTAGCGCGTACGGTTCGCATGTCGTCGACTTTAATAGGATTGCCCAAACTGTCTTTTACCACTTGACCATTGGCGTCTAATAGATTTTTGAGTCCCACTTTAATCAGTCTTTCTTTTTGAATTTCTTTCTCTTTGATTTGCTCCGGTGAAATCTTAATGTCTCGGAAGTTGACCACTAAGCCATAATCGTAAGTAATGCCTTTGATACGATTGCTGTGGTAAACGGTCCATTTGTCGTTTAGTCCCAATGTGCTAAAGTCTAACAAATCATTCTCCAAACGCACCGGAATAACCATATTGGTTTCGTTTTTGGTATAAACACTCACGTAATCTGTGCCTTTGGTACGCGCTTCTTCAATGAGTTTGTCGGTGTCTTTGAATCCCGGACTCAAATTTTGCAAATACACTAAGTCATTATACGCGCGGCGTACGACCATTTTGTCTTTGTTGGCCAAAAGCGCTTTGGAATTGTCGTATAAATATTTGGCCAAAGCATTTTTACTGCTCACAATCTGATCGGAGTAATCGTCAAAAGGGAAAATGGCTTCTCGACCTTCTTTCAGCAAACGTACCGGTAATATCGGTCTAATGCGTTCCTGGCGTGCATTGAGTTGCACATAAGTCTCATAAATCTTTTCCAAGTTCTGCGGATTGGCATCTTTAAACCACACTTCGATGTTGCGCAAATCGCGCTCTTTGGCTTTGGCAAAAGCTTCTTCGAGCATATAAACGTAATCTTGTTTGCCTTTGGCGTTTTTGTTTCCGCGCAAACCTTCCACCGCATTTTGAATGGCACCGTCATAATCGCCGGAAGTTAACATGTCGCGGGTTTGGCGAACACCACAAGCGGTAACCACAAGAAGCAGCGCTACCAGAGAAGTAATTTTTTTCATTGTATGGATTTTGAACAAATATAAGAGAAATCACTTTGTTTTGAAAGTGGATGTAAGGCCTAAAAAGAATTTATGGAATAGGCTTGATCCTGAGGTATTGCCATTGATCATTCAAACTTCCGTCGGGTTTCCAATAATGGCTTGTGGTTACAACGGGCAAATAGAAATAACCGTCAGTGCTCCAAAACATATCGGTAATTTCACCAGCCGGCATCCAATATTTGAAAACGGCGTTCATTTTTTGAAGTATCTTTTTGTTATCGATGACAAAGAAATCCAAATCAGCGGTATTTTCATAAACATTCGCTCCAAGACAAAGGATAGTTTTTTTATCGGTAGAAATGTTGGGATAGTCTACAAAAGATGCGGTTGTTTCACCACTGGTTTTGTCAATGAGTGTGAAGTCGTAATCCTCCCAATACATACCATAAACCACATAAGCATTAAGTAAGTTGATTTGCCCAACGTATTCATAAATACGATTGGTTTCCTCTTCTGAGGGAAGATCTGTAAAGGTGACGGTTTTCTTTTGACAAGGTAATGTAATAATACCTTTGGTCTTTTTATGGGCTAAAGTATCTGCAGTCAAAAATGAAACTGCCTTTTTCTTTTTGGCCAGATAAAGCTTTTCGTCAATCAATTCAAAACGGAAATACTTTGTTAACGAGTCATCCTCATGGTAATATGTGGTGCTGTCGTTTTCAGTAAGATAAGCGATGATAGGTAAATCCGACTCATCCAATACCTTTTTGGCCGCTCTAATACTATCATTTTGAGATGTTACATCAAAGGTTACAAAAAAGAGCAATAGAATTGAATACACTTTTGGGTTCATCTTGTGATTTATTGTAAAAAATCTTTCAAATCCTCATAAGTCTTAATCTTAACCGTAACCTTCTCTTTGTCTAACACACTTTCTATTTGGGTTGGAATCGGCAATTGTAAGTCCAATAAGGGTTCCACCACATCCAAGAATTTAATCGGATGTGCGGTTTCCAGGAATACACCGAGGCTTTCCGGTTGTTTTGCCATTTCTTTTTTCAAACCCAAATATCCCACAGCGCCATGAGGTTCAGCAATATATTGTGTCCGGTTGTATAGGTCTTTGATGGCCATTTCGGTCTCGGCATCGGTAAAAGCGTAGGAGGAAAAGTCTTTTTCAAACTCGCTCAAATCATAGTGATACAATTCCTGAATGCGTATAAAATTAGACGGATTCCCAACATCCATTGCATTCGAAATAGTAGCAACTGAAGGTTTTGGTTCGTAGTTTCCGGCTTCTAAAAATCTTGGCACCGTATCATTGGCATTGGTTGAAGCTACAAAATGGGCGATAGGAAGACCTAATCGTTTAGCCATAATCCCGGCACAAATATTTCCAAAATTGCCGCTCGGACACGAAAGGATAATTGGCTTGTCGTACTTTTTCAATTGTTTGTATGCAAAGAAAATATAAAACATTTGCGGCAACCAACGGGCAATATTAATTGAGTTGGCTGAAGTTAAGTTTTTATGGTTTAGGGTATGATCTAAGAAAGCTTGCTTTACCATGTCCTGACAATCGTCAAACACGCCGTCAACTTCTAATGCTTTTATATTTTTTTCAAGCGTAGTCAATTGACGTTCTTGTATTTCACTCACTTTGCCGGAAGGATAAAGTATGATGACTTCCACACCTTTTACATCCAAAAAACCGCTCGCCACAGCACCGCCGGTATCGCCGGAAGTAGCGACCAAAACAGTTATTTTTTTATCATCATTGCGGTTGAAATAGCCCAAGCATCTCGACATGAATCGGGCACCAACATCCTTAAACGCCATGGTTGGTCCGTGAAAAAGTTCTAATGAAAAGACATCGTTTTCCACCGGTACGCAAGGAAAATCAAAACATAAAGTCTCAGCGATAATGCGTTTGAGTTCGGCTTCCGGAATTTCGTCGCCAACGAATTGCTTGATGGCTTCAAAAGCGATTTCTTCTTGCGTAAGGTTTTCTATATTTTGAAAGAATGAATGGGGAAGCGGCGTGATGCTTTCCGGAAAGTACAAACCTCTATCAGGTGCCAAACCCAACACTACAGCTTGTTCGAAACTAACTCTTGGCGCATTTTTATTTAAACTGAAATACTGCATAATTCGTAATTTATTGCGCTTCGCTCGATACAATTCGGCTGCGCCTCGGGTTCTAATTCGTAATTATTTTCACTCCTTCATCATTTACCTTTGAAATATGAATATCAAAAGCAATTCCGGTATTAAGATAGCTATCACTCATCGCGTAGGCTACTTTTTCGGCGGATTCTTGTCCTTTGCACAAAGCGAATATTGATGGTCCGGCACCTGAAATTCCGGAACCTAATGCACCGTATTGTAACGCTGCGTTTTTGACATTCTCAAAGTTAGGTATTAATTGTTTGCGTAAAGGTTCGATTATCACATCTTGTAACGAGCGACCAATTAGCTCGTAATCTTTGGTATACAATCCGGCGATTAATCCGCCTACATTTCCCCATTGGGTGATGGCGTCTTTTAATAAAACGGTTGGAGAAAGCACTGCTCTGGAGTCGGAAGTCTTTACTTCTATTTGTGGATGCAATACTACAGCATATAACTCACTCGGACTTTCGATCTTAATTACGTCTAACGGATTGTAACCACGAACCAAAGTAAAACCTCCCAAAACACAAGGTGCCACGTTATCAGCATGTTCGCAACCACTGGCCAAAGCTTCGCCTTTCATGGCAAAATCGACCAATTCGTGACGAGAAAAAGGTTTGCCTAACAATTCATTAATACCAAAAACCGCTCCGGCCGCACTGGCAGAAGAACTTCCAATACCGCTTCCGGCTTTGATTTTTTTGTGGATTTCGATTTCGAAACCGCAATCCGGATTAGCTGCGGCTACTATAGCTAAGGCTGCCACACCGGCTACATTTTTTTCGATTTCCAACGGCAAATCGGCACCGGTTATTTTAGTAATGCGAATGCCTTTTTCACGGGTCTTTCGGATAATCATTTCGTCACCAATGCCTTCAAGGCAAAGGCCTAACACATCAAATCCGCAATTCAGATTGGCGATAGTGGCAGGGCAGAATATTTTTATTTCGTTCATTTTTTTTGAGATGCTGAGATGCTGAGTCGCTAAGTTTCTGAGTTTTTCTTAGTTACTCAGGCACTCAGAAACTAAGTAACTTAGTTAAACATTTCCAATTCGAATCACATCGGCAAAAATCCCCGAAGCGGTTACCGCAGCACCGGCACCGGCACCTTTGATGATTAACGGTTGGTCGACGTAACGATTGGTATAAAACTCGACGATATTGTCTTTTCCTTCTAAGTTGTAAAACGGACTGTCAGATGGAATAAATTGTAAACCAACGCTGGCTTTACCATTTTCGAAAGAGGCTACAAATTTCAAGCGACTGTCTTTGGATTTAGCTTCTGCCAAAAGATTATCAAAATGACTCGCGTGTTTGTTTAATGATTTGAAAAAATCCTCGTTGTTCGTTGTGTCCATGCATTCTTTAGGCAGAAATGAATTGTTGGTAATGTTTTCCATTTCCATTTCGTAACCGCTTTCGCGAATGAGGATTAGTATCTTTCTGGCGACATCAACACCACTTAAATCAATTTTTGGGTCAGGTTCTGTAAAACCTTGAACACCTGCTTCTTTTACTACATCGTGAAAGCTGTAAGTGTCGCTGAAATTATTGAAAATAAAATTCAAACTTCCCGACAATACTGCATTGATTCTATTCACTTTATCACCCGACGCAATTAAGTGTTTTAGCGTATCAATGATAGGCAAACCGGCTCCGACATTCGTTTCAAATAAGAATGGCGCGTTGTATTTTCGGGATAAGTTTTTAAGGTTTTTATAGTGGTTGTATTCCGAGGAACAGGCTATTTTGTTACAAGTGACTACAGCTATATTCTGGCCTAAGAATTGGTCGTAAATGCCCGCGATATCTTGATTCGCAGTAATGTCTACGAAAATGCTGTTGCGTAAATTTAACTCTTTGGTTCGTGCGATGAATCCACTTGGATTCGCTTTTTCACCATTTTCTAAAGTCTCTTTCCAGTCTTTCAAGTTGATGCCTTCTTCATCGAAAACCATTTTGCGGGAATTCGATAAAGCGATGACGCGCACATTAATTTTGAGGTTTTCTTTGAGGAATTTCTTTTGCTGACTGATTTGGTCAATGAATTTTTCGCCTACGTTACCAACGCCCATGACAAACAAATTCAACTGTTTGGTATTGTCTTCAAAAAAGCGTTCGTGTAACGTATTCAGTGCTTTTTTCACGTCTTTCTCATTAATCACCACCGAGATATTTCTTTCCGAAGCGCCTTGTGCTATCGCGCGAATGTTGACATTGTTTTTGCCTAATGTGCTAAACATTTTGCCGCTGATGCCTTGGTGGTTTTTCATGCTTTCACCTACTAATGCTACGATGCATAAATCTTTTTCGACGATAGTTGGGTCGACTTTGCCTTGGGCAATTTCCATTTCGAATGCTTTGTCGATAGCGGTTTTGGCTTTGTCGGCATCAGTATTTAGAATTCCGACACAAATCGAATGTTCCGAAGAAGCTTGAGTTATAAAAATCACGTTGATGTTTTCATTAGACAAAACTTCGAACAAACGCTTGGACGAGCCCGCAACGCCTATCATACCTGAACCTTCTAAGGTTAATAAAGCAATATTGTCAATGTGGGTTATTCCCTTTATGGGGTTGCTTGATGCTTCCGGGTTATTGGAAATCAATGTTCCGTAAGCTTCAGGCTCGAAAGTATTTTTGATAAAAATCGGAATGTTGTCTTTCAACACCGGCTGAATGGTTGGCGGATATAATACTTTGGCGCCAAAATGCGACAACTCCATTGCTTCCTGATAGGAGATGGTTTCTATGGGTTGGGCTTGTTTTACGCTTTTCGGATTGGCAGTGAACATTCCGTTTACGTCGGTCCAAATTTCCAAGACTTCGGCTTTTACCGCTGCGGCAATAATCGCTGCCGTGTAATCGGAACCGCCTCGGCCTAAAGTAGTGGTATTTCCATCAAATGAGGACGCAATAAATCCGGGAAACAAGGTTACTTGAGTAGTATTGTTTTTGAAATAATCTACTATTAATTGATTGGTTGCCTCAAAATCTACGGCTGCTTTTCCGAAGTTGGAATTGGTTTTAATCACTTCGCGACTGTCTTTAAAAGCTGAGTTGCTTACTTTTTGCTTTAGCGCTACCGCAATAATCTGTGACGACAACAGTTCGCCAAAACCGGCCACTATATCCGCCGTTCTGCTTGATAATTCTCCCAAAAGGTAACAACCGTCCAATAGCGTTTTTAAATGGTTGATGTCATGGTTAATGGTATCAATAATCTCGCTTTGTTCGCTGAGCGGAATCAATTCGTCTATGGCGTCTTTGTGTTTTTTCTCGATTTGATTAACGATGTCTTTGTATCCTTTGTCTTTCGCACCGGCAGTTTTTCCGGCCAAAATCAATAAATCGGTTACGCCGCTAAAGGCAGAAACAACTACGGCGAGTTGGTTTTCTTTGCTTTTGTTGGCAACTATCGTTATGGTTTTTGAAATATTTTCAGCATTGGCAACCGAAGTACCGCCGAATTTTAATACTATCATGACTTTTTTAGTTATGAGTTATTAATGATGAGTTATGAGTGATTTGCTTTCTTGCGAAAGGACATGTCAAGTGGATTATATGTGAAAATTATACCCCAAACGGGGTTGTAGTTGTTGATGTGGTTGTAGCCGAAGAAGCAACCAAAGTTTTGGTTGTAAAAGAGAATTGATATTGAGCTAGCATTGACATCATGTTTTTCAAATGTATGACTTTTTAAGAATTAAAAAAGGTTTCCTTAAATTTTTAAGAATATCGCAATAATTATTTGTAACCAATGTGATTTTGTTGGTATCAATATTCTAAAGCCGACTTTTTTAATAAATTCTCAAAAAATACTCGACCAATTTGTTGCTTTTTAACAATCGTTTGCGGAATTTTGGGGTTTTAATCCTCACCAAAAATGGAGCATTCGCATTACATCAGTACGGAAGTATTGACTTTAGAGACTTTACAAGAGATCATTTCGGAACATAAAACTTTAGCCCTTTCGGAAGAAGCCAAAATCAACATTCAACAATGTCGTGATTATTTAGATCAAAAGA
The DNA here is from genome assembly GCF_011742145.1 of Flavobacterium sp. J49. Taxonomy (GTDB): domain Bacteria; phylum Bacteroidota; class Bacteroidia; order Flavobacteriales; family Flavobacteriaceae; genus Flavobacterium. The sequence goes on along the minus strand of NZ_JAAQQU010000105.1, from coordinate 123,107 downwards.
TGGCGGCTAATGAAACACCGATTTATGGAATTAATACCGGTTTTGGTTCGCTGTGTAATGTGAAAATTTCGAATGAGAATTTGTCTCAGCTTCAGGAAAACTTGGTGAAATCGCATGCTTGCGGCACCGGTGAAGAAGTACCTTCAGAGATAGTGAAGATCATGTTGTTGCTTAAAATTCAGTCTTTGAGTTACGGACATTCAGGCGTTCAATTGCAAACAGTAGAGCGTTTGGTTGATTTTTATAATAATGATATTTTACCCGTTATTTATACACAAGGTTCACTAGGCGCAAGCGGTGATTTAGCACCGTTGGCCCATTTGTCATTGCCCTTATTGGGCGAAGGCGAAGTGTATTACGACGGATTCCGTCAACCGGCGAAAAAGGTATTGGAAAAAATGGGTTGGCAACCGATTGTATTACAGTCTAAAGAAGGTTTGGCGCTCTTAAACGGCACCCAATTCATGAGTGCTTACGGCAGTTACATTTTGCTGAAAGCGATGAAATATTCCTATTTGGCCGATTTGATTTCGGCAATTTCTTTAGAGGGATTTGATGGCAGAATTGAACCGTTTGACGAATTGATTCATTATGTTCGACCGCACAAAGGGCAAATTGTAACGGCCAAGAGAATGAGAGAACTGTTGGAGGATAGTCAAATTATTGCCCAACCTAAAGCACACGTACAAGATCCGTATTCTTTCCGATGTATTCCTCAGGTTCACGGTGCTTCGAAAGACACGATTGATTATGTAAAGAAAGTATTCAAAACCGAAATCAATTCGGTTACCGATAACCCTAATATCTTTAAAAACGAAGACGTAATCATTTCCGGAGGAAATTTCCACGGGCAGCCTTTGGCTTTAGCCTTAGACTTTTTAGGTTTGGCTTTGGCCGAATTGGGAAGCATCTCCGAAAGAAGAACGTACCAACTGATTTCAGGTTTGCGCGGTTTACCGGCATTCTTGGTCGACAATCCGGGCTTGAATTCAGGGTTTATGATTCCGCAATATACCGCGGCGAGTATTGCCAGTCAGAACAAACAATTGGCTACTCCTGCAAGTGTGGATAGCATCGTTTCTTCAAACGGACAGGAAGACCATGTAAGTATGGGTGCCAATGCAGCGACGAAAACGCTGCGTATTATGGAAAACTTGGAACGCATTTTAGCCATTGAGTTGATGAATGCATCTCAGGCCATTGCTTTCCGACAGCCTTTGAAATCAAGTGAGTTTATTGAATCGTTTTTGAAATCGTACAGAGCTGAAGTGCCTTTGGTCAAAGAAGACCGCATTCTGCACTACGACATTGAAAACTCAGTGGCGTTCTTGAATAGCTTTATGATTGACTTGGAGGATTAGGGCATAGCAGTAAAAGGATGTTTAGGAGCTTTTAGTTGCTAAAGCCGTTCTTTTAAGACTGTGTTTTATAATGGTAGTTATCATTTTGAATTCATTGTTGGCTTTAAAACAATGTGCAGTGTTTATGGGGATAATTATGCTTTCTCCTAAATGTAGTATGCAATGTTTATTACCGATGGTTACTTCTGCTTCTCCATCAATGATTTGAACAAAGGTGTCATATTGGGTTGTTTTTTCACAAAATTTTTCACCTTCATCAAAAGCAACCGCAGATAATTTTCCGCCAATATTTTTTATAATTGTTTTGCAAACAATCGTATCGGGGACATATTCTACGATTTCAAGAATGATATGCGTTTTGGACTTGGGCAATCCTGTGGTGCTATTTTTTTCTGAGTTTTTGGTGTTTTTTGGTAGCATCTTATCTTTTAATCAAAGTTCATTCAATCCTTTAGATTAATGCTTATACCAAAACCGAAATGATTTCTATAATTCCTAGGTGAGCGATGGCGAAGTTTTTAAAGAAGAGAGTATACTTTTCTGATAGTTTTAGTAGCTTAAAAGAGCAAGCTCAATAATCCCAAAATTGCAGGAACCGCTTGTACAAAGAATATTCTTTTAGAAGCGGTCAGCGCACCGTAAATTCCGGCCACAAGAACGCAACTTAAGAAAAATAACGCTACGTTTTGACTCCAAGTCACATCGCAAATCAGTAGCGACCAAATCAAACCTGCAGCCAAAAAACCGTTGTACAAACCTTGATTGGCCGCCATGACTTTGGTCTTTTCAAATTGGTCTGCCGGAATGGATTTAAACACTTTGCGTCCGCGAGTCGTCCAAGCGAACATTTCGAGCCACAGAATGTATATGTGCAATACTGCAATAAATCCGATGATAATTTGAGAGAGTAAGTTCATGACTTTTCGTTTTCGTTTAAGATTTTTTCAATCCTTTTATCGGGTACCAACCACATTAGCGCAACTAAAATATAAATGGCGCCGGAAATTTCGGTGTAATAGTTGGAAGCAAAAACCGCAATTAAGTATAAAACAACCGACGCTTTGCCTTTAAAATCTTTCCCGATTGCTTTAGACAGTATAGAATCTTCACCATGGTGTTTTAAAATCACACTTTGCAGTATAAAATAAGCAATGGCATTCATCAATAAAATAAACCCATATAACATCATCGGAAATGGAGCAAAGTGATGCTCGCCAATCCAAGCAGTGGCAAACGGTATCAATGACAACCAAAAAAGTAAATGTAAATTGGCCCAAAGAATAGTTCCGTTAACGCGTTTCACAGTATGCATCATGTGATGGTGGTTATTCCAATAAATGCCAACATAAATAAAACTCAAAATATAACTCAAAAACTTGTGAAACAACGGAATTACCGCTTCAAAAGTAGTTTCCGTTGGGACTTTAAATTCCAACACCATGATGGTAATGATAATCGCTAAAACACCATCGCTGAAGGCTTCGAGTCGGTTTTTATTCATGCTGTTTGTTTTCTTTATTATTTTTTAAAATTCTTCTCAATCGCCTTAATCATTTCTCCGGCGATGTCTTTGTTGGTGGCGCCTTCGATGCCTTCTAATCCTGGTGAAGAGTTGACTTCTAACAATAGCGGACCTTTGGAAGAACGAATGATATCGACACCGGCCACTTTTAAGTCCATGGCTTTGGCGGCCTTGATGGCGATTTTCTTTTCTTCCGGAGTGGGTTTGATTACCGAAGCGGTTCCGCCCATGTGGATGTTGGCTCTGAATTCACCCGCCGCAGCTTCGCGTTGGATGGCCGCAACGACTTTTCCATCTACAACAAAAAGACGTAAATCTTTTCCGTTAGCCTCTTTGATAAATTCTTGTACCAGAATATTGGCATTCAGACTTTTGAAGGCATTGATTACCGATTCCGCTGCTTTTTTGGTTTCTGCCAAAACCACGCCTTTTCCTTGTGTACCTTCTAAAAGTTTTACAATTAGTGGAGAACCGCCAACCATTTTAATCAAATCATCAGTATCCAAAGGTGAATTGGCAAATCCGGTAGTTGGAATGTCAACGCCGTGGTGTAACAGTAATTGTAGTGAAAACAGCTTGTCGCGGGATTGGGTTATTGCTGCCGCGGAATTCAAACAAAAAACTTTCATCGCTTCAAACTGACGCGTTAAAGCACAACCGTAAAAGGTAATGCTCGGACGAATTCTCGGAATAATCGCATCGAAATTGTCTAGTATTTTTCCACCGCGGTAATGAATTTCGGGTTTGTCGGCATCGAGTTTCATATAACATTCCTTGATGTTCAAAAAATGCATTTCGTGCCCACGCATTTCGCCGGCTTCCATGATGCGTTTGTTGCTGTACAATTCGGGATTACTGGCCAAAACACCGATGCGCAAACCGGATTTAATGGTTATAGAATTTTGGTATAAATCTTTTAAACTTTCCGTGGAAGTTTGTCCCAATAAGTATTTCTGTTCCGGGTCAACCAAAATTCTCCCACTCATGGCTTCACGACCCAATAACATGCGGAAACCCATGGAATCTCGGTTCGTCAAGGTCATTTCAATTTCCCATGTATCCGTACCAATGCACAAATTGGTTTTAATCACATAACGTTGCTCACGAAAACCGCTCGAACTTTTAACAATGCGTTTGTCCACCAATCTGGCTTCGCAATGAATGACGGTTTTGAGGTTATTTTGAATGGGATTAATGTCGAATTTGACCCAGTTTTCGGAATCTTTTACAAACGGAGCAATGTTAATGGCATGCAATGCCGAAGTTTTGGCTCCCGAATCTACGCGGGCTTTGATGGCAGGAATTCCGAGTTCTGGAAACGAACACCATTCTTCGGAACCTAGGATGATTTTGTTTAGTGGCATTTTATAAAAATTTTAAGCCACAAATTACACGAATTCTCACTAATTAATTGGCGGGAATCTGTGTGATTTGTGGCTTATTAAGATTAAACTATCTTATTTTGTTGGCTTTTCTGCTTTCTGAATGGTAACAGTCAACTCTTGAGCTGTTTCGTCTAAATCCATAAAGATTTCATCGCCTGAGGCTATTTTCGAAGTGATAATCTCTTCGGCTAAAGCATCTTCTACATATTTTTGAATGGCACGTTTTAACGGTCGTGCACCAAATTGTTTGTCGAAACCTTTGTCGGCAATAAACGCTTTGGCTGTATCAGAAAGGTTCAATTTATAGCCTAACTCTTCCACACGAGCGTACAATTTTTTCAATTCGATTTCAATAATCAAATCGATGTCGTGTTTTTCCAACGGGTTGAATACGATAACGTCGTCAATTCGGTTTAAGAATTCAGGCGCAAAGGTTTTTTTCAACGCATTTTCTACCACACTTTTCGAATGATCATCGGCTTGTGCTACTTTGGCAGCGGTGCCAAAACCTACACCTTGACCGAAGTCTTTCAGTTGACGCGCTCCCACATTGGAAGTCATGATGATAATTGTGTTTTTGAAATCGATTTTTCGACCCAAACTGTCAGTCAAATAACCGTCATCCAACACTTGTAACATCATATTGAACACATCCGGATGCGCTTTTTCGATTTCGTCCAAAAGCACCACACAGTATGGTTTTCTTCTAACTTTCTCCGTCAATTGTCCGCCTTCTTCATAACCCACGTAGCCCGGAGGCGCACCGATTAATCTGGAGATGGCGAATTTTTCCATGTATTCACTCATGTCGATGCGAATCAAAGCATCTTCAGAGTCGAATAATTCTTTAGCCAAAACTTTCGCCAATTGTGTTTTACCAACACCGGTTTGTCCTAAGAAAATAAACGAACCAATTGGGCGATTTGGGTCTTTTAACCCGGCACGATTGCGTTGAATAGAACGAGAAATTTTAAGCACCGCTTCATTTTGACCAATTACTTTTCCTTGAATCAATTCAGGTAAGTGAGCCAATTTGTTGCTTTCGGTTTGGGCAATACGATTCACCGGAATTCCGGTCATCATGGATACCACATCGGCTACGTTGTCTTCTGTTACTCGGATTCGGTTGTTTTTAGAATCTTCTTCCCATTGTTCTTGGGCAATGGCTAAGTCTTTTTCTAAGCGTTTTTCGTCGTCGCGTAATTTGGCTGCTTCTTCATATTTCTGTTTTTTAACCACAGAATTTTTCAAGTCGCGTACTTCTTCCAATTGGCGTTCCAAATCCAAAATTTGTTTTGGCACATCAATATTGGTAATGTGAACTCTCGAACCCGCTTCGTCTAAAGCATCAATTGCTTTGTCCGGAAGGAAACGCTCTGACATGTATCTGTTCGTCAATTTTACACATGCTTCAATTGCTTCGTCGGTGTAAATTACGTTGTGATGGTCTTCGTATTTGTTTTTGATGTTGTTCAAAATGGTAATCGTTTCTTCTACCGAAGTAGGTTCTACAATTACTTTTTGGAAACGTCTTTCTAACGCGCCGTCTTTTTCAATGTATTGACGGTATTCGTCGAGCGTTGTGGCACCGATACATTGTATTTCGCCACGCGCTAACGCCGGTTTAAACATATTCGATGCATCTAAAGAACCTGTGGCACCACCGGCACCCACTATGGTATGGATTTCGTCTATGAACAAAATGATGTCATCGTTTTTCTCCAATTCGTTCATTACGGCTTTCATTCTTTCTTCAAATTGTCCGCGGTATTTGGTACCGGCAACCAAGGAAGCTAAATCAAGGGTTACGACTCTTTTATTGAAAAGAATACGCGATACTTTCTTTTGAATGATGCGTAAGGCCAAACCTTCGGCGATGGCAGATTTACCAACACCCGGTTCACCGATTAGTAACGGATTGTTTTTCTTTCTTCGGCTTAAGATTTGAGATACACGCTCAATTTCTTTCTCGCGACCCACAACAGGATCGAGTTTGCCTTCTTCAGCCAATTCGGTTAAGTCACGTCCAAAGTTATCCAAAACCGGAGTTTTCGATTTTTTATTGGTTTTGTTTGCCGGATTGTTAAAGCTGCCTTCTTTCAAACTGTCATCTTGACCGGAATCGTCGTTATATGACTCGTTTCGGGGCAAGTTATCTGTAAAATCTTCTTCGTTTGGTGTCATATTCAAATACTGTTCTTTAACTACATTATAGTCTATTTTGAGACGGTGTAGCAGTTTGGTTGTTGGATCATTTTCATTTCTTAGTATACACAAAAGCAGGTGGGCTGTACTTATTGAAGTAGCCTGGAATACTTTGGCTTCTAAGAACGTTGTTTTTAAGGCGCGTTCCGCTTGACGGGTCAAGTGTAAATTCTTCTTTTCGTTGCTGATTTCTATATTAGGATTGGCCGGACTTAAGATTTCGACCTTTTTTCTCAAATGATCTAAATCTATAGACAGGTTATTTAAAATAGCAATCGCTTTACCATTTCCATCTCTCAGGATACCAAGCATCAAATGTTCTGTCCCAATAAAATCATGGCCTAAGCGCAATGCTTCTTCCTTGCTGTAGGTTATAACATCTTTGACTCTTGGTGAAAAATTATCATCCATATAAATATATTATTGGTATTGTAAATTTAGTTATTATGAATGGTTCTAACAAAAATCATTCCGTCTAAAAGTACTGTCAGCTAATTGACAAAAAAAAAGCCAATAATAAAAGCAGTTGGGTTACTATTTTATTAACTAAAAAAATAGACTGTTTTGTTAATAAAATGTCTTGAGTCAGTCTAGTTTTAAATGCGACAAAATAATAGTATACAGAGATTGTATGTCTTAATGGATTTTGTATAGTGCTGATTATTAGTTTTTAAAATTGTAATACTTTTCAAAAAATACGCTTTTTCTTATTTTTTCTTTATATATTTAGTTTGATAAAAATTTAAACTGGGGAAATAAATAAGAACTTTAATCTATTTTTTAGAAATGTACACTTAAAGTAGACCTGTAATATATTTTAGTTTAATAATTTTGATAGTATAATCTTAATAAATTTTAAAAAAATGTTAAAGATTAATTGCTTAGTAATATTGTTAGTGTGTTTTTCAACCGGTTTATTTGCTCAAGAAAAAGACAGCATTGTAAATCCAAAAGGTAAACTATATTTTGGAATTGAAGTCGGGAGTAATACCATTAGTTCTTTTGAGTTTAATGAACCAACGACATCTTTTCAAGGTGGTTTATTAGCGGAATATTATTTTGCCAGACATTGGAGTGTATCCGGGAGAATAAAATATTACAAAATAGGGGCTTCATTTTCAGATGATGGCAGTTCAATAAATTTTTCAAATAAAACAGCCTATAATTCCGGAAGATTTATGGGAGAAGCTATTATGATTCCAATGGATATAAAATGGGAATTTAGACTGTATAAAAATTTTGCCGGATTTCTAAAACTCGGATATGCTTTGAGTATAGAAACTAAAAGTGAATACAGTGATTATTCACCCGCTATTACTGAAAACTTCTCAAATTATAGCTATAGTTTATTTGCCGGTTATGGATTGAATTATTTTATCAATGATAAAGATGCAGTGTTTATTAGTGTTGAAAGTTTTATTGGTGGCAACAAAGGAAAACAAAATGGAGGATTAAATATTTTTGATGATGGGAGAAAATATTTAACTAATACACTTGTAAATGTTGGTTATAAGCGTTGCTTTTTTAGTGTGATTTAAGAAATAACCAGCCATCTTTTAGTTGCCATTTCTTATAAGAATTCAGGAATATTTAAAATTAATTATTAACCAAAAACATAATGACATGAAAAAAACTGTATTAATGTTGATTACAACAATGCTACTCATTGCCTGCAGTGGCGACAGCAATCCGGGAGACGGTTTACCGCCGGAAACGCAAACGGGCGCTAACACTTTTGGGTGTTTAATTGATGGGAAATTATTAGTACCTAGAAGCGGAAATAATAGTTTGGTTTTTCCATTGTGGGGAGCCATTTTATGGGGAGGTATTCCTAACTCTAGTTACTACAGAGAACTCGAAATAAGAGATTACAAAAGTTCTACAAGTGCTACCTTATTGTTACACATGGATGAAGTTAACAGTATTGGAAATTATGTTTTAAATGAGTCTAACGGTATGAATAGTATTGATGGTCTTGATCAAAACTACTTGCATTGTACAATTTTTGACGACAAAACCAATTCGTATCAGCAATACATATCATATGAAAATTCAGGTAATTTCACAATTAAAAGACTAACTCAGAGTACTGCTGAAGGGACAATTATATCAGGAAGTTTTGATTGCAAATTGCGAAACATAAATAACCCTAATGATGAAATTGAAATAACAAAAGGAAGATTTGATGTGAACAGTCTGACGTTAATGCAAACTTATTTTCCATAATAAAAAAGGATTGTCTCGGCAAAGACAATCCCTTATTGATGATTAACAAATATATTATTAACCAAAAGCAAACAAATTTATGAAAAAATTATTTTTTCTGGCTTTCTGTATGTTGTTTTTTTTACATGCAAAAGCACAAGACGATGACGCTGCTGCGCCAAAACCACTCGATTCACTTTTAGTGAATATAGATAAATCACTAGTTACCAGTGGTATTATCTATGAACGAACTACTCCTTTTGCTAACCTTTACAATTTCAACAGTAAAGACACATGCAATACTGCCAACTTCAGTTATTTTAAACAAAGTTTATTAGAATTGTACCGTGCCAGTAATGCTCAAAAATTCATTTCGTTGGATTCACTTACTATTAGTTTAAGAAATGATTACCTTAATGATAACGTTGTAAATGTGGGAATATTGAATACTCAATTCAATGTTTTGAACTATCATGAGGAATCTCCCGAAAATGGTGGATTAAAGTTGGACAGTATTGCTCGAAAGTTTATGCAAATTCCTGACAGAGTTCCGTTTTATATGATGCATAATACGATTATTGCTCCATTAAAAAATGCTGTTAATGGTAAGAACCTCGTTTTTCGATTTAATAAAGATTTCTATTTTACCAATGGTAACAAGCTCATTAAAAATTTGACGATTGACTTTGGGGAAGGCATTATAAAAAACATAATAGTAGGAGGTGAATTTATGACGCAAGAAGTTGTTATTGCTTACACAATTAATGGTACTAAAACTATAAAATGCAACCTACAATACAATGACAATACTACTTTAGAAACAAATGGAGAAATTTATTTTAGGAATACCGATTTAGACACTTTTAGTCTTTCCAGTTGTGGCGGAATCGATGCTTTACGTGAAGATTTTAATTTCGTTCCTGCCGATGAGACTTCTATGGGTTACCTAAATAGCGACCCGAAAATAAAAAACCAGATAAGTTACAGGGTGTACTATTCTCAAAATAATACTCAAAAATTAATACAAAAGCCCATTGTTATTATTGATGGTTTTGATCCGGGTGACAAAAGAAGAATTGAAGACTGCGATTGTGAACAAGATGCCGAATGTGCCAACAAATATAAAACCAATGGTGTTTTTGACCCACTTAAGCATAAGTCTATAGTGGATATGATGGTATATTATGAAAACAATGAGCCAAATCCTTTACTTGATATTCTTCGTAATGAAGGCTACGATGTCATCATCGTTAATTTTCCAAATTACCAAACTACTAATTTAGTCAATGGTCAACCTGTAACTATTGATGGCGGGGCCTATTACATTGAGAGCAATGCTACGTCTGTTGTTAAACTACTGAAAGATGTTAAACAAAAATTAATTGCCAATTCGAGTATCCATCAAATAGCGATTATTGCGCCAAGTATGGCTGGTCAAATCTCACGCTATGCGTTAAGCTACATGGAGAAAAAGTTTCAAGAAACGGCTTTACCCGAGTGGCAGCATCATGTATATTTATGGGTAAGTGTTGATAGTCCCCATCTTGGGGCTAATATTCCGCTAGGTGACCAAGCCTTATTAAGTTTGGTTAAATCAAGTTCAAATGTAGCCAATGAGTTTTATGTAAATCAACTTAATTCTCCTGCAGCAAAACAACAACTTATAGAGTTTCATGGGAAAAAACAAGAACCAAATCCTTTATATCCTTCGCTTTCACCTAATCCCTATAATTATAATTATCATATTGCTGAACCAAGTTTGCTTAATGCACAAACAATATCACAAGGCATGTCTTTTGACAGGGGTAATGATTACTTTAAAATGCATTATGATAATCAAAATAATAACGGGAGTATCGGTTCTGGAGGTTGGCCGATAAATTTAAGAAAAATTGCGGTAGTCAATGGTTCGTTATCAGGTTCAAAAGAAGTTAGAGGTATAAATGGACAGCCCTTGATTAACAATAATGGAAATGAAATTAAATTTGCCGAAGATGGAGAAAAAGTATTAAACATAAGAGGTTTTCAAAGAGTTCGTGTTTCTTTGCCTGTTGGATCAATAACATGGTATATTCATATTGCTTCATTGGAGAGTCAATTCATGGGTTCAATCGGTTCAACAACCAGGGTGAGTAGATTTAAGAAATTTGTTGATGATAAAACTACTATTGCGACAAATTTAAATACAAGAGGAGTAATGGATAATGTACCCGGAGGTTTTTTTGATGCGCAAGGACAAATCGCATATCCAACTTTAGCGACAAACACTATACCAGGTAATTCTATAAATAGTTTTGGTGATTGGAGTTTTGAAAATTTTATTTATGAATTAAGTCAGCACCTTGGAGGTAGCAAATGGTCATTAAGAGAATTCAACCCAATTCATTCTTTCATCCCTACTTTTTCTGCTTTGGCACATAAATTCCCAAATCAAAATTGGGCCCATCCGTTAGAATACAATTTAATTTGTGCAGAAGAAACACCCTTTGATAGTTATTTTGGGACTTCAAAAAACACACCTCATACTTCGTTTACAAAAGAATGTGTTGACTGGTTGCTGCAAGAACTCGCAGGAAATCCTCAAATACCGGTTTATCCTTTGCCGTTAGAGGACGCTATTTCAGGCTCTGATGAATTGTGTATAGGCCAAACCAAAACATTCCTGCTAAACAATGGTGAATGTCGTTTTCCATCCGGAGCAACTTGGACAGCCTCTAATGTCATGGTGAATGCCCAAACACCTTATAGTATTACGGTAACCGGCGTTAGTGATGATGAAGCATCAATCACGGCTACTTTTGAAAATGGTATGCAATCAACAAAATATTTACATGCAGGCGGACCAAGCTTGAATTATTTTACTTGTAATACTGTTGGTGGTCTTGATTTTTGTTCCGGACAAGTTTATGCGAATGTGCCACGAAATAATGTCGACGACAGAATAACAGCTCACTTCAACGGAATGTCTAGTGCAGATGCAGCCGATCAAAGTAATTGGCAATGGGAAGTAATCAACTCAAAAATTCAAATACGAGAGCCAAGTATTCGCAATAATTGCATTCTGAAATTATTAGGCTACGGATCAACTGGTGTAAGAGTAAGAGCTCGAAATAGTAGTTGTGGCTGGGGAAGATGGGAATATTTGACTTTTAATATAAGCCCCGGACAATCAATTTATAAAGTCTTTCCCAATCCATCATCAAGCATCGTGAATGTTGATTTAGAAAATGCAGAAGTTGTGCCAAGCGCAACAGATATTATTACCGGAGAACTTTTTGATTTAATGGGACTTTCTAAAGGGGAAATAAGTATCGTTAATAATCAAGCCACTTTTTCAGTTAGTGGTTTAAATACAGGAATTTATGTGCTTAAAATTTACATTAACGGAGTGCCCGAAAGTCATCAAATAGCAGTTCCTTAGAATATAAATAAGTATGATTTTAAATCCGTCTCGTGTCCAAAAAACTCGAAACGGATTTTTTTATTTCTACACCATAAATTTTGTAAAAATTGCGTAAAAAGAATGTTTGTAAAAAGCCTCTGTTTTGTTAATAAATCATTGAAATTTGTGGACTAATTTTAGCACTAAAAGCTATAAATATCCTATATTAGCACGTTTTGAATTTAAACTAATTTTTTATTAATAATTTATAAAATATGTCTGACGGAGAAAAGTTAATTCCTATTAACATCGAAGATGAAATGAAATCAGCTTACATCGATTATTCGATGTCTGTAATTGTCTCAAGAGCGCTACCTGACGTGCGTGACGGTTTAAAACCGGTACACCGAAGAGTGTTATATGGAATGTATGATTTAGGCGTTTTTTCAAACAGAGCGCACAAGAAATCCGCGAGAATTGTTGGAGAAGTATTGGGTAAATACCACCCGCACGGCGATACTTCTGTTTATGATGCCATGGTTCGTATGGCTCAAGAATGGAGTTTGCGCTATTTATTAATTGACGGTCAAGGTAACTTCGGTTCTGTGGATGGCGATAGTCCGGCTGCAATGCGTTATACCGAAGCCAGAATGAAAAAAATGTCGGAAGACATTATGGCAGATATAGACAAAGAGACAGTGGATTTCCAATTGAACTTTGACGATACCTTGTATGAGCCTAAAGTAATGCCGACCAGAGTTCCGAATTTGTTAATCAACGGAGCGTCGGGAATTGCCGTGGGTATGGCCACCAATATGCCGCCACATAACTTAACAGAAGTCGTTGACGGTACTTTAGCCTACATCGATAATAATGACATAGAGATTGACGAATTAATCACGCACATCAAAGCACCCGATTTTCCAACCGGTGGTGTGATTTATGGTTATGAAGGCGTTCGTGAAGCATTCAAAACAGGCCGTGGTAGAATTGTCATTCGTGCCAAAGTAGCGTTTGAAGAATCCAACGGAAGAGAAGCGATTATTGTTTCCGAAATACCATACCAAGTGAATAAAGCCGAGATGATTAAGAAAACGGCTGACTTAATTAATGAAAAGAAAATCGAAGGTATTTCCAATATACGTGACGAATCGGACAGAAGCGGAATGCGTATCGTATATGAATTAAAGCGTGATGCGGTGCCAAATGTGGTATTGAATACACTTTATAAATACACCCAATTACAGTCTTCTTTCAGCGTGAATAATATTGCCTTGGTGAATGGAAGACCGCAAATGCTGAATCTGAAAGATTTGATCCACTATTTCGTTGAACACCGTCACGATGTAGTAGTAAGAAGAACCCAATTCGAATTGCGCAAAGCAGAAGAAAGAGCACACATCTTAGAAGGTTTGATCATTGCTTCCGACAATATTGATGAAGTAATTGCTTTAATCCGTTCTTCCAAAGACGGAGACGAAGCGCGTTCCAAATTGATTGAACGTTTTACGTTATCCGATATTCAAGCCCGTGCTATTGTTGAAATGCGTTTGCGTCAATTAACCGGTCTGGAACAAGACAAGTTAAGAGCGGAATACGAAGAAATCATGAAGTTAATCCAGCACTTGAAAGATTTATTAGCCAGCAAAGAATTGAGAATGCAATTGATCAAAGACGAGTTGGTTGAAATCAAAGATAAATATGGAGATGCTCGTCGTTCTACTATTGAATACAGTGGTGGTGATGTGAGTATCGAAGACTTAATTGCCGATGAAAATGTGGTGATTACGATTTCACATGCGGGTTATATCAAACGTACCAATTTATCTGAATACAAAACTCAGAACAGAGGTGGTGTCGGACAAAAAAGTGCCGGTACTCGTGACCAAGACTTCTTAGAGCATTTATTTGTAGCGACCAATCACCAATATTTATTGTTCTTTACCCAAAAAGGAAAATGTTTCTGGATGCGTGTCTACGAAATTCCGGAAGGCAGCAAAACGAGCAAAGGTCGTGCGATTCAAAACTTAATCAACATCGAAAGTGATGATAAGGTAAAAGCGTTCATTTGTACCCAAGACTTAAAAGACGAAGAGTACATCAACAGTCATTATGTAATCATGGCGACCAAACAAGGTCAAGTGAAAAAAACGCCTTTAGAACAATATTCTCGTCCGCGTCAAAATGGTATCAACGCGATTACCATCAGAGAAGATGATGAGCTATTAGAAGCGAAATTGACCAACGGTGAAAGCCAAGTTTTAGTAGCCGTGAAATCCGGAAAGTTGGTGCGTTTCGAAGAAGAAAAAACCCGTCCTATGGGAAGAACCGCTTCAGGAGTGCGTGGAATTACGTTGGCCGATGATAAAGACGAAGTAATTGGTATGGTTTCTGTAAACAAGGATGATATCAATGACACCCAGCTTTTAGTTGTTACCGAAAACGGTTACGGAAAAAGAACCAAGTTGGTTGATGAAGACGGAGAAGATGTTTACCGTATCACTAACCGTGGAGGAAAAGGGGTTAAAACTTTGAATATCACAGAAAAAACCGGAGCATTGATTTCGATTAATGCCGTAACAGATGAAGACGATTTGATGATTATCAACAAATCGGGATTAACCATCAGAATGGAAGTGTCTGATTTAAGAGTAATGGGAAGAGCTACACAAGGCGTTCGATTGATTAATATCAAAGGAAACGATTCGATTGCAGCGGTAACCAAAGTAATGAAAGAGGATGAAGAAGAAGTAGTAGAAGGCGAATTCGAAAGCAGCGGTGACATTACAGATGTTAGCAATGCCGAAACAACTTCGGAAGATACTACAGAAGAAACCCAAGAATAATTTAAAATAATACCACATGAAAATTAAACACATTGTATTGGCTTCAACAATACTAGTTTCTGTTTCTACTTTTGCTCAAAAAGATGAGTTAAAAGTTTTGAAGAAAATTTATACCAAAGAAGCACCTAAACCTGCCGATGTATCGGAGTATAAAGCCAATTTGACCAAGTTAGAAGGTTTGGCTACCGAGGAATCGGATAAGGTTTATGCCGGTTTTTTCAAAGCCATGTTGCCTTTAGTAGAGATTTCTGCTTTGGGGCCATTGGCCACAGAGGATCAAAAATCTCAAATTGTTACTGCCAAAACAGTAGAACAAATAGAGAAAGGATTAAACGCTACTTTGGAGTTTGAGAAAAAATCAGGTAAAAAAGTATACACAGACGACATTTTAGCGAAAGTCCAGTTGTACAAAAATGAAATTATCAATCTTGCGATTAATTTGGCCAACCAACAAAAATTCCAAGAGGCTTCAAATGTATTGTATTCGTCTTACTTAATGGATAAAAAGGACCAGGACAATTTGTTTTTTGCTGCGAGTTACGCCATCAATGCCGTAAATTATGACTTGGCTTTAGAGCATTACTATGAACTAAAAAAGCTGAACTACACCGGAGAAACTACAGTATATTTTGCTTCTACTAAATCCGACAATAAAGAAGAATCTTTTGGAGGCAGTAAAGTTTTAAGAGATGCAGCGGTAAAATCAGGGACTCATATCAAACCTAGAGAAGAAAAGACACCGTCAAGAAGAGGGGAAATTTTCAAGAATATAGCCCTTATCTTAGTAGACAAAGGAAGAGTAGAAGAAGCTAAAGCCGCAGTAGCTGAGGCACGTCAAGCCAATCCGGAAGATCCATCTTTGATCTTAACTGAAGCCGATTTGTATTTAAAAATGAATGATTTTGTAACCTATACTAAATTGGTTAATGAAGCATTGGATAAAAATCCAAACAATGTGGATTTGATATATAATTTGGGTGTGATTGCCGGAAATGCGAATAAGATTGATGAAGCAGAGAAGTACTATAAAAAAGCACTTGAACTTAATCCAAATTATTTCAACGCTAACTTAAACTTAGCCGAATTAAGACTTAGAGCTGATGATAAATTTGTAACTGAAATCAATAAGTTAGGAACTTCAGAAAAAGACAACAAACGTTATGAAGTGCTTAAAGCTGAACGTGAGAAAAATTTCAAATCTGTTTTGCCATATCTTGAAAAAGCAGTAGAATTGGAACCGCAAAATGAACCGGCAAAGAAAACACTATTGAGCGTATACAACGCATTAGAAATGACTGACAAGTACAAAGCTTTAAAAGCTAAAATGTAATTTCATTACATTTAAATTTTGCATAAAAAAACCATCCTTTTCGGATGGTTTTTTTATGCTTTATTTTTTAATATTACAAGTGAATCACTTCTCCGTAAGCTTCTGCGACAGCTTCCATCACCGCTTCACTCATCGTTGGATGCGGGTGAACCGCTTTTAAGATTTCGTGTCCTGTGGTTTCTAATTTACGCGCTACAACAGCTTCCGCAATCATATCGGTAACTCCGGCGCCAATCATGTGACAACCCAACCATTCACCGTATTTGGCATCAAAAATCACTTTGACAAATCCATCCGGAGTTCCGGCGGCTTTGGCTTTACCTGAAGCCGTGAACGGGAATTTCCCGATTTTTAATTCGTATCCTTTTTCTTTGGCTTGTTTTTCGGTCATCCCAACCGAAGCAATCTCAGGCGTAGCATAAGTACAACCCGGAATGTTGCCGTAATCCAGAGGCTCAACATGTAAACCTTTGATTTTTTCCACACAAAGAATACCTTCCGCAGAAGCTACGTGTGCCAAAGCTTGTCCCGGTGTAACATCACCAATAGCATAGTAACCCGGAACATTCGTTTGGTAGAAATCGTTTACCAAAATTTTATCTTTATCCGTTTTAATTCCGGTTTCTTCTAAGCCAATGTTTTCAATGTTGGTTTTGATACCCACAGCCGAAAGCAAAATATCCGCTTCCAAAACTTCTTCGCCTTTAGCGGTTTTTACAAAGGCTTTAACGCCATTTCCTGAGGTGTCAATTCTTTCTACTGAGGAATTGGTCATTACGGTAATACCCGATTTTTTCAACGAACGCTCAAATTGTTTTGAGATGTCTTCGTCTTCTACCGGAACTACATTCGGCATAAACTCAACAATAGTGACTTCAGTTCCCATTGAATTATAAAAATGAGCAAACTCAACACCAATAGCACCTGAACCCACGACAATCATCTTTTTCGGCTGACTTGGTAAAGTCATCGCTTGTCTGTAGCCAATTACTTTTACACCATCTTGCGGCAAATTAGGCAATTCTCTCGAACGCGCACCGGTAGCTATGATGATATGGTCGGCAGTGTATTCCGTTACTTTTCCGTCAGCGGCAGTTACCGCTACTTTTTTTCCGGGTTTTACTTTTCCGAAACCATCAATCACATCGATTTTATTTTTCTTCATCAAGAATTGAACACCTTTACTCATACCGTCAGCTACACCGCGTGAACGGGCGATAACCGCATTGAAATCTTTGTCAAATTCTTTTACGGTCAAACCGTAATCTGATGCATGTTTTAGGTAATCAAAAACCTGAGCCGATTTTAAAAGGGCTTTTGTTGGTATACAACCCCAATTCAAACAAATCCCACCAAGGTTTTCTTTTTCAATTACGGCAACTTTAAAGCCTAATTGTGACGCGCGGATTGCCGTAACATAACCGCCCGGACCACTTCCTAAAACAATAATATCGTATTTCATTATTTTAAAATTTTCTTTGATTATTTGTGACTGCGAATTTATGGATTTATTTTGAGAATTGTATTCAATTCTTTTTCATTCTTGAGACGTTTATTCATTTCTTGAACCCCTTTTTTATTGAGGTGAATGGCATTGTAAAAATAGTCGGTTTTGTTTCGGATAGATTCGTAGTTGGCGTCAATAAACGGAATGTCAAGCTTTTGACAAATGGTTTTCGGTCTTTCAAAAGCAAGGGCATCATAGGTAATTTGGTAAACCGGTGTTTGTATGGCCATCAAACGAATGTTATTTTTTTGACACAAATCATTCAGTTCTTTCATCGCTTGGGTTATACCCGGCAGGTCTTTCGGCTTGAAAAAATACTTTTTATTGATATCCGAAATCGGGTATTTTAGGGTATCCCATTGCTCATCATTGAGCTCAAAACCTTTCGGAAAGGCGTTTGATTTTTGCAATGTCACACAATCGATAAACATTTGGTATTTGAACAAAGCATATAACGGTATGTAACGTTCGGCCGCATCAAACTGGAAATAATCCATAAAGGGTTGGTCTTCTTCTTTGGGGAAGAACGCAAATCGGGCATAGTCGTTTTTGTTGACCATTTTGGTGTTGTGTTCCAAACTTCCCGCGCTGATAAACGGGTCAATGTTAAGCAAGACAAACTTCGGCGCTTTGTTTTGGGCCAAATAGTTTTGCAATCGCAATCTCGAAGCCATCAAATCGGAATGGCCATTCATCCCGATATTAACCGATTTTAATTGGTACGTTTCTTCAAAAAATTTTGGGTCAAAATGCGCCCAACATCTCGAACTTCCCATAAAAACCAAATCGGCATTCACGTTTGAAGTCAGTTCCAAAGTATCGTAACCCGTAACCGTTTTGCCTTTGATTCTGAAGGAAACTGCTATTTGGATGAGCAGTAAAATTCCTGTCAACAGCAAAGCAAATAAGGCACTATTTTTAAAAAACTGTTTCATTTAAAATTGCAGATAAATAAAATCCTGATTCGAAACCGCACTCGAAAAATAATAAATTACCATAATGAGCACACAATAGCTTAACCAACGCACTATTTTGGGTTGGTTTGTACCAAAGTGTTCCAGCGCATGCTCACTCATTTTGGCTTTCCATTCCATCACCAACATAAAAAGGATGTAGGTCAAAATCGAACCAAAGTAAAGCAAAGAAACGCCATTCAAAACCGGTATTTGTAAAAGCGATTTGGAACCTAAATGGCTGTAAAAATCAAACGCTTCGGTAACGCTTGTGGCTCTAAAAATGACAAAAGTCAGCATCACCAAAGTAAAAGTTTTGACCATATTAAACAGTTCCTTCCATCCGGTATTGGTTAACTTTTTCTTCTTGTTCATCGTTCCTTTCAAAATCAAAGGAATGTAATAAACACCGTGAAGAAACCCGAATAGGATGTAAGTCCAATTGGCACCGTGCCAAATTCCAATAAGTGTGAAATTGATAACAATCGCCAGTATCAAACCGTAATTAGCATAATCTCGGAAGTAAATGCTGAGCGGTGTAAACACATATTCGGTCAGCCAACTCGTTAACGATATGTGCCATCTTCTCCAAAAGTCGGCTATGTTTTGGGCAAAGAACGGAAAGTCGAAATTCTTAGTGATTTTAAACCCAAGCAAGCGCGCGACACCAATCGCCATATCGGAATAACCCGAAAAATCAGCATAGATTTGAATCGTATACAAAAACATGCCAATCACAAGCGAACTCGCAGGCAAACTTTGATAGTTAGCAAAAACGTCATTGGTAATCACCGCACAATTGTTAGCAATCACCACTTTTTTAAACAAACCCCAAAGTATTTGTCGCAAGCCATCGACGACATTGTGATAGTTAAACTCTCTTTTACTTTCTAACTGTGGGATAAAAGTTTTAGCCTTGTCAATCGGTCCCGAAAGTATCGAAGGAAAGAACGCAACGTAGTTAAAAAACACCAGCCAATCCTTTGAAGCTTCGGCTTTTCCTTTGTCGATATCCAATAAATAACTAATCGTTCTGAACGTGAAAAAGCTGATGCCTAAAGGCACAATCAAGTTCAAAGTAGTCAAACTAAGCGAAATCCCAATCGAATGAAAAGCTTCGGTAAACGATGTGACAAAAAAATTGTAGTATTTGAAAAATAATAAACCGCCAATGCCTTGCAGTAAGCCAAGGTAAAGGTAAATACGTCTGGTTTTTTCGTGGGTTGCGTTTTCTATTTTGAGTCCCAAAAAGTAATTCAACCCCGAAAAGGCTATCAAAAACGACAACAACCGCCAATCGGTCCAAGCGTAGAAGAAATAGCTTCCGAGTAATAAAAGTAAGTTTTGGGCTTTCAGATTTCTATTGACCACCAACCAATAAAGCAAGAAGAAAGCGGTAAAAAATAAAACGAATGGAATAGAATTAAAAACCATAAGCGTTGTTATTTTAGTTTATCGCCGGCGTTAATCACAAAATCTTTTCCGTTGATTTGGGTTGTGTCATTGACCAAAAATGCAACTGCTTCCGCGACTTCTTCCGTAGTCAATAATCGCTTCGCCGGATTGCTTTCGATCATTTGTTCTTTGATGCGCTCATCCGTTCCCGAGGTCATGGCGGTTTCCATAAAAGCCGGCGAAACCGAATTGGAAGTAATGTTGAACTTTGCATTTTCATGGGCCCAAACTTCCGTCAGTTTAGCCAAATAAGCTTTGTTCGAGGTATACACTGCCGAACCAACCGGTGGAACATCTGCTAATGCCGAAGTCAAAACCGTAATGATTTTACCGCTTTTTTGCTTTCGGAAACTATTGATAGCGGCTTGAGTCAATGCAACGACAGGCATGACATTGACTTTAAAATCGGTCAAGAAATTACCAGTTTCTATCTTGTGAAAATGGGTTTTGAGATAATCCCCCGAATACGCGTTGTGAACGAGAACATCCAATTTGAGTTCGGCTATTTTTTGGGCCAAAGTTTCCACTGCTTTTTCATCAGCAAAATCACAAGCGAGGGCAATGGTATTGTTGAATTCAGCTTCCAATTGTTGGGCTTTCGCCGAAGATTGGCTGAAGGTGAAGTAAACCGTGTTGCTACTATTTTTCGCTAAAGTTCGGGTAATGGATTCGCCCAAACCCGAGGCACCACCTGTAATAAGTATTTTCATAGCAAACCGATTTGAATTTTACCTTTGGCCACAACTTTGGCTTCCGAATTTTTGAACTCAAATTTGAATTCCACCGCATTCACCGATTCGTAAAAACCAACGACAGTAGCTTTAAAGTATAAAGCATCATGGAGATAAACCGGGTTTTTATATTGAATTTCCTGCGAATGAATAATCACATTTTTGGTAGGCAAACCTTCGCCAATAAAATAGGAGAGGAAACCGTTTAAAATATTTCCGTGCATCACTTCGGCCTTGAAACCTTTTTCGGTGGCAAATGTCGCGTCGGTATGCAATGGATTTTGGTCTTTAAATAAAGTGATGAACCCATGATAAATTTCATCGGTAACGGTAAAACTATCGGTAAAGGTGTCCTCAATTGTATACATTAAATTCCTTTTTCTTGGATACAAGTAATCATTTCGCCCACATTTTTCCAGCTTTGAATTTCTTTGGAAGTAAACCTGATTTTGAAGTGTTTTTCAATCCCAACAACCAATTGAATATGATTCAACGAATCCCAATCGTCAACATCAGTCGCCTGAGTTTCATCGGTCAAAACAATGTCTTCGTTGTCTAACACATCGATAAATACGTCGGTTACTTCTTTTAAAATGGTCGGTCTGTCCATGTTTTTATTTTTTCGAAATATAAGTTTTTTTGGGAATATAATCGGATGTTTTTAAGATCCAAAAAGGAGCAGCTTGTTCAAACCCTAAATTGGCATAATGATCAGCCACCATTTCGTTCTTAGCCGTTGGAAGGTATTCGCCTTTGAGTGTTGCGAAACCTTTTTGGTTACAAAAATCGACAATCGTGTTTAAGACAAAATTCTCCATGCTGCGCTTTAATACGCGACAACTCATGAACCAAGTGTCGATAAAAGCGGTTTGCTCATTTTCTTTTTTCAAAATAATCACGCAAATCAAACCGTTATCACCAAATTTATCCTCCAACGTGAAGGTAAACGTAAAATGGTTTTCCGAAGTGCCAATTTTCTCAATACCAGCATCCGTGTAGCGAACAGTTCTCAAATTGAATTGGTTGGAGCGCTGCGACAATTGCGCTACTCGCGGTTGGTTGAATTTATTAAAAGGCTCTACCAACGAAACCATGTTGAGGCTTTGCAAAAAATCTTCTTCGTTGGTGAATTTTTGTTGGACCTTCGCTCTTTGGGCTTCAATTTGGTACATTTTGGTGCGCTCCGAATCTTCTTCTGAAAAGGAAACCGTTTCAAAAAGATTCAAAGTGTATAAATATTCTAAGTATTCCGCCGGATCTTCAGGCAATTCGGGCACAGTGACTTCGGGTAGATTCTCTCGAACGATGTTGCGTTCAAACGGATTGTCATCCAAAAAAACCATGCTGTCAAACCCAATATTCAGAATGCTTTGGATGTGGCGAATGTTGTCGGCTTTGTTTTCCCAATTGGCGACAAAAACCGAAATGTCTTCCAGTCGCAACACCATGTCGGGATGTTTTTCAAAAGGTTCTTTGGCGACCGATTCGGTGTTCTTGCTGCAAACGGCGACAATAATTCCGCGGTTTTTTAATTTTTTTATCCAATATTGAAATTCCGAAAACGCTTTGCCGATACCCAAACTTCCGATTTGGATATTTTCAATCCCGTCATCACCGATGATGCCGCCCCAAGTGGTGTTGTCTAAATCTAAAATCACACATTTTTTGAACTTGCCTTGGAGCGATTCGATAATGTCTAATGTTCGTGAAGCTACGATTGGTAAGGCATCCAAACTCAACACCATTTCGGTATTGACATAAATCGAACTCTGAAAGAAATTGCTTTTGCCAATCTGGTTCTGAATCGAAGACAAGTCACACAAATAAAAATTAGAATGTTGCGTGGCAAATGTCATTAACTCAAAGTTCAATTTTCGCAATTGGAACAAGAAAGAAGATTCAATTTTTTGAGCATAATTACCAAAAACAGCATCGTCAATTTCGGTGTAATTGTAATAGATGATTTTGCAATCTAACTGTGAGTTTAGGGTGGAAATCATAAAGTCAATCGACTCTAACTCTTGTAAAGCCAACACGGCATGAGCTTCCGGTTTGAGCTTATTGTATTTGGCTAATAATTTATGCGAAGATTGAAAAATCAAAACCAGTTCGGGTTGAAAGGCATACAATTCCGATTCACTGTCGCTGATTTGAAGTGCAATCTGATCGAAATCGGCTTCCCAAATTTGAATATCAAAACCTTTATCATACCCCAAACCTCTGATGGCTTGCGTTAGAAATTGCGTAGCCGTATCTCCTAAAACTGCCAACTTGATGGTTTTTAGCGAGGAGAAATCCTGTTTTAGGTTTTTTTTCAGCTGTTGGAAAGTCTTCATGGTTTATTTATTCCACTTCGGTGGCAAACTGTGAATCGTATAAATTTTTATAATATCCTTTTTCTTTGGTAAGCAGTTCTTGGTGTGTACCTTCTTCTACGATTTGACCTTTGTCCATCACAATGATTTTATCGGCATTCATAATCGTTGCCAAACGGTGAGCAATGATGATAGAGGTACGACCTTGGGTGATTCTATCCGTGGCTTTTTGGATTAATTCTTCACTGTAGGTGTCAATGGATGAAGTCGCTTCATCTAAAATTAAAATACTCGGATTACTCACATAAGCTCTCAGAAAAGCAATCAATTGACGTTGGCCGGAAGACAACATTACGCCGCGTTCTTTCACATCATACTCATAACCGCCGGGTAGCGTTTTAATGAATTTATGCACGCCGATTTTCTTTGCGGCTTCAATCACTTCTTCTCTGGAAATATTCGGATTGTTGAGCGTAATATTGTTGTGAATGGTATCGGCAAAAAGGAAAACGTCTTGTAAAACGATGGCAATTTGTTGGCGTAAACTTTCCAATTCGAAAGCATTAATGTTTTGATCGTCGACATAAATCACGCCCGAATTGATTTCGTAAAAACGATTCAATAAGTTGATGATGGTAGATTTTCCGGCGCCTGTGGCACCTACGATGGCGATGGTTTCTCCGGCCTTAACATTCAAGTTGATGCCTTTTAAGACTTCTTCTTTGTCGTTGTAGCTAAAGCGGACATTTTCAAAACGGATGTTGCCTTTGAAGTGATTGGCGACTACGGTTCCGTCTTCTTGTACATCTTTGTTGGTATCTAAAATATCAAAAACACGATTAGCAGCAATCATACCCATTTGCATCTCGTTGAACTTATCCGCAATTTGACGCAATGGGTTGAACAACATTCCGATGAACATCGTATACGAAAACAAATCGCCAAACGTGGTAAATTTATCGCCATCTAAAATATGAAAACCACCATAAAGCACTACGGCACCTAGTGTTAGCGACGAAATAATATCGGCGATAGGGAAGAAGATAGAGTTGTATAAAATGGTTTTAATCCAAGCCTTATTGTGTTTTTGGTTGATTTCTTTGAACTTTTCGTATTCAATTTGTTCTCGGTTGAAAAGCTGAACGATTTTCATACCCGTCACGCGTTCTTGCACAAACGTATTCATATTGGCTACCTGATTTCGCACTTCTTCAAAAGCCACTTGCATTTTTCGTTGAAAGATTCGGGTGACGTAAACCAAAATCGGCATCGCCAAAATCACTATCCAAGTCAGACGCCAATTCATGTAGAACATAAAAATCAGCACTACTATCATTTTCAGCAAATCACTGATAATCATGAACAAACCTTGGCTAAAAATGCGGGCAATTTGTTCAATATCAGAAACCGAACGCGTGACCAATTGCCCAACAGGTGCATGGTCAAAATACTTCATTCGGAAACTCAGCATGTGCTTGAATAATTTGGTGCGGATATCTTTGATAATATCTTGTCCGAGCCAATTGGCCCAATACACAAAATAGAATTGTGACAACGTTTCCAAAAGCAATACGATACCCATGATGGTAACATAAAACAGCAGTCCGTGTTCGTCTTTAGGCTTGATGTATTCGTCAACGGTTTGCTTTAACAAGTAAGGGCGAAGTGCGGCAAATACCGAAAGCGAAACGGCAAATAAAATCACTCCGTAATACCTTGCTTTATAAGGTTTGGTGTATTTTAAAATGCGTTTGAATAAATTAGTATCGAATGCTTTTGCCTGCATATTATTTTATATAGTCGTAATCAATTTGGGTTAAATATAAACCGTGTGCCGGTACCGAAAATCCGGCTTTGCCACGGTCTTTGCTTTCAATTATTTTTTCAAAATCGGCTAAGGTTATTTTGCCCAAGCCAATATTAATCATGGTTCCTACGATGGCGCGAACCATATTGCGTAAAAATCGATCGGCAGCTATGGTGAAAACCAATTTATTGCCTTCTTGTTGCCAATGGGCTTCAAAAATAACACAATTAAACGTTCTGACATCGGAATGCGTTTTAGAAAAACATTCGAAGTCACGGTGTTTGAAAAGAATTTGACAAGCTTCATTCATTTTGTCAACATTCAAAGGCAACTGGTGCAGCCAACTGCCATCGGTTTCAAAAGCATCTTTGAAAGTATGAATATGGTATTCATAGGTTCTTTTGGTAGCATCGAAGCGAGCGTGTGCTTCATCGTGCACTTTTATGATATTGAAAATGACGATGTCTTTGGGTAGAAAAGAGTTGAGTTTGTGGACCAAATTTTGGCTGTCTATCTCGGTTTCGTAATCAAAGTGGGCATACATTTTTTTGGCATGAACACCGGTGTCTGTTCGGCCTGCACCTACAATATCAATCTCTTTTTTTAGCAATAAAGATAAAGCTTTATTGAGTGTTTCTTGCACGGAAACGGCATCGGGTTGGTATTGCCAGCCGTGGTAATGGGTTCCTTTATAAGCTAATTCGATAAAATATCTCAATGTGAAAGTTCCAGAGTTTCAAAATGCCAAAGTTACAAAGTTTTTGGGTTGGGAGAAGCTTAAAGTTTTCTCAAAAAATATACTAATTTTACTTTGTAACTTTGCTACGATGCCACTTTGCAACTCTATGAAAAAAATCCTACTGCTTTCCGATACCCATAGTCACTTGGATGAGTCAATTTTGAAATACGTCCGTCAAGCCGATGAAGTATGGCATGCCGGAGATATTGGGGATTTAATAGTGACCGATACCATCAAAGCGATAAAACCGCTGCGCTGTGTATACGGAAATATTGATGATGATAAAGCGCGTATGGAATTTCCGTTGCACAATCGTTTTCTTTGTGAAGAGGTAGATGTTTGGATTACCCATATTGGCGGTTATCCCGGTAAATACAACCAGGCCATTCGCGCAGAAATTCAAAATAATCCACCGAAGTTATTTATTTGCGGCCATTCGCATATTCTGAAAGTGCAGTTTGATAAAAAGCTCAATTTGTTACACATGAATCCGGGCGCTTGTGGTATTTATGGATTCCATCAGGTACGGACAATGCTACGTTTTGAAATTGAGGGTTTCAAAATTCAGAATTTAGAAATAGTAGAATTGGGAAAAAAATAGTTGTTCAGTGTTCAGAAATAAGTGTTCAGTCTTTGTTATTAGTTTAGCCACAAATTAGAACGGATTAAACGGATTTGCACAGATTTGTTTTAATCTATGTTAATTAGTCAAATCAGTGTTATCTGTATGCCATATAAAATTCACTTCGTTATTTTTCGCAAACACCACTGAAAAATTGGGAGTGGGTAAAAATAAAAAACCTTTGATATTAAGAGGAGAATGCCTAGTGGATATTAGTTGTAAACCTTATAGTTTGGTTGTGTAAACTTCGCTTTGTGAAAAATAAAAAACCCAAACTTTCGTTCGGGTTTTTCGCAGCACTAAAAAACTAAGTTTATAGGTTTATCGCAATCGATCCACAGATTTTACGAGATCTTCATCCTTTTTGATGGCTTTGTTGGCCAAAACCAAAAGTACGATAGAAAGAATAGGTAGGAACATCCCAACACCTTTCTCAGAAACCGCGGCTTCTCCAGATGCGCTTAGTGTTCGATACACAAATAATCCTAATAAAATTAAATTCAATATCATATTCAATCTGCCCATGACAAATTGTTGTTGTCTTTTTGCGTGAGATAAGATGCTCAATAAGGACAGCGTACTACTCAATCCGAACAGTGCAGTGTAAGCAATATCCATCATAAAATAGAATGATTTACCCGATGCATCTTTCCATAAAGGAAACACAAAAGGTAAAACTCCTGTAACGATTAGACAAGCTATCAAATAATAAGTCTGTACTCTAAACATAATTATCAAAAAATGTTGGACAAAAATATAGTTTCTTTTTAAAAAATACTATTGCATGGTAAAATTTTATTTGTATTATTGCATAACAAATCCGCAAGTACTTCATCTTCGGACTTTTCTATACCAATATTTTCTACCCACATTTGTAGTATTTTCCAAAACAAAAATTAAATCAAAACAATATCCATGTTTGATATTTCCGCCTTAAAAGAAATGAAGCTTTCTGAGCTTCAAGATATTGCTAAATTAGCCAAAACCATTAAAGTTACCGGTGCCAAAAAAGACACGCTGATTGCGCAAATTTTGGAACACCAAAGCAAAGCTGTTGCCGAAACGCCACCCAAAGCCACTACAGACCCGAAGGAAAGTGAACCGGCAAAGCAAAAACCAACTGATAATAAAACCAAAAGAGCCCGAATTATACCTGAAACTAAGAAATCCCAGGAAAACAATCAAAGTGATTTGTTTGCTAATGAAGAACCAACCGCTCTAGCAGTAGAAGACCCAAGCGATAGCGAACGGGCAGAGCAAAAACCGGCTTTTGAAAATAAAAACCCTAAGTTCAAAAAACCTTTCGATAAAAAGAAGAATAATACTCCGATAGCTTCACAGCAACCAACCGATAGTGAAGTAGAAGTTGCCGAAAAACTCGCTGTTGAACAGACAGAATCTAATCCAAACCAAAATACCGACGGCAATCGCGAGCCAAAACATAAAAACCAAAATCAAAATGGAAACGGTAACGGTAACGGTGCCAACAATAATAATCCCAATTTTAAAGGAAAAAAACACCCCAATTTCCGCGATTCAGATTATGAATTTGATGGAATTATAGAAAGTGAAGGCGTTTTAGAAATGATGCCTGACGGTTACGGTTTCTTACGTTCTTCCGATTACAACTACTTAGCTTCTCCGGATGATATTTACTTGTCAACTTCTCAAATCAGATTGTTTGGTTTGAAAACCGGTGATACAGTAAAAGGAGTGGTACGTCCGCCTAAAGAAGGAGAGAAATTCTTCCCTTTGGTAAAAGTTTTAAAAATCAACGGGCATGACCCGCAAGTGGTTCGTGACCGAGTTTCTTTCGAACACTTAACCCCGATTTTTCCAAAAGAAAAATTCAACATCGCCGATAAACAAGCCAGTGTTTCTACCCGAGTTATGGATTTGTTTTCACCCATCGGTAAAGGTCAGCGTGGTATGATTGTGGCCCAACCCAAAACGGGTAAAACCATGTTGTTAAAAGACATTGCCAATGCCATTGCCGCCAATCATCCAGAAGTATATTTAATTGTATTGCTGATTGATGAAAGACCGGAAGAGGTAACCGATATGCAACGCAGCGTTCGTGGAGAAGTAATTGCTTCCACTTTCGACAGAGAGCCGATGGAACACGTAAAAATTGCCAATATCGTTTTAGAGAAATCAAAACGTTTGGTAGAATGTGGTCACGATGTGGTGATTTTGTTAGATTCGATTACGCGTTTGGCCAGAGCTTACAATACGGTGCAACCGGCATCCGGTAAAGTATTATCGGGTGGAGTTGATGCCAATGCTTTGCAAAAACCAAAACGTTTCTTTGGTGCAGCTCGTAACGTAGAAAACGGAGGTTCACTAAGTATTATTGCCACAGCCTTAACCGAAACCGGTTCAAAAATGGACGAGGTAATCTTCGAAGAATTTAAAGGAACAGGTAACATGGAGTTGCAATTGGACAGAAAAATAGCCAACCGCAGAATTTTCCCGGCTATCGATTTGACTTCGTCAAGCACGCGTCGTGATGACTTATTATTAGATGAGAAAACACTCCAAAGAATGTGGATTTTGCGCAAGTTCTTAGCCGATATGAATCCGGTTGAAGCAATGGATACCATTAATGATAAAATCAAGAAAACCAGAAACAACGATGAGTTCCTCATTTCGATGAACGATTAACGATAGATTCCCAACTCACAAGGTTGGGAATTTTTTTTGGCATGTACTTTGTAAAGTTTTCTTAAGATTGGCTTAAGAACCCCAATTGCATTCTCTTATGAAAAGTACCAGAACACTCAGAATTTTGACCTTACTTGGTTTTTTATTATTGTTGGCACCGTTTTATGATTCGTGTGATGGAAAATATGGGTTCGTTAGAGTTAATAATGATGGAAGTCCAATACAAAGAGAAAATACCTTTTCAGAAGATGTTTACGATTTTGTAATAAATGATGTGGCATTTACTGGTTTCGAAATCGCCAGCTTTACCATTGGAGGAATAATTGATACTACTTTTGATGAATTTAAAACAGAATGCTCAAAATTTTTCCAGAATCAAAATTGGTATAAAGAATTGTATATTCTTATTTCTTTACTTTTCGACTTTATAGTTTTGATTTCACTTTCAATAATAATAATATCGTTTACAAAAAAAACTAAACTGTTGCATAAATTGGCATTGACAAATAGCATTCTGATTGTATTAACTTTATTCTACATTATATTTTTAGAAAGTTCCTTCGACCATATCCGCCAAATCAAATGGGGATATTACGCTTTCATCATTACCAGTCTCCTCATTTTCTATTATTCCAAACCCAATAAAATCAGGACATAACTTCGTACTTCACACTTCTAACTTCGTACTTAAAATGTCATCTTGTCAGCCTAATTTACCCAAAACTGACAATTTATTCCTGATGACTGCTTGGCACAATAGTTGACATTTTCGAAAACGTACAACACAAAGTACTATTCACTCGTAGAGGAATAATCAAAAATAAATTAAAAGGAGAAAATAAAAATGGGAAAAATTATTGGTATCGACTTAGGTACAACCAACTCTTGTGTGGCCGTTATGGAAGGTGGAGAACCAGTTGTAATTGCTAACGCAGAAGGTAAAAGAACAACACCCTCTGTAATTGCTTTTGTAGAAGGTGGCGAAATTAAAGTAGGAGATCCTGCGAAAAGACAAGCGGTGACAAACCCAACCAAAACCATAGCGTCTATCAAACGTTTTATGGGAAACAAGTACACTGAAAGTGCTAAAGAAGCTTCAACTGTAGCTTATAAAGTGGTAAAAGGTGACAATGACACACCACGTGTGGATATTGACGGAAGATTATACACACCACAAGAATTGTCAGCCATGACACTTCAAAAAATGAAGAAAACTGCTGAAGACTATTTAGGTCACGCTGTTACCGAAGCGGTAATTACCGTTCCGGCTTACTTTAACGATGCGCAACGTCAAGCTACGAAAGAAGCCGGTGAAATCGCAGGTCTTAAAGTAATGCGTATCATCAACGAGCCAACTGCTGCGGCCTTGGCTTACGGATTAGACAAAGCAGGTAAAGACCAAAAAATTGCCGTATACGATTTAGGTGGAGGAACTTTTGATATCTCTGTCCTTGAATTAGGTGACGGTGTTTTCGAAGTATTGTCTACTAATGGAGATACACACTTAGGTGGTGACGACTTTGACCAGGTAATCATCGATTGGATGGCTAACGAATTCAACAGCGAAGAAGGTGTTGATTTGCGTAAAGATCCAATGGCATTACAACGTTTAAAAGAAGCTGCTGAAAAAGCAAAAATCGAGTTGTCATCTTCAACACAAACTGAAATCAACTTGCCTTATGTTACGGCTACCGCTTCAGGTCCGAAACACTTAGTGAAAACATTAACGCGTGCTAAATTTGAGCAATTGGCTGAAAGCTTAGTAAAACGTTCTATGGAACCTGTAATTAAAGCTTTGAAAGATGCAGGTTTATCCACTTCTGATATCGACGAAGTAATCTTGGTAGGTGGTTCTACAAGAATCCCGGTAATCCAAGAACAAGTAGAGAAATTCTTTGGCAAAAAACCATCTAAAGGAGTTAATCCGGATGAAGTAGTAGCGATTGGTGCTGCCATTCAAGGTGGTGTTTTAACAGGAGATGTAAAAGATGTATTGTTGCTTGACGTTACGCCTTTATCGCTAGGAATTGAAACTATGGGGAATGTAATGACTAAATTAATCGAGTCAAATACTACCATTCCAACCAAAAAATCACAAGTATTCTCAACTGCCGCTGACAACCAGCCAAGCGTTGAAATCCACGTGATCCAAGGAGAAAGAACCATGGCTGCGGACAATAAAACAATCGGTCGTTTCCACTTAGACGGTATTCCGCCTGCACCAAGAGGTGTGCCTCAAATTGAAGTAACTTTCGACATCGATGCCAACGGTATCATTAAAGTGTCGGCTACAGATAAAGGAACCGGAAAATCGCACGACATTCGTATCGAAGCTTCTTCAGGATTGACACCGGAAGAAATCGAAAGAATGAAAAAAGATGCGGAAATGAACGCTGAGTCAGACAGACAAGCCAAAGAAAAAGCAGATAAATTAAACGAAGCTGACAGCATGATTTTCCAAACGGAAAAACAATTGGGTGAGTTTGGCGATAAATTGTCTGAAGGAAACAAAACGGCTATCCAATCCGCTTTAGACGAATTGAAAGTAGCTTTCGAATCCAAAGATGTGGCGACTATCCAACCTGCTTTAGACAAAATCAACGAAGCGTGGAAAAATGCTTCCGAAGAAATGTACAAAGCACAAGGTGAAGGTCAAGCGCAAGAAGCCCAACCGCAAGCAGAAGCTCAAGGCGATAACACTCAAGATGTAGAATTCGAAGAAGTGAAATAAGTATTAAAACATTAGTACTAAGTATTAAAACCGTTCCATTTTTGGAACGGTTTTTTTATTTTAAAACCTTACCTTCATCTTTAGCAGTGTTTGGCATCTTCATGATAACAAGAGTATGGGGAAATGTTATGGCGGCTAAAAAGGAAAAAAACAGCGCTTTGAAAATTTCCTGATCTTTAAAAAAAATATAAAGTAGCATTATACCAATTAATGAAAAGAGCCAATAACCAAAGGCTGCTTTAAAGTAACGCATAAAGTTTTTCAAGGAATATTGTCCATACAAAAAAACAATCTGCTCTTTAATTGAAGGTAAGCTATGCCAAACAACAAAGTAGATGGCAAATGCCCAAATTAAATTTGAATTTCGGAATAGAATACCAAACAAAATTAAATAAACGATATTGGCTAAGATTTCACTTCGAAAATTTGAATTGTTTTTAAATAGGACAAAGCTGCTCACCAACAAAAGAACTCCAATCACAAAAAGACAGTTAGTATAGTTGACAAACTGAATGGATTCTTTTATAATCTGCTCCATGATCTTATTTACTTCGCCTTGATGAAAATAAAATAAAAGGAACAGAATAAATAATCCATATAATGTCTGAAAAACAACCTCTACTGAGAGCGTTTTTTTTGTACTCAACTTATTCCAATGTTGCTCTCCAAAATGATAAGCACTTATTAAAATGAATAACAGCAAAGCTATTTTTGGCAAACTGTAGAATAGCACAATCCCCGATAATACAAATGCAATATAGTAAGTCAGTATTTTTTTACCAATAGTAGCTGAACTATCGTTGTTAATTTTTGAAATTAATTGCAAATCATTGGATCCATGTAGTATTCCGAATAAGAAAATTATTGCAAATCCTATAATTTGTTGATATTCAATAGAAAAATAAGTGGTTATCCATAACCCAAAAAAACTCAACACAATGCCGAAATTGTTAGAATTTGTCATTCCGATAGATATTTATTTTGTTTAAAGTTAAATAAAAAAGGTTAAACATAATTATTTTTTTTGTTTAAAGTTTTATAGATTTGATTAAACAAATAATCCTAATTCTTTTTAATCATGACAAATTTATTTTTATCCACACCGCTCATTGCGAAAATGTTGCCAACTGATTATGTTGGTTTTACTTTCTTTATTGGATGTATGGCTATGATGGCTGCATCCGCTTTTTTCTTTTTATCCTTAAGCCAATTTGATAAAAAATGGCGTGTTTCTGTTCTAGTTTCAGGTTTAATTACTTTTATTGCTGCTGTTCACTATTTCTATATGAGAGATTATTGGGCAAGCTTTGGTGAATCACCAACATTCTTTCGTTATGTTGACTGGGTTTTAACCGTGCCACTGATGTGTTTAGAATTCTATTTAATTTTAAAAATTGCAGGCGCAAAACAGTCCTTGCTTTGGAAAATGATTGTCTACTCATTAGTGATGTTGGTAACCGGTTACTTTGGTGAAGCGGTTGATCCAACCAACGCTTGGGTTTGGGGATTGGTTTCAGGGATTGCTTACTTTGCTATTGTTTATGAAATCTGGATGGGAGAAGCTTCTAAATTGGCTAAAGCTGCCGGTGGTGAAGTTCTAGCTTCTCACAAAATTTTATGTTGGTTTGTATTAGTAGGCTGGGCAATCTATCCTTTAGGTTATATGTTAGGTACCGATGGTTGGTATACCGGCATCATAGGAAAAGGCAATGTAGATGTTGCTTACAACATAGCGGATGCTATCAACAAAATCGGATTCGGTTTAGTGATTTATAACTTGGCCGTAAAATCAACAAAAGACTAAATTTTAAGTTAATTGGTTGGAGCCGTCTTGCTGTTACAGTAAGGCGGCTTTATTATTTAGCACAGTTCCTATCAATTATTTTGTATATTCGATTCCAGTTTAACCCAAAATTGTAACCCATGAAGAGAATCTTTGTATTGGTATTAATTGCTTTGTTAAGTGTCAATGCCTACAGTCAAAAAAAGAAACCTGTTACCAAGAAAACTGGCGCTACTTCAGGTTTAGCCAAAGTAGATAACTTGGTCGCCGAAGTCAAAAAAGGAAACTTTCAGGTGACGATTAATGAAAACGGCAAAGAGAAAGATGCCATGATTGTTAAGGCAGCTGATGCCAAATTTGCGCCAACCAATTGTAAACTGACTGCTTTTACCGCAAACGGAACCAAATTGTATTTACTGACGTGGACCGAAATGGTACAAATCAAAACCAATAAAAAAACAGAAGACATTACCAATGTCTATTCGGTGATTTATGAAATTGCCAATAAAAAACAAGTGTTTTCCAATACACAAACGACCAATCATATTACTGAAATAGTTTCTTTAGGCGGAACAGCCGCTACAGAAACCCAGGAGAAAATCAGAAGAGACGGTTTTGAGTTTATTCTGAATCCAGATGGTTCAGTGACCCAAAAGAGTAAAAACCAACAAAACAGATGGGTTTATGATGTCGCTAAAATGGAGTTTGTAGCCAAAAAATAGTAAATAAAAAATCCCGAAGTACTCGGGATTTTTTATTTATCGGAACCAATTGCCAATAGAGTGGAAGATGCGTCCGAAGAATGTACGTTTAATTTCTATTAATCCCGTATATGCTTCTAGTATTTTGATTTCAATAATTTCGGTTTCAGTATTATTTACTATTATTTCTTCTGATCCATAGCCTACATAATTAAAAACCAAAGTATCTCCTTTCTTAGCTTTAATGGTAAACTTTCCGTCAATATCTGTTTGAGTGAAAGTATTACTTCCTTTTATTAGGACGACAGCACCTGGTAAAGGTCCGGTACTATCTTTTACAATTCCTGATACTTTAACTTCTTCTGATTTTGGTGTAATGATAAATTTCCCCAACATTCTGTTGTCGGTTTGTTCTGTTTTTACCGGTTCCTGAGCAGTAACCTCATGGGTTCCGATACCAATCAAGCTAACAATAGTAGCCGTAGTAGCCAACCAAATTGGGCTTTTTTCTTTGGGTTTTACCAAATCACGGTCGAGTTGAGAATTTAAAAACCGACCGCAAAGATTTTGGTTTTGTTGAAATGCGGTTACAATTTCACGGTCGCTGGCTTTGGTAAAATCGTGAACTTTTTTTTGACAAGAAGCACAGAATCTTCCTTTGTCAACAGCAGTCATTCGGTCCCAATTTTCATGGCAAGGCTGCGGAATAGAAATATTTATTTTGGTCATAATGATAGTCTTTTTATTTAAAGAGTATCATTGGAACCAAAAGGTTGGAAAGTGATTTAAAATTTATTCACTAACCTTAATTTCAAAAGTCTTATTCCAATTTTTACCGGTGACAAAAATCGTGTTGGTTGCTTTGCGATAAGCGATTCCGTTTAACACTTCCGCTTCTTTGTTGGTTACTTTAGCGCGCAAAGCCGATAAATCCAATACGGCTTCCACAGCACCGCTTTGTGGATTGATAACCGCTATGGCATCTTTTTGCCAAATGTTGCCATAGATTTTTCCGTTAATCCATTCCAATTCGTTGACACTTTTGATCTTGCTGTCATTGGTGTATACATTTACAAAGTCAACTAATTTAAGGGTTTCCGGATCCATGGTCCAAATTTTTTCGGTACCGTCGGAATGGTAAATCATTTTGCCGTCATTGGTCATGCCCCAACCTTCAACGGTCTTGTCGTATTTGAACGACTTTATTTTTTTCATCGTTTTGGCATCGTATACAAATCCTTCTCCATTTTGCCAAGTTAATTGATAAACTTTATCATTAATGATGGTGATACCTTCTCCAAAGTACTGTTGGTCAAGATCAACTTTTTTATAAGCTTTTCCGGTTTTGTAATCTACTTTAGCAAAATATGATTTTCCGTTTTGTCCGGTGCTTTCCACTAAAGTATCTCTATAAAATTCATAACCTTCTGTAAAGGCATCAACATCATGGTCATAAGTATTAACCACAGTATATTTTAGTAATTTAGGAGCAACAGCTGCTGCTACTTCTACGCGAGTCTTGGTGGAAACGGTATCGCCTTCAAAATAGACCAAGGCTTTGATATTTTGGTAACCCAATTTTTTTCCGGTTAAATCCAACGTGAATTTCCCGCCGCCTTTTACCGAACTTACTCTTTTATTGTTGGCAAAATAAACCACACTATCGATGGCTTTATTATGGGTATTTACCAAAGTAAAATCAACTTTTTCATTGGCTTGATACATCGCCTTTAAAGTGTTTTCATCAAAGCTGAAATAGCTTTCCTTGTCTTTTTGGTTGTCACAACCAATGATGTTTAGGGCTAAAAAAGTGGTTATGAATAGGTTATAAGCTTTCATTTTTCGGATTTAATTTTTCACTCACAAATATATTTATATTGCTCTTAAATTCTTGCAAAAAAATAAAAAGATTGTATATTTGCAGCGGCAAGTCCTACACGACCAGCTCCTGCAAAATCCTCCAGGATGGGAACATAGCAAAGGTATGTGGTTGTAGCGGTGCGATGTAGGTCGCTTGCCATTTTTTTTCAAAAAGTATCCCGAAGTTTGTCGGGATTTTTTATTTTTACTCGATATGGTTTTATCATGGCAAATAGTAAAATTCAATCTCAAAGAAACCTTTGCCATAGCCTATGGGAATTATACTTTCAGAGAAGCCTTAATCGTAACATTGCAAAGTCACGGTGAAAAGGGCTACGGCGAATGTACTTCAATCGATTATTACGATATTAATTTGGGCGATTTTGAACAATTATTGGCCAAAGTTAAAACCCAAATTGAAAGCCAAAAAACAATTCATCCCACCGGGTTTTATGCTTTTCTCTTGTCTTTGAATTTACCAAGTTTTCTGCGTTCCGCCTTAGATTGTGCGTATTGGGATTTGTTTGGTAAACTCGAGCGACAAAGCTTTTTGCAACTCAATCAAATCCATGACCATCAATTGCCGGAATCGTCGATTACCATTAGTGTGGATTCGGCTGAAAATCAAATTAAAAAAATAAATCAATCGGCTTGGTCTAAGTTTAAAGTGAAGTGCAACCATTTTAGCGAAAGCGATATCACACAATTGCTTCAACTGAATAAAAACATCGCTTTAGATTCCAACGGCAGTTTTACAGCTGAAGAATGTCTTTGGCTTGAGAACAATCAAAAAGTTTCTGAATTCACCTATTTGGAACAACCCATGAAAATAGGAGTAGAGCACTATTCCCATTTGCACGCTGACCAATTTGCCAATTGGATGGCTGATGAAGATTGCCAAGACATCACGGTTTTGAATGATTTGGTGCCGCATTATAAAAGCATCAATATCAAACTGGTTAAATGCGGCGGATTGACACCGGCGTTGGAAATGATTTCAAAAGCCCGAGCATTAGGCTTCAACATTATGATTGGTTGTATGACCGAATCCACCATAGGCATTTCAGCCGGAGCGGTTTTAGCGCCCTGGTGTGATTATGCCGATTTAGACGGCGCCAATTTAATTGCCAACGACATCGCCAAAGGAAGTCAGATTGTCAATGGTAAAATCCATCTGAGTGAAAATCACGGTTTGGGTATCAGAATACACTAAAAGAATTTTATCTTTAACCCATAAAATGACAAGCGTAACATGAGTAAAGTGGTACTGATTACAGGAGCTTCTTCCGGAATTGGAAAGGCGATAGGCGAGTTTTTATTTCACAAAGGCTTCACGGTTTACGGCACTAGTCGCAACCCTGAAAAAATCACCAATTCATTATTTCCCTTAATTGCTTTGGATGTTCGCAATGCCGAAAGCATTAAACATGCCGTGGATAAAGTAATTTCCGTTTCAAAAAGAATTGATGTGGTCATCAATAATGCCGGCGTGGGTATCACCGGACCCTTAGAAGAAATTCCAACGGAGGAAATCAAAAATAATTTTGAAACCAATTTTTTTGGCCCAATAGAAGTCATCAAAGCCGTTTTACCGCAAATGCGCGAACAAAAATCGGGTTTAATCATCAATATTACTTCTATAGCCGGTTATATGGGTTTGCCTTACCGCAGCGTGTATTCGGCCTCTAAAGGCGCTCTGGAAATCATTACCGAAGCGATTAGTATGGAAGTAAAATCGTTTGGAATCAACGTAGTGAATGTTGCCCCGGGCGATTTTGCTACGAATATTGCCTCAGGAAGATACCATGCGCCGTTACTTGCCGGTTCTGCCTATGAAACCACTTATGGCGATACGCTAAAACAAATGGACGAACACGTAGACAGCGGCAGCAATCCCGACGAAATGGCGATGGCAATTTACCAAATCATCAACGATAAGAATCCTAAATTGCACTATAAAGTTGGGGCGTTTATGCAAAAGTTCTCTATCGTTTTGAAAAGGATTTTACCCGATAGGGTTTATGAAAAAATGCTGATGAATCATTATAAATTAAACGGATAAGCTAAAATAGATAAGGGATAAGTTATTAGCAGAAAATAAGTTTCCTTTTTCAAATTAGGTGTTGTACTTTTGCACTGATTTTGCGTTAAGGATAGGAGCAAGTGCCATGCACTGCGGATAGCCTGACCCGAAGGGGAACGCCCAACATTTAAAAACACAACTTTTTACAAAACATTACACTATGAAATTTTTTATCGACACAGCCAACTTAAACGAGATTAAAGAAGCACAAGGACTTGGCGTTCTTGATGGCGTAACTACTAATCCGTCGTTGATGGCTAAAGAAGGCATTACCGGAAAAAACAACATCTTAAAGCATTATGTTGACATTTGTAACATCGTTGACGGTGACGTAAGTGCCGAAGTAATCGCTACTGATTATGAAGGTATGGTTAGAGAAGGTGAGGAATTGGCTGAATTGCACGAGCAAATCGTGGTCAAAATTCCAATGACCAAAGACGGTGTGAGAGCTTGTAAATATTTCTCTGATAAAGGTATCAAAACCAATGTTACTTTAGTATTCTCTGCCGGACAAGCTTTATTGGCTGCCAAAGCCGGAGCAACTTATGTATCACCTTTCTTAGGAAGATTGGATGATATCTCTACTGACGGTTTGGGCTTGATCCAAGAAATTCGCGATATTTATGACAACTACGGATTTGAAACGCAAATCTTAGCGGCTTCCATTCGTCACACCATGCACGTGGTTAACTGTGCTAAAATTGGTGCTGATGTGATGACCGGACCATTATCGTCTATCACAGGATTATTAAAACACCCATTAACAGATATCGGTTTGGCACAATTCTTAGCCGATTATGCTAAAGGGAATCAATAAGTTCAAGTTGTCGGTTGTCGGCAACTATGATTATAAAAAAAAGCGTCTCGAAAATCGAGACGCTTTTTTTATACTGAACACTGAGCACTATTATTTAAGTTCTTCTTCAAAGTTCAACTCAAACACATTGGTGAATGCATTTTTAACCAAGCCGTTGTCGCCTAAAACAATGGTTCGGTGAATTTTAGTTATAACCCATTTGGCTTTAATGTCTTCAAAATCATCGCAACGCAATTCGGTGATGCTGTCAAATTTATATTTTCTCAAAAATGTTTTCCATTCGTCTTGGGTATCGTTGATGTTAATCCCCACAAATTGATACTCGGGGTGCGCTTTTTGAATGGCTAATATTTTTTTGTGTACCGCTTCTAAATGCGAAACCGCATTGGCTGTCCAAAAGAAAATCACCGTCTTTTTGTTGGCAAAAGTTGAAGCTTTTATTTTGTTTCCCTTACGGTCTAACAGGGTAACTTCGGGAAGTTTACCACCGGCTTTGAGCAATTGTATGGCATCGCCGATTTTGGTGATTTCATTTTTCTGACTCTTATCAGTAGAGAATTTGTGGTAAGTAGCCAAAAACGTTTGGTTGTTCACCATGTTTTGGTCTTCCAGCAAGTAGGTGAAGGCGATATTGTTGAGTATGGTGTTTTTTACCTTTTCGTTTTTAATCAACGTATCGGCTATATTCATCTTGTTGATGTTGGTTTTTAGCGCCAAATCCACTTCCGAAAAATGGTTGTGGTAATTGATGGAACCCATGTTGTTCAACATGTGCGACAAATACATCACAAAAGGCGAAAAGGTCGAAAGTGCCACATTGTTGCAATCGATGTCTTTTCTGAAATTGTAATAGTCTGCCGGTATTTTTTCATACACATCGTTTCCGGTTCTGATTTTGTGAACCATCGGATACAATTCTCTTCGGGAATAGTAAGGAAAATCTAAAGCAGCTTTGGCATATTCATCAAATTCTTCGCTCCATTTGATTTCCTCTTTTTTGGCAGTATAAAACTTAGTGGCCAACTGGTAGGAGGAATCAATGGCTTTGGTGAATTGGTCTATATCATAATCAAAGGCTTCAAACAATCTGTTTTTGTCTTTCTCATTTTTCAAATATTGCTCCATGAGGAAGTTGTTTTTTTGATCGCCACGACCACAAAATACAACCGAATTGTCAAAGTCTCGGGTGTTTACACGCACCATCAAACTGTCGTTCTTGTCAAAATAAACGTATTGGTATTCCGGTTCGTGTTTAAACGTATACAAACCCGGTGCTAAAGAATCAAATTGCACAAAAAAGCGGTTGTTTTTGTCTAATTTAATCGAGTCAATTACTTCATTGTCTTTGCAGAAAAGCACATACGGACTGTTGGGATTGACTATTTCTCCGCCAAAATAGGCAACATAGTCACTTCCTTTAAATTCGTTTTTACACGAACTCAAAAGCGTGATTAAAGGGATAAGTAAAGCAAAAACTTTTAAATTTCTGTAATTGTGCATTGAATAGAAACTAGTAAACAAAAATATTCAGTTGGATTGGATTTAACTGTTAATCTATCGTTAAAGTTAAATGGCTCCGGATTCAAGCAAAGCAGTACAACTTCCAAAACCGATAATCATTGTGATTACCGAATAGGTCAGCAGCTTTATCCCGAATGCTCGGTCTTCTTTATCAAAGAGCACTTTGTACAATCCTATTAAAAAAGCAATAATGCTCATGAATATTATAATGACCAGTAGAAATAGTACAATCAGCATCTTTTATTATAATTTAGTTCTTCGAAAATTATTTTCAACCTATATATTCATACTGGCCAAACATGTTCCAAAGCCAATGATGAAAGTTATTACCGAACCAATGAGTAACTTAATTCCGAATTTCCGAGTGTCTTTTGAAACGGCTATTAAAATTATACCTATAACAAACGCAATCGGACTGGCAAACAGCAAAAACAGGATTATCCAATTTAAAAAATCCGACATCAAAAATAGATTCCCCATGACTAATAATTTAATTCTTTTCTGATGTCGTCTATCTTGTTGTCTCGGTAAAACAGGTTCATCGTTTCAAAAGGGACAATTTTCCCTCTTTTGTCCACGATGTGAACACAGG
This sequence comes from Flavobacterium sp. J49, assembly GCF_011742145.1. Taxonomy (GTDB): domain Bacteria; phylum Bacteroidota; class Bacteroidia; order Flavobacteriales; family Flavobacteriaceae; genus Flavobacterium. The sequence continues at coordinate 81,990 of NZ_JAAQQU010000105.1, read as the reverse complement.
ATTTTTTCACCGCTCTGACATCAAAATCATGCGCATCCATAAAATTCATGATAATAATACGAAAAAGATTTTCATAATGTAAACTGTCCGATTTTACCCTTGGCAAACAACACATCAATTCGCCAAACTCTTCTTCGGCACAATCAACTGAAATGCCCGTACTGAACAAGTTGAGCATGTGGGTTTTCAATTTTTCATCGTTTTCAAAAACAATGGTGTTTTTTGAATTGTTCAACAAATCTTCGGGATTAATCAAATTGGTCATCGGCATAATCTCGCCGTCTATTTTTAACGCATACGCCATACACAAAGCATCGGGATTACACGGCACCGGAATCAAATCCTGTGGCGTGAATATCGGGTATTGCTCATAGATTTTTCGACGCACTTCGGTTAAGGTGATTCTGCCTTGGTGGTCGTTGTAATTGTCGTTTCTTCCGGCTACTTGGGTAGGTTGGAACGTTACGCCACGCACACATTTTTGTTGCACAGCATACTCTAATATCTTCCCGATTTCATCATCGTTTTCGCCTTTTTGGAGCGTGATGACTAACGTGGTCGATAGGTTGAACTGATTCAAATTAGCTATCGCTTTTTTACGAACTTCCGTCAAATCTTCGCCGCGGAGTTTCTCTAAAACCTCAGGTTTGAAACTGTCAAACTGCAAGTAGATTTCAAAGTCGGGCATGTAACTCGCCAGTTTTTCTACAAACGAAATGTCTTTAGCAATGCGAATCCCATTGGTATTCAACATCAAATGGCGTATCGGTTTGCTTTTCGCCATGTCCATAATTTCAAAGAATTGCGGATGCACCGTGGGTTCACCACCCGAAATCTGCACCACATCGGGTTCGCCTTCATTGGCCACAATAATGTCAAACATCTTTTCGATTTCTTCCAAGGTGCGGTGTCGACCGTAATTGGGTCCCGAACTCGCGTAACACGTTGGGCAAGCCAAATTACATCGGTCAGTGACTTCTACGATTGACAAACATGAATGTTGCTCATGGTCGGTGCACAAACCACAATCATACGGACAGCCGTAATGCACTTTGGTATTGAATTTCAAAGGCACTTCCGATTGCTTGTTGTAGTTTCTGATTTGTCGGTAGTATTCCACATCATCGGCGATCATCACCTTGGTATCACCGTGGGTTTTGCAGTGTTTGAGCATCCAAACCTTATCGTCCTGAAAGACAATTTTGGCATCAATGGTATGCAAACATTCCGGACAAAGGCTCTTGGTGTAGTCGTAGTAAATATAATCTCTATTGGGCATAGCGAAGGAGTCTTAAAATAAATTGGTAATAATAAGCAAAAAGAAAAAGCGCACTCCAATGAATACTGCTCATTCCTAAAAATAACGGATGATACGGTTTGATAAATTCGACTAAAAAACGGTACAAAAAGTACAAAACCATAAACAATTTGAATCGGTCACCGTTGCGCATTTCTTTGAGTTTGATCTTTTGGAACAACCCCAACAGCAACACCATATAGGCCATTTCATAAAGCGCTACCGGATGTCGGAGCTTGCCGTCGCCCAAATCCATCCCAAAGATGAAATTGGTTGCTATGCCATAGGTGTTTTCGGTAACGCCCATGCTAAAACAACCGATTCTGCCTATAAAAACCGCCACTATAATCGGAATGACATAAATATCACCCGAAGCGGTTTTCACGCCTATGATTTTTTTCATCAGTTCTACGCCAAACAAGCCGCCCAAAAAACCACCGGCAACCGTTTTGTTTTGGTAAAAGGTCAACCAGGTTTGGTGCATGATTTCGGTCGGATTTTCCAACATTGCAATCACTCTCGAGCCTATGAGCGCGCCTATCATAGCGCCCAGCATAATCCACAGCCGATTGATGTCGGAAATCTGGTCGGCTATACCTTTCTTTAAATGATAGTAAAGGCGAACGCCTATAAAAAAAGCCAGTGTTTCAAATACAATATGATAATTCACCGCATCGCCAAAAAGATTGAACTGAAAAGGAAAGGTCATGAATTGCGGTTTAACAGGTGTCTAATATAATAAAAAAACGGAACACTAAAATTGTCATTCCCAACTTGATTGGGAACTGAACACTTTTCACTACTTTTGCACCGAATTTAATAAAACACATTTCATGCTTACAGTTTCTAATTTATCGGTTCAATTTGGTAAAAGAATTTTATTCGACGAAGTAAATACCACTTTCACCCAAGGCAATTGCTACGGTGTGATTGGTGCCAATGGTGCCGGAAAATCTACGTTCCTTAAAATCTTAGCCGGCGATATCGACCCCACTTCAGGAAGAGTATTCCTCGAGCCGGGCAAACGTATGTCGGTGTTGAACCAAAACCACAACATGTTCGATGAGCATACCGTGTTGGAAACCGTAATGATGGGAAACAAAGTATTGTTTGCCGTTAAATCAGAAATGGATGCCTTGTATGCTGATTATGATGATAAAAATGCCGATAGAATAGGCGAGTTGCAAGTGCAGTTTGAAGAAATGAACGGTTGGAATGCAGAGTCAGATGCGGGTGCGATGTTGTCTAACTTAGGCATTGGTGCCGATATGCATTATACGTTGATGGGCGAGATGGAAGGGAAGATGAAAGTGCGTGTCTTATTGGCCCAAGCGCTTTTCGGAAACCCGGATGTGTTGGTGATGGATGAGCCTACGAACGACTTGGATTTTGAAACCATTTCCTGGTTAGAGAATTTCTTAGCCAATTATGAAAACACGGTAATCGTGGTATCGCACGACCGTCACTTCTTGGATGCCGTGTGTACGCACATTTCGGATATCGATTTTTCTAAGATCAATCACTACTCCGGAAACTATACTTTTTGGTATGAGTCGAGCCAGTTAGCGGCCCGCCAAAAAGCACAACAGAACAAAAAAGCGGAAGAAAAGAAAGCCGAGTTGGAAGAATTTATCCGTCGTTTTAGTGCGAATGTGGCGAAGTCTAAGCAAGCGACTTCCCGTAAAAAGATGATTGAAAAATTGAACCTTGACGAAATCAAACCGTCGAGTAGAAGATACCCTGCGATTATTTTTGATGTAGAAAGAGAAGCCGGAGACCAAATTCTGCACGTGCAAAACCTTGCCGCTTCAGTAGATGGCGAAGTATTGTTTAAGAATGTCGATTTGAATATGGCCAAAGGCGATAAAGTAGTGGTGTTCTCTAAAGACTCCCGTGCTACGACAGCTTTCTACGAAATCTTAAACGGCAACCAAAAAGCCGATGCCGGAACGTTTGATTGGGGAATCACCACAACACAATCCTATTTGCCAAATGACAACAGTTCGTTCTTTACCGATGGCAGTTTAAACTTGGTAGATTGGTTACGCCAGTTCGTAAAAACCGAAGAAGAGCGCGACGAAGTTTACGTTCGTGGGTTCTTAGGAAAAATGATTTTCTCGGGCGAAGAAGCGTTAAAGAAATGTACGGTATTATCCGGAGGCGAAAAAGTTCGTTGCATGCTCTCGCGCATGATGATGATTCGTGCCAATGTGTTGATGTTAGACGAACCCACGAATCACTTAGATTTGGAATCGATCACAGCTTTTAACAACTCGTTGAAAAACTTTAAAGGTTCCGTACTATTCACCACGCATGACCACGAGTTTGCGCAAACCGTTGCCAACCGAGTGTTAGAAATTACACCCAATGGGGTTATTGATAGATACATGACTTTTGATGAGTATTTGGATGATGAGAAGGTACAAGAGTTGAGAAAGAAGATGTATAATTAAGATAGAAAAACCGCCTGATAGGGCGGTTTTTTGTTTTAAGAATAAGTTACAATAATTTGTTTTGACTTATAGTGGTCATTAGTCTTTTTTGCGATTCAAATGCAACTACGTAGTTTCTGGTTGATTAATTTTTATATGAAAAATAGGTATAACTCAAAAAAAACCTTCCATAGCGGATAATAGCTGTTAGTGGCAGTTTTACTAAAGAACTGTGTAAATACTATTTTGATCACTAGGTTGAAGTCCCCATCTAAAAGCCATGTGAACTTCCCAATCATATCCAAAATCTTCAAATTTAGGGACAAGATATCGGTTTTCTTCAAAATCTTTCCGTTCGATAAACCCATCGTCCTTTAATTTTGTTGCCGTTAGAAAATTGATTTTATATAAAAATGCAGCAAGCTGTCTAGCGTCAGCAGGTTTCCCATTGGAGAATCTAAATTCTCCACGTTCTCTAATTTTATTAATTTTTGAAAGCAAGCCTTGTGTTGTATAGTAAAAACTATCAGATGTTTTTGCAGTTTTACGATCTGGTTTCATACCAAAAATTAACCGCTCAATTCCGGGTAATTCTGATTTATATTCGTTAATAGTATCTTGAATTCTATCAAGCGAATACTCATCGAAAATAGCTTTTAAGTCTTGAGTTGCAATAATTGGAGATTTTCTGTTCTCGGCATTTCTTGCGGCAAGTGTCAAGAGCTTTACTAAATCTCTCGGTCTTTTTCGTATGACTGAAAGAAGAACTCGATATGTTTCGCGACTTTCCCATTTACCTTGGCCAGAAAATATTGGTTCAATAATGCCCGATAAATTTTTTGCGAGATCTGCTTGATGTGAGCTTCTTAAAAGTCCTTCATCAACCGGTTTCTTAAAATAAGTTCTTACCCGTTTAACTAGTAAAGCAAGAATTTCATGGTATGACCATTTATACCAGATAACCGAACTTTGTGTTTTATCTGTACTTTCATCTGAGGTTCTGTATAAAAAATATACATCGGATCTTAATGAAATTTTGAAATGTAATCTTCGATTTTCTTCACTAATTATATCTCTTACAGCATTTAGTAGGGCGGATATTTTAGTAATATCGGATTTTGTACCTTCCCAGCCACGATCTAAGTCATCAATATAAATGTTGATGGAAGGATTAGACAAGAAATTTTCCAATGAATCGAGATTTTTTTCAGGAACATATCCACCATCTATTGATTCTTCAAGTCTTTCAACAATTAAATCTACAAAATTCCCTTCAAAGTTTTCAAAATTAAATAGGTCTTCTTGTTTGATATTAATACCAAAGTAGGAAAATGTTTTTTTAAAAAGAATTGTAAATAATCCCGCTCTCCAATTTCTGATAATATCTGAAAAGTCGGTCAAACCTTTTCCTATTTGTGCTACATCATTAGGTTTAATTTTTATTGGAAGTTTGTCAGCGTCTTTGTCTTCAGACATTGCCACGTTGAATAGAGCAGATTTGCCTATTCCCTTATGTCCCACCAAAATTCTAAGCGGTAAGTCAACTGCTATTTTGTTGAAAATCTCGTTCTTGAAATAATACTCTTTTAATCTTTCCACATCTTCGTCTTCTGCTGCTTCGTTTCCAAACAGTTGTTGAATTGTTATTTCATCAAATTGAAACGAATTATCTTGGTTTTTAGCAATTGTATTAGCTTTTGAATTTGAACTTGCTTTAGCAGGAATTGTTTTCAACCATTCCGAAAGTCTAACAATTTCATCATATCCAGCTTTTTCATTACTAGTATTTCTCCTGATATACACACTGTTTCTCTCAAGTGTGGTACCGATAGCAACAGTTGGTTGGCAAGGACTTGAGTATTTTTCAATAGGAATTTCTATAATCTGAAATTTTAACCCATTATCATCAACGAAAGGATATGTGTTAAACTTAGGTATTGGTAATATTTTATCTTTAATTTTTGATTGAAGAACAGCTCCGTCTGTAAATTCATTATCTGCAATACCAACTTTCTCTCCATTGTCCTTAACACCTATCAAAATATATGCGTTTTCTTCTCTAACTGTATTGGTAAATGAAACGAGATCCTTTATAAACTCTGCATCTTTATCTTTTTTTGAAGCGCTTGGAGATTCAGTAAAATATCCTATTTCTTTGAAATCTACGATGTCATTTTCACCTTTTTTTAGTAGCTGATTAAATAAAGTTGTTGTCATGTTTTGTTGTTTTTATTGTAAGAGTTTCTGAAAATTGCCACTAACTTCCATATAGTCGCTATAAAAATTTACTAGCGATACTCTTTATTTTAGTCTATCTCCCCAAATATAAATAATCCCCACCAATCCCTTTCATTTCTTGTAAAAAAAATCCGCTTATCGGGTTTTTTGGTTTATTGGTCGGGAGTAGGTGGTTATTGGTGTTTTGCTATTGCAAAAAAACAAGTGATGAAGTCGGTTAATGGTTTTTATTCTGTTTCGTTATAGGAATTAATTTTGAAAAGCATTTGAAATTGGATAGGGTCTTTTTTAGAGTGGGGAAACTTCTCTGCATTGATTTGCTTTTCAAATTCTTTCATGATATCAAGGTCAACATCATCTTTAATACTAAAGGTTATGAATGTTTCTTTTTTAGTGAGTTCAAATTGAAGCATTATTTTTCCTTCTTTGGTCGAGTCTTTAAATAGGGTATTAAAAATATTGCTGCATTTTTCAAGAATCAAAGACAAGTCTTTAACACTAGTGTTCTTCTTTAATGTTTCATCATCATTTAAAAAAACAATGCTTTCCAGTTTGGTTTCTTTTTCACCTTTCGAAATGGTTGTTTTTTCTTCTCCATTTTCATAAATGGTGTACCCTTTTGTTCTGGGCGCTTCGTCTAACCACATGAGCTTTAAATCCTTTTTCAATAAGTTTAAAATATAATTGTGTTCCTTCGTTTCAATAATTAATAAAGGCTCATCTATATCAAAAGAAATAACCGACCAATAGTATTTTAATTCCTGTTCATTGGCTTTTCTAATCGTGTACTCTTGGGCAACTTCTTTTTTAAACTCATCCCAAATAATTTTGGAATCATTAATATCTTGACTCATTTTTCCATCCAAAACCAAATTGTCAACATGGAATTCGACTCTTCCTTTTTGAATTTTTTGGATGTTTTCATTATTTCTGAATCGCTTCCATAACTCAGGACCAATAATCAAGTTTTGTTGAAGAATTTCATAATTAGCAGTATTGGATAAATTGTTTGTGATTAGATTTTTAGCTTCTTCAATTTTTTTCGGATCACAGTAATTGTATACGATGCCGTTTGGGATTTTTATGGTTTCTTTCTTTTGCGCAAAGCAATGGTTTACAAATACTGTAAAAAGGATTAGGTTGATATATTTCATAGAAGCCATGTTTATCATTTTTTTAAAATCACAATAGGGTAAAGATAGCAAATACTTACACATTGGCAGTTTTTTTATTCTTACAAATTTAACATATCGCAATTTACCCCGAAACGGCATTTTACCCCTCGGGAGCCCCAGTAAATACAAGGCCTCAGAAAGTACCTGATGAGTTGATCAATTCAGCAGGATGATTTTGTCAATTCATCAGGCTCAGTTGATTAATTCGTCCTGATGATTTTGAGGATTCGTCAGGGTGCGTTTTTTAGAGGGGAAGGAAGAGGGATTTTTTTGTAGGAATTGGGAAGAGAAGGGAAGTACGAAGTTGGAAGTACGAGGCACGAAGGGAAAAACGAAAAGTACGAAGTTGGAAGTACGAGGCACGAAGGGAGAAGAAATTACGAATTATGAATTACGAATTATGAATTACGGATAAGGGATAAGGGATAAGGGATAAGGGATAAGGGATAAGGAGTTAGGGTGGAGAAATTACGAATTGAGTGCATAATTTTCAAAACCGAAAAGTATGCACTTTGAACAAGAAGTTTTCTTCAATTACGCCTTTCGGAACTTTGTAACGCTATGTGATGCAACGGTTCTCGATTAGCTTCGCTCAATTCGGCTGAAGCCTCGGGTCATTTTTTGTTCTGTTGCACGCCACAAAAAACACTCGAACTGACGAATCCATAACCTACAACAACGAAATCTGAAAATCTAAAATGGCTTTGTGGTTGAGAAAATAACTCCTTTGCAACACCGAGAAATAAGCAAAGAGAATGTTGTTCTTGGTTATGATGGCTTCATTGTCATATTGGGCGCCGTCAAAATAAGACAAGTCTTTGTCTAAATACGCCTCAAATTGGGTTTTGAATTCGGGTGTAATGGCTTTTTGGTAAAGTTCGTCTGCTATCGTTTCCTTTAATTCCGCTTTGAATTTTGATTCAAAAACATAATAATTGCTCATGCGGTTGTTGATGTCTTCTATTTGGTTTTGCTCATAACTAAACGAAAACTTTTCAAACATATCAATGTAGAACTGAACCTTTTTCTCATGCAGACCTTCTACTTTAAAAAAGTCTTTATAGCATTGAAGCAGTTTGAAATCGGCTGCTTTTGGTAGCGCTTTAGCATAAAAAAACTTAAAGATTTCAATGTCATTGGCTTTGATTTTTTCCTTCATTGCTGTCAGTTCTCTTTCGAGATTGTCTACGAGCAATTGGGCATCCGCCGCTTTGTATTTTTTTCCGTCGTAATCAAAAGTTTTGATTTTAAATTCTTTACGGGCAATTTGTTGTAAGGTTTCTAAATCGTTGGTCAATCCATTCTTGCTGTAAACCAGTTCTACCATAGTGTTGTTATACAGCTCGTCAAAAGTCGCGTCAGTGGCCGGATTTTGTAAAATAGTATCCAAGTCCAAAAGGGTCACCGAATGGTTGTCATAATAACCATTGTACAACTCAGGATACTTGTTGTCCTCATAGTCTTTTTTGATGGAGGTTTCAAAGTGGCTGATGTCCTCCTCAGTAGGGGGTTCCGGGTATACTATTGCTTCAAACATCTTTTTGGTGACTTTTTCCTGCGTCTGACCCGCATTGTGAAACAACACATTGGCCGGTCTGTTGTCGGTGTGTTTCAAAGAAACATTCAGTTTTTTAAACGCCATAACCCTTTCGTCCGTGGCCGGATGGGATTCCCACTGGTTCTTAACCACGAGTTTCGACTTGTTAAAACGCTCATAGAAATCGCTTTCTACTTTGGGTAAATTGTGCTCTATGGCGATCTTGTTGCTGTTGGCCATGAAGTTCATCGCCAAAGTATGTTGGGGAAAAATATTCGAAGTAGTCACCGACTTTTCTATGTTTCGATTGTAATAATCAAGCACATTATCAAAGGAGTTGGAAGCCAAATCCATTCTCAACATAGAGTTAATCATAGGTTCAGAACCCACAGTGTTGGCCGCAATCTCATCGGCGTGAAACTCCATTTCTCTCGACAATCCCATATAATTCACATTCACAATTTTGTACATGAATTGAAGCACGTATTGTATCATTCGGTTAAAGGCAAAAGCAATGTGAATTAAAAAGGCAAAATAGCCGCTCTTGTTGGCCCAAGAAGAAACAACGTTGCCATAATCATCATTCTCATAAAGAAGGTTGTAAATGATTTTATTTACATTATAAACATAGCTGCCCACTTTCATCGATTTTTGTGAAAAATGGCCAAACTCGTGCGCCAAAATTCCTTTGAGTTCCGTTACTGTTGTGGCATTGACCAAGCCCATTCCGATGTGCAGGTTTTTTTTAACCGGAAAGAACATGCTCCAAAAACCTGAATCATAGAATACAGAAGCGTTGACTTGTGGCGAAATGTATATTTTCTTGGGAAAATCAGTGCCAATTTCATCTACGAGTTCCTGAATCATGTTGTACAATTCGGGTTCATCTTTAAGGTTAATCTCGGTCAGATAGGAGTAATCCGTTTTGTTTTTGGCAAATAAAAATTTCACCATAAAAAAGAGGATAAAAAAGCCTACGCCAATGATGCCGATACCCAACATCAAAGTGATAAACGAAGGTTTGAATCCAATCATGGTGATGGCACCATAACCACAACCCACAAATATACCAACGGCCAAAACAAGCAGCAGCATATAAACAATAATGAATAGCACTATGGAAAAGATAGCTTTATAGGCTTGTGACTTAAATTTAGGCGAAATTTTAACGGTTGGCATAAATAAGGATTTTTAGACATTCCAAAAATATCAGAATTATGGTAATCTAAAAATTATTTTTAAAAATTATTCTTACTTATGTCAATTCTCCCTATTATTTTTTACCACTAGTCTTTGCAGCGCTACGGCTTTATAAAATCAATGATTTCGTTCTGAAGCTTTGTTGGTTCTTGAAAAATGACACCGTGTGTGGCATTGGGGTATTTTGAAATGGTGACCAAATGGGGATGGAGTGCTTTAATTTTTTCATATTCCTCAGCATAAGCAAAGAAACCAGCGGCATCGTCTTTGGTGGGATCGATAATCAGCATTTTGGTTTTCAAATTCCGATAGATAATTTCGGGCAGCATCAAGGTGGTCGACTGGTTGAACAAACTGCTGTTGGTGGGTTGGTAAAACTGTCGTTTTTGCAATTCAACCGTGTCGTCCTGCAGCCACTCTTGCAGATAAGGATTGCGGGTCCAACCTTTTTTTTCTTTGCCGAAAAAGCTGAAATTGTACACGTTCCATAACGGATAATCCGCACTGTAATTGGCTTGGTATAGCTCCCGCAGCGAAGAAAAGTAGTCTTTGTTGCTTTGTTCAAAGGCGGCGTTTAGGGTTTCCTCGCTCAACAGTTGTCTTTTTCTGATCCAGTTGGCGGCACCGCCGTCTATCAAGATGATTCCTTTGACCCTTTCGGGATAAGCATCATAAAAAGCTGTGGCAATAGAACCACCTCTTGACCATCCGGCGATGTAGGTTGAGGGTATCTTTTTGGCGTCTAGCAACCATTTGATATCATCGGCTACGTGGTAGAGTGAGACTTCTTTTTGCGGAATGGGTGTTTTGCCATGGCCGTAATAATCAATGGCAATAACGTGCAAATTGTTTTTTACAAAAGCCTCTATCATACCAATAATTTCAGTGCCGTTGGAATAGCTGCCGTGCACCCAAACCAAGGTGGGATGTTTTGGATTGCCCCATTCTAAATAGTGCAGGTTTACATTAGGGGTTTGAATGTACTTTCCGTGTTCTTTTTCAAAAGTTGCGTAGGCCAGAGAATCTTTGACGAATTGTGCACTCAGCTCGGGCGATAATACTGTATGAGCCTCTTTATGTTGGGCTACTAAAGAAAACGAGATAAAAAGGAGAAAGATATATTTCATAAAGTAGTTCGCTAATTAGGTTTACCATACTTGCGGTTATCACTGAATTCGCTTGGCTTCAATTTTATTCCCATTCTGCAATAAAACCAAACCGGTGATGGCGCCTGTTTCGTTGGGAACGAAGTGAATTTGGGCGTCGACTACTTTTAGAAAAAACTGGGTTTCATTTTCGGCAAAAATAGGAAACGCATTCTGTCCGGTCAATTGCGCGAATAACTGGTCTTTGTCGGTGGAGATTTTCATTTCAAAACCCGGTTGTAATTCATAGGTGCCAATAAATTTCTGAAGTTGTTCGTTGGTCAGCGTGATTTCTTTTCTTTCTTTTTTTACCGGCAAAGGCTTGTTGTAAAGAATGTTTCTGATAGAGTTGACAGGGTTTTTTGCGTCTTCATGATTGAGCAACATGATGATGGTTTTGTCATTGTCAAGGTGACGGTCGATATAGGTTTTATAGCCCGGCCAACCACCGCCATGGTTTGCCGTCTTACCAAAATCAGGATGGTTATCTAACATCCAACCGAATCCGTATTTTGTGGCAGTACCGTTTGCCAATGTACCCGCCGTGAACACTTGCTCCATGCCGCTTTTAGACAGTAGTTTGTTGGTATACAAAGCGCGGTCCCATAGTAACAAATCATTGGCGGTGGAGTTGACCGTTCCGTCACCCACAATGCCATCCATCCACACTACCATTTTGGTTTCGGGCAAGTCATCGGGAAGAATGTGCTTTTTTAATTCTTCTGAATACACATAACCATAGGCATAATTGGTTACCTTTTTGGGCGCAAACCTGCGGGTGTACACAAAAGTGTTGGTCATTTTTAAAGGGGTGAAAATGGCTTTTTGCAAATAGTCGGCATAAGACATCCCGGAAGCTTTTTCAATAATGGTAGCCAACAAGGCATAACCGGTATTGCTGTATTCCCATTTGGTGTTGGTGTCAAATACTAATTTGGGCTGTTCTTTGGCAAAGAGTGCAACAATATCTTTATTGGTGGCTATTTTGCTTTTGTCAAATCGGGTTTCCATAAGCTCCATATAATCGGGAAGCCCGCTGGTGTGGTACACTAGGTTTTTTATGGTGATATTGTTATAAAAGGCCAACTCGGGTATGAATTTCGACATCTTATCGTCAAGGTTCAACTTGCCTTTTTCTTGCAATAGGGCAATGGCCATAGCGGTAAACTGTTTGGAAACCGAGGCCAATTCAAAAATCGAGTTTTCGTTGAGTGGTTCTTTGGTTTCTTCATTGGCTAAGCCAAAGGATTTCTTGTAAATCACCTTGCCTTGTTCCGCAATGAGAAAATTACCGTTTATTTTTTTATCGGCATACATAGCATGGAGCAAACTGTCTATCTTTTGAACTCGGTCTTGCCCGAAGGTCAACTCAACCATTAAAAGGAGTGCGATGGTGATTTTTAGTTTTATCATTGTTGATTTGGTTTTAAATGGTTGGTATCCATAAAAATATAAAAAAATACCATACCCGTTTTTGTTTATTTAGGTTTTTTCTCGACCAGATGTTCCAAGAATACCTTCCATTTCTCTAAATCACCATCGATAATAAAAGTTTTAGGTTTCTTAAAGACAGTAGTCATCAGACCAACCGCAGCACCCGCAGGAGCACCAATAAAAGCACCTATTATCGCGCCTTCGGCCGGGGTGTAATCCAAAATCCAATTGTCAGGATCAGCGGAAGCCGCAACGATTCCGCCCATGACAATGGCCCCGGATATGGTGCCAATTAAAACATTGTTACCGGTTGAGCGTTTGGTTTTAATCATTCCGATGGTTTTTACCCGAATCTCTAGGGGACTTTTGTTTTTTTCGAGGATTAATAAAGAGTCGTTAACCGCAAGGATATAACCTTTGTTTACTTTATGGCCTTCAAGGTCATAGACTCTGACAAACAATTTGTTTTGGGCACTCATTTCCCAACAAACCAGTAGAACAATGCAAAAGGACAGTAGTTTTTTCATGACTTAAGGTTTAAAGTTAATAGTAAAACTGTGTCTTCAAGCCACAGCCAATTACAACATTTATATAAATGCTGCCATTAGCTTCAGTAGTGTAATGGTTTGGCAGTCATAAAGGTAGGAATTAATTAGATGTGAAAGTATTTGCAATAGTCAATAAGTTGCACATTTTTTTCACTACTGAAAAGTATGCACTATGAACAAGAAGTTTTCTTCAATAACGCCTTTCGGAACTTTGTAACGCTATGTGATGCAACGGTTCTCGATTAGCTTCGCTCAATTCGGCTGAAACCTCGGGTCATTTTTTGTTCTGTTGCACGCCACAAAAAACACTCGAACTGACGAATCCATAACCAACAACTGACAACCGACAACAGACAACGGACAACGCACAACCGACAACCAAACAAATTTGCCTCGCTTAAAAAAAATCCCTACTTTTACCACCCAAACAACACTACCATGAGTCAAAAAGTATTGCTCACTTCCAAAGAAGTCAATATCATACTCCATCGTTTGGCTTGTCAGTTAATCGAAAACCACCTCGATTTTTCCAACACTGTTTTAATAGGCATACAACCTCGAGGCACTTATTTGGCCAATCGTATCAAGGCTTTATTGGAAAATGATTACCAAATCAAGGACGTTCAATTAGGATTCTTAGACATCACTTTTTTCCGCGATGATTTCCGTCGGGGCGAAAAGCAATTGGAAGCCAACAAGACCCAAATTGATTTTTTGGTAGAAGACCAAAAAGTGGTTTTTATTGACGATGTGCTATTCACCGGAAGAAGTATCAATGCGGCCTTAACCGCCGTGCAGTCCTTTGGCCGACCGTCAGAAGTAGAACTTTTGGTCCTCATCGACCGAAGATTCAGCCGCCATTTGCCGATACAACCCGATTACCGTGGCCGTCAGGTGGATGCGATAAATAATGAAAAAGTAATCGTGTCCTGGAAAGAAAAGGATGGAGAAGATGCGGTGTACTTGGTTTAAAGTACTAAGGTAGAAGTACGAGGTACGAAGTTTAAAAGAAACAACAACATTTAAAATACAACTTACAACTAAAAAATGTCCGAACTGTCAGTCAACCATTTACTAGGGATTAAATACCTGCAAAAGCAAGACATCGACTTGATTTTTGAGACGGCCGATCATTTCAAAGAAGTGATTAACCGCCCGATTAAGAAAGTGCCTTCGCTGCGCGACATTACCATTGCCAATATCTTTTTTGAGAACAGTACACGTACCAAACTCTCTTTTGAATTGGCACAAAAAAGATTGTCTGCGGATGTCATCAGTTTTTCAGCAGCGCAATCTTCTGTGAAAAAAGGAGAAACATTGATTGATACGGTCAACAACATCTTATCGATGAAAGTCGATATGGTCGTGATGCGTCACGCCAATCCGGGTGCGGCTTACTTCTTGTCCCAAAATGTAAAAGCCAGTATCATCAACGCCGGAGACGGTGCCCACGAACACCCAACGCAAGGCTTGCTCGACAGTTATTCTATCCGAGAAAGACTGGGCGAAGTAGGCGGGAAAAAGGTGGTCATCGTAGGCGATATATTGCACTCGAGAGTAGCCTTATCCAACATCTACGCGCTACAAATGCAAGGTGCCGAAGTGAAAGTGTGTGGCCCGAAAACTTTGATTCCAAAATACATCGAAAGTCTTGGCGTAACGGTTGAGCCCAATTTGAGAAAAGCGTTAGAATGGTGCGATGTGGCGAACATGCTTCGCGTGCAAAACGAACGTATGGATGTGAACTATTTCCCATCGACTCGAGAATATGCCCAACAATACGGAGTGGACAAAGCTTTATTGGATTCGCTCAACAAAGAAATTGTCATCATGCACCCCGGACCGATTAACCGTGGGGTCGAAATCACTTCAGACGTAGCCGATTCCCAACAATCGGTGATCCTGGACCAGGTGGAAAACGGTGTGGCCATACGAATGGCGGTGATTTATCTCTTAGCTTCTAAAATACAACAATAAAAAAAGCCTCGATAATTCGAGGCTTTTTTGTTATTCTGTTTTCAAATTTCTCAGTTGTTTCAGCTTTTCTTTCAGCGTGGCCAACTCTTCTTTTTTGAAGTCTATGTTTTTCTTCACTTCTTTCACCATCGGGTTATCCGCTTTGGCATTGGCAAAGAATTGGATGTTGTTTTCCAATTGGAAAATTTCCCCTTGTACTTCGTCAATCTTACGCATCAAGAATACTTTCTCGTTGTCGAGTTTGCGGGTATCGCTACCGGCTAAGTTATCCAAGCGATTGGCATAACGCGTCATCTCGTTTTCTTTTTTGCTCAAGCTTAGTTTTTCGAATAATGCATCCAATATTTTATTGAACTTCCCTTCAATATGACGACGGGCAAATGGCACTTTACCAAAACTTTTCCAAGTTTCGATGTGGGCTTTGATGGCGTCTAAGTCGGTTTTGTGGTCGCCAATTAATTCAAAAGCTCTCAAAGTTTCTAAGTAGGCTTTTTTCTTTTCAAAGGCTTCTACTTCTTCTACATTCACTTCTGATTTTTGCTCTTTCAGTTTCTCGAAATACTCGTTACAAGCGGCTCTGAATTCGGCCCAAAGTTTGTCGGAGAATTTTCTCGGTACGTGACCAATGGTTTTCCACTCTTCCTGAATTTGTTTCATTAATGGCGTAGTGGCTGCAAAATCGGTGCTCTCTTTTAACTCATTGGCTTTGGCCACCAACGCTTGTTTTTTGGAAAGGTTATCGTTTTGGTCTTTTTTGATGTCTTTGTAGAATGAGTTTTTCAACACGTTGAAACTTCTCACGGCATTTTTAAAGGCGGTCCAAGTTTCTTCATTCACTTCAGAAGGCACTTTTCCGGCGGCGAAGAACTGATTTCTCAACGCTTCCACTTTTTCAATTTGGCCTAACCAAGCCGAATGAGAGTTCACTTTTTCTTGGGCCAAGACTTCAATCTGAGCGATGATGTCTTTTTTCTTTTCTAAATTGGCCGTTTCTCCTTCGCGAAGTTTTTCATATAGACTTTCGCGTTTGTCGTGCATTTGTTTGGTCAATTCGCTGAATCGGTTCCAAATTTCCTCACGTTGGTCGCGGGAAACCGGACCGATATCTTCTTTCCAAATGCGGTGTAAGTCTTGCAATTCACGGAAAGCCTTGTTGATGTCTTCCTCGTGAACCAATTCTTCTACACGCGCAATGATTTTTTGTTTTTGTTCTAAGTTGTGTTTGAAATCCAAATCACGGGCTTCTCTGTCTAAGTGTAAAAAGTCATAGAAGTTTTCAACGTGGAAGTGGTAATTGTTCCAAACGTGGTTGTATTTGTCTTTCGGAATCGGACCAGCCGTTTTCCAACGCTCTCTGATTTCGTTGAATTGCTTTAACGCAGACGAAATACTATCTTGAGAATTGATTAATTGTTTTAACTCTTCAACGATAGCCAAACGGTTGTCTAAATTGGTTTTCAGACTGTTTTGCAAGCTTTTGAAGTGCGTGTTTTTCTTCTCTCTATATTGGGTATATAATTGGTCGAATTTTATTTTAAGCGGAAAATGATAATGGAAATCTTCTGTAGTATCCGGATTTTCGGCGTGGAATTCGTCTTTTTTCTCCTCAATAAAGTGGTGGTATTTTGACAAGAATGCTTTTTTCAATTCTTCCACATGGTCTTTAACCGACATCACTTTTTCTACCACGACTAAATCACCCAACTCGTCCACCAATTGCTCCATGGATAAAGTTTCGTAATCCAACATCGGGATATCGTGACGCTCTTTTAAAGATTCATCTTCACCTTCTTCAGCATTCACTTCCTGAATGGCATCCATTACAGCATCACCTTTGGTTTCCAAAACAGGTGTATCATCGGCTACTTCTTCGGCAGTCAATTCTACTTCGGTTTGCGGAGCTTCTTCAGCCACAGTTTCGGCCACTTCAACGGTTTCTTCCACTAGAGCTTCTTTTTCAGCCGCTACTTCCAATTCGTCTTCAGTAAGCGCTTCGGTTAAAACCGCTACTTCTACAGTTGGTTCTTCAGCCACAGCTTCCGGTTCTGAAACGACTTCTGTCGTTTCTTCCACAGCTACTTCAGCTACTTCAACAACTTCTGTCACTTCGGAGACTTCTTCGGTAGTTGCTTCAACAGCAGTACTTCCAGCTTCCAACTCCTGACTTGCATCTTCGGCTATAGTTTCCTGATTTTCAGTAGTGGTCACTTCCAATGACTCGTTTACTACATTTCCATCTGCATCTTGCAGGTTATCATTCTTTTCTTCTAACATTTGTATAAATGTTTTAAGGGTTACACATTTGAGGGCGAAAGATAGTAAAGAAGCGTTAAAGTTCAAAGGAAATCAACGTTTTCTGTACTTTTTTGTACGGATTTTAATAAATTAATAAAGAGTCTAATAAAAAAACGCCGTTGAAATTCAACAGCGTTTCTTTTAAATATTTCAGTTTAAACTTAGTTAACCAATACTTTTTTGGTTACTGAATCCGAACCCGATGCTATTTTTAAAAAGTAAAATCCTTTTGGCAAATTACTGATGGAGTAGGTGTTATTGTCCAAAGTCGGGTTTTTGATTTGCTGTAATACCTGACCGTTGATGGTGATAATTTCAATTTTATCCAATACAATCGAAGACTCAATATTGAGGATATCAGTTGTTGGATTTGGGTATATCGTAACGGCATTTAAATCTTCAAAAGTGTTAGTTGCTAATGGTAAACCCCAAATTTGCGTTACGTAATTGTTGTTGTCAATGAATGGATTTCGGTTGTTTTGACGAGCATAAATTGCATTGTTGCGGTCAATTTCTCTCTGACTCACCGGATCTTGCGCGTTCCATGTCAGCAACACGTTTAATGATTGATTCGTAAACACTTGAGTGCTGGTGCCGTTGAACATGGTATAAGTCCATCCGGCAACCTGATCTTCGTATCTTGTGGCAAAATAAAGAATCATTCGGGCAATATCGCCTTTAAATTCATTTATGGGTTCAAACACGGTTCCGTTGTATCCGGAAGAGTAGCCTGAGTTTAAATTAGAGCCTCTTTTGCCGCCATTAGAGTAAGTGTTGTTGGCAACATTCACTTTACTAAAAGGCAAATCACCTCTTTGTGCATTGACATATTTATCAGACGGCACAACAAAATGCGCATCGGAATACATAGGCGTAGCAGAACCAAATACCGATTGCGGAATGATGTGCTCTCGGTTGTATCTTTCACATTCGTTATTCCCTAAAGTTCCGTCGTCTTGTAAACCGCCACCATAAATAAATTCACATTCGGATCCGGTTGGATTTTCGGTATACATATCGAGCATCGAACCGTTGTTTTCGTAGTAAATATCGATGTCAGACGTAGTATAGGTAACGTATAAACCTGCATAACCTCTATCGTTGTGATCGTTAATGATATTGAAAAGTTGTGTTTTTAAAGTGTACCCGGTTCCTGTTGCGGTATTGTAATATCCTGCCGGTATTTGGGCAAACCCCAAAAAAACACTGCTTAATAATAAAAGGGTAAAGATTTTTTTCATAGGGTTTATGCTTCTTTTTTTCGTTCTAATAAGGCCATGTAGAAACCATCGAATCCGGTGTCTTGGGCTAAAATTTTGGTATCTTTTACAAAGGTAAATGATTTCCCGATTTCGGTAGTCAAGAAATGCTTAACTTGTTCCTGATTTTCAGAAGGTAAGACCGAGCAAGTGGCGTAAACCAATTTGCCGCCGGGCTTTACGATTTTAGAGTAATTTTCTAAAACTTCGGCTTGTACTTTTTTGATGTTGTCAATGAATTCCGGTTGGAGTTTCCACTTGGCATCCGGATTTCTTTTTAAAACACCCAATCCGCTGCAGGGTGCATCGATTAAGACTCTATCGGCTTTTTCGTGGAGCTTTTTGATGACTTTGGTCGAGTCGATAATGCGGTATTCTATATTGAAAGCGCCGTTTCTTTTGGCTCTTAATTTTAATTGTTTGAGTTTGCTTTCATACAAATCCATGGCAATCAATTGCCCTTTGTTTTGCATTAGCGAAGCCATGTGTAATGTTTTACCACCGGCACCGGCACAAGTATCTACCACTCTCATTCCGGGTTGAACGTCGAGGAAAGCAGCGACTAACTGAGAAGAGGCGTCTTGTACTTCAAACAAACCTTCTTTGAAGGCATCGGTTAAAAATACATTAGCTCTTTCTTTAAGCACTAAAGCATCGGGTTGGTCTTTTAAAAACTCGGTTTCGATGTTTAAATCCATTAAAATGGCGCGAAGTTTTTCTTTGGTCGTTTTTAAAGTATTTACTCGAAGAATTACTTGTGCTTGTTTGTTTTGCGCCGCAATTTCTTTGGTCCAAACCTCTTCGCCTAATTCTTTTACACCCAATTCATCCATCCAATCCGGAATAGACTCCCGCATCTTTCTGATTTTGGACAATTCATCAAATCGGCCTTTGATTTTGCGTTCCGGTGTGCCTTCGAGTTGTCTCCAATCGGGAATCGGATAACCGCGCAACACAGCCCAAACGGCAAATAATCGCCATAATTGGTCACGGTCGAAAGGTTCTTTTACGCCGGCAATTTCCATATAAAGTCTTTTCCAACGGACGATTTCGTAGATGGTTTCGGCCACAAATTTACGGTCAGAGCTTCCCCAACGTTTGTCTTTTTTTAAGGCACGAGCTACCACTTTATCGGCATATTCGCCTTCGTTGAAAATAGCGTTTAAGGAATCAATGGTGGTGTAAACTAAATTTCGATGTAATCGCATGTTGTAAAAAAAATAAGCGTGCAAAGATATTCCTTTTTTGTTATCCAAGCTTAAAATTAACAAGCTAAAAACAGTTTGGAATCAGAATTCCCTATATTTGATTTGATTAATTCTCTCAAAATGAAACCTGTTAAGTTGTTTGTTGCTCTTTTTCTTATAGGTATTACTCCAATCGGTTGGGCTCAACCGTTTCAAATTGGCCATACCACGATTAACTTTACCGATCCTACCAGAAACAATCGTGTGATTGCTACGGAAATTTATTATCCCTCGGATGTCGCCGGTGATAATGTGGTGATGACGGCTACTAGTGGAACTTTTCCGGTGTTGAGTTTTGGTCATGGCTTTGTGATGACTTGGGATGCTTATCAAAATTTTTGGAATGCTTTGGTGCCCAATGGTTATATCATGATGTTCCCCAAAACCGAAGGCACTATTTCTCCTTCTCATTTAGATTTTGGAAAAGATTTGGCTTTTGTTTTAGAGCAAATGACGGTTTTGAATAATAATGCGACCTCTGTTTTTTACAACAGAATCAGTACCATGAATGCGGTGATGGGTCACAGTATGGGTGGTGGCGCTTCTTTTTTGGCGGCCCAACTCAGCAGTACCATTAAAACTATAGTCAATTTTGCGCCTGCAGAAACCAATCCTTCTGCTGTAAACGCTGCAGCTTCTATTGGTATTCCGGCTTTGATTTTCTCCGGTGCCAATGATTGTGTTACACCGCCTAATGCGCATCAAATTCCTATGTATAATGCATTGTCAAGCACTTGCAAAACGTTACTCAGTATTGTTGGTGGAAGTCATTGTCAAATGGCCAATAATAATTTTTTATGTAATGTAGGGGAAAGTTCTTGTTCGCCACAACCCACCATTAGCAGAGCGGTTCAGCAAACCATTATCAATTCTTATCTTTTGCTTTGGTTGGACTATCAGTTAAAAGGAAATTGCAGTCAGGGTAATTTGTTTGACAATCAAATCACTACAGATAACACGATTACCTATCAAAAAAATTGTTTGCAATGTAATGGGTTGAGTGTAGCAGTTACCCTAACTGATAATGTTATCAAGGTTTACCCCAATCCTGCGAGTGATTTTGTGAATATTACCGGAATGCCTGGGATGATTTATCATATAAAAATATACGACAGTAATGCCAAAATAATTTCGGACAAATCATTTACAGGATTAACTTCAATTGAAACCTCCGACTTAGCACAAGGCACTTACTTTTATTCAATTGTCCATGCCGGGAAGGTTATTGGTAACGGTAAAATTATAAAATAGTCCGATCGCCGTCAATTCTGCGCATTTCGATTTTTTCGGGTGCGTGGATTACCAGTGGGAATTGCTCAATTTTCACCGAACTACTGTCTAAACCAAAGCCTTTTTCTTCTGATAAACTCATTTTTTTCATGGTGAAATAAGTGTTCATCACAATTTTTTCAAAGAAAGTCAAGTCACTATCATTGGATAAGAATTTTTCAGACAGCACGAATTTGAAGTCACCAATGATGTGGTTTTTGCTCAAAGATTCGTATCGGCTGGTAATATCTACTTCGCCACGTTCAACCATGTCTTTGATTACTTGTTTGAACATCAGATTGATTTTAGTTGGTTCTCTAAAGCCAAGGTAAAAATCGATGCGATAGATATCGTCTTTGATAATTTCGGTAACGCGGTACTCTTTTTTATAAGGTTCGCTCAAGATATTGACGTGGATAAACCAATATAAATCGGCGCGTTTAGGTCTTTTTTGAAGAATAGAGTACATTACTTTTTCTTCAATTTCATCGCTTCGATTGGAGTTGGTCATGTATACTAAGTGCGTAGCATATTTTGGAATCGATAAGTCAACGCTTAGTTCTGCCAGTACTTTTTTGTAGTCGTTGATTTTGACAATTTTAGTATAACTTTTGCTGATTTTTTTGGCCAAAAACCAAGTCGACATGATCCCAATTAAGAAGATGGCGATGGCTAAGGTGACATAACCACCTTCCATGAATTTAGTCACATTGGCAATCAAGAAGCTCATTTCAATAACACCGTAAGCGGTAATAATCGCGCCAATAAAATACCATTTGACCCTTTTCATAATCAAATAGAAGTTCAATAAAGTCGTAGTCATCATCATTCCTAAAATAATGGAAAGCCCATAGGCGTGTTCCATGTATTTGGATTCTTTGAAGTATAAAATGATACCTACACAACCAATGAATAACAACCAGTTGATAGACGGAATATACAATTGTCCTTTAACATCAGTTGGATAATTGATTTTTACTTTTGGCCAGAAATTTAATCTCATGGCTTCATTAATCAGAGTAAATGAACCGCTGATTAACGCTTGTGATGCAATGATTGCGGCTAAGGTTGCTACTACAATTCCAATAGGTTGGAACCATTCGGCCATAATTAGATAAAACGGATTCGGATTGTGGTCGTTTAACTGGGATAAAGTGCTACCGTTGTGTTGTAACAAATAAGCCCCTTGTCCGAAGTAATTCAGCACCAAAGTAGTTTTTACAAAAATCCAACTCACACGGATATTTCTTCTTCCGCAATGTCCCATATCCGAATACAATGATTCTGCTCCGGTAGTACAAAGAAAGACAGCACCTAATATAAAGAAACCATGACCTGAGGCATCCGAAGTCAATAACTTATATGCATAATAAGGATTAACAGCTTTTAAGACTTCAAAGTTTTGGGTAATTTGTATAATTCCTAAAACGCCTAACATGGTGAACCAAACGAGCATTACAGGAGAGAAAAACTTGGTTACAATTTTGGCCCCGAATTGTTGTATGGTAAACAATACAAACAAAATTGCAATTACAATCGGAATGGTTGGAATATCCGGTTTAAAGATGAGTAAACCTTCGACAGCTGAGGAAACGGAAATAGGAGGTGTGATGATTCCTTCGGCTAAGAGCAAACTTCCACCGATGATGGCCGGAACGATAAGCCATTGTATTTTGGTTCTTTTGACCAATGAATACAAGGAGAAAATACCGCCTTCCCCGTGATTATCAGCATTTAGTGTGATGATTACGTACTTTAATGTGGTTTGCATGGTTAAGGTCCAAAGGATACAAGACAAACCGCCGAGAACTAAATCGGGGCTTATTCTATTTTCATCTATAATGGATTTCATTACATACAAAGGCGAAGTACCAATGTCTCCATAGATGATTCCTAATGTTAAAAGTAATCCTGCTGCTGAGAGTCTTGAATGTAAATTTTGATGGCTGTGAGAGCTCATAATAAAATGTTAAAGAGAGCAAATTTATATCTTTTTGCCATATCTCATTCTCTAACGGTCAATTATTTTTAAAAACAAAAGACATCGCCTAAGCGATGTCCTTTTCCAACAACAAAACTATATGTACAAATTAACTTCTTCTGTTTCCTCTTGAGCCACTTTCATTTCTTTGTGACCCACCTCTTTGGCTCGACATTTCTCTTTGTCCTCCGCCATTTCCTCTAGGGCTTGCGACTTCTCTTTGTCCACCGGAGTTGCCTCTCGGACTTGACATTTCTCTTGGGGCATTTGCTCTCGGTGATTCAGCGCGAGGAGATTGATTCCCTTGATTGGCATAACCTCTGGATGGTGTTTCATAACTTTGGGTATTGCCTCTTGGTGCTGTACTTCTGGGTGATTCATAACCTTGATTGGAGTTTACTCTTGGAGAAACTTGTTCATTTCTGACCGATCTAGGTGATTCGCTTATTGGATTGCCATTTGCAACAACGGTTCTCGGTGATTCGCTTCTCGGATTGCCATTAGTTCTGGGTGAAGAGGCTTGGGTATTAGCGCTCCTTGGCGATTCAGCTCTGGTATATGGATTTACTCTGGGAGAAATGCCTGTGGTATTGTTATTTCTTGGACTATTGTTAGTGAATTCTCTGGTACCGACTGTTCTGATATTTCTGTTTCTGTCTAACTCGTGACGGTTGGCATAACCGGTATTTCTAACTTGGAAGGAACGATTCGGATAACGAACTTCATATGCATTTCCTCTTCGACCAGCTCTGTAATAACTATTGTATGCGACGCCACATCTTCTGTAGTTTACGTAGTTGTAATGGTGATTGAAATTGATGGTTATACCAATATGACTTCTGTATCTGAAAATTGGACAAGGGGACCAAGCGTAGTAATAACTTGGATAATATCCCCAATACCATGAAGAATAATACGGTCTGTAATTACCTACCCAAAATGTAGTATATATTACTGGTGTATAGGTATAAACAGGTTCGTAGATATAATTAGGACCATACATATAAACATCACCTACAACTTGAACCTGAACTCGATTGTTTCTATCTCGCTCTACTTCAACGGTAGCCACATCTTGATAGGTATCGCGCCCAAGTACTGATTGGATAACAATTAAGTGGGCATTGCCTTCCACAGTTTCAATTACACGCAAATAATCTACTTGATTGTCTTCGTTTAGATCCAAATTGGAGATTTGAATTTTCGGGTCATTTAACCTTCTTTCAAAATCGGCTAAATCTCTGGAATCACCAAAAATTGAAGCCACGGCTCTTAAATCAAGGTTATCACTGATTTCAGAGTTGTAGGCTGAAACCGTAGTCCTGTCTTGGGCAAAAAGGGTAGAGATGCTCAACAACGACAGCACCGACAATGTTATAACTTTAGCTTTCATAATATAATATTTTAAGATGGAATAGTTTTGATAGCGAACATCCAATTACTATGCCATAGGATTTTTTTTAATGGTTTTAACTAAATCTTAACTGAATCAAAATTTGTATATTCGCTTCAAATCCCTGTATTTGCAATGAAAAATCAACTATTCCTTTCCACAATATTTTTTTTTGTTTTGGTGACTAATACAAAAGCGCAAACTTTTCATTCGGTTGAAATAGACACTGTTTTGAAGGATAAAATCAGTATTAGAGCGATTTCGATAGTAGCCGATAAAATCTATTTCGCCGGAGATAAAAGTAAGGTAGGCTTTATTCGCCTTTCGAAACAAAACAATAACATTAATCAAGCGATAGTTACCGATACCATACCATACGAATACAGGAGTTTGGCCAATAACGGTAAAAATTTCTTTGCTTTATCAATAGGGAATCCGGTCAGATTGTACAAGTTTTCTAATGATTTAGCCGATAAGACTTTGGTTTACCAAGAAAATCACGAAAAAGTATTCTACGATAGCATGCAGTTTTGGAATGAAAAAGAAGGTATTGCCATTGGTGATCCTACAGCCGATTGCCTTTCCGTGATTATAACGCGTGACGGAGGCAATCATTGGGCAAAAATTTCTTGTGATAATCTTCCCAAAGTGGTTGATGGTGAAGCCGCATTTGCAGCCAGCAACACCAATATAGTTCTTAAAGGAAATAGCGTTTGGATAGTTTCCGGAGGCAAGAAGTCAAGGGTTTTTCACTCAGATGATAAAGGTAAATCTTGGCAAGTGTATGAAACACCAATAGTGCAAGGCGAATCAATGACCGGAATTTTCACAGCCGATTTCTATAATAAAAACATCGGATTTATTGCAGGAGGCGATTATGAAAAACCAACTCAAAATTTCCAAAACAAAGCTATTACAAACGATGGTGGTAAAACATGGAGATTGATAGGCGAAAACACCGGTTTTGGTTATGCTTCCTGTGTGCAATTTGTACCAAAATCTAAAGGCAAAGGTATAGTTTCAGTAGGAGCAAGCGGTTTACAATATTCATCGGATGGCGGTCATACTTGGCAACAATTTTTATCTGATCCAACTTTATACACCATACGATTTTTGGACAGTGATACAGCTTTTGCTGCGGGAAAGAATAAGATTATTAAAATAGAATTCAAAAGATAAGAGAGCCAATTGGCTCTCTTATCTTTTTATCTTCCGAGTTTTTTATCACGGTATTGTTGCAGTAGTTTTCGGTTGAAACCTTCTTCCGCTTTTTTGAGTTTTAGGATTTTGGTAGAAGGAATTATGCCTTTCAAACTGGCGATAAACTTTTTCTTGGCCTGGTACAATTCATCTTCGGTGCTTTCCATTTGGCTTAAAATAGTTGAAGCTTCTTTTTCAGATAAGTTGTCAAAAGATTCATCATCAATGCGGTCCAGATAGCCTTTGAGTTTTTGCTTTCTGATTTCTTGCTGCTTGTCATCAAAAGCATTGTATAATGGCCAAAATTTAGCGGCTTCATCGGGTGTCAATGATAATTCATTGGTGATGTAAGCTACTTTCATAGCCTTAATTTGCTCTTTCTTTTCTCTCATTAAACGACCGCCTTGGCCAAAAGTGTTAATCGAAAACAGTAAAATGATTGCAAGTAGTATTTTATGGGTTCTCATATCTTAGTCTATAATATATTGTTCTAAATCGTTGTTGTTTATTAAGATGTCTTCCATTGCTTCCTCTCCCAGATTTAATTCTAACTTCATTTTCTCTAAATCTTCTTGGTCTAATAAGTTAGCAATTTCTTCATCAGAAATAGTAGCTTGATTGGTAACATAATCTTCTAAGGCAACGGCATCAACTTCATTCGACTGAGTGGTGAAATTATTGTAAATCGGAACAAACAACAGCATCACAATTACGGCAGCAGCGACATAATACCAAGTTTTTCTTCGGCTGAAAAATGAAATTACTTTCGGTTCTTCTTTCGGAATTCGGGCTAACACCTTGTCTGTAAACGAATCAAAGTAATCATCAGGCATTGTAAATCCTGAAGTGATTTTGGGTTCGTTATCTAGTTTAAATGATTTCATAAAGCTTTGACAAAAATAAGTTTATAAGGTTTAATTGGTATTCATAAAATCTTCAATTTTTTTAACGGCGTGATGGTAGGACGCTTTCAATGCACCAACCGAAGTACCTAAAATCTCCGACATCTCTTCGTATTTAATTTCTTCGTAATATTTCATTTTAAAAACCAATTGTTGTTTTTCGGGTAACAAGGTAATGGCTTTTTGCAATTTTATCTGAATTTCATTACCGTCAAAATAATCATCGGCTTTTAAGTTTTCCACTATTTTGGTTTGCATTGCTTCGCTGGTTGTTCCATTGCGCTTGGCTTTTTGATTGATGAACGTAATGGCTTCATTAGTTGCAATTCGGTACATCCAGGAAAATAATTTACTGTCGCCTTTGAAATTTTTCAGATGCTGAAAGACTTTCACAAAAGTATTTTGCAACACATCGTCAGCATCATCATGGTTTAAAACAATGTTGCGTATGTGATGGTATAAAGGTCTTTGGTAATCCCGCAAGAGCTTTTGAAACGCCATATTGTGCGTTTTCGGATCTAATAATTCCCGAATAAAATCCTTTTCTTCTTGCAAAGCGATAATTTAACTGTTGGAATAAAGATAAAAGAAAAGGTTTAATCCCATTCAAAAAAAATTATGGCGTTTCAGTCGGAGTACTATTCGTTACAGCAGGTTCAGTTGTCTGCGCTGTTGGCAAAACAAAGGTTGGGGCAACTACCGGTGCTTTTGGAAATACCGGTATGTGAATTTCAGTCACCCATTTAGACGGTTGTTTGATGTCATCTATGGTTTTGATGTAAACTTCGGTATATTTTCCGGCGAAGTTTTCTTTGAAACCGTTATCGGTTATATATTTTCTGGCTTTTGTCCAAGCTTCTTGTGTATGGGAATAGTCTCCGGTCAAAGTTGTTTTCAAACAAGTAAAAGGTACAATTTCACCCGAAATCACATCGCTACCCGAGGCCACAAATATTTGTTTGGTCGTTGGTACACAAACGGAAAACGTCACAAAATCATTGGCCACATCATAGCGCTCGTATTGTACAAAAGGTTTTCCCGCCATGGTCAATTGGTTCTTTTTAAAGAAATGAACCATACGAGGCATCATAATTTTGATGTTTTTAGACAGATTTTTAATCTTACATGAAACCGTTTGTTTCAAGCAAAAACCAGAATTACGTTGGGTAATGCCATTGACTTTAATCGAATACGTTTTCATTTCATAGTCTAAAGTCTTGTCGAGGTTTCTCAGACTCTTTTCAAAGACATCCGATACTAATCCGGACATCCCGCCATTGAAAAACGTATTGATTTTGGTCAACAAATCCATTTTTCCTTTGCAGTGAATCGTAATCTTGGTGCCGCCAATTGTGTCTTTAAATTTCCAATGGAAAGTAGCGGTTGTTCCGTTTAGGTTACCTTTTTGAACTAAACTGTCATTTTCTTTGGCGTAATACGTTTTGATAAACCCTTCATCTCCGTCTTTTTGCCAAGAAAAATTGGCACCTGAGCCCATGGTTTTAGCCGGATAATTAAAGGTAATACCGTGATTTTTGGTCATCCACGCGCCAAAGGTTTCCCAGTTTTTATAGTCATTCACAAAATCAAAAACAATGCCTTTCGGACTGTGAATTACGGTGCTTTTAGAGACTTCAAAATCGCCTTTTTGAGTAGCTACATAAACAGTAACGCCTATAAAAGCTAATAATATCAGTAGGAATATGTATTTCAGAATTCTCATCGGTCGATTTTTAGGTGACACAAAGTTAAGATAAAACATTTAACTTTTGATATTTCCCAATTGAGTATATTTGTTTGTAATCAAATCACTATCTATGAAAACCAAAAGCGAACTTCGAGGGATTTTATTCAGGCATTTAGACGGTATTACAACTGTTCCGGTTGCTTATTCTCTGCATAAAAAAGGGGTTTTGAAATTTATCCTGCAAGCGCAAACCGTATCGCTTTTAGAGTTGACCGAAAAGTTTAAAGCCAATGCAGGTTATCTCAATGTCGCTCTTCGGGTTTTAGCTTCACAAGGATGGTTGAACCAAAAGGTAGATAACGTTAAGGATGAAGTTACTTTTAGCATCAATGATAAAAGTGCTGAAGCATTTGCTTTGGTTCCGCTTTATGAAGGCGTTTTTGAATTACTTCAATTTACAGAGCATTTTCACCCGCGTAAATTTGAAGTTGAGCCCTTTGAAATGCTCAATGAATTGTTCCAAAAATACAAGACTAATTTTGGTCTAAAATTATCGGATGATGCAAAAGTGCGTTCTCTTCAAGAACAGGTTTTGTATCATATCGAAGGCAATTTGGTGGGTCCAACCATTGTAATGCTGGGCATGACGGGCATGTTTCATAAGTATTTTATGGAAACTTCCTTTCGTCCGGAAGAGTTCCACAAAAAGCCGGAATGTTTTAAAGAGATTTTGGATTTTCTGGCTCATTTAAATTGGTTTACCAAAAAAGGCGATAACTATCAATTCACGGAAACGGGTTTGTTTTATGCCAAAAGAGCTGCGGCTTACGGTGTAACGGTTTCTTATATTCCAACGCTTCGCAAAATGGACGAACTGCTTTTTGGCAATGCTTCAATTCTCCGCAATATTGGCGAACACGAAACCGAGTTGCATGTTGATCGTGAAATGAATGTTTGGGGTAGTGGCGGCGCGCATGCCGAATATTTTAAAATCGTAGACGAGATTATAATAGAATTATTCAACCGACCGATTGCTGAACAACCCAAGGGAATCTTGGATATGGGTTGCGGTAACGGCGCTTTTTTGGAACATATTTTTGATGTAATTGAGCGCCAAACCAAACGTGGCAAAATGCTCGACGAATATCCGCTGTTTTTGGTAGGGGTTGATTATAACGAAGCCGCGTTGAAAGTCACCCGCGCCAATTTAATCAAAGCCGATATTTGGGCGAAAGTGATTTGGGGTGACATCGGAAGACCGCAATTATTGGCCGATACTTTAAAAGAAGATTACAGCATCGATTTAAAAGAGTTACTGAATGTGAGAACTTTTCTTGACCACAACCGCATTTGGGAAGAACCAAAAACCAAAACGCCAAACCGCGTCAGTTCTTCAACAGGAGCATTTGCACATCGTGGCAGAAGAATCAGTAATAATGAAGTTGAAGACAATTTATTGGAACACTTATTAAAATGGTCGCCGTTTGTGGAAAAATTTGGTTTGCTTTTAATCGAGTTGCATACTGTAGCACCGGAATTAACCGCAAATAATATAGGCAGAACAGCCGCAACCGCTTATGATGCTACACACGGATTTTCAGACCAATACATAGTAGAGATTGACGTTTTACACAAAATAGCCGCGGAAGCCGGTTTGTTTTCAGATGACAAAGTCTTCACCCGATTCCCAAATTCAGATTTGGCGACGGTGAGTGTCAATCTTTTTAAAGGGAAATAGACTAGTGTTTCATAAACACTTTTATCACAAACAACATCAAGATAAAAAGTATGAACGCAATGAGAACTTTATAACTTCCCTTATAAAACTTGTTGTGTAAGGCTTTGTCTTTGCCATAGGCAAAATAGGCTGCAATTACGAAAGCGACAAAGAACAAAGCGGCGAAAATCCATTGACCAGTTGTGAACATTTATTCCAAATTTTCAACAAAAATACTCAAATGTATTGTAAAGTTATAACTTGCAGTATCATTTAATTTAGTTAAAAAATGCAAAAACAAATCAACGCAGTAAAAGAATTTCACACTGCATTCGGATTGGGCGTAAGCCACGAAATGAAAGGTCATTTGGGTGAACAAAAGAATATGTTGCGCTTCAATTTGATGAAAGAAGAAAACGAAGAATATTTAGAAGCAGTGCAGAATGACGACTTAGTTGAAATTGCCGATGCGCTCGGTGACATGCTTTATATTCTGTGCGGAACGATTTTGGAACACGGGTTGCAACACAAAATAGAAGAGGTGTTTGACGAAATACAACGCAGCAATATGAGTAAACTGGGTGAAGACGGCAAACCTATTTACCGAGAAGACGGTAAAGTAATGAAAGGCCCGAATTACTTTAAGCCTAGTTTTGAGGAGATTTTGCGTTAAACTAAACTTTGATATGACCCCAATTTTCACCGGTTTTAATTCGGTAAATTTGCATTTCGCTGATGCCGAATAGTTTGGCTAATATTTTGATGCGGGTTTTGCGGTTTGGTTTGTTTAGAATTTTTTTCAGGCGAATGACATCTGTAGAGGTTAATTTTCTGCCGTCCGATTTAATATTGTGCTCTATGAGTTTTAGTTTAGATTTGATTACGGCGGGACTTTTCCTGTAATGAGCCATTTTTTCCTCATAGTTAACCCATTTCAAATTAGAAACTACGTCATTGTCTCTGCTGTGGTCCAAATGGATTACATACAGTTGGTCTTCTGAAGTTTTCGGGATAAACAATTCGGCAACCAATTTATAAATACAAATCGACTTATTGAGAAGCTTGCCGTCTTTACGCATTTTGTATCGCAAGGTTCTATAGCCGTCAACCACTCCGCCTTTCAAGACTTTGCCGTCTTTAAAATCATTAGTAAAACTTATCAATCTTCCTCTGTTGGATACAGCATAACGCAATTGCAAAGGATAATCTATTTCGACTTCTCGAAAGACTTCTTGTGGGTAAAAACGGATCATAAATGTGGTATTTATTGAGCAAAATTAGTTCAAAAATGATGATTTAAAATACTTTCTTTTCAATAATATTCTTTTTTTAAGGGTTATAAAATTTATTTGAAAGATTATCTTACAGTCCTAAGACAATAAGTAAAAAAAACTCCCGATTTCTCGAGAGTTTTTATTCGTAAAGTTTGGTTAAATCTATACTTTTACAGTCCAGCCAAAAGTATCTTCAGCCAATTTGTATTGAATTTTCGTCAGTTTGTCTTTTAATTCTAAAGCAAATGAGTTTTCTAGTTTTGGCAGCTCATAATACACGTCTTTGTATTGAAACCCAACGATAGGATTAACTACGGCTGCTGTTCCGGCACCAAAGATTTCTTTTAAGCTTCCGTCTTTGGCAGCGTTTACTAATTCGTCTACCAATACCGAACGAACTTCTACTTTAATACCTTCTCGTTTGGCCAATTCAATTAAGCTTTTACGGGTTACACCATCCAAAATTCTTTCACTGGTTGGTGCGGTATATAAAGTATCGTTGATTCTGAAAAATACGTTCATCGTTCCGGCTTCTTCCAGTTTGGTGTGCGTGGCATCATCAGTCCAAATGATTTGTTGGAACCCTTTTTCTTGAGCCAATTTTTGTGGGTAAAATTGAGCCGAATAATTTCCGGCTGCTTTGGCTGCACCGATTCCGCCATTGGCAGCACGACTGAAATGTTCTGCAATAATCACTTTCACTTCACCCGAATAATAAGAACGAGCAGGGGAAAGGATAATCATAAATCGGTATTGAGTGGATGGCTGTGCAATAACGCCCGAACCTATCGCAATCATAAATGGTCTGATGTATAAAGTGTTGCCCAAACCTTTCTTAACCCAATCTCTTTCCAAATCAAGGATGGCATTTAAACCGCCCAGGAAAATATCTTCAGGAACTTCGGGCATGGCCATTCTTTTGGCTGATTTATTGAAACGGTGTAAATTTTCATCCGGTCTAAACAACCAAACGTCATCGTTTTCATCCTTATAAGCTTTCATTCCTTCAAAGATGGCCTGACCATAATGAAACACTTTAGCAGATGGATCAATCAAAAACGGTTCGTATGGTTTTATAATAGGTTTTTGCCATTGACCTTCTCTAAAGTCACAAACCAACATGTGGTCAGTAAAGGTGTTTCCAAAGGCAAGGTTTTCAAAATCGACATCTTTAATTTTAGACGCTGAAGCTCTAACTATATCGATTTCGGAAGGTGTTTTTAACATCATTTAGTATCAAGTTTAACGAGGAAACTAACTTTATGTAGCTATTAATCAAATAGTTGTGTGGTATTCCTCAAAATTATAAGTTGTGTTGTTAGTTTTTTGTAAAACTAATAAAAAAATATTAGCCATTTGCACCCTTAAAAAATATTGAATGCTTTTTTCCAAATTCTCTTTGGCTCCCTATTTTTTGTCTTAATATTTCATTAAAACGAGAAATTAATTGCCATAATTGTATGTGAAATTGTTAATCTGTTTACTTTTGTAATTCTAAAACCGTAAAACATGAAAAAAATAAATTTACTTCTTATTGTTATTGCGCTATTTGTAGGCAATATTGTTATGGCGCAATCCAAAGCAAAGGCAGCCGCTTTTGATGCCAAAAATTATGCTTTGTTTGGAGAAAAATTCAAAGTGACCAAGATTTTGACCAAAGACCAAATGCTTAAAAAATACAAGAGCCTTAAGAAGGGAGATACGATTACCGTACAATTTCAATCCAATATCAAATCGGTTTGTAAAAAGAAAGGTTGTTGGATGAAGATGGAAATGGCCGGCGATGATACTTCATTTGTAAAATTTAAAGACTACGCATTTTTTGTACCGTTGAATGCAGATAACAGCACGGCGATTGTTAATGGCAAAGCTTTTGTCGATGTGGTTTCGGTAGATGAATTGAAGCATTATGCCAAAGATGGCGGAAAATCGGCAGCAGAGATTGCAAAAATCACTAAACCAGAAGTTACCTATTCCTTCTTGGCTGATGGTGTTTACATCAAAAAATAAACTTCGATGAAGAAAGTTATAGTAGTTGTTTTGGTGCTTCTTTTTTTAGTGCTGTCGGTGCTTTCTTGCCAGAAGGCAGCAGAAAAAACAGCGGAAGAAAAGTGCGAACCCAAAACCGAAAATAAGTTAGAAATGTACCAAATGTCAGAAATGGCCGCTTTGATGGAACAAATGTATGTGGATAACAAGCGTTTAAAGGAACGCATTCAAAAAGGCGATACCATTGGACAGTTTCCGCAACATTTTTTAAGAATTCATGAAGCGGTGATGACCGATGAGTCGGACAACGATGCTTTCTTTAAAGAGCAAGCAGCGAAGTTTATCAAAGCACAGGAAATGATTTATAAAGATCCTAAAAATGCCAAAGAGCATTTTAATACCGGTGTTGATGCTTGTATCCAATGCCACCAACAAAAATGTGGCGGGCCGATTCCGAGGATAAAAAAATTATACATTAAAGAGTAATTTTGAAACGCGAAATTATTCAAACCCAAGATGGTTCTACCACCATTTATTTGCCCGATTGGAATGAAAGTTATCATTCAAAGCACGGCGCCGTTCAAGAAGCTTATCACGTATTTATAAAGAATGGGTTTTCACTTTTCGAAGGAAAATCCATTTCTATTTTAGAGATTGGTTTCGGTACCGGATTGAATGCCTTTATCACTTATTTGGAAGCCCAAAAAAACACCAATCAAAAGATACATTATGTTGGCGTTGAAGCTTATCCAATAGCTTTAGAGGAAGCTTTACAGATGAATTATGCCCAAGAAATTGAGGCTAAGGAAAGTCATGTCTTTCAACTTTTACACCAAGTTGATTGGGAAGAAGAGAATATGATTCCACCCGAATTTACCCTTACCAAACGCCAACAATATTTTCAGGATATCAATGACAGCAATGCTTTTGACCTGATTTACTTTGATGCATTTGGTTTCAGAGTACAACCCGAATTGTGGTCAGAAGCTATATTTGCAGCCATGTTTAAGGCATTGAAAGCGAATGGCGTCTTGGTTACTTATGCTTGTCGCACTTCGATTAAAAAAGCGATGATATCAGCAGGATTTTCTGTAGAAAAGTTGCCGGGCGCTCCGGGCAAAAGAGAAATGTTGCGCGCCACTAAAGGAGTTTGAAAAAATTAACTTTTTTTGAAGTTATTTTTAACGATGATTTTTACCGACGGTATATTTTTTTCAATAAATTTGATGAAATAATTATTCGTTCTTACTAATTTTCAAACCTAAAATTTATAACTCTCTATGTCTAAAACAATGTTAGACCACACTAAGTCTGTGTTAAAAAGAGTAAGTTTTGATGTTGACCTTTTTTGCAAAGAGCTTTCTAAAGCCTATAAGTTCTTATTGCCATACGAACTTGAAGAGTTAACAAACTGGTTGCTAAAATTTACCGAAGAAAAACCGGAACTTAGACAATGTATCTTAAATGTTAATTAATAAAAACTAAAGGAATTTAAACGATTCCTTTTTTTATGCTATCATCTTGATCTTGTAATATTTAACGTATTAAAATTTATTAAAAATGCATTTTGTCGACTTTTAAGGTACTTAAACGATGTTTTTTAACATTTTTTATTGCGGTGAAACAAATTTTATTTTACTTTTACCAAACGTTCTTACAATAAGATAACCCCAAATCTTAAGATTATGCCTAGAATGATTTACGATTACACTAAATCGGTACTCGAGAGAGTAAGTTTTGACCCGATTCTTTTTGCTAAAGAATTAAAGAAAGCAGTAAAAAATTTACTGCCTTATGAGATAGAACAATTAAAAAGATGGCTTCAATTCTTTACCAAAGAGCACCCGGAATTAAAAGACTGTTTATCTGTAGTTAGTTAGAACAGAATGAAATAAGGAGTTGGTGCAACAACTCCTTATTTTTTTTGTAACGGACTGATGATTTCCACATTTTGAAAAGTAATCGCCCCCTTGATTACACCCGAAATAGTACTTCTTAGTGCATCAATGATATGTATCTTCAATTCATTTTTGGGAAAAATCAAACTCACTTCCCGCGCCGGTTTCGGCTCTACAAAATGTTTGAGCTTTAGTACATCTTTGGCCGGCAAATCTAAGGTATGCAAATAGGGCAATAGTGTAGTGCCCAAACCTTCATCGGCCAATTTTATCAAGGTTTCAAAACTGCCGCTCTCTATTTGGAAATGCGTTTTTTCTTCGTTGTTCAAGTTTTTGCACAAGTTCAAAATACCATCTCTGAAGCAGTGTCCGTCTTGAAGCAGTAAAATTTCATTCATATTTAAGTCCCCAACTTCTATTTCTTTTTTGTGAAACGATTGGTGGTTCTCAGGAATATAAGCCACAAACGGCTCGTAATACAATACAATTTCTTTGATTTTCTCATCTTCCAATGGCGTAACGGCGATGGCGGCATCTAAATGACCGTTTTTCAACTTGGTGATGATTTCCGCAGTGTTTAGCTCTTCAATGATGAGCTTGACTTTTGGGTATTTTTTGATGAAATTATTCAAAAACATCGGAAGCAATGTCGGCATTACTGTTGGGATGATAGCCAAACGGAATTCTCCTCCTATAAATCCTTTTTGTTGGTCGACTATATCCTGAATTCGGTCAGCTTCGTTGACAATGTTTTTGGATTGATTGACAATTTTTTGTCCAATTTCCGTAAGCTGAATAGGTTTCTTGGTGCGGTCAAAAATTTGAACGGCTAATTCTTCTTCAATCTTTTGAATTTGCATGCTCAGTGTAGGTTGTGTTACAAAGCATTTTTCTGCAGCCAGCGTGAAGTTTTTGTGTTCGGCAACTGCCAAAACATATTTCAATTGAGTGATGGTCATGATATAATCAAATTTGATGCAAAGATAAAAACTATAAATTAAACCTATAGTATTGAAGCCTTGATATTTCCTAAATTTGGGGTCTAAAATTCTGTTAAAATTTTTATAATAACCAATTTTAACCTTAATTGAATAACTACTTTTGTGATATGAAATTTATAGCAGGCTTCATATTAGTAATATTTGTTACTTTTCTTTCAACTCCAACAGTGGTTACGTTGATAAAGAAGAGTGCTGATATGTCTGTTTTTTATAGTTTTGCTGAAGAAGAAATTCACAAGGATATCAAAGAAATCAAGGCTTTAAAGCAATGTTTTGATTACCCTTTTACTGAGTCTGAGCTTAACCCAGATTCCAAAATCATTTCTGAGAACCTATCACGTCATGATAACGTTTCTGAAGAAATATTTTCTCCACCGCCCGAATTGGTTTAATACATCCGTTATGGTTTCGCCTTAGCGAAGCTTTTTTATGTATTAAATTAATTATTGGTATGACAAAAAAAATCAATCTTTTTGCAAACCTTAAATCTGATTTCGCATCAGGTTTAGTGGTTTTCTTGGTGGCATTGCCATTGTGTTTAGGTATTGCATTGGCCTCAGGCGCGCCACTATTTTCAGGTATTATTTCCGGCGTTGTTGGCGGAATTGTAGTGGGCTATTTAAGTACTTCCCATTTGAGTGTTTCGGGACCGGCAGCCGGTTTAACGGCTATAGTTTTAACCGCTATTACCGATTTGGGTGCCTTCAATATCTTTCTGATGGCTGTTTTTATAGCCGGCTTGATTCAATTGACTTTAGGGTTTCTAAAAGCGGGAACCATTTCAAATTTTTTCCCCAACAATGTTATTGAAGGAATGTTAGCCGGTATTGGAGTGATCATTTTCTTGAAACAAATTCCGCACGCCTTTGGTTATGATAAGGATTTTGAAGGAGATGAATCTTTTGTACAAGCAGATGGTCAAAATACTTTTTCTGAACTGTTTTCAGTGATTGACCACATACAATTAGGTTCATTGGTTATTACTTTGATTTCACTGGCTATTTTAATTGGATGGAATAAAGTTGAATTTCTTAAAAAAATAAAGTTAGTTCCTGCGGCATTGGTAGCTGTTATTGTTGGAATTATCTTAAATGAAGTATTTATTCAAACCGGAAGTTCATTAGCAATCTCCGGAGATCACTTGGTGGCATTACCGGTGCCGACCAGTCTTGAAGAGTTTCAGAGTATTTTTGTAATTCCGGATTTTTCAGCCATTACCAATTTCAAAGTTTGGGGAATCGGAGCAACCATCGCGGTTGTGGCTTCTATTGAAACGCTATTGTGTATTGAAGCAGCCGATCGAATGGACACTCAAAAACGTTACACTAATACGAATGTTGAGCTAAAAGCTCAAGGAATTGGTAATATGGTAAGTTCATTATTGGGTGGTTTGCCTATGACTTCTGTTGTGGTGCGAACTTCTGCTAATAATGCGGCGGGTGCCAAATCAAAGATGTCGGCCATTATTCACGGCTTTCTTTTGTTGATAAGTGTTTTGACCATTCCGGTGTTGTTGAACAAAATTCCATTAGCCACTTTGGCCGCAGTATTGTTGTTGGTTGGTTACAAATTGGCCAATCCAAAAACCATCAAGCATTTTTGGAAAAAAGACAAAATTTACCAGTTTATTCCTTTTATCTTAACTTTTGTAGCCGTGGTATTTACCGACTTGCTCAAAGGAGTGGCATTGGGAATGATTGTCAATATCATTTTTGTACTCATCGGAAATTCTAAACGGGCCTTTAAATTCAGAAAGGAAGAATATCATGAAGGAGATATCATTCATATCGAGTTGGCTCAAGAAGTTTCTTTTTTGAATAAAGCCGCTATCAAATCAACTTTGAATGATTTGCCTGAAAATTCAAAAGTGGTTATCAACGCTACTGATACAGTATACATTGCCCACGATATTTTAGATTTGATTCGTGAATTCAAGGCTACTCGAGCCGTTGACGAAAATATCAAGGTAAAATTGAAAGGCTTCAAAAAAGCTTATCAACTTGAAGACAGTGATAATTTTAAGAATACGGTTACTGTTGAGCAAAAGTATGACGCCATGAAACGTAAAATGATTAACGTAGAAAATTAAAAATAAAACAAAATGAAAACGCTAAATAAAGAACTACAAGCTTCTATATCGCCCAGAAAAGCTCTTGAATTATTAAAGAATGGTAATAACCGATTTGTTAGTAATCTTCAAGCGCATCGCAATCTATTGGAGCAAGTCAATGATACCCGCGACGGGCAATGGCCTTTTGCCACTATATTGAGTTGTATTGACAGCCGAACTTCGGCCGAACTTATTTTTGACCAAGGGCTTGGTGATGTTTTTTCGGTACGTATTGCCGGAAACATTGTGAATACCGACATCTTGGGCAGTATGGAGTTCGCTTGTAAAGTAGCCGGTTCCAAATTGATTGTGGTATTGGGTCACTCTAAATGCGGTGCCGTAAAAGGTGCTTGTGACCACGTAGAAATGGGTAATCTTACCGAACTGCTTTCTAAAATACAACCTGCGGTTTACCAAGAGAAAGAAACCAAGGATAACCGCAATGCTTCTAACGCTGTATTCGTTGAGAATGTAGCTGAAATTAACGTTAAACGCAATGTCAAAAACATCATTGAACGCAGTTTTATTTTAGAACAAATGATTGAAAATGGAGAAATAGGTATAGTGGGTGCCATGCACAATATAGAAACCGGTGAAGTTACTTTTTATGAAGACAGTCAATATATCAAAGACGAATTGAATCCGGATTTTTCAGTGGTAGAATTAAGACATTAATTCCTTTAGCGCAACCCTATAAACATCTATTTTACCTGTATGTAGTTCAAGTTTTTTATTTACTATATTTGACTAAATTTATTATATGAGCAATTTTTATAAAAAAATACTTGATAACAACAAAAAATGGGTAGAATCTCAGTTAGCCATTGACCCTGATTATTTTAAAGATTTGTCTAAAGGCCAACAGCCACCTTTGTTGTGGATAGGTTGTTCTGACAGCAGAGTTCCTGCCAATGAAATTATTGGTGCCAAACCCGGTGAAGTATTTGTACACAGAAACATAGCCAATATGGTTATCCATAGTGATATGAATATGTTAAGTGTTTTGGATTATGCTGTCAATGTTCTAAAAGTGAAACACGTTATTGTATGTGGTCATTATGGCTGCGGAGGTGTAAAAGCCGCCATGGGTAACCAATCCATCGGATTGATTGACAATTGGATCAGACACATCAAAGACGTTTACCGTTTGCACGAACATTACCTGAATTCATTTACTAACGAAGAAGAACGTTTTAACAAGTTTGTGGAAATCAATGCTCAAGAACAAGTCTTTGATTTGGCCAAAACTTCTATAGTACAAAATGCTTGGAAAAACGGTCAGGAATTAACACTCCACGGTTGGGCTTACGGATTGAACTCCGGCTACGTGACCGACTTAGGAGTTAACATGACTTCCAATGATAACTTGGATGAAGTTTACCGCTTAAAGTTCAGTAACTAAGCAATATTTTATTTAATACATAAAAAAAAGCAATCAATTATTTGGTTGTTTTTTTTTAATCTTCAATATTCTCATTGAATGCAGAAGGCATCATTTTTGGGATAAACTTGATCAATATCGGTAGGAGCAAACCACCGCCCGGCAATAGGAATATCGTCAGTGACGGAATCGTTTTGCAGATGTCGAGGAGCTGTTTTTTAATTTTTTTCTTTTCTTCTTTGTCTAAATCTTTGTGGGTTGATTTGGCCAAAAGTTGCATCAATTCTTTACTCTGAGAAATCTCTTTTAACAGCCGTGATTTATTTCTGTTGATTAATACCGCAACACTTTCGGTGGTTTGGTCATAAAAGTGTTTCACCGGATTGGAGAAGTTGAAATACGGAATTTCCTTTTTGTATTTTACAATAAATTCGTTGATGAAATCAATGCTTTCTAAAATAACAGCATCGGTAATGTTAACCAATTCACCTAACTTGAAAAGAAAGTAGCGCTCTTCGTTTTCGACCTTTTCATCGCTCCACAAACTTATTCCGGCCAAATCGATAACATAGTATTTTTCAAGGTTATTGGATAAGTAACTTAAATCTAAATCTTCAATAGAAGTAGAGGTAGTAGTGGCAAATTTATTGTAACGAACGGAAGATTCAAACAGCTTCAACAACAAATCATCATGTTGTGAAATACCGGTTTTGGCTTTTAGCGAAAGCGAAATAATACCGATGACTATGTCTTCAATTTTGGTAGAATACTTTTCGGAGATGCTGCCATTTTCAAGATGCTGTTTGAAAGCCAAAACATCTATAAACAACAAAGCATTTGTAATCACATGAGAGAAGTTTTTGCTAAACATATCCTCATTAGTCTGTACTCTGTCGTGGATGATTTTTTCCAATTTGCTCGATGGCGAACTTGATTCTAATACTTTTTTTAGAGGATTAAATCCTTTTGGAATCATGGTGCTGTAAAAGGCTACCGCTTCGTTTATAAAGCTAGCAGCATTGTCATTTTGCTTCGTCAAACGGTACATCTGATAAAGCGTATTGAGCATGCCTATCTTTGACAATTCTTGCGGAAGTCGGTCTTTAGTTTCTATAGTTATAGAAGCATCAAAACTTACCACATGGCCAAATATAAATCCGGTAGCTCTGGTTCGGATGTAGAAGTCCGTTTCGTTTTGAGGAAACGAATGCACTGACAAACTTTGCTCTGCAAAAAACTTGTCTATCCAACCGTGAACTGAAGGGTTAATCATTTAGCTGTTAATTATTGGCACAAAACTAAATCATTTTTGCTTGTGCTAAGTAATGAATTTGTTACCAAATTTAAAATGTGCCTCGTGACTTGATATTTTGCGCACATAGAGAAACGATTTCAGCAATACGGGCTTTGCGGGTTTCCGCTCTTTTGGCTTGGTTGAGCCAATATAAGTAGCTTTTTCGATACGAAGGACTAAACTTATTGTAGTTTTCTAAAGCAGTTTTGTTTTGTTCAAAAGCCAAGGCCAAATCATCGGGTATAATATGATTTTCCACATGGTCTAATGATTCCCAGGAGCCGTTTTGCTTGGCAATTTCAATTTTGCGCAAACCACTTTCGTGCATCAAATTATCGGCGATGAGTTTCTCGATATAGGTTTTGTTGAGTTTGCTCCAAACACTCTTGTCTTTGCGTGGTGTAAACATTTGACGTCGGCGTTCATTGTCTAATCGCTTTACGGTTGAATCTATCCAGCCATAACAAATGGCGACCTGAACGGCTTCTTCCCAACGCATGCTCTCATATTCGCTGGTTACTTTGTAAAAAATGAGATAAACTCCCATTGACGTATGGTGATTGTGATGCAACCATTCTCGCCATTCTTGCGCATTCCTGAAGTATAGATGTTCTTTATCTTCCAAAAACTACTACTTTATGATAGCTGAACAAGCCAATCTTGCACCGGCATTTCCGGTAGGTTGTGTTACATAATCATCGGCTTTTTCATGAACGATTACGGCTTTACCAAGAATATCTCTGGTTTCATCACCACAGCCCACACACCATTCGTTTGTTTTAAACAATACTGTAGCATTACCATCCGCATTGGCGTAAAAGTTATCCATATCGCCTTTGTGGTGTTCGTAATCAGTCCATCTTCCGTGTTTTTTAAAAGTTGGGTTCCAATGTCCACCGGTTGAAGTGGCATCGGCTGCAGAGCAATCTGATTTTTCATGAATGTGAATAGCATGTTCTCCCGGCTTTAATCCTGTGAAATTAGCAGTGAAAGTGACTTCCCCGTCTTTTTCTATAAAGGAGGCGGTTCCGTTTACATTGCTTCCGCTTTTAGATTGGAATGTGATGTTAACCGATTTACTTTTTTCTTTTGAAGACGAGCTTTTACAACCGAATATCAGCAAACCTATCGCCAAAATCCCTAAGACTATTTTTTTCATGAGTAAATTCTTTTTAGATTTATAAAAGTACACAATTCGGCAAAGCAATTACTTTAAAATTAGGTTAAAGTTTACTTGGTTTTTTCGCCTACAAAATAGTCGGTTTGTGATTTGAATAAGACATTGAAAGTCGTTAAACTACCGTAAATACGGGTAATGTATTGTTGTAATTCCACTTTTTCAATTTCTTCTAAGTTGCTGGAGTTAATCTTTTGTTCCATTACGCGTAACCGATCACGGAGCATTACGATTTTGTGGAAGAAAGTATCAATCGGTACGTCTTTAGCAGCCAATCCGGCTTGACCTGGAGTAAGTTTCATGTTACCACCTTTCCATTTGTCGCCAATGGCAACCGGTTCCCCTAAACCGTTCCATTTTTTTAGAATGGATAATAAACTTTGCTCTACATCGTAAAAGCTCACGGTATCTACTTCGTTCTCGGCGTGTTCTATGACTTCAAATTCACTGTCGATAGCGATGGTTTCTAATCCGTTTTCTATAAAAGTGACCCAATATTCTTTCGATGATACATTGGTTACTACGCCTTTGCCATATTCGGCATGGTTGATTCTGGAGCCTATTCCTAATAGTTTCATAAGAGCTGTTTTTATTGTGACTAAAATAGTAATTTGTTTGGAAAAAAAAAATGCCGCCCAGAAAAGGCAGCATAGGTTTTTTAATTATTTATAGCGGAATAAAAAAATAACGATTTATAAGGTTAATATGATTTCACTGAACTTGTCTTTTGTCACCGGTTTTATGATAAAGTCTGACACAGCACTCATTTTTTTTGCCTTCATAATATCATGAGGTGAGATAGAGGAGGAACAAACATAAATAATGATTTTACTTGTTTTTTGGCTTTCTAAAGAAGTAAATTCATCTAAAAACTGCCAACCGTCCATGATAGGCATAGACAAGTCAAGAAATATTACATCTGGTAATTTGTATTCAGAGTTTAAATTTTCTTTCAAATAGTTTAAAGCATCTAATCCGTTGCCAAATACTTTGATTTCTTTGACATGATTTGTTTTTTCGATGATTCTTTTGGTAATAAATACAAAAGTATCATCATCGTCAACTAGGGCTAATAGTTCAATTTTTTTCATGATGGTTGGGGTTTAAATTGTATGT
This sequence comes from Flavobacterium sp. J49, assembly GCF_011742145.1. GTDB lineage: Bacteria > Bacteroidota > Bacteroidia > Flavobacteriales > Flavobacteriaceae > Flavobacterium. Next base: position 38,817 of record NZ_JAAQQU010000105.1, on the reverse strand, counting down.
AAAAGGTACTTCCTTTGTTAGGAGTGCTATCAACCCATATGTGTCCGCCCATGGCTTCCACTTGGGTTTTTGTCATGAATAAACCAAAACCTTTGGACTCGGGATGTTTGTGAAAGACTTTTCGAATCTTAAACATATTGTGTTTGTGAAGTTCTAAATCTATTCCCAAACCATTATCGGCAATAGAAAGAACAACGCCATCGGGCTCGTTGCGAGTTTTGATTGTAATGGTGATATTGCGATCAGGTGATTTGTATTTTAAAGCGTTGCTGATTAAATTGGTTAAAATACTATCAATGTAGCGTTGCGGATAGAAAATAGTATTAACTTCACTAAAATCCATACGTATCTTAGCTTTATAAAGCTTGATTTGGCCTTCAAAAGCGACTAGAGTTTTTTCTGTAGTTTCTTTTAAATTAATAATATTTGATTCGATTTCGGAATCTTGTCTAACTTGTAATGACTCAACAAGTTCATCAAGTATGCCGTTAAGATGATTAATTACCGGTTTGACTCTTTTTAACACTTCAGTTTTTTCGTCTTGGTCTTCCGTAGATTCTGCATAATCCAGTAGCATCGATATGTTTACGAGTGGCGCTCTGAGGTTATGGGAAACGATGTTGCAAAAGTCAACCAACTGTTTGTTTTGGTATTCGGTATTGATAAGCATTTTGGCAATTTTTTCCTCGCCTTTTTTTCTTTCAGAAATATCAGATCGAATGGCTACATACTGATAGGGTTTTCCATGTTCGTTTAAAAAGGGTACAATTGTGGTGTCCACCCAATAGGCAGTTCCATCCTTGGCTTTGTTTTTCAATTCTCCTTTCCATACTTTTCCGTTGGCTATCGTCTGCCATAACTCTTTAATGAATTCAGAAGAGTGATAGGCAGAATTGATAATTCGGTGATCTTGACCCAGCAATTCCTCCCGACTGTATTTTGATATTTTACAGAAATTATCGTTCACGTGTGTTATGATTCCTTTTTGGTCCGTAATCGCTACAATGGAAGACTCGTCCAAGGCGTATTTGTAATCGGATATTTCTTTAATTTTTTTTAATAACTCCTCCTCAGCTTTTTTTCGTTCGGTGATATCGGAACGAATGGCTACATACTGATAGGGTTTACCCTTGTTGTCAAGAAAAGGAACAATAGTGGTATCCACCCAATAGGCAGTACCGTCTTTGGCTCTGTTCTTTAGCTCTCCTTTCCAAATTTTGCCTTGCGCAATCGTCCTCCAAAGGTATTTTATAAACTCTTTTTTATGATAGCCTGAGTTAATGATTCTGTGGTCTTTCCCTAAAAGTTCCTCACGAGAATATTTTGATATTTTACAGAAGTTATCATTGACATGGTTTATAATTCCCTTTTGATCTGTTATAGCTATTATGGACGACTCATCAAGCGCGTATCTGTAATAGGAAAGTTCTTTTATCTTTCCCAGAAGTTCATCTTCAACTTCTTCTTTTACTTTTTTGCTCATACCTAAGAATAAAATTGCTTGATTTCTTTATACCATTTTAATATAAATTTTGAAGAGATTATCAAATTTAGGTAACTTTTCTCATTTATTTTTTTTTAAAATGTTAAATTGTTTAACAAATTTTAATATTTGTTTTTATGAATTAGCCTAATAAACTGATTATCATAAAAAAAAACAGCTTCCTTTTTAATGTCTTAAGCGTCGATATTAGTGGGTTTATTGAGAGTGTTTTTTATAATCTCATCTTAAATTGTTCCTAAGCATTCAATGGAACTTAAACACCTTGCAAGATTGGATTATGGAATTTTTATGTCATTTTGTTTTTCAATATTTTATTGTCTTTTGTTTAAAAGCGGTGTGATTCTTTAGTTTTTTTAACTACAAAAAAAGACCGACTAATTTGATCAGCCGGTCTTTTAACACAATTAACTTAACTAAAAATCTAAAAACAATAACTATTTTCCGCCACTAACTTGGTGGTAATAGTTTCTCTCAAGCCAACTATATTTGGCATGTTGGTGTATTTTGTAAATCGGCGTAATCCCATGAGCATCATGCGTTGTTCATCGCCTTCTGCAAAAGAGATAATGCTTTCTTTTCCTTTTTGAGTGACCACATCTACGGCTTTGTACAAGTATAATTTGGCCATAGCTATTTGTTCGGTAACAGTAGCTTCGCCTTCTTTTTTTGCTAATTTTTCTGTTCTTAAAATGGTGCTTTCCGCGATATAGATTTCAATCAGCATATCGGCTGCAGCCATTAATAATTGTTGGTGCGCGTCTAAGTCCATACCATATTTTTGAACGGCTGCTCCGGCTACCATTAAGAAGGCTTTTTTCAATTTGGCCACCATTTCTTTTTCTTCCGAAAACAACTCTGAATAATCAGGGGTTTCGAAGGATGGAATACCCATTAATTCTTCTTGTACTTTCATGGCCGGACCTAATAAATCCACATGACCTTTCATTGCTTTCTTAATTAGCATTCCTACTGATAACATTCGATTGATTTCGTTCGTTCCTTCGTAAATACGAGCGATACGAGCATCACGCCAAGCACTTTCCATAGGCGTATCTTCGGAGAATCCCATTCCGCCATAAATTTGAATGCCTTCATCAGCACAATTTTGAACATCCTCAGAAACGGCTACTTTTAGAATTGAACATTCGATAGCAAATTCTTCAACGCCTTTTAATTCGGCTTCTTGATGGCTTGCACCTTCTGCTTCGCGTAGTTTGATTCGGTTTTCAATGTCTTTGGCTGCGCGATAAGTCGCACTTTCTCCGGCATAAGCAGAAGTGGCCATTTCGGCTAGTTTATATCTAATAGCTCCAAAACTTGAGATTGGTGTATTGAACTGAATTCTTTCATTGGCATAATTCACCGCATTGGAAGTCACTCGACGTTGCGCGTCTAAACAAGCAGCAGCCAATTTGATACGACCAACATTCAATGCATTCATTGCAATTTTGAAACCTTCGCCACGTCCGGCCAACATGTTTTCCACCGGCACTTTAGTATCCGCAAAGAAAACCTGACGGGTAGAAGAGGCGCGAATACCGAGTTTGTGTTCTTCTTCGTTCATTGTGATGCCGTTGCTTGGATCGTTTTCAACGATGAAACCGGTAATGTTTTTATCATCTTCAATACGAGCGAATACAATAAATACCGAACAAAAACCTGCATTAGAAATCCACATTTTTTGTCCGGTGATGTTATAATATTTTCCGTCTGCGGATAAAACTGCTTTTGTTTTTCCGGAGTTGGCATCAGAACCGGCGCCCGGTTCGGTCAAACAGTACGCGCCAAACCATTCGCCTGAAGCTAGTTTAGGTACGTATTTTTGCTTTTGCTCTTCGGTTCCGTATAAAGTAATGGGCATAGTTCCGATTCCGGTATGCGCGCCAAAAGCGGTTGAAAACGAACCGGTAGCTCCCGATATGTAATCACACACCAAACAAGTATCTACGAATCCCATTCCCATTCCACCATAAGCCTCAGGAACAGCTACGCTTAGGAAGCCCATTTCACCGGCTTTACGCATTACTTCTTCGGTAAAGGCGTAGTCTTTCTTTTCGAAACGGTCTTTATTAGGCCAAATTTCTTTGTCGACGAATTCCTTAACAGAATCGCGCATCATGATTTGTTCTTCGCTGAAGTCTTCGGGTGTAAAAACGTTTTCGCATTTGGTTTCCTTTACCAAAAACTGTCCACCTCTTGTTATATCTTCCATTGTATATGCTTTTTAGTTTTAATAGTTTTATTTACAATCTTGTCATTCCGACGAAGGAGGAATCTCATCAAATTGTTCCTCAGTTTATTAGATTCCTCCTTCGTCGGAATGACAAAAGGAAGAATAAGTTTTACTTATAACACTTCATAAACTCCTGCCGCACCTTGTCCGGTTCCGACGCACATAGAAACTATTCCATACTTGTCACCGCGGCGTTTCATTTCGTCAAATAGTTGCACGGAAAGTTTCGCTCCGGTACAACCTAACGGATGTCCTAAAGCAATTGCACCACCATTTACATTAACGATATCAGGATTGATACCTAATTCGCGAGTAACCGCTAAAGCCTGAGAAGCAAAGGCTTCGTTTAATTCAATTAAATTAATATCGTTTAATGTCAATCCTGCTTGTTTTAATGCTTTCGGAATGGCTTTCACTGGTCCGATTCCCATGATTCTTGGTTCTACACCGGCAGCAGCATAACTTACTATTCTGGCGATAGGCGTGAGGTTGAGTTCTTTGACCATTTCCTCGCTCATGATTAAGACAAAAGCAGCTCCGTCGCTCATTTGTGAAGAGTTTCCGGCCGTTACACTACCATCGGCAGCGAAAACCGGACGCAATTTGCTTAAAGCAGCCGCATTGGTATCGGCTCTTGGTCCTTCGTCTTTGGTTACAGTGTATGATTTGGTCTCTTTTTTACCATTTTCATTGATAAAGGTTTGTTCGATAGTAATCGGTACAATTTGTTTGTCGAATTTGCCTTCTGCTTGCGCTTTGATGGCTTTTAAATGTGAATTCAATGCAAATTCATCTTGGTCTTCACGAGATACGTTGAATTGTTTGGCTACCGCTTCAGCCGTTAAACCCATTCCCCAGTAGTAATCTTCGTTTCCTTCTTTGGCCACTGCATAATCAGGTGTAGGTTTATAACCGCCCATTGGAATAAAACTCATACTTTCGGCACCGCCGGCGATGATGCAATCTGCCATACCACTTTGGATTTTTGAAGTAGCCATGGCAATGGTTTCTACTCCGGAAGCGCAATAACGGTTTACAGTTACGCCAGGAACATCGGTTACTTTTAATCCCATTAACGAAATCAAACGCGCCACGTTTAATCCTTGCTCCGCCTCAGGCATGGCATTTCCTACCATGACGTCATCTATTCTTGTTTTGTCGAAATCAGGTAGTTCATTCATCATGTACTGAATGGTTTCGGCAGCCAACTCATCGGGACGTTTGAAACGGAAAACTCCTTTTGGGGCTTTGCCGACGGCGGTTCTGTATGCTTTTACTATGTATGCTGTTTTCATATTTTTTGTATTAAGATTGGAGTATTAAGTATTAAGACTTTCCAATCGCTTGATTATGATTTTAATGTTTTTTGAAAGGAGAAATTCATATTTGAAACTTCTACCAATTGATTAATTATGGGTTGTGCTGTTTCTTCGTTTATAAGTTTTAATCTTTTAGCTAGAATTAATTGCGTTATTAATTCGAATGTTGAGCCATTTGCAATTCCTAAAAATTGAACAAATTCCTTGTCATGATTTCTTCCGGAACCTTCAGCAATATTAGAGGGAATAGATACTGCACATTTTTTAATTTGATGAATTAAATTAAATTTTTCATCATTGGGCAAAAGCAATGAAACTTCATAAACTTCAACAGCAATATCCATTGCTTTTTGCCATATTTTTAATTTCTCGAAATTGTGCATACTCTATGTCTTAATACTTAATACTGTAGTCTTAATACTAATTTCTCAACGGTTTTCCTTTGGTTAACATAAACTGAATTCTCTCCAATGTTTTTCTTTCGGTACAAAGGGATAAGAACGCTTCTCTTTCGATATCTAACAAATATTGTTCAGACACTAAAGTTGGTTCAGACAAATCACCACCTGCCATAACGTATGCCAGTTTGTTAGCGATTTTTTGATCGTGTTCTGAAATGTATTTTCCGGCGACCATTTGGTCGGTTCCGACTAAGAACATCCCTAAGGCTTGTTTGCCTAGAACTTTCACATCTTTTCTTTGGATGGGTTGCGTATAACCGGCTTCTGCCATTAACAAAGCGTGTTTCTTGGCTTCGGCTATTTGACGGTCTTTATTAACCACCACGATGTCTTTTCCTTTTTGTAATACGCCCATGTCAAAAGCTTCGTAAGCTGAAGTAGCCACTTTTGCCATTGCCACTGTCAGAAAGTATTCTTGAAGAACATTTAGCTCTACATCGTTTTTACGGAATAGGTCAGAAGCTCTTAAAGTCATTTCTTTTGAACCGCCGCCGCCCGGAATTACACCGACACCGAATTCAACCAAACCGATATACGTTTCTGCTGCAGCTACCACTTTATCGGCATGCATCGTCATTTCGCAACCACCGCCTAAAGTCATGCCATGTGGCGCAACGATGACCGGAATAGAAGAGTAGCGGCAACGCATCATGGTGTCTTGGAACATTTTTATGGCCATATTCAGTTCGTCATATTCTTGCTCGACTGCCATCATGAAAATCATTCCGATATTGGCACCGACAGAGAAATTAGCGCCTTGGTTTCCTATCACTAATCCGTTGTATTGTTTTTCGGCTAAGTCGATGGCTTTGTTGATTCCGACCAAAACGTCACCACCTATGGTATTCATTTTTGACTGGAATTCAAGGTTTAAGATACCATCACCTAAATCATGAATTACAGCACCACTGTTGCTCCAAACTTTCTTACTTTCACGAATATTGTTTAGAATAATGAAACTGTCTTGTCCCGGAACTTTGGTTTGCGATTTGGTTTGAATGTTGTAATAATAAGTAGCGCCTTCTTTCACGGTGTAGAAACTAGTGCTTCCTGAAGCAAACATTTCGTTTACCCAAGCGGCAGGTTGATACCCTTCGGCTTGCATTAATTCGATTCCTTTGGCTACGCCGATAGCGTCCCATATTTCGAATGGTCCGTTTTCCCAACCGAAGCCGGCTTTCATGGCGTCGTCTATTTTGTAGAAGTCGTCTGTGATTTCCGGAACTCTGTTGGACACATAAGCAAACATGGCTGAGAAGTTTTTTCTGTAGAATTCGCCGGCTTTGTCTTTGCCTTTTACTAAAACCTTGAATCTATCAATAGGTTTATCAATGGTTTTAGTCAATTCTAAAGTACCGAATGACGCTTTTTTAGCGGCTCTGTACTCTAGTGTATTTAAATCTAAAGACAAGATGTCTTTGTCTACTTTTTTATAAAAACCCTGACCGGTTTTGCTGCCTAGCCATTTGTTTTCCATCATTTTGTTGATGAAATCAGGCAGTTTGAATAGGTCGTGCGCTTCGTCGGTTGGGCAGTTTTCATAGATACCGTTCGCTACGTGTACCAAAGTATCTAAACCAACGACATCAACCGTTCTGAACGTAGCCGACTTTGGACGCCCGATTACCGGACCGGTTAACTTGTCTACTTCTTCTATGGTCAAATCCATTTCTTTGACCAAATGGAATAAGCTTTGGATTCCGAAAATACCGATGCGGTTGCCTATGAACGCCGGAGTATCTTTGGCCACGACCGAAGTTTTGCCTAAATATTTAGAACCATAGTCAAACAAGAAGTCTAGTACTTCACTAGATGTTTTTGGTCCCGGAATGATTTCGAATAACTTTAAATAGCGCGCCGGATTAAAGAAGTGCGTTCCGCAAAAATGCGCCTGGAAATCTTCGCTTCGGCCTTCACTCATAAACTTAATCGGAATACCTGAAGTGTTTGAAGTTACTAAAGTTCCCGGTTTTCTGTATTGGTCGATTTGCTCGAATACTAATTTCTTGATGTCTAAACGCTCAACAACTACTTCGATTATCCAATCGTAGTTGACAATCTTAGCCATGTCGTCAGTGGTATTACCGGTTGTGATTCGGGAAGCAAACTTCTGACTGTAAATAGGCGATGGGTTTGACTTTAAGGCATTAGCCAAGTGATCGTTGACCAAACGGTTGCGAACAACTTTACTCTCTAGTGTCAATCCTTTCTTTTCTTCGGCTTCGGTTAGGGCATTTGGAATAATATCCAAAAGCAAAACTTCCACACCAATGTTAGCAAAATGACATGCAATTCCGGAACCCATGATTCCTGAACCTACTACTGCCACTTTTTTAATGGTTCGTTTCATATGTTTTTTGTTAATGAAAATAGATGATAGACTTTGTTTTTACGGATTTGATCTATAATCTCTCTGTCTATTATCTTTTGTCTGTTTTTTATTCATTTAAAAAATCTTCTTCTCTGCGATTAAATCATTGATAGTATCCGCTACTTCTATGAAGTGCTGTAACTTTTCTTCTGAAATATTTTGCTTCACCACTTCATTAAATTTTAATACGGTAATTTTAGACTGTTCTCTCATTTGTTTGCCTAAATCAGTTAGGTAAATGAGTACACCACGACCGTCTTCGGGGTTTTTCTTGCGAATGATTAAACCTTTTTCTTCTAAAGTTCTAAGAGTTCTGGTTAGGCTGGTGGCTTCCATGCCCATGCGCGAACTGATAAAAGTAGAAGGAGTTCCTTCTTCTTTATCGATGCTCAGCAGTGCAAACCCTATTGCCATTGAACCTTCAAACTTGGAGGCTTCTTCATTGTACATGCGGGCAACGGCTTGCCAAGTAGCGCGGAGTATATAATCTATAGTTTTGTCTTTCATACCTAAAATTTTACTATAACGATTTCAAAGATAATAAAAATATATTATGCATGCATACTATATAGTAAAAAATATTAATTTTTTTTAATAAAGAAACAAAAGATAAAAGGAGGAATGTGTGTGACAAGAGGTGTAAAGAATTAGACAAGAGGTTTTAGTTGCGAGGTACTGTTTGTCTTTTTGCTTCCCTCTGAAAAAGGTAATACGAAACAGCCGCTCAAATACTGTATATTTGGAAAGATAAAAATAAATCCAATGAAATCTTTTTACTTCTCACTTGTAATTCTCTTTTCAATAGTTGCCAACTCGCAGTCAAAATTTACACCCGAGTGGAGTAAAGGAATCATTTGGTACCAAATATTCCCGGAGCGCTTTAACAACGGTGATCCAACCAATGATCCTAAAGTAACCGACCAAAATGGCGCCTATCCTTTTGATGATACTTCAGCGTTTCAAATTCATCCTTGGACAAGTGATTGGTATCAGCTACAGCCATATGAGCAACAGAATGGGAAAGACCTATACTATAATCTTCAGCGTCGTCGCTACGGTGGTGACTTGCAAGGCATCATCAATAAATTAGACTATATCAAATCACTTGGGGTTAATGCAATCTATCTGACTCCAATTTTTTGGTCGCCTTCTTCACATAAATACGATGCACTTTGTTACCATCACGTTGATCCTACCTTTGGGCCTGATCCTGAAGGTGATGTGGCGATGATGAAAAACGAAAATCCACTAGATGTTAAAAGCTGGGTATGGACCAAAGCCGATCTCTTGGCATTAAAACTGATTAAGGAAGTTCACGCCCGCAATATGCGTATCATCTTTGATGGTGTATTTAACCACATGGGAATGAAAAGTTTTGCTTTTGAGGATGTTCAAAAAAACCAACAGGCTTCTGCCTATAGTGACTGGTTTTCTATCGATAGTTGGGACGATCCCGCAAAAGGAACTACCTTTCAATACAAAGGGTGGTTTGGTGTAAAAACCTTACCCGAGTTCAAAGAGGATGAGAAAGGCATAGTAGCCGGACCCAAAGCGTATATCTTCAACGCCACCAAACGCTGGATGAATCCTATGGATAAAGGAATTCAAGATGGTATTGACGGTTGGCGCTTGGATGTTGCTTATGATGTTGGACATCCTTTTTGGAAAGACTGGCGTCGATGGGTACGCAGTATCAACCCTACAGCTTATATGACTGCCGAACTGGTGTCTCCAATAGAAAAAACAAGACCTTATCTTGAAGGTGATGAGTTTGATGCCACCATGAATTACAATTTTGCTTTTATAGTACATGATTTTTTTATTCAAGATAAATTGGCTTCTACCGTAACACAATTTGATGCCCAATTGGCAACACTAAGGGAAGCTTTTGGAAACGATGTAGCGCTGAATATGCAAAACCTGATGAACAGTCACGATGCTACCCGATTAGCCAGCGCTGTCGCCAATCCTGACGGTAAGAAGTTTGGGGATTGGGGCGCTTATTTTAATTGGAGTCAAAAAAGCAATAACAAAGAGTACAATGCCAGAAAACCAACCGCAGCCCAGGTTCAAAAACAAAAACTAATTGCTGCTTTCCAAATGTTGTATTTGGGATCGCCTATGATTTTTTATGGAGACGAAGCCGGAATTTGGGGAGGCAATGATCCTGACTGTCGCAAACCAATGGTATGGGACGACAAAACCTATGATGCCGAAACTTACAACCCTGACCAAAGTACTCATGAACCCGATGCTGTAGCTTTTAATAAGGATTTGTATAACTGGTATCAAAAGTTTATGGTGTTGCGCAATAACTACAAGTCTATCCAACTAGGCAACTACACTACCATTGCAAAAGATGATGCCCAAAAACTCTATGTTTTTAGCCGAAAATACCAAGGCGAAGAAGTGCTTGTATGCATCAATCGTTCAGATAAGCCCGTGAACTTTACAAATGAACTTTTGAAAACTAATAAATTTAAAGAGGTTTTTTCTAATAAAGTAATGAAAACAGTTACTATTGAGCCGATGAATTTAGTGGTGCTTAGTAGGAGGTAGAGGTGAGAAGCGAGAGGTGAGAAGCGAGAGGCGAGAGGCGAGAAGCAAGAGGCGAGAAGCAAGAGGCGAGAGGCGAGAAGCAAGAGGCGAGAGGCGAGAAGCAAGAGGCGAGAAGCAAGAGGCGAGAGGCGAGAGGCGAGAGGCGAGAAGCAAGAGGCGAGAAGCAAGAGGCGAGAAGCAAGAGGCGAGAGGCGAGAAGCAAGAGGCGAGAAGCAAGAGGCGAGAGGCGAGAGGTGAGAGGCGAGAGGCAAGAAGCGGTTTAGTGGTGTTTGTCTTTTTTTTCCTCTTGCTTCTTGCTTCTTGTTTCTTGCTTTCCTCTTTCCTCTTCTTAGACTTTAAAGTAGTTAAGAAAAAAATTACACCTATTTTCTTGCATATTATATTTACTTTGTATAGATTAGCTTACAAATTATGTATTACTGCCCAAGTCTAACTTAAAACGTAACCTATGAGCAGCAAGGAATTTCAAATTTTATTAAAGGCCATACTCGACTTAAGGGCTTTGCTAGAAGTATCAAAGCCTGTAGTAGAAGAGGACTTTTTAGACAGCCATGCCATGGAGAAACTGCTTAGGTGCAGTCCTGCTAAGTTGTACCGATTGCGTAAAAACGGTTCGGTACCTTGTGTACTGGTAGGGCGGAGCTATCTTTATCCTAAACACTTTTTTACCCAAGAGGTACTCAATAGTATTACAAAACCCGACGACCCTTCAAAACGGTTTGACGACAAAACCAATTAATTTTTTTATCAAATACCACTAGACACAGCCTCGGAAACGGGGCTGTTGTTTTTTAATACAGGGGTATGTAGTCGCAGATTGCCAATACGCGCTCTAGGGTGTGTAGTGAAGTATAGGGTATAAAAAAAAGCGACTTATTTGATGGTACATAGGCTACAATTGCCGTAGGTTCAAATAAATCGCCGGATATTTTAATAAAATTCTAAAAAAATAGATATAAGTTCAATATGATGCTTAGCAAAAACATTACTGAACAAGCAGTACGGTTTTGCACCTTTGTGTTAGCTTACTTACGCTATAACTTATAGGTGAGTTGCAGGCCTGTAGACATGCTGTTTAATTTTTGCTTAATTGAACTGTTTTCTATTTCAAAGGTAGGGTTTGTTTCGTAATAGCTGGTATACAATCCTATTGCCAAAGGGGTATTGATGTTGTAGTTTACTGAAACTTTACCTTGATAAGCGAGTGCATTTACTGTTCCTGCTGATTTAAGTTCTTCAAATGGTGAAGCGCTACTGACCGTTATTTCATTTTCGGGTCCTTTGATAGTAGCCAAGCCTAAAGCCAGCTGACCTTGAATAAAAAAATGTGAACTTAAATTGATGGTGTAATTGCCCCCGACTAATAGAGATAAAACGGAATAGTTACCACTTTTAACTTCTACGCTGTTGTAGGAAGGATTAGCGTCTAAAATGGATTTGGCTATTTTATCTGCATCGGTTCCTAGCGTCGTATAATCAACAATCATAACGGCTGCAAAATTGTTTTTGAATTTATAGGCAAAGTCTATTGTAGCTTTGTATCCTGTTTTTGCCATACCAAATGATTCGTTTTGTGAGGATTTAATATCACCAAGGGGAAATACTAACCCGCTTGAAAATCTTAGCTCAATATTGCTTGTTTCGGTATTGCTTTGTGGTGTGTCCTGAGCCATTACTACAGTTGTTGAACAAATGAAGCAAATTAGAAAAAATAACTTTTTCATAAATTATATTTTTTCTAATACAATTCTACCGTTTAGTGGTTGAATTGGTCTTGCATTGATATCATGTCGTTCTTGAAAGGCATTGAGTTGACTAGAAGAAACGGCCATTTTTTCTTTGAGAATAATCCATTTTAAACCTTGGCTACATGGAGGTGTTGTAAGTGAACCCGTGTATGTATAATAATTTTTGTTTGCCGGTAATATGGCATTTAGGTTTAAACTTGTAGATGTGGCTACCTCTATATCTTCTTCGCTTGGGAAGTTTTGCAAATAAGATTGTATAAAGGTATTATCAGTTGCACTGGTTGCATTAAGCATGATAGCAATAACCGCAAGATTACTGGTTACAGGGTCTTGGTGTACTAAGTGAATCTCCATTTGATCGGTATTTCCATCAATTTCGTGTTCACTATGTGTATGGTAGTGAAATTGTAAAAAATTATAAGTAACCCCGTCAATGCTTATATTGTTTGTGATTGCATTGTCGGTATTTACTTGTACAGTGTGACCATTATCAACAATTTTCATGTTGAAAGGGTTGTAATTAAACATTACTTCTGATAATTGTGAAGACTGAATGGTGCTACCGGTTTGGATATTAATGGGTGTTTGCACTGTTCCACCACAATCTGTATAACCAACGTTTTGCCAAATGGGGTTTTCATAATCCCAGTGAGGAGAATGTTTTTCAATTTTTCCTTCTTCGGTACAACCTAGTAAGAGAACAGCAAAAAGTAACGCTGTAACGCTTTTTGTAAAATATTTTTTTTTCATTTTTCTTGTTTTGTTTTTGTTTTGGCGAAAATATAAATTTAATATTTAGTTTTTAAATAAATACATTCATCATGATGGCAGAAATTTTTACAGCTTTAGTGTTTACTGAGTTGCACGCTGATTATTTATGTTTTTTTTATATTTTGTTTAAGCTGTGTTTCTATTTTTACAAAACATGTTGTAAAAATTTGATGTTATCTTATGATGTTAGGTTGAAATACGCGCTCTAGGGTGTGTGGTGAAGGTATAGGGTAAAAAAAAGCGACTTATTTGATTACCACAGGCTCCAATTGCCGTAGGTTCAAATAAATCGCTGAAAAAATATTGAAAGAATTTTTAAATTGACAAGGTTTTTTATTTATTTCTTCAAAAAGCCGTATTCGTATACCTTAGGCTCTATTTTTTTGCCAAAACTTTCAAACCATCTCTAAGATCAATAATTAGTTGTGTATAAGTAACATCCTCACTTTTGTTATTCATTTTAGCCTTGTCGTTTTTTACTTGAAAATATTCGCGGAAGTCATATAAACTTGCGATAGATTATTGAACTGACGGGAAGATTGGTAATAACGTGCCGCGGCTTGCAACAGCTGCGACGATTTATTACTGATGATTCCAAGTACAAACTTGGCTTTGAATTTTCGAAGAAAATTCGGTGAGAAACCCAAGCCTAGCAGTTGTTGCAAACTGCTGTTATGAGCAGTTTATTTTAGCTCTAATTTTACGCTAGTTTGATTTTTAAAAATTTCACGCAAAATATTTACTTCATTATCATTCAGATTTTCTGTTGGAATTAGATTAGCTACTTGCTCACTTTGATATATTAAAAACCAGTTTTTCAACTCAACAATTTTATGAGCTTTGTTTAATTCAAGCTCAGAATTGAAACTTTCTCCAATGATTTTCATTTTTTCATTGGTAAATTCATATTCTATGGTTTCTTGAATTCTTTTATTTGATAAAAAATTCTTTTTAAAACTTTTATATAATGAAATCGGAATCATAAAAGTCATGATAAAACCAAAAATCAATGGAATTAAAGGTATTTCTTCCAAGATAATAATGCCTAAAAAATACAATAAAGAATAAATAAACATTCCGACTCCAATTAAATGCATCAATATTATTAATGGTTTTTTGTAAGTCAAGGAAAACATCAGTTTTAGATATTTTTTAGCGTCTATTTTAGTTTTAATATGCATGTTCTTTTTTAGCACAAAGGTTTAATAAATTGCTCATAACTAACAGATAATAATGACATAAAATTCAATCATTACTTATCTATTCCAAACATACCAAATTTCTCACACATATACAATCTCCATTAGTAAGGAATTATTACACTAATTAATTGTAAAAATTCTTAACAAAATGGGGGGTACATAAAAAATGATGGGATAAAAATACCGAGCCCGGAGAGCGAAAGTTTATGGTTTTCCGTAAAAAAGGTGTTTTTTATTGGTGCTTTGTTTGATTACTGTTCGCAAAAAGCACCTGTTTTGCGAACGAAACCCAAGTTATACCCCAGTAACTTCCAAAGCCGATGGTAAAAATAGGCTATTTGACTAGTCAGTAATAGTCAATGATATTCATTACCAGTCATATACAGTCATCAATAATCAATACAGGTTAATACCCGTCAGCCTATTGCACAGCATGTAAGACCGGTATAGCTTTGCTTTTAATCAGTAACCATAATGGGCTGATAAATTGATTACTAATCCCTAAAAAATTTAGAAACTATGGGAACATACAACAAGGGCATCTTAGGCCCATTTTCAGGAAAAGTTGGTACCGTTGTAGGTGCCAGTTGGAGAGGTAAAGACATATTGCGTTCGTTACCCAAAAAAACAAATCGTACCCCAACCGAGGTGCAAATGCTACAAAGGCAAAAGTTTGCCACAGTAAGCGAATTTTTAACGCCTATAGGCGATGTGATTTCACGTTACTATGGGTCGGGTAGTGGTGAGCTCACCCGTCGCAACCAAGCCATGTCTTACCACATGAAAGAAGCAGTAACTTATGTAGATCCTAATTTTGAGATGATTTACAACAAAGTGCAAATTGCTAAAGGTGATTTACTGGGCTTGCAAAATCCTACAGTATCGGTAGTGGGCTCTAACGAAATAAAATATAACTGGACAGATAACTCCGGGCAGGGCTCTGCCAAAGCTACTGACCAACTGGTAGTTGTAATTTATGCCCCTTCGGCAAACTTGTACTATTATATGCTTAACGCCGGCTTGCGCAATAGCGGCAATGGTGTAATTACCTTACCAACATATTTTGCAGGCCTAGAAGTACAAAGCTGGATAACCTTTGCTGCTGCCGACGAAAAAAGTTATGCTACTAGTGTGTACATGGGAGCAGTGACGGTGAGTTAGAGGCGAGAAGTGAGAAGTGAGAAGTGAGAAGTGAGAAGTGAGAAGCAAGAAGCAAGAAACAAGAAGCAAGAAGCAAGAAGCAAGAAGCAAGAAGCAAGAGGTGAGAAGCGAGAGGAGAGAGGTGAGATAAAATAGAAATTATGAAGCATAACTTTAAGAATCTTAAAATTTGGATATTGTCGATGGAGATTGCTTCTGATATCCACACCATTAGTCTTGGTTTTCCTAAGAACGAGGTTTTTGGTTTAGTGAGTCAAATGAATAGAGCTGCGGTTTCTATGGCTTCTAATATTGCTGAGGGTTCTAACCGTGGAAATGTTCATTTTAAGCATTACTTGAATATTAGTCTGGGTTCGTCCTTTGAATTGCAAACTCAATTGTTAATAGCCAATCAAAACAAATACATAACCCATGAAATAACTTTGGAAATTGAAAATAAGATTATTGAGTTTCAAAAGATGATTTATGGGTTTATTGTTAAGTTAGGTTAGAAGTAAGAAGTAAGAAGCGAGAAGCGAGAAGTGAGAGGCGAGAGGCGAGAAGTGAGAAGCGAGAAGCGAGAAGCGAGAAGCGAGAGGCAAGAAGCGAGAAGCAAGAAGCAAGAAGCAAGAAGCGAGAGGTGAGAGGTGAGATTTAGTTCATTGCAGTTAGTCTTTCCTCTTGCTTCTTTCCTCTTTTTCCCCACCTTATATTTCCTCTTGCTTCTTGCTTCTTGCTTCTTGCTTCTTTCTTCTTTCTTCTTTCCTTTTTTTCCCCACCTCCCAACTCACACTCTCAGCATCCCTCTAAAACCTCGGGCAGCATAATACGACTGTGCGCCGTTGTGGTAAGTAAAAACGTGGTTGTATCGGAAATCGGCAAAGAGGGCACCGCCTAGTTTTCTTATGTTGGGTGGGGTTTGTATCCAACTGGAGGTTTTGCTGTCAAAGTTGCCCAGTTCCTGCAAGGCGCGGTATTGTTCTTCGGTTAAAAGGCTTATGCCCATAGTGGCAGCCATATCCTGAGCGTTGTGTTGCGGCGGAAAGTCTTTTCGGTTTACTTGTGCTTCGCGGTCATAACAGGCGCTGCGACGGCCTTTGGGACTTTCGGGTGCGCAGTCTACAAAAAGATACTCGCTGGTTTCTTTGTCATAACCCACCACATCAGGTTCGCCACCCGTATTTTCCATTTCATGTAGCGACCATAGTTTTTGGGGTTGGGCCAACAGTTTGGTTTGTACCGCTGCCCAATCCAGTTTAGGGTGGCGGTTTTTGTTTTTCTCAAAACGGGTTTTTAGGGTATTGAGCAATAGTTCCGTTTGCTCTGATGACAATTGGTTGGAGGTATCCGTTTTCATAGTGTTTTATTTTTGTTTTAACGAAGTGGCTATCATTCTTTCCAGTACTTTGAGGTCAACGTCGTCAAGCTTGTTAATGTATAAACAGCCCACGCCGGTTTTGTGTTTTCCCAGTTTTTCGAGTGCCACTGCCTGTTCTTTTATGGCTATGCTGAGGTACAAAGACAGATTGGCCTTTCGGGGTGAAAAACCTATAAGAAGCCAATCGACCTCTCGGCCGGTGGTAGGACTCTTGTAGCGCTTGTTGCCAAACCCAATGATAGAACTGCTCCACAACACCGGTTCTTCTCCGGTGGCGGCCTTCATCATTTCTAAAAGGACAAAACTGTCCTTGCGTTTTTGCTCATCAGGAACCGCATTGATAAAATCGGTTACGCTGGCCTCGGTGGGTTTGGTTTTGATTTCGACGAGTTTTGATTTTTTTTCTCCCATGTCTTCAGGTTGTTTTAGTCAATCAGGTAGGCTTTTCTAATTAAATCCAGTTTAGGATACATTTGGTAAAAAAGGTCACGGTTCAAATACAAATTGGAATTGTTCATAGGCTCTTCGCCATAGCCCGAGTATAAACCGTCGACTACTTCCATGCCTTTGCTTACTTTGCCCAAAGGGGTGAATCCTTTTACGCCATCAAAGGTTAAGGTATCAAGAACGGTATTGTCTACCAAATTTATAAAAATTTCTAAATCGCGAGAGTCTTTTCCGCTACGGGCAAAACTTACAGTGCCTCGGGTGTTAGAGTGTTGTGCAGGTTCATCGGGTATAGTAACCGATTTCCATAGTTTCATTTGGGCAGTATCGGTATTGCCAAACTGGGCTACAAAATTGGGGACAACGCGGTAAAAAATGGCATTGTCATAATAACCGTGTTTAAGGAGTTGGTAGAGTCTGTCGGCTGCTTTAGGCGACCAGTTTCGGTTGATTTGCATTTCAAAGTCGCCTTTGGTGGTTTCAAACTTGGCTTTGAAAATTTCGGGAGCTTGTTCTTGTGTCCAGGCAGTGTTGAAAGGTTCTTTCTTGCAGCCGGTTAACAGCAGTGATACAAATATAAACAGCGCTATTCGCATGGATAATAACTATGATTGGTATAGGCGTAAAGTTATTATAAAAATTTGAGTTTTGTGTTGTAATTAGAAGAGGTTACTGACTACAAATAATGATTTTTGTGAAATAAAAAAACTCCTCAGCAATGGGGAGTTTTATGTTTTTTGATGGTAGGGTGAAATGATGAACAGATGGATATAATCTGTGATACCTCTGATGGTGAGATAAGACACTAAGTAAAGCACACTGTAAATCAGTCTTAGCAGGGTTTGTTTGTTTTCAATGTTGCTGCCTTTGGATAAATGGTTTTTGGTGATGGTTTCCATAAGACTATTATTTGTTTAAAAAATTTTGAAGCCAGTTCCCAAGTATTCTTTTAATGGGTTGTTGGAATCGACTTAAGAGGTTGTTTTTGAATAAAAATTGGGACGTAATGTTCACTGCAGTGCCTACTAAATCAGTTTTTATTTCGGACGTGTCATTTCTGCCAAAAAAAGACGCCAACGGATTCAAATGCTCCATAGCTCCGTGAACTTGTGATTTGAGCTGACGCAGTTCTATGGCTTGTTTTAACTGAAGGTGTATGATATGTTCTTTCAAAAGCTGGGCTTCGGTAATGGTTTTCATGTTGGTTGCTTAGGGGTTTTGTTTTAACATGCTTTTGATGACAGTATTGTTCATTTGGGTTTTAATCCAAGGTTTTCTAAAAAGGAAAAGCAATATTCCAATCAAGACATACATTAAAGCTACCGCAAAGTAACCGTAATAAGTTTTTGTCATCATTTCACCAAACCACAAAGCCAACCCTATGGAAGCAAATAAGGAAACCAAAGCAACAACAATAGATAGTATAAATCTAACAGCCAATGAAGAAGTGAGTGCGGCAATTTCAAAAATAGCTTTATGTTTATAAAGTTCAAATGAGGTTTTGCTGTACTGTTCTACGTTTTCAAATAGACTTTCCAGTGTGGTGGTTTTGGCTTCCATAAATGATTTTAATAAAGCTTAAAGCTTATTTTGGTTGGTGATCAGTTGCAAATTCTTTGGTTTGTTCTACAGCGCTGTCATATTGGTTAGCCGCGTTATGGTACATCTCTTCAAATTTGGTTTTAAGCTCATTGGTGTAGTTGTTTCCTTTTTTCATGATTCTTTTTCTGGTCTTAGAACCTTTTGCAGGAGCAAATAAGATTCCGGCCACTGCACCTATAGCAATACCACTGATAACACCTAATACTATTTTGTTTGTGTTCATAATGTTTGTTTAATTTTTAAGTTTATAATCTTCTTCCTTGAATAACTCTCAAGATTATAGCAATGATGGCAATCACTAACAGTATGTGAATGATGTTTCCGGCACTGTAGGCAAAGAAACCTATGGCCCATAAAATGAGTAATACTACGGCTATGGTATAAAGTAAATTGTTCATAATGTTTTAGTTTTAATTGTTAATTGGATATAGTATAAAGGTAATCTGTTAAGAGTCAAATGACTTACAGAATTCGAAGTATGAGTTGTATTATTCACACTTCTCCCGTTTGAACCTATTTGTTTTGAGAATCGGTATCAGGATTGTTTAACAGTTCCTGTATGCCTTCTATGCTTTCTTCTTGTTCCATGTATTTTTTGGATAGGTTTAGGATATCATGCTCTGTCTTGGTACTGTCATCCATTACGGCATTATTGGCTGTTTCATGTGAGGATATCAATTCGTTCATTTTTAAATGAACTAAGGCCGAATAGCGGTTCGATGATTTTTGAATGATAAACAAGCAAAGAAATGTCGTGCCAAAAATAAAATCGCCTATGTTATCATGAAAATTATCTCCTTTGAACAAACCGGTTGTCCACCAAAACAAAACCAACAGCAGTGCAAAAAGAAACGTTATGGAACTTCCCAATACTTTGGTCGCTAAAGAGGTTAGCTTCTCAAAATAGTGCTCAGTGCGGTTGTATATGCTATTCATAATTTGGCTAATAAAAAATAATCAGAAACAAAATTGTTTTGCTCGTTAAATGTCATAGTTCCGGTTTGTTTTATCGTAATGTTGATTTTATAAAACCGATTGTCATAAGCCATCAAATCAAAAAGCTGATCGGTTGTGGTCGATTTTCCAAACAACAACACATCATTGTAGTAAAGGATATACTCGCTAAGTTTATTGAGAAAGTGATTTTGCAAATAAGCTTCTTGGTATTCTATAAGATTTAGATTTTTTTCTTTGGGATGCTTTTCATCAAAATAGTCAAAACAAGCCAAGTCCGACTTTGTTTTTAAAATATCAATCGTAAACTCAATTAATCGGGCAGACGACTGTTCCATGTATATACCGAGTTTTTTCATGATACTTGTTGGTGTTAAGAATGATTAGGAATGTACTCTTTAAGCATAGACTCTAACGACTTATAGTATTCAAATAATATTTTATTTGTCATTTCGGGTGTGGCGACATCAGGAATGGTTACCTGCATTTCATTCAAATATTTCGACAATTCCGGATAATCGGCTCTAATAGTCATGGTGATTTTGAGGATGTCTGCATTGATTTCTTCTTCAATTTTCATGATAAGGGTTTTTATAGGGTTAAAAAAAAAGCACCAAAAACTTTGGTGCTTTTCACTGCTGTTGTTTTGAGGCAAACAGTCTTATTATTAAGTAGATTTGTCTGAACAATGAAAAGAGGTTGTTACAATATCAGTTGAATAACTAACTCCAAATAAAACCACTTTGCAATAGTAGATTCTTGAGGACAATATTTCTTGCGGATGATTATTGAAGGGTCACTAAAATGAACAACCTCTTTTCAAAATTCAAGAACAAAAATTATTCTTTATTCTAGGGCAACCACACCAATGTTGGTATTTACACCTGCAGTAACTACTACATCTGTTTGTGTTACAGGAAGTAAAGGAGATACCGGTGTAATCGTTATGGAATAAGTTCCCGGTGGCAAACCTGTTATTTTAAAATTACCTTCAGCATCTACATTACTGGTATATACCAATAGGGTAGAAGTTGATGTTGCGGTTACCATCGCCAAACTTCCGATAGGTGTGATACTTCCGATGATATTACCGGATATGGCAGTTAATACCGGTCTAAGTACCGGTTTTAATTTAAATGTTCCGTTACCGGTTTCAATGATTGAGGCATTGGCATCAAAATCTAATAGGATACTATTGTCAATATCAGCATATAGTGTCTGGTTTACCAATAGTTTTAAGCCTGATTGCTCAGCACTTGGGGTGCTCAAAGGGTATGTTACACCATCTAAAACTACAGTATTATTAGAACCCAATATCAATCGGATTTGATTTACTCTAGAATCGCTCAAAGTACTTGTAGCAATTAGTGTATCAGCACCATTGGTAAAGTCTAAAAGATTGTAGATTCCAGCATTGGTATTCAAGAGTACAGTTTGACCGTTGCTTCCTGTTACTTCAACTGCTTCTATATCTACATTAACTTCACTAAAAGGTCCCGGAGCATCGGTCATTCGAACTTTGTAAGCATAGCTGTTGGAGTCCGAGCTATCACTACTACATGAGTTTAATGTGATTGCAATCACCATAAATGCCATTGTTAAAATTGTCTTTTTCATTTTCTGAGTATTTTAAGTTACTATTATTAAAGACAAATTTCCAATATTTAAAGCGTAATTGTGTTACAAAATCTTATTCTAAAGTTTCAAGATTCACATGTAGGATGGCTTACTGCGTCTTTTGCACTTCTTTTTGCACTTCTTTTTTCTTTTTGGTTTTTTCCAGTTCCTTGAGCCTTTTTTCCTCAGCTTTTTTCTTTTTGTTGAAGTAACCTCGGAGCAGGAAATTGTGTTTGGCTGCTTCCATATTTTCATTAAGCCCTTTTGTAGCATCTTCAATATTGCTCAAGGAAGCATCAAGGGATTTACCCATTTTATCATCGTTGACCAATTTAGAAAGCATGCTGTTCTCATTGTTCATTTTTGAAGTAAATTCCGCCAGTTCATAAGTAATCACTTGAGCATTATCAACGCTGACTTTTACACTTTTCATGATGTCTTCTATTTCAATAGCATTGGTAGAACCTATTTTATCGTTGTTTTTGACTATTTTTTTAGAAGAATTGCCATGGGAAATGGTCAAGACTTTATCACCCATCAAACCGTCTGAGCCAATACTGGCCAAGGCATCTGTTTTGATGTATTTTTGGACTTTCTGTTGCACCACAATAACTACGACCACAGCCGAATCTGAAAGGAATTCGATTTCTTTTACCGTTCCGATGTTGATGCCCGAAAAACGAACGTTGTTGCCAATTTTCAATCCACTGACATTTTTAAATTCCGACTTCAATTGGAAAGTATCTCCAAACAAATTTTTGGTTTTGCCGATAAAATAAATGGTCACTATAAAAAGAAAAATACCGATGATGATAAACATCCCTAATTTCCATACGTATCCTGAATTCTTAATCATAATTGTTGAATTAAATTATACAAAAAAGGACCGAACCCAAGGATCATTGCTTTTCTTGAGTGCGGCATAAGTGCCCTCGGCATTGATTATGCCGTCTTTTAAAATCATGATGCGGTCACCCGTTAGTTTGGCGCAAGCCATATCATGCGTTATTACTATAGAGGTCGTTTTAAATTTCTTTTGAATAGACAAAATCAACTCGCTGATTTCTCGTGCAGTAATAGTATCCAAGCCCGAAGTAGGTTCGTCATACAAAATAATTTCGGGTTTGATGATCAAAGTACGCGCCATTCCAATGCGCTTTCGCATACCGCCCGATAACTCCGAAGGCATTTTATCTATGGCTTCGAGCAATCCTACATTTTCTAATGCTTCGGTTACTTTTTGCTCTATGTCATCTTTCGAAATGTCTTTGGTGTGGTGCTTTAACGTAAAGATGAGGTTTTGTCTCACCGACATCGAGTCGTATAAAGCGCCGTTTTGGAACATAAAACCCACACGGACTCTGATTTTGTTCAGGTCATGTTCATTCAAAGCTTTGATATTGGTACCAAAAACTTTGATATTACCTTTGTCGGCTTGAACCAAACCTACCAAACATTTAATCGTTACCGATTTTCCCGAACCCGAACGGCCGAGTATCACTAAGTTCTCACCCGATTTGACTTTTAGAGTTACGCCTTCAAGGACTTTATGGTCACCAAAGGTTTTGTGTAAATTCGATATTTCTATAAGCGCAATTTCTTTTCCCATAGCGTTAAAAAAGTAAATCGGTTAATTGTACCGCCAGCATATCGATGATAAAAATGGATAGGGAAGCAGAAACCACAGCAGAGTTGGCTGCAATTCCTACACTGGCTGTTCCGTTAGAAGCATTGAAACCTTTATAACAACCAATTAAGCCGATAAAAAAGCCAAAAAAGAAGGTTTTCACAATGGCCGGAAGCACATCTAAAAATTCTAAATGTTCAAACACATCCGAAAAATAGCGGTACAAACTGATGTTTCCATGAATGTTGTAGCCAATGTAGCCACCATATATACCAATCAAATCGGCATACAAGACCAAAATCGGAACCATTAATGTAGTGGCCAAAATTCTCGTAACTACTAAGTATTTATAAGGATTGATAGCCGAAACTTCCATGGCGTCAATTTGTTCGGTTACTTTCATCGAACCTAGTTCGGCACCAATACCCGAAGCAATTTTCCCGGCACAGATTAGGGCGGTAATCACCGGAGCAATTTCTCTGATAATTGATAGCGATACCATACTGGGCAACCAAGTTTCGGCACCAAACTTTGCCATCGTCGGACGAGATTGAATGGTGAGCACTAATCCCATGATAAAACCGGTGATGGTAACCAATGGTAACGATTTATTGCCTACCGCATAACATTGCCGCAAAAACTCATTGATTTGAAATGGCGGTTTGAAAAGTTCTCTAAAGAATCTTGCCGTAAACAGCGCCATGTTTCCCGTGTCGGTAAAAATATTTTTTAAGGTTGTGGTCATGAATTATAAAACTAACTTAAATAACGCCTTAAAACCCAAGCCATAGTTTCGTGTTGTTGCAAAATTTTGGTGAGTAAATCGGCTGTTCCTGCATCGTGGTTTTCGTTGGTGCACAAATCAATATCTTTTCGTATTTCAACAATCAGCATTTCGTTATCGTTCAAGAGTTCCAGGATCATGTCTTTTTGCAAAGGATATTTATTTTCATGTTCAGTCAATCGGGTAAGATTTGTAAACTCCTTCATGGTTCCAATTGTCTTACTGCCTAATTTGTTGATGCGCTCAGCGACTTCATCAATAATTTTTTCAAATTCGGTGTATTGCGCTTCCAATAGTTTGTGGAGTTCCATAAAACTATTACCCACAATATTCCAGTGGAATTTTCTGGTTTTGACATATAGGGTCATCTCATCTGATAATACTACAGACAACAGTTGGGTGCTTTTTTTTAAATTGGTTTCAGAGATGCCAATTTTAGGAGTCATAATCATTGGATTGAATTTTATTGTTTTTATATGGAATCGTTATCGCCAAACTCATTAAACTTTTTTTTGATGTTTTGTTTTGAGTAAGGTGATTTGTTACTGGTATCAGCAATAGTCGAATTTTTGTTGGCCACTGTTTTTTTGGCGGTTGGTTTTTGTTTTTTAAAGGTGCTCATCTTTTGGTCTTTTTAAAGTGATATGTTCTGCCATTGTTTGGCTGTTTTTTGGTATTTGAGGGGTTGCATTTTTTTGGTTTCGGAAACCTTTTTTTCCTTGATTTCAAAATACTTTTTAATGGTAAGTCTTGCCATCAAATAACTCACCGTAGATTCGGCTCCTTGATTAAGGTTGATGTAATCTTCTTCTAAGCCATCATAACAACCTCCGGTACAGGGATTATAGAGGATTTGGTTCAAATGATTTTTGCCCAAAAACCAATTGAAAGCCATATTCATTTTATCCTTGTAATCCTCGTCTTTAAAAGTGTCGTAGAATTTGCTTAAGGCCAAAATGGTATAAGCCACATCAATGGGTTGTTCGCCTCCGATAACCTCTTCCGATGATTCGTAACCGTTGTGTAACCAACCTTTATTAGAAATCACCTTGATGCTGTTGGTGGTAAAAATTTTAGACAGTAAAAAGTCAAAAGTGATGATCGCAATTTCCTTGTAAATGGTGGTTCCCAAAGTCAAATAAGCGCAGAGCATGGCTTCGGGCAGGATGCTGTTGCCATATGTTAAATAGCTTTCGTACCATTGCCAATTTTCTTTGGTTTCATGCTTGTACATTTGGGCTAGTTTGTCTGCTAAATGTTTGGTTAATAAGGTGTAAGAAGGTGTTTTGTTGTTGCGATTGCTGTAGAATATCCCTTTGATTATAAAAGCCATGGCTCTTGGCGAATGTATGTTTAGCACATTAGACAAGGCTAATTTCATAGTGGCTTTTGCTTCGTCAATCAAAGCATCGGGCAAAAGGTCGCTGTTCGAAATTAAATAGCCCAATGCCCAAATGGCTCTTCCGTTGGAATCCGACAGATTGGTCTCGCTATTTTGTTTGGTAAATTTTTTGTTTTTATCTAAGTAGTTTAAAAAATAACCCTCATCCTGCAGACAGTTTTTGATAAAGTTGAAATAGAGAGTAATGTATATTAAATCTTCTTCGTTTTTGGTGATTTCATAATGTTGGCACATCGCCACTAAAGCCCTGGCGTTGTCGTCTAAAGTATAACCGGATTCGATGTCGGGTTGGTTGATAATTGAGAATTGAATCATGCCATAATCTGTGGTCATTTTTTTTAGGTGATTCAAATTGATTTCGGGTATTTTGTATTGCAAGTCTAATTCACTTTCGGAGACTTTTTCAAAAAGCAGCGCATGGGCAATTGCTGAGTTTTCCCAAGCAGTTGGAGCCAATTTGTGAATACCGTTAGCCGAAATAGTGGCACACAATGTATCATTGTCGATGAGGTCGATAATCTTTTTGGCCAATTGCTTTGGGTTTTCAAAATCTACGATTATCCCTGTTTCGTTTTGCAAAACTTCTGTAGCATGAGGAATAGGCGTTGAAATGATGGGACAACCGCAACTCAAAGCATAAGAAAATGTGCCGCTAACCGCTTGGTTTCGGTCTTTGGAAGTAAAGAGGTAAATATCGGTGAGTTGCAAATATTCCAGCAGTACCTCAAGAGGTAAATATTGGTTGATAAATTTTACATTGTGCTGTAAATGCAGCGATTCGATTTTTTCTATAAGGATTGCTCGATACTGTTCGCCTTCTTCTTTGATTACCGTAGGATGTGTTTTTCCAATGACTAAGAACAATACATCCGGATATCTTTTGACCACAATTCGCAGCGCGTTTATGGTTGTTTCAATGCATTTTCCTGAGCTCAATAAGCCAAAGGTGGCCAAAACTTTTCTGCCGCTTAAAAGGTGTTTTTCTTTTAAAATTGCTTTGTCTAAATGCGCTACCAAATGGGTTCCGTGTGGAATCACTTCAATCTTGGTACTGCTTATTCCGTAGTCCTCAATTAGGATTTTGGCTGAGGTTTTGGTCATTGCTATGATCGATTGCGCAACGCTTTCTATGTTTTTTACCAATTGTTTTAAAGCCTCGTCGGGTTTGGGTAAAACGGTATGGAAAGCCACTATAACCGGTTTGTTGATTTGCTTTAGAAAATGAATAAAATCGGATTCATTGTTTTTGAATAGGCCAAACTCATGTTGCAACAAAACGATATCAATGTTGGTGTTTTGATTGATTTTAGTCGCGGTTTCAGCGTAGGATTCGGTACTGTCGGTTTCGAGAGTATAAGCTACTTCTTTGGGATATAGTTGTTTTTCATCGGCTAATTCTAAGGCACAAATGCTGATTTTAAATGTTTTCTTGAATTTGTTTTTCAAGGCAAAAATTAAATCTTGGGAATAGGTAGCAATGCCGCATTCTCTTGGCGGATAGGAAGAAATAAATACAATTTCACGGTGTGTTTTATCAGCCATATTATTTTTCATTTTAAACTTTGTTAAGCATTAATTCATTAAGCAAATCGGATAAACTCATAGAGGCACAAGCGATTCTCTCGTCGGCGGCACCATAATAGATGAACAATCTGTCATCAAAAACTACTGCACCTGTTGGAAAGCAAACATTGTTAACTTCTCCTTTCAGTTCCCAATGAAACTCCGGCACAAAGAGCGGATAAGGCAATCGGGCCAATTCTTTTTGCGGATTTTCTAAATCCAATAGTGCGGCACAGGCTGAATAAACATACCCTTGTAACGAATCGTGTACACCGTGGTAAATCAGTAACCAACCGTGTTCGGTTTCAATTGGAGGACAGCCGCCACCGATATAACTGACTTCATGTTCATATTTAGGTTGGAGTACTATATATTCATCAAAATGAAGAAAGTAGTTTTGCCAAAACACATCATTCAATTCGGCTAGGTTTTCAGTAGCCACGACCAATTGAATTTCGGGCCGTATGCGGTGCAAGAACAGAAGCTTTCCATTAATTTTTCGAGGAAAGAAAATGAGGTTTTTATCCCAAATAAGCATCTCTTTACCGTCTTTTTCGAGTATACTGTCGTGTTGGTTGTACCTGAAATATTTATCGTTTATAATCCCTTTGGTTTTAGCCAAATGATTGAACTCTTCATAAGTAATTTGAGGTACAATAATGCCTCTTTTTTCAAAATGCACTAAGTCTTTGGAGGTTGCCAAACAACCTAGTGCATTTACACCATCATAGGCTGTAAAAGTGAGATAATAGGTGTCTTCAATTTTAACCAGCCTGGGATCTTCAATGCCATGACATTCATAATCAAATTCGGGAGACAGTAGTGCTTTATCATTTCGGGTTTCAATAAATAAGGGTCCTTTGAGTTTGCAATAGCCTATGCTGGAATGATTGCCTTGACTCACCGCTCTGTACAAAAGGTGCACATCGTCTCCTTCTCTAATGGCTGCCGGATTTAAAACACCTTCGTTTTCGAAGACATTATTGGTTTTTTGAAGCAATATGCCTTCTTTGATTACTTTTATCATGGAACTTTTAAGTTGTTTATAAAATTAAAATCAACAATAGAATGATGATTAAAATGGCACCTACAGAAAGATAGACTCCGTTGTTGCTGGCTTTCAGTGTCGCTTTGATGTCTCTGACCTCTTTGCGAAGCGCTTTTCTTTCCACGCGAGACAAATCAGATTTGTCCATGTCTCGTATTTCTTTAATACGCTTGACCATGACATCTACTTTGGCTTTTTCTTCGGCTGTGTTGGTGATTGGCGTTTTTTCATGGGTACCATTAGTAGCAAAAGCAGGAGCTGTTGTTGCTATGGATAGTACTAGTAATAGAATTTGAAATTTGGTAATTGTTTTCATGATTTACTATTTATTGTGAATAATAAATTTCACGCTATTTCCCTAAAAATCTGTTATAGAAATCTTTCAAATAATTATATTATTCACACTTTTATAGTTTTGTATTTCAGTAGTTTACAATAAATAAAAGGCTACCTCAATGAGATAGCCTTTTTATTAATAGGAGGTAAATGAGCTTATGCTTTAATAGGCCGTTCTCAATTCAACTCTTCTGTTTTTGGCACGACCTAAAGAGGTTGCATTGGTAGCTATAGGTTTGCTTTCGCCAAATCCTGTTGCAGTTAAACGGCTGTCGGCAATTCCTTTTTCAATAAGATAAGCTCTTACGGAATTGGTACGTTTTTGCGACAACACCTGATTGAATTCATCCGAACCGTTGCTATCAGTGTGACCATCTATGAAAAGATTGGCACCTTCGTATTTGTTTAAAATTTTAACCAATTCATCCAGTAAAACCAATGACGCTACTTTTAGTTTGTCGCTATTGTTTTCAAAGAAAATTTTACTTCCGATGTAAGTGATTCTTACAGCATCTTGCTTGGCTATTTCAGGACAACCTTTGTTTTCTAAGCTGCCTTTCGCATTGGGACAACGGTCGTCTATATCGGCTACGCCATCACCATCGGTATCAGGACAACCTCTTAAACTCTCCGGACCGAAAGCATTCGGACAACGGTCTACATCATTCATCACACCATCTTTATCATCATCCATCGGACAACCATTAACATCTACTTTACTTCCGGATGGAGAATTAGGGCATTTATCATCCAAATCGGCAACTCCGTCACCATCCGTATCGGGACAACCTTTTAAGGCAATTGTTCCTCTGGTATCAGGACAACGGTCGCTCAAATCGGTTACGCCGTCATTGTCTCTATCGGGACAACCATTCATTATTGCGTTTCCGGCTACATCGGGACAAGTGTCTAAATAATCGGCCACACCGTCACTGTCTTTGTCTAAAGGACAGCCTTTTTTGTCAACGGCAACACCAGCCGGTGTGTCGGGACATTTGTCATTGCTATCGGAAACACCGTCATTATCGGCATCTTTTTTCTCACCGAAATTGAAAGTCAAACCGGCCATGTGCATCAAGAAATCATCTTTTTTACCCGAAACAACCCCATCTCTGCGATCATTGTTGGTAAACATAAAAGTTTCCTGAAGATTAAGGGATAATACGGGCGTTAATCGGAAGTTAATACCACCACCAACTACCGGAAAAGTAGTATCGATTTTCTCTTTGTGGAAATTGAGTTGTCGGTCAAAAAGAATGGCGCCAATTCCACCAAAGACATAAGGTCTAACGGCAAATTCGGGTCCGATAAGGTTCAATCTTAAATTAATGGCCGCTGAACTGTAATCACTTTTAAACCCGGTTACGCTACTGTCATAGCCCAATGTACCTCGGGTGTACAATAAATTCAAATCCAAATACTTCCACAAATACCTTGAAACTGTAATCCCGGCAAAACCATAAGCGGTTTTATCGGTTTTGTACCAATCTCTTCCTAAATCACCATGGTATTGGATCAGTCCACCATGCAGTCCGAAGTTCCATTTCTTGTCTTCGGTTTGTGCTTTTGTTGCTAGTGTAGATGCCAGGCATATACAGAATAGTAGTACTTTTTTCATATTATAATTATTTAATTATTTACGTCAAAGGTCATATACATTGGCGGTAAAAGAGTTATACAACTATTGTTATAGTTTGTGTTATTCACACATTTAAAGGCACAAAAAAAAGCCCTGCTGCATGGGAGCAACAGGACTTCCAATAAATGGTCTCACATTTATTAAACTAACCAAAACAAACCTTATTACGCTTAACGCATAGTTATATTTTTGAAATATTTTAGGGTATCGCAATCCTATTTATTTGATTATTTTCCGGGGTATTTTTATTGATTTCCAATTGGTTGATAAAGGGAAATTTCTTTTCTAATTCTTTAGTATGCTTTCTTAAATAGATGATGTGAACGGTTAGCATTTCGACCAATTCAAAAGTAGTCGCATTGCTGATTAACATCGGAATGACAACCAAGAGTTCTTTTTCGTGCCAATAGATTTCCTTTAGTTCTTTCATTGACTTTTCGCATAAAAGCACATTCTCAGCAAAATCTTTTCTGTCGGTTACACTTTTGATTTGGTTGTGGGAAACCTTAGTCAAATAGTTTGATACTCTATTCTTCATCTTCTTTTCTTTTAGGGGTCAATTATTTGTTGGAAAAGAACTCCTTGACAAAATTATGTTTTTGTTGAGCAGTCATTTTATCCGTTTGTTTGACTTGTATTTTGATATTTTGAAAGCGATTATCAGCAGTAATGACGTTAAAGAGTTCTTCCTTAGCATCAGTTGGGCCAAAGAGAATGACTTCTTTGTACTTTTTGACTACGGCCATCAGTTTTTTGTAATACTTAGATTGTAACTGTTGCTCTTTGCTGTGTAAATGTGCTTCACCTTTCAATAAGCTGTCGATTTTTTCCTGTTGGGTAAAGTCAGATTCAATGGTTTTAACTTCGAAGGGATGGTTTGAATATTCCATCAGATGTGCGATGGAGTGATCCATCCAAATGCCGATTTTATTTCTTGTAGTTGCCATGGCTTTCTTTGTATTGATTAGACCTACTATTGCAATGATGAGCTTTAGTGATGATACAAAGTTGAGACGAATAAATAAAATGGCAGTTATAAGATTGCCTGAATTTTTTTTATAATTCACACATTATAAGCGATGTAATGCTTTACATTCGGTCCATATACCAACTCAGCTCTTTTTCCATTTTTTGGTATTTGAAAATCGTAGAGATTACTTTTTGCAAACGAACAAATGCCGTTTCGCTTTTTACCACATAGTCAAACGCTTTGTGGTGCATGCAAGTTACTGCAATTTCAATACGGTCTTGGCTGGACAACATTATTACCGGAATGCCACCATTGGTATTTTTGATTTTATCTAAAGTTTGCAGACCGTTGATGGCATTTTTAACCACGCCGTCAAGGTGATAGTCAAGGACGACAATATCCGGTTTTTTGTTTAAGTTTTGGAGGCACAATTCCCCTGTAGCATAAGTTTCTATCTCAAAATCACCTTGCTCCATAAATTGGATTTCCAATGATTTTAAAAAAACGGCATCATCATCAACCAGGAAAAGTTTTATTTTAGACTCAATTTTCATAATTTATAGTTTTAGGTGGAGTAGTTCCTGTTTTAATTCGATAAGTGATTCATTGCAAACTTTTTCTAATTGTTCAACTAAATCATTCAGTTCAATAGAACGTTCTAATTTCTCGGCATATTCCTGAACTTTTTGGGCCAATTCCGTAAATTCCGGATGAATTCCCATGATGGCAAATGACGGCATCATTTTGTGGGCTGTTGCTTTTAACAAACTCCAGTCTTTGTCTTTAAAACTCTGTTTCATTAAATCGACCAATGGAGGAGTTTGCTTGATGTAAGCATTGATCATTTCACCCATCAGTATCGGATTGGCTTTGGTTAGTTTGGTCAAATAACTCAAATCCACGTACTTGATGGTCTGTGTATGTTTGTTACCGATGCTTTTGTTTTCAATGATAGCGACCGGTTTTTTGATAAAACTAATTAATTTGCTGTATAACAAGCGTTCGTCTACAGGTTTTGAAATATAATCATTCATGCCGACGGCTTTGCATTTGGCCACATCAACTGTCGTGACATCAGCGGTTAGGGCAATAATCGGCAAGCTTAATTTCAAGGTTTTCCGGATGTATTCTGTGGCTTCAAAACCATTCATTTCAGGCATTTGCAAATCCATCAAAATAATATCGTAAGTGTTTTTCTCGAGCTTGTCAATGGCAATTTTTCCATTGCCGGCAATTTCACATTCAAAACCAAAGTCATCCAATACCGTTTTCATCAACAGTTGGTTGAGTTCCATGTCTTCCACGACTAAGATTTTGGTGTCTTTAATATCGGTGTCTATTTCGGTAATTTCAGGGTCTAAAACCGCTTCCGCATCGGTTTTGTCAAAGTAAAGGATAAAGCTAAAAGTGGAGCCTTCTCCAAGAGTACTTTCCACATTTATAGTTCCGTTTTGGGCTTCGACCAATTGTTTTACGATGGCCAAGCCTAAACCGGTTCCGCCAAAAATTCGGGAAGTTCCGCTGGTAGCTTGTTGGAAATTTTCAAAGATGGTTTCGGTTTTGGTGTCATTTATTCCGATGCCGGTATCGGTTACCGAAAATTGTAGGGCAACATCGTCATCCGTTTCGGAAACCAATTTTACGCTAACGGTAATTTGGCCAACATTGGTGAACTTGACCGCATTGCTCACCAGGTTTAGAATGATTTGATGCAAACGCACCGGATCGCCTACTAAAACATCGGGAATCGAGGCGTCATAATGGGTTATTAATTTTAAATTTTTCTCTTGAATTTTGGTTTCAAACAAATGCAGCATGGCTTTGATAGACAATTTCAGTTTGAAAGGTGTTTTTTCAAAAGTCATTTTTCCGGCATCCACTTTGGCCAAATCGAGTATGTCATTGATTAATACAATCAGCGCATCGCCACTCATTTTAATGGCCATTAAGTATTCTTTTTGTTTGGCGGTCAATTCGGTTTTGAGGACGACTTTGGTGAATCCGATAATGGCGTTCATCGGTGTTCGTATTTCGTGACTCATGTTTGACAGAAATTGTTGTTTTGATTTTACGGCTTCATTGGCTTCTTTGGTCGCCTTTTCGGCCATAATTTTGGTTTTTTCGGCAATAGAAGAGGCCAATTCAGCAAATGTTTTGGCCTCAATTAATTCCTGTTCCGCTCTTTTTTGTTCGGTAATGTCACGAGCTACAACCACTGCACCAATCACATTGCCGTTTTGGTCTTTATAAACTGAGCCATTAAATAAGACAGGAACCAATTCACCATCAGTAATCACCAATGGATAGTCGATGACGAATCCTTTTTCAAAGACTTCCTCGTAAATTTTTTTGGCCTGTTGGGGTTCGGTAAAATAATTGAAGAAATCGGAGCCTATCAGTTTCTCTTTGGAAACGCCGGTTACCCTAACCGATGCTTGATTGGTATCTGTAATTTTGCCTTTAGGGCTAATGGTAAATAACGGATCTCGGCTGGCTTCTATTAGGCTTAACGAATATTGAGAAGCGGCTTTCAGCGAGTAATTATAGGCTTCGAGTTCTTTGTTTTCAGAGACGCGTTTTTCTTTTTCTTCGTTTTGAAAGTTCAATTCTTTATCGGCGATGACCAATTCATTGGCGCGATTTTGTTTTTCTCCGGTTTGAAACTCAAGTTCTTTATTGGCGATGACCAATTCATCGGCGCGTTTTTCTTTGATTTTGTTTTGGTATTCCAGCTCTTTGTTGGCAACCAACAATTCATCGGCACGTTTTTCTTTTTCGCTGTTTTGGTGTTCGAGTTCTATATTGGCAATAACCAGTTCGGCCGCACGTTTTTCTTTTTCTTTGTTCTGAAATGCCAGTTCTTTGTTGGCTATAACCAATTGGGCAGTAGTTTTCTTTTGTTGGGTAATATCGATGAATGAAATCAGTGAACAGTCATTTCCCATATACTTCATAGCCTGTATGGAAACTAAGAACCAAAACGGAACGCCTTTTTTGTTCTTGAGGATGATTTCTATGGTATTGATGGTTTCGTTATTTTTGAATTCTAATGCCAATTTTTCCTGAAACTCCGGGTTTACAATGCCTAATTCTGTTGCTGTTTTGCCGATAATTTCCTCTTTAGTAAAACCAAAACATTTTAGGAATGATTTATTGACATACTTAAACTGTGCTGTTTTAGTATCTATAAAAATCATTCCGATAGCGCTGTTTTCAAACATGTCGAAAAACAGATCTTGGGATTTGTTTTTTTGGTCTTCTGATGTTTGGGTTTGGCTCATAGATTTTTAGTTTAAGAGTAAACGCCCAATTCTTCAATTGGATTTCGTCTTTTGTCTTTTAGTAATTTGAAGTGCGAAGGCGATAAGCCGGTGACTTTTTTGAATTGGGTTGATAAATGAGCAACACTGCTGTAATTCATTTTCCAGGCGATTTCGGTAATGTTGAGTTCGTCGTAGATGATAAGCTCTTTGATGCGTTCCACTTTGTGCAAAATCATGAATTGTTCAATGGTTATGCCTTGAACTTCCGAAAAAAGATTGGCAAGATAGGTGTAGTTTTGGTTTAGCTTTTCACTTAAATATTCTGAAAAGGTCACTTTGATAGGTTCTTCGGCATAATGAATCATTTCGATAATGACATTTTTTACTTTTTCAATCAAGATGGCTCTTTTGTCGTCCATTAGTTCCAATCCTGATTCTAATAAATTGACTTTCAGTAACTCTCTTTGTGTTGCAGAGATATTTTCCATGATGTCAACCACGCCCAAATCAACGATGATAAAATGCAGCCCTAATTTTTTCAGTTCCTCTTTCACCATCATTTTGCAACGATTGCTGACCATGTATTTAATATAGAGTTTCAAAATAAGTGGTTTATACAGTTAAGCAAAGGTTTGTTATTAAAACAAATCTCAGTTATACAATAATGGAATTAAATGATATAATTCACAGATTATCGAGTGTATTGCGCTTTTTTTCTTGAAGATTTTTAAAGAAGGTAGGGGTCAGTCCTGTTACCTTTTTAAATTGAGTAGATAAGTGGGAAACACTGCTGTAGTTCATGCGATAGGATATCTCGGTAAGATTGAGTTCGTCGTAGAGCAGCAGTTCTTTTACCTTTTCGATTTTGTGTGCAATGATATAGTGTTCTATGGTGATTCCTTTTACTTCGGAGAAGATATTCGCCAAATAAGTGTAATCGTATCCCATTATTTTACTGATGTAATCGGAGTAGTTTACTTTGGGTAATTCATCGTTGTAATGAATCATTTCGGTAATGACAATTTTTATTTTTTCAATGAGCATGGCTTTCTTATCATCCATCAGTTCGAGTCCGGAAGCCAAAAGTGCTGTTTTTAATTTTTCGCGTTTCTCAGCCGTGATATTCTCCATGATTTCAACAATACCAAGCTCAACAGTTGTATAGTGTAGTCCTAAATTTTTCAACTCTGCTTTGACTAGCAACTTGCAACGCAAACTGACCATATATTTAATGTATAGCTTCATTTTCAAGTGTCATTTTTTAAGTACTTTGTTGTACTGATTAAAAAGGTTATGTTTTGATAAAATGAAGCTTTACGCTTTAAATAAAACTTATTTTCTAATCTTCATAACCACTTTTAATAATGGTAGAGATCATTTTAAATTGTTCATTGGCATTAAAACTATGTCGGGCATGCGCCGGTATAATGATTCCTTCACCCAAAGTAAGTTTGTGTTTTAGGTCTTTGATGGTAATTTCAGCTGCACCGTGAATAATTTGAATGTAATTATCGTAAGGTGATGTCTTTTCCTGTAGTTCTTCACCGGCATCAAAAGAAGAAGCGGTAATGTTTCCGGTAGTTTTCCTAATGATGGTTTTGCTTACCACAGCATTGGGTATGTATTGAATGATTTCAACAATTATATGTGATTTTGCTTTTTCGAGTTCAATGATGTCCATGATTTTGTTTAGATAAGTATTGGTTAAATAATAATTTCACAAAAATGGTTAGTCATGAAATAATTCTGTTAAAGGTAGTCACTTTATACCGGTTACTTGCAAGTAATTCAATAAATGATTGTTTTCAGGATTAAGAATTGATTTTTCTTTCACCCACATCATGCCATTTTGTTATGACTCGTCTTTAGTAGTTTTCACCAAACTGATTCCGGACACAAAGAAAATTAAGCCCAAGACACCATATATAGCCAGTGTTTTAATATCTCTGGTGCTTTCTGTTGCAGTTAAAAAAACTTGAGCGGCATAGATGAGACTGGCAATTCCAAGTAAGGTAAGTATGGCTCCGAAAATTCGTTTGAGATTCATGGTTTAGGATTGTTTAATAATTCCATACAAATATGAATCATTTTACGGTGAAGTTTATTACACAATAAGAAATTTAAATTGCATAATTCACAGATTTATAACGATATAAACAATTGACAATCAATATTTTGAGGGTGTGAATTATAAAACATAATAAATTAATTCTAAAAGGCTATCCCTATAATTTTGTCAAGTAATCCTCTTAAAGCCTTGTTGCTTAGAAGCCTAATTACGGGTTTTTCAAAAACATGTTGATTAACAGATTTATGATGTATTTAAACGATAATATGTCCTTTTTCCTTTAAAAAAGAGCTTGCAAATTAAAATACCGATAGTCGGTATTTTGTGTAATTCTAAATCATTAATTATGAAAAGAAAATTAATTTACTACTTATTCGTAAGTATGTTTTTTGGGGTTTTTCAAATTTCAGCTCAAGATTGTTCAGGCTTCAAAACCTTTTCACAGGGCGGATGGGGAACCCAATGCCATGGTGGCAATGCAGGCTGTTATCGAGATGCTAATTTCGACGCAGCCTTTTTAGATGGTATCCGAATTGGGAATGAAACCAATTCTATTACTTTGACTTCCTCTTTGGCAGTTAAAAATTTTTTGCCGTCTGGCACTACCGCTAGAGCTTTAGATACTGGTGCTTTAGTTGACCCGGGTAATACTTATAAAAATATTTTGGCCGGTCAATTAGTTGCATTAACACTATCCATAGGATTTGATGCTTATGATGCCGATTTTTCATCGAATTCACAATCTTTAGCAAGCTTGGAAATTGCCGGTGGAACTTTTGCGGGTATGACCGTTGGGGAATTTTTAATTTTAGCCAATGCTGCTATTGGCGGGGATGTTACCGGATATTCTTATTCGGAATTTAACGCAGCAGCAGCGGCAATCAACCTCAATTTTCATGAAGGTACGGTAGATAATGGTTATTTAATTTGTGATGCCGTACAATTACCGCCTCTAACATTGATTTTAACAACGCTTTGTAGTAACTCAACAACTGCACAAGTTAGCGTAAATGTTACTGATGGAACTGCACCTTATACTTTTACCTTGTCTAATGGCACTTTCATTGTAAGTCCACTTCAAACAGTTACTTTTAGTGGTTTGGCTCCGGGAACTTATTCAGTGGTGGTCACTGATGCTAATGGTGCTACTTCAGTCGGCTCCAATACCTTTACCATTTCGTTGCCTAATCCAATTATTCCAACTACGACTATTACCAATGTTATATGTTTTGGACAAAGTAATGGTAGTATATCAGTCACCACTACGGGAGGAACTTTGCCCCATACTATTCTATGGTCTAACGGAAGTACCAGTTTTAGCATTGACAAC
Source organism: Flavobacterium sp. J49 (assembly GCF_011742145.1). Lineage (GTDB taxonomy): Bacteria > Bacteroidota > Bacteroidia > Flavobacteriales > Flavobacteriaceae > Flavobacterium. Next base: position 1,481 of record NZ_JAAQQU010000105.1, on the reverse strand, counting down.
TTAACAGCAGGTACTTATACGGCGGTTATAATTGGAGCGCATGGCTGTACTGTTGATGTAACGGCAATTGTGACACAACCTTTGTTACTGTCAAGTACCAATGTTCCGGTCAACGCCACTTGTTGTACCGGAGATAATGGAAGTATAGCAGTAACGCCAATAGGAGGAACTGCTCCATATACTATTTTATGGTCTAATGGAAGTACAGCCCTGTCAATTGATGCTTTAACCGGCGGAACGTATACTTATGTTCTAACGGATGCAAACGGTTGTATTACAAATGGTTCTGTGATTATTCTTTCAGTACCGGTTTTAGCAAGTACATATGTTGTTACTCCGGCCACTTGTGAAGGAGATAATGCTCAAGCAATAGTAACGGCCACCGGAGGTACTTCCCCTTATATTATTTTATGGTCGAATGGAAGTGCTGCTTTCACAAACTCTAATTTAGTAACCGGTACTTACACTTACACTGTAACTGATGCTAATGGATGTCAGGTTGTCGGAACAGTGAGTATTGTAAATATTCCAGCTTTAATAGCTACTACTACACAAACCAATATCTCTTGTTTTGCAGGAACCAACGGAAGTGTAACAGTAACCGCTACCGGTGGAACGGCTCCTTATACCATTTTATGGTCTAATGGTGGCACAACCTTTACCGCTAACAATTTTGCAGCTGGTACTTATACAGCGGTTATCACCGATGCTAATGGATGTACTTCAAACGTAAGTGTAACCATCACGCAACCGACAACAGCTTTGGCTTCTACTAATACTACTACCAATGTATCTTGTTTTGCAGGAAACAATGGAAGTGTAACAGTAACGGCTACAGGTGGAACTTCTCCATATACTATTTTATGGTCTAATGGTGGCACTACATTTACTGCTAACAATTTAGCAGCTGGTACTTATACAGCGGTTATCACCGATGCTAACGGATGTACTTCAAACGTAAGTGTAACCATCACGCAACCGGCAACGGCTTTGGCTTCTACTAACACAACTACCAACGTTTCTTGTTTTGCAGGAAACAATGGAAGTGTAACAGTAACGGCTACAGGTGGAACTTCTCCATATACTATTTTATGGTCTAATGGTGGCACAACCTTTACCGCTAACAATTTTGCAGCTGGTACTTATACCGCCGTTATCACCGATGCTAATGGATGTACTTCCAACGTAAGTGTAACCATCACGCAACCGGCAACAGCTTTGGCTTCTTCTAATACTACTACCAACGTATCTTGTTATGCAGGAACCAACGGAAGTGTAACAGTAATGGCTACCGGTGGAACTTCGCCTTATACTATTTTATGGTCTAATGGCGGCACTACCTTTACCGCTAACAATTTTGCAGCAGGTACTTATACCGCAGTGGTAACCGATGCTAACGGATGTACTTCCAATGTAAGTGTAACCATCACGCAACCGGCAACAGCTTTGGCTTCTACTAATACCACTACCAACGTATCTTG
>NZ_JAAQQU010000104.1:19937-930373 GCF_011742145.1 Flavobacterium sp. J49 | reverse complement strand
CTTGTGTCTCAAAGCGGGTGCAAAAGTAACTATTCTTTTTAAACTAACAAGGCTTTTTAAAATTATTTTTGAATTTATTTTAAATTCCTCGTTTTTCAGTTTATCAATGAACAATCCCTCTCTTGCGGGGTGCAAATATAAAAACTAAAATCCTCCATTTCCAAATAAAAATTACCCTTTTTTTATCTTTTTTTTAATCCATTGATTCTGCGTTTTTTACAAATGCAGTTCGTCGATAGCTTTATGAATTGTTTACAAAATTGCCCAAAAAGCCTATCCTATAGCCCCGATTGAAACGGCGCCATGCACAGTGAAAAGCGGGAAAATGGATTACTGAAACAAAACAAGCCATTCGCTCCTATTCGAAACGGATAGATTTTGAAGGTGTGATTTTGGTTATGATATAGGATGGGATTAATAAAACCAATAGACAAACGGCTACAGTTCCTATGTTTAAAAGCAGTATGTAAAATAGGTTGATGTCGACCGGTGCTTCATTGACGTAGTAACTTTCCGGATTGAGTTTGATGATACCGAAGTATTTTTGGAGCAATAGCAACCCAATACCTATTATGTTACCCCAAAGCAATCCTCTTCCGATAAGGTAAGCGGCGTTGTAGAGGAATATTTTTCGGACGGTCCAATTGTTGGCGCCAAGTGATTTTAGAATTCCTATCATTTGGGTTCGCTCTAAAATTAAAACCAATAGCGCAACCACCATATTAATAGTAGAAACGACTATCATAACGATTAGAATCACTATGATATTGAAATCAAACAGTTTGAGCCATTCGAAGATGTAATAGAATTTTTCGACTATGGTTTGGGTATCCAGCGTGGAAGAAGTTTCCGCATACACTTGTTGTCCTTTTTGTTCGATTTGGGTAAAGTCATCAACAAAGACTTCAAAAGAACCAATTTCGTCTGACTTCCATTTGTTGATTCTTTGCACGTGACGGATATCGCCGATTACATAACTGGCATCGAATTCTTGGAAGCCGGAATTGTAAATCCCGACAATATCAAAATTACGCAAGTTGTAGCCTTCGCTGTTTTCTTTCATAAAATAGGTTACAAACTTGTCGTTGAGTTTAAGTCCAAGTCTATTGGCCAGATATTGTGAGATTAAAACTTCTTCATTGAGATTGGTTTTAAAATTGGGCAATCTGCCTTCGATTAAATACTCTTCCAGATTAGTGGTTTCGTAATCTTTCCCAACACCTTTGAAGATAATCCCTTCGAAAGCCGTTTCGGTTCTGATGATGCCGGCTTTGCTGGCGACCGCTTGTACATGTGTGATGCCTTCAACATTTTTGAACTTGGGATAAAAACTTTGGTTGACGGAAATGGGCTTGGTGCTGACATCAGAATTGTTGTCGTTGTACCCTGAAATAATAATATGACCGTTAAACGCGGAAACCTTTTGGCGTATTTTTTGTTGGAGGCCAATACCGGTAGCAATAGAAACAATCATCATGATCATGCCCAAGGCAATAGCGGTGATGGCAATTTTTATTATTGGCGCAGAAATACTACTTTTATGGTCTTTAGCAGTAATCAGTCTTTTGGCTATAAAGTATTCCGGTTTCAATTTATTAGTCGTTTGCGACAAAGATACACAAAGTTATTGGCCCTGAATTATTGCCCATTTTAGAAAATCATTTGTTATGAAATATTTTATCAACGGTATCTTATTGCTTTTAGCCTATTTGTTTATTTCTTCTTCTTGCGGTATTGGAGAAAAAATCAGAACGCGAAATCTTGAGCCCGAAATTAAAAACCCGGCACCAACGGCTTCAATAAAAACAGGTGCTGACAATTATACTGCTTACCTTTCTTTATTAAAGGACAAGAAAGTTGGCATTGTGACCAACCAAACCGGAATCCTTACTGACAAAACACATTTAGTCGATTACCTTATAGCCCAAAAAATCAACGTTCAAAAAATATACGCTCCCGAACACGGTTTTCGCGGCACAGCCGATGCGGGTGAATTGATTAAAGACGGCAAAGACACCAAAACCGGTTTGCCCATCATTTCCTTGTATGGCAATAACAAAAAACCCAAACCGGAACAATTGACCGGAATTGACGTTATGGTTTTTGATTTGCAAGATGTCGGCGCTAGATTTTACACCTATATCTCTTCGCTACATTATATTATGGAAGCTTGTGCCGAAAACAACATTCCATTGATTGTTTTGGACAGACCCAATCCAAATGGCGCTATTGTGGACGGGCCGATTTTGGAAAAAGAGCACAGCAGCTTTGTGGGCATGCATCCCATTCCGTTATTACACGGCATGACCATTGGCGAATATGCGCAAATGATTAACGGCGAAAAATGGTTGAAAAACGAAGTACAATGCAACTTGACTGTGATTCCATGCTTGAATTACAAAAGGGAAATGCCATACAGTTTGCCTGTAAAACCTTCGCCCAACTTGCCCAATGACCAAGCCATTAACCTATATGCCAGTTTGTGTTTGTTTGAAGGAACGAATGTGAGTTCGGGACGCGGAACAGAGAAACAGTTTCAGATTTACGGCTCGCCTTTTCTTCCTAAAAACGGTTTCAGCTTTACTCCTATTCCGAATTTTGGTGCCAAAGAACCGATGCATAAAGACCTGTTGTGCTATGGGGAAGATTTAAGTCAAATTCAAAAAGTGAATCGTTTGGAATTAAAATGGTTGATCAAAGCCTACAATACCACTTCAGACAAAACCAAATTCTTTAACGATTTCTTTACCAAATTGGCCGGAACCAAAAAATTGCGCGAACAGATTGAAGCCGGAACCTCGGAAGCCGATATCAGAAAATCTTGGGAGAAAGGTTTAAGTGAGTTTAAAGTAATGCGTCAAAAATACCTGATTTATTAGCGGTTGCCTTTGACCATTTTCCTGAAAAATTGGAACAAAAAGTAAGGGGCAAAAAACACCACTAACAACACTACATAGATAACTAAGGACAGCGCAAAGACTTCAAACATTTGATAAGCAAAAGAATTTATCGGTTTGTCGGTATCTATCCAATAGCCAAACAGTGCCGTTGCTAAGGAAAAAAAGTAAATCAGTAACAAATAAAGGGAAAGCCTTTTCATAACGTTCTTTTTTATAAAACGTAAAAAAGAGCGGTTTATTATGCCACCACTACTATATTGGGATTGATTTTTAAAAGTTCACGAATGAAGTCTTCGCGCTCTTTAGGCGAAATCAGCACTTCATCATACTTATTGTAAACCACCGCTATTCTGTCTAAAGACAAAGCCGGAGAACTCAGTGGATTGTGAGTGCTGTAGATTTTTTTAATCGATTTTATGTCGATTTTGGTCCACCAAATATGAAGATTCTCACCGTCAATCTTGTACTTAATAGATTTGAACATGAGAAAAACCAAACTTAAAATTCCGAAAGAAACCGAAAACATAACATAGTCTTTACTCAATACCCCTTCTACCATCGGATAACAGAACACTATAAAAATAACGATAATCAACCACCAGTCGATTTTTGATCTATACACTTTCATTTTAATATTATAAAGGTAAACGTTTCTTCATTTCTTCTACTATGTTGTAGGCTGCCGGACAAATGGCCACATTCTTCAAAGTCAGGTCGGAAATTTGCTGGAACTTCTTTCTATCCGTATGCGGAAATTCGCGACAAGCTTTGGGACGAACTTCATAAATCATACAGTAATTTTCGTGGTCCAAAAAGGTACAAGGTACATTTTGCAACACATAATCTTTATCTTCATCGATACGCAAATACTGATCGATAAACTGCTGTGGCTTTTGTTTCAAATGCTTCGCTATGCGTTCAATATCCGCCGACGTAAATAATGGTCCGGTTGTTTTACAGCAATTGGCACATTCTAAACAATCGGTGCGTTTGAACTCGGCCTCATGTAAATCCTGCATCACATAATCCAAATTCTTAGGCACTTTCTTTTTGAGCTTGTCGAAATACTTTTTGTTTTCGATATGCTTATCTTTGGCTAACTTTTGTAATATATCAATTCTTGGATTTGTCAATTTGGTTATTTGATGAATGAATTGCAAAATTACATAAAACGAATAACCAAATAACCGAATAACCGAATAAACTCATGAAAGACCTTTTTGGAGAAGCCATACTCGATTTTCAAACCGACAATTCACCCGAAGATTTGGTCACTGAAACCAATATCTCCGAAGCTGATGAAATGAGTGTAGACTATCTTTTTCGCAGTTATAATGATATGCCGAAATTGGAAAAGAAAGCACTCCAACTTGCCAAAGGCAAAATCCTCGACATAGGTTGTGGCGCCGGAAGCCATAGTTTGTACTTACAGGAAAAAGGGTTTGACGTTACAGCGATTGACATTTCCCCCAAAGCCATCAAAGCTTGCGAACTTCGCGGCGTGAAAAATGCCCGAGTTCAGAATGTATTGGATGTTAAGAATGAAAAGTTCGACACCATTTTATTATTGATGAACGGCACCGGAATCTTTGGGACCTTAGCCGAAACCACGACCTATTTGCAAAAATTAAAATCCCTTTTAAATCCGAATGGTCAGATTTTGATAGACAGTTCCGACATTATTTACATGTTTGATGAAGATGAAGACGGCGCTTACTTGGTTCCGGCCAATGGTTATTATGGCGAACTGACGTTTACTGTTTCCTATAAAGGTCAAATCGAGGATACTTTCCCTTGGCTATATCTCGATTACAACACCTTGCAAAATGCCGCTCATGCCAATGGTTTGGAATGTGAATTGGTTGTCGAAGGCAAACATTATGATTATTTGGCTAAGCTTTTTTAGGAGCTTAATCCGGCTATCCACTTTATCTTTTACACCTGTCAGGTTTTAAAACCCTGACAGGTGTAAAAGGATGCCGTTCCTATCCGGGCTAGGGTTTTAGATTTCTATCAAATCTGTAGTTTTGATAATATCTTCCAATGCTCTGTACAAAATATCTAAATCTTCCTGAGAATTATAAGCATTAATGGAGTAGCGCAAATAAATATCTCCATTCAAAGGCATCACCGGAATTTGGATTTTGTATTGATCATAAAGCAAGTCTTTCAACTCTGCCGGTTTCGAAGTCTTTACAGGAATACTTGCCATCTGGCCTAAAAACTCTTCTGTAATGGGTGCTAAAGGTTGGGTTTTAAGCAAATCACAAAAGCGTTGGTAATTGGCAAAGACAATTTCTTTGCAAGCTTTTGATTTTTCCTTCCAATTATTTTGTTCTAAAAATTCAATGACTTTGGGCGTACATAAAAAAGCGGAATGATCATTAGTTCCCTGGTACTCGTGGTAGTCCAAAAACTGACTGTCGCTTGGCGCCAAACTTTCATAACCCCAACTCACCACCAAAGGATCAATCTCGGCTTGGAATTCTTTTTTGACGTATAAAAAGGAACTGCCTTTGGGAGCCAACATCCATTTGTGCAGCGTTCCTGTATAGAAATCGGGATTCAAATCGGTTAAATTTAGATCAATATGACCGGGAATGTGGGCACCATCAACAATGGTGATTAATCCTAATTCTTGTGCTTTATCGCAAATCTCCTTAACCGGAAAAATCAAAGCTGTTGAACTCGACATTTGGTTCAAGAAAACCACTTTGGTATTACTATTATATCCTTTCCAAAACTCCTCAATGATTTGTTCTTTGGACACAATCGGCAAACTGATGGATTGACGAACATATTTGGCACCAGATTTTTTGCAATAAAAATTCCAAGTTCTGTCCATGGCACCATATTCATGATTGGTGGCTAATATCTCGTCTCCGGATTGCAATTTCAGACTTCGCATTACGGTATTAATCGCCACAGTCGGATTGGGTACAAAAAAGAAATCCTCAGCTTCACAACCTATAAATTCAGCCAATGGTGCTTTGGCCTGTTTCAAATATTGAGGCAATTTCTTTTGGATAAAGACTACAGGTTCTTTTTCCAACTCTAATTGAAAACGTTGATAGGCTTCAAAAATAGGTTTGGGGCATGCCCCAAAAGAACCGTGGTTTAAGAAAGTGACAGACGGATCTAGTAAAAATTGTGATTTCATGAAATTGATATGTTTTTTTGATGATGAAGTATTTTTGGTAAAAATAAAAAATCCCAAACAGTGCTTGGGATTTTAACTTTATTTTATGTGTATTGATTACTGCATGTATTTCATAACCAAGGCCTGTACTTCACCTTGTAAGCTCATCATAGAATCTTGTGATTTTTGTGCAATGACACTTGCTTTTTCAGACATCTTTTTTCCAACCGGACTGTTGTAAAAAGCCAATATAGCCTTAACATCTTCTTTGGTGTACTCTTGGATATAAATATCGATGGTAGAATCTGTAGCTTTTTTTATAATAATATCAAATTCTACAGCAAATGCCGCTTTTTTATCAGCTGGAATCATTTCCAACACCTGTTTCTTAGCAGCATCTATTTGACCTAAAGCACCACTTTTTTCAATAACTTGTATTACATCTTCTCTGGTTGCTTTGTCTTGTGAAAAACCCAATTGTGACACTAGTCCAAAAACAACGGCTAATAATAACTTTTTCATTTTTTTTAAATTGATTAATAATGGTAAAAATACTTTTTTTTGGTGAAATAAAAACAACTTCGATTAACCTTTTATACTAGGGCAATTGGATTGAAATAGGCAAAGAATACATTACTCTGACTTTTTTTCCATTTTGTTCTCCGGGAATCCAATTTGGACAAGCTTTCAAAACCCTGATAGCTTCTTCTCCGGTTCCAAGACCAATATCTTTTATAACTTTAATATCCGAAAGACTACCGTCTTTTTCGATTACAAACGTCACAAATACTTTCCCTTTTAACCCTTTAACATTCGGGGTTTTGTAATTCTTACCAACATATTTATAAAATTCTCCCAAACCTCCAGGAAACTCAGGTTTAACATCAATTCCTGCTGTATTGTAAATATTATTGTCGTTGGAAGTTGTTGTTGGTGCCATCTCAACAATTTGACCAAAGCCCAACAATGGGAAAAGGAAAAAAATCAAAATTTTAATAGTTTTCATTATACTACGGTATATTTAAATATTTATGTGTTTGCAATGAAACCCTCCATTTTGGATTATTCATTACATAATCAACAATCAGCGGTGTCATCTCTTCTTTTTTGCTCCATTCGGGTTGTAGAAAAAGCATTGCATTCGGATTGACTTTAGCCGCTTGCTCTTCGGCAAAAATAAAATCGTGTTTGTTGTAGATAATTACTTTTAACTCACTGGCAATAGCATAAGCCTGCTCAACCGGCAATTTGTTTTTTTTGGGTGATAAACAAAACCAATCCCAAGTCCCTGAAACCGGGTAAGCACCGGATGTCTCAATATGTACTTTAAGATTTTTGGCTTTTAATTTTTGCGTTAGCAATGTCATGTCCCATGTTAAGGGTTCTCCACCGGTTACCACCACGGTATCGGCATATTTAAAAGCATTGTCTACTATTGTATCGGTATTGGTCGGTGGATGCAATTCGGCATTCCAGCTTTCTTTCACATCGCACCAATGACAACCCACATCGCAACCGCCTATTCTAATAAAATAAGCCGCTGTTCCGGTATGATAACCTTCGCCTTGGATGGTATAAAATTCTTCCATTAACGGAAGCATTTCTCCTTTATCAACGGCTAATTGTGTTTCTTTTGATAGCATTATATAAAATATAGTGGGCAAAGATACTCAATTTAGATATGAGTTAATTTGAAATTTTGAAATTGTCAAGCAATAAAAAACCGCCTCAATTGGATTGAGACGGTCTTTAAATTATGGCAACATTGTTATTTCAATAATTTCAATGACTCAATTGCATAGTTATTCGCCGGGTCAAGGGCTAATGTTTTATTAAAAAACTCTTTGGCTTTGGCTTTGTCTGTATTGGCATAATGCGCCGCCATACTGTTGTAGGCCTCAATGAATTTTGATTTGTTTTTAGTTACTTCCGCTTCACCTTTTGCGGTGACTACGTCAATGTATTGTTGATAGTAGGTTGCCATCATCTCATCATTCTCCAATAAGTTATTGGTTCTGGCTCTGAACAAATAAGCATCTTGGGTTGTAGGCGAAGCTGTAATTACATTTCCGAAGGCGGCGTCAGCTTTTTGCAAAGCAATTGGATCTGCTTTTATTACATCTTTCCTGGTGTTATCATAATATAATGAGTTCCCTAAGTAGAAATTATCCAACAAATAATTTTTAGAAGTTGGAATGGTTACCGCTATTTCAAAAATGGCAGCCGCAGCTGAAAACGCTTTTACATCATATAATTTTTTCCCTAATTCATTTAATTCATTAGCTGCTAAAGGCTCCATTTCAACTGCCTTTTTAATATCTTCGATAGCTGAAGCAAATAAAGTAGGGTCAATTGTTTTACCATCGGCACTACTTCCTTTTTTAATTTTGGCTTGACCTAAGTACAAGTAATCACGTGGAATAATCTTGTTTGCTGGATTAGCTGTATATTTTTGCAATGCGTCTAAAGCGGCATCAGGATTACCATTTTCGTAAGCTGAATATCCCAAATAACGGAGGATTCTTGGGTTTACCCCATCCAATTCTTTCATTTTATTGGCTTCTACTTCCAAAGCTTTATAATCTTTAGCCAAGATTAAAAAGTCGGCGTGACGCATACGTGAGGTAATTGAATAATCCGTTAGACTCATGTATTTTTCATAAAAACCTAAAGCTTTTTGAATGTTTTCTGTGTAGGTAGAAGGTACATTATTGCCCCATAGGTAATGGGTTTCGGCCAACTCTCTGTAAACCGGACCATAATTAGGATTGATAGCGATTACTTCGTTGTAAGCTTTCACTGCTTCCGTATAAGCTTTGGCCCCTTTTAACAAAACACCCAATTGCATTTTAGCTCTAATCAAAGAACTATCTGTTTGGTAGGCATTTCTGTAAGCTACATAAGCTTCGTTTTGTTTTTTTTCTCCGTAATAAGCATCCCCTAAAGCCAATTGTACTTGAGCATCTGTAGGATTTGCTGTAGCGGCTTTGGTCAAAACTGCTATTGCACTGGCGTAATCAGGTTTGTCCGCATTCATAAAAGCACGAGCGATATAGATGTACTCCTCGGTGTCTTTCTTTTTTAAATCTTTCGTAACCAGGTCAAATTTAGCTTGGGCCGCCGCTCTATTATTGGCATCCAAATCCATCTGAGCCAATCCGATGTTGTTCAATCTTGCTCCTTCACTGGCGGTTAATCCTTTTTGAAAATAGATTGTAGCCGAGTCAGCTATATTTTGTTTTAGGTAAATATTACCCAAAAGAAAAGCGGCTTTCCCATTGGAAGGTTTGGATTGTATAACAGATTTCAATAACGATTTAGCCTTTTCAAATTGTTCAGCATCAATAGCTTTCTTCGCCGTTTCCAAATCCTGTGCTTTCGCAACAGTAGTTGCTACTAACGCTAAGCTGAATATTTTAAACTTGTTCATCTTGCAATTTTTAATTTTTATCTTTAGTAATATTGTTTCTAATCATGATTTTTCTGGTGGGCACGCGCTCAGGAACTAAACCTGATTTTAAAATAATGCGTTGTCCTCTTTCTCCTCCCAGGAAAGAAGCAAATCCCATTCCTAGCCCTGAGTAACCTTGACAGTTGACGATGTGCAAAACACGTGCCAAAGGATATTTGCCTTGTGCCAAGTTATCTTGTGTAGGGAATATGAATTCATTTGAATCAACACCTTTTACACCTAAAACAGTAACTCTATCAACAGTTTCTTGTAAATCCAATGGCGGTTGGAAGACCCAATTTATGCCAATCACTCCAATCATTCCGTCATTCTCGGCTACATATTTTATAACTTCCTCATTAGTCTTGAAAGAAAAAACATTTTTTTGACCGGCAACCGAAACTCCTGATTTCTGAGAAATGAATCTTGCTGTACTTGAGTTTACATTGTCAAATACTAAGCCTTTAATAGTCGACCCGGATTTCCCCTTTAGAAAATCATACACCTCTTGTAAAACAATTAAAGAATCGTTGACTGACTTGTTTCTGATAAAAGCGACTGCGTCAGTAGCGAAAGGCGTAATTTTCGGATTGATTTTTTTGGCTTGAAAAGCTTTTAACTCTTCCGGCAACAATGTTCTTGTTAGCACTGCGATAGTGGCCGTATCATTTAATAAAGCATTCAGGACTTCATTTTCTGATTGTGAAACCAAATTCAGCTGGGCTTTGTATTGCGTTTCAAAAACGGCTTCTTCGTCTTCAATTATCGGCAGAATAGACTCATCAACATATATGGTTGCTTTCCCTTCAATAACAGTATCTAACTTATTGTTGTTGCTCTTTTGACAAGAAAAAACAAACAATAATGTCAGCAGGAGAAAACCGGTAATGGTTTTAGTTATTTTATTCATCATCTAAATTATTCAAACGCTTTATTTGTGTAATAAAACGCAAAAAACCAAATAATATTATAAGGCAACCTACAATTATTTGAAGATTATTGGGCAGATTCAGTTTTAGTTTGTCCCAGAACAACAAAAGCAGTCCTAACACACCGAAAGCAATAAAATTCAATAAGCTAATAACGAGAAGAAATCGCTCTTTAAGCGATTTCTTCTGAAAATTTTCTATGATTTTTGAAACCATTTATTCTGCTGACTGGATAGAAATCGGTAATGAGTACAATACTCTAACCTTTTTACCATTCTGCTCACCAGGGTTCCATCTCGGACAAGATTTCAAAACTCTTATGGCTTCTTTACCTGTTCCGTAACCAATGTCTCGGATTACTTTGATATCGGTTAATGAACCGTCTTTCTCAACAACGAAGGTCACAAATATCTTTCCTTTTAAACCTTCTTCTTCCGGAACTTGGAAATTCTTACCAACGAATTTGTAGAACTTCTCTAAACCTCCTGGAAAATCAGGCTTTACTTCAATACCGGCTGTGTTGTAAATGTTATTATCTTCCTCTATTACACTTGGTCCTGTTCCAACTGGCTCCACTCTTAGCTCTGCATCAGGATCACCTTTGATGGTTTCTTTACCTAAATTTTTATCTTTAATTTCTTCCATCTTAGGTGGCTCTTCGACAATTTCTTCTGTCTTTGCCACAACCGGCTTCACAAACTTCACTTGGTCCACTTTTGGTGGAGGTGGCGGAGGCGGTGGAAGATCCTTAGGTTGTTCTTCCTTAGGTGGTAATTTTATCGTTACAATTTTTTTATCCAATACAGCTTCATCATCTGAACTATCCGGTATTAAATCTGCTATTAGTGGTGATGCTACTGCAAGACCAAAAATCAATGTTCCAATAAGCAGTGAACGTACAGTTGTTTTTGGGTTTTCCTTACGCAACTCATAAGCACCATAGGCTTTGTTACGTCCCTCAAAAACGATGTCTATCCACTGTCTTTTAAATAAGTCTAATTTCATAATGTTACTTTTTAAAGATTAGCACAAGACATTACTTGTTCATTTCATCTACTAGTTTTTGTTCCTCTGGAGTAATCTCGTTTACGATAGCATAAGTTGGCACATTACAAATAGCCATTTCATCTAAAATATCTACCAAGTTTCTGTAGGTTGATTTTTTTGAGGGCTTGATAATTACGATCATGCCTTTATCTTTACTGCCTGTTGCTTGTGGTATCGAAGTAACTCTTTTCAAAATTTCTTTACGAATTCCATTCTTTCCGTAAACAGCATCTGATGGAGCTCCACCTGGTTCAGGTGCGTCAAGCAATCCATGAAACCATTTTATCTTGTTGTCTTTACCCATGATAATGGTCATGGTTCTTACTTGGTCAACTTTTATATCAAGTTCCTTCTTGTTTGGATCTTTTTCTTTATCAGGCAAACCCAAATCCATCGACTGAGGTTTTGATAAAGAGGTTGTCAACATAAAGAAAGTGATCAATAAGAATGCCAAATCCACCATGGCGGTAAGATCCACTTTTGCATTGGACTTTTTACTTCTTACCTTTTTACTGCCTTTTTTGCCACCGCCATCGCCGGTATTTAATTCAGCCATTTTATATTATTATTAAAATTAATAATCTTTTCCTCTTAAACCAGTAACTAAGTTAAAGCTATTGATTTTTTGGTCCTGTAAAATATCCATGATTTTTTTAATCTGGGGATATTCTTCTTTCGCATCGCCTTTGATAGCAAATTGAAGCTCTTTGTCAGCTACATCAATATTTGCCTGTCTTGCGGTATAAATCCAATCTTTCAGTTGGTTATTGATAGAATCGCAAGGTATCCCAGGCTGTGTTCCTGGTTTTGCTCTATCTGCTGCTTTCATGGCCAATAATTGTTTCATCGCTTCAATCGGAACACCAAACTCATCTACTAGTGAGAATTGTTTAATTTCGTCCTCGGTGAAGGTTAAATTATATTTTTGAGCCATTAACTCTAATGTTTTTATACGAACATCTCTTCCTTTTACCCCAAAAAACACTTGGCTTTCTCCGTTACTCTTTCCAACTGTAAGTGTAGCCAAATCCGTTTCCGGCAATTTGGTTTGCACCGTTGATGAAGGCGTATCTACCGGTAATGGTTCGGGCGCTTTGGCCGTTGCCGTAAGGATAAAGAATGTAAGCAAAAGGAAAGCCACATCACACATCGCAGTCATGTCGATGGAGGTTGCTTTTTTGGACATTTTTACTTTAGCCATTATTTATTTTTTATTACGATAATTAGATTTCCTAATTACTGAATTATGATTTTAAACTTCCTCTGAATTTTCTGTATGTGTTCACGATAGTTGAACCTGCCTCATCAATTGAGTAAGTTAAAGTATCTATTTTAGAAGTAAAGAAGTTGTAAGTTACAATTGCTAAGGCAGAAGTTGAGATACCAGTTGCAGTATTAATCAATGCCTCAGAAATACCATTTGCTAACGCAGCTTGATCTGGCGAACCTGCAGTAGCTAATGCACCAAACGCCTTAATCATCCCTGTTACTGTTCCTAATAATCCTGCAAGAGTACCTAACGCCACTAAAGTTGACAAAATAGTCATGTTTTTCTCTAACATTGGCATTTCCAATGAAGTAGCCTCTTCTATTTCTTTGTGAATAGTCTCTGCAGCTTCTTCACTAGTGAATCCTTCTTTTTTAACCTCTTGGTATTTCACCAATGCTGCTTTAATTGAATTAGCTACTGAACCTTGTTGTTTATCACAAGCATTGATAGCATCATCAATATTTCCAGCTTTTACGCTAGCTTGCACATTTCTCATGAAAGCATCTAAGTTTCCTTTTCCGCCTGCTTTTGAGATAACGAAGAAACGCTCAATAGAGAACACGATTACCATCAAAAACAATCCCATCAATACCGGTACTACTGCTCCTCCTTTGTATACCATTGCTAAATAGTTTCCTGGAAGTGGATGACCTGTATTCACACCGCCTTCAAAGTTAGCACCATTACCCATTATAAACTGCCAGATTAACCACCCCACAAAAATACATGCTACAATGATGATTCCTGACATCATCCCTAAACCGTTAGACCCAGATTCTTTTTTAACGTTTGCCATTTTTTTAAATTTTAAAAGTTTTAATAAATTATAAGTTTTAGTTGTTAATAAACTTGATTAAGGGCAAATTTAATTTTTTACTTCAAATAAAAAAACTTTTTTTAATTTTAATAACATATCGATTTAAATACCCTTTTGAAGGAGTTATCGCCATTTAAAAAAATCATTAAATAATATATAAAAATAAGTCTAATTTTCAAGGTTTTAATCAAGTATCTATATGTATAACGCAAAAAGATATGAAAAAGTATTTTTATCGAAAACAATTTCATT
Organism: Flavobacterium sp. J49; assembly: GCF_011742145.1. Taxonomy (GTDB): domain Bacteria; phylum Bacteroidota; class Bacteroidia; order Flavobacteriales; family Flavobacteriaceae; genus Flavobacterium. The sequence continues at coordinate 916,568 of NZ_JAAQQU010000104.1, read as the reverse complement.
GATTTAAAATTACTCCTTTTTTTCTGCTAAAAGAAAACAATTAACATTTCATAAATTTTAGAAATTATATTATTTTGCCCTACCTTTATAGGTGCAATAAAAAACCTTAAAAAATAGTATGGCAACAGCATCCGATTTTTCAAAATACATTACTGAAGGTTACTCTTCTAAAGGCGAAAGCATCATTCTTGGCGGCGCTATTTTAAACGGAGAAGCAATAGCCGACACTTTCGTTAAAGTACCCTTAAAAACCCTAAACCGTCATGGCCTTATCGCCGGCGCAACAGGAACGGGAAAAACCAAAACCATTCAAGTGCTTTCAGAACAATTGTCTTCTTTCGGAATTCCGGTATTGATGATGGATATCAAAGGTGATTTTTCGGGCATAGCCAAAGAAGGCGAAGAAAAACCATTCATCACCGAACGCCATGCCAAAATCAACATTCCCTATAAAACCGAAAGCTTTCCGGTTGAATTAATGTCATTGTCTCAACAAGACGGCGTAAGATTACGTGCCACGGTTTCTGAATTCGGACCGGTGCTTTTTTCCAGAATTTTAGATCTCAACGATACCCAAGCCGGAGTAGTAGCGGTAATTTTTAAATATTGTGACGACAAGCAAATGCCTTTATTGGATTTGAAAGACATCAAAAAAGTCATCAACTACATCACCGAAGAAGGCAAAGACGAAATCGAAGAAAACTACGGCAAAATATCGACCTCAACCACCGGAATTATTCTGCGTAAAATCATTGAATTAGAACAACAAGGCGGCGATATTTTCTTCGGCGAAAAATCATTCGAAATTGATGATTTGATGCGATTTGACGAAAACGGCAAAGGCTATATCAACATTCTCCGATTGACTGATATTCAAGACAAACCCAAATTATTCTCAACATTTATGCTGAGTTTGTTGGCCGAAATCTACCAACAGATGCCCGAAAAAGGCGATGCCGACCAACCGGAATTAGTTATTTTTATTGATGAAGCGCATTTGATTTTTAACGAAGCCAGTGATGCTTTGTTAAATCAAATCGAAACCATCATCAAACTAATTCGTTCCAAAGGAATTGGCGTTTACTTCGTGACCCAAAATCCTATGGATGTTCCGGCGAGTGTTTTGGCCCAATTGGGATTGAAAATCCAACACGCTTTAAGAGCATTTACCGCCAAAGACCGACAAGCCATCAAACAAACGGCCGAAAATTATCCGCTGTCTGACTATTATAAAACCGATGAAGTATTGACTTCTCTCGGAATTGGAGAAGCTTTTGTCACCGCTTTAAATGAAAAAGGAGTTCCAACACCATTAGCCGCTACCATGATGCGTGCACCGATGAGCAGAATGGATGTTTTGTCTGAAAGCGAAATTGCCGAAATCAACGCCAAATCGAAATTGGTTAGAAAATACAATGATGAAGTTGACCGCGAAAGTGCTTATGAAATGCTAACCCAAAAAATTGAGGAAGCCAACCAACAAGCCGAAGCCGCTCAAGAAACACAGCAAGAAGAGAAAAGGAAAAACAGCGAGCCGAGCACGGCCGAAGTGATAGGAAAATCAGTAACCAAAGTCGTGACCAGCGCTACTTTTATTCGTGGTGTATTTGGTGTATTGAACAAGCTTTTCAGAAAATAATGAAGTCGTTTTTGACCATAGGTTTATTGGTGTTGTCCAACGTTTTTATGACTTTGGCATGGTATGGTCATTTAAAATTCAAAGAACTCAAATGGTTTGAAAACGCCGGATTGATCACCATCATTTTAATCAGTTGGGGATTGGCTTTGTTTGAATACTGTTTCCAAGTTCCGGCCAATAAAATTGGTTTTCAGGGCAATGGCGGACCTTTTTCACTAATGCAATTAAAAGTCATACAAGAAGTCATCACCTTGGTCATTTTTGTGATTTTCTCAATGTTATTTTTCAAAAATGAAACCTTTCGTTGGAACCATGCTGTAGGCTTTGTGTTCTTAATTTTGGCCGTATATTTTATCTTTAAAAAGTAATCAAATCATGAAAAAAATCGTCTTAGCGCTAGTAACTATTACCTTTTTAGGCTGTAATAAAAAAGAAGTCGAAACTAAACTCGATTTGGAACCCTTCAAAAAAGAAGTCTTGAAAGCCGAAGAAGACTTTAAAAACATGGCACAAACCAAAGGCATACCCGAAGCCTTTTACACTTTTGCCGACAGCAATGCGGTCATCAAACGCGAAAACGATACGCTGATTATCGGCAAAGAAAACATCAAGTTGTACTACAGCGACCAAAAATACCAATCGGCTAAAGTAACTTGGACACCCAATCATGTTGATGTATCCAATGATGGAACCATGGGTTATACTTATGGCAATTACGTTTGGTCTATCAAAGATTTTCAGGGAAAAGAACGAGAATTCAAAGGTGTTTTTCACACCGTTTGGAAAAAGCAAAGTGACGGCAGCTGGAAATACACTTGGGATTAATACTGAATACAAATGAAAAAACCGAAGGTTCACGAACACCAAAAAACAATATAAAACAGTGAGTAAATACTTTATCCAAAAAGCGCCTTTTGTAGTGCCAACGACTGATGGCAAACTCATCGAAGAACACCACGGGAATGCCACGACTAACAATCCGGATATTTCAATCGCACACATGATTGCACCGCCTCAATGGAGCGAACCGTTTCAAACACCAGAGTTTGACGAATACACTTATATCATTTCGGGGAAAAAGCAGTTTATCATTGACGGAGAAACGGTAATCCTGGGAGCAGGACAATCCATTAAAATTGAGAAAAATACACGGGTACAATATTCCAATCCGTTTGACGAACCTTGCGAATACATCGCGATTTGCCAACCGGCTTTTGATTTTACGAAAGTACATCGGGAAGAGGGCTGAGCGTAAAGAAACAGTTCAGTGAACTGTTTTAGCGAAAGAGCCAGTTGGCGCGCTGGCACTAGCCCAGATAGCAGTGGAAATCCTTTTTTAAATTGCCGCGGCAATTTAAAAAAGATTGCAACGGATAGTTGGAATAGCTCCTAAAAAAATTATTTCAATAAGTCTATGATTTTATTCTCGACTGCTTCACTATTCCAAATGGCTTCTATATTAGGCATTTGCATGACTTCTTCCATGATTTTGTTTTGGAAATCGCCAATGGCCAAGGCTTCAGCATAAGGTTGTAAACTAAACGTCACGCGACTGTACAAGGGCATCCATTTATCGGGATGTTTGTCGGAGAACCATTTTTCGATTTTCTTTTGCAATAAGAACTTTTCATCGGCGGTTTTGGTACTCATTTCGATGAAGTTTCGAAGCGATAATTCGGCAATCGCATCGGCGTTAGGTTTGCGCGATTTTTGGTATTCGGAGAAAATGGTTTTCCAATCATCACCATATTTTGACATCATTTCGCTCAAAATGGTAATGTCTTCAAAACCGGCATTCATTCCGTGACCGTAAAAAGGCACAATCGCGTGAGACGCATCGCCAATCAAAGCCACTTTATCTTCAAACGTCCAGGGATAGCACTTCATAATCGCCAAATAACTGGTTGGATTTTTAAAGAAATCGCGAACCAAATCCGGAATCACTGCTGCGGTATCGGGGAAATAATTGGCAAAGAAATCAACTAACGAAGCTTCGTCTTTTAATTGTTCAAACGAATTTTCGCCTTCAAAGGGCATGAACAACGTACAAGTAAAACTTCCGTCTAAATTGGCCAAAGCCATCAGCATAAAATTGCCGCGTGGCCAAATGTGTAAAGAGTTCTTATCAATCTTGTGCGTACCGTCAGCGTTGGCCGGAATGTGTAATTCTTTGTAGCCTAACTTCATGAACTCTTGCGAGTAATCAAACATGCTTTGGCGTTGCATTCTGTGGCGGATTCTGGAAAAAGCACCATCGGCGCCAAATACTTTATCGTATTGCAATTCTGTCCACTCGCCTCTTTCGGTTTCCCCAATGTGAAGCGTTGCTGTGGCTAAAGTTACGTCCCAAATTTTGTGTTCAAAGAAAAATGTTACGCCTTCCGCTTCTGCCAAATCAATCATTCTGCGGTTTAAAACACCACGCGATAATGAAAAAATAGCTTCGCCGTCTTTACCATAATATTGGTAATTGAGTTTGCCGTCTTTGAGGTGAATTGCTCTTTTGTCGACCGGAATTCCAATCTTTCTGATTTCATCATCCAAACCAACATCTTCCATGGCTTTCCAACCGCGATTTGACATCACCAAATTGATGGAGCGTCCAGAAAATTCAACCGTTCTGATATCAGGGCTTCTGTCGTAAACGTGAACTGTGTGTCCTTGTCTTTTGAGATAGATTGCCAGTAAAGTTCCGACTAAACCCGAACCAACCACCGCAATTTTTTGAGGATTTTGCATTGAAATCTGGAAAAAAAGTTAGGCAAAATTACTGAAATATTACAGAAGTCGACTCAAGAATAGACAAATATTTAGACCGTCAGCATATATTTGTTTAATGTATTGATGATTTTATTAAACAAAACGTATCTTTGAAATAAAATCCGACATGAAAAAAATAACCCAAAAAGAATTAGCGCATTTATCCAAAATCCATCGGTTGAACCTCATTAACAGTTGCACGGGTTACAAGTCGGCGAATTTAATTGGCACCAAATCAGCTCAGGGAAACACCAATCTTGCGGTATTTTCTAGCGTGACCCATTTGGGTAGTTATCCCGCTATGTTGGGTTTTATTCTTCGACCAAATGTTGTAGCACGGAACACTTATGACAACCTAAAAGCAAAAGGCTATTTTACCGTGAATCATATCGCCCAAAATATTATTGCCCAAGCCCATCAAACTTCCGCCAGTTATAATGTCGAAGAATCCGAATTTGATATGGTGAATTTGACAGAAGAATACCTTTCCGAAATCGACATCCCGTTTGTTGAGGAAAGTCCGGTAAAATTGCTCTGCAAATACCTCAACGAATACGAAATCAAAGAAAACAACACCATCCACATTATTGCTGCTATTGAAGAAATTTATTTCAAAGAAGAAATCTTGCACGAGGATTATTGGTTGCAATTGGACAAAGCCAATGTAGTCACCGTAAATGGTTTAGACGGATATTGCTTGCCTAAAATTGTAGACCGATTTGATTATGCTCGTCCGCATTTAAAAACCAAATCTATCCTCAAAAATGGCGCATAAAAAAGTAAACTTACCCGAGAAAATATGCAAAACCTGTGGCTTGCCCTTTGCTTGGCGCAAAAAATGGGAAAAGAATTGGAACGAAGTAATCTATTGTAGCGAAAAATGCAGAAGAAACAAAAAACAGGATTAGTTTGGTTTAGAAACGACCTGCGCGTGAATGACAATCACTCCTTGTCTCAAGCCATCAAAGAAAATAATCAAGTTATTGCCGCCTACTGTTTTGATCCAAGACAGTTTGCCGAGACCACTTATGGTTTTAAAAAAACAGCGCACTTTAGGGCTAAGTTTTTGATGGAGACTATTCAAGAACTCCGCGGTAATTTGTCGAAAATCAACATTAGCCTTCTGGTCGTTCACAACACGCCCGAAGAAGTGATTCCCGATTGGGTGAACCTATACAACATCGACAACATTTACCTTCAAAAAGAATGGACGGCAGAAGAAACGGCTGTTACCGAAACCTTGAAGAACGAGTTGAAAAATATCGCTTGGCAAGAAAGCTACGACCAATTTTTATTCCATCCCGAAGATATCCCGTACGCCGATTTCAAAAAAATTCCGGAAGTCTTCACCGAATTTAGAAAACAATGTGAGAAAACCGTTTCGGTCAGAAGTCGTGCAACAATCAAAGTAATGCCGGAAAGTAATAGAATAGCGAATAACACTGCTATTCCAACCTTACAAGATTTAGGTTTTGAAGATTTTGAAATCTCTTCTAAAACTGCTTTCCCATTTCACGGTGGCGAAAACCAAGCTTTGTTGCGCATAGCGGAATACTTTTGGGAAACCCAAAAACTATCTGTTTACAAGAAAACTCGAAATGGCTTAATCGGGAAAGATTACAGTTCCAAACTCTCGGCTTGGTTGGCCAACGGCAGTATTTCGGCACGAACTATTTATTGGGAAGTGAAAAGTTATGAAAAAGAGATTGGTGCCAATGAAGATACCTATTGGTTAATTTTTGAATTGATTTGGCGTGATTATTTCAAATACATTTCGCTCAAACACGGTAACAAAATTTTCCAACTCAAGGGCATTTTGAACAAAACCTACGAATGGAAATTCAACCCTAAAGCTTTTCAGCAATGGACGAACGGACAAACCAAAGAACCATTTGTCAATGCCAACATGATTGAACTCCAACAAACCGGTTGGATGAGCAATCGCGGTCGCCAAAACGTGGCGAGTTATTGGGCGAAAGAATGGGAACAGGATTGGCGCATTGCAGCGGCTTATTTTGAAAGCATGCTCATTGATTACGACGTGCATTCTAATTATGGGAACTGGATTTACAATTCGGGCGTGGGCAATGATCCGCGTGACCGAAAATTCAACATCAAACGCCAAGCTGAAATGTATGATGCCAATGGTGCGTTTCAAAAACTTTGGCTTCAAACCACTTTATTGTAAATGAAAACACTCCGACTAATTCTTGGTGACCAATTAAACAGCCATCATTCTTGGTTTCAAACCAAAGACGATTCTGTAATCTATTTGATGGCGGAAGTGCGTCAGGAAACCGATTATGTGAAACATCACATTCAAAAAGTCACGGCTTTCTTTTTGGCGATGCGCCATTTTGCCAAAACATTGCAAGCGCAAGGGCATCAAGTTCGGTATTACAAAATTTCGAATGAAGACAATTTACAAGATTTTGAACTATTGATTCAGAAAGAAATCGCATTACATTCCATTACTCATTTCGAATACCAATTGCCGGATGAATATCGTTTAGACGAGCAATTGAAAACCATTTGCAGCCAATTAAACATTACTAGCCGAGCCTTTGATACCGAACATTTTTACACCAATAGAGAAGAATTAGCTTCTTTCTTCCAAAGCAAAAAACAATTGTTTATGGAAAGTTTCTACCGCATGATGCGCAAGAAACACCAAGTGATGATGGTAGGCGAACAACCTTTGGGCAATCAGTGGAATTTTGACCACGACAATCGCAAGAAATACAAAGGTGAAGTTCCGGTGCCCAAGGCCAAGCAGTTTCCGAAAAAGGTTTCAACGATAGTAGACGAAATCCAACAAGCCGGCGTTAGCGCTTTTGGCAACATTGATCCTGATAATTTTGGTTGGCCTATTTCACGTGATGAATGTTTGGAATTACTCGATTATTTCTGTAACAACTTACTGCCGTATTTCGGGACGTATGAAGATGCGATGTACACTCAAGAAAAGCAATTGTTTCATTCGCGTTTGTCCTTTGCCATGAATAGTAAAATGCTCTCACCCAAAGAAGTGATTGATACCGTTGTAGCACATTATCATCAAAATCAAGAAATCATAACTTTGGCACAAGTTGAGGGTTTTGTGCGGCAAATTATCGGTTGGCGTGAATATGTGAGAGGGATTTATTGGAAAGAAATGCCGCAGTATGCACAAATGAATGTATTGGAAAACCACGAACCCTTACCCGATTTTTATTGGACCGGTCAAACCAAAATGCATTGCATGAGTCAGGCCATCAATCAAAGTTTGGACGATGCTTATGCCCATCACATTCAGCGGTTGATGATTATTGGCAATTTTTCTTTGCTGTCCCAACGCCATCCCGACGCCGTTGACGCTTGGTATCTCGGCGTATATATCGACGCGATTGAATGGGTAGAATTGCCCAACACTCGTGGCATGAGTCAGTATGCCGATGGCGGAATTTTGGCAACCAAACCTTATGTTTCTTCGGGTAGTTATATCAACAAAATGAGTAACTATTGTGAGTCGTGTCATTACAACGTTAAAGACAAACTAGGCGACAATGCGTGTCCGTTCAACAGTTTGTATTGGAATTTTTTAGACGATAAAAAGCAGTACTTCAAGAACAACCAACGCATGGCGATGATGCTGAACTTATTGAACAAAATTCCGGCCGAAGAGCTTTATCGAATCAAAGAAAAAGCGGCATACATCATTCAAAATCCCGATTTGTATTAAGATTTTGGTTTGAAAATCAGTTTGGTCGAACTGGCTTCGATTTCTTTTTTATTCAGTTTCATTTTTCTGAATTTACCGTTGACAAACAGTTCCGATTGGTCACTGTAATGCTTGCTCATCGGATTTCCTGATTGTCCTGTTGGCAAAACGCTTAAACTGTTTTCAATATCTGAAAAATCAATAATACGTCTTGTTGATGGTCCGCCTTTAACCGGAATTACAGCTTCATCTGTGTAAATAAACAATTGGTTATTGATAACTTCATTGGTTCCAGAAATTGGAAATGACCCAACATTAAAAAACTTGCTAAACAATTTCACTTTTCCAATCGGATGTTGGAAGGTTACTTGATGCACTTTGCTCCATTGCCATTGCGAGACATCGTTGCCCAATTGATTTTCTAAAGACACAATGGCTTCTTTAAAGGATTGGGTCAGGATTTCCGATTGGGTTTCTTTTTTGTCTTTCGTTTTGATATTGTCCCACCAAGGCGAATTGGCATTTTGGGTTTGGGCTTCAATCATTTGCTTGACAATGTGTGTGCTCAACAAAAGTTTGAAATTTTCTTCCCCGAATTCATCTTCTAAAGTCGCTTTCAGGTAAAAATAAAACCATTTGTTGTAAAGCGTTGGCGCGATGTCATGCAACTCATGCGTCGCTTTCCAGTTTTTTAAAATACTTAAGGCTTGCTTTTCATTGGCACTGAAATTAGCGACATTTAAAGCCTTCGTCATAGTACCAACGATGGTTTGTGCCGTTGCTGAAGTATTATCGACTATCATTTTAGAAACGTCTTCTTTCGTCCAATTGTTTTTGGGGCTCAACAAACCGTCGATTCGCATAGCTCTGTCTTTGGGCAAATAATAGCCGGGATACAAATAGCCGTCGATTGGTGTTGGTTGGTTATTAGAACTGTAAACATAATGCCACGGTGGATTGATTGCCTGTGGATTTTTGGCAAAAGCCATAAACTCTTTCTTGTCATCGATACCATTGGCGCCATTGAGAATGAAATTGGTATTGACACTTTTGTCGACTTTATACAATTTCCCCGAAGTAATCCAAGCGATATTGCCTTTGGCATCACCATACATGATGTTTAAGCCCGGCGCATGAATCAATTCGATACTTTGATGAAAACTTTCCAAGCTTTTGGCATGAGACAACTCGTAAACGGCATCTAGGATTTGGTTTTTTTGTTGGGTATAAATCCAATGCATCGCTACAGACTTCTTGGTTTCCAAACCGTCTAATAAACCGGTAATTATCGGACCGTGATGACTGGTTTTGACATTCAACTTGAAATTTGCACTGTCTTTGACCTTGATGGTTTTTTGTTGGTATGTGTAATTTTTAAAACCATCAGGCGTTTTGTATTGCTTAGGATTATTTGGATTTTCATCTTCCTGAAAGAAATCCACATCATCGTTCTCAAACATGGTTAAACCATAAGCATACTCCCGATTGTGACCCAAAAGCGGAAACGGCGTTCCGGCGATGTAATACCCATAGATTTCATAATCGGGACAAACGATATGGGCTTCGTACCAGGTTCCGGGTTGGGAATACATAATGTGCGGGTCATTGGCTAAAATCACTTTGCCGTTTTTGGTTTTTTCGCCACCAATTACCCAACTGTTACTGCCTATAAAAGCAGGAACCGGAGACTCTTCAAGCAAACTCGCTACTGATTTTGAGATTTCGCTGTATTCCTTGTATTTCCCTTTAAAAGATTGTAATTGTTGGGTTCCCAATTCGCCTTGGATTCCAAAATCTTTTAAATATTCCATGCCAAATCGGTCGCGAATATCGGTCAACAATGGGTCGGTTTTTTGGGCCATCGCAAAGCTGAAAGACATAAATCCGAAGATATTGTAAACATCTTTTAAAGTGAATTTTTCTTGTTCAATTCCGAGTAATCTGATTTCAATAGGTGTTTTGCCTTCTGCGATATATTGATTGATTCCGTCGAGATAGGCTTGCGCCAAAAGGTAGGTTTGTGAGTTCGTATTTAATTGCGCTACTGCTTTCGCCGAATTCTCATCGATGCCAATTCCGGCAAAAAATTTGTCTGTTTTTAAAGCCGCGCCACCAAAAATCTCCGAGAGTCTTCCCGGAGCGATGCGTCGCATGAGTTCCATTTGCCAAAGTCGGTCTTGTGCATGTACATAACCCAAAGTGGTCATGGCGTCTTTTTGATTGTTGGCATAAATGTGTGGCACACCATAATCGTCAAAGTATACCGTTGTCTCTTTGCTGAGATTGTTGAGAGCCATTTCACCTTCGTAATCAGGTTTGGTATATTGCAAATATCCGGCACCGATAATGACTACTAAAACAAGGAGCAATAAAAAAAGGAGGCTTATTTTCTTTAAGATTTTCATGGAATATTGATTGAAAAACAAATATACTTATTTTGGGTTTCGCAAAAACTTCCTCAGTAAATTTGGTACTGATAAAAGGGAAAACTCTTTTGTTAAAATTGAGATTTGTAAAGAAAAATAAGCCTTGAAATTACTGCCTTTGAAGATTTCCTCTAGGATTTGGGTAAAAAAAATTGAAACAAATTGCTCAAAAACAACGACTCTGTAAATTATTTTTTTGTATATTGTAAAACATTTACTGCAAAACAATCTCTTTTTTATTGGAAACTTTAAAAATCGTGCTTGTGAAAAGTATGAAAAAATATGCTCTTTTGATTTTTATTTTTAATTCAGTCATAAAAGTATGCCACAAAAATACGAAAACAAACTAGCAAAACTTGGATTCTTCCTTGCCTTGACCATTCTCATTTTATTGAGTACACTTTCTTATGTGACTTATCAAAAAAGTTATAACAATGAAAAATGGGTGATACACACTTATAATGTATTGAATCAAAGTAAAGAATTACTATCTACTATTAAGGATGCTGAAACAGCTCAGAGAGGTTATGTCATCTCGGGCAATGATAAGTTCCTTAACCAATTGAATTTTTCAACGGAGCTTTATAGAATTCAATATGCTGAATTAAAAAATTGGGTCAAAGACAATCCAAAACAAAAAACAAGAGTATCTATTTTAAAAAATTTGATTGAAGACAAATTTAATTATGTCCATAAAGTAGTTGACATTAGACAAAAAGAAGGTCACGAAAGCGCTGTAAAAATCATAAAATTAGGCGAAGGAAAAAGACTTATGGATGAAATTGAGCTTATTTTTAAAGAAATTGATGCTGAAGAAGAAATCTTGCTTTCCGAGAGAGAGATGAAAATGAAAAAGTCAATCAATACTTCCAGAGCTGTTCTCTTTTTAGGCACTTTTATCACACTGTCCCTTTTCTTGATTATATTTTATTCCTTGTTTAAAGAAATTAAAAAAAGAAAAGAAAATGAGGAACTGCTTTTTGTTCAAAACGAATGGTACACCCAAACCTTAATAAGCATAGGAGATGGTGTTATAACGACTGACACTAATGGTAAAATCACGATGCTCAACAAAGCTGCCGCAGAAATTGGAGGTTGGACCATCGATGAATTGCTCGGCCAACCGCTGGAATCTGTTTTTAACATTTTCGATAAAAAAACAGGTCGTAAAGTTGTCAATCCGGCCATAGTAGCATTAAAAGAAAACCGAACGGTATTACTGGCCCAAGACACCATACTCAAAAGTAAAAACGGAAGTGATATTTACATTGACGATAGTGGTGCCCCAATTCACGATCGAGAAGGCAACATTATAGGCTCGGTTTTAATTTTCAGAAACATTACAGAAAAAAAGAAAGCCGAAGAAGAAAGGGACTTGTTTTACAACTTGTCTATAGACATGATAGGCAAAGCACAAGGCGGAAAGTTTATCAGTATTAATCCTGCCTTTTCTGAAATCTTAGGGTATAGTGACGAAGAATTCTTAACCAAAGGCTATTTGGAAATAATACATGTTGATGATATTGAATCTACTTTAGAAGAAGTGAAAAAGTTAGAGTCGGGAAAAGCAACGGTACATTTTGTGAATCGATACCGCTGCAAATCGGGAGAGTACAAATCGATAGAGTGGAATGTAATCCCTGTTAAAGATATTTTTTATGCGCTCGGCCGTGATATTACTGAACGTCTAAAAGCCGAAGAAGAAATCAATGCCGCTTACCGCAAGTTTTACCAAATTCTTGAATCCAACCCTGTAGCCATTATCATTACCCAAATCATAGGAGGAAAAATTAATTATGTAAATGATGCCTTTAGTAAAATGGTGGGAATTGATAAAAAACTACTTTTAAACAAAAAGAGTAACTCTTTCGATACATTGTCGTTGGAAGAATTTGAAAAAGTAACCCAACAAATATTGCACAATGGCAAGGACAAAAAAGAGATAGAATCAGAACTTAAAACAGCGGATGGTAAATCAATCAATGTACTTTATTCAATTGAAAGTATCGAAATTGACGGGGTAATGTGTTACATTGGATCCTTTATAGATATTACGCAAAGAAAGAAATCTGAGAAAGAGATACAACTTCTTAATCAAAGTCTTGAAAAAAGAGTTGAGGAACGAACCGAAGAATTACAAAGCCAAAAGAAATTTACTGACGAAATATTAAACAAAATTCCAACAGAAATTGCGGTGTATGACCATGATGAAAAGTATTTATATGTTAATCCAACCGGAATTGAAAGTGAAGAAATCAGAGACTGGATTGTGGGGAAAACCGATTTTGATTATTGTAAATTAAAAGGCCTCGACCTTTCTGTAGCCACCCGAAGACATGAATCCTTCGAGAAAGTAAAACTCAATGAAACCGCAGAGTGGATTGATGAGTTGGCCACAGAGGACAACAACGTTCGCTACATGCTTCGCATATTACATCCATTAGAAAACAACAAATACATACTAACCGGTTACGATATTACTGAACTCAAAAAAGCCGAGCGCGAAAAAGAGCAATACATTAACGATCTTGAGGAGATGATGTTCATTACCTCTCACAAAGTCCGCCATCCTGTTACCCAAATCATTGGAATAACCAATCTTATGGAAGAATCGTTAACTCAAGAAGAAGTTGAAAAAGTGATGGGTTACCTCAAACAATCTGCCAATTCTTTGGATTCTTTTACCAAAGAATTGACCATGTTTATCTATAACATTAGAAAAAGAAATGACAGAGAAAACCCTGAGGATTCAAGCCTAAGCTAAAACAAGATTATTTTCTTTGAAAATTGATTTTTTGTCCAACGTTTAATCCGCTATTTTTAGCCAAAACACCACACATATGGAATAACATTCGGGCGCCTACATTACCATCCCAATCGTCTGTTTCTCCCGGTGCGACTTCCACTAAATCGAAGCCTATGATTTCTTTTCCACTTTCGGCTAATTTATTGAACAAATAAGTTGCTTGTTCAAACGAAAATCCGCCCGGAACCGGTGTTCCCGTATTTGGACAATACCAAGGATACATGCCGTCAATATCAAAACTGATACACACTTTTTGTGGTAAAGTTGCAATAATCGCCTCGCATTGCTCTGCCCAAGTTTTGCCTTCAAAGGTTTCGGCTTTTAAATCGGCATCGGTGTTGACTAATACCCTACCGTTTGATTTTTGTACCACTTCCACTTCCTGCTCACAGAAATCGCGAATTCCCACTTGCACTAATTTGGAAATCTGTGGAATTTGCAACGCATTATACATAATTGAGGCATGTGAAAACGTAAACCCTTCATAAGCGATTCTCAAATCCATGTGGGCGTCCAAATGTAGGATTCCGAAATTGTCATGAATACTGGCTAACGCTTCGTAATACCCTAATGGCGTAGAGTGATCGCCGCCTAAAAGCGCTACTTTTTTGCCTTGTTGCATCCAAAACAACACTTTTTCTTTTACTTCAGTGTGCAAATCGCGACACACTTTATTGATTTTGTCTAAGTCTGCTTGTAAAGCGGGATAATTTTCAACTGCTTCACCACTTTCCAACAATTCGATAATGGGTTGTGCTAATTCTTTATATTTCTCTGAATTTTTCTTCCAATGGGCCGGTGCTTCATCCAAATAAATTCCCAACTTCCATAATTCAGGGAAATCTTGGTGATTTAAATCCACTTGAAAGGAAGCTTCAAGTACGGCATCCGGACCTTCCGAAGCGCCGGCTCCATAACTTACGGTTACTTCCCATGGCACGGGAATAATAATAATTTCTGATTGTTCTGCAGAGAAAGGCAATCCGAAAACCGTAGCATCGGCTAAACCGGGTTGGCTTGGATCAAAACTCTGTATAATTTGTTCTTTGGTCATTGTGCTATTATCTTTTCTAAATTCTATTTTAATGCTATTATTCCTCTTTTTAAAGTTTGGCCGAAATCATACATGTCTTCATAAGAACAATAGAATGGCGCCGGTGCTAATCGGATAACATTCGGTTCGCGCCAATCGGTAATGACACCGTTTTTCATCAAATAATCGAACAGGCTACGGCCTTGACCATGTAGAAAAACCGAAAGCTGACAGGCTCTTTCTTCTTGATTTGATGGTGTAATGATTTCAAATTCGGCTCCTTCTAATTCGGAATCAATTTCGTGAAGGATGAATTCAAGGTAAGCGGTTAATTGATTTCGCTTTTGGATGAGTTTTGGCATGCCTACTTCGGCAAACATTTCGGCGGAAGCCAAATAGGGTGCCAATGACAAAATCGGCAGATTACTCACTTGCCAACCGTCGGCACCATGTACCGGTTCAAACTGTGGTTCCATTTTAAAACGGCGTTCTTTGTTATGTCCCCACCAACCCGCAAAACGGGGTAAATCAGCATGGTGGTGTTTTTCGTGTACAAAACAACCTGAAGCATTTCCGGGTCCGGAATTCATGTACTTGTAGCTACACCAAGCAGCGAAATCTACGTTCCATTCGTGTAATTTTAATTCGATGTTCCCTGCGGCGTGTGCCAAATCGAATCCGACAATGGCGCCTACTTTGTGTGCGGCTTCCGTAATGGCTTTCATATCGAAAACTTGTCCTGTATAATAATTGACGCCACCAATTAATACTAAAGCCAGCTCATCGCCTACTTCATTTATCTTTGTTAAAATATCTTCTAAGCGAATGTTGTGTTCGCCTTCTCTGCGTTTGATTTCTACTATTGCCTCTTCGGTTGTATAGCCGTGAAAATTGACTTGGCTTTGGAACATATATTGGTCGGAAGGAAAGGCTTTTTCTTCGCAAATGATTTTATATCTCTTGGCAGTTGGGTTGTAAAACGACACCATTAACAAGTGCAGGTTTACGGTCAAGGTATTCATCACCGTGATTTCCGAAGGTTTGGCGCCAACGATTTGACTCAATGGGTCAGCGAATCTTTCGTGGTAATCCCACCAAGGTTTTTCGGCGTAGAAATGACCTTCTACAGCTAAATTGCCCCAATCATTCATTACGTCTTCTACATATTTTTTGGTGCGTTTGGGTTGTAATCCCAGGGAATTTCCGGTGAAGTAAACCACATTTTTGCCATTGTGCTGTGGGAAAATAAATTCGTCGCGGTAGTGTTTTAATTCGTCTTGCGAATCGAGTTGTTGTGCAAATTCGCGGGTATTTTGAAAAGTCATGGTGTTGTTTAGTTTGCCGTAAAAGTAAAAAAAAGGGGAAAGAAAAAAGGGAAAAGGGAAAAGTTTTAATGTGCAAATGACCCTAGCCCCGATTGTAGTGGAAATCCTTTTTAGATTTTCCGGATGGAAATTTAAAAAGATTGCAACGGAAAGCGGGACACGAGCTCCTAAAAAGCGAACTGGCGAAGCAAACAGCTCCCAAAAAAAATCCCAACATTACTGTTAGGATTATAGTTTTAGATGATTAACATCGCGTCGCCGTAAGAATAGAAACGGTATTTTTCTTTGATGGCTTCTTCGTAAGCTTTTTTCATTAAATCGTGTCCACAAAACGCTGAAATCATCATTAGTAATGTTGATTTTGGCGTATGGAAATTGGTAATCATACAATCGGCAATGCTAAAATCGTAAGGCGGAAAAATGAATTTGTTGGTCCAGCCCGTATACGGATTCAAGGTTCTTGCAGAAGAAACCGAACTTTCGATGGCGCGCATTGAAGTAGTTCCGACGCAACATATTTTGCGTTTTTTCTCTTTGGCTTTATTAACGATATCGCAAGCTTCTTGGGTGATGATTAGTTCTTCAGAGTCCATTTTGTGTTTGGACAAATCTTCCACTTCAACCGGATTGAAAGTACCTAAACCTACGTGTAGCGTAATTTCTGCAAAGTCAACGCCTTTGATTTCCAGTCTTTTCAACAAGTGTTTTGAGAAGTGCAAACCGGCGGTTGGTGCGGCTACTGCGCCTTCTTCTTTGGCATAAATCGTTTGGTAGCGCTCTGCATCTTCTTCGGTTACTTCGCGGTTGATGTATTTTGGAATTGGGGTTTCGCCCAGTTCGGTTAATTTTCTTCTGAATTCGGTATAGGAACCGTCGTAAAGGAAACGCAAGGTTCTTCCGCGAGAGGTGGTATTATCAATAACTTCTGCTACTAATGAATCGTCTTCTCCGAAATACAATTTGTTCCCGATTCTGATTTTACGAGCCGGATCTACCAATACGTCCCAAAGGCGTTGTTCGGCATTCAATTCTCTTAATAAGAAAACTTCGATACGCGCTCCGGTTTTTTCTTTGTTACCGTACATGCGTGCCGGAAAAACTTTGGTATTGTTCAAAATCATTACATCGCCGTCATCGAAATAATCGATTACGTCTTTGAATAATTTGTGTTCAATGGTTTTGGTTTTTCGGTTAACGACCATCAATCTTGATTCGTCGCGGTTTTCTACAGGAAATTCAGCTAGTAATTCGGTGGGTAAATTGAATTGAAAGTGAGATAATTTCATCTAAATAGCGTTATAAGTTATAAGTTATAAGTTATGAGTTACCATAATTTTAACTGCCTGCAAATATACTATTGTGAGATAGGCGTTGTCAAGTGTTTTGGGGTTTATTTTTTTATTAAGTTGCTGAGTGCCTAAGTTGCTGAGTTGCTGAGTGATTTTCAACACACAATTTGTCAAACTTTGTTATTCAGATACTCCGCTTTTCAGATACTTTCTATCTGAAATCCGATATTTTTTAAATCGTCCCAAAAGGTCGGATAGGATTTGGAAACGACTTCGGCTTCTTCGATAATTATCGGGACTTTTAGTGCCAATGGTGCGAAAGCCATGGCCATTCTATGGTCTTGATAGGTTTTGACAGCTACGTTTTCCTTGATGGTTGATGATGGTTGTAACGTGAGACTGTCATGGTTGACTGCAATGGTCGCGCCGAGTTTGGTCAGCTCGTTTTTTAAAGCTTCGAGTCGGTCGGTTTCTTTTATTTTTAGCGTATGCAAGCCGGTCAAATGGCAGCCGACGCCTAATCCGAAGCAAGTTACGGCGATGGTTTGGGCAATGTCGGGAGCATTGTTTAGATCTAAGTTGTTGGTTGTTGGTTGTTGGTTATCCGTTTTTCGCAATACAATCCTCTTCTTTACAAAAGTTGTTTCTACTCCGAAAGTGTTGTAGATTTTTGCCAAAGTGCTGTCGCCTTGAAGGCTGTTTGGTTTGTAGCTCGACAAGGTGATTTCAGTTCCTATTTCGGATAAAGCCGCAATGGAATAATAATAGGATGCCGAGGACCAATCAGATTCAACCCTTAGGGATAAGGGATAAGGGATAAGGGATAAGTTTTTGACAATGATTATATTTTCAACAAATGAAGTTTTGACTCCAATTTCGTTTAGCAAAGCTAAGGTCATTTTGATATAAGGAACGGAAGTTATTTCGCCTTCTAAGGTGAGTTCGATTCCGTTTTCCAGTTTAGGTGCGATGAGTAACAATGCTGAAATGTATTGGCTACTGACATCAGCCGGAAGCGAAACTTTAGACTGTGTTAGTATTTTTCCTTTGATTTTGATGGGTGGAAAACCTTGGTTTTCCTCGTAAGTGATTTCGGCGCCAAGTTGCTGTAAGGCTTCGACTAAAATTTTAATCGGACGTTCTTTCATTCGGGTGGAACCGGTTAGCACGACTTCGCGATTTTCTTTAGTGGCAAAATACGCGGTTAAAAAACGCATGGCAGTTCCGGCATGGTGCACATCGACAAGCTCAGCTTGACAATTATCTATAGAACAATCTTGTTTGTGTTTTAGTGCATTAATCATAACCTCGGAATCATCGGAATTGGAAGTGTTTTCCAAAGTAAGATTCGGATACAAAGCTTGGAGTAATAACAGGCGATTGGTTTCCGATTTCGAACCTGTGATTGAGATTGAAGATTGAGGATTAACGATTGAAGATTTTAGATGTAAATTCATTTGAATTATTTCACAGAGTTACACGAAGAAGCACAAAGATACAAACAGAAAATTTTAATCTGTTCAGTCTTGATACTTAATACTACAATCTTAATACTATTTCAGTTTCTCATTATTGTGATGGCGGTCGTGGTCGCGTTTGGTTTTCAAATCCATTTTTTTATCAAAAGCCGCTTGCAGGTCAACTCCGGTTTGGTTAGCGAGGCACAAGACTACAAAAACCACATCGGCTAATTCTTCGCCCAGGTCTTTGTTTTTATCGCTTTCTTTTTCGGATTGTTCTCCGTATCGTCGGGCTATGATTCGGGCTACTTCACCCACTTCTTCGGTGAGTTGGGCCATGTTCGTCAATTCATTAAAATAGCGAACGCCGTGATTTTTAATCCAGTGGTCTACTTCTTGTTGGGCGTTTTTGATATCCATTTTATCCTTTCTTTAAAACAATTTTTTCGGTTTGTTTGTTAACTAATTCTTTGAAAAAGCCTTTTAATGCTTCATAGTATTCCGAACCAATAACAGCACTGTTGATATCAATTGTACATGTCAATTGTATTGCCTTTTCGTTGCTTGAGATATTGTATTTAAAATTGGCTAATCCATCAGGCATGCTAACCGATTTTGGATTAGGCAACGTTTCCAAACTGTATCCTTCAGGAATGGTCAAAGAGATGATGTATTTGTCTTGATGTGGAAATACAAAATCAACCGGATATTCTCTGACCTCTTGTTTAAAAGGATTTTTGTCAAGGGCAAAAAACAAAAAAGGCGAAGCATACATTTTATCTCCTATTACTTCAACGCTGTTATTTGAGGTAAAAGTATAGTTTTCAATTATGGGTTTGGACAATTCAAAATTATTTTGAACTTCATAATCGGCCACTTCGATTTCACTGTATTTTTTTTCTAACCTATCAACCAGACTTTCTTTTACCAAGCCATTATATTTGTCTCTGTAAAGGTAGGCATTGTAATCAAAATATTGCTGCCTGATTTTTCCTTCTACTTGTCCATCCGGATTAATTTGAGCAATGATATTGATTAATTCTTTAGAATTCAATTTCGGCATTAAATCAATCTCTGAGGAAGAACCGTCTTCTTTGATTACTCTTCCTTTCCAATTGAGGTCTCGAATGGGTAATATGTTAACCTCTGAATTTTTATCAGTGGCATCCAATAGCAAACTCTCTTGGCCGTCAAAAGCGTTGACAATTACGCTATTAAAGATAGATTTGTTGGGGAAAAGCGCCAATCCATTTTCTCTGGTACTGATTAAAACCGGATACGCTTCGATACCCGCCATTTTCAACATTGACAATAGGATAAAGTTTATTTCAGCAACATTTCCAACTTTTTCCTGATAGGCTTTTGCTACTCCTTTTTTGGTATAGTAGCCGTATCTTTCATCCCAATTCATTTTACTTTTAACAAAGGAGAAAACCGCATTTATTTTATCTCTGGTAGAGAAATCTTTTTTGAGTAAAAGTTTCAAATCATCCATAAAATAGGACGTCTCTTTTAACTCTTTTCCGAATCGTTCGTCTTGGTAAATTGATTGGGCCACGTTTTCCCACGTAGTTGATATTTGTTTGGGCTCTTGGTCTGGATACCTTATCACTTCCAACTCATGTTCGATTTTGCCATAGTAATTTTGGATTGAATTTACATATTCTTCATCTTTTAAGGCAGGAATGTCTTTAGCAGTGTATTTGGTAACGATTTGATTAAACCTCATCACTTTACCCACGCTTGTTTTATCGACCTTACTATTAAATGACTGAGAAGTAGGCTCAATATCATAAGTCATTTCGGGCTTGACATATCCTCTTACCATTCCTTTGTAAAGGTAAAACTCAGGGATTTCAGATACATATTCGGCATAATCTACAGGAATGTTGTACTGGAATTGAAAATCCGGCAAAATAGAAATGTTTTCAGATTTCAAGCGGTATTTTAGTTCGATAATGGAACCTTCTTTTACATTGGGAAAAGTAATGGTTCTTTTGGCCCAAAACTCGTTGATTACTTTTTTGAATTTACTTTGATTGACTACTTTTTCTTTGATGACTTCATTCCCTTCTAAATTATAGGTGTAAGCGCTGATGATATCAACATATTCATCATTGAGATTTTCGTAGCCAACATAATAAGGAATGTCAAAATTGCCCCAAAGAAAGCCTTCTTTTTTGTAAATTTTTATTTTTATTTCAAAATCGGTGGCAGAAACAAATCCGTTTTCTTCATAATAGGTGAAAGTAGTTTTGGCTTTTTTAAAAATCACAACTGCTGAAGCTGAAGTATCTTTGGCGTATACTTTTTCCGCTAATTCTTCTTTCTTTACTTTACCAAAAACAGTTTTTTGGGCTATTGCATTATAACTTAGTAAAACTAAAAACAAACCAAAAATTCTGCCCATCTTATTAAGCTTTTTTAAGAACTACTTTCTCTGTTTGTTTGTTGACCAATTCTTTGAAGAAACTTTTTAGCGCATCGTAATAATCCGGGTTGATGATAGCACTATTGATATCCAGAGAATAAATTATTTGCAATTGCGATCCATTATTTGAAATATTGTATTTAAAATTGGCCAAATCATCCGGCAACCCGACTGCTTTGGGCTGCGGCAGTGTTTCAACTACATAGCCATCGGGCACAGTTAAACTGATTAAGTATTTGTCTTGGTTAGGAAATACAAAATCAACCGGATACTCTCTCGTTTCTTGTTTGAATGGATTTTCGTTCAAAGTAAAAAACAAAAAAGGCGAAATGTACATTTTGTCTCCTATAATTTCGACATGTTTATCGGTAGAAAAAGCATAATTTTCTACAACC
The DNA here is from genome assembly GCF_011742145.1 of Flavobacterium sp. J49. Taxonomy (GTDB): domain Bacteria; phylum Bacteroidota; class Bacteroidia; order Flavobacteriales; family Flavobacteriaceae; genus Flavobacterium. Next base: position 895,304 of record NZ_JAAQQU010000104.1, on the reverse strand, counting down.
GGTTTAGACAAATCTGTTCTGTTTTGCATTTCGTAATCGGATACTTCGAGGCCTTGGTTTCTCTTCTCTATTCGTTCAATTATACTTTCATTGTTAATTCCGCTATTTCGGTCTCTATAAGAAAAGGCATTATAATCAAAATATTGACTTCTGACTTTACCGGTAACTTGTCCTTCTGCATTGATTTGACCCATAATATTAACGACCTCTTTTGAATTGAACCTTGGCATCAAATCTATTTGCGTTGAAGTCCCGTCTTTGCGAATTAAACGACCAAACCAATTTAAATCACGTATTGGTAAAATATTCGGCAAAGCATACTTGTTAGTCGCATCAAACAAAAACACTTTCCCGTTGAGTTCCACTCCGGAAATAACATAATCAAATGCGGTTCTGGACGGAAAAAGTGAAATCCCGTTGCCACGAGTACTCAACACAACCGGATTGGCTTCAAAACCGGCAAAACGAAACATTGAGGTCAACATTAAATTGATTTCCGCTACATTGCCCACTTTGTCCAGATAAGCTTTTCTAACCCCAACATCACAGCCGTAGCCGTAAAACTCGTTCCAATTCATTCTGGATTTGACAAAATTAAAAATGGTGGCAATTTTTTCTTCAGGTGATGTTGTTCCGACCAAAATTGTGTTTAAGTCTTGATCATAATAACCTGTTTTGTTTAATTCGGGGCCAAAGCTGTCATTTTCATAAATTGCCTTCACCACATTTTCCCAATCTGAAGACAAATTCTTCATCGGTTCATTAGGATATTGAATCGAGTTTAATTCGTGTTCGATGCTACAAGTGTAATTTTTGATATTGTTGACAAACGATTCATCTTTTAAAGCAGGAACGTTTTCTAAAGTGTAAATAGAAGTCGTTTCTGAATAGCTAAACTGCTCATTGGAAAAACCGGTAGTTGTAATTTTTCCTTCTGATCTTTCTTTGCTTGTGGTGTTTACTATTTTAGTGGTTTTATCCGTTTCGTATTTTGGCACTAAAAATCCTCGCATCAAAGGTTTGTAAACATAATATTCCGGGATAACCGTTTTAAATTGACTGTATACGATTGGTATGCTGCTTTGAAATGTCCAATCCTCGAGCACGCCAATACTTTCTGACTCTAAGGTATATTCAAACTCCACTATTGACCCTTCTTTTACATTGGGCATGGCAATTTTTTTTCTGCCCCAAAACTTGTTGATTTTTTCATCAAACTCACCATCGCTTTTTAGCTTTGTTTTTTCAATTTTTCCCGCTACTAAATTGTATGTTACGGCGTCTCTGAAATTCAAACGCTCTTTAGTATTCCCGCCAATATAATAGCGAACAGACTTGTTGGCCCAATCGTACCCTTCTTTCTTGTATATTTTAATTTTGGTTCTGACCCTGGTTTTCATAATAAAACCTCTTCCTTCTAAATACTCGAACCTTACTTCTCCTATATCAAACAACACAGCTGCTGCTGCTGAGGAATCTGAGGGACAAACTTTTTCGCTTAATTCTTCTATGGTAACTTTGCCCAATTCTCGTTTTTGGGCAAAAGAGGTGAAAGAAGTCAATAAAATGAGGATAATGATTTTTTTCATGGTGGTTAGGATTTTGAAATGACAGTTTTTGAATTATCTAATTTGGCTATGGTTTCTCTGAACTTTCTGTAACTTTCGTATTTAGCACTTTCGTAGAACCCTTTTTTGATTATCAATTTTCGTTTACAGATTATTGTTTTGGGATTTACTGAGATGAACTCCATTTTGTATTCCCCAAATTCTGTTTTGAGCTCCGCATTATTGGGCTTTGCTTCAAACACATAGCCTTCCGGAATGCTGATCTCGATTTCATCTTCATCGGTATAGCCTCTAATGACTTCAAAAGGAAACTCTCTGGTTTTATATTTCTTAGGCACATAACTGTTTTGATCAAAGGCATTGAGCGCAAACATTAATTTACCTGCAGAGTTTTGGGCATAACTTTCGGCTTCCACTTCTAATTCTTCGGTAAACTCAATCTTATTTTTATCGTTAGTCAGTTGCATTTTTTTGATAGACAAGTTGTTGATATTGGCAAACTCTTCCTTATACCTATTGGTCTGATCTTCTTTGCTCATTCGCTCTTTACCAAAAGTGTTATCGTATTGTATACCATGAGAAATCATTTTGATTTTTCCGGTCAATTTACCTTCCTCATTCACAGAATACGCGCCTTTTATCGTTCGCAAACTTTCTGCCTCGGTGTATGTTTTGGTTTTTACAATTTCACCGCCTTCGGGTTTGATTAGCAATATATTCCTATCATCAGTGAAATCCCCTTGAAAACCAAAAGGCTGAATTTGACTCGTACATTCCAACCAAACCAATCCTTTATCCGTAGGCAATGTCAGAATAACATGATTCCCTTGTATTGAAGCAAAATCTTGTTGTAAATCTTTAGTCTCATCATCGCCTGCGTACACAACCGTGTAGTAAGAATCAACACCTACCGTTTTTAGTAATGATCGGGTATAATTTGTCAGTGCCTTGCAATCACCATATCCTAATTTATCAACTTCTTTAGCCAACATAGGCCGCCAACCACCAATGCCAACTTGAACACTGACATAACGTGTTCTTTCTTGTACATATTTATAAATAATTTTGGCAATCTCAACCGCATTTTTTTCAGCGCCTACCAATTGTTTTACTTTAATTTTTGTCTCTTCCGGAATTTCTTCTGTATCGGCTAATAAGGAATTATAATACCATTTACCAAACTCCTCCCAATTGGTGGCTATGCCTTCTACATTTTCTAAGGAAAATTTTTCCAGGGAAAAATAAACCAGCGGAAATATTTCCGTAAAACCCGGAGCGAGTTCTTCTCTCTTTTTAGCTACTAAATTCTTAGCAGAATAGGTTATTGATGAGGCTGTTTCCTTTTTTTCAATTCCGAGATGACTTTTGAAATTAATCTCTTTGGTTTTAAGTCCCAATTCGGGCTTGTAAACAATGGATACGGTAGTTTTTTCTACACTCTCCAAATAGCCATTCATCGGGCTCCACGGACGTATAAAAGCCGTATTCGAAGTTGCCACTTCTGACTCTAACACTACTGTAAACGGATAGTTTGTAGGAGTAAAATCAAGATATAAAGCCCTATTATCATTAAAAATCGAAACTCCATCTGCAACACTGATGTCTTTAAAATCTTTTCTTCGGTAAGTTTTTATTTCTTTGCCAAATGGATCATAAACTGTCGCTTCAATTTTGTTGATTCGCCTATTTTTATCATAGTTCTCAGATAAATCCAAACTCCTCAAACCCAACTCATTTAAGACTGTAGTGACTATTTTAGATTTTATTACCATTTCTTTTTGAGAAGGAATAGAAATGTTAACCTCATTCAATCGGAGGACAGCATTGGCATTTTGCTTTAAGCTGTCAGGAATGAGCATAGTGGCATATTCTATCTTTTGGGCCTGTACGGTAAAAGAAAGAAAAAGCAGGAAAAATGGTAAAACTCTTAGTTTCATTTGTACTAAATTTTACCAAATATAAAAAAATTATGATTTTATTTATAATCTTATTCCTTATTTTTCTGTTTTCTTAGAAAAATATTTTTTGATTCCGGGACTGATAAAAACTTCAAAAAGAGCCATGAAAACTCCAAAAAAAACACCCGAAATCAAAGCCTTGTTTACATCCCTATTAGTTTCTGTATAAAACATCATTATACCGAAAAGAGTTCCGTAAATTAAAAACCCTATCAAAAAAGTGATTAGCTTCTGCTTCATGTTATTCTTTATTTTTTGTATCGATAATTAAGGTTACCGGACCATCGTTTAACAAGGCCACTTTCATGTCGGCACCAAATTGTCCGGTTTGGACTTTTTTACCTAATTCGGTTTCCATTTGGGCTACAAAACTTTCGTACAATGGTATCGCAATATCTGGCTTGGAAGCCTTGATGTAGGAAGGGCGATTGCCTTTTTTGGTTAAGGCATGAAGGGTAAACTGACTTACAATAATCATCTCACCGTTAGTCTCTTTTAAAGATAGATTCATCACTTGGTTTTCATCGGCGAAAATTCGGAGATTGGCTATTTTCGCGGTTAACCAATTGATATCTTCTTGATTGTCCTGGTCTTCAAATCCTACCAAGACCAATAATCCTTGTTGAATATCGGCTACTTTTTGACCTTCAATCGTTACTGAAGCTTGGGAAACTCTTTGGATGACTGCTTTCATGGTGGATTATGATTTCCGGGTTTCGTCACTGGCAATTCGGTCATCGTTGTAAATATCGGAACGGTAATGCTCGTCGTCACCTTCGAGAATTTTGAGGTAACTGTTGTAACGCGACCAGGCGATTTTGTCTTCATCCAAAGCTTTCTTTACGGCACAATGCGGTTCTTCTTTGTGCAAACAATTGTTGAACTTGCATTGTTCTTTCAACTTAAAAAATTCAGGGAAATAATCGCTGATTTCCGAAGGCTCCATATCTACTATCCCGAAACCTTTGATTCCCGGTGTATCTATGATTTTGGCGTCAAAAGATAAATCATACATTTCGGCAAACGTCGTGGTATGCTGTCCTTGCTTGCTTTGTTCCGATATGTGTTTGGTTTTCAAATTCAAACTAGGTTCCAAAGCATTCACCAAAGTAGATTTTCCTACTCCGGAATGTCCCGAAAACATACTTACTTTTCCGGTCATCATGGCTTTCAATTCGGCTATTCCTTTTTTCTCAACGGCAGATACTCTCAAACATTTGTACCCTATTTCGGAGTAAATGTATTGCAGATACAATTGTTCATCGCGCATGGCTTCGTCAAAAGTGTCAATCTTATTGAATACCAAAACCGCTTCAATGCCATAGGCTTCGGCAGTAACCAAAAACCTATCAATAAAACTGGTAGTCGTTGGCGGATTGTTAATCGTAATCAAAAGAAAAACGATGTCAATGTTTGAGGCAATAATATGAGTTTGCTTAGACAAATTCACCGATTTTCGGACAATATAATTCTTACGGTCGTGAATCGTATTGATGGTTCCTGTAATGTCATCGGAAGTGTCATCCAATTCAAAATCGACCACATCGCCAACCGCTATCGGATTGGTGCTCTTGATGCCTTTCATGCGAAATTTTCCTTTAATACGACATTCATAGAATGTATTATCTTCGGCTTTGACGGTGTACCAACTTCCGGTAGATTTATAAACGAGTCCGGTCATTTTTTGAATTTAGGATTCAGCAAAGGTAAAAAAAATGAAACTGTAATGGGTTTAAAGTTTGTTTCAAATAAAAAGGCTGTGAAAAATCACAGCCTTAAGGTTTTTAGTCTTCCAAAATCATACGTCCCAGTTTATCCAGTTTCCTTCTTGAGGAATAAACGATAAACTCATTTTGGTTTTTGCGGTAATAAATCCCCGGACGAAGCACCAATTCATTCTTGATTACTTCTTCGGGATCTTTTCTGGTGATTTGACCTTTCCCATCAAAGATAAAAAGTGCCGGAACTGCGTTGTTGTAGTTCCCCAAAGACTTGATTTCTTCAATATCAGTAACGCCTTTATTTTTAACGTTATCATTGAAAAGCAAATTCAAAACACCGTCTTTATAAATCGGAATGGCTCCTAAATATTCAGGACCTTTCCCCATTTGCGCCAAAGGAATAGCCATCGCAATCCCTACTGCAAAGTTTCCATTACCTCCAACAGCTCCAAAGGCAAACGACATAGTTGTCACTGTAGCCGATTGTTCTTTGGGCAATACATTACTCCAATCTAATGAACCATCCGGTTTGAGACAAGTAACGATAATCTCGTTTTTAGTATAAGTCACCGGAGTAAAAGCCAATGGTCCGATTCCGGAACTTTGTCCGACATACACAAATTGCAATTCAGACAAAACGATGATACCGCCGTCGTTTTTCTCGATTAGTGTTGTGATACTGTATAAAGGTTTTAAGTCTTTCCCTTTTTTGGCTCTTCTTTCACCCAATAATTTAACTTTCGTTGCGTAGTCAAACTCATTGAACTTTAAGTTGTCATTTACATTCGTAGCCAAATTAATGGTAGCATTGTAAACGCCTTTTAATTCCTTGTTGGCTTTTCCGTTTTCACGAACACTGGAGTAAAATCCAACCAACTGCAATGTGTTTTTGTTGGTTGACATCATCTTACAGTTGATGATTTCTTTGCCTTTGATATTGATATCCACTACTTCTTTCACGTAGTTGTTGGCTTTTTTGAAAGCGTGAATTTGGAATTTTTCGACTTGCTCTTTCTTTTTAGAATCGCGGTAGCTTTCATTGATTACTAAGAACACATCATCTTGAAAATTCAATTCAAAATCAGAAATGGTAAACTCGTAATCTTTTTTGCTGTCGTCAAATTTCACTTTTTCTTCGCTGGAGAAAAGTGTAGCCAATTTATCGTCAAACAATTTAACTTCGTATTTAATCGCATCTTCTTTAGGAAAACGAGATGTGTGCATGATTAACAAAGCGCCTTCATCGGGAGATTGTTTGAAGTAAAATCCGCCTCGCTCTGACTTTTTAGCGACTTCCGAATTGAATAAAGTCACTGTTGTTTTGCTCAAAACGCCTTTTTCTGAAATTTCGGCTCCGATTAGATTGAAAATTTTATCCTTTTTATTGTAAACACTTCCTATGGCAAAAAGCTTCCCGTTTAATAAAAAAACATCTTCAAAGTCAACCTCTTTATCACTGATTTGAGGGATGACAATAGGATTGGAAGAAATGATTTTCATGGTTTTTGATTCAAATATTTTTAGAAAATAATCATCCTTTTCTTTGAATCCGAGGGCGTAAATTTTATTACCGCTTTCCCCGATAATCTTTACGATTTTTTGCTTGTCTTCCGGCAATTCTTCACCGTAAGTCATGTTAATTTTATCAATTTTGTTTTGTGCATTCAAGCTTATGCAACTGCAAACGAAAAAGATAAAACCTAAAAAGGTTTGTTTCATTTTGGTTGTTTTAAAATTAGAGATTGTTTTTATTGTGGGCAATGATACAAAAAAAACCTGCCAATAAATAAACAGGTTTTGGTTTTAACTAAATTATCACTTTAATTATTAATAATCTTCTCTTGATGGCTGATACTTTCTTGGTGGATGGCTTTGAAGATTTTAAGGATAAACTCTTCGCTCAAACCTTTTTCTTCTCCATCTAAAATCATTTTGCCTAGGATTTCGTTCCATCGTTTGTTTTGTAAAACAGCCACGTTTTTCTCTTTTTTTAAGGCACCGATTTTGTCGGCGACTTTCATTCTTTTGCCTAGAATCTCCAACAGTTTCCCATCGTATTCGTCAATATCAACCCTAAATCTGGCCAAACGATTGTTGTAATCATCCGCATCATCGGTCACCTTACGGATTCTTAAATCTTCAAAAATTTGTTTCAAAACCGTTGGTGTTACTTGTTGCGCGGCATCACTCCAAGCATTATCAGGATCAAAATGGGTTTCTATTATTAAGCCGTCATAATTCAAATCCAAAGCTTGCTGCGATACTTCCTGAATCATGTCGCGTTTTCCGGTAATATGCGACGGATCACAAATCAAAGGCAAATTAGGGAACCGACTTTGTAATTCGATAGCCAATTGCCACTCGGGTATGTTTCTGTATTTGGTTTTATCATAAGTCGAAAACCCTCTGTGGATAACGCCTAGCTTTTTGATACCGGCATTGTACAAACGTTCCACACCGCCAATCCACAAAGCCAAATCGGGATTTACAGGGTTCTTAACCAAAACAATTTTATCCGTTCCTTGCAAAGCATCGGCAATTTCCTGAACGGCAAACGGATTTACCGTAGTTCTTGCGCCAATCCAAAGCACATCTATATCATGCTCTAAAGCCAATTTTACGTGGGCTGCATTGGCCACTTCGGTCGCCATTAACAGTCCGGTTTCGGCTTTGGCTTTTTGCAACCATTTTAAACCAATCGCGCCTACGCCTTCAAATCCGCCCGGACGCGTTCTGGGTTTCCAAATTCCTGCTCGATAAATGGACACGTCAGAATTTTTCAATTCGCGTGCAATCTTCAACACTTGTTCTTCGGTTTCCGCGCTGCATGGTCCTGCGATTACCAAAGGATGACTCAAGTTAAAATCATCTAACCACTTTCTGTTGTCTGCTGTAATATTCATAGCTTTTTATCTTCTGTAAATTTAGTAAAATCCAATTCGTAATTCGTAATTTCTAATTCGTAATTCTTTTTATAGCTTCCTGTATTTTTTCTTCGGTAACGCAAAGCGAAAATCGAATGTACCCTTCCCCATTGCTGCCAAATATAATTCCGGGCGTAATGAAGATATGCTTTTCGATTAAAACTTTGTCAATAAAGGCTTCCGCTGAAATGTCTTCGGGTAATTTGGCCCAAACAAACAAACCAACACTGCTTCTATCGAAAGTACAATCTAATTTTTCAGCCAATTGGAAGATTAGATTTCGGCGTTTGTTGTAAATTTCGTTTTGCTTTCCAAACCAATCTTGACCCAATTTCAACGCTTCAATTGCCCCTTTTTGAATACCGTAAAACATCCCGCTGTCCATATTGCTTTTGACTTTCAACACCGCGTCGATTAAAGTTGGATTTCCTAAAACCATTCCCACACGCCAACCGGCCATATTATAGGTCTTAGATAAAGAATTCAACTCTAAAGCTATCTCTTTGGCACCCTCAACTTGCAAAATCGAAATCGGGTGGTCATTCAGCACAAAACTGTACGGATTGTCATTGACAATTAAAATTTGGTATTTTTTGCCAAAAGCAATTAGCTTTTTAAACAATTCCACCGTTCCATTAGCACCGGTTGGCATGTGCGGATACGAAACCCACATGAGTTTGACTTTCGACAAATCCGTTTGCTCCAAAGCTTCAAAATCGGGTTGCCAATCGTTGGCTTTCGTCAAATCATAATTGATTGCTTTTGCCTGAACCAATTCAGTCACTGAAGCATACGTCGGATAACCCGGATTGGGAATCAACACCTCATCGCCTTCGTTTAAAAAAGCCAAAGAAATGAGCATTATGCCTTCTTTGGAACCCATTAACGGCAAAATTTCGGAATTGAAATCTAACGCAACTTTAAACTGATTGGCATAAAAATCAGCCATGCCTTTTCGCAATTCAGGCAAGCCTTGATAGCTTTGGTATTCGTGGGCTTTGTCGTCTAACATCGATTGGCTCATGGCCTCAATCACGGTTTTTTCAGGTGCCAAATCGGGACTGCCGATACCCATGTTGATGACAGGCTTTCCTTCGGCAATGAGTTGGCGTACTTCTCGCAATTTTCTGGAGAAATAATATTCTTGAACGCTGTTTAATCGGTTGGCAGTTGTTATCATAATCTTCCGTTTTTGTATTCCCCTAATACCTTGAAATGCGTGGTCATTAGGTCTAAAATATTTTTGGCTTTTTCATAATGTTTGTACTTTTCAAAAATCACATCCACAAAAAAAGAATACTGAAAAGGCGTTTCTATAATTGGCATCGATTGGATTTTGGTGAGATTCAGTTTGCAGTTGTTCATCACATTTAAAACCGTGGCCAAACTTCCCGGTGTGTCATCCAACTCAAACTTTATAGAGGCTTTATTAATCTCTTCTTTTGGCCACTCTTTATTGGTGGTTTTGACAATTACAAAGCGGGTTTTGTTACTTTGAATGGTGTGAATTCCGGCAGCTAATATTTCTAAATCATATAATTTGGCGGCAATCGGAGCAGCCACGGCGCCTATTCCGGTTAACTTTTGCTCCTGAATACGACGTGCGGTTTCGGCGGTATCACCACTTTCAACCAATTTAATGTGCGGATATTGGCTAAAGAAAACGGCACATTGCAACAACGCAATCGGATGCGAATGGACTTCTGTAATGTCTTCTATTTTTTGCCCTTTTAAGCCCATCAAGTTCATGTGAATGTCGAGATAATGTTCGCCAATAATGTGCAGATTATTTCGGTCAATTAAAGCATAATTCGGAATAATCGAACCGGCGATAGAATTTTCCAACGCCATCACGCCTTTGTGCGAGCGGTTGTTGACCAAACTTTTTACTAAGTCATCAAACGACATGCATTCGTCAAGAGCATGTTCCTGCTGAAAATATTCCTGCGCGACTTGGTGGTGAAAAGAACCTTTGATGCCTTGTATTGCGATTTTTGTTTCCATATAGTCAAAAAAAAATCCCAACTTTCGTCGGGATTCATATTATCATTGTTTTAAAAATTTACTTTTTCACATAACACAATACTAATCCCTTTTTCTGTCCGAAGAAGAAATAAAAGAAATAGTTATAAAAGGTGTTAAATTGTCTCATTGTTGTTATTCTGTTTGGCTAATGTAAAAAAATAAAACGTCCGTTTTACAAGACTTGGCAAAAAAAATTAAGGTAACGTTTTCGTAAAATTAATTGCGTGGTAACTTTTCAATTCGCTTTGGCGTGTCTTTTCCATTGATAATTGATTCTGAACTAAGGGCAATTGCTTTGATGATTTCGGTCATGTTGTCTAAGTCTAAAGTCGAAACCTCATCGCTTAGTTGGTGGTAATTGGGTTCCGAATCCATTTTAGAGGTTGAAATCGTGTGCGCCGGAACGCCAACTGCTGCTAATCTTGCATTATCCGAACGATAAAAAAGTTGTTCCGTTGGATAAGGATCGGGATAAAAATTAAAATCCGTGCCTTTGAGGTTCTTTTGCAAAATGGTCCCGAAATCTGATTTTTCAAATCCGGTGATGTAAGCAGAGTTTTTATTCCACTTACTTTCGGTGCCTATCATTTCAATATTAAACATCGCTACTACTTGTTCCGGATTAATGTTTTTAGAAAAATAACCCGAACCATAACCTCCTACTTCTTCTGCTGTGAACGCTACAAAAATAATCGTGCGTTCGTTTTGATTCAATTCTTTAAAGTATTGTGCCAACGCAATCACCGCTGTAGTGCCTGACGCATCATCATTGGCTCCATTATAAATGGTGTCGTTGCTACCGCTGATTGTTCCCAAATGATCATAATGCGCCGAGAAAACCACAAACTCCTCCGGTTTTGATTTGCCTTTTAAGACGCCGATAACGTTATTTGCGGCTTTGCCTTTTCCCTTAAATTCTTGTCGGTAACTGTTTAGTCCTTTGTAATAGTCGAGCCCGATTTTGGCAAACTCTTTTTCAATAAAAACAGAGGCCGAATCGATTCCTGCGGTAAACACTTTTCGGCCTTGCATTTTGTCTGAAGCCAATTCGGTTTCAATTCGGACTACTTCAGCTTTAGAAATAACCGGTTTATTTTGGGCTTGACCCAAAAATCCACAGGCAAGAAAGACTAAAAGATACTTTTTCATAGTTTTTAAATTTATTCGAAGGGTAAATATAGGAATCTAATTTTGCTTTGAAAAAGAAAGTTAATCTCATCAAAAAAAATTAGTTGCTGTTTTTTTTCTCTTTACATTTGCTCCAAATATTACGTTTATGTCGATAGAAGTTCAAAATATTTCCAAAAGTTATGGTGCGCAAAAAGCACTCGACAATGTTTCGTTTTCCATTAAAAAAGGAGAAATCGTAGGTTTTTTGGGTCCGAATGGCGCCGGAAAATCTACTTTAATGAAAATTTTGACCACTTATATCAATGCCGATGAAGGTTCGGCTGCCGTAAATGGCAATGATGTCAATGAAGCGCAAATTCAGGTGCAAAAATCTGTTGGTTATTTGCCCGAACACAATCCGTTATACTTGGATTTATATGTCCGCGAATATTTGGCTTTCAATGCCGATGTGTATAAGGTAGCCCAATCGCGTATTGAAGAAGTCATCGAATTAACCGGTTTAACACCGGAAAGTCATAAAAAAATAGGTCAATTATCAAAAGGTTTTCGTCAGCGTGTTGGCTTAGCGACCGCACTTTTACACAATCCCGATGTGTTGATTTTGGATGAACCGACTACAGGATTAGATCCAAATCAATTGGTGGAAATCAGAAATGTAATTAAGAATGTAGGGAAAGACAAAACCGTTTTTCTATCAACACACATCATGCAAGAAGTGGAAGCCATTTGCGACCGCGTCATCATCATTGACCACGGCAAAATTGTAACCGATAAAAAACTGGACAAACTGGTTTCGGAAGAAAAAGAACAAATCATCGAAGTGGAATTTGACAAAGCCATTGACGCGACTTTATTGGCCAATTTAAACGACATCAAAACCTATAAAAATACAACTGACAATATTTGGTTGCTAACCTTCAATACCGAAGAAGACATGCGTCCGAAAGTATTCGACTTTGCGCATGACAATGGTTTGAAAACGCTTCAGATAAGCTTGAAAAGCAAGAATTTGGAGCAAATTTTTAGGGAAAAAACTAAAAAATAGTGTTCCGCAACTTAAGGATAAATCACATTGCCCTGGTACAATTCGGCCACATTTACAATAGGCGGAACATTTTTTAAGATAATGTTTCCGGTGCTGTTCATCGTGCCAATAATACTTTGAATCGGTCTTACCGTCATATCATTGGAACCACGGTGAAACACTTTGATGTTTTGTGCCGTTAGATTCTCGGCTTCGATTCTTCCATCTCCAAAATAGAAATTAAACTCGGCTAAATTGGTTTGTCCCGAAAGATAAAACCGCGATACATTATTATTGGCGATATACAAATAATTGTTATTCACTGTCAAGTTAAAATCGCCAGTTCCGGCACCGCTTTCGCCATCTCCGTCCTTATCCATGGCTATAAAAGTGATGTTCGGAAAAGTCAAAACGCCATTAGAACTAATATCCCTATCTGTTTTTGAATACACTTCTTCTAAGGTTGGTGTAGTGACCAAAATCTTAGTCGTACCATAAGCGCGAACCCAATTGCAACTGCTGTCATCTTTAAAAATCAGTTGGTCACCGTTTTGAATAACCTGAACATTATTGATAAAATTTTCTCCGGCGACAATTTCTACTTTGTGCTCCAAACCTTGGGTAATCACAACTTCAATACCGCGATAGACTTTGATTTTTTTGAAAGCTTGCACTTCCACTTCTTTGGTAATGATGGCACCCGTACTTTCTACACAATCACTTGGTTTTTCGCAAGCGTTCAGCATCCAAAACAACACTATTAATAAGGAAAACTTTTTCATGATTTTACTTTTTATAATCGGTAACCAAGACCAAACTCCAAAGCTTCTGCCAAGAACAAATGCGTTTTGATGGTAAATCCGCCAAAGATTTTCTTGGTGAAATAATATTTAATTCCGACCCTATCATAAATCGGAATGTCTTTTTTAAACGGTTGGTAGGCATAATAACCTACCTGGGCTTCGAGCGAAATTCGGTTGATGAGCAACTCGTGCCCAATAAAAATTCCGACTCTCTTATAATCCGTATCGGGATCGATATTGTCTTCCGGATAAGCGACCGAATAATATTTGATATACTCCTGAATAGAATTGGTCAAAAACAATTCGGCACCCAACTGCAAAGCCGATTTTCGGTTCAAACGTTTATCGGCATAAAAACCAATATGGTAAAAAGGAAATTGACCGCTGTTGATAATGGGATTTTCGTTAATTCCGGTGCGGACCACAAAATTATAATGAATCGGTTCTTTATAGCTTTTCTGGGCGGATGTAGTATCGACTTCGCGTTTCAAATCATCGGCAAAATTATAACTTACCCCAAGATTCAGCACATAAGTATTAATGCCGCTATTAGGCGATTTTACCCTTCCATTAGAATAATGCGTGAATAAAAGTCCGGCTTGAAACCCTATGTTTTTAAACAAATTTTGATGGTCATAAGCCAAACCAATATTGGTATTGCCCATAAACTTACTCCCAAAAGCCTTGTTTCTGCTGTTGGCTACTTTGTCATAAGGATTAGTCGTATAAGCAATCCCTTGGGACAATTTGAGCTGCAAGTGTCTTTTCAAAAAGTAAAAATTGTACAATGCGCCCACGGCGTAATTTTGTCCTAAAGCCTGACTTTTAAAGTCCTGATACAAAAAATAACCGCCATAATCCGGGTAATTGTAAGCGCGATGCCATTCTTTGGAACCATCTGTTCTATTGACCAAAGACAACATAAAACCTTTCGGATGACCGTTGACCAAGTGGTACATGTCTTCTGTATGTGGTAAAATATTTCCCCTTAAAACAGCCGCTTCAATGGCAAAAGGATTGGCATTTTGAGCAAAACCCGAAAAGGCAAACAATAATAAAAGCAGGTAAATTTTCTTCATCCTAAAATTTAAAACGCACAAATATAATGGATTTGATATTAAGAGGAGAATGTCCAGTGGACATTCGGTATTTTTAAATTTAGGAGCGAACCTGCCTGCCGGCAGGCAGGTGGTTCGGGCATTTTTGTTGTCCCTATTCCCGCTGTCCATGCTACAAGGTAGCCATTCCCATCGGGGCTAGTCAGGATTGGTCTTTTGCAAAATCAGTTTAAAAAACCTGTTTCGCAATCGCCTTAATATTCTCCGCTTTTCCCATTGAATAGTAATGTAACACCGGAATTCCGGCCGCTACCAATTCCTTACTTTGCGCCACACACCACTCAATACCAATTTGCTTTACGGCATCATTGTCTTTGGCTTTTACAACTGCCATGATTAAATCGTCGGGCAACTCCAAACTGAATCGGTGCGGGATTAGGTTCAATTGCTTCTTAGTCGCAATCGGTTTTAATCCGGGGATAATCGGCACTGTAATGCCAGCTGCTCTGCATTTGTCTACAAAATCGAAGAATTTTTTATTGTCAAAAAACATTTGTGTGATGATGTATTCCGCACCGTTTTTAATTTTCTGTTTTAAGAAATGAATATCACTGTCCAAACTTGGTGCTTCCATGTGTTTTTCGGGATAACCGGCTACACCTATACAGAAATTCGTCTTGGCAGAATTTTTTAAATCTTCATCCAAATAAATACCATTGTTCAAATTGCTGATTTGTGTCACCAATTCGGTCGCATAAGCATTGCCTTCTTTCTCTGGATGGAAATAGGTTTCCGTTTTCAAAGCATCGCCGCGAAGTGCCACAACATTGTCAATTCCGAGGAAATCCAAGTCAATCAACAAGTTTTCGGTATCTTCTTTGGTAAAACCGCCGCACAATATATGCGGAATCGCATCCACATTGTATTTGTTCTGAATTCCGGCACAAATCCCTACCGTTCCCGGACGTTTTTTGACAACTTTCTTTTGCAGCAAACCGCTGGGCAATTCTTTGTATTCATATTCTTCTCGATGGTAAGTCACATCAATAAACGGCGGATTGAATTCCATCAACGGGTCAATGCTGTCAAAAATCGATTGGATATTTTGCCCTTTCAGTGGCGGTAAAATCTCGAAAGAGAATAACGGTTTCCCGTTGGCGTTTTCGATATGTTGGGTTACTTTCATTTCTGTTGTCTGGTATCTGTTGTCTGTTATAGGTTTTCAATTTTAACTGAGAACCGAGAACGGACAACGGTTCTTAATCTGCTATATTTGGACTTAACCACTTAGTGGCTTGTTCCGTTGAAATTCCTCTTCTTTTCGCGTAATCTATGACTTGGTCTTCTTTGATTTTTCCTAATCCGAAATACTTACTTTTCGGGTTCGCAAAATAATAGCCCGAAACCGAAGAAGCCGGCCACATCGCCATGCTTTCGGTCAGCTTTACGCCTATTTCCTGTTCTACGTTTAAAAGTTTCCAAATCGTTGGTTTCTCCAAATGATCCGGACACGCAGGATAACCCGGTGCCGGACGTATGCCTTTGTATTCTTCGTCAATCAAATCCTGATTCGTTAAACTTTCATCCGAAGCATAACCCCAAATTTCTTTGCGCACTTTTAAGTGTAAATATTCTGCAAAAGCTTCAGCTAACCTATCGCCTAAGGCTTTGACTAAAATCGAGTTGTAATCGTCTAATTGTTTTTCGAACTCGGCTGCTTTTTCATCTACACCAAATCCGGTCGTTACACAAAAACAACCGATATAATCTTGTTTTCCGCTGTCTTTGGGCGCTACGAAATCGGCTAAGGCTATGTTGGGTGCGCCGACGGTTTTTTGGGATTGTTGTCTTAAAGTTAAAAAAGTTGTCGGTTGTCGGTTGTCGGTTGTCGGTTGTACCAAAATGTCATCATCGTTAATAGTATTCGCAGGGAATATTCCGAGAATTCCTTTGGCGGTTAACCACTTTTCGGAAACGATTTGGTTTAGCATTTTTTGAGCATCGGCAAATAAAGCAGTGGCTTGTTCACCCACTACTTCATCCGTTAAAATTGCCGGGTATTTCCCGAACAATTCCCATGAACTGAAAAATGGTGTCCAGTCGATAAAATCAACCAGTTCTGACAATTCAACTTCAATGGTTTTGGTTCCGATAAAATTGGGTTTTACCGGACTAAAATTACTCCAATCCAATTGTAATTTGTTTTTACGCGCAGCTTCAATCGAATGGTAATTTTTGTCTCTGCTTCGATTTAAATAGCCTTCACGAAGTTGGTCATACTCTGCCCGAACGGTTTTAGCGTATTCTACTTTGGTTTCTGCTTGCAACAAATTGCTTGCCACCGTTACGGCACGCGACGCATCGTTTACATGGACAACCGTTTCTTTATATTCGGGCGCAATTTTCACCGCGGTATGCGCTCTTGAAGTCGTAGCGCCGCCAATCATTACCGGAATTTTGATGTTGAGTTTGTCCATTTCCTTGGCCAAATACACCATTTCGTCTAACGATGGCGTAATCAATCCGCTTAAACCAATGATATCTACATTCTCTCGAACGGCAGCTTCAATGATTTTTTCGGGTGGTACCATGACACCCAAATCGATAATTTCAAAGTTGTTACAACCCAAAACTACCGCTACTATATTTTTCCCAATGTCATGTACATCTCCTTTAACCGTTGCCATTAAGACTTTTCCGGCTGAGGAAGATTTTCCGTCTTTCGAAGCTTCTATATAAGGCAACAAATAGGCTACGGCTTTCTTCATCACACGCGCTGATTTGACTACTTGCGGCAAGAACATCTTACCGCTTCCGAACAAATCGCCTACGACATTCATTCCGGCCATCAAATTGACTTCGATGACTTCAATCGGTTTTCCGGCTAATTGACGGGCTTCTTCGACATCTATTTCTATAAATTCGTCAATTCCTTTGACTAGCGAATGGGTTAATCTTTCTTGCACCGAACCGTTTCGCCATTCCTGAACCGCTTTTTCATTGGCTTTGAAATCGCCTTTAAAACTTTCAGCTAGATCCAACAATCTCTCAGTGGCGTCTTCTCTTCGGTTGAGTAACACATCTTCTACATGTTCCAACAAAATGGGGTCGATTTCATCGTAAATCTCGAGCATTTCCGGATTTACAATGCCCATCGTCATGCCGTTTTTAATCGCGTGGTATAAGAACGCCGAATGCATTGCTTCGCGCACTTTGTCATTCCCACGAAACGAAAACGAAACGTTACTCACACCACCGGAAACGCCGGCATAAGGCAAGTTTTCACGTATCCATTTGGTCGCTCGGAAGAAGTCTAATGCGTTTAATTTGTGCTCTTCCATACCCGTTGCCACCGGGAAAATATTCGGGTCAAAGATGATATCTTCTGCCGGGAAATGCACTTCATTCACTAAAATATCATACGAACGTTTACAGATTTCGATACGCCTTTCATAAGTATCGGCCTGACCATCTTCGTCGAAAGCCATTACGATTACTGCTGCGCCGTATCTTTTGATCAATTTGGCATGATGGATAAAAGCGGCTGCACCTTCTTTTAGGGAAATAGAGTTTACAACACCTTTTCCTTGCACGACTTTCAAACCGGCTTCGATGATTTCCCATTTGGAACTATCAATCATTACCGGAACTCGGGCGATATCGGGTTCGGCAGCGATTAGGTTTAGGAATTTGGTCATGGCGTAAACTCCATCGAGCATTCCTTCGTCCATGTTGATGTCGATGATTTGCGCACCGCCTTCCACTTGGTTTCGGGCGATATCGAGGGCTTCTTCGTACTTTTCTTCTTTGATTAATCGAAGGAATTTACGCGAACCGGTTACGTTGGTGCGTTCGCCTACGTTGATGAAATTACTTTCAGGCGTGACGATTAGCGGTTCTAATCCGGATAATTTTAAATATTTAGTTGTCGGTTGTCGGTTGTCGGTTGTCGGCAAATCTACTGTGCTCATGATAATTTTCGATAATAATTGATAAAACCGTTTAACAATCGCTTGCAAACTTGAATACTGTTATGAATACTTTGAAATTGTTCCTTGGTCATGTACTGCTGATCTAAAGCAACATAACATTGTGTTTCCAATTCGTATAAAGAACCTCTTGAAATGTGTAAAAAATTGATTGTATCTTTAGCTGTCTGTCTACCACAACCCTCAGCAATATTGGAAGTAACAGAAACTACTGCTCGTCTGATTTGATTGGTCAAACCAAACTGTTCCTCTTTTGGAAATGATGTTGTCAATTCGTAAACTTGATTGGTGAGTTTCCTACTTTCCTGCCAAACTTCCAAATCTGTATATTCTTTATTCATAAATTTATTGTTCTTTATTTTACAACCGACAACCATCAACCGACAACCGACAACTTTCTAGGTTGAAATTCTTTAGCTACCTCGGCGATGGCTTTGATGTGTTCCGGTGTTGTGCCGCAACAACCGCCAATGATGTTTACTAAATTGTCTTGCAAATATTCTTTTATTAAGGCTTGCATTTCCGTTGGTGTTTGGTCGTATTGCCCAAAAGCATTAGGCAAACCGGCATTGGGATGTGCGGAAATGTTTAAAGTCGTATTGTGTGCCAATCTTTTTAAATAAGGTTTCAATTGGTCGGCACCTAAAGCGCAATTGAATCCAACACTTAGCAAATCGATGTGCTGTATCGAAATCAAAAATGCTTCTACGGTTTGTCCGGAAAGTGTTCTTCCTGACGCATCGGTAATCGTTCCTGAAACCATTACGGGAATATCGAGATTGCGTTCTTCTTTTACTTCTTCGATGGTGAATAAAGCGGCTTTGGCGTTAAGTGTATCAAAAATAGTTTCTACCAATAAAACATCACAACCACCATCAATTAAGGCTTCCACTTGTTGTTTGTAGGCGATGCGTAAATCGTCAAATGTTACGGCGCGAAATCCCGGGTCGTTTACATCCGGTGACATACTTGCCGTTCTGTTTGTTGGTCCGATAGAACCGGCAACGAAACGCGGCTTGTCGTTGAATTCGTCAGCAACTTCTCGGGCGATTTTGGCGGATTGATAGTTGAGTTCGTAAACCAAATCTTCTAAGTGGTAATCGGCCATTCCGATGGTCGTACCTGAGAAAGTGTTGGTTTCCACGATATCGGCACCGGCTTGAAAATAAAGGCGATGAACCTGTTTTACGGCTTCGGGTTGGGTGATGGAAAGCAAATCGTTGTTGCCCTTCAGCGGATGTGGAAAATCTTTGAAACGCTCGCCACGGAAATCTTCTTCGGAGAAGTTGTTGCGTTGCAACATGGTTCCCATGGCGCCGTCTAGGACGAGGATTCTTTCTTTGATGGCGTCTTGAATTTTTGACATAGTATTTTGAGTTGTCGGTTGTTGGTTGTCGGTTGTCGGTTAGACTACTGACTCCAAAAAATCAATACATTTTACTTTTTAGCCCCGATTGTAGTGGAAATCCTCGAAGAGATTGCAACGCAAAGCGGGAATATGGACTGCAAAAAATGCGCAAGCCATTCGCTCCAGATTCTTCCTAGCGTCAGAATGACAATTTGGAATCTGTATTATATATTAAGTTATCGTGAAAGTGAGAAGAATTCTCGGGGTTATCTGCTCCCAATAAATTGAGATAGAATGTAGCACCTTCTTTTGGCAAAGGGTTGCTAAGCTTTCAACGGGTCTATTCCCTCCAGCTTTCGTGATAACGAACAATAAGTTTATGAACGGTGCAAAGTAAGGACACAGAATTCACATTTGCAAGGGTTTTAAAAAAATAAAAACCTACAACGTTGTAGTGCTGTAGGTTTTTGGGCTTGCCTGCCGGCAGGTAGGTTGAATGGTTGATTAGTTAATTTTTAGTCGGTTATAACCAAACCGCTTCTTTAATTTTAATTTTCTCGGCGACTTTGAGAATATCAGTCAAAACGCCACGAGCCGTAACTTGTTTTCCGGCTCCGGCGCCTTGAATGACGATTGGGATTTCGCCATACGATTGGGTATAAATTTCAATCAGATTATCGGCGCCTTTGAGTTGGCCTAGAGCAGAACTTTTGGGAACTGAAATCAGTTTGACTTCCAATTGCTTAGTCTTGACATCCAATTCGCCTACATAGCGCAAGGCATGGTTATCGGCCTGAGTAATTTTGGCGATTTGAAAGGGCTTGTCAAACAACTGTTTGTTAACTGCGTATTCCGATTTAGGGCTTTTTTCATTTAAATTAGGGAGCAAAAGGGATTCGATTTTGATATCGGAAAACTCAAATTCTTGTTCGACTTCACGAGCGAGAATCAACAATTTTCTGGCCACATCGTGACCTGATAAGTCATCTCGAGAATCGGGTTCGGTGTAACCATTCTTCTCTGCATCGAGTAAGATTTTGGAAAACGGTAGTTCTTCGGAAGAAAATCGGTTGAAGATATAACTCAACGAACCCGAGAATACCCCACGGATTTTAGTGATTTCTTCGCCTGAAAAGTGTAAATCGTTTATCGTTTGAACGACCGGCAAACCGGCACCGACATTGGTTTCGTATAAAAAGGTTTTGTCGTATTTTTTGAGATTTCTTCTCAGTTCTTTGTAGAAATCGGTGTGTAACGTATTGGCTTTTTTATTGGCTGCCACAATGTTGAAACCGTTTTGGATTAGCGGAATGTAATTTTTGATGATGTCTTGACTGGCTGTTGCATCCACGGCAATCAGGTTTTCTAATTGTTGTTCTTGAACATATTCGATGATGTCTTCAATTCGGAACGGAATGGCGGATTGGGCGAAATTGGCTTCCCATTGGTTTTTGAGACCGTCTTTTTCGAAGAAGGCCAAAGTAGAATTGGTGATGATGGGAAATCTCAGGTCGATGTTTCTTTTTTCGAGGAAGAATTTTTGACTTTCAATCACTTGGTTTATTAAAGTGCTACCGACATTGCCGATACCAAAAAGGACTATATTGATTCTAAGCGCTGACATATGTTTGTTGTTTTTGTTGGTTAAAAATAGGCCCTAAAATTTGGGCTAATTGTTCGAATTCGATTAAAAAAGCGTCGTGTCCGTGGATGGATTTTATTTCATGATAGAATGTATTTTCTTTGATTGGTTTTAAGCTTTCAACCGTTTCACGGTTTTCGTCCGGGATGAAAAAGTAATCGGTATCTACTGCAACAACGTGAATGTTAGCTTGAATTTCTTTGGCTACAGCCAAAAAATCATTTCTTTCTCGAGTGATATCATTGGTTTTGAGCAAATGGTTCATCAATTTGTAAGCCGATAACCGAAAGCGGTTTTTGAGTTTTACGCCGTGATTGGCCAGCCAATTCTCAATTTGAAAAACAGAAGAATCATTGAATTTAGTTCTTTGAAAACGTTGGTTTATGGATTGAGGTGTTCGGTACAATAACATGGCGTGCAATCTCGCGTCGGCAATCGGATCATCAGAATTGTTCAGCACTTGGTCTTGGATTAAGACATTGGCGATGACCCAATCCGTGGCTTTCCAATCGGTGGCTATCGGGATTAAATTTTGAACTGTATTCGGTTTCAATACTGCCATTTCCCAGGCTACTGCGCCACCTAAACTTCCGCCGATTATGGCGAAAACTTGTTCTACTTTCAGGAAATCTAAACCTTCCCAAAAAATGCGTGCGATGTCACGAATGGTAAAATCTTTATAATTTGAAATCAAATTGCCAAAATTGTCATCATAACCATTTCCGGGAATATTGAAAGCAATCACTGTGAAATAATGGGTATCGATAATTTTCCCATCACCAATCAAATCATTCCACCAGCCGTTTTCTCCGGTGACATTGGAGTTTCCTGTCAAAGCGTGATTGACTACCACGACAGGCGCTGACCCAATGGGCTGGCCAAAAGTTTGATAAAACAATGGAATATAAGGGCGATGTTTTCCGTTTTTCAAACTAAAATTGAACAAATCTATTTTTTCCAACTTTTTCATATTATTTTTTTAATTTTTTTAAAAGACTGCCTTCAAACTCAACTTTGAAGACAGTCTTAACAAACAAACAAAACCACCCGAGGCGCTGCCGAATTGTATGGAGCGCAGCGGAATAAAACCAATGGTTTTTCTTTTTTAAGTCTCTAAGCGGCTTCCGTAGTTAGAAACTCTTTGAATAATACTACCGACACCGGGGTCGGACGGAGTAAGTTGTCCTGAATGGGACAACGGTTTTCCACTTCGATTAACCAGTCTTTCAATTGTTCCAAGGTCGCGTCGGAAGTAGGTCTAACCGTTACTTCTATGGTTTTAAATCCGGCTCTTTCATCGCTAATCTTTCCCTGGTATTTGTCTAAACTTAGGGTTCCCGAGATTTCTACCTGAAGTGATTTTAAAACGATGCCTTGTTCTTTGGCTACCAATTTTCCGACGGCGTTGATGCAACCGGCATAACCAGCCAAGACATACTCTAGCGGACTTGGCCCTTCCAATTCAGGAAATTGCTCGTTCTTACTGATTCTGACATCAAAGTTTTGTGCTTTGACAACAAACTGATTGCTTTCTTTGGCATAGCCAACTATGTTTACGGTTTTGGTGCTCATGTTATACGGTTTGTGGGGTTTTAATTTTTACAAAGGCTTCTTTCAAATCGGCTTTCAAATCGGCGATGTTTTCTAAACCAACGGACAAACGGATTAAGTCTTTGGTTACTCCGGTGGCTTCTTGCTCTGCGTCGGACAATTGCTGATGCGTTGTACTCGCCGGATGGATAATTAGTGATTTGGTATCTCCAATGTTAGCTAGTAACGAGAATAATTTGGTCTCATCAGCTACTTTCTTGGCTGCTTCAAATCCGCCTTTTAAACCGAAAGTTACGATGCCGCTTTTGCCTTCCGGTAAATATTCATCGGCTAGAGTTTTGTATTTAGAAGTTTCCAATCCCGGATAATTTACCCATGCTACTACTTCCTGTGCTTGCAACCATTGGGCTAAAGCCAAAGCATTTTCGCTATGTTTTTTAATTCTGATTTCCAAAGTTTCCAATCCTTGAATCGTTTGGAACGCGTTGA
Source organism: Flavobacterium sp. J49 (assembly GCF_011742145.1). Taxonomy (GTDB): domain Bacteria; phylum Bacteroidota; class Bacteroidia; order Flavobacteriales; family Flavobacteriaceae; genus Flavobacterium. Next base: position 872,073 of record NZ_JAAQQU010000104.1, on the reverse strand, counting down.
ACGGACTTAAAGCTGCCCCAAAATCACGCAATCCTTCGATTCTTACTTTAGCAATAAATGACGCTGCGCCCAATGCTTCGTAATATTTCAAACCGTGGTAACCGGCAGACGGTTCGGTGAATTCAGGGAATTTTCCGTTGCTCCAATCAAAGTTTCCGGCATCGATGATTACACCGCCAAGTGACGTTCCGTTTCCGGTGATGTATTTGGTTAAGGAGTGAATGACTATGTCGGCACCATATTGAATTGGGTTCAACAAATAAGGCGTAGCCACTGTATTGTCGACGATGAAAGGCACTTTAAATGCTTTGGCTGCTGCCGAAATCGCTTTCAAATCGAGTACGTCTAATTTTGGGTTACCCAAACTTTCAGCGAAAAACGCTCTGGTATTTTCTTGGGCGGCTTTGGTAAAGTTTTCTGGGTTTGACGGATCTACAAAAGTCGTTGTGATGCCCAATCTTGGCAAGGTTACGCTCAACAAATTGTAAGTTCCGCCGTAAAGGCTGTTAGAAGCTACGATGTGGTCACCGGCTTTTAGTAAAACCAATAAACTGGTGGCGATAGCAGAAGTTCCAGAAGCGGTAACTACTGCTCCGATGCCGCCTTCGAGTGCGGCTAAGCGTTGTTCTAAAATGTCATTGGTTGGATTGTTCAAACGGGTGTAGATGAATCCGGCTTCGGCCAGGCCAAATAAATTAGCGGCATGGTCAGAATTGTTGAATACATACGAAGTTGTTTGGTAGATTGGAACGGCTCTGGTTCCTGCGTTTTTAGTAACGTCGTGTCCGGCGTGCAAGGCATTGGTTGCGAATTTTTGTGTGCTCATTTTTTCTGATTTTTAGATTATTAGATTTTTGGAATAAAAAAAGTCCTTTTGGATGGCTTACCAAAAGGACTTCTAGAGTATAAATATAAACTTCGATTACGTCTTTCGCTTTTGGTAACAGGATATGCCAATACAACAACACATCATCATGTGCATCATACGGTCCATCATCATATTTTTTGCTGTTACTTTCATTGTTTTTACTTCTTTTTGTTTTGGATTGACCCTTCGACTACACTCAGGGTGACAATTTGTTCTAAATAAAAAAACCCCTGCGGTTAGCAGAGGTTTGATTGAATATATTTTAAAAAAATTTAAAATTATGCAATAGCGTCCTCTGCGGAATTTTTCCACATCATGCGACACATATGACAAATTGTAAATTTCATTTTTCCAGTTGTTATTTGATGAGACAAACTTCTGAATGTTTTTTCAATCCACCAAACAAAATCTGAAAATTTAACATTTGAAGTGGGTGTATATATATTTAAATACTACGTATTTAGAATTTTGGAAGTATCATAAAAAAAACAAAAAAAGCAAAATAGTTTTTTGTATTCTAAATAGTCTTTATACATTTGCAACCGAAAAATGAGAGGAAAAATTTGAACTGATTGCAACCTCGTTAAAAAATGCTAAAGCAGAAACTCTCCTTTAGCTTTCGTGGCAATCTCCTCTTTTTTCACTAAAAATTAATATTAAACTAAAATATAGTTATGGCTTATTTATTTACGTCGGAGTCGGTTAGTGAAGGGCATCCGGACAAGGTGGCAGATCAAATTAGTGACGCGTTAATCGACAACTTTTTAGCCTTTGATGCTGAGTCAAAAGTAGCTTGTGAAACATTGGTTACTACTGGTCAGGTGATTTTGGCGGGTGAGGTAAAATCAAATACTTATCTTGACGTGCAATCAATTGCAAGAGAAGTAATCAGAAAAATTGGTTACACGAAGAGCGAATACATGTTTGAAGCCAACTCTTGTGGTGTTTTATCAGCCATTCACGAGCAATCTGCCGATATCAATCAAGGTGTTGACAGAGCCAGCAAAGAAGAACAAGGTGCCGGTGATCAAGGAATGATGTTTGGTTACGCGACTAACGAAACCGAAAATTACATGCCATTGGCTTTGGATTTGTCTCATGCTTTGTTAATCGAGTTGGCTAACTTGAGAAGAGAAAACAACGAAATTACATACTTGCGCCCTGATGCTAAATCACAAGTGACTTTGGAGTATTCTGATGATAACAAACCGGTTAGAATTGACGCCATTGTAATCTCAACCCAACACGATGATTTTGCAGATGAAGCTACGATGTTGGCCAAAATTAAAAGCGACTTGATTTCGATTTTGATTCCGAGAATCAAAGCAAAATATCCACAATATGCTCATTTGTTCAATGACAATATTACTTACCACATCAACCCTACCGGGAAGTTCGTTATTGGCGGACCACACGGAGATACCGGTTTGACCGGAAGAAAAATCATCGTAGATACTTATGGTGGAAAAGGAGCTCACGGTGGTGGTGCATTCTCCGGAAAAGATCCTTCAAAAGTAGACCGTTCAGCGGCTTATGCAACGCGTCATATTGCTAAAAACTTGGTGGCTGCCGGATTGTGTGATGAGATATTGGTACAAGTTTCTTATGCAATTGGAGTGGCTAAACCAACGTCGATTAATGTGAATACTTATGGCACTGCCAAAGTAAACTTGACCGATGGTGAAATCAGCAAAGTAGTAGAAGGCATATTTGATATGAGACCTTACTTTATTGAGCAACGTTTGAAATTGAGAAATCCAATTTACAGTGAAACTGCAGCTTACGGACACATGGGAAGAAAGCCGGAAACTGTTACTAAAACTTTCAAAACACCAAATGGTGACAGCAAAACCGTAACCGTTGAGTTGTTCACTTGGGAGAAATTAGATTTCGTAGACAAAGTAAAATCGGCTTTCGGATTGTAATTTTCGAAACCAATAGAAGATAAAAAACCCCAACTCGATGAGTTGGGGTTTTTGCTTTTTAGTAAGTGCCGTTTTGCATTCGTTTTAAAACTTCTTTGTATTCATTTAAAATGGATTTGTCATCCGCCGGTACATGATCAATGGCTTTTTGCTCGGTTAGTAAGGCTTGATCTTTTTGATTATTCATGTAATAAAGTTGGGCCAAAGTGTCTAAATATCGGTGCTCGGTTTTAAAGACTTTCACACTGGCTTCACTCCATCGGATAGCTTTTTGAATGGTGTTCATGTCTTTGGTTTTGGTTTCAACCACTTGCCATGCTACGCTATTGGCCAAATCACAAAACTCTTCTTTGAACCCTGACCAAGAGCGGTGATTGCTTTTTTGGCCGGTATATAGTTCGTCTAAAGTTTCAAACAAACTGGCATTTTTAGTTTCTATGGCTTGGAAATACTCATCATATTCTTTGAAGTACAAAGAGTAATCATTAGGATAAGCTTCTTTAATATTGGCCAAATAATTTTTAAAATCGCTTTGATTGAATCCAGAAATTTTTAAAAAAGTCTTATAATACTCCACCAGTTTTAATTGGTGTCCTTTGGAAACGGGAATGGACTCCGAATTAGGATTTTGGAAGAAGGAACTCAAAACAGAACTTATACTCTTCTCGGCATAAGTATTTCTTAATCCGAAAAGATAACTGACTTCCTTTTCCGCCGGTTTTTCATCAATCTTTTGTATCTCTTTATAACGCTTGAATAAATAATCTAATATTATAAAATCGGTGTCGGTAATTGACTTAGGTTGTCCATATAATTTATAAAGGAAACCGGTATTGAGTAATTCACTTTTACAGAGCTGGCCAAATTCTTCATCATAGGTTTCTTTGCGGGTGTAGAAATCAACTAATATTTTCCATTTCTCGGCGATTATCTCTTTTGGAGTTAATACGTTGTACAAGTTTTCAGGATTGTCAACATGCAAATAGTCGTCCATTCCATCCAAAACGGCTTCAACAGCAGTGGTATCGGCTATGGTCTCATCATAATATTCTTCTTCTACTACGGCAGCGGCAGTATCAATTTCTTCAACCGCAACAGTATCTACAACACCTTCGGCATACTCGTTAAAGTTCTTTTTGGTTTTGATGATTTCGGCCAAAGATTTTTTAAAATCAGCCAGCGATGCTTTTTTATTTTTCACCAATTTATCCAACCTTACATGAGCATCGGCTCTTTTGACTTCATCATAAACCGAATAATAAATTTCAAACAGACTGGAATTTTCTTCTAAAGTACCCGGCGTATAATAAAGCAAATCGCCATTAGCATTGACAAAGACCAAAGCTGTTTTGTCTTTGATTTTGAAGTTTTGCAGCAACACCTGGTCTTTTTCGGTAGCTAAATAATAATTGAATTGGTCTTTTTCTGCGTTGTACTTTGTTCGCATAAAACGCGATAATCTTTGCTCTTTTTGAGTCACAAACTCAGTGAATTCAGCTTTGCTGTTTTTACGGTTGTCAAAGGAAATTACCAAAAACTTTTCGGGCGTTTTTTCAAGACTTTTCAAGGCTTCAGCATAGGTTTTTAAAACCGGAAGTTTGAAATTATAGGTATTGGTTTGGCGTCTTTCCAAATAACTGCTGTCAAATTCGTCCTTATTTTCAAAGCCATTATTTTTCAACCAATCTTTTTCGTTTGCAATGGCGATGGGATTGATTTCATTTTTGGGCGCTATTGCCGAACCTTCTTTCTCAAAATCAAAAGCCGGATTCAGTCTGCGTCCTTCTCTTACTGACAGTTTTTTGGTTTCTTTGTCTACTATTCCTTTTAACTCAATAGCGTTAAACAGATTATAGTCGTATTGAACTTCTATTTCGTTAACACTTGGATCAATTTGAAATTTAGTCACTACAGCGCCACGTTTTCTATTGATTTCAACGAAGTACAAATATTTTGTCTTTTCGACGTCTATTTTAACTTCCTTTTTTCTGGACAGGTCGCCTAAACTGCTTTTACGAAGATACTCATTGAGTGGCTTGTATTCAACAATGGTATGTTCCTCTTTTTGGGTTCCTATGTAGATGTCGTAACCGGCGTAAAGTAAATTTTGGTTGTCAAATTTTAATTTAAACGTACTCGAAAACGGCGCATCTTTGTTGATTTTAATCTTAAAACTTGACTCATTGGATTCCGAATTATTAAACGTAATGGTATCGTTTTGAACTGTATATTTTCCGAACAAAAAAGCCATTTCAAATTGGTTGTCTTCAAGGATTTTCAACATAACCTTCTGTCCTTTTGTGGTTGACTTATAAATACCCGGCTCAAGTATGGGCGTTTGGGCATAACCGAATGTAATGACAGAAAAAAATAATAAAATAGAGAAATTTTTCATGAAAGATACTTTTATTGGCTACTATAATACTTTTTAAAAATAATATATTTCACACAACTAACGTGCAATTCGTGAAAATATTATCTCATAAAAAAACTTCCGCTAAAAATAACGGAAGTTCACTTAAAAATCCAATTGTAAAAGGCTTATAAATTGTATTTCAAACTCAACATTACATAACGTGGTTGCACTCTGTATTGCGATGTTCTGGTAGAAAATTGAGAGAAATTGTCATCATTTAAAGACGTTGTATTAAGTAAGTTGGTAGCCGAAATTTTATACTCCCATTTGCTGTCTTTGGTCTTTTGATAAATCAAACTCGCCGATAGAAAATCGTATTCATTCTCTACCGATTTGTCTTTGTTGTAATAGTGATAAAACTCGTATTCACTCACGAAAGAGAAACTTTTTAGGAAGAAATAATCCAATTTTATCGTTGGTCTATCGGTGAAAAAAGTATCGTTGGGATAATCGTTTATGGTGTAACTGTATCCCAATTCAATATTTGGTAAGTTTTTAAAATTGGTTGAAGCTCTTAAATTGTATATCTGAGTAAAACTTTCATTGGTGATTAATACGTCTTGAAATGTATTTCTGTCGATTTGGATGTTGTTGAACTTGCCCCAATTCAAATTGACATTCAAAGAAGCTTTATAATATTTAAAGAAAGAGCGACCATAACTTCCGAAGAAAGACATTGACTCATCGGCAAACTCCGAATTGTAAGGCGAAGACACTTGGTTCACATTATTGAAAAAAGCTCTCGTTTTAATGGCGTCAACGGTACGATTGTAACTTACAGCGGCTGAAATGTTTTCAAAGTTGAACATGTTGTATTTAAAATAACGCAGAGAGTGTGATTGCTGAACAGCATTCTCCAAAGTTCTGTTTCCGCTTGACAAACTGCTGTAATTGTTTAATACAAAACCTTCTGCTTGGCGATTGATGTCGGTGAAATTATTGGTAAACGAAAAATTATAAGTCAGCGTTTCCGCCTTTTTTATTTGGTATAACGCTAAGAAATCAGGCAGAATTCGAGTAAAGTTTTGCTTGTAACTTGTTCCTAATTGCTCATTGTTCAAAGCATAAGTATGGAAACTTACTCCGGGTGTAAACGTAAATTTACCGGTCAATACTTTGTAATGCACTCCCAAAAAAGCATCATTGAAACGGTAAGTAACATCATTCGTATTGGTCGTATTGTCTAAATCATTAACGTTTCCATTGTCTAAAACTTGGTACATGCTTGAGTTAAAATTTTGATTGGAATACGTATTTCCCAAAGTTAAATTGATATTACTTTTTGGTGTCAGCATATAATAATAATCCAACTTACTGTCTAACTTATTGGTTTTTACAAAACGATTTTGGTTTAAATCGGTTCGGTTTTGCGTGGTGTCGTATCCTAAAATATTACTCGGTGGCAAGGTTGAAGTAAACGGGTCTGATTGTAAATTGGCGTTGTAAAAAGGATTCTCATCTTGGTACAAATGTTGGCTTTCAAAAGCAAAAACGTGTTTTTCTGCCGCTGTGTAATAAAAGCTTAAGTTCTGATTTAATGAAACCGGATCTTGTTTTTTGGCGGTAAAAATATCTTCAGTAGTCGAATTATCAGCTTCATCAATGGTTTCTCTCAACAAGGAATTGTTTTCATCTTGTTTGGAGAATTTGGCCAAAATATCATAATCAAATTGGAAATTGGTGTTTGGTTTGTAACTTGAACTTAGCTTGAACAAACCTAAATTACTTTTCTGATGTGCTATTTCAGCTCTGTTTTCAGTGGAAGCCACTTCGGTAGAGGTTGGATCTAAGAAGTTAGTCGTCGATACGGTTTCCAAATCGGTTATCGAAGAAGAAAGAATAGCAAATCCGCTTATCGTCCATGATTTGGTTGGATTATATGAGAAATTGGTTGCCCCAAAATCGGTTTCAATTTCTTTCGCTCGATTGTTTCTGAGTAATGAAATCCCCAAGTCATTCGAAGACACATTAAAACTCGAACCGCCTTTAGACATCATGTTTCTGAAACCGCCGGTGAATTTAAAATAATCCTGAATGGTTAGTGGCAACTCACCTATGTTATTAAAGTTGGTGATGATATTCACACTGTATTTCGGACTGTAATAAAACAATTTCGGATTGACATTATAACGGTCAAATTTAGATTCAGGGCAAAAACCTCCAGCTGCTGTGACATCTCCAAACCAGAAGTTTTTCTTTCCGGATTTCAATTTGATGTTCATCGCCACATTATCCTGATTGTTTTCCACGCCCTTTAGAATGGAATTTTCGTTGTAGTTTCTCAAAACTTGAACTTTATCAATGGCATCGGCGGGAATGTTTTTTACGCCCAACTTGGTGTCGCCATCAAAAAAGTCTTTGCCTTCCACCATTAATTTGGTTACTTTTTTGCCTTCTACTTCTACTTCGCCATCGGCATTGACTTCTACACCGGGTAATTTTTTAAGTACATCTTCGAGTTTTCTTTCGGTACCGGTTTTAAACGAATCGGCATTGTATACAATGGTATCACCTTTAATCGAAACGGGCATTTCGCGCACGATTTCGACTCCATCTAACTCGATTCCACCACTTTCCATAGTGATGTTTTGGGTGATGTTCTGGGTTTGCGTGGTCACTGTAATTTCCTTGTTTTGCATGCCCAGATAACTCAACTTAATGGTGTAAGTTGCGTTGGGTTTAAGGTTTAAAACAAATTTCCCTTTGTCATTGGTTATGGCATAAGCATCCATAGTTTTGGTGCCTTGATTCATTGCCATGATATTCGCCATTTCCAGTGGCGCTTTGGTATTGTCTTGAATGATTCCTTCGAATCTGATAGTTTGTGCAGTGGCTATGCTTGTAACCAGAAAAAAAAGTAGAGAAAGTTTTTTCATGAAGTCGTTTTGAAATTGAATTTTCTGAATCTTATCTGGTCATTCTCATTTGGAAACCGCCGCCGCGACCATTATTCATTTCCTGCATTTCTTCCATTTTTTTGACTACAATTTCGTCGTATTCTTTTTGCGAAACCTGTTTGCCGTTACTTGGCGCTTTAATTTCTGCTTTATCTTTTGGATTTAAAACAATTTTAGAACAAAGAATTGTCGTTTTGCCGTCATTGACTTCCAAAATCAATCCGGGTAAGCCCCAATAGCCTTCCGGACCTTGACTTACCGGAATTTCCGGCGTGTACCAAGCGGTAATGGTAATTTCCTTAGGCAATTCTATTTGGTCCATGAAACTGGTTTTAGTGCCTTCTTTGGTTTCCTCTTTTGCTTTTTCATCCTTTTTCTCTTCTTCTTTTTTAGGACGGAAGTTTCTAAAATCAGTCTTACTCGCCGGAATCACCGCAGTGGCTTTGAAACAATTGTATCCGCCAATTACTCTGGTTTCACCGGTCATTTGCCAGTTGTAGTTGACCAAAGAATCTTTGACCAAAAACTCTTTACCCATAAATTCTTTATCCACTTTATAGGTCTTGTCTTTTACGTTTTTATAATAAGTTCCGCCTCCGCCCATCATCGAGCTCATCATTCTGAAACCACCTTGACCTTGTCCGGGAGTTTCCAGCTTTTCTTCTTCTTTGTAAATGGAAGCTGATTTGTCGAAGTTTAGAAAAAAGGTTTTTTCAAACATTTTTTTCATACGTTCTTCTATCATTTTTTGCATTTCGGGCGAGATTTCTCTATTGCCTTCAAAACGAGATTTGAAATCGGAAGTACTGGTTTTGGATTCATAAACAGCCATACCTTGGAAGTCTTTTTGGGCATGAGTGGCTAAGTAAGAGAATACTAAAAACGAAGCGAATACTATTTTTTTCATTGATTTTTGGTTTTGATACAACAAATATGACGATTGTTATCTTAAAGTGTTACCAATGTTTTGTTAAAATATTGAGGAAGACTTATGGAAATAAGTGCACTTTACTGTAAATTAGCACTATGATGAAAAATGCCCTTTCTTTTATTATCCTACTCATTTTCTCCTATAGCTTCGGACAAAATCCGAAGTTGAAAATCACTGCGGTCAGTTCTGAAGAACTAGAAAATAAAACCTATGCCGGTTTTGATGGATTGGGCAACAACTATTTTATCAAAAACAATGTTCTTATCAAACAAAATGATTCTCAAACTTGGGAATATAAGAATGTGGCTTTGGGTAAAATCACTTCAGTTGATTACATCAATCCCTTGAAAATCGCGGTTTTCTATGAAGATTTCAATACTATTATCACGCTTGACAACCAATTGAATGAAATTCAGAAATTCAACCTGTTTGAAATTGACAATACCATTTTGGCCTCTAAAATAGGCATGGCCTCACAAAATCAATTTTGGATATACAATGCTTTAACCCAGCAAATCATGCTGTTTGACTACTTGAAAAACACTTCCAAAACCGTCGGGAATCCCATAGCCGAAAACATCAAATACACCCAATCCGATTTTAATAATTTTTATTGGATTGACGAAATCAATAACTGGTATTCCATTGATATCTTCGGCAAGGTGACTTTGTTGGCCAATATTCCGCCATTTGAAAAAATCCAAATCGTTGATCATGAAAAACTGTTGTTTTCAAGAGACAATACTCTGTATTGCCTGAACAATCAATCGAAAACGATTTTCGAAATCGAAATTGTTGAGAAATCGTTCCTCAATTTTTATTACAAAGACCAAATTTTAGCTATTTTTACCAACCAACAAATTAAGAATTTTAAAATAAAACTACCATAATGCACATAGCAGTCGCAGGAAATATAGGAGCAGGAAAGACAACATTAACCCGATTTTTAGCCAAACATTTCAAATGGGAACCTCATTTTGAAGACGTGGTTGACAATCCGTATTTGGATGATTTTTACCACCAAATGGAACGTTGGAGTTTTAACTTGCAGATTTATTTCTTGAATTCGCGTTTCCGTCAGGTATTGCAAATCCGCGAAAGCGGTAAAAACATCATTCAGGATCGAACGATTTATGAGGACGCCCATATTTTTGCGCCCAACTTACATGCTATGGGATTAATGACCAACCGTGATTTTCAAAATTACACTTCGCTTTTTGAATTGATGGAAGGCTTGGTTGGCGCTCCTGATTTGTTGATTTATTTGAGAAGTTCCATTCCCAACTTGGTTTCCCAAATCCACAAAAGAGGTCGCGATTACGAAAACACTATTTCAATTGACTACTTGAGCCGATTGAACGAACGCTATGAAGCTTGGATTACGACTTATGATAAAGGAAAGCTATTAATTATTGATGTGGATAATGTTGATTTCGTGAACAATCCGGAAGATTTAGGAATGATTATCAACCGAATTAATGCCGAGATAAACGGCTTGTTTTAAAAATAAAAAGCTCCAAAATTGGAGCTTTTTTTATGGCATCGTATCAAATAAACTTTTCACCTGAATCGCTTTTACCGAATTTGATAATTGGATTTGTACTTTCTGTCCGGGCAAAATATCGAAATAATTGTCACTGAAAAAAGTATCTTCTTCAGAAGAAAGAAAAACATTCTTCGTCAAAACATCAGAAAAGATTTCATAAGTTAACTCATCAAGCTTTGTAATTTGGATATTTGGATTACTCAATTGCAAATCTTTAGGCTTAACAAAATAGAAAAGTGAATTTGCTGATTTATTTTCAGAATCAAACGAAACAGAAAGCACAGTTTTTTTCGATTCAAAACTTTCTAAATCACTTTTAGAAATTTCAAAATGAACCAAATTTGAGCTTCCCGGAATAACGCCGGTATTTTTGGCAGACCAAAGTTTTTTACCATTAAAATCTTGTAAAACCACCTCAAATTGGCCTTCAAACGGATTCAAACCATCATTGACTATATAAGCTTTATAGCTACTTTCTTCTTCCTTTACTGAAATCAACACCTCCTCAAAACTTCGCTTCGCTTGATGATGAAACGCTTTCCATCTCCCAAAATAATCCACCGAACTCCAGGAAGTCACAGGCCAACAGTCATTGAGTTGCCAAAACAACGTTCCCATGCATCTGCGGTCGGTTCGATGCGCTTCAATGGCCATTTTCATGCCTTCGGCTTGCAACAATTGGGATACATAAATATAGTCTTCAAAATTGTTGGGCACTTGGTAATCTCTCGCCATGTATTCATTTATCGTCTTGTAACCCGTTGGATGCTTTTGATGGCTTTTAACCGCTTCCGAATCGAAATGCAGTTCGCTACTTTTGGCGAAAGCCTGAAACGTTTTAATATCGGGCATGCTTTGAAAACCGTATTCGCTCATGAAGCGTCCCACTTTCTGACGGTACATTTCAAAAGGTTCCATTCCCCACCAAACACCCCAATAATGGGCATCACCGCTTAGCAAACTCTCTTTCTTGCCCCAACCAATAGATGGTGAAGATGGCCAATAACGGTTTTCATTTTTAGGTAACAATCTGTCAAGTGTTTGCGGAATCAGTTCGTGAAACAGCTTTTGGTAATCGTTCCAAATCTTAGTCGAATCCTGTGCTGAATAGTTGTATTGTTTTTGCCAACCCCAATTGTGCCAACCTTCGTCATTTTCGTTATTCCCACACCAAAGTGCAATACTCGGATGGTTTTGCAAACGAGAAACATTATCAACAACTTCCTGTTTTACATTGGCTAAAAACGTTTCATCGCCGGGATACATCGCGCAGGCAAACATAAAATCCTGCCAAACTAAAATACCGTTTTTGTCACAAGCCTCATAAAAAGCATCCTCAGCATATACACCGCCGCCCCAAACTCTCAGCATGTTCATGTTGGCGACTGCCGCATTTTTGACTATAGATTGATAAACCGAATCTGTTGCTCTTGGCAAAAAACTGTCGGGCGGAATGACATTGGCTCCTTTCATAAATACCGGTTGGTCGTTTACTTTAAAATAAAAGCTTTTGCCAATTTCATCTTTATCCTGAATTAATTCAATCGTTCGCAAGCCGATGTTTAATTTCTTGATGTCTATGATTTGTTTGTTTTGGGCTAAACTAACTTCAAACGGATACAAATGCGCTTCGCCTAAACCATTGGGCCACCACAATTTCGGGTTCTTGATTTCGTAGGTCAGCGACAAGTTGTTTTTCCCTTTTTCGAGTTGAAGGAATTCCGATTTCTCATTGATTTTTAATTCGTATTGAGAAGCATTCTTACTGTTTATTTCGATTGCAAACTCAACTTTTGCCAAACTTTTATTGGTCAAATCCTGATTGGTTTTGATGTTGGTTATCGTGGCATTGTCCCAAAAATGAAGCGCTACTTTCTTGTAAATCCCGGCGGTGACAAATCTTGGTCCCCAATCCCAACCAAAATGGTATTGTGCTTTCCGGGTGAATATTTTTTCGTCGCCTGGTAAAGTATAAGTTAGTTTTTTGGCTTCTTCTTTTCCTTTTTTAACGGCGGAATTGAAAGTAATTTCTAATTTGTTTTGCCCAATTTTCAGCTGCTTTCTCACGTCAACTTTCCATGTTCGGAACATGTTGTTAGCGGAAAGGATTTTAGTTCCGTTTAAAGTCACTTCGGCAAAAGTGTCTAATCCGTCGAATTGTAGAATGGCATTTTGATGATCCAGCTCTTCTTTGGAGATTATGAAAGCCGTTTGGTATTGCCAATCTTCGTTTTCTATCCATTGCAACTGTTTTTCATTGGCATCGAAAAAAGGATCGGGGATTAATTGGTTCGCCAGCAAATCGGTGTGCACGGTTCCCGGAACTTTGGCGGGAAACCATTTGTATTTATCGTTATGAACACTTTTGAATTGCCACTTTTCCGAACTTAAATTGCGCTCTTTTTTTTGTGCCCAAAGTACCATTGGCGACAAAAAAACAATCATGAATTTCAATAATAAAGTTCTCATTTCAGTTTGGCTTTTAAGGCTTGAATTTCATTTGGATTTGCAGTTTCACTACCGTCAGTTATCGCCGAAGAATGATAAAAAACCGCTTTGGTGTTTTGTTGAATCTGTTCAATATTGGTGGAACGCAAACCACCGCCGGGCATGATAGCAATACGGTCATTGGCTTTGGAAACCAATTCGGTTAAACGGTTCATCCCTTCTGTTACATTTTGGGCTTGACCCGACGTTAAAATCGTTTTAAAACCGCAGTCTATGATTTGTTCCAAAGCCTCAAACGGATTTTCTACTTCGTCAAAAGCGCGGTGAAACGTGCATGGCAAAGGTTTGGCCAAATTCACTAGTTCACTATTTCTTTCTATATCAATTTTATTATTTTCATCTAAAATTCCGAAAACAAAACCGTTAACTTCCAGTTCTTTTACGGCTAAAATATTCTTTTGCATTTGCTGAAACTCTTCATCACTGTATACAAAATTGCCTCCTCGTGGGCGAATCATAACATACAAATCGATGCTTAAATTTTCTCGGGCTTGCTTTACGGTTTCAAAATTGGGTGTGACACCTCCTATGTCAATTCCGGCACAAAGCTCTACCCTATCGGCGCCATTTTCTTGGGCGATTAGAGCTGAATCTAAGTTGAAACAAGCGATTTCTAATTTCATATTGGAATTTGATTAGTCTGTTTTTTAGCCGCAGATTACACGGATTGAACGGATTAGCACAGATTTATTTCAAAAAATAATCTGCATCAACTAACTTATTACCGGAGTTGTCGTTTACTGCATAATTAAATCCGCCTTGAATACAATACGCGCCGTAATTGCCTTGTTTGTCTAAAGCGATAAAACCAACCTGGATGTCTTTAAGATTTTTGTTGCGATTTTGTGTCAGTTTCACAATACGCGAAACGGCTTCTTCACAAGCTTGTTGCGGTGAATTTCCCTGTCGCATTAACTCGACTACCAAATGGCAACCCGAAATTCTGATGACTTCTTCGCCATGACCGGTGGCTGTGGCAGCTCCGATTTCATTATCGACATACAAACCAGCACCAATGATTGGCGAATCACCTAATCGACCGTGCATTTTGAACGCCATGCCGCTAGTGGTACAAGCACCGGAAAGATTCCCGTGACTGTCTAAAGCAATCATGCCGATGGTATCGTGGTTTTCAATGTTGGCAATGGGTTTGTACTGACTGGTTTTGAGCCATTCCTTCCATTCTTTTTTGGAATCTTCTACCAAGAGATTTTCTTTTTTAAACCCTTGGGATAGGGCAAATTGCAAAGCACCATCACCAACCAACATCACATGAGGTGTTTTTTCCATCACTGCGCGGGCTACAGAAATCGGATGTTTGATGTGTTCCAAAGCCGCTACCGAACCGATATTGGCAAACTCGTCCATGATACAAGCGTCGAGCGTAACTTTTCCGTCTCGGTCAGGTCTTCCGCCATAGCCTACGCTTCTTTCGGTTGGGTCGCCTTCCGGAATTTTCACTCCGGCTTCAACGGCATCTAGTGCACGACCGTTATTTTTTAGAACTTCCCACGCGGCGCCATTGGCTTGTACGCCAAAATTCCAGGTGGAAAGCACAATTGGCTTATTGACTTTGCCTTTTGGCTTTGCTGAATTATCTTCTTTCGAAGCAAATGTTTGAAGCGCCAAGGCTACAGAACCTGCCGCCGCTGTTTTGAGAAAATTTCTGCGATTTGACATAGTTATTCTATGGTTATTTCATCTGCAAAAAGCCACGCTTTGTTTCCGGCTCCGGGCTGACCGTCGGGAATAGTGCCGAAGTTTTCGACCGTTACTTTTACAAATTGAATGTTTTTTTTATTGCAATCTAAGGTGATTTGACCTTTGCTTTTTTGAATTTCTTCAGCGGAAAAAGTGCCGATGGTATCAAATTGTATCATATCTTCTGAAACCTGGAATGTCACTTTTTTAGGAAAATAAATCCAAGATGAAGGACTGCTCAATAGTCCGATGCCCAAGCGATTGATTTTTTGTCTAGAACCTAAATCAATGGTAGCGATTAAATCGGTTCCCGAAAAGCCGAGCCAATGTTGTCCAAATTTAGCTTTGTCGCCTTTGATGCCATCCACCAAAGTAAATCCTCCTCCTTTGGCATAATTCCCGCTGGGGTGGTTTTGAAGCGAAACCAGTTGGCTGGTGGCTTTGTGAATGAGGAATGATTGTTCGACAACATTGCTTTTAGGTTGGTCATTTTCAAAATAAGCCGCTTTTATCGTTTGGGATTTGGTGATTTCCAGCGGTTGATTGTAAACCTTTGACAGCGTTGTTGGTTGAGACCCATCGGTGGTGTAGTGAATTCCGTTGGGTTGCAGATTGGTTTTTAATAAATATAAAACACCATGACCACCGGGTTTGGGCATCACATCGGACGTAATTTCGAATAAAGCTTTGCTGTATTTGATGCCTTTCTTCTCTAAAACGGGAAACTGTTGTATCATTCGTTTTTCGAAATCGGCATATTTCTCGGGATTGGAAGTTCCCCAAAGCACTTCTGATAAGGCCATCATTCGCGGGAAAATCATGTATTCCACTTGTTCCGGTGATGTAATATATTCGGTCCACAAATTGGCTTGCGCACCAAGAATGTATTGGGATTCTTCCGAAGATAATTCTTCTGGAATCGGATTAAACGCATACACTTTTTCTACCGGAGTGTAGCCGCCAATGGCTAAAGGTTCGTTTTGCGGATTGCCTTGGTAATGGTCGAAATAACAATGTGAACCGGGCGTCATTACGACGAAATGTTTTTGTTTTGCGGCTGCGATTCCTCCTTCGGTACCTCGCCAACTCATTACGGCCGCATTGGGTGCCAAACCACCTTCTAAGATTTCGTCCCAACCTATTATTTTTCGCCCTTTGGTGTTGACAAACTTTTCCATTCTTTGAATGAAATAACTTTGGAGTTCGTGTTCGTCTTTCAGTCCTTTTTCTTGGATTAAATTTTGGCAATGCGTGCATTTCTTCCAGCGGGTTTTCGGACATTCATCGCCTCCGATGTGGATGTATTGGGAAGGAAATAAAGCAATAACTTCGGTTAAGATATTTTGCAAAAAAGTGAAAGTTTCCTCTTTGGGACAAAACACATCATCTAAAACGCCCCATTGTTTTTCCACTTCAAATGGTCCGCCGGTACAGGAATATTGCGGATAAGCGGCTAAAGCGGCTACGGCATGTCCTGGCATTTCGATTTCGGGCACGACGGTAATGTGACGTTGTTTGGCATAAGCCACTACTTCTTTGATTTGCTCTTGCGTATAAAAACCACCGTATCGGATGTCATCATATTTTTGTTCGTTATAATGGCCTATCATTGAACCATTTCGCCACGCACCGACTTCGGTCAGTTTTGGATATTGTTTGATTTCAATTCGCCAACCTTGGTCATCGGTTAAGTGCCAATGAAAAGTGTTGAACTTGTACATCGCCAGGTAATCGATATACTTTTTGACAAAATCTACGGAGAAGAAATGTCGGGCGCAATCGAGGTGCATGCCACGCCAGGCGTATTTAGAATAGTCTTTTATCTCTAAACATGGTACTTTGATTTCATCCTTTTTTTCGAAGGGAATTAACTGGAGAAGCGTTTGAATCCCGTAGAAAAAGCCCTGATTGTATTCCGCTTTAATCACTATTGTTTTATCGGAAACCGTGAGTTTATAGGGTTCTTTGATGCCACTAGCTTCAGGACTGTCAAGATCAAAACTTAAGCTTATTTTGGAAACATTGGCCGCCACCGGTACAATTTTAAGCTCCAATCCTGTTTGCTGTTTTATGGCTTGTTGCAAATAGTGTGCTTCAAACATAGAAGCCTCTGCTTGGATTACCGTTTCTTTATTTAAAACGAAATGGCCTTTTCTGATTTCTACCGATTCGGGCTGAGGAATCAAAGGCAATGGATTCTGTGAAAAAACAATATTGAAAAATAGCAGCAAAAAAAAGGCAAATTTATTGGTCATGGAAGTTGTGTTTGTCTTGGCTAATTTAAACAAAAAAGACAAAAAAAATGCCCCGCAATTGCGAGGCATCTTTATTATTTTTAAATCTTTCGATTATTTTAAAGCATCTACTTTAGCTTTCACTTCTGCTTCAGTACCTTCAAAAGTTTGAGTTGTTGCTGTTCCGCCTACTGTAGTAGTTACAGTTGCTTTGGCTTTACCGTTAGTGTTGGTAATTTCAACTCTTACATCTTTAGTTGCAGTAGCTGCTTCCGGTTTGGCACAACATCCTTTTTTATCAGCGATGAATTTACCGTCAGCACCGTAGTGAGATAAACAAGCTTCTTTTTGCTCAGGCGTACAACCTAAAGAATCACACATTTTAGCACATTCTTCTTTGGTCATGTCTTTGCATTTGCTCATGTCGCATTTGCCCATGTCTTTACATTCTTTTTTCATCTCCATAGTGCATTCCATTTTTTTGGTTACTGCACCGGCTTCGTGACCCCCTAAGATTGGAGCGATAACTAAACCAATCAAACAAGTTAACTTGATTAAGATGTTCATTGACGGACCTGAAGTATCTTTAAACGGATCACCAACAGTATCTCCGGTTACAGCTGCTTTGTGGGCATCAGAACCTTTATAGGTCATTTCTCCGTTGATTTCAACACCAGCTTCGAAAGATTTTTTGGCATTGTCCCAAGCACCACCGGCGTTGTTTTGGAACACAGCCCAAAGTACACCCGATACAGTTACACCAGCCATATAACCACCTAACATTTCAGCGATTAATTGGTTGTTATCAGCATAAACTAATTTACCTAATAATACGATAGCTATTGGGAAACCGATAGTTAAAACGCCCGGCAACATCATTTCTCTTAAAGCAGCTTTAGTAGAAATCTCCACACATTTACCGTATTCAGGTTTTCCTGTACCTTCCATGATACCCGGAATTTCTTTGAACTGACGACGAACTTCGTAAACCATGTCCATTGCCGCTTTACCTACCGAGTTCATTGCCAAGGCAGAGAACACAACAGGAATCATCCCTCCAACGAATAACATCGCTAATACAGGCGCTTTGAAGATGTTGATCCCGTCAATTCCGGTGAACGTTACATACGCTGCAAATAAAGCCAATGAAGTTAACGCAGCAGAAGCGATAGCAAAACCTTTTCCTGTAGCAGCAGTAGTGTTACCCACTGAATCTAAGATATCTGTTCTTGTGCGAACTTCTTTTGGTAATTCACTCATTTCAGCGATACCACCGGCGTTGTCAGAGATTGGTCCGAAAGCATCGATTGCTAATTGCATAGCCGTTGTAGCCATCATTGCAGAAGCTGCTAAAGCTACACCGTAGAAACCGGCAAAAGCGTAAGAAGCCCAGATAGCACCGGCAAATAATAATACGGTTGGGAATGTAGAAATCATACCGGTAGCTAAACCAGCGATTACATTTGTACCTGCACCGGTTGAAGATTTTTGTACAATGGCCAAAACCGGTTTTGTTCCTAAACCTGTGTAGTATTCTGTTACAGACGAAATTACTCCACCTACTACTAAACCAACGATAGTAGCGTAGAATACTCTCATAGAAGAGATTTGTTGCGCGCCTTCACCATAGAATTCCATGGTCATTGTAGCAGGCAATAAATATTGTACTAAGAAGAAACACGACACTGCAGTTAAAATAATAGAAACCCAGTTTCCAACGTTTAACGCACCTTGCACTTGTTTTTCTTTAGCGTCATCACTTGATATTTTTACTAACATCGTTCCGATGATAGAGAATAAGATTCCGAAACCAGCGATTGCCATTGGCAATAAAATTGGACCAATACCACCGAATGCGTCTTCGATTTTTCCGCCCATATCTTTGATTACATAGTTCCCTAAAACCATCGCAGCCAAAACAGTTGCTACATAAGAACCAAATAAATCAGCACCCATTCCGGCAACGTCACCTACGTTATCTCCAACGTTATCTGCAATAGTAGCAGGATTTCTTGGATCATCTTCAGGGATTCCTGCTTCAACTTTACCTACTAAGTCAGCACCAACGTCAGCAGCTTTGGTATAAATACCACCACCTACACGAGCAAACAAAGCGATAGATTCTGCTCCAAGAGAGAAACCGGCTAATGTTTCCAGAACGATAGTCATGTCTTCGGCAGAAGTCCATACGCCATTCATAAAGTAACGGAAGAAAAGGATAAAGAAACCTGTTAACCCTAAAACGGCTAAACCGGCAACACCTAATCCCATAACGGTTCCACCACCAAAAGACACTTTCAAAGCTTGTGGTAAACTGGAACGAGCCGCTTGGGTTGTTCTTACGTTGGTTTTAGTAGCGATTTTCATCCCCATATTTCCGGCTAAGGCCGAAAAGAAAGCTCCGAAAATAAAAGCCACCACAATTAATATGTGTGTTGTAGGAACTACAAAAGAAATTCCGGCCAACACAGCACTGGCAATCAATACGAACACTGCCAATAATCTGTATTCTGCTTTAAGGAAAGCCAAAGCTCCTTCATAAATATAATCTGATATCTCTTTCATTTTGCCATCGCCCGCATCTTGTTTTAAAACCCAAGATCTTTTGACAGCCATAAAAGCTAATCCAATTAATGCCATCACTATCGGCACATAAATCATCATTGATTCCATAAATATAATTTTTGTTATAAATTTTATCGGTCGCAAAAGTAACAAAACTTTAACAAATAAAAACAATATAATTTGTGAATATTAGTTCAATTGGTATACATGTATTTAAAGTAAATTATTGCTTACTAAACCAAAAAACCTATTTTTGAGAAATATTTAAATTCAAATGGCCATCAAAACGCTTTCTATCATAATCCCTGCCTATAATGAAGGTCCGACTATTTACAAAATATTGGACAAAATAAAAGCTGTTTCACTCCTTAATGATATTCAAAAAGAAGTCATTATTGTAAATGATTGCAGCACAGACAATACGGCTGAAAGCGTTCAAACTTATATCAAAAGTAATCCTGAGTTACCCATTGTTTTTTTGGAACACACTGAAAACAAAGGCAAAGGCGCGGCTTTACACACCGGAATTAAAAAAGCCAACGGAGAAATTATAGTGATTCAGGACGCTGATTTAGAATATGACCCGCAGGAATACAACATTCTTTTAAAACCTATAGTTGATGAAGTTGCCGATGTGGTTTACGGCAGTCGTTTTATGGGCGGAAAACCGCATCGTATTTTGTTTTTTTGGCACAGCATCGGGAATAAGTTTTTAACATTTTTGAGCAATATGTTTTCCAATTTGAACCTGACCGACATGGAAACTTGTTACAAAATGTTTCGTGCCGATGTTTTAAAGTCGATTACACTCAAAGAAAAACGATTTGGATTTGAACCCGAAGTGACTCAAAAAGTAGCCCGAATCCCCAAAATCAGAATCTACGAAGTTGGCATTAGTTATTACGGCCGAACCTTTGAAGAGGGCAAAAAAATCAGTTGGCGCGATGGTTTTCACGCGATTTATTGCATCTTCAGATATGGGATTTTCAGATAGGGCTAAAAAATAAATTGTCGGTTTCGCTTGACTAAATAATGGTGCCACAGAAAATACGTTGCCATGCTTCGGTAGGGTTTCCAATTTTCAGCCAAAACTATCATCGCTTCCTTCTCTTCACAACCATACAATTCTTTTATCGTATTGACCACAGCAATATCGCCAATCGGAAGTATGTCTTGTGATTGCAATGAGAACATCAGATAAACATCAATAGTCCAATTTCCGATACCTTTGATTTGGATTAATTCTTTTCTGACTTCGTCCGGGTGTTTTTGAGAAAGTGTTTCTAGAACTAAGGTTTTATCCAAGATGGCTTCCGCCAAAGCTTTCAAATAAATAGTTTTTTGGCGACTGACACCACAATTTCTGAGCGTTTCTTCTGAGGTCTGAAATATGGTTTTCGGAGCAACATCGCCTAAAGCATTTTCAATTTTAACATAACAAGCCCGAGCCGATTCGATAGAAACTTGTTGCTCTAAAATGAGTTTGCACAAGGTTTGAAATCCTTCCGGTCGCGTTGGAATAAAAGGATTGCCGTATTGCTGATGTAATTTTTGAAAAACTTCATCTTTCTCGACCAAATAAGCAACCGCTTCCTGCATTTTAGAAATAGAATCCAAACGAACCTTTGATGGTGAAATTATCTGTATCCGGTAAGTTTCTATAATTGCCTCTCCAAGCAAAATCCAAACGGAATACTTTGAAGATATTTCCAATTCCGGCGCTGTATTCCCAATACGGTTTTTCAGGCGCTTTATAAACCAATCCCGATGCATTTATGGCTCTGTTTTCGTCAGAAACCGTTCCGTAAACACCTCTGATTCCAACAATCTCGCGCAAGTTTAATTTTCGCAATCCCGGAATTCGGGCAAATACCTTACCGTTGAAGTTGTGTTCCCATTGGAAAGTGGCATACTCATCGGCTACGAATTCATAAAAATTCAAGTTGCTGAAGGTGTTTTGAATGATAAAATACGTTTGGTTTCCCGGAACCACACTCATCAATCCGAGTGGAATTTGTCCAAAGGTTTTTCCCAATTCCATCGTAAAATTGGAACGTCCTAATGCGCCAATGATTATTGGTTGCTTGTAGTACAATTGGATTTTTTGGTAATCAAAATCGCTATCGATAAATCCTTTGAAACCTTGACTGTAATTGATAAAGAAACGGCTGTACGGACTATCAACTTCTCTTCTTTCCACTCCGTAACCAATGGTTTTTTTCTTTGGTGTATATTCTACCTGCAAGTTCAACTCCGACTGTTTAACTTCACTGGCTGTGGTGGTAAAAGTATCATCGGTATAATAATTCAAACTAAACGTATCCGAAGCCGATTCTAACGTACGATACGAAAATCCGAGTTGGAACGTGAGGTTTTTTACCGGTTCAATCTCAGCAGCTAAAGTACTCAAGTTGATATTGGTCAGTTTGCCATTGGCACCTGTTGTAAACAAACCCGATGAGGCATAACTTCTGCCTAAAACATCATTGGTCGTGGTTAAACTCGCCCCAATTTGCTCTACATCTCGCCTATTGCCCCCGGAAAGGATGATTCTGTTTTTCTTGTCAATCATCCATTTTCCTGACATGCCGTATTTGAACTTGTTGTCTTCAAATCCGTAAGCAGTATAACCTTGCAAACGCCAAGTATCATTTGGGCCGAAATATGTTCTTCCTCCCGCTCTTAAACGCCAACCTTCTACTTCATTAAAGCCAACGGTGGAAAAAATAGGTCCGTAATCCAAATGCCATTTCGGAATTTCAATGTAACCGCTTCCTAAAATGGAAACCAAACTGTAGAGTCGTTTGAATTTTTTCACCGTTTTAAGCGTATCAATCATTTCATAGATTTTCCGCTCATCTTTGTTGAGTTTTTCAAAACGGTTTTCTTCCCAATATTCATCGGTTTTGGCATAAACTTCATTATCGATAAAATTGACTTCCTCTTTGTAGAACTTCTCCGGTTTCTTTTCGTCAAACTTAAAGTTGCGGTATAAAGTGGTTCTTTTACCGTAAACACCTTTGGATTCTTCTTTTTTGCGCAAAGCAAAATCGGACATCATATAATCCCGGGTCGGCAAGAAAACCGAATCGTTTAACACTTCAAATTCTTGTTCGATATAAATATCTTTTACCCAGTTGATGTTGGCACTCTTGGTCACCGCCATATTGATGGTTTTAATGGCAAAAGTGGAATCGTTTACCCAAAAATCGCCTTTAAAAGTCAACTCGTTTTTACGTCTCGGATAAAACACTATGTTGTAACACCATTTGTTGTCGATAAAAGCGGTATCGGTTAAGACATAATTGTAAACATCTATTCCGGTGCGCGATAACGGACTTACAAAACTCTTGTCGAAAAAGTTCAAATAATTGTCATAGATATCAAAATCGCTGTACAAATCTTTGATAAACATATTCACGCCATCGCCATTCCCTAAGCCCGAATTCTTATTGGCTTTGAGGATTTCTTTGGTTTTTTTGGCTTCATTATCCCCGTAAAACTCAGAGAGTGATTCGTTGATAAAAATGGGCAAATAGGTTTTACCGGTAACGCTGGAGGTATCAATGTTTTTGAAGACAAACTCCATGCCTTTGAAAATTTTACTTTTCATAAAAGCGCTGTCAATGGTGTTCATGTCAAACTCAACTTTTTCATACTTTTCGTATTGGTATTGTTTGAACATTTTAAGCCCGTTCTTTCTTCTTCGTTCCCAAATTTTTCTCAAAATATCCAAAGCCGGATTGTCTTTTTTTGAGGTTTTCCCTGCGTAAATTTTAACTTCTTTCAACGCATTTCCTTCTTTCAAAACAATTTTAAAATCATAATTGACCTGTTTGGGCAACTTCACCTCTGTATCGGGAAATCCGACAAAAGAAACAATCAAGGCTGTGTGCGTATCGGGTGATTCAATATAAAATCGACCATCTTCGTTTGAAACAACACCACCGGTTTTGACTCCTTTAAAAACAATATTAGCATAAGGAATCGGCTCATTCGAATTATCGACAACAATTCCGCTCACTTTCGTTTGGGCTGAAAGGCTACACGCAAATAGGAAAACAATTAAAGTAAATATCTTTTTCATGGGCAAAAAAAAACTCCATCGTATTTTGTAGGATGAAGTTTCAAATATAAGTATTTAGGTTATTAGATTTTTAGACTTCTACGATATTTAGAAAAATTTCTAAACCTCCGACAAAGCCGTTAGTCTAAGAGTCTATTTATATGTTACTTTTTTAACCGCTTTTATTACATCTTCTGCATTAGGCAACCATTCTTTTAGTAAGGTTGGCGAATATGGGGCCGGTGTATCAGCGGTTGTAATTCTTTGGATTGGCGCATCTAAATAATCAAAGGCTCTTTCCTGAACCATATACGTAATTTCAGAAGCCACACTGGCAAACGGCCAAGCTTCTTCTAAAACAACCAATCGGTTGGTTTTTTTAACCGAGTTGATGATGGCATCGTAATCCATTGGACGAACCGTTCTCAAATCGATGATTTCACAAGAAATGCCTTCTTTGGCTAATTCGTCAGCCGCAATAAAAGCTTCTTTAATGATTTTACCAAAAGAAACGATAGTAACATCTGTTCCTTCTCTTTTTACATCGGCAACGCCTAGCGGAAGTGTATATTCTTCCTCCGGAATTTCCCCTTTATCACCATACATTTGTTCTGATTCCATAAAAATCACCGGATCATTATCGCGAATAGCCGATTTTAGTAACCCTTTGGCATCATAAGGTGTTGAAGGCACTACTACTTTCAACCCAGGAGTATTGGCAAACCAGTTTTCAAAAGCTTGAGAGTGTGTCGCTCCTAATTGACCCGCAGAAGCGGTAGGTCCACGGAACACCATCGGCATTGGAAATTGTCCGGCCGACATCTGACGCATTTTAGCGGCGTTGTTAATGATTTGGTCAATCCCAACCAACGAGAAGTTAAACGTCATATATTCAACAATCGGACGGTTACCGTTCATGGCGGAACCTACTGCAATTCCGGCAAAACCTAGCTCTGCAATTGGGGTATCGATTACTCTTTTGGGTCCGAATTCGTCTAACATTCCTTTAGAGGCTTTGTAAGCACCGTTGTATTCGGCTACTTCCTCACCCATTAAATAGACTGATTCGTCGCGACGCATTTCTTCACTCATCGCTTCAGCAATCGCTTCTCTAAATTGTATCGTTCTCATATTAGGATTATATTACGGTCAATAATTTTGAAAGGCAAAAATAAAAATTAAATACGATTAAAAAACATTTCTTGCCCTTAATTAATAGCCTATTGACAAGTCTTTACGACAAGCCTAATTTTCATGGGTTACGAAATCGATTGAAATTTGAAAAAATATTATGCATGCATATAAAAATTAGAAATATATTTTATACTTTTACGCTCTGAAAAATTCACTTAATAAACACAACAATGAAAATATTAGTTTGCATCAGTCATGTGCCTGATACTACTTCAAAAATTAACTTCGTTAACGGTGATTCTGAATTTGATACCAACGGTGTGCAATTCGTAATCAATCCCAATGACGAATTCGGATTAACCAGAGCAATTTGGTTCCAAGAACAACAAGGCGCTAATGTAACGGTTGTTAATGTTGGCGGTGCCGATACTGAACCTACTTTAAGAAAAGCACTAGCCATTGGTGCCAACGAAGCAATTCGAGTAAACGCCACGCCTACTGACGGATTTTTTGTGGCCAAACAATTAGCCGAAGTAGTAAAAACAGGCAGTTACGATTTAGTAATCTGCGGAAAAGAATCTTTAGACTACAACGGCGGAATGGTTCCGGGTATGTTAGCCGGTTTATTAGATTACAACTTTGTAAACTCTTGTACCGAATTAACAATCGACGGAAACTCAGCCAAAGCCGCTCGTGAAATCGACGGCGGAAAAGAAACCATTGCCGCTTCTTTACCTCTAGTAATTGGTGGCCAAAAAGGATTGGTGGAAGAAAAAGACCTACGCATTCCGAATATGAGAGGAATTATGACTGCCAGAACCAAAGTCTTGACGGTTTTAGAACCGGTTGGCGCTAATGTTAATACCAAAGCAGTAAAATTTGAAAAACCGGCACCCAAATCAGCGGTGAAATTATTCGCTGCCGATGATTTAGACGGATTGGTAAATGCCTTACACAACGAAGCAAAAGTTATCTAATTTTAAAACGAAAGACATGTCATTATTAATATATGCAGAATCGGCCGACGGAAAATTCAAAAAAGTAGCTTTTGAATTGGCCTCTTATGCCAAAAAAGTAGCCGAATCATTAGGAACAACGGTAACTGCGGTAACCGTAAACGCCGGCAATGTTTCCGATTTATCCAAATACGGTGTAGATAAAGTGTTGAAAGTAAGCAACGAAAAGTTAGCCAACTTTAACGCCAAAGCCTATGCTGATGTGGTAAAACAAGCCGCACAAAAAGAAGGCGCGAAAGTCATTTTGCTTTCCTCAACCACCGACAGTTTATACATGGCACCATTGGTTGCCGTTGGTTTAGACGCCGGATTTGCTTCGAATGTGGTGGGATTGCCTTTAAGCACTTCGCCTTTCCAAGTCAAAAGAAATGCTTTCTCTAACAAAGCGTTTAACATCACTGAAATCTCAACTGACGTAAAAGTATTAAGCTTAGCTAAAAACTCTTACGGATTGGTAGAAAGCGCTGCCGCTGCTGCTGAAGAAGATTTTGCTCCCAACTTGAACGACGCCGATTTTAACGTAAAAGTAGAATCGGTAGAAAAAACCACCGGAAAAGTAACCATCGCCGATGCTGATATCGTGGTATCCGGCGGACGTGGCTTAAAAGGCCCTGAAAACTGGGGCATGCTAGAAGAATTGGCTTCAGTGCTTGGCGCTGCAACCGCTTGTTCGAAACCGGTATCTGATTTAGGTTGGAGACCTCACAGCGAACACGTAGGCCAAACTGGAAAACCGGTAGCAACCAACTTATACATCGCCGTGGGAATTTCGGGTGCCATTCAGCACATTGCCGGAATCAACTCTTCTAAAGTGAAAGTAGTGATTAACAGCGATGCCGAAGCACCTTTCTTCAAAGTGGCAGATTACGGAATCGTTGGCGATGCCTTCGATATCTTGCCTCGCCTGACCCAAAAACTAAAAGAGTTTAAAGCTCAAAACGCATAAACCGTTATTAATTCATTCTAAGAGTCGTTGAAATATAAAATTTTCACCGACTCTTTTTTTTGTGCTTTCCATTTTTAGAAGCGAAAAGTTTTTGTTACTTTGCAGTCCATTTTCCTGCCATCCGTTGCAATCTTTTTTCAAAAGGATTTACACTCCTGTCAGGGCTAAGCGGGAAGCCATTTTTGTAATTGTAAACATAAAGTCCGAGTACTTGTACTCCAATACTTGATACTAAAAAATAATGAGTTTAGTAAAACTAACCATAAAAGGAATTTCTTATAGCCAAACCCAAAACGGTGCCTATGCTCTGATTTTAAATGAAGTAGACGGCGAAAGAAAATTACCTATTGTCATCGGCGCTTTCGAAGCCCAATCCATTGCTATTGCCTTAGAAAAAGAAATCAAACCGCCCAGACCTTTAACCCACGATTTATTCAAAAGTTTCGCCGACCGATTCGATATCGTGGTCAAACAAGTCATCATCCACAAATTGGTGGACGGTGTTTTCTACTCGAGTATCATTTGCGAACGCGACAAAATAGAAGAAATTATCGATGCCCGAACTTCAGATGCTATCGCTTTAGCACTCCGATTCAACGCGCCGATTTTTACCTATAAAAATATCTTAGACAAAGCCGGTATTTACCTCAACACCAATCCAACCGACCTCGAAAATCAAAACATCGAAGACGAAGGCGTATTGTCTACACCGGAAACTTTCGGATTGGACAACGAAGGCAAAGCAGGCGATATCTATGTCAGCATGAGTCTTTCCGAGCTTCATGAATCATTGGAAAAAGCCGTGCAGGACGAAGATTATGAGAAAGCAGCAAAGATTCGTGATGAAATATCAAAACGAGAGTCTTAAAGTTAATTCGGTTATTCGTTAATTTGGTTATTCGAATTAACAAATAACCAAATAACCAAATCAACATAAAAATGAAGCAATACCACGATTTAATGCGACACGTTTTGGAAAACGGTTGCCAAAAAGGAGACAGAACCGGAACCGGAACCAAAAGTGTTTTTGGTTACCAAATGCGATTTGATTTAAGCGAAGGTTTCCCCATGGTGACGACCAAAAAGTTGCATTTAAAATCGATTATCTATGAATTGCTTTGGTTTTTAAAAGGCGATACCAATATTGGCTACCTTAAAGAAAACGGGGTGAAAATTTGGGACGAATGGGCGGATGAAAATGGCGATTTAGGTCCGGTGTACGGTCACCAATGGCGTAATTGGAACAGTGAAGAAATCGACCAAATCACCGAATTAATTGAGACTTTAAAGACAAATCCAAACAGCCGTCGCATGTTGGTTTCCGCCTGGAATCCATCAGTTTTGCCGGATACTTCAAAATCTTTTTCAGAAAATGTAGCGAATGGGAAAGCGGCTTTACCGCCGTGTCATGCATTCTTTCAGTTTTATGTGGCCGATGGGAAATTGTCTTGCCAACTGTACCAAAGAAGTGCCGATATTTTCTTGGGCGTTCCGTTCAATATTGCGTCTTATGCTTTGTTTACAATGATGATTGCTCAGGTATGTGACTTGCAAGTGGGTGAATTCATCCATACTTTTGGCGATGCCCACATTTACAACAACCATTTCGAACAAGTGGAATTGCAATTGTCACGCGAACCAAGACCACTACCAAAAATGATTTTAAATCCTGAAGTAAAAAACATTTTTGACTTCACGTTTGAAGATTTCACCTTAGTGGATTATGATCCGCATCCGCATATTAAAGGTGCTGTAGCGGTATAAAAACAAAAAATCCGCCTCGAAACCGAAACGGATTTTTTCCTAACCAAAACTAAAACCTATAGTGCTAACACACTATTTTCTGCTCCGGCAAATTCGTTATATGCATAACTGTCTGCCTCCGGATCGTTTATATAAGAACCATCCACTAAATATTTAAACTCGAAAGAGTTGTCTTTTGGTAAATCAAAAGTAGCTTTGAAGGTTCCGTTTTTCAATTTAGATAATTCTCCTTCAGCCGGATTCCAATTATTGAAATCACCAACTACTGCAGCTGCATTTGCTTCTTTTGCCTCGATTGAAAAGGTAACTTTAACAACCGGTTTTGTTTTTATAACTTGTTTCTTGATAGCCATAACTAATTCATTTATAGATTACTGAGGCAAAGTAAAGCGATTTTTTTATAGGTTTTACAAGCGCAATTATTTTTACGAGATTGCCAAAAACATAGCCAATTTAAAAGAAGATTTACAATTAAAATACCCTTAAATTTTACATCTGTGATTAAGAAATCGGTTTCGTAATACATTATCCCAAAATGAGATTTTATCATTTTAAAAATAAATTTTATCTTTAAAGCACAAATTTCGTCTTATGGAGAGTAACCAACACGAATTATACGAATACGCCCGGAACAGAATCAACCAGAAAAAGCGTTTGTTTCAACACTTTATTGTGCTTAGCATTGGCAGTGTCTTTTTGTTTTCGGCCAATCATTTGTTGAACTTTCACGACGAAACCAATTGGTGGATATGGATAGTAGCGGTTTGGAGCAGCCTTTTTATTTTTCATGTCATCAAAGTACTCATTACCGATAGTTTTATGAATAAAAACTGGGAAAGAGCCCAAATAGACAAGTTGATGCTCAAACAAACCAAAAAAGTTGAACAACTCAAAAACGACTTGGAAAACACAAACCCCACAAAATAATGATAACACTCATAGCCGCTGTGGCTGAAAACAATGCCCTGGGTAAAGACAACCAACTCCTTTGGCATTTGCCCGATGATTTTAAAAGATTCAAAGCCCTGACATCCGGTCATTATATTATCATGGGCAGAAAAACTTTTGAAAGTTTTCCTAAACCTTTGCCCAACAGAACACACGTAATTATTTCGCGCCAAAAAGGTTACCAACCCGAAGGTTGCATTGTAGTTGATTCCTTGGAGAAAGCCATTGAAGTTTGTCCCAAAGAAGAAGACATTTTTGTCATCGGCGGAGGCCAAATCTACCAACAATCCATAGCCAGAGCGGATAAAGTTGACATTACCAGAGTGCATCATTTCTTTGAAGCCGATACTTTTTTCCCGGAAATTGATTTAAGCGAATGGCAATTGGTTTTTGAAGAGTTTCATCCCCGAGACGAGCGACATGAATTTGATTTTACATTTCAAACCTTTGTCAGAAAACCATAATTCATTCCACAATTCTTAAAGAAAATCATAAGCCTTATCGCAATTAAAATATTGGCTTATATTTGTCACCCGAGACCGTTAGGTCGAACTCAACGCAGTTAAAAATTTGAGAATGTCAAAGCAAATTACACCCTATAAGGAATCTACCTTAGGCAAAAAAGAACAAGTCACCCAAATGTTTGATACCATTTCGGGAGAATATGATGGCTTGAACAGAGTCATTTCGATGGGTATTGATGTTAAATGGAGAAAGAAAGTAATCGAATTGGTCAAAGCCAAAAATCCCGAAAACGCACTTGACATAGCCACCGGAACCGGCGATTTAGCCATCATGATGGCCGAATCTACAGCAGCGAAGAAAATTATCGGCTTGGATTTATCGGTTGGAATGCTTGAAGTTGGCAAGAAAAAAATTCTGGATAAAAACTTGGCAGACAAAATAGAAATGGTCGTAGGCGACAGTGAAAACATTCCTTATCCCGATAATTATTTTGATGCCATTACAGTTTCTTTCGGCATCAGAAATTTTGAAACTTTGGAAAAAGGTTTAGCCGAAATTTACAGGGTTTTAAAACCAAACGGCATTTTTGTGATTTTAGAGACTTCGGTACCGACAAAATTTCCGTTCAAGCAAGGCTATGGTTTTTACACCAAATTCATTCTTCCTTTGATTGGAAAGCTCTTTTCAAAAGACAATAAAGCCTATGGTTATCTTTCAGAATCGGCAGCCAATTTTCCTTTTGGAGAAGCTTTAAACAATATTTTGCGAAAAGTTTCGTTTATAGAATGTAAAGCCATGCCACAAACTTTTGGAGTAGCCACTATTTACACCGCCACAAAAAAATAAAAACTGAAGTTGCACGCATACTAATGAAGAAATTAATTGTCCTTTTTGTCCTTTTTAACCTTACTGCTCAAGCGCAATTTGGAACAAGCATCTTTTCTAAAGATCCTATTGTTAATTTGGAAAACTTTGACAAGCAAAGAGTCTATTGGGGTTATTTTTTAGGGTTTAGTTCTTTTGATTTCAAAACCGATTACAAAGTGCCCGGACAGGATATTAATGTCAAAGGACATACCGGTTTTAACGTAGGATTGGTCGGGGTTTTGAGGTTACACGAATATGTAGAATTGCGTTTCGAACCCGGATTGTATTATGCCAGCAGAACTTTGACTTATCCCGGATTTACCAATGAACGCGATGCATTGAGGGAAGTAAAAGCAACTTATATCGACTTTCCTTTAATGCTAAAATTTTCCTCCTTACGCACCGGAAATGTTAGACCTTACTTACTCGGTGGTGTTGGAAGCACTTTAAACTTATCGAGTAATTCCAAATCAAAAGACGACAACTCTGAACAAAAATTCAGGGTCAAACCTTGGACACAGAATTATACTTTTGGTTTCGGGATTGACTTGTATTTTGAATACTTCAAATTCTCACCTTCTATCAGAGGTGTTTTCGGATTTAATGACGAGTTGATCCGCGATGATGACCCTAACAGTCCGTGGACAGGCAACATTGAATCGTTGAAAACCCGTGCGGTTTTAATCAACTTTACTTTCCACTAAGAATTCCTTTTAAATTCGCTCAAACAAACAGCTGTCGCAGTGGCTACGTTTAGACTCTCCGTTTGTTGAACATCTCCAAATCTCGGAATGGCGATTCGGTTTTTGATTATTTTCTCTAAAGAAGGAGAAATCCCATTGGCTTCATTGCCAAAGATTAAAATGCCATCTGTAGGAAGAGCTTCTTTGTAAATATTATTTCCATCCATAAAAGTTCCAAAAACCGGTAGTTTGGTTTGAGAAACAAACGTGTTCAGATCAACATAATGGACATTCACTCTGGCAATCGAGCCCATAGTAGCCTGAATTACTTTGGGATTATACACATCAACCGTTTCATTGGAAC
Source organism: Flavobacterium sp. J49 (assembly GCF_011742145.1). Taxonomy (GTDB): domain Bacteria; phylum Bacteroidota; class Bacteroidia; order Flavobacteriales; family Flavobacteriaceae; genus Flavobacterium. The sequence continues at coordinate 840,229 of NZ_JAAQQU010000104.1, read as the reverse complement.
AAACCAATTGTTTAACCCCAAACCAATCGCAAAGTCGAATGATTGTTCCCAAATTCCCGGGATCACGAATATCGTCGAGCGCCACAATCAAACCTTTATCCTCTATGGTTTTGGCTTTTGGGATTTTGAAAATGGCCAAACACGAACTCGGAGAAACCAAGGCAGAGATTCGCTTCATATCGGCTTCTTTGATTAGGGTTTTTTGTGCCGGATTAAGAGTATCAAAAATACTTTCTGTAACAAATAAATGTTCCAGCACAATATTTGATTGTAACAATTCCTGTATTACTTTTACACCTTCGGCTATAAACAATTGATGCTCGTTACGGTATTTTTTATGTTGAAGACTGGTAATTAATTTTATTTGGTTTTTACTAACCATAAAATACTGTATTTTTGAATTAAATATTTCACAAAATTGAAAAAGAGTATCACAAAAATATCACTATTTATTCTAACCGGGCTAATTATCTTTGGTTGTAACTCTACAAAAAGGGTTCCGGATGGAAAAAGACTACTTACTAAAAACGATATCTATGTTGATGGCCAAAAAAGCAATTTGGAAGAAGTCACCAATCAGTTGTACCAAAAGCAGAACAGCTCCATTTTGGGTTATCGTCTTAGGCTGAACCTTTATAATTTGGCTAAGCCTAAATCAGACTCTTTGTTCAAAGCCAAAATGATCAAAAATCCCAAACGCTATTACCGAAAAGCGAATTGGCTCTCTAAAAAACAAGTCAAGCGTCTTGGCGAATCTTTTCTCTATTCGGGTCTTGACAATTTTTTGAGAAAAACCGGTGAAGCACCTGTAATACTTGACACCACAAGTACCAAAAAGTCTTTGCGCCGTTTAAAATCTTACTACTACAACCGCGGTTATTTTGATGTAACCTCAAAATATAAAATAGACACTATTGATAAGAAAAAGGTCAAACTTCGCTATGACATCAGTACCGGAAAACCTTACATCATTGACAGCCTCAATGCTTATATTGCCAGCGCACCTTTGGATTCTATTTATCAGTTGAGAAAAAAAAGCTCCCTGATAAAAACCGGCCAACGATATGAAACTAGTACTTTTATTGAAGAAAAAAAGCGCATCACCGAAGATTTCAGAAACAATGGCGCTTTTCGCTTCCAACAAAATTATGTGAGTTTTGACATTGATACCATTAACAAAAAACACAAACCAACGGTAAACTTGGTCATCGAAAATGAAATCATTCGAACTGAAGACAGTATACAAACAAAACCATTTGAGTTATACAAAATCAGCAAAGTCAATATTTTTACCGATCACAGTCCGACAAATCCCAATGCGGCCATCAAGGACAGTGCAACTTACAACGACTTTACATTATACAGTACCAATAAATTAAAATACCGTCCTAAAGCCATAACTGATGGGATTTTTGTGACCAAAGGCAATTATTTTTCAGATTTCAGAACTTCGGTTACTTCTAGATATTTGAGTAATCTCAAAGTATTCAACTATCCGTTGATTCAATATATAGAAGACAAAACCCAAAAGAACAGTTTGATTGCCAATGTTTATTTAACCCCAAGAAAAAAATACACATTCGGATTTTCAACCGATTTCACCCATTCCAATATTCAAGACTTTGGGATAACCGGAAATACCTTCTTAAGTATTCGCAACGTGTTTAATGGTGCAGAAACCTTTGAAATAGGCTTTAGAGGAAATATTGGTTCTTCAAAAGATTTGAGCAATCCCAACGATACTTTCTTTAATATTTCAGAAATTGGGGTTGATGCCAAATTGAATTTCCCGCGTATCTTTTTGCCTTTCAAAACAGACAAAATCATACCGAAAACCATGATTCCTTACACCACTTTGAGTGTAGGTTATTCGAAACAAACCAATATCGGTTTAGACAAACAGAACTTTACGAGCTCGCTAACCTACAATTGGACACCCAAAAGAAACACCAGTTTCAAATTTGATTTGATTAACATCCAGTTTGTAAAAAACTTGAATCCTTCGAATTACTTTAACATTTATAAGTCGTCCTACAATACCGTTAATGAAATTGCACAAAGTTATCCCAGCGTAAATCCGGCTTATTTTGAAAACGGAAATTTAAGAATTGAGGATGGTGTTTTGGCTTTTTTTAATGACGTAAGCAATGGTCTTGTCCCGGTAACGCTTCCCGATGCCAAATCGTTGTTGAGTATCGCGGAAAGAAGATTCAGATTGATTGAGAACAACTTGATTTTTGCCTCCAACATCACTTTTACTAAAACCTCAAAAAAGGATTTTTTTGACAACGAATTTTACGCCATTAAAGCCAAAGTAGAATCGGCCGGAAACCTCCTTTCTCTTTTGGCTCGTGCCTCTAAGCAATTGCAGAATCAAAATGGCGCCAATACTTTCTTGGACGTCGAATTTTCACAATACATCAAAACCGAATTCGAATACATCAAACATTGGGATTTAAGCCGTAAAAAAGTTTTGGCGGTCAAAGCTTTTGGGGGAATCGCTATTCCTTACGGCAATTCTGAAGACGTTCCTTTTTCACGTAGTTATTTTGCCGGAGGAACAAATGACATCAGAGCCTGGCAATCCTACAGTTTAGGTCCGGGCGCAAGCGGTAGTTTTTTGGATTTTAATGAAGCCAATATGAAACTGACCTTTAGTACCGAGTTTCGTTTTAATATATTCCAACAATTAAATGGTGCATTTTTTACAGATGTGGGTAATATTTGGAATGTATTAGACAATACCGAAGACGAAGATTACATTTTTAACGGATTACAATCTCTTGAAAATATAGCCGTAGGTTCAGGCTTCGGGTTCAGATATGACTTTAACTTCTTTATCGTTCGTTTGGATTTAGGATTCAAAACCTATAATCCGGCCTTGGAAGAAAATGAAAGATGGTTTAGCGAAATGCGCTTCAATAAATCCGTTTTAAATATTGGAATAAATTATCCTTTCTAAAATTAGAAATTATTATTTTTGTAACCTTAACTTAAAAAACGACACAAAACAATGGCGCACAATATCAAACCAGGAGTTGCTACCGGAGATGACGTACAAGCAATTTTTAATTATGCTAAAGAAAAAGGATTTGCACTTCCTGCGGTAAACGTAATCGGTTCGAGCACTATCAACGGTGTTTTGGAAACGGCTGCCAAATTAAACGCACCGGTGATTATTCAATTCTCGAATGGTGGCGCACAATTTAATGCCGGAAAAGGATTGTCAAATGCAGGCGAAAAAGCAGCCATTGCCGGTGGAATTGCCGGAGCAAAGCATATTCATACGCTAGCGGAAGCCTATGGTGCTACTGTAATTTTACATACCGACCATTGTGCTAAAAAATTATTGCCTTGGATTGATGGTTTATTAGACGCTTCAGAAAAACATTTTGCTGAAACCGGAAAACCTTTATTCTCTTCACACATGATTGATTTATCCGAAGAGCCCATCGAAGAAAACATTGAAATTTGTAAAGAATACTTAGCTCGTATGAGCAAAATGGGCATGACTTTGGAGATCGAATTAGGAATCACCGGAGGTGAAGAAGACGGTGTTGACAATTCTGATGTTGACAGTTCAAAATTATATACCCAACCGGAAGAAGTGGCCTACGCTTACGAAGAGTTGATGAAAATCTCACCAAAATTTACCATCGCAGCCGCTTTCGGAAACGTACACGGCGTTTACAAACCGGGTAACGTAAAATTGACCCCTAAAATCTTGAAAAACTCTCAAGACTATGTTCAAAATAAATTTAATACAGGACCAAATCCGGTTGACTTTGTTTTCCATGGTGGCTCAGGTTCAACTTTAGAAGAAATCAGAGAAGCGATTTCTTACGGGGTAATCAAAATGAACATTGATACCGACTTACAATTTGCTTTCACCGAAGGCATCAGAGATTATATGACTTCCAAAATTGATTATTTAAGAACACAAATCGGAAGTCCGGAAGGCGCTGATTCACCCAATAAAAAACACTACGATCCAAGAAAATGGATTCGTGAAGGTGAAGTCACTTTCAATACCAGATTAGAACAAGCATTTGCTGACTTGAATAACGTAAACACTCTATAAATAATATAATTAAGTTTGTTCGTTTGTAGTTTATCGTTTTAAATTAAACCCACCGCAAACAACAAATCATAAACTAATAAACTTAACTATGGCTTGGTTTAAAAGAACAGAAAAAGGAATTCAAACCGCTACGGAAGACAAAAAAGACGTTCCCAAAGGACTTTGGTACAAATCGCCTACGGGGAAAATTATTGACCAAGATGAATTGGCCAGAAATCTATGGGTAAGTCCCGAAGATGATTTTCACGTGAGAATTGGCAGCAAAGAATACTTCGAAATCTTGTTTGATAACAACGAATTCAAAGAATTAGATGCCAAAATGACTTCTAAAGATCCTTTGAATTTTGTTGATACAAAAAAATACTCTGACCGATTAAAAGACGCTATTGACAAAACAGGATTGAAAGATGCTGTTCGTACCGGTGTTGGTAAATCAAAAGGGAAAGACTTGGTGGTTTGTTGTATGGACTTTGCCTTTATCGGCGGTTCTATGGGTGCTGTAGTGGGTGAAAAAATTGCCCGTGGTATCGATTATTCCATCAAAAATAATATTCCGTTTGTAATGATATCCAAATCGGGTGGTGCTCGTATGATGGAAGCCGCTTATTCTTTGATGCAATTAGCGAAGACTTCAGCCAAATTGGCACAACTAGCCGAAGCTAAAATCCCTTACATTTCATTGTGTACTGACCCAACTACTGGAGGAACAACAGCTTCTTACGCGATGTTAGGAGACATCAATATCTCCGAACCAGGTGCCTTGATTGGTTTTGCCGGACCACGTGTAGTTAGAGATACTACCGGAAAAGATTTACCGGAAGGTTTCCAAACGGCCGAATTCGTATTAGACCATGGTTTCCTTGATTTTATCGCTCCGCGTAAAGAATTGAAAGACAAAATCAACTTGTACCTCGATTTGATTTTGAACCAAGAGGTGAGATAGTCGAAATCGATAGTAAATTATACAAAAAAACACAAAGCATAAACTTTGTGTTTTTTTTATGTCCAACAGAATTGTCGGCTGAACACCGACAATTAAACTCTGAAATGCTAATTACATACCGCTACGAATCGCTTCTACCGGATCTAATTTTGAAGCTGAAATAGCCGGTAAAATTCCTGAAACCAACCCGACAAAGACCGACAATCCGGTGCCGATAATAATATTGCTCAATCCTAAGACAAATTCAAAATCTAAAATACTGGTCAATAACATGGCCAACAACCACACAATCACCAAACCAATAAAACCGCCAATCAGACAAAGAATTATGGCTTCGAATAAAAACTGTAAAAGGATAAACCTGTTTTTGGCTCCTAAGGATTTTTGAATACCAATAAGACTGGTTCGTTCTTTTACTGAAACAAACATAATATTCGCTATTCCAAATCCACCTACCAAGAATGAAAAGAAGCTGATGATGATACCTCCTACTCGCATACTTCCCAAAAGACCATCAATCATATCGGTTAATCCCGACAAGATGTTGATGAAAAAATTGTCGATATCACCTTGTTTAACTCCTCTGAAATTGCGTAGTTTTTGGGATATTTCTCCTTTCAATGCGTCAATATCTGTACCTTTTTCCGGCTTGATGACTATTACAGGCAGGACTTGCGGATTGTTATCCCCATAAATTCTTCTTAAAAAAGTAGAAGGAAAAAACACAGAAGTATCATCTCCGCCGCCAATATCTATCCCGGAACTTCCTTTCTTTTTAGTGACACCGATAACAGTAAACTTTTGTCCGTACATTCTAACCACCTTGCCTATGGGGTCAAATCCGTCAAAAAGATTTTGAGCAATCTCATAGCCCAAAACCACTACTTGTTTTCCCGAATAAGATTCAGCTTCATTAAAAAAACGACCATTGGAAAACTCCATTCGCTGAACATCAACAAATTCGGCAGTCACCGCAACCATATTTACCGCTTCTGATGTTCGAGACTCGTAAGTAATATTTTGATTAACGGTAAAATATTGAAAGCAAGAATTCTCTACATGATTCAAAGCCGTTTTCATATATTGGTATTCCTCAAAAGTCACATTGGGAAACTGTTCTCTTTTCCATCTCGGAATCTCAGTCGGACCAAAAGACTGACTGGTCAGATAAATGGTATTCTTATCTAAGGAACTCAAATCGTTTTTTATCTTTCTATCTAAAGAATCAACCGCTGCCAAAACTGCAATGATAGAAAATATTCCAATCGTTACGCCCAACAAAGAAAGCATGGTACGCAATTTATTGTTCCGCAAAGCGTTCATGGCAAAGGCAAAACTTTCTTTTAGGAGTCTTAAGTAAAGTAACATTTATGATCGGTTTAGATAAAGGCAAATTTCCATAAAAATAATGAAAATCATGATTATTTTGTACGTTGCCTTATTTGTGTCAAAAAACAAAATATTGTTACAATTCTTGCTTGAATTTTGCCATTAAAAAAACTACTTTTGTCCCCTTAAAACTATCTGTCCTTTGACACACACAACACACACAACATGAGCACACCAAAAACAATTCAATCAGCCTTGATTTCTGTCTTTTCAAAAGACGGTTTAGAGCCAATTGTTCGCAAACTACACGAACAAAATGTAACCCTTTATTCAACCGGCGGTACCGAAGAGTTCATCAAAAACTTAGGAATTCCGGTAGTTCCTGTAGAAGAAATCACTTCGTTCCCGGAAATTCTGGGCGGAAGAGTCAAAACTTTGCACCCAAAGATTTTCGGCGGCATCTTAAACCGACAAGACAATTCCTCAGATGTGGAGCAAATGAAGGAGTTTGATATTCCTCAAATTGACTTAGTGATTGTTGATTTATACCCATTTGAAAAAACAGTAGCTTCGGGAGCTAGCGAAGCAGACATTATAGAGAAAATTGACATTGGCGGTATTTCTTTGATTCGCGCTGCTGCCAAAAATTTCAAAGACACTGTGATTGTAGCTTCCGTAAACGAATATGCCCTTTTATTGGATTTGATTTCGACTCAAAACGGTACCACTACATTGGAACAAAGAAGAGTGATGGCCTCAAAAGCATTCCACGTTTCTTCGAATTATGACAGTGCCATTTTTAATTATTTCAATACTGATGAAACCATTTTCAAAGTAAGTATTGATAATGGACAAGTATTGCGTTACGGAGAAAATCCACACCAAAAAGGATTCTTCTTTGGAGAATTTGATAAAATGTTTACCAAATTACACGGCAAAGAATTGTCATATAACAATTTGCTGGATGTTGATGCCGCTGTAAATTTAATTTTAGAATTCAAAGAAAACGATCCAACTTTCGCCATTTTAAAACACAACAACGCTTGCGGTTTAGCTACGAGAAGCAACATGAAAGATGCCTACTTAGCGGCGCTGGCGGGCGATCCGACTTCGGCCTTTGGCGGTGTTTTAATTGCCAATAGCAAAATTGATGAGGCCACTGCAAACGAAATCAACAGCTTGTTCTGTGAAGTAGTGATTGCGCCAAGTTATGACGAAAAAGCGATTGCGATTTTATCTGAAAAGAAAAACCGAATTATTTTGGTACAACACGATGTGGAATTGCCTAACAGACAAGTAAGAACTTGTTTGAACGGTTTATTGGTACAAGATAAAAACAACATCACGGATAATAAAACACACCTTACTTACGTTACTAATACAAAGCCTAGCGAACAAGAAATCGATGATTTATTATTTGCTTCAAAAATTTGTAAAAATACCAAATCAAACACGATTGTATTTGCAAAAAACAGTACATTAGTAGCATCGGGAACCGGACAAACTTCACGAGTAGATGCTTTGAAGCAAGCGATTGAAAAAGCGACTACTTTTGGGTTTGATTTGAACGGAGCTGTGATGGCGAGTGATGCCTTTTTCCCTTTCCCGGATTGTGTGGAAATCGCTCACAATGCAGGAATTACGGCAGTTATTCAGCCGGGTGGCTCGATAAAAGATGAATTGAGTATTAATTTTTGCAACGAAAATAAAGTTGCGATGGTATTTACAGGCACACGTCATTTCAAACATTAATTTGTTTAACTTTGTGCGTTAAAAATTATATAAACGTTTAAACCCTTAAAAGACTTATGGGATTTTTTGATTTCATGACCGAGGATATAGCAATTGACCTTGGTACAGCCAACACTCTGATAATTCACAATGATAAAGTTGTAATTGATAGCCCCTCAATTGTAGCTCGTGACCGAATATCAGGTAAAATCATAGCGGTAGGAAAAGAAGCCAATATGATGCAGGGTAAAACCCATGAAAACATCAAAACCATACGTCCGTTGAAAGATGGGGTTATCGCCGATTTTGATGCGTCTGAGAAAATGATCAGCATGTTCATCAAAAGTATCCCGGCTTTAAAGAAAAAAATGTTTACTCCGGCACTTCGCATGGTAGTTTGTATTCCTTCGGGTATTACTGAAGTAGAAATGCGTGCAGTAAAAGAATCGTGTGAACGTGTAAACGGAAAAGAAGTCTACTTAATCCATGAACCTATGGCTGCGGCAATTGGTATCGGTATCGATATTATGCAACCCAAAGGAAACATGATTGTGGATATTGGTGGTGGAACCACAGAAATTGCAGTTATCGCTTTGGGCGGAATTGTTTGTGACAAATCGGTTAAAATTGCCGGTGACGTTTTCACAAATGATATTGTTTACTACATGAGAACGCAACACAATTTATTTGTAGGAGAAAGTACGGCTGAGAAAATCAAAATTACAATTGGAGCAGCTACAGACGATTTAGAAACACCACCGGATGACATGTCGGTACAAGGTCGAGATTTGTTGACCGGAAAACCAAAACAGGTTGAAGTATCTTATAGAGAAATCGCCAAAGCTTTAGACAAATCTATCCAACGTATTGAAGATGCGATTATGGAAACCTTATCACAAACACCACCCGAATTGGCAGCCGATATCTACAATACAGGTATCTATCTTGCCGGTGGAGGTTCAATGTTGAGAGGATTGGACAAACGTATTTCTCAGAAAACAGATTTACCGGTTTATATTGCTGAAGACCCTTTAAGAGCCGTGGTTCGCGGTACCGGAATGGCGCTTAAAAATATTCCGAAGTTCAGAAGTATTTTAATTAAATAATTAGCCGGCAAGACTATTTATTTTTTATCTTTATTTCGACGGATATTATAACAAACATTATACAGTTTAAAAATGCAGCAAATTTTTAATTTTATACTTAAAAACAGTAATCGCTTACTGTTTTTGCTGCTTTTGGTGATATCCCTTTCTCTGACAATTCAATCCCATTCTTACCATAAAAGCAAGATGATTAGCTCTGCTAATTTCTTTACCGGCGGCATTTATGAAAAGGTCAATAACATTGATGAGTATTTTCATTTGAAATCACAAAACGAGGAATTGGCCCAAGAAAACGCCCGATTAAAAACGCTTTTGTTCAATCAAAAAGACACTACAAAATTACCGAAAATTGATTCCATAAAAGGCGTTAAGAAAACCGACATTATTGTTTCCAAAGTGATTCGCAATTCCTATAGTGTACACGAAAATTACCTGACCATCAACAATGGTTCGGCTTCAGGAATCAAACCCAATATGGGTGTCATCAACAGTGCCGGTATTATCGGAATTGTAGACAATACATCCAAAAATTACTCGACCATTATTAGTATCTTGAATGTCAAATCTCAAATCAACGCTAAAATCAAAAAGTCAAATCATTTTGGTTCCTTAGTTTGGAACGGTAAAAGCACCGGATTTGTTCAGTTGATAGACGTCCCAAGATTGGCCGGCGTTCGCAAAGGTGACACAATTGTAACCGGTGGACAATCTATTATTTTCCCCGAGAATATTGGCATCGGAACTATCGAAAAGGTTTACATCGACAACGTAACCAACTATTATACTCTTGACATCAAATTATTTAATGACATGACCAATTTAGGCCATGTATACATTATCAAAAACAAAGACGCTGAAGAAATCTCTAAATTAGAAAGTCAAATCAAGAAAAATGAATAGCGCTTTATTAGGAAATATGGCCCGATTCATCTTGTTGCTCGCTGCGCAAGTTTTGATATTCAATCGAATCGATTTGTTTGGATTTATCAATCCATTCCCCTATGTTCTATTCATCATCCTTTTTCCCGTAAACGGAAACAAAACCGGATTGTTGATGGCGAGTTTCTTTTTGGGCTTACTGATGGACATGTTCTGTAATTCGGGTGGTATTCATGCCGCAGCTTGCATTATGTTGGCTTATTTCAGACCGGCTATTTTTAAATTTTCTTTCGGGTTGAGTTACGAATACCAAACGGTAAAATTAAATGATGTCCTAACACCCGAAAGGTTTTCCTTTATCTTAATTGCTGTTGTCCTGCATCACATTGTATTGTTTGTATTGGAAGTCTTTAAATTGAGCTTCCTTTGGGATATTTTATTGCGTACTGTATTGAGTACCTTATTCACCATTATTACTTGTATCATTATCATCTACATCATTAAGCCAAGTAAACGATGAGAAAAGTTTTGTTGCCCACAATCATTTTCGTTGTAACCATTTTACTTGTAATACGCCTATTCTATTTGCAGGTAATTGATGATTCCTTAAAGCTAAAATCCGATAATAACGCAATTAAAATCCAATATGATTATCCCGAAAGAGGTTATATTTACGATAGAAACGGCAAACTTTTGGTAGCTAATCAACCTTCATATGACATCATGGTGATCCCCAAAGATGTCAAAAATTTAGACACAGTTGAATTTTGCTCTTTGCTTAACATCACCAAAGAAGAGTTCCTCAAAAAAATTGCGAAAGCCAAGGTTTACAGTCCACGACTTCCTTCTGTGTTTTTGGCACAGCTCAACAAAAAAGAATACGCAGCCTTTCAGGAAATTCAGAGAAAGTTTAACGGTTTTTACATCCAAAAACGTTCTTTGAGAGATTATCAAGTGGCTTTTGGCGCCAATGTTTTTGGGTTTATCACCCAAGTAAACGAAAGCATCATAGAAAAGAACAAATATTATAATAGCGGTGATTTGATTGGCAAACAAGGTGTTGAGGAAAGCTATGAAGAAATTTTACGCGGTATCAAAGGTGTAAAATACATTCAGAAGGACAAATACAACCGAGATATTGGTTCGTATAAAGAAGGCCGATTTGATACGATCGCCGTACAAGGAAATGACATCAACCTAACGCTTGATGCCGAATTGCAAAAGTACGGAGAAGAGCTAATGATTAACAAACGCGGCGGAATTGTAGCTATCGAACCAAGCACAGGGGAAATTTTAGCTTTGGTAACCGCGCCATCATATGACCCTGCCATATTGGTTGGAAGACAGCGTTCTAAAAATTATACCATGCTTTACCACGACTCTATAGCCAAACCGCTTTACGACCGTGGTCTTTTGGCCGAATACACACCCGGTTCCCCTTTTAAAATCCTTACCGGATTGGTTGCGCTTCAAGAAGGTGTTATTGATGAAAACACCAGTTTTGTTTGTCACCATGGTTTCAGTTATGCTCGTGGTCGATTTATGAGATGTCACGATTCAGGGGTATCTGTTTTGCACAACGGAATTTATAATTCTTGTAACACCTACTTTGCAAGTGTTTACATGAAAACCATAAACAAATACAAAAAACCGTCAGACGGTGTTGATGCTTGGAGCAAACATTTAAGAACATTCGGCTTAGGACAATTTATGGGATATGACTTACCCACCGGAAAAAAAGGAAGTCTGCCTACTTCAAAAACCTATAAAAAAATGTATCCCGGTTGGGGCTGGGACAGCAAAACAATCGTTTCTAATGCGATAGGCCAAGGGGAAGTTTTGATGACTCCAATTCAGTTGGCCAACATGATTGCAACCGTTGCCAACAGAGGTTTTTATTATACTCCTCACATCATCAAAAAAATTAAAGGAGGACAAATTGATAAAAAATTCACGACCAAACACGTGACTTCCATCGACAGAAAATATTATGAACCCATGATAAGTGGCTTATTTGATGTTTACAACCTCGGAACTGCGCATGGTTTGAATGTGGAAGGAATAGACATTTGCGGAAAAACAGGAACTGCTGAAAACTATACCAAAATTAACGGTAAAAGGGTAAAGCTCCAAGATCACTCGATCTTTGTGGCTTTTGCTCCAAAAGACAATCCGAAAATTGCCATAGCCGTATTTGTTGAAAACGGATATTGGGGTTCACGTTGGGCCGGACCGATAACGAGTTTGATGATTGAAAAATACATCAAAAGAAAAATTACCCGCAAAGATTTAGAAAAGCGAATGTTAGAAGGAAGTCTTCAGGCAGAGTACAACAAATACATCACCAATCCGATAAAAGACACTTTGATAAACAAAAGCATTAAAACGCCCATAAAACCAACAGTAAAAGACACCAACGGAATTAAAAAGAGTACGACTCCACAAAATTAATTTCTACAGACCATGAAAAATCAAAGTGTAACAAATAACTTGGATTGGATAAGTGTTGTCATCTATATCATCTTGGTGATTATGGGTTGGCTCAATATTTATTCGTCATCGTTGTCTTCCATAGAGCAGGAAACTTCCATTTTTGATTTCAGTCAAATTTACGGGAAGCAATTTTTGTTCATCCTCTTTTCAATTCCGATGATTTTCGTGGTGCTTTCTATTGACGCCAAGTTTTACGAAAAGTACTCCAGTATCATTTTTGCCATTGCACTAGTATCCTTAGTAGGATTATTTCTCTTTGGAAAAACCATTGCCGGACAACGGTGTTGGTATGCCATAGGAAGTTTTACACTACAACCGTCGGAGTTTGCCAAAGCCGCTACTTCTTTGGCTTTAGCCAAATACCTAAGCGATGTACAAGTTAATTTAAAAGACTTTAACCGACAAATCCAAGCGATGATTATCATCTTTCTTCCGGTCATGTTAATATTGCCCCAACCCGATCCCGGAAGTGCTTTGATTTATACCGTTTTCATTTTGGTTCTTTACCGAGAAGGTTTGCCTTCTTGGTATGTTTGGACGGGTTTTATCGCTATTGTTTTGTTTGTTTTAGCCTTAATTATTAAACCTTTGGCGCTAATCGGTATAGCTTTGGCTGTCATTCTTTTTGTTTATTACAGAAGCCGTATCATAGACCGAAACTGGCTATTGAGCAGTATCATTTTGGTTCTTATCTCGGGCTATGTTTTTTCTGTAGACTATGTTTTCGAAAATGTATTCAAGCAACACCACCGCGACCGTTTTAATATTCTTTTGGGCAAAGAAGTCGACATGAAAGGAGTTGGCTATAACACCAATCAATCTGAGATTGCTATTGGTTCCGGAGGTTGGTTTGGAAAAGGCTATCTCGAAGGCACACAAACCAAAGGCGGATTTGTACCCGAACAACACACCGATTATATTTTCACTACTGTTGGAGAAGAATGGGGATTCACCGGTTCGCTGTTTGTGATTGCCTTATTTGTAATTCTGATTATTCGAATCATCTATCTCGCCGAGCGACAGAAGACCAAATTCAGTCGGGTTTATGGGTATTGTGTTGCCGGAATACTCTTTATCCATTTCTTTGTCAATATCGCAATGGTCGTTGGGGTTTTCCCTACGATTGGAGTGCCATTGCCTTTCTTCTCTTATGGCGGCTCCGGACTATGGGGATTCACCATTTTACTTTTCATTTTCCTTAAGATGGATGCAAACAAAGTGAATGAATGGTAATTTAGGAATGGTTTTTGTAACTTTGGGATTACACTAAAAATTTCAAGTCATGAAAACAAAATTTCCTTTTTTATTATTAATCGCTTTAGGTAGTTTTTCCTTAAGTGCTCAAGTGGCCAAAGACACTGTTGCAATCACCACAGATTCCATTGCTTTAAAGCAAATTGAGCTTCAAAAAGCCAAAGATAAAGCGGGAACTTTGTCTCCGGAACAATCAGCAGCCATCCAGAAAGCAGCTTTACAAAAACAAAAAGAGGCCGAGAAAATGAAAAAAGCGGCTGAAAAACAAGCTAAAGCTTTAGATAAACAGCAAAGAAAGCTGGAGAAAGAACAAAAGCAATTTGCCAAAGAACAAAAGAAAATTGCTTCAGGAGAGAAGGACTTAATCAAAATCAAAGAGAAGCTTATCAAAGAGAAAAAAGACCTTCAAAAAATGCAAGAGAAACTCGAAAAGAACAAACGAAAAGGAAAGCTAGGCGATATTGAAATTGAAAAAGAAAACATCAAAATCAGCAAACAACAAATCAGAATTCAAGAGTTACAAGAAGACCTTGATAAAACAGAAAAGAAGCTGAATAAATTAAGACGTTAAACAAAAAAAGCCACCGACATGGTGGCTTTTTTATTTATAATAAGAATATTAAGATTTAACTACTTTATCTTTCTTTAATTTTGAAGACAAACCTTTATTGTTTTCGGTTTGCAAATCATTTAGAATATGAATCGCTTCTTCAATATAAATATCTTTTGACAAGCTTTCATGCCATCTTTCTCTTTTCTCCTTCAGTACAGGGTCATTTTTCATGCTTTCTATCTCATAAGGCAATGATTTAAAATCAAAGGCATTCTTGTAATCCGAAATGGGTTTGTACTTTTTGTTCTTTTCGTCCAAAGCTTTTTGTTCGGCTTTGAATTTGTCGATATTCAAACTATATACATTCTCTTTATTTCTTTCGTCCAACCATTTGGCATTGTCATCGATCAACTGCAATTGCGGGTTGTTTTGCATTCTGGTCTTGCTTTTGGAAATGGTCAAATCAAAATTGTTTTGTTTGTCCCAAACTTTATAATCGGCAGCATCGATTTTGTCCCAAGGCATCGCATTTTCTATATCGCGTTCACCCATTTTTAAATAAGCATACTTATCCGGAATGGCAATATCACTTTTCACGCCTTCTAATTGAGTAGAACCACCGTTGATTCTGTAGAACTTTTGAGTAGTCGTTTTTAAAGCGCCTAAATCTCCGTAAGTACTGCCGCGAACAAATTGGTTTAAATCAATCACATTTTGCACTGTTCCTTTGCCATAAGATTGTTTGCTTCCGATAACAACTCCACGCTTGTAATCTTGAATGGCCGCTGCTAAAATCTCTGAAGCGGAAGCCGAAAACTCATTAATCATCACTACTAACGGACCATCCCATTGCACTTTGGCATCACGATCGTAAAGCACTTCTTTTTTACCGGCAGCTGATTTGATTTGTACAATCGGACCTTGCTCGATAAATAATCCTGCTATGTCAACAACCGTTTTCAAAGAACCACCGCCATTGTCTCTAACGTCCATCACAATGCCTTGAACACCTTCTTTTTTTAGTCTTTCTACTTCAATGGCGACATCCTTTCCGGCATCGCGACTGTTTTGGTCTTCAAAATCGATATAGAATTTTGGTAAATAAATGATGCCGTATTTGAATCCGTCTTTCTCTACCACACTCGATTTTACATAAGTTTCCTCAATTTCTACTTCATCTCTGATGATAGTAATTACTTTAATAGTTCCGTCTTGCTTTTTAACCGTTAAACGAACTTCAGTACCTTTTGGCCCTTTAATTTTTTTAACAACATCGTCTAAACGCATTCCCACCACATCCACCGGTTCTCCATCTGCCTGGGCTACTTTTAGAATAACATCTCCAGATTCCAGCTGTTTTCCTCTCCAGGCCGGACCGCCTGAAATTAATTCTGAAACCTCAGTAAAGTCATTTTTCTTTTGCAAACGCGCGCCGATTCCTTCCAACTTTCCGCTCATACTCAAATCAAAACGCTCTTTTTCATTGGGCGCGAAATAAGAAGTATGCGGATCAAAACGAGACGATATGGCATTCACATAAATCGAAAACCAATCTTCTCGGTCTAAATCTTTGATGAAATTGAAATTGTCATTCAGAGAACTCAAAGTGCTTTCGCGGGTTTCTTTTTCTAACTGTTCGAAAGTTTTTGGCTCTGATTTTTTCGATAAATCTTTGTTGTTTTTCTTGTCTTCTTCTAACTTTTGTTTTTCAACCAAAGACGATAAGGCCGACAATTTTACTTGTAAACGCCATCTTTCCTTTAATTCCTTAGTTGATTTACAGTAGGGCATTTTTTCATAATCGGTATTGAACGTTTCATCCTTTTTATAATCAAAAGGATTGGCCAATGCCTCTTTGTAATAGCTTTTACTTTCCTCCATACGCTTCATCAAACGAGTGTAGGTCAAGTCAAAGAAAGACAATTCTTTGTTTAAAATTTGGTCGTCAATTTGCGTTTCATACTGAGCAAATTCATCGATATCCGATTGCAAAAAGAAACGTTTAGAAGGATCTAAAGCATTCAGATAATCTTTGTAAACTCCTTTAGAAAAATTGTCATCGATGGCGGCCGGACTATAATGTCCTTTTTCTATGACAAAAGTCAACAACTCAATCAACAATTTATCTTTTTCCGGATCTGATTCTTTCTTACTTGGGAACAAACTGAACCCCAATAAGGCCACTGATAGTGTCAAAACTACCAGTAGTGCTTTATAATTTCTTTTCATAAACTGCATTATAACATTCATTAATTATTGGTCTAAATTAAACAAAAAACCATGCCAAGATTTGCCTTGCCAGATAAAATTTTGTTAAAATCATTTCCTGTGTTCCACTCAGAACGGCAATTGCTTCAAAGTTATAAAAAATTGTAGCGTTGTAAAGCCTTAAAATGGTTAATTTTGCATGCACAGTAAGTCGTACAAAAACCGTGCTTTGTTACAGAATTAAAAAAAAGATGATGACCAAACCCACTATTTTAGTTACCAATGACGATGGCATCAATGCCCCGGGAATTAGGGCCTTAATTGACGTCATGGCTGAAATTGGCGACGTGATTGTGGTGGCACCCGACAGTCCGCAAAGCGCCATGGGACATGCCATCACCATCAACAGCACTTTGTACTTGAATAAAGTTTCTGCCGAAAATGCTGCCATTACCGAATACGCTTGCTCAGGAACTCCGGTGGATTGTGTCAAATTGGCGGTCAATGAAATTTTGAAAAAGAAACCTGACCTATGTGTTTCTGGCGTTAATCACGGCTCTAACTCTTCGATTAATGTGATTTATTCGGGCACCATGAGTGCTGCAGTGGAAGCAGGGATTGAAGGCATACCGGCTATAGGTTTTTCGCTATTGGATTATGATTGGAATGCCGATTTTGAAACGATAAAACCATTTATCAAAAAGATAGCTTTAGAAGTTTTGTTTAGAAAATTAACCGAAGGCACGGTTTTGAATGTCAACTTCCCCAAATTGAAATATGACGATATTAAAGGCATCAAAATTTGTCGTCAGGCCAAAGCCATTTGGATGGAGAAATTTGACAAAAGACAAACGCCATACGGGAAAGATTACTATTGGTTGAGTGGTGAATTTGTCAACCAGGACAAAGGCGAAGACACTGATGAGTGGGCATTGTCAAAAGGCTATATTTCAGTGGTTCCGGTGCAGTTTGATTTAACGGCACATCATGCCATTCAGCAATTAAATTCTTGGGATTTATAACATTTAACAGATGAAGTATTATATCATTGCCGGCGAAGCTTCGGGCGATTTACACGGTTCCAATTTGATGAAAGCGCTTTACGAGGAAGACGCAACTGCTGAAATCCGTTTTTGGGGTGGCGATTTGATGCAAAACGTTGGCGGAACTTTGGTAAAACACTACCGTGAATTGGCCTTTATGGGATTTGCCGAAGTAGTGATGAATCTGAAAACCATCCTAAACAACATCAAATTTTGCAAAGCTGACATCGAAAAATTCAATCCCGATGTGATTATTTTTATCGATTATCCCGGCTTTAACATGCGCATTGCCAAATGGGCGAAAGCCCGTGGTATTAAAACCCATTATTATATCGCTCCGCAAATTTGGGCTTGGAAAGAAAACCGAATCAAAGCGGTCAAAAGAGACTTCGACAAACTGTTTGTCATCTTACCATTTGAAAAAGATTTCTTTGAAGTCAAGCACCATTTTAAAGTTGATTTTGTCGGACATCCTTTGATAGATGCGATTCACCATCGTGAGAAAACAAACGAAGTTACCTTTAGAAAAGAAAACAATCTTGACGACAAACCTATAATAGCAATTCTTCCCGGAAGCCGAAAACAAGAGATTTCAAAAATGCTGAGTGTGATGCTTAGCATCGTGGATGATTTTAGCGATTACCAATTTGTAATTGCCGGTGCGCCAAGTCAGGACTATCATTTTTACGAGCAGTTTTTGACCAATAAGAATGTCAAGTTCATTTCGAATAAAACGTATGATTTGTTGAGTGTCGCCAGAGCCGCTTTGGTAACTTCAGGAACGGCTACTTTGGAAACCGCGTTGTTCAAAGTACCCGAAGTCGTGTGCTATAAAGGCGGTTATATTTCGTATCAAATTGCCAAAAGAATCATTACTTTAAAATACATTTCATTGGTCAATTTAATTATGGATGAAGAAGTGGTGACTGAATTGATTCAAGACAAATGCAACACTAAAAACCTGAGAAAAGAACTCTCAAAATTGCTTGAAGAAAAGCACAGAAACGCTCTTTTAGAAAAATACAACCAATTGGAAACCAAATTAGGAGGCATTGGCGCCAGCAAAAAAACTGCTAAATTTATCATAAATGACCTAAAGTAGTTTTGATTACAAACACTAATTTTTACTTTTGTAAAAAACAATTTTTTATTGAAAAACATCGCTTACATATCACTTCTTTTATTGCTGTTTACTGCTTGTAAACCCACTTCGAGCATCGTTACTTCGAAGGAAGTTGCTGTAAAAAAAGGAATGTACAGCGAACCCAAAGCGATTGCTGCAACTCCGGTAAAGACGACGGAAAAGAAAAAGAAAAGTCAAACTAAAGAGTTATCATTAACACAGGTTCCCGAACCCAATCTCACCAAAAAAGTCGCTAAGGTGAACAACCAGAATGACGACGACATTGTCATCGAAAACGAGGATGCCAGTTATTTGATCAAACAATTAATCAATAGCGCTTCTGACAATTTAGGCGTAGGATATCGCGGTGGCGGAACCACAAAAGCCGGTTTTGATTGTTCGGGTTTAATTTATTCTACCTTTAAAAAATTCGATATTACTTTACCGCGTTCGTCTCACGAAATGGCTACAGTAGGCACTAAAGTTGATTTGTCTGAGGCCAAAAAAGGCGATTTGATTTTCTTTATCAATCGCGGTCAGAGAAGAATCAATCATGTGGGAATGGTTGTAGAAGTAACCGCAGATGAAGTGAAGTTTATCCACTCCTCTACCCAAAGTGGCGTTATTATTTCTTCTACTAAAGAATCCTATTACAATAGAACTTTCGTACAAATAAACAGAGTTTTACAGTAATTTTCTTGCTTAAATAAAAGATATCTTGTAATTTAGTTACATGAAAATCTTACAATTTCCTTTAGCGAGTATCACTTTTGCCTTTATTTTGGGAATAATTGTGTACCAAAAACACCAACCCGAGTCGCCTGTCGTCTATGGGAGTATCTTGATTGGATTGGTATTCATGATAGTTTTGCACTTTGGGTGTAAGAGAAAAACAATCTGTAGAACGCTTTTTGGAATAGTTGCTTTGGGGATTTCATTCTTTATCGGTTTGGCTACTTCAATTTACCATAATGATGGTTTACGGCAAAATCATTATCTCAATCAGTTGGTCGAAGAATCATCGCATCAAATTACATTTCAAGTACACGAAAAACTTAAAAGCACAGCAAAAAATATTCGTTATGTGGCCGACATCGAAAGGATTGACCATCATAAAAGTTTTGGCAAAGTCATTGTCAACATTCGGCAATCCAATCGGATTGAGGATTTACCCATTGGCAGTCAAGTGACGCTTTTCAGCACCATTTATAAAAATAAAAAACCATTCAATCCCAACCAGTTTGATTATGGGCAGTATCTAAAAAACCAACAGATTTATGGTCAAATTTATGCCGATGAAAAGCAAATTATCATTGACAAAACCGAATCAATGCTTTGGTCACGTTTTTCCAATTTCAGAACAGATATCATCCGAAACTTAACAATATCGCAATTCAAAAAAGAGGAACTCAATATCATGATTGCCTTATTGCTTGGGCAACAACAAGATATTTCACCTGAAGTTTTAAGAGATTACCAATTGGCCGGAGCTGTTCATATTTTATCTGTTTCAGGCTTGCATGTTGGGTTTATCTTACTGTTTGTTACTTTCCTTTTAAAGCCAATAGCCAACACGAAAAGGAATACTTTAATCAAACTGTTCATCATACTGCTCTCGTTATGGAGTTATGGCATTTTGGCCGGATTAGCGCCTTCGGTGGTACGTTCGGTAACGATGTTTTCGTTTGTAGCCATTGGCAATCACTTGCGAAGAACGGTGAATGTGTTTCACACCTTATTGGTTTCTATGTTTTTAATTCTGCTATGGAAACCCTCATTTCTGTTTGATGTTGGATTTCAGTTGAGTTATTTAGCTTTGTTTTTTATCTTATGGTTACAACCTTTACTAAACGACATTTGGCAACCCAAATACAAAATTACCCAATACTTTTGGGATATCTTAACCGTTTCTTTTGCGGCTCAAATCGGAACTTTACCTTTGAGTATTTATTATTTTCACCAATTTCCGGGTTTGTTTTTTGTGACCAATGTTATCGTGTTACCAATGCTTGGCATAATTATGATTGTTGGTTTGACAGCCATTGTATTTGCATGTTTCGGAAAAGTGCCGATGTTCGTGGTTAAGCCTTTGGAATTGCTGATTGAATGGCAAAACAATCTCATTCATAAAGTTGCTTCTTATGAAGATTTTGTACTCAAGAATGTATCGTTTACCATTGCTATGCTTTGGACTTCTTACCTCGCGATTACCATGATTATTATTTGGTACAAAAAACCAAATTTCAAGCGATTGGTCATTGTTTTATTGAGTATTATCACATTGCAAAGCCTTTACATTGTTACCAGATTCAAAACGCACAACACTGAAGAGTTTATTGTTTTCAACTCGAGAAAAAGCAATCTTATCACTCAAAGAACAAATGAAAATGTAACAGTTTACAGCAACGATAGTGTTTTGACTTCTTTGGAAAACAACACAACCATTCAAGCCTATTTGGTTGGCAATTTTTGTCAGGTCAAAGAGAAAAGACGACTCCAAAACCTATACTACTTCAAAAACAAAAGGATATTACTGATTGACAGTTCGGCTATTTATTCCGCCAAAATAAAACCCGATATTTTAATTATTATCAATTCCCCGAAACTGAATATGGAACGTTTACTAAAGAATTGTAAACCCCAACAAATCATTGCAGATGCTTCCAATTATAAAAGCTATGTTAAACTATGGGAATCCACTTGTGATAAAGCAAAAATCCCTTTTCACTATACCAATGAAAAGGGATTTTATAAGATTTAATTTGGATGAATTAGGATTTTTTTGGTGCCAATATTTGATCGGCTCCGGCCAACCAAGCACTTGGACCGCCGGCAACATAGCCTGTGCTGCCTATTTGCTCTAAGTTGATTTTACCGTCTTTTTTAGAAGCTTTCACAAACCATACTGTAGGATAACCTCTAACACCTAAAGCTTGTTGTAATTCCATGTTTTGTTTTTGGATTTCCGGTTGCTGTGGTGTTCTTCTCGGGAAGTCAAGCTCCACTAAAACAACATTGTCTTTGGCCCATTTGGCAAACTCAGGTGTTTTTAGAACTTCCTTTTGCAAACGGATACACCAACCACACCAGTCGCTTCCGGTAAAAAATAACATTAAAGGCTTTTTAGATTTTTTAGAAATTTCCATGGCTTTGTTGATGTCAGTTTGCCATGTCAATTCTTGTGCTTGTATCGTTAAAGACCCTAAAACCAGGAATAACGTAAGGATTAATTTTTTCATGTGATCTTATTTTTTTTTACAAATATATACAAAAACAGTACCAATTACTGTCGGCTATTTTACATCCTGCATTAATTTTTTGACTAAGGGCGAAATGGCAATCAGCACCAAGCCGGCCACTAACGCATAAATGGCCAATTGATTATAACCATCAGTGTATGCGGTTAATTTTTCGACTTTGGAAGCATTCTCATCCGCACTCGCCATTCCGGCGCCTAATATTCCGGCAGCATATTGACCATAAGCACTCGCCAAGAACCACATTCCCATCATCACGGCCTGAAGTTTTACCGGCGCGAGTTTGGTCATAATAGAAAGTCCGATAGGTGATAAACACAATTCCCCAAACGTAATTATAAAATAAGCCAAAGTAAACATTTCAAGAGAAGTTAAACCTTCGGCATTAGCGAAAAATCTGGTCGTATAAAAAGTATAAAAAGCCAAAGCCAAGAATAAAAAGCCTAGACCAAATTTGACCACAGTATTAGGCTCTTTTTTTCTGCTACTCAACCAAATCCAAACAATCCCTAACAAAGGAGCAAAAATGATTACAAATAATGAATTCGCAGCATTGTTAACGCCATTCGGGTCTAATTTGAGTCCCAGTATATCATTGTCTAAATTGTTGGCAGCAAACAAACTCAAAGAACCACCGCTTTGTTCAAAAAAGGCCCAAAACAAAATAGAAAAAATGATGAATACCATCGCCGCCAACAACTTCTTATTTTCATTTATAGAAAAGTTCCTCATTTCGTAGGCCAAATAAAGCAGCGTAATCGGTCCTATGGTATACATAAAATAATCGGTATATTCCGGGTTAGACACCATGGCCATAATTAACGGGATGGCTAAAATTGTTCCGATGTAGGTAGCATATTCGTATAATTTACGCTTCGAATTTTCTAAATGCAGTAAAGGAGAAATTCCAATATCTGCCATACTTTTTTGGGTAAATACAAAAGTCAATAAACTGATGGTCATGACAATTCCGGCCAAACCGAAAGCCAAATTCCATGAGTAGTTTTTTCCTAAATAAATACAAGCATAACCGCCCAACAATGCGCCTATATTGATACCCGAATAAAACAGGGAAAAGCCGGCATCTCTTCGGGTGTCATTGGCTTTGTACAAAGTCCCGACCATGGTGGAAATATTGGGTTTAAAGAAACCTGTTCCTATCACGGTAAATGAGATTCCCAAAAAGAAAAACTCCTGCGGATTAATCGCTAAAATTATACTCCCGACTATCATCATTATACCGCCCCAAAAAAGCGATTTTCTATAGCCTAGTATTTTATCGGCAAACAAACCGCCAATAAAGGTAAATGCGTATACAAAAGCTTGTGTGGCTCCGTATTGCAAATTGGCTACCTTTTCATTCATCAACAATTGGTCTACCATGAAAAAAGTCAGCATACCGCGCATTCCATAGAAACAAAAACGCTCCCACATTTCACTAAAGAACAAATACCAAAGTTGTTTTGGGTATTTGCCTTCAAAGTTTTGAATCTGTTCGATGGTTAAATCTTTTTCCATAATGTTTAGTTTATCCCTTTTTCTTTCATTACTTTATTCAGTTGTTTCAGTAAAGCAAACATCAACAAGGTCGCAAACATCAGCAAGGCAAAATTCACCCAGAAGAAATTGGCTTTGTCATCATAAGTATCCCATAAACTGGCCAAAACACCCGACATTTTATTTCCGATCGAAGTGGATAAAAACCAACCACCCATCATTAAAGACGTGATGTTCTTTGGCGAAAGCTTAGAAACCACCGACAATCCCATCGGACTGAGGAAAAGCTCTCCAATGGTAATGACACCATAATTGGCTACCAACCACCAAACCGATACTTTCTCACTGCCGTTGTTGCCAATGTGAACTGCGGCAACCATCACTAAAACAGACAACGCTGAAATTAATAAACCGAAAGCTATTTTGGTTGGCGTACTTGGTTCCTTCTTTCTACTGCGTAAAAAGGTAAAAAAGGCTACGACCAAAGGCGTTAAAATAATCACCCAACCCGGATTGATGGACTGGCTTAAATTGGTGGCCCAAATACTGATTTTATTTCCTTCTTCCGGTTTTTTTTCTTCTTTTACATTTCTGAAATAAATCGGATAGTCTACCACTTTTTTGACTACGCCGTTTTCCTTTTGAAGACGGAATCCGGCATCGTATAATTCTGTTGAATCTTTTTTGTATTCGACTTCTTTGGCCAATTTCAAACCATTGAAAACCGTTTGGGTTGTACCTGTAATTTCTCTGTCGGTATAACGGTCGGCCCAAGTATTTAAGGCAGAACCATTGAGTTTAAATACCGCCCAGAATAAGATGACTACCGCAAAAATAGCCAACAAGGCGCCGATAGGTCTTTTGTCCTCAGTTTTCGCTTTGAAGTACAAGCTTCCGTAAAAGAAAATTACCGGTATACAAGCAAAAATAAAGGCATCGGTACTATCTGAACCAAAAACGTAGCTATTGGGATTGGTATCAGACGTTACCCCTTTTAGAAACCAACCAATTACCCCAAAAATTACCGAAGGCACTAAAATAAAAAGTACAATTTTATAAAACGGCATATCCCCTTCTTGTATTCCCTTTTTCTCGGTTTTATCTCCGTAATGTTTGGTTCCCATCAGGAAAACAATTACCCCGATAAACATCCCGACTCCTGCAGCCATAAAGGCATATTGCCAGCCCAGAAGGATTTGCAAGGCTGCGCCAAAAAAGTTACAGATAAAGGCACCCACATTGATTCCCATATAGAAAATGTTGTAGCCTTCATCCTTTTTGTCTTTGTATTGTTCATCGTTATAGAAATTCCCTAAAAGTGTTGAGATATTAGGTTTGAAGAATCCGTTACCCAAGATGACCAAAGTCATGGCAACATACAGCATTGTAATGTCATGAATTCCCATCAGCATATATCCCGCTCCCATCATCAATCCGCCGATGACGATTGATTTTTTATAGCCAAAATAACGGTCGGCCACCAAGCCACCAATAAAAGGGGTTAAGAATACCAGGGCGATAAAAGTACCATACAAATCAGACGCTTCTTTCTCGGTCATGGCGAATCCGGCCTCTACATCTTTAAGATATAAAGTAAAAATTCCAATCATTAAATAATAACCGAATCGCTCCCACATTTCGGATAAAAACAAATAAGGCAGTGCTTTAGGATGACTTTTCCACATAATTTTTTGATTTAAAAAAACAAACCTACAAGGGTTGCTTGTAGGTTTGAAAGATATAAAATATTTTTAATATGCCACTATCTGTCTAATTCAGGAATCACTTCAACATGATCATTGTGCATTCTTTTTTCTAACCAAGAACTTAAGAAAAACAAAATTGCAGCTGCAGCACCTGACATAATGATGAATAAGACAAAAAACTCATATAAGTTTGTGATTTGAAATCCTAAAAAATTTGTTGCTCCGCCAGTTCCATCTTCACCTCCCGGAATTAAGGCACTTAAAGTACCTGCGAATTTATTAGCCGCGGCATTGGCTAAAAACCAAGTACCCATCATCAAGGATGACAAACGTAGTGGTGCTAACTTAGAAACCATTGACAATCCGATTGGTGACAAACATAATTCTCCAATAGTATGAATTACATACAAACCAATCAACCACCACATGGATACTTTTTCTCCCAATCCTAAACCTTTAACTGCAATGGCAATTACAACATATCCCATGGCTACTAAACCTAAACCAATGGCCATCTTTTTTGGAGAAGAAGGTTCTAATTTTCTTGCATATAGAAATCCCCAAACAATGGTCATAATTGGTGCTAAAGCAATAACAGCTAATGGATTTACTGATTGAAAGTAAGAGGCCGGCATTTCCCAACCAAACAAGGATCTTTCAGTTTGTCTATCGGCAAAAAGCGTTAAAGAAGCACCTGCTTGTTCAAACGCACCCCAAAAGAAGATAACGAAGAAAGCAAGAATAAAAATCACGGTAATGCGTTGTGTCTCGATTTTGCTTAAACTTTTATCACTAAAAATCAAAACCGGCATTAATACCATTGCGCCATAGATGAAGTAGCTGATGATATCAATATCACTTTTGAACATTTGTTTGAAATTCAACATAAAGAAGATAATAGCAATTGAACCGACTATCATCCCAATACTTTTGGCATCTAATTTCTTTACCGGTAAACCAATATGTCTTCCGTCTTCAGAAATAAGGTATTTTTTTTGGCCTAAAACAAAAGCCACAAGACCAATTAACATTCCAACTCCTGCGGCTAAGAATCCCCATTTGAAATCCATTGATCCACAAACTAATGGCGAAAAGAATGCTCCAAGGTTAATTCCCATGTAGAAAATGGTGAATGCGCTATCTATTCTTCTGTCGTTGGCCGGATATAATTGACCCACCATGGTAGAAATATTGGGTTTAAAGAAACCATTTCCAATAATGATTGCAGTCAATCCCATCCACATTAGTGAAACACCTCCATTTACACCGGCAGAAGCACTGAAAAACATAAAAAACTGACCAATAGCCATTAACAAACCACCAATCACAATACTTCTTCTATTTCCTAAAAACTTATCACACAGATAACCTCCTAAAAGTGGAGTTAGATAAACTAACCCTGTATAACTCCCATAAATTTCAGAAGCATCTGCATCTTTCATTAATAAAACTTTCGTCATAAATAGAATAAAGATTGCCCTCATTCCATAATAACTGAATCTTTCCCACATCTCTGTAAAGAAAAGGAAATAGAGTCCTTTTGGATGTCCTGTTTTTACTGTAGTTTCACTCATAATATTGGTTTTAGTTTGTATTGGTTAATTATAAATTTTCTTTGATAAAATTGGTCATTTTATTGAACAATTGCACTCTGGTCTTACCGCCGTAAATGCCATGATTTTTGTCGGGATAAATCGCCCAATCAAATTGTTTGTTGGCTTGCACCAAAGCTTCAATCATTTGCATGGTATTTTGTACATGCACATTGTCATCAGCGGTTCCGTGAATTAAAAGAAAGTTTCCTTTTAGCTTGCTCACGTGATTGATAGGCGAATTGTCGTCATAACCACTTGCGTTTTCTTGCGGAGTTTGCATGTATCTTTCGGTATAAATACTGTCGTAGAAACGCCAATTGGTAACCGGTGCCACGGCAATGGCCATTTTGAATACATCAGCGCCTTTGAAAAGACAATTACTACTCATAAACCCGCCATAAGACCAACCGAAAATACCGATTCTGGTTTTGTCTACATAAGCATAATTCCCAATGACTTTAGCGGCATCGATTTGGTCTTCTACTTCGTATTTTCCTAATTCTTTTTGGGTGCATTTTTTGAAAGCTGCTCCTTTAAAACCGGTTCCTCTACCATCTACACAAGCTACAATATAACCTTGTTGTGCCAACATCATAAACCACATATCATTAGAATCCAACCAATTGTTAGCGACTTCTTGCGAACCCGGTCCGGAGTATTGGAACATAAATACAGGATACTTTTTAGTCGCATCAAAATCTTTGGGTTTGATCATCCAGGCATTTAGTTTGTGGCCTTTCTCGGTGGTTAATTCGAAAAATTCTTTGGCCGGTAAATCGTATTTCTTGATTTTTTCTACCAAAGCTTTGTTGTCAACAATAGACTGGATTTGCTTGCCGTCTTTGGCACTGTTTAAAGTAAAAACGGTTGGCTGAGTAGCACTGGAATATCGGTTGATAAAATATTCAAAGTTCGGACTCAAAGTTGCGCCATTGGTACCGACTTGTTTTGATAACTTGATTTTATTTTTTCCGTCTAAACCAATACGGTACACATCTCTTACAATAGAACCATTTTCAACCGATTGGTAGAAAACTGTTTTGGTTTTTTCGTCAAAACCATAGTAAGCTGTTACTTCCCAATTGCCTTTGGTCACTTGGTTTTTCAACTTTCCGGTTTTGTCGTATAAATAAATATGGTTGAAGCCGTCTTTTTCAGATGTCCAAATGAAACTGTTGTCTTTTAAGAACGTCAAATTGTTGGTCACATCTACGTAGGCTTTGTCTTTTTCGTTTAAAACAACTTTTGCCGTTCCGGTTGTACTGTCAATGAACAACAAATCTAAATTGTCTTGATGACGGTTCAACACTTGAGCAGAAAGCACATTGGCCTCATTGGTCCATTCCATTCTCGCGATGTAGAAATCATTGTAATTTCCTAAGTTGATGGCTTTAACGGTGGCCGAAGTCACATCGTAAATATGCAAAGAAACCAAGGCGTTTTTCTCACCGGCTTTTGGATATTTGAACGTTTCTACCGTTGGATATAAGTTTTTCTTGAAAACATTCATGGAGAACTCAGGCACTTCGCTTTCGTCAAAACGAATATAGGCCAACTTTTTGCTATCGGCACTCCAATCATAAGCTCTCACGAAGGCAAACTCCTCTTCATAAACCCAGTCGGTAATTCCGTTGATAATGCTGTTTTTCTTACCATCAGTAGTTACCTGAGTCACTTTTGCGGAAGCGATATCATAAATGAAAAGATTATTGGCTTTGGCAAACCCTATTTTAGAGCCGTCGGGAGAAAATGTCGGTCTTTGAACTTGTTCTAACACTTTGGTTAGTTTTTTGGTCGCTAAATTGTAAAGAAAGTAATCGGC
This sequence comes from Flavobacterium sp. J49, assembly GCF_011742145.1. GTDB lineage: Bacteria > Bacteroidota > Bacteroidia > Flavobacteriales > Flavobacteriaceae > Flavobacterium. Next base: position 811,609 of record NZ_JAAQQU010000104.1, on the reverse strand, counting down.
GGTAAATGAGTGACGATAAATTGGTTTGGAATTATTGGCCATTAACAATTGTTTTTCGTCTTTACTAAAAAAATAACTGTCAATACCGGCTGTTAATTCCGGAAAGCTTTTGGTGTCAATCAAAGTACTGACCTTTCTAAGCGTCGCAAAATCATACAAATCAATTTGCATGGATCTTGAAGTACGGTCAAAGTTGAGAACGGTGTATTGGTTGGTGTTTTTCATGGCGATAAGTTCGTCCATGGCTTCAGGTCTGAAAGCTCCTGAATAAATTTCTTCAACGCTTAATTTTTGCTGTGCCGTTAAAGAAAAGCACGATAAAAGGAACAGTACAACTGCTTTTTTTATTTTCATTGTAATGATGGATTATAAAAGAGGTCAATTTTAGTGAAAAATTTAGAAACCACCGCACATTTTTGTGTTAAATGCATTTTTAAACCGGGATTTTAGACTTCAAAATTCCCGAAAAACAAAAAACCCCGATAATTTCTTATCGGGGTTTAAGTGGTACCTCCAGGAATCGAACCAGGGACACATGGATTTTCAGTCCATTGCTCTACCAACTGAGCTAAGGTACCTTCTTTTGCTACGTCTCGTTCGGCGGTATGCCTTGATTGTTGCGGGTGCAAATATAGAACGATTTTTAATTTATCCAAAACAAATAATAAAAAAAAACTATTCTTACCTTAGCCTAATCAAAATCGCCCGTATGCTATTAGCCATAGATGTTGGAAATACCCGAATCAAATCCGCTGTATTTGAAGACGATACTCTTTTGACCGTCATTGTTTTTGACAAAAAAGAAGTGGTCGAAAAAATTAATTTTATTTTGGACCAACATTTAAAAATCAACCATATTGTGGTGGCTAGTGTTGGAAATATTACCCAAACTGACTTTTTGTGTTTTGAAAAAAGAGCTTCGGTTTACTTTATCACACATCAGAGTAAATTTCCTTTTGTGAATCTTTACAGCACTCCTGCAACCCTTGGTATCGATCGAATGGTATTGGCTACCGCGGCCACGTTGCAATTTCCCAATCAAAACCGACTTGTAATTGATGCCGGTACTTGTATCACTTATGATTTTGTTGATGAACACAATCAATATCTCGGCGGCGCTATTTCTCCCGGTATTCGTTTGCGTTATGAATCTTTGCATCAATTTACCGCAAAATTACCTTTATTAAAAAAAGCTTACCCGGAATATGTAATTGGAAATTCGACCCAAGAATCTATACATTCGGGAGTTGTAAACGGTATAACGCTTGAAATTGACGGCTTTATTGAACAGTATAAATCACAATACGCTAAATTTATCATAATTTTAACGGGTGGCGATGCAGAATTTTTGGCTAAACGATTAAAAAATACCATATTTGCCAATTCAAATTTTCTGCTGGAAGGTTTGAACCAAACATTTCAATACAATCAAAAATGATTAAAAAATTTATAGTAAGCCTTTGTTTACTTTTTTCATTCTCTGCCTTAGCTCAAGAGGGAACTTCTTCCCCATATTCTTATTACGGAATTGGAGACATCAAATTTAAAGGAACTGCGGAAACTCGTGCCATGGGCGGACTTTCAGTTTTTCCCGACAGTATTCACTTGAACCTTCAAAACCCGGCTCATTTGGCGAGTCTCAAACTTACCACATTTTCTATTGGCGGCACTTATGCCAACACCAAATCTAAAACTGAAACCCAAGAAGAAAAAGCCAGAAGAACGACTCTTGATTATCTGGCTGTTGGCGTTCCAATCGGCAAATTAGGTTTAGGTTTCGGCCTCATCCCTTATTCTTCCGTTGGGTACAAAATCCAGAGTGTTTCAGATGATGATGTGCCTATTTACTCAAGATATAGCGGGATTGGCGGCGTGAACAAAGTATTTTTTGGGGCAGGTTACAAATTGACCAAAAAAATTAATATCGGAGCGGATGTACAGTATAATTTTGGTACTGTAGAAACCACCAATTTAAGATACCAAAACGAAATTCAATACGGAACTCGTGAAAGTAATGCATCAACCATTCAAGGATTTAATGTTGATTTTGGCGCTACTTATCAAACAAAATTAAACAAAAAGCTAAGTTTTTTCAGTAGCTTAGGATATTCACCCGAATCTAAAGTTAAACTCAGCAATACCCGCTTTATTGAAATCATACAATTTTTAAGTTCCGGAGGAATCAGCATCATCGAAACTGAAGAAGTTGATGTAGCCAATACCACCATCAAACTGCCGTCGAAACTCTCTTTTGGTTCCGGATTGGGTGAGGCAAAGAAATGGCTTCTTGGTGCCGAAGTTACCCTTTTAAACAACAGCGCCATGTCTAATCGTTTTGAGGACATCAACGGAGCTACTTTTGAAAACTCCGTTCGTTATAGTATGGGCGGTTATTTTATTCCAAATTACAACTCCTATTCCAATTATTTCAAAAAAATAACTTACCGCGCCGGATTGAGATACGAAAATACCGGTTTGGTAATTCAAGACAAATCGATAACTGATTTTGCTGCCAATATCGGTTTTGGTCTTCCTTTAGGCGGTAGTTTTTCTAAAATCAACATAGGTTTGGAAATGGGCAAAAGAGGTACTAAATATTATAACTTAGTAGAAGAAAACTATTTTAACATCAGTGTTGGTTTGTCTCTTAATGACAGATGGTTCGTAAAACGTAAATATGACTAAAATTTTTTCATTATGAAAGCAATTTTTTCTCTGATTGGCATCTTGTTTATTACAAATATCAATGCCCAAAAGTTTGACTGCACTTCTAAAATGACTGCCTATCAGGATTTTTTTAAGGCCAAAGACATCGCTGCTGCTTTTGATACTTGGAGTGAAGTGAAAAAAAATTGCCCAAAACAAAGTGAAAGCGTTTACACCGACGGATTTAATATCATTCAGTACAAAATAGACAATGCCGCCACAGCAGAAGAGAAAGAAACTTTGGTTCGTGATAAAATGGCGCTTTACGACCAATACAACAAAAACTTCCCCGAAAAAACAGCAGATTATGAAGTGAATAAGGCCATGGCTTTACACGACAACAAAATAGAAGCTAAAGAAGAGATTTTTAGTTTGCTGGACAGCGGTTTCTCTAAAGCTTCAGCAAGCATAACCAACGCCAATGCCATTTACACCTATTTCAGTCTTTGCTATGAAAAATACAAAGCCGGTGATAAAAAATTTACTGCTGATTTGGTTTTAGACAAATATACTTTGGTTAATTATATGCTTACCCAATTGCAAAACAGCCAAACGGAGAAAACAGACCAATACAAAACCGCACAGCGAGGCATTAATGCATTGTCCAAAGACTTAGTAAATTGCAGCAATTTGGCATCGTATTACGAAAAAAACTTCACCCAAAACAAAGACAATAACGATTGGATTGCAACTGCTTTAACCAATCTTTCCGCTAAATGCAGTTCACAACCCGTATTTGTGACCATGGCTGAAAAATTATATAGTGTAAAAGCCACTTCTCAATCGGCTTATTTCATGGCTTTGGCCAATTTGCGTCAAAGAAAATTCACCGAAGCCATTCAGTTTTACAACCAAGCGGCCGATTTAGAAACCAACCCGCAAGAGAAAGCCAAAATTTATTACACCTTAGCAACAGGATTGTTGGCAAACGACATGACCAAGTCTAAAGAAACGCTAAACAAAGCTTTGCAGTTTGACCCGAAAATGGGAAGAGCGCATTTGTTTTTGGCCCAATTGTATTCTTATGCTCCGGAGGAATGCGGTAAAGACGATTTTGAAAAAAAAGCCATTTATTATTTGGCCATAGAAACCGCTAAAAAAGCCGGTATTGCCGATCCTAAGCTAAAACCCGCAGCCGATAAAATGGCGCAGGACTTTGCTTCGAAAGCTTTGACACAGGCTGAAATCAATAAGGCCAAAATGAATGGAAAATCATTAACCATCGATTGTTGGATAAATGAAACCATTACTTTTCCCGCTAAATAATGAATGTCCTTTTCAGAAATAGCATTTTCTTGTTCTCTTTGTTGGTATGTCTGGCAGTTACCTCGTGTGAAAGCAATTTTAAAGAGGTTCAAAAAATGGGCGTTTCCGAGTTTACCCCTAGTGGTGATGCCGATTCAATCAATTTAAAATACACCGATTCAGGTAGAATTACCGCCAATTTAATCAGTCCGAAAATGCTTGATTATGCCACGGTAGAATTTCCCTTTACCGAATTTCCCAAAGGCATGCATTTGACCTTATTTGACAAAGACGGAAAACAGACTTACATCGACGCCAACTATGCGGTAAGATATAAAATCACCGACATGATTGACTTACAAGGCAATGTAAAAATCTCTAACCAAAACGGAGAGCAACTCGAAACTGAGCAATTGTATTACGACCAAAAAAACGAATGGTTTTTTACCGAAAAAAAGTTTAAATTTACTTCACCAAAAGGGGTTTCCTATGGCGAAGGAATTGATTTCAGTAAAGATTTCAAAAAAGTAAATTCACAAAAAGTATCCGGACAAGTCCAATCATCAGAATAATTATGAACTATCTAAAATTTACCCAATACGCTTACCTAATCGCCGGAGTTCTTTTTGGCGTTGATTCCTTTCTAAGATGGCAAGAAAAAGAAAATTGGATTATCAGTGCCGCCTTTGCAGCAGTCTGTATTTTCATGTTTTTCTTTCGCAGAAATTTTGCCAAAAAATTTGCTGAGCGCAATAAAAAACCCTAAAGCATGGAGGTCGGAATTATTATCTTGTGTTTGATACTTTCCGCCTTTTTTTCGGGAATGGAGATTGCCTTTATTTCCTCCAATAAAATTTATCTTGAAATTGAAAAAAAACAAGATGATTTTATTTCCAAAATCCTAACCAAGCTCACCGAAAAGCCTTCCAAGTTCCTTGCTACCATGCTTGTTGGTAACAATATTGCTATGGTAATTTACGGATTTTTCATGGGTGACTTACTGATGAAATGGTTTGTGAATCTTGGTTATCAATTTACCGATTTATCAAATTTATTGTTACAAACTGTAATTTCGACACTAATCGTTTTGATGACTTCGGAGTTTTTGCCTAAAGTATTTTTTCAGATTTATGCCAATAGTTTCCTGAAGTTTTTTGCTTTGCCTGCCTATTTTTTTTACAAACTCTTCTACTACATTTCTTCCTTTATGATCTGGATATCCGATTATATTTTGAAGAAATTTTTCAAAACCGAAGGAGATCAAGTTACCCTTTCCTTCAGCAAAATAGAATTGGGCAATTACATCACTGAGCAAATGAGCGCGGTGCAAGACCACGAAACCGTTGATTCTGAAATTCAAATTTTTCAAAATGCCCTTGAATTTTCCGGTGTAAAGGCCAGAGAAATTATGACCCCAAGAACCGAATTAGTAGCGGTTGACCTATATAGTTCAGTATCTGACTTGCGACAACTGTTTATTGAAACCGGGTATTCTAAAATTTTGGTGTATCTCAATACGATGGATGATATTGTTGGTTATGTGCATTCCTTTGAACTTTTCAAAAAACCAAGAACCATTAAATCGGTGATGATTCCTGTCGAGTTTGTACCCGAAACCATCTACATCAAAGACATGATGAATTTGTTGACCAAAAAGCGAAAAAGCGTGGCTGTTGTATTGGATGAATATGGTGGAACTTCTGGAATTGTGACCATCGAAGACATCGTAGAAGAACTGTTTGGTGAAATAGAAGACGAACACGATTCTGATGAAGCTTTCACGGAAAAACAACTCGACGACACTACTTACTTGTTTTCAACAAGATTGGAAGTAGAATACTTAAACGAAACGTACAAATTGAATATCCCTGAAGGAGATTCTTATGGTACTTTGGGTGGATTTATCGTTGATTTCTTCAAAGAAATTCCGCAAAAAGGAGATCAAATCACCATAGAAAACTTCCAATTCACCATAGAAGAAGCGACGAATAAGAAAATCGAATTGGTGAAAATGATGCTAATTGATTAGTTTCTGCAAAAAAATTAAAAAATAGATGAAATTATAACTAAGTGAGTATTATTATTTCACAGATAATTGTATTTTCGCAAACTGAATTAAAAATTAACAAGATTAGAAATGGCAATTTTATCAAAAATTAGAAATCGCTCAGGCTTACTTTTAATACTTATAGGTTTTGCATTATTGGCTTTTGTCGTGCAAGATTTATTTAGCAACGGCTTTAAAAGCATATCAACTGACGTAGGAAGTGTTAACGGAAAGGATATTTCTTTTGAAGACTTTAGAATTAAAGTAGCAAACGTTGAAAAAAGCGGACAAAACGGTCAACCAATGACTTCTATGCAAGCTTCTAACCAAGTTTGGAACCAAGAAGTAAGTGTTGCCTTGTTGACCGCTGAATTCGAAAAATTAGGATTACGCGTTGGCGAAAAACATATTGTTGAAGTATTCAAAGCGGATCCCAACATTGGCCAAAACCAAATGTTTATGAATGCTGCCGGAAAATTTGATGTAACCAAGTTTAAAGATTACTTCAAATCCAATCCGGAAGGAATTCAAATCTTAAAAGAAAGAGAAAAAGACGCTGAATTAAATGCCAAGTACCAAATTTACAATTCATTGGTAAAAGGCGCCATGTATACTACAGAAACTGAAGGTAAATTCAAATACGAGGCCGAGATGAACAAAGTAACTTTTGACTTTGTTTCAGTTCCTTACTCAAGCATCAAAGACAGCGACGTTAAAATCACTGACGATGAGATTTTAGCTTACATCAAAACCAAAGAGAAAAAATTCAAATCAGAAGAATCTCGCGAATTGGAGTATGTATTGATTGAAGAAAAACCATCTGCTCAAGACGAGGCAGAAGTTAAAAACAAAATCAATTCGCTATTGACTACACGTGTTGAATTCAAAGATGGTAAAAATGATACGATTCCAAGTTTCCAATCGGCAAAAAATATTGCTGAATTTGTAAACCAAAATTCTGACATTCCTTTTGACTCAACTTACATCACCAAACAAGATTTGCCGGCAGAACACGCTGAACAATTATTTGGTTTAGCAACCGGTCAAGTATACGGACCATATATGTTTAGCAACTACTATTGTATTTCTAAAGCTTTAGGAAGAAAAGCAGGTGCAAAATCAAAAGCAAGTCACATCTTAATCAGTTGGGAAGGTACTCAAGTTCCTAACAAAAAAGAGAAAAGAACTAAAGAACAAGCCAAAGCCAAAGCTGAAGGATTATTAGCCCAAGCATTAGCCAACCCATCAATGTTTATGATTTTGGCGATGTCCAATTCTGATGACTCTTCTGCACAACAAGGCGGTGATTTGGGTTATTTCGGTCCGGGCCAAATGGTGAAACCGTTCAACGATTTCGTATTCAACAATCCGGTTGGAAAAATTGGTTTAGTAGAAACTGAATTTGGTTACCACATCATTAGCGTTACCGACAAGCAAGACGCTATTAAATTGGCTACCATTGCTGAAAAAATTGAGCCGTCAGAAGCAACAAATGACAAAATTTACACCCAAGCTACTAAGTTTGAAATGGATGCTACTTCCGGTAAAGATTTTGCTGCTTTGACCAAAGAAGCTAAATTGACGGTGAATCCATCGGTAAGAGTTAAAGCCATTGACGAAAGTTTTGGTGCGGTTAGTAACCAAAGACAAATCGTGAAATGGGCATTTGCAGACGATACTAACATTGGAGACGTAAAACGTTTCGAAGTAGTTAATATGGGTCATGTAATTGTGAAATTGAAAAAAGTAAACGAGAAAGGCTTAATGGCTGTTGAAGAAGCCAGACCACAAGTGGAAGGTCTTTTGAAAAACAAAAAGAAAGCAGAAATGATCAAAGCTAAAATGACCGGAAGTTCATTGGCTGCCATTGCTGCCTCAAATAAAGTTGCAGTGGTTAACGCTGTTGATTTAACCCTTGAAAGTCCGGCTGTTCCTGGTGCCGGTTTTGAGCCAAAAGTGGTAGGAACTGCTTTCGCTTCAAAAGCAGGACAAATTTCTAAAGCTATTGATGGCAATGCCGGAGTTTATGTAGTGGTAACCAAAACCGTTGCTAAAGCACCAGCACTTCCAAAATATACTGATTACGTAAATAAATTAAAGCCACAAGCTGCCGGTAATGCCGGAAGATTTATGCAAGCGTTGAAAAACGAAGCAGACATCCAAGACAACAGAGCTGATTTCTATTAATCGTAAATCACAATAAATAAAAAACCCCGAAGTGAATTCGGGGTTTTTTATTATAAGATCATTTCGTGGTAAGGGATGACTATTTCAAAACCTTTTTCTTTGAAGTAGTCTGTTGGATTTTCTTTAGAGATGCTCAGTACAAAATCACCTCCCCATGCGCCTAGACTTTTAATCACGCCATCAAAATCGTGAAATAGTGTTTCTTTAACCGTCGACAATTCTAAAATATTGCTTAAGGCTATTTCATGTTGGGCCAAAGCCAATGCGAAAGTTTTAGGCTGCTCCGCCTCTACAACTGTTTTCGTCAGTTCATTAATCACCGGAATGGTTTTGCGAATGTCGACCTGATTGCTGTAATACGAGGCTATCGCATTTCTGCTGTTCTGCTTTTTATTCAAATAAACAAAGAAAATTTTATCCGTAAAGTCGGGATTAAAGTTCACAATCTCAACCACCGGTTTTTCGTCTACAATTTGGTATAAAATCCCTGAGTTATTTTGGGCGCACGCAATATCGTAACCACTACCGCCAAAACTTCTTTTAAGCAGTTCAAAGGCATCAATTTGCAACCATTGGGCAATGTTGTTGATTAGTGTAGAAGATGTTCCTAAACCCCATGATTTGGGAAATGTCAGTTCGGTGGTGATTTTATAACCTTTCGTTTGGGTAATAAAATCAGAATTCATCAAATACGCTTCGTGCAGGATTTCAATTAAAGTGTTTTTAATGCTTTTGGCATCATCATGGCGTTCTTTTCTAACTATCGAGGCAAACGGAATAATATCTTCAAACCAAACACTCTTGTCGCTGTCGTAACTCGTCCATTGAATGCTGTCTCCATCAGCTTCTTCTATGATTAGATTTTGCCCATACTTGGTAGGCAACGCAAAAGCTTGGGCACCGTCAAGTACCACATATTCTCCTGTAATGAGTAATTTTCCGTTGCTGTAAAAGGATTTCTTCAAAAGATTATTTTCTTAGATTTTCAATCAGTGCTACTACGGCAGAATGTGTCACCGTATTTTTTTCGAAATGCTTTACAATTGTTTTTCGCTCTTCGGATGTGGCTTCGAATTGGTTTAAAATATTATTCAAATGCATTTTCATATGACCTTCCTGAATTCCGGTTGTGGTTAACGAACGTAAAGCAGCAAAATTTTGTGCCAAACCGGTGACCGCAACCAATTGCATTAATTCTTGTGCAGAAGGTTTGCCTAGGATTTCCAAAGCCATTTTTACTAACGGATGCAATGAAGTCAATCCGCCAACCGTTCCTAAAGCCAACGGAATTTCCATCCAAAAGGTAAAAATACCGTTCTCAATTTGAGCATGAGACAAACTTGAATACTGACCATTTCTCGAAGCATAAGCATGCACGCCGGCTTCGACGGCACGGAAATCATTTCCGGTAGCCAAAACCACAGCGTCAATACCATTCATGATGCCTTTGTTGTGCGTTACCGCGCGGAATGGTTCAATCTCTGCTATACGAACGGCTTGCACAAATTTCTCGGCAAACTCTTGCGGATTTTCTATTTTCTTTTCAGCTAAAGCTGAAACTTCACAGGAAACTTCGGCACGCACTATACAATTCGGAACATAATTGGACAAGATACTCATGACAACCGTAATGTTCTTTTCGGCTTCGCTAAAAGCGGAATGGTTTTGTGCTGCTTCTTTTAAAGTTTTGGCCAATTGTTCCAAACACGAATTGATGAAATTCGCGCCCATGCTGTCTTTGGTTTCAAAGGTTGCATGCAATTGGTAATAATTCTCTAATTCCGCTGTTTTATCTTTGAGTTCCAATCCTAAAATACCGCCGCCACGCTTTTGCATGTTCTTGGTAATGCTCTCGGTGGAATCGATTAAAGTTGGTTTTACTGTATTGAAAAAAGCTTGCAGTTTAGCTGCATCTCCTTTGAATAAAAAGTGAACTTGACCAATCTTTTCTGTATTTAAAACGGTCGCTTTGAATCCGCCTCGTGTACTCCAAAACTTGGCTGATTTGGCTGCTGCCGCAACTACCGAACTTTCCTCAATCACCATTGGTACCGAATAATATTTACCATTGATTAGGAAATTGGGCGCAATACCCATCGGCAAATAGAAATTGGTAATTGTATTTTCTATGAATTCGTCGTGCAGCTGTTGCAATTTGACATCGCTGTTCCAATATTGTTTGATGGTGGTAATCGCTTCGGTCGGATTACTGAAATATTCGTTAGCAATCCAATTGATTTTTTCTTCTTTGGACAATTTGGAAAAACCGGCAACTGCATTATTCATATCAAAAAATAAAAGTTTATTGGCTACAAAGATAAGTTATAGCGCGTGAATTTATAACCGAAAAACTATTGGAAATTACAAGGGTTTTGGTTCCGCTGAAATAGGTTGCGGCACTTCGCCCTCGTATTCGGTTTCTTGTAAGTCTTCGGTTTGTTTGCCCAAACGTACTTTGGGTTCGTCTTGTGTTCCCGTAACTTTAATCGGAATGCCAATGATGCCAAATGGTGGTAAACCCAAACGCATTTTAATATTCAGCTTGCCGTCAAAACTGGTTTGTCCTTCAATTCTTGGGCGGAAACCGGCGACTTTGAACTTGAAACGTTCAATATTGATGATGTTATTTTTAATGGTGGTTTTGATATCAACTTGCGATACATCCGGATTTTTAATAGCGTCTTTGCCTGTTTTTTTGCTTACGGCACCAAACATTTTGAACCCTTTCATCTTGACCTTTTTTACAGACAAGGTTCCTTTTCCGGTTAGGGATGGATAAATGGGTGCCATATTCGCGTCGAGAATTCCGGCGACTTTATAATCTAAGGAAACAATTCCTTCGGCACTTTCGGCTGCGGTTGCCATTTCTCGGAACATTTTTACTTCGTTGTAAGCGCGTTTGATGTCGAATTCTTTGGCCAAAATCTTGAAATCAAAAAAAGCTTTCTCAGTCGATTGACTGCCGTACACCAAATCCATTTTAACATTGGCACCAATCAAATCAAAACCGGATTGTTTGAGTTCTAATTGCCCTTTGTCGATTTTCATGTTGCCTTTTAGATTGTCTATAGCCAACCCTTCAAAATTAATTTTTTTCGCAGTAGCCTTAAACTGCAAATCGAAATTAGAAGGAATCACCACCACTCCGGCTGCGACTGTTGCTTTAGTTGAATCTGAAATGGTTGTTGCAGTGGTTTGTGTCATGAATTCATCGACATTGATATAGTCCGACTGCAATTGGAAATTCCCTTTCAATATGGCTTTATCCGTCAACACAAAATCGATTACGTTTTGCAGATAACCATTCATTTTAAAATCGGATTGACCGTAGGCCGCCATGAAATCATTGAAGTTCATTTTGTCCTGATTGAACACAAAAGTTCCTTCTTTAATCACAAATGGTTTGGGCAAATATTCCGAAGTGGTTTTGATATTTCTCAATTTTAAAGTGCCTTTGTTTTGCAACTTAGCGTATCTGCCATTCATAGCGTCATCTTGCGAACCTTTGAAGGAAACATCGGCATTGATGTAGCCTTTTACATCGAGCCCTTTTTGGGAAAAGACTTGGTAGATTTTGCCTAAATCCAATTCGCCTTTGGCTTTAATATCGTAATTGATATTTTCGAAATTCTGCAGCTTGGCGTTGACAAAAATAGGTTTTCCCTCGAACTCAAAAGAAGCCGGCGTAATATTGATTTTCAAATCATCCAACGATCCTTTTTGGTCTAAAACCGTGGCGACTACATTGATGTTCTGAATCGGATTTGGGTAATAATCGGTTTTTACGTAGCCGTTTTTGAAATTGATTTTCCCATTGGTTACCGGAATCTTACCGTTCTTTTTGTCGTAAACCCCGTTTGATTTGATGTCCATATTGAGTATACCGCGCAAATCCATATTTTCCAATCCGAAAGCTCTGTCCATTTGGGCTAAATCAATTTTGGAATTGATTCTGGCGCTGATATTCGGTTTCGACAAACCTTCAGTTTTGATAATTGCTTTGACATAATCTTTATCGACATTAAAGAAAATAGAATCGATATTGACTTTTAATTTTTCGGTGTCCAAGGACGGTAATTGGGTGTCAAAATTGAGGAAGATATTCGATACCGGAAAAGGTGCATCTTTGTATTCAATCAAACCGTCACGAATTTTCATATTGAAAGCCACATCTGGTTTTTGATTTTTAGAAGCGATGTATTTTCCTTTTAGGGTAAAAGACAAATCGGTACTGCCTTTGACTTTGGTTTTGTCGAGCCAAGTAACATAAGCCGGTGGCAAAGCCGTGAAGAAATCGTTGAGCTTACTGTCTTCCGATTTGATGTTAAAATCCATATCGTAACCATTGCTCAGGAAGTCGAACTTCCCGTTGAATTCCACCGGAAGCTTGTTGATTTTTAAATTATTTTGTTGGAAGACAAAGGCCAGGGAATTGGTATTGATTTTGGTAATCAAATCGGCTTTTACCTTTTTGTTTTTGAGGTATTGTTGTCCGTCATAGGCAAAATCGAAGTCTTCGATTTCGGCTTCGGTATAGATGTCGAATATGGCTTGGTCTAAGTCGCCGTTACCGATGTAATTAAATCCTTTGGCATCGATTAAAACTTTCGTTGATTGGTCATCGTACACCAAATGGCTGTCTTCAATGGCAATTTTATCCAATCGAAGTGACGTATTACTTGTGGTATCTTTTTTTGTCGTTTCGGCTTCGGAAATGTAGACGTTGTAATTGGCTTCGCCTTTGGCATTGACTTTTACATTAATTAACGCATTGGACACGAAAACTTTATCGATAGTAACACTTTTGTCAAAAATCAAAGAGCTGATATCTATTCCGAACGACACTTCCTTGGCGGAAACTAATGTTTCATTTTGGTAGGGTGCAGAACCTTTTAAGGAAAAATCGGTTAGGGTTAAAGTTAAAGACGGAAAGTGATTGAAGAACGAAAGATTGGCTTCTTTGAAATCTAATTCGCCGTTTAATTTCTTATTGGCGAACGCTTTTACTTCTTCGGCAATTTTTCCCGGAAAAAGTATAGGCATCAAAAACAACAAAAGGATAATAGAACCAAAAGTGATTCCGGTTATCTTTAAAATCCTGACTATGATTGACTTTGATGGCTTTTTCATGAGTCAAAAATACAATTCATCACAGAGACAAAAAAATTTAAGGGGAAAATTTTTATAAAACAAAAGCCACGCTTAAAAAAAACGTGGCTCCTGCAAAATAATTATATAACTAATCTAACCTTATTGTTTGATTAATTTCATCGTTGTAGAATGGTTATTTAGGTCAAAAGCTTTGACTAAATATACACCGCTGTTCAATTCACTGATGTCGAATTGATCGGCTTCTGATGAAATATTTTCAAAGGATTTAACTCTTTGTCCGGTGATAGAATACACTTCCACTTTGGCCACTTGTCCTTTGATGCTGAAACTTCCTGAAGTTGGATTTGGATACAAACTCACTTGGTTCACAATGTCAAAATCATTAGTTGATAAAGCTACAGGCTGATTACCATAGACTCTGAAACCTCCCGGAGGCAATGTAATTGTTGCGGTGGTGCTGGTTACATTGTAAGGGGTATTATCCATCAAATTGTACCAATTTCCGGTGTATGGGAAACTAGGATTAATATTTTGACTTGCCACAGACATATTGGCAATAATAACCACATTTTTCAATTGTGTTGAAGGTAGTGAATTGTCATAGACATAAATTCTCTGTCTGATATTATTTCCGTCTGGGCTAATGGCATAATCTCCTTCAAACACTTGCTCTTCGATTTTCATTTGGATTAATCTTTTCCAATCGTTGTACACTTGCTGTCTGTTGGGTGTAGTCATGGTTAACCAGTTGTTGACCCATTGTGGTTGTGGTTTTGTGGCTAATTTACAATCTCCTGTTGTGACATCGTTCTCTGAATTTACAGTTCCATTTTCACAAGTGTAAATGGAATTGTTCATTCCTAATTCAGCGAAGTGCCAAATCATTTTTGGCCCCGGAACTAGGATAGATAACGCGCCAATAGCCGACATTCTTGCAACGGCATTATTTAAATTGTTCAGTGGTGGTGCTGTTCCTCCTCCATTTCCGTAAGTAACAGCTTCATAAACCAATCGGTCTTTGTCATGACTTTCAGGGTAACCTAACAAACGTTTGCCGGTAAATCCTCTGCTCACGTGACCCATTCTGCTAATATCAGCATTGGTTGAGAATCCCATAGTAAGTTGTTTGTAGGCTTCGTGTAATTCTCCCCACATCATGATTCCTTTACTTGGAGTTTCTCCAAGACGGTAATTGGCCCATTGTTGTTCTTCGCTATCACCACCCAAATGTTCGAAGATAACGTAATGTGTTGGGTCTAATAACCAAGAGTAATCGGCATATTCTTTGAGAACGGCAACACGGTCAGCTTGGTAAGCATTGGTACAAGTGTCATCTCCTCCGGAACAGTTTTGGGTAAATCCTTTGGTTAAATCCCAGCGGAAACCATCAATTTTGAATTCTTGTATCCATTGCTTGATGACTCTTTTAGTATAGTATTTGGTTCTTGCAGAAGAGTGATTGAAATCGGACCCGACACTATAACTATGTTTGGCAAACTCATTAAAATAAGGGTTATCGGCAGCAGGATCACCCCAGCCGTCCCCATCAGGATCTTTCATCCACATTCTGACCATTGGATTTCTTCCGAAAGCGTGATTTAATGCAAGGTCTAGAATAACTGCTATTCCGTTTTGGTGGCACAAATCGACAAACTCTTTAAACTTAGCTGCGTTACCGTAGAATTTATCCAAAGCCATATGAAAAGAAGTGTTATAGCCCCAGCTTTCATTTCCTTCAAATTCCATTACCGGCATCAATTGGATTGCATTAACTTTTAAATTTTTAAAATAGTCAATTTTATCAATTAAATCTTGGTAATTTCTATCGGCATCAAAATCTCTGACTAAAACTTCATAAACTACTAAATCTTCTTTTTTAGGTTTAACGAAATTGGTTGTTGCCGAGCTCCAGTTGTAGGGCGTTTGACCGGTTTGCAAAACGGTAACTTCTCTTGTTTGCCCGGCAGGGAATGCCGGTAAATTAGGGTAAGAAGCGGCTGGGATGTATGGGTCGTCAAAAGGTGACAGTACTAAGGTTGAATAAGGGTCCGCTGTTTTTACAACTGCGGGTGAATTGGTCGTTGGTGTAGAATCTACTACCCAATACTGATAGGTATATTGTTGTCCCGAGGTCAATCCGGTTAATTCTAACCAAAACTTTCCTGTTCCCGGGTCTTTTTTCATCAAATAATTGGTTCCCGGTTGCCAGTTGTTAAAACTTCCGGCGAGGTAAACAAAATCTTTTCCCGGTGCGTCTAATACAACCGTTGCTCTGGTCACATCGGATGGATTGTAATTGATCCCGTCTTCGAGACCGGATGCCATTGTTTCATTGACTGTTCCGGCATTTACAATAACTCCAAAAGTTTTTGAGAAAAAAGTAGCGCCTTGTGTAATTTGTAGTTCATAAGTCTTATTAACTGTAATATTGGCATCGGTATAATTATAACTTGTTCCTGAGAAAGTGTTAATACTAACACCATTGGCCAACAAGTTATAATTAGCCGGACCGTTTGTATTATTGGCAGTTACTGTCAAACTTTGACCGCTATTAATAATGGTATTACTGTTTTCAACCGGTGTTACTAATGCCGCCTGAAAAGCACCTACATCTAAAGTCAAATCAACTGTTTGTGCATTACCGGCTGCATTTCTGAAAACCATATTAACTTTGGTCACCGAACCGGACGTCACATTGTAATACTGAAGTATTGTTGGTGTTAAGTCTAATTTATATATATTTCCCGAAACTAAAGTCAGCGCCGGTTGTGTGGTATTGTTACCCCAAGAACCTTTTACGTTTTGCCAAGGGGTTCCGTTTACCGTTAACCCTGTATGAGCGTATATTGTCCCTGTGTAAGTGGCTAACCCTGTACCTGATTTATCAAACAGTATGGTAGCTGCTGCTGTAGCATCAGGATTGGAACCGCCTTGCCAAGAAACTTGAGCGAAAGCTGAATTTCCTAAAAGGGCTGCAAACAGAAATAAAATAAAATTTTTCATAGCTTAAAATTTAAAAAAAGGGTTTCCAAAAGAAACCCTTTTTTAGTTATTCTTAATTTACTTATTGAAGTGTCACTGAATAAGTATATTGTCTTGGATTGCTTAAATCTAAAACAACATTATAGGTCCCAGCAGTATCAACTGATAAATCCGGTCCACCATAGTTCATTGAACCATCTAAATCTGAATCTGCTCCTAAATTAATGTCCCAAGCATTGTTGGCTCTGAATTTATAACCTCCGGCTGTCATAACTACTGTTCCTTCCCATTTTTTGGTAGTAGCATTGTAAGTTAATGCAGTACTATTATCCCAACCTCCTGGAGTTGCAGCACCTACAATTCCCCAATTTGTTGGAACAACAGTGTAAAGCAATGTTGTTGTATTGGCATTAACTCTGTAATAACCAGGTGTAGCTACAATGTCTGACTCTCCTGATTCTGCAAGAACTCCTGAGAAAGAACCATCATCACCCCAATCAGTATTACCCCAGGCAAAGGCTCCTGCTACATTAGGCCCAACAAATTTGAATCCTCCGTCTAACCACATATATCCTTCATAATCTGTTTGATTAAATCCTGAAGAAGCTATTCTTGGAGCTGTTGGTGGATTCCAACCTTGGTGGTTTCCAGGAACTGCTAATTTTGGCAACTCAGTAGTATAGGTTGTTACTGTCAAAGTAATAACATTTGAAAAACTTTCCATTTCAGCATTAGCGCCTAAAGTTCCTCTTATTCTAACATCTAAATCTCCGGGAGTGTATGGAGTTAAACCTGCATCTAAAGCCACTTGATTTAAAGCTGCTACTGACCAAGTAAAAAATCTGTTTGTAGTTGTTCCACCAGAGATCACTGTTGCAAAATCGGTTCCGGCTAATGCCACTTGAACCTCATAATTTACTTCCGTTTGAACATCATAATCTGCATGATTCCAAATTAAGGTTGTAGCTTCATTGGTTTCGTTAGCCGGAGACAATTCATATTCTGTTCCGGAAGCAGGAGCAATTAATTCAGGATCGCCTACAGCCTGAGCTATTGTTTGATCATCATTTTCACAAGCAACTCCTGCTATTAACAAGAAAGCTAAACTAGATATTTTTAATATTTTTTTCATTTTTAAGTATATTTTTTTAATTAGTAACCTGGGTTCTGAGTTAAATTAGGATTGGCTTCAAGAGCTTGTTGAGGAATAGGGAAAAGTTTATAGTTGGTTGAAATCGAAGCACCATTTAAGGTGTTTCCTTTCCATGGCCACAAATAACTACCGCCTGCAAATTTGTCAAAACGGATAAGATCCGTTCTTCTGTGTCCTTCAAACATCAATTCTCTTCCTCTTTCATCTAAAATAAAATCTAAGGTCAAATCTCCGGCTGAAATTGCATTAGCACCTGCTCTAGCTCTTACTAGATTTACATAATTCACAGCTTGAGAAACTGAACCGCCACCTGCACCTCTTACTACACATTCTGCATACATTAAATAAGCATCTGCTAATCTGTATAAAGGAAAATCGGTACTTGAAAAAGACGTTGGTGAAGAACTTGAGAAGAAATTAGAGTTTCTAAATTTGGTCGAAGGATAACCATTCTCCCATTCTCTGTAATCGGTCATTTCATAAGTATGGCCAGATGTCCAAAACAAATGCGCTCTTTGGTCAGGTGAAGAAGCTAATTCACCGGCATTAGCGCCAAATAAACCATACCATGCTTTAGAAGCTCTGTGTCCGCCCCATCCTTCGGTTGCACCATAATCTGACAAAGTCATTGTAGCAGAGTTCAAACTTCCATTTACCAAATAGGTAGTATTACCATAACTTTGGCTAACCAAAGCATCAGCAATTAAAGGATAAATGATTTCGGGTGATGTATGGTTGTCTCCAGAAAAAATGTGTTCAAAATTTGGATCCAAACTATAACCTCCTTCAGTAATCACTTTAGAAATGAAGGTAAGTGCTTCTGTGTATCTAGGAGTACCCGTGTAAACTTCTGCATTGATATACAATTTTGACAGTAACATTCTGCCAACTGCTTTATTGGCTCTACCATACTGATTGGTATCCGGTAAAGTATTTTCAATAGCCAATAATTCAGATTCAACAAAATTAAACAGCTCTTGTCTTGATGATTGAGGTAACGGTGTTGCACTACCTAAGTTATCTTCAGTTAATAAAACGCCTTTACCAAAACAGTCAATTAAATAAAAATAAGCTAAACTTCTTAAGAATCTAACTTCACTTACAACTGCTTCTTCGTTAGGAACATCAACACTAGACAATACCGCCAATAAATTATTACATTGTGGAATAGTGTAGAAAGCTCTGTTGTATAAATATCTGAAAAACTTGTTATTGGCATCCCAATTAGAAGTAGTGGTTAACTGGTCTAATCCATCGTCTCCCCATCGGTTTTTCATACCATCTGCAGTAAACTCCTGAAGATTGATAATTCCCCTTAAGAAAGGAGATTCCCCCGCGTCATCACTGATGTCTGAACTTCCGGGACCATTAGCACCGGAAAGGGCAAACGAACCATACAGTTTTGACATAATACCTGTGATAGCATTGGGATCTTCTTGCAACAATTGTTGAAGCGACAATTCTACCAAAGGTTCTGTATTTAAATCATCGGTACATGACAATGTCCCAAAGAACAAAATACAAATGCTAAACAATTTTAATTTTTTCATTTTTTTCATAGTTTTTTAATTAAAAATCTAAACTCAGACCAAATGTGTACATTTTAGGTCTAGGGTAGAAATTGTTATCAATAGAATTGAAATTCTCCGGATCTTGACCTTTGTATTTGGTGATGATAAAAGGATTATTTAAAGCTCCATACACTCTTAATGATGAAGATTTAATGAACTTGTTAAATCTATACCCTATTACAATATTTTCACAACGTAAAAATGTAGCATCTTCTAGGTAGTAATCTGATAAAGGTACGTTACCTTGAATGTTTTGGATTGAAGCATCCGCTTCATTGCTGTAAAAATCAAGCACGTTGGTTAAACTGTTGGTATTTACCGGTAATGCAGCATCAACCCATCCTAAACTCATTTTTCTCTGATTGTAAGTTTGACCACCGATTTGACCTCTGAAGTTTGAACTTAAATCCCAGTTTTTGTAGTTGAAATTAAATCCGAATCCAAATGTCCAATTCGGACGTAAGGCTTTGTAATATCTATCATCGTTAGTAATAACTCCATCGTCATTTCTATCCACAAAAGCACCAGGAATCAATGAACCGTCTGCTGAATATAATTGTTGGAATACCCAAGCAGAATAAGGTTGAAATCCTACCGCATGACGCGCTAAATATACTCCTGTTTGTGTACCAATCCCAGACTCGAAAGCAGTAATTTGAGTAACATCATTTAAGTCTGTAACTTCAGTATAGTTATAGGCTAAATTGGAAGTAATTTCAATACTTGCGTTGTCTGTCTTGAATGGTTTGATGTTTAAATTCAACTCAAACCCTTTTCCTTCTGTAGAACCAACATTTTTCACAAATGAATCTGAAAGTCCTTGTCCCGGTGGCAAAGCTACTCTGGCAAGCAAATCAGTTGTTTCTCTTTTATAGATGTCAAAACTTCCTGATAAGAAACTGTTTTTAAACAAATCAAAATCAAGTCCTAAATTGTATGTGGTTGTTTTCTCCCATGTTAAATCAGGGTTGAAGGCAATAGCTGAATACAAATTAGTTCCTGAAAGATACTGACTTGAATTACTACCTATAGCAAACAAAGGTGTAGAAGGATAGAAACCTACCGCATCCGTAATATTTTGTTGTCCGGTTTTACCGTATCCAATTCTGATTTTAGCATCGTTAACTGAGCTTACATTTTTCAAGAAACTTTCTTCTTTAAGTTTCCATGCTAAAGCAGCGGCTGGGAAATAGCCCCATCTTTTGTCTTCTCTAAACAAAGATGAACCGTCAGCTCTGAATGAAACGGTAAGTAAATATTTATTAGCAAAATCAATGTTTGTTCTACCGAAATATGACTGTAAGTTTAAAACATTGAAGTATCTGTTATTAGGATTATTAACATTTACAACTAATTCTCTTATACCAGTATCATTATTATATTGGTAAAATTCTCTGTGACCGTCATTTTTGAAGTTTTGATAAGAGTAACCTCCTTGTAAATCAAACTTATTAACCAGTCCTTTTAATTCTTTAGCATATAAGAAATAGGAATCCCATGTAGTATTGGTAATTCTTTGGGCTTCGTAATAATTTCTTCCCGGGTTGAATACATAGTTTGTATTAGGATCCGTTCCTTGATTAAAACGATAAGTAGCAATAGAATTATCAGAATACTTTTCTTCAATAACAGCTCTTGAACCATCCAAACCAAAATTATTTACAAAATGTAAATCCGGCAAGAAGTGAAATTTATAGTCAAACTCAACGTTTCCTAAAAATCTGTAAACTCTTTCCGGTCTGTCTCTTTGCTCTAATATGGCTAATGGATTCCAAGCGCCATCTAATATATAACGTCCTCCGTTTAATCGGGTGTTTTGATAATATCCGCCAAATCTGTTGTTAGGAGAATTATCATATACCGGTTTAGTAGGGTCCATATAAACTGCGCTACCTAAAGCGCCTCCTTCATCTACAGCATTTTTCTTGCTTGATATCCCTTTGGCATTAATGTCAACTTTTAAATGCTTTTTAAAATAAGTTGGCGTCAACTTAAGCGACATTGTAGTTCTTTGATAATCATTTGTTTTGATTAACCCTTCTGTTTTATTGAATCCTAATGAAGCTCTGAAAGGCACATCTCCAAAAATATTGGCTCTGGCACTAAAGGCATGATCCGTTGAAAATGAATTTCTGAAAATCTGATCTTGCCAATCAGTATTAGAAAGTATTCTTCCTTCTACTTCAGGAGTAGACAAATCATCCGTCAAAGTACTGTTGGGATCATCAACCCCTAACAAGTTAGTAAAGGTAGGATGATATTCTTGAATGAACTTAACAAAAGTAGACCCATCCATGATTTCGATTTTCTTCCCTACTTTTCCACCTGTGAAATTAGCAGAGTAATTAAATTTAATGTCTCCCGTAGTTCCTTTTTTTGTAGTGATGATAATTACACCATTTGATGCTCTTGATCCGTAAATTGCAGTTGCACTTGCATCTTTCAACACTGTGAAACTCTCAATATCATTCGGGTTAATAAGCGAAAAAGGATTGCTAACTCCGGCCGGATTGTTACTGTCAATCGGAATTCCGTCAATTACAATTAAAGGATTGTTACTTGCACTTAACGAAGCACCTCCTCTAATTCTAATATTAGGTGCAGAATCAGGCTGACCACCATTAGTGGTAATTCTAACACCCGCAACTTTACCAGTCAACAACTGGTCTGCAGATACAATCGCACCCTTATTGAAATCCTTTGCAGTTACAGTAGTTACCGATCCCGTTGCATCTTTTTTCTTAACGGTTCCATACCCTACTTGTACCACAACTTCTTGTAGCTGGTTTGCGCTTTCATCTAAGCTGATGTTAACAGTTTTTTGACCTGAAAAAGTAACCGTTTTAGAGTCATAACCAATAAACGAAAAGACTAATTTGTCTCCGTTTTTTAGGCCTCCTAACTGGAATTTCCCGTCAAAATCTGTTGTGGTGCTGTTGTTCGCACCTTGAACAATTACATTTACTCCCGGCAATGGTTGGCTTGATTTGCTGTCAACAACAACTCCGCTTAAAGTGCTCTGTGCAAGAGCGCTAAAAGGCAGTAGCAGGAATAAAAATAACAACTTTTTGTAAATTGTTTTCATACGTTTTGTTTAGGTTAAAAATTTAATTTTGTGCTTGTAAATATACTTCGAATGTTAAATTTATGTAAAAATTTCAATTGATGGAATAAACGCTTGTTAAATCTGCACCGAAAACGTTTTCGTGTTGAAAACTTTTCTATTATTTCATTATTTTAAGGCTAAAATTGACAGAATTAAAAATAACGTATATCTTTATTCAGAAATCAGTATTTATTACATTCCTAAAATGAAAAGAAAAGTAACACTCAAGCAGATTGCCAGAGAACTTGACGTCTCCATTTCTACCGTTTCAAAATCACTTAGAAACAGTTTGGAAATAAGCGAAGATACACGTCAAAAAGTTCAAGCATTTGCCAAATTATACAACTACAAACCCAACAATATTGCCCTGAGTTTAAAGAACAAAAAAACCAAGACAATTTGTATTATTATTCCCGAAATTATCCACCATTTCTTTGCCACGGTCATCAGCGGAGTAGAAAATGTAGCCAATGAAAACGGCTATAATGTTTTGGTTTGCCTCTCAGACGAATCCTTTGACAAAGAAGTAATTAACATGGAAATGCTAGCCAACGGAAGTATCGATGGCTTTATCATGTCGCTGTCAAAAGAAACCCAACAAAAGAAAGATTTTCACCATATAATTGAAGTCATCAATCAAGGAATGCCGGTGGTAATGTTTGACCGTATCACCAATGAAATTCTTTGCGATAAAGTAATTATCGACGACAATCTTGCAGCCTTCAATGCAACCCAGCACTTAATCGATAAGGGCTTTAAAAAAATTGCGCTGATTTCAACCGTTGATTATGTAAGCGTTGGAAAACTTAGAACTGAAGGCTACGTCAAAGCCCTAAAAAACAATGATTTAAAAGTAGACGAAAATCTTATTTTAAAAATTGAAGACACCGAAAACTTCGAAGACAGCATAGCCCATCTTTTGGCCAACAATGAAATTGATGCCGTTTTTGCCGTAAATGAATTGTTCGCTGTCACCGCTATAAAAGAAGCAAATAAACTGGGCAAAAAAGTCCCGGAAGACATTTCTATCATCGGATTTACAGACGGAATCATTTCCAAATATTCTTCTCCAAGCATCACAACGGTTAGTCAAAATGGCGTGAAAATGGGCGGCAAAGCTGCTAAAATGCTGATTGAAAGACTAGAAGCCGAAGAAGAAGACGAAGAACAATACAGAACCGAAGTAATCGAAACCGAGTTGGTCGAAAGAGAATCCACGAAATAAAAGGATTTTTATCAACAAAAAACGTTTGCGTAACTTGTCAATATCATTTTTTTTAAAGAGAATCATCACAATATAAATTCTTTATTATCTTTACCCTAATTATCAAAGCTTGTACTTTACTTCGAAAACAAATTAAAGTTTTGATAAGCAAAGCGCTTATCGTATTACAAACCAATAAATTACGATAATGGAAAAGCGTAAATTAGGTTTCTGGCAAATTTGGAACATGAGTTTCGGATTTCTGGGGATTCAAATGGGTTTTGCCCTGCAAAATTCAAACGTTAGCAGAATATTTCAAACTTTAGGAGCCAATATTGATGACATCCCTATATTATGGGTTGCAGCTCCTTTAACCGGTTTAATTGTTCAACCTATCATTGGTTATTTCTCAGACCGAACTTGGACCCGATTAGGCAGAAGAAAACCCTATTTTTTGGCTGGTGCCATTTTAGCTTCAGCAGCATTATTCATAATGCCTAATTCACCCGTGCTTTGGTTTGCCGCAGGAATGCTTTGGATTATGGACGCTTCCATAAACGTTTCAATGGAACCCTTTAGAGCTTTTGTTGGGGATAATCTGCCGGAAAAACAGCGAACAATGGGATTTGCTATGCAAAGTTTCTTTATCGGAATTGGCGCCTATTTTGCTTCCAAACTCCCATTAATCTTTACCTATTTCGGTGTTGAAAACACAGCTCCATTAGGGATTATTCCAGATTCGGTTAAATATTCGTTTTACCTGGGCGGAGTTGCTTTCATTGTGACTGTTCTTTGGACAGTGCTGACATCTAAAGAATATTCTCCGGAAGAAATGGAAGCCTTTGAAAAACACCAAGAAACAGAATACAAAAAAGAAACCCATTCAGCAGAATGGTTTGCTACCAATGCAAAATCACACTTAACAAAAGGTATTTTATTTTTGATTGTCAGTGTTGTTTTTTCTTATGCCATTTTTAATTATGATTTAAAGAAAGATTTATATGTGCTTTCCCTAGGTTTAATTGGATTAGGCGGATTGGCCATGTTGGTCTCAGGATTATTGCAAAAAGCCAATAAGACAGACAATGGTTTTGTAACTATCATGAACGATTTTCAGTTTATGCCAAAAATCATGAAGCAATTGGCTTGGGTTCAATTCTTTTCTTGGTTTGCTTTATTTTCTATGTGGATTTACACTACACTTGCTGTGACGCAACACATTTACGGTACAACAGACACTACTTCTGAGGCTTATAACAATGGTGCGAATCAAGTCGGTGAAATGTTTGCTAATTACAATCTGATTGCGGCTATCGCTGCATTTTTGTTGCCGTTATTAGCCAAATACACCAGCAGAAAATTTACGCATTTCATTGCCTTAACTTTTGGTGGATTGGGATTAATTTCCATTTATTTCATCACCGAACCTACAACATTTACTATGGAATGGTTACCGATGATTGGGGTTGGAATTGCCTGGGCTAGTATTTTGTCCATTCCTTACGCTATGTTATCCGGTGCTTTACCATCAAGTAAAATGGGTTATTATATGGGAGTTTTCAACTTCTTTATTGTAATTCCACAATTGGTCGCTGCTTCTATCTTAGGCTTTTTAGTCTCTAGATTTTTTAACAGCGAACCTATTTATGCCCTATTAATTGGTGGCGCATCTATGATTCTTGCGGGAATTATTTCACTCACCATCAATGACAAATCGAAAATTATTATTAATGAGTAAAAAAGCATTCATTTTCGACCT
Organism: Flavobacterium sp. J49; assembly: GCF_011742145.1. Taxonomy (GTDB): domain Bacteria; phylum Bacteroidota; class Bacteroidia; order Flavobacteriales; family Flavobacteriaceae; genus Flavobacterium. The sequence continues at coordinate 786,537 of NZ_JAAQQU010000104.1, read as the reverse complement.
TGACGGAGTTATCGTTGACACAGCCAAATACCATTTTTTGGCTTGGCAAAAATTAGCTCAAGAGTTAGGAATCGAATTTACCCCTGAACACAACGAAGAATTAAAAGGCGTTAGCCGCGTTCGTTCTCTTGACATCATTTTAGCGCTTGGTAACGTTCAAGCTTCACAGGAGGACAAAAACAAATGGCTAATCCAAAAAAACGAAGAATATTTATCCTATTTGGTAGATATGAACGAAAGCGAATTATTACCCGGAGTGATCAACGTTCTTCAATTTATTAAAGAAAAAAAACAACTAATTGCCCTAGGATCGGCCAGTAAAAATGCCCGACCTATTTTAGAGAAAACAGGGATTTTGCACTTTTTTGATGCCATCGTTGATGGCAATGATGTAACCAATGCCAAACCCGATCCGGAAGTTTTTCTAAGAGCCGCCAAATTAGTAAACGCTAACAACAAAAACTGCATCGTTTTTGAGGACAGCGTAGCCGGAATTCAAGCCGCCAACATTGCCAACATGATTAGTGTTGGTATGGGCGATGCTGAAATATTGCACGAAGCAAAGTATAATTTTAAAGATTTTACGTTTATGGATTTTTCTTTTATAGAAGCTCTCCTCGACTAAAATTGAATGATAAAAGGACAATAAAAAAATTACAATGAACCAAGATTATATCAAACCAGATAACTGGTCAATTATTGAAGAAGGATTTGATTTAGACAGCGTAAAATCCTCGGAAAGTTTATTCAGTATCGGAAACGGTGCCATGGGTCAACGTGCCAATTTTGAAGAATTCTATTCAGGCAACACTTTCCAAGGAAGTTACATCGCCGGGATTTATTACCCGGACAAAACCAAAGTGGGCTGGTGGAAAAACGGCTATCCGGAGTATTTTGCCAAAGTGTTAAACGCACCGGTTTGGATTGGAATCTTAATCGAAATCAATGGTGAAACACTGGACATGGCTGCTTGTAAAATAGCCAACTTCAAACGCGAACTGAACATGAAAGAAGGTTGGTACAATCGCTCTTTTTCAGCCACTTTGAACAACGGAATCGAAATCGATGTTAATGTCAGACGTTTTCTTTCTTTGGATTTAGATGAATTGGGCGTAATCAAATACGAAATCACTCCGAAAAACAATGATGCGACTATCGTTTTCAAACCTTATCTAGACGCCGGAGTACACAATGAAGACGCCAACTGGGAAGAGAAATTTTGGGAACCATTAGAAACCCAACATCAAAATAACGAAGCTTTTGTCGTAGCGCGTACTTTCAAAACGCATTTTGAAGTAGCTACTTATATGCACAACAGCATTTTCATCAATAACGAAAATCAAAACGCCGAACCAACCTTTGTAGACACTACTTCAGACAAAGTGGTTTTTACCTATGAGCAACTGGTTTCAAAAGGCCAAACGGTAGCTTTCCAAAAATTGGGTGGTTACACCGTTTCCATGAATCATGCTTCTGCCGAATTGATACCGGCAGCACAAAAAGTAATTCAAAAAGGATTGGCTTTAGGCTATGATCGTTTACTACAAAACCAAATCGAGGCTTGGGCCAAAATATGGGAAATGAGCGATATCACTATTGAAGGTGATGTGAAAGCCCAACAAGGAATTCGGTTCAATATCTTCCAATTGAACCAAACCTATTTGGGCAAAGATTCTCGCTTGAATATCGGTCCGAAAGGATTCACCGGAGAAAAATACGGCGGTTCCACTTATTGGGATACCGAAGCCTATTGTATTCCTTTTTACATGGCGACCAAAGACCAACAAGTAGCCAGAAACCTTTTGGCTTACCGCTACAACCAATTGGACAAAGCCATTGAAAATGCTGAAAAATTGGGCTTTAAAAATGGTGCCGCATTGTATCCGATGGTAACCATGAACGGCGAAGAATGCCACAACGAATGGGAAATCACATTTGAGGAAATCCACCGAAACGGCGCTATTGCTTTCGCTATTTTCAATTACTACCGATTCACCGGAGATTATAGTTACATTCCTGAAAAAGGTTTGGAGGTGTTAATCGGAATTGCCCGTTTTTGGCACCAAAGAGCAACTTTCTCTACGTATAGAAATCAGTACGTAATTTTAGGCGTAACCGGTCCGAATGAGTACGAAAACAACGTCAACAATAACTTTTACACCAATTATATTGCCAAATGGTGTATCGATTATACCATCGAGCAAATCGAAAAAGTAAAACAAGAATATGCTTCTGATTACACCAGAATCATGAGTAAAGTAAAATTGGAAGACACCGAAATCCTTCACTGGAAAAAAGTAGCCGACCACATGTATTTTCCGTATTCTGAAGAACACGATGTCTATTTACAACAAGACGGTTTCTTAGACAAAGAATTGGTCAAAGTACACGATTTAGACAAATCACAACGCCCAATCAACCAAAAATGGTCTTGGGACAGAATCCTGCGTTCTCCTTATATCAAACAAGCCGATACGCTACAAGGTTTCTATTTCTTTGAAGATCATTTTACCAAAGAACAATTGGAGAAACATTTCGACTTTTACGAACCGTTTACTGTTCACGAAAGTTCGTTATCGCCTTGTGTACACTCCATTCAAGCTGCTGTTTTAGGCCGAATGGAACAAGCGTATACGTTCTATTTAAGAACGTCACGTTTAGACTTAGACGATTACAACAAAGAAGTCGAAGAAGGGTTACACATCACGTCAATGGCCGGCACTTGGATGAGTATTGTGGAAGGTTTTGGCGGAATGAGAGTTAAAAACGACACTTTGCATTTCGAACCAAGAATTCCGAAAGACTGGGATGGGTATTCGTTTAAAATCAATTTTAGAAACCAAATTTTAAAAGTGGCTGTTCACCAAAATGAAACCAACTTTACCCTGGAAGGCGAAACAGCGATTTCGGTTTTTGTCAATGGTAAAGCCATTTTAGTAGAACCGAATAGTTTGGTGACTGTGTAATTTCTCGCAAAGACACAAAGTCGCAAAGATATTTTACTTTGCGACTTTGTTTTTTAAACATAACTAAAGAAATAAAACATAAAACCTTTGCGTCTTAGCGCCTTTGCGAGAAAACATTTTTTTCATGACTATAAAAATATAAATATGACAGAAAACGAACTTTCAAAAATCATAGTTGACATAAGTTACAAAATACACACAAGACTTGGTCCAGGCTTATTAGAAAGTGTTTACGAAGCAATATTACATCATGAATTAACAAAAAAAGGTTTAACGGTAGAAAGACAGAAACCTATTCCTGTAATTTGGGAAGATATCCATCTAGATATCGGTTTTCGCTCAGATTTAATTGTTGAAAACAAAGTTATTATTGAAATAAAATCAGTTGAAAAAATTTCAAATATTCATTTAAAACAACTCTTAACGTATATCAGAGTCACTAATTTAAAATTAGGATTATTAATAAATTTTAATGAAGCATTAATTAAAAACGGCATAAAACGAGTAGTTCATGGATTATCTTAAAAACCCTTCGCGCCTTCGCGCCTTCGAGAGATTAACAATACTAATGATTTTAATCTCTTTTTCGGCTTTCGCCCAAATTGACAAAGTAGAGCCACCGTTTTGGTGGAATGACATGACGCTTTCCGATGTTCAAATCATGTTTTACGGCAAAAATATTGCCCAAAACGACGTCACTGTTTCCAACGGCATCATCATCAAAGGCATTCAAAAAACCGAAAACCCGAATTACCTTTTTGTAACCATTGAAACCAAAAATGTTTCAGCCCAAGATTTTGTGTTTACGTTTAGAAATGGCAAAAAATCCTTCACCCAAAACTATTCGCTTAAAACCAGAAGGGAAAATTCTCGCTTCCGCAAAAGCTACGACAGTTCTGATGTAATCTATCTTTTAATGCCGGACCGATTTGCCAACGGAAATCCAAACAATGACAATAATGCAGCCTTAACCGAAAAAATGGATCGTTCCAAAGACAACGGAAGACACGGCGGTGATATTGAAGGCATCATCAAAAATTTAGACTATATACAATCGCTTGGTGCGACTGCTGTTTGGCCAACGCCACTTTGCGAAGACAATGACGAAAGAGGTTCGTATCATACTTACGGTCAATCCGACGTGTACAAAATTGACGCACGTTTCGGAACTAATGATGACTATGTTCGTATGAGCGCCGAATTGCACAAACGCGGCATGAAAAACATTATGGATTATGTAACCAATCATTGGGGTTGGCAACACTGGATGTACAAAGATTTACCCACACGTGATTGGGTTCACCAATTCCCGGAATTTACAAATTCTAATTACAGAATGACGACACAATTCGACCCTAATGCTTCCGAACGCGATGCTAAATATTGTATGGACGGCTGGTTCGTAAAGTCGATGCCTGATTTGAATCAGTCGAATCCTTTGGTATTAAATTACCTGACGCAAAACGCCATTTGGTGGATTGAATATGCCGATTTAGATGGTTTCCGTGTGGATACTTATTCGTATAATGACAAAGTCGGTATAGCCAAATGGACCAAAGCCATCACCGATGAATACCCGCATTTCAATATTGTAGGTGAAGTTTGGATGCAAGACCAAGCGCAAATGGCTTTTTGGCAAAAAGATAGTAAAATTGGCGCCATTCAAAGTTATAATTCCTATTTACCAAGTGTAATGGATTTCACTTTATACAATGCTTTGGAAAAAGTGTTTAACGAAGACAAAGGCGAATGGGATAAAGGAATGATCAGAGTATATGATAATTTTGCCAATGATTTTTTGTATCCCAACATCAACAACATTTTAATTTTTGCCGAAAATCACGACACCAATCGTATCAATCAAGCTTACAAAAACGATTTCAAAAAATACCAAATGGCAATGACTATTTTGGCTACGGTTAGAGGAATTCCTCAATTGTATTACGGCTCCGAAATTGCGATGGCCGGTGACAAAGGCAAAGGCGATGGCGATATTCGTCATGATTTTCCCGGTGGTTGGAATGGCGACACCAATAATGCTTTCACCAAAGCCGGTCGAACTGAAGAGCAAAACAAATTCTACGATTTCACAGCCAAACTATTCAACTGGAGAAAATCAAAAGATGTGATTCATTTTGGCAAAACAACACATTACATTCCGGAAAACAATGTTTACGTCTACTTCCGTTACAACGAAAAAGAAAGCGTGATGGTAGTTGTAAATAACAGCAACGAAAAACAAACCTTCAAAACCAACAGATTTCAAGAAAATCTAAACCATTACAAATCAGGAAAAGACGTTTTAAGCAATGCTTCTTTTGATTTAAAAAACGATGTGACTATTGAAGGGAAATCGGTTTTAGTCTTAGAGTTAAAATAAATAAGTCTCGCAAAGTCGCAGAGACGCAAAATAAATAAAAATGCTTTGTGCCTTTGTGCCTTTGTGCCTCTGCGAGATTAATTAAACAAAATGAAAAAGCTATTACTACTATTATTAATTACCACATTTTCATTCGCCCAAAACGCCAATAGAAATTACCTTTCACATAGCTGGAAAAATAACCTATTGGAAATAAAAACCAGTGACGGAACTTATCGCATCAAACCTTATTCCGATAAAATTGTTGAGACTTCTTTTGTGCCAAACGGGGAAAGTTTCAATGCCAATTCGCATGCCGTAATCAAAACCCCTGAAAAAATAAAAACCGCTGTTTCCAAAACAGACCATTCGATTTCGCTTTTCACTAAAGACATTACGGTTGTGATCAACAAATCGCCTTTTAGAATTACTTATTCCAATAAAGGCAAAGTCTTGTTGTCTGAAAAAAACGGCTACATCAAAAAGGACAGCACCGAAGTTTTACAATTCAATCTCGATAATTCAGAAGTATTATTTGGCGGCGGTGCAAGAGCTTTAGGCATGAACCGTCGTGGAAATCGTTTGGCTTTATACAACAGAGCCCATTATGGTTATGAAACCCGTGCCGAGTTGATGAACTTCTGTATTCCGCTGGTTTTGTCTTCCAAATTGTACGCCGTGCATTTCGACAACGCCGCGATTGGTCATTTGGATTTAGACAGTAAAAAAAACAATACGTTAGAATACGAAACCATTTCCGGCAGAAAAACCTATCAGGTCATCGTAGGCGATACTTGGGAAGATTTAGTAGCCAATTATACCGATTTAACCGGAAAACAACCGATGCCGGCACGCTGGACTTTTGGGAATTTCTCCAGCCGATTTGGCTATCATACCCAAGAAGAAGTCGAAAAAACGATTAATCGATTCAACTCCGACGGCATTCCGGTAGATGCAATTATCCTCGATTTGTATTGGTTTGGCAAAACCGTACAAGGCACCATGGGCAATCTCGAATGGGACAAAGAACAATTTCCGAATCCCGAAAAAATGATAGCCGATTTGAAGACCAAAGGCGTCAAAACAATTTTAATCACCGAACCTTTCATTCTGACAACCTCATCCAAATGGCAAGAAGCTGTCGATAAGAAAATATTGGTTACCGATAAAACAGGAAAACCGGCCACTTGGGATTTTTATTTCGGAAATACCAGTGTAGTCGACATTTTTAAACCGGAAGGCAATCAATGGTTTTGGAATGTGTACAAACGCTTAATTAACCAAGGTGTCGGCGGCATGTGGGGCGATTTAGGCGAACCGGAAGTCTTCCCGTCCAAAGCGATAACAGCAGCCGGAAAAGCGGATGAAGTCCACAATATTTATGGTCATAATTGGGCCAAATTAATCGCCGATGGTTACCAAAGAGATTTTCCAAACCAAAGACCATTTATCCTAATGCGCGCCGGTTATTCGGGTTCGCAACGTTTTGGGATGATGCCTTGGAGTGGCGACGTTTCCAGGAGTTGGGGCGGATTGCAATCCCAAATGGAAATCGCGATGCAAATGGGAATGCAAGGCATGGCCTATATGCACTCGGATTTAGGCGGATTTGCCGGTGATTATTTCGATAACGAATTGTATTTGCGTTGGTTACAATACGGCGTCTTCAACCCGATTTTCCGTCCGCATGCTCAAGAAGATGTGGCATCGGAAGTAACTTATAAAGATGTTCACACCAAGGCCAAAGCCAAAAAAGCAGTAGAATTGCGCTACCAATTGATGCCTTACAACTACACTTTGGCTTTTGAAAACAACCAAAAAGGAACACCGTTAATGCGTCCGTTATTCTTTGAAGAGCCAACGAATGAAAAATTGCTCAACGAAAAGGAAAGCTATCTTTGGGGTAATGCTTTTTTGATTAAGCCAATAACAATACCACTCCCAGAAGAACCTTTTTATTCTGAGATATATTTTCCAAAAAGTAGTAACTGGTTTGAATTTTACACTGGTGAAAAACATTTTGGAGGAAAATCTGATTTTGTAAAAATAGAGGAAGACCATATTCCGACATTTGTTCGCGGCGGTAGTTTTGTTCCGATGATTGAAACCATTCCAAACACTTCAAAATATTCGGTGGACAACTTCAATTTGCATTTTTACTTTGATGAAACGGTTAAAACCTCAACAGGGAAATTATACAACGACAACGGGGAAACGCCACAAGCTTTTGAAAAAGGACAATACGAAATATTGAATTTCATCAGCAATAACAATGGGAAGGAATTGGTTATAAAACTAGCTTCAACCGTTGGAAAAAACTATACGGCAACAGACAAAACGGTTTCGGTATTGATTCATAACATCAAAGCCAAACGCATTTTTGTTAACGGACAAGAAATGGTTTTCAAAACCTTTAACGAACCTCTATTAATTCCGGTAACCTGGAAAAAAGGCACTACACCTGAAATTAAAATTGAATACTAATATGAAAAATATACTGCTTACGCTTTCCGCTGCCCTACTATTGTTGGGTTGTAATTGCACCAAAGAAACGGTAAAAACACAACCAACTGCTGCACAAACGCCTTTCCTTTGGGAAAGTGCCAATGTGTATTTCCTTTTAATCGATAGGTTCCAAAACGGCAATCCGGCCAATGATAAAATCATCAACCGCAATAAACCCACCGGTGTTTTACGCGGCTTTGAAGGCGGCGATATTCGTGGTGTAATTCAGAAATTAGACGAAGGCTATTTTACCAATCTCGGCATCAACGCCATTTGGATGACACCGGTTGTAGAGCAAATTCACGGCTCAGTCGATGAAGGCACGGGTAATTCGTATGGCTTTCACGGCTATTGGACCAAAGATTGGACAGCAGTTGATCCAAGTTACGGGACCAAAGAAGATTTAAAAGAATTGGTCGAAAAAGCACACGCCAAAGGCATCAGAATCATGCTCGACGCTGTAATCAATCACACCGGACCGGTTACAGAACTTGACCCGGTTTATCCGAGCGATTGGGTACGAACGTCGCCTAAATGTACTTACCAGTCTTACGACACTTACATCAATTGTACGTTAGTAGAAAACCTTCCGGATGTGAAAACCGAGAGCAATGAAAACGTTGCTTTGCCGCCAATGTTGGTCGAAAAATGGAAGAAAGAAGGTCGTTACGAACAAGAAGTAGCCGAATTGGATGCTTTTTTCAAAAAAACAGGTTATCCGAGAGCTCCGAAATATTACATCATGAAATGGCTTTCAGATTACATTACCGATTATGGTATTGACGGATATAGAGTCGATACCGCCAAACACACCACCGAAGATGTTTGGGCCGATTTCAAAAAAGTATGCGATAGGGCTTTCGCCGATTTCAAAAAGAGCAACCCATCCAAAGTATTAGACAACAATGGTTTCTTTACCGTTGGTGAAGTGTATGGTTACAATATCGGAGCGAAAAGACTCTATGATTTTGGGGATAAAAAAGTAGATTATTACGCTAATGGTTTCACCGGATTAATCAATTTCGATTTCAGAAATGAGGCCAAAATGAACTATGAAGAATTGTTCTCTAAGTATTCTAACATTTTGCAAAATGATTTGAAAGGCAACACCGTAATGAACTATGTAACGTCGCACGATGACGGTTGGCCATTTGATAAAAAACGCGAAAAAACCTTTGAATCGGGAACCAAATTGTTGTTGGCACCGGGCATTTCGCAAGTGTATTACGGAGACGAAACTGCTCGTTCTCTTGAAATTGAAGGCACTCAAGGCGATGCTACTTTGCGTTCGTTTATGAACTGGAATGATTTGAAAACAGACAGAACCAAAAACCAATTATTGGTGCATTACCAACTTTTGGGAACATTCAGAAAAAACCATCCTGCCGTTGGCGCCGGAGTACACCAAATGATTTCGCAATCGCCTTATGTCTTTAGCAGAACTTACAGCAAAGGCAATTACAACGACCAAGTAGTCGTAGGATTAGATTTGCCAATAGGGAAAAAAGAAATTTCTGTCGGAACTGTTTTTACTAACGGAACCAAAGTAAAAGATACTTATTCGAACAAAGAAGCCACTGTTGAAAATGGAAAAGTGACTTTAGACACTAATGCTACGATAGTTTTATTGGAAAAATTATAACCATGCTCATAATCGGTCATCGCGGTGCGAAAGGTCATGCAGCCGAAAACACTTTGGCTTCCTTCCAAAAAGCCATTGCCTTAGGCGTTGACATGATTGAACTCGATGTACAATTGAGTTTGGATAAAGTGCCGATGGTCATACACGATGAAACCATTGACCGTACGACTTCGAGCGTGGGTTTGGTTACCGATTATTCCGCTAAAGAATTGCAAAAGTTAGGGATTCCAACATTACGCGACGTATTCGAACAAGTGGACAATCGCTGCGAAATCAATGTAGAAATCAAAACGTTTTCGGCCACCCAAGCTGTTTTGGATTTGATAGATAAAAACATATTCGAAAAAACTAAAATCCTAATTTCGAGTTTCGATTGGAATGCGTTACAAGAAGTCCGGTTTCACGATGAGGAAATCCGAATTGGCGTTTTGACAGAAACCGATTTAGACTTGGCTTTGGCTTTCGCCAAATTCATCAAAGCCTATTCGATTCATCCTTATTACCACATGCTGACGGCTGAAAAAACTCAGAAAGTCAAAGAAAAAGGATTTAAAATTTTTCCTTGGACGATAAATGAACCCGAAGATATTACCTTTGTGACATCGTTAAACGTTGACGGTATCATTACTGATTTTCCCGAGCGAATATGAACTCAAACTATGACATTATCATTGTAGGCGGCGGTGCGGCAGGTTTTTTTACAGCCATTAACATTGTCGAAAACAATCCGAAGCTCAAAGTCGCTATTTTGGAGCGTGGTAAAACCGTATTGGAGAAAGTGCGCATTTCGGGTGGTGGCCGTTGTAATGTAACACATGCTTGTTTTGTACCGAATGATTTGGTCAAATTTTATCCGCGTGGCGAAAAAGAATTGCGCGGTCCGTTTCACCAATTTTGTTCAGGCGATACGATTGAATGGTTTGAAAAGCACGGCGTCGAATTGAAAATAGAAGACGATGGGAGAATGTTTCCCACTACGGATTCTTCCCAAACCATCATCGACTGTTTTTTGGGCTTGACCCAGAAACTAAAAATTGACGTGCTAACCGGACAAAGTATGCAATCGCTTTTTCATGGTGACAATTACTGGAAAGTAGAAACCAACCACGAGACTTATTCTTGTCAAAAATTAGTCATGACTACCGGCAGTAATCCTAAGATTTGGGAATTGCTCGAAAGCATGAATCACACAATAATTCCACCGGTTCCATCGTTATTTACTTTTAATATCAAAGACGCTCGAATCAAAGATTTGATGGGAATTTCGGCTTTTGCCCATGTGAAAGTCAAAGGCACAAAATTGGAAGCTTCCGGACCGTTATTGATTACCCATTGGGGCATGAGTGGACCGGGAATCTTAAGACTTTCGGCTTGGGGCGCCAGAATTTTGGCAGAGAAAAAATACCAATTTGTGTTAGAAGTCAACTGGCTCAATGATGTTACTTTTGACGAAGCCATGGAAAGTTTGAAAGAACTCAAACAAGAACACGCAAAAAAAGTGGTGAGCAAAAAATCGCCTTTCGAGTTTCCGAATCGACTTTGGGAAAGTTTGGTTTTGGCTTCCGTCATTTCGGATGAAACCAAATGGGCCGATTTGACTAAAATGCAATTGACGAATTTGGCTAACCAACTCACCAATGGTCAATTTCAGGTGAATGGCAAAAGTACTTTTAAGGAAGAATTTGTGACTGCAGGTGGCATTGATTTAAGAGAAATCAACTTTAAAACCATGGAAAGCAAGTTGCATGAAAACTTATTTTTTGCCGGGGAAATTGTCAATATCGATGCGATTACGGGCGGATTTAACTTTCAAAACGCCTGGACGAGTGGGTTTCTTGCGGCACTAACAATCGCCAAATAATTTTATTCTTTTTTAGCTATTTAATTCAAAATCAGTTATATTTGGTAGTCAAAACCAACCAATAATGAAAACAAAACTACTCTTTAGTCTTTGGACTATGTTCTTTGCATCAATTTTAAGTTCCTATGCGCAAAATTTCCCTTCCTGCGGCGGAACGTTTACGGATCCGGAAGGACCTAACGCCAATTATGTTAGCAATACCGATAGTACCGTCACAATTTGCCCAAGCAATACGGGCGAAAATGTTACCGTAACCTTCACCGCTTTCGATGTCGAAGCCACTTGGGATGCCCTTTACGTTTTTAACGGTGACTCCACAACTGCTCCACAAATTGCGAGTACTAACGGAGCCGCCAATGTCCCCGGAGGACTGGCAGGAGGTTTTTGGGGAACGACTTTACCGGGACCATTTACCTCTTCGCATGCCAGTGGTTGTCTTACCTTCCGATTTAGAAGTGACAATGCCGTAAACCGTGCGGGATGGATAGCCAATGTAACTTGCGCAGCACCACCAGCTTGTCCTCAACCCGTTTCATTGGCTTCAACAAATGTTACTGCTTCGGGGACAACTTTAACTTGGACAGAAGCGGGTACCGCTACCGGATGGCAAATCATTGCTGTCCCTTGTGGGTCAGCTCCGCCAACGGCTAATACTTCCGGAACAAACGCAACTACAACCTCCTATACATTTTCAAGTTTAAGTTCTTCTACATGTTACAATGCCTACGTCAGAGCCATGTGTAATGCAACGGAAATAAGCGAATGGTCTGGACCATTAACTTTTACAACCCTAATTGGCCCTACAGTATGTGGCGGTTTATTTGTTGACAACGGAGGTTCAAATGCCAACTATCTTAACAGTTCAGATGTTACCACAACCATTTGTCCTGATAATCCGGGAGATTTAGTTACGGTTACTTTTACCGAATTCAACACCGAAGCTACTTGGGATGCTTTATACGTTTTTGACGGAAATTCAACCGCCATGCCTCAAATAGCGAGTACGAATCCGGCCGGAAATGTTCCCGGTGGTTTGCCCGGTGGTTTTTGGGGAACTGCAATTCCGGGACCGTTTACTTCTTCAAGTCAAGACGGCTGTTTAACCTTCCGATTCAGAAGTGACAATACTATAAATAGAACCGGTTGGATTGCTAACATTACGTGTGCACCGGCACCAACTTGTCCAAGACCAACTGCTTTAACAATTTCGGGAGCTACTCCTACTTCACTGGTTGCCGGTTGGACTGAAACCGGTTCGGCCACCAATTGGGATATAATTGTCCTTCCGGCCGGAAGTCCGGTCCCAAATGCTAATACAACCGGATTTATAGCATCTACTGTAAATCCTTTTGTTATCACCGGGCTTTCGCCCAACACTTGTTACACCATCTATACCAGATCGGTGTGTTCTGCCAATGATTCAAGTACTTGGAGTGTAGGCGTTTCTGCTTGCACCCAATCTTCACCTCCGGCTTGTGGCGGTCAATTTGTGGATAACGGCGGAGCAAATAGTCTTTATGCTAATAATTCTGATAATACTTATGTTATATGCCCTACCATTCCGGGTGAACTTGTAACCGTTGCATTTACTACTTTCGATGTGGAAGCGGATTGGGATGCACTGTATGTATTTGATGGCAACTCTATTAATGCGCCTCAAATTGCCAGTTCAAATCCGGCTGCCAACGTTCCCGGAGGTTTAGCAGGCGGCTATTGGGGCACAACTCCCCCTGGCCCTTTTACCTCTTCAAGTCCAGATGGCTGTTTGACCTTCAGATTCAGAAGTGACAACAGTGTAAACAGACCCGGATGGATTGCTAATGTAACTTGTGCCCCTGATGCAGACAAAATTGTTTTAGTATCCTTTGTGGATGATAACAATAACGGCATTAGAGATACCGGAGAAACTCTGTTTTCTAATGGATCATTTATTTACCAACAAAACGATTCCGGAACAAATATCAGTGGTTATTCTCCATCGGGTCAATTTGCTTTATACGACACTAATCCAAGCAATTCTTATGATTTTAGTTATGAATTACAACCGGAATACACAGCCTATTACACTACTGCCGGAACAACTTATAACGATATAAGTATAGCGGTGGGTAGCGGTACTCAGTTTTTTTATTTCCCTGTTACTTTGACTCAAACTTATGCTGACTTAAGTATTTCCATAGCGCCTTTGAGTCCGCCAAGACCTGGCTTAACTTATCAAAATAGAATAATTTATAAAAATATTGGGCTAGCGGCTTCAGACGGCACAGTTGCTTTTATAAAACCTTCTCAAGTAACGATAAACAATGTAAGTCAGGCCGGAGTTACAAATAACGCGAATGGATTCACTTATAATTTTACCAATCTTCAGCCAAATGAAACCAGAATTATCACAGTGACAATGACTGTTCCTCCAAGCCCTACAGTGAATTTAAATGATTTATTGACGGCTACTGCTACCATTTCAGCTATTGCGAGTGATATTAACTTGGTTAACAATTCGTATACTAATTCACAAATTGTTGTAAATTCTTGGGATCCAAATGACAAAATGGAAGCCCATGGAGACAAAATTCGAATCAATGAGTTTACTGCTGATGATTATTTGTTCTATACTATCCGATTCCAAAATAACGGAACGGCCAGTGCGATAGATATTCGTATAGAGGATTTACTTGATTCACAATTAGATCAGGAAAGCGTTAGAATGGTTAGTGCCAGCCACAACTACACGATGACCAGAAATGACAATCATTTGCAATGGGAATTCAAAAACATCTATCTTCCATCCTCGTTTGTTAATGTCAACGGAAGTATGGGCTATGTGCAATTCAAAATCAAAGCCAATCCGGGCTTCCAAGTGGGTGACATCATTCCAAACAATGCCTCGATTTATTTTGACTCCAATCCGGCTATTGTTACCAATACCTTTAATACGAAATTCTTGAACGCATTAAGCAATACTACTTTTGCGGATGGAAACTTGATTTTATATCCTAATCCTGCTACTAACAATGTTCAAATCAGTTTGGTAAATACTACTGAAACCATTGATACTGTTGTACTCTATGATATGTTAGGAAAAGCGGTTAAAACGGTTAAGGTACATGCAAACGAGATTTTCAATTTGAATGTAAACGATTTATCAAAAGGTGTGTACTTGGTAGAAATTAATACCGAAAACCATTTAAAAACCATCAAAAAGTTAGTAATCCAATAATTGAATATTCTTAGAGATAAAAAATCCCGCCTGATCGACGGGATTTTTTTATTTATTCAACCACCAAATACTTGCGTTGAGCACTGTGGCAAAACTGACCCAAGCCAAATACGGAATAAAGAGCATTCCGGCAATTTTATCAATTTTCTTAAATTGTGTATAGGTTTCAAAAATAACTAGCCAAAGTAAAACAATTTCAATCAACGCCAATAAAGGATTGTGCAATCCAAAAAACAAATAAGACCAAAGCGCATTCAACGCCAACTGGTAAATAAAAAACTTAAAAGCCTTCTTGACATTCTCCTCATCGGTATCAATCCGATTCCAAATCATGCCGCCGGCCACACCCATCATCATGTAAAGCACCGTCCAAACCGGAGCAAAAATCCAATTCGGCGGATTAAAAACCGGTTTGATTAAGGTAGGATACCAAGTCGTGATACTCTCTCGAGTGACCATACCGGATAAATAACCAATAGTCAAACAAGTGAACACCACAAGCACTATTCTTAAAATCCTCTGCATGTTAATTTTGTTTAAATATTGTTCAAATATACTAAACAAAAGAACATCCTTTTTATAAAAAATGTATCTTTGTTTAAATTTCAAAATCTATGCTATCCGAAAAGGATTTTATTTCAAAACCATTTTCTACAGTTATCGAAAACGGTAGTTTTCAATGGAGCGCACCCAGCAATATTGCTTTAGTCAAATATTGGGGCAAAAAAGAAAATCAAATTCCGGCCAATCCTTCCATCAGTTTTACTTTGAATCACTGTAAAACGATTACTAAATTGGCTTTTGCCAAAAAAGAACACAACACTAATTTCTCTTTTGATTTGCTGTTCGAAGGAAAACCCAAAGAAGATTTCAAACCGAAAATCCAAAAGTTTTTGGAACGAATCGAAATTTATTGTCCTTACTTAAAAAACTATCATTTCACCATCGATACCGAAAACACCTTTCCACACAGTTCCGGAATTGCGTCTTCTGCCTCGGGAATGGCAGCATTGGCAATGAATATAATGAGCTTGGAAAAAGCTTTGTATCCCGAAATGACTGACCGTTTCTTTAACCAAAAAGCCTCTTTCCTTGCCCGATTAGGTTCGGGAAGCGCCTGCCGAAGCATAAAAGGAAGTGTTGTTGTTTGGGGAAATCATGCCGAAATTAACGAAAGCTCAGACTTATTCGGAGTGGAATTTCCAGCCAAGATTCATGACAATTTCAAAAACTATCAGGATACCATTCTATTAGTAGACAAAGGCGAAAAGCAAGTTTCAAGTACAGTCGGACACGATTTAATGCACAATCATCCGTTTGCCGAGCAACGATTTGCCCAAGCGCATGATAATTTATCGGCCATCAAAAAAGTACTAGAAAATGGGGATTTAACCGAATTTATCAAAATTGTAGAAAGCGAAGCGTTGACTTTACACGCCATGATGATGACCTCGATTCCTTATTTTATTTTGATGAAACCCAACACGTTGGAAATCATCAATAAGATATGGCAATTCAGAAATAAAACGAATATTCCTATATGTTTCACCCTCGATGCCGGTGCGAATGTACATGTTTTGTACCCCGAAAACGTTAGAGTTGAAGCGATGCAATTTATTACTAACGAATTAGTTGGCTATTGTCAAAATGGTAACTATATTTGTGATGCCATTGGACTTGGAAGTCAATTGATAATTGATAATTAAAACAGATGAAAGGACCATTATTTTACTCAAAGATTCTTCTCTTCGGAGAATACGGAATTATAAAGGATTCTAAAGGTTTATCCATTCCCTATAACTTTTACAACGGTGCTTTGAAAGTGGACGAAAACCCTTCTGAAGAAGCGATTAAATCTAATGCGAGTTTACGTCGTTTTGTAACCTATTTGGAGCAACTCCAAAAAGACCAACCCGAATTAGTGACTTTCAACTTAGACGCTTTAAAAACCGATGTGGAGCGCGGCATGTATTTCGATTCCAGTATTCCGCAAGGATATGGTGTTGGGAGCAGTGGTGCTTTGGTTGCCGCTATTTATGACAAATATGCCAACGACAAAATCACCGTTCTAGAAAATCTAACCCGCGAAAAATTATTGCAGCTCAAAACAATTTTTTCCCAAATGGAAGCTGCCTTCCACGGAAAAAGTTCGGGTCTTGACCCTTTAAATAGCTATTTGAGCATTCCGATTCTCATCAATTCCAAAGACAATATCGAAGCTACCGGCATTCCGTCTCAAAGTGCGACCGGAAAAGGCGCAGTATTTTTGTTAGACTCCGGAATCGTTGGCGAAACTGCTCCAATGGTTAACATCTTTATGGAAAACCTAAAAGAAGAAGGCTTCCGTAAAATGCTGAAATCCCAATTCATCAAATACACCGACGCTTGTGTGGAAAATTTCCTCGGCGGCGATATGAAATCTTTGTTTGCCAACACCAAACAGTTGTCTAAAGTAGTCTTAAACAACTTCAAACCGATGATACCGGAACAATTTCACGGCGTTTGGCAACGCGGCATTGACACCAATGATTACTACTTAAAACTTTGCGGTTCCGGCGGTGGCGGTTACATTCTTGGATTCACCGAAGATTTAGAAAAGGCCAAACAATCCCTGAAAGATTACAAACTGGAAGTGGTTTACCAGTTTTAAATATGAAATCCTATTTTGTCATCCTGAGCGCAGCCGAAGGACTAATGTTGTAATAATGTTAAGCCGAAAAACCAAACACACCTTACTGAAAATTATAAGCATGTTTTCAGTGATTCGTGGCTATAACATTCCCGTCATAGCATTAGCACAATATTTATCAGCCATCTTTATTTTGGCTCCCGAAAAAAGAGCGCTGGATGTTTTGCTCGATTTCAACCTGTTTATCATTGTTTTGGTTTCCGGATTAACCATTGCTTCAGGCTACATTATCAATAATTTTTACGACAGCAAAAAAGACTTAATCAATCGCCCCAATAAATCCCAACTCGACCGATTGGTCAGTCAAAAAACCAAACTCCAAGTATACTTTACCGTAAATTTCATTGTCTTTTTGCTGGCTTTCCTGGTTTCGCTAAGAGCTGTATTGTTCTTTTCAGCTTACATTTTCCTCATTTGGTTCTATTCACACAAACTCAAGAAAATAGTAATCATCGGAAACCTAACCGCTTCTTTCCTGGCAGTGTTGCCCTTTTTTGCGATTCTTTTGTACTATAAAAATCTTTACCCGCAAATATTTGCACACGCAACGTTTTTGTATTTACTCATTCTCATCCGCGAAATGATTAAGGATTTAGAAAACATCAAAGGTGATATCGCCAACGATTACCAAACTATTCCCGTATTATTCGGCGAAGCGTTTTCTAAAAAAATCATTACGCTTTTGACCATTTCCACCATCATTCCGATCTATTTCTTAATCGAAATTTTTGAAGTCGGTTACATGGATATCTATTTCTATCTCAGCATGATTATCCTGATTTTCTTCCTGCAAAAGCTCTGGAAATCCAACTCAAAACCCGATTACCTCAAACTCCACAACATCCTAAAATTTTTGGTCGTTTCGGGTGTCTTTTGCATCGTACTCATCAATCCTTCGGTCTTAATTCACGGCAAAAAGATAGTAGAAACGATTGTTCGTTAGGAGCGAAAGTGATGGGCAATTGCTAAACCATTCCTGCCGGCAGGCAGGCAGGTTCCCGTTTTCCATTACAATCTCTGCGAGGATTTTCATGGCAACCGGGGCTAAAATCCAACCATAGCATTTTAATAGTCGGGATAAGACTCTGAAATACGTATCTTTGCACTAAATTATAGAATTTATGAACAAGAATGAAGGCAATAATAAAAGAGGCGGTTCACGACCAAACAACTCGCGACCAAGCTCCAATAAGCCTAAACCAGCCATGCCAAAAAGAGCGCAAGGTCCGAAAAAGGCTAAGCCAACAACTGGTGATGCCGCTCCCAAAAAAACAGCCAACCGAGCCGGAGGCGAACGGAGCGGAACTAAACCGGTAAACAATATCCCGAAACCCTTAAAATCGGATGACATTCGTTTGAACAAATACATCTCCAACTCGGGTGTTTGCTCGCGTCGAGATGCCGATATTTACATCCAATCCGGAAACGTGAAAGTCAATGGTGAAGTCATTACCGAAATGGGTTACAAAGTAAAACCGGGCGATGTGGTCAACTTTGACGGTACCACTTTAACCCCGGAACGCAAAGAATACATTTTGCTCAACAAACCTAAAAACTTCACCACTTCCAACGAAGACGATGCCGATCACAGAAATGTATTGGAATTGGTTCGCGCCGCCACCAAAGCCAAAATCCAACCCATTGGCCGTATGGATAAAAACACAACCGGATTATTGGTTTTTACCAATGATACCGATATGATTCGAAAATTTAGTTTACCCAATCAAAAATCAGCTAAGATTTACCAAGTTACCTTAGACAAAAACCTGAAGTTTGAAGATTTGGAAAAAATCTCAACCGGCGTAACCCTTGACGGACACCGTTTATATGTAGATGAAATCTCGTACATCGAAGGTGAAGCCAAAACAGAAATTGGTTTGAAACTAAGAACTTCCAATGTAAAAGTGGTTCGCGCCATTTTTGAAAGTTTCAAATACGATGTTTTAAAAATTGACCGCGTTTCTTTTGCCGGTTTGACCAAGAAGAACTTACCCCGTGGCAATTGGCGTTTCCTAACCGAACAGGAAATTATCAATTTGAAAAACGTATAAAAAATAGTCTATATTTACCGTAACAAAAATCCCATTTACTTGGGATTTTTTATTTAAAAATTATGTCAGCAGAAAAAAATCTCTCTATTGCCCATCTTTGGTTTGAAGCCTTCAACGCGCACAACCTTGAAAAATTATTATCACTTTATGATGACGAAGCAGAACATTTTAGTCCCAAACTAAAAATTCGCCATCCCGAAACCAATGGCTTAGTCACCGGAAAAGAAGCCTTGCGCTCTTGGTGGCAAGACGCTTTTGACCGTTTGCCCACTTTACATTATAAAGTCACTTCGTTGACTTCTAACTCAGATAGGGTTTTTATGGAATATGTTCGAACTGTTGAAAATGAACCCGACATGTTAGTCGCTGAAGTCCTTGAAATCAAAGAAAATCGCATCATTACCTCTCGAGTGTATCACGGATAATTTATCATTCCGTTAACAATACCATTGACCAAAAACCAATAGTTTTACTCCAACTAAACCAAACATTATGAAGAATTTATATCCATTAACTGCGATGATTGTGTTGTCTTTACTTTTCTCAAACTGCAAATCAGAAGAAAAAACAGGCGATATCAACACTGTTGTCAAATCCTATTTCAACGATAAAAATGCTTTAAACCCTTTGGAAGCTACCTTAAACGGGCAAAGCGAATTCAATGACCAACTGGTCTTTGAAATGACAGATTTCCACAGAAAAAAACAAGCCGTTTTCTATGATAAATACGAAAAAGAATTGGCAACGATTGACACTGCAGCCCTTTCAGACGAAGAAAAAAACAGCTTTGACATCATCGCTTGGGAAGTTTCTATCGGGAAAGATTTATTGAAACAAAATGCCAATTTGACTCCGATACAACAGTTTTGGGGAACGCATTTGACGATGGGACAATTCGCCAGTGCGGAAAGTGCCCAACCATTCAAAAATGAAAAAGATTATCAAAATTTCCTAAAAAGAATGGACACTTATTCAGTTTGGATTGACTCTGCTATAGTGTATATGAAAAAGGGAATCCAAGAGAAAGTGGTTTTACCAAAGGCATTAGCCGAAAAAATCATTCCGCAATTTCAAGATGTAATTACACCAAAAGCAGAAGACAATCTTTTCTATTCCAGCTGCAAAAAATTTCCGGCCGACTTTACCGAAGAACAAAAAAGTAATTTGTCAAAACAATATGCTGAATTAATCAACACTAAACTAACTCCTCAGTTTCAAAAGCTCATCGATTTCATGAAAACCGAATACGTTCCGGCATGCAGAACAACGAGTGGTATCGGCAGTCTTAAAGGAGGAGATGATTTGTATAAAGTTTATGTAAAACAATGGACCACAACGGATAAAACCCCGGAAGAAATCCATGAATTGGGCTTAAAAGAAGTGGCACGCCTCAAAGCAGAAATGGAAAAGGTAAAAGCCCAAGTAGGATTCAAAGGCACCATTATAGAATTCTTTGAACATGTACGTAACAAAAAAGAGCTAAAACCTTTTAAAGACCCGAAAGAAGTCATTGCCAACTTCGAAAAAATCAATGAGGTTATCAAACCTAATGTAGATAAATTTTTCTCTTTACAACCCAAAACACCTTTCCAAATCAAAAGAACCGAAGCTTTCAGAGAAAAAACTGCCAGTGCAGAATATGTTCAAGGTTTGGCTGACGGTTCAAGACCGGGAACCTTTTATGTTCCCATTCCGGATGTAGCCAATTACAATTATTATGGAGATGAGGATTTGTTTTTACACGAAGCGATTCCGGGACATCATTTCCAAATTTCACTCCAGCAAGAAAACCAAGAATTACCTGATTTCAGAAAGTTCAATTGGTTTGGCGCTTATGGCGAAGGTTGGGCTTTATATACCGAAAGTTTAGGTAAAGATTTAGGCCTTTACAAAGATCCGTACCAATATTTCGGCATGTTGGGCAACGAGATGCACCGTGCGATTCGTTTGGTAGTGGATACAGGCATTCATGCTAAAGGTTGGACCCGTGAACAGGCCATTAAATATTCGTTAGACAATGAAGCCGAAAGCGAAGCCAGCATCATAGCCGAAATTGAACGCTATATGGCGATTCCCGGACAAGCCTTGTCTTATAAAATAGGACAATTAAAGATTTTAGAATTGCGTCAGAAAGCACAAGACAAAATGGGAAGTAAATTTGACATCAAAGTTTTCCACCAAAAAGTTTTAGAATCGGGCGTGATGCCTTTAGCCTTACTGGAAAAGAAAATTAACCGCTGGATTACTTCCGGGAAGTAAACATAAAAAAAGCCTCTCCATCGAGAGGCTTTTTACTTAATTACTAATACTGTTTTCGAGGTTGTTGAAATCAATGGTGTTTCCATTGACATCAAAAAATTCGTAGTTATATTTTAACTTCCCGTCGACTTCTTCAATCTTAATGTACATTTGATAAAAACCCTGACTCCATTCCACAATCAAATGGTATTCGTAATCGGCTACGCCAAAACTTGCCGGAAGGTTGCTGGTGTAAAGTAGTTTTTTGGATTTCAGATTCAGTGTATTGACTTCAATATTTTCATATTCTCCCAATTCCGCATCATTTACCTTTTTCCCCAAATAATCAACACTAGCTACGGCTTTTGCCATCTTCTTTTTTTCTTTGCCTTTGTTGTAATCATCCTTAATGGAGAAGATTACATCTTTTAAAGCACTTTTCCCGGCATTGACCAAGGAAAATTTGATTTGATGGTGGTACATCAATTTATGTACTTTTTTTGAGCCTTCTTCTGAAACGTTCCCTTCACTTAAATCGTTATCTACAATTTCTATGATGGGAATATTTTGACCGGCGGTTAAGGTAAAAGTATCGTATCGTAAGGTCTTTATTTTTTGCTCGGCTTCATCAACAATTTTATCCTTTTCGACAATTTCGGCATTCAAAACCTCGATTTGTTTGATGGCTTCATCCAATTGCTTCTGTTTTTCCGCCGAAATGGAATTGGAACTGTTTCTATATAGCAAATAACCAGACAGTGCCAATAAAACAAATCCAAAAATTCCTAGTACCACAGTTATCATAAGCTTTTTCCCTTTCATTAGAATAAAAGATTTTTACCTCAAATTAATATTGATGGTGTAAAAATAATCGAATTTTCAAAAATTAAAACACTCAAAAACAACAAACTGTGAACATATTATTAACTAATTGGCACCAATAAAAAAGCCCTAACTTTCGTTAGAGCTTGTTTGTGCGGGTAATAGTATTACAAGCATCTAAAACATTGATAATTCGCCACAACAACAAAAACACGATAAACCTATACAAATAAAGCCTTTAAAGAGTAATTTTAAATTCAAAAAGTTTGAGGAAATAAGGATTAATTCAAATTAATTAAGATATTTTCGGCAATATTTCGGCAAAATATTTATCTTCGTATTTCAATAAAAACAAGGTGCGAATAAAATTCTTTATAGTAAAAGGCAAGTCAGAAATCACAAGCATTTATGTAAGGCTGTGGGACAGTAATAAATTTGACCAAAAAACCAAAACAGGTTTACATGTAAAATTAAGTGACTGGAGCGATAAAAAAGGAATAGTTAAAAATACTGTTTCAGCCACTAACAAAGATGAAGTCAACAACACGCTAAGACTTTTGGAAAACTATCTCATTGAGAAGTACCAATCCTATTACATTTCTCAAAAACATCATGGTAAAAGCTGGCTAAAAGATTATGTAAACAACTTCTTCGGACAAGTAGATAAGGATGAACTACACAAAATATATTTTGTTGACTGGGTTCAAAAATTTATTGACGAATGTCCTAACAATCTTTACAAAGGTCAACCCATAAAAAAAAGAACTATTCAACACTACACGACAACCAAATACAAACTTGAAAATTATGAAAAGTACTTCAAAACTAAATTGCGTTTTCAAGATATTGGATTAGACTTTTATCGAAACTTTTTGTTTTACTGTCAAAATATTGAAAAGATAAATAACAACACAATTGGCGGCTACATAACGAACGTAAAAAAATGGTGTAAAATAATCGACATTGATGGTCTCCCAATAAATCAGCAATACAGACACTCGGAATTTTCGGCTATATCAAATAAAACAAAGGATGTTTACTTAACAGAAGAAGAAATAAACGCCGTATACAACCATGATTTTAGCCATTCTGAAAGTTTAGACAACATCAGAGATAATTTTATAATTGGGCTAAGAACCGGATTAAGAATATCTGATTTTAAACGATTGAAAAAAATAAATATTAAAGATAATTTTATTGAAGTCGAAACCGAGAAAACAGGTCAATTTGTTATCATTCCGGTACATGAACAAATAGCAGAAATACTTTCTAAAAGAGGTGGTGAATTTCCTAAAAAAGTGGAAGACCAAACTTTTAACGAATATGTCAAAACAGTTTGCAAAGAAGTTGGATTCACTCAAATGGTAGAGGGTGCTAAAATGATAAATAAAAAAGAGGACAAAGATTTCTTCCCTGACGCTGATATAATTTCCAAAAATAAAATGCGGAAAGAAACAGGTATTTATCCGAAATATCAATTAATTTCTTCACATACTTGTAGAAGGTCTTTTGCCTCAAATCTATATGGTAAATTGAAAAACATGACTATAATGGCGATAACCGGACATAGTACTGAAACACAATTTTTGAAATACATAAAAATTACCCCTAAAGAAAATGCTGAAAAGCTTCGCGAATTATGGGAAAATGAAAAAATAAAAAAATGAGTTCATTAGACACAAAATATTATAGAATTCTTAAAGGATTTGACTTTGAAAACATAATCAAAAATACTTTTGAAGTCTTAATTGAGAGCGGCATTTTTGAAGAACAAGAATTGAGCGATTCTCAAAAAAATGATGATGATTTTTTCATCAATGATGATGACGTGATGACATTTGGGGATTTCTTTATTCATAATCGGAAAGCTTATTATCTAAAAAAGAACGTTCTCTGGGAAATGATTTATGTCAAAAATTGGCAACTCAATGCTTTCTTCGATTCAGATATTGAACATGCTACTGATGAAATAGCACTACTTATCGAAGCAGAATTCAAACAGGAAGATAAAATCAAACTAATAGAGGACAGCTATAAAAAATATTTTTCGCTAATAGAAGATAAACAGTACTATGCGTTGTACAAAAACAAAACTAAAACTAACGGCTATGCATCTTGGGAAGAGTATTTTCTTGATGAAATTCTAGGGCATGAAAGGTATGAGTACATCTCTGAATTTTTGAAGGGAGAAGTCAAATTTCTTCCCGCCGCTTTAGATAAAAATTGGACAGACTATTTTATTTTTTCCGGCATTAGTGATTTTTGCGAAAAAAAGAAAAATGAACTATTAAACAAACCCTCAACCATGAGTGAAGAAAATAAAGAAAAGAAAAGAGATATGTCATTTAGACTTTCGCTTTTTGAAGTAATATTAAGCTCTAATAAATTTGCAAATGCAACCGCTAATAAAAAGGGAGAGCTATTAACACATCTTTTTGGAGACCATCCAGACAACATTAAGCATTACTATTTACAGGTAGAAAAAAAGCAAAATGGAAAATTCAAAGAAGGCGGCAAATGGGCTAAAGAACAAGCTGAAGCTGAAGAAATTGTGAAAAAAATATTGGGTTAAATTGCAAGTAAAACTTAACTGCAGCGAACTTATAAAAAGACAAGAGAAAAAAGGTATTTTTCTTATATTTACGAAAACAATTTCATTGCAATGACCATTCAACAATACATTTCCAAACTAGATATCCTTTATAAAACCGGCAATGCACGAGAACACTCCTACAGAGGAGACTTGCAAAACCTAATTATGGCTATTTTACCGGATGTCCTAGTTACCAATGAACCGGCAAGAGTTGACTGTGGCGCGCCTGATTATGTGTTGACTAGAAAAGATGTTCCCATCGGCTACATTGAAGCAAAGGATATTGGCGTTGATTTAGCTAGCAAAACATTAAAAGAACAGTTTGACCGCTACAAAGCCGGACTATCAAACTTAATTTTTACTGATTATTTAGATTTTCACTTTTACAAAGACGGTGAATTCGTTACCAAAATAGCTATTGCAAAAATCGAAAATGGTGCAATAGTAGCATTGCAAGACAACTTTGAACAGTTTACAAACCTTATTGCAAACTTTGCGCAAACAGTATCTCAAACTATAAAATCGCCCACTAAACTGGCGCAAATGATGGCGGGTAAAGCCAAATTAATGGCTGATGTCATTGAAAAATCATTAAACAATGATGACTTGCAAGGCATACGATCAAGTATAAAAAGTCAAATGTTATCTTTTCAGCAAATGTTGATTCATGATATTGACAACAAATCTTTTGCTGACATTTATGCTCAAACAATTGCATACGGTATGTTTGCCGCACGTTACCACGACCCTACGCTACCCACTTTTTCACGTGAAGAAGCAGCAACCTTAATTCCGAAAAGTAATCCGTTTTTACGCAAATTATTTCAAGATATTGCCGGTTATGACCTTGACAACCGATTGGTTTGGATTGTGGAAGAATTAGTTTCCATCTTTCTTGCAAGTGATGTGGCAGTTATCATGAAAAACTTTGGTCGTAGCACCAAGCAAGAAGACCCGGTAGTTCACTTTTACGAAACTTTCTTAGGCGAATACAATCCAGCATTACGAAAAGCACGTGGCGTATGGTACACACCGCAACCGGTAGTTAATTTTATCGTTCGTGCAGTTGATGATATTTTAAAAACAGAATTCAATTTAAAAGATGGTTTAGCCGATACCAGCAAAATAAAAATCAAAAAAACAGCCGTAACCCAAACCAAAGGTAAAGATGCCAAGATTAAAGAAGTAGCTACCGAAGTCGACGTACACAGAGTGCAAATACTTGACCCAGCCACCGGCACGGGAACATTCCTAGCCGAAGTAGTAAAACATATCCATAAGAAGTTTGAAGGACAACAAGGCATTTGGAGTAAGTATGTAACCAATGATTTAATACCAAGATTAAACGGCTTTGAATTACTAATGGCTTCATATGCAATGGCACATCTTAAAATGGATATGCTCTTAACGGAAACCGGCTATAAACCAACCGATGACCAACGTTTTAGAATTTTCCTAACAAACAGTTTAGAAGAAGCACACCCCGATACCCAAACCTTATTTAGTTCATGGCTTTCTGACGAAGCAGACCAAGCCAACGCAATTAAACGTGATGCACCTGTGATGGTTGTAATGGGAAATCCGCCTTATAGTGTGAGTAGTTCCAATAAAAGCGAATGGATTCAAAACTTAATTAAAGACTACAAAAAAGATTTAAATGAAAGAAAAATAAATCTTGATGACGATTATATAAAATTTACTCGTTTTGGACAATATTTTATTGATAAAAATGGAAGTGGCATTTTAGCATATATTTCTAATAATAGCTTCATTGATGGCATTACACATCGTCAAATGAGAAAACATTTATTAGAGAGTTTTGATAAAATATATATTCTTGATTTGCATGGTAATGCAAAGAAAAAAGAAGTTTGTCCTGATGGCTCTGTTGACCAAAATGTATTTGATATAATGCAAGGGGTTTCTATTAATATTTTTGTAAAAACTGGAAACAAGAAAAGGAATGAGCTAGGAGAAGTTTTTCATTATGATTTGTATGGAAAAAGAGATATTAAATACCATAAACTTGAAGAAAATATTTCAAAGTTAATTTGGAAAAAGTTAAATTTTGAAAACCCTTATTACTTCTTTGTTCCAAAGGATTTTGGGGAACAAATTGAATATGAAAAAGGATTTAAAGTTGACAATCTATTTAATGAAAATGTTGCAGGAATAGAAACTATTAGAGATGCTATAACAATCCATTTTGAAGAAAATTCATTAAGAGAGGTAATTAAAGATTTTGCAGAATTAGATGAAAGTGAAATTGCAAAAAAATATGATACTACTGATGCAAGGGATTGGAAAATTGGAAGAGCTAAAGAAGATATAAAAAATAACATAAACAATACAAAAGTATGGCAAAATGTAAGTTATAGACCTTTTGATACTAGAAAAACTTTTTATTCCGGTAAGCAAAATGGTTTTGTTTGCAATGGAAGATTTAATGTAATGAAGCATTTATTGAATGATAATATTGGATTTATTGCTAAAAGGGGTTTCTACAATGAAAATTCGCCTGTTGCTTTTATTACAAAATATATTTCAGATAGAAGAGGCTGGTCAAGTCCCGGTATGCAAGGTGCTGAAAGCATATTTCCCCTCTACCTATATTCCGAAACCACAACCCAACAAAGTGCCTTTGAAACCAATAATCGTGTTCCTAATCTTAACATGGAGATTGTGAATGCTATTGCCAAAGAAACCGGTATGTTCTTTAGTCCTGAGAAACCTGCAAACAAAGAGCAGACTGTAGAAGCCAATACCTTTACTCCTATTGACTTGTTAGATTATATCTATGCCGTGTTACATAGTCCTAACTACCGTGAAAAATACAAAGAGTTTCTTAAAATAGATTTCCCAAGAGTGCCTTACCCAAAAGACCAAAAAACGTTTTTTGATTTGGTAGATTTAGGTAGTCAGTTGCGTGAAATTCATTTACTAGAAAGTCCAATAGTTGACAAATACATTACCCAATATCCCGAAGACGGCAATAACGTTGTCACAAAGCCAATTTATAAGGATGGCAAGGTTTACATCAACGACTTGCAATACTTTGCAAACGTACCCGAAGTAGCATGGAATTTCTACATTGGCGGGTACCAGCCGGCTCAAAAATGGCTAAAGGATAGAAAAGACCGTGAGCTTTCAACTGAAGAGCTTTTCCATTACCAAAAGATAATAGTGGCATTAACGGAAACGGATAGGTTGATGAAAGAGATTGATAAAGTAAAATTATGAAGCACATCAAGAAAAAATATCTCTTTCAAATGGAAGGAGCCAATAAATTAAAAGAAATTGGAGAGGAAGTATCTATTAATGATGGCAACTTATTTAAAAAAGCAAAACAGAAAGACCTTTTTGTTACAACTGAAAAAAACTTTATAATAAAGGCATTTCCTTATAAGCACTCAAATGGAATTGCTTTTATCCCAATCCCTGATTTGACCTTAGTTTATTATGATAGTGCTTATAATCAGAACAAAGAGAGAAAAGAATTTGAAGTAAAACTCCTTGAAAAATTAACTTCAAAAAACGACAAGTTTGGAGAAGATGCAACGAATGATATTTATCATTATTACGGCAATGCTAGTGGCTGCATTATTTTTCTATTTACTGCTCTTGAAAGCTTTATCAATCATATACTTCCCGATGACAAATCATATTCGTTAGAAACTGACAGAAATACAGCATACTACAATAAGAAACAAATTCAAAGGCATATTGCTTTTGATGATAAACTAAAAAAAGTATTACCACAACTATTGAATGGGGCTAACTTTTTTTCACGTCAAACAATTCACACCCAACATATCACCAATCTAAAAAAGCTTAGAGATGAATTAATACACACAAAATCAGATATAAGTTTTGTGAATCAGGAAGAATTAATAAAAAGACTTTTGCAATTTAAATATGATGAAACTTTTACTGCGGTTGCAATGTTCATGAATTTTTATAAACCTGACTACGTTGTAGATTGTGATTGTAATTTAGACTTCTAAATATATGAAAGCCAATGATGTTTTTAACATAGCAATTCATCTTGATAATGACGAATTAATCAAATTAAATAATCTAATCCAAATTAGATTAAAATTAAACGGCGACAGGCAGAAAAACAAAGCCTTTACCGAACAAGACGCAATTGAATATTTATTAAAAACCGTCTTTAACAAAAAACGTTAGGGTAACTCACAGGGTTACCCTAATTGTTTCAAACAAATCCATCTTCGTCAATTTGTGGTCTATAACAATAAAAAATAGACCCATGACTAAATCAATCGTACAAATCGAAAACACAACCGCAGAAGGTTTTACTAATGAAATCCTAGACGGTATCAAAGTTGTATTGGAAAATTTTGCAAGTTCCACTAAAAGCAACGATGACAACAGACTTCTTTCCAGAACGGAAACAGCCGAAATGTTAGGCATCAGTCTCACAACCTTATGGGACTACACGCGAAAAGACATTATTCCGGCATTTAGAATCGGCAATAAAATCCGGTATAAAAAAAGCGATGTAATGGAAGCACTTCAAAAACACAATAAATTTTCATCAAAAACACATCAGTAATGGGTTTTGCAAAAGCAACTGTCATTTTGCAAAACTCCTTTGCAAAAGCTGTTTATGCCCCTAAAGAACCTAAAAAAAAGTAATGTATAACAAAACACCGTTTGCAAATGGCTTTTGCAAACGGTGTAAAAAAAATGATTTTATGTATTCAAATTCAAGCATCAAAGATAAAATTTTATCTCAAACGACACAAGAAGATATTTATCTTCACTATTTAGGCATTCCATCTTTCCCAAAAAACATGAGAGTGTCAAATCCATTTACGGACAAAGACAAAAACCCTTCATTCCATTTTTACTACGATGGCGATGTTTTGAAATACAAAGGACACAATGAAAGTTCTCGTAACGGTGATGTCTGGCAATTTGTCGCAGACTTAAATCAGCTGGATTGCAAAACAGACTTTGTAAAAGTGTGTAGCACCATTGCAATAGATATAAATATCGATTTAGAAATCAATCAAAACAGCGTAAAACCACCATATCCGGCTAAAAAAGAGGTTTTGCAAACATCAAATCAAAGTATTGCAAAAGACAAAACTTCTTCAAAGACTTTGACAGTAACTAAACGAGAATTTACAGCCCTTGACTTGGAGTACTGGGAAAAATTGGGTATTGCAAAAGCTGTTTTGGAAAAATACAATGTAAGTTCAATTTCTTCTTACTGCTGGAGCGGTAAAAAACCAATATACACAAAAAATGGAAGTGTGGCTTTTGTCATCGAATTAGACGGACAAATTAAATTATACATTCCATTCCAGCCTGACATTGGAGTAAAGAAAAATGTTTTACCAGCTTTTAAGTCGGGCATTTTTGGATTTGAGCAATTAGGAACAGAAAAAAAGGAAATCATTATAATTTGTGCCGGAGAAAAGGACACTATTATAGCAAACTCTAGGGGATTTAATGCGGTTACATTTGGAAGCGAATCAGGAAATCCAAAACCAGAACAAATAGAACTTTTGCAAAAGCGATGTACTCATTTGTTTGTATGTTATGATAACGATGAAGCCGGCGAAAAAGGCAGAAATGCATTAGTTAAAAGATTTCCTGAAATCATAGCATTGCAATTGCCAGCAAACGAAAATATAAAGGGATATGATGTTACCGATTATTTTCAAGAATATACTGCTGCTGATTTTCAGAAAATTATTGATTTAGCAGTAAAAAATAAAAATGCCGGTAAAGAGGTTACGGAAAACACAGATTTAACCATTTTCCACAAAGCTGAAAATTACATTTCTAAACACTACGATTTAAGGTTTGATGTTATTGCAAATGAAATTGAGATAAGTCCAAAAGACAAAAATGACTGGAAAGAATTAAACGAAGACAGTCTGTATGTGGAAATGCAAAAAAAGCATTTAAAAATTTCTAAAGGAAACTTAAGTTCAATATTATTGAGTGATTTTGTGCCAAAATTTAACCCGATAAAAATTTACTTTGAAAACTTGCCGGAATGGGATAAAAAAACGGATTTTATAAAACAATTTTTGGATTATGTAGAATTAGAACAAGGCGAAGACAGATCTCAATTTATTTATCAATTTACAAAATGGTGTGTCAGGTCTGTAAAGTGTTCTACAACGGATGGATACTATAATAAACAAGCTTTTGTTTTGTCAGACGATGCAAAAGGTCAAAATATTGGCAAAACAACCCTTATCAGGTTCCTAGTACCTACATCATTCAATAAATACTATTGTGAAAATTTACCGGAGGATAAAGATGCACTTAAAAGACTTGGTCAAAATTTTATAATAAATTTAGATGAATTAGCTACATTGTCGAAAACAGATATTAATAAATTAAAATCGTTGTTTAGTTCCGATAAAATTAAAACAAGACTTCCCTATGGAAAAAAAGACATAGTTATTTCAAGGGTTGCTAACTTTATAGGTTCAACAAACATGAGTTCATTTTTAGTTGATGAAACCGGTTCCGTTCGTTGGCTATGTTTCATAGTCAAAAAAATTAATTTCAATTATAGTCTTGAATTTAATATAGACAACCTTTGGGCGCAAGCGTATTCGTTGTCTAAGGATGAAACCTTCAAAGCAGAAATGACACCGGAAGACATTAGACTTAATGAACTTAGAAATGATAAATTTCAAATTTTATCGCCGGAGCGGGAATTAATACCAAAATACTTTGAAGTGCCAACAAATATTGAAAATGCGGAGTTCTTAACAGCAACGTGGATTTTAAACTACATTAACGTATATACTTCCAATATGAGATTAAACAAAGAAGCAATTGGCAGGGCTATGCAAAAGTGCGGATTTATCAGAAAAAAACACAATGGCGTTTGGGGATATTGGGTTGTGAAAAAAGAATACCCGAATGGATAAAAAAGCAGTAAAAATAAAAGGGAGTATTTAAAAAATACAAAAATTAAGTAAAAAGTAGTTACCTAAGTTACCTTATTTTTTAAAAACCTTTAATTTTGCTGACTTTATTATAGGTAACTTATTTTAATTTCATCTTACCCTAAGTTACCATATCTTACCTTTTGATTAGGGTAACTAAGGTTGGTTGGGGTAACTACCTTTTAATTAATTTACAGTTTTGCAAGCCTTTGTTTTATTGGGGTTTTACATTGTAGAGTAACATAGGTAAGTGAAAACCTCAAAACTTTTTATTTCCTGCACTCTTTTTAACCAATTTATCCGCATTTAAACGATTAAAAAAGGTCTACTCAAAAATTGTCAATAATTTTATCTAAACAAATTAAATTAATAATTATGCAAAAAGTAATAACAATTACTCAATTAACCGTTGGAGTAACAACCACATCCAAAGTTTTTTTAGAAACCGAATATCCTCAACTTACGAAATATTTAGAAGAAGGATATATCATAAGACAAACAATACATACTGAATTAACAACTTCTACCGCTTATGCAATAACATTCATATTAGAGAAATAATTAGACTTTCTAATTTTTTAAAAATCGATGAAATGAATCAAAACCCGATAAAAAACATGCAGATTGTCGGATTTTCTTATAAATACATCGTTAAAAAGGTTAAAAAAAATTGTTTAGATTAAAAACATTTATACATTTGCATCAATAATACCAGCCACGCTTCCCTCGATCAGCGCACCCGGGCTGGTTTTCGATTTTTATGAAATATACTAAACCGTCAATTTCAATACTTGATCAAATTCAAAAACTCAAAGATCGAGGTTTATCCTTTGGGAATGAATCAAAGGCAGCTGATTATCTTTCCAACATAAGTTTTTATAGATTAAGAGCTTATACTTATCCTTTTCAAGATAATGCAGATATTAATCATCCATTCGTTCAGAAAATATCTTTTGAAGATATAATTACTCTTTATGTTTTTGATAGAAAATTAAGGCTATTAATTTTCGATGCAATGGAAAAAATCGAGATCTCATTAAGAACACAAATAATTTACCACTATTCTTTAAAACATGGTTCTCATTGGCATATTGATCCAAAGCATTATAGAGACAGTATGCGTTTTGCAAATCAAGTGACTGATTTACAAAAAGAAATTAATCGCGGATCCGAAACATTTATAACACACTATCAAAATAAATATACATTTCCAACAGAGCCGCCTTGCTGGATGTCATTAGAGGTTAGTAGCATTGGATTACTTTCTAGGATTTACCAAAATTTGGTGAAAACAAATGAAAAAAAAGAGGTTGCAAATCACTTCGGAATAAAAGATGTAAATATTTTTGAAAATTGGTTGTTTTGTTTCTGCAGTCTCAGAAATATATGTGCTCATCATGGTCGTGTATGGAATCGAAGATTAGTAAAAATTGTTTTACCGTATAATACAGCTAATCAATTTTTACAAAATCAAGATGTTTACACAAATAAGTTATATGCAACACTATCCTGTGTTCAGTATGTTTTGAATATAATTAGTCCCGGAAACGACTTTAAAGATCGTTTAAAACAAATTATGCAAAACTGTCCTTTACATCAAGAAAAAGAAATGGGATTCCCTAAGGAGTGGGAGTTAGAACCAATATGGAATTAGAATACTTAATTTTATATAAAGCATTTTAACCTAAAATATATAAAATTTTGTGAAAAAGTATATATTTAGACATTTATATAGTTTAATTTTACACAGACTTACATCTAAATGTAATTTATAGTATGCAGCTACCAACGAGTATTTCTCCAAACCCATTGTTCATTACAACGATCGAAATAAGATTTTCTACCAATATTACAAAGGAAGAAATGTTACAGAAGATGGTATTGACATTCTCAGACAAATTTCCAAAGTTAGATAAGGGCAACATTCCAGATGAACTAAAAAAACAAGAAGAACAATTTAGGTTTGCAGCGGATTATATCCTTTCAAATGATGAGTACCTTATTTCATTCACTACGAACAGTATCTCTTTTGAACATAATTCAGAATATAAATATTGGCGCAATTATTTTCCTTTTATTAAAGATTCGTTAGAAAAAATTTTCAAATTAGGATTTATCAATAAAATCGAAAGATGTGGAGTAAGGTATGGCAGTATGTTAGATGACATTACCAATCCCAATAATGCGCTGGCAGAGATCCCAACTATTCAAATAAATGGCATGCAGAGTATCTTTGCAGGTTTCCAATCTTATTTTAAAACTGACAACAGTACTTTACTGTTGCAAATTACTCCAAATACCAAAATATTAAAACATGACGATGAAAGAAGAGGCTTATATATAGATATAGATGCTTCATTTGTAAATGATTTAAATCCAAACAATGATGTCTATAAAATTATTGATAATTTACACACAGATTTAAAGAAATTATTCTTTGGTCTCTTGAAAAGAGAATTCATTCAAACATTAAATCCAACTTACTGATGCAGACAGATAATCAAGAAATTCAAAGAAGTGTTGTTACTACTAACGATGTTATTCTTCAAAAATTTTATGAAAATCAAAATTCAAGGACTACATCTTCATTGGATTGTTATAACTCTGAAATGTTATTGCTTAACTTCAAACCCCAACCTAAGACTCACGTTTACTTCGATTCAATCAAAGGAATTTCAAATCAAACTGAGTTCTTTAAAGTTAGTTTACCGGAATTTTTCAACACAAACAAATCAAAAATTAATGATTTATACTCAATGTTAAAACAAAATAAAAACTTGACTAATTCCACAGATAAAATCTTCAATTTACTGTGTAATTACATTTCTGAGTTAAGATTCAATGATGTACACCTGGAGTTTACTAAGTCTGAATTATTAAAGATTACCACCATTTTTAACAATAATAAAATGTTAATTGTCAGTAAAGATATTAAGGACAGTGATACAGACATCATTTATTCTTATTTTATCGACAGAAAATTAATTGCATCGGATGTCGCAGAAATTAAAGAATTTACTGGAAAGTTTAAAGAATATTTGTCACTGTAAAATTTTACGACTCACCGGGCGATTAAACTATCCTTTTGAAATTTTACCTAAAACAAAATTTAAACTAAAAATTGATTTTAACGAATTAGTTTCAGGTGGGATAATTTATGTTTTAAGGAGATCCGAACTTCCTCAATCTGAAACATTCCATATTTTTAATGATGGTTCCTTTTTGTTAAATGAAGATGCCTTAGACCTAAAAAGGATTCCGTATTTGTCACTTAATATTATGGGCGCTAGATTTAAAGCAAAACATTCTAAGTTTATTGCGACGAATGCCGGAGCCGATTCATGGACTGGCGGTAATGTTTATTTATCCAAATATTTGGAAAATTACAGTATCGATGACACAAAAGGATCTATTTTTATAAATGCAAATGAATTACATGATATAACTTTGCCATATAACCTATCTTCTAATCCACAGCTCCATAAAGAGATTGAAAAATTTAAAGCATCATTTGGATCTAATATTTTGTCAAACAAACCACCTGGAGATATCGAATTGTTAGGACGTATTCGATTCGTTCATGATCCTGTTGCTTTAAATTATTGGCATGTGGTTTTAGAAATCAAAAATTTTAAAGATGATCCCCTCGAAAAAGCAAAAAATGCAACAGATAGAAAGTTTGTCGAGGTAATATTTAATGATTGGATCAAGGTGAATTCATATCCACAACTCCCAAATTATGAGAAAATAAAAAAGAACTTGTTCGTTGCGTAAACTGATTTTTTCGGCAAAATTTCGGCAAAAATAAAAATAAAAAACCCTTAAAATGTTGATTTTAAGGGTTTTGTAATTTTAAAAAGTGCGGGTAATAGGACTCGAACCTACACGCCTTGCGGCACCAGATCCTAAGTCTGGCACGTCTACCAATTTCGCCATACCCGCAAAATTCGTGAGTGCAAATATAATCATAACTTCAAACTTTCAAAGGAAAATTATTAAAAAAAATATCTGCCAATTTCGTACTTTTGAAGCACAACAAATTTAAACCCATGGACAACATCAAAAATTACGTTCAACAAAATAAAGAACGTTTTATCAATGAGTTAATTGAACTCTTGAAAATCCCTTCGGTAAGTGCCGACAGCGCATATGCTCAAGATGTAATCAACACCGCCGATGCCGTAAAAGCCAGCTTGGAAAAAGCCGGTTGTAGCTTTGTAGAAATTTGCGAAACGCCGGGTTATCCAATCGTTTTCGGGGAACATATCATCGACAAGAACTTACCAACGGTTCTAGTTTACGGCCATTACGACGTACAACCACCGGATCCAATGGAATTGTGGACTTCTCCACCATTCGAACCGGTAATCAAAACTACCGAAATCCATCCTGAAGGCGCGATTTTCGCCCGTGGTGCTTGTGATGACAAAGGGCAAATGTATATGCATGTAAAAGCATTTGAATACATGATTCAAAGCAATTCACTTCCTTGTAATGTAAAATTCATGATTGAAGGTGAAGAAGAAGTCGGGTCGAAAAGCTTAGGTTGGTTTGTTGAAAGAAACCAGGAAAAACTGAGCTGCGACGTAATTTTGATTTCCGATACCGGAATGATATCCAACCAACAGCCGAGTATCACCACCGGTTTGCGTGGGTTGAGTTATGTGGAAGTCGAAGTGACCGGGCCAAACAGAGATTTACACTCCGGATTGTACGGTGGCGCAGTTGCGAATCCTATCAATGTATTGACTAAGATGATTGCTTCTTTGCATGACGAAAACAACCACATTACGATTCCCGGATTTTATGACAAAGTAGAAGAACTTTCCACTGCCGAAAGAGCAGAAATGGCAAAAGCTCCTTTCTCTTTAGACAAATACAAACAAGCTTTAGACATCGCCGATGTTTATGGTGAAACCGGCTATGTGACCAATGAAAGAAACTCAATTCGTCCGACATTAGACGTCAACGGAATTTGGGGCGGTTATACGGGCGAAGGTGCGAAAACAGTTATTGCGAGTAAGGCTTACGCCAAAATCTCGATGCGTTTGGTGCCCAACCAAGACTGGGAAGAGATCACCGAATTATTCAAAAACCACTTTGAAAGCATCTCGCCAAAAGCGGTAAAAGTAAAAGTTACACCGCATCACGGCGGTCAAGGTTATGTAACGCCTATCGACAGCATTGGGTACAAAGCAGCAAATAAAGCTTATACCGAAACCTTCGGTGTGCAAGCGATTCCGGTGCGTTCAGGCGGTAGTATTCCGATTGTGGCTTTGTTTGAAAAAGAATTGAAATCAAAAACTATCTTGATGGGATTTGGTTTAGACAGCGATGCGATTCACTCGCCAAACGAACATTTCGGAGTTTTTAATTACTTGAAAGGGATTGAGACGATTCCGTTGTTCTATAAATATTTTGTTGAATTGTCGAAATAGTTAACCGCAGATTCGCAAATTATAAATCCGTTTATTCAGTTGAGTAAACGGATTTTTTATTTTGGGCGTTCCCTTGTTGCACAACATTTTATCTAAATAGAAATTCTCTAAAGCAACAAGGTCAGGCTTTCCATTACAATCTTTTCCTTTTCAAGGAAAAGGATTTCCACTGCAATCCTTAACGCAAGTCAAGATTAAATTAGACCTAAATGTTAAATTTTTACTCTACAGTTGTAGAATTGAATTTTTATTCTACATTTGTAGAGTAATTTCTAAAAACGTAGAGCAATGCAGTTATCCAATTCAGAAGAACAGTTGATGGAACATTTGTGGAAACTTGAAAAGGCTTTCATGAAAGATTTATTAGAAGCCTTTCCCGAACCCAAACCGGCAACGACAACCGTAGCCACACTTTTGAAACGAATGATTGACAAAAAATTTGTGGCTTACAACGAATTTGGAAACTCCAGAGAATATTATCCGTTGGTAAAAAAATCGGATTACTTTTCTAAACACGTTAACGGATTGATTAAAAACTTCTTTAACGATTCGGCTTCCCAATTTGCCTCGTTCTTTACGACTTCGACTAATTTGTCTGAAAAAGAATTGGAAGATTTAAAGAAAATCATCGATGTTGAACTTCAAAAAAAGAAAAAATGATCGACTTCTTAATTACTTCAACCATAAGCTTAATTGTCTTTCTTGGCTTCTATCATTTGGTATTAGAAAGAGAAAAAATGCACCAATTCAATCGGTTTTACTTGTTGTTTTCGATTGTGATTTCGCTTGTGATTCCGTTTATAACTTTTGAAATAATCAAAGAAATTCCGGTTGCAGCAATCACGGAACCAATTTACATGCCGTTTCCAATGTCGGATGAAACCATTCCGGTTATAGAAACTATTGATTATACACCGATTGTTTTATGGAGTTTATACGCAGTAACAACACTTTTTTTAGGCATTCGATTCGGTAAAAACATTTGTAAATTAACTTCAAAATCAAGTTCCAATCCAATCGTAAAATACAAAAACGCCAAGCTGGTTTTAGTCGATGAAAAAACACTTCCACATACTTTCTTGAATTCCATCTTCATCAATTTTGACGATTACAACCAAAGAAATATTGAAGATGAATTGTACACACACGAACTAGTTCACGTTACCCAAAAACACACTTTAGACATCTTGTTTGTTGAATTTTTGAAAACCGTTTTTTGGTTCAATCCGGTTTTGTATTTCTATAAAAAAGCCATCCAACTCAACCACGAATTCCTTGCAGACGAACAAGTGGTAGAATCCTATAATGATGTTCCGTTTTACCAAAGCTTGCTATTGCAAAAAGGAAACGGCAACCAAACGATTTACTTGGCCAGTAATTTGAATTATTTAGTAACCAAAAAACGATTGATTATGATGACCAAAAACACTTCGAGAAGCATCGCCTTTTTGAAAAAAATTGCCATAACACCGATTCTAGTGGCTTTAATTTACTTTTTCTGTATTGAAATTGTGGCGCAGGAAAAAGCATTACCGACAACAAATAAGACCGAAAAAAACCTCACAAGTGAAGATAAAATTAGAGATCGTTATTACTCAAACGTCAGAATCATTTTAAAAGATGTAAGAAATGGCATAACGATAGACAAAATGTATGAAGAACTAACCCTTGAAGAAAAAAGAAGCTATTTGAGTTGGGTTCCTGATATGATTATCTCAAAAGAAGTTCCTGAACCTTTGTTTCAAAAAATGAAAACCAAAAATATGGCAGTTTGGATAAACGGTAAAACAAGTAGCGCGGCAGAAATTCAAAAATACAAGAGAACCGATTTTTCACATTACACCTATAGTTTTGTACATAAAAATGCAAGATCAAAAAGGTTTCCTCAAGAATATCAATATACACTGTACACTAAAAAATATTTTGATGAAAATTTAAAAAACAGCCATTTGCATTTTGGGAATGACACTTTAAAAATGGTAATATCAAACTACAAAAAAAATAAAGTTGATGAAATTCTAAGCAAAACAACAAAACCGGACACTATTGTTTGGCAAACTAAAGGAAAAGAAGGTTATAATTTATACATAAAAGATACGGTTAGGAAAAAACAAATTGCTCAAAAACCAAAACCAATGTACGGTTCGGAAGTAAAACCACAAAAAGACAGCACTGATGTTAAATCGGTAGCTGAAGTAACTGAAAAACCCGAGTTTGAATTAGGACTAGAAGCCTTTTACAAATACATTGGCACCAACTATAAAATACCGGAAGAAGTCACCAAAAACAAACTGAAAGGAAGGGTTTTTGCCAGTTTCATCGTGGAAAAAGACGGCAGTTTATCCAACATAAAAATCCTCAGAGACATGGGTTACGGAACCGGAGAAGAAGCAGAAAGAGTCTTGAAAAACTCGCCTAAATGGAAACCGGGAAAAATACACGGAAAACCGGTCAGAACAATGTACAGCTTACCGATTTCAATAAAATCCGAGTAAATGAATTGGAGGTTTCTATCCTTTTTGATGCTAATTGTATTGGTTAGCAGTTGCAAAATCAACCGAACAGTAAACCATGACCGCGTTGGCAAATGGATTTACAAAGACACTGTCAACGGTATTCTTTACAAATCAAAAGGACGATACAAAAAGAGTATAGAAATCAAAACCTGGAAATATTACGAAAACCGAAAACTAGTCAAAACCGAAAAATACAAGGACGGCATTTGTTACATCACCACCTTTGACTCTGAAGGTCACATTACTTCAACAGGTCAATCAATGATGGTAGAAGAAAATGAAGAAACCCATTGGTACATCATAGGAGAATGGACCTTTTTTGACAAAAACGGCAAAGTTATCGGCATCAAGAAATACGAAAAAGGCGAATTAGTTTCGGTACAAGAATTCATCCCAAACCCGCTAAGATAAGCGGGTTTTTTATTAAAAATCAAGACCTTACAATAAACCTCAACTTTTGGCGTTATATTTGTATAATCATCATAATCAAAATCTTCCAAACTCGTTTTGGAGTAAAACCAATCATCATGTTAAAGCGTTTCTTCCTCCTTTGTTCCGGTGTCGACAGCGACATCGTGAACTCTTGTTCCAATGGCGAACAAAACAAATACGCCGGCATCGGTGCTACCGTATTTTTTACTGCAATCATGGCTTTCATCGCCGGAAGTTATGCGCTTTATACGGTTTTCGACAATATTTATACCGCCGTTTTCTTCGGACTAATTTGGGGATTTTTAATTTTCAATCTCGATCGGTTTATCGTTTCTACCATCAAAAAAAGAGATCGTTTTTTAGACGAATTTATCCAAGCTTCACCTCGAATAGTATTGGCTACTATTATCGCTATCGTGATTTCAAAACCCTTGGAAATCAAAATTTTTGAAAAAGAAATCAATACCGTTTTATTAAAGGAGAAAAATGAATTGGCGACTGCTAATAAAAATCAAGTGACCAATTATTTCAAAGGCGATGTGGATAAAAACAAAGCCGAAATGGACAGTTTAAAATCATCCATAACCAAAAAAGAAAAAGAAGTTTCTTCCTTATATAACTCCTATATCACCGAAGCGGAAGGAACTGCCGGAACCAAAAAAATGGGGAAAGGACCTATTTATAAAGAGAAGCGTGCGGCTCATGATTTGGCGACCAAACAATTGGATTCCTTAAAAATTACCAGTGCTAAAATCTTAGCCGAAAAAGAAGCCAGGAGCAAAACATTACAAGCAGATTTAGACAAAAAAGTGACCGAAACGCAACCTATCATTGACAGTTTTGATGGTTTAATGGCGCGAATTAATGCTTTGGGGAAATTGCCTTGGTTGCCTTCGTTCTTTATCATGTTGTTGTTTTTAGCGATAGAAACTTCTCCAATTATTGCCAAATTATTATCCCCAAAAGGCGAATACGATTTGAAACAAGAAGATAAAGAAATGGGCATCAAAAATGTAATCGAACAAAACCGCTACCAAAGCGAACTGCAGAAGAAAACCGATGCCGAAATCTATGATAAAGTCTATGCCGACATACGCGACGACAAAGAAATCTACAACTATAAGAAAAAAGGTGCCATTGAGTTGCTCAAGCTTCAGGCTGATGGTTTTGTAGATAAGCAGAAGAAGTCGATGTAGAAAAAGGGACAAGGGAAAAGCAAAAAGGGAATAGTTAAAAATATAATTAACTATTCCCTTTTTGCTTCGCTCAATTCGGCTTCGCCTCGGGTCTCTTATTACTACTCATCCCCTAAATTACATATGGCTCAGGATTTCTTTCTTTAAAGCATCGTATTCGCCTTGAAGAATCAGTCCGTTGTCTAATAATTTTTTGTAGTTCTGTAGTTTTTCAAACAATTCGTCTTGCGACAATTCGGCCAAACCTGATTTATCATCCGGAAATTGCTTTTCATCACGATATCCTGATTGCTCTACCGGAATGATTTCGGCAAAATTGGTTACTTCTTCGGTCGCCATTTCTTCAATTACTTCGGGCTCTTCGATGGTTTGTGGTTCTTCTGTAACCTCAACAGCTTTGGACTGCTCAACAGTTGAGGCTTCCGCTTTTGGATGTTTTAATAAATCCAATTGTTCTTTGGCAAAAGTGTATAATTTTCGCGCTTGATTTTTAGGTAAATAATCAACCGTATGCGTTAAATCAGACTTGGTGGAAAACGTAAAATCAGCACCTAAAATCCCTTCTTTTACAAAACTGGCTTCAATATCATCCCAATCATAATCCATGAACTCCATCGATAAGCCTAAGTTCTTAGGTTTACAAAGGATAATTCTTTTATTGGTTACCACTATGCTGTCGGGAAACATATTGACCGCCGGTTTTTTTTGTACCGCAATGTAACCGATATGCTCATTTGACATTAATAAATTATCCAACTTATTGGTGATTTTCTCAATCGCTTTCGGGTCTTGATCTTCGTTTAATATCTTCTTTAAATTGTCTAACATGGCTTGTGTTTTAATTTGACGCAATATTTTTAGCAAAAGTAATGCCTAATTCTCATTTTCGAGAATTTCGTTTTGACTTTTTTTAGTCAAACTTTTGAAAACCAATTCATAGGAATGGTTAATCAATTCGCACATCATTTTATCCGAAACATCATTGTTAAAACTTACCGTATTCCAATGGATTTTGCTCATATGAAAGCCTGGATTGATGGCATCATATTCCGCACGTAGTTCTTGGGCGCGTTCCGGATCGCATTTTAAATTGAGCGACGGTGTACCTTTTTCCCATTCTTTTAACGATGTCAGGCAAAACATTTTACCTCCGACTTTAAACACCAAAGTGTCTTCGTCAAACGGAAAGTGTTCGGTTACGCCTTTTTTGGAAAGACAAAATTCGTAAAGCTGTTGGATGTTCATTTTTTAGTGTTCAATTCTATACAAAACCGGTTTGCTTGGCGAGGCATCATTTTCAAACGAAGCGATTTGAATATTGAGAATGTAACTTCCATCTTGGATTTCATCGTTTACAAAAATCATTTCAGTAATGGTGCTATCCAATCGTGCATCGGTATTGAGATTATCGACATTTTTTACGTTCCAAAAAGCTTTGTGCGCCAATAATCTTCCTTCGTCTTCTTCCCTATCGACGCTTGGCAAATCAATCAACAAGTGCTTGATTCCGTTTTCGCGAATAAAAATCGCTGCTTCTTCCGCTAAATAAGGCGGATTGGTATGAGAATAGTTTTTGTGTTTCTTATCGGTTTGGTTAGGCAAAGTGCGAATGACTATCGCTTCGGGAGTTTTACTGTTCAAAGCAGCAACAACTTGATCTTTGGTAATGATTAAATCTAAACCTGTCATTTTAGGCTCAATGGAAATCAATTCAGCCGTGAAGAAAAACTGTTGCAAACATTGATTAATACTGTAAAATTCTTTGGTGATATGACCGAGACATTCGGTATGCGTACCGTGACCGTGCGGATTGAAGAAAATATTGTTGAAATTGGTCGAACTGCCTTCAGATACTTTCCCAACCCAATCGCCGAATTTAACCGGTTTGATTTCGGGTTTTTCGATATACCACGCAATCGGATTGGCATCGGTGTTAGATAATGGAAGGGAAATATCAATGGGTTTTGATAAGTCGATTTGGAATGTATTATTGATTACTGCTTTCAATGGAATGGATTTTACTCCAAATTTAGCAAAAACAAATCACTTGCAATTCCGTCTCCCAAAAACTTGCCGCTTTTGGTAGTTCGCAAAATATTGTCATCAATAAAAAGCAAATGATCTTCAATGTATTTAGCGGTTTGTTGTTTGAGATAGTCTAAATATTTTGGCCCAAACTCTTTTTCGACTCTATCCAAAGAAACGCCCCAAATCGTTCGCAAACCGGTCATGATGTATTCGTTGTAGCGATCGGTTTTGGTTAAGATTTCCGTTTCAATCGGGACTTTATTTTCGGCTAAAGATTTTAGGTAAAGCGAATTATTAGACACATTCCAACCTCGTTTTTCGCCATCATAACTGTGAGCCGACGGCCCGATTCCGATATACTTTTTGCCCAACCAATAACTCGAGTTGTTTTTGGAAAAATAATTTTCTTTGCCAAAATTGGACAGCTCATAATGGATGAATCCGTTTTCCTCGAGTTTGTCTACCAATAAATTAAAATGCTCTTGCGCCAATTCATCATCCAATTTCGGAATGACACCTTGCTTTATAAACTTATGCAAAGCGGTTTTCGGCTCAACAGTGAGCGCATAACTCGAAATGTGAGGAATATTGTAAGACAAAGCGGTTTCGATGTTCTGAAGCCATTTTTGGTTACTCATATTCGGCATGCCGTAAATCAAATCGATGGTGATATTGTCAAAATATTGGGTGGCAATTTCCAGACATTTTTT
Organism: Flavobacterium sp. J49; assembly: GCF_011742145.1. Taxonomy (GTDB): domain Bacteria; phylum Bacteroidota; class Bacteroidia; order Flavobacteriales; family Flavobacteriaceae; genus Flavobacterium. The sequence continues at coordinate 742,330 of NZ_JAAQQU010000104.1, read as the reverse complement.
GGCTTCTTCAACATTGTGCGCTCGGTTCATCAACTTCAAATCGTCTTCAAAGAAAGATTGGATGCCGATTGACAGGCGATTAACCAAATTGTTTGATAATTCGATTATTCTTTGTTCGGTTAAATCATCCGGATTGGCTTCGACAGTGATTTCGGGATTGGCTTCGACTTTGTAATTTTGAAAAACCGTATCAATCAGCAATCGTAAATCTGAAGTCTGTAAAATACTTGGCGTTCCGCCACCGAAGTAAATGGTTTCGACTGTTTCGTTCTTAAATTCATCTTTGCGCAGAACAATTTCTTTTGCTAATGCCAAAACCATTTCGTCCTTTTTCTTTAATGAAGTCGAAAAATGGAAGTCACAGTAATGACAGGCTTGTTTGCAGAAAGGAATATGGATGTAGATGCCAGACATATTTAGTGGTCAGTGGTTAGTGGTCAGTACCGTTTATTGAAGACTGAATACCGAGCACTATTTTTTTATTCGTTCTTCGTTTTGTTTTACAAAAGCATCCCAACCGCTGTAGCTTTTAGTTCCGGTTACTTTTCCCGAGTTAAAAAAATGACAAACTGCTGCGGCTAAACCGTCGGTAGAATCCAGATTTTTGGGTAATTCTTTTAAGCCAAGAAGCTGTTGGAGCATTTTGGCGACTTGTTCTTTGCTGGCATTCCCGTTACCGGTAATGGCCATTTTGATTTTCTTCGGTTCGTATTCTGTGATGGGAATTTGACGCGACAAACCGGCTGCCATCGCAACACCTTGTGCTCTTCCGAGTTTCAGCATTGACTGAACATTCTTTCCGAAAAAAGGAGCTTCAATTGCAATTTCATCGGGATGATGGGTTTCAATGAGCTCGATGGTGCGTTCGAAAATGACTTTCAGCTTTGTATAGTGGTCATCATATTTGCTTAAAATGAGTTCGTTCAATTGAAGGAATTCCATTTTTTTATTGACCACTTTAATCAATCCAAAACCCATAATGGTTGTTCCGGGGTCAATGCCTAATATGATGCGTTCGTTGGTCAAAATACGATGATTTATTTTGGTAAAAATAGCAAACAATAATGGATTTCATAAAAAAAGGCCGTTTAAAAAACGACCTTTCCTTATTTGAATTTTCACCAATTACTGTTTGATGAATTTCTTGGTAATTTCATTTTTACCATCTTTGACTTTTACTAAGTAAACTCCTGACTGTAAATTACTTAATCGAATGCTCTCATTAAAGAAGCCATTGTTAACATAAGTATTCCCATAAATTTGTCTTCCTCTTAGGTCGTAAATCGAAAGTTCAATGTTTTCAGATGAAGTCGAATTGAATTGAATATTGAAATCTCCGTTGTTTGGATTGGGATACAAGCTGAAATCTTTAATGGTGTTTTCATCAACTCCAAGCGGAACCGCAACAGTACTACACAATCTCAAGCTCCAACTATTGATGGCACCACCGTCTTGGTTGAACGAATCTAAAACTCTCAAGGTCCAAAGTCCGTTCATGGTCTGACCATTAAAAGCCGTTAACGATTGAACGGGTTGAACTGTTCCTGAAATCGCCGGATTGATTTCGCAAACCAAAGGAATTCCGGAATCATCAAAAGTGGCGTTAATATTCGATAAACTATCACTAGTACAAGGTTGAGCCACCAATTGTACTTGTGTTCCTGTTGGACTTATTAAAGTTATCGTCATATCGTTTACCCATGTATGAGAAATATTCATCGTAACATTGACATCAGAAATCACATTGGTTGAAGCCACGTTTAGTGTTGAATTAACCGTTACGTTTGCGGTAGTAGGAATATTGATCGGCACGTTAGTTGAATTGAAAACAGTACAATTTGGCAGTCCGGTTTTAAACAAATTCGCAGCACTATAATTCCCTACACAAGAATTGTTTTTGGGTAAAACTCTCCAAACATATTGCGTTGCATCGGACAATCCTGTAACATTATAAGAATTGGTTGTAACTGTGGCAGAAGCAACTATATTGGTGAAATTGTCATCAGTAGCCACTTGAACATCGTAAGCCGTTGCGTTAGCATTAGCCGGCCATGTTAGAGTAAGTGTTGTTGGAATACCAATTTGTAAATTTCCGGGATACGTTAACGCCTGAGTTGGGAAATTAGAATTAAACAGCTCTAAGTAAAAAGGCACTGTTCTGGTTGTTGCGCCTGATGTTGCTGTAACCACTACTGAATAGAATCCCGGAGTTGCCGAACCCGTATTGCTTATTGTCAAGATTACTTCTCCATTTGCCGAAAGGCTATTTGGTGTCAAAGTGGCCGTTGTACCAGCCGGTTGACCTGTAACCGTGAAATTAGTTGTACCACTAAAACCGGCATAAGTTGTATAAGGTATAGCATACGATATGGTACTTCCGGTACAAATTTGCTTGTTTTGTTGTTCGGCTATACGATTAAAGCTGACACCGAATGTTGATGTCGGAGCTGTTATGGTAAAGTTGGTATTAGAGATGTCATAAAAAATGTGTCGGTATCCTCTAACCATCACTCTGTTAGTAGTTCCAACATTATTAGGTACAGTTATCGTTTCCGAACCGTCATTGGGCACTTTACTGGCCAATAAAATAGGGTATGTGTTACCGCCATCGGTAGACAGGTAAATATCTACATACTGAGCGTTTACGCCGTTTGTGGTAGTTCCGGCTACAGCCCAAGTTACATTTTGATTTGTCCCAACTGCCCAACTAACAGCAGTATTTGGCTCAGATACTAAAAATGGTCCGGCTGTTCCATTTACGGTAACAACCATGTTATCAGATCCGGTTTGTCCCGCTCCTGTATAATTATCTCTGGCAGTAAACACAAAATTTAATGTTCTGGCAACCGAACTCAATGCTTCTACAGTTATATCTGTACCTTGAGTTGTTGATTGATTTGCAATTACTCTTGCTAATGGTGGAAAGTATCTACTTAGAGAAGCGTTTGGTGTATATGAACGCCAGTTTGGACCACCGGTTTTAGTAGCCGATGCAGCGCTGGCTGCTCCGGTTTGATTGGTTGCAGAATCATTTTGTTCCCAACAATAAGTCATAGAATCACCATTAGCATCAGTTGCTGTTCCGGTTAAAATAAATGGAGTACTTTTTGGAATAGTATAATCTAAACCTGCGCTTACCACAGGTGCAACATTGGTCAAAGTAATTCTGGTCGGACAAGTTTTACCTACCATATTGTCTTGTATTTGCTTGATGGAAGCATAGACGAAGTAAGCATCGGAATTGGGTTGAACATCCTGCGCTGTAATACCGGCATATCCCATAATGGTTGATCCCGAACCTACCTCAACATTGACACCACTGCCTTCCACATTATGAGAAAAAGTATGATTTCCACCGAACTGATGTCCCAATTCGTGGGCCACATAATCAATATCAAAGGTATCGCCCATTGGAACACCATTCGAAGGTGACGTGATTCCTCTTCCTTTTATACCGTCAACACATACACAACCGATACAACCTGCATTTCCGCCACCACCTGAGGAACCAAACATGTGTCCAACATCATAATTGTCTTCCCCAATTATATTGGTCAAAGTTGTTTGCAATTGGTTATTCCAATTGTTCATAGTGGTATAGGGATCAGTACCTGCGTTGGTATAAACAATAAGTGCATTATTGTCAATCAAATTCATGTGAATCGACAAATCTTTTTCGAATACACCGTTTACTCTTGTCATAGTTGCATTCATCGCCGCTAAAGCATTGGCCACTGTACCACCAAAAAAGGCAGTATATTCACCATTACAAGACAAAGCCAATCTAAAAATAAGCAACTCACCCGAATTTGAGTTGGGTGATAATGAATTTTGTCTTTGCAAACTACCGGATAGATTTACATCTTCTGTTGAACAAGTAAATGGTAATCCTCCATTCTCTCTGCTCGATTGATAAACCGCGTAAACATTACCATCTGTAGAATATGGTTCAATAAATTCGTTTCTTCTGCCCGTTCTGAAAATCATAGCTTGCATTCCGCTATCATCCATACTTAGTCTTATTTGTGCTTGGTTATCATCTAACCCAACCCCGATGTAAGAACGAATATTCGGAAATTGCATTTGCAATGCCGGTGAAAAATTTGAAAATTCAAACATTTGAAATCTTTCTGTTGTTCCATTTACATTAGGCACCGAAATTACAACATTAGATTGCTTTGCAGTCAGTCTGTTTGGTGCAGTTTGCAATGCCGCTTTAACATCAGTTAGATTCGCATCATAAAGTTTGAATTCTCTGGGGAAATTTGAACGTTGAACCTGCGTTAAAGGTTCAATGTTTTGGCGTGACGTGATTTCCCAAGCTTTTGACTTTTGAGAATATCCACTGAAACACACCAAAACAAGAAGCAAAATTGTAATTTTTTTCATCATTATTTTTTAGTTTTCTGTGTTATTTTAGTAGTTTTTTAAAGAATTTTTTAAACAAAGGCGTAAAAATATGATTTTTTTTCAACAAAACAATTTTTAACCCCTAAGATTATGATTAATAGATATTTTAGGATTCAAAACAGGATATCCGTTACTTTGCGGTATGAAAAATCTTCTCCGAAATAAATACTTCTTATTTATTGTCAAGCTAACTATCGTTTTGCTTTCCTTTTATTTTATTTATGGAGAATTGAAAAACAACGACCAACTGGATTGGCAAAAATTCTTCCTTTTGCTTGAACAGAAACAATCTGTTTTAGGAATTGCCTTTTTACTTTCGTTTAGTGTTGCCAATCGTTTTTTGGAAATCCTCAAATGGCAAAACTTAGTTGCTTTTATCAAACCCATTTCCGTTGGCGAATCTACCAAACAGGTGCTTGGCGCTTTGACTGCCGGAATTTTTACCCCAAATGGCTTAGGCGAATACGCGGGTAAAGCTTTGTATTTTGAACAAAAAAAAACTAAAAAGATTATTTTCCTCAACTTGATTTGCAATGGTATTCAAATGATTTTAACGGTTCTTTTCGGCACGATTGGGTTGTTTATCATTGGTTATTGGAAATGGGCACTGATAATAATTGGTTTATTTTGTTTTTTGCTTCTCGCTTCTTTTTTGTCCAAAAAAATAAAAATCAAAGGCTATTCGATTGAAAAGCTTTTGGCCAAACTCAACGAAATTCCAAAAACGATTCATCGCAAAAACATCTTACTGGCTATTTTTCGCTACATGGTTTTTTCGCACCAATACTATTTTTTATTTCTGGCTTTTGATGTAGATTTACCTTATCTAACGATGATGGCTTCGATTGCAGCGGTTTATTTTTTGGCTTCTTCTTTACCGAGTTTTCAGTTTTTGGATTTTGCTGTAAAAGGAAGCGTCGCACTTTTTTTCTTCGAGAAATTAGGCATCAACGAATGGATAGTCATTTTTATTTCCACATTGATGTGGTTTTTAAATGTAGTGTTGCCGGTGGTTATCGGCAGTTATTTTGTTTTAAAATTTAAACCCAAATGGAATTGATTACAATAGCACTTTCCCTGATTTTATTAGTTTATGTTGTATTAATGGTTCAATTAATTTTGGGCTATGACAAAGTCAAAACTTTCAAAAGAACGACTGTTGAACCTAAAACAGCTTTTTCTATCATCGTTCCTTTTCGCAATGAGGAAAAGAATTTACCGAGACTATTGCAATCGTTTTCCAAACTGAACTATCCTTATAAGTTGATCGAAATTGTTATGGTGGATGACTTTTCTACCGACCTTTCGGAGCGCGTTTGTATCAAATGGCGATTGGACCATGAATTTTTGGACACAACACTTTTGGAGAATTTACGCTTATCAAATTCGCCTAAAAAAGACGCTATCGGACGAGCGGTTCCGATTATCAAACACGATTGGATTATCACTACGGATGCCGATTGCACTGTTCCTGAAAATTGGTTGCTAACTTTAGACAATTATATTCAAAAAAACCAACCGGAAATGATTGTTGGAGCGGTAAAATACAAAACCAAAAACAATTGGTTTCACAAGTTTCAACAACTGGATTTGTTAAGTTTACAAGGCACTACGATAGGTAGTTTCGGAATTGGAAAACCGTTTATGTGTAACGGTGCCAATTTTGCTTATACCAAAAAACTCTTTACAGAAATAGGCGGTTTTGACGGAGTTTCCAAAAATGCCAGCGGCGATGATGTCTTCTTGTTACAGAAGGCGACGAAGAATCACTTAGATAAAATTCATTATCTAAAAAACAACGAGAGTATCGTAAAAACCAAACCTGAGAACGATTTGTTTGACTTCTTTATGCAACGGGTTCGTTGGGCGAGTAAAACAACCGGTTATCAAAGCGGTTATGCGAAGTTCTTAGCGGTTATTGTGTTGATGATGAATCTTGGGTTGGTTGGCTGTTGTTTGTTGACTGTTGTAGGGAACTTTGACTGGCGCATTTTGCTTGGCGTGTTTTCGGCTAAATATTTGGTGGATTACTGGTTGTTATATAAAACCAACAAATACTTACTCAAAGGCCAATGTATTTTCCCTTTGGCAACCAGTGTGATTTATCCTTTTTACTCGAGCTTGGTTGGGATTTATTCCTTGTTTGGCCGCTTTTCTTGGAAAGGCAGAAGGTTTTCTAAATAGCCCCAATGGGAACGGCATCCTTTTGTCTCGTTCTCAAAACGCGACAAAAGATATAGTGGACAGTGGGAAACAGCTCCTAAAAATTATTCCTGCTTAATAATCACCGGAAGCACAAACTGCGTTTTGACCGGAATGCCTCTTTTTAAAGCCGGATTTACTTTAGGAAAATCTACTAAACGTGCTTTAAGAATGCTGTCAATTTTGATGGTATCATAGGCGACGGAATCTTTGGGGAATTCGGGATTGAATTCTAAAGTGGCATCCGGCAACACGGTTACTCTGACTTCAATGGTGTCTAATTTTGGAAACATGGTAGCCAAAGTGTCGACCGCTAATTTTTGCTCAATAGTGGCGGTTAAAAAGTCGAAAAAGCATTGTTTGCGTTGGGCTGCATCTGTCAACTTCTCGCAATCCGTTACCGAAGGATATTCATCCACTTCTTTCCAATTGATTTCCTTCATTTGTTGGTCGAGCAATTCTTGTTCGGAAGGCACCTTCTTCTCCAAGTATTGGCAGGAAAAACAAAAGGTTAGTAAAAATAAAGCGAGCGCTTTTTTCATGTAAGGTTCCATCGGATTAACAGTTTCAAAAATAAGAAATTATATTCACGAAGCTACAGTTTGTCCAAAAAAGAAAAGCCTTCTCGAAAGAAGGCTTTGTTATTTTAAATTTTGAATTTATTCGACGATCAATTTCTTCACTACTTTCAGGTTGGTATCCGTAGTCACTTCTAAAAGATACATGCCTTTGGAAACCGAAGACAAATTGAGTGTTTGGATTGATAAAGCATTCTCGGATTTTTGAGACATAATCATTTTGCCTGACACATCGTAAACAGCTATATTGGCAATAGTGCCCTCATTTTTCACTTGAATGGTCACGATATCTGAAACCGGATTCGGGTAGAAAACAAAATCAGCATTTTCGAATTCACCAACGCCCAATTGTTGCACAAACTCCGTATTGAATGTATTGGTAATAATGGCCGGATTGAAATCGAAATAAATTGAGGCGGTATTTGGTATAATATCCCCTACAGCATAACCGGCTGTCGGTTTGATTTGGAAAGTAATGTATCCTTTTCCAATATTGGTATTGGCTACCGATGGCGGTAACATAATATTATCAAAAAGCCAATTGATATTGTTTCCAATTCTGTCCATGATGTAAGGATGACTCGCGCTTACCATTCGAATAGAGTTTTCGTCCAGTTGAGAATTCAAGACATCATTTACTCTAACATTAATTGCGCTGGCCGTTCCTGTGTTTTCAAAACGGATGGTATAGGTTAAATAATCATCAGCAGTAAATGTTGAATGCAAAATTTGTTCTCCATGGGCTTCCATTTTGTCATTCGGGTCATAGGCTCCGATGATAATTTGTGTATTAGTAGTTGAATTATTAGCCGGAACCACATCGCCACTTAACGGAATTATAGAAGCGGTGTTGGTTAATAATCCGCCAATATTCACTGTTGGAATGTTTGGTACTTGCATTGTTACCAATATTTCTCTTGACTCGAAAGGCAACAAATTAGTGAAGTTATAGGTAAATCCGTTTGTGATTGGCATTGTCCCCGATTGGGTATTAGCGACAATTGAAACCAAAGGATCATGATTAAATGTCACCGTTCCCGAAGCTATCGTTTGGTTACCATTGTTGGTATACACTAATTTATTCATATAGGTAAACCCTGGTCTAGGGGCATTTACAGGAACAATATTTATGGCTAAATCATTGTAAGTTTGCGTTACAGTAATCGGGAAATTATAAGTTTGCATTCCGCCACCGATTACTACATTCACATTGCTGTAAGAAGCTGTGGTTATGGCATAAGAAGCCGTATAATTTGGGTCAATTGAATAACTCAAATCATAAGAATTGGAACCATTAGTATCATAAATATTATAGAATCCTGTTGGAGAAACTATATTGTGAACATTCCCATTGTTATTGACTTCATAGGTAAATTGTCCTAAAGGGAAGTTTTGCTCTCCGTTGTCTTGTGTCCCGTTACTGTTAACATCTAAAAAGGCATTCAAACGCAATCCCGAACAGTCTATTGCGCCGGTATTGGAGGTATTAGCTTCCGTGATGGTGATTAATCCGAGATTGTTGCTAAAGTTAGTTACCATCAATAAATAATATTGACCCGGTAAAGCGTTTGGAATAAACGGATACTCTACTGCCGCAGATGAATAACTACAAGAAACTACATTGCTAAGCAACATACTTTGATTTCCGCAAGCTACCGTAGGTGATGTAAAAGGACCATACATAATGTAATCAACATCCAAAGGTTGTCCGTTATTAGATACTTGATTCACTTGAAAAGTAATATTGCCAGCCTGACTCACCGGTAAGAAAAACCATGTCGGGTTTGGTGTAGTTCCCAAACAGTTGGCGGAACCGCTTCCATTAACATTTACGGTGTTTGCAAAAGGAACGCCCAATGCATTACACAACGAGTTGGCTTGGGCACAAGTGTAAGCCAAATTGCAGTTAGGATACGCCAACAACTCAAAGCTGTAAATTTGGTCACAACCGTTTTGAATAATTTCACGGGCAAAAACCATAGTTACCATGTTCTGAGTACTTAAGTTAAGTTGAGATGGATTCGCAAAAGGCACTACTTGATTTTGAGCGTTGGACAAACTCGGGTAGTATTCTACAACATTATTTGAGTTTAACGCTGCTTGAATACTAGTGAGGTCAAAAGTCACTATTCCGTCATTATTATCATCACATTGTTGCAATGCCGGTAATGTCATAGTTCCATCGAAAAAATTATCTACAATCAAAGCAAAAGGGAAAAACTGATACTCTTGAGTAGTGTTGTTTTCTAAACGAGCGTAAATTACTGCTCCATGTTGGGCACAATAATTCGCCGGAGTTGTAATTGCGGCCACATCGTTTTCCGCATCTGTCTGAGTAAGATGATAGGTAATCGTGTATTCTGATGGATTCAAATTCCCTATGATGTAATAATTATTCACCGTCAAATCAAAACAAGCCTGAGAATCATCGCCACAAGTATTAATATTAATAGGCTGACCAGGTTGTGGCGAACAAGGCATGGTCATAAACTCTCCCCAGTTTGAAGCAGCGCTTGTGCCTGAGGCATCACAATTGGCAGTGACATTAAAAATATAATTTGTGTCACACAACAAATCTGTTATTACAAATGGATTTACCTGTGTAAAAATAGTAGTAACCGGCATTCCGTTGGCTGTTATTCCAATACTCCAAGAAGTTTCATTACCACCAGAGGTCCAACCAAGTACTGCTGAAGTTTGTGTAACATTGGTAACCACAAGTTGTGCCGGTGCCGGACAATTCGGGTTTCCACAAGTAATGGTAACCAATTCAACTATGCCAATGGCAAAACAACCGGTATCCGGAAATTCTACGCGGTAAAAAACAGGAGGCTGAGTCGGTGCTCCAAACGGACTTATGTAACAACTTGGGTTGGCAATTTGATTAACATTAGCTTGGGCATCAAACTGAGATGTAAAAAAGGAAACCGACAAACTCGGATTACCATTAAGAATTTGCGGAATAACAGTTGTCAAATCCCAACATGGAAAACTTGTGATAAGACTGGCACAATTGACAACGGTAGTGGTCGGCGCGTCCGGTGTTAGGTTGACATTTAAATTGTAAGTCAAAATCGTTATCTCACTAGTAGCAATTGTAACAACTCTAACAAAAACAGTTTGTGTGAATGAGTATATATTGGCGTAGGGACTTGTTAAAGCATTGAATCCGGTTACCGCATCATTTTGAGTTTCGTGATGGGTAATCACATAATCATCGGGGTTCAAATTTCCTAAGATTTCAAAGGAGATTTCTCCCAGCCAAAAGGCAGCGATTCCATCATTGTTATCATCACACACATTGTTGAATTGTGAAGGCTGATTAAAATTTTGGGCTACTAAAATGGAGGTTGAAAAAAATAATGTGAGAACGAGTAATAGTTTTTTCATGTTTTGGAATTGGTTTGGTTGATTGACAATTGACCCAAGAGCAATATGTGTTCTCTAAAGGCAATGCAAGTTACAAATTTCCAATGAATTACAAAACAAAAATTCAAACCCTTATAAAGCAAAAAAGCCATCCACAATAAAGTGGAAAGCTTTTCATTGGTCTAACTACTAAACCTTGATACGAGTTACAAATTCGTATCGAAACAACACAACTAATCTTAGATACTTTCTTGGAGCCTAAAACAGAATTTTTAAAATCCTATTTTGGGCAAAAAAGGTTTTCGTTTCCGAAAACCTTTCCCAATTTTAGCGGTCTGGACGGGACTCGAACCCGCGACCCCATGCGTGACAGGCATGTATTCTAACCAACTGAACTACCAAACCATCGCTTAATTGCGGTTGCAAATATACAACTGATTTTCAATTCTGCAACATTTTTTATCTAAAAAAACGAAAATGATTTTGCCGCACTAACCAAACATTTGTTTTTCAACCAAGTATGTGGTTAAAATTTTTTCAAAAGAATCCTCCACAGCTACCGGAACATACTTGATTTTGTTTTGAGCACAAGTCATCGCTAAGGTTTTGAAATACTCATTTACCTTTTCTTCGTAGGCTTCCTTTATCGAATCGGCGAAAATATTGATCTGTTCGCCCGTTTCCAAATCGATGAATTTTCGGGGCGCATTATCGAAATTGAAGTTGATTTCGGTTTTTTTATCGATGACATGAAACACGACTACTTTGTGTTTGTTGTGTTTCAAATGCTGTAAGGCATTGAACAGTGCTTCACTATTTCCCGTTTGAAACATATCGGTAAACAAAATAATCATCGAACGGCGGTGGATTTTCTCGGCTATTTGATGCAAAAAAGTTACGGTGTCGGTGCTTTTAGATTCCTTGGGGTTTTCTAAAAGATTTTCAAGCTTGTTTAAAATCATGCGATGGTGGCGATCACTTCCCTTTTCGGGCGCGTAATATTCATACGTATCCGAATACACGCTCAAGCCTACTGCATCACGCTGTTTCTTTAACAAATTCATTAAAACCGCTGAAGCCAATACGGAAAATCCGATTTTATTATGGTAAAACAGCTCCTCGCTTCTCAGTTTAGGATAATGCATAGAAGAGGAGTTGTCAATAATCAAATGGCAACGCAAATTGGTTTCCTCTTCGAATTTTTTAGTGTAAAGCCTATCGGTTTTGGCAAATAATTTCCAATCGATGTGCTTGGTGCTTTCTCCGGAATTATACACTTTATGTTCGGCAAACTCTGCCGAAAACCCATGAAAAGGCGATTTGTGCATGCCCGAAATAAAGCCTTCCACCACTTGGTTGGCGAGCAATTCCAGATGTTTAAACCCGGAAACGAGTTCTTTTTGTTCTTCAATCTTCATAATTACTTCGTCAGTTCGCCATGCTTGCGCAAGGCTCGTGTCAAATATAGGTAAATTTGAATGACTTAAAAAGTTATCCTAAAAATTGCAAAAGGTGAATTTTAGCCCCGATGGGAGCTGGCTACCGTGTAGCGCGGACAGCGGGTCTGAATTTTCTAAAACAGCCAATCTTGTGCTCCTTTTATAAAAAAAGGCCTAACTTTCGTTAGACCTTAGTTTCTTTTTCATTGGTATTTTACAACAATGCATCAATAGCATCAGTATATGTTTTCTTAGGAGCAACGCCTACTTGACGTCCTACTACTTCACCATTTTGAAATACCAAAACCGTTGGAATGTTGCGCACACCGTATTTGGCAGCAAACTCTTGGTTAGCGTCAACGTCAACTTTTCCAACCACTGCTTTTCCTTCATATTCTGATGAAATCTCATCGATAACCGGACCTACCATACGACACGGACCACACCAAGCTGCCCAAAAATCTACTACAACCGGTTTATCTGATTTTAATACTACCTCGTCAAAAGTAGCATCGGTAATTGCTAAAGCCATATTTTATATTTTTTAAATTACTTTAATTATTTGAGGACAAAATTAGACATTTTATTTTGGTTTTCTTTACTAAAAAAATCAGATTTGGCTATGACTGCATTTGAAAAGCTGATTGCAACTAAAATCTTCCTTCAGCGTATTGTCAGTTAGTAATTTACTATATATTTGTTTCTAATATCTTACTTCTAATGACTGACAAAGATTACATCAAAATTATCACAGGCCATATAGGTATTGGAGTTTTGATTTCGGTTTTCCCTTTTTTTTGGCTAAAGTTTACGCTTTACTGATTGTGGCAATCGGATTGTATTATGTAATCAAAAGTAAAAACAAAAACCATGAAGTCCTTTATGTTGCCGCATATATAGTAGGCAGTGAAGTTCTTTTGAGAACTACGCAAGGCAATCCCTTTCACGAATACGGCAGGTATTTTGTATTGCTGTTTGTTCTTATAGGATTGTATTACAGCGGTTTTTCGAAAAGAGCTTATCCGTATTGGCTGTTCTTGTTATTCTTGATTCCCAGTATTCTTATCGCCATAAACAGCTTACTTTTCTCCTTTATTTACTATAGAGGTTTATTGACTTTTTCTAGAGGCGGAATGATTACAGCCATAGCAATGGTAGTCCTTTTAGTCTTTTTTATTTTATTCAATTATAAAAAATACCTTCCTGTTAAACTAAAACTTGTGGTTGTTTCGCTTGTTTTTCCGCTGATATTTATTTTGGGTTCTTGTCAAACAGACGGTCTTTTGTTTAAAAGATACAACAACCAAAATCCCTCGGGATTGTATAAATCTTATGAAACAGAAGGCCGAAAAGATATTGCTTTGGATGAAATAAATCAATTCACAAAAAACCCAATCATGGGTGTTGGTGTCGGAAAAAAAAAGAAACCCGAAGCTTAAAACATGGCACCAGCATTTCCACACACAACGAAATCACAAGAATGCTGGCCGAACACGGACTGTTTGGTATAGCTGGTATTTTAATTTTACTCTTCACACCACTATTCCTTTACTTGAAAAATAAAGAAAATATCTATCTTATTTGTCTTTTTACCTTTTGGTTGCTTACTATAAATCATACGGGCATGAGAGTCGCTGCGCCTTCTTTTATCTACGCCTTGGCTCTTTTAAGACTCAAAAAAGACACTGAAATCAATTCAGTTTAAAGCTCAATCCCAACTTTTCTAATTCTTGAAGTAATTCGGTTGAGATTTTAATCTTCAATTTTCGACTCGGAAGCGTAACCTTAGTAATCACTTGTATTTCTTCTTCAACTGTAGGGATTTCTATTTCAATATCTTCAAGGTTTTCCGCCTCTAAATTGGCTTCATCTTCTGCCATGATTTTGGGTACTGCTTCAACTATTTTTTTAACTTTTTCTTGTTCGATAATCTCGAAAGTAACTGTATTATCACCTTTGTTTGAACTAAATATTTGATTCAATTGCTGGATGGCATTTTGATGCAAATCATTAATGTCCATCTGAATACTCAGCTTTTTAGCAAACTGAGGCAACACATCCTGAAGTTGTTTTACATCGGCAAATTGGATTCTCGGTTCCGATTTTTTTCCGGTTTCTCTATTGACCCAACCGTCTTTGACCGTAACTTTGAAATAGACAAATTGGTTGTTAACCAAGAAATGTCTGAACTTCAAATACTCTTCATCAAAAATCCTGAAGTCATGACTTTCATCATATCCTTCTAAAGTGAACATGGCCCAATCTTTTCCGTTCTTGGCGGTTTTGTATTGTACATTGGTCACAATTCCGGCAAAAGTTAAGGTCTTCCCGACATAGCTGTTCAAATTTTTTAAATGCTCTAATTTGCTGCTGCAGAAATATTTCATTTCAAATCTAAAATCATCCAAAGGATGACCCGAAATATAAATCCCAACCACTTCTTTCTCTTTGGCTAACTTCTCCATCGTGCTCCAATCTTCGCAAGGCGGAACCGTTGGCTCTGCAATTTGAACATCACTGGCATCCCCAAACAAACTCACTTGAGAGGAGTTCTCATTCTCTTGGAATTTTGCCCCATAGCGAATGGCTTTCTCGTAAAAAGTGATGTTGTCGCCATCGGTATGGAAATATTGTGCCCGATGCGTGTCCGAAAAACAGTCGAAACCTCCGGCCAAAGCTAAGTTTTCGAAAGCTTTCTTATTGGCTGCACGCAAATCTATTCGTTTGGCCAAATCAAAAATCGACTTGTATTTGCCTTCTTTTCTGTTGTTGACAATGGTTTCCACGGCACCCATACCAACGCCTTTAATGGCGCCCATTCCGAAGCGAACCGCATAGTTTTCGTTAACCGTAAACTTATAAAAACTCTCGTTCACATCCGGACCCAAAACTTGCAATCCCATGCGCTTGCATTCTTCCATAAAGAACGACACTTGTTTGATATCGTTCATATTGTTAGAAAGTACGGCCGCCATATATTCCGCAGGATAATGGGCTTTTAAATAAGCGGTTTGGTAGGCAATCCAGGCATAACAAGTCGAGTGCGATTTGTTAAACGCGTACTGTGCAAAAGCTTCCCAGTCTTTCCATATTTTTTCCAATTTGTCTTCAGCATGACCATTGGCCACGGCTTGTTCGATGAATTTGGATTTCATTTTATCCAAGACATCTTTTTGCTTTTTACCCATCGCTTTACGCAAAACGTCGGCATCACCTTTGGAGAAATTGGCCAATTTTTGAGACAAAAGCATTACTTGTTCTTGGTAAACCGTAATGCCGTAGGTTTCTTTCAAATATTCTTCATTGGCTTCCAAGTCATAAGTGATAGGTTCTTCTCCATTCTTTCTGCGAACGAATGACGGAATGTATTCCAACGGTCCGGGACGATAAAGCGCATTCATCGCAATTAAATCTCCGAAAACTGTGGGTTTTAAATCTTTCAAATACTTCTGCATTCCGGGTGACTCGTATTGGAAAATCCCAACCGTTTCGCCTCTTTGGAACAATTCATAAGTCTTCACATCATCTATCGGAAAAGCATCCGGATCAAGTTCAATTCCGGTTCTGTATTTGACCAACTTAACCGTATCTTTTATCAGGGTTAGGGTTTTCAAACCCAAGAAGTCCATTTTTAACAATCCGGCACTTTCTACCACCGAGTTGTCAAATTGGGTCACATATAAATCAGAATCTTTGGCGGTTGCCACGGGAACGAAATTGGTAATATCGCTTGGCGTAATAATCACACCACAAGCGTGAATACCCGTATTTCTTAGGTTTCCTTCTAATGTTTTGGCTTGTTGAATCGTTTCACCACCAAGGTCATCGGCATTTGCCAACTCGATTAATTCTTTGACTTTATCGTATTCTTCTGCTCTTAAAGCTGCTTTTAATTTATCATTATCAAGGGTAAAAATTTTGGCCAAATTCATCGTCATCGGAATCAACTTGGCTATTTTATCAGCTTCAAATAATGGCAAATCCAGCACACGTGCGGTATCGCGAACCGATGATTTGGCGGCCATAGTTCCATAAGTGATAATCTGGGCTACTTGTTTGGAACCGTATTTATTGATTACATAATCCATTACACGGCTTCGGCCTTCGTCATCAAAATCGATATCAATATCGGGCATCGATACACGATCCGGATTTAGGAAGCGCTCAAAAAGCAAGTCGTACAACAATGGGTCGATATTGGTAATTCCCAGGCAATACGCCACTACCGAACCGGCTGCAGAACCACGACCCGGACCAACGGAAACGTCCATTCTTCGGGCAGCAGCGATGAAATCCTGTACAATCAAAAAGTAACCCGGATAACCCGTATTTTCAATCGTTTTTAACTCGAAATCCAATCGCTCTTGAATCTCGGGAGTGATTTCTCCGTAACGTTTTTTGGCACCTTCAAAAGTGAGATAGGCCAAATATTTATTCTCTCCTCTTTTACCGCCATCAGCTTCATCTTCGGGCACTAAAAATTCTTCCGGAATGTCAAACTTGGGAAGTAACACCTCGCGAGATAAATCATAAATCTCTATTTTGTTGACAATTTCCTCAGTAGTTACAATCGCTTCAGGCAAATCGTGAAAGAGTTTTTTCATCTCCTCACCCGATTTGAAATAGTATTCTTTATTGTTTAAACCATAACGATAACCTCTACCGCGACCTATAGGCGTAGATTGTTTTTCACCATCGCGAACACACAACAAAATATCGTGCGCATTGGCATCTTCTTTATTGATATAAAAGACGTTGTTGGTTGCAACCGTTTTGACTTGGTGTTTTTTGGCCAATGAAATCAATGAAACATTCACGCGATTTTCATCTTCTTGATTGTGGCGCATTAACTCGATGTAGAAGTCTTCTCCAAACTCCTGTTTCCACCAAATTAAGGCTTCCTCGGCTTGGTTTTCTCCAATATTCAACACTTTACTCGGAATTTCTCCATAGAGATTTCCGGATAAAACGATGATATCTTCTTTGTATTGTTGGATAGCTTTTCGGTCAATTCTGGGCACATAATAAAACCCTTCGGTGTAAGCGATGGACGATAATTTGGCCAAATTGTGATAGCCTTTTTTAGTTTTGGCCAAAAAAACGATTTGGTAGCCGTTGTCTTTTCTAGACTTATCTTTTAAGTCGTCACAAACATAAAACTCGCAGCCTACAATGGGCTTTACGATGGTTTCAGTTGGTGTTTCTCCGTTTTCTTCGGCTTGCTTGTTTTTGGCTTGAGCCGATTTATTATGGTATAAAATATCTCTAACAAAATGGAAAGCACCCATCAAATTCGCATGATCGGTCATGGCCACCGCCGGCATTTTGTTTTGTACAGCAGCATTCACCAAATCTTTAACACTAATGGTTGATTGCAAGACTGAAAATTGGGTATGATTGTGCAAATGCACAAACTCAACATCGGTTACATCATGGTGGATTTGTTCTTCTTGGTCGATTGGCTCAACAACTGCTTCTTGTTGCTGAAATTGCTTTCGGATTTCCTCCGAAGCTTGTTTCAGATTGATATGTTTTAATCCGATTAGTTGGATTTCCTTGGGATTGTTTTCTCCAAATTCTCTGAAATAATCCGCCGGAACATCGAGTTCTTCCTTGGTAAAAACTTCTCTTCTGATTAATTCTAAGAAACAACGGGTGGTAGCTTCAACGTCGGCTGTGGCATTGTGTGCTTCGGCAAACGGAACACCAAACAAATAGCCGTGAAGTTCGGTCAGGGTTGGTAATTTATATCTTCCGCCTCGACCGCCCGGTAATTTTAAAAGGTCAGCGGTAACTTCGGTACAAGTATCTAAAACCGGCATGGCAGCCATAGGAGAATTCACGCCTAACCTGTAAAATTCACAGCCCATAATATTGACATCGAAGCCAACGTTTTGCCCGACTATAAATTTGGCTTTCGCCAAAGCGGTATTGAATTTTTCTAAAACTTCCGCCAAAGGAATGCCTTGCTCTTGGGCTAATTCAGTTGAAATCCCGTGAATTCTTTCGGCATCATACGGAATATTAAAACCCTCGGGTTTGACCAAATAATCCTGATGTTCGATAAGATTTCCCAGCGCATCATGCAACTGCCAAGCAATTTGAATACAGCGAGGCCAGTTGTTGGTGTCTGAAATGGGTGCGGCCCAATTTCTGGGCAAACCGGTCGTTTCGGTATCGAAAATTAAATACATCTGAATAAGGGATTAGCCAAAAGCTACTTTTATGATAAAAACAAAAATACGTTTTAGCCGTTAGGTAATCAATTTTAGTTATCAACAAAAAACAAAAAAGCCAACTCGATTGAGTTGGCTTTTAAATATCTATAAAGAATATATACTAGTATCTTCCTCTATTTCCACCGCTGTTTCCACCACTATAGCTTCCACCACCACGTGAATTTCCACCGCCGTTGTAACCACCACCGCCTGAACGGTTGTTGTTAAAAGTTCTTCTTTCGCCTTCCGGTTTTGGTTCAGATTTATTTACCACAATAGTACGTCCTTCAACAGTAGCACCGTTTAATTCCTGAATTGCTTTTTCAGCTTCAGTATCATTTTCCATTTCAACAAAACCAAATCCTTTACTTCTTCCGGTAAATTTATCAGTAATAATTTTTACGGAATTAACCGTACCATAAACCCCGAAAGATTCTCTTAAATCTGCTTCGTCTATACTAAACGGAAGACTCCCAACAAAAATGTTCATATTTTAAATTTAAAATTCAGTTACAAAGGTAACCTAAATAAAACGTAAACCGCTATAAATTTGGACTTTATTACAAATAAATAAAAAAGCCATCCGAAGATGGCTTATATCATTGAAATTAATTGATTCTTAAAGAGATGGATAAATTGGAATCTTATAAAACTCTCCGTATTGGAAATTCATTATAGGTCCGCCAAAAGGGTTATTGTTGACATTGGCGGCATTAAACTTGAATTTTCCAGATATCGTCATATTTACATTGTCGTATTCTG
Organism: Flavobacterium sp. J49; assembly: GCF_011742145.1. Lineage (GTDB taxonomy): Bacteria > Bacteroidota > Bacteroidia > Flavobacteriales > Flavobacteriaceae > Flavobacterium. Next base: position 723,352 of record NZ_JAAQQU010000104.1, on the reverse strand, counting down.
TGATTTTAATTTCTCCATTGCTGTTCTGAACGTTTACAACTCTAAAAGTGCAATTGACGTTACCTCCGGACACTGTAATTAAATCTCCGGCTGTGTAGGCGTTTCCTCTTGAAGCAAGAGTCAATCCCGTAACCACTCCTGAACTGTTGGCGGTAACATTTACTAATAATCCGCTTCCTGTTCCTCCGGTTGTTGCAACGGATGTCCCACTAGTGTATCCGGTACCTCCCGAAACCAAAGTGAAAGTTGAAACCGGACCGGGAACAGCTACAGTAGCATATTCCAAATCTACTCCGTTTAAACTTGAGGTATATCGTGCGGCATTATTGGTGTTGGTTGTACCCAAAACATAAGTGCCTAAATTGGCATTGGTGGTGCTTAAAGTAACTTGCTCATACTCCGTCAAGGCTTCAATAGTAAGTCGGCCTGCGGTTGACAAGTATGCTCTTGCATCATTAGCTCTCCAATAAACATCATCTTTCAAACCCTGAAAACCCGGGTCGTTAAATTTAACGTCTTCTTGACAAGAGATCATTGCGGTTGCAATTAAAATAAGGGACAAAATTCTTTTCATTTTTTTGAATGTATTACTCCACAAAAATAACTTTTTAATATAAAAATGCTAATTAAATTTTAAAAAAATAACGTTAAAGTTAGATAAAACAAGAACTTAGGAGTAAAAATATAACTTTCAATTAGTTTGTTTCCTAAAAATAACTATCTTTGCGCCCTTAAATAACCGAGGTCGAGTACCTCAAATTAATCAAAAAGATTATGTCAGTAAAAATTAGATTACAAAGACACGGAAAAAAAGGGAAACCTTTTTATTGGATCGTAGCTGCTGATGCTCGTTCAAAAAGAGATGGTAAATTCTTAGAAAAATTAGGCGTTTACAATCCAAACACTAACCCTGCTACTATTGATTTAAACCTTGACCAAGCGGTTCAATGGTTACACAATGGAGCTCAACCAACCGATACTGCAAGAGCTATCCTTTCTTACAAAGGCGCTTTGATGAAACACCACCTTGATGGCGGCGTTCGCAAAGGTGCTTTAACGCAAGAACAAGCTGATGCTAAATTGGCCAAATGGTTAGAAGAAAAAGCAGGCAAAGTAACTGCTAAAAAAGAAGGTTTATCAAAAGCACAAGAAGCTGCAAAAGCCAAAGCTTTGAAAGCAGAAAAAGAAGCCAATGACAAACGTGCTGCTGCCGCTGTTGAAGCTGCCAAAGTAGAAGAAGAAGTGGCTGAAGAAGTAGCAGTTGAAGAAACTGTAGCGGAAGAAACTCCGGAAGTAGTGGCTGAAGTTGCTGTTGAGGAAACTCCTGCTGCTGAAGAAGCTCCTGAAGTTGTAGCTGAAGAAGCTCCGGCTGTTGAAGAAGCTCCTGCTGCTGAAGAAACCAGCGAAGAAAAAGAAGCTTAATATTTCAAGCAATTATGCGTAAAGAAGATTGTTTCTATTTAGGTAAAATTGCAAAAAAATTTAGTTTCAAAGGGGAAGTTCTCATCTATTTAGATACCGACGAACCCGAATTATATGAAAACATGGAATCAGTATTTGTTGAATTCAACAAAAATCTGGTTCCATTTTTTATTGAAAACAGTGCCTTGCACAAAAACGACTTTCTTCGCGTACAATTTGAAGATGTCGACTCCGAAGAAGAAGCCGATAAATTAATCGGTTGCGAAATTTACCTTCCACTCAACATGTTGCCCAAACTCGAAGGTAATAAATTCTATTTCCACGAAGTGATTGGTTTTGAAATCGAAGACCAACGCTTAGGTGTTTTTGGTAAAATCGTTTCAATTAATGATACTTCAGCCCAACCTTTATTTGAAGTAGTCAATGGTTCCGTTGAAATTTTGGTACCAATGATTGACCAATTCTTAGTGAAAATCGACAGAGAAAACAAAAAAGTCGTGATGAATTTACCGGAAGGCTTAATCGAAATGTATCTTTAGGAGCTATTTGCTTCGCCAATTCGCGGAGCTCGTGTCCCGCTTTCCGCGCTACACGGTAGCTAGCTACAATCGGGGCTAGGGGTTTGAGTTCTGATTCATGTTTGTCAGTAAAAAACACAATTAAAAATACCTGAAGCCCATTGAGCTTCCTCCTCTTAATATCAAATGTCTCAATTCCAATTCAAAAAATTTACCGTTACCCAAGACCGTTGCGCGATGAAAGTCGGTACCGATGGGGTTTTGCTTGGCGCTTGGACGCCCATAGACAATCGTCCTTTTTCGGTGTTGGATATTGGTGCCGGAACCGGAATTTTGGCTTTGATGTTGGCCCAAAGAACCACAGCCGAACAGATTGACGCCTTCGAGATTGACGAAAACGCCTTTGAACAATGCGTAGAAAACTTTGAAAATTCGCCATGGAATGACCGTTTGTTCTGTTTTCACGCTTCACTCGACGATTTTATGGAGGATTTGGAAGACGAAGAATACGATTTGATTGTTTCCAATCCGCCATTCTACAGCGAAGATTACAAAACCGACAGCGAACAAAGAGATTTAGCGCGTTTCCAAGACGCTTTGCCTTTTGAAGATTTGATAGAAGCGGCTTCCATTTTACTTTCTGAGAACGGAATTTTCTCTGTAATCATTCCCTATAAAGAAGAAGCAAAATTTATTGGTTTGGCTAAAGAATGTAACTTGTTTCCTCTGAAAATTACGAGAGTAAAAGGTACCCCAACCACCGAAATCAAAAGAAGTTTACTCGCTTTTTCCTTTGCTGAAAAAACCAATTTCCCAATTGATGAACTTATCATCGAAACGGCACGTCATCAATATACTGAAGACTATATTGCTTTGACTAAAGATTTTTATCTGAAGATGTAATTAATCGGTAAGAAGTAATTCAATATTGATTGAGTACGTTTTGCTTTGATTCCATATCCCATCTTTAAAATACCAGGAATCTATGTATTCCTCTGATTCATCAATGGAGATTAAAGGTTCATAAAAAAAACCATTTGGGTGATTGTTATCTTTACTGTAATTCTTATTTTGCTCCAACAATGGATGCTGAATGATGATAAAAATCCCGTTGGAAGGAAATTCAATATTGAAACTATTTAAATCCGCTTCCACAGCATGCGTTCCCTTTTTGAGTTTGTAAACAAGATTTTCTGTGTTTAATATTTCGTCAGGTTTTCCATCATCACCAACCGAATAAACCAAAACACTTATCAACCTGTTTTTATTGGTTGCTGTGGCAAAGAACTTGGCTTTACTAAGGTATTTTCCTTTGGTATCTTTGTTGGGAAAATATTTGGCCGTCATTGCCATTTTAGTATCCCATTGTACTCCGTAATGATTATCGCCTCTTTTGACTTTTCCAAGTTTTACTTTTTTTTCGAATTTGCGTTGAACCAACTTTACTTCATCCAAGGCAATTCTATTCGGTCGCAGGAATATTTCCTCTGTGATTTTTGCAATGGTATCATGATAACCAACAGAAGTTATCTTAAAATAACTTGCCGTTTCTGTAGAATTAACACTAAAAACTCCCGTTGAATCAGCTGTTTTGTAAAGCGATTCCGCTTTCCAGATATTGGCATAAGCTATAGGCATTTTTGACTCTTTATCTTTAACATGCACGACCGTTTGTGCTTGAAATAAAGTACACATCAAACAAAACAATACCGTTATCTTATTTCTCATAATTTTTAAAAAGGAGTTCCAAGATACATTTTTTAAGTTTAACTTTTTGTACTAAAATATTTAACAAATTCTTCGGAGTTTACCCGATTCGCAATGTTTAATTTGGCCTTGAAGGTTTTATCTCAAAGCTTATGGCAAAAATTACGTATTGGTTCTTTATTTTGTTCCCTTTTTTAGGCTTTGCGCAAAGCGAAAAACTACTTCACGGAAAAGTGTTGTCTGAAGGAAAGTCCATCAGCAATGTTGATATTGTCAATACAAATTCGAAAAAAAGCAGCACAACCGACAGCAATGGTAATTTCAGTATTTTGGCCAAAACCGGAGATGAACTCTTTATCATTTCCAAAGAATATGTCGACCGAAAAATAGTGGTCACACAAGAACAATTAGACCAAACCAAACTTCTCATTTATTTAGAGGAAAAACCGATTGCATTGGAAGATGTAGAAATTTTGAAAAAATCAAGTCTCAAAATAGAGGTAAAACAATCAGATATTGATGCCATAAAGCTTGCCAAACAAGCCAACGCACTCAAAGTACAGAATGTTTATGACGGTACAATCGAAAACGGAATCGACTTTGTCAGAATGGCCAAAGGATTGCGCAATTTATTCAAAAACAAAGACCGAGAAAAACGGGAAAAATCTCTTCCGCCAATTCCGTTTAAAGACTATCTCGACTTGAATTTTGACACTGCTTTTTATACCCAAAAACTCAAACTCAAACCCGAAGAAATTGAGTTGTTCATTGCTTATTGTGAAGTGGATTCGAGAGCTAAAAGTTTGGCCGAACAACGAGACCTATTGGAAATGGCCGATTTTTTATTTGAAAAAAATGAAGCATTTAAGAAACTCGAGCGTTAATTTCCAACAGTGAATCCCTAGCTCGGATAGCAGCGGCATCCTTTTTCTCTGAAAAAGATAAAGCGGATAGCCGGACCCGAGCTCCTGACAAGGAGTGAACTAGCGAAGCAAAAAGCTTCAAAAAATTATAACAATTGTTGATTGAGATTTTAAGTAAGATTGATTAGCTTTGCAAACGATTTCGTAACTGGTTTTGGCTAATTACTAATCACTAATTAATCACTTTTTAGAAAATGAAACCAGATTTATTTCAAGCTCCGGATTACTACAATTTAGATGATTTATTAACGGATGAACACAAATTAGTGCGTGACTCTGCTCGTGCTTGGGTGAAACGAGAAGTTTCTCCAATTATTGAAGACTATGCGCAACGTGCAGAATTTCCAAAACAAATCATCAAAGGTTTGGGTGAAATTGGCGGATTTGGACCCTACATTCCTGAGGAATATGGCGGTGCCGGTTTAGACCAAATTTCATATGGTTTGATCATGCAGGAAATTGAAAGAGGCGATTCGGGTGTTCGTTCTACCTCATCGGTACAATCATCTTTAGTAATGTATCCTATTTGGAAATTCGGAACCGAAGAGCAACGTCAAAAATACTTACCCAAATTGGCCACCGGAGAATTCATGGGTTGTTTCGGATTGACAGAACCAGATCATGGTTCGAATCCAAGCGGAATGACTACCAACTTCAAAGACATGGGCGACCATTATTTGTTGAACGGAGCTAAAATGTGGATTTCTAATGCGCCATTTGCTGACATCGCCGTAGTTTGGGCCAAAAATGAAGAAGGCAGAATTCACGGTTTAATCGTAGAACGCGGTATGGAAGGTTTTACCACACCTGAAACGCACAACAAATGGTCATTGCGTGCTTCGGCTACCGGAGAATTGATTTTTGACAACGTAAAAGTGCCGAAAGAAAACTTAATGCCGGGCAAATCGGGATTAGGTGCGCCAATGATGTGTTTGGACTCTGCTCGTTACGGAATTGCATGGGGCGCTATTGGTGCGGCCATGGATTGTTACGATACCGCTTTGCGTTATGCTAAAGAAAGAATTCAATTTGACAAGCCCATTGCCGGAACGCAATTACAACAAAAAAAATTGGCCGAAATGATTACCGAAATCACCAAAGCCCAATTATTGACTTGGAGATTGGGTGTTTTGAGAAACGAGGGCAAAGCGACTACGGCTCAAATCTCTATGGCAAAAAGAAACAATGTAGACATGGCCATCAACATAGCTCGTGAAGCACGTCAGATTTTAGGCGGAATGGGAATCACCGGTGAATACTCTATCATGCGCCACAGTATGAACTTGGAAAGTGTGATTACTTATGAAGGAACACACGACATACACTTGTTGATTACCGGTGCGGATATAACAGGAATTCCGGCCTTTAAATAATAGATTAAACAATAAATAAAATTGATATAAAATGCTTCTCTTTTTGGGGAAGCATTTTTACTTTTGTGTGTATTTAAAACTTTAGTGTTTTGAAATCCGTAAATATTAAAAAAAAGCTATGACCATTTCTATTATTAACGAAAAAATCCAACCACAGAAAGACATTTTACTCCAACATCCATTATACGACAAAGTAAAAACCATTGACGACTTGCGAAAGTTTTTGGAAAATCACGTGTATGCCGTTTGGGATTTTATGTCGCTGTTAAAAGCACTGCAAAGCAAACTGACTTGCACTACTACGCCATGGTTTGCTTCGGAAAATCCGGAAACCAGGTATTTGATTAACGAAATTGTATTGGCCGAAGAAAGCGATTTGACTTTAGACGGCAAACGCTTGAGTCATTTCGAAATGTATGTGGAAGCCATGCAAAGTTGTGGTGCTTGTACGCAAGAATTAGAAGCTTTTCTTAAAAATGTAAATGACACTAAAAATGTATTTATCGGGATCAAACAAAGTGATTTGCATCCTGAAGTGAAAGCGTTTCTCGACTTTACTTTCCGCGTAATCGAAGAAGGTAAAGTGCATAAAATTGCCGCGGCGTTTACTTTTGGTAGAGAAGATTTGATTCCGAATATGTTTACCGAAATCTTGAAAAGCTTCCAACAAAATTTCCCGAAAGTGGATTTGTCCAAGTTGATTTATTACTTCGAAAGACACATCGAGTTAGACGCCGACGAACACGGCCCAATGGCGATGCAAATGATTACCGAACTTTGTCAGGATGATGCACAAAAATGGAAAGAAGTTGAGGAAGTTTCCATTTTAGCTTTGGAGAAAAGAATCGGACTTTGGAATGCCATTGAAGAAAAAATAGAATCAAGCCTGGCATTGGTTTAAACCTATAGCAATTGCTTTAGCGTAATTGTATTGAAAATAATCCTTATGAGATACTTGACTAAAATATTTTTCTCGCTCTTGCTTGGCTTACTATTGATCGGTTGTAGTTCTGATGAGGACAATACCGCTACTGAAATTGTTCCGGTAAACTATAAGTATTTGGCTTTAGGCGACAGTTATACTTACGGTCAAAGCGTATGCGAAACTTGTCGGTTTCCCGAACAATTGAAGGACGGCCTTGAGCAATTCTTAAACGCGGAAGATTCTTTTAACATCAAACTCATTGCGCAAACCGGTTGGACAACTACGAATTTGAAAACGGCTATTGGGAATGAAAATCTGCCCAATACTTATGATTTGGTTACCCTGTTAATTGGTGTCAACAACCAATACCAAGGCAAACCTTTTAGCCTTTACGAACAAGAATTTCCTGAACTGGTTAATATAGCCATTACCAAAGCCGGAGGAGATAAAAACAAACTGATAGTAGTTTCGATTCCGGATTATGCTTATACGCCTTTTGGACAAGGTTCAATCGCCATTTCGGAAGGGGTTTATCAATACAATGCTTTTGCAAAAAATTATTGCGAAACCAACAACATTACTTTTGTTAATATTACAGACATCACCAGATTAGGTTTACTCCAACCCGAATTGGTCGCCAGTGACGGATTGCATCCTTCAACGATAGCGTATGCTGAATTTGTAGAAAGGATTCTGCCCGAAGCTAAGATGAAATTGGGTTTGTAGTTTAGACTTCCGGAGCCAATTCTATTTCTAATCCGTTAAGGTCTTCTGTGATGTGGATTTGACAACCCAAGCGGCTGTTTTCTTTGACGTTGAAGGCTTCCCAAAGCATGGCTTCTTCATCCGCGCTTTTTTCAGGAAGCGGAAAATCATTTAACACATAGCACTGGCAAGAAGCACACATGGCCATACCACCACAAATACCTATGGTTCCTTCGGGTGCTAATTCGTAGGCACGAACGAGCTCCATGATATTCATGTTCATATCGGTTGGTGCTTGCACTTCATGACTGATGCCTTCGCGGTCGGTGATGGTTATGGTAATATCTTGTGCCATATCTTAGTCTATCGATTTTACAACTGCTTTCTCCGCTTCTTTACGGGTTCCGTCAAAACCGTCAACACCCGAAACTGTGGTGTATTTCAAGACATATTTTTTGCCCGGATTCAATCGTTGGTAAACACTTTGACACATTAAAGTCGCCTCGTGGAAACCACAAAGAATCAACTTCAATTTACCGGGATAAATATTAACATCACCGATGGCGTAAATCCCGTCGATGTTGGTTTGGTAATCTAAAGCGTTGTTGACTTTAATGGCGTTTTTTTCAATTTCTAATCCCCAATTAGCAATAGGACCCAATTTTGGTGTCAAGCCAAAAAGCGGTATAAAATAATCGGTCACCACATTCATTCGAGCACCGTTAACTTCAATATCTACCGATTCGATTCGTTCCGAACCTTTGAATCCTACAACCTCACCGGGAGTAATTAACTTTATCTTTCCGGTCGATTTCAATTCTTGTACTTTTTCAACAGAATCTAAAGCGCCTCGGAATTCGTTTCTTCGGTGAACTAAAGTAACGGAAGCTGCCACCTCAGAAAGGAAGATACTCCAATCTAAAGCAGAATCACCACCACCGGAAATCACTATGTTTTTACCTCGGTATTTTTCGGGATCTTTGACGAAATAATCTACACCGCGGTCTTCTTTTTCGTAAAACTCTAAGTCTTTCAAAATGGGTTTTCGCGGTTCGAATGTCCCTAAACCACCGGCAATGGCAATGGCTTTGGCCAAATGTTTTGTCCCTTCATTGGTTGTTACGATAAAACTGCCGTCTTCGAGTTTTTCGATGGTTTCGGCTGTTTCTCCTAAAGTAAATCCGGGTTGGAATTGTTTGATTTGCTCCATTAAATTGGTCACCAAATCGCCCGCCAATACTTCGGGATAACCGGGAATATCGTAGATAGGTTTCTTGGGATACAATTCGGCTAATTGTCCGCCGGGTTGCGGTAAAGCGTCAATAATGTGGCATTTTAGTTTTAATAATCCTGCTTCGAAGACCGCAAAAAGGCCTGTAGGTCCGGCACCGATTATTAGTATATCTGTTTCAATCATTTTTTGAGGTTGTAAGGTTCTTAAGGTTCTAAGGCGCTAAGGTCTTTAAACCGGAACTTTTATTTTATGATTTTTGTCATGTTCAGCACGAATGCGTTAGGGATAGAAGTGGAAATCCTTTTTAGGATTGCCCTGAAGCGTAGCGAAAGGGAAATCATCAAAAGATTGCAACGAATAGCCCGGATCCCGATAGACAAAAACAAGTTTGTAGAACGTAGTTTTTGTTAATCGCGGATAACGCCCATCCTTCGACAAGCTCAGGATGACATTAAGCTACGTTCTCTACGGTTTCAATCTGTGGCGCATATTTTTTAATTGTTGTTTCCACACCGGCTTTCATTGTGCTGATGCTTAAACTACAAGAAGTACAAGCGCCTTGAAGACGTACTTTTACGTGTTTTTCATCTTCTATGGAAACCAAACTGATATCGCCGCCATCGGAATTCAGAAACGGTCTGATTTCGTCGAGTGCTTTTTCGATGTTTAAAGTTAATTCTTCGTTTGTCATGATATTTAATTTGAAAATATGAGAATTTGGAAATTTGAAAATGATTTTGGCATCTTCAAATCTTCAAATCTTCAAATCAATTTTATTTTTTATTTACTGCTGAACAGCCGGCCATGGTAGTTATTTTGATGGCTTCAGTAGGTGGTAAATCATTATTTCTGTTTACCGTTTCCTGTACTACATTACGGGTGATTTCTTCAAAAACCCTTTCAATCACCGATGCGGTTTGTAACGCTGCCGGACGACCGTAATCTCCTGCTTCGCGTATACTTTGTACTAAAGGCACTTCTCCTAAAAACGGCACTTGTAAATCGGCCGCGAGGTTTTTAGCACCTTCTTTTCCGAAGATATAATATTTGTTGTTTGGCAATTCTTCGGGAGTGAAGTAAGCCATGTTTTCTATGATTCCCAATACCGGAACGTTGATGCTGTCAGATAAGAACATTGACACTCCTTTTTTGGCATCCGCCAAAGCAACTGCCTGTGGTGTACTTACTACAACAGCGCCAGTAATTGGTAACGATTGCATGATCGACAAGTGGATATCGCCTGTACCCGGTGGCAAATCGATTAGCATGAAATCTAATTCACCCCAATCGGCATCGAATATCATTTGGTTCAACGCTTTAGAAGCCATTGGTCCGCGCCAAATCACGGCCTGACTCGGAGCCGTAAAAAATCCTATGGAAAGCAATTTGATTTCGTAGCTTTCAACCGGTTTCATTTTGGATTTTCCGTTAACTTCAACAGAGATTGGTTTTTCATTTTCCACGTCAAACATAATCGGCATTGAAGGTCCGTAAATGTCCGCATCTAAAACCCCTACTTTGAATCCCATTTTGGCCAAAGTCACCGCTAAGTTTGCGGTCACGGTAGATTTTCCAACGCCTCCTTTTCCAGATGCTACAGCAATAATATTGCTGATGCCGGGAATGGCTTTGCCTTTGATTTCGTTCGGGTTTTGGGTTGGGGTTTCTACTTTGATGTTGACTTTCACCTCTGCTTCGGGAGAGAATTTTTCGTGGATTAATTTTTTGATATCGTCTTCAGCACGTTTTTTAATGTGCATGGCCGGTGTTGAGATTACTAAATCAACTACCACTTCGTTACCGAATGTTAGTACGTTTTTTACCGCACCGCTTTCGACCATATTTTTTCCTTCGCCGGCGATAGTAATGGTTTCTAAAGCCGCTAAGATTTCTTTTCTATCTAGTTTCATTTCGAGTTGTAATTAAGCTTTTCAGTTCCTTTTATTTAAACTGAATTTAGATTGCAAAGATAATACGAAATGTTTGGAAACAATAGTTAATGAATTGAAAATGTTTATGGAGAAATAGTTGAAAGATGGATGCAGGTTGCGGAAAGTTTATTGACCACTAATCTCCGGTTGCCAAAAATGCTTTTCAAAATCTACAATCTGATTGTCTATTACCGCAATGCCTTCGTTTTCGAGGAGTTGCTGCATTAAATTGGTTCCGTCAAAATGGTGTTTCCCGGAAAGCATTCCTATTCTATTTACCACTCTATGTGCAGGAACATCCTCTCTGTCGTGACTGGCATTCATGGCCCAACCTACCATTCGAGCGGAACGTGCTGCACCTAAGGCTTTTGCGATAGCGCCATAAGAAGTCACTTTTCCTTCGGGAATTTGGCGCACTATGGCATAAACTCTTTCAAAAAAATTATCTTCCATTTTAGCCGTAAAGTAATTTAATCAAAGTAACCACTGCCATAAAAGTGGTCACCGAACCAATAACAATATTGATGTTTTGCATGAGGAACTCGGTCTTTTTTTCAATCTTTTTGAAGGCAACAATGTAGAGGTAAAAAACGCTAAACGAACCTAAAACCACTCCAATTACAAAGGAAGAAACCGGAATCTTGTCAAAGCTGAAATAACCTGCTGCGGCCAAACCCATACTGGCAAAAACATAGAAAGGAATCGGCAATAAATTGAGCATTGACAGCAACATTCCAAAAAAGAAACGGTTCGATTTTCCTTTGACGATTCGGTCTGCTTTTAGTTTTTTTGGCTTTTTGGCAATCCAGAAAAAATAAACACTCAAGCCAGAAAAAATGAAAATACCAATTTCTTGGAGTGTAGCTACAATTTCGTCATGATTGCTGATGAATCTGGCGAACATTACAGCAATAAACGTTTGAAAAAAAACAATCGTAGATGCTCCGGCCGCAAAGCTAATTGCTTCATTTTTACTTTCTTGCAAACTGATTTTAGCCGCCGTCATGTTGATTAAACCCGGAAGTATAACCGCCAAAAACGAAATGCTAAAACCCAAGACAAGAGGCAAAATAAAGGTCATCTATTTGATTTTGAAACGAATATACGTAATTGCTTTGTTGATTTCCAAATATTGTTTTTCATAAAACGTTTGAATCCCGATAACTTCCTCAGGCGCACCTTCGTTTTTGTAAACATTGTGGTTAGCGTACAATACTTCGTGCCCTTCGCCGTGCAACAATCCTAAAGTATAACCGTGCATGAATTCGCTGTCGGTTTTTAAGTTGACAACGCCGTCAGGTTTTAAAATTCTTTTGTACAATTTTAAAAACTCACTATTGGTCATTCTATGCTTAGTTCTCTTGTATTTGATTTGCGGATCGGGAAACGTAATCCAGATTTCGGATACTTCCTGTGCTGCAAAAATTCCTTCGATTAATTCGATTTGTGTACGAACAAAGGCCACATTGTGCATGCCTTCCTCGACCGCGGTTTTCGCACCACGCCAAAATCTGGCGCCTTTGATATCGATACCCACAAAGTTTTTATCGGGATATTTTTCGGCCAAACCCACTGAATATTCACCTTTACCGCAACCCAATTCGATGATGATGGGATTGTCATTTTTGAAGAAATCGCTGTTCCATTTGCCTTTCAACGGAAATGCTCCGCCTACTACTTCTTCTCGTGTTGGTTGGAAAACATTTTGAAACGTTTCGTTTTCCTTAAATCGTTTTAATTTATTCTTACTACCCACAAACTTTAAATTTTTACTTCATACTGTTCGGCCCTCAGCCTTGAGTCGGTAAAATTAAGGAAATAAAAGTCAGTATAAATAAAGTTTTGATAATGTTTAAGTAACCTAATTGTTTCGGAGAAATCCTTTCTTTGATAAACTGATTTATTTTGAAAAAAAGAAAAGTAGAAATTGTTGTTATTTCCGATGTTCACTTAGGAACTTACGGTTGTCACGCGAGGGAATTGTTGGAGTATTTGTCTTCTGTCAAGCCCAAAACATTGATTCTGAACGGTGATATTATCGACATTTGGCAATTCAGAAAATCTTACTTTCCCGCTTCGCATTTGAAGGTGATTAAGAAAATTATCTCGCTCAGTTCCAAAGGCACTAAAGTGTATTACCTGACGGGAAACCACGATGAATTCCTGAGAAAGTTTACCGATTTGCATTTGGGTAATTTGAGCTTGCTCAACAAATTGGTCTTGGAGTTAGATGGCAAAAAGGCCTGGATTTTTCACGGTGATGTGTTTGATGCTTCCGTGAATCACGCTAAATGGTTGGCAAAACTTGGCGGTTGGGGTTATGATATGCTGATTTTAATCAATCGTTTTTTGAATTGGATTTTGGCCAAAATGAATAAAGAACCTTATTCTTTATCCAAAAAGATAAAAGACAATGTCAAGTCGGCGGTGAAATTTATCACTAATTTTGAAAATGTTTGTACCGAATTGGCTATAGAAAACCAATATGATTACGTAATTTGCGGGCACATTCACGAGCCGAAAATCGCTGTGGTAGAAACGGAAAACGGAAAGACTACCTATCTGAATTCGGGCGACTGGATTGAAAACCGAACCGCTTTAGAATACAATCATAAGAAGTGGAAACTTTACCAACATAATCCAAATGATGCTTTCCCGGAAGAGGAACATCATTTTGAATATGAAGACAAATTGGCTGAACAATTCATCAGCATTTTGAAAAAATAAAAGCAATGTCAAAAAACATACTCGTTGCGCCGTTAAATTGGGGCTTAGGTCATGCCACCCGCTGCATTCCGATTATTAGGGAATTAGAATCGTTTGGTTTTACTCCAATAATTGCTTCGGATGGTGTTGCGCTTCGAATTTTGCAAAAAGAATTTCCGCATTTAGAATCATTGGAATTACCGTCTTATGAGATTGAATATGCCAAAGACGGTGCCGATTTCAAATGGAAACTTATCAAAAACAGCCCGAAAATGATTCAGGCTATTTTCGAAGAAAAAAAGCTGATTAAAGCTTTGGTCAAAAAGTATGATTTGAAAGGCATTATTTCCGACAATCGTTTGGGTGTGCACAGCAAAAAAGTACCCAGCATTTTTATCACGCATCAATTGAATGTTTTATCCGGTAAAACGACCTGGATTTCGAGTAAACTGCATCAATATTTTATAGGAAAGTTTACAGAATGTTGGATTCCTGACATGAAAGAGCAGCCCAATCTGACCGGGAAATTAGGGCATTTGAAAAACAGTGATTTGTCGTTGAAATATTTGGGACCGTTAAGTCGTTTGGAGAAAAGAAATTTGTCCTTTACATACGAATTAATGGTGATTCTTTCAGGACCTGAACCTCAGCGAACGATGTTGGAAGAAAAGCTAATGGCCGAGCTTCAAAACTACACCGGAGAAATAATTTTTATCAAAGGCAAGGTTGAACCGGAACAAAAAAAGGAAACCGTCAAAAACATCACCTATTACAATTTTATGACTTCGAGTGAAATTGAAACCGCTTTTAACGAAAGTGAAATGGTACTCTGTCGTTCGGGTTATACGACCGTAATGGATTTGGCTAAACTGGAAAAGAAAGCGTTCTTTATTCCTACACCGGGACAATTTGAACAGGAATATTTGGCCAAAAGATTCAAAAGAAACGGCATCGCACCTTATGCCAAACAAGACGAATTCAGGATAGAAAATTTATTGGAAATTCCTTTATATAGAGGTTTACCACAACTGAATGAAGCCGTCAATTGGAAGCAATTATTTATACTTTTCGAGGGTGAATGAGAACTCGGAACCTTTGCCGAACTCGCTTTCTACATAAATTTTTTCGCCGTGTGCTTCGATGATGTGTTTGACGATTGACAAACCTAATCCCGAACCGCCTTCACTCCGCGCACCACTTTTGTCGACCCTGAAAAAGCGCTCAAACAACCGCGGAATGTTTTGCTTTTCGATGCCTTCACCGTTGTCTCTGAAACGCACTATGATTTTGTCATTGACCAAATCCTCGATCGTGACTTCAGTTGTGCCGTTTTCTTTTCCGTATTTGATGGAATTCATTACCAAATTGGTCACTACTTGTTGGATTTTTTCCTTGTCGGCAAAGACTTTGATTGGTTTGCTGTACTTTCGGTCAAACATGAGAATGATGTTCTTTTTATCGGCTTTCATTTCCAATAAATCGAAGACATTTTGAATCAATTCTACGATATTAAACTTAGACAATTCGAGGTTCAAATCACCGGTTTCAAGTTTGGAAATCATGTCTAAATCTTCTACGATATAGATTAATCTTTCTACTCCTTTTTCGGCACGTTCTAAGTATTTTTTGCGTACATTTTTATCATTCATGGCGCCGTCTAACAACGTAGAAAGATAACCTTGCACAGTAAATAAAGGGGTTTTTAATTCGTGCGAAACATTGCCTAAAAATTCCCTTCGGTATTCTTCACGCACTTTGAGGGTTTCGATTTCCATTTTCTTATCGGTGGCAAACTTTTTTACCTGTTTGGTTAAAGTCGCCATATCGGTCGTAATGGGTTGGTTACGAAAAGACGTAGATTCTAAAAGGGAAACGTCGTCGTAGATTTTTTTTACCCTGCGATAGATAAAATGCTCGACACGATATTGGATAACAAAGAAGGAAAAAATAGCCATTGAAACGGCGAAAACTGTGATAATCAGCCAAGAAAATTCGTGGAAAAACCACAACAAAATCGCAAGAAAACCGGTTGAAAAAACAGTAATATAAAGCGTTGAAATTAAGGCAAACGCATAAGTTTTCTTGAAATTTACTGCCATTTATACTTCTAATTTATAGCCAACCCCTTTGATGGTTTTGAACAAATCTTCGCCTATTTTCTCGCGAAGTTTTCTAATGTGTACATCGATGGTTCTTCCTCCGACGATGACTTCATTGCCCCAAACTTTATCTAGGATTTCTTCTCTTTTAAATACTTTTCCGGGTTTGGACGCTAATAAATAAAACAACTCAAATTCTTTTCTGGGAAGAACAATTTCTTTGCCTTCTTTGATAATTTTATATTCTTCTCGGTTAATTTCTATACCACCAACATTAAGCGTTTCGGTGTTTTGCTCTTCATTTTTCAAACGGCGCAGTAAGGCTTTCACTTTGCTGACCAATAATTTGGGTTTGATGGGTTTGGTGATATAATCATCGGCACCGGCGTCAAAACCGGCTACTTGAGAGTAATCTTCGCTTCGAGCGGTTAAGAAGGTGATGATAACATTGCTTAATTCAGGTAGTTTGCGAATGTTTTCACAAGCTTCCATACCGTCCATTTCTGGCATCATTACATCCATAATAATAAGTTGCGGCAATTCTCTTTTAGCTTTTGTAATGGCTTCTTTTCCATTGGTGGCGGTTACGATTTGATATCCTTCTTGGGAAAGATTATAGCCTACAATTTCCAGGATATCCTGCTCATCATCTACTAATAAAATCTTGATGTCTTTTTTTTTCATACGGACACAATTGTTTTTTGTCGATGTAAATGTAAAGATAATACAAAATGATTACATACCACAAAACTTGACTTAACCGTAATTTAATGTATTAACAATTTGGTAATAGTTAGCGAACAAAAAGGTAATAATGAAGTAACACGACCTTTACAATGTGGTGGTTTCTTTGCACCAAAATTAAACAAGACAAAAATGAAACTTAAATTTATTGTTACTTTTTTATTAATCAATGTTATCGGATTTGCGCAAGGCAAAGGAACCATTACAGGAACATTAACAGATAAAGATTTAAACAACGAGCCTTTACCTTTTGCTAATGTCATAATCAAAGGCACCACTATAGGAGTAACCACAGATGAAACCGGAAAATACTCTATTGCAGTTGAAGCCGGTACTTATACTATCCAATTTAGTTTCTTAGGATACGAAACTATAGAAGAAAAAATTGAAGTGAAAGCCGGAGAAACCCTTACCATCAACAAAGCATTAGGTTCTGGAAGTTACCAATTGCAAGATGTGGTGATTCAAAACACGGTGAGTCGTGAAAAAGAAACCGCTTTACTATTGGAGCAGAAAAAAGCCGTAGAAATCAAACAAAGTATTGGTGCTCAGGAAATGTCTAGAAAAGGCGTTTCTACTGTGGAAGAAGGTTTGACTAAAATCACCGGAATTTCTAAAGTAGAATCAAAAGGATTATTTATCCGCGGATTGGAAGACCGTTACAACAGTTTGTTGTTGAATGGCTTAGCCGTACCGTCCAATAGTCCGTTCAAAAAAATCATTCCTTTAGACCAATTTCCAACCGATGTTGTAGGTTATATGGATGTTTATAAAACCTTTAACCCTGATATTTATGGCGACTTCGCCGGTGCTACTATTGATGTTATTACCAGCCAAACCCAAGAAAGTCAAACCAAATTGAGTTATGGTGTAGGCTATACTACTAATAATAACGGTAGTGATTTTTTACTTTCTACCGATGCGGATAATACGAAAAGCTTTTTTGGATTTGGCGGACAAGAACGTAAATTGCCTTCAGGATATGGCGCTATCCCTAACGGAAGAATCGAAAACGATTACAAATCCAGTTGGAATGTAAACAAAACCACTTCGCCTTTGAACACTAGCTTTGGGGTTAGTCATTCCGGGAAATTTTATTTGGGCAAAGAGAAAAATAAATTGAATTATGTTTTTGCCACCAATTTTGACAACACTTATCAAATCAGAAAAGGTGTTGACAGAACATTTTCGCAAGGACAAGGGATTTACGACAATAATTTGGTTAAAGAAGAATACAAGTTTCAAACACAATCTTCAGTATTGGTTGGCTTACAGTACAAAACAGACCGTATGAAATTGTTGTACAATACCTTGTATTTGAAATCAACCGAGAATTCGATTCAAGACCAAGTAGGTTACACCCGAACTGCGGTAGACAATCCAAACGAATTTATTCGATTAAACCAATATGAGCAATCGGATTATTTCACCAATCAATTTTTTGGTAATTACAAGATTACCGCTGATGACAAACACTCCGTAAAAGGAGGCTTGTCTTACACGAGAACCAAATACAGCCAACCGGACCGAAAATTCATCACCGGAACAAAAATCAGCGATACGGAAATCAACACCCAATATGGAAGCAATAACCTATTGCGTCAGTTTTTCAACATTGACAATAATTTCCACTTATCGGGCAATTTAGAATACAACTATAAGTTTGGTAAAACCGAAGATAAAAAACACAAATTCTCTTTTGGTTATAATGGTTTTGCCGAGTATATGGTGTCAAAATTCCGATTT
Organism: Flavobacterium sp. J49; assembly: GCF_011742145.1. GTDB lineage: Bacteria > Bacteroidota > Bacteroidia > Flavobacteriales > Flavobacteriaceae > Flavobacterium. The sequence goes on along the minus strand of NZ_JAAQQU010000104.1, from coordinate 705,319 downwards.
ACTTTTGGGGTACCAAATTCAGGTGCTACGCCATACAATGTAGTGGTAAATGAAATTGACCAAGCCATTCAGGATGATATCGCGAGTAACTTCCTGTCATTTACAGAACAATCTTCTGCCGAGTGGAAAACCAAAGTGGCTCAAAGAGCTGATGCATTGTACACCAAATTGTTATTCAACTTTACTGAAAAATTAGAGTTGAATGTTGGACTTAGAGCCGAAAACACTATTCGTGAATACAAATACAAATCGATTGTAGATCCTATCAACAATCCGTACAGAAAGAAAAACAGTGAAAACTTGTATATCTTACCTTCTGTCAATGTTAAGTATGAAGTTAATGACAAGAGTAATCTTCGTTTAGCCGCTTCAAAAACCTATACCAAACCGGTGCTTTTTGAAAGTTTGGATATCAACTTAATCAACGCCGACGGTACCACCGAAAGAGGAAATTCGGATATTGAGAACAGCGAGAATTACAATATTGATTTAAAATATGAATTGTTTCCAACGAAAAACGAATTATTTGCCGCTACTTTATTCAGTAAATACATCGACAATCCGATTGAAAGAACTGTTCAGGCGAGTGCTACGGGAAGCGGACAAACGATTACTTATTTCAACAACAAAAGTGCTACGCTTTTTGGCGCCGAGTTTGAATTTATTGTACAGTTGAGCCGCTTGCATAAAAATTTAGAAGGTTTTTCATTTGGCGCGAATACTTCTTTCATGATAACAGAAGCCACTGTAAACAAAAACCGCGACGGTTACTTCGATACTTTTGAAAAAAGAAAACTGCAAGGTGCGTCAAGTTGGTTGGTGAATTCCGATTTAAAATATGAATTTGAGTTGAATTCCAAATGGAAAAACACCACTTCTTTGGTATACAATGTTTATGGCGAAAGAATTTATGCTGTAGGGGTTGCCGGAAATGATCATATTTATGAAAAACCATTCCACAAATTGGATTTTGTTTGGGGAAGTAACATCAATAAAAAGTGGGACATCAAATTCTCTATTGACAATATTTTGAATCCAACTTACAAAAGAGTATTAGGAGACAATAGCGAGATCAGCATCAACGAAACTTCCCTTCTTTTGGAAAGCTATAAAAAAGGTGTCGGATTTTCAACCAGTTTATCTTATACCTTCTAAAAACAAAAAGAACTCTCCGGAGTTCTTTTTTGTTCATACTAAGGAAACATTGGGTTTACAATTAAATAATTAGTCGATAACTTTTAAATAATGATAACCAAACATTTAAAAAACAACCCTGAGTTAGTTTTGTCAAAACAATTTAAAACACAATTTAAAATGAAAAAATTACTTTTAAGTCTTACTATTTTATCTGCATTATTTGTTGGTTGTTCGACAGATGATGATGAAGGAACTGTTCAACCGGTAGAAGGAGAATTAACCGGATCCATCACAACGAATCAAACCTATGCTTTTGGCAATTATACTTTGAATGGAATTGTAACCATTGAAAACGGAGTAACCGTAACTTTTGATGCAGGTTCTACTATCACTGCAAATGCTGCCAATGGTGTAGATGCTATTGTAGTAAAAAATGGCGGAAAATTAATCATGAACGGAACAGCTGCTCAACCGATAGTGTTGACAGAACCTTCTGCAACTCCGGGTTCTTGGGGTGGAATCATCATGTATGGTGATGCTCCAATCAATGGCGCGGGTGGCGTAACTACCAAAACTTCAGAAGACGGATTGAACCTTACTTATGGCGGAACCAATCCTGCTCACAATGGTGGAACGTTACGTTACGTAAGAGTAGAATATGCCGGAAAGAAAATTACTGACGGAACCAGTGAAATGAATGGATTTTCATTTTACTCTGTTGGAACCGGAACTACTTTAGACCACTTAGTATCCTACAAAGGTGCTGATGACGGGTTTGAGTTTTATGGCGGAACTGTTAGTGCTACCAACTTAATTTCTTACGGAAATTATGACGACTCTTTTGACTGGCAAGATGGCTGGAAAGGACAAAACAATTCAAACTGGTATGCTTACCAAGTGGGCACCGGAAATTTCGGAATGGAGATTGAAGCTTCAAACAACAACAACGCTTTCTGGCCGGTAATTACAAATATTACTTTAGTAAGAGCTGCCGGAACGGTTACTGAAGGAGGATCTTCTGCTGCAGAATACGATGCAATTCAATTCAAAAAACAAGGAAACGGCGATTTTACTAATATTGTAATTTCAGGATACACCACTGCCAATTCGACAGCGGTTAGAATTCAAGACGCTGCAACCAATACAGACCAAGTAAACGGCAACAAAATAAAGTTGACTACTGTAAAAATTAATGATGGCACTTCAACTTTTGCAGGCGCAGGAAGTTTAAGCGTTGCTTTCCCTACCGGACAATACACTACCAGCGACAGTGCTACAGGAGCCAATATCTCTCCTGGAATTTGGGCAACTGTTAACGGAACGACTTTGGTTCCTTAATTACAAATAAAATCACATAAATCCCTCAACAACAATTGAGGGATTTTTTTGGTACAATATTTGAAATATTTTATATATATTTGTAATAACCAAATTAGAGTCATGGCTAGAAACTACTTTTTAACAACTTTTCTTTTCTCTTTGTTCTCCCTTGTGTCTTTTGCACAAGACGGAAAACAGCAAGGGGAAACTCTTGGTTTTTATCCAAATCCAGTTAGCAACGGCAAGATTTACATTACCTCTAAAACTTCCTTAGACAAAGAGATTCTTATCTTTGATGTATTGGGGAAAAAAGTGTTGCAAACTACCATTTCTTCTAAAGAATTGAATATTACCTCTATCCCTCCTGGGGTTTATATCATCAAAATCACCGAAGGTGAAACTACTACAACTAGAAAACTAATTGTCAGATAGTTAAATTTTGATTTTTTAAGGTTTATTTAATCATTTTTTTACATTCTTTTTTTTGGCTAACAAATATTGTCATTATATTTGTAGGCTAATTAAATTTAAAAAAATGAAAAAAATTTACTCCTTATTATTACTTACTGCCACCTCTTTGTCATTCGGACAAATTTTGACAGATGATTTTAATTATCCTGACAACGCTTTGTTGACTGCAAACGGCTGGAGTGCTCACAGTGGCGCCGGAACCAATGCTGTAGATGTTGGTGCTGCCAATGGATTGACTTACGCTGGTTACAATACTGTTGCCAACAACGCTGCAAGATTGGATAATACCGGAGAAGACGTTAACAAACCTTTCACAGCTCCAGTAACTTCCGGATCTTTGTATTTCTCATTTTTAGTAAATGTTACTTCAGGCGATGCTGGTTACTTTGCACATTTAGGAACAGCTCCAAGTACATTTGCCGCTAGAATTTATGTAAAACCATCAGCAACTACCGGAAAAATAAATTTTGGAATTTCAAACACGAGTACTGCTTCTTTTGCCACAACTCCAACCGATTTCGATTTAAACACTACTTACCTTATCATAGTAAAATATGACGTAACTGCAGCCGGTGCTGCCAGCATTTGGGTTAAATCTACAGGAGTTCCTGCTTCTGAGGCTGCTGCCGGAACACCGGAACATACTACAACCGGAGGAGGAACAGCCAGTATTGGAGGAGTATTTTTAAGACAATACGCCGCTACCCAAAATATTACCGTAGACGAAATAAAAGTATACAATACTTGGTTTGGTGCTGCCGCTTGTAGCTTAATCTTAAATACAGAAACTGCTGTTTGTGATGCTACAACTTTGAATATCGATACTTACACTGCTACTATTCCGTTTACCGGAGGAAATACAGGTTCATATAATTTATCTGTTAATGCAGGCACAATTGGCGGCAATAACCCTTCAACTACAGCCGAAGGTAATATTATCATTACCAATATCCCTGAAGGCACTAACGTAACTTTAACAGTAAGTGGCGCATGTGGCCTTACTAAAACAGTCACCGCTCCTGAATGTAAACCGGTTAATACTTTACCATTCAACGATTCATTCCCTTACACCGTTGGAGGATCACTTAATGCTGAGCAAAAATGGTCATTGGTAAATAGCGGAGACAATATCACTATCGCTAATGGCAGCTTATCTTATGCCGGCATTACTTCTTCAGGAAACTCAATTACTTTCGTTGGAAGCGGTGGAGAATCAAGAACTTTATTTACAAGCACTAATACCGATTCATTATTTGCATCATTTATTGTTACTGCTTCGGATTTAGCCAATGTTACAAATGACTTAACAAGTACTTATTTTGCATTATTTACAGATGCTTCGGGTGCTTCGACTAATGCCAGAATCTGGATCCGTAAAAACGGAACTCAATACCAATACGGCTTAGGAACCGGAGCTTCTGCTACCGATTGGGATCCCACTTTATATAATCCAGGTGAAATTCAATATGTGGTTTTAAGATATGATTTTGCTGACAATGCTTTGTCACTATACATTAACCCAACTATCGGCGGTAGTGCTTCTCCAACAATAAGTGTTACTCCTACTAGCGCTTTTGATAACTTAGGCGGGTTTATGTTTAGACAAGATGGAGCTACAAACACTCCAACTATCATAGCCGATGAATTAAGAATTGCTACTACAGCAAACTTTACTTTAGGAACCACTCAAAACCAAATCTCTGGTTTAAAAGTATATCCTAACCCGGTTGCTAACGGAACTTTGTTCATCGAAACTGCTGCTAACGCAGAAAGAACAGTTACTGTTTTTGACCTATTAGGAAAACAAGTTTTAAACACTACAACTTCTGAAAATGCTATCAACGTAAGCAATCTAAATGCCGGTGTTTATGTAGTTAGAATTACTGAAGAAGGTAAAACGGCTTCTACTAAATTGGTTATCGAATAATCCATCTTACTCATACAAAAAAGCCCTGTCTTGTACCAAAAACGAGATAGGGCTTTTTTATTTTCCTTACTTTTGCGACTCGAGACCTTTAGGTCGAACTGTACGTAGTAAAAAAAAATATTCCTTGGTCAATCTACAAGACATATTCACGATTTCTTCACAAAAGCAATTTGAAAAAATAGCGCTGAAGGTTTTTCGTTACCAATACGAGAACAACCTAGTCTATCGTGAATTTTGTGATTTACTAAATACTGACGTCCAAAAAGTAAAATCATTACCACAAATTCCGTTTCTGCCGATACAGTTTTTTAAAAGCCATACGGTGGTTTCTAATTCAAACCCAATTCAGGAAACCTTCACCAGCAGCGGAACGACCGGAATGATTACCAGCAAACACCTAGTAACCGATGTTTCGCTATACGAACAAAGTTATCGCCTAGCGTTCTCCGAATTCTACGGTAATATTGAAGACTACGCCGTTTTGGCTTTGCTTCCATCCTATTTGGAGCGCAGTGGTTCATCTTTGATTTATATGGTCAAGGATTTAATCGAATTGTCCAATAATGAGCACAGCGGCTTTTACCTGCACAATTACGACGAACTGATTTCAAAACTGATTGAGCTCGATAATTCAGGCCAAAATGTAATCCTGATTGGTGTAACGTATGCTTTATTGGATTTGATTGAAAGGCAAAATTTTCAACTCAAAAACACCATCATCATGGAAACCGGTGGCATGAAAGGCCAACGCAAAGAAATCATCCGAGAAGAATTACACGAAATCTTATGCCAAGGTTTCGGTGTTTCCAGCATCCATTCAGAATATGGTATGACGGAGTTGTTATCACAAGCGTATTCCTTAGGCAACGGTGTTTTCGAATGCCCGGCGTGGATGCAAATTTTAATCCGCGACACCGAAGATGCTTTGACTTACCTTGATTTCGGCAAAACCGGCGGTGTGAATGTGATTGATTTGGCCAATATCAATTCGTGCTCCTTTATCGCCACGCAAGATTTGGGCAAAAAACAGCCCAACAATTCTTTCGAAATATTGGGCCGCTTTGATAATTCTGATATCCGAGGCTGTAACCTTATGGTTATATAACCTTGATTAAATAATAATTCTTCTTTCCTTTTTGCAACATCAAAAACTGATTATTGATCAAGTCTTTCTCCGTAATCAAATAATCGGCTGCTACTTTCTCTTTGTTCAACGAAATTGAATTCTGTTGCAACTCGCGACGCGCATCACTATTGGAAGCCAAAAAACCCGTTTTAGCCGAAAGCGCTGCAATCATATCTAAACCGTTCTCTAAATCTGCCTTCACAACTTCCGCTTGCGGAACGCCTTCAAAAACTTCTAAAAACGTTTTGGTGTCTAACTTTTTCAAATCCTCCATAGTCGGACTAAAAAAAGCTCCCGAAGCAAAAACCGCTTTCTCCAATTCTTCTTTTCCATGCACAAAAGTCGTCACTTCTTCCGCCAAACGTTTCTGTAACACACGCAAATGCGGTGCTGTTTGGTGCTCCGCAATCAAAGCATCAATGGTTTCTTTATCTAAAAACGTAAAAATCTTAATGTATTTCTCCGCATCCACATCGGTAGTGTTCAACCAAAATTGGTAAAACTTATACACCGAAGTCTTATCCGCAGTCAACCAAACGTTGCCACCTTCTGACTTCCCGAATTTAGAACCATCCGCTTTCGTGATTAACGGACAAGTCATCGCGTAAGCTTTGGCTCCTTCACCATTCATTCTGCGTACTAATTCCGTTCCCGTGGTAATATTTCCCCATTGGTCTGAACCGCCCATTTGCAACAAACAGTTATGGGTTTTGTACAAATGATGAAAATCGTATCCTTGAATCAATTGGTACGTAAACTCAGTAAAACTCATGCCTTCACCGCTTTCTCCGCTCAAACGTTTCTTCACCGAATCCTTCGCCATCATGTAGTTCACGGTAATTCTTTTCCCAACATCACGCGCAAAATTGATAAACGAGAAATCCTTCATCCAATCATAATTGTTCACCAAAATCGGCGCATTGGCTGCCGTAGAATTAAAGTCTAAAAATCGAGACAACACCGCTTTGATTCCGGCCACATTTTTTTCCAAAGTCGCTTCATCCAACAAGTTACGCTCATCCGATTTTCCCGAAGGATCGCCAATCATACCGGTCGCACCGCCAACCAAAGCAATCGGCTTGTGTCCAAATTTTTCTAAATGAACCAACAAAATAATCGGCACCAAACTTCCAATATGCAACGAATCACTCGTTGGGTCAAACCCAATATACGTTGTGGTCATTTCCTTTAAAAGTTGCTCTTCAGTTCCGGGCATCATATCGTGAACCAAGCCACGCCATTGCAATTCTGCTACTAAATTTCTCATCTTACAATCAAATTTGCGCAAATATAATGAGAATTGATTATTTAGGAGCGAAAGGTTCGGGATTTATCAGTGGTCCGTGTTCCCGCTTTACGCGCTACATGGTAGCTCGCTCCAATCGGGGCTGAAAGAAAGTCTTTCCGCTTGCTTGGAAGCACAAAATAATTCATAATTCGTAATTTGTAATTCGTAATTTAGCGACATGATTTTAGTCACAGGCGGAACAGGTTTAGTCGGCGCACATTTGCTGTTACATTTAGCAGAAAATGAGGCTGCCGTCCGTTCCATTTACCGCCATAAAAAATCCATTGAAAAGACGAAATCGCTTTTCCAACTTTACCAAAAAGAAGCCTTATTCACCAAAATAGAATGGGTAAAAGCAGATATCATCGACATTCCGTCTTTGGAGATTGCCTTTCAAAACATAACTTACGTTTACCATTGTGCGGCCTTGATTTCGTATGATCCCAATGACGAAGACCAACTCCGAAAAACCAACATCGAAGGCACTGCTAACATCGTTAATTTCTGTTTGGCTTACAACGTCAAAAAACTTTGCCATGTAAGTTCAATTGCTGCTTTGGGCGACCTAAAACCTCACGAAACCAAAGTCACCGAGGAAACTGAATGGAATCCCGAAGCACCACACAGCGATTACGCCATCTCAAAATACGGTGCTGAAATGGAAATTTGGCGCGGCCAACAAGAAGGTTTAAGTGTTGTTATTGTCAATCCGGGTGTGATTTTTGGCGCCGGTTTTTGGGGACAAGGAAGCGGTGTTTTCTTTTCTGCCGTTAAAAAAGGCTTCCCGTTTTACACCAAAGGCTCAACAGGTTACGTTGGCGTTACCGATGTCGTTAAAATCATGATACAGTTGATGAAAAGTGACATCACCGGCGAAAGATTCTCCCTCATAGCCGAAAACCTAACTTTCAAAGAAGTAATCTATACCATAGCTGAAAAACTAAAGGCCAAAAAACCAAAAACGGAAGCCAAACCATGGATGTTGGCCATTGCTTGGCGTTTGGATTGGTTTTGCGCCACTTTCTTCAGAGCCAAAAGACGATTGTCTAAATACAGCGCCAACTCCTTATGCTCTGATGATATTATCTCCAATGACAAAATAAAAAATGCTTTGAATTTTGAGTTTCAAAGCATTGATTCGGTAATCCAAGAAGTAGCCGATTTAAGTTAAATAACAACTATTGTATTTGCGGTACATCAGCATTCGGCGGACCGTTACTTGGCGTGGTATTTCCCCCTATTTTCTTAGTTTGCTCGTCCAGCCTGCTCTTAACTTCTTCAAACATTTTTTTGTATTCTTCTACATCAGAAGCGTAGTATTTGTTGCTTTGGACCAATTGAATACTGTCGATTTTATATTTTTTGTAAAGATAGGCATTGGCATTTTCATTACTGATTCCACCATTGATGTTCTGAGACTTGATGGCTTCAAGCAAAGAGAGATCATACAATATGTCAACCATCTTGTCCTTTTCAATTAGGTTTTTGGGCTTCTCAACGGTATCATTGCACCCCATTAAGGATAGCAACAAAAAAAACAAAACACTTCTCCTCATCCTTCTTATTTTATCTGTCAAACAATAATCGTTTCCCGACAGGTTTTTCACTTACTTTAAAGTTCTTATAAACCAATTCTCCATTAACAAAAGTATGGGTAATTCTCGATTTAAAATTATAGCCTTCAAATGGCGACCAACCACATTTGGCCAAAATGTTTTCTTTCTTCACGTTCCAAGGCAAACCGGTATTGACTAAAACCAAATCGGCATAATAGCCTTCCTTGATAAACCCGCGCTTTTCTATTTTAAATATCTTCGCCGGATTGTGACACATTTTCTCTACAATTTTCTCAATGGTAATTTTTCCTTGATGAGCAGCTTCGAACATAGCAACCACTGCATGTTGTACCAATGGTCCGCCTGATGGTGCTTTTAAATAGCTTTGGCTTTTCTCTTCTAATGTATGTGGTGCATGGTCGGTTGCAATCACGTCAATTCTATCGTCTAACAGTGCTTTCCACAAAGCGTCTCTGTCCTCAGCCGTTTTTACAGCCGGGTTCCATTTGATTAAATTGCCTTTGGTTTTATAATCGGCATCCGAAAACCACAAGTGGTGTATACAGACTTCGGCCGTGATTTGCTTTTCTTCTAACGGAATTTTATTGGTAAACAAATCCATTTCTTTAGCCGTTGACAAATGAAAAACATGCAATCTTGCTCCGGTTTTTTGGGCCAAGGCAATCGCTTTAGAAGACGACAAATAACAGGCTTCTTCGCTGCGGATTAAGTGATGACATTCTACCGGAATATCTTCCCCAAATTGGAGTTTGTATCGTTCCAAATTGGCTTTAATCGTCGCTTCGTCTTCACAATGAACCGCAATCAGCATTTTGGTAGACGAAAATATTTTTTCCAAAGTTTCCTGGTTGTCCACTAACATATTGCCGGTTGATGACCCGAGAAACAATTTGATTCCGGCCACATTTTTCGGATTGGTTTTCAACACTTCTTCCAAATTGTCATTGGTGCCACCCATCATAAACGAATAATTCGCATACGATGTCTTTGCGGCAATTTGGTATTTGTCTTCCAAGAGTTCTTGGGTAACCGCATTGGGAACGGTATTCGGTTGTTCAATGAAGGATGTAATGCCGCCGGCAACGGCAGCCCGACTTTCAGAAGCAATATCGCCTTTGTGCGTTAATCCGGGTTCGCGGAAATGCACTTGGTCGTCAATGGCACCCGGAATAAGATAACTTCCTTCGGCATCGATGATTTTGCAACTCGCAGATTTGGCGCTAATGCTGTCGGCTATTTCGACAATAAATTCGTTTTCAATCAAAACATCGCCTTCAAAAACCTTTCCTTCATTTACTATTTTGGCATTCTTAATTAAAACGGTATTCATTTTTGGGTATTTTATAATCGGTTTAAAAACTTTCTGAATCTTAGCGAAATCACGCCAAAGATAGCTTCTTTGATAATGGCGCCACTCATTTTGGATTGCCCTTTGGTTCTATCGGTAAAGATGACCGGCACTTCCTGGATGTTAAAATTTTTGGCAAAAGCTCGGTATTTCATTTCTATTTGGAAGGCATAACCGATGAATTTGATGGCGTCTAAATTTATTTTTTCCAATACTTCTCGGCGGTAACAAATAAATCCGGCAGTAGCATCCATGATTTTCATTCCGGTAATCATTCGCACATAAACAGAAGCAAAATAAGACAACAATACGCGACTCAACGGCCAATTCACTACATTGACTCCCGTCACATATCGCGAGCCAATGGCCAAATCGGCACCTTGATTATGACAGGCTTCATATAATTTTTCCAGGTCATTCGGGTTATGAGAGAAATCGGCATCCATTTCGAAAATGAATTGGTAATCATTTTTCAGTGCCCATTTAAAACCGTGTACATAAGCTGTTCCCAATCCCGATTTTTTCTTTCTCAAAGCCAAAAACAATTGGTCTCCGAATTCCTTTTGCAACTCGATTACCTTGTCCGCCGTTTTATCGGGTGAATTATCATCAACAATTAAAACGTGAAAGGTCTTTGGCAAAGCAAAAACTGCGCGAATAATACTTTCGATGTTCTCAATTTCGTTATAGGTAGGAATAATTACAATGCCGTCGCTCATATTGGTATAGTCATACTTCGTTGCAAAAATAAACTTTTTATCAGAGCCTTATCTTAATAATTATATAATAATTTAACAAATAAAAAATTAGTAATTTTGTCGGGATTATGATAGAAACAGTTTTATCGCCGAGAGTTTTAGAAGCCAAAGATTGGGCCACCTTTCTTTTTGTTTTTTCATTTGCCTTGATAGCCATTACCCGAACCGCTTTTGAGACCAGATTCAATGATTTTCTAAAGATTTTGGCCTCGGACAAGTATATCAAAGTGTATAAAGACACTTCCCATTTGATGAGTGGATTTACTGTACTTTTATTTGTAGTTCAAGTGATTTCCTTTTCCTTTTTCATCCAGTTGGCACTCGCTCATTTTGGCTATGTTTCAAAAAATGATTGGATTCTCTTCATTCGGATTTTTACTTTCTTCGGGGTTTTTGTGCTGTCCAAATTCTTAATCGAAAAGATAATCGCCGCAACGTTTAATATTGAAGAATTCACTGAACAACTCAATTTACAAAAAGTAAGCTATAGAACGTTCATCGGCTTGTTATTGCTCCCCGTCAACATTTACTTGTTTTACAACGACACTTCATCAAATCTTTTGTTTTTTTGCATTATCGGTACCATTTTAATAATAAACTTGTATTCTTATTTGATTTCTTTGAAGATTTATCAAAACTTACTTCTCGGCAAGTTGTTTTATTTTATTTTGTATCTTTGCGCACTTGAAATAGCACCGTACTATTTTATATATTATTTGATTACAAAAAATTTAGCACATTAAAATGTCAAATTTGAAAGTGAAAACAATTTTGGTGTCACAGCCAGAACCCAAGGTCGAGAATTCACCTTATTTTGAATTGCAACAAAAACACAAAGTAAAAGTTGATTTCCGCCCGTTTATACATGTAGAAGGAGTTAGTGCAAAAGACGTTAGGGCTCAGAAAATTGACCTCAACAACTATACGGCAATAATTTTGACCAGCAGAAACTCGGTAGATCACTTTTTTAGAGTGGCCGAAGAGATGCGTTATAAAGTTCCGGAAGATTTGAAATATTTTTGTCAATCGGAAGCGATTGCTTTTTACCTACAAAAATATGTAGTGTACAGAAAGCGAAAGATATATGTGGGTCAAAAAGACTTCGTTGATTTATCACCGCTGATTAAAAAATACAAAGAAGAGAAATTCTTGTTGCCGGCTTCAGACCAGTTGAATTATGACGTGCCGCAAACACTGAACAATTTAAAAGTCGATTGGACACAAGCCACCTTCTACAAAACCGTGATGAGCGATTTGTCTGATTTGGCCGATGTGTATTATGATGTTTTGGCTTTCTTTAGCCCAACCGGAATCAAATCACTATTCAAAAACTTCCCCGATTTCCAACAAAACAATACCCGTATTGCCGTTTTTGGAAGCACAACCCAAAAAGAAGCTTTGGAACACGGATTGCGTATCGATATTTTAGCGCCAACGCCGGAAACTCCATCAATGACAATGGCTTTGGAAAAATACATCGCCGACGCCAATAAAGGAAAATAGATTTCAAAAAAATATTCAAAAAAAAGTCCTGTTAAGTTCATTAGCAGGATTTTTTTTATGCCAATAATGTTTACTTTTTAAAGACTAAAAGCAAAATTATGGGCGACAAGCTGATTGAAAAATTATCCTTCGGATTTATATTGTTATTGCCTTTAGTGTTTTCCACCACGATTGTTGATCGGGTTTTGATCCCGAGACAAATACTGCTTACCGCATTTATTTTCTTTGTGGTTGCGTTATTAATTGGGTAAAAGAAAGAATTACTTTTCAACTTCAAAACACCGCTCTTTTACTCTTTTATTGGGTTTTGATGATTCCAATCGGTTATTCCTTTAGTCTCTCTGTACCGATTTAACGGCGAACAGCATGCGCGAAAAATGTATGCGGCCAAAGCCAATAAAAACTGGAGTGAAACCATTTATGAAGCCCAAAAATCGGAGCATTATTTTTATCCTTTAGACAACACTTCTATGCCGTTGACCCGGTATGAAGGCATTGGTCATTTCAACGAAAATCGTTTGGAGGAAAGCCAATCTTACTTTGAAAAAGCTTACCAATTAACGCCATACAACATTCAAGTAATAACCAATTTAGCCAGTACTTATCAAGCTGACGGAAAAATAGATGAAGCCGTTGTCTTGTATAATGATGCCTTGAAAATTTCTAAGGAGTTTGATGAGGCCAAACTCAATTTGGCAGCGCTTTATTACAATAAAAAAGAATTTGACAAAGCATATGCTTTAATTAATGAGATTAAAGTCACTTCTAAAAATCCAAAGTATAAACTCTACTTGGTGCCTATTCTAAACCACAAAATCAATGCTTACTTGAAAACGGCGACTGATAAAGTTGTGATTGAAAATTTGGTCAAAAATGTAACCACAAAAGAAGCTTTATTGCAACTGTTTTTTGACGCCAAAAAGAACAATATGGTTTTTGAAACTTATTTGGCGCAGGCCAAATTTTAAAAAAAAACCGTCTCGCAAAAACAAGACGGAATTTTCAACTGGTTAGGTTTAGTTAGTTTGTTATACCTGTGGTCCGGCTTTTACCAAGCTTTGCCCTTGCTCATTATCGGTATATTGAGCGAAATTTTTAATGAATCTTGACGCTAAATCGGTTGCCTTGGCACTCCATTCAGCCGTATCTGTATAAGTATCTCTAGGATCTAAAATCGCCGGATTCACATCGTGCAATGCGGTTGGCACTGTCAAATTGAACACCGGAATCGTTTTAGTTTCCGCTTTCTCAATCGAGCCATCTAAAATAGCATCGATAATCGCGCGGGTATCTTTAATAGAAATTCGTTTCCCTGTTCCGTTCCAACCGGTGTTTACCATGTAAGCTGTTGCGTTGTGGGCTTCCATTTTCTTAACCAATTCTTCGCCGTATTTCGTAGGATGCAAAGTCAAAAAGGCTTTCCCGAAACATGCAGAAAAGGTTGGTTCAGGCTGCGTAACACCTCTTTCGGTTCCGGCCAATTTGGCGGTAAATCCCGAAAGGAAATAGTATTGTGTTTGTTCCGGTGTTAATTTAGAAACCGGCGGCATTACCCCGAAAGCATCTGCGGTTAAGAAGATTACTTTGGTAGCGTGTCCGGCTTTAGAAACCGGTTTAACTATATTGTGAATATGATAAATCGGGTACGAAACACGAGTGTTTTGAGTAACCGAACCATCTTTAAAATCAATCACACCATCGGCATTAACCGTTACATTTTCCAATAGCGCGTCTCTTTTGATAGCACCATAAATATCCGGTTCGTTTTCTTTGCTCAAGTCAATCGTTTTGGCATAACATCCGCCTTCAAAATTGAAAACGCCTTCATTGTCCCAACCGTGTTCATCGTCACCAATTAATTCGCGTTTTGGGTCAGTAGACAAAGTAGTTTTTCCTGTTCCCGACAATCCGAAGAAAACCGCCACATCGCCGTCTTTCCCTTTGTTAGCCGAACAGTGCATCGAAGCAATTCCTTGTAAGGGCAAATAGTAGTTCATCATAGCGAACATTCCTTTTTTCATCTCGCCACCGTACCAAGTCCCGCCAATCAACTGCATTTTTTCGGTTAAGTTGAACGCTACATAAACCTCAGAATTTAAACCGTGAGCGGCGTAATCTTTGAAAGACGTTTTAGAACCATTCATTACAATAAAATCCGGTTCACCGAAATTCGCCAATTCTTCTTCCGTCGGACGGATAAACATGTTGGTTACAAAATGTGCTTGCCAAGCCACCTCCATGATAAAGCGCACTTTTAATCTTGTATTTTCATTGGCACCGCAAAAAGCATCTACCACGTATAATTTTTTCCCTGAAAGTTGGTCAACTGTAGTTTCTTTTAAAGCTTCCCAAGTATTTTGCGTAATCGGTTTGTTGTCGTTTACCGCTTTGTCTGAAGTCCACCAAATACTATTTTCGGTGATGCTGTCTTTAACTATGTATTTGTCTTTTGGTGATCTTCCGGTAAAAACTCCGGTCATTACATTTACCGCTCCTAATTCAGTAAGTTGTCCTTTTTCGTAGCCTTCTAAATTTGGATTTAACTCGTCATTGTATAATTTTTCGAAGGAAGGATTGTGGATAATTTCGTTAACGTTTTTGATTCCGTATTGTTCTAACGAAATCGATTTCGTAATTTGAGCGTAGTTCTCCATAAAATTTAGTTTGTGTTGTATTATGAATCAGACGACAAAGGTAAAAATTAAAATTTAGAAACTATTTTTTTTATTAAAATATTATCTTCTATCTTTTAAAATCTGCCACAACAAAATAGCCCAGCCCACTATTAACAAGGTTCCGCCGATAGGAGTTATAATTCCCAAAGGTTTAAAATCAATCCCGGTTATCGTTTTAGTGGCCAACAAGTAAATCGAACCCGAAAAGAAAATTACGCCAAAAAGAACCAATTGAAAGATGGTTTTTTTTCCTTTTTCTGTGACTAAAGTAGTGAGTCCCAAAAACAACAAAAACAAAGCATGATACATCTGGTATTTAACTCCCGTTTCGAAAGTTAGTAGTTCTTCAACCGTCAAATGTTTTTTCAAAGCATGAGCGCCAAACGCACCTAAAATGATTGCCGTCATTCCTAATAAGACAGCTGTTACAGTTATTTTTCTTTCCATTGTTCTTGATTTGAATACTAATCTGCAAATTTATCCGTTATCTGGTTAGAAATAAAGAAATTTCACTTTTCTTTTGGCGAGTTACCTTCTTTAAAATTTTATATTTGCATCTTAGTTTTGAATCGATGAAATCGAAGATTACTTCGTCAGTTAGCCTTTCAGGCTCGAGTCACGAATACCAAAAAAACAATATTAAAAACATGAGTAAAAGATTTCTTTTTGTACTGAGTACCGTTTTTCTTTTAAATTCGGCTCCTTCAATTTACAGTCAAACCATCAAACCCGGAGAAAAATTGGTTTTTGCAGGCTCTTACAACATGAGCGGTTTAATGACACAGTTGGCACAAGTCACCATGAGTACCGAAACCGTAGCTACTGCTAAAAACACTTATCTTCATTTGAATTGTGAATTGTCTACTTACAGCAAATGGGACTCCTTTTTTAAAATCAGAGACATTTATGAATCTTATGTCAACCCTTTGAATTTGAAGCCGAGTTTGTACAAAAGAAGTATAGATGAAGGCGGTTATACCAAAAAAGAAAAATACACTTTCAAAGGCAATACCGTTAACAGCACTGTTAAAAAAAGAAACAAACCAGAAACCCAAAAAACCTTTACCATCGGCAGTTCAACACAAGATGTAATTTCGCTTTTATACAAAGTGAGAACGATGGATTTCAGCAAATTCAAAGTTGGGCAAACCCAATCATTGATTATTGTTTTCGACGAAAAACAAATCCCGGTTACTTTAAAATACATGGGGAAAGAAACCATAAACTGTGGTAATTTGGGCAAAAAAGAATGCTACAAACTCTCCATTGGCGCCAAAACCGATGCGTTACGCGGTAAAGACCAAAACTTAATTTGGCTAACTGCCGATGCCAAAAAAGTCCCGGCTTTGTTGAAATTCAGTATTCCTGTCGGTACCGGACAATTGGTTTTAACCTCAGCGACCGGAATTTAATTTGACAAAATCATGAGAAAACTGTTTTTAATTTTAGCTTGTGTTTTTGGTGTGCTAGGCATCGTCTTCACCATTTTACCTATGGACACTTTGGCCTTTCTTCCTATTGGCTTGGCCTTGATTTTTGGTTTACTGACTTTAAAAAAATCAGAAGACAACCAAAAGAAATTTCCCAAGATATTGCTGGTAATTGGTGCGTTGTGTTCAGTAGTGGTTTTGGGCAAAACGTTACTCATTGAAGACCAAGTAGCGACTGACACCCAATTCGAACAACAAAAAATAGAGACCAAACAAGAAGCCCAAAAAGAGCTTGAAGAATTGGAAGGTTTAGAATAATAAAAAGCCCATCATACTGATGGGCTTTTTTGTTTGAATCAAATATTCATACCTTTGCAGGTAACAAACAAACGAATGAGAAATATACTAATCATAGGCGCCGGACGCTCAGCATCATCACTTATAAAGTACCTTTTAAGAAAGTCTCCGCAAGAAAACTTAAATGTAACCCTTGCTGATTTGTCAATAGAATTGGCCAGAAGAAAAACCTATAATCACCCTAACGCCACCCCGATTGCCTTAGACATTAACAATGTCGAACAACGCCAAGCCGAAATCCAAAAAGCCGATATTGTAATTTCAATGTTACCGGCTCATATGCATATTGAAGTGGCCAAAGACTGTATCACTTTCAAGAAAAATATGGTGACCGCATCCTATATCTCAGAGGAAATGCAAAGCTTGGACGAAGCTGTAAAAGCCAACGGGCTAATCTTCATGAACGAAGTCGGACTCGACCCCGGTATCGACCACATGAGTGCGATGAAGGTAATTGATGACATCAAAGCCAAAGGCGGCAACATGATTTTATTCGAATCGTTTTGCGGCGGTTTAATTGCACCCGAATCCGATGACAATCTTTGGAATTACAAATTTACTTGGGCGCCGAGAAACGTAGTATTGGCCGGTCAAGGCGGCGCTGCGAAGTTCATCCAAGAAGGCAAATACAAATACATACCATACCACAAATTATTCCGCAGAACCGAATTCTTCCACGTGGAAGGCTACGGTAAATTTGAAGGCTACGCCAACCGCGATTCTCTAAAATACCGAAGCATTTATGGCTTAGACGACATCTTAACTTTATACCGAGGTACCATTCGCCGGGTTGGGTTTTCCAAAGCTTGGAACATGTTTGTACAACTAGGCATGACCGATGATTCTTATGTGATGGAAAATTCGGAAACGATGAGTTACCGCGACTATATCAATTCCTTTTTGCCTTTTCACGCCTCAGATTCGGTGGAATTAAAAACCCGAATGGCACTAGGCATTGAGCAAGACGATATCATGTGGGACAAATTAATGGAACTCGATATCTTTAACGCCAAGAAAATTGTCGGACTCAAGAATGCCACACCGGCTCAAATTTTAGAGCGCATCCTTAACGACAGTTGGACCTTACAACCCGATGACAAAGACATGATTGTCATGTACCACAAGTTTGGGTACGAACTCAAAGGCGAAAGAAAGCAAATCGACTCCAAAATGGTTTGCATCGGCGATGATCAAATTTACACCGCGATGGCCAAAACCGTAGGTTTACCGGTAGCCATGGCCACCATCCAAATCCTAAACGGCAACATCAAAACACCGGGCGTACAATTGCCTATCAAAAAAGAAGTCTACGAACCCATTTTGAAAGAATTAGCGCTACACGGCATTGTTTTCCACGAAACCGAAATGCCTTATGTGGGTTACAATCCGGATAAGTTGGTGGGGAATTAATGGAAAGACTGAGAAACTGAGTACCTGAGTTATTGGGAGCAATTGGTTCGGGCATTTTTGGAATGGTAATTCCCGCTTTTCGGGTTACGCGGTAACCTCTTCAATCGGGGCTAAATAGGTTTCCATTTTCTTTTCAGCAAACACTTTCTTTAGACTTTCAGCTTATATTATAACCGCAAATTCGCAAATTAAATACTGTAATTTGCGAATTTGCGGCAAAACTTAAATATCGATTTGTGGTTAAAAATATAAAGTAAATAACTATTTTTACTTTAAATATAGCAACCATGAAGATTAACCAGCTACAAATAGAAATTGATGGTATCGACAAAGAAATCCTTCGTGACTTGATGGAAGATGCCCGAAAACCCATTTTACAAATCGCCAACAAAATCGGAATTTCCGGCGCAGCTATACACCAACGATTGCGCAAACTCGAAGATGCCGGTGTGATTTCCGGTTCCAAATTTATTATTGACAACAAAGTTTTGGGGTACAAAACCATGGCGTTTATTGGGGTTTACTTAGAAAAAGCGTCGAGCAACTCCGATGCGGTAAAAGAACTGAAAAAAATCCCCGAAGTGTTGGAATGTCATTATACCACAGGAAACTGGAGTATTTTAATCAAAATCATTTGCCGCGACAACGAACATTTGATGCAATTGCTCAACAAAAAAATACAACCGATTGACGGGGTTTCGAGAACAGAAACGTTCATTTCTTTGGAACAGCAGATTGAAAGACAGATACAGTTGTGATTGAGTTGGGAGTTAAAAAAAACTATGCGAAAAGAAATTAAATGGATTTTGTTTTACATTATTTATGTAATTGTAATGCTTATTACCGATAAAATGGCTCCGAGTGGCCCATGTACACCGGGACCGGGATTTTTCCTATTCCTTTTATTGATTCCTATCAGTGTTATTTTATTCCTGAAAGATTTGTATAAATATTATCGCGAGCCGGAAAAATCAAGGTTGTATTACATTCTTATTCACCCTATCGTTTGGGTGATTTTTTTGTCTTTTTATGGTTAAATGGTTAACTATTTAGCCCCGATTGAAGAGGTTACCGCGTAACCCGAAAAGCGGGAAATGCCATTACTGAAACTGCCCGAACCAATCGCTCCCAAATAAAAAACCCGCTACTTTCGTAACGGGTTTTGTTTTATTCATCTCTGGAACCTCCGAAGACTTGCAAGGCCCAATACAACAACGAAGCCAAAGCACCTATTGCGGCGACTACATACGTTCGGGCGGCCCATTTCAGCGCATCTTCGGCACCGGCGTATTCTTGTTGGCTGACCATGTTTTTATTTTTTAACCAGGCCAAAGCGCGGTTACTGGCGTCGTATTCTACCGGAAGTGTAATGAAGGCAAAGGAAGTGGCAATCGCCATTAGCACCAACCCAATTACGGCGATGTAAAATCCTAAACCCAATCCGGAGGCGGCACCCAAAATCAGTCCGCCAAAGATTAACCATTGGGATAAAGTAGAAGAAACATTCACTATGGGTACCAATTGCGAACGCAATTGCAACATATTGTAAGCCGTGGCATGTTGGACAGCGTGACCACATTCGTGTGCGGCAACTGCTGCGGCAGCGACGTTTCTTTGGTTGTAAACCCCTTCGCTTAAGTTCACCGTTTTGTCGGTTGGATTGTAATGGTCAGTCAATTGTCCGGGAGTGGAAATGACTTTAACATCATAAATCCCGTGGTCTTGCAACATTTGGGTGGCAATTTCGGCACCGCTCATCCCATTGCGCAAATGCAGATGGGAGTATTCTGCGAATTTGCTCTTGAGTTTGGCGCTTACGGCAAAACTGACTAAGGCAATCAAGCCGATTAAAATATAATATCCTAACATGATTTGTAAATTTTAGTTTCTAGTAGCACATCAAATTGCAAGCCAAAGGATTAGAAATGACAGCTTGTCACTTACAACAGCGTTATCCCGAATACAAAGCGATTGTTCCCCGATTCGCCGACGTTGTTTAAAACACTTCCGAATTCGGAATCGTATCTGCCGCGGGTTAAGGCGAATTCATAACCGGCATTGAGTTTGACTTGGAAACTTGACTTTTTAAACAAATACATCGAAACCGATGGCCCTAAATACAACATTTGGTTGGTAAAACTAACGTGACCACTGTTGTTGTTGGGTTCCAAATCGTTTAAATCGATGGTGTTGTTTTTGGAGTAAATATCGTATTGGTTGCCTAAATAAGCTAAGGAAAGACCGGCAGTGAAGGCGAAATTCTCTTGGTTTACTACATTGTAATGCACGCGCATTCTGGTATTGAACCCTTGGTATTTCATTTCGTTATTGCCCTCTTCGGGTTTGGCAAACAAAAATCCAAACTCGATATCGCCGGAGTATTTTTGGCCAAAAACATTCAAGCCGAAGGTCAGTTCGGGTACAAAGCTGTCTAACTCCGGCAGGTTGGCATTGTGGAGTTTTTTGTTGAGATTGGTGTTGTCGTTAATATTGCCGTTGAATCCGAAATAGCCGTCGACTTTGACTTTCTTAGTCTTGGTTGAATCCGAAGATTGTTCTTGGCTGTAGCCGATAAAAGCGGTAAGTAATAATAAGTAGAGGATTTTGTTTTTCATGATGATTGATTTAATGTTTGAATCAAAAATAAACAGAGAAAATGGCTATAAAGAACGGTTTAACTTTTTATTTGCAAATGGTGATAAACGCCACCAATTCGGCGCCTTCATAATAAGTAAACGAAACGCTGATGATTTCGTAACCGGCATTGGCTTTTTCGTTTAGGAAGAGTTCTACTTTTTCGGTTAGCCTTTCTTTCATACTGCTAAAGCCTGCTTTTTCTACAATGGTGTGAATTTCGTGTTTCTTCATGGTGTTTGATTTTCCTCGATTAGTCTAAAGAATTTTAAATTGGTTACAACATTATGCGGTGAGAATTAAAAGGGAAAAGGGACTAGGGAAAAGCAAACTTACTTCTTCCTGATCCCTTTTTTCTTAAACAAAGTTCTCGATACATCCCGATTTTCAATCGGGACACTCGAACTGACGTGCTGTTATCCCACTAAGTTTATTACTTTCCCCGGAACGATAATTACTTTATTCGGTGTTCTACCGTCTAATTGTTTGATGGTGCGTTCGTCGGCCAAAACGATTTCCTGTATTTGGGCTACGGTTAAATCCAAAGGCAATTTGATGGTAAAACGCATTTTTCCGTTAAAGGAAACCGGGTATTCTTTTTCCGATTCTACCAAGTATTTTTCGTTTACCAATGGAAAATCAACAGTTGAGATTGAACCTTCATATCCTAATTGACTCCATAATTCCTCAGCAATATGCGGTGCATAAGGCGAAATTACTACAGCCAATGGTTCTAAAATCGCTCTGTGGTGGCATTTCATTTGTGCCAATTCGTTCACACAAATCATAAACTGCGATACCGACGTGTTGAACGAGAAATTCTCGATATCCTCAGTCACTTTTTTGATGGTTTTGTGAAGCGATTTGTACATGTCGGCTGTCGGTTCATCGTTGGTCACAATCAAACCGTTGTCGTCAAAATACAAACGCCATAATTTTTTTAAGAAACCTGAAACGCCGGTGATTCCGGCGGTGTTCCATGGTTTGGCTTGTTCTAACGGCCCTAAGAACATTTCGTATAAACGCAAAGTATCTGCACCGTATTGTTCGCAAATGTCATCAGGGTTTACCACATTGTATTTCGATTTAGACATTTTTTCGACTTCGCGACCGACTATGTATTTGCCGTTTTCTAAAATGAATTCGGCGTCTTTGTAATCTATATATAACGGATGGTTTTTGAAGGCTTCGATATCTAACTCGTTGGTGATGTCGTTGATAACGGCTAAGTCAACGTGGATTGGATGAACTTTTTCACCTGCAATTAATCCTTTTGAATATAGTTTTTTAGAATCTTCAGAACGATACACAAACGCACTCATCCCCAAAATCATTCCCTGATTAATCAACTTCTTAAACGGTTCTTCCGTTGGTGCGTAACCTCTATCTTTTAAAAATTTGTTCCAAAAACGAGAGTATAATAAATGGCCTGTGGCGTGTTCGCTTCCGCCTATGTACAAATCTACGTTTTCCCAGTATTTTAGGGCATCGGCTGAGGCGAATTCGGCGTCGTTGTGCGCGTCCATATAACGCATCCAATACCACGAACTGCCTGCCCAACCCGGCATGGTGTTAAGTTCTAAAGGAAATATCGTTTTGTTGTCAATCAACTGGTTACTGACTACTGAACACTGCACACTATCCCAAGCCCAATCCGTAGCGTTGCCTAATGGCGGTTGGCCGTCTTCGGTAGGTAAATACTTTTCTACTTCGGGCAAAACGATTGGTAAATATTTGTTGTCAATCATTTGCGGTAAACCATTCACATAATACACCGGGAACGGTTCGCCCCAATATCTTTGGCGAGAAAACACGGCGTCGCGCAAACGGTAATTGGTTTTGCCTTTTCCTTGTCCGATTCGTTCCAGTTCCTCGATGATCTTTTTCGTTCCTTCTTTATAGCCCAATCCGTTTAAAAAATCGGAGTTGACTAACTCGAATCCTTCTTTGGCGGCAAAAGCTTCTTGCGAAATATCTTGGTTGAAAATGTTTTTGATTTCGGGCATGCCTTTTTGACCTTTGAAGAAATTGGCAAATGCATAATCTCTTTCGTCACCGCAAGGAACAGCCATTACAGCACCGGTTCCGTAGCCAGCTAACACGTAATCGCCTATCCAAACCGGAATGGGTTCTTTGGTAAACGGATGTTCCGCAAATGCTCCTGTGAAAACACCTGATATGGTTTTGACATCGGCCATTCTTTCACGTTCGGAACGTTTGGCTGTGGCTTCCACGTAAGCTTCAACCGCTGCTTTTTGTTCAAGCGTGGTGATTTGGGATACCAATTCGTGTTCCGGTGCCAAAGTCATAAAAGTTACCCCGAAAATGGTGTCGGGACGTGTCGTGAAAACATCTATGGTTGTCGGTTGTCGGTTGTCGGTTGTCGGTAAAAGGTTAAAAGAAACCGATGCTCCGACGGACTTTCCAATCCAGTTTCTTTGGCTTTCTTTGATGGATTCGCTCCAATCAATCGTCTCTAAACCTTGTAATAATCTTTCGGCATAAGCGGAAATACGCATCGACCATTGGGTCATTTTCTTGCGGATGACCGGATGACCACCGCGTTCGGAAACACCGTTTACGATTTCGTCATTGGCCAATACCGTTCCGAGTGCCGGACACCAATTGACTTCGGTTTCGGCCAAATAGGTTAATCGGTATTGCAACAGTATTCTTTGTTGTTCTTCAGAAGAAAAGGCATTCCATTCGGCGGCGGTAAATGGCGTGATGTTGTCATCGCAAACCGCATTAACCGTCGCGTTTCCTGCTGTTGAAAATATAGAAATTAAAGTCGAAATGTCTTCGGCTTTGTTGGTGTCGTTATTGTACCACGAGTTGAACAATTGGATAAAAATCCACTGCGTGTATTTGTAATAATCGGCGTTGGAAGTGCGTACTTCTCGGCTCCAATCGAAAGAGAACCCGATTTTGTCTAATTGCTCGCGGTAACGGGCAATGTTTTCACGAGTCGTTTTCTCCGGATGCTGACCGGTTTGGATGGCGTATTGTTCGGCCGGCAAACCAAAAGAATCATAGCCTTGCGGATGCAATACATTGAAGCCTTTATGACGTTTGAAACGCGCCACGATATCGGAAGCGATGTAACCCAGCGGATGCCCAACGTGTAAACCGGCTCCGGATGGATAAGGAAACATGTCGAGTACGTAATACTTTGGTTGTCGGTTGTTGGTTGTTGGTTGTTGGGCTTTGAAAGTTTGGTGCTCTGCCCAATATTTTTGCCATTTTTCTTCAACTTTTTCGTGATGGTATTTCATGTTGTTCTAACAAGATTTTTAATTATAATGATCAATTGTGAAAGTGGCCGACAACCGTCAACCGAAAACCAACAACTAAATCTTCGGCAAATTTACATTTAATATAATAAAGTTAAAAGTTTGTACGTTATAAAGGGGAAAAACAATTTTCTTTATTATTTTTACCCCATAAAATACAGTCTATGTCATCATCATTTGAAAAGTTTCAGAAGCGCAGAGTAATCACCTCCTATTTTTCGGTAGTGTTGAGCATCTTTTTGGTGTTGTTTTTATTGGGAACTTTGGGTCTTTTTGTGATCAATTCCAAGCGATTGTCGGACAATTTCAAGGAAGAAATTGCGATGACGGTTTTCTTTAAAAACGAAGCGAATGATTCGGTCATCAAAGCCTTTAGCGAAGAGATGAAGACGGCTAAATTTGCCAAATCTTTTGAATATGTGTCTAAAGAAAAAGCAGCCCAACAACACAAAAAAGTGATTGGCGAAGATTTTATGCAGTTTTTGGGTGTGAATCCGTTGCAGAATTCGTTTGACATTCACTTGAAAGCCGATTTTGTGACCAATCCTGAAATTGCTAAAATTGAGAACCGTTTGCGCAAAAACGAAATGGTGGCGGATATTGTTTACGACAAGCAATTGGTGACTTTGGTCAACGACAATGTGAAAAACATCAGCATGTGGATTTTGATTATCACCAGTGTCTTTGCGATAGTATCGGTGTTGTTGATTAACAGTTCGTTGCGACTGTCAATCTACGCCAACCGCTTTATCATTAAAACGATGCAAATGGTGGGTGCAACCAAATCCTTTATTCGAAAACCATTTATTAAAACCAATGTAATTCTCGGCTTTATTGGAGCTGTGCTTGCTATTTTAGCATTGATTGGTTTGTTAATCTACATTCAAACCACTTACCCTAATTTGGGAATTATGGAAGATCAGTTGTCTATTAGCATGGTGTTATTGGGCGTTTTGGTAATGGGAATCGTGATTACTTGGATCAGTACCTTTTTTGCGACCCAACGCTTTTTGAATTTGAGAACAGACGATTTGTATTAAGATTTAAGTACAAAGTATTAAGACTTTAAAATATACTCATGAAAAACAACGAGCAAAAACCTGATTTTCTTTTTGATAAGGTTAATTATAAAATATTATTAATCGGTATTGCCGTGATTGCTCTTGGATTTATTCTGATGAGTGGCGGCGGAAGCGATGACCCGAAAGTGTGGAATGACGAAGTATTCAATTTCCAAAGAATTCGTTTGGCACCAACTGTTGTTTTGATTGGTTTCGGGATTACGATTTACTCCATCTTTAAAAAAAAGTAATTAGTCGTTAGTGATTAGTAATTAGCCAAAAAAATTACTAGTCTTTCTAATTACTAATTACCATTCACTAATTACTATCTAACCAATGGATTACATTCAAGCGATACTCATCGCCATCGTGGAAGGTTTAACCGAATACTTACCGGTTTCTTCGACCGCTCACATGATTTTTACCAGTTCGTTTTTTGGGATACAAGAAGATGATTTTGTAAAATTGTTTCAGGTTTCTATACAATTCGGGGCGATTTTGGCCGTAGTGGTTTTGTATTGGAGAAAGTTTTTTGATTTCCGCCGAATTAATTTTTATCTCAAACTGGCTTGTGCTGTGATTCCGGCTTTGATTTTGGGAAAAATATTTGATGATAAAATCGATGCCGTACTCGGAAATCCTATTCCGATTGCAATTGTATTGATTGTTGGCGGTATCGTTTTACTGTTTATTGACGGTCGTTTCCACAGTCCGACGGTGGCCAACGAAGAAGACATTACCATTAAAAAAGCCGTTACCATAGGCTTTTGGCAGTGTTTGGCGATGATGCCGGGCACGAGTCGTTCGGCGGCTTCGATTATTGGCGGCATGCAACAAGGTTTGACCCGAGAAACGGCGGCAGAGTTCTCTTTCTTCTTAGCGGTTCCGACGATGTTGGCGGTGACGACTTACTCTTTGTTTTTGAAAACTTATGAAGTGTCTCAGCTCAAAGGATATGAGTTGTTGACGCAATCCTCAGATAATCTTAAAATGTTTTTGGTGGGCAATATTGTGGCTTTTATAGTTTCGGTTATTGCTATTAAATTCTTTATCGGGATTATCAAAAAATACGGTTTCAAACCTTGGGGATATTACCGAATTGTAGCCGGTGTGATTTTGCTGGTGTATTTCTCTTTAAACCGATAGATTTTGAAAACGGCTGAAGATTTTTTAGAAGGTCAAGTACTATTGATAGACAAGCCACTGACTTGGTCTTCGTTTCAAGCAGTGAATAAATTAAAGTATATTCTAAAACAAAAATACAATCTTCCTAAGAAGTTTAAAATTGGTCATGCCGGAACCTTAGACCCTTTGGCCACCGGTTTACTGATTGTTTGCACCGGAAAGTTCACCAAAAAGATTACCGAAATTCAAGGTCAAGCCAAAGAATACACCGGAACGATTACTGTTGGCGCCACAACGCCATCTTATGATATGGAAACCGAAGTAAATGCTACTTTTCCAACGGAACATATTACGGCTGATTTAATTCAGGCAACGATTGCTCAATTCTTGGGCGAAATCGACCAAAAACCACCGGTATTTTCCGCTATTAAAAAAGACGGCGTTCGCTTGTACGAGCACGCACGTGCAGGAGAAGAGGTTGAAATTCAAGCCCGAAAAACAACCATTCATGAATTTGAAATCACTAAATTTGTGTTACCCGAAATAGAATTCCGGGTGGTTTGCAGCAAAGGCACTTATATTCGTTCCTTGGCATACGACTTTGGGAAAGCACTAAATTCAGGTGCTTATTTATCCGTTTTACGTCGAACTAAAATTGGCGATTATGATGTGGTAAATGGTGTTAGTCCTGCGGAATTTGAACAGCAGTTAACTCAAGAGTAGCTATCAAATCCATAATCTCTTGTTGTGTTGACAATCCTTTATCGTGCAAATACCACAATTGCAAATTGGTTTTTGCCGTTTCATCTACAATGCCGTGTTCCGCTTTATAATCTAAAATCAATTGTTTGGCACCTTGAGGCCTTGGTCCGAAATCTCCTAAAACTTCCAAAGTATTTTTGTCTAAAATAATCAGCTTCGGAATGCTTCGGGCACCATTGGTGAGAAACAAATTCATCAAATCATCATTTTCATCCCGAAAAACAATTCTGAAATCGATTTTCGGAGAAAGCTCCGCCATTTTGTGAAAGATGGGCACCAATTGAGCGGCATCGCCACACCAACCCTCGGAAACCACCAACCAAATATATTCCCTTTTCAATTGCTTTAATATTTCGGTGAACTCGTCAGTAATTTTTATGGTTTTCTCCAAACGATTCATGCGGGTTTCGTTCAATTCGGAATAATGCGTCAACGCTTCAGATTGTTCGTTTCCGGTTGACTTTCCTTCTTTTAAAAGCGAAGAAACAATATTTCTGTACTCGGAATAGGAATGGCTTTTGGCTAAACTGTCTTGGATAATGGTTACCATAAAATTTAAATTTGATGCCGCAAAGCTACAAAACCAAGGAAGATAAAAAAGTGATAAATGTTACTTAACATTATTTTTAACGAATACGATACAAAAACAGAATATGTTTATATTTGCAACCATTAAACAACATAACTAATGACTCGAGCTCGAAGAGCGACAGCATGACTCCAAACTAAACAAATATAAACTGGAATGAAATACAAAAGAATTCTTCTAAAACTAAGTGGTGAAGCGCTGATGGGCGATCAACAATATGGTATCGACCCAAAACGTCTTGGCGAATATGCTGACGAAATCAAACAGATTCACGACAAAGGAGTTGAAATCGCTATCGTAATTGGCGGTGGAAACATTTTTAGAGGAGTTGCCGGAGCCAGTAATGGTATGGACCGAGTGCAAGGCGATTACATGGGCATGTTGGCCACCGTGATTAACGGTATGGCTTTACAAGGTGCTTTGGAAGACAAAGGCATGTTGACCCGTTTGCAAACAGCTTTAAAAATTGAAGCTATTGCCGAACCTTACATCAAAAGAAGGGCCGTTCGTCACCTTGAGAAAGGCAGAATCGTAATCTTCGGAGCGGGAACCGGAAATCCATACTTTACCACAGATACTGCTGCGGTTTTGCGCGGTGTTGAAGTGCATGCCGATGTGATTTTAAAAGGCACTCGCGTTGATGGCGTTTATGATTCCGATCCGGAAAAGAATGCGAATGCCGTTAAATTTGACAGCATCTCTTTTGAAGAGGTACTCAAAAAAGGCTTGAATGTAATGGACACCACGGCTTTTACTTTGAGTCAGGAAAATGCTTTACCAATTGTGGTATTTGACATGAACAAAAAAGGAAACTTATTAAAAATTTGCGAAGGCGAAAACATAGGAACTGTAGTTAAAATATAGACTACTTAGACTGAATTAGATCATTAGACTCCTTAGAAACTGTCTAACTATCTAAAAATCTAACAATCTAACAATCTAAATTAAAAAATGGAAGAAATTGAATTTATTTTAGACAGCACAAAAGAGTCCATGAATGGCTCTATTGCGCATTTAGAAAAAGAATTTTTAAACATCCGTGCCGGAAAAGCGTCGCCTCAAATGTTGGGGGGTGTTTTTGTAGATTATTATGGCTCACAAACGCCTTTATCCCAAGTAGCCAATATCAATGTACCCGATGCGAGAACTATCACTGTGACGCCTTGGGAAAAAAGCATGCTACATCCTATTGAAAAAGCCATTATGATTGCTAATTTGGGTTTCAACCCGATGAACAATGGTGACAACATTATCATCAGTGTTCCGGCTTTGACCGAAGAGAGAAGACGCGACTTGGTAAAACAAGCCAAAGCAGAAGCAGAAGACGCCAAAATCGGAATCAGAAATGCGCGTAAAGACGCGAATACCGAAATCAAAAAATTAGAGAAAGAAGGCACTTCGGAAGACATTTGTAAAACGGCCGAAGATGATGTTCAAAAACTAACCGATGCTTTCATCAAAAAAGTAGAGGAACATTTGGCCATCAAAGAAGCCGAAATTATGAAAGTGTAACTTTTGTTAATTCAATATTAAAATCCGTCTTGTACGGATTTTTTTATCCCTATTTTTGTAGGCGATTTGTGCCAACCCATTCCTAATGAAGCCACTACTTTTTTTATTGCTCTTTTTCACCCTGTCGCTTCAGGCTCAATTTCAAGTCAATGGTGTGGTCAAAGATATCGAAACCAAAAAAGCCTTACCGTTTGCCACAGTTACAACCGAAACCGGCACAGCTACCATCACAGATGTAGATGGGAAATTCCTTTTGCTGTCAACGACTCCGCCCGAAACACTGACCATAACCTATGTCGGCTATACCGCGCAAACACTTTCTCTTTATGAACAAAGAAACTTTTTTACCATTTGGCTTTCGCCCAAGACAGACGCGCTGAGTGAAGTGATTATTTCTAATGAAAATCCGGCTTTGGGCATTATAACAAAAGTCATCCAAAACAAGAACGCTAATAATCCGCAAAAAAAACTCAAAACATTTGAGTATAAAACCTATAACAAATTATTGGTGAGTGCCAATCCCGATTCGATTTCCGGGAAAATCGACACTGTTTTTGTCAACAAACTAACCAAAGATAAAATTGTCAAAATCGATTCTTCTGACTATAAGTTCAAAAAAATAATCGACAAGCAGCATTTGTTCCTAACCGAAAAGGTTTCTCAGTTCCAATTTGAAAAACCCATCCTCAAAGAAACCATTCTCGGCACCAAAATGGCCGGTTTTAAAGAGCCTATTTATGAGCTTTTGGGATTTGGTCTACAATCAGCTTCGGTATATGATGACAAATACGAACTTTTTGAAACCAAATACAAAAGCCCGATTGCCGACAATGCCCTTAAAGAATACCGCTATAAAATCTTAGACACCACTGCTATCAGCAATCGTGAAGTAATTGTCATTTATTTCAAAAATAAAATCAGCCGCAAAGGCTTGGAAGGTTTGCTTTATGTGGATAGCCAGAACTTTGCCATCGCCAAAGCAGTTATGCGAATTCGTGGCGTTCTCAATATTACCGGCATTCATGAATTCAATTATTTAGCCGAAGAAAATCTTTGGTTTCCAATGCATAAAAACTTCAAAATTGTCAAAGGCAAAAGCAAAGAACCGACAGCTATTTTAAATGGCCGAATTGAATTTGCCGCAGAAAATGACGAGAATGACTCTAAGAAAAACGCTTCCGATTTCACTTATCTTACTTCGGAAATGGAAGTTTATGATTTGAAAATCAATAACGATTTAAAAATCAGAAAATCTTCTATCGCAATTGATGTCAAACCTAATGCTAACAACAAAGACGAAGCTTTTTGGCGCGAAAACCGTAAAGACAGTTTGAATCTTCGCAGCCGGAGAACCTATGTGGTTTTAGACAGTGTGGTGACCAAAGAAAATATCGAAAAGAAAATCAAGTTTGGTCGAAAAATCATCAACGGCTATGCGCCATTTGGACCGTTTGATTTTGATTTGCGCTATTTACTGAGTTATAACAATTATGAAGGTTTCCGTTTCGGAATCGGTGGTGTAACCAATGAACAATTTTCCAAAAGATTTCGCTTAGAAGGCTATACCGCTTACGGTTTGAAAGACGATGACATCAAATACCACTTGGGTGGAGCGATTCGTGTTGGGAACTTTTCTAACTCTTGGATTGGTGGTACTTTTACCGATGATGTTCGGGAGATTGCGAGCACCAATTTTGCCATTGACAAACGGGTTTTCAAGCTCTATGATCCGCGACCAATTAACCTTAGTACCTTTTACAACCACCAAACTTGGCGTGCTTTTGTAGAAACCAAAATCATTCCAAAAACCGAAAGTATATGGCAAATTATCCATAGCGATATTACCCCATTGTTTAATTATACTTTTGTTTACGAAGACAAACTATACCGCGAATTTGCGATGACTTCTGCCATGGTTTCGATTCAGTGGAATCCTTTTAGCAATTATATGCAAACCCCAAATGGCAAAATCGAATTTGAAAAACGCTATCCGAAATTCACCTTTCAGTTTACCAAATCATTGTCTAACCTTTTCAACAACGACTTTGAGTTTGGCAAAATTGACTTCCGAATTGACTATGAAAAGAAATATTTAAACGGACAAAAATCGGCGGTTTTACTCCAAGCCGGTTATGTTTTTGGCGACTTGCCTTTGACGCATTTGTACAATACTTCGCCGAACAATTTGACCAAAGACAACCTATTGCAAAGAATCACTATTGCCGGTAAAAACAGTTTTGAGACGATGTATTTCAATGAGTTTTTCTCGAGTGAATTTGTGATGTTGCAATTCAAACACGGTTTCAAACGCGTGGAATTGTTTAAAAAAGTAAAGCCTTCTTTGGTTTTGGTCACGCGAATGGCTTGGGGCGATTTAAAAAATCCTGAGCACCATATTGGCATCGAATACAAAACTTTAAACGAAGGTTTTTTTGAATCGGGTATCGAATTGAACCAAATTTATAAAGGTTTCGGCTTGACCGGATTTTACCGTTATGGCCCAAACCAATTGCCGCGATTGGAAGACAATATCGCGATTAAGTTGAGTTTTGTGTTGGATTTGGGATTTTAAATTAAGGCTTCACGATCAACACCGAAGGAATATCTTGTAACCAAGAAACCTCATCGTCTACTAATTTCTTCCAAGTTTCTAAACTAAAAATCACCAAATCCTGTTCGGCCAAAAAAGACTTCGTAATTTGCTTTGGGTTGAATACATCAAACTTATCGCCGTGTTTTTGTTCCAAAGCTTCTAAAGAGTTTTGAATGAGGAAATTGTTTTTGGTATGGCCATTATGATCTAAAATGGTGACTTGAGCGTTATTGTTCTGCATTAATTTTTGGGCATAGTCCACCAAAAAAACATCGCCTACACTGTAAATCCCCAGAAATACTTTGTTGACTTGCTGCAAATCTTTATCAATTAAAATCCCGAGCGGTGTTTTGGTTTTAGAGATAATCAAACGGGTTCTTTCGTCAAAAGGAGAATTTTCAAACAAGCCTTCTTTTCCTTTGAATTTGTCTAACAATCGGTCCGGATTGATGATGCGAGAAGTAAATCCAAGCACTTTTCCTAAAATCGTTCCTTCAAAAATTGATTTTCCTAAACCCACCAAAACCAAGTCGTATTTTCCTTCCAAGGCCACATCGGCTATATCGGTTTCAATGTCTCCGGTGGCTTTGAAAATGGTGGTAATTTGCTGGTTGAGCTTTTTCGATTCTTTGACTATCGGTTCAAAGGTTTCCTTTTCGTATTCTTCAATATTAAAAGCATGCATATCGTCGCTCATCGTCAAATGCATGGCGGTAATATTAGAAGCTTCGGGTTGGCCTTTCACCAAACTGTTGGCCAAGCGCAAGAGCGATTTTCCTTTTTCATTGTTACCAAAAGAAATCAGGATTTTGAACTTTGAATTCTTCTTTACCTCAGACGGAATGATAATGTCTTTGGTCTTGAAAATAAAGTTGATGATATCCAAAGCCGGTCCGGTCATAAACGTCGTCACCAAAGCCATAATCACCATCATGGTAAAGACTTGCGGCGAAAGCACACCCAATTCGTAACCAATATTCAACACCACCAATTCCATCAATCCTCGGGTATTCATCAATGCGCCTATGGTCAAACTATCGCGCCAACTCTGACCTACAAACCTTGCTGCTAAAGCACTTCCTAAGAACTTTCCAACGACGGCCACTGCAATAATACAACCGGTTACTTTCCACAAATAAGGTTCATTAATCAATCCGATTTCTGTGCGCAAACCGGTGAATACAAAAAACAACGGCAATAATATAATTACGGAAACATCTTCTACCTTTTCGATAAAAACATTTCGGAACTTACTGATGTCGGGCATAATCGCACCCATCATAAAAGCGCCAAATAACGCATGAATCCCAATGATTTCGGTTACATAGGCCGAAACAATTAAGGTTAAAAGAAAAATGGCAACTACCGATTTCTTGATGTTGTCTTTCTTACCATACAAATCACCGATTCGTTTGAGGAACGGTTTTACCACAAAAAGCATCGCCAAAACATATAAAAAAGCCAGTCCGATGATGTACAACGAACTGACAAAACTGCCTGCTTTTACAATGGCAATAACAGCCGCTAATATACACCAAGCCGTGATGTCATCGGCTGCCGCACAAGTAATGACTATGGTTCCCAATCGCGTTTTGTGAATCCCGCGCTCTTGAACAATGCGTGCTAAAACAGGAAATGCAGTAATGCTCATGGCGATTCCCATGAACAGTCCAAAAGACAAAAACTCAACACCGGCGGGCGCAAATTGATGGTAGATGAAATAAGACAAGCCGATTCCCAAGGCAAACGGAATAACGATACTCGCATGGCTAATCACAACCGCATCGTTCGCTTTATTTTTGAGGACTTTTAAATCCAATTCCATTCCAATCACAAACATAAAGAGGATTAAACCGACTTGGCTTAGCATTTGGAGATTGCCCAATGATTCCAATGGGAAAAGGGCTTCTTTCATCTCCGGGAAATAGAGTCCGAACAACGATGGCCCGAGGACAATTCCGGCTATGATTTCACCAATCACGGAGGGCTGACCAATTTTTCTAAAAATCCAGCCAAAGATCCTGGCGACCAAAACAATGGTGATAATTTGGAAAAGCAACAACGCTAACGGATGCTGTAGATTGTGGAATAACGAACTCAAGAACTGAATCCACTGGCTGTCTGCTGATGAAGGCGAAACAATTTTTCGGCCAACTTCTAATAGCTTTCCTTGTTCAATTATCCAGTACATTAAGTAGCCAAAACCACCGGTTACGAATAAATAAAATAAAGTGTTTTTTAAATTCCTCATTCCGTTGTGCTGTACATGTGCCTACAAAGATGCTAAAAAGCAGGCTATTTTTTTTGATTTTTTTTAGCTAATAACAATAATTTAAAATGCATTCACAAATCGACGTTAAATTAAGTAAATCTTTGTGTCAATCAGTCTAAAAATTTTAAGGTTTTGATTACCTTTGCAACCCATTTTAGGTTTTATGAAAAAGTTGTTAGGCATTGGTTTTTGGGAATTTATCGCCCGAATTATATTGAGGAATAGGATTGCTATTATAGTTGGCATCGTCTTGATTACAATTTTGCTTGGCACACAATGGAAAAACATCAGGTTCACCCAAACTGAAGCCAACTTAATTCCGGCCGATGACAAAGTAAACGTTGATTACAATAAATTCCTGAACCACTTTGGCGAAGAAGGCAATTTGATTGTCATTGCTACCAAAGACAAAAAATTATTTACCCCAAAAGTATACCAAGCCTGGAGCGAATTGATGACCGAAATCAAATCGCATAAAGAAGTTACCTTGGTCGTTTCGGTAGACAATTTGCAAAAACTGACGAAAAATGATTCCTTAGAAACTTTCGAACTAAAGCCTTTGGTGGATGAAAGTAAAGTACAGGATGAGCAATATTTGAAGCAAATTCAAACCGAATTATTCACCAAATTACCTTTTTACGAAGGTTTGTTATACAATAAAAAAACCGGTGCGATTCGCTCAGCGATTTATTTGGACAAAAAAATCGTCAACACCAAAGCCCGAAAAGACTACGTTTTAAACGATTTGATTCCGGCGATTGAGAAGTTCAAAAAAGCAACCAGTATTGACCTGCATACTTCGGGCATGCCTTATATCCGAACGCTGAATGCCAAGACGATTATTGACGAAATCGGTTTGTTTATTGGCGCCGCTTTGTTGATTACGTCACTTATTTTCTTCTATTTTTTCCGTTCATTCCGCGCTACTATGATTTCTTTACTCGTGGTAATTATCGGCGTTATGTGGTCTTTCGGAATCATGGGTGCTTTGGGTTATGAAATCACCGTATTGACGGCATTGGTGCCAACCTTGGTGATCGTTATCGGAATCCCAAATTGTATTTTCTTTATCAACAAATACCATCAGGAATACCACAAACATTCGAATAAAGCCAAAGCATTACAACGCGTAATCACCAAAACCGGAACAGCAACGTTGATGACCAATATCACCACAGCAGTTGGTTTTGCCACCTTTATTGCCACCAATAATGTTTTACTAAGAGAGTTTGGTGTTGTAACCACTATCAATATTTTGGCGATTTATACCTTGAGCTTATTACTGATTCCTATCTTCTTCAGCTATATTCCGCCGCCAATTCCAAGACACTTGGGGCATTTGGAAAGAGAATCGTTGACTTCTTTTTTGAGATGGATTGTCAGAACAGTAAAATACAATCGCCTTGGCGTATATGTAACGGCGATTTGCCTGCTGGTCTTTGGGATTATTGG
This sequence comes from Flavobacterium sp. J49, assembly GCF_011742145.1. Classification (GTDB taxonomy): domain Bacteria; phylum Bacteroidota; class Bacteroidia; order Flavobacteriales; family Flavobacteriaceae; genus Flavobacterium. The sequence goes on along the minus strand of NZ_JAAQQU010000104.1, from coordinate 669,699 downwards.
CATTGGCAAAATCAAAGTTTCGGGTAGTATCATTGAAGACATGCCTAAAAATACGTCTTTTTACGATGACATTCGTTTCTTTGAAAAAGAGTTTGACGGTGTGATGCCTTTGGAAATCATGATTGATACCAAAAAGAAAAACGGCGCCATGAAGCTCACCAATCTGAGAAGAATGGAAGATTTGGAGCAAACCATTACCGATATTCCTGAGCTTTCCAAACCTTTATCGATTGTTAATATTGCCAAAAGTTTTAACCAAGCTTACTATAACGGCAATCCTGATTTTTACACTTTGCCTTCGCCAAATGAGGAAATGTTCTTGTTGCCGTATATCAAAAATTCACTCAAAAATTCCAAAGACAACCAGCTGAAAAGTTACCTCTCTTCGGATGGAAGTGTGGCCAGAATTACCACTTTTATCAAAGACGAAAACGGTGAAAGAATGGAGGCCATCGAAGCCCATATTCGCAACAAAGTCAATAAAATTTTCCCCGAACCGCGATACGAAGTCATCATCACCGGAAAGCCTTCGGTGTTCCAAAAAGGAACGAAATATTTGTTAGACAACTTGCTCTCTTCTTTGTTGTTTGCCTTCTTCCTAACCGGCGGATTGGTCGCCATCATGTTCCGTTCGTTCAAAATGGTTTTGGTTTCGATTATTCCAAATTTATTGCCGTTATTGATGACCGCAGGTTTGATGGGATTTTTAGGCATTCCTTTAAAACCGTCAACATTGTTAGTATTCGGAATTGCATTCGGTATGTCGGTAGATGACACTTTGCGATTCTTAGCCCAATACCGACTGGAATTATCGCGAAACGATTGGAAAATCAAAAAATCGGTTTATGCCACTTTTGACGATGCCGGAACGAGTATGTTCTACACTTCCATCATTTTGTTCTTCGGCTTCTCGGTGTTTATGTTGTCGAGTTTTGGCGGAACAGTAGCGCTTGGCGGCTTAGTGGCGCTGACCTTGTTCTTCGGTATGTTGTCGAATTTGGTTTTGTTACCATCATTGGTACTGACGTTAAACAAAACTTTGGCCAACCAACAGGAATTACCGGAACCAACCATCGATATCTTGGAACATACAGACGAAGAGATTGACGAGTTAGAAAAAAACAATAAATAATTTATATTTGCGTTTAGATTATAGACAATCTAAATCTTTAAAATTTAATATCAGCTATTTAAATGAAACATTCAAAAGTTAAAGACTTACTAAGCAGCGAGAAAACGAACTATGAAGTAACCGTAAAAGGTTGGGTAAGAACTTTTAGAAACAATCAATTTATCGCGTTGAACGATGGTTCAACTATTCATAACTTACAGTGTGTGGTCGATTTTGAAAACACACCGGAAGAAACTTTGAAAAGAATCAACACCGGAACAGCTGTGGCTTTGACCGGAAAATTGGTGGAAAGCCAAGGTGCCGGACAAAAATATGAAATCCAAGTGGCCCAATTGGAAATCTTAGGCGATTGCGATGCGGAGAAATTCCCAATGCAACCTAAGAAACACTCTTTGGAATTCCTCAGAGAAAATGCACATTTACGTGTGCGTACCAATGCGTTCGGAGCCATTATGCGTGTGCGTTCGGTATTGGCGCATGCGGTTCATACCTATTTCCAGGATAGAGGATTTGTGTATGTCAACACGCCGGTGATTACCGGTGCTGATGCGGAAGGCGCAGGTGAAATGTTCCAAGTGACTTCCTTGCCTTTGGATAGTTTGCCAAGAACCGAAGACGGTCAAATCGATTACAAAAAAGATTTCTTCGGAAAACACACCAACCTTACCGTTTCGGGACAATTAGAAGGCGAAACTTTTGCGATGGCTTTGGGTCAGATTTATACATTCGGACCAACATTCCGTGCGGAAAATTCGAATACTTCGCGTCACTTAGCGGAATTTTGGATGATTGAACCGGAAGTGGCTTTTAATGATTTAGTGGACAACATGGACTTGGCAGAAGATTTCATCAAGTTTGTCATCAACTATGCGGTTGAAAGATGTGCCGATGATTTGAAATTCTTAGAAGGAAGATTGTTAGACGAGGAAAAACAAAAACCACAAGCAGAACGCAGCGAAATGGCTTTGTTAGAGAAATTAAACTTTGTGTTGAACAATGACTTTAAACGCGTATCTTACACCGAAGCGATTGATATTTTAAGAGATTCTACTCCGAATAAAAAGAAGAAATTCCAATATTTAATCGAAGAATGGGGTGCCGATTTACAATCGGAGCACGAACGCTTCTTAGTGGAAAAACACTTTAAGTGTCCGGTAATTTTATTTGATTACCCGGCCAAAATTAAAGCGTTTTACATGCGCTTGAATGACAATACCGAACCGGGCAAAGAAACCGTTCGCGCTATGGATATTTTATTCCCGGGCATTGGTGAAATCGTTGGCGGTTCGCAAAGAGAAGAACGTTACGATGTTTTGGTCGAAAAAATGAAAGCGATTGGTATTGATGAAGAAGAATTGTGGTGGTATTTAGATACCCGTCGATTTGGTTCGGCTGTACACTCAGGATTCGGATTAGGCTTTGAAAGATTGGTGCTTTTCGTAACGGGAATGACCAACATCAGAGACGTAATTCCTTTCCCGAGAACGCCTCAGAATGCAGAATTTTAATAACTTTTGTCTGTTCTCCGTTATCTGTTAAAAACAGCCAACCGACAACCGACAACCGACAACCGACAACAATGTTAAAACAATTTCTAAATCTAAAACTCTCTCAAAAATTATCTCCACAGCAAATCCAGCTGATGAAGTTAATTCAATTGCCTACGCAAGCTTTTGAACAAAGGCTTAAAGAGGAATTGGTCGAAAACCCGGCTTTGGAAAGTGGTAAAGACGAAGAAGAATTATATGAGAAAGACGAGTTTGACAACAATGAGGATTACGATGAATATGAAGACAATGAAAGCATTGGTGCCGACGAAATCAATATCGACGAATATTTAAGCGACGACGAAACACCCGATTACAAATTACAGTCCAACAACTATAGCGATGACGACGATGACCGTGAAATGCCTTTTGCCGCGCCGGTTAGTTTTCATCAGGATTTAATCAATCAGTTGAATACTTTTATCTTGACAGATGAACAGCGTGAAATTGCTGAGTTCTTAGTGGGAAGCATAGACGATGACGGATATTTGCGCAGAAGTATTCCCGATATGGTTGACGACATGGCGTTTACCCAAGGGATTTATACCGATGAAAAGGTTGTGGAGAAAATTCTCCACATCATCCACGAACTAGAACCTTCGGGCGTTGGTGCACGTGACTTGCAGGAATGTTTGTTGTTGCAACTAAAACACAAAACACCTACGGAATATGTTGAATTGGCGATAGACATCCTCGAAAACCAATTTGATGCCTTTACCAAAAAACACTACGAAAAGTTACTACAGAAATACGAAATTACCCAAGAACGCTTGAAAAAAGCCATCGAGGAAATCGAAAAACTAAATCCAAAACCGGGCGGTTCTTTTGACAGTAGCAGTCGTGTGGTGGAACAAATCGTTCCTGATTTTGCTATCAGAATTGTTGATGGTGAATTGGAACTGACTTTGAACGGCAGAAATGCGCCAACACTCCATGTTTCTAAAGATTATCAGGAAATGTTACAGACGTATAAAGATTCCCGTGACAAATCCCATTCTCAGAAAGATGCCGTGCAATTTATCAAACAAAAACTAGATTCAGCCAAATGGTTTATCGATGCGATTCGCCAACGCCAGGAAACACTTTTTGTGACGATGAATGCCATTATGCATTTCCAACAAGAATACTTTTTAGACGGTGAAGAAACCAAACTGAAACCGATGATTCTAAAAGACATCGCGGATATGGTTGGTTTGGATATTTCAACGGTTTCACGTGTGGCGAACAGCAAATATGTGGATACACCGTATGGAACAAAATTGATTAAGGAATTCTTCTCGGAAGCGATGAAAAACGACCAAGGCGAAGATGTTTCTACCCTTGAAATCAAAAAAATTCTGAAAACCGTTATTGAAGAAGAAGACAAATCAAAACCGCTTCCGGATGATCAATTGGCTGACATTCTCAAAGAAAAAGGCTATCCTATTGCCCGAAGAACCATTGCTAAGTATAGAGAATTACTAGACATTCCAGTGGCTAGAATGAGGAAAAAGATTTAAACAAAATCACCTTGAAAAAAATTCTTCCTTTTTTTTCGTATGCCTTCCATCCTATTTTCGTTCCATTACTAGGAACTGTCTTTTATGTATTGCTTGACGCCAAGTATTTTACCATGGCCCAATACCTGATTTTGTTCCTGCAAATCATCATTATTACTTTTTTGTTGCCGATTGCTTTTTTCTATTTATTGAGAACTTTTGGCAAAATTGACAGCATTATGCTTTCGGATATTTCGCATCGCAAAATTCCCTTAATCCTACACATTGCTTTGCTCTCTATTTTGATTCAAAAAAGCATAACGATTGATCGATTTCCTTCGCTATACTTCTTCTTTTTGGGCGGAATTATGAGTGCTGTTTTTGCTTTTTTATTGTTGTATGCCAAAATAAAAGCCAGTATTCACATGATTGGCATTAGCGCATTGACCATTTTTACTTTTGGCCTTAGCCTTAAAAATGAAATCAACACTATCAATCTGATGGCTCTTTTGGTAATTCTGAACGGATTGGTTGCTTCTTCAAGATTGGTCATGAAAGCCCACACCAATAAAGAATTGTTAATCGGATTTTTGTGTGGATTATTGCCCCAATTGGGATTGCTCTACGTTTGGCTATAGAATATAAAACATGATCCCGAAGTTGGCCGTATTCATGTCTATCGATTGCCCATCAATCTTAGCGGAAGATTTAAACAACGGATTTAAACCGTAGTAAGCATATAAATTCCAAGTATTCCATCCTGTCGTGAGGTATACACCATAATGCAAATCATTTAAATCGGCTAAATTGGTTTGACTGTAGTTCCCTTGGGAAGATTCTAATTTGTATTGGTCATAAAAAAGATATCTCAACTTGACTCCAAGATGAACCCTCCAAAACTTATGACTCTCGGGTGTTGAATTACGCCATCTGAACTCTATAGGCACATCAACATAATGCAATGCCAATTTATTTTTGGAAAAACTAATCTCATCCGGATTCAAAATACTGTATGTGGTTTCGTTTCCAACATCAATAATTCCCATATTTTGATTGTAAATCGCTAATGAATATCCCAATCCGGCTGCTACAGAAACTGTTCGTTTCTTGTTCAAAGGCATGTCGCGCAAAAAACCTAAAGCCAAACCCGGTGAAAGCTTATTTTGCTTTAAACCATCAGGACGGTTTTGCAATGTATTGTAAGTGATGTTTAGGTAAAATTGGTCTTCACGGTAAAGTGAATCCGGAGCATCAAAATCTTTGGCGACATCTTGAGCCAAGCTGCTCAGCGTCATAAAAAAAATCGATATGAGGAGTTTGATACGCATAAACTTAAGGTCTGAATCCTATAAGCGAATGTACACCTTTTCAGCTGAAAAAACAAAAGGGATTGACGCGGTTGATTTTATTTTAGGACGAATAGGAAAAATAGATTATTGTATTTTTTTTAGTGAAAAAAAATGCTGTTCTTTGCATCCGCAAAACTTTAGAGAGGTGTCCGAGTGGTTGAAGGAGCAAGCCTGGAAAGTTTGTATGTGGGCAACTGCATCGAGGGTTCGAATCCCTTCCTCTCTGCGATAAAGCCGAAGTATTACTTCGGCTTTTTTATTTCAATTTAGGTAACCTAAGTTTTGTCTGAAGTCATTGGATTAAACCGGTCAATCCTATCAATTCATTTCACCACGCAAAGAAGTCTCAAAAATAGTTTTGAAAACTGTTGGCGCTACATTTTGTCCGATTAGGTACATTAATTTGGTAATCGCAGCTTCTGTAGTGATGTCTTTTCCCGAAATGACGCCTATTTTTTTGAGTTGCGTACTGGTTTCATACTGACCCATATTCACACTTCCGCCGGAGCATTGGGTCACATTTACCACATGCAAACCGCTTTTGATGGCTTTTTTCAGAATTTGGAGGAACCAATCTTCGGTTGGCGCATTCCCTGAGCCATAAGTTTCCAAAACAATTCCTTTTAAATGTGGAATTGAAACAATAGCCGATAAAACCGATTCGCTGATTCCGGGGAACATTTTTACAATCACCACATTGTCATCGAGTTCTTTGTGTACCGCTAATTTTTTGTTTGATTGTTTTTGTAAAACCGCATTCGGATTGATGTTCAAATGCACACCCGATTCTGCCAAAGGCGGATAATTGGGCGAGGTAAAAGCATTAAAATGTTCGGCATTGATTTTGGTCGTGCGATTGCCGCGGTATAATTTGTATTCAAAATACAATCCGACTTCCTGAATAACCGGCTTGCCTTTTTGTTGTAAAGAAGCTATTTGTATGGCGGTAATCAAATTTTCTTTGGCATCCGTTCTCAAATCTCCTATAGGCAATTGCGAACCTGTAAAAACAACAGGTTTGTTCAAATGTTCCAACATAAAACTCAAAGCCGAGGCCGAATACGACATGGTATCCGAACCGTGAAGCACTACAAAGCCATCAAAATTTGAATAGTTTTCTTCGATAATCAAGGCAATCTTCACCCATTTTTGAGGGTTCATATTAGAAGAATCTATGGGTTTTTCAAAAGAAACCGTTTCGATATTGCAATCTAATTGTTTGATTTCCGGGATTTTTTGCAATAACTTTTTGAAGTTGAAAGCTTTTAGCGCACCGGTTTCAAAATCTTTCATCATCCCGATAGTTCCACCGGTATAAATGAGAAGTATGTTAGGTTTAGATTGCATTCTGATATTTGGATTTATTCACCACCGGATTGGCATACATCGCCAAGAAACTTTCCACCATTTGCGGATTGTTTTCGTCAATTTTCATTTCCAATCTTCTCTCGAAAAGCGATTTTTCGTTTTCGGTATAAAAAGCTTTGTATTGGTCTGTTTTGTGCAACAAATCATAGGCGATATAATTCGTTGGCCACAACATATAACTCTGCAAAATAGAATCGTCTATGGCTTGTGCCAAAGCTTGAATTTGTTTGTTGGTGTTGTCAAATTCGGCCGCAATAGCGTCTATTTCTTTATCTAAAACATCACCGATATGAATGTGAATGCGTTTCTTTTGACCGATGATTCCGCTTAATAAGGTGACGAAATCTTCGTTCTTTTCTTTGATGTAAATTTCGTTTTTGGCTTCCGCAATTAACTGTGGCATTTTCAAAGCATCGGTTGGATCATATTCATAAGAAATAGAAACCGGCACGATTTTGATTTTTTTGAAATAATCCAACATTTTAGGCTCATCCGAACCCATCGCCAACATTTTTAATACGCCGGAATGCGTAGCATCATTGCCATCTTTGGTTCTGCCTTCGCGCTGGGCAATCCAAACCGACCGGTTTTCGCGCAACAATAACTGACCGATGTATTCCGACATCAATTTGGAACTTTCGAGCAATTCTCTTGGCGGTAAGCCGCGTTGCACCAGAAAGTTTCTATTGAGTTTGGATAAGGTTTTCAGAAATGATTTTTGCACCAAATTATCTCCAATGGCTGAAGCCGTCATTACTAATCCGTGGTCGAATAATGCAACGTTGAGCAACGAAGTGTCGAGTATAATGTCTCGGTGATTGGAAATAAAAAGATAAGACGTATTGGGCTCTAATTTTTCAAACCCTGAAGTGGTTAACCCTTCTGAACTCTTTTTCAGTACTTTTTGAACGGCCTGATATATAAAATTACATTGAAAATCTCGGATGGAATGCGTTTTTTTGAGTTGGCTTTTCCAAACTTCTTCGTCCACATCGGGAAATGTGAAACCCATTAAAGCTTTCATCATCGGATGATTGACTGCAGATTGAATGGCTTCATTCACTTCAGTATCATAAAACGGACGAATAGAATCGAATTTCTGCATTGAATCTTTCAATTTTGATGAACAAAAGAACAAAAAAAAAGTCAATTGATAACGTTTTCTTCGTTAAATCCCAAAAATAGCTTTAGAATTTTCTGTAGTAATTCGGGCGATTTCTTCTATGGGAAGTTGGTAAATCTCGGCTAATTTTTCGGCTACCAATTGGGTATAGCTGCTTTCGTTTCGCTTGCCGCGAAAAGGCACCGGTGCCAAATAGGGCGAATCCGTTTCTAAGACAATGTGTTGTAAATCGATTTCATTTAAGAATTGGTCTATCTTTCCGTTTTTAAAAGTGACCACGCCACCAATTCCGAGCTTCATGTTTAAACCGATTGCTCTTTGGGCTTGACCCAAATCACCCGTAAAACAATGAAATATCCCGAATAAATCGCTTGCCTTTTCACTTTCCAAAACTTCAAAAACTTCGTCAAAGGCATCGCGACAGTGAATGTTGATGGCTAATTTATATTTTTTAGCCAATTGGATTTGGCGTTGAAAAGCTTCCTGCTGAATCGCCAAAGTGGTTTTGTCCCAATACAAATCGATGCCGATTTCTCCAACAGTGTAGAATTTTCTTTTGGCCAACTCGGTTTCCACATGTGCCAATTCTTCCTGATACGTTTCCGGTTTGACATAACACGGATGCAAGCCCATCATTAAAAAAATGTTGTCGGGAAATTGGGCTTCCAAATCGTACATTTTTTGGGTGTAAGTCGAATCAATGGACGGCACAAAAAATCTTGAAACTCCGGCATCGATGGCACGTTGGATCATTTCGGTGCGGTCGTTTTGAAATTCTTCGGAATAGAGATGCGTATGCGTATCGGTTAAAATCATTGGGTTTAAAGGCACTAAGGTTCTGAGGCGCAAAGGTACTAAGTTTAAGTATAATTTTTTAGGATAATGGATTTTAGATTACATTTGAGAATCAATAAAGCGCCATGAAAAACCTGCAGGAAGTACTGAGAAAAGAAAAATACAAGAAAATCAACTTTAAAGTTTCCAAAACCCAACACCTGTTGATTAAAGCTACTATCAATGGGGTTTCGGGGAATTTTATTTTGGATACCGGTGCTTCTAACAGTTGCGTTGGTTTTGACAGTATTGAAAAATTCAACCTTAAAGCCGGAAAATCAAAAACCAAAGCTTCTGGTGCCGGCGGAACCGGAATGATGACCAAGATTGCCAAGAACAACGCTTTAAAAATAGGCCGTTGGCAAACTGAGGAACTCCATTTGGTAATCTTTGACATGAGTCACGTAAATGAAGCCTTAACCCAATACAAGGCCAAACCGGTTGACGGAATCATAGGTGCTGATATCTTATTGGAGGGCAAAGCCATCATTGATTACTACAATCACTGTTTGTATTTAAAATAATTTAAATCATGCTGGCTTAAAATGTTTCTTCATTGAATAATAAGCCAAAAATGTACTAATCAACATCAAAAAACTACCCAAAAGAAAAGGCGCTCCGGGTAACTGAAATGGTGCTTCATCATGCGTGAAAAAGTAAAATGTATTGGTCATCATAGGTGGACCAATAATGGCAGAAGCACTCATTAAACTGGCTAAAGTTCCCTGAATCTCGCCTTGTTCGTTAGCGGGAACTTTACCGGAAACTTCTGATTGTAAAGCCGGTCCGGCAATGCCTCCTAGACAATAAGGGACCAGAAAAGCGAACATCATCCAACTCTCGGTGGCGAAAGCAAACAATAGCATGCCAATCGTGTATAAGGACAATCCGAGATAAATACTTTTCGTATTACCCAATCTTGGACTCGTCCAACGAATCAATCCACCTTGAACTAATCCAACAAGCAATCCAACTACGCCCAATGAAATTCCCACCATTTTTTCATCCCAATCAAATCGGTACATGGTAAAGAAACTCCAATTGCTGTGTACCGCATGCGAGCCTATATACAAAAGAAAAATAGCAAGGATAAGCCCAATTAAAGAAGGATGTTTTTTTAGGTTGATCAAAGCGCCAACCGGATTGGCTCTCTTCCATTCAAACTCCCGTCGGTTCTTTTTGGGCAGCGATTCGGGTAAAATAAAATAGCCGTATAAAAAATTCAACAAACACAAACCCGCCGCCGCATAAAACGGCACTCTCGAACCAAATTGTCCTAACAAACCGCCAATCACCGGACCAATAATAAAGCCCAAACCAAAAGCAGCGCCAATCATTCCGAAGTTTTTCGCGCGATTCTCCGGTGTACTGACGTCCGCAATATAAGCCGAGGCTGTGGTGATACTCGCACCGGTCAAACCTGCTATAATTCTTCCTATGAAAAGCCAAACAATCGTGGGTGAAAAAGCCAACAACAAATAATCGAGCGCAAAAGCAAAAAGCGAAATCAAAATGATGGGTCTGCGCCCATACTTATCACTCAAATTCCCTATTAAAGGCGCAAAAACAAATTGGGTAATCGCATAAGCAAACGTCAACCAACCGCCATACTTGGCCGCTTCACTGATATCGCCATTGATGAGTTCTTTGATCAACTTCGGAATCACCGGAATAATAATGCCCCAACCGGTAATATCGATCAGCATCGTGATAAAAATAAATCCTATCGCCGCTTGTTTTTGGTTTTTCTTCATAGACTAATTTTTGGGCGTTCCCCTTCAGGCAGTCGGCTTTCAGCCTCGTGTCCATAAGGGTCGGGCTTTCCGTTCCAATATTTTTAGTATTGCATTTCCCTTTCCGTTACACAATAGTCATACTAAAAAGGATTTCCACTGCAATCCCTAACGCAGTATGCAAATAAACGAAAAACTTGCTTGAAATTTCTACATAATATTTATTGAAAAAAAGTTGAAAAAAAATCTCTAAATACTTGGAATATATATATTTGACAGAATTAACTTAAATCCTTATTTTATGAAAAAATTATTTTTATTCTTATCTGTTGCTGTTCTGACCTTCTCCTTAAACTCATGTTCGAGTGATGATTCATCGGGTGGTGGAGAAAAAATCACTTTTAAAATCAATGGCACTTCAAAGACATTTACAAACATTGACGTTTACGAAGCAAATGGTGAAAAATACATCACTGGTTATATTGGTTCTGCAAACGACCCTTCGGAGGTAATTTTTATAGAAGCTGACGCAAATAATACCGGAAGTGCAATCATTTCGGTTGAATATTATGATAATGGCGATGATTATGACGGAGGTTTAAATGCAAACATAACTGTAAATACTGATACTAAATTTAAAGCTACTTTCTCAGGCACAATGATTGCCTTTAATGGTGGTTCAGAAGTACCGCTAACCAATGGCAGTATCGATGTAAGTTTTATTTTAGAATAAACAAAAAAATCCCGCTTAGATAACTGAGCGGGATTTAACATCTATAAAAGAAGGTTAAAACACTAAAGATTATTCGTGTTCTTAAGAATTGTTATCCCTCAATTTTTATTTACAACCTCTACAGCATAAAAAAAAGAAACCCGACATTTTCTGTCGGGTCTCAAACCACAATTATTATGATTGTTAGGCATTATGATTCTTTCAACTACAATTATCATTAGCCATAATTACACAACTTTTTCTTTAATACTGTTGACTACTTTTCTAGTTTCAACCAAAAGAAGTCATTCCATCCTTCAATAAGTCGGGTTGGATCAGTATTTTTAGATCGGTCTTGTTCCGGAATCAATACTATTTTTTTGTCTTTAACCGTGAATTTGTAAAGTCTTGGATTGGCTTCTCCTTCAACAGTCAATTCGATTCTGTAACTACCATCCGTTAAATCGGCAAATTTAATTTCACCCGGTTTGTTCACTAATTTGAACGCACATTGATTATCGTTCCATTTGGCTTGCTCAACTTGAGCTGTGTTTGGGCCGTTACCGTAATGTTGTGCATACAATTTGTTGTCTTTGAACATATTTACCGACCATTTTACACTTTTATTCGTTTTTCTGCTGTTAGACGGATTCGGCATAAACTCTTCGTGCGTAAGGTAGAATCCAAAAAGAAGATTCCCGGTATCGGCATGATTTAAATAAGCAAAGTTATTCCATGGACCACGAACCACATACATTTCATTCATCGCCGCATAAGCATCATTATTGGTTAATTTTACCAATTCAAAGTCGAAGGAATAAAACATTTTGTCACCGGCATAAAAATCCAAACGATAATTCCCCGGACCCCAGTCTGTAATAAATGATTCTGAATGTCCTACCCATTCGCCATCACGTTGGTAACGACTGGTCGGCTCATTGAACTTGGTCTTCTTTCCGTCATCAAAAACTTGGTTACCGGAGTATTCAAAATAGTTCATGTATTGATTGTCTTTGAACACCTTGATTCTTAAATACTCCGACTGATTCTCAAAATGATGAACTGTTTTTCCATCAACCGTTTTGTTAGGAATGAAAGTCGCAGTATAACTGTTAATGGTACCAGCCGTGGTTCCGTAAAGAAGAGAGCTAAAGGTTATCGCCGGTGTTTGTTTGAACTGTGTCCAATCTAATTTTAAACCTGTCGGGAAACCGCCGCCGCCTTTTTTCTTTTTTCCGCCTTTGGCTTCACTGGCTTTATCTACAACTTCTGAAGCTTGAGAAGCTTGGTTTTTTGCTTTGTTTAATTTGTTTAATAACTGTGCCTGGCTATTCACTGTAAAAGCGATGCAAGCCAGCAAAATGATTTTTTTCATCTTTAATTTTTATAAAAATAGATTAGTACTGTGGATTATTCCTTTATAATTTTCAATGTTTTTGCTTCGTTATCAGAAGTTACTTTTACTAAATAAGTTCCGGCAGACAAAGCGGTAACGTCTATCGAAGTTTCGTTGTTGCTTAAAGATTTTGATAAAATTTCTTGTCCTAATAAATTATAAATAGAAACAGTTGTAATTTCCTTTTCAAGCGAAAAGTTTAATTTATTGTTGACAGGATTTGGATATACTTTTAATTCGTTTAAGGCAAAATCTTCATTAGAAAGTGCTGAAGGATAACAAGAAATGTAAGTAAGTGAATTTTTCTGAGTAGTTGTTCCGTCTCCTAATTGTCCGGAACTATTCCTTCCTGTTACTCTAATAAAACCGTCTTGGTTTGTATTTAAAACGTGATAATATCCTGTTGCAATTTTTTCAGAATCAGTAAAACTTCCAACTTGAGTAAACACAAACACATTTGTAGTGCTACTTGTACCATTACCTAACTGTCCTTCTTCATTTCTACCCGCACTCAAAAGCGTTTTGTTGTTTTTAATAGCATAAGAAAAATACTGACTTGCTGATACATCTTGCCAATTAGTATCAGTTCCAATCTGAACAGGAACATTGGATGAAGTAGGAGATGCATTCCCAAACTGTCCATTTGTATTTGATCCCCATGCCCATAGTGTTCCATCTGTTTTTATACCTAAAGAATGATTGTAACCTCCACTTACTTTTTGCCAATTAGTTGCAACTCCTACTTGTGTTGGCACTGAATAAACTGAAGTTGTTGTACCTAATCCTAATTTTCCATTAGCATTTTCGCCCCAAGCCCATAGTGTTCCATTAGACTTTATAGCCAAACTATGACCATATCCTGCTGAAATGCTTTGCCAATTTGTATCTGTTCCTATTTGAACTGGTGAAAATCTAAAAACACCCGTATTATCTCCTAATTGACCATAATCGTTTCTTCCCCATGCCCACAAAGTACCATTGCTTTTTAGAGCTATACAAAAATAGTCATTCGAAGATATACTTTGCCAATTAGTATCCGTTCCTACTTGTGTAGGTACAAGAAATGTAGAAGTTGATGTTCCCAATCCTAACTCACCATTCCCGTTCCAACCCCAAGCCCATAAAGTGCCATCTGTTTTAATTGCATAAGAAGCCGAAAAACTAGCACAAACTTTTAACCAATTGTTATCAGTTCCAATTTGTGTGGGTGTAGTTTTATTAATTGTGGTATTGTCTCCAAGTCTTCCATTACCATTAGAACCCCAAGCCCAAAGTGTTCCATCATCTTTGACAGCTAATGAATGAATGTAACCCGCACTAATACTTTGCCAGCATTGGGCAGATAATTGTAATGATATAAATATTAATAGAATAGTAATGGTTCTTTTCATATTAATTGTTTTGGATTAAACTTTTGTGAATTTTGATTTAATTCCCGCCAAAACTATGCGATAAGAACGCTCAGACCAATTTGTTTATTGGACTATTTATAAATAATCGATAGCTTAAATAAGATGTATTTTTTTGATTTTAAAATACTTACTCCGTATTTTTCAACTTTTCGATATAATAATTGGGTGAAAGACCGGTTTGCTTTTTAAAAACGCGAACCAATGTGTTGGCATCTTTATAACCTACTTCTTCGGCTATAGCCTGTAATGTATATTTGCGAAAATAGGGCGCGTCAACTAGCTTTTGCAACACGTAATGGATGCGCAATTCTTGGGTATATTCCGAAAAAGATTTTTGCATGACCTGATTGAAATATTGGGATAGATAGGCCGTATTGGTATTTAATTTTTTGGCCACAAAAGCCAACTTAAAATTCGGATCTAAATACGCTTCTTTCTGCTCTAATTTTTTTAATCCTAAGGCCATTTTCCCGATAAGATCTTCATCCAGAATCTGCTTTGGTTGTGTCTCCGTTACTATGGTATTGATGGGTATTTGATGGAGCTCTGAGTCTTGAGATTCTTTTAGGTCTTGAATAATTTGCAAAAATCGATGGTGTTTTTCTTTCTGATTTTTGTAGTAGAAATAAAAACTGAAAACAACAATCGCTAAAACGATTAAAATACAGAAAAGAGAAATTTTAAAATAATTCCTTGAGGCAATAACCTGGTTAGATTCTTCTTTAATCACCGCTAAATCATAGTTGTGCAAAAAATTTAAAGAGTTGTTTTTAATGCCTTCAATAGATTGAATTAAGGCTAAACTTTTTTGGGCATATCGATAAGCATTTTTGGTGTCTTTTTTTTCATTGTAACATAGAGTCATGATGTTATAGGCCATCAACAAATTTTCATTAGACACTTTAGTCTGCTGATAACTTTTTATGAATTTTTCACCGTAGTAAAAGGCGGAATCAATTTGCTTAAGATGATAAAAACAATCGGCCATTCCTAAATCAAACATCTGCACGGTTCTGATATGCTCTTGAATAACCGAGAACTTTTTCCCTTTTCGGTACAATGCTAATGATTGATGGTAATCTCCCGCTAAAGCCGCGCTTTTTGCTTCACGCATGTTTAATAATGCTTTCGTATACTCAGGATAAAAATTATCTTGGAGCAACATCTTTGCCGCTGCCTTAAAGTAATAATTTGCTGAATCTAAAAAAACTGTTTTTTTGGACTGTATATAATACTGTTGATAGGCTTCGCCTATGAAATTGTATTTGTCTGCAAATAATTTTTTATTCATTACTTTTTTTTCACCAACGCCTAATTTCAGGTGTGGTGAAGTCTTTAACTCACGCTTCAACAAAGCAATCCCGTTAACATAATCACCCAAAGCCACTTTTACTAACCCATATTGTTCGTTAAAATGAGTGTTGGGCAAACGCTTTTTATATTTATCCAAATAAAACAAGGCCATGTCATATTCTCCCAGATTCTTATGAATGTAGAAAAGTTTGTTAACACACATTCTCATCAAATCTTGGTAAACTTGGCTTGATTTGGGAATATTACTTTTTTCAATATTCCCCATAAGTGACAAGAGAAGTTGTTTGGAATGAGCAAACTCGGATTTATTATAAAAGTAATTGGCGACATAATAGTTGCCGAAAAAACGAGACAATTCGTTTTTAGCCTTAGTCATTTTCAAAGCTTCTGCATAAGCTTGGTCAGGGTTAGAAATAAGCAGTTCTTGGATGCTTCGGGTTCTTTTAATCTCAGACTCATTTAACTCCTGTGCAAAAGCCGAAGAAAACGATAATAGTATTATAAAATGACAGATAATTTTAGACATGGGGAAAGAGAAAAATACTGCTGAAAAAATTTAAGGTGCTAAAATAAATAATAACCCATAGTTTTTTTGATAAATCATCACTAAGAATCGTTTTTTATTCTTTACGCTTTACTTTTTTTAAATTTAACCAGAACCTTTTTGCAAAAAAAATCCCGTCTCGTTTACAACAAGACGGGATTTACATATATAGGCGCCTCATCCGAGGCAGGTAGAAACCCTATAGCTCTAAAGCTTTCTTAGGGTTGTTGTTCATCAAAATTTCCACCGGATTTTCTAACGCTTCTTTAACGGCAACTAGGAATCCAACCGACTCACGTCCGTCGATGATTCTGTGGTCATAAGACAAGGCTACAAACATTACCGGAGCGATAACGATTTGTCCGTTTCTTACGATTGCTCTTTCCACTACATTGTGCATTCCAAGAATACCGGATTGTGGTGGATTGATAATTGGCGTACTCAACATACTTCCGAAAACACCACCGTTAGAGATAGTGAAAGTTCCTCCCGTCATTTCGTCTACGGTGATTTGTCCGTCACGAGCGCGAATCGCTAATCTTTTGATTTCGGCTTCCACACCTCTGAAAGATAAAGTTTCGGCATTTCTCATTACCGGAACCATCAAGCCTTTCGGACCTGAAACCGCTACTGAGATATCACAGAAGTCATAAGCAATTTTCTCTTGTCCGTCAATCATCGAGTTTACGTCAGGATACAATTGCAAAGCACGAGTTACGGCCTTGGTGAAGAACGACATAAAGCCTAATCCTAAACCGTGTTTGGCTTTAAACTCTTCCTTGTATTGCTCACGCAATGCGTAGATATTGGTCATGTCTACTTCGTTGAAAGTCGTCAACATAGCCGTTTCGTTTTTCGCAGATACCAAACGCTCGGCTACTTTACGACGCAACATAGAAAGTTTCGTTCTTTCTGAACCACGGCTACCACCGGTTGGTGTTCCCATAGAAGGCACAGCATTAACCGCATCTTCTTTAGTGATTCTACCGTCTTTTCCAGTTCCAACGATATCAGCAGGTTGGATGTTTTTTTCGTCTAATATTTTACGAGCGGCCGGGGATGGCGTTTGGGCTGCATAAGTTGCTGCTGCCACCGGAGCTGCTTTCACTTCCTCTTTTTTAGGAGCTTCTGCTTTTGGCACTTCTACTTTTACTTCTTCTTTTGCCGGAGCACTTCCGTTTGGTTTGGCTGCGCTAGTATCGATTAAACAAACTACGGCACCAACGGCTACTGCGTCACCTTCTTCTGCTTTTAGCGTGATGATTCCACTGGCTTCTGCCGGTAACTCTAAAGTGGCTTTGTCAGAATCAACCTCAGCAATGGCTTGGTCTTTTTCTACATAATCGCCGTCTTTTACCAGCCAAGTTGCAATTTCTACTTCTTTAATCGATTCGCCCGGTGATGGGACTTTCATTTCTAAAATCATGTCTGTAATTTTATAGTGTTGTTCTTGTTTATCTTTTTTCTAGCCCCGACCTGCCTGCCGTCAGACAGGTTGCAGCGGGAAACAGCTCCTAAATTATCTGAATAAATTCTTGTCGAATACCATTCTGATGGCATCGGCATGTCTTCTTCTGTCACGTGTATGACTTCCGGCGGCCGGAGCAGCATACGCTTTTAACGAAGCCAATCTCCATTGTACCAAGTCGAAATTCATTAGCATATAACTGTAAGCACCCATGTTTTTTGGTTCTTCCTGAGCCCAAACGAAATCGTCGGCATTCGGATAACTCGCTATCACGGCTTTCAATTGCTCTACCGGTAACGGGAACAACTGCTCAATGCGTACCAAAGCTACATCATTTCGGCCTAAATTTTCTCTTTCGGCTAAAATATCGTAATAGAATTTTCCGGTACAGAAAACCAGTGTTTTTACTTTTTTCTTGTCGATTGATTGGTCATCAATCACTTCTTGGAATTGACCGTTGTACAATTCTTCACGAGTGGAAACGCACAATGGGTGGCGCAACAAACTTTTTGGTGAGAATACCACCAACGGTTTGCGGAATTTGGTTTTCATTTGGCGACGCAACAAGTGGAAGAAATTCGCCGGCGTGGTACAATCGGCTACGTACATATTGTGTTTCGCACACAACTGCAAGTAACGCTCCATACGAGCCGAAGAGTGCTCTGCTCCTTGTCCTTCGTAACCGTGAGGCAATAATAATACTATTCCGTTTTGGTTGTTCCATTTGTCTTCCCCACAAGAGATGTATTGGTCAATCATGATTTGGGCACCGTTAGAGAAATCTCCGAATTGTGCTTCCCAAATCGTTAATGCGTTTGGATTGGCTAAGGCATAACCGTAGTCAAACCCTAAAACGCCATACTCTGAAAGGAAGGAATTGAATACATTGAACTTCCCTTTCTTGTCTTTAACTGCATTCAACAAAATTACTTCTTCTTCGCTGTCTTCTACTTTTACTACGGCGTGACGGTGCGAAAAGGTTCCTCTTTCTACGTCTTGTCCTGAGATACGAACATCGTAACCTTCGGTTAATAGTGAACCGTAAGCTAATGTTTCCGCAGTTCCCCAATCGATAGCGTCGTTGTTGTACATCGTTTTTCTATCGGTAACAATTTTGGAAATCTTGCTGATGAATTTTTTATCTGATGGTAAAGTTGAAATGGTTTCTAAGATGGCGTCCATTTTCTTTTTGTCGAATTTTGTATCAACTGCTTTCAACATTTCGTCATCCGAAACCTGAACAAAACCTTCCCAAGCATCTTGTAAAAATGGTTTAATAATCGTCAAATCTTTTTTACGCGAAGCTTGTAGATTTTCATCCAACTTGGCTTTGTACTCGTTTTCTATTTTGGTCACATAAGCGGCATCAACAATTCCCGCTGTGATTAATTTCTCAGAGTAAATGTCTCTCGGGTTTTTGTGACGGGCAATCAATTTGTATAAAAGCGGTTGCGTAAAACGAGGTTCATCGCCTTCGTTGTGACCGTATTTTCTGTAGCCTAATAAATCGATGAATACATCTCTTCCGAATGCCATTCTGAAATCTAAGGCAAATAACATTGCATACACTACTGCTTCGGCATCATCCGAATTCACGTGAAGAATTGGCGACAAAGTCACTTTGGCCACATCGGTACAATAGGTTGACGAACGCGCGTCTAAATAATTGGTGGTAAAACCAACTTGGTTGTTGATGACAATATGAATCGTTCCGCCGGTTTTGTACCCATCTAATTGGGCCATTTGCACAATCTCGTACACAATCCCTTGTCCGGCCACAGCCGCATCACCGTGAACGGCAATTGGCAATACTTTAGAGAAATCTTCCGGGAAATATTTGTCTTGTTTGGCACGGGTAATTCCTTCAATCACGGCACCAACCGTTTCCAAGTGGGATGGATTCGGAGCCAAATTGATGTTGATTTTTTTACCCGATTGGGTTTTTCTTTCCGAAGTCAACCCTAAGTGGTACTTCACGTCGCCATCGAAATATTCTTTATCGTAATCTTTTCCGTCAAATTCAGAGAAAATGTCCTGTGTGGCTTTGCCGAAAATATTGGCTAAGGTATTTAGTCTTCCTCTGTGCGCCATTCCCATAACGAAATGCTCTACGCCTTTTTCAGCTGCCGATTCAATCAGTGCGTCTAATGCCGGAATGATACTTTCACCACCTTCAAGCGAGAATCGTTTTTGCCCAACATACTTTGTATGCAAAAAATTCTCGAAAGAAACCGCTTCGTTTAATTTGCCCAAAATGTGTTTTTTTTGTTCGGCATCAAAACTCGGTTGGTTGTCATTTTTATTGATTCTTTCTTGAACCCAATTGACATAAATCGGATTTTCCATGTGCATGTATTCGATTCCAATGTGTTGGCAATACATGCTCTTCAAATGAGCAAGAATTTGTTTTAAAGTAGAGGGTTGTTTTCCTAAAATTTTGGCTGCATCAAATACGGTATCCAAATCAGCTGAAGTCAGACCAAAGTTTTCGATATCCAAATTTGGCTCGTATACTCTACGGTCACGAACCGGATTGGTTTGGGTAAATAAGTGACCGCGGGTTCTGTAGCCGTCAATCAACTTTAGTACATTGAATTCTTTTTGCAATTTATCAGAAACCTGTCCGTTTTGAGGAACACTGGCAGCATAGTGCGCCAATTCCTGTACGGCATTCTCTTCGTTATAGGTTGCCATTCCAAAATCAAAGCCTTGAAAAAAGGCTCTCCAACTTGGCTCTACGCCATCGGGATTTTGAAGGTATTGTTCGTATAAATCGGCAAAAAATTCGGTGTGTGCTGCGTTTAAAAAGGAAAACCTATCCATGATTTTATCGGTAAATAATCTTTGTATTAGAAAATCAGTTGCAAAAGTATGACATTTGTAATAATCTTTCAATCATTTTAGTATATTTATAACGCTAATTAACTATATATATTTCTATGAAAAAGAATACTTTCATGACACTAGCCAAACGAGGGTCTTTGACGTTCTTTTTAATCCTTCCTTTTGTAGTTTTTTCACAAGAGCCAACCCAAACCCAAGCGGAAACGGAAAGCTTTTGGGATCATGTCCAATTTGGTGGCGGATTGGGTGTAGCCATCGGCAATGATTTTACCGATATCACCGTTGCGCCGAGTGCGATTTACAATTTTAATGAGCACTTTGCTTTGGGTACCGGCTTACAATACAGCCGTTTGAAGCAAAAGAATTTTTACGCTTCTAATGTTGTTGGCGCAAGCATTGTAGGACTGTACAATCCTATAGAGGAAATCCAACTTTCATTAGAATTAGAAGAAGTGCATGTGAACACCACTTACGATGATTTGTATGATAGTGTAAAAAGAAGTTTTTGGAATACCGGTTTATATGTTGGCGCCGGATACCGAGCGGATAATGTTACGATTGGCGCTCGATTCAACTTGTTGTTTGACAAGGACAAAGATTTGTATGGCGATGCGTTTATGCCGTTTATAAGAGTTTATTTTTAAGAGATGAAAAAGCTATTTTGTTTATCGTTTTTGTTTTTCAGCTTGTGGGGGTTTTCACAAAATCCTGTTTCGTTTGTATTGGGTAAAACCAACCGCACCTTTTCTTCTAACACACCCACTTTTAGTCTAAAAGACATTTCTTTCAACTTGACTCTTTCGGACAAAAAAAGTTATACTGACAAGTATTTTCTAAGCATTTACAATCCGATGACGCAAATGAATGACCAGTATGTTACTGTCAGTGACCAATATCATTTAAGCAATTACAAGTCGTTTCCGATTTATAATTTTGACGGAACAAAAATAGATTCCTTGAATCCGAATGGGGTTTCCGACATGGGAAGTGCAATTGCGAGCGGGATTTTGAATCTGTTTTTCGAGAAATTTTAATATTTGTTTCTAAACCAAACTTTCATCCATTCTCTTCTTAGAATTAAAAAGGCGATTTGTTCGGCGAGTTCGACCGTGTCACTGCCGTCCAATTGCTTGACGTTTTCCTCGGGCACATCGATGATGTAAAGCAAATTGAGCAACTCGGCGTATTTGTACTGGATTAAGCGGTAAATTTTTTCGTGGAGTTGCACTTTCAATTCATAAGGCGAAGTGCTTTGCGGAAAATCGACTGCTTCGTTGGCAAAGTTGAAATCTTTGTTGAGTTGCTCAATGAGTTTGGCGTACAAGTTTTCTTTCTCGGCTTCCGAAAGTAATTGGTCGGTATTTATCGGTGCAACAAACAAATTGATTTTTGATTTATGGTTAATAATTTCTGATTGCAGATTTCAAACTGAACACTAGAAACTGAATACTGGACACTTTTTAAACATTTCTGCTCATCAATTTATCACCGAAAGCTCTCAAAACTGCTTTTTTGTCTTCACTGATGTTCATTTTTTCTAAGGTGTCAAAAGCCTTTAAAGTATAGTCCTGAATGGCGCTTTGGGTCGCATCACTTGCTCCGGTTTGGTTAAAAATTTGTTTCACCGAATTGATTTTATCAGTATTATCGCTTGGCTGAATGGAGAACAAATGGAGCAACTGTTCTTTTTCTTCCGCTTTTGAATATTCTAAAGCTTTGAGATAAAGATACGTTTTTTTATTCTCAATAATATCGCCGCCCACTTGTTTTCCGAAGGTTTCCGGATTGCCAAACGCGTCTAAATAATCATCTTGCAACTGGAACGCAATCCCTAAATTCAATCCGAAATCGTAAATCGCATTAGCATTTTCAGTAGAAGTTTCGGCCACAATCGCACCCATTTTCATAGCAGCACCAACCAAAACAGCAGTTTTGTATTCAATCATTTTCAAATATTCGGGAATCGTAACATCATCACGGGTTTCAAAATCGACATCGTATTGTTGGCCTTCACAAACTTCCAAAGCGGTTTTGCTGAATAATTTGGCCAAATCTCTAAAGACGTTCGGCTCATAGGTTTCAAAAAATTGGTACGCCAAAATCAGCATCGCATCGCCTGAAAGTATGCCGGTATTTAAATCCCATTTTTCATGCACCGTTTCGTTTCCTCTTCTAAGTGGCGCATCATCCATAATATCATCATGAATCAATGAAAAGTTGTGAAAAACCTCTACAGCGGTTGCTGCTGCTAATGCTTTTTGGCAATCGGCATCAAAAACTTCTGCGGCCATTAAAGTCAATATCGGACGTAATCTTTTACCGCCTAACGAAAGAATATACCGAATCGGTTCATATAAATTATTAGGCTCTTTCTCGAGAGTCAGTGTATTAAAATGGGAAACAACAATGTCTTGGTAATCGGAAATGGCGCGCATGAAAAAATATTTTCGGCTAATTTAGGTTATTCTGACCGCATTACAAAAGTGTGTTTTTGGGCCAATGTTAAATTTACGTTAATACTTTGGAAACTATTTTAGTGTTAAAAGTTTCCATATTATTTTTGCGCCATAATTTTAACATGATCATGAAAGAGAAAATCATCAAAAAAGCGACAGAAATGTTTTTGAAACTGGGTTTCAAGAGTGTCACCATGGATGATATTGCCTGTGAAATGTGTATTTCCAAAAAAACGATTTACAAATATTTCAGCAACAAAGAAAAACTCATTGAAGAAGGCACAGAAGTGGTACATCAAAAAATACATACCTTGATGGACAGTGTTGTGGCACAAAATCACAATGCTATTGCCGAAAATTTTCAAATCAGGGAAATGTTCAAACAAATGTTCCAATCCTTTGACCAATCTCCGGCCTATCAGCTCAAAAAACATTATCCTGAAATTTACGAAAAAATGATGTGCAACGAAATTGAAGATTGCAGTCATATGTTCCGCCAAAACATCCAAAAAGGGATCCAAGAAGGTTTGTACCGCAAGGAAACCGACATTGAAGCCGCAGTGAAATTCTATTACACCCTTATTTTTTCCATTAACGAAAACACGATGTTGGAAAAAGAAGCCTACGAACTAGAGGCCAAAGCGCTTGAATACCATACCAGAGCCATTGCGACAGCCGAAGGAATTATTGAACTCGAAAAACATTTAAAATCAAATCTATAATCATCAATCTATGAAAAACAACTTAATATTAACTTTACTCTTGATGGTAAGCAGCTTACACGCTCAAGAACAAAAGGAAAGCTATTCTTTCAGCTTGCAACAAGCGATTGAACATGCCGTAAAAAACAACTATTCGGCCATCAATGCCAATAGAGATATCGACGCGGCTAAGCAAAAGAAATGGGAAACCACTGCAGCGGGTTTGCCGCAAATCAATGCCGGTTTAGATTATCAAAACAATTTTGAATTGCAAAAATCCCTAATTCCGGCTGAGTTTTTTGGTGGAAATCCGGGCGAATTTGCCACAGTAGCTTTTGGAACCAAACACAACATGACCGCTCGCGCCAATTTAAGTCAGCTGATTTTTGACGGTTCTTATATCGTAGCACTTCAAGCATCCAAAACGTATTTGAAATACTATGAAAACGCCAAACAAAAAACGAGTTCTGAAATCAGAGAAATGGTCATCAATGCTTACGGTAATGTGCTGTTAGCCCAGGAAAGCATCAGTATTCTTGAAAAAAACAAAGCTACTTTATCTAAAACCCTAACCGATACCGAAGAGACGTATAAAAACGGTTTAATCGAAGAAGAAAATGTAGAACAATTGCAAATCACTTTAGCCTCTATCAATAGCAATTTGAACAATACCAAAAGATTGTTGGATGTGGCTTATAAAATGTTGAAATACACTTTAGGTATCGACCTTGATGCGGAATTAAAATTAACCGATAAACTTGACAGTCTTTCAGTTTCCAATTTGGATTTGGCTTTTAGCCAAGGTGCATTTGCCGTAACCAACAACATTGATTACCAAATGGCCACGAATTTTCAAGAGCAAAGAGCTTTAGAACTGAAATTAGAAAGAAGCAAAGCATTACCGTCATTATCGGCTAATGTTAACTTTGGTTACAATGCGTTTAACGACCAATTTGCGTTTTTCCAAAAAGACCAAAAATGGTTGAATTACTCCAATTTAGGCGTGAGTTTAAATGTGCCTATTTTCAGCAGTTTAGGTAGAAGTGCGAGAACCCAACAGGCCAAAATAGCTTTGGAACAAGCCAAAACCAAACTTACTGAAACCGAACAAGCCTTGAAACTGCAATACGAAAAAGCCAAAAGCGAATTTGAATTCAGCATTGAAGAATATGCAACTTCTAAAAGCAATTTGAATTTGGCCGAACGTATTGAAAGAAAGCAACAAATCAAATTTACCGAAGGCTTGTCCTCCAGTTTTGACTTTAGCGAAGCCCAAAGACAATTGTACACAGCGCAACAAAACTACCTACAATCCATGGTAAACATCATCAATAAAAAAGCAACTCTTGAAAAAATTATCAACAAAAACTAATCTATACAAAATGAAGAAGACAATTATACTTTCCCTTTTAGCCGTAGTTCTTTACGCTTGTGGGAACAAAGAAAATACGCAATCACTGGACAAACTGATTGAAAAGAAAGACGTAGCCGGATTGCAAGCCAAAAAAACCGCTTTGCAAGCTGAAATTGCCAAAATTGAAGAAGCATTAGCCACCTTAGACGTCAAAAAAGAAGAAGCTCTGGTTTCGGTATTGACCGTTAAAGACACTGTTTTCAATCATTATATCGATATCCAAGGAAGTGTGGATACCAAAGAGAACATCTTGGTACAACCGGAATTCAGCGGAACCTTGACTTCACTAATGGTAAAAGCCGGACAAAAAGTTTCCAAAGGACAAATCTTGGGTCGTGTGGATGATGCCGGAATAAGCCAACAATTGGCTAGTGCCGAAAATCAATATGCTTTGGCTAAAACCACGTACGAAAGACAAAAAAATCTTTGGGACAAAAAAATCGGCTCTGAAATTCAGTATTTACAAGCACAAACCCAAATGGTTTCTGCCCAAAAAGCCGTAGCCCAAATCAAAGCCCAATTGGCTAAAACTGTTATCCGCGCACCATTCACCGGAACCATCGACGAAGTTTTTGTAGAAAAAGGCGAAGTTGTTGCGCCAAGTGCACAAGGCTTAATGCGAATCGTTAACCTAAGCAATATGTATGTGTACACAACCGTTCCGGAAACGTATATCGGAAAATTAAAAGTCGGTACTGAAGTAGATGTGTTTTTGACTTCTTTGGGCAAAACCTATAAAGGAAAAGTACGTCAAATTGGTAACTTTATCAATCCAAGTAACAGAAGTTTCGGAATTGAAGTAAGCGTTCCTAACCCGGAAAACTTATTGCGCCCTAACCAAGTGGCCAAACTAAAAATCACGGATTACGTCAATAAAAATGCGATTGTAGTGCCAACCAATGTGGTTCAGGAAGATGGTACCGGAGATAAATTTATCTATGTTGTGGAAGGCAGCAACGGTAAAACCGGTACGGCAAAAAAAGTGGTAGTTACTGTTGGAAAATCATCTGACAATGTTACCGAAATCCTAAGCGGTTTATCGGCCAATGATATTATTGTCACCGAAGGTGTAAACAATATCTCTGAAGGCATGAAACTTAATTTCTAATAATAGTTGATGGTTATTAGTTGATAGTTGATGGTTTCCAACCAATTACTAACAACCAATTACTAACAACCAACGACCAACAACCAACAACTTATAAAATATGAGTCATCAAAATAAAGAATTCGGTATATCGAGTTGGGCAGTCGACAACAGAGTCACTGTATATATCTTCACTTTTCTGATTGTTGTTACCGGTTTGATTGCCTACGTAACGATGCCGCGTGAGGATTTCCCGGAAATCATCGAAAATAAAGTTTACATTTCTTCAGTGTTCCCAGGGAATTCTGCAGAAGATGTTGAAAAATTAATCATCAAGCCCCTGGAAAAGGAATTCAAAAATATCAGTGGTATTGATAAAATAACCGCCAGTTCCTTTCAAGATTATGGGATGATTATCGTTGAATTTGGCGATAAAGTAGGCATCGAAGAAGCTAAAACCAAAATCAAAGACAAAGTCGATATCGTTAAAGCCGATACCGATTGGCCCAATTTGGACAACGGCAGTAAAGTGGAACCCAATGTTTTCGAATTGAACATTTCGGAAGAAGTGCCCATTTTGAACATCAATTTAAAAGGGAATTACACTACGCAACAACTTAAAAAGTATGGTGAGAAATTGCAGGATGACATTGAAGAAATCGCCGAAGTAAAAAAAGTAGACATTCTCGGAGTAGATGACAAAGAAGTGGAAATTGCAGTGGATATCTTCAAAATGACTGCGGCTCAAGTTTCTTTTGACGACATTCAAAATGCGGTACAGTATGAAAACATGACGCTTTCTGGTGGAAATTTAACTTCTCAAGGTTCTCGAAATAACATCAGAATCGTAGGAGAAATCAAAGATCCGAAAGAACTTGAAAATGTAATCGTTAAGTCTTTTGGCGGAAGTGTTTACTTAAAAGACATTGCATCCGTTAAGTTCAAAGAAAAAGAAAAAACGACTTATGCCCGAGAAAGAGGGAAAGAAGTAGTAATGCTCAACGTGAAGAAACGTTCGGGTCAAAACATGATTTCCGCCATAGATCAAGTCAAAGAAAAAATTGAAATAGCCAAAGAAAATTATTTGCCTAAAGATTTAAAAATCGACTTGACCAACGACCAATCGTCACGTGTAGAACACCAAGTGGACGAATTGTCCAATCACATTATTTTCGGGATTATACTGGTAATGATTGTGTTGATGTTTACCATGGGATTGAGAAACTCTTTATTCGTTGGTGCTGCTATTCCTTTGTCAATGCTAATGGCCTTTAGTATCCTTTCCGCCTTTGGAATGACTTTGAATACAATGGTGCTATTTGGTTTGGTAATGGGATTGGGAATGTTGGTGGATGACGGTATTGTGGTGGTCGACAACGTATTTGCCAACATGAAAAAAGGCATGCCGCGTATACAAGCATCGAAAATCGGTATCGGCGAAATCGCTTGGCCGGTAATTTCGTCAACGGCAACTACCTTAATGGCATTTTTACCGTTCGCTTTGTGGCCCGGAACTATGGGTAAATTTATGATTTATTTTCCGCTAACGCTTTCGGTAACATTGGGTGCTTCGTTATTCGTGGCAATGATTGTAAATGCTGCCATGACCGGAGGTTCTATGGATATTGAAGACCGAAATGTAACCAACAAATCGGCCAAAACTTATTCGATTATTTTCGGAATTACAGCCGTTATTTTTGTAGTTCTCGGCAATGTATACGATTCAAAATTAGGAAGAGGAATTGGGCATTTAGCCTTAATTTCACTAGGATTAATGTGGTTGTACAAGATTAAGTTGTACCAATGGACCCAAGATTTCCAACACAATTTCTTCCCGAGAATGGAGGAAAAATACAAACGCTTTTTGGCCAAAATCCTAACCGGAAGAAATGCTTGGATTGCGTTGGGAAGTATCATCGGTATGTTGTTTTTGTCCTTTATTCTATTGGGTGTATTCCCAAGAAAAGTATTGTTCTTCCCGGACAACATCCCGAATCAGGCGATTGTATATATCGAATATCCGCAAGGAACTGATATTGAAAAAACCAACAAAGCTACTTTATATGTAGAAAAACAAGTAATCAACATCTTAAACAAATATGTTGACCCGAAAACCAACGAAAATTTCTTAGCTGAAAGCATCGTTTCACAAGTAGGTGTTGGCGCCGGAAATCCGAATGTGGATGCCGGTTCGGCTTCGGAAACTCCTTTTAAAGGAAAAGTAACGGTGAACTTCTCGGAGTTTAAATTCCGTCAAGGCATTAATACCTCAGACGTTTTAGAAGAAATCCGCGGCAAAGTAAAAGGCATCGCCGGAGCGATAGTTACCGTGGAAAAAGACGCTAATGGTCCGCCGGCAGGTTATCCGATTTCAGTACAATTAACCGGATCTGACTATGACGAAATGATTGCCCAAGCAGATAAAATGATTGCTTTTATCAATAGTAAAAATATTCCCGGAATTGAAAAACTAAGTGTTGATGTCAACAAACAAAGTCCGGAGTTGGAAGTGACGGTTGACCGAGTAAATGCGGGAAGTGCCGGCGTTTCAACCGGACAATTAGGATTCAATTTGCGTCGTTCAGTTTACGGTCAGGAAATCTCGACTTATAAAGAAGGTGATGACGACTACAACATCGTGGTGCGTATGCAGGAAGACCAACGCAAGAATGAGAACATTTTGTTCAATCAATCGTTGACTTTCAGAAACCAAAACAACGGTCAAATTGTACAAGTGCCTATTTCGGCGGTGTCTGAAACGGAGAAAACGTATACTTATAACCAAATCAAAAGAAAAGGATACAAACGCATCATGACGATTTACTCCAACGTTTTGACCGGTTATAACGGAGATGAAATTACCAAACAAATTGCCACCGAATTAAAAGGATACGAATTACCGAAAGGCATCACTTATTCTTTCTCGGGTGTACAAGAAGAACAAGGTAAAAACCAAAGCTTCTTAATGTATGCCTTGTTCTTAGCCATGGCGGGAATTACCATAATTATTGTATTGCAATTCAACTCGGTTTCTAAAACCATCGTGATTTTGTTTACGGTATTGTTGAGTTTCAGTGGGGTTTTCTATGGTTATGTGATTGCCAATATGGATTTTGTTATCCTGATGACCATGATGGGTATTATTTCTTTGGCCGGAATTGTAGTAAAGAACGGAATCGTATTGATGGACTTCTTCGTCTTATTATTAGATAAAAAAGTAGCCGACAAAGCGGTGGAAAGCCATGATGATTTATCATTAGAAGAAATCAAAGAAGTGATTATCGAAAGTGGAAAATCGCGTTTGCGTCCGGTATTGTTAACCGCATTGACAGCCGTTTTAGGATTAATTCCTTTGGCTATCGGTCTGAACTTTGACTTCTTCGGATTGATTACCGATTTGAATCCGCACTTGTATATGGGTGGAGACAACGTAATTTTCTGGGGACCATTGGCTTGGACAATTATCTTCGGATTGACTTATGCCACTATCTTAACCTTAGTAATGGTACCGGTAATGTTCTTCTTAGTGAAACGAACCAAATACTGGTTGCGTGACCGAAGAGAGAGAAGAAAGGCTATCGAAGCGTAATGCTATCAAACATTCATAAAAAAAGGAACTCCAATGGAGTTCCTTTTTTTTGAGATAATAATTAACTATTATTTATTTACTATTGCTTGTTGTGTCCAAGTCTTAACTGAAGCCACACGACTGTCAGCATAATCTACTTCACTTAACAATTTGTCATTCCAAAATAACCATTTTCCGGTTTTTTCTCCGTTAGCATATTCTCCAACAGCTTTTTTATTTCCGTTTTCGTCAAAAGCTACCCATTGTCCGGTAATCTTTCCGTCTTTAAAATATCCTTGTTGTTGCACTTTACCATTTTCATAGTAATAGGTTGCTTTTACTAAATCTCCTTCTTGTTCTAAAACCGGTTTAGCCGTTTGAGCAAAACCAAATCCTGAGATTAAAAATGCTCCTAAAATCAATATCTTTTTCATAATCGTAGGTTTAAGTTGTTCATAATTACATAACAAAGCTACTATTTAATTTACAATAAAAAAACTTTTGCTTAACAATTTGGTAACATTGGATGAAAACTTAACATTGGGATTTATTTTTGAAAACAAAAAAACCACCCATGTGGGTGGCTGAAGTCTTTATTTTACTGGTTTTTAGTTCAGTAATTTGTTCAATTGTTCCTGAAGCCTTGGGTCCGATGGTCTTTTTGCATCGGCGTCAACTACAATCCCCTTTGGATCAATTAATATAAATCTCGGAATCGAATTCACTTCAAAGGCTTTTACAAATTCGGTTTGATTCGCCTTAGCAGCATACAATTGGGTTCCGGTTAATGCTTTTTCAGTAACAAAGGTTTTCCATTTCTCATAATCTTTTTCGGCATCAATAGAAACACTCACAAATTCTATGTTTTTACCATGAAAAGTTTCTTCCATTTTCTTTAAAGAAGGAATCTCTGCTCTACATGGTCCGCACCAAGTTGCCCATAAATCCACGTATACATATTTACCTTTCAAACTTTCCAAAGTAGTCTTTCCTCCTTTATGATTTTCAAAGTCGAAATTAGGCGCCGCCACATTGTTCATTTTTTTCTTGGCTTGTGACATCATATAATATTGTTGCAGTTGCCCAATGTTAGCTTCGGTTCCTTTCTTCAACATATCTTTCAAATTGGCATCAATTTTTGAAGCTTCTAAGCTGGCTATTTGAGTAGCTTTTAGGTCTTCCGCAGCTTTTTTGAAACCTTCAGCATCCAACTCTAACATGGTTTGAAAATCAATTTCATTTTCTTGTAAAGTTCTTTTGGCTAAAAAATTGTTCTCTACTGCTCCGTTTCCGGTAAAGGCAATACTCTCATCAAACTTGGAAGCATCCATGGTCATTTTTAAATCATAACCGTTCTTCAAATACAAATTGGCATATTCTACACCATCAAACAGTTGGTACAATCCTTCTTTAATAGCAAAAGTGGCTTTAAAATTGCCTTTAGCATCTGCCTCAATTTTTTGGACTGTTTCTCTACCGCTGTTTATGGAAAGTGTATTGCCGTTCTTGTTGGCAATCACTGCCTGAAAAGTCATCGTTTCCTGAGCAATGGCCAGAGATGAAATAAATATGGTTAAAATAAAGCTAACTATTTTCTTCATAAGTGTGTTGTTTAATTTTTTAAGATATCAAATATACTGGTTTTGTCCATTCGAAAATTAAAGATTAACTTAAATTTGATTTGCTACTTCGAACGTTTAATTGGTATAAGTTTTTTACTTTTGCCGAAAATTTATTCCAATGTACAGAAGTCATAATTGTGGCGAATTAAATGCCACTCATATTAATAAAGAAGTTACGCTTGCCGGTTGGGTTCAAAAATCTCGTGATAAAGGTTTTATGATATGGGTTGATTTGCGCGACCGTTACGGAATCACGCAATTAATCTTTGACGAACAAAGAACCGATAAAACCGTTTTTGAAAACGCAAAATCACTGGGACGAGAATTTGTCATTCAAGTTAAAGGAACTGTTATTGAGCGTGAGTCAAAAAACCCGAACATGAACACGGGTGATATCGAGATTTTGGTTTCAGAACTGACTTTATTAAATGCTTCTATCCTTCCGCCATTTACTATTGAAGATGAAACCGACGGTGGCGAAGACATCCGAATGAAATACCGTTACTTGGATATCCGTAGAAATCCGGTAAAAAACTCCTTGCTTTTCCGTCACAAAGTGGCAATGGAAGTCCGCAAATATTTATCCGATTTGGATTTCTGTGAAGTGGAAACCCCTTATTTAATCAAATCAACTCCGGAGGGTGCGAGAGATTTCGTGGTGCCGAGCAGAATGAACCAAGGACAATTCTACGCCTTACCTCAATCGCCTCAAACCTTCAAACAGTTGTTGATGGTTGGCGGCATGGACAAATATTTCCAAATCGTGAAATGTTTCCGCGACGAAGATCTGCGTGCCGACAGGCAACCGGAATTCACCCAAATCGATTGTGAAATGGCATTCGTTGAACAAGAAGATATTCTGAATGTTTTCGAAGGCTTGACGCGTCATCTTTTAAAAGAAATAAAAGGCATCGACGTAGCAGAATTCCCGAGAATGACCTATGATTACGCCATGAAAACCTACGGAAATGACAAACCGGATATTCGTTTTGAGATGAAATTCGGAGAATTAAACGCCGTTGCGCAACACAAAGATTTTGCCGTATTCAACTCGGCCGAATTGGTTGTCGGAATTGCAGCTCCCGGTTGCGCTTCTTACACTCGTAAAGAAATTGATGCGCTAATTGACTGGGTAAAACGCCCGCAAGTGGGTGCTTCAGGTATGGTTTACGTGAAATGTGAAGAAGACGGAACATTCAAATCATCCGTGGATAAATTTTACGACCAAGAAGATTTGAAAAAATGGGCAGAACTCACCAATGCCAAAGCAGGTGACTTGATTTTAGTATTATCGGGTAACGCCAACAAAACAAGAACACAACTTTCTGCCTTACGTATGGAAGTAGCGACTCGATTGGGCTTGAGAAAACCCGACGAGTTTGCACCATTATGGGTGGTAGATTTTCCACTATTAGAATGGGATGAAGAAAATGGTCGTTACCACGCCATGCACCATCCATTCACGTCTCCAAAACCGGAAGACATGAAACTCATCGAAACCGAACCGGGAAAAGTGCGCGCCAATGCTTATGATATGGTATTGAACGGAAACGAAATCGGCGGTGGTTCGATTCGTATACACGATAAAGAACTCCAAAGCAGCATGTTCAGCCTTTTAGGATTTACACCGGAACAAGCGCAAGACCAATTTGGCTTCCTGATGAATGCCTTCCAATTTGGCGCACCACCTCACGGTGGCTTGGCCTTTGGTTTGGACAGATTGGTGGCTATTTTGGGCGGACAAGAAACCATTCGTGACTTTATCGCTTTCCCTAAAAACAATTCGGGACGCGATGTGATGATTGATGCACCATCAGCCATTGACGATACGCAATTGAAAGAATTGTATATAAAATTAGACTTGCCACAATAAATATCAAATTCGCATTTTCAAACAGCGCCATTATTTAAAAATTTATAAATAATGGCGTTTTTTGTTGCTGTTTTTAGAATAATTCAAATATTGTACTGAAAATCATTCAATTATAATTGAAATAAATTGAAATAAAATTAACTTTTTATTTGATTTTTGTTGGCTATGTCGCAAATAAGTATATCTTTGGGCATTATTAATTTTTTTTATATTACAAAATGCGCACAGGTAAAGTTAAATTCTTCAATGAATCAAAAGGTTACGGTTTTATTACTGACGATGAGACAGGAAAAGACATTTTCGTACATGCTACCGGAATTAAATCAGAAGGTTTAAGTGAAGGTGATAAAGTATCTTACGAAGAAGAAGAAGGAAGAAAAGGTAAAGTAGCAGCTCAAGTAGTGGCTATCGAAGACTAATATATATTATTTTTTGATTACCTAGAATGACACAACGTCCCGAAAATTTCGGGACGTTTTTTTATGGAACAAATTCCTTATTTAAAATCAGTTTAAATAAACGTTTTTAGGGCAATAAATGCCAAAGGTTTAGCCCTGATTTTTGCGAATTAAATAATGCGATGTATATTTGTGGCTATTTTAATTTACTTCTAATTTTGAGCGTTATGCAGTCTAATCAATTAGATTATTTACCAATCCTGATGCAAGCAGGTTTAGCCGTAGGATTTGTGGTCTTAACCATTATCGGCTCTAGCTTTTTAGGTCCGAAAAGACATTCCAAAAGCAAAGACAAAAACTTTGAGTGTGGTATCGAATCAGTAGGAAATGCCAGAATTCCTTTTTCAGTAAAATATTTCTTGGTAGCGATCCTTTTTGTCCTTTTTGACGTAGAGGTAATTTTCCTATACCCTTGGGCCATTAATTTCAAAGCTTTGGGCATCGAAGGAATGATTAAAATGGTTATTTTCATGTCACTTTTATTAGTAGGTTTCTTCTACATTATCAAGAAGAAAGCGCTGGAGTGGGAATAAAAAAACAATTGCTATGAGTACTACAAAACCAAATATGGTCGCTCCGCCGGAAGGAGTAGTTGGTGAAGGTTTCTTCGCCACCAAATTAAATGACGTTGTCGGATTGGCGAGAGCCAACTCGCTTTGGCCATTGCCTTTTGCGACTTCTTGTTGCGGAATTGAATTTATGGCCACAATGGCTTCTCACTACGATTTGGCGCGTTTTGGTTCGGAAAGGGTAAGTTTCTCTCCACGACAAGCCGACATGCTGATGGTCATGGGAACCATTTCCAAAAAAATGGCGCCGATTTTACGTCAGGTCTACGAACAAATGTCGGAACCGCGTTGGGTTATCGCCGTTGGCGCTTGCGCTTCTTCAGGAGGTGTATTCGACACGTATTCTGTGTTACAAGGCATTGACAAAGTGATTCCCGTTGACGTTTACGTACCGGGTTGTCCGCCAAGACCGGAACAAATTGTAGACGGCGTAATGCAATTGCAAGAATTGGTGAAAAACGAATCGGTTCGCCGCAGAAATTCACCGGAATACAAAGAATTATTAGCTTCTTATAACCTATAATATGGCTTTAGAAACAGCTTATATACAAGATAAATTGGCTCAGACATTCGGTAATAATGTGCTGAATTTTGAAATGAAAAGAGATATTTTCACTTTAGAAGCCACACCCAATACCATTCACGAAGTGATTCGCTTTTTGAAAGAGCAAGAAGATTTAAACTTTCATTTTCTTACCGATTTAACCGGAATCCATTTCCCGGACAATGATGAAACACACCAATTTGCCGTAGTGTATCAATTGCACAACTGGATTGAGAATGTGAGAATCCGTGTAAAAACTTATTTGCCCGATCCGGCAGAGGTTGATACGGTAACCGACTTATTTCTATGCGCCAATTGGATGGAAAGAGAAGCTTGGGATTTCTTCGGCATCAATTTCAAAGGACATCCACAACTGAAACGCATTTTGAATATGGATGAAATGGTTTCTCACCCAATGCGAAAAGAATTCCCGATGGAAGACAGCGGAAGAACCGATAAAGACGACCGATTCTTCGGAAGAACACCAGTTAATAATTAAATAATTCAACATTCTCAATGTCAGATTTATTATTATCACCAGAGCATCGATATGCTAAAGTTATAGAAAAAACCCGCAACGAAGACGGAAGCGAACTCTCTATATTAAACTTAGGCCCAACACACCCGGCCACACACGGAATTTTCCAAAACATCTTATTGATGGACGGAGAACGAATCCTGGATGCCGAGCCAACCGTTGGTTACATTCACCGTGCCTTCGAAAAGATTGCCGAAAACCGTCCGTTTTACCAAATCAACGTGTTGACCGACCGCATGAACTATTGTTCGTCGCCTATCAACAACATGGCTTGGTGGATGACCGTAGAGAAATTATTGAATATTGAAGTACCGAAACGTGCCCAATATTTAAGAGTGATCGTAATGGAATTGGCCAGAATCACAGACCACTTGATTTGTAATTCGATTTTGGGTGTTGATACCGGCGCTTATACCGGTTTCCTTTATGTATTTCAATTCAGAGAAAAAGTATACGAGATTTACGAAGAAATTTGCGGCGCTCGTTTGACTACCAATATGGGAAGAATAGGCGGTTTCGAAAGAGAATGGTCTGACGAAGCTTTCAAAAAACTAAATACTTTCCTTGAAGAATTTCCGGTAGCCTGGAAAGAATTCGAAAACCTATTTGAAAGAAACAGAATTTTCATTGACCGTACCGTTAATGTTGGTCCAATCACCGCTGAAAAAGCAATGCAATACGGATTGACAGGTCCAAACTTACGTGCCGCCGGAATTGATTACGACGTTCGTAAAGCCGCACCTTATTCTTCTTACGAAGATTTCGAATTCGATATTCCTGTTGGAAAATCAGGCGATACTTATGACCGTTTTTGCGTGCGTAATGCCGAAGTTTGGGAAAGTTTGAGCATCATCAAACAAGCTCTAGCGAAATTGCCGGAAGGTCCAATCCACGCTGATGTTCCCGATTATTATTTGCCACCGAAAGAGGATGTTTATACCAACATGGAAAGCTTAATCTACCACTTCAAAATTGTGATGGGTGAAGTACCGGTTCCGGTGGACGAAATTTATCACGCGGTGGAAGGCGGAAACGGTGAGTTAGGATTCTATTTAATTACCGACGGAAGCAGAACACCATACCGTTTAAAATTCAGAAGACCTTGTTATATCTATTACCAAGCCTATACTGAAATGATTAAAGGCGGAATGCTATCGGACGCTATCGTTATTTTATCAAGTTTAAATGTAATTGCAGGCGAATTAGACGCTTAAGTAGTATGGAAAGATCACACATCAAACAAGAGATAAACATTACTGAACCGTTGATGGCTCGCATCAATGAGTTAATCAGTCATTATCCTGCCGATAAAAAGAAATCAGCTTTATTACCGGTTTTGCACGAAGTTCAAGACGCTCACGACAACTGGTTGAGTATCGAACTGCAAAACAAAGTTGCCGAAATCTTAGAAATATTGCCTATAGAAGTATACGAAGTAGTGACTTTTTATACGATGTTCAACCAAAGACCCATCGGAAAATACATGTTCGAATTCTGTCAAACTGCCGCTTGTTGTCAAAACGGTGTAGAAGATTTGATGGATTATACTTGTTCCAAATTGGGCGTAGGTATTGGCGAACCAACCGCTGACGGACTTTTCGAAGTACGCGGTGTAGAATGTTTAGGCGCTTGTGGTTATGCACCAATGATGCAATTGGGTGATTTCTACCAAGAACATTTGACCAAAGAAAAAGTAGACCAGCTAATCGCTGATTGCAAAGACGGAAAAATCACTTTACACGATAAATAATATCATGGGAAGAAAAATATTATTAGACAAAATCAACGTTCCGGGCATCAAAACCTATGAAGTATATCGTCGTGAAGGCGGTTATGCTTCAGTGGAAAAAGCCCTGAAAAAAATGACTCCGGATGAAGTAGTCGAAGAAGTAAAAACTTCAGGATTACGCGGTCGTGGTGGCGCGGGTTTCCCGGCCGGAATGAAATGGAGTTTTATCGACAAAAAATCGGGCAATCCAAGACATTTGGTTTGTAACGCCGATGAGTCGGAACCGGGAACTTTCAAAGACAGGTATTTAATGGAATACATTCCGCATCTTTTGATTGAAGGAATGATTACCTCGAGTTATGCTTTGGGTGCCAACCTATCCTACATCTACATTCGTGGAGAATACATGTGGGTGTACAAAATTTTAGAAAGAGCCATCGCCGAAGCGAAAGCAGCCGGTTGGTTAGGCAAAAATATATTAGGCTCAGGCTACGATTTGGAATTATTTGTCCAAATTGGTGGTGGTGCTTACATCTGCGGAGAAGAAACTGCCTTAATTGAAAGTTTAGAAGGAAAACGTGGTAATCCAAGATTGAAACCACCATTTCCTGCTGTGAAAGGACTTTGGCAAAATCCAACCGTAGTAAATAACGTTGAAACGATTGCGGCTGTGCCATGGATTGTCAACAATTCAGGGGCTGATTATGCCGGAATCGGGATTGGTCGTTCGACGGGAACCAAATTAATTTCGGCTTCCGGAAACATCAAAAATCAAGGTGTTTACGAAATTGAATTAGGTGTTTCTGTATACGAATTCATGAATTCCGACGAATATTGTGGTGGAATGCAAACCGACAGACCTTTGAAAGCATTGGTTCCGGGTGGAAGTTCGGTGCCAATTTTACCCGCGAATTTAATCTACAAAACCGCGGCTGGCGAAGACCGTTTGATGACTTACGAGAGTTTATCCGATGGTGGTTTTGCAACCGGTTCGATGTTAGGTTCTGGTGGATTTATCGTTTATGATGACCGCGCTTGTATCGTTCGCAACACTTGGAATTTCTCCCGTTTCTATCACCACGAATCTTGCGGTCAATGTACGCCATGTCGCGAAGGAACCGGTTGGTTAGAAAAAGTATTGTGGAGAATCGAAAACGGACAAGGACGCGAAGAAGACATCGAATTGTTGTGGAGTATCCAGTCCAAAATTGAAGGAAATACGATTTGTCCATTAGGCGATGCGGCTTCATGGCCGGTAGCTGCGGCGATTCGTCACTTTAGAGACGAGTTTGAATACCATATCCGTTTCCCGGAAAAAATAAAGAACCGTGACCATTTCGTTCACGAACCTTTTGAACAAGTAAAACATTTAGTTGCAAAGCAACCAGTATAAGTAAAAAAAGGTTCTCGTTGATAGTTGATGGCCAAACCAACAACTGACAACCGACAACCGACAACTATTATTATGAAAGTAACCATAGACGGTCAAGAAATTGAAGTAGCACCGGGAACAACTATCCTGCAAGCTGCTCGTATGATTGGTGGAGAATCTGTTCCGCCAGCCATGTGTTATTATTCTAAACTAGAAGGAACCGGTGGAAAATGCCGTTGCTGCTTGGTAGACGTTACTAAAGGTAGCGAAGCCGACCCAAGACCAATGCCTAAACTCGTTGCGTCATGCGTAACCGGTTGTCAGGACGGAATGGAAGTAGCGAGCAAAAAATCGGACAGAGTAGCAGAAGCGCGCAAAGCCGTAACCGAATTCCTTTTAATCAATCACCCACTCGATTGTCCGGTTTGTGACCAGGCAGGCGAATGTGATTTACAAAATTTAAGCTTCGAACACGGAAAACTACAACAGCGTTTTATAGAAGAAAAAAGAACTTTCGAACCGGAAGATATCGGGGACAAAATTCAATTGCACATGAACCGTTGCATCGTTTGCCAACGTTGCGTGGAAGTTGCCGATCAATTAACCGATAAACGTGTGCACGGGGTTTTAAATCGTGGTGACCACTCGCAAATTTCAACTTGTGTATCGGCAGCCATCGACAATGAATTCTCCGGAAACATGATTGATGTTTGTCCGGTTGGTGCTTTGACAGATAAGACATTCCGATTCAAATCGAGAGTTTGGTTCAACAAACCGTTCAATGCCCACAGAGAATGTACTACGCCGGGTTGTTGTGGAAAAACTACTTTATGGATGTTCGGTAACGAAATTCAAAGAGTAACCGCTCGCAAAGACGAATACCACGAAGTTGAAGCTTTTATCTGTAATACTTGTCGTTTTGACAAAAAAGACGTTTCGGATTGGGTAATTGAAGGCCCGAGAAAATTCGAAAAAGATTCGGTAATCAACCAAAACAAACATTACGGAAAATTAGACACCGTAGTTATCGATACCGAAAAAGGCATTCTTCAAGGTAGAGACATCGACCGTAAAAAAATTAGTATGGCCGAAATTGATTACAACGAAAAAATAGACGGTAACCCAATAAACGGAAAGCAAAATGGATAGTGCCTTTATCATAGAAAAAAGTGTGGTTATCGTAACCGTATTTGCCATCACCATGATCATGGCCATGTATTCTACTTGGGCCGAACGTAAAGTAGCGGCCTTTTTGCAAGACCGTGTAGGTCCAAACCGCGCCGGTTGGGGTGGTTTGTTACAACCTTTGGCCGACGGTATGAAACTTTTTGCCAAAGAAGAATTCGAACCCAATACGCCTAATAAATTTTTATTCTTTGTCGGACCTGCCATTGCGATGAGTACGGCTTTGATGACCAGTGCGGTAATTCCGTGGGGTGATCAACTCGAAGTTTTCGGAAGAACCGTGCAACTGCAAGCTACCGATATTGATGTTGCTTTGCTCTACATCTTCGGAGTGATTTCGGTTGGGGTTTACGGCATTATGATTGGAGGCTGGGCTTCTAATAATAAATTCTCTTTAATGGGTGCGGTTCGTGCCGCTTCGCAAATGGTTTCTTATGAAGTAGCCATGGGATTATCGATGATTGCTTTGTTGATGATGACCGGAACTTTGAGTTTAAAAGAAATCTCCGAACAACAAGCCGGAATGAATTGGAACGTATTCTATCAACCGGTAGGATTCTTAATCTTCTTAATCTGTGCTTTCGCGGAAACCAACAGAACGCCTTTCGACTTAGCCGAATGTGAATCGGAGTTGATTGGTGGTTACCACACCGAATATTCTTCTATGAAAATGGGATTCTATTTGTTTGCCGAATACGCTAATATGTTTATCTCTTCTGCGATTTTGGCTATCCTGTATTTTGGAGGTTACAACTATCCGGGCATGCAATGGATGATAGATAATGTTGGTGCCAATACGGCTAATGTTATCGGAATCGGGGTTTTATTTGCTAAAATCTGTTTCTTCATCTTCTTCTACATGTGGGTGCGTTGGACGATACCGCGTTTCAGATACGATCAATTGATGAACTTGGGCTGGAAGATTTTAATTCCACTATCTATCATCAACATTATAATAACCGGAATTTGCATTTTAGCTTTTAAATAAGATACCGCAACTATGTCAACAGCAATTCAAAGTATATCGCTTTCAGGCAAAAAGAAACAGGTTTCCAATAAGGAAATGACGTTCTTGGAGCGACTCTATTTGGTAGCCATTGTAAAAGGCTTACTCATTACCATCAAACACTTTTTCAGAAAAAAAGCTACGATTCATTATCCGGAGCAAGTACGTGCTTTTAGTCCGGTATATCGTGGTCGTCACATGTTGAAACGCGACGAACAAGGTCGTGAAAACTGTACGGCTTGCGGATTGTGCGCCTTATCTTGTCCGGCTGAAGCCATCACGATGAAAGCCGCCGAGCGCAAAAAAGGCGAAGAGCATCTGTACCGTGAAGAAAAGTACGCCGAAATCTACGA
The DNA here is from genome assembly GCF_011742145.1 of Flavobacterium sp. J49. GTDB lineage: Bacteria > Bacteroidota > Bacteroidia > Flavobacteriales > Flavobacteriaceae > Flavobacterium. The sequence continues at coordinate 628,970 of NZ_JAAQQU010000104.1, read as the reverse complement.
AATCAACATGTTGCGTTGTATTTTCTGCGGCTTGTGTGAAGAAGCTTGTCCGAAAGATGCAATTTACCTGACTATTTCTAAAGAATTGGTTCCGGCGCAGTACGACCGTGAAGATTTTATCTTCGGTAAAGACAAATTGGTGATGCCTTTAGAAATGGCTATAAAAAATACTCAACTTAAAAACGCTAACTAATGTCGCCTATATTAATTACTTTCTACTTTTTAGCAGCCATTACGTTGGCCACGGCGTTTTTAACCATTTACAGTAAAAACCCTATTCACAGTGCCATTTACTTAGTGCTTTGTTTCTTCTCAATCGCCGGTCATTACTTGTTATTCAATGCACAGTTTTTGGCCATAGTACATATTATAGTGTATTCGGGAGCGATTATGGTACTCTTCCTGTTTACCATCATGTTGATGAATTTGAATAAGGAAAATGAAGTCCACAAACCCAGAATCACCAGACTTGGCGCTATCGTTGTTTTTATTCTAATGAGCATCGTGTTGGTGACTATTTTCATCAATTCAAAAACCATTATGGGCGATTACGATACTTCAGGAGAAGATTTCCAATCGATCAAAACCCTTGGGAAAATATTACTGAACGAATATATGGTACCATTCGAATTTGCTTCTATCCTATTGTTAGTAGCAATGATTGGTGTAGTTTTATTGTCTAAAAAAGAAAAAACGGAGAAAAAATAATGAACAATATTTTAAATGAAATAGGGATAGAAAACTACATTTTCCTTTCGGTACTACTATTCTGTATCGGAGTATTTGGAGTGTTGTACCGCCGAAATGCCATCATTGTTTTCATGTCGATTGAAATCATGCTGAATGCGGTCAACTTATTGTTTGTAGCGTTTTCAACATACCACCAAGATGCCGAAGGACAAGTCTTTGTATTTTTCTCGATGGCGGTTGCCGCAGCGGAAGTGGCCGTTGGATTGGCCATCTTAGTTTCGGTATTCAGAAACTTAGGGTCGATTGATATTGATAATTTAAAGAATTTAAAAGGATAATCTGAGATGGAAACAAATTTAGCTTTAGTATTACTCTTATCTCCATTTGTTGGATTTCTTTTCAATATTTTCTTTGGAAAAAAAGTAAGCAGAAATGTATCCGGTGCTATCGGAACGCTAACCGTAGTGGTATCGTTCCTATTAAGCATCTGCTTTTTTGCCCAATTGAACCAAAACGGAAAACCATTTGAAATTTCTTTATTTGATTGGATTCAAGTGAGTAATTTCAAATTAGACTTCGGTATTTTATTAGACCAATTGTCTTTATTGTGGTTGTTATTCGTAACCGGAATCGGTTCGTTGATTCACCTCTACTCCATCAGCTATATGCACGATGACGAGAACATGCACAAGTTCTTCGCTTACTTAAACCTATTCGTTTTCTTCATGATTACCTTGGTTATCGGAAGCAACTTATTGGTGATGTTTATCGGTTGGGAAGGCGTTGGATTGTGTTCCTATTTGTTAATCGGTTTCTGGTATAAAAACCAACCGTATAACGATGCGGCTAAAAAAGCGTTCATCATGAACAGAATCGGAGATTTAGGTTTCCTAATCGGGATGTTTATCATCGCTGCTTTATTCTCCACTCTAAACTATAACGAAATCAAAACGGCGTTAACAGCCGGTAATGCCGATACTGTAATGCTTGGTGTTGCTGCTTTATGCTTATTCATCGGAGCTTGTGGAAAGTCAGCTCAATTACCGCTATATACTTGGTTACCCGATGCGATGGCCGGTCCGACACCGGTTTCTGCGTTAATTCACGCCGCTACGATGGTTACCGCCGGTATCTTTATGGTAACACGCATGAACTTCTTATTCGACATTACGCCGGATGTACAAAATATTATCGCCATCGTTGGAGCTGCCACCGCTTTAGTTGCGGCATCAATCGGTTTATTACAAAATGATATCAAAAAAGTTTTGGCCTACTCTACCGTTTCCCAATTGGGATTGATGTTCTTGGCTTTAGGTCTTGGCGCTTACACCGTAGCGGTATTCCACGTAATCACACATGCCTTCTTCAAAGCGTGTTTGTTCTTAGGTTCCGGTTCGGTGATTCACGGCTTACACGGCGAACAAGACATGCGAAAAATGGGTGGCTTGCGCAAAGCAATGCCTATCACCTTCTGGACAATGATGATTTCTACCTTAGCGATTGCAGGTATTTTCCCGTTTGCCGGTTTCTGGTCAAAAGACGAAATCTTAATGGTCGCTTTTGAACACAACAAAGTATTATGGGTAGTGGCTTCGATTGCATCGATTATGACCGCTTTTTATATGTTCCGATTGATGTACTTGACATTCTTCAAAGAATTCAGAGGTACGGAAGAACAAAAACACCACTTACACGAAAGTCCGAGTTTAATCACGATTCCATTGGTAATCTTAGCCGTTTTAGCGGTGATTGGTGGTGCGATTAACTTACCGGGAAGTATGTGGTTGAACCATTTCTTGGAACCGATTTTAGCGGCCAAACACGAAGCACACCATTTAGGAACGCAAGAGTTTATGTTAATGGGTATTGCTTTAGCGGGTGCTATCGTTGGGATTATTTGGGCGAATGCCAAATACATCAAAGGTGGTTTTGTACCTAAAGAAGATTCCCAAATCGTTGGTTTCAACAAAACGGTTTACAACAAATATTATGTTGACGAATTTTACACGTTCTTAATCGTAAAACCGATTAACGGTTTGGCCAATTTCTTCCGCACAACCTTAGAACCGGCTTTAGGCAAAGTGGTTTTCAGTTTCGGGACTTTGGCTAACGGAATCGGAACTCAAGGAAAAAAATTACACAACGGAAATATCGGGTTGTACCTTTTTGTCTTTGTGCTTGGTATTTGTGCCATCATTACTTATTTATTTATAGCTCAATAATTTTTACATAATGGATGTAACTACTATATTATTATTACTTCTGGTTGGTGCCGTTGTCACATTCTTCGCAGGAGATAAATTAGCTTCTAAAGTCGCTTTGGTATTCAGTTTGGGCGCTTTAGGTTTGTCTTTGTATTTGTTAAACTTATTGAACCAAGGTGCCGTCATCAGTTATATTGGTCAATGGATTGCCAATCCAAAAGTAACCTTAGCTTTTAAAGCCGACGGTTTATCTATGGCCATGGTTTTATTGACTACTGCGCTAACGCCTTTGATCGTGTTCTCTTCTTTTGGAAACAGTTTTACCAATGCTAAAAACTTTTATGCTTTAGTATTGTTTATGTCGTTTGCCATGGTTGGAACATTCTTAGCAGCAGACGGATTATTATACTATATCTTCTGGGAAATGGCTTTGATTCCAATTTACTTCATCGCTTTAATTTGGGGTAACGGTGACGCCGAGGAACGCAAAAAAGCTGTGGTGAAATTCTTCATCTACACACTTGGAGGTTCACTATTCATGCTAATCGCTTTTGCCTATTTGTATTCTAAAGCCGGAAGTTTCCTTTTAGGTGATTTATACCAATTAGAACTAACCACTACGGAAGAATGCTGGATTTTCTTTGCTTTCTTCTTGGCTTATGCTATCAAAATTCCGATTATTCCTTTCCATACTTGGCAGGCCAAAGTGTACCAAAAAGCACCAACCGTTGGAACGATGCTTTTATCCGGTATCATGTTGAAAATGGGATTGTACAGTGTTATCCGTTGGCAATTGCCTATCGCGCCCAATGCTGCCAAATGTTGGATGCCTGTTTTAATCGGATTGAGTATTGCCGGTGTGATTTATGGTTCTATTGTGGCTTTACGCCAAAAAGATGTAAAGAAATTATTGGCTTACTCGTCATTAGCACACGTTGGTTTGATCGCCGCCGGATGTTATACGTTAACCCTTGACGGATTAAGCGGTGCGGTTTCGCAAATGATTGCCCACGGTTTTGTAATCGTAGGTTTGTTCTTCGCTGCGGAAGTAATCTTCAGAAGATATGAAACCAGAACAATAGCTGATTTAGGCGGAATTCGTTCACAAACGCCTAAATTCACTTCCATGTTTATGATTTTGGTTTTGGCCTCAGTGGCTTTGCCGGGAACTTTTAACTTCGTGGGAGAATTCACGGTATTGTACAGTTTAAGCCAAGTGAATATTTGGTTCGCCGTTTTGGGTGGAACCACTATTATTTTGGGTGCTTACTATATGTTGAAAATGTTCCAGAACGTAATGTTAGGAGAAACCAACACCAAAGTATTTGCCGATGTAACAGCTAACGAAGCGATTACCTTTGTGGCAATCATCGCGTTTTTACTGTTCTTCGGTTTGTATCCGAAGCCAATTGTAGATTTGGTAACGCCTAGTTTAAAAGAAATTTTAGAAGTAATAAATAAATAATAAAATGCAAGTATTAATAACAATAGTATCATTAGGCGTTTTTTGTCTGTTGGCAGAAATCTTCAATTTAAGAAAACTACTGGTTCCGGTTACTGTAATAGGTTTACTTGCCATTTTAGGTATATCCTTAAATCTTTGGGCTATAGACCCAAGCATTGATTCCAACTATGTGAGCATGATTGCCGTCGATAAATTTTCGAACGCCTTCTCATCTTTATTCATCTTACTGACTATTTTCTTAATTGTCCTTAGCGGTGATTTCTACAAAGAGCATCAAACCAAAATATCCGACTTCATCGCCATCAAAATATTCCTTTTGGCCGGAGCCGTAGCCATGGTTTCGTTTACCAACTTATCAATGTTCTTCTTAGGCATTGAAGTATTGTCGATTTCACTGTATGTCTTAGCCGCCAGCCGAAGATTGGACTTAAAGAGCAACGAAGCCGGAATGAAATACTTCCTCTTAGGCTCATTTGCCTCAGGTATCATTTTATTCGGAATCTGTTTGATTTATGGCGCAACCGGTTATTTTGACATAAACGAAATCAAAGATTTGTCTTCCGGTTTAGGATTGCCTATTTGGTTCCCAATAGGAATTACTTTGATGATAATCGGAATGCTTTTCAAAATCGCAGCGGCGCCTTTCCACTTTTGGGCTCCCGATGTTTACGAAGGTTCACCGGCTTTGACCACAGCTACCATGAGTACTTTAGCCAAAGTTGTAGCCATGGCCACTTTGTACAAAATTCTTAGCGGTTTGACCTCATCGTTAACCCCAACTTTCGAAATGGTAATTGTGGTAGTGTCTATTTTATCGATGACCATCGGAAATATCATGGCGTTGCGTCAGGACAATGTAAAACGTATGTTGGCCTTCTCCGGAATTTCACACGCCGGATTTATGTTGATGGCGATCCTAAGTTTATCAACCGCAGCAAGTACTTTACTGTATTACACCGCAGCCTATGCTTTAGCCGGTATCGCTTCCTTTGCCGTAATCATTTATGTAACGCGCAACAAAGACAACGAAGCTATAACCAACTTTAACGGCTTGGGTAAAACCAATCCTTTATTGGCCGCTGTATTAACCGCTTCGCTTTTATCGATGGCGGGAATTCCGATTTTCTCCGGATTCTTTGCCAAATTTATGTTGTTCAGCGATACCATTAAATCAGGTTATTTATTCTTAGTGATTATTGGCGTAATCAACTCGATTATCAGTGTGGGGTACTATTTTAAATTGATTTTGGCCATGTATACCAAAGAGGCGACAGAAGAAAGACAAGCTGTTCCGGTGGTATATTACTTTGTCGCCGTAGTTTCGATTTTGCTGAATATCATTATCGGACTTTATCCTTCTTTCGTAACTAATTTATTGAACTAGAAAGCTCTTTACTTCATTATACCCAAAACCATCAAAGCGCCATTTTGATGGTTTTTTATTTATTAACATCCTATAAAAACTATCGACTATTGCGTAATTTTATACCATGTATGCTTTAGTCGATTGCAATAACTTTTATGCTTCCTGCGAACGTGTTTTTCAGCCTAAGTTGGTCGGAAAACCAATTGTTATTTTGTCCAATAACGACGGCTGCATCATTTCCCGAAGCGATGAAGCCAAAGCACTCGGCATTCCGATGGGCGCGCCCGAATTCAAAGTACGACAAGAACTCAAAGCCAAAAACATACAAGTCTTTTCTTCCAATTATCCTTTGTATGGCGATTTGAGCAACCGCGTGATGAAAATACTCGAAGGTTTTACGCCACATGTCGAACCTTACAGCATCGATGAAGCGTTTATGAATTTTGACGGTATAAAAATACCCGACTTTCACGACTATGGTTTGCAAATGAAAAGCCGCATCATGAAGTGGTTGAGTATTCCGGTTTCCGTGGGTTTTGCCGAAACCAAAGCGCTTTCCAAAGTCGCCAATAAAATCGCCCGTAAGTTCCCCGAAAAAACCAAAGGTGTCTACGTGATCGATTCGGAAGAAAAGCGCGTAAAAGCCTTGAAATGGACCAAAATCGAAGACGTTTGGGGCATTGGCTTCCGCCTGACCAAAAAGATGAAGGCAAAGAACATCAATACCGCCTACGATTTTACCTTACCTCAGCACGAAACCTTTATCAAGACCACAATGGGTGTGGTGGGTTTACGGCTGAAATATGAACTCGAAGGCCTATCGGTGTTAGGATTAGAAGAACCCAAAGACAAAAAAAACATCGCCATTACCCGAAGCTTTGCCGGAAACATCACGACGCTTGATGAAATGAAAGAACGCGTTTCAACCTTTGCCACGGTTTGTGCCGAAAAGCTACGCAAACAAAAATCCTGTTGCCATGGCGTAATCCTGTATTTGAGAAAAGACAAATACAAAACCGAGAGAGAACGCTACAATTTCTACCGTATGGAAACGCTGCCGTTTGCCAGCAATTCTTCCATCACCATTAGCAACCTGGCTGTAAAAATGCTGAAAGAAGTGTTTGAAGCAGGCGAAATCTATAAAAAAGCTGGCGTCATTGTAACCAACATCATCCCCGAAAACCAAAAGCAGTTCCATTTGTTTGAAGAAGAAAACCCCAAACATTTAAAACTCATGAAAGTGATGGATGACTATTATAAAAAAACAGGCGAACGCAAAATCCGATTGGCCAACCAAGACCTGCAAAAAACCTGGAAAATGAAACAAGACCATTTATCCCCTAAATACACAACCGAATTTAACGATATTCTGAAAATCCCCTGCCGGTAATCCAATCAAGGTCACTTGAAGTGCCATCACTTCGAGTGTTTTTGGCCCAACAAAGCCATTAGAAAAAATAATATCTTAGCCAAAAATGTATCGAGAAGCCATGTCAAAAAAAAGCAACCTCACCTTCTTCAAACCCGATTTCGACAACTCGAGAACGCTGCCCTATTTTGAAGGCGGTATCAAAGCCGGTTTCCCTTCACCGGCCGCTGATTTTGAAGGAACCCAAATTAGTTTAGACAAAGTATTGGTCAAAAACTTCGAGGCTACCTTTTACGCCAAAGCCGACGGCACTTCAATGATAGGTGCCGGTATCGACGACGGCGACATTATGGTCATCGACCGCAGCATAGAACCTATAGACGGCAAAATTGCGGTATGCCTCATTGACGGAGAATTCACCGTAAAAAGAATCAAAGTAGAAAAAGACGCACTATACCTCATGCCCGAAAACAAAGCATTCCAACCGATTAAAATTGCCGAAGACAATAAATTGGTTATTTGGGGAATAGTTACTTATGTGATTAAGAGTGTATAAAATAAAAAAGCCTGATACTTTCGTATCAGGCTTTCTTTTTGCTCCCCCTCTTGGGCTCGAACCAAGGACCCTCTGATTAACAGAAGGCTTTATTTCTTTTTTAAAATTTAGCATTCTTCATCATAACTTGATATTTATCAGACATTTAAAAATCAAAACGCATATTATTTCTTAGCATTATTTTTCTTTTTTTATCCTATTCTTTCAAGATGTTATTTGACCCTAATTCGACCCAAAATTTCAAATTGTTTAAAAAGTTATTTTTGCAATTCATTTTTATACTTAGTTAGTAATGGTCGAAAAGTTTTTTCAAACACAATAAATTCTTTGAAATCACTAAGCTCAATTTTAATTTCTAACTCTTTTGATACAATTATTTTATTTCCTTCAATTTTACCCTCTTCCCATTCAAAATGGGAGCAATAAAAATGTTCTGCATATTGATAAACGTTTTCATAATCAATTAGCCACTCTATAACCTCTTCATCATTTTCTTGGTCTAAGAGTTTGTATTTATTATTGGCTTCAATTATGGTTTGTTCGTGTTCTAAAAAACTAACTAGATTTTTAAATTCTTGAAAAGCCCATATTAACTCTTGCATACAGAAATCACTGTATGTTTGTTTGGCTATGGTTTTATAGTGTTTTTTATACCAAGCTACATATTCTACTTTTGAAGGGATATATCCTGATGTTGGGTTTATTTCATCTAAAATTCTGAGGTAATGATTAGAATAATTTTTCAATTTTAATCTTTTATGCAACGAACTGAAAAACCAAAAGTAAATGAAGTATTTCCAGCAATTGTAGAACCACCATTATAAAATAATTGTTGATTATATGCTCCTGACCCTCCTCCATTTAAAGTAGAACTCATCCAAATACCCCTATCGCCTTTGTTGACAAAAATACCACTTACATCTCTATTTCCTCCTGGTAATCCATTGAATCCACTTTCATTATTTGCTGCTGTATTTGGGGAATTCCAGAGCCCCGTGCCTGATTGAATAGTTCCAATAGATTTTAATTTACCACCAACGGTATTTCCGCTTCCTAAACAATTCACTAAATCAGTCCACTCTTGAAGAGTTGGTATATGCCAACCTACAGGAGCGAGTTTTTTTCTTAATGCAGGGTTATTTGCAGAATTAGCATCATAAATACCTGCAACAGCATACCAATTATATAATTTACCATAAATAGGTCCATTACTAGCGTCATTATTATAATAGCACCAGGCTCCAGTAGTTAGATTTGCCCATTGTGAGGGGTCAGTAACTTGGGGTATGGGTGTACCATCAGTATACTTAGACACATTCAAATTAGATTTAGTAAAAGTTAATGATAAAGAACAATTGCTAACGCTTTCATAAACATTCCCATCTACATCTGTAACATTAATACCTTGAATGTTAAAAGCTGATGATGTAATTGTGTATTCATTTGAATAATTAATTGAGTTCCCTACTGAGTTAAAAGAATAAATTCTGTAAGTATAACTAGTATTAGGTTGAACAGTTAAATCATTATAGGAGGTAATATTTTCGGTAGTTTGTCCAATCAATGAAAAATTTCCATTTATTGTTTTTCTCTCAATTTTAAAACCCGTTTCATTAGTTGAGTTATCAGTCCATGTTAAAACTATTTGGCTGCTAGCAGGATTATTGCCTGTTAAATTTGTAGGATTTAATGGAACAAAGGTAGTTGTTGAATTATTACCATCGTCTGAAGTAGAGCACCCTAATAAAAGAGTAAAGCTCAATACAAGTAAAATTAAATTTTTCATTTCTTATTATTTCAATCCCTCCCAACAGGTATATCCCTCAGGATTAGCTTGCCATTTAGCTTGATAATACAGGAAAGTAGCTTCATTAACTTCTAATTCTGTTTCTCCACAAGTATCCGGATTTAATGTCCCTCTGTATATTGTATAAGTCCCTGCTCCTGAAGTTCCTCCACATACAATTTCGTTGCATGAAGAGTTGTCATCTTTTGAACAGGATAATGTTGAAATCATTATTAATCCTAATAAAATTATTTTTTTTGTCATTTGGTTTTGTTTTAAGTTTATAAATGTAAATTAATTAAAAACTAGTTTTTTACGGTTTTCCGCATTATTTAAAATAAAAATTATAGTTATCATGAGTGATAACCATTCTGAACAAAAATAGAACAAATTTTGAGTTATCAAATAATACAACTCAAAAAGTTCAATGTCAGACAATTCTATTCAAATAAATGTTGGTAAGCAAATTCAAAAACTCAGGGAGTTTAAAGGCTTATCTCAACAGGATTTAGCTGCGAAATGCAATTTTGAAAAGAGCAACATGTCTAGATTGGAAGCGGGAAAAGTTAACCCAACACTTTCTACTTTAGAGAAAGTTGCTAAAGCACTTGACGTTTCCATAGTTGAACTTTTTAGCTTTTAAAGCAACTAATATAAAAAAGCTATTAACATTATATGTTGTTTTTAATGAAAAATTGAAAATCCTCCAAAATAAGGAGTGTTTTAACAACCTTACACTTTCAACTTAACTTTCCTTCATTAGAAAAGCTATAAAAACCATTTTTACTTATAATTAGATGATCTAATATGTTAATACCTAGTAACTCTGCACATTTGCCGATACTCTTAGTCAAAGTAATATCAGTTTCACTAGGCAAAAGTTTGCCGCTTGGATGATTATGACACATTATAATTCCAGAAGCATTGCATTTTAAAGCTACTGCAAAAATTAATCTTTGGTCAACAACAGTTCCTGTTATTCCTCCTTTGGATAATGGATATATTCCCAATACTTCATTAGCCCTGTTTAATAACAAGATTTTAAACTCCTCTTGCAATTCTATTGTATCTAAGTTCCAAGATGCTAGTAAAACATTATAAGCATCTTCCCCTGATTTGATTTTTACTTTAGGAGTATCGCTAGTACTATAAGCTACTTTTATTTCAGACACATTTAATAGCGTTTTTTTCATTTCCGTTTATAATTAGGTTAAAAAAATAAAAAAGTAAATAACCTATGCCTGATTGAGACATAGGTTGTTTTTCTAATGTACTAACTGACCATTAGTTGAGAATGTATTCCCTGTTGGAGCATTACTCATAAATTCTTCAATGGTAGTTTTACTTTTCTCTGGTGTTTGAATTGGAGCTTCTTGCTCAACGTATTCAAATCTGTGTGAAAGTGAAATGACTTCACCAGTATCTTTGATGGTGTACTCATACGCTTCACATTCTACTTTTCTAACAGATCCTGGCAGTTCTGTTCCAATTAATGATTGACAAGTAAGCTCATCAAAAGTACATGACATATTTGCTTTTCTTGCTGTCATATAAAGCTTTCCTGTTTCTTGGGATTTCACTACTTCAATCCCACCTTGAAGTTCTAGAGTAAAGAATTCTTTTCCTTCCTCTGTTGTTCTTTTTTGATAGTTTACAATTCTGACCATCTTTTCTAGTTTTTGAGTTAAACATTAAGATTTTGCACAACACTTTTCCAGATAAAAACTCTTGGCTTTCAACTCAAGATAAATTTACCTGCAGAAAATTATTATGCTAGACACAACACCAGGGGGGCATTGTAATCACTAAGGATTGGTGGGGGTTTTGACACAAGGAGGGTTGCGCTTAAAAAAATTTAAAAAAATAGTTTAATCAATGTTGATAAATAATTAGATTTTCATGAGTTCTTGTTAAGGATTTGACTAAATTTGTCAATTCTAATTTTGTCTAATGGATACTGTTGGTTATAAAATAAGGGAAAGTCGAAAATCAAAAGGTTTGCTTTTAAGACAACTATCGGCGTCTTTAGATATGGATGTTGCCATATTGAGTAAAATTGAAAGAGGGGAAAGAACTCCAACAAAACAACAACTAATTAAAATTGCTAAAGCACTTGTAATTAATGAAAAAGAATTAATAAATACTCTATTGGCAGAATCAATTCTTAATGAATTGTCTGGTAACGAAAATCCTATTGAAGTTTTGAAAATTGTTCAAAAAGAATTAAAGAAATCCAAATAATTAATATGTCTCAAACAGAAAACATAGAATTTGTAATTAAGGAACTTACATCAGTCAATAACCCTAATTCAGTTCATGGAATTTACCCATATCGCGGAAAAATATCTGCCTTAGATGCTGATCAGATTTTAAAACAAATACCCGAAGGAAGTGTTGTTCTTGATCCTTTTTGTGGTTCAGGGACTATTGTTTATGAGGGCTTGAAATATGGACACAAGACAATTGGTACTGATTTAAATCCAATAGCTGTTTTTCTTGCAAAAGGGAAAGTTAACATTCCAGATTCATTTGATTCTATCCAATCTGAAGTTATAGCATTAATTGAAAATGCAAAGACATTATCAAAGTATAATATGGTAAAAGAAAGTGCTAGTAAACATTTTCATGAAGATACGATTGATGAAATTTCAAGAGTATCGGTATTTTTCGAGTCAATGTCAGACTATGTTAAAGCTTGTTTCTTAGGTACAATATGTCTTACTGCAAGAGGTTGCAATCATTATATGTGGACATCGAGTACAGTGGGAAAGGATATTAATCCAAAAAGATATATCAACTTTTATGAAAAACTTATACAAAAAGTAAAAAAACATTTTTATCCACTTAACAGGAATAGTGCAATTTATGAGTTAGATGCACGTAAACTTTCTGAAAAAATTGAAATCGAATCAGTTGACTATGTATTTACAAGTCCTCCTTATTTTGATTGTCTAGATTATACCGCTTACTATGCAAAAATAATATACGACATATTAGACTTTGATAGGATAAAAATCAGAGAAGGTTTGATACAAACTTTTAAAGAATATGAATTAGACATGAAACTTGTATTTGAAGAACTTTATAAGGTTTGTAAGAAAGGTGCAAAAATAATATTTGTTGTAGGTGATAAGAAAATACATGGAAAATTGATAAACGGCGGGGAGTTTTTTAATTCATTATCTCCATTTAAAAATGTCAAGTTTTTAGAGAGATCTTACACCGGAACGAGCTCTCAAGTTTTTGACAAATTAAATGATACAAAAAGAAAAGAACAAATAGTTATATGGGAAAAATAAAGATCAAGGATAACCAAAAACACTTAATAAACGGTGCTGAAATTTACATCGGAAATTCAAGCAGAATGTCGGAGTTGGCCGATAATTCAGTTAACTTAATAATAACTAGTCCACCTTATTGGACTCTAAAAGACTATGAAAATGAAGAACAAATTGGATTAGGTAGTAATTCTTACGATCATTATTTAGATGAATTAAATAAAGTTTGGTTAGAATGCGTTAGAGTTCTGGCTCCAGATGGCAAATTATGCATTAATATAATGCCTTTCTTGTTAACTGGTAAAGCTGCAAGATTTGAAAGACGTGAAACTAGACTTGTACTTGGAGATATTGAAAATTTTTTGAATAAAACGAACGAAATGTTTCAATTTGGTCTATACATATGGGACAAAAGAAAAATTACACGATTTAGCTCGTTTGGCAGCTATCCTTATCCTCCAAATATCTTTTCAACTTACCCATATGAATGGATAACAGTTTTTTCAAAAAAAGGATCTAGAAAAAAAGTAAGTCCTGAAATTAAAGAAAAATCAAAACTTACTACCAAAGAATGGCAAGATTGGGCTATTAATTCGATTTGGGAAATGCAACCTGCCAAAGCCAAATCAGAAGGACATCCCGCCCCCTTTCCTGAAGAACTGCCTCGCCGCTTAATTAAGTTATATAGCTTTTATGGCGACACTGTATTAGATCCTTTTGCAGGAACAGGTACTACAGCAAAAGTATCTTTAGAGTTAGGAAGAAAAGCCATAGGCTTCGAACTAAACCCCGAGTATCTTCCATTAATAAATAGAAAACTTGAAAAAGTATTATCAAAATGATTATAGAACTTAATACAAAATCAAATTTTGAAGATATTGCATTAGACAAGACAAATGGGGTTTATCGAAAGTATATAATTAATGAGTTATCAAAAAACAAACTTGACAAGATTGTTTTGACTTCACATTTATTTCAATCAAAGCAGAATAAAAATCCTTTTATTGAGGTAAAATATGATTTTGGAAGAAGGAATAAAAGACTTGAAATAGTTTATAAAGAAAATTTGTCTATAACAATATGTAAGATAACAAACATGAGTGAGTTTGATAAAGACTGTTTAGAATTAATTGCAGTCATTGAAGACATGAAAAACAAACAAGTTATGATGAATTTTAGAATTAATGGTACTTTGATATTCATGGATAACTACAATAGAGAAATTGTTGAAACTTATCTAAACAATCAAAACACACATTTTAACCATGTATTAATTTCCGAAATTTAAAATGGCTTATTTAATAAATAGGAATCCTCCGGCGCGTCTTCATTGTTTACATGCACTTTGTAAATTCATTAAAAGCAAATATGGCACTAAGCAATCGTTTAGAATGTCTGAAATTAAATATGATTCAGAATCAATTAACATTCATTCATTCTGCGAATTATTGATTGAAAACAACGCCGTTAATATTAGATATTGCCGTTATAAAGAAAATCCATTTAATACTTCTGGTTGTTCTTTAACAAATGGAATTTCAGATGACACAACAAAATCAAAGGAAGTAAGTAACACTGTAAACTCATTGCATGCATTAGGTTTTTTAGAAAGGTCTGGCAACAATTTACAATTAACAGAAAATGGTTGTGATTTTTCAAACACCGATTTCAATAGTCCTGAAATGTTGGATATTATAAGAAAGTCAGTGTTAAAATACGGATTATTTATTGGTGTTTTGTACCAAATTCATTGTCTAGGTAAAGACACTTTTGATACAAGCGAAATAAATGTTGGTTACCCAAAAGCAAATGAAAAACTTCTTTACAATGGAAATTTTGTAACAATTTCTAGCGGATCTGAGGATGATAGTAACACTCGAACAAAATCTTGCATATTGGCATGGGCAACAACTGCTGGTTTCATTTATCCTATTCCACTTTTGGGTGATTTAAACACTAACAATCCACACATTTCTTCATCTGATTACATTTTACAAAGCAGTAGGAATTTAAGAAAGTATAAAGTATTAGAAATCCCAAATAAATTATTTTCTGGGGAATTCATTACCGAAAAACCATTCGACTATAAAAATCTGACCAAAAATGTTGGTGCTTTACGAGAGAATAATCAGCAGTCAATAAGAGAACTGACTATGCAAGTGGAGCCGAAAATTCAAAACAGGAGATTTGCTGTTCTTTATATTCTAAATAAAGCATTTAATCAGAAAGCAAGTGTATCTCTTAATACGCTCGTTTCTTTTATGCTTGATTATGAAGCCTACTTTGTTATTGAAAAAGAAAGAATGTACCATACAATGTGTGAAGAAATTAATATTGCTATAATTTCAGGTTTGCTATTTGAAATAAAAGGGAGTGATATTATCCACCCTTTAACTGGTGTTAATATAAACGAGTTAAGCTTAAATGCACCAAACGAATTAGTTAATATTTTAGATACATTTATATTATAATGAACAATAGTAAGAAAGTGTGCTTATATAATTACGAGAGTAAATTACCCCCGTGTGTAATATTACGAGTAAATAAGTATAGTTATTTGAATGATTTGATTAATGACAATAAATCAAAAACAAGTGATATTGCTATTGCATTGAAAATTGAATGTATAGAGTTTAAAGGCGACCATATCGACATAAAAAATGAAAATTGTATCAATTGTATGTTTTGTGTTTTTGGCTGCCCTGGGAATAAAATAGAAATTCATAATGACTTTTCGTTAAGAGCCATGTGCTCTAATTTTTCTGTTGACTATGAAAATAAGTTAGGCCTATCAATTTTAGACAAATTATTCTCAGGTAATTTTATTGAACTTCCATCAATTAGACTCAATCAATTTAAAGTTAAATATAAGTCATTTGAAGAATTTACAAGTAAAGATGAAACAACTAATATTTCTGTTTGGGGAGCAAACACTTTGAAGTACTTATCAACTTCTAAAAACCCCCGTATTGGACTAGAAGTAGGCATGAGGATAAATAAAAGAGATCGTGGTGGTCGTCTAGATATATGTTTGCTCAACAATAATTTATTATTTGTTGCAGAAGCAAAAGTCAGCTTTGACAAAATGATGAATGAGGGAAGATATGAGTCACAATTACTTGCTTATGAAGAAGAACTTATTTCTGGCACATCAAATACTGACATTTCTTTCTTCAAATTTCTACTAATTGGCGGTAAAGAATCCGATTTATTACCCCCCAACAATATTGGTTGCACATCAAAAGTAGGAAATCGCTCTCAGACTTTTTATGATATAGTTCTAAAAAACAATTTCTTCTTTATTTCATCTAACGCATTATTATCACTCTCACTTTTGAAACTTTTTAAAGGGGATGAGTTTTCTTTAGAGAATATTTATGATAAAATATTTCAAAAAGGTGTTATTGGACTGCTCTCATGCGGCCTTGTTTATCATAATGGAGAGAGTTTTGAAATCATTTCTCTTTCAGATAAAATAGAAAATACAAAAAATTACAAAATTGATAACAGTTCAAATTTTGATATTGCAGCCGAACCCTGAACTTAATTATTTAATTACTAAACCCATTTGATCATCGAAAACACTAAAATCCAAATTATTACAAAAAATCACGTTTTTATTTATTAGAAAACCTCAAATTCTGGAAAAGCAGCCAGAAAAAAAATCCCCAACTCCTAATTAAAGAAGTTGGGTGATTATCATCCCAAAAACCAAGAATAAGGAGAATTCCTATCTGCTTGGGCTTTAGAGATTCCATTTACAAAATTGGTTGCGTTTATACCTTTTTCAAGAAAATCATTTATGTAAGAGCTACTTTTATTAGCCCCAGTTAAAAGGTTAAACATTTTCCAAAGGTCAATTTCACCATTACAATCACTCTTAAAGTTAATATCTTCAAAATACGCCTTAGAGATAGCATTAATTTGTCCGTCATTGAATAACAATTCGGGAATTATAGATTTAGTTTCTTTTGGCAAATGTTGATATATCCTGCTTCTCCCAATTAATTGACAAAATTGACTTTGAGTAAGCGAGTAATTTTCTAAATCTCTCATTTGAGCTACATGATTATTCATGTTATAGGAGTTTAGAAGATTGTAAATTTGAATTTTTAACTCTTCTAAACTAAATACTTTTACATCCAATAACGCCCCATCTGTAGAAACAGCGGTATTCGTGCACACATGATTAACAAAGCCGGCAAATAATTTAAATCTTTCTGCCGTTTTTTTGCTGTAAAGATTTTGATTGTGAAATGAACGAACAGCTCCAACAACCAATGATAGAGTATTTCCGCCAACAACCATTGTTATTGAAGGTATTTCAATTGCTACAGCAATTCGTTCCCAATAAATAGTTTCATCATGTGGTAACAGTTCTGCTTTAGGCTTTTTTAAAGCCTCCTGGATACGCCCTAAAATTTTATGAGAGACCCTTATTTCAGGATTCATTATTTTCTCACCAATGTAAAAGTTTGCTACGCATTCCTGCAAGGCTAAAATAAAATCATAATGAGAAATCGTTACAGAATTGCATCGGGCAAAGACGGGCGTAATGCACTCAATCTTTAAATGATCCATAGAAACTGATTCACAATTTGACTCAATAAAAGGGGATTTAGCTACAATTTGAGGTGTACTCTTAGAAGAAGAAATTGCATTTTCTTCTTCCAAGAGTATCTCTGGATTGTGGACAGTATTAACTGGTGTGAGGGTGAGTATATTGTCCATTTGGAATAACATTAGTAGTTAAACTATTCAAAAATTTTTCATGTTCAGTAAATTCTGCGGCAACTGATTTTGATAGCTCAGGATATTTGTTAAATAACTCTCTTAATTCGGATTTGTTTTTACATTCCGTTATTTTTTTCAAGAGGTTATTTAAATTCATTACATCATTCATTGTTGCCCAATTAATTAGGCGCTTCCCTGTTGCTGAGCTAATTACAAATTCAGGTTTATTCATGTACAAACCAGTCCGATCCTTACTAGCCTTAGCGAGATGTTGCTCATTAATAATTTCAAAATTTAATGTCAGTTCAAATTCAAATCCTTCCTTGGTCACCTCTTTAGTGCCTAATTTAGTTACCTTCATTCTTCCATTTAAATCTGTGTCTAAACTGTATTCAATTTTTCTTCTAACACAGGTGATAATGTGACATTTTGATAAAATGATACTATCAATAAATGCTTGATGTCTTGGAGTTACCTTTGCCCAATCTTGCCATCTGCCTCCTAATTGCTCGTGAATTTCTAAACACCCTCCACTGCCAGACCATTCATGCGAGATTGAATCCAAGATTATAAGTTGCATACCTGAATTTTCTGCTAGTTTTATAGCTTCAATATATTTTTCAGGAGTAAACGGCGCTTCAATCTCAATTACATTGAATTGCCCCAAGTGACTGTATAAAGAAGCTGATGATTCAGAATCTATAACACATATTTTTGACCAATCATTTGTCATTCCAAATCCCATTTGCAATGCAGAATAAGTTTTACCAAATCCTGATGCTGCTGAAATTCCTATTCTTAATTTTACCTCTGAACGAGATGCTTGTTTTATTTTCATATGAAATTAATATTAGTTGTTATCAATTGTTTTTAAATTTTTAGATGAAACTGAACTTTGTTAAAGATTAAAGTTTAATAACTTTTCATTTTCAAAATCAATTTCTTCGGTTTCAAAATCTTTCAAATAGCTATTTGTTATTTCTACAGAGGAATGGCCCATACTCTGGGAGATTTTCTCTACACTAACACCGAGTTGTTTTAAGTTAGTCGCATAGGAATGGCGAATTACATACGAAGTGACATTTTTTGCAACTTTTGCAACTTTTGCAAGTTCTTTCAATTCCTTATTAAACCGTTTTAGTGTTTTTTGTTTCCTGTTTTCAATTTGCATAGGAGTTAAATCATCTCTTAGTAGAATCGGAAAAACATACTCTGTTGCTCTATTTTGGTTTAAATAGTAGTCCAATATCTTTTTAACTGGAGGTAGTATTTTAACTTTAAACACCGTTTTTGTCTTTGAACGTATGTAAACGATATAATCATCTTGAATGTTTTCTTTTTTTAACTTTAGAACATCTATCCAATTAATACCTCTTACAAAATAGCTAAACACAAAGTAGTTTTTGGTGTTAATTAAATCAGGTCTATCAGATAAATCTACCTCAATAATCCTCTTGACTTCATCCCTAGTCAATGCTCGTTTTATCCCTTTCCCTTTTAATTTTGAAATTTTATACTTGTCAAAAGGATAATGATCATTACTGACTATGCCATTGCGTATAGCAGAATTGAATAGCGCTCTTAAGGCTCTCATTTTAAATGCAATTCCAGAATCTTGATTGTTTCTGTTTCGTAAGTATGCTTCATACTTTTCAAGCAGAGTGACATTTAACCCTTTAAAAGTTAAATCTCTGTCTGAATGAAACTTAAAAAACGAATTGCAGGTATCAAGATAGCTTTTTGAATTGCCTAGACGATTAGACAGTTTCATTCTCTGGATAACATCTTGAAAATGTTCAAATACAGTTATTCTTGAATTTTGTTTGTCGCCCTTAAATAATTTTTCAAATTCATTTAACGTAAAATCAATCCCTTCTTCTATGAAATCATCTATAATTTTTAAAGCTCTCTGTTTGATATTCATCAAAATGAGATTTCTTTTTTGGAAATTTGGATGAGTTTTTTTGAGTTCTTGACCAGTCCAATCAGATTTGTTACAACTTATCCCTGTATAGATAACTTTCGCTTTTCCATCTTTAATTACCTGAAGTACTATTGGATAGGTAAAGTCAGACCTGGGCTTGTTTTTTAATAATAATTTTACACTTGTTGCCATCTTTTAATTTTTTTATTAGTGATTTTTGCAACTTTTGCAACTTTTGCAATTGTTGCAACTTTTGCAATCGATACATCATTTTCCAATTTGTTCATAAATCCCATTTGAGGTTTTTGATAAAAAATTACACTCTGTTAATTTTTTTAGCATATAGTCAAGAGTTCGGGTAGAAACACTCTCCTGTTCTGCATATACTACAGCTTCCGCTCTTGTAAATTTTTTGTTCATCCTAGCAAGGAATTGAGTTTCTCTGACGGTTAGTTCAATTTTCCCATTATGTAACAAGTTTGATACATGCATAGAGTGATCTAGAATTGTTCTCATTAATTCAAATGCTATCACATAATCTGCATCATCACAAACAATATTCTCCGGAAAAGTTTCTAAATCTTTATTTCTAATGATTGTTAAAATCATACATATCCGAAAGAGAATAAGTCCTTGCCTTTTGATGATTGACAGTACATCACTTCTGTTTTGATTTATGAAAAGTTCTGTCACATAGCCCATATCTTTATTAAACTGTTCCCATTGTGAATCACTTAACCTTATTTCAACTTCTGAACCGCTATTTTGAAGTTTTTGATAAAGATTTGAAATTTCATCGGAGACTATTGAGAATAAAGCGTTGTAGTCAATTTTTATCCCTCTTGGGGAAACATCTTTCCAACCCATAATATCATCAAAAGCATAAAAAATGAACCTGCTAAACAATCCGTTTTCTTTGGAATTTATTAATGGTTTTACTTGATTAGGAGTTCCGGAGATAACTAGAGAAAGTTGAGGATATCGCACTTCAATAAACTTATCATCTGTTTCTCTACTGATTGAAATGGTTTCATGATGAAAAGCTTTTCTCATTATATCCGAAAAATTTCCCCAATCCTGTTTTAGCATCACAGAAATTGTATCTGCTTCAGTTTCAAAAATCAAAATCCCATGAGGTGCATTTTTCAAATGTTTGTAGATTTTTGAGCTACTTACATTTCCTGGAATTAATTTCACTTCCAACTCAGGACATTTTATACTTTGGTTTTTCGTGGTCTTTTTTTCTGATTCACATTCAGAAATGTTATTACGACTTAACTCTAAAATATTTTGGTGAATTTTTTCGATTAATACTTTGGATTTATTCATTACTCCTTTTCCTGAAGCTGCTGGAGCCACAATCAATAAGTATAAATTTGATGAATACTTGTTGCCATCATAATTGCCATAGACTTTAGGCAACGCTGCACTTAGAACTCCTAAAGAAGAAAGAAGCACAACATCTTTTTCTCTCCCTGTAAAAGGTTCTGTTAATTCCGATAAAACTTTTGGTAGTTTTTGATATACTATTTCAGGTAAAAAATCAGTTTCCATTTCCTAAGTTTTTATAGATTAGAACTAATTTCAATACCCATTGCTCCCTTGTGAGTCATAAAACTCAAAAGGTCTTCTTCCTTGAAGAACAATTTGCCTTTGGGTTTGTAAAATCGAATTTGTTTAGAAGCTGTTAGCTTGTATAATGTGGATTTGGAAATCCCTAAATAAATAGTAGCTTCTTTGAAGGTTAAAAATTTTGATTGATTCGTGTTCATAATTTTTTATTTAAAATTTGAACACAAATATTTCTCAAAATGTTAGTATGAATTTGAAACAGAAATTTGGAGTTTTTTAAAAATTCTGTTTCAATTTTTTAAAACGTATACCTGTCTGGTCTTTTAAGGTAATTTCGAAGATTATTTATATCAGATAGAGAAACTAAATTTTTTAGATCAGTTAAGATAATTTCATAGGATTTAGCATTTATGCTTATCTGAGATAAATGAAGAATTGAGCCAACAAATCTCAAATCTCTATTGCTAATTTTAGCATTAGACTGCTTTTCTCTGATTATGAAATCATATAGTCCTAATATAGTTTCATACTTAAAATATTCATCCAATAAAGAAAATTTTTGAGGGTGATAATTATCTAAAATAAGTTGCTTTTTAACATCAAAGTTTTCTAATGTAAGACCATATTTAAAAATCAATGCATCCATTATGTCACGGATGAAAAACATATTCTTAAAAGTAGTATTGCTGTCGGTTTTTATTGAAATAGCTTGAATATTATTTGCATCCAATAGGTAAGTGCGTATGATTTTTAATAGCATAGTAACATCCTTGTACAAATTTTGAAAATCAATATTCATTCTATCACTATTGTCAAAAGGTGTCTCGTAAAGGGTTATATATTCTTTTTGAATAGAACATACCAATACATAAAAATCAAGCTTTTTATCTTCTAAATGGTAACGTTTTAATAAATAATCAATTAATACAGTAGTTCTATTTGAAATTGCTATCGAACTATAATTGCTTTTGAAGATTTCAAGGAAAGAAGGATTATTAAAGAATGTTGTTATAAAGGATAAATCACTGTTTTCAATATTAAATGAGGAAATCAATCTTTCATTTTGAGGTAATTGATAACTTCCATTAATATTAAGCTCTTTGTAAAAATATGTGTTTGAATTGGTCATGTTGGTAAAAGTAGTAATAAATGATTTTCGACCCTAATTCGACCCACCAAAACAAAAAAGCCCTCACATTGCTGTGAAGGCTTTCAGTTGCTTGCTCCCCCTCTTGGGCTCGAACCAAGGACCCTCTGATTAACAGTCAGATGCTCTAACCAACTGAGCTAAGGAGGAAGATGTTATATCTTTTAAGCGGTTGCAAAGATAGAACGAATTTTATTTTTTGCAAATAAAAACGAATAAAATTTCAAAAAATATTACTTGCCTACAATTGCCTTGTAAATATCATTCCCGTTGGCAAACAACAATAAAGAAATAAGTAATACAAACCCAACCAATTGCGCTTTCTCTAAGAACTTGTCACTTGGTTTACGACCCGAAATTATTTCATACAACAAGAACATCACATGACCACCATCAAGCGCCGGAATCGGTAATAAATTCATTACCCCTAACATAATTGACAACAAAGCAGTAATGTTCCAAAAGGCTTCCCAACTCCATGAATTAGGGAAAATATTAAAGATAGCCGCAAAACCTCCTACTTCTTTATAAGCTTCTGTCTTAGGGTTAAAAATGGTCATCAGGTTTTCTCCGTAACCAATTAAAGTTTCAGCCCCCACGCGAAGACCAACAGGAATAGATTCAAAAAAACCATATTCGTGTTTGTTTACTTTGTATAAATTCAATTTCTCAATATTCGACAACGGAATTCTGTTCGGATAAACTACCCCTAACTTAGCACTGTCATTAAATTTTATCGTAGTAGCCACCAATTGATTGTCTCTTTTAACAACAACCGGAACCGTTTGTCCTTTGAACTTATCAAATTCCGAGATGATTTCATCTGCATAACGAACCGGTTTGCCGTTGAAACTCGTAATGATATCTTTGGATTTTAAAGTACTGTTGTTCGGCGAACTTTTGCTTACCTCACTTACTACAAAAGGAATCCTCAATTCGACCAAAGAGTGTTTTCTTCCCGAATTACTTATCTGATTAATGATATTTATAGGGAACTTTATCGTTTGCTGTTGCCCGTTTCGCTCAACAACAACCTCTCTGGCTGTATATAAATTTTTGGCAAGGTCATTAAAACGATCCATCGGCTTGCCGTTAATGGAAACAATCTTGTCACCGGTTTTAATACCCGCTTTTTCAATAACCGGATTGGTAACCCAAACACCTTCTTTTAAGTCATTGTTGGCAATGAATTGCTCACCATAAGCATAAGCCATTCCGATGTAAATGATAAACGCCAAAATAAAATTCACTGTCACACCACCCAACATGATAATCAAACGTTGCCATGCCGGTTTAGAGCGGAATTCCCAAGGCTGTGGTTCCTGAGCCATTTGCTCGGTATCCATGCTCTCGTCAATCATCCCGGAGATTTTTACATAACCTCCTAATGGCAACCAACCAATACCATATTCTGTCTCGCCGATTTTCTTTTTCAGTAAAGAATATTTAATGTCAAAAAACAAGTAGAATTTCTCTACTCTTGTTTTAAATAATTTGGCCGGAATAAAATGTCCTAATTCGTGAAGTATAATTAATATTGATAAACTCAGTAAAAATTGAGATAGTTTGATTGCAATTTCCATTTCTTATTTGTCAGTTTCTTTTAAACGCACAAAAGTAAGGTTTTCACCTTACCCCTGCATACAATATTTGTTAAATATAGACCTGCCTGCCGGCAGGCAGGTTATTTTTTTATGAATTTTTTATGATAAGTTCCCGTTGTTGTTTGAATATCGATGTAATGAACCCCTGAAGACAATTGACTCACAGAAAAATCCACCGTATTGTTTTCTAAAACTTTCTGCCCAAGACTGTTGTAAACAGTAGCCTTTTCTAACACCAAAGAGGAAGGCATTTGAATGTGTAAAATATCAGCACTCGGATTAGGATAAAGCACTACTGCGTTATCCATACTAAAATCTTGGTTGCCCAAAGTCGCCGTCGAATTGGCTGAAATAATATGCTTTTCCGGGTCAAATGCAACTCCTGTTATCTCAAAAGGCACACTCATTATGAATTGTTCGCCGTTGACCGTATTGTTCAATACTAAATCTGCCTGCTGTCCTCCGGCACCATAAATTCTAACCGGAACCGGCATTTCAAAATACGTAACCGAGGCATCCGATTGGGTTTGATTGACCACAAACTTGGCCTGACCTGTTCCCCAGTTCTGAGCCGTAATGGTATAAGTAGGATATCCTTGATTGTAAATCCAATCTTGGAAAAATTCGGTTAAATCTTGTCCGTAAACTGCTTCCAAATGGGCTTTTAAATCAGTCGTAACGGCGTATTTGAAGGCCAAATTCGGATCGGCTAAATAGTTTCTTACCGCCTGGAAAAAATTAGTATCCCCCATTTTAAAACGCAACATTTCCAAAACCATCGCACCTTTGTTATAGCTCAACCGACTGCTGAAGATTCGACCCACATTAGTCGCCTGCGCATCGGTTAAATATACATTCCCTGCCGGACTCGAGGTAATAAAATCAATCATAGACGATTTTTGTGTAATAAAAGCATTCAACCCATCTAAATTTTCAATAGCCAATGCCGCCAAATAAGTGGCAAACCCTTCATTCAACCAAATGTCTTTCCAAGTACCGCAAGTGATTTTATCGCCAAACCATTGGTGGGCCAATTCATGAGCAATCAATCCACGACTGAAGCCTCCCATAAAAGAAACTGTAGTGTGCTCCATTCCGCCACCCCAACCAAATTGAGCATGACCATACTTTTCAGCATGAAAAGGATAAGTTTCAAACAAGTCTTCAAAAATATCCATAATCGGTAAGGTCTCTGCCAGGGAAACTACTGCCGAACTATAATCCTCAGGATAAATATAATTTACAATTGGAAAAGTATTGGGAGCCGTTCCCGCCGTTTGGGTAAAAACCTGATAATTGGTTACCGCAATTGCAACTAAGTAAGCCGGAATTGGATAACTGTGATGGAAATGGGTGGTTTTGTTGGCGCCGTTAATCACCGGTGCTTCAGGCTCAACACCATTGGCCACACTCACATACTGCGATGGTGCCGTGATATAAACATCAATGCTGTCTATTTTATCATTCAAATCTTGCTTACAAGGCCACCAATCACGAGCCCCAAAAGGTTCTGAAAGCGTCCAGATGATGGAAGCTCCGGCATGGGTAGATCTGGTAAACGCCTGCTCTCCTGTGGCCGGCGCTCCCGAATAGTTGATTTCTACCGTAGCAAAGCTGTTGGTTGTAAGTGTGGTCGGCAAAGTAATCACCAATTCCTCATTGGCATTTTGCACAAAACTTAAATTGGTCATCCCTTGTTTTACCGAACTCACCGTCAATTCATTGGTTAAATCAAAAGTCACGGTAGTCATGTCGCTCAAAGCTTTGAAAGTCGTCGTCACTTTTCCGGTTATGGCATACACTGCAGGATTGAGTGTAAATTCGAGTTTGCTGTAAGTAACATCGTAGTTTGCCGTATTGGGATTGACCTGAAAATTCATCACCTGTGAAGCCGATTTCATCTCCGACTCAGCTATCCTGCTGGTCTCAGAAACCCCTTCTTGGGCAAAAACAAAAGGAATTGTAAAATATAATATCAAAAAGTAGTACTTTTTCATAGTAAGCAATGATTTTTTTGCGAATATAACAATTATTGAAGTATCTGACTGTCAAAATAATGATAAATAAAAGACACACCGTTGATTGTAATTCTTTTAGACAAGCAAGTTTTTAGGTATCCGAAAGGTTTTATCAAACATTTCATTAAATTTGCGTGCTTATAAAGAAAATGACATGTTACAAATCAGTTACATCAGAGAGAACAAGGATAAAGTGATTGCCGCTTTGGCCAAAAGAAATATGGACGCTACAACGATAGTTGAAGAAGCCATTCAGTTAGATGAAAACAGAAGAAGCACGCAAGTAGCTCTCGACAATACTTTGGCAGAAGCCAATAAATTATCCGCTGCTATTGGTGAAATGATGAAAAACGGGGAAAAAGCCAAAGCCGAAATCTTAAAACAAAAAACAAGTCAACTCAAAGAAACCAGCAAAGAATTGGGTGAAAAATTAGAGGTTTTCACAGCCGAACTAACCCAAAAAATGTATTTGCTGCCCAACACGCCTGCCGATATCGTTCCGCCCGGCAAATCAGCCGAGGACAATATCAATGTTTTTCAAGAAGGCGATATACCGGTATTGCATGAAGGCGCTTTGCCTCATTGGGATTTGATTAAAAAATACGACATCATCGATTTCGAATTAGGAACTAAAATTACGGCTCCGGGATTCCCTGTTTACAAAGGAAAAGGTGCCAAATTACAACGCGCTTTGATTTCTTACTTTTTGGATAAAAATACCGAAGCCGGTTATCAAGAATTTCAAGTGCCTCACTTGGTAAATGAAGCTTCAGCCTATGGAACCGGACAATTACCGGATAAAGAAGGCCAAATGTACCACGATGCCAAAGACGATTTGTACTTAATTCCTACGGCCGAAGTTCCGGTGACCAATATTTACCGCGATGTAATCCTTCAGGAAAAAGACTTGCCGGTTTTGGCCACAGGTTATACGCCATGTTTCAGAAGAGAAGCAGGTTCTTGGGGCGCACACGTTCGCGGCTTGAACCGTTTGCACCAATTTGACAAAGTAGAAATCGTACGCATCGAGCATCCCGATAAATCTCACGAAGCCCTTGACGGCATGGTAGAACACGTAAAAAGCCTTCTTCAGGAATTGAAATTGCCTTATAGAATCTTACGCCTTTGTGGTGGTGATATGGGGTTTGCGTCGGCATTGACTTATGACTTTGAGGTGTTTTCAACCGCCCAAGACCGATGGTTGGAAATCTCTTCGGTATCAAACTTCGAAACGTTTCAGGCCAATCGTTTGAAATTGCGTTTCAAAGGAAAAGACGGAAAAACCCAATTGGCACATACCTTAAACGGAAGTTCATTGGCACTGCCAAGAGTTTTAGCCGGAATCATAGAAAATTACCAAACTCCGGAAGGCATTGTAATCCCGGAAGTATTGCGCCCTTACACCGGCTTTGATATCATTAACTAAATAAGTTAATCTTTAGCAAACAATGTACTAACGGAGCACAAAAAGTGTTACTTTAGTACATTGTTCGTTTTACTGTTACACATGAAAAAATTTCTATCCATAGCGTGCTTATTCCTTTCGCTTTGGGCTTCGGCTCAAAACGAACAGTTGGCCAATAATTATTTTGACCGAGGCGAATTTGAAAAAGCTTTAGTCAGCTATGAAGAATTGCTCAAAGCCCAAGCCGGCAATTCGAATTATTTTCAAAGAGTCATTGAGTGTTACCAACAGTTACAACAATTTGACAAAGCCGAAAAAGCGCTGCAGGAAAGACTCGACAAATACCGCCAAAACAGTCTTTTAATCGAATTGGGTTTCAATTACCAACTGCAAAAAAACCAAGAGAAAGCCAATAAATATTACAATCAGGCGATTGATAAAATCAAGAAACACGCACCAGAAGCTTATGGCATTGCCTATACTTTTGAGAGAAAAGCGTTGTTTGATTATGCGCTTTTGGCTTATAAAACTGCCATTGAAACCGACCCGAAACTGAGTTTTAATTTCCAAATGGCCATGCTTTACGGTCAAAAAGGCGAAACCGATTTAATGATAGAAACCTATTTGTTAGAAGCTTATCAAAATCCGCAAAACTTACCGATTATTCAAAATCAATTGTCGCGATTCATGACCGAAGACGGCGACGAAAATTTCAATGAGACCTTAAAAAAAGCATTACTAATCCGAACCCAGAAAACCCAAGATGTTTTTTGGAATGATTTTCTGAGTTGGTATTTTGTGCAGCTCAAAGAATACGGCAAAGCTTTCGTGCAACAAAAAGCCATTTACAAAAGAAACCCGGAATCCTTTGGCAACATCGTCAATTTGGGCGAAATGGCCATAGCCGATAACGACCAGGATTCAGCTAAAGAAATCTTGACTTTTGTTATAGAAAACACCAACGATTTAGAACTGCTGATTCAAGCCCATTCCTATTTGATGGAAATGAAAATCAATCATGCCACCGAGAAAGATTATGTGACCATCACGGCCGAATTGGACAAACTGATAAAAGAATTTGGCGTAAGTCCATATACTTTATCCCTGCTCGAATTGGAAGCCGATTTCACCGCCTTTCATTTGAACAATCCCGAAAAAGCCAAGATGATTTTGAAAAACGCCATGGAAATGCCCATCAATCGTTACCAACTGGCTGAACTCAAAATGCAATTGGCCGACATTCTTTTATTGGAAGAAAAATACAACCAAGCCTTAATTTATTATTCCCAAGTAGGCGAAGACATGGCAGGAGATGTTACCGGCCAGGAAGCGCAATTGAAAACCGCTAAAACCAGTTATTTCAAAGGTGATTTCGAATGGGCTACCCATCAATTAAAAGTATTAAAATCGGCGGCCTCCCAATTGATTGCCAATGACGCTTTGGACTTGTTTTTATTAATCAGTGACAATACTGTTGAAGATTCGACCCAAGTGGCTTTGAAGAAATTTGCCCGTGCTGATTTTTTGTTGTACCAAAATAAAAAAGCGGCGTCTTTGGAGCAATTTCAACTCATTTTAAAAGAGCACAAAGGCGAAGAAATTGAAGCCGTAACGCTATTGCGCATTGGTAAAACCTATGAGAAAATGGGCGATTTCACTAAAGCTTTGGAATACTACAACAACATTACCACCAACCAAAAAGAAAGCATTTATGTAGACGAAGCATTGTATTATTCAGCTGAGATTTACAACTTTAATTTAGTCGATGTCGAAAAGGCCAAACCGCTTTATGAAGAAATCATCTTCAAACACGAAGACAGTATTTATTTCGTAGACTCGCGGAACAAGTACAGAAAATTAAGAGGCGATACCAATCTTTAAAACCTCAAATCACCGAATAACCAGATTAACAAATCCCTTTGACATGATTTTATACAACGTTACCATCAACATACACGAAAGCGTTCACGACCAATGGATGCAATGGATGCAGGAAAAACATATTAACGACGTCTTGGCCACCGGAAAATTTTCTTCGGCACGCATGGTGAAAGTTTTAATCGAAGAAGAAATGGGCGGCATGACTTATTCTATTCAATATTGTACCGATAGCAAAGAAACCCTGCAAAAATATTACGATGAAGATGCACCAAGATTACGCGAAGAAGGACATCGCCTTTTTGGCGACAAAATGTTGGCCTTCAGAACGGAATTGGAATTGATAAGCGATCATTAAAATGAACCAAGTAAAAGCCAAAAAACACCTCGGGCAGCATTTCTTAACCGATGAAAGCATAGCCAAAGACATTGCCGACACCTTGAGTCTTGAAGGTTATGACAACGTATTAGAAATCGGTCCGGGCATGGGCGTATTGACCAAATATCTTTTGGAGAAACCGACCACGACCTATGTGATTGAAATTGACACCGAATCGGTGGAATATTTGAATGCACATTACCCAAAGTTGCACGGAAAAATCATCTCTAAAGACTTTTTGAAATACAACATCAATGAGGTGTTTGAAGGCAAACCTTTCGCCATTACCGGAAACTTTCCGTATAATATTTCGTCCCAAATTGTGTTCAAATGTTTGGAATTGCGCGAGCAAGTACCTGAGTTCTCCGGTATGTTCCAAAAAGAAGTCGCCGAAAGAATTTGTTCCAAAAAAGGCAATAAAGTATATGGCATACTTTCGGTTTTGGTCCAGGCTTTTTACGACGCTGAATATTTATTTACGGTTCACGAACATGTTTTCAATCCGCCACCCAAAGTAAAATCGGGCGTATTGCGCTTGCGCCGAAAAGCGGATTTTCATTTGCCTTGTAATGAAAAATTGTTCTTTACTGTGGTTAAGACCGGTTTCCAACAACGCAGAAAGACCTTGCGAAACAGTCTAAAATCGTTTAACCTGTCGGATAATTTAAAAGAAGATACTATCTTTGACCTCCGTCCGGAACAATTAACTGTGGAGCAGTTCATTGAACTCACCCAAAAAATAGAAGCCCATGCAGTTTAAAATCAGCAAAGAACTCTTAGCGCAAATCGAGCAACTCATTCACGACAAAAACGACCAAGAATTGGAAGTGTTGTTGAATGACATGCACCATGCCGATATCGCGGAGATTTTTGAGGAATTGGAAACGGCTGAAGCCACCTATATTTTTAAAATCCTGGACAGTGAAATTACCGCTGAAATTCTTCCCGAGTTGGAAGATGATTTGCGTGAAAAAATCCTCCAAGGGCTTTCGGCCAAAGAAATTGCGGAAGAGCTTGACGAATTGGATACCGATGACGCTGCCGACATTATTGCCGAACTTTCGCAAAGCAAAAAAGAAGAAGTAATCTCCGAATTAGAAGACGTAGAACACGCCAAAGACATTGTCGATTTGTTGCGCTACGACGAAGATACTGCCGGAGGTTTGATGGGAAAAGAGTTGGTGAAAGTCAATGAAAATTGGAACGTACTAACCTGCGTAAAAGAAATGCGAATTCAGGCGGAAAATGTAACACGTGTGCATTCGATTTATGTGGTAGATGACGAAAACCGTTTGAAAGGAAGATTATCTCTAAAAGATTTATTGACGACTTCTACCAAAACGCCCATCAGCGAAGTGTATATCAAAAAAGTAGATTATGTTAGAGTGGACATGCCCAACACGGATGTTGCTCGTATCATGCAAAAATATGACTTGGAAGCCATTCCGGTCGTAGATGAAATGGGACGCTTAGTCGGTAGAATTACCATTGACGATATCGTAGACGTAATCAAAGAGGAAGCCGATAAAGATTACCAGTTGGCTGCGGGTATCTCACAAGACGTAGAAGCCGATGACAGCATCCTCGACTTAACCCGTGCGCGTTTGCCTTGGCTGGTTTTAGCATTGTTTGGTGGTTTTATCAGCGTTAGAGTCTTAGGTCTATTCGAAGGCGCGATGACCAATCACGGGAATTTATTTTTCTTTACACCGCTAATCGCTGCGATGGCCGGAAATGTAGGCGTACAATCTTCTGCGATTATTGTGCAAGGTTTGGCCAATCAATCTATTAGCGGTTCGTTATGGAATCGTTTGATCAAAGAAGTGTCGTTGAGTTTGCTCAACGGAATCATATTGGCCTCGATCTTATTCGTGGGCAGTCATTTCTTGCTGAATGTAGAATTGATTATTGGAGAGATTGTCACCATAGCGTTGATTTCAGTAATTATCATCGCCTCGCTAATTGGAACCTTTGTACCGCTATTACTGCATCGATTCAACATTGATCCGGCCTTGGCGACCGGACCGTTCATCACCACCAGTAATGACATTTGCGGAATATTGATTTACTTTTCGATTGCCAAATTGATTTTAGGGTTTTAGTTTTTTAGGAGCAGAAGTTTCCTGCTTCATTACACTTATCTTCCCGCTATCCACTATATCTTTTTAGGATGTGCCTGCACTGTGTTCCGGCCAATCCTAAAAAGGATGCCGTTCCTATCGGGGCTAATTAGAATATATTTCATTCTTACAACAAACAAAAAAACCTCTCATTGCTGAGAGGTTTTCCTTTTGTACTCTACCTTCGGCAGACAGGCCGGAGTGGGAACCTGCCTGCCGGCAGGCAGGTCGAGCCTTTTATTTTGTCTGTTCACGGATTTGCTTTAGTTTTTCTTTTCCAATTCCCGATTTATAATATTTTTCACGAATTCTTGCCTCTTCCCTAGTTTCAAATTCTTCTTTGTAAATAATTTTAAATGGTAAATAAGGTTTTGTTGTTTTATTCTTTCCTGAATTATGCTCCATAAATCGCCTTTCTATATTATCTGTTAATCCAACATAAATATAGTTTCTATTCAAACTTGATATGGCATACATATAAAACACCATCAAATTTAAACAAAAAAACCTCTCATTGCTGAGAGGTTTTGTACCCGGAGTGGGAACCTGCCTGCCGGCAGGCAGGTCGAACCCACACTCCTAAGAACACGAAATAATTATAAAATAAAAAACCTCTCATTGCTGAGAGGTTTTTCTAAGTACCCGGAGTGGGAATCGAACCCACACTCCTAAGAACACGAGTTTGAGTCGTGCGCGTCTACCAATTCCGCCATCCGGGCATTAAGGTATTTGTGTTTTGTGGGTGCAAATGTAAAAAAAATTTCTTCATACAAACCAAAAAATACTTAAAAATATCCTTTCAGAGTCGGATTTAATTTCTAAATTTGCACCGCGTTACAGCAACACACAACTAACTAACTACATCCGAGGCAATTATATTCAGGAAGCATGAGACAGCAATCAGCGCTAAATGACATAAGAGCAACGGAATAAAAACAATAATTGACAATGTCGCATTTAGAACCCGAAGCAAAGATATTTGCCTGTTCACAAAGCGTCCATCTGGCCGAACAAATAGCTACTAACTATGGGATTCCGCTGGGTAAAGTTACGTTCTCAAAATATAGTGATGGCGAGTTTCAACCTTCTTTTGAAGAATCAATAAGAGGATTACGCGTTTTTATTGTCTGCTCTACTTTTCCGAGTGCCGATAATTTAATGGAGCTTTTGTTAATGATTGATGCTGCAAAAAGAGCATCAGCCCGACACATTACTCCGGTAATTCCTTACTTTGGTTGGGCAAGACAAGACCGTAAAGACAAGCCAAGAGTGCCGATTGGAGCCAAATTAGTAGCCAAATTATTGGAAACTGCCGGCGCCACTCGAATCATGACGATGGATTTACATGCCGATCAGATTCAAGGGTTTTTTGAAAAACCGGTCGATCACTTGTTTGCCTCGACGATCTTTTTACCGTATGTAAAGAGTTTGCAGTTAGACAATCTAACGATTGCTTCTCCGGATATGGGCGGTTCGAAAAGAGCGTATGCTTATTCTAAATTTTTAGAATCTGACGTAGTCATTTGTTACAAACAAAGAAAAGCGGCCAATGTGATTGACACCATGGAGTTGATTGGAGAAGTAAAAGGCAGAAATGTAATTTTGGTCGATGACATGATCGACACCGGAGGAACACTAGCCAAAGCCGCCGATTTGATGATGGAAAAAGGCGCGATAAGTGTGAGAGCGATTTGTACGCATGCTATCCTTTCGGGAGAAGCGTATGAAAAAATCGAAAACTCTAAATTGCTTGAGTTGATTGTTACCGATTCTATTCCGTTAAAGAAAGAATCAAATAAAATAAAAGTGGTGAGTTGTGCACCGCTCTTCGCAGAAGTAATGCACATGGTGCAACACAACAATTCCATCAGCGGTAAATTCCTGATGTAATTCAATTAAGTATTTTTTTATTAACTATATATTTTTACAATGAAATCGATTACGATTAAAGGACAAGAAAGAGAAAGCGTAGGCAAAAAAGCTACTAAAGCCTTACGTGATGCTGGAATGGTCCCTTGCGTTATTTACGGAGGAACTACACCACAGCATTTTGCAGCAGAAGAAAAAGCATTCAAAGGCTTGGTTTACACTCCAAACGCACACACAGTTGTGGTTGATTTGGCTGGAAAAACTACCAATGTTATTCTTCAAGACATTCAGTTTCACCCGGTGTCTGACAAAATTTTACACATTGATTTCTTTCAATTAAACGAAAGCAAAGAAATCACTATGGAAGTTCCGGTGAAAATCGTTGGAACTTCTCCAGGGGTTTTGTTAGGTGGTGATTTACGTTTGAACCAAAGAAGATTAAAAGTGAAAGCTTTACCAAAAAATCTTCCGGATTATGTTGAAGCTAACATCTCTGAATTGCAAATGGGTAACAAATTATATGTTACCAAATTAGAAGCTAAAAACTTCAAATTGATGCACCCGGACAACACCGTGGTTTGTCAAGTGAAGATTTCACGTGCTGCTATGAAAGCCGCTCAAGAAGCAGCAAAAGCAGCAAAAGCTCCGGCAAAAGGAAAGAAAAAATAATTTATTTCCAAGTCATACTAAAAGCCTCGTTGAAAAACGGGGCTTTTTTATTTAGGAGCGAAAGGCTCGGGCATTCTTGGTTTCCATATTCCCGCCATCCGCATCTCGTCCCAAAAGACGAGATTAGCTCCTGTCGGGGCTAAAAAACAAACAAAAGGCATTTTATAAACTTCGGGAAATACCCCATTATGGATTAAATCTGCTTGCTTAGTACATTGCTATTCTTTGCCACAGATTACACGGATTTTACGGATTAGCACAGATTAGTCCGTGCTAATCCGTAAAATCCGTGGCTAAAAATTTTCACACCATCATAGCGAACTGAAGTAATAAATTAGTTTATTTTTGCCTCATGAAATGGTTAACTAAAATATTTACCACTAATACAATTGCTGATAACGCAGAAGAAATGAAAAAATTCCTAATTGTCGGACTTGGAAACATTGGTGCCGAATATGTAAATACACGCCACAACATTGGCTTCAAAATTTTGGATTATGTCGCCCAAAAAGAAAGCTTGTCTTTTGAAACAGCCAAACTAGGAAGCAAAACCGAATACAATATCAAAGGCAGAAAGCTGATTTTACTGAAACCCAATACCTATATGAATTTGAGCGGTAAAGCGGTGCAATATTGGATGGAAAAAGAAAACATCGCCAAAGAAAATGTCTTAATCATTACTGACGATTTGAATTTGCCTTTTGGCACCATCCGCATCAAAGCCAAAGGCAGTGATGGTGGGCACAATGGTTTGAAAAACATCCAACTCGTTTTGAACACAACCGAATATCCTCGATTTCGTTTTGGCATTAGCGATGAATTCAAAAAAGGCCAACAAGTAGATTATGTTTTGGGTGAATGGAACGAAGAAGAAAAAGCCAAACTTCCGGAACGTTTTGTCCTCTCCAAAGAAATCATAGAATCCTTTGCCTTGGCAGGATTAAATAACACCATGAATAGCTTTAACGGAAAATAAAAATATTAATTCGGAACAAATAAACTAAGAAAATTACTAGTGCTTTTAATGTCTTAAAGGGCTATTTTATATTAATTTAGGGCTAAAAAATGCCCGATTCTTAGAATTCTGAATATTACAACTGTTAACCCCACCAAAGAAGTTTGTTGCTTAATATTTTTTTTATATTTTTATCCGCTATTATACAATTATCTTTTACTATAACAAACTAAAAATCATGAAAAAAATTACTTTTATGTCTTTGTTTCTTTTGTTTTCCTTATGCGTAGGATACAGCCAAGAAGCAAAACAAAGAACTCTTTTTGGAAAGCCAGTCACTAATGTATCACCGGAAGGTTTGATTCGTTGTGCTTCTACAGAATATGAGCATTTCTTACAGGAAAATGACCCTAAAAGAATGACAGAAGCTCAATTTGAAGCCTGGTTGTCTCCTTTAATTGAAAGATACAAAGCCAGTCCGGAGTACCGTTCAGAATCAGGTGGTGTTATTACCATTCCTGTAGTAGTACACGTAATCCACAATGGTCAACCAGTTGGAACAGCTCCTAATATACAAGACGCTCAAGTAGAGTCTCAAATCACAGTTATGAATCAGGATTTCAGACGTATGGCCGGAACTCCGGGATTCAATACCAATGCAGTTGGTGCCGACACTATGATTCAATTTGCATTGGCCAAATCAGATCCAAACGGTAACCCAACCAATGGTATTGTAAGACACAATCTTTGTCAAGCTTCTTGGTCAACAACAGCAATTAACTCTACCGTTAAACCAAGCACTATATGGGACCCAACGCAATACATGAACATGTGGAGCGTACAATTCTCAGACGGCTCTCTTTTGGGTTATGCTCAGTTTCCAAGCAACTCTACTTTAGCCGGTTTAAACGCCAATGGTGGCGCTGCCAATACTGATGGTGTGGTAGCCAATTATTCTTATTTCGGATCAAGAAATATTTTCTCTGGCGGACTTTACGGAGACAATTCTTTTGACAAAGGAAGAACAATGACCCATGAAGTAGGGCACTTTTTAGGTTTACGTCACATCTGGGGAGAAGACGGAACGCCTTGTGTTGTAGATGACTATTGTAACGACACCCCTAGAGCAGGAGCGCCAAATTATGGCTGTCCGGCAGGCACCAATTCTTGTCCCTCACAACCGGGGAATGATATGATTGAAAACTACATGGATTATACAGATGATGCTTGTATGAACATCTTTACTGTAGACCAAAAAGCCAGAATCACAACTGTGATGAATAACGCAACTAGAAGACTTTCGCTAAAAACTTCAACAAAAGATCAAGCGATTCCATTATTTACGAACGATGCTGAATTAAAATTGGAAAACGTTTGTGCTACTGCCAGTGGTGCTTGTGGCACTGCTCCTTCACCAACTATAAAAGTTACTATATACAACAGAGGAACAGCTACTTTAACTTCAGCCGTTATTTCTTATAACATCAATGGCGGAACCAACTATACTTATCCATGGACAGGAAATTTAGCGCAAAACAAATTTGCTACTTTTGACATGCCGGTAACAAACGCCACTAACGGAACCTTCAATGGTACCATCACAACCGCTAATGGCGTAACTGATCAAAGAGCTTCAAACAAC
The DNA here is from genome assembly GCF_011742145.1 of Flavobacterium sp. J49. Taxonomy (GTDB): domain Bacteria; phylum Bacteroidota; class Bacteroidia; order Flavobacteriales; family Flavobacteriaceae; genus Flavobacterium. Next base: position 592,340 of record NZ_JAAQQU010000104.1, on the reverse strand, counting down.
AGTGTTTCTGCTGCTTACACTATCCCATCAGGTCCACCCAACTATACATTCAACAATTATGTGTTTAGATTACAAAGAGATTTGTATGGTTCAGAAACAACTTGGAACTTAAAAAATCAAGCAGGAACTATTTTGTATAGTGGTGGTCCGTACACCGATACTACTGGGCTTCCGGCCCTTATTACTCAAAACTGGACTTTAGCCAATAACAACTGTTACACCTTTACCATTAATGACGCTTACAGCGACGGAATTTGTTGTAACTATGGTACTGGTTATTATGACATCAAATCAACTGATGGTACTGTAATCGTTGCTTCAGGCGCTTCATTTGGTGCTACAGAGAGTAAAGTGTTTACCGTTAACGTATTAAGCAACGAAACTTTCGAAACATTAAATGACATTTACGTTTACCCTAACCCAGCTAACAATGTATTAAACATTGCCGTTCCAACCGGAATTGAACTAGTTAAAAATGTTACGATTTACAACTACTTAGGTCAAACAGTAGGTCAAAAAAATATCCTAACCGTTGATGATTTATCTATAGACACTACTAACTACAGTAGCGGTGTATATTTAATCACTGTATCAAACGGTACGCAAAGCAAAACATTGCGCTTTATCAAAGAATAATGAATTGACGCATAACTAAAAAAAGAGGATTGAATTCATTTTCAATCCTCTTTTCTTTTAAAATAAAATTTACTTTTGTAAAAAATCTACGGTTGAAAACACATCTTTCCATTCATTCCTTTAAACCCAAAGACAAAACCATCGTTACTATTGGTACTTTTGACGGGGTTCATCTTGGCCATCAAAAAATATTGGAGCAAATCATCGCTTCCGCAAAATCAAATGACTGTGAAAGTTTGGTACTGACTTTTTTCCCGCATCCCCGAATGGTCCTGCAGGAAGGCACCGAGATGAAACAGCTCAATACCCTGAATGAAAAAATAGCCTTGTTGGACAACTTAGGCGTTGACCATTTGGTCGTTCATCCTTTTGACAAAGAGTTTTCCCGATTGACCGCCGAGGACTTTGTCCGTCAGGTTTTGGTGGATACTTTTAAACTAAAAAAAATCATCATTGGCTACGACCATCGTTTTGGCAGAAACCGTACGGCTGACATCAATGACCTTATCGAATTTGGCCATACTTACGGCTTTGAAGTAGAACAAATCTCAGCGCAGGAAATCAATGCTGTTTCCGTGAGCTCAACCAAAATCCGAACCGCTTTGTGTGAAGGTCAAATCGAATTGGCCAATGATTATTTAGGCTATAATTATTCCCTAACCGGAACCGTGACCAAAGGCCGACAATTGGGCAGAACCATCGGTTATCCAACAGCCAATATCCATATCGAAGAAGACTACAAACTCATTCCTAAAAACGGCGTTTATGTCGCCAAATGTGTCCTCAACCAACAACCATTTTACGGCATGATGAATATCGGGAACCGACCTACCGTAGACGGCACCAGCCAAACTATTGAAATCAACTTATTCGATTTTAATCAGGATCTTTACGACCAAACCATCACCGTTTCGCTCCTTAAAAGAATGCGAGACGAACAAAAATTTGAATCTTTAGACGCACTCAAAAACCAGTTGGCTCTTGATAAACTATCCGCACAAGAGTACCTCAGTCAACTGTAAATAATTTAATTTTACTTTTATTTTACTGAAACAAAAGTTTCTTTTCTGTTAAATAATTACTTTTTCAAAGATAATTTCTTAAATTTGATAGACTTGTTTAATTGTCCTTTTAAACCTTATCAAGATGAAACTACCTAAAGAAATAGTCAACGGAATCCTAATCTTTGCCGGAATCGCCCTTTATTTTTTAATCATGGAGTTCTTCGGTTTGTCAAAAGTCATTTACCTCAGAATGCTGAACGCCGCCTTTGTTTACTATGGCGTGAGCAGAACATTGCAATCCAACTTCAAAGAAGGCAAAACAGGCTATGTAGCCAATTTGCTTTCGGCAGGAACCACCGCCATCACGGGTGTTTTACTCAGCGTAGCGGGCTTGGTGACTTATATCTATGCCAGAGGCGGGAATGAATACGTCAAAAATCTCTCGGGAGAATTTTTATTTGGCGGAAACCCAACAGCCAATGAATACGCTATAGGACTTTTGTTTGAAGGAATTGCTTCCGGGGTTATCGTAGTGTTTATCGCCATGCAACTTTTCCGAAACAAAACGGCTGCCCAAGATTAACAGCCTTCTTTTATTGTTTTTCAAATTGTAACTTAAATACAAATTGACTACTTTTGGTGCAATATAAAATGTTACCTATGAGCATTACAAAACACAATTGGACCAAAGAAGAAATCATCGCCATATACAACAAACCCTTAATGGATTTGCTTTACGAAGCAGCCTCCATTCACCGCGAACACCATGACCCTAATGTGGTTCAAGTTTCGACCTTACTTTCCATCAAAACCGGCGGTTGCCCTGAAGATTGTGGCTATTGTCCACAAGCTGCCCGTTACCATACCGACATCCAAGGCAACGATTTAATGACCGTAAGCCAAGTAAAAGCACAAGCCTTAAGAGCCAAATCTAACGGTTCATCAAGAGTTTGTATGGGTGCCGCTTGGCGTAATGTAAAAGACGGAGAAGAATTTGACCAAGTATTGGAAATGGTAAGAACCATCAACAAACTCGACATGGAAGTGTGTTGTACACTCGGAATGTTAACCGAAAATCAAGCGCAAAGATTGGCCGAAGCCGGTTTATACGCCTACAACCACAACTTAGACACTTCTGAAGATTATTATAAAGAAGTGATTTCAACCCGCGGTTTTGAAGACCGTTTGCAAACCATAGAAAACGTCCGCAAAACCAATGTAACCGTGTGTAGCGGCGGAATTATCGGAATGGGAGAAAGCATTGAAGACAGAGCCGGTATGTTAGTCGCTTTGTCTACCTTAAACCCGCAACCGGAATCGGTGCCGATTAACGCGTTAGTAGCCGTAGAAGGTACCCCTATGGAAAACGAAAAGCCGGTTGAAATTTGGGAAATGATTCGCATGGTAGCCACTACCCGTATCGTAATGCCGGAAACCCAAGTGCGTCTTTCTGCCGGAAGAACCGAAATGTCTCGCGAAGGTCAAGCCATGTGCTTCTTTGCCGGTGCCAATTCGATTTTTGCAGGCGATAAATTATTGACCACACCCAATCCGGATGTGAATGAAGACATGAAAATGTTTGAAACTCTTGGCCTAATACCGCAAAAACCATTTATCAAAATAATGCAGCCTACGACCGTGGAAGCGGAAGATTCACAGTTCCAATCCTTGGGCGAAAAACCAAAATGGACGCGTCCGGGTCACCAAATTGAGCGCAATTTGGAAGCTTCTACCAAAGGAAAATAAGTTAACTTTTTCAAAAAAACACCTAGTTTTTAAAGCTTTTTATAACTTTGCTCTCGGCATCTTTTGCCGGGAGCTTTTTTTTATATTTTACCAGAACAGTCTATGTCATTAATACTCACAGAAATTGAACGCGTAAAAACTATTTCAAAAGAGGATTTTTACAACCATTATGTAAAAAAACAAAAACCTCTGGTTATCGAGCAACTCACTGCCGATTGGCCGGCCTATGAAAAGTGGAACCTAGCCTACATCAAGCAAGTTGCCGGTGACAAAATCGTACCGCTTTATGACGACCGCCCGGTTTCTCACAAAGACGGATTTAACGAGGCGCACGCCCAAATGAAAATGAGTGATTATGTCGATTTACTCAATGCCAAACCCACCAACTATCGCATCTTTTTATACAACTTGATCAAAGAAGTCCCGGTGTTGAAAAACGATTTCAAATGGCCCGACCTCGGGTTGAAATTGGTCAAACAATTGCCCATGCTTTTCTTTGGCGGAGAAAACTCGAAAGTGTTTATGCATTACGATATTGATTATTCTAACATCCTGCATTTCCACTTTCACGGTCAAAAGAGATGTGTGCTTTTTGCTCCCGACCAAACGCCTTATTTATACAAAGTGCCTCATGCCCTAATCTCGAGAGAAGACATCGATTTTGACCATCCCGATTTTGAGAAATGGCCGGCACTAAAAAAAGCCCAAGGCTTGGTAACCCATTTAAAACACGGCGAAATGCTCTACATGCCCGAAGGCTATTGGCATTATATGAAATACGTTACCCCCGGATTTTCAATGAGTTTGAGGGCATTTCCCACAAGCGTAACCAACTTGTCTAAAGCCGCCTATAATGTCTTTATCATGCGACACTTTGACAACCTCATGCGCAAATGGAAAGGCCAACGTTGGATAGATTACAAAAACAATCAGGCCATTGTCAGAACTAACAAACAGCCCTAAAAAAAGCGGCTCATTCCTGAGCCGCTTTTTTTAATTCATCAATATCTTTTTGGTAACAACCGTACCGCTATCGAGCTTGATTTTTACAATCAGGGATTGCTGGCTCAACGATATGTTGCTGGTTGTAAAATCATTGGTGCCAATGCCTTTGGCTTGGTACAATTGTCTGCCCAATACATCGTAAACCATTACTTCATCTATCGTTTGTATATAAGATTTTATGGTTAGCGCTCCTTGATTGGCAGCAACCACAACACTGTTGTTCAAAGTATCAAAATTAGGGTTGTCCAGCGCGGAACCATTGGTATAACGCAATAAGAATCTGTTTTCAAATTTACCGCTGGCCGTGGTAAAAGTATAAGGCGACGCTTTCAAATCGTGGATGATGTTCAATTGTAAATCTTCTACATAAATGTTAGTCGACTCGCTGTTTAATACGCCTTCTTGTTGGTCGATGCTAATGCTGAACTCGCCGTCAACCGAACTGAAATAACCAATCGGCACGATGTCTGACGCCACAAAATTGGATCTGGCCTGGATTTTATACTTCTCGTTATTGCCTAAAGTATAGAAGCTCAAATAATTGTTGCTTTGATTAACTCGCGCATCATAAGCCCAATCAAAATCAAGCGTAGAGTCGGGCAAATAAGCCACCAGCAACTGACCGAACATCCCGTCACCGTTTCTCAAATTCAACCACAATCGGTCTTTCTCTGCGGCTTGCGTTTGGGCCGTTCTGAAAAACTGAGTATTGTCATGGTCTTTATCTCTCATGGCGTTGTTAAAGGTCAAAGTATTATTGCCTTGGGCTTCTACAAAGAATCCCTGACCCGAAGCGATATACCCTGTTGGCACCGCACTACCCGTAAAACTGGCTCTGGTACTTCCCGATAAATTGTATACCGCATAATCATCGGTGATGAAATTGTACAGGTTAGGTCCCGGATTGGAAATCGAAACATCATCTACGTGCGTCCAGAAATACAAACTTCCTGACGTTTTGGCTCCGTTAGTCGTGATAAAATCATCGGCAAAAATAGCCGAAGGATAAGGATTCCCTATAAGGTTAAAATCATCGGCAGTGTTCGCCGGATTTCCGCTTTCTACTATACCTATCGAAATAACGCCATTGTTCACCGGACCTGAAAAAGTAACGGTTGTGGTAGCACTCGGCCCAAATGCCAATCCGGTAGGTCCCATAATGGCATAGCCTTTTCCGTTGGTCATGTTTCCGGTATAAGGCAACCAAGCCCACGGTGCGTAATCGTCAAAACTGTCGGGCACACCGGCAGCAGTTACCGTTCCGTAATAATCTATCGTGTTCATGTCGGAATAATTGGCCGCATTGAACTCAAAAGAATAATCGGTTCTCCAACCTGTAAACGTGCTACTGATATTAGCACCGTTAACCGGTGAAGACCAATACGTATAATCATATAATTCGAATGGCGCGGTGGTTCTGATTACATTGGTGGTTCCGTTGTTGGTCACCACACCGTTATCATTAACCATCACCAAAGAAGCATCATCTTGTACCAAGAAGGTTGCGGCAGTATTAACTGTCAAATCATTTACGATTGACACATAATCTCCGGATTGAATGTTCAACGTAAACCCTCCGTTAACCGTAACACTACAAGCTTCAAAACTACCGTGTAATGCCGTGTCATAATTGCCGTTAATCACTACAGCCATACCGGTCGTTGGCGCTCCGTTAGACCATGCACTGCCATTCCAAGTAGTCGATTGTCCTGCGGTAATCATCACCGCATTGGAAGCGGCATAACAAGTAGCACTGTTCTCTCGTACCTGACAATAAAACTGGTATCCTACTAAAGTGGCTACATCGGCTATGTTTAACGTGGCAGTATTGGTTCCGCTGTACAATCCTCCATCGGTCAAGGCTGTCCAAGTGGTGGCATTCGGTGCTACGGCATACCATTGGTAAGCCAAGGCATTTCCGCCTGAAAACCCTTCGGTTCCGGCTACTGTTAAACTGGTCGCTTTACACGTTGGGGTATAGGTCGGATGGGTAGTCACCGTTGGGGTAGTCACCGCCGGCATACTGTAAATTCCAATATTGCTATAATCGTTATTGGCACAAGAACCTACTCCGGCTCCGGCATAATCTGTTATAATCCAATCCGCGTTAAGATAAGTGGTATTAGGAGCTACGACCGTTGTTCTTCTTTTAAAGTTGGCCCCTTCTGTCCCCAATCCTAAGCCATTGGCCCAAGTATTATTGCCAAAAGCTCCCCAACTGTCAATTTGAGTACTCCCATTGAACAAAGCAGCATGATCGTGCTCATTATTGGTAAAGTTAACCGAACCACCTATAAAAGACTGGGCTCCATACGACCCATTTCCTCCGGGTGTTCCACAAGCATCATCATCGCCCAAAGCCACCACATAAGTGCTGCCCGAAGCCAAATTGACGTTGCTCAAAGCTAAAGGTGCTGCATAAGCGCCTCCATTGTTGGCCACTCTAATCGAATAGTTGGCTAAGTTTTTGGTAACTCCTGTACCATTGTATATTTCAACATAACTCAATGCTCCGGCATTAGAATCGGTAAACTCACTGATGAACAAATCGGTCGGAATGTATCCGCCTTCACAAGGTTGGGCCAAAGTAGTCAATACGGTAAACGCATTGGTCGCGGTACAACCTTGACTATTCGTGGTAACCAAGTTTCCGGAAGTGGCACCACTCGGTACTGTAAATTTAATTTGGGTAGCCGAAACTTGCGTAATAGGCGTTACTGTGACACCGTTAAGGGTTAAACCGGCACCGGACAGGTTATTTGCGGTAGCGGTGATGGTCACTTCCGTCCCTACCGGTCCCGAAGTTGGCGTTACCGTATTGGTTGCTGTGGCACAAACACCATTGCCCTCTACGGCAAAAGTATACGGGCTCTCACTGCCATACGGATCATCGTGAACTATGGTGATGGTTCCCGTTCTCAATCCGGCCAATTGCGGACTAAAAGTAATGGTGAAATCAACATAATTGGTTCCGCTAAAAGGAATATTGCTGTAAGGTGCACTCGAAGTCACCGTAAATTCTGTAGGGTTGGAAGACGTAATACTCGTTACATTCAAAGCCAAGTTTCCAATGTTTTCTATACGGAAAGTATTAACGGTACTCGCGCCAAGGTTCGTATTCGCAAACTGGGTATTGTCTGAAGCGGCAGGTGTGCTATCGCCCGAAAGGATGCTTGGGTTAGCCCCAACCACACCTTTGACATTAATATCCGGTGCCGGTACTTGCCCTACTCCCGTGAAGTTGATGACATAAGAACTTTCATTGGCATCATCGTTAACAATGGTCGCGCTTCCGGTAAAAGTCCCGTTGGCGGTTGGTGCAAAACGAATGGTAAACGTTCTCGTTCCGGGAGTTGTTCCACTGATGATTGGCACCGTAGTTCCCGAATAATTAGCAAACACCGAATAAGGCGGATTTCCCGTCATGGTTGGTGCCGTATTGGTTAAAGTAATGGTTTGTTGTCCTAAGTTTTGAATGGTAAACACCACATCTACCGGCGTGGTGGTCAGCACAGTCCCAAAATCATAAGTACTGCCTGTTAAATAATTCGTTACGCCTTGCACCACATTAATCTCGCGGTCTCTCGAACCGGCGGTCAAATGATTGGTCGTTGGGAAAGTATTACACGTGATGCTCATGGTATTGGTGGTAACCGGCGCTCCACCATTGGTCCAACTCGTCCCGTTCCATTGGTTCGATTGACAAGCGGCTTCTGTTCCCACTACATCCACCGGCAAATAGGTTCCGGTAACGGCATAAGTGGTTGGGGCAATCCCCGATGAAGTCATGCTCCAATATCTGGTAATATAGTTAGTTGACGCATCTAAATTAGGTTGCTTGATGTCGTGCACGGCATAACCGGCATAACCGCCATACGTTCCGCCACTGAAAACTACGGTTAGTGGAGAATATTGCATGCCATCGGCTGAAGCGGCGCTATCGCCTATCGGATAGGTAAAAGTTCCGGCGGCGGATAAGGTTTTGCGCAAAGAAGCACTCGTTCCGTTCGCCACATCGGCAATCACAAAGTTACTCGCCGAAGCACCACTAATGGTTCCCGAAGCGCCAATGGTCATTGGGTTATTGCCCACATCAACGATTCCGTTGGTCAAGGCCAAAGAAGTATTTACGGTCAAAGCCGAACCCAAGACACAAGCCACAGCTCCCGAAGTTCTGTCGATGGTAAACGTGCCTAAGTTTTGGAAAGTCGGGGTAAAATAAAGTGTGCCGATACTACCCGTTCCTCTCAAGGTTAGGTTGGAAGTGGTGCTTCCTTTGAAAGTTCCGGTACCGGTAATGATATTGGCAACCCCGGCCGTCCCGATGATTACATTTCTGTTATTTAGGTCGATGATGGTTCCGGCTCCCAAAACCACCGCGGTTCCGGCAGTAGGGGCTGTGATGTTTACATCGTTTAAAAATTGTACGGTAGTAGCGCCCGAAGTCACCACATAAGGAATTACCAAAGGCACTGTAGTAGAAGAAACGGTTTGTGTTCCCGAAGTTTTGCTAAACTCTATGGCTCTGTTGGCACCATTAAAGGTACCGGTGTTGGTAAAGTTTCCGGCGGTTTTTAAGTCATCGCCTACGGCCGACCCTAAGGTCAACGTTCCGGCATTGCTCACATTTCCGGCAACGGTCAAGGCTCCTGCGGTAGTAGTAGCGCCAAATGTCAAACTCGAACCGGCATCAATGGTCAAATTGCCATTCATCCCTTTTGGGCCGGTACTGGCTGCGGTATAATAACTAAAAGCGGTATTGTTGCTGATTTGAACATTGTTCGGATAACCGGGCGTAACGCCTATGGTAGCCACATTGGATGTCCATTCAAAAGAACGGATATAAGTAAAACCGGAATTGTATCTCAAGGTTGAAGCACTACCGTAAATAGGGGCATTGGTATTGATAAACCCATTGGTATTGATTTGCAACGTTCCGTTTACGGTTAGCACATTGGCGGCGGCACAATTCAGTTCTTGGTTCAAGATTAAAGTCCCGGCTACGGCGCCCAGCGCATTGTTAATTTGTGCTCCGGTACCTTGTATGGTTACATTGTAAGGCGTATTGGTGGTAGGCCAAAATCCGGAAGTATTTGAAATTGGAAACAAACCGCTACTGCTGTTCATAATGAGCGTATTGGCTGTTCCGTTGTATGTTAAGCTGTTGCCGGCTATACTACCGCCGGTATTCATTTGAATGGTCCCCGACACATTTGTAGTGCCATTGTTGGTAAACGTATTAGAAATGGTCAATGAAGCCCCGGCGTTTACATTGGTCGTGGTTCCCAAGTTTCTTGTCACGGCATTGGTCACGGTAACTTGGTGGTTCACTATGGCATTTTGAGCACTCGTAGGCACGTTACCACCAACCCAAGTGGCTCCCGTATCCCAATCACCATCGTTTTGGGTAGTGATGCCTGATGCAGGTATTACTATATTCCCACTAATTAAAGCAGTTGAATAATTATATGCCAAATCAATGTGTATAACTGCATATTTATATGTTGTATTTTGAGTAACTGTAGAGTCTGTATATGATGTACTACCTGAACCAACAGACGTTGACAATACTGTCCAATCAGTTGAAACTATATTTGGACCAGATGTTCCTCCTGTAACAGAATAAATACCTTGGTCATTCATCGATGGTGCAGAAGCAGACAAATTAGTGGTTCTTAAAATAACTGTATTTTGAATTCCTGTTCCAGCATCAGACCCGTTAGTCCAAGAAAACGATGCTGAACTTGAATTTAAAGTTCCAACTACAAATGATGTAGGTTCAATTGGTTTTACTAAATCAGGTGTAGCTGAAGTTGAAGAATACATAACAACATCATCCCAATAAACTATTGTCGGACCAGCAACAGACCTTGTATTGACTCTGCAACTAAAATTTTGAGAGGAACCAGATGAATTTTGTACTGAATGTGTTAATCTAGTTAAAGTTGTTCCAATTGTCGTTATAGCTGTACTACTTGTAGTAACATTCAATGTTCCACCACAAGAAGCTCTAGCAACAGTATTAGAACCTATTGCCCAACCAATTACATGCGCATAACTTCCATTAGGTATACTAATTAGTGTTGAATTAGTATGAGCAACATTTGAAGTTGAACTAGTTGAATGCGATAATGAATTAACTCCTGTCCTAGCATTGGTGGTTTGTGCAGTTCCTGAAGTTGTCCAAGAAGTTATACCATTTTCAAACCCTCCATTTGAAGGATTTTGCGCAAAAGAAGTAGTTGTAAATCCGGTAAAAAGTGCAATTCCAAAAAGTAAAGTCCTTAATTTCATACAGTTGAAAAAATATAGTTTCATAGTCACCAGTCCTTTTGGGGCACGAGAGCAATGGCTCTTTTGCGCACAAAAAAAGGCCAAGAGAATTGAGGTAGAAAAAAGGGCTTACAAAACTACGTCTAAATTACTAAATAACAAGCAGTTTGGGTTAAGAAATTATTACGATATCAACATTTTTTTTAACATTTTAAACGTTTCCTTTCAAATTGAAATCTTTGGGAAACAATTACGGTTTTTTGCTTACAATTTTCAATTATAGTTTGATTTTGATGCGAATTATACATTGTTTGGAAATGTAATTTTCTACTGATAAAGTTCGGAATGCTGCGAAAAAACGAACCACTTATCGCTTTGTAAATGGGAACACAGATAAAAAATCCGTGAAAATCTGTATCATCTGTATAATCTGTGTGCTAAAAAATTAAACCTTCATACCGGTCAGCACATTGGAACACGGATGAAAAAATCCGTGAAAATCTGTATCATCTGTATAATCTGTGTGCTAAAATTTAAAACTTCATTCCGGCCAGCACATTGGAACACAGATAAAAAAATCCACGAAAATCTGTATCATCCGTGGCAACTGTGTGCCAAAAAATAACCGCTAAGAGCCCTGAACCACCGTAAATTGGGGATGTAACAAAAAAACAGGTAACAAAATAAATTGTTACACCTGTTTTTGTTACATCCCTTTTCCCTTTTCACTTGTCCCTTTTCCCTTATCCCCAAAAATCCCTACTTTTACGGCTGCAACCACCAACCCATGACCGAAAAACTCACCCTTGCCGAAGCCACGCTCAAACTGGAATACTACTGTTCCTACCAAGAGCGTTGTCACCGTGAAGTGGTGGATAAGTTGTACCAACTGGGTATGAAAAACGACGAGATTGATGAGATTGTCGTGCATTTGCTCCAACACAATTTCCTCAACGAAGAACGCTTCGCCCGTAGTTTTGCCCGAGGCAAGCACCGCATTAAATCTTGGGGCAAGACACGCATCATCAACGAACTCAAGCAAAGGCAAATCTCGGCACCCAATATCAAAGCCGCGTTAACCGAAATCTCTGAAGAAGAATATCAGGCCACTTTTGACCAGCTCGCCGAACGCCATTGGAACAGCCTAACCGAAAGAAAAGGCCCAAAAAAGAATAAGAAATTTTGCGATTACTTATTGCGCAGAGGTTGGGAAAGTCATTTGGTGTATGAGAAGATGAAGGAGTTGGAGAAGTAGTTTCCGGTCGCAGTCGCAGGGAAAGTTTACCACTTATGTGTTTGTAAATTGGGACACGGATGAACACAGATAAAAAAATCCGTGAAAATCTGTTTAATCCGCGTCATCTGTGTGCTAAAAAAGTTTAACCACTAAGACTTTACAACCTTTGCGGTTAAGCAATCCCACTGTAAACTGAGACTGAGACTGAGACTGAGACTGTGACTGAGACTGAGACTGAGACTGAGACTGAGACTGAGACTGAGACTGTGACTGAGACTGAGACTGTGACTGAGACTTAAAACTCTCTACTCACCAACACACTCACCGCATTGCCGCCAAAACCAACCGCATTAATCAACACTTTGCGGATTGTTTTTCTCGGATTGGGTGCTTCGACATACGGGATTCCAATAAACGTTTGGTGCTGTAGCATGAGCAACGCCAACTCGATATTCAACATCCCCGAAGCGCCGAAAGTGTGTCCAATTTTCCATTTGTTGGTCGTAAGCATCGGAAGGTGTGTGCCAAATATTTTTTGGATGGCTTTGTATTCGGAAGTGTCGCCTTTGAGCGTTCCCGGTGCGTGCATCACTATGGCGTCGACTTCATCCAAGGGTGTATTTTGCAACGCCATCGCCATCGATTTCTGAAAACATTGGGCGTCTTCCGAGATGGAAATATTGTGTTCTAATTCATCGGTAGCATAGCCAATACCGGTGATGTAGCCTAAGGCTTTGGGATTTTCGCCTACTTCCAAACAGGCTACTGAAGCCGCTTCGCCTAAGACCATACTGTTTTTGGTTTTGGTCAAATCGAAGGCGCGACAAGGAAACCGTTGTTCTGCATTCGCATAAATCTTCAAGGCTTGCATTTGGGCCAACGTAAAAGCCGTCAAGGGCGCTTCGCTGCCGCCTACTAAAAACTTAGTCGCCAAGCCCGATTGCAGCCAAGCCACAGCATTCAATACCGCATGCAAAGCCGTAGAACACGTAATGGAATGCGAGATTTCGGGGCCGCTACTTTTTAAATCATGCGCCACCCAAGAAGAGATATTCCCTAAGGTGGTCGTTGGCGAAGTTAGCGTGGCGGTCTTTCCGGTTTCGATAAACTCCTGATGGTATTTTTCAAACAATTGGGTAGCGCCGCGGGAAGAACCAATGTTGATTCCGAAAGCATCGCCTTGTTGCCAACCCGCATCGGCAATCGCTTGGCGCGAGGTTAAAATGGCCAACAAAACCGTTTCGTCTAAAGCCTTGTACTTGATGTCTTCTTGGCGCAAGGCGTCGATTTCCTTTCTGATTTGAGTCGGAATCATCGCCACCGGTTGTCTTTTGCCATTAAAGTCCTTGGTAGAAATTAACGTTTGGGGCAAAAGATAATGGTTCCAAATCTCCTCCGGGTTTTTTCCCAAAGGCGAAATCGAAGCGAGAGCAGTAATGGCAATTTTGGTTTTCAACATGGTTGTATTCTGAAGCGCAAAGGTCGTAAAACTCTTTGTTGTGAAAAAGATTTTACCACAAAAGAATCAAAAGGATTCAAAAGCCACAAAAGAGTTCTTTGTGTCTTTGCCTTTTCTTTGTGCCTTTTGTGGTTTAAACCATTTCCACCGCTTCTTCCACTACTTTATAAACTCTTTCCAGTTGTTCCGTTGAAATAATATACGGCGGTAAAATGTACACGATATTGCCGACCGGTCGTAAAATCACACCGTGTTCGATAAAGAAATTATAGAGTTTCATGCGCATCGAGCCGTAATAACTTTCGGCGCCGTCGGTTTTGATTTCTAAGGCAAAAATAACGCCGAGCACTCGAGTGGTTTTGACTTTGGGATGGTCTTTCATTTTTTGGGCGAAAGCCAAATGTTGGGCATGAATCCGCGCGATGTTGTTTTGCATTTCGGGCATTTCCAACAAACCGATGCTCGCCAAAGCGGCCGCACAACCCGTGGGATTGGCGGTAAACGTATGACCGTGAAACAACGCTTTATTGACATCATCGTTATAAAAACCATCAAAGACTTCTTGGGCAAAAGTGGTAATTGCCATGGGAATCGTTCCTCCGGTTAAGGCTTTCGACAAACACATGATGTCGGGTTTGTTTTGCAAATAATCGGACGCAAAGGTTTTTCCTGTTTTGCCAAAGCCTGTCATGACTTCATCGGCTATGGTGAAAACTTTATTTTGCTGACAAACAGCGATTAATGTATCGAGTATTTCGGCATCATACATGACCATTCCGGCTGCGCCTTGTACCAAAGGTTCGAAGATAAAGGCAACGTACTCATTGGTCGCCACTAAATCCTGTAAAGCTTTTAAACTGCGTTCTTCATTCCCACTCGTCGGCACCGGAATGCGCGCGACTTCCAACATCGAACCTTGAAACGCTTCGGTATAAAAAGTAATGCCGCTGGCTGCCATGGCGCCAAAGGTATCGCCGTGAAACGCGTCTTCCAAAGCGATGACTTTGGTGCGTTTTTGCCCTTGGTTGTAATAGTATTGCAAGGCGCCTTTGAGTGCCACTTCCACAGCGGTTGAACCGTTATCGGAATAGAAGATTTTCTTTTGGTTGGCCGGCAAAATGGAGAGCAGTTTCTCCGACAATTCCACCGCTTTGTTATGGGTAAAACCGCCGAATAAAACGTGTTCTAAAGTCGTTAACTGCGTATAAATCGCCTCGGCTATCACTGGGTTCGAATGACCAAACGGATTGACCCACCAAGACGCAATGGCGTCGATGAATTCTTTGCCGTTTTCGTCCCAAAGCAAAGCGCCTTCGCCTTTGACAATGGCAGGCAATAAGCCGGTGGTTTTGTGTTGGGTATAAGGATGCCAGTTGTACAGTTGGTCTTTTTCGGATAGTGTCATTTTTAGAAAATAGAAGAAAGAAGCAAGAAACAAGACTCAACCGCTTTCTGAATTTGTAATGCAAAGCTAAGAAAGTTTTTTTTGCCTCTTGCCTCTTACCTCTTGCCTCTTATAAACTCAAAAGATTCTCCCGAAACTTATCGGCATAATACCCTATTACATTGGCGTCAAAATACGGTTCGTTGTCGATTCGTCCGATGCAATGGATTCCGGTTTTATGGAGGATGATGGTTTCGGTCGCTTGGTTTTCATCGCCCGAGAAAATAATTCCCGCGACTTTTATGTTTCGGTTTTGCAGCGCTTCGAGGGTTAGTAGCGTATGATTGATACTGCCGAGATAATGTCGGGAAACGACAATTACTTTATAGTCTTTTTGGATTAAATCGACCACGCAATCGGCATCATTTAGCGGCACGAGAACGCCTCCGGCGCCTTCGATGACCAAATGGTTGTCTGTTTGAGGTTCTTGGATTTGTTTCAAATCGATGGTAATCCCATCGATTGCCGCGGCCAAATGCGGACTGGCCGGTGTGTGGAGTGCATAAGCATTCTTGTGAAAAACAGATTGGTCATTAGAAACCAATGTTTTTACTTTATGACTATCGGAATGGTCTAAATCGCCGGCTTGTATGGGTTTCCAATAATCGGCTTTTAAGGCTTGGGTTACGATGGCTGAAGCGACCGTTTTGCCGACATCGGTGCCGATTCCTGTGATGAATATTTTCATGGTATTTTATTAACTGCTGAGTTCGCAAAGATAGGAACACAGATGACACAGATTTGACGGATTATCACAGATTATATTAAATTTTTGCGGTCATTGGTATAAATAAATCTTTTGAACTCAGGAGTTTCACCAAAATTCAATAAGAGTCCAACTTCAATATCTGTTGCTTTCAAGTAATTGATAAGTTGTGCTTTATGTGCATCCATTAAACATTCACAAGCTTTAAGTTCTAAAATTATAGTATTATCTATCAGCAAATCTTATAATATTCCCCAACCACCATTTCCTTATAGTAAACCTTAATTTGTTTTTGTGGTTCAACATTATATCCTTGATTCTTCAATTCTAAATACATCGCGTTTTGATACACTTTTTCCAGAAAACCATATCCTAAATTATTATACACCTCATAATAAATTTTCAATATAGCATCGCTGAGTCTTTTATGAAAAAAATTTGTCAAATTCAATTGTTGAAAATCCGTCAAATCTGTGTCATCTGTGTTCCAAAAACAAAAGTAGCTAACAATTCCAAGACCTGTATAATTTCTTTTTCGGAATTGTAACTGTGTAAGCAAAAGCGCAGGCGTTCTTGTCCTTCGGGAACGGTTGGGGAAAGGATGGGTTTGACGTCAAAACCTTTTTGTTGTAATTGGGTAGCGATGCTTTTTACTTTGTCATTTCCGGGAATGATGGCGCATTGAATCGCTGATTTGCTATAGACAAACATGGGTTTTAAGCCTACTCTTAGTTTTTCTTGGTTGAAGAAAAGGATGTTGCTTCTTAACGCTTGAAGTTCTTTTTTTTCGGTGGCCAAATGTTGGTACGCTACTACAATCGTGGCCACGCTGTGGGGCGACAAACCGGTGGTGTAAATAAAACTTCGGGCGAAGTTGACCAAATAGCTTTTCAATTCGGCACTGCCTAAAATCGCGGCACCGTGACAGCCTAGTCCTTTTCCGAAAGTCATGATTCGGGCGAAGACTTTGTCTTGTATCCCTAAACTTTGCACTACACCTTCACCCAGTTCACCGAAAACGCCGAGCGCGTGTGCTTCATCGATTACTAAGTAGGCGTTGTACTTTTCCGCTAAGGTTGCGAGTTCTTCAAGGTTAGGGCAATCGCCGTCCATGGAGAAGACGGATTCGGTGACGAGGTAAATGGTTGTCGGTTGTCGGTTGTCGGTTGTCGGTTGGAATCTGCAAAGTAACTCCTCTAAATCTTCTACATCATTGTGTTGAAATTTATAGGCTTTAGCATTACTCATTTGGATGCCGTCTCGGATGGAAGCGTGACACAATTCGTCATACAAAATCACATCATTGCGTTGCGGCACAGCGCTGAAGAAACCCACATTGGCATCATAACCCGAATTGAAAATTAAAGCGGTTTGGGCTTGGTGAAAGTTGGCGATCAAACTTTCTGTGGTTTCGTATAAATGATGGTTTCCGGAAATTAATCGGGAACCGGTGGCGCCGTTGGTTTTGATATTATGGTCTAAGAGATACTGATGGGTTTGGTTAAAAATGGTTTCGCTATGGGCAAACCCGATGTAATCATTGGAAGCAAAATCTACCAAATCTTTGGCAACAGGCAATTGGCGCAAAGCGTTGTGGGCTTGTCGTTTTTCGAGTTTGGCTTGAAGGGATTTTGGCAGTTTCATCACTACAAATATAGGAAAGCAGAATGGTTTTTAGCCCGGATGATTTGAAATTAAAAGGAGGAAAGTCAGTGGCTGTCAGGTATTTTTTTGCATCAAATCTTTCCATAAAAAAAGCCCGATAGTACTATCGGGCTTCTTTGTTTATGCAGAATCGGATTAGTCGGCTAATACGATTACTTTGTTGTCTTTCATTTCAATAGTTCCTGAATTGATTTCCAAAGTATAGTTTTGGTCGTTTACTTTGGTAAACTTCTCGGCTACTTCTTTGCCCAATTTAAAACTATCGGCAACGATTTTCACGGTACCTTGTTTTAGGATAGAAACTATAGGTGCGTGGTTGTTCAATACTTGGAACGAACCGTCTACACCCGGTAAAGAAACCGAAGTTACTTCGCCTTTGAATAAGGTAGCTTCCGGTGATACTATTTCTAAAATCATAATTAATTTAGTTGATAGTTGATGGTTGATGGTTGATGGTTGCTATTCTAACAACCGACAACTGACAACCGACAACCAATTACGCTTCTGCTAACATTTTTTGTCCTGCTTCGATAGCATCTTCGATAGTTCCTTTCAAGTTGAAAGCCGCTTCCGGAAGGTGATCTAGCTCTCCATCAATGATCATGTTGAATCCTTTGATGGTGTCTTTGATATCAACCAAAACTCCAGGAATACCGGTAAACTGCTCCGCTACGTGGAAAGGTTGAGACAAGAAACGTTGTACACGACGTGCTCTTGATACGGATAGTTTATCTTCTTCAGACAACTCTTCCATCCCTAAGATCGCGATGATATCTTGTAATTGTTTGTATTTCTGTAAAATCTCTTTTACTCTTTGGGCACAGTTGTAGTGTTCGTCACCTAAGATTTGAGCCGTAAGGATTCTTGAAGTAGAATCTAACGGATCCACCGCAGGATAGATACCTAACTCAGCAATTTTACGAGACAATACCGTTGTTGCATCTAAGTGGGCAAAGGTAGTTGCCGGCGCCGGGTCAGTTAAGTCATCCGCAGGTACGTAAACCGCCTGTACTGATGTAATTGAACCTTTGTTGGTTGATGTAATACGCTCTTGCATCGCACCCATTTCAGTAGCCAAGGTTGGTTGGTAACCTACCGCAGATGGCATACGACCTAATAATGCTGATACCTCAGAACCTGCTTGTGTAAAACGGAA
Source organism: Flavobacterium sp. J49 (assembly GCF_011742145.1). Taxonomy (GTDB): domain Bacteria; phylum Bacteroidota; class Bacteroidia; order Flavobacteriales; family Flavobacteriaceae; genus Flavobacterium. Next base: position 574,009 of record NZ_JAAQQU010000104.1, on the reverse strand, counting down.
GATGTTGTCTACGAAGAACAATACATCTTTTCCTTGGTCAGAACCTGCACCATCACGGAAATACTCAGCGATAGAAAGACCTGATAAGGCTACACGAGCACGAGCTCCCGGTGGTTCATTCATTTGTCCGAATACGAAAGTCGCTTTTGACTCTCTCATTCCGATTTTGTCTACTTTGGATAAATCCCATCCTCCATTTTCCATAGAGTGCATGAAATCTTCTCCGTATTTGATAATGCCTGACTCAAGCATCTCACGAAGCAAGTCATTTCCTTCACGGGTTCTTTCTCCTACTCCTGCGAATACAGAAAGACCACCGTGACCTTTGGCGATATTGTTGATTAATTCCTGAATCAATACGGTTTTACCAACTCCGGCACCACCGAATAATCCAATTTTACCTCCTTTTGCATAAGGCTCGATCAAATCGATTACTTTGATTCCGGTGAATAAAACTTCTGTAGAGGTTGATAAATCTTCAAATTTCGGAGCCGGACGGTGGATTGAAATCCCGTCTTTTCCTTCTTTCGGCAAATCTCCCAATCCGTCGATAGCATCACCAATTACGTTGAACAAACGTCCGTAAACGTCCGCACCGATTGGCATTTGAATTGGGGCACCGGTTGCGTTAACCTCTGTTCCTCTGCTCAAACCGTCGGTTGAGTCCATGGAGATGGTACGTACAGTGTTCTCACCAATGTGTGATTGAACTTCAAGAACTAATTTTGAACCATTTTTATTAATGATTTCTAATGAGTCGTAAATTTTTGGCAACTCAACATCTTTAGTATCAAATACTACGTCAACTACCGGACCGATGATTTGCGAAACTTTTCCTATTGCTTTAGACATTGTTTATGTATTTATTAAATAGCTGTTTAGGTTTGAAAAAAACACCTCTTTTTTCAGAGCGCAAAGGTAAAATTTCTATTTCGAAAAATCAATATTTGAAGTGAGTTTTTTTCTTTATTTTTTGATGAATCGTCAATTAAAAGTGAAGTAAGGGTGATGTCAAACAAAAAACCACCTGATTTCTCGGGTGGTTTTGGGAATATATAAATTTGGTTGGTTTAGAAATTAGCCGGGTCTTGCGGGTATAAAATTCGGTACAAGCCGACATTCACTCCTTTGAAGTTTGAGCCGTAAGAGGTGTTGATGGCTTCTAAAAATTTATTAGCAATCAAGGCATATCCTCTTGGGCTTGGGTGCACTCCGTCTAAGGAAAAAGTAGCCCCTGTTACATAAGCTGAAGTAAGCGTATAATTATTGGCTACAATTCCAGTTGAGCTTAATTGATCCATAACTGCTTTAGCATCTACGAATGCTAAACCGTTAGCTGTGGCAGCTGATTGTATTGTTTGGTTGTAGGCATCTGTTGCTGTTTTCACTTCTAAAATTTCATTTTTAGACAACACCCACTGATCACCTAGAGGAACTGAAACCCCGTTTACTTGAGCAGGATTTCCTCCAACAGTCGTTCCAATAAAAGCTCTAGCCGGTAAAACGATTAAATCTTCATTGGTCGCTTGACGATAAGACGGAATTCCAAAAGCGGTTAGATTGGTCAAATACTCATCAACCATTACCACTCTATTGGTGCTTGAAGCCGAGAATGAGATAGTTCTTCTGGCCACTTCATCCGCCGATAACAAACCATTAGATTGCGCGAATAATAATCCGTTATTGTAAGCTGCAAAACCGGCATTTAATTGCGCTGCTGTTGTTGCGTCTAACGGAACAGGATTATGAGGAACTGTTGTAAAATAAGGCAATGTACTTACGTATGGCAAATTGGCCACAACGCCTTTTCTTCCGCCGGCCGCTAATTGACCAACAATTGAATTGTATACCGCATCAAATGTAGCAGGAGCTGTAATATCTGCCGGATTTAGTCCGCCTGAAGTTGCATATCCCAGCACATCGTTCCCTCCAATCCAAAGCGAGAAGAAGGTTGGGTCTTGCGCCAAAGCATCTTCTAAAACCGTTGCCGTTGGTGAAGAAGCAAATCTGGCAAAATAAGGATTTCCTGCACTGCTTCCGTAACCTGAGAAAGTCAAGTGAAAACTTCTGGCACCTGGAATTCCCATATTATTAAAACTTCCTGACAAATGCGTGGAAATATCTGTAGTAGAAACTCCGGACACCGGTAGCGGACTACTTGTTAAAGGATTAAACCACAATCTCGGCCCGAATCCGGGTACTTGAACGCCGCCTGAGCTAAATCCACCCACATTATCATTCATAAAAGGCGTAGTAAATTCGCCTCCTCCTACTAAAGCAAACTGTGTCGCTATAATGTTTGGATAGGAATTTTTTTGTCCTTCCATAAATAAGGCATTGTCTGAAAAACCGGCTGCAAAGGAGTCTCCAAGAGCAACATATTTTGAGAAATCCGCTGTTCCTGCGGTAAGTGGCGTACCGTCTGTTGAATTAGGATCAACAACAGGTTCATCTTCGCTATTACATGCTACAAAGGTTAAAGACACTAATAGTAGCCATTTGAAATTTTTTATCATAACTATTATAATTTAATAATTTGGTTTGAATTATGGGTTGATAGTTAAAGACAAGAAGTATTGTTGACCAATTAATCCAGGCCCAATAAGTTGTCTGTATTCTTTTCCGCCTATGTTGGTTGCTCCAAGTTTTACAACTGATTTCAAAGATGGAAGACCATAACTGATTTGCGCATCGATAACAGTAGCCGCATCAATCATTCCGTCTGCGAAAGTTGACTCCCAGTAATATTCATCGCTCCATCTTCCACTGATATTAAATCCGAAGTTTTTGAATAAATTATCGTTGCTGATAGACGCTTTTGCTCTGTGTTTCGGAGTGTTGAAACCTGCTTCAAAACTTGGGTCTTTGGCTTGGTCAAAATCAAATTCAGCATAGTTATAATTGGCTGACACTTCAAAGTTTCTTGGTAATTTTTTAGTTACACCAAATCCAAAACCTAAAGATTTAATTTCAATATCGGTATTGGTATACAATTGGAAAGCTCTTGTGTTCCCGTACACTAAAGCATGTACTGACTGAGTTCCTAAATCATTGGTTGGTGCAGGACTTGTATAAGGCGTAGGTGAATCTTGAGCCACACCATATAAAGGAGCAATAACCGTTAAATTCCCGATAAAGTCATTATAAATATTGTAATATCCATTCACATCAATATTGAAACCTTTGAATTCTCCTCTATAGCCTAATTCAAATGCTTTAACTTGCTCCGGTTTAACCAAATCAACATCTGTTCTTACCAATAAAGCAGCGGCAGCTACAGGATCAGTAGGTGCTAATGCAGCAAATGCTGTTGCTGATTCAGCGGTATAGGAGTTAAAATAAGCATCCGTTCCATCAATTGTTGCGGTTGCTCCGCCAGCATAATTTTGGCCTTGGAAGTCAGCGCCATTGCTAACATTTAAAGTTTCAACATATCTTGTTAAGTTATCCGGTGCAGAACCCAGTAAAATAGCATTCCCTACGTTGAACCCGATGTATTGGTCTTGGGTAGTCGGATTGCGGAAACCGGTTTGGAATGATCCTCTGAAAATATGGTTTTTAGCTTCACCTGCACTGTATACTAAGGAAACTCTAGGTGAATAATTTCCGTCGAAGTTTTCAGCTTTGTCATAACGAACAGAACCGGTGAATTTCAAGCGGTCTTCCATAAATTTTTTCTGTACTTGAGTATATGCCCCGTATTCATCATATTTAATTCCACCAAATTGTGGTGTATCGGTATAAATTCTTCCGAAAGAATTTAGGTCATATCTTCTGTAAGAACCACCGACTTGAATTTCGGCCACTTTGATTAAATCTCTAAAGTTGTAATTGGCATCGGAGTGGTAAATTTTTGAATTGTCCACCAATTTAGACCCCGACAATACATCGGGATTAGAGATTACTTGATTGAATGCGTTTTGGAACTCAGGAGTTCCCGGCAAAAATCTTCCGGTGTCAGCTACCCCTCTTGCAGCGGCATGCGCTTGTGTAGGAGTTGCGCCCAACAAAGTAGATTGCACATAGGCTCCTGCATATTGTCCGAACCAAGTAGCATCCGGTTTCCAGGCTCTGTTGATATTAAGTCCGGTGAAAAGCATGTCGTAAGAACTTCCGCCGTCTTCTGTGGTGAAGTATCCTCTAACGAAAAAGTTTTTACCGGTTAGCTCTAATTTGTGTTGTTGCATAGAGAAACCGTTCAAATAATAACGATTGGCTCCTTGGTAAACGGAATTTCCAAATCCGAATTTACTTTGCCAAATAACTTCAAAATTTTCATTTCCAAAAGGTCTTAAGTGTAAGGAGAAATCAATTTTGGCATTTCTCACTTTATTGTCTGTCAAATCTACTTCATTGTAACCTGTTCTGGAAACATTTTCATTAGGTAAAATGTTCAAAGCAGAAGCCGGTAACAATCCTAAGCCCACTAAAGTTCGACCCACACTTTTAATATTCGTGGTGGCTTCGTCTCCGTAAACGTTGATTCCGTTGTAATTGTGATGACTTCTGTCTCTTCCTTCTACGGTTTTGTCATCATAGTCGGTGGCCCACCATTCTGTACCATTCATGTAAGTGAAGTTGGCTTTAGCGGCGAAATAGTCATTAAATTTATGTGCTGCTCTTATACCATAATCACGATAATCGTTGTTCCCAGCCGCTCTCTGACTGGTTGAGCCATATTTCGCATAGGCTGAAATCCCTTGGTATTTAAAAGGGCTTTTGCTGTTCATAAATAAAATTCCATTGAAAGCATTGGCACCATAAAGCGCTGATGAGGCACCCGGAAGTAATTCTACGCTAGCCACATCTATATCAGAAACACCAATAAGGTTTCCTAAAACAAAGTTTAATAAAGGCGAAGAGTTGTCCATTCCGTCTACCAATTGCATAAAACGGGTATTGGCCACAGTAGCAAAACCTCTGGTATTGATTGACTTAAACGACATACTACTGGTGTTCATTTGAACTTCTTTCAAATTTTCCAAACCATCGTAGAAGGTTGGCGACGCAGTTTTCTTAACGTCTTTGATAGTCATTCTCTCAATAGTTACCGGAGACTCTCTGACTTTCTCAGGTGCTCTTGAAGCAGACACTACAATCTCGTCTAATTGTGTTTCTTGTTCCGTTAATGAAACGCTTACGTTTTGGTTGTTGGAGGTAACGTTTACCGTTGACGAACTGTAACCTACGCTAGACACTTCAAGGTCAAAAGGTGGTTTTTTGGTGGTAGTCAGAGTAAAATTTCCATTACCGTCTGTAACTGTACCGGCACTTTCTCCGGCCACTTTAACATTGGCTCCCGGAATTGGTTGGTCTTTACTGTCTTTTACCGAACCAGAAATTGAAGTTTGCGAATATGTTAGGCCGCAAAAAAACAATGAAAGGATAAATAAATAAATCTTCATTTGGTTTTATATTTTGTTGGTTTATGGAACCAAAGTACAAATATTTTTTTTACATTATCAAAAAATCCGTCTTGATTTTGGTAATAATTAATTATTTGGTTTGTTTATTAACAATTCAACAATACAGCCCTTTTTTAAGCTTTTATTAACTTTTTATCACTATTGCTAAAAAAAATAATATGCATACATACAAAATGAAGTTTTCTTTAAATTAATCACAAATATTTGGCAAAAAAAAAGCGAGAATAAATCTCGCTTTTTAGTGTTTTTTGTAGTAAAAAAATTATTCTACCGTTACCGATTTTGCCAAATTTCTGGGTTGATCTACATTACATCCTCTCAATACGGCTATGTGATAAGACAATAATTGCAAAGGGATTGTTGTAATTAATGGCGACAGTGCATCTGAAGTTTCAGGAATCTCAATTACGTGATCGGCTAATTCTTTTACTTGTGTATCGCCTTTGGTCACTACGGCAATAATTTTACCGCTTCTCGATTTTATTTCCTGGATGTTACTCACCACTTTATCGTAATGTCCTTGTTTTGGTGCAATCACCACCACCGGCATTTGTTCATCGATTAGGGCAATAGGTCCGTGTTTCATTTCGGCCGCAGGATAGCCTTCAGCGTGTATGTATGATATCTCTTTTAATTTTAAAGCACCTTCTAAAGCTACCGGGAAATTATAGCCTCTTCCTAAATAAAGACAGTTTGGCGCATCTTTGAATTTGGCCGCAATTTCTTTCGCTTTGTCATTGGTTTCCAACGCTTCTTTTACTTTTTCAGGAATAACCTCCAATTCTTGTAAATAGCGATGGAAATCAGAATTGGACAGCGTTCCTTTGGCTTTTGCCAAACGAAGAGCAATCATAGTTAGCACCGTAATTTGTGTAGTAAAGGCTTTGGTCGAAGCCACACCAATCTCCGGTCCGGCGTGTGTGTAAGCTCCGGCATGAGTTTCTCTGGAAATGGAAGAACCCACCACATTGCAAACGCCAAAAACAAAAGCGCCTTTTTCCTTGGCCAACTTAATGGCCGCTAAAGTATCGGCGGTTTCACCCGACTGTGAAATGGCAATCACTACATCTGACGAATTGATGATTGGATTTCTGTATCTGAACTCAGAAGCGTATTCTACCTCTACCGGAATTCGGGTGAATTCTTCGAAGATGTATTCGGCGACTAAACCGGCGTGCCATGATGTTCCACAGGCTACGATTAATATTCTTTGGGCGTGAAGGAATTTTTCAATATTGTCTTCGACACCGGCCATTTGGATAATCCCTTGGTTGGCCAATAATCTTCCGCGGTAAGTATCTTTGATGACATTAGGTTGTTCGTAGATTTCCTTTAGCATGAAATGGTCGTAACCGCCTTTTTCAATTTGCTCCAAATTCATTTGAAGTTCTTGAATGTAAGGATCAACTAACGTATCGTCTTTTATTTTTCTGATTTTTAACGGCTTGTTCAATCGTACAATCGCCATTTCTTCATCTTCTAAATAAATTGCGTTGGAGGTATATTCGATAAATGGAGACGCATCGGAAGCAATGAAAAATTCATCTTGTCCAACGCCTATGGCTAACGGACTTCCTAACCTTGCCACCACAATTTCATCCGGTTTTTCTTTGTCAAAAACGCAAATAGCATAAGCGCCAACTACCTGGTTTAAGGCAACCTGAACGGCTTTCCCTAGCTTTAAGTTTTCTTTTTTCTTAACCTCTTCTATTAAGTTGACCAACACCTCAGTATCGGTGTCTGAAGTAAAAGTATAGCCTCTTTTGAGCAATTCCTTTTTTAAAGGCTCATAGTTTTCTATGATTCCGTTGTGGATAATCACTAAGTTCCCTGAGTTGGAAACGTGCGGATGGGAATTGACATCATTGGGAACACCATGGGTTGCCCAGCGTGTATGACCCATTCCGATCGTAGCTTTGGAAGCTGCCAAATCTTTTGATTTTTCTTCCAAGTCAGAAACTTTTCCTTTGGTTTTGGCAATGCTGATCTCTTTACCATCGCAAAGCATGATTCCGGCACTGTCATAACCTCTGTATTCTAATCTTTTTAACCCTTTAATCACAATTGGATACGCTTCTCTGTAACCAATGTAGCCTACAATTCCACACATAACTTTACGTATTAATCAGGTTTGGTATAATAAATTTCAAGTTTTATTCTTTTATCATTCGGAACTGCAGGATTAGTACCATACAATACGGTTCCCAAAGGATTTAATACCGACATTCTCGGAGCGCTATCTGTAGTACTATTAGCCGTTCTCAATTTGGAAAAACCAACATTGTTAATACTTTCCGTTACCGAAAGACCGAGTCTTACATTAGTAGAATCTTTTGAAATCAGATTTCTGACATGATTGGTTAATCTGATTTTGTACTTGATTCCTCTGCCATTATCTACATCTTCCGCTTCTAAAATACCGCCGTGAACGTATTTATTGAATTTAGGATAAGTAGAATTGGTACTAAAGTCATAAGTATAATCAACTAAAATATTGTTGTTGTTCAAGTCGTATAAAAAGATCCGGTTTGGTTCAATCGTTTTAGGGTCAGACATGGCCGTTCTGTCTACATAAAAAGTAAGATTGGCTTCGTTAATCAACCATCCGTTAGCTTTAATGACTTCCACCTCATCGGCTATGCCGTTATTATCCGCATCGGGTCCGAAAATATCAATCACAGCTATTGATCCTTGGCCGCCTTTTAAGTATAATTTTGAAGCTTCATCGGTATTGTTGGCCGTAGTCGTTAAATAATCGGTGTTTTCGTTAGAGTTGTTGAGCAAACTAACCGTGTTTCCGGTCAGGCTCATTTTAAGCGTCTTGAACACTCTTTCATAAGTTGACACATTGTTTGTCGTAGTTTCTTTATCCTCGTTATAATAGACTGTGATTTTTCCGCCTAAGAAATTGATCATGGCCATTTGTCCCGGATTTCCGTTTTCTACTTTGAAGTACAAGCCTCTGAAATAATTCTTAAATACACTGTTGTTTACCAATTGTCCGCTTGGCGCGTTCAAAAGCAAATTGGTAAAAACGGTTTTGTTCAAATGCAATCTCATCGATGGCGCTGTTCTGGTTTCAACTTCCTCGTTATCATCGTTTAACGCGACTGTTCTGTGCTCTCTTTTATCAAAATAAAACTGGGTGTTTTCATGCCCGTCAGCATTGTCGCCACTTAGCGGTGCGTCATTCAATAATATGGGAAGTTTATGCGCATTGATTTCCGCATCTTTATCGGTATAAAAAAGCTGGGTTTCCGCAAAAGATTGATTGGGATCTAAATCTCTCAAGAAATAATTCGACTGGTAAATACTCAAACTGAATTTAGAATTTTCAGGTCCGTAAATAGAGTCTAACTCATAAGTTTTAAGACCTGCCTCATTGGTGTTTTTTAGAGTACTGAAATAAGGAATATCCAAAATGATACTGTCAATTTTGGTAGGTTCTATATCATAATCATCCGGGTCAATATTATTAAACGTCGGATTTTCAGTATCTAATTCCACTTGGGTTACAAAATTGGCTTGAGTGGTTCCAAAAGCCGGATTGGCATAAAACCCTAGGGGATTAATCGGTAAATTGTTAGAGGCTATTGGGCCTAGTTTTTGGTTGTAAGCTTTAACGGTAGCTCCGGTATATCTTTCAAAACCAAAGTGGTCATCACCCACGATGTCTGTTCCCAATTCATTGAAATCTTTATCACAAGCGGCAAATAATGAAAGGGCCATCAGACCAAATAAAATCTTTTGTACGTACGATTTTTTAAACATAAATCTTAATAATTATTTTTAGGGAAGCATTTCCTTATAGAAGTTGGTATAAGCTTCTGAAAATTTGTCTTTCGTGGCGAAAGGTAAAAAAGGTTTTCCTGAAGATTCTATAAATTTTGTTAAACTTGAGGATAGGTTTTCAGAGGCAATAATCACCGCATCCGAATGCATAACTGAAGACTTAATAAGGTTTTCATAGTTAGGCAATTCCAAATCCTGTATGGCTTCTTGCGGGATATTGTCAAACTTGATTTTGTTGATCATTTCAGTATTTAATGTTCCGTCAAAAGACTGACTGTATACTGAAGTCACAATTTTAGTATCTGAAAACAAGGCTTCGTCTTTGTAATAATGTTTCATGTAAACGGGTAACAAACCGGCCATCCAACCGTGAACGTGAATGATATCGGGAACCCAATTCAGTTTTTTTACTGTTTCTACAACGCCTTTGGCAAAGAAAATCGCTCTTTCGTCATTATCCGGATACATTACGCCTTCTTCATCGCTGAAGGTCGCTTTGCGTTTGAAATATTCATCATTGTCTATAAAGTAAACTTGAATTCGCTCTTTGGGTATAGAAGCTACTTTGATAATCAAAGGCATGTCTAAATCATTGACTACTAAATTCATTCCCGACAATCGGATAACTTCGTGTAATTGGTGTCTTCTTTCATTGATATTCCCATACCGCGGCATAAAAATTCTTATTTGCCCACCTTGATCATTAACCATTTTTGGAACGTCATACGACATTAAAGAAACCTCATTCTCAGCCAGATAAGGCACCACTTCAGATGATACATACAATATCCTCTTATCTTCCATAATCTATTTTACTTTATTTATTGGCAATAAAAAACAGGCAAAAGTACAAAATTTTATGCAGTTATTTATGAAAATAGTAAGTTTGCAACTCATTTACTGAAAGCCAATGCTCATTTTTAACACTCAAAATGAATTAGTTTCTTATTTAGCTTCTATTTCAAACACCGAAACCGCTATTGGCTTTGTGCCTACCATGGGTGCGCTTCACCAAGGTCACTTATCACTTTTGTCGGAAGCATTGAAGCAAAATTCCGTAGTGGTGATGAGTATTTTTGTCAATCCGACCCAGTTCAATAATGCCGAAGATTTAGCCAAATATCCGAGAACACTAGAGGCTGATCTCGAAAAAATAAAATCTGTTTCCGATAAAATTATCGTTTATGCGCCAAGCGTAGAGGACATTTATAAAGGCAATACCGTTTCCCAACATTTTGATTTTGACGGTTTGGAAAACCAAATGGAAGGTCAATTCCGTCCCGGACATTTTGACGGCGTTGGCACCATCGTAAAGAGCCTTTTTGAGATTGTAAAACCAACCCATGCTTACTTTGGCGAAAAAGATTTTCAGCAATTGCAGATTGTCAAAAAAATGACCGAAAAAGCCAAAATGCCCGTGAAAGTAATTGGCTGTCCGATTTTCAGAGAACCCAACGGATTGGCCATGAGTTCCCGAAACGAAAGACTTTCTGAGGTTGAAAAAAAAGAAGCCGCCATCATTTACAAAACCCTCAAGCAAGCCAAACAATTATTTGCCACCCAATCAGCTACAGCCGTTACCAAGTGGGTAAAGAAAACCTTTGAAAAAAACCCAAACTTTACCCTGGAATATTTCCAAATTGCCGACGAAGCGTCTTTGCTGCCTTGCCTTCGAAAAAATAAATCCAAAAAATATCGCGCGTTTATCGCCGTTTTTGTTAACAATATTCGATTGATTGACACTATTTCACTAAAATAATTTACCTTTGCCCCATGCAAATTCAAGTAGTAAAATCTAAAATTCATCGTGTAAAAGTAACCGGTGCCGATTTAAATTATATTGGCAGCATTACCATTGACGAAACCCTAATGGAAGCCGCAAACCTCATTGAAGGCGAAAAAGTTTTCATTGTTAATGTAAATAACGGAGAGCGTTTTGAAACCTATGTAATCAAAGGCATCAGAAACTCAGGTGAAATAACCCTCAATGGTCCGGCAGCCCGAAAAGTTCAAAAAGACGACATCATCATCATCATGTCTTATGCCATTATGGATTTTGAAAAAGCCAAAACATTCAAACCCTGGATGGTTTTTCCAAATGAAAAAGATAACTCCCTGACCTAAGCACTTGAAAAAGCAAATTAGCAAATGGCTGACTATTCTCATTCCACTTTTTATTGGAATAGGCATCATTTACTACCAATACACTACCCTGAAGCCGGAAGAAATTGCCAAAATAAAAATCAGCTTCCAAAAGGCCAATTACTCATTTATTGCCTTGTCGCTTATGATTGCCTGTGTAGGCTATTGGTCAAGAGCCTATCGCTGGAAATTTGCCCTCAATCATTTGGGTTACCAAACTAAGTTTTACAATAACTTTTTTACCGTTAGTGTTTCCTATTTGGTCAACCTTACCGTACCGCGTTCAGGCGAAATTTCTCGTGCTGCTTTGTTGAAAAAATATGAAAATGTTCCCTTTGACAAAGCCTTCGGAACCATTGTTGCGGAACGAATCGTTGACTTATTGATCTTTTTGCTTTTTGTCTTAATTGGATTTGTCTCTCAGTTTGATGCCATTTACCAATTCCTGGTAAGTAAAAATGTTTCTGTACAATACCTCATTTATTACGGCATGGCCGCTATCGCCATGGGCGTGATTTTTTTGCTGATTTGGATTTATGCTGAATGGCCTATCCTCCTAAAACTAAAGAAAAAACTATCGGGATTGATTGAGGGCATGACAACCATTTTGAAAATGAAAGCCAAATGGAAATACCTTTTTCATTCCTTTTTCATCTGGATTTCCTATCTGACCATGTTTTATGTAGCCGTTTTTGCCTTACCGGAAACCACAGAAATAAGCTTTGATATTGTGATTATGGGTTTTATTTTTGGTAGCTTGGCCGTAGGATTTTCCAATGGCGGATTGGGTGCTTATCCTTTTTCAATCGCTCTGATTTTCTCGCTTTACGGGATTTCAAATGACATTGGGATTGCCTTTGGCTGGTTGGTTTGGACTTCACAAACCATCCTGACCATCTTACTCGGATTGATTTCCTATGTTTTGCTTCCGGTGTTCAATAGAAATAAATAATTTACTATCTTGCTAATCATTTTAGCGCGATTTCTATTTAACCAAAATTCTATCCCTATGAAACAACTGTTTTTACTATTGCTGTTTTGGGGTTCCGGACAGATATTTGCCCAAAGAACCATTACAGATACTATAACTTCCCAAAAACTCAACGAAGACCGCGAAATCAAAATCGGACTTCCACCATCGTATGACAAAAACAAAACCCAAAAATATCCTTTACTAATCCTTTTTGACGGCGATTTTCTTTTTGATGCTTTTCAAGGTGCTTTGAGTTATGGTTACTATTGGGACGATTTGCCGGAAGTGATTGTAGTGGCTATCAGTCAAAACAAAAACAACGAACGTGAAAGCGATTGTACTTTTGATGAAACTACCGGTTTACCTTCGGAAAAAGGAGCCGATTTCTTTGAATTTGTGGGAATGGAATTGATTCCGAGCATCCAAAAAAACTTTCGCACAGCGCCATTCAGAATCGTAGCCGGATTGGATACGACCGCGGCTTTTTTAAATTGTTATCTGTACAAAGACCAACCGATATTCAACGCCTATATCTCTATGAGTCCGGAACTTCCGGAAGGCATGGAAGAACAAATTCCGGAAAGATTAGCGGCGATGCAACAAATGACTTTTTATTACCATTGTACCGCCGAAGGCGATATGAAAAAAATGAAAACCCGCATTCAAGCTTTAGATGCAGCAGCTAAAAATATAAAAAATCCAAAACTCAATTATCTGTATGAAGAGTTCAAAGGTGCTTCGCATTACTCTTTAGTGTTGCATGCCATTCCGAGTGCTTTGTACCAAATTTTCTCGGTTTACCAACCCATTTCTACCGTAGAGTTTCAAGAAAAAATTGCCGTACTGCCTTCGGGTTATGTGAAATATTTAGTCGACAAATATGCCGTTCTCGAAAACTCTTTGGGACTGAAACTGCAAATCAGAATCAACGATTTCAAAGCCATTGAAGCGGCTATTTTGAAAAACAAAGCGTATGTAGAGTTTGATGAATTGTCTCAATTGGCGCGAAAAAATTATCCTAAAGCAATGCTTGCTGATTACCATTTGGGCCAAATGTATGAGAAAACCGGTGATGCCAAAAGAGCCATCAAAAGCTATCAAACGGCTTTTCAAAAACAAGAAATCGGGGATTTGACTAAAGACATGATGCTCGAAAGAGCCGATGCTTTAAAAGGAGAACTTAAAAACAAAAAAGAGGAAGTCGCAGAACCTGCACCAACAACCGAAGAAGTACCGGCAGATGCACCATCAGAAACGCCTACCGAAGAAAAAAAATCAGAATAAATATACCCTAAATGTCGAAACTCAAAACTACTTTTTTTTGTCAAAATTGTGGTACCCAATACGCCAAATGGCAAGGCCAATGCAATGCCTGTAAAGAATGGAATACCATAGCCGAAGAAATCATTCAAAAAGAAGAAAAATCGAGCTGGAAACCCGATAACGTTGATTCCAAAAGAGTTTCAAAACCGCTTCGCATCAAAGAAATTGATTCGACCCAAGAAGTGCGAATGGATACGACTGACGGTGAATTAAACCGCGTGCTTGGCGGTGGCATTGTACCCGGTTCATTAATCTTATTGGGTGGCGAACCCGGAATCGGGAAGAGTACGTTATTGTTGCAAATTTCTTTAAAATTACCTTATAAAACTTTATATGTTTCGGGTGAGGAAAGTCAGAAGCAAATCAAAATGCGTGCGGAGCGCATCAATCCAAACAGTGATAATTGCTACATCTTAACCGAAACCAAAACCCAAAATATCTTTCGTCACATCGTAGAAACCGAACCCGATATTGTCATCATCGATTCGATTCAAACCTTGCATACCGATTATATAGAATCGACCGCAGGAAGTATTTCTCAGATTCGAGAAACTACCGCCGAGTTAATAAAATTCGCCAAAGAAACCAATATTCCGGTAATCTTAATTGGTCATATTACCAAAGACGGCAACATCGCCGGACCCAAGATTTTGGAACATATGGTCGATACCGTTTTGCAATTTGAAGGCGATAGAAATCACGTGTACCGAATTTTGCGCTCGCTCAAAAACCGTTTTGGTTCCACCGCCGAATTGGGCATCTACGAGATGCAAGGATCGGGTTTGAGAGAAGTCTCTAATCCGTCCGAAATATTGATTTCACACCGAGAAGAAGAATTATCCGGAACCGCCATTGCCTCCACTTTAGAAGGCATGCGACCGTTGATGATAGAAATACAAGCCTTGGTTTCGACCGCCGTTTATGGTACACCGCAAAGAAGCACCACCGGTTACAACGCCAAACGCTTAAACATGATTTTAGCCGTACTGGAAAAACGCGCCGGTTTCAGACTCGGAACTAAAGACGTTTTCCTCAATGTCACCGGCGGAATTTCGGTAGATGATCCGGCCATAGATTTAGCGGTTGTAGCGGCCATTTTGTCTTCTAATGAAGATATTGCCGTGGGCAAAGATGTCTGCTTTGCCGGCGAAGTCGGATTGTCGGGTGAAATCCGTCCCGTGAACCGTGTAGAGCAACGCATTCAAGAAGCAGAAAAGCTTGGGTTTTCGACCATATTTGTATCAAAATACAACAAGATTGCCGTCAAAAATCCGTTAATCAAAATTGTTTTGGTTTCTAAAATTGAAGAAGTAGTCGAACAGTTGTTTGGGTAATTGATATTCTCAAATCCTATAAATTATTCCTTAAATTATATAAATTGAAATCTCGTCGGTATATTTACTTTTGATTAAACAATAAAAGTTGACCAACAGCGTTTTAGATAAATAACAACCTCTTTTTTATGAAAACAAAAATACTTTTCTTTTCCTTATTCTCAGTTGTTTTTATCGCATGTAACTCCTCAAGTACTTTTAGTCAATTTGACAAAATGCCCGAAAACAACCATTGGGAAAAATCAGATGCCAAAGTATATGAATTTGACATTACAGATGATAACCAACAGTATAACATACGATTCCAATTCAGTCATGTGTATGGGTATCAATTTGTAGAAATCCCAATCGATTTCAGTATCGAAAGTCCCGGTGGCCAAAAGGAAAACTTTGGTATTACTTTGACAATCAAAGACCGTAAAGGACAAGATCTCGGCGATTGTTCGGGCGACATTTGTGACTTGACGACTGCGATCAGAGAAAAAACCAAACTCCAAAAAGGGCATTACAAGATTACCGTTTCCCACAGTTTTAAAGGACCTTATTTACCCAATGTAATTGGCATTGGATTAGACGTTGATAAAGCAAAATAATGAGAACCAAAAAACAAAAAGCATTCCTTGTTCTTAAAATCTGCGGTATTGTTATACTGCTCGGAATAATATTGCTTTTTGCTTTTCGAAATACTATTTTGGAAAAAGTCATCCATCGTATTGATGCCAAAATGGAACGCGATTACCAGTGCGATTTCACTATTGCCAAAGCCGAATTTCACGGATTAACCAATCTCGAATTCAAACAAATCACTTTGGTACCCAAGCAAGCCGACACTTTGGTGCGCATTGACCAATTGAAAACGAGTGTCAACTTTTGGAAGCTGTTGATTGGCGATATTCAATTGGGCCAACTCGAAATCAATAAAGGGTATGTCCAATTGGTAAAAACCAAAACAGGTAGCAACTTCGACGCTTTTCTGCGCTCCAAAAAAGAGAAAACAGACAATACTGAAGTGAATTATGCCAAACTTTTAAATCGTTTGACTTCCAATCTGATGGATTTGGTTCCCACAGACATGCAAGTCAAAGGTTTTGCATTTAGAATTAATGACCAAGGTAATAAAGTGGTTTTTGATTTTACGCAATTGGCTTTGGCCCAAAAAAAACTCAACACTTTGATTCAAGTTACGGCCGATGGTTTTTCGCAGCAATGGGCAATTAACGGTTTTGCCGATCCAAGAGACCGCAAAGCCGATTTGGTATTTTTCAACCCGAAAAGTGATACCATACAGCTTCCTTATTTGGATAAAAAATTCAACCTAAAAACCGGTTTTCAATCCATTCATTTCAACTTAGAAAACCTTTCGATGTACAGCGGTGAGTTACATATCGACGGCTATTCTTCCATCCAAAATTTAAGGGTCAATCACGCCAAAATCGCGAGCAAAGATGTAGTAATCAAAAACGCGCGCTTTGATTACCGTTGGATAATCGGACCGCGTTTTATGGCTTTAGACAGTACGTCAACCGTGCAATTGAACAATATCAAGTGTCATCCTTATGTTTCGTATACCAATGAAACCGACAAAATTTACGCGCTCAAATTAGCCATTCCTAAAATGACCGCCAACGACTTTATCACGTCACTGCCAACGGGATTGTTCCGTCATTTTGAAGGGATGGAAGCGCAAGGTAATTTCAGTTATGCCCTGAATTTTGAATACAATAACCACAAACCAAACGACATCATTTTCGAAAGTCAATTAAAACCCGAAGGCATAAAAATCACCAAATACGGAGAAGCCGATTTGAACAAAATCAACGGTGAGTTTACGTATAGAGCCATAGACAATGGTGTAGCACAGCGACCCATTGTAGTAGGCCCGTCGAACCCAAATTTTACCCCTTTGAATCAGATTTCGCCCTACTTGCAAAAATGTGTTTTAACCAGCGAAGATCCGTCGTTTTTCAGTCATCGCGGCTTTATCAATTCGGCGTTCAAACAGTCGATTGTGAAAAACATCAAAACCAAAAAATTTGCCCGTGGCGCAAGTACCATCAGCATGCAACTGGTCAAAAATGCTTTCCTGACCCGTGAAAAAACCTTATCGCGCAAACTGGAAGAAATCCTGTTGGTTTACATTTTAGAAAACAACCGCATCAGCTCTAAAGAACGCATGCTCGAAGTGTATTTCAACATTATAGAATGGGGTCCGAATGTATACGGCATCGGCGAAGCATCGCGGTTTTATTTTAATAAAATACCCCAAGATTTAAATGTAAATCAATGCTTGTTCTTGGCCGGTATCATCCCGAAACCCAAAGGCTTTATGTCGCGTTTGGAGAACAGTGAAAAATTCAAACCCTATGCCCAACAACACAATGATTTCTTAATGCGATTGATGTTTAAAAGAAACCTGATTACCGCAAACGATACCGTGGGCAACTTTGCTTTGGACATTTCCGGACCGGCTAAAATGTACCTTAAACAAAAGCCTGTCAACACTATAGAAAATGATAGTTTGAGTTTGGAGGAGTTTGATTTTTAAAAAATTTCATACTAAATCCAACCTTTTTGCGTTATAACTACTCTCAGTAGTATGACCTTAATTTAATTATCATGAAAAGACTCTTCTTGTTAGCCTTTTGGGTTACTGCCGTTGGTTTTGCCCAAAAACCCATTTTCACTACTGCCAAAATCAAAGCCGCTACAGTGTATTTCAACGCGGCCGAATTATCCCAAACCACTTCGGTCAATTTGCCGGCCGGAACGAGTGAAATTGTCATCAAAAATGTGGCCGATTACTTGAATGAAAGTACGGTCCAGATTGGCGCTCCGAGTTCGGTAACGGTTTTATCCGTTCAGTTTACCCAGAATTACATTTCAGAATACGAAATTGACGAAACCAATCCGGTGATTAAAAAAGTGCGCGACAGTATTGCTTTGGTCAACAAAGAAATCAAGAAAATCCAAATTGAAACCTACTCCAACCAACAAGCCATAGCGCTTTTGGATGCTAATCAAAATGTTGGTGGTGCCAATTCAGGTTTAAACGTCGCCGAGTTGATGAAACTGGTGGACTACTACAAAACCAAACGCATGGAAATGGACAATATCATTGTAAGCTTGAATGAAAAGGAAACCAAGCTCAAAGCCAAACTCAAAAACCTCAACGACAAACTCGAAATCAACACTCAAAAAGAAGACAAAAACTCGAGAGGAAAACTGATTGTACAAGTTATGAATGATCTTGCCGGTGCCGTGAATTTAGACATTAATTACCTCACCAATTCCGCTTCTTGGGTGCCATTTTACGACTTACGTGCCGAAAATATTACATCACCCATCAATATGATGTACAAAGCACAAGTAGTGCAAAACACCGGCATCGACTGGAAAAAAGTAAAGCTGACTTTGTCTTCGGGCAACCCCAATCAGAACAATCAAGCGCCGTTGTTGAGTGCGTGGTTTTTGAGATATGGAAATATTTATGACGATAGAAATTACAGAAGTGGCGATTTAAAATCAAATATGTTACAAGAGGTTGTAGTTACCCAAGGATATTCTGCCAAAAAGGATAAAATAAGTGCCGCTGCCTACAGTACTGTCGGCGCCAACATCGTTGAAAACCAACTCAATGTTTCCTTCGACATCGACATTCCCTATGATATTTTGTCCAATAACAAACCGCACAGCGTGGCTTTGAAAGACATCCAATTGCCGGCGACTTATAAATATTATGCCGTGCCAAGGGTAGAAAAAGAAGCGTTTCTTTTGGCCGAAATCAGCGACTATTCCAAATACAATTTGTTACCTGGCGATGCCAACATCATCTTCGAAGGATTGTATGTGGGCAAAACCACAATTAATCCGAACCAAACTTCGGACACTTTGAATTTGAGCATGGGAAGAGACAAAAAGATTTCCATCAAACGCGAAAAAGTGGTAGACAAATCGGGAACCCGTTTCTTGTCTTCCAAAAAAGAACAAACCTTTACTTTCGATATTACCATTAGAAACAACAAAAAAGAAGCCGCAGGCATGTTGTTGAAAGACCAATATCCGTTGAGTCCGGACAAAGACATTGAAATTGAATTGACCGAAAGCAGCGGTGCCAAAATCAACACCGAAACCGGCATCCTAACGTGGGATTTGAAGTTGCAACCCAACGAAACCAAGAAAGTCCGAATCAGTTACAAAGTCAAATATCCTAAAGACAAAATCATTGGTAATTTATAACTATGAAAAACACCTTTCAAATACTCCTTTGGGTTTGTTTGTGCCAATTGGCTCTGGCTCAAAACCAAAAAGAAACTGTTCTCTTTGACTATGACCAATTCGTTTTGACCGCTAATACAAAGGCAAAACTGGAAGAAGTGGTTTCCAAATTGGATTTGAGTCAATTAAAATCGGTCGAGTTGAATGGCAACACCGATGCCGACGGCGATTCAAAATACAACATCACTTTGTCTAAAAACAGGGCTAACGAAGTGTTGAATTATTTGGTAGCCAAAGGCATTCCGGCGGAAAAAATCGAATTGAAATTTGAGGGCGAAAACAAACCGGTAGCCGAAAATGCGAGTGACAAAGGCAAACAGCAAAACCGTAGAGTGGAAATTACTTTTACCTTCGCTGAAAAAGAATACACCAACACCATTTTTAATCAACTGAAAAAGGAAAGCCAATTCTTCACCGGAAAATCCAATGAGATCATCGCAATTACCGGAAAAGAAGGCACTAAAATTACCATTCCGAAAAATTCTTTGATGAAACCCAATGGCAAATATGCAATTGGTAAAATTGATATTGAGCTGCAAGAATTCTACCAAAAATCGGAGGCTTTGGCCGCCAATTTACATACCATGTCTGATGGTATAATGCTCGAAAGTGGTGGAATGATTTTTATCAAAGCCACTTCTAAAGGCGAAGAATTGCAATTGAAAAAAGGCACAGAAATGACCCTCGAAATGGCTTCAAAAAACAACCCAAGCGACATGCAAACTTTTTATGGCTATCCTAAAGAAGACAAAAGTGTTGATTGGAGTACAAACGACAATGGTATAGTGACCGAAGAAGAAACTTGGTCTAGCTATGCGGTTTTTTATCAGGACGGAATAAAACAGAGAGATACGATTTATAGCGAAACAAGGACCAAAAAATCTTTTAAAAGAGCGACCACTGATGCTGAGAAAGTAAGTGCCATAAGTAACACCATTCTAAAATCCACAAAATTAGGTTGGATTAACTGCGACCGATTCTATGATGTGGCTGACAAAACGGATTTGTTTGTCGATGTCGACATGAAATACAAACCCGAAATCAGATTGGTTTTCAAAGATATCAATTCAATCATGTCGGGTCATATCGATAAAAACAACAAACTGGTCTTGGGTGGAATTCCGGCAGGCAAAAAAGCCACGCTCATGGCATTTAGTTGTATAGATAATGAAGTTTATTTTGCCGTAAAAGAAATCGTAATTGATAAAAATACCAGTGTTGGTTTAGACCTCCAAAAAACGTCAGTGGCCGAATTTAAAACGGCCTTGCAGCAACTGAATTGATGTTACACATTTAAAAAACGCAATCTTTACCGGTTGCGTTTTTTTTATAACCCTTTGATTGTAACGCTTTTATTTTTAACTTTACCAAAAACCTATTAGCTATGAAAAAAATTCTACCTCTTGTTTTTGGCCTTCTGACGATTACATCTTTTGCGCAAACCATCGGATTACAAAGTTTTGCTACCGGCTTTTCTTCTCCGGTTGAAATAGCCCATCCGGCGAATGATGCCCGACTGTTTGTGGTGCAACAAGGCGGTTTAATCCGAATTGTTAATGCCAATGGCACAGTTAATACGACTCCTTTCATAAATTTGAGTACTGTTATAGTCTCCGGTGGCGAAAGAGGTTTGTTGGGCTTGGCCTTTCATCCTAATTATGCTACCAATGGTTATTTCTATGTCAATTATACCCGTGCCGGTGATGGCGCTACCGTAATTGCCCGTTACAGTGTTTCTGCAGACCCTAATGTAGCAGATGCTACAAGTGGTGCTGTGTTATTAACGGTTGCTCAGCCTTATTCGACTCACAATGGCGGATCTATAAAATTTGGCCCCGACGGATATTTGTATATCGGTATGGGTGATGGTGGTAGCGGTGGTGATCCGGGTAATCGTGCACAAAATATCAATGAAAATCTGGGCAAAATGTTGCGCATAGATGTCGATTCGGCTTCGCCTTATGGTATTCCGCCAACCAATCCTTATGTAGGAGTGGCCGGTAATGATGAGATTTGGGCGATTGGCTTGCGAAACCCTTGGAAATTCTCTTTCAACCGTTTGAATGGTGATTTATGGACTGCTGATGTAGGTCAGAATGCCATAGAAGAAATAAACAAAACAGCCAATCCATTGCCAAATACAGGATTAAATTTCGGTTGGCGATGTTACGAAGGCAACGTGGCTTATGACAACTCCGGTGGTTGCCCGACTTATGCAAATACCGTAGCTCCTATCGCTGTTTATACTCATGGTTCAACAGGAAGATGTTCTATTACCGGTGGTTATTTTTATACCGGAACGGCTTTCCCTAATTTTGCCAACAAATATATTTTTGCCGATTATTGCACTGCAGAAATCGGATGGGTTGATGCCGGCGGGAACATTACTTGGGGTTACAATGCCAGTGGTGTAATCACAACCTTCGGAGAAGACAAAGACGGCGAATTGTATGTGCTTAATGGCGGTACTATTTACAAATTAATTGATACCTCATTAGCTACAGATGATTTCAGCCAAAATGGTTTGAGCCTTTATCCCAATCCGGCCAATGATACTTTTTTTCTGAAAAACAGTTCTTTACTTGCGCTTGATTCTTTAAAAATAATCGATTTGACCGGAAAAGTAATCCATACCCAAAAGCTTAATGAAACTGAAATCAACGCTGTAAACGTTTCAGGTATTTCGAAAGGCATATATTTGGTAACCATAATAAACCAAACCGGAAAGTTATTTCAATCTAAATTGGCTGTGGAATAACAGGTATGAAGAAAATATTTCTGGGCTGTTTTACCCTGGCAGCTTTGTTTTTCGGTTATCATTTTGTTTCCCAAAAAACTTTTAAAACCCATGTACTTGAGGTGACATCAGACAACACTATCCATCAAAGACTAAAGCAGCAAGCGGACAGTCTCAAAACCTTTGTCAAAAATAAAAGCGAATACAATAGTGAAATCGCTTTCTTGATTGACATGAAAATCAATTCGGGTCAGCCTCGTTTTTTTGTTTACAATTTAAAAGAAAATAAAATTACAGACCAAGGCTTGGTAGCCCATGGTTCCGGTTCGGAAACCGGTATAGAGAACCAACTTAAATTTAGCAATATCCCCAATTCCAACACTACATCTTTGGGAAAATATGCCATAGGACATCATTATGTAGGGAAGTTTGGAAAAGCGTATAAGTTATACGGATTGGGCCAAACCAATGACAAGGCTTTTGAACGGTATATTGTATTGCATTATTACAGTAAAGTTCCTTATGAACCTCAAGCTGAACCGATTTGTAACAGTTTAGGTTGTCCGATGGTCAATGAAAAATACTTCAACAGACTTGAAAAAATACTGGATAATTCGGAGAAGAAAATCCTTTTAGCCATTTACTATTAAGGCGCAGGATCAGGAAATACCGCTTGTATTTTGTTAATCCCTGCAATAACCTCGGGAGACAGTCGCACTTCAAAAGCCGCAATATTCTCCTGAAGTTGTTCCATTGTAGTAGCTCCGATAATAGTCGACATCACAAATTCTTGTTGGTTTACAAAAGCCAAAGCCATTTGGGTTAACGTTAATCCGTTGTCTTGTGCTAATTCTTGGTACAGTTTGGTCGCTTTATAACAATTTTCATTCGAATATCGGGTAAACTGCGGAAACAACCCTAATCTTGAAGAAGGCTGAATACTGTTCAAATGCTTTCCGGTCAAGAAACTGAAGGCCAAAGGCGAATAAGCCATCAATCCTACATTTTCCCGCAAACAAATCTCCGACAAACCTACTTCAAACAAACGGTTCAATAAAGAATACGGATTTTGAATGGTGGCAATTCTGGGTAAATTGTGTTTTTCGCTTTCATTTAAAAACTTCATCACCCCATACGGATTCTCGTTAGAAACGCCAATGTGCTTAATCTTCCCTTCTTTGATTAAACCATCATAAACGTTCAATACTTCAAAGAAATTGTCTTGCCATTGTTGGTCTATTTTTGAAATTCCGCGCTGGCCAAACATGTTCATCACGCGTTCAGGCCAATGCATTTGGTACAAATCGATATAATCGATTTGCAGGTTTTTCAAACTCAATTCAACCGCTTCGTGGATGTTTTTCTTTGAGAAATTCAATGGTTGGCGAATGTATTCCATCCCGCGATTGGGTCCGGCGATTTTAGTAGCAATTACCAAATCATCCCGTTTCCCTAACTTCTTTAACCAGCTTCCAATATACTTTTCCGTCAATCCCAATGTGGCTTGTCGCGCTGCTATCGGATACATTTCTGCTGTGTCAATGAAATTAATGCCTTTTTCAACGGCATAACTCAATTGGGCATGCGCATCGCTTTCGGTGTTTTGTTCCCCAAAAGTCATGGTGCCCAAACAGACTTTGCTGACTTTGATATTGGTATTCGGTAAAGTAGTGTAGTTCATTGGTATTGCTTTTTCGCTGTGCAAAAGTAAAATATTGTAGGCGTAATTTTGCCCGATTAACACATTTTTTGGAAACGTTGAGAACAAAAAAGGTTCTAAATAAATTAGAACCTTTGATGCACGGTATCCGTATTATCATTTTAAAACTCATTCAACATTTTGGAAATCTCATCCAATTTTGGCGTTAAAATGATTTCAATTCTTCTGTTCTTAGCTTTGCCTTCGGGAGTATCATTACTCATGATTGGCGCATATTCTCCACGACCCGCTGCGGTTAAATTCTTCTTTTGAATGCCGATATTTTCTCCTAAAATATTTACAATCGCTGTAGCTCTTTTAGTCGATAAATCCCAGTTACTTTCAATGCCGCCACCAATACTACCAAGGATTTTATCATTATCGGTATGGCCTTCAATTAAAACCGTAATGTCCGGATTCTGAGCCAATACTTTCCCTACTTCCACTACCGCTTTTCTTCCTTCTGAACCTACAGCCCAACTTCCGGTTTGGAACAACAATTTGTTTTCCATAGAAACATACACTTTTCCGTTCTTCATTTCTACCGTCAATCCTTTACCTTCAAAGGCATTCAGCGCTTTTGACAACGTATCTTTTAGTTTTTTCATAGCCGCATCTTTGGCCGCAATCATGCTTTCCAATTCGTTTAATCTTTGAGTACTCGAAGCCAATTGGTCTCTCAATTTATTCAAACGGTCTTGCTCAGCTGCCAAGGCTTTTTCTTTAGCCTCCAGTTGTGCCAACAACTCTCGGTTTTTATTCATGTTGGTTTCCAAAGCATCGTTGCTGTTTTTCTCTAAGGCCGCATACGATTCTTGTAAAGTCTTTAAATTATTAGCTGTGGCCGTACAATCGGCTTGCAATTTGTCTCTATCGGCTTTGAGTTTGGTCAATTCTGCCATCAATGATTTATTAACCGAATCAAACTCGGCATTGGCTTTGTGCAATTCATCCACCTCGTCGGAAAGCGAGCGGTTCTCTTTTTTCAAATCAGTGTATTTGTTTTCTAAATCGTTGTAGATTTTTTTGGACACACAAGAAGACATCAAAGTCAATGCGGCTACTCCTAAAATTATTCTTTTTATCATAAGTTATTTTGTTTTATTTTAATTGTACATATCTGGAGTAACTACATATTCCGTAACGTGTTCTCCATTTTTATCTGAGTAATTATACTTGATGGTAACTTGTTTATCTCGTAATGATTGGCCTTCCGGATTCTCCCTTGTGTTTTTTAAAAGATTGGGGAAAACATATTTTTTTATCGTATCTAAATTGATTTCTGCTTTTGTGATATCATTTAATTTGTAGTTGTACTGAAGGGTTTTGTTCGGCAATGCCTTAACATTTACCAACACCGTTATTTCATCAACCTGAAAAGGACAACCTCTGTTCATGTCCTCTGCCACTTTGGCCAGCTCCTCATCAACTGGCTGATTTAGTAAATCAACTGACGGATTTAGTGCATCAACTGACGGATTTAGTAAAGTGTATACTCCAAAAAAAGCACCCCAAAAACAAACTACAAAAATTACTAATAGTATGGGATGTACATTTTTCTTTGGCTTATAACCAAATACTACCGCTTCTGTTTTTTCCAATTCCGTTTTTTCCAATTCTCTGATTGGCAATAAATTACCGCAAATTACGCAGTACTTTTCCTCCGGATTATTCTCTCCCTGACAATTTGGACAACTAATATTCATTATTAATGTTTAATCAATTTCAACCAAAACCGGACAATGGTCAGAATGCTTGGCTTCAGGCAAAATCACCGCTCGGGTCAATCTGTTTTTTAAGGGTTCGCCGGCCAAACAATAATCTATTCTCCAGCCTTTGTTATTGGCTCTGGCATTGGCACGATAACTCCACCAACTGTAATGATGCGGCTCTTTGTTGAAAAATCTGAACGTATCTATAAAACCACTTTTCATGAATTTGTCCAACCAAGCTCTTTCTTCGGGTAAAAATCCTGAAACGGTCTTGTTGCGAATAGGGTCATGAATATCTATGGCTTCGTGACAAATATTGTAATCGCCACAGATAATCAAATTCGGAATTTCTTTTTTCAATTGGTCCACATAATTTTGAAAATCATCCATGTACATAAACTTGTGGTCTAATCGCTCAATATTAGTTCCCGAAGGCAAATACAAACTCATCACCGAAAAATCGTCAAAATCTACCCGAAGGTTCCTGCCTTCAAAATCCATGTAATCAATTCCCGTTCCGAAAACGACATTATTGGGTTTTATTTTAGACAAAATGGCCACACCGCTATACCCTTTTTTCTGAGCCGGAAACCAATAGTGATAAGGATAACCCGAAAGTTCTACGTCGAGCAAAGGAATTTGATCTTCGGTGGCTTTTATTTCCTGCAAGCAAATAATATCGGGGTTGGCTTGTTGCAACCAATTTAAAAATCCTTTGGAAATGGCTGCGCGAATGCCGTTTACGTTATAAGAAATAATTCTCATTAAGTTTTACATTAATTTTTTAACTCCGTTCAATTCGGCATAAAGGCCTCGGGTCAAAAGTAGCTAAAAACAAAAACATTTGAAACCTAAAAAACATAATAAAAAATTAAAGTTTAACGGCTGTTTTCTGTTTTTTCTGAAGGCTATTTGAGTAGAATTACTATCTTTGTTTCTTACTCAAAAACGAACGGTATACATGGGTTTAGTTACTGCTAAAGAAGTTGCAAAAGCAATAAACGCTGATAAATATGGGGTTTTCGGAACTTTTTGCGGCTGGTTACTAATGAAAGCTTTAAAGATTTCGACCTTAAATAAAATCTACGACCGCAACAAACATTTGAGCGAAGTAGAATTCCTCAACGCAATTTTGGACGAGTTTCAAATTAAATTTGAAATCCCGGAAGACGACTTAAAACGATTACCCAAAGACGGTGCTTATATTACCATTTCCAATCATCCGCTAGGCGGAATAGACGGTATTTTACTCTTAAAGTTAATGCTTGAAAGAGAACCGAATTTCAAAATTATTGCCAACTTCCTCTTGCACCGCATCGAACCGATGAAACCTTACATCATGCCGGTGAATCCTTTTGAGAACCACAAAGACGCCAAATCGAGTGTCATTGGCATCAAGGAAACCTTGCGTCATTTAAGTGATGGAAAACCCTTGGGTATGTTTCCTGCCGGAGAAGTGTCAACCTATAAAGACGGACAATTGGTGGTAGATAAAGCCTGGGAAGAAGGCGCGATTAAAGTAATCCGAAAAGCCCAAGTTCCGGTAGTTCCGATTTATTTTCATGCCAAAAACAGTCGCTTTTTTTACTTCTTATCCAAAATTAATCCAACGCTGAGAACGGCCAAATTGCCTTCGGAATTGTTGACCCAAAAAGACCGCGTGATTAAAGTGCGTATCGGCAAACCCATTTCGGTGGCCGAACAAAACGAACACAAAACCATCGAAGAATACTCGGAATTTTTGCGTCGTAAAACTTATATGTTGGCCAATTCTTTCAACGAAGAATCCAAATTGTTGAGTTCGCAAAACCTCAACCTCAACCTGAATTTAAAAACGCCTAAGAGTCCGAAACAAATTGTAAAACCGGCCAACCACGACAAAATCTTAGAAGAAGTGGAAGTGCTGAAACAAGGCGATTACCGCTTGTTACACAGCAAAAACTATATGGTTTTCTTGGTTACTGCGGATAAGATTCCAAATATTTTGCACGAAATCGGGCGGTTGCGCGAAATTACCTTTAGAGCGGTTGGCGAAGGAACCAATGAATCCATTGACCTTGACCAATACGACAATTATTACCATCACATGTTTCTTTGGGATGATGAGCACCAACAAATTGCCGGTGCTTATCGCATGGGATTGGGTTCTGAAATATTCCCGAAATATGGTATTGAAGGATTCTATTTGCAAGATTTGTTCCGATTTGAACCGGAATTGTATGGCATGATGGAGCAATCCATAGAAATGGGAAGAGCATTTATTGTTAGTGATTACCAGCAAAAACCTATGCCTTTATTCCTGCTTTGGAAAGGAATTGTTCATACCACTTTGCGCTATCCCGAGCACAAATATTTGATTGGCGGTGTGAGTATCAGTAACCAATTTACCGAATTTTCGAAATCGTTGATGATTGAATTTATGAAGTCGCATTATTACGATCCTTATGTGGCGCAATACATCCATCCTAAAAAAGAATTCAAGGTAAAACTAAAAGATGCCGACAAAGATTTTGTCTTCAATGAAACTGAAGCTGATTTGAATAAATTTGACAAAATCATCGATGAAGTAGAACCGGGAAGCTTGAGATTACCTGTATTGATTAAAAAATACATCAAGCAAAATGCCCGTGTAGTAGCTTTTAATGTTGATCCATTGTTCAACAATGCGGTCGATGGATTAATGTACATAAGAATCGCGGACTTACCCGAAAGCACTGTAAAACCGGTAATGGAAGAATTTCAAGCCGAACTTGAACGAAAAGAAAAGAATTATAAATAAAAAAGGCAACTCATAGAGTTGCCTTTTTGGTTATTCAAACCTTATTCTTTCCTGAAAAGCTTTCCAGTCTTTTTCCGATAAAGTTGGCTTACTTTTTAGTTTCTTGTTTTTAATGTATTCCAAAATATATTTGGCGCGATCTTCGGATTCAGGGTGGTCTGAAATCCAGTACATCACTTTACTGACATTACTGTCCTGAGCCATTTGGTACATAAAATCAGCCATAGGTTTAGGGTCAATTTTAGCATTAATCATATAATTCACACTAGTGATATCGGCTTCTTTTTCCAAAGTTCTATCATAAGCTGAAGACGTTAATGTTTTTAAAATTTCTCTGGCTACCGCACCGCCTTTGGCACCAATTAAAACAGAATATCCTAACTCCTTTGAGAGTTTTTTCATCACATGATTCTTTTCAATGTGTGCAATCTCGTGACCCAAAACCCCTTGTAAAGCTTCTTGTCTTTTACAGTCTTCTATTAAACCGGTGTATACTACCAAATGTTTATTAGGCAAAGCAAAAGCATTGATTTCATCTTTCTTAATGATATGAACTTTAAGAGAATCACGTTCGATATCATTGGCTTCACACAACGGTAAAATCAAACTGTCTAATGTTTTTACAATACTGTCATTGGTGATAATCTCTTCCGTATAGGAAATCTCACTCCAAATCATATCGCCTAATTTATTTTCCAAATTAGTCGTTCTCTCTCGGACTTCGAAAAATTTCATAAAATCCAATTGGGAAAATCCAAACCAAACTGCGGCGAATCCCATGACTATAATCAATCCCTGAAAAATGGTTCTCTGTATCATTAGGGTCTACAAATTAAGTTAGTAACATTACCGAAGAACAAAAACTGCACATGTTTTCCTTTTCGGGTTTGAATGGCGGCGTAAATCGTGGAGAAAATCTCCAATAAGTTGAATAAAATTACCGTAAAAATATAAGCAAAATATTCATTGCTGGCTTTTTCATCGGAGAACAAAATGGAAACCGTCCACCAAAAACTGGCGCTGTTAATTCCTAATAAAGCCAACTGTGACAACAAAGCTTGTGTACAATGCCATCTCACAAAATAAGTGCCTTTTCTGTTGGCCAAGTAAAAGAAAAATGTTGCCAACAAATTAATAATCGGCAAAGGCAATCCGGCGATAAGTGCTACCAATGACATCAAATAACTATTGGATGACTTTTCGCATTCGTGTTCGCCCGGTTTATAAGTAAATGTGGTTTCTTGTATCATAGATTTTTATATAAATTCCAAATCCAATTGAGCAGTACTAAAAGAACTAAACCTATGGCAAGCCAAGGTTTTCTGATTATACTTTCTGTTTTTTTATAGGCTTTAAAAAAGGTTTCTTTTTTTAAAACAATATCGGTCAAAACCCAAATAGGAAAAACTGTCATGATGATAGCAACAATTATTCCAAAAGGATTGAGCAGTAATGAGTCGGTAATTTTTCCCTCAAAAAGCAATAATACAGCTCGAGTGGTACCACAAGACGGACAAGCA
Organism: Flavobacterium sp. J49; assembly: GCF_011742145.1. Taxonomy (GTDB): domain Bacteria; phylum Bacteroidota; class Bacteroidia; order Flavobacteriales; family Flavobacteriaceae; genus Flavobacterium. The sequence continues at coordinate 544,297 of NZ_JAAQQU010000104.1, read as the reverse complement.
TAACCGGTCACATTTTTAATGATACACACTCCAACTGTTTCCTGTTGTTCCTTTTGAATGGAGTAAAAAAGATAAATAAATCCCGCCAAAAAAGCTATAAGCAACAAGGAATATAACTTATTTCGGGTCATTTATTAATAGAATGTATTTTGGAATGCTTCCATGTTTTTCTCACGAGTAGCACCCATGATTAAAAACCAGTCAACAATAGCCCAAATTCCTAATCCTCCACAAGTTAAAAGTTTGGCCACACCCATTCCGGTATCCCCAATCATAAAACGGTCAATGCCTAACTGCCCACCTAAAAGCGACACAATTAAAGACGTTGTTGGCTCTTTGAATTGAAGGGTTTGTACTAAACCCCATTTAGATTCGTCAAGGCTTAATAATTTTTCCCTAACAGCGTTCAAATGATGACTTTCAAAATACTTGGCGTTCATCATCATAAACATGTCCACTTTTTGTGCTTCCATAATATTGTTTTATTGGTTATGTTAATTGTTGGGTCTAATATATAAAATTCTTATAAAAAACAAGTCTTCTCACAAAACTATTCTGAAAAAAGACCCTAACATGAGTATCGGCTTTAAATGCATTATCCTTCTTGGGCCTCACGTTTATAAAAAACAGTAACGGCCAATAAAAGCAAAATACCTTCTACTGTGAAGAAAAACATAGGGTTAAAAATTTCCTGTGCTATATAACTACAGCCCAATCCAAAAGCCAATAAGCCTATGCTCATGTACAACACTTGCAATCGGGCTACGTGTTTCCCTTCCTTGATTGGTTTGGCCAAAAAGAACAACCAAATACTGGATAACAACATCATAATCGAAGAGTATAACCAAATCATTTGCATGCCTTGTGCCGCAACGGATTGGATTTCTCCTCTTCTAATGTGTTCTAAAACGACGGGCATACCCATAAACGCATGAGGAAAAAATTGGAGGAAAGTTAAGATTCCAACAATAACCACTAAGTAATAACTAGTTTTGTTCATATAATTGAATTATTTTGTTCGCAATAGTCTGCGCCATTTTTTCATGACTTTCAAAAGTCCAACCGGCAATATGTGGCGTTAATAAAACATTTTCGGCTTGGAGCAAATATTCAAAAGCCTTAGGCTTTTCACTGTCGATAAAAAGATTTTCAAAGGATAGTTTTTCGTATTCCAACACATCCAATCCGGCCCCTAAGACTTTTCCGGATTCCAAAGCAGCTACCAAATCATCGGTCACTACATTTTTCCCGCGGGACGTATTGATAAACCAAAACGGCTTGGTAAAAGCATTGATAAAATCGGAATCAACCATTTTGTCCGTTTCCGGTGTCCATGGAATGTGCAAACTCAACACATCGGCTTGGGCTTGAAGTGCTGAAAGGGAAACTTGCTGGGCATTAGAATCGCCTACATTAGGAAGAATATCATAACACAAAACGGCCACATCAAAACCACGCAGCTTTTTAGCAAATGCTTTTCCCATATTGCCATAACCGATAATCCCAACGGTTTTGCCCTCCAACTCATAACCGCGATTGCCTTCTCGGATCCATTTGCCTTCACGGACCAATCGGTCAGCTCTGTTCAGTTTGTTCATTACCGATAAAAGCATTCCCAAAGCGTGTTCACCAACCGCATTTCTATTCCCTTCCGGTGCGGCAATGAGCTGAATTCCTTTGGCCTCGGCATAATCACAATCGATACTTTCCAATCCGGCACCTACTCGGGCGATGAATTTCAAATTCGTGGCTTTATCCAAAAAATCTTTGTCAATTTTAAATCGGCTTCGAATAACAATACCGTGATAATGTTGGATTTTGGTTTCAATTTCGGCTTTAGAGGAAGTAAAATCAGCCTCATTTTGAAAACCGGCTTGTTCCAATTGTTCCCACAACAAGGGATGATTGTTATCGATATGAAGAATTCTGATGTCTGGGTTGGGCATGATGGTAAATTGAAGAGTAAAGATAGTATTTCTTGCGAGATTTTGAAATACCTTTTATGACTGTGAAGGGCTTTTTCTACCCCGATTGTGATTATTTCTTTTTTTTAGTTCTCGATAGTTAGCAGTTAAAAATCGTCAGAAATATTTTCTCCAAGACTATGACTGTAATCATAAAATTAACAGTTGTTTAACGCCTAAATTTGTTTAAGAAATTTTAATACATCCTATCATGAAAAAATTATTTTTAACTGCTCTCGCTTTTTCACTGCTAATTGCTTGTGGTAAAAAGGAAAAAGAAAATGAAGAGTATAATCCTGCTGCGGACCCGAGTGCAACCGAGACAACCGCTACTGACGCATCTACTTATGACCCTAAAAGAGGCGAAGGTAAGTTTACAACTGTAGAACTAGGCGCTGCATTAGACCAAGCCATGGCAACCAAAGGCGAAGAAGTTTCAGGAGTAAAATGTACCTCTTGTCACAAAATGACTGATGAAAAATTAGTCGGACCGGGATGGAAAGGCGTAACCGAAAGAAGAAAACCGGAATGGATTATGAACTTCATTACCAATCCTGACCCAATGATTGACAAAGATCCTGAAGTTCAAGCGCAATTAGAGATTTGTTTGGTTCGTATGCCAAATCAAGGACTTAGCGATGATGATGCCAGACACATCTTGGAGTTCATGCGTAAAAATGACGGTGTAAAATAACCCAAAACCAGAGATTGGTTAACCGTGAAAGTGCTGACCAATCTTATTTAAAATCAATTATAATGAAAAATAAGTTTGTAAAAGCAATTTTTGCGATTGCTCTAGGGAGTGCTTTGTTCACTTCTTGTAAGCCAAAAAACTCCGGAGATGCCGTTAGCGGTGATGCTGCTCAAAAAGCCTATGTAGCTCCGGGTAAATATGATGAATTTTATAACTTCGTTTCCGGTGGTTTCAGCGGACAACTAAGTGTTTACGGTCTGCCGAGCGGAAGATTGTTCAGAGTTATTCCGGTGTTCTCTGTTGATCCTGAAAAAGGTTGGGGATACAGCGAAGAAACCAAACCCATGCTAAACACTTCCAATGGTTTTGTCCCTTGGGATGATTTACACCATACTGAAATGTCACAAACTAATGGTGAAGTCGATGGTCGTTGGGTTTTTGGAAATGCCAATAACACGCCGCGTATCGCCCGTATTGATTTGAAAACATTCAAAACCGCAGAAATTATTGAATTGCCAAACAGTGGTGGAAATCACTCTTCACCATTCATCACCGAGAACACCGAATATGTAGTAGCAGGAACCCGTTTTAGCGTACCGGCCGATTATGAAAACGGTGATGTCGCCATCAATACTTATAAAGAAAACTTTAAAGGCCACATCAGTTTTGTAAAAGTGGGCAAAGAAGGCGAAATGGACTTAGCGTTTCAAATTGTAACGCCGGGTGTGAACTTCGACCTTTCTCACGCCGGAAAAGGAAAATCACACGGTTGGTTCTTCTTCTCATGTTACAACACCGAACAAGCCAATACTTTATTAGAGGTAAATGCATCCCAACGTGATAAAGACTTTATCATGGCGGTAAACTGGAAAAAAGCCGAAGAATACATCAAAGCCGGTAAAGGTAAAAAGCAAACCGTAAAATACGCCCATAACAAATGGGATGAGAAAACCCATACTGCAACTTCTGTAATGAAAAATGAAGTATTGGTTTTAGATGCTGCAGCTTTAAAAGACATTTGCTACATGATTCCTTGTCCGAAATCACCTCACGGTTGTGACGTAGATCCAACAGGAGAGTACATTGTGGGTTCTGGCAAATTGGCCGCTTTGATTCCGGTATTCAGTTTCGATAAATTGATGGGAGCCATCAAAAACAAAAAATTTGAAGGCGAATACGGTGGCATTCCTGTAGTAAAATACGAAGCCGCTTTACATGGTGAAGTTCAAAAACCGGGCTTAGGACCATTACACACCGAATTTGACGGCAAAGGAAATGCTTATACCACGTTCTTTGTCTCTTCTGAAGTAGTCAAATGGGACATCAAAACGCTTAAAGTATTAGACAGAGTGCCAACTTACTATTCTGTAGGTCACTTGTGTATCCCTGGTGGTGACAGTAAAAAACCATTTGGTAAATACTTAATCGCTTACAACAAAATTACCAAAGACCGCTATTTACCAACCGGACCTGAGTTAGCACAATCTGCCCAAATCTATGACATCAGTGGCGATAAAATGGAGTTAATTCTTGACTTCCCAACTATAGGTGAACCTCACTATGCGCAAGCCGCACCCGCCGATTTGATTCGAAACAACGGTCAATTGAAGTTCTATAAAATTGCCGATAACAACCACCCGTTTGTAGCCAAAGGAGAAAAAGAAGCCAAAGTAGTCCGCAAAGGAAACCGAGTAGACATTTCAATGACTTCTATCCGTTCTCACTTTGCGCCTGATAATATCGAAGGTATTAAAGTAGGTGACGAAGTATATTTCCACGTAACCAACTTGGAACAAGATTGGGATGTACCACACGGATTTGCCATCAAAGGCGCCGACAACGGTGAGTTGCTAATCATGCCGGGTGAAACAGCTACCTTGAAATGGGTTCCTAAAAAAGCCGGTATTTGGCCAATGTATTGCACCGATTTCTGTAGTGCACTACACCAAGAAATGCAAGGCTATGTAAGGGTTTCTCCGGCAGGAAGCAGTGTTCCGCTCTCTTGGAGTGTGGGAACCAACTTGCCGAAGGCCACCAAATAAAATTAACCAAAGGGAACAGATTTTATTTGTTCCCTTTTTTTCTCCTACAAAATGAAAAATATAAAAATTTCAGGTTTGTCAAAAGTATTGCTGGTCATCACAGGACTCTTATTTTTCGGTGCGTTATTTGTCCCAATGTGGCAAATCCAACTCGAAGCACCTCAGTATCCCGAAGGACTCGTACTTAGATTACATGCCAATAAAATAGGCGGTGACGTGGAAATCATCAACGGATTAAATCACTACATCGGTATGGCCACATTGCACACCGAAAACTTTTTTGAATTCACCGTCTTGCCTTATGTGTTTAGTGTTTTTGCCCTAATCGCCATCTTATTAGTTTTTGTGGCCAAAAGAAAAGCAGTGCTGGCTTTCCTAATCACTTATGTGGTTTTTATCGCCTTAGCCGCAGTAGATTTCTACCGTTGGAATTATGAATACGGACACAACCTCGACCCTAATGCCGCCATCAGAGTGCCCGGCATGGCTTACCAACCGCCACTTATTGGTTACAAACAATTGCTAAACTTTGGCGCCTATTCCATTCCGGATACCGGAGGTTGGATGTTAACCGCTGCAGGAATTTTATTATTCTCAGTGGTACTAAAAGAATATAAGTTTAATAAAAATAAGTAAACATGAGAACTCTCGTTATGGCTTGTATCACAATGCTAACCTTAATCTCTTGTGGTTCCAATGAGCCAAAACCCATCAAAATAAATTCAGATTCCTGCGATTTCTGCAAGATGACGATTGCCAATGGTAAATTCGGAGCCGAATTAATCACCAAAAAAGGACGCTATTACAAGTTTGATGACTTGGCCTGCATGGTACAATTTGCCAAATCGAATACTGTTGTGCCTTACCAATCGTTCTTTGTCAATGATTACCTGAAAGACAACACGCTCATTCCGGCCGAAACCGCTCATTTTATCAAAGGCGGAAAAATCAATTCACCTATGAGAGGCAATATGGCCGCTTTCAGTTCAGCCAAAGAACAAAACGAATTTGGCCAAAAACTTGAAGCCCAACCCACAACTTGGTCCGAAGTTTACAATGCTTACAAATGAAAAATCTAGTTTATATACTCTTCTTTTTTTGCCTGATTAGTAATGCCAAAACCATTACTGTGGGTAAATCCTATCCGGTCAAAACCATCAAACAAGCTTTGGCGATGGCAACCGATGGCGATACTATTATCGTTACCAAAGGAATTTATAAAGAAGGGAATATTATCATCGATAAAAAAATTGCCTTTTTGGGCAAACAGTATCCAATACTCGACGGTCAAAACAAAGCCGAAGTGCTTTCTATTGCTGCCGACAGCGTGGTGGTAAAAGGGTTCAAAATCATCAACTCAGGCCACGCCGCTTTGGATGATCCTTGCGGAATCAAAGTGTATGACCGAAGTTTTGTCAGCATTGAAAACAATATCCTCGACAATAACTTCTTTGGCATTTACCTGCAAAACTGTAAAAACAGCTTGGTCAAAAACAATACGATTAAAGCCTACGGCAAGCAGGAACAACTCATCGGAAACGGCATTCATTGCTGGAAAAGTGAGCAACTGCAAATCATTGGCAACCGAATCTCGGGCCATCGCGACGGGATTTACTTCGAATTTGTAACCCAATCGGTGATTTGGAGAAACATTTCCAACCACAATATCCGCTACGGTTTGCATTTTATGTTCTCCAATGACGATTCTTATATCACCAATGTTTTCAAAGGAAACGGTGCCGGTGTTGCGGTAATGTTTACCAAAAACGTAAAAATGTTCAATAATTATTTTGAGGAAAACTGGGGCGATTCGGCTTATGGCTTATTGCTCAAAGAGATTGCCGACAGTTATATTTTCAACAACCGTTTTGCCCGAAATACTTCCGGCATTTATATGGAAGGCACCTCCCGAATTAAAGTCGAGAAAAACGTCTTTGAAGCCAACGGTTGGGGCATGAAAATCCAAGCCAGTTGCATGGAAAATGAAATCGTCAACAACAATTACGTTGGAAACACTTTTGACATCAGTACCAATGGAAGTTTAGTACTCAATACCTTCAACAGCAATTATTGGGACAAATATGAAGGCTATGATTTAAACAAAGACGGCATCGGCGATGTGCCTTATCATCCGCTGAGTTTGTTTGCCGTTTTGACCGAAAACAATCCGTCGGCCATGATTTTGTTCCGAAGTTTTATGATTACGCTTTTAGACAAATCAGAAAAAGTATTACCCAGTATTACGCCTGACAATTTTATAGACAATACGCCCCTAATGAAGTCGCTGCCATTATGATTGATATACAAAATATTACTAAAAAGTTCGGCAAGTTAGCCGTGCTCCAAGACATCAACCTTTCGTTTCAAAAAGGCCAATGCATTGCGCTCATCGGCCCGAATGGTTGCGGAAAAACAACCTTAATCAAATCCATTTTAGGAATGGTCTTACCCGATAGCGGTTCGATAACCGTCAACGGAAAATCAATCCTCGGTGAATATTTGTACCGAAACAATATCGGCTACATGCCGCAAATCGGACGTTACCCCGACAATATGACTATCGGTCAGATTATCGAGATGATTAAAAAAGTACGAAACAGCAACACCGCATTGGACGAAGATTTGATCCATGCTTTTGAATTGGAAAAAATGTTCGACAAACAAATGCGCACGCTTTCGGGCGGAACGACACAAAAAGTTAGCGCAGTGTTGGCATTCTTATTCAATCCTGAAGTGTTGATTTTAGACGAACCCACAGCCGGTTTAGACCCATTGGCTTCCGAAATTCTGAAAGAAAAAATCATCCGCGAAAAAGAAAAAGGAAAATTGATTCTCATCACGTCGCACCTGCTTAGCGAACTGGACGATTTGATTACCGAAATCATTTTTATGCAGGAAGGAAGAGTCCATTTCCACCAAAAAATAGAAGACTTAAAGGCATCCACCCAAGAGGCTAAAATCTCGAAAGCGATTGCCAAAATCTTAAAAAACAACCGCCATGAACCGCATCATTAAAATCATCTTACTCGACATCCTCAAAAACAAAATCGTCTTGGCTTACACCTTGATTTTGGCCGCACTCTCGTGGAGTTCTTTTGCCCTAGAAGACAATGCTGCCAAAGGTTTATTGACCATACTCAATGTCATTTTATTCACGGTGCCGTTGGTTTCCATTTTGTTTTCCACCATTTACTTGTACAACAGTTCCGAGTTTATCGAATTGCTATTGAGCCAACCCATCAAACGCCGAAAAATTTGGACGAGTTTGTTTCTGGGTTTGTCCCTTTCCATGGTGTTGGCTTTTGTTGTCGGAGCCGGAATTCCGTTGTTGGTCAATGCGCCCGACAGTGTAGGATTCATGATGATTGCCATTGGTTGTTTGATTTCGGTCATCTTTGTGGCTTTGGCGTTTTTGAGTTCGATACTCACCCGCGACAAAGCGAAAGGCATCGGGATTGCCATTATGACCTGGCTGTTTTTTGCCTTGCTTTTTGACGGCATCGTGTTGTTTCTGTTGTTCCAATTGGCCGATTATCCTATCGAAAATGCGATGGTAGGCATCACCGCTTTGAGCCCGATTGACTTAGCCCGAATTCAAATTTTGATGCACTTGGATGTATCGGCAATGATGGGTTACACCGGCGCTATTTTCAAAGACTTTTTCGGAACTTCTATCGGTTTGATCGTGTCTTTCTTATTGCTTTGTTTGTGGGCTATGGTTCCGTTTTTTATTTCGCTTAAAAAATTCAACCAAAAAGATTTGTAACATGAAAACCGATATCAGAAATAGAAAAGACATCGAAAAACTGGTCAATACTTTTTACGACAAAGTAAAAACCGACGAGGTTATTGGCTATTTGTTTACCGATATTGCTCAAGTGAATTGGGAAACTCATTTGCCTAAAATGTATAATTTTTGGGAAAACATTCTTTTCTTTACCGGAAATTATGAAGGCAATCCCATGGCAAGACACAAAGAATTGCACGAGAAAAGCCCGATGAATCCGACGCACTTTGGCCATTGGAACAAACTCTTCACTGAAACGGTGGACAAACTTTTCGAAGGTCCAAAAGCGGAAGAAATCAAAAACCGCGCACTGAACATTTCAGCCGCTATGATGTATAAAACCTTGAGCCAATGACACACCAAATTATCTTAATATTCCATTTATTGGCCGCGACCGTTTGGGTGGGCGGTCATCTCTTTTTATCCATTCGCTATTTGCCCGAAGCGTTGCAAAAGAAAGACGCGTCGATTCTAATTAATTTCAAAGACAAATTCGAACCGGTAGGTTTGCCGTCTTTACTGACTTTGCTCATAACCGGAATCTTGATGGCGTACCATTATGATGTGACATTTACCCAATGGTTTTCGTTTTCCAATGGCATTGAAAAAATTGTGTCAATCAAACTAATATTGCTTTTTATCTCCGTCGGAATGGCCATTAATGCTCAGCTCTTCGTCTTCCCCAAAGTCAAATCGGAAAATTTACGCCCGGTTGCTTTTCAAATTATAACGATTACCCTTATTGGTGTAGCGATGCTGGTTTTGGGCAGTTGGGTCAGAATTGGAGGTTTATAGTTTTCCCTTCTTTATAAAAACTTCCTTTGTTTTGGGTTCGCTTGAGTGAATAAGCCACTATCGGAATACTGACTTCTATACTGTTTTTCAGTTCCAAAAAGGCTTTGGTAACTGCATATTCCCGTTCCATTTCTCGGCAATCATTTTTCCAAACTTGCAATTGCTTTAAAGTGTTTTTCAAATCGGTGGCATTCCGAACAATCCCGGCATTTTGCTGCATGATGGATTGTAATTTTTCTTTTAAAGTCGATACCCATTCGGCAGCAATTGGATTGCCTTTCCGCTTGAAATCATATTTTACCGATTTGATTTCCGAATCCGTTTGGCTTAAAAATTTAAAAATCTGATGCGCATAAACCAACGCTTCCAACAACGAATTCGACGCCAATCGGTTCGCGCCATGCAAACCGGTTCGGGAACACTCGCCGCAAGCCAATAATCGGTTTATCGAAGTTACCCCGTTTAAATCCACCGCAATGCCACCGCACAAATAATGTTGGGTCGGAATCACCGGAATCCAATCTTGGCCGATATCAATGCCTTCTAACGCGCAATTCTGATAAATGGTGGGGAAATGCTTTTGGAATTCGATTATATTCAAATGCGTACAATCTAAATAAACACAATCATCACCCGAATTCTTCAACTCGGTTTCAATACTTCTCGAGACAATATCGCGCGAGGCCAATTCGCCTCTAACATCATAATCCAACATAAACCGATGGCCGCTCTTGGTTTTTAAATACGCGCCAAAACCACGAACTGCCTCAGAAATTAAAAAAGTAGAAGCCGAATGTGGCGCATACAAAGCCGTCGGATGAAATTGGATAAATTCCATGTCACTGATTTTGGCCTTTGCCCGAATCGCCATCGCAATACCATCGCCGGTCGCAATTTTCGGATTGGTGGTTTGTTGGTAAACCTGACCGATGCCACCGGTGGCTAAAATGGTGAAGCGCGAATGTATCGTTATGATTTCGTTGCTTTTTTCATCCAAAACAAAAACGCCGTGACAAATATTGTTTTCTGTAATCAAATCAATGGCAAAATGGAAGTCGAGGATTTCAATATTGGTTTGCTGATGGGCTTTGATCAAAATAGCGCGTTCAATTTCGCGTCCGGTTTGGTCTTTAAAATGCACCACCCGATTGTTGGAATGTCCGCCTTCTTTACCCAAATCAAGTGTTCCGTCAGCAGCCGTATCAAAATGCGTTCCCCATTGGATGAGTTCAGCCAAGCGCTTTGGTCCTTCTTTGATTACCATTTCCACCACCTCTCGGACGCACAAACCATCACCACAAAGTAAAGTGTCGTTAATGTGCTTTTCAAAATCATCCATCACGCCATCCATCACAACGGCAATGCCGCCTTGGGCATATTTGGTATTCGATTCGTCTTCGTTAGATTTGGTGACCACCAACACTTTTCGGTCAGGGAACTGTTGTGCCAATTTGATGGCGACGGTCAATCCGGCTATACCCGAACCTAAGATTAAATAATCGGTTTGCCTATTCATCATTTCGATAATTCAAGCATTCGTTGGATCGGAATAATCGCTTTGTCGGCAATCTTTTTCGGTACTTTTATTTCAGGAGATTCATGGAGCAAACAATCGTAAACTTTGCGCAGCGTATTGAGTTTCATATAAGCACATTCGCTGCAGGCACAAGTGTTGTCTTCCAGAGCCGGTGCGGGAATCAGAATTTTATCGGGTACGGCTTCTTGCATTTTGTATAAAATTCCGGCTTCGGTAGCCACGATAAATTTGGTTTTCGGACTTCGCTTTACGAAGTCAATCATCCCGGAAGTAGAACCAATATAACTCGCGGTTTCCAAAATGCGGTTCTCGGATTCAGGATGCGCTATAATGCCGGCGTCGGGATGTTCTTTGTATAATGCAATTAATTTCTCCAAAGAAAAAGCCTCGTGAACTACACAACTACCGTCCCAAAGGAGCATTTTTCTTCCTGTTTTTTGATTGATATAGTTTCCTAAATTTTTATCAGGCGCAAAGATTATCGGAATGTTTTCGGGAACAGAGTTTACTATTTTTTCTGCATTGGATGACGTACAAACAATGTGACTCAAGGCTTTGATTTCGGCTGAACAATTCACATAAGTAATCACGATATGATGGGGATGCGCGTCAATGAATTTTTTAAAAATATCCGGCGGACAAGATTCGGCCAAAGAACAACCGGCTTCCAAATCGGGCAACAAAACCTTTTTCTTCGGATTGAGTAGTTTGGCGGTTTCGGCCATAAAATGGACGCCTGCAAAAACAATAATATCAGCATTCACTTTTTTGGCTTCCTGCGACAATCCTAAACTGTCGCCCACATAATCGGCAATTTCCTGTATTTCGGGTTGCTGGTAATAATGGGCCAAAATCACGGCATTTTTCTCTTTTTTCAGTTGGAGAATCTTCTCTTTTAAACTTTCCATACGTTTTATTTAAGTGACCACAAAATAAGGACTGAAAAAGTCAATTTTCTATGACTTTAATCATATATCTGTACCCACTTATGGGCTTAATTTTGAGAAACATTAATATTTAAAATTTAATTTAAAAACATAACTATTATGAATGCATTAGAACAAATAACTGTCGGAGAATTGGTGGCAGGTGATTTCAGAACCGCTGCCGTTTTTTCAAAATATGGTATAGATTTTTGCTGCAAAGGAAACCGAACATTAGAGGAAGTTTGCGAAAAAAAAGGATTGGACAGTAACGCGATAGAAGACGAATTAATTGCTGTTTTAGAATCGAAATCAGACAGTAGCATTGATTTCAAATCTTGGCCAACCGATTTACTGATTGACTATATCGAAAAAACGCACCACCGTTATGTGGAAGAAAAATCGATAGCCTTATTGTTTTACCTCGACAAACTTTGTAAAGTACACGGACAAAGACATCCGGAACTGTTTGAAATTGCGCTTCATTTTAAAATTTGTGCCGGCGAATTGGCCCAACACATGAAAAAAGAAGAATTAATTCTGTTTCCATTCGTCAAAAAAATGTTCTACGCGCTGAGAGATAACACCAACATCGAACAACCGCATTTCGGAACCGTAGACAATCCGATTGCCATGATGCAGGACGAACACGAAAATGAAGGCGAACGCTTCCGCAAAATTGCCCAGTTGACTAATGATTACAACCCACCGGCAGATGCTTGTGAAACTTACAAAGTCACCTTTGCAATGCTGAAAGAATTCGAACAGGACTTACACAAACACATCCACTTGGAAAACAATATCGTGTTTCCAAAAGCGAAAGCCATGGAAGCCAAATTCAACCTTTTATAATCAATGCTAACCTAACCTAAAAACCACGCTCATCATGGAAAAATATGTCATCAAAAGAAACGGAGATTATAAACCTTTTGAACCTTTTAAGATAAAGGATGCGATAGTCAAGAGCTTTACCAGCGTTTCGCTTCCGTATGATGAGCGTGTTTTTGAAAAAGTAATCGCTGCGATTGCTGCTAAAGATACTTGGGCGGTCGAAGAAATTCAGGATATCATTGAGCAAACGCTTTTTGAAAACCAATATTTCACCGTCATGCGTTCGTTTATGTTGTATAGGCATACGCGAAAACTACAACGCGAACACATTCAAGGGTTAAATGACGACACGACTTATGTAGACAGCACCCAAACCATCGAAGAATACATTTCCCAAACCGATTGGCGCATCAATGCCAATGCCAATACTTCCTATTCCAATGCGGGTTTAGTCAACAATGTGGCCGGAAAAATCATTGCCAATTATTGGTTGGATAAAGTCTATTCTAAAGAAGAAGGTTACGCCCACCGCAACGGCGACATTCATATCCACGATTTGGATTGTTTAACCGGCTATTGTGCGGGTTGGAGTTTAAGGGTGTTGCTCAATGACGGTTTCAACGGCGTTCGTGGGCGTGTGGAAAGCAAAGCACCATCGCATTTCCGAGAAGCTTTGGGACAAATGGCCAACTTCCTCGGAATTTTGCAAAGCGAATGGGCCGGCGCGCAGGCATTTAGCTCGTTTGACACGTATTTAGCACCCTATGTTTTCAAAGACAATTTGTCTTTTGACGAGGTGCTCAAAGCGGTTCGCAGTTTTGTTTACAACTTAAATGTTCCCGCGCGTTGGGGACAATCGCCTTTTACCAATATTACCTTAGACTGGGTAGTGCCTTCCGATTTAAAGGAACAAATTCCGACCAAGAATGACCACCATTTATTTGGAACCATATCCGATGAAAACATTTTGGCACGCGCCAAAGAACGTGGCGTAGATTCCTTGATTGAAATGCGCTACGAACATTTCCAACCCGAAATGAACCTCATCAACAAAGCCTATTATACCGTGATGACTGAAGGTGATGCCAATGGGCAACCGTTTACCTTCCCAATTCCGACTGTAAACATCACCGAAGATTTTGATTGGGATGGCGAAAACACCGAACTGCTGTTTGAAAACACCGCTAAGATTGGCTCGTCATATTTCCAGAATTTTATCGGAAGCCAATATCTTTTAGATGAAAACGGGAATAAAATCGAAAACCCTAATGCTTACAAACCCAATGCTGTTCGCAGCATGTGTTGCCGTTTGCAACTCGATTTAAGAGAATTGTTAAAACGCGGCAACGGTTTATTCGGGAGCGCAGAAATGACCGGAAGCATTGGCGTGGTCACCATCAACATGGCGCGTTTGGGCTATCTTTACGAAGGCAATAAAGAAGAGTTGTTCCATCAACTAGACCGATTGATGGAACTGTCAAAATCAACTTTAGAGAAGAAACGAAAGTTTATCCAAGAGATGTATGACCGCGGTTTGTATCCTTATACCAAAAGATATTTACCGCATTTCAGAAATCACTTTTCGACCATTGGAGTTAATGGCATGAATGAAATGGTGCGCAATTTTACTGAAGACAAGGAAGACATTACGACGCGTTTCGGACATGAATTTTCTATCGAAATTTTGGAATACATCCGCAACCGCATGAAAGAATTTCAGGAAGCCACCGGAAATCTCTACAACCTCGAAGCCACTCCGGCCGAAGGCACGACCTATCGCTTTGCTAAAGAAGACAAAAAGCGTTACCCGAACATTCTGCAAGCCGGCATGGAAGAGAACATTTATTACACCAACAGCTCGCAAATCCCGGTTGATTTTACCCAAGACCCGTTTGAAGCACTCTTAATGCAAGACGAATTGCAATGTAAATACACCGGCGGAACCGTACTGCATTTATACATGAATGAAAGAATCAGCACACCTGTTGCCTGTAAAAACTTTGTCAAAACCGTCTTGTCCAAATTCAAATTGCCCTATATCACTGTAACACCTGTCTTTAGTGTTTGTCCGGTTCACGGTTACCTCAACGGCGAACACGAGTACTGTCCGAAATGTGACGATGCCTTATTAGAAAAACTAAACCAAAACACCTATGAAAACCAAGACCAATGAGCTGTTGGAACAACACCAACAATCCAGAACAAAATGCCTCGTATACACCAGAGTAATGGGGTACCATCGACCGGTGGAAAGCTTTAACATCGGAAAAAAAGGCGAACACAAGCAGCGGCTGCATTTTAAAGAATGTCCAAATGGTTAAATCAGTCAGCAATATAACCCCGTTTACCCTATTGGACTATCCGGACAAATCTGCTTGTATCCTGTGGTATGCCGGATGCAATATGCGGTGTTTATATTGCTATAATCCTGAGATTGTTTTCGGGAAAGGCAAATTTACCTTTTCCGAAATGATCTCTTTTTTGGAAACCCGTAGAGGTTTGCTGGATGCGGTAGTCTTTAGCGGTGGTGAATGCTTAATTCACAAAGACATTATAGAACAAATACGCTTGGTAAAAGCCATGGGATTTTTAGTAAAAGTAGACACCAACGGTTCTAAACCCGACGTTTTACAATCGCTCATAGAACAAAAGTTGCTAGATTATGTAGCGCTGGATTTTAAATCTACCCGAGAATCTTTCCTGTCAATTACCCAAACGGATTTGTATGACCAATTTGAGCAATCCGTACAGTTGCTCTTCAAAACGAATATTCCTTTTGAAATTCGCACCACTTACCATTCTGAACTGCTGGCCAAAGAGGAAGTTAAAGACATGATTGATTACCTAAAATTCAATGAATATACCGGAACCTATTACATCCAACATTTCAAAAACAATGTAGAAACCATCGGAAAATTGCCCAATTCACACACCCGTTTAGAGAACCATTTGCCGGTCAATACAGCTATAAAAATTGTGCTCCGGTAAATCATACGGCTTCCAAAACAGGCAAAGTAATCCCGTTGACTTCTGACTTGTAAAACTGTAACTGTTGCTCAATAACCGTTTTTTCGTTGCTGAAAAAATCGGTGTTGACAAACAAATCCGAGTAATACTCAATTCCCGAAAGCAAATTGCTTTTAAAAGCATTCCATTTTTTAAGTTGTGCTGTCGTAAAATCATCGGTAAACTGGTCCAATTCATTTTTCAAATAATCAACATACATTTTCAACTCATTGACAAACATATTCGGTCGCTTCAAATCAGGCATTACATTGGCGTTGCCGTAAATGTGTTTCACCATATCGGCCAAAGAAATGACGCGGTCAAAATACGCCAAATTCGGTCCGGGACAAATCACCACACCTTGCTGTTGCCCTTTGACTTCGAGATTGTTTTCCATGTAAGAAGCATTGGCCAAACCGACGCACAGACACGATTTTTCAAATATCTTGTGCTGTTTTTTCTGAATTTCTAATTCAGTTAATCGGTCTTTTTGCGCTTCTAATTCAGCCAATTTAATATCCTGGTATTTTTTAGAAGCAGTACACATGCCTTGCGGATCGTATTCTTTGCTTAGTGCTAATAGTTTTTTCGGACATGAACTTCCGGCTTTGTTTTCGTCAATGCGCTTTTGTTTCCAAAGATCATTACTCATCCCTTTTACGGAATTAAACGGAACTCCCAGCGGCGATATGTCACTCAGGTAAAAATCTTTTTCTTGGGCTTTCGCCAAAAGCGTTCTGGTTTCTTCATCTACCGATGTCGCTTCGGGAACCAATAAAAAGGGCGAACCCCAGCCTACAGCATTCATTTCAAAATGAGTCAACAAAAACTCGTGTTCTTCAGCTGTTCCTACGCCACCTTGAGCCGTGATTTTTAAGTCGAAGGGCTGTGCCGGAACAGGAAGATTTTTAGCGACCAAAGCCTTGACCATCAACTCATGAGCGGATTGGATTAATTGTGCTTTCTTGGTTTTGAATTCTTCCAAAATCGGTCCCATTAAAAAACCATCGGTAGCAAACGCATGTCCGCCGCAATTCAACCCCGATTCGATACGGTATTCCGAAACCCAAAGCCCTTTTTTGGCCAAGAAATTCCCTTGAATCATCGCCGAACGAAAGTCGCTTACTTTCAATATTATTTTCTTTGGTAATTGTCCGTGAGCATCAGGATAAAACACCGGAAACTGCTCAAAATAGCTGTACAATCTCGGATTCATGCCCGCCGAAAGAACCACTGAAGAGGTCAAATCGCTCTCGGCAAAACCGCGCAAAGAAGCATGAGCATCGTTAAATTCAACCGGCAATTGCTCGTTTTTATCAAAATTATCCTTATCCACTTTGGTCATGATATTCACATCTATCTCACCGGGCGAAAAGTGTTCGGCCAAGTAATTCTTCACCGATTCTTTTATCAACAACCCTTCATCGATGAACTTTTGCAGTCCCTTTTTCAATTCGGATTTATTGGGCAATAAGGCAATGTAGTTTTCCAAAGCGGTTTTGTTTTCCGCCAACTCGTTTTTAAAACTTTCAAACTTATCTTTGACGATTTTATCCACCATATTCAAATAGTGCTTGATGCGTTCCGCCCGATAATCATGGCATTTTTGAGTAATTTCCTGGTAAGGCAAGCTAAATTTTTTACTGTAAAAAGCACGCATCTTTTCTATCAGTTCATCATCGGTGATGGAGATTACAGAGGAAATTCCGTATTGTGCTACGCGAATCGGGCTATCAATGGTATAAGCCAAACCCATTACGGGTATGTGGAAAGTATGGATATTTTTCGTAGTAGTCATGTGGTAACGTTTTAAATAAGGGGCGAATTTTGCAAAATCATTCCGGATAAAGTATGATATATGTCATCTCGGCAATGAAACGAGTTGTTTTTTAATGTTTTTCAGCAGTTCAAAGACAATCAGATACAATCCTGCCAAAATTCCCAAACCGAAAAGCACAAAAAGCACATAAAACCAATGCATTCCCTCTTGAAATTGGGCAAAGGAAAGTACTTGATTAAAATGGGTCCAATACGCTTTTTTAACCCCCATCAACAATAAACTAATCCAGAAAAGCAAAAACGAAATATGGAAAATGAAAATCCCTCTTTGCATTCTTTTTACTGCAACCAAACCGTTATTGGATTCCAAAATATAAGTGACCGAAGACAACAATATCAAAGTATTGATACCAATCGTAGTTCCCATGGAATGCGCCACTGTAATATGCGTGCCATGCGTGAATAAATTAATGGCCGGTATAGAAATCACCAGGGCTAAAATAATGTTTAAAAACACCCAGAAATCAGCCAAAAGCATGAATTGATATGCCAAAGGAAATGCCGTTTTTGTTTCCTTCCCCAAATTTTTTTTCCAGTCGTAAACAATTGAAAACAATATAATCCATTCGGTCATGCTGATGCCGTAAGCGAAATAGCGAATCCATGGCGCTGTAGGAACAATATAAACGTGATGCGCCCAGCCAAACATCAAGTTGGTCAATCCTAAAAAGTAAAAGAAAAACGCCTTCCCTGATTTAGCATAGCGGTCATCATTCCCTATTTTAGTCATAATATAGATTGCCGTACCATAAACCAGCATATTCCAAGAACCTACATACGAACCGCCGGCTTTCCATTGCAGGGCCACATTTTGCACAAAATGTTCTTTAAAATAAGGCAGCAACCACAAATGGGCTTCGGTGAAATGGTAAACCATCAAGACGATGCCTGTTGCCCACATCCAGTAGTAAACCGGCCAACTCTTGAAAGAAACCGCTAAATTTTTGAAGTAGGTAATACCGAATAAAATCCAGCCCAACACAATCGGGAAATAGAAATAGCTTGGGAATTCGAGGTATTCTTTTCCGGCAAAATTTTGAAACAAATAAGATGCTGCAATGCCGAATCCGGTAAGGATAAACAACCAAAAGTGACTCTTGATCAGCTTTTGATTGAGTGCTTTTTCGGGATTATTTTGGCCCAAATAATAATAAGCACCTCCAATGGCCGTGAGCAAAACCCATGAAACCACAAACAAAGTATGCAATGGTCGAAGTGCGTTGAACGGTAGCGTTTCTTTGATAAATTCGGGAATGACATATTGGAAACCGGCGAGCAATCCGCACAGCAAACCCAACAGCAAAGAAAGCAATCCGGCAGCAATAAAGTAAAAAGGATAACGGGTATTATTCATGCGTTTTATTTTGGTTTTCAATTTTGACCCAGCCGTCAGCTTCAATTTGAGCTTTGGTATTCGGATACTGTCCCGTTTGGTCTATTTCGATTAAAAATTGCAGCAATTCTTCTTTTTCTGTTTCATTAAAATCAAATTGCGGCATGGCTTTGATACCACTGTTGAACATTGATTTCAAAAACTTATCATCCCGCTTTCTAAAGGAATAGACATTGGTCAAATCGGGACCGAGATAACCGCCCAAGCCGTAAATTTGGTGACAGGAATGGCAATTGTTTTCCAGCCAAAGTTTCTCGCCCTGAACTGCTTTTCCCGACAATCGAACCGCACCATAAGCCGAGGTATCGGTATAAATAATGTAATTGTAACTTGAAAACAAAGCCAGCAACAGCAGTAATAAGAATAGGTATTTTCTCGGTGGAGTCATAGCCGAAAGACATTGAATTGGTAGTGCAAAGAGAAGCAAACAAAAAGCGATTGCTTATGATTTTAATCACAAAAAAGGCGTGAATGACAACTTTCACGCCTTTTCCCTTTCAAAAAAGAAAAACAAGATTTGAATTAATAATTATCCTATTTTGGAAGTAAGACGTCTCCAATCACGTGAATAATCCCGTTGGAAGTTTCGATAGAAGCGACTATTTCAGAACCGTTGACAAAGGTTTTTTCGCCTTGCTTGGTAATTTTCACTTTACCACCATACACCATGTCAAACTCTTGTCCGTCTTGCATGTATTCAACTTTCAAAGTGCCTACATAAGTGTGGTAGCCTAAAACGTTTTGCAAATCGGCTTTTTTCTCGGGTTTTAACAAACCGTCAACCGTTCCGGCCGGTAATTTATCAAAAGCAGCATTGGTTGGTGCAAAAACGGTAAATGGTCCGGCATTACTTAAAGAAGTAACCAATTCGGCCGCTTTAACAGCCGCTACTAAGGTTGTGTGGTCTTTACTTCCCGAAGCCACCTGAACGATATTAGGATTAGACGTTTCATCTTTTACACCTTCTTGTCCCACATTTTGGGCCGGTGCGCTTTCGGTAGATTCTGTTGGGGTTTCACTGCTTTGTTTGCAACCTACAGCAGCAAAAAAGCAAGCTAAGAGCAAAATTTTAATGGAATTTTTCATAATAATAAATACTTGGTTTATACACACAAAGTACCTAACTATGAAACAGTTATTTTATGATTGAACTCATAAAACTGCGGGAATTTTAACTTTTTTTATCGAATAAAAAGCAGTGATAGCAATCCCCGAAACCATCAAGGCTGCAATCACAAAAAGCGATTCGTTGACCCAAGGAATTAAAGTATAACTAAACGAAGCAATGCCTTGAACAGCCAATACCAACTCGTTTAAAAAAACACCCACAGAAAAAAGGGTAATTCCGAATTTAATGGATTTACGGATAAAGAAGAAATGATTGACATAAATATAAAACAACAAAAACAAACTGATAACAGCCAATAACACCAAATGCAAATAGGCTATCACTATAGGTCGGAAACCAAAAGCCAACTGACTGAGCGTCGGGACAGTCGAACCCAATTGCAACAACAATTTCACACTAAAAGCCAAAGCCACAAACACAATAATGTAACGCAGAAAGAACGGATAGTTTTCAAAAACGGTTTTTTTAGTTTTGATGACACCAAGCAAAAACGGAAACCAAGCGAACACTTGAAGGAAAGCAGCCAATACGGTTAGAATATAAATCCACAACGGCAAATCCAACCACAGCGTCGATAAAAAATATGCCGGAATACAAGCGATAAAAAACAGCCAAAATACTCTGGTATACAAAGGCGAATCGGTGGTTTTTAAATCGAGAAAATACACCAACAATCCCATACAGGCAAAGAAAAACCAACCGTTATATTGAAAATGCAAATAGTAATAAATAGACGCCAAATATTCATTTTGATGGAGGTTTTGGGTCGCCATCATATACGCCAAAGCAAAAGTGCCCAAAGAAGAAATCACATTGAAAAAAATCGCGCCTTTAAACCAAGGAATCGAAAACGAAGTAGCGTCAACCAGCTTCAAATCTTTCCAATACCGGTATCCAAAAACATAAGATACCACTATAGAAGCGGTAGAAAATGCTATCGAAAAAGCGCCATAACCCTGAACAATAAAGAAAACCAACATCCCATAGGCACAAATTAAATTGGCCAATAGAATCTTATTATACTTTGTCCACCTTATCCCTTTTCCCTCTTCCCTTTTCCCTTTCTTCTCCAAAAACCCCACCATCAACACCATCAACGTATGGCTGATCCAACCGGCAAATGCAAAATGAGAATGGGAATGCTGTAAGTTCTTTTGGTTCAAAAAAGGAAATTCAAAACCTATTTTATACCGCATCAAAAGCCCTAATAATGCTACAATCAACAAATTGAATAGGGAAAATTTCAACCAGAACTTGGCGTTAAAGGTCATTAGTAATATATTTTATGATTGATAATGTCGACTTTCTTAGCTTTCGCCATTTTAGACAAAGCCCGGATAACCGTCTCCACTCTCAAACCGGTGAAATTGGCAATCTCCTGACGCGTAAAAGGCACTTGCTCTTTTTCAGCCGAATTTTTACCTTTCTTGTTGGCATTCAAAAAAGCCAATATCCTAAACTCAGGCTTTTGGTTGATGATGTCTTTGGACGTCATCGACTTCGAATGAATGCGCCGTGACATCAAGTTTAAAAACTGTTTCTGAATAGACGGATATTCATCCAAAATTTTCAAAAACTTTTCCTTCGACAATTTAACCACCACGCTGTCCTGAAAAGCCACTGCGGTAGAAGGATACATTTCATTTATAAACAAAGGAGGCTCCCCAAAACTCTGCCCCGCCAAAAAGTACCCTTGGGTAAACTCTTTGCCTTCGTCATTGGAATTGTACATTCGAACACTGCCTTCAATAATTTGGAAATAAAAATTAGCCATTTCATCCTCACAAAAAATCATTTCGCCTTTTTTATATTCCTTAGCTATAGCGCCCCAAGTAAAGAGTAAATCTAAGTCTATTTGCATGTTTGATTTTGAGTATTTTAAACAGAAAACTGTCTTTGTGAGTTATAATACTCGCTTTGGGTTACAAAATTAGTTTTTATAAAAGTAGTCAAAATATGACTATAGTCATATAATTTACCCCTTTTTAACATCTAAATTTGTCTGGTGAAAAAGTTAGTAATCATAGTGGCTCTTGTCATGTTCCTGAAACCAATACTTCCGGTGGCAGACTACATCGTCAATTATGACTATATCGCAAAGGTACTTTGTGAAAACAAAAACAAACCCGAAATGAAGTGCAACGGAAAGTGTCAATTAATGAAAGAACTGGCCAAAGCTTCCGAACAAGAAAAACCCATTGCGCCCTCCAAAAAAATACAAATTCAAGAAACTGAAGTCTTGTTCTTTCAGGAAATAAACCCAATGCTTCCCGAACAATCTTACTGTAAAGCTAAAAAATTCCTTGGTGACCACTATGCCAATCTATACTTTCACCTAAATAGTGGTACCGTTTTTCATCCGCCAATTTTCTCCGTTTAAACCCTAAACTTTTGTCAATCTCAATCAGGTTGACCGGACAAATCATGTCCACAACACATTGGAAACCCTTCCAATCAAATCTTTACTATCTAAAATGTACAAAAATGAAAACCTTATTTAACTATACGCTTGCCTTCTTTTTATTGGCCTCAACCCTTATTTCTTGTTCTTCTGACGACAACAATACTACCACAGATGAATTAGCCAACCTTACTAAATTCAAAGAAATTACTAACGACACGCATACCATCGAATTGTATTCGCCCATCGGAAGTCTGGAACAAGGCTACAACGAAATCGCCCTTAGAATCAAAAACAATACTACCGATGAGTATGTTACCAGTGCCGAAGTCAGCTGGATGCCCATCATGCACATGGCAATGATGAACCATTCTTGCCCAAAATCGACTGTAGAAAAAACAACCCCAAACGGCACTTTGTATAAAGGCTATATCGTATTCCAAATGGCCCAAAACACCTCCGAATACTGGGATTTAAAAATCGATTATACCCTCAACGGAACAACTTTTTCTGCAACTACTCTCCTAGACGTGCCGGCTTCAGCAACCCGAAGAGTGAATACTTTTACCGGAACAGACAGTGCAAAATACATCGTGGCTTATGCCGAACCGCATCACCCAAAAGTAGCGATTAACGATATCGTTTTGGGCGTTTGGAAAATGCAGGACATGATGAACTTTCCGGTGGTGGATGGTTACACCGTAAAAATCGACCCGAGAATGCCAAGTATGGGCAACCACAGTTCCCCCAACAATGTCGACGCGACCCAAAAAGCAAACGGCGGTTTATACGAAGGAAAACTGTCCCTAACCATGACCGGTTACTGGAAAATCAACTTGCAATTGTTGAATGCAGATGGCGTTGTTTTAAAAGGCGAAACCATCACCGACACCGTGTTGGAAAGCAGCCTTTTCTTCGAACTCGAATTCTAAATCCATCTCCAAAAGGACTCGCTTAAAACGAGTGAGTCCTTTTTAAATCTAACTGTGATGAAAAATATTATCCTGTTGCTGTTATGCAGTGGCTTCTTTTCTTATGCGCAAGAAGTTAAAGATTCCTTGGTCCCCAAAGATTTAAAAGAAGTCATCGTCATTGGCAAAAAAACCCAAATTCACGAGAAACAAAGCAAGTCGCTGGCCTCCATCGATGAGTTTCTCGACAAAGGAAGCAAAGTCGATATGGTCAAACGTGGCGCATATGCCTGGGAACCCATACTCAACAGCATGGCGACCGAAAGAACCTTAATCACCATCGACGGTATGCGGATTTTTGGTGCTTGTACCGATAAAATGGACCCGATTACTTCCTATATCGAAGTGTCTAATCTTTCGGAAGCCACAGTCAATTCAGGCCAACAAGGCAGTTGTTTCGGGTCTACCATTGGCGGCGCGATTGATTTGAAACGCACACAAAGCAAATTCGGCCAACCTCTTTGGAGCTTTGGTCTCAACTCCGGTTTTGAGTCAAACAACCGCCAAAAAATCATCGGTTCGTCAGTCAACTATGCCGACAGCACTTATTATATTGATACCGATGTGATGTTTCGTGAAGCAGATAACTACGCCGCCGGAAACGAGAAAAAAATCCTGTATTCCCAATTCCGAAAGCTGAATCTCTCCGCCACTTCGGGTTTTAAATTCAGCCAAAACAAACTACTCGAAGCTTCGGTCATTTATGACAAAGCCACCGATGTGGGTTATCCGGCTTTGCCTATGGACGTGTCTTTGGCGGAAGCCTTAATTACCTCCGTCAAATATGTAGTGCTGCCCAAATCACCTTGGCTGAAAGACTGGGAAACCAAAGGCTACTTCAACACCATCACCCACCGCATGGACGATACCACACGCCCATCGGTTCCCATTCACATGGACATGCCGGGCTGGAGCAAAACCCTTGGGCTGTATTCCAAAATCAATGGTGTAAAAAACAACCACCATTTTTTGGGGAATCTCAATTCGTTTTACAACCAGTCCGTAGCCGAAATGACCATGTATCCTGCTGACCCCAATGAAAACAGCATGTTCATGTACACTTGGCCCGATGTCCGCACTTTCTACACCGGTTGGTTTGTAGAAGACCATTGGGTATTCAATTGCCATTCGGGGTTGAAAATGTCGGTGTCCTTCGGCAGTCATACCAATAAGGTGGCGAGTGATTTCGGCCTGCAAAGTCTGCAGATTTTTTACCCCGTAATGCAAGCGCAAAAATCGCGTTTCCTAAAAAGTCTGGCGGCCAATTACAACTTCACCAAAAACGGTTGGGAATACGGCTTGGGGTTAGGTTATGGCGAAAGAGCACCATCAGTGTCTGAAGGATATGGTTTCTATCTGTTCAACAGCTCCGACCGTTTTGACTATGTGGGCAACCCGAATTTAAAAAATGAAAAATCTTGGGAAAGCAATGCATTCATTGGGTACAAAAAAGAGCAAATCAAGGCCAAAATCACAGCCTCTTATTTCCACATCAACAATTATATCATTGGCAACCCTGTGGAATCATTAGTACCGATGACCATTGGAGCCAATGGGGTGAAATTGTACACAGCTTTGAATTATGCGACGATTTTTAATGTCGATTTTAATTCGGAATGGACCCTAAACCAACACTGGAAATGGAATATAAACTTGTTGTACAGTTTGGGAAAAGAGAGCAACCACGATAATTTACCACTCATCAACCCGTTGAGTTACCGAACCGCTTTGACTTTTACCCAAAACCGTTTCAATGCCAATTTAGAAGGCGTGGGCCATGCGACTCAAACCCAATTTGGCTCAGCCTATGGAGAAACCAAAACACCCGATTTTGCTTTACTCAACGCTAATTTCGGTTATAAATTTGTATTGCCGGGAAGTCTGCTGTATACCAAGTTGGGGATTGAAAACCTGCTGGATACCTTCTACACCACCTATGCCGATTGGAACAAAATCCCACGCATGGGAAGAAATATTTTCCTCAACCTCAACTACAGCTTTTAACACCATAACCTAATATTTTTAATTACTTTAGCGTCCTAATCATCAAACTAAAATTATGAGGAATGCAAAAATCACTTTGCTACTGGCTTCTGTCTTACTAACAGCTTGTAGCCAAAAAGAACTCACTTCGGGTATCAACAAAAAGAATATGGACACGCTGGTCAAACCCGGCGATAACTTTGCCGCTTATGTCAACGGTGCTTGGATGAAAACCGCCAAGATTCCGGCAGACAAAGCTTCTTACGGTGCTTTTGACATGCTGTACGACCAGTCGCAAAAAGACGTGAAAGCCATCATCGAAGAAGCCGCCAAAGGCAACAATGCCGAAGGTTCCGACGAACAAAAAATCGGAGACTACTACGCCTCGTTTATGGACCGAAAAGGCCGTGATGCGAAAGGCGTAGCACCAATCCAACCGGAATTAAACGCTATCGACGCCATAGCTTCTTATGATGACTTGGCCGCTTATTTCGGGAAAGCCAACCGCAATGGAGTAGCCATTCCGTTTAATGTTTCGGTCTATACCGACTTTAAAGATCCAACCAAATACACTTTAATCACTTGGCAAGCTGGTTTAGGTATGCCGGAAAGAGAATACTATTTGGCTACCGATGCCAAGATGACCGACATCCGCAAAAAATATGTAGCGCATATCGAAAAGATGTTCCAATTGGCCAACCTGCCTAATGGAGCTCAAAGTGCCGCCACCATCATGGCTTTGGAAACTACTTTGGCTGCCAATCACATGAAAAAAGAAGACACACGCGACATTGTAAAATTGTACAATGCTTACGCCGTAAAAGATTTAAAAACCCTAATGCCTGATTTCAACTGGAATGCCATGTTGAAAAATGCCGGTGTTGACCAAGAGAAAAAATTAGTCGTAACTCAGGTAGCATACACCAAAAGCCTGAACAACATCATCAAAAGCACCCCAATTGACACTTGGAAAACCTATTTGAAATGGGGTGTGATTAACAAATCAGCCGGAAGTTTGACCACCGCTTTAGACAATCAAAACTTTGAATTTTACGGCAAAACCTTATACGGTACCGAGAAACAACAGGAAGATTGGAAACGCGCGGTAGAAACGGTAAACGGTGGTTTAGGAGAAATCGTAGGGAAAGTGTATGTCAAAAAACACTTCTCGCCCGAAGCCAAAGAACGCATGACGGGTATGGTAAAAAACCTCTTGAAAGCCTATGCCGAAAGCATCAAAACCTTAGATTGGATGAGTGAAGCGACGAAGAAAGAAGCCTTGAAAAAGGTCGACAACTTTATGATTAAAATTGGCTACCCTGACAAGTGGAGAGATTACTCAGCCCTTAAAATAGCTAAAAACGATTTTTACGGTAACGGTGTCCGTGCCGCCGAATTTGAATACAACCGACAATTGGCCAAACTGGGTAAACCGGTAGACAGAAGCGAATGGGGCATGAACCCGCAAACGGTCAACGCGTACTACAACCCATCGTTAAACGAGATTGTATTCCCGGCCGCCATTTTAAAACCGCCTTTCTTTGATTTGAATGCCGATGATGCCGTAAACTATGGCGGCATCGGAGCGGTTATCGGTCACGAAATTGGTCACGGTTTTGACGACCAAGGCAGTGCTTTTGACGGCAAAGGCGTGATGAAAAACTGGTGGACACCACAAGACTTAGCCGCTTTCCAAAAGAAAACCGGTGCCTTGGTAGACCAGTACAACAGCTTCAAAGCCTTCCCCGATTTGAATGTGAACGGTGCCTTTACTTTGGGCGAAAACATAGGCGACTTGGGCGGATTGAGCATTGCCATCAAAGCCTACAAAGCCACCTTAAACGGCAAAGAAGCCCCGGTAATGGATGGCTTCACCGGCATGCAACGCGTGTTCTTAGGCTGGGGACAAGTATGGGCCGAGAAATCCCGCGAGGAAGCCTTGCGCAGTCAAATTGCCTCCGACCCGCACTCACCGGCTCTTTTCCGCGTCAACGGTACGGTACGCAACATCCCGGAGTTCTACGAAGCGTTTAACATCAAACCCACAGATTCACTATATCTTGCACCTGAAAAGCGGGTGAAGATTTGGTAATAAAAAACATTTTATAATAAAAACCCTGACGGAGACGTTGGGGTTTTTTGTTTTGCACATTTTGTCACCCTGAGCGCAGTCGAAGGGTCGAAGGGCATTGTTCATAAATTTTGCTACTTGTGCTAACAATTGTAAGCATACAAATCCCCTCAATTTCTTAAATTAGTAAACAAAAAACCAAAGCAATGCAAGAACAAAAAAACAACTCAGGATTTGAATATTGGGATTTCATCGAAAAACATTATCCACTTTATTATAGCTGCGATGATGTGTTACTTAGCGATATCTTGACTCGAAAACTAAACGGTCAAGAAATCTGCGAAGAAGATGAAGAATACATTGAAGGATGGAATGTAAAAGAAGAACTTTTGAAATTAGACACGGAATTATTTAGAAGGGCTTTAGAAAACTATTTTAGTAAAATATTTAAAGATAAATAATTATCCAACTGACATCTTAGCCGAAGCTTTCCAAAGATAATTTGGAATTGGTTCACTAAGTTCCCACTTCACATTCATCGGTTTTGACCCTTCTGTATCTTTAAAAGTACCTTCACCTATAAAAACATAACCCATTGTATTCTTATTTTCATCGTTTGCCTTCTCTCTGACAAAAAGTAATATTTTTTTATTATTTACAAGATGATTTATATAGGATTGCCCTTTAACGGTTTCAGGTCCATAAGCATTATGCGACTGCCAATGAAATAACGTTTCACTTATTGCATAATCATCATACATTGTTGTGGGTGAAAAGTTCTCTTCTGATTTAATTAAATTAATAAAAAGTATTTCTGTATTCAAACTTTTATTTTCGGCAGCACCTTCTCTATTAGATGATTTTTTCTCAAAAGTACTTAACCTAAATGCAGCTAGTATTTGATCTCTTGTATATCGTGCATGTAATTTTAAAGGTTGCTTATAAGGTAATTGGATATCAATTTCTTTAAAATCCACTTTATCAATTAACATCTCCAAAACTTCTATAATCTCTTTTACAAGAATTTTATTTTTACCTATCTGATTTATACTTTTCTCTAAAGAATCAAATCCTCCTTCGTTTTGCCAAACATCGTAATGCAACATCAACAACATAGTTTTTTCATTTTCATCGAAATCATTTATCTTTATATTGAATCCTTGTTTCGCAATCTTTAAAATAAAATTGAAATAACTAGTAGAGTTGGTAGACAACCATTTATTACTAATTGCCGAGTAGATTTGTTTTTCATTTGTAATTTCAAAATCATCTATCACACCAGCTCTTTGACACAATCTTGTCCAACTATACTTTTTATAAATAGTTTCAATTGGAATGTGATATAATTCTATGAAATTCTTTAGCGTTAAATCTAAAGTAGTTTGATGCTGAAAATTTATAATTTTAGTTATCAGTTGGTTTACATTTAAGGAAGTAGCCTTTTTAATATTTTCAAGGATTGTTTCTTTTGTTTTTTTCTCTAGTACAATTGAACAACCTAGTGGTAAATGTGGAAAATCATCTTCAATTTCTTTTTGAACCGAAGTTGTTGTTTTACCAATTAACGCTCTAAATTTACTTTCAAAGTCATACTCAGGTCTGGCATTTCCAACAAAATCCAAAACAGTTAAACAATCTTTTCCTTCTGCTAAACGCAAACCCCTTCCTAACTGTTGAAGGAAAACCGTTAAACTTTCTGTTGGTCTCAAAAACAAAACTGTATCTATCTTCGGTATATCTACTCCTTCATTAAAAATATCAACTACAAACAAATAATTAAATTCTTTTTTCTTGAATTGCGCTCTAATTTTATCTCTTTCATTAGCGTTTTTACTGGTCAAACATTCTGCTTTCAATCCTGCCAAATTAAACTTCTCAGTCATGAAAATGGCATGTTCAACCGTTACACAAAAACCAATAGCACGAACATCATTTAAATCATTTGTGTATTTATCAAGATTATTAATTATCTCACCAACCCTAACATTATTTTTGGTGTATATACTTGTCAATTCACTAGCAACATATTTGCCTTTCTCCCATTTTACATTAGTTAAATCAATGCTATCGGTAATTCCGAAATACTGAAAAGGGCATAATAATTTTTGATTTAATGCTTCGGGAAGTCTTATTTCGGCAGCTATTCTGTTACAGAAATCTTCTAAAATATCTGCTCCATCCATTCTTTCAGGAGTTGCGGTCAATCCTAAAAGAACTTTTGGTTTAAAATAATTTATTATTGGCCTATAAGTGTTGGCAGAAATATGATGTACCTCATCTACAATTATAAAATCATAATATTCAGGGGTCAAATTAATGTCTTTAAGTCTATTATTTAAAGTTTGAACAGAAGCAAAGACAAACTCATTGCTAGTTGGTACAATTCCATCAACCCATAAATCCCCGAAATTATTGTCTTTTAATACTCCTTGAAATGTTGCTCTTGCTTGTTGTAATATCTCTTTTCTGTGAGCTACAAAAAGAAGCTTAGAAGATTTGTTATTGCTTTTAAAGTTTTTATAATCAAATGCAGAAATCACAGTTTTTCCAGTTCCTGTTGCTGCAACCAATAAGTTTCTAAATCTATTATGAACTGTTCGTTCAACCTCTAACTTCTCAAGGATTTCACTTTGGTAATGAAATGGTTTGATATCGAAGTTTGCTGTGGTGAATTTAAATTCTTTTGAAAATCTACCTTGCTTTAAAGCATCAACTAACTTTTCAGAATGAATGTTTTTATCATATAACTCAAATTCTTGATTTTGCCAATATGCCTCAAATGTTTTCTTAAACTTATCGATAATATGCCCAACTTCCTTGGTGGTGATTTTTAAATTCCATTCTAAACCATCTGTTAATGCAGAACGAGAAAAATTGGAAGAGCCAATATAAGCAGTATGAAAACCTGTATTTCTTTGGAATAAATATGCTTTTGCATGCAATCTTTCATTTCCTGTATTATAAGAAACTTTAACTTCCGTGTTTTCTAGAGACGACAAAAACTCTACTGCTTTCGCATCCGTTGCACCTATATAAGTAGTTGTTATAACTCTTAATTGACCACCTCTATTGGTAAATTCTCTTAGCTCTTTTTCAAGAATCCGAATACCTTTCCATTTGATGAATGAAACCAGTAAATCTATTTTGTCAGATGATAAAATTTCCTTCCTTAATTCACTCTCAAGTGTTGTTCCTGTATTTCCTCCTGTAAAAAGCTCACTGTGAATCAGCCTTGTGTAAGGTGTTATTTCTTTAAGATGTAACCCGAAATCCGTAAAATGAGCATCTACTTTACTAAATACCGCCTTTAAAATCTTACCCTCAGTCTCAATCAAATCATCCTCAAACTCTTCTTTTTTTAATTCTTCTTTTAAAAAAAGAATAATCTTATTGGCAATCTCTATTTGAGTTTCTAAAATATCTTGTCCTTTAATTAAAGTAAAAGCATGTCTAATTGTTTTCCCAATATGTTGAGACAATAACTGTGCTGCCTCGGCCTTATCAATTGAAACTTTTTCTATATGAAAAGTGTCTTTATCAAGTTCATTTATTTTTAAATTAATTAGTTTAGTTACTAATTCCTCATAAAGTCCTTGGTTCATAATTCAAGTTTTAAAAATTCATCAACAATTGGTTTATCTGCTTCAGCCCAATCCAAACTCTTGAGTTCTGATTTATCTAATAATTTATAATCTTTATGTTCCGATAATTCTATACTACCTTTAATATAATTTGCAACAAAAGGAATTAGGTTAATTTCAAACGCTCCATAATCATGAACAACATTAGAAAGCTTTTTTAAAACATCTATTTCAATATTTATCTCTTCCTTTATTTCTCTTTTTATGCATTCTATTTCGTTTTCATTCTCCTCTAGTTTACCGCCTGGAAACTCCCATTTCAATGGCAACTTCATTATTTCACTCCTTTGAGTAACTAAAATTTTATTTTCAATTATTATAATTGCACAAGTAACATTAATCATACTTTGGAATTTTTATAAACTTAAGCATAATTAATAACGTAACCAAAACCCGACAGCGCGGAATCACAATCCCTGCTTATCACCAAACCCCAAACTATTCAACCCACCAAAAATCCGTGACAATCAGTCCCATCCGTGTCATCCGTGTGCCATCCACTCAACACTATCAAAGAGCTTTCACCCTCTCTTCAACCACCCCGTAACACTCATTCTCGCCACATTCGTCACCAACACCTCATGTTCCAATTCATTACTCCTAAAAAACACGGTCTTCCCCGCATTGGGTGAAATGGTTTGGTTCGTTGGGTTTTGGTAAATCTGTAATTCGCCACCGTCTTTGGTTTCCCAATCGGGGTTTAAATAGCTAATCATCGAGAACTGTCGGTTAGAATTGTCTTGAAACTGGTCAAGATGCCTTTTATAAAAATCACCCGCTTCATACAACGAATAATGAAACTCATAACCCGTAATTCCGGTGTAGCAACTTTCATTTAAATAAAGTACAAAAGCATCCATCTTTTCAAAGAAAGCATTCTCATGAATGTTGTTGTGCTTTTTATCCAACCAATAAATCACATCGCTCCGCACTTGACTATCGTGTTGGAGTTTTTGGTCGTTGCCAATGCCGGCCTTTTCCAACAAATGGCTAGCCTGCAACGCAAGTATGTTCTCTTTCAAATGCTGACACAAACCCGCACTCAAAAAATCCTCAGCTATCCCCACTTTGTTTTCAATAAAACTGCTAATCAATCTTTCAAAACTATCTTCCATCACACACCCCAACTTGATTTGACAAGTTCTCCGTTAAGGTAGTCTATTTAAACCGCATAACCTCTCTTCCCTTATCCCTTTTCCCTTATCCCTCACTTTTCCCCACCAACCAAATCATTATTTCTTTAACTTTACCTCACTAAACCAATAGCTTATGAGATCCAAACACACCTTTATAACGCTTATAGCCATCGCTTTATCACCCCTATTCAGCTTTAGCCAAATCACCATCACCAACACTGCCGAAGTAGCCAAAATCAAACAAGGCACTACCTACTTCGCCATGAAAGATCCTGCTTCACCCAAAGCAGCAGCATACGTCGATGCCATCAAAAAGGCCTGGACACTCTCCAAAGTCGAGTGCATCAAATACACCGATGTAGAGAAAAACATCGCGCCCAACAACAGCTTTGTCACCATCGGGGCCAATATGACGACGTCCAACAGCACTTTAGCGTCTACCGAAACCCGCATTTATTTAGAGCTTTGGACCACCAATGGCAAATACACCTACGACCCCAAAAAACGCCGACACTTCAATCAGCAAGATAAAATTGTAGTGGCCACCATAGAACTCTTCGCCGATTTCTTCGCCCAAAACAACCCAAGTGCACTATACAAAATGGACTACGACGCCGACGGTCATTTCAAAAACTGGGGCACCGGTGTGTTGAGCAATTACCTGCAACAGCTTTGTACTTTGTTAGAAAAAGGCAATGAGTGTGCCGCCAAAACGGAAATAGCCAACACTGGTGAATTGCAAAAACTGGCTTCGGCAACCCTGTTCATCCCCGATTATGTGATGATTAAGTTTCCCAAAAATGCCGACGACGAAAGCAAAAAGTACTCCGACAAGGAAATCTTCGACGGCTTTACCCAAGCCTATAAAGTCATGCCCATAGCCGAACTCAACGATAAGATATTCACTAACCCATCACCGTTCTACTACTTACTGTTCATCAAAACCCCCAACGAAAAATTTGTAACGGTAACCAACTCTCAAACCGGGGAAATCATTTACTCAGCCTATACCGCCTCCGCCACCAATTTCAAATCAAGCGATTTAAAAGAAATACAAAAAAAGGCTTCAAAAAAATAGTCCCCGCACAATCCAAATATATGCGAGGACCTAACTAAAAAATTACATTACTTAACATTAATAGCACTTCACAGGTTGTGTGATATCTTCTTTAATCCATAAAATCTTTGTGAAAATCGACCTTACCTCCTTCAATTAGGCATGAACTTTGGAGGAGGGGTTGAACAAGGTCGGTAAATCAATTTTGGTATCTGGCTTATTTTGTTGGTGGTTAATACAATTATTCTCATGAAAGGCAATTACGGCTTTAGGCTAATTTGCTATATCAATTTTAACCATAAAAAGCTTTCTAAAGTTACAAATTCGCCCAAATGCCTTATTGCTTCGTTAAACAAGCTTTTCCCATAGACAAATGATAGCTTAGACTATAAAACAGTAAGCTCTTCAAGCCCATACGAACAGCTTCTTTCTTCCCCTTTTAAAACTTCAGGCTAAAAAAATACCATTTATATAAAATTATGTAATAAGAGGGTCTAAATATTATGATTATAATAAAAATGAATTGTGACCCCTATTTTTAATACCCTTGTTTTTAATATTTAAATATTGTTTTTTAATTTTACCCTAAATTAAAAAGGGTATATTTAAAATGAAAATCGAAAAGCGCTGGATTGTTTCTTTCCTTATCATTACTTTAGTCGCCATCTCGGGCTTATTCTGGCCTGAAAAACTAGCCGAAAACAACAACGCATTCAATGCCGTAGACACCATCAACTTTGCCGATGTGGCTTGGTTGCTCACCGCTTCTTGTTTGGTTTTATTAATGACGCCGGGCTTGGCATTCTTTTACGGCGGTATGGTCGGCAAAAAGAATGTCATTTCCACCATGCTCAAAAGTTTTATCTGTTTGGGTGTCATCAGTTTGCTTTGGGTTACGGTTGGTTTTTCGCTTTCTTTCGGCGCCCCGATTGGCCCAACGATTAACGGTGTTCACTATGGCATCATTGGCAACCCATTTGATTTTGCTTTCTTTAGCTATGTCGAAATGCACCCGCACAAGACCATGGCTTCTTCAATACCTTTTATTTTGTTTGCTTTGTTCCAAATGAAATTTGCAGTCATAACACCGGCCATCATCACCGGCGCCCTCGCGGAACGCATCCGTTTCATCTCCTTTTTGCTCTTTATTTGTTTGTTTACCCTTTGTATTTATACGCCTTTATGTCACATGATTTGGCACCCAAACGGTCTCTTGGGCAGCTTCTTCGGCGTAAAGGACTTTGCAGGTGGAACAGTCGTTCACATGAGCGCCGGGTTTGCGGCTTTGGCTGGTGTTTTAGTTTTAGGCAAAAGAAAAAACAGCGAGCACATTCCCACCAACATCCCGTTCGTCTTACTAGGCACCGGCATGCTATGGTTCGGCTGGTTCGGTTTCAATGCTGGTTCGGCTTTGGCGGCCAATGCTACAGCTGCCATGGCTTTTGCCACCACCACGATTTGTTCGGCTTCAGCCATGCTGACTTGGGTGTTCTTCGACCGAATGAACGGACGTAAAGTATCGGCACTCGGTGCTTGTATTGGTGCCGTGGTTGGATTGGTAGTCATTACGCCATCGGCTGGTTATGTAACCATTCCGCAAAGTATTTTCTTCGGATTCATTGGCGCCATAGTCTCCAACAAAATGGTCTACTGGAAAAAACTCAAACAAATTGACGACACCCTTGACGTGTTCGCCTGTCACGGCGTAGGCGGCATTATGGGAATGATCCTAACAGCCATCTTTGCCAAAGGAGAAAACGCCAGTTTGTTATACGGCGGCTGGAACATCTTTGGGCACCACATGTTGGCTCTGGTTTTGGTTTCGGTATTTACGTTTGGCGGTGCTTATTTGTTGTTCAAACTAACCAACATCATCATCCCAATACGCGTTTCAGAAGAATCAGAAAACATGGGCTTAGACTTGTCGCAACACGGAGAGGCTTTTTAAATAAGCTACCGTCAGTTCGAGTGATTTCAGCTCATGGCTCACATGAGATGAAATAGTATCGAGAACCTATTCCTCCAACAACAAATTCGCCAAAGCATTATCCCTATCGTAAATGTCTTTGTGGAAATTAATCACGCCTTCATCATCTACCCAAGATGTAAAGTATCCAATATACACCGGGATTTTATCCTTCAACGTATACCATTTTTCTTTACCGCCATTCATGGCCGCATCAATCTTTTCAGGAGTCCAATTGGGGTCGTCTTGCAAAATGAGTTTGGCCAATTCTTTGGGCTTTTCCACCCGAATACACCCATGGCTAAACGCTCTTTTCTCTTGGCTGAATAAGTTCTTGGCCGGCGTATCATGTAAGTAAATATTATTGGAATTCGGGAATAAAAACTTCACCAAACCCAACGAATTGTTCGGGCCGGGTTTTTGACGAATCATTTCGCCTTTCCATTCCATGTTGTGTTGGGCCAAATAGTTTTTATTCTTCTTAATCGCCGGAAGGATTTCTTTGTCGCGGATGCTTTTCGGCACATTCCAATACGGACTAAAAACAACATAACTCATCATCCCGCTAAAAATAACCGTTTCATTCAAAGCGGTTCCCACTACTACATTTGAAATCAAGGCCGCTTTTCCTTCCTTAAAATAAGTCAGGCGATACGATGGAATATTCACCACGATAAACTCTTTGGCTTTAGTAATGTCTTTCGAAATCCAACGACAGCGCTCCATGTTAACGATAATCGTCTTGATGCGATCACTAATCGGCACATTCATTTCGGCGATGTGTTTGGACAAAATGATTTTATCTTCCGAAAAGCCATTGCGCTTTTTGTACTTCAATACCGCTTGCTGCAGCGGTTCGTCATAAACCGTACTCTTTGAATCGGCCGCAATATCTTCCGTCAAAAACAATCGCGCCCTGATTTGCGCCACCAAGTCGGAACTGTCTCCGGGTTTCAATGGTTTGAAGTCTGTTGGAACATCAATCGCTTTCCAACCTCCGTTTTTTTCCAAGGCGCGGTATTTTTGCAACACACTTTTAAGCTTGTAGTATTGACCAATCAATTGTTCTTTGTTGTCAATCAGTTTGGGGTCAATCAACAATGAATCCAAGTATGCCACATAAGATTGTTTTTTTCGGGGCAAATACCACCCTAACTCATCCGATTTACTGTCATCAATGCCCTGAAGCACTTTGTTGGTATAATAAAAATAGTAATTGGTCAAAAACAACTCAACGTCAAGGTTAGGCTTGGATGCTGTTTTTTGGAACATACCGTCCAGGACTTCTTTATAGGGAACTTTAGCCAAAAGACCGTCTTCAAACAAATTGTTCAACTTGTTGTAAATGACTTCGGCGGTTTCTTTTCGGCCTTTCTTGTCATACCAAATAAAATTGTATTGGTTTTTTTGATAGAGCATTACAGCCTGCTGTTGGTACAAAACCAACTTCGGATACTTGGCATAAAAAACCTTAATCTGTGTGCTGTCAAACGACAAAGCGATATCTTCCGAACGAAACTTACTGTTCAGAGCGGTTGCCGACGTTGTTTTACCCTCTTCTTTTTTGGCACAATACCAACCGGTCAGAGAGAAGCCCAAGACCATCATTATAAAAAATCCGCCAAACCATTGCTTGCTTTTCATACCAATTTTGAAATTATTTTCATAAAATTACAAAAACTAATGGCTTTAAACTAACGGCAAGTATTATATTTACTACACCAAAAAACAACAACTAAACAATACAATATCATGAAAAAAGCAGTAATCCTATTGATAGCATTAATCACAACTTCCACTATAACCGCTCAAGTTAAAGCCAAAACTCCGGTAGTTGACCCGAAAGAACAAATCAACAAAACGCTCGATGCTTGGCACAAAGACGCTGCCGAAGCCAACTTTAAAAACTACTTCGACGCAATGACAGACGACTCCATTTTTATTGGAACTGACGCAACCGAGCATTGGGATAAAACCGCTTTTCAGGCTTTTGCCAAACCTTATTTCGACAAAGGAAAAGCTTGGAACTTTACGGCACTTGAAAGACACCTTTACTTCAGCAGTGATAAAAAAATCGCTTGGTTTGATGAATTACTCGATACCCAAATGAAAATCTGTCGCGGTTCGGGCGTGATGGTTTTAGTCAAAGGAAAGTGGAAAATAAAACACTATGTCCTTTCGATGACTGTCCCGAACGACAATATAGACCAAGTCATTGAAGTCAAAGCGCCTATCGAAGACGAACTTATCTCGACCCTTAGAGAAAAGAAAAAATAATTTTCTCCTACTTGTAAATCCATAGTCATTCTTTTCTCGTAATTGAGAACAAGAACCCAATTGATTATGGATATCAACAAAAAAATTAATAGGCTTTTTAGCGCAGCAGTTTTTATATTCTTGTTGCTTTTGGTTTTTTTGGCTTATTCCCTAGCCCTGTTTGCTCCTATATAAAACTCAGCTTTTAGTATTTAAGCTCCGGGTATCATCCTGTATAAATACCATGTTAGTTTTGTTTTTGTTTAAAGAAAAGCGTCGCTTCCAATGTGGCGCTTTTTGATTGTTAGCCGAATTCTTTTCCCGTATTGCAGTTTTTTTTGCTTTTGTAAAAACCAAAAATCATTTCGGCTCGTAAATGAAGGAAACGCAAAAACAATTCACCATGACAATTCACAAAACCGTAAAAAAAGTAATCTTGAGTATACTGGGAATAGTACTCTTGTTATTTGGTATTTTGGTTTACCACATTGCCAATGCCAGACCTGTTGGATCGGTTGAAAATGCAACTATTCAAATAAGCCGCATCGATTTTGACCAACCTTTTGATTCCCTTAGCACACTTGCTGTTAAAAAGAATTTACAAAGCATTCCGGGTGTTAAAAGCGACATCATCGTCAAGAGAAATGTGGTCGTTTACTTTCACGACAACACCATTGCCGACTCCAAAAAAGTGTACGACGAATTAATGACCAAAGGCAATTATAAAGCCGAACGCTTTTTACTACCGCCGAGTTTGGCCGCTAAACAAGTTTGTCCTGTAATGAAAAAAGACAGTTTCAAATACAAGTTCAGCAAATTTATCCAAGGAATTTTTAATTAATCTTCAAATTATATCATTATGAAAAAGTATTCAAAATTAGCACTCAGTGCTTTAGTATTCGGAGCGATGATCTTCACTTCGTGCAGCAGTGACGATGATTCAAATCCACCCGCAACACCTTCTATCTATGAAAGATTAGGCGGAACTACTATGGTTGCCGACCCCGATAATCCGGGTCAAATGATTGAACAAGGTCGTTTGAGTTACCGCAAAGTAGTAAACTCAACTGTAGGTTTAATCGTGGCCGACATTCAAGCCAATGCTTCAGGAAATTTGGGCGCGCATTTTGCTCCGATTTTAGGGGAAGTGGGTGCCGGAAACACTACCAATTTAGCCATATTGGTAGACAATCTTACCGACTTCTTTTCGTTCAACACCGGAGGAACCAACGCGGTAAACACCTATTCAGGTTTGGATATGGTAACAGCGCACAACCCTTCATTGAACCCAAGAATGGGAACTACTTCTTCGGATGCCAACTACACTAAATTTGTGGGCTATGTCGGAGCAGCAGCCAATCAAAACGGAGTAGCAGCCAATACACAATTGTATGCCGATATTGTAGCGGTATTAGAATCACTAAGAGATCCGATTGTTCAATAATAATGGATTGCCTTTAAAGAAAAAACGCTACTTTTTGAGTAGCGTTTTTTTATTATTTAAGATTTTCCAGCATCTCAACTGTCATAGAAGCCAAGTCGAATTTGTGCTTCCAATTCCAGTCTTTTTGCGCCGCACTGTCATCTATCGAGGCCGGCCAACTGTCAGCAATCTTCTGACGGAAATCGGGTTGATAAGAAATGGTAAAATCGGGAATGTGTTTTTTGATTTCGGCAGCGATTGCTGACGGGGTAAAACTTACTCCGGCCAAGTTATACGAAGAACGGATTTTAATACTCTCACTCGGCGCTTGCATAATTTCTACCGTCGCTCTAATCGCATCATCCATATACATCATCGGCAAAGCCGTATCTTCTGAAAGGAAACACTCGTATTTTCCGTCTTTCAAGGCTTTGTGGTAAATGTCTACTGCATAATCAGTCGTGCCGCCACCCGGTTCGGTCGACCAACTGATTAACCCCGGATAACGAATGCTTCGCACGTCTACACCGTAAATGTTATGGTAATATTCACACCATCTTTCACCCGTTTGTTTGCTGATTCCGTACACGGTTGTCGGTTCCATAATGGTGTATTGCGGCGTATTGATTCTTGGGGTTGTAGGCCCGAAAACGGCTATACTCGAAGGCCAGAATATCTTTTTGATTTTGCCGGCTTTCGCCAAATTTAATACATGGAACAAAGAGTTCATATTCAAATCCCAGGCAAAAGCAGGATTCTTTTCAGCCGTAGCGGAAAGCAATGCGGCCATCAAATACACATCGGTGATTTGGTACTGTTCGATTAAATGCTCAATCTGATTGTAATCTAAAGCATTGACTACTTCAAAAATACCTTCGTTAACAATATCAATATTCAACTTTCGGATGTCGGAAGCCACTACATTATCAACGCCGTAAATGCTTCTTAGTTTTTTGGTCAGCTCGGTTCCGATTTGTCCGCAAGCGCCAATAATTAGAATTTTTGTACTCATTTAGTTTGTGTGTTTTATTCCACTTCGTTCCATGCCGTTGCTATGTTCGAGTGTCCTGCAAAGATACAGTTTTAAGAAATGTTTCATTACCTAAAAGAGACGTTCTTTTTTAACAAAATTATAATCCGTTTAAGTGTCTCATTCTGAAGTTTCCTTTTACCTTTGTACCTTTACGACTTAAATTGATTTCAATGAAGATACGTTTTTATGCTTTGGTTTTAATGCTGCTGTGTCTGGTTTGCTTCGCCAGTTCACTGATGCTCGTGTCCTGTCAGGAAGACCCAAAAATTCGCATCTTAGAACAGCAGAAAGAAGCCAAAAAGCAAGAAGTGATTTTTAATAACATCAGTAAAGGTTGGAACTTCAATAGTCGTCCGGTCAATCTAACGGCCGGTTCATTGACCAACAACTGGACAGAATGGCGCCTATTTTTAAATGAATTAGGTCAAAAGCCCAAAAGTAGCATTGGTGCTTTCAAACAAAAAGCGAGAACCCTTTCTAAAAAAGCCGCCGATTTAAACAACAATATCCCCG
Source organism: Flavobacterium sp. J49 (assembly GCF_011742145.1). GTDB lineage: Bacteria > Bacteroidota > Bacteroidia > Flavobacteriales > Flavobacteriaceae > Flavobacterium. The sequence goes on along the minus strand of NZ_JAAQQU010000104.1, from coordinate 503,906 downwards.
GGAAGTTTGCTGTTCCCGAAGTAAAAAGCAGAATTGCTGCGATAAACACCAAAATCAACGCCATCAATCTTTATATCAATTTGCAACAGATTCCCGATTCACAAATTGTAAAGTTGGTACAGGAAATCAACGCCGAAGTGGCTTCTTTACAGTTCCAACTCGATGAAATTACCCGTAAAAGCAACATCAAAATTGAAGAAGGCGAAAACGACATGTTGCGCATGTTGGACACCACGCGTGCTATTCCATCCAAACCTAAAGTACTAAATTCCGTTAAGTAAGCTTTGAGCCAAAACTCTTTATACCACAGTTATTTTCACTCGGCGAAAGTCAAACAAATCGCTGAGAGTCTCGAAAATCCTTTGACTAAAATTCAGTTAAAAGGACTTTTGGGTTCGTCGCTGTCATTTGTATTTCAAGCAGTTTTTAAGAAAAGTGAAAAACCTTTTTTACTCATCCTGAATGAAAAAGAAGAAGCCGCCTATTATTTAAACGATTTGGAACAAATGATTGGCGCCAATGATGTATTGTTTTACCCAAGCTCGTATCGGCGTCCGTACCAAATAGAAGAAACCGATAACGCTAATGTTTTATTGCGTTCCGAAGTCTTAAACCGAATCAATTCCCGTAAAAAACCGGCCGTTATTGTCACGTATCCCGAAGCCCTTTTTGAAAAAGTAGTGACGCGAAAAGAATTAGACAAAAACACGTTAAAAGTTGCGGTTGGCGATACTGTTTCCATCGATTTTATCAACGAAGTCTTATTTGAATACGAATTCAAAAGAGTAGATTTTATTACCGAACCCGGCGAGTTTTCTGTTCGTGGCGGAATCTTGGATGTGTTTTCATTTTCCAATGACAATCCGTATCGTATTGAATTTTTTGGCAATGAAGTCGACAGTATTCGAACCTTTGATGTGGAAACCCAATTGTCGGTAGAAAAGCAAACCAAAATTACCATCATCCCAAATCTCGAGAACAAATTCATCAAAGAAAACCGCGAAAGTTTCCTCGATTACATCAGCGATAAAACCGTTTTGTGTATTGAAAATACCGAGTTTTTGACTGCACAACTCGACAAACTTTTTGGCAAAGCCATTGAAACATTTGACAAACTATCAAAAGACGTCAAGCACGCTGCACCGGAACATTTGTTCTTAAACCAAGAAGGATTTTTGCGCAAAGCTTTGGATTTTTCGATTATAGAATTGTCTAACAAACCTTTATTCAAAACAACCAAAACTTTCGAGTTTCACATACAACCTCAGCCATCCTTCAACAAGCAATTTGATTTGTTGTTGAACAATTTGAGCGACAATCATTTCAACGGCTACACCAATTATTTGTATTGTGCCAATGAAGGTCAGGCGAATCGCTTTCACGATATTTTTGAAAGTTTAGACGAAGAAAACCACGAGAATATTCGCAAGCAATACCATACTATTGTGTCGTCTTTGTACCAAGGCTTCATCGACGAAGAAAACCAAATTGCCTGCTACACCGACCATCAAATTTTTGAGCGTTACCACAAATTCAACATCAAAAACGGCTATTCTAAAAAGCAAACACTGACGTTGAAAGAATTGAATTCTTTATCCGTTGGTGATTATGTAACACACATCGATCACGGTATCGGGAAGTTTGGCGGCTTACAAAAAATTCAAGTCGAAGGCAAAACGCAAGAAGCGATTAAACTCGTTTATGCCGATAACGACATTGTGTACGTTAGCATTCATTCGCTACATAAAATTTCCAAATACAATGGTAAAGACGGCACACCACCAAAGATTTACAAATTGGGTTCAAATGCTTGGAAAGTTTTAAAACAAAAAACCAAAGCACGTGTCAAGCATATTGCTTTCAACTTAATTCAATTATACGCCAAGCGAAGATTGGAAAAAGGATTCCAATTTGCACCGGATAGTTATTTGCAAAAAGAACTGGAAAGTTCCTTTATTTACGAAGACACGCCCGACCAAATCACAGCTACGCAAGACGTCAAAGCCGATATGGAAAAAGACCGCCCGATGGACCGATTGGTTTGTGGTGACGTAGGTTTCGGGAAAACGGAAGTCGCTATTCGTGCGGCTTTCAAAGCGGTTGACAATAGTAAGCAAGTCGCGGTTTTGGTACCAACAACCATTTTGGCTTACCAACATTACCGAACGTTTAGCGAACGCTTGAAGGATATGCCTGTAAAAGTCGGTTATTTAAACCGTTTCAGAACCGCCAAACAAAAAGCCCAAACCTTGGAAGAATTGGCTTCCGGTAAATTGGACATTATCATTGGAACGCATCAATTGGTCAATAAAAATGTACAGTTCAAAGATTTAGGTTTGTTGATTGTAGACGAAGAACAAAAGTTTGGTGTCAATGTCAAAGACAAACTCAAAACCATTGCAGCCAATGTTGATACCTTAACCTTAACCGCAACGCCGATTCCGAGAACCTTACAGTTTTCCTTAATGGCAGCTCGAGATTTATCAGTTATCACAACACCGCCACCGAATCGTTATCCAATCGAATCACAAGTCGTCGGCTTTAATGAAGAACTGATTCGCGATGCGATTTCGTATGAAATTCAAAGAAACGGTCAAGTATTTTTCATCAACAACCGAATCGAAAATATCAAAGAAATTGCCGGCATGATTCAGCGACTCGTTCCCGATGCTCGCGTAGGCATTGGTCACGGTCAAATGGAAGGTACGAAGTTGGAAGAACTAATGCTCGGTTTTATGAATGGTGATTTTGACGTTTTAGTTGCCACCACCATCATCGAAAGCGGTTTGGATGTGCCGAATGCCAATACGATTTTCATCAACAATGCCAATAATTTTGGGTTGTCTGATTTGCATCAAATGCGCGGAAGAGTTGGACGCAGTAATAAGAAAGCGTTCTGTTATTTTATTTGTCCGCCCTATTCAGCGATGACCGATGATGCTCGCAAACGCATTCAGGCGTTGGAACAATTCAGCGAATTGGGAAGCGGATTTAATATTGCGATGAAAGATTTAGAGATTCGCGGTGCCGGAGATTTATTGGGTGGCGAACAAAGTGGTTTCATTAATGAAATTGGTTTTGAAACCTACCAAAAAATCATGAACGAAGCCATTGAAGAGTTGAAAGAAAACGAATTCAAAGACCTGTATGACGATGGCATTGAAGACGAGAATAAAGAATACGTCAAAGATTTACAAATCGATACCGATTTCGAATTGCTCTTCCCGGATGAATACATCAACAACATTTCGGAACGTTTGAATTTGTATAATGAATTGGGCACCATTAAAGACGAAGCCGGTTTATTGGCTTATGAAAACAAACTGATTGATCGTTTCGGACCCTTGCCAAAAGAGGCCAAAGCACTGTTAAACAGCATCCGCATCAAATGGATTGCAACTCAGGTTGGTATTGAAAAAATAGTAATGAAACAAGGCAAACTGATTGGCTATTTTGTCTCCGACCAACAATCGGAATATTACAATTCAAAGCAATTCCGACACATGTTACAATTTGTGCAACAACACGGGAACCTCTGTAAAATGAAAGAGAAAGAAACCAAAAATGGCTTGCGACTGCTTCTCACGTTCGAAAACGTAAAATCCATTTCCCGCGCTTTAGAGTTTATGGAACTGATGAAGAAATAAAAAAAGCCACTCGAATTGAGTGGCTTTTCATTTATATAATTGCAATCATTACATTTTCAAAACTTTAAAGTTGGCTTCCACACCATTGATTTTCAATTTAAAGAAATAAGTTCCGCCGGCAAAAGAGGACATATCAATATTGGTGGTCATTTCATTCATTTTTTGACTGAATAACAATTGCCCTTGCACATTGTAAACGGTAACTTCTGATATTGGATCTTTAGAATTGATGGTAATATTTCCGGTAGTCGGATTAGGATAATAAGAGTAATCAATATAGTTGTTTTCTCCCGTGCTTAATGATTGCAAACAAGAAATATTGGCAACCCAACCCGGAGCAGTAATGTATTGATCAGAGAAAAACTTAAAGGTCAAAGAACCATCAGGAGCAGATGAAGTAATGGTTCCCGGGGAATTAGTCCCGGTATAACCGCCCGGAAAAAATTCGGGATAAGCCTCACTTGGTCCGTCGTAAATGTATAAATAATCATAATCTAACTCTAATTCGAAGGCGCTGAAAACCGCTCTTAACATCTGGTTGGGCTGATTGGGAATCATTGTTCTGGTAAACGATTCCATATTAGAATGTTCATTAAATTGCCCACCGGAATCTGTAAATAGCATCCCACCGCAATAATTTCCGGCTGTAGCAAAAATTGTTCTTTCAAAAACAGGCGTAATTCCGGTACAAATAGGTCTGATTCTGAAATCATAATAAGTGTTCGGTGCCAAATTACTAACCGTGTAACTATTGGTATTCACTGTTTGCCAAGAAGACGGAGCACCAATTAAAGTAACTGAAATTTGCCACGATGTTTGACTTGTATTCAAATCGTTCCAAGTGATAACCGCTGATGTTTCTGAAACATTATTGACAAAAACTTCAGCCACGGTATTAATACAAGTATTGATACAGTCTGAACTTAAGCAACTTTTTCCGTTAACGGTATTGGTGATTAAAGTGGCCGGTTGTGGCCCGAAACCGTTGGCAAAACTGATTCCAACTCCTGAAACCAAATGACAATAACTCATAATGGTTCCTTTTACGGTGCTTGTTGGAATTGGGCCTTGAGCACAATTTCCTTCAGAGTAGCCGGCTTGTTGTCCGCAACCGTCAATGGCGGTATTATTTCCGTTCCAATAACATCCGTGTGTATGAGGTGAGCCTAAAGAATGACCAAATTCGTGGGTTATTACTTGTACTGTCCAAGAATAAGTGGGTACTGTAGCAAAGCTGAAATTTACATCAGAATAGGCATAATTTGATTGCCCACAAACCGAATTTAAATAAGCAACGCCACCTAATCCACCCGGATCAATTCCAACCAACATACCAACATCGCCATTGAAAACCGGTCTGTTTTGTGCAAAAGTGCCCAAATAATCTCCGGAAGTTGACCCTGAAGGCATGGAGCTGTAAGGATCAATTGTTGTCCATACAAAAATGGATTTCAAAGCGGTGGTGATTCCGTCATTGTTAAATAAAGTTTGAACATTATTATAAACAGAAGTCATCCAATTGGTTGTGGTGGTTATGTTGCTGCCGTTTTGTACATATAAAGTATAATCGACTTCAAAATAAAACGTGACACACTTCACGGTATTCCCGTCTCTGGCTGTTGTACTGGCCTCCGTAGACTCAAACCCATCTTCTTTAACATGACAATCCCAATCGTTGGTTATTTTCATTTTAGCGTCAGAGTATACAATGTAATCCGTTTGATTATTGGCTTTATCTAATTTTCCGACAACCACATTTCCGAATTCCGGGTTCGAAAAAATACCGTTAAACTCTCCGTTAAAAAAGTTAAAAGAAGACACCGAGTTAGTATCCCCATTGATTATACCTCTGTAGTGTACTCCGGTTTGGTAAGGGAAATTTTTTCCTTTGTCTGTGTCCACATGAAAACCTTCTGCAAAAGGGTTAACCTTATACAGTAAAATCGAAATTTGTTGTCCTTGGTATGGAATGGTTAACTCAATCGTTCCATACTGATTGGTTACAATTTCATTCACTTTGGTTATGTCCAATGTTGCCAAAGTAGCTTCATCGACTGCTTTATTCACTTCGTTATTGGCTGTATTTTGTATAGGTGAAAGCACAGAAACGGGTTTAAAATCGGCGTTTAATTTTTGCATTTTGCCTATTTCTTGCGCTATTTTATTTTGTGCACCAACTGAGGTCGCTATTAAAAAAACCACTAAAAGTAGAACTTTCTTCATGTTATTCGGAGTTGTTAATTTTTTATGGGGCTAAAGTTATCGAAATTCAATTAATAATTACTTAATCTTTAATGTTTTAAGAATTTCTTTTTTCAAAAATAATAGAAAGCATCTTCTATGTGCTCAATTTTATAATTATTTTCTTGTTTATGAATGGCAATTATGTCAAATCTGATCTCGACATCCAAATCGTTTGAAATGACATATTCATTTACGGCTTTTACCAAGAGTTGGATTTTCTTAGGCTTTACAAAATCTTGTGGCAGACCAAACTCAATACTCGAACGGGTTTTCACCTCAACAATCGCTACAATGCTCTCTTTTTGGGCAATGATGTCAATTTCGGCTTTTTGAAAAGTCCAATTGGTTTCTAAAATAGTATAACCATTCTTTTGCAGAAATGCCACTGCCAATTCTTCTCCAAATTTTCCTAGTTCGTTGTGTTGTGCCATTTATTTCTTTTTTGTCATTCCGACGAAGGAGGAATCTCATTATCTAACAAACTGATGAGATTCCTCGTGCCACGGAATGACAAGTTTGTTAATCATTCAAAAACTACTTTGCTTTTTTCAGCAGTGACTTCCATAGTAATTTGTCGCCCGAAAATCAACGCGCGATTGTCTCTGATGTGACCGGCCGGAAAATTATAAATAATAGGAATATTTAATCCTTTTACGGTATCTTCAATAATTTCCAAAGCATTTCTGCCCCACGGAATTTCGTTGTCTTTCATTTCAGTCATGCCGCCCACAATAATGCCTTTCAAACTACCCAAACAACCGTTGCGTTTCAAATTCATCATCATTCGGTCGATATGGTATAAATATTCGTCTAAGTCTTCAATAAAAAGTATTTTGTCATTACAATCAATCGCCGATTCTGAACCTAATAGGCTGTATAAAATCGAAAGATTTCCGCCAACCAATTCGCCTTTGGCTTTGCCCAAATGATTTAAGGCATCGCAGTCTAAAGTATATTGTAATTTTTCACCAAACAAAGCGGTACAAAGTGAATTTTTCGCCTCATCCGTTGCTCTGGCTACGCTCACAGGCATAATAGCGTGTAAAGATTCAATACCCATTCGGTTCAAATGACTGTGCAAAACCGTTACATCACTAAAACCAATAATCCATTTCGGGTTTTCTTTGAACTTCGTAAAATCCAAATTATCAATAATTTTTACCGTTCCGTATCCGCCCCGAACACACCAAATCGCTTTGATGTTAGGATTGTCCATTTGTTCCTGAAAATCGGCGGTGCGCTGTTCGGTGGTTCCGGCCAATTGGTAATAATCTAACCCAATAGTGTTGCCTATTTTGACTTTCAAACCCCAACCTTCAAGCATGTCAATGGTTGGTTTCAAGTTGTCGTCTATGTTTTTTCGTGCGGTAGAAACGATGGCAATGGTGTCGCCTTTTTGGAGATACGGAGGTGTAATCATCTTTTTTTGGGAATAAGAGGAAATGGTAATTAGTGAAACTAAAATTAAAAGGATTCGCATGAATCAAAAATGATTGTAAATTGGCTTTACCAAAAGTAAACAAATCCCAAAATTAATTCGGGATTTCGTAGCTAAAAAGTTATTTTTGCTCTCTATTTCAATGATTATGTTAGAAAATCCAAAAAGATATACCATTACTGCGGCTTTGCCCTATACGAATGGTCCTATTCACATCGGGCATTTGGCCGGAGTTTATGTGCCTTCAGACATTTATGCGCGCTATTTGAGATTACAAGGAAAAGATGTGGCTTTTATTTGCGGCAGCGACGAGCACGGTGTCGCCATTTCAATGAAAGCCAAAAAAGAAGGCATCACGCCACAGCAAGTCATCGACAAATATGACGGCATCATCAGAAAATCATTTATCGATTTCGGAATTTCGTTTGACAATTATTCGAGAACGTCTTCCAAGATTCATCACGATACCGCTTCTGAATTTTTCAGAAAATTATACGACAACGGCGACTTCATCGAAGAAGTAACCGAACAATTATACGATGCCAAAGCAGACCAATTTTTGGCCGACCGTTTCGTAACCGGAACTTGCCCGAAATGTGAAAACCCGGAAGCTTATGGTGACCAATGCGAACGTTGTGGTTCAACATTGAACGCAACAGATTTAATCAATCCTAAATCAACAATAACCGGTGAAACTCCGATTTTGAAATCTACGAAACACTGGTTTTTGCCTTTGGATCGTTATGATGATTTCTTAAAAGAATGGATTTTAGTCGGACACAAAAACGACTGGAAAACCAACGTTCTCGGTCAAGTAAAATCATGGTTGGACGACGGTTTGAAACCTCGTGCCGTAACGCGTGATTTAGATTGGGGAATTGATGTTCCGGTAGAAGGCGCAGAAGGCAAAAAATTATACGTGTGGTTTGACGCACCGATAGGTTATATTTCTGCTACCAAAGAATGGGCCGCTCGCGAAGGCAAAAACTGGGAAGATTATTGGAAAAAAGATGATACCAAACTCGTTCACTTCATCGGGAAAGACAATATCGTTTTCCACTGTATCATTTTCCCGGCGATGTTGAAAGCGGAAGGCAGTTTTATTCTTCCTGACAATGTTCCGGCGAATGAATTCCTGAATTTGGAAGGCAATAAACTATCGACTTCAAAAAACTGGGCCGTTTGGTTACACGAATACCTAATCGATTTCCCTGAAAAACAAGATGTGTTGCGTTATGCCTTAACCGCAAATGCGCCCGAAACCAAAGACAACGACTTTACCTGGAAAGATTTTCAGGCGAGAAATAACAACGAACTGGCTGCTATTTTTGGCAACTTCATCAATCGTGTAGTGGTTTTAACCAATAAATATTACAACGGTATTGTGCCGTCGCCAAATGAATTTAGTGATGTAGACGAACAAACGTTAGCCGAATTAAAAGCCTATCCGGCGGTGATTTCAAGTTCCATTGAGCGTTATCGTTTCAGAGAAGCGCAAGTCGAATTGATGAATGTTGCGCGTTTAGGAAATAAATATTTAGCCGACGAAGAACCTTGGAAAATGGTGAAAACCAATCCGGAACGCGTCCAAACGCAAATGTATGTAGCGCTGCAGATTGCGGTAGCTTTACAAGTTTTAGCCGAACCCTTTTTACCGTTTACGTCTAATAAATTATCGAAGATTTTAAAATTGGAAAGCTTGAGCTGGAATTCCGTTACGGAAACATCTGAATTAATTCCGGCAGGACACCAAATTGGCGATGCCGAAATATTATTTGCTCAAATTGAAGATGCCGAAATCCAAAAACAAATCGACAAACTCGAAGCCACAAAAAAAGCCAATGTTATGGAAAATCAAGTAACCGAACCACAAAAACCAACGTCAACCTTTGAAGATTTTGCCAAATTAGATTTGCGTGTCGGAACCATTTTGGAAGCAGAAAAAATGCCAAAGGCAAATAAACTACTAGTATTAAAAGTCGATACCGGAATTGATGTTCGCACCATAGTTTCGGGTATTGCAGAACATTTTTCACCGGAAGAAGTGGTTGGCAAACGCGTGACGGTTTTAGTGAATTTGGCTCCAAGAGCATTGCGCGGTGTAGAAAGTCAGGGCATGATTTTGATGACCAATGACAAAGAAGGCCAACTGGTTTTCGTCAACCCGGATGCGGATGGCGTAAATAATGGTGCTTTGATTAGTTAAAAAAATAGAACCGCGAATTCGCAAATTTCATTTTAGTTTGTGAATTTGCAGTAAAAAAAATATATGAACCTAAAAGTAATCGCTTTCGACGCCGACGACACTTTGTTTGTCAACGAACCCTATTTTCAAGAAACGGAAGAGAAGTTTTGTGCTTTGATGAGCGATTATTTGTCGCATCAGGGTTTGTCGCAGGAATTGTTTAAAACCGAAATTGCCAATTTAGAACTTTATGGTTACGGCATCAAAGGTTATATTCTTTCGATGATTGAAGCGGCGATGAAAATTTCCAACAACACCATTTCCATCGAAACCATAGAAAAGATTACCGAATACGGTAAAGAATTACTCCAAAAACCCATCGAATTATTGGAAGGCGTAGAAGAAACTTTGGCAGCTTTGAACGGAAAATACAAGTTGGTGGTAGCCACCAAAGGCGATTTATTGGACCAACGCAGAAAACTGCACAATTCGGGTTTGGGACATTATTTTCACCATATTGAAGTCATGTCGGACAAAAAAGAAAAGGATTATGAAGATTTGCTGAAGCGATTGGAAATCAGAGCAGATGAATTTTTCATGATTGGAAACTCTTTAAAGTCAGATGTTTTACCGGTGTTGAACATTGGCGGTCATGCGGTTCACATTCCGTTTCACACCACTTGGGAACACGAAAAAATCAGCCACAAAGTGGAACATCCCAACTTCAAAGCTTTAGAAAAAATCACTGAAGTCTTGCCTATTTTATTGAAATAAAGTGAAACAACTATTAAACCTCGATACTTGGAGCCGAAAAGAGCATTTTCTTTTTTTCAAGCAAATGGAAGAACCTTTTTTTGGTATAACAACCCGAGTGGATTGTACCAAAGCCTATGTAAAAGCTAAAGAATTGGGCGTTTCTTTTTTTACTTACTATTTGCACAAAACCCTAATTGCAGTCAATGCGTTGGAGAATTTTCGCTACCGAATTATCGAGGATAAAGTCTATGTTTTTGACCAAATTGACGTTTCGGCAACGATTTTGCGCGACGACAAAACCTTTGGATTTTCTTTAATGGAATACAACAAAGACTTGAACACCTTTGCAGAAATCACCCGTAAAGAAATTGCCAGAATTCAAATCACTCCCGGACTAATCACTCGAGATTTTGAAATTAATTTGATTCATTTTTCTGCCGTGCCTTGGGTAGATTTTACCTCTTATTCCCATGCTCGAAGCTTTACTTGGCCGGATAGTTGTCCCAAAATTTCATATGGAAAAATGGTAGAAGAAAATGGTAAAAAAACCATGAGCATTTCGGTTCACGTGCATCACGGATTGGTTGACGGCTATCATGTTGGCCAATTTTTAACTTTACTGCAAGAGTTGTTAAACGAATAATTTTTTAACTTTACTAAAAAAATAAATCTATGTTACAAGCAAATATCGAAAAAGCACTTAACAAACAAATTCGCATTGAAGCGGAATCATCACAAATTTATCTATCAATGGCTTGTTGGGCTGAAGTTCAAGGACTTGAAGGCGTTGCGCAATTCATGTTTGCCCAATCGGATGAAGAACGCCAACACATGTTGAAGTTGGTTAAGTATGTCAATGAAAGAGGTTCACATGCCAACATCACCGAACTAAAAGCCCCAAAGACAAAGTTTGGCACTTTTAAAGAAATGTTTGAAGAATTGTACCAACACGAGTTGTTTGTTTCCAATTCCATCAATGAATTGGTCCACATTACTTTGGGCGAAAAAGATTATGCAACACATAATTTCCTGCAATGGTATGTGGCTGAGCAAATAGAAGAAGAAGCACAAGCAAAAACCATTTTGGACAAAATTAATTTGATTGGTGAAGACCGTGGTGGTTTATATTTATTTGATCGTGATATTCAGCAATTGGTGGTCACCAGTTCGGTGTCATTGAATGCAAAACCATAAACAGGTTTAGTCCGTACTTATTATTAAATGACGCAAGGTGAGCAAGAAAGAAAAAAATAAGACCAAAGACAAGGAAAAAAAGCATAAAAAACTACTCCTTAAAACGCACAAGCTTGCTGAAAACTGTAAGTCGGAGTGTTGTGAAAAATATAAAAAATCAGAGGACAAACGATGTAAAAAGTGTCCAATGTTTGATTTATTTAAAAAGCTCCATAAACTAAAAAGCCTTCAAGATTAGAAGGCTTTTTTATTTAGTCGAAGTACGTCCAGTTTGAACCATCGCTAATTACTATCACACTTCTTCTGTTGCCTTCCCACATGTAAATTTGAGCGGAACCGGTAGTAGACCCTTTTGGAAACAACAAACCGGCAGCAGTAGTTAACTTGGCTGTAATTGTATTGTTAATGTTTCTAATGATATAAACTCTCCCCGGATAATTTATTGGATTGGGCAATTGGAACTCTTGATCAGTCGCTTGAGGATTAATGGAAATATAAACGCCATCATTGATTAGCGTGGCCGCACCACTTCCGGTTAGTGTAACCGTTTTGACCGATAAATTACCGTTGATATCGAGTGTGCTTAATGGCTGGCTAGTGTTAATTCCAACTTGGGCAAAACCAAAACTGACTGCGCAAATGGCTGTAATTAAAATCAATATCAATTTTAATCTCTTCATGCTTTTGATTGGTTTAGACAATTAAATATAATTAAATAATCCACCCAAAAGCTGATTTTGTTTTTATATCCTCAATGAAAACGTTTTCGTGTTGACAACTTTATATTTTTTGCGTTAAATTATTACGAAATCAAAAATCAAAAGCGACAAAGTTCCCACTTTGCCGCTTTATATCCAAAACCTAGTTTAAAGCGCATTAAGTACCGCCAAAATATCCTCTCCGTACTTTTCTGTTCTGGCTTTACCAAAACCGGAAACCTGTTCTAAACCTTCTAGTGTTTGCGGATTAGATTTAGCCACTGCTATCAAATGCGAATTGTGACAAATTCTGAAGGAAGACCAATCTAGTTTTTGGGCCAAATCGTTTCTCCATAATCTTAAAGCGTTGAAGATTTTGCTTTCTTCGGGGGACAATTCCTGTTCCGAAATCTTATTCTCTGGTTTTGAACTCTTCGCCGTTTTTGGCGAATAAAAAACTACTGCAGACCAATAATCTGCTGAACCGGTTGTTACGAAATTGGTAGAAGTTAATTTGACTTCTACGCCATCCAAAAACTCATTCATCTTGGCCTGATCGTCTTGGCAAAAGGCTTTTGCCAAACGAATATTAAATACTTTAATGTTCATCTCAAATGATTTTGTTGATGCTGCAACCCATCGAAATTCCCCATTTCGAAATTTCAAAATGAGGAACTCAAAGGGAACGCATTTTATTTACCTAACAACAAAAGGTCATTTACAACCACTTCGGTAACGTAACGTTTGGTGCCGTCTTTGTCGTCATAACTTCTGTGGGAAAGTTTACCATCGATGGCGATTTCTTTGCCTTTGGTGACATACTTTTCGATGATTTCTGCGGTTTTGCCCCAAGCGACAACTTTGTGCCATTCGGTGTTTTCTACTTTTTCACCTTTGTCGTTGGTGTAATAATCATTGGTAGCGATGGTAATGTTGGCTACTTTTCTACCTCCGTCTAAGGTTTTTACTTCCGGTTCTTGTCCTACGTGACCAATTAACTGTACTCTGTTTTTCATTGCATTCATGGCGTTTAAAATTTAAATGTTATTGTTAAAATTATTTTTCTCGTTAACTGTTATTTCAAATCAACGAGGCAAAGTTGTGACAGTTGAAAAAAATTAGTCGGTTTCTTACCGTTTACTTTCGGTTGTAATTGTTTGTAAGCGTTTGTAAACGGAAATTATTTTACCTACCTTTATCAAAATTAGGGATTTATGCAAACTGAAATAAACAAAGTTGAACTGCGGAATTTACGCATCGAAGATTACAAAGAATTAAAAAAATCAATGATGGAAGCCTATAGCGAGTTGGACAACGCCTATTGGAAAGAACATCATATCAATAAACTTTTAACCATTTTCCCCGAAGGACAATTGGTCATTTTGGTTGATGGTAAAGTGGTTGGTTCGGCACTTTCGTTAATTGTAAATGAAGACACCGCCAACAGAACTCACAATTATGCTGACATCACAGGGAATTACACTTTTTCAACTCACGATCCTTTAGGTGATGTTTTGTATGGAATTGATGTTTTCATTCACCCAAAATACAGAGGTTTACGACTTGGACGCCGTTTGTATGACACCCGAAAAGAATTGTGCGAACAACTAAACCTAAAAGCCATTATGTTTGCCGGCCGAATTCCGAATTACACCAAATATGCTGATGAAATCACGCCAAAAATATACATCGATAAAGTTCGCACAAAAGAAATTTATGACCCGGTACTTTCCTTCCAACTCAGTAATGATTTTCACGTCCTCAAAATTATGCGTAATTATCTCGAAGGTGATAAAAGCTCGAAGGAATTTGCCGTTTTGCTTGAATGGAACAATATCTATTACGATAAAAGTCCCAAGCTAATCAACACCCGAAAGAGTGTCATTCGGATTGGTTTGGTGCAATGGCAAATGCGTCCGTTAACCAATTTGGAAGCACTTTTTGAACAATCAGAATTTTTTATAGACGTTGTTTCAGGCTACGGAAGTGATTTTGCGCTTTTCCCGGAGCTTTTCATTGCTCCTTTGATGGCCGATTTCAATCATTTGTCCGAAGCGGATGCCATCAGAGAAATAGCCAATTACAGTGAACCCATTCGCAAAAGATTTCAAGAATTTGCCATTTCCTACAACATCAACATCATCACCGGAAGCATGCCTTATTTGGAAGATGGTGTTTTGTACAATGTTGGATTTTTGTGTAAAAGAGATGGAACCTTTGAAATGTATACCAAAATTCACATCACGCCAAACGAAGTGCAATATTGGGGAATGAAAGGCGGATCGGAAATCAAAACCTTTGATACCGACTGTGGAAAAATCGGCATCATGATATGCTACGATGTAGAATTCCCTGAATTATCCCGATTAATGTCAGACCAAGGTATGGAGATTTTGTTTGTTCCATTTCTAACTGATACTCAAAACGGTTATACCCGTGTAAAACTTTGCGCCCAAGCTCGAGCCATTGAAAACGAATGTTATGTAGCCATTGCCGGATGCGTTGGAAATTTACCCAAAGTAAACAACATGGATATTCAATATGCGCAAACTGCTGTTTTTACACCTTCTGATTTTGCATTTCCAAGTAATGGAATAAAAGCAGAAGCAACACCCAACACCGAAATGACTTTGATTGTGGATGTCGATTTGGATTTGCTGAAAAAACTGCACGAACACGGAAGCGTTAGAATATTAAAAGACCGAAGACACGATTTGTATCAGATTAAAAAACTAAAATAATGTTCCACTAAAAAGGATTTGTATGCATAAAAACTGTTTAGAATGTGGCGAAAAAATTGTAGGTCGCGAAGACAAAAAGTTCTGCAGCGACGGCTGTCGTAATGCCTACAACAACAAAATAAACAAAGACAGCACTAATTATATGCGGAACATCAACAACAAGTTGCGCAAAAATTACCGCATACTTTCGGAGTTGAATGTCGAAGGCAAATCGAAAACAACCAAAGCCAAACTGTTAAGCAAAGGATTTGACTTTGATTATTTGACCAATATTTTAAGCACCAAAACCGGAAATACGTACTATTTTGTGTATGACCAAGGGTATATGCTTTTGGACAATGATTTTTATGTATTAGTTAAAAAAGATATTTAGTAAATTTACCAAGTCCTTTGTCTTTGATGCAAAGAACAAACAACTAGCCAAGAATGAAAAACAACCAACCATCACTCTTAAGCTTTCTTTTTTTAGTAGCTGTTATTTCGGGCGTATTTTACTTTATGATGCCCCAAAGTTACGACCAAACAGAAGCGCCGCTTTCCGAATTTTCTACCCAAAGAGCTTTGCAAACGGTCAAAACCATGTCGGCTAAACCCCATTATGTCGGCTCCAAAAACCATGAAACAGTTGCCCAATATTTGCAAAAAGAATTGCAAAACTTAGGGTTGCAATCGACTTTTCAGGAAGGTTTTACAATGACTGAAAAAGGGACATTGGTCAAATCGAAAAATATTTTGGCCAAAATTAAAGGCTCTGCAAATTCCAAATCTTTATTGCTGCTTTCCCATTATGACAGTGCTCCACATTCGTTCTCGTATGGCGCTAGTGACGATGCTTCGGGCGTGGCAACGATTATAGAAAGTATTCGGGCTTTTTTACACAACAAGACCGCTCATAAAAATGACATTATCATCCTATTTAGCGATGCGGAAGAATTGGGACTGAATGGTGCCGCGCTTTTTGTAACCCAACACCAATGGGCCAAGGAAGTGGGTTTGGTCTTGAATTTTGAAGCCAGAGGAAGTTCAGGACCGAGTTATATGCTAATGGAAACCAATGAAGGTAATGCCAAGATGGTGGATGCTTTCAGCGATGGAAATGTGCCTTATCCGGCGTCCAATTCGTTGATGTACAGCATTTATAAAATGTTGCCCAATGACACCGACTTAACGGTTTTCAGAGAAGAAGGAAAAATTCAGGGTTTCAATTTTGCTTTTATTGATGGTCATTATGACTATCATACTGCTCAAGATAAATTTGAGCATTTAGACCCGAAAACCTTAGCGCATCAAGGTACTTATTTGTATCCGCTATTGAATCATTTTGCGAATGCCGATTTGAAAAACCTGAATTCTCCTGATGATAAAGTCTATTTTAGCATTCCTTTTGGATTTTTGAGTTATCCTTTTGGCTGGATAGTCCCGATGGTCATACTCGGGTTCGGATTGGTTTTGTTGTTTATGTTTATCGGTATGGGTAAACACGTTTTGAGAATCGACGAAATCATTAAAGGATTTATTCCGCTTTTGGTTTCGCTGATTACGGCCGGTTTAGCAACGTATGTCGGGTGGAAATTGTTCCTCAATTTTTATCCCGAATACCAAGACATTCTCCAAGGATTTACCTATAACGGTCATGATTATATTTATGCTTTTGTGAGTTTGTCGTTGGCCATTTGCTTTTTATTTTACCAAAACAACGGCAAGCGCAATCCCGAAATGAACCAATTGATTGCTCCATTATTGGTTTGGTTGCTCCTAAATATCGGCATTGCTTTACAATTACCGGGTGCCGGATTCTTAATTATTCCGGTGCTTTCAAGCGCTTTGATGTTGGGACTTTTTGTCTTGACACAAAGATCAAATTGGTTTATCAATGCCTTATTGGCCATTCCGACTTTAATTATCATCGTGCCATTTATCCAAATGTTCCCGGTTGGTTTAGGGCTCAAAATCCTTTTTGGCAGTTCAATTTTAACCGTTTTAACCTTTACCTTATTGTTACCCATTTTTGGTTCGTTTCCACGAAAAAGACTATGGTCATTGGCTTTCTTTTTATTATCAATCGGATTATTTATAAAAGCACACCAAGGCTCGGGCTATACCTATGGTAAAGCCAAACCCAACAGCTTAGTTTATATTTTAGATGCTGATCAAAACAAGGCGCATTGGACTACTTATGATGTGAATTTAGACGAATGGACTAAAGGCTATTTAGGTGACAATCCGAAAAGCGGAGCGCCGTTAAACATCAATAAATTATACAGCAAATACGGCTCGGTATTTACTTTTTCGGCAAAAGCACCGGTTAAAAAATTGGCCAAACCAACGATTGAATTTTTACGTGATACGGTAAAAGGAAACCAACATTGGTATCAAATCAGAATCACTCCGAATCGAAAAGTACATCGTTATGACATCTTTAATAACACTAACACTACTATCCGCAATTTCAAAGCCAATGGTGTAAAATCAATTGACTTTGAAAGCAATATTTCGAGTAAATCCAATAGTAAACTCTTGACCTATTATGTAATCGACAATACGCCTTTGGAATTGGAATTTTCTATTCCTGCCGCCCAAAAATTAGATTTAAATTTGGTCGAAAGTTCTTTTGATTTGATGACCAATCCGCTGTTCTCGATGGCCAAAAGAAAAGCTTGGATGATTCCAACGCCTTTTGTACTAAATGATGCGGTGATTATTCGTCAAAAAATAAAAGCTTCGGCTATTGTGGAAAGCGATATCAAGCCCGCTCTCGATGGTTTGACCGGCCAAAGAGATAGTTTATCTGTGGCTGTTGAAAGTTTACGCCGATGAAAAAAATAAGCATTTTAGGTTGCGGATGGTTAGGATTGCCTTTGGCCAAATCGCTGATAGCAAAAGGGTTTTTGGTGAAAGGCTCGACGACTTCTTCGGAGAAAATTACGCTCTTTCAAAATGCCGGAATTAACGCTTTTCAAATAACTTTATCGGAACACGGCATTAGCGGTGATATCGATTCTTTTCTATCGGATTCAGAAATTTTAATACTCGACATTCCGCCTAAACTAAGGGGAAATTCCGGTGAAAATTTTATAGCCAAAATACAACAGCTCATCCCTTTTATAGAAAAAGCAGCGGTTCAAAGAATACTCTTTGTGAGTTCAACCTCGGTCTATACCGATGATAATTCTGTGATTACAGAAAAAACTAAGCCAAAACCCGATACCGAAAGCGGTAAACAATTATGGGAAACGGAACAACTTTTGCAAAGTCACTCTCATTTCAAAACTACTGTCGTTCGTTTCGGAGGATTGATCGGCGAAGACCGACATCCTATTTATTTTTTAGCCGGAAGACAACACTTGGAAAATCCCAATGGCCCAATCAACCTCATTCATCAAATAGATTGTATTGGGATTATTGAAAGTATCATTGAGCAAGATTATTTTGGCGAAACTTTTAATGCTGTCACGCCATTTCATCCAACCCGAAAGGACTATTATTCTCAAAAAGCAACAACTTTAGGATTATCTTTGCCGGAGTTTGACGAAAGTAAACCTTCTGTCGGCAAAACTATTTTAAGTGACACCATCGCAACCGTTTTGGGTTACGAATTTCAAAACAAAAGCTTATGAACACCAATGATCTGATCGGAACCATCGGAGTTGGATTAATCCTTCTCGCCTACTTTTTAAATATCTTTTCCTGGATTAAAAAAGAAGGAGTTTTGTTTTATGTGATGAATATCGTTGGTGCAAGTATTGCTTGTTTTGCTTCTATCCTGATAAGCTTTTGGCCCTTCATCATCCTGGAAGGAACTTGGGCTGTTGTCAGCGTTATTGGCTTACTCAAAAGCATCAAAAAACCCCAAGCTTAACTTGAGGTTTTGATTTTTATTACCAGATTTTTACTCTTTTATCCGGTTCAAGGTACATCCCGTCTCCTGGTTTGATATCGAATGCTTTATGGAAGGTTTCCAAATTTAACAACGGCACATAAGCCCTATACATTCCGGGACTATGCGGGTCCGTTTTCACTTGGTTTTTGATGGCTTCATCACGCATTTTACTTCTCCAAATAGTTGCCCAAGAAATAAACAAACGTTGTTCGGGTGTGTAACCGTCAATCAATCCCGGATTGCCATGATCTTTTAAATACAATTGCAAACCATCGTAAGCGGCGTTGATTCCACCTAAATCTCCTATATTTTCACCTAAGGTGAATTTTCCGTCTACTTTAATGCCCGGTAATGGTTCCAAAGCGGAATATTGATTGGCCAAATCAGTTCCTAAGGCTGTAAACTGTTTCAAATCATCCTCTGTCCACCAATTTACTAAATTCCCTTGAGCGTTGTATCTTGACCCTGAATCGTCAAAACCATGAGAAATTTCATGACCGATTACCGCTCCGATACCACCGTAATTAACCGCTTCATCTGCTTTGTAATCATAAAACGGCGGTTGCAAAATGGCCGCTGGGAAAACAATTTCATTATTAGAAGGACTATAATAAGCATTAACGGTTTGTGGAGACATTCCCCACTCTGTTTTATCAACCGGTTTGCCCAACTTGTCAATGTTTCTTTTAAAACTCCAATTGGAAATACTCATGGCGTTGTCAAAATAAGTTCCTCCTTCAGCTGGGCTTTTGATAGTTAAAGCAGAATAATCTTTCCATTTATCAGGATAACCAATTTTGATGGACATGCCGTTTAATTTTTCAATTGCTTTGTCTTTGGTTTCCGGCGACATCCAAGAAAGGTTTTTGATTCTGTTTTCATACGCCATAATCACGTATTTGATCATTTCCGTAGCTTTTTGTTTGGCTTCTTCCGGGAACATCTTTTCCACATACAATTTACCCAATGCTTCTCCGGTCGCACCATTAACTACCTGAAGTGCTCTTTCATTTAAAGGTCTTTGTTTGATGGCTCCACTTAGTGTTTTACTGTAAAACTCCCAATTGGCTTTTTCAATGGTGGTTGATAATTTACTAGCAGCATCATTCAATAAAGTCCATTTCATGTAAGCTTTCCAATCTTCTACTTTATTTTGGACAAAAAGCCCTTGCAAAGCTTCCATATATCTTGGTTGAGACACAATTACAGAATCTACTTTAGGCAAACCAATTCCGGTGATGTAACCTTCCCAATCGATGGCCGGTGTTAACTTTTGCAAATCGGCTACAGTCATAGGATTGTATGTTTTTCTGCGGTCTCTTCTTTCTACTCTGTCTAACCTTGGTTTTGACATGTCAATTTCCAGTTCCAATATTTTCTTGGCGTGCTCTTTAGCCGTTTCAGGTTTTTCACCTAAGAAAGCTAACATGCGGGCTACATGACCAACATACTTTTCTCTTTTTTCTTTAGAATCCTTATCATCGGAAACGTAATAATCTCTGTCTGGTAATCCTAAAGAACCGGGACCAACATTAACCACATTTCTGTTGCTGTTTTTAGCATCGGTGCCTACGCCAACTCCAAAGAATCCTATACCGCCTTTGGAAGCCATTTCAATCATTAATTTCTGCACATCGGCTACGGTTTTTACCTTATTGATTTTATCAAGATAAGGTTTTAAGGGAGCAATGCCGGCCTTGTTTCTGGCCACAGTATCCATAATTGACTTGTAAAGATTAATCGCTTTCCCTTGGTCTGTATCGGATTTATAAGCCGGATTTTTAGAGGCTTCATTCAGAATAGCTAAGGCATCGGTATCAGTTTTTTGACGCAATTCATCAAAACTTCCCCAACGGGTTCTGTCGGCCGGAATTTCAGTGTTTTTTATCCAAGTTCCATTCACAAAATTGAAGAAATTATCATTGGGTTTGACCGATTTATCCATCAAAGACAAATCAATTCCCGGTTTTTTTTGTTGTGCTTGGATTTGCAATGTTCCTACCAGTAAAACGGCAGTCAGCCAAGTTTTCGAAAGGGCATTTATTTTCATATTGATTACATTTTGTTAGTTCTCACAAATTTATTTATTATCGCAGTCAAGACTTTATTTTTAACAAAAATATAAGTCTTGATTGACCTTTAAAAGTTACAAAGGTTGGATTAGCTTTTGTACTTTTGAAAAAAAAATACAGAATGCTCGCTTTAATTAAAAAATACAGATTATTTATTGGCACTTTCCTCCTTTTTTCTATTATCACAGTTTCTTTGTTTTACAATGTTTTGAAACCGGGAAAAACACTTCCGATATACAATCCTGCCGATATCAATCCGGAATTGGTGGACAGTACGGTGCAATATATTGAAAAATACCATACCATAGCCGACTTTTCGTTTACCAACCAAAACGGAAAAACCATTACCCAAAAGGATTATGAAGGCAAAATTTACGTTGCCGATTTTTTCTTTACCACTTGCGGCTCTATCTGTCCGGTAATGAGCAAAAATATGATTGAGGTTCAAAAAGCTTTTTTAAACAATCCGAAAGTGATGCTTTTATCCCATACCGTAACTCCGGAAATTGACAGTGTTCCGGTTTTAAAAAAATACGCCTTGGAAGAAGGCGTAATCGACTCCAAATGGAACTTGGTTACCGGTGATAAAAAAGACATTTACCGCATGGCCCGAAAATCCTATTTGGCTGTAAAATTGGGCAAACCCGAAGAACTTTATGATATGGTCCACACTGAAAATTTTGTGCTCGTAGATGCCGACAGACATGTACGCGGTTTTTATGACGGTACAAAAATGGAAGAAGTCCAAAAACTCATCAAAGACATTAAGTGGTTATTGGAAGACGATAAAAATTAGTTAAACTGACAATTATCATTCGATATTCTTTTTTTATCCCTACTTTTGCAATCTTAATTCAATCTAAATAAGCATTGAAAACTACCGTTGATTTATTAAAAATTGGAGACAAAGCCGTAATCACGTATGTTGATTTGGATAAAATTCCGCTCAAACTTTTAGAAATGGGTTGTTTGCCAAACAATGACTTAGAAATTATTCAGATTGCTCCGCTTGGTGATCCCATTTATTTGAATGTCAACAATGGTTCTCATTTGGCCATCAGAAAAGAAACGGCTCATGAAATTGAAGTCGAAATCCGTGAGAAATAATCAAAAATGAGCATCCAACACCTCAACGTAGCGCTTATTGGAAACCCTAACACGGGAAAAACCTCGGTGTTCAATCAACTCACCGGATTGAACCAACAAGTAGGCAATTATCCCGGAATTACCGTTGAAAAAAAACTCGGCTTCTGCAAATTACCCAACAATATCAAGGCCAATATTCTGGATTTACCCGGAACTTACAGTTTGAATGCCAGTTCGATTGATGAGAATGTAGTCATAGAATTATTGCTCAATAAAAACGACAAGCTTTTCCCGGATGTCGTAGTAGTGGTCACTGATGTGGAAAACTTAAAGCGAAATCTTTTGCTTTTCACCCAAATCAAAGACTTGGAAATCCCAACTATTTTGGTCATCAATATGACTGACCGAATGAAGGCCAAGGGCATCACGCTTGACTTGCCTTATCTGGAAGAACAACTAAAAACCAAAATCGTTTTGGTCAGCACCCGAAAAGGCATTGGCATAGACGAACTGAAAAATACCATCGTTGAGTATAAAAATCTTTCTACCGAGCCTTGCTTGAACGCTTCTAGTATTGATGTTGATTACTTTGACAAACTTAGAAATGCTTTTCCCAATCAGTTGTTGTACAAACTTTGGTTGGTGATTACCCAGGATGTGAATTTCTTAAATTTGGAACGAAAAGAAATCCAAAGTTCTTTCGCCAAATCACATTCCGATTTAAAACGGTTACAACAAAAAGAGACCATCAAACGCTATCAGTTTATCAATGACACCCTGAAAATCGGGCAGCAAATTGATACCGCAAATGCTTCTGATTTGCGATCTAAGCTGGACAAAGTATTAACCCACAAAATTTTTGGTTACGCTATTTTCTTCGGGATTTTATTGCTCATTTTCCAATCGATTTTTGATTGGTCGAGTATTCCGATGGAGTTTATAGACAGCACTTTTGCCAATTTGGCCAACTATGCTAAAAACCATTTACCTGCCGGAGAATTTACGAATTTAATCAGCGAAGGCATCATTCCCGGAATTGGCGGTATTGTAATTTTTATTCCGCAAATTGCGTTTTTGTTTCTTTTTATTTCCATGTTGGAAGAAAGCGGCTATATGAGTCGGGTGGTTTTTTTAATGGACAAAATCATGCGTCGCTACGGTCTTTCCGGAAAAAGTGTTGTGCCTTTAATTTCGGGGACAGCTTGTGCGATTCCGGCGATTATGAGTGCGCGAAATATTGAAAATTGGAAAGAGCGATTGATTACTATACTGGTTACGCCATTTATCACTTGTTCGGCTCGTTTACCGGTTTATGCCATATTAATTTCCTTAATCATTCCCGAAAAAAGATTGCTCGGTGTTTTTAGTTTACAAGGTTTAACCTTGATGACCTTGTATCTTTTAGGTTTTGGGATGGCCATTTTCTCGGCTTATCTTTTGAACAAAATTTTAAGGCTAAAAACCAAATCTTATTTTGTGGTAGAAATGCCCAATTACAAACTGCCACTTTTCAAAAATGTCGCCATAAATGTGGTTGAAAAAACCAAATCTTTTGTCTTTGGTGCCGGAAAAATCATTTTGGCCTTATCCGTTATCTTGTGGTTTTTAGGCTCCCACGGTCCGAAAAAAGGATTTGATAATGCCGAAAGTATTGTCATTAAAAAAGTCAAAATGGAGAACCGACTGGATGATTTAGAATACCTAAACGACCAAATCAGTTCACATAAATTGGAGAATTCTTATATCGGAATCATGGGTAAATCTATTGAACCAATTATCAAACCTTTGGGTTATGATTGGAAAATAGGCATTGCTGTAGTAAGCTCTTTTGCGGCTAGAGAGGTTTTTGTGGGAACCTTGGCAACGATTTACAGTGTGGGAAGTCATGGCGATGAAGAAACCACCATTAAAAATCGTATGAATGCTGAAGTTCATTCAGACGGAAGGAAAGTTTTCAACTTTGCCACCGGTGTTTCGCTGCTGTTATTTTATGCTTTTGCTATGCAGTGCATCAGTACTTTAGCGATTGTAAAAAAAGAAACCAACAGTTGGAAATGGCCTTTGGTACAATTGGTATTCATGAGTGGTTTTGCCTATCTAACCGCACTGATTGCCTACCAGTTTTTAAAATAATTTTCGGTTTGATTTTTGTGGCTGTCGAAAAAAAACCAACTCCATGAAGAAAATTGTCTGTCTAAGCCTATTGTTATTAAGTTGTAATATTGTCTTGAGCCAATCAAAAGTGTCACAATCCAAGAGCGAGTTAAACTCAAGTTCGAGCAGTTCAGGAAATTCAGGAAACTCGGGTTCAGGTAGGTCAAACAGTTCAAGTGATGATGATGACGAGGTTAGTATTTGGGTTGAAATTACTTGGGGCATTTTCAAATATGGTTTTATTGGTGACTATAAACATGAGGACCATTTGTACAGCAACTTAACCGATTATCCTTATTACAATAAAGAATCCGGGAACTATGAAAATTATGAGGTAAACGAAGCCGAAAATTCCAAAAAAAACTTTCGGTTTGATTTGCAAAACAATCTACTTTACAGCACTAAAGATTTATATGCCAATCATTTTAAATTAAAAATAAGACCGTTCCAATATTTTTATGTTCAAACTGATTTTCGCCAAATTTTCGAAAAAAACAAAGCAACTCATGCTACCGACAGGCTTTCTTTGTTTAACTTTAACCTAGGATATGACAGGGTTCGGTTGGAAAATTTTAACCTAGGTTGGACTATTGGTTCAATTTATGTAGGGAATGAAGTTAAAAAAGCAGGATTCTCTTTTGGTCTCAATACCGAGATTTTCATTGGCCACAACATCAGTTTACTGGCGGCAGCCAAATGGAGTACTATCAATAGTCAACCGGTGCATGTTTATGAATTGGAAGCCAAATACCATGTCAAAAGAGGGTTCGTTTCACTGGGTTATGAGCATTTAAAAATTGCTTCTCCTACGTATAATTTTGTTTCGCTCGGTGGCGGAATTTATTTGAATTAATTATGGAAATACAAGAAATATTGGTTTATGTGGCATTGGGAATTGCGATTGGTTTTTTGGCCCAAAAATTTATAGACAAAAAAAAATCAAAAAAAGGTTGTGACAAAGACGACTGTGCTTGTCATTAGCCTAAGGCTACATCCAAAGTCATCATCACGATAAATCCTCCTATAAATCCTAAGGTAGCAATATCTGTATTTTTATCTTGCTGCGTTTCCGGAATTACTTCTTCAACCACAACAAATATCATAGCTCCGGCAGCGAAAGCTAGAGCATAAGGCAAAATTGGTATAAAAAAGATAACCGCAACTGCGCCCAAAACTCCGGCAATAGGTTCTACAATAGCTGACGACTGTCCATACATAAAACTCTTCCAACGGCTCATTCCCATTCGGCGCAACGGCATAGAAACCGCAATTCCTTCGGGAAAATTTTGAATTCCGATACCAATCGCTAAAGTAACGGCTCCTGCAATTGAAGCTTCCGGAATTCCCGCTGCTACGCCACCAAAAAGTACTCCAACAGCCAAACCTTCAGGAATATTGTGCAAGGTTATGGCTAAAACCAACAAAGTAGTTCGTTGCCAAGGCGATTTTATGCCTTCGGTTTCCTTAAAATTGATGTGTAAATGCGGTAAGATTTTGTCTAAACCAAAAATAAAAACAGCGCCCAATAAAAACCCAACCGCCGCCGGAATCACTTTCACAAAACCTTCGCCTTCACTCATTTCAATAGCCGGCGCCAACAAACTCCAAAAACTCGCCGCCACCATCACACCACCTGTAAAACCCAGCATTCCATCGAGCACTACGCGATTCATATTCTTAAAAAAGAACACAAACGAAGCACCAAGCGCGGTCAAAAACCAGGTAAACATCGTCGCATAAAAAGCGGCCAAAATCGGATCAATGCTTTCAAAATAGTCAATTATGGATTGAAACATAATTATTGAACGTATAAATTATTAGCAATTTTATTAGAGATGATTTTTTCCTGTGCATTAACTTCCACCGTTAAAGTATCATCAAAACTTTCTTTTTCTATTACTTTAAAGACAGAGCCCAAAGCTATTTTTTGTTTGTCTAAATATTTTAAAAACTCTGAAGAAGAATCTTTCACGCCGATACAATAGTATTCCCGGTTCAATTCGGCTTCCGAAAGCAATAATTTATTGACTTTTTGCATCACGCCTTTTTCGTTCGGAATGGGATCACCATGTGGGTCAAAAGCCGGAAATCCCAAAAAAGCATCTAATTTGTTGATTAACGCTTCCGATTTGATGTGTTCTAACTCTTCGGCAATTTCATGCACTTCGTCCCAATTGAATGCCAACTTCTCTACCAAAAAAACTTCCCACAAACGGTGCTTTCTCACTATCATTTTGGCCGAAAGCAATCCGTTTTCCGTCAAACTCACGCCTTGGTATTTTTGGTACGAAACCAAATCTTTTTCCGAAAGTTTCTTTAACATATCCGTTACCGAAGACGCTTTGGTTTCTAACATGCCCGCAATAGCGTTAGTATTTACGCCTTTGGGCGAAACCAACGACAAGTGATAAATAACCTTAATATAATTTTCTTCAGAAGTGGTCATGCTTGCTTTTTTACAAATATATTTTATTTTTTTAATATAAATGAAAATTAATTTTTAGTTTTGTCTAAATTTTTATTTTGTTTAATGAAAAAGTTTGTTTGTATAACCCTTGTCTTATGTCTCAATTCTTTAGTTGCTCAGGTAAATGACACGATTGCAGTCGACTCCAAATCTGAAAAACTAGATGAAATTGTGATTTCGGGAACTTTGAAACCGGTTTCAAGATTGGAAACTCCGGTGCCGGTAGAAGTTTATACTAGTGCATTTTTGAAGAAAAATCCAACTTCTAATGTGTTTGAAGCTTTGCAAAACGTAAATGGTGTTCGACCGCAATTGAACTGTAATATTTGCAACACCGGCGATATTCACATCAATGGTTTGGAAGGTCCGTATACTATGGTGACTATTGACGGTATGCCAATCGTAAGTGCGTTGTCAACCGTTTACGGCTTATCCGGAATTCCGAACTCGATGATTGACCGAATAGAAATTATAAAAGGTCCGGCTTCAAGTTTGTACGGCAGTGAAGCCGTTGGCGGATTGATCAATATCATCACCAAAAAAACCAAAAACGCACCTTTATTTTCTGCTGATGTCTTTTCGACTTCATGGTTGGAAAACAATATTGATTTGGGTTTTAAAGCCAATGTGGGTCAAAAAGCGGAATCGTTATTGGGACTGAACTATTACAATTACAACAGCCCGATAGACAACAACAAGGATAATTTTACCGATGTGACGCTTCAGGAAAGAATCTCTATTTTTAACAAATGGGATTTTATCCGAAAAAGCCAAAAGGAGTTTACCATCGCCGGAAGATTTTTTTACGAAGACCGTTGGGGCGGCGAAATGCAATGGAATAAAAGCTATCGCGGCGGAAATGAAGTCTATGGAGAAAGCATTTACACTACGCGTTTTGAACTGTTGAGCAAATACCAGTTGCCCGTAAAAGAAGATATGTTCTTGTCCTTTTCAGTAACATCGCATGACCAGAATTCGGTTTACGGAACGACTTTGTATTTGGCGCAGCAAAAAATTGCCTTCGGTCAATACCTTTGGGACAAAAAACTGGAAGACCACAATTTGCTCTTTGGCACAGCCTTTCGCCATCAGTATTATAATGACAATACTACTGCCACCATCACTGCTGAAAAAACCAATATTTACAGCACTTTTATTCAAGATGAAATCAAGTTAGCCGAAAAAAACCATCTCTTATTAGGTGCAAGATATGATTACAACAACAACCACGGTCACATTTTTACACCGCGAATTGCCTATAAATGGAATCCGACCAAAAATGATGTTTTCAGAATAAACGCCGGAACCGGATTCCGAATTGTCAATTTATTTACCGAAGAACACGCCGCTTTAACCGGTTCTAGAGAAGTGGTCATTACCGAAAACTTAGACCCCGAAAAATCGTATAACCTCAATTTCAACTACCTGAAAAAAATCAGGTTTGACGATGCTACTTTCTTGGGTTTTGAATTTTCGACTTGGTACACCTATTTCACCAACCAAATCATTCCGGATTATGACACCAATCCGAACCAAATTATTTACCAAAACCTAAATGGTTATTCCGAAACAATTGGCGTAAGCGGGAATGTAGATTTGGTTACGCCTTACGGAATAAAAGCCTTAATCGGTTTTACTTTTATGGATCCTAAAAATGTAAAAGACGGCATCACAACACAACCCGTTTTAACCGAAAAGTTCAGCATGAATTGGGCGCTTACTTATGATATTCCCGATTGGTTCTTGTCTATTGATTATACAGGAAATCTTTATGGACCGATGCGATTGCCGCTTTTGGGACCGCTTGATCCAAGAGATGAATATTCAAAACCGTGGAGTTTGCAGAACATCCAATTTACTTATAAAAAATTCCGTAATTTTGAACTTTACGCGGGAATCAAAAACATTTTAAACTGGACGCCCAACAAAGGAAATCCGTTTTTAATTGCCGGAGCAGAAGATCCTTTTGACGAAAATGTCGATTACGATGCCAACGGAAATGTGATGGCAACACCGTCAAATCCTTATGCGCTGACCTTTGACCCAAGTTATGTTTACGCACCCAATCAAGGCATCAGAGGTTTTCTGGGATTGAGATATACACTTTATTAATGAAACACTACCATTACATTTTTACCGGCGCCGGTTTATCCGCTTTAATGACGGTTTATGAAATGGTACTTTCCGGCAAATTCAAAGACAAATCCATTCTTTTGATTGACGAGAATTCTAAAAAAACCAACGATAGAACTTGGTGTTTTTGGGATGATAAAGGTTTGTATGATGATATGGCTTCCGCCAAATGGCAATCGGCTTGGTTCAAAAACAAAGTCTTTGAAAGACAATTAAATCTCAGCCCTTACCAATACAAAATGGTGAAAGGATTGGATTTTTACAATAAAGTTTTTAAACTCATTTCCAAAGAAGAAAACATCACTTTCTTAAACCAAAAAGTACTCGATTTTCAGGAATTAGGACATCATTGTGTGGTCAAAACCGTTGAAGAAAGTTTTACTTGTAACCAAATTTTCAACTCCATTTTCAACCCTGAGGTGGTTAAAAATCAAACCAAATATCCTTTTCTGCACCAGCATTTCATCGGTTGGTTTATCCAAAGCAAAGAACCTGTTTTTCATCCCGATTGTGCGACTTTCATGGATTTTTCGGTGGAACAGAAAGGCAATACGAGATTCATGTATGTGTTACCAACATCGCAAACAGAAGCGTTATTAGAATACACTTTGTTCTCCAAAGATTTATTGCCGGTGGCAGAATATGAAACTGAAATCAAAAACTACATCAATAAATTAGGAATTACGAGTTACGAATTATTGGAAAAAGAACAAGGCAATATTCCGATGACGTGCTATCCTTTTTGGCAACACAATTCGAAAAACATACTCAACATTGGTTCTGCAGGCGGTTGGACCAAAGCCAGTACCGGTTATACTTTTAAAAACACAACTAAAAAATCAAAAGCCCTAGTTCAATTTCTATCTAAAGAAAATGACTTGACTAAATTTCACAAAGCCGATAAATTCTGGTTTTATGATTTACTTCTTTTAGATATTTTGGATCAAAAAAACCATTTGGGCTCAACCATATTTTCAGCGATGTTTGAAAAAGGAAATACCACAGTCATCTTCAAATTCTTGGATGAGGAAACCTCTTTTTGGGAAGATTTACAAGTCATTTGGAAATGCCCGAAAATGCTTTTTATCAAAGCTTTATTTGGCAGAATTTTTTAACCTATTCCGCCATAATAATTCTTTATGATTTCTTTAAAATATAAGAGCATAAAACTTTGTAACTTTGCCATTCAATAACTTGATAATTTAAAAATTATGTATCCAGAAGAAATGGTATTGCCCATGCGCGCTGAACTTTCAGAAGCTGGCTTTCAAGAATTATATACTGCAGCCGATGTAAAAAACGCTATCAAAGCAGAAGGAACCACTTTAGTTGTGGTGAATTCGGTTTGTGGTTGTGCGGCCAGAAATGCCCGTCCGGGAGCAAAAATGAGTTTAGATGGTGCTAAAAAACCGGACCATTTAATTACCGTTTTTGCCGGAGTTGACAAAGAAGCTGTTGATGCCGCAAGAGAAGAAATGTTTCCTTTTCCACCATCATCACCCAGTATGGCTTTGTTCAAAAACGGCGAATTGGTACACATGTTAGAACGCCATCACATCGAAGGTCGTCCGGCGGAATTAATCGCGGAAAACCTGAAAGATGCTTACGCTGAATTTTGCTAAAAAATATTTTTTAAAAACATCACGCAACCTTTTCTGTTCAATTGCGTCTCTTGAACAAGATGCCATGCTAAATGGGAGAAAATGCTATGAAAAAGAAACCCAACGGTCTAAAAACTGTTTGGGTTTTTTTATTGCTAAAAAAATGTAAATTTGCACCGAATTCTTCCATTTAGAATTCACAACCTATTTCTCACTTAAAGTTTATAGCATGCAACTGTATAACACCTTAAGCGCAGAAGAAAGAGCCGAACTTATTGACCAAGCCGGCAAACAAAGACTGACTTTGTCTTTCTATGCGTATGCCAAAATTGAAGATCCTAAAAAATTTCGCGACGATTTATTTATAGCCTGGAATGCACTCGATGCACTCGGTCGAATTTATGTTGCGCACGAAGGTATTAATGCCCAGATGAGTGTTCCGGCCGAAAACTTCGAAGCGTTCAGAGAGACGCTTGAAGTCTATGATTTTATGCAAGGCATTCGCCTCAATGTAGCCGTTGAACACGATGACCATTCCTTTTTAAAACTAACCATCAAAGTACGCCACAAAATCGTTGCAGACGGTTTAAACGATGACACTTTTGATGTAACCAATAAAGGAGTTCACCTTAACGCCAAAGCATTTAACCAAATTCTGGAAGACCCGAATACTATTGTAGTTGATTTCAGAAATCACTACGAAAGCGAAATTGGCCATTTCAAAGGCGCCATAACTCCGGATGTGGAAACTTTCCGTGAAAGTCTGCCAATTATCAATGAACAATTAAAAGATTTCAAAGAAGATAAAAACCTGGTGATGTATTGTACCGGAGGAATTCGTTGCGAAAAAGCTTCTGCCTATTTCAAACACCAAGGGTTTAAAAATGTTTTCCAATTGGAAGGCGGGATTATCCAATATGCCAAGCAAATTAAAGAAGAAGGACTCGAAAGCAAATTCATCGGAAAGAACTTTGTGTTCGACCATCGCTTAGGTGAAAGAATTACCGACGATATCGTTTCGCAATGTCACCAATGCGGTAAACCCTGTGACAATCACACCAATTGCGCCAACGACGGTTGCCATTTGTTATTTATCCAATGTGAAGAATGTAAAGCGGCCATGGAAAATTGTTGTTCCAATGAATGTTTGGAAATCACCCATTTACCATTGGCTGAACAAGTCAAATTGAGAAGCGGAAAACAAGTCGGGAACAAAGTCTTCCGCAAAGGAAAATCTGAAAATCTGAAATACAAGCATTCTGGTGAATTGACCGGAATTCCTTTGGCAACAGCCAAACCAACCGACATTCGCCAAAAAATCAAAGTCAAAAAAGTATTAATCGGCAAAGTGGAGCATTATTATACCAAAGCCGGTGTTGGGCTTTTTATCATGGAAAACCACGAACTAAACCTTGGCGATAAAATCATCATCTCCGGTCCAACCACTGGAAATCAGGAATTGGTTTTGGAAAAGATGTTGGTCAATGGACAAGAAAATACTGTAGCCAAAATAGGTGACAAAGTCACTTTTGAAGTGCCATTCCGTGTTCGTTTATCAGATAAACTTTTTAAAATCATCAACTAATGACTACTACAGGAAGAATTGAATTGATGGCTCCGGCCGGCAACTTCGAATCACTGCAAGCGGCATTAGACAATGGTTGTGATTCGGTGTATTTTGGTGTCGAACAATTAAACATGCGGGCGCGCGCTACCGTGAATTTCGTTTTAGATGATTTACCCGAAATTGCTCGTAGATGCAACGAAAAAAACGTCAGAACCTACCTGACGTTGAATACGATTATTTACGATCATGATTTGTCTGTGGTGAAAACCCTTTTGACGAAAGCCAAAGAAGCAGGAATAACCGCAGTAATTGCCTCTGACCAAGCGGTAATCATGACCGCCAGAACCATGGGAATAGAAGTACACATTTCAACCCAGTTGAATGTTACCAACATTGAAACCGTAAAGTTCTACGCCATGTTTGCCGATACCATAGTATTATCGCGCGAATTGAGTTTGCGACAAGTAAAGAAAATCACCCATGACATCGAAAAAGAACAAATCAAGGGACCAAGCGGAAATCTTGTTGAAATTGAAATCTTTGGTCATGGCGCGCTATGTATGGCGGTTTCGGGCAAATGTTATTTGAGTTTACATTCGCATAATTCTTCCGCCAATCGCGGCGCTTGCAAACAAAATTGTCGTAAAAAATATACCGTAATCGATCAGGAAAGTGGTTTCGAAATTGAAATTGATAACGAATATATGATGTCGCCCAAAGATTTATGTACGATTGATTTTTTAGACCAAGTCATAGATTCAGGGATTAAAGTATTGAAAATTGAAGGCCGAGGTCGCGCGGCCGATTACGTGGCAACTGTAATCAAAACCTATCGTGAAGCCATCGATGCTTACTATGAAGGCTCCTTTTCTAAAGAAAAAATCAACACTTGGATGGAAACGCTTTCCACGGTTTACAATCGCGGTTTTTGGAGTGGTTATTATTTAGGCCAAAAGTTAGGAGAATGGTCAGACAATCCGGGTTCGAGTGCTACCCAAAAGAAAGTTTACATTGGCAAAGGCATGCATTATTTTCCGAAAGCCAATATCGCCGAATTCAAAATTGAAGCTTATGACCTAAAAAAAGGCGATAAGATTCTAATCACCGGGCCAAGTACAGGCGCACAAGAAATGATTATCGAAGACATGATGGTCAACGATTTGGCTTTGGAAAAAGCCTCTAAAGGCGACAGTTGTACTTTGAAAGTACCATTCCGCATACGCTTATCCGACAAAATGTATAAAATCGTAGAAAACTAATGGTCATCGTTACCCTGCAAAGAGACAAATGCATCGGTTGCAATTACTGTGTGGAAATGGCGCCGGGACAATTTCAAATGTCTAAAAAAGACGGAAAATCGGTATTGTTAAAGTCGGTGAATGCCAAAGGCTTTTATACCCTGAAATCGGCCGACCATACCATAGCGGAAAACTGCGAATTGGCACAGAAAGCTTGCCCGGTTCATATCATAGCTGTAAAAACGACATAAAACTCCAACATTATTCGGAGTTTTATGTTCTTTATTAATTTCTTGTAAAAATAATTAAAACCGTTTCGTTATCACCATCATCATCAAAATCAGAAATCGTTTTTATTTTTAAAGTTGTTGAGGAAAGCTCCGTTATTTGAACCGTATCGGATTCTCCGTCAGAAGTAACGGTAATATTGTTCCCGGATCTTGTATAATTAAATAATGCAATATCTTCTACGCAATCCCATACATCAACATTTGCACCTGTTCCATTAGCATTAAATTGAATATAATCTTTACCGCATTCTTCATGGTCATCATAAGGAATCGTTTGTCCTGCCACTTTGTACTCCTTAAAATACCATTTCCCAATTAAATCCCCTGAAGTAGTCGGACTATCATCTGAGGAGCATGAAATGGTAAAAATTGACAAAATTGCCAATGAGAATAAGCTTAATTTTTTCATTGTATTAAAATTTATTTATTAGAAAAGACGAAAATAGGAAAAATATCTTATAAAAAACAAAATCAAATATTCTGCGAAAGAATTTTAAAAACTTTAAAAAATACTATCTTTACACTTTTAACGTTTATGATTAGTAGTCTTGTTTGAATAATGAGACGACCAACATATCTATATCCAAATTATGGCTTGTACAAGTTGTTCAACTTCCGATGGCGGTGCGCCAAAAGGATGCAAAAATAATGGGACTTGCGGCACCGATAGCTGCAACAAACTGACCGTTTTCGATTGGCTCTCCAACATGAGTTTACCCAATGGTGAAGCGCCTTTCGACTGTATCGAAGTGCGTTTTAAAAACGGCCGAAAGGAATTTTACCGAAATACCGAAAAACTAACACTGAGCATCGGTGACGTTGTCGCTACCGAAGCTTCTCCCGGTCATGACGTTGGGATTGTAACACTTACCGGCGAATTGGTAAAAATTCAAATGAAGAAAAAAGGGGTCAATCACAACAGCCCTGAAATCCCTAAGGTTTATCGAAAAGCATCTCAAAAAGACATCGATATCTGGAGCGATTCCCGTGATAAGGAAGAGCCTATGAAAGTTAAAGCCCGTGAATTGGCAATTGCTCACAAATTGGAAATGAAAATTTCCGATATCGAATTCCAAGGCGATGGCTCTAAAGTGACTTTTTATTACACAGCGAATGATCGTGTCGATTTTCGTTTGTTAATCAAAGATTACGCACGTGAATTCAGCACCAGAATTGAGATGAAACAAGTTGGTTTTCGTCAGGAAGCTTCTCGCTTGGGCGGAATTGGCTCTTGTGGAAGAGAATTGTGTTGCTCGACTTGGTTAACCGATTTCAGAAGTGTAAATACTTCGGCAGCGCGTTACCAACAGTTGTCTTTGAACCCTCAAAAATTAGCCGGGCAATGCGGTAAACTGAAATGCTGTCTGAACTATGAATTAGACACTTACATGGATGCGTTAAAAGATTTTCCGGATTTTGAAACCAAATTGAAAACCGAAAAAGGCGACGCAGTATGCCAAAAACAAGACATTTTCAAAGGCTTGATGTGGTTTGCTTATTTTGACAATTTTGCCAATTGGCATGTGTTAAACATCGAGCAAGTTAAAGAAATCGTGGCGCAAAACAAACAAGGAAAAAAAGTAAGTTCTCTTGAAGATTTTGCCGTCGAAATTGTAGCCGAACCGGAAAAAGATTTCAATAACGCCATGGGACAAGAGAGCTTAACTCGTTTTGATCAACCCAGAAATAAGAAAAGAAATAACAACAAAAACAAAAAGCGTAAACCATTTGGCGCTGATAAAAAACCAAACTCTGAGAATAAAAATGAGCCTAAGAATAAGAAATAGTTTTATCCTGCTCTTGGTAGCGGTACTTTTATTTTCTTGCGACGAAAAAAGAGTTTTTGACGAATACAAATCGGTCGGAAATGAGTGGCACAAAGACAGCATCGTTACCTTTGAATTGCCTCAATTGGACTCGAAAAAACTGTACAATTTGTACGTTAATATTAGGGATAACGACGACTATCCGTTCAATAATTTGTTTCTGATTGTCTCTTTAGAACATCCGAACAGACAAGTCAAAGTGGACACTTTAGAATACCAAATGACCAATCCTGATGGCACACTTCTTGGTGATGGGTTTACGGACATTAAAGAAAACAAGTTGTTTTACAAAGACAATGTAAGTTTTACCCAAAAAGGAGTTTATAAAATTCACATCAAACATGCGGTAAGACAAACCGGAAAAATAGAAGGCGTGCCTTCACTAGCCGGAATCACCGATGTTGGTTTCAGAATAGAATCTACAGAATAAAAAATATGGCACAAAAAACGAATACAACCGTCAAAGACATCAAATACTATCAAAGTAAATTTTGGAAGTTATTCTTGTATGGTCTGGGAACCATGGTGTTGTTTTTCTTCTTGGCTTCATGGGGATTTTTTGGCAGTATGCCTTCCTTTGAAGATCTTGAAAATCCCGAATCTAATTTGGCCACCGAAATCATCTCCTCTGATGGTATTACGATTGGAAAGTTTTATAATGAAAACCGAACTCCAATCAAATACGAAGATTTGCCACCTCATTTGGTAAAAGCCTTGGTTGCAACGGAAGATGAGCGTTTCTACGAGCATTCGGGTATTGACGCAAAAAGAACCTTTGGTGCTGCTTTACAACTAGGCCGTAGCGGTGGTGCGAGTACTTTGACACAACAATTAGCCAAATTACTTTTTCACGGTGAAGGTTCTAAATTTTTTATCTATCGTGTTATCCAAAAGGCAAAAGAATGGATTATCGCTGTTAAATTAGAACGCCAATACACCAAAAACGAAATCATAGCCATGTACTTAAACAAAGCTGATTTTGTAAATACTGCCGTTGGAATTCGTTCGGCTTCCAAAGTCTATTTCGGAAAAGAACCAAGAGATTTAACGGTTGATGAAGCAGCCATGTTTGTCGGAATGCTCAAAAACCCTTCGCTTTACAATCCATTGCGTCGTTTAGAAAAAGTAAAAAACAGAAGAAACACCGTTTTAGACCAAATGGTGAGAAACAAAGTTTTAGCTAAAGAATCCCGAGACACTTTGGCCGTAAAACCGATCGTTTTAAACTTCCATCCGGAAAGTCACAAAGAAGGAACAGCCACCTATTTCCGTGAATTCCTTCGCGAATACATGAAGAATTGGGCCAAAGAAAACAAAAGACCCGATGGCAGCGATTGGGACATTTACAGTGATGGTTTGAAAATTTACACCACCATTGATTCCAAAATTCAGGAACATGCCGAAGAGGCCGTTCAGGCTCACATGAAAAACCTGCAACAGGAATTCTTCGCCCAACAAAAGGACAATAAAAATGCTCCTTTTGTCAATATCACCCCTGAAGAAACCAAAAAAATCATCAACCAAGCCATGAAAAATTCAGAGCGTTGGCGCGTGATGAAAGACATGGACAAAACGGAAGACGAAATCATCGCTTCTTTCGACATCAAAACCAAAATGAAAATCTTTTCCTGGAAAGGGGAAATCGATACGTTAATGACGCCGATGGATTCCATACGTTATTACAAACACTTCCTGCAAGCGGGATTAATGTCGATGGAGCCACAAACCGGTCATATCAAAGCTTGGGTTGGCGGTATCGATTACAAATATTTCCAATATGATCACGTCGGTCAAGGCGCGAGACAAGTAGGCTCAACATTCAAACCTTTTGTTTACGCCACTGCCATTGAGCAACTCGGTATGTCGCCTTGTGATTCTATCATCGACAGTCCGTTTATGATTCACAAAGGGAGACACAATGTAACCGTAGATTGGGAACCCAAAAACTCAGACCACCAATACCGTGGCATGGTGACTTTAAAACGGGCGCTGGCTTTATCCATCAATACGGTTTCAGCGAAATTGATTGACAAAACCGGCCCGGAAGCCGTAGCAGCATTGACCAAAAAACTAGGGGTAAAATCTGAAATTCCTTCTCAACCGTCCATTGCCCTGGGTGCAGTAGAAATTACGGTAGAAGACATGGTTGCGGCTTACAGTACGTTTGCCAATCAAGGGGTTTACATCAAACCGCAATTCATCAGCAGAATTGAAGACAAAAACGGGGTTATCCTATACGAACCCGTTCCTGATACCCACGATGTATTGAATAAAGACATTGCTTATGCCGTAATCAAATTGCTCGAAGGGGTAACCGAAAGCGGTTCGGGTGTGCGTTTAAGAACCCAGGGTGGCGGTAGCGGTGACAACCGTTGGACCGGCTATCCTTATATGTTCACCAATCCCATTGCTGGTAAAACGGGGACATCTCAAAACCAATCCGATGGTTGGTTTATAGGTATGGTTCCCAATTTAGTAACCGGCGTTTGGGTAGGCTGTGAAGACCGTTCAGCTCGTTTCAAAGGCATTACCTACGGACAAGGGGCAACGGCTGCCTTACCGATTTGGGGGTATATGATGAAGAAATGTTACGAAGACAAAGACCTGCAAATTTCCAAAGATCCATTCCAAAGACCGGATAATCTTTCCATCAAAGTTGATTGTTGGGCACCGCCAAAAGCAGAAATCGACTCAACCTCGGTCCCAACGGATGAAGAAGAACAAAATCCGGATGAATTTGGGTTGTAATTTTTAGAAGCCCTGCCTGCCGGCAGGCAGGTATTTCCCGCTGTCCACTGTATCTTTTTCAGGATTGATGTGCCTTCGCTGATGCTCTGGCCAATCCTAAAAAAGGATGTCGTTCCCATCGGAGCTAAATAAATAAAGAATCTCATCTGCTTTGTAGATGGGATTTTTTATTTTCCCTATTCTCTTTTAAATTCCTAAATTTACGCCACAAACAAATTATGCTAAAAACAACACTAATCAATCATGATTAACAAAAAAGTAAACTCTGTAAAAGAAGCACTGCAAGGTATAGAAGACGGCATGACCATCATGCTTGGTGGCTTCGGACTATGTGGTATTCCCGAAAACAGCATCGCCGAATTGGTACAAAAAGGAACCACAGGTTTGACTTGTATTTCCAACAATGCCGGTGTCGATGATTTCGGTTTGGGCTTGTTGCTCCAAAAAAGACAAATCAAAAAAATGATTTCTTCCTACGTAGGAGAAAATGCCGAATTCGAACGCCAAATGCTTTCCGGCGAATTGGATGTTGAACTAACACCACAAGGCACTTTAGCCGAAAAATGTCGCGCTGCACAAGCCGGAATTCCGGCGTTCTTCACACCTGCGGGTTACGGAACCGAAGTCGCTGAAGGCAAAGAAGCACGCGAATTCAATGGCAAAATGCACATCATGGAACTGGCCTACAAAGCCGATTTCTCAATCGTAAAAGCTTGGAAAGGCGACGAAGCCGGAAACTTAATTTTCAAAGGAACTGCTCGCAACTTCAATGCGCCTATGGCCGGTGCCGCCAAAATCACCATTGCCGAAGTAGAAGAATTAGTCCCGGTGGGTTCACTCGACCCGAATCAAATTCACATTCCCGGTATCATGGTGCAACGCATCTTCAAAGGCGAGAAATTTGAGAAGAGAATTGAGCAACGTACAACCCGTAAAAGAGACTAATCATGGCTTTAGATAAAAACGATATCGCAAAAAGAATAGCCCAAGAAGTTAAGGATAAGTATTTCGTTAACTTGGGCATCGGAATTCCGACTTTGGTAGCCAATTATGTCCGTACCGATATTTCGGTGGAATTTCAATCTGAAAATGGCGTGTTGGGCATGGGACCATTCCCTTTTGAAGGCGAAGAAGATGCCGATGTCATCAACGCCGGAAAACAAACCATCACCACTTTACCCGGAGCGAGTTTTTTCGACTCGGCTTTCAGTTTCGGAATGATTAGAAGTCAGAAAGTAGATTTAACGATTCTCGGCGCTATGGAAATAGCGGAAAACGGCGACATAGCCAACTGGAAAATTCCGGGCAAAATGGTCAAAGGAATGGGCGGCGCTATGGATTTAGTCGCCTCAGCCGAAAACATTATCGTGGCGATGATGCACGTTAACAAAGCAGGAGAAAGTAAGATTCTAAAAAAATGTACTTTACCTTTAACAGGCGTTGGCTGCGTGAAAAAAGTCGTGACCGAATTGGCCGTAATGGAAATCACTCCTAAAGGTTTCAAACTCTTGGAACGCGCACCTGGTGTCTCCGTTGAACATATCATTGCTTCAACCGAAGCTGATTTAATCATCGAAGGTGAGATTCCGGAAATGGTGATTTAATTAAACTCATTATAAAAACAAAAACCACAAAATTCAATGAAGTTTTGTGGTTTTTTTATGCATAAATATTTCTTTATTTTTTGTTGTCCAAATACTCTAATAGTATTGGTGACGCATTTCCAAAAGTCGGTGGTTGTTCGGTAATGCTGACCGTTTTTTTCTTGTTGAGTTTGTAAACCAAATCAAATTCGGTGGTAAATAAAATAACCGATGAAAACGGATTATTAATAAACGGCAACAATCTGTCGAAAGCAGCATCTATCGAATAAAACTCAACGATTTCTTCTTGTTGGAATTTAAATTTGAGTTCCAATTGTAAATCCTCCGCTTCAATTATTGGACGGATATAAATGTTCATCAATTGGGTATTCCCAATGGTTTTGGCAAAAGTCAATTTGGCAAACGTTCCGTCGGTCAAACTTTCTTTTACTTTACTGTAAAACTCGTTAAAGGTTTCTGTAAATAGCATCATTATAAATTGGCAAAGAAATCATTCCCTTTATCATCCGTTATAATAAACGCCGGGAAATCTTTTACGGTGATTTTGCGAACCGCTTCCATTCCCAATTCTT
This sequence comes from Flavobacterium sp. J49, assembly GCF_011742145.1. Lineage (GTDB taxonomy): Bacteria > Bacteroidota > Bacteroidia > Flavobacteriales > Flavobacteriaceae > Flavobacterium. The sequence goes on along the minus strand of NZ_JAAQQU010000104.1, from coordinate 463,765 downwards.
CAAAATCGACTACTTCTACTTTTAAAATGTTTTCTTTGGCCAAAATGGCTGCCGGTCCGCCAACAGAACCCAAATAGAATCCGCCGTATTTGTTACAGGCATTCATCACGTCTTTGCTGCGGTTTCCTTTGGCTAACATCACCATACTTCCACCGTGGCTTTGGAATTCATCTACATAAACGTCCATTCTTCCGGCAGTGGTTGGACCAAAACTTCCCGATGGCATGCCTTCCGGTGTTTTGGCTGGTCCGGCATAATACACCGGATGGTTTTTGAAATACTCCGGCATTGGTTTTCCGGCATCGAGTAATTCTTTGATTTTGGCATGCGCTATATCACGGGCTACGATTACCGTTCCGTTGAGTTTCAATCGGGTTTTGATAGGATACTTGGTCAACTCGGCTAAAATCTCACTCATCGGTCGGTTCAAATCAATTTCAACCGGTGCTTCCAAATGCGGTGGCGTTGCCGGTAAAAATTGTTTCGGATTGGTTTCCAATTGTTCCAAGAAAATACCGTCTTTGGTAATTTTGGCTTTAATATTTCTGTCGGCCGAACAAGAAACGCCCAAGCCAACCGGACAAGATGCAGCATGTCTCGGCAAACGAATGACGCGTACATCATGAGCAAAATACTTTCCGCCAAACTGAGCGCCGATGGCACTTTCTTGGCAAATTTGCAGTACCTTTTTTTCCCATTCTAAATCGCGAAACGCTTGTCCCGACATGTTTCCGGAAGTTGGTAAATTATCATAATAACCGGCTGAGGCTTTTTTCACTGCTGCTAAATTGGCTTCCGCAGATGTTCCTCCAATCACTAAAGCCAAGTGATACGGCGGACAAGCTGATGTTCCTAAATCTTTTATCTTCTCGCGAATGAATTCGTCTAAGGATTTTTCGTTTAAAAGGGATTTTGTTTTTTGGTATAAGAACGTTTTATTCGCGCTTCCGCCACCTTTGGCTAAGAATAAAAACTCGTAGCTTGCTCCCTTTTTCGCATAAATATCAATCTGTGCCGGCAAATTAGAACCTGAATTTTTTTCTTCAAACATCGAAATCGGAACAATTTGGGAATAACGCAGATTTTTGATTTGGTACGAATTGAAAATTCCTTTAGATAACCATTCGGCATCATCAACTCCGGTATACACATTCTCTCCTTTTTTCGCCATCACGATGGCTGTTCCGGTATCTTGGCAAGAAGGCAATTCTCCTTCTACAGCCACCGCTGCATTTTGCAATAAATTATACGCTACGAATCGGTCGTTGTCTGTGGCTTCCGGATCGTTAAGAATGTTTTGCAATTTTTGCAAATGAGCCTTGCGCAACATAAACGAAACATCAATCATCGCTTCTTGGGCCAAAAGCTCCAAGCCTTTCGGGTCAACGGTGAGGATTTCTCTGTCGCCTAATTGTTCTGTTTTTACGTAATCGGAAGTAAGTTTTTTGTATTGCGTATCGTCTTTGAGAATAGGATACGGATCTTGGTATATAAAGTCCATTTTAGTGTGTTATTTTAAACGGCAAAGTTAAGCAAAGTGCATGAGTGCTGAAATGAAATAGTTGCTAAATTAATGTACACCAAATCATTTCTTAAAAAAACCAGCTTGCCACAAAAATCGCCGTAATCACACAGATTAAATCCACCAAGAGCATAGTGCCGAGCGTGTAACGAGTGTTTTTCACATTAATACTTCCAAAGTACACCGCAATCACATAGAACGTAGTTTCAGCACTGCATTGGAAAATACAACTCAGTCGGCCGGTGAAAGAATCAGGGCCAAAATTACGCATGGAATCAATCATAAATCCGCGTGAACCGCCTGAGCTGAATGGTCGGAGCATCGCAACCGGTAACGAATCGGTGACTTGTTTGCTCACGCCAATATTCGAAAAAGCAAATGAAATCCAGTTGCTGATGATTTCAAACAACCCACTGTTTCTGAAAAAAGAAATGGCCACCAACATTCCCATTACATAAGGGAAAATCTTTACGCCGGTTTGCAGACCATTGTTGGCTCCGGTTACGAAAGTATCAAAAATGGTTGTGTCTTTGGCGACAAACTTTTTCTCATTGACAAAAGAAAAGATTAGGGTAAACGCGATAATGGCCACCAACATCAATCCGGACAAATTAGAAGTGAAGGCATTTTTACCAATCAAATCCAAACCATTAACATAAAACAACAATCCGACAATAGCACCAATAATAGTCATCAACGCGACCAATAATGATGCGCTTTTGAAATTGATTTTTTGGCGAATGCCTACAATTAAAAAGGCCGCAATCGTTCCGATAAATGAGGTGATAATACACGGCAACATCACATCCGCTGGATTGGCGGCATTTTCAGCAGCACGGTATCCTATGATGGAAGTTGGAATCAAAGTTAATCCGGCGGCGTGCAAACACATGAACATGATTTGGGCATCGCTGGCTTTGTCTTTTTCGGGATTGATTTCCTGTAAACTTTGCATGGCTTTTAAGCCAAACGGTGTGGCAGCAGAGTCTAACCCTAAAAAGTTAGCGGCAAAATTCAACGTCATATACGATATAGACTCGTGGTTTTTGGGAATGGACGGGAAAACTTTGGCAAACATTGGGCTGAGTCTTCTGGCCAATTTTTCGGCAGCACCTGAAATAATTAAAAGCTCCATCAACCCGCAAAAGAAAGCCAAATAAGCAATCAACGGCAATATCAAATCGAGCAAACTGTTTTTACATGTGGGCAACAAACCATCGGATTTTTGAACACCGCTGTATATTTTTACCGTTTTACTTTTATAGACATAAGTAGTATCGGCATTGAGGGTATCGCGATTGATTACCATGGTTTGTTCGGGTGCTTTTTCAATGCTGTCCATGACAAACTTAGGCACTTGATTGAGGTACTTTTCCGAAATTAAGATAGGATCGTCTTTTTTTCCGTTCAAAATAAAATCCACCGAATAGCTGTTAGACGTAACTAAACTAAACACTACAAAGACAATAGATGAAATAAAAATAGCGAGCCAAAATCTACTTAAAACCATAATCTGTTTTTTGGTAAATATACTATTTCTCTATTTTGGACAGAAATAAATTTTTGTTGAAGGTTTGAAATAAATTTTTTATAAAAAACCCCGCTGTATTGTAATACTTTTTGACTTCTGTTGAACAATTATTAAAAAATAATGATTATTTAACAATAAAACAACCATCATAAGTTAAGATTTATATATTTGCAAAACTTGAAAACAACACACTAATTATTCTTTAAAAAAATTATGAAAAAGAACTATTTACTACTAGTTTTAATCATTTTTGTTTCATGTTCCGTATTTGGCCAGTCACAGGAAGAAATTAAAAAAATCACAGCTGATTATGACATGGCAAAGCTTAAAGAAAGAGAAGCTTATTACAGAAAAAAAGCCAACGTTGAAAAACAGAAAGCAATAGCCACAGCAGTAGCCAAAGGATGGCCTGTCTATGTTGAAAAAGAGGATGGCTCTATCCTAGAGATAATGAAGCTAACACCTGATGGTTTTCCTATATATTATTCAACTCACAACGTAAATGCCGCCCTTGCTACCCGTGCCAGTTTTCTGAATAGTACCGGTTCTATGGGATTAAACCTTAATGGACAAGGAATGACCGTAAGGGTTTGGGACGGTGGAAATGTAAGAGCCTCTCACACAGCCTTTGGCGGAAGAGTAACTGTCGCTGACAATTCCAGTACCGGAACCGCTAATCATGCCACCCACGTGGCGGGAACTATGGTGGCAAGCGCCAATCCGGCTGCCGTTAAAGGAATGGCGCCTGAAGCATTTGCCCGAACTTTTGATTGGAATGAAGATTTAGGAGAAGCCATTTCAGAAGCACAAATGGGAATGTTGATTTCGAATCACTCCTATGGAACTCCAATAACAAGCGGTACCAGCACATTGCCTTCTTGGTATATTGGTTCTTACACCTATGGCGCTTATGAATGGGATGAAGCAGCATACAACGCTCCCTATTATTTGGCGGTAATGTCTGCCGGTAACGATGGCGGTAATAACAATAATGAGGATCCCATAGCTTTAGGATATGATAAACTGGTAGGAGATAAAACCGCAAAAAACAATTTGGTTGTAGCCAACTCTTTAGATGTTTCTGTTGGAACTGACGGAACTGTAACCGGTAATATCTCAATCAATGGATCCAGTAGTCAAGGTCCTTCAGACGACCTACGTATAAAACCGGATATCACCGGAAACGGAACGAATTTAACCTCAACCAGTAATTCCAGTAATACCGGTACAGCTACTATGTCAGGAACTTCAATGGCCTCTCCCAACGTAGCCGGAACTTTAATTTTATTACAACAGCACTATCGAAATTTGACTACGAATTTTATGCGTGCCGCTACCCTAAAAGGTTTGGCTTGTCATACAGCAGATGATGCAGGATTGGTTGGCCCTGATGCTAAATTTGGTTGGGGATTGTTAAATGCCAAAAAAGCAGCTGAAACCCTAACCAATAACGGCTTAACTTCTTGGGTATCGGAAGAAAACATCAACAACAATCAAAGTTATACTATGACTGTTAATTCAAATGGTTCAACTCCTTTGATAGCCTCAATTACGTGGACTGATTTGCCCGGAGCAGTCAATTCCGGTGCCAATGGCCCAAATGATCCAACTCCTGCTTTAGTCAATGATTTAGATATTAGAATTACCCGTAACGGGAATACTTACTACCCATGGAGATTAACGACAAATCCCGCAAATCCCGCTATCCGTTCCGGGGATAACAATGTGGATAATGTAGAGCTAATCAAAATAGATGCCCCAACTGCAGGTGAGTATACCATTACGGTAACCCACAAAGGCACATTGGTCACAGGCGGTCAAAAATTCTCTCTGGTGGTTACCGGTATTAATTCTGCTTTTTCTTTAAACCCTAGTTCTGCAGATGTTACGGTTTGTTCAACACAAAATGCCACTTATACTTTTAACTACGCTCAATCGGGTGCAGGAACAACCACTTTTTCTGCTTTAGGATTACCAACTGGTGCTAATGCTACTTTCTCTCCAAGTTCATTAAGTGCTAACGGGATTGTTACCATGACCATCACAGGATTGTCTAACGTATCACCCGGAGAATACTTTATTGGAGTTCTTGGCTCAAATGGTACTGAGACCGAAGCCCGATATAAAACGCTTCGTGTTTACAGCGGTACTTTTCAGCCTATTGCTGTACAATCACCAACCAATGGACAAGAGGGTTTATCTACCACTGTAACTTTTAATTGGGCTGCTCAGGCTAATGCGTTAACTTATCATGTTCAAGTTTCCCGATTTAGCGACTTTTCCAGCTTAATAACCGAAGACTACGTAAGCACCAACTCTTATACCATTTCTGGATTGAATGAGGCAACACGCTATTATTGGAGAGTAATTCCAATGAACAATTGTGGAACAGTGGCTATTACTGCTGCGCCTGTTAATAATTTTGCAACCGGTAACTTGATTTGTGACGCCAACTTTCCGGCGTCAAATTACAGTAATGCTGTTATTGCCAGTGTGGCCAACTCCGAAGCATCTGTTCCGGTAACCATAACCGGTGGCTATTCTATTGGTGATATTAATGTTAATGTGTTTATTTCTCACACTTGGGTACAAGATATGACGATTACTTTGGAAGGTCCGGCTGCTATTGGAAGCCCGATTATCATTCTTCAAGAAGAAGCTTGTGCCGGTGAAGACAACATCAATTGTATTTATGATGATGCCGGAGGCTTTCCAAGTTGTGTAGGTAATCCTGCGATAAGCGGGAACATAGCTCCGTTGAATAGTTTAAGCGTATTGAATAACTTGCCGGCGGACGGCGTTTGGACATTACGCGTAATTGACCCTTATAATGAAGACGGTGGTGCTATCAATAATTTTAGTATTGACATCTGCCGGGTAGTTCCTGCTTTGTTGACTATAGCAGACAACCCGTTACAAAGCAGCAGTGTGTATCCCAACCCAACGCAGGGTATTGTAAACGTTGCCATTCCTTCTTTAAGTGAAAAAACAACCATTACTTTGTATGACCTACAAGGAAGAGCCATTATGACCAAAGAAACCAATCAAGTGCTAACTTCTTTTGGGATAGAAAATCTTCAAGACGGTGTATACCTTGTGAATATCGCTAACGAACAAGATTCTGTTACTAAGAAAATAGTTTTGAAAAGAAACTAATCAGATAAAGAATAACAAAAAAAAGAGGTCGTCATGACCTCTTTTTTTATACGTGTAATATTTCATCCTCAATGAGTAAATCTTCTCTGCGCAATCGGAGAAAGATTTGAGCCACGGCAATAACATCTTTTTCACAATAAGTTACGATTCGGTCAATGTCTTTTTCAACGTAAAAAACATGGGCGACTTGGCTGCCGTCGATATCGCCTTTTGGAGAAGGAATACCGAGAATTTTAGTCAATAATTTTAAAGAAGTGAAATGCTTATAATCACCAAATTTCCACAATTCTAAAGTATCTAGATGTGGTATTTCCCAAGGCTTTTTGCCAAACAAATTCAGCTTGGACGGAATGGCAATTTGATTGATAATCATTCTGCGGGCGATAAACGGAAAATCAAATTCCTTGGCATTATGCCCGCATAAAAGATGTTGGGCTCCATTGAAATGAGTATCTAACAAGTTAGAAAAGTCCTTTAGAATCTTTTTCTCTTCGCCAAAAAAGGAAGTCACTCTGAAGTTTCTAATGTCATTTTTATTGGCAAAATAGCCCACCGATATACAAACAATTTTACCAAACTCTGCCCAAATACCGGCGCGTTCATAAAAATCTTCTGGTGTGTATTCATCACGCCTTTGGTACTGCGTTTTTTGCTCCCAAAGCAATTTCATTTCGGCATCCAAAGCATTGAAATTGTCTTCTTCGGGTACGGTTTCTATATCGAGAAAGAGTATGTTATTGAATGGGATTTTTTCAATCATAAGAATAAAATTAAGAATTAACCGACTTAAAATTAGTGATTTATTTTAAATATGAAAGAAAAGTAGTTAAAAAAGTGATTGCTGTGCGGTAGGGCTTTCGTGTTCCAACAGCCATTTTTTTCTCCAAAGTCCGCCCGCATAACCGGTTAAAGAACCATCTGTTCCGATCACGCGATGACACGGAACGACAATCCATAATGGGTTTTTACCATTAGCGGAAGCTACGGCGCGAATGGCTTTGACATCGCCTAACTTTTTGGATAAGTCGAGATACGACATGGTTTTCCCAAAGGGAATATTGAGTAATTCTTGCCACACTCTTTGTTGGAATTCGGTGCCGTTAGGATTTATTTTGAAATTAAAATCATTACGATTTCCTTGAAAATAATCTTGAAGCTGTTGAACTGCTTCTCGCAAAACCGCGGGAATAGTTGCTGAAACTTCGTTTTCTTCTACAATGGAAATAACGGCAATACCATTATCATCGCCAACAATTTTGGCGACGCCGAGAGGTGTTTTGATGAATGCGGTTTCCATGAGATAAAGATAACAAATGTTCTCGATACATCCCGATTAAAATCGGGACACTCGAACTGACGAACTACTTATTTTGAAAAGCTGTAGATATACTCTTCCAAAGCTTTTAGTTCTTCGTCGCTCATTAGTTTTGTTATGGCGAAGTTGGTTTTCATGGTTTCGTATTGACTCGGATCAACGATGGGTTCGCTTTCTTCTTTCAGAAAACTAACGATGCTGCCTTTCTTTTCTTTGTAGATTTTGGCAATTTCGGTGATACTTGGTCCGATAACTTTTTGGTCGGGTAAATGGCATGCAGTGCACGTTCCTTTACCTTCAAATAATTCCTGACCGGAAATGGCTACTGCTGTTTGATCCGTTTTGGGTTGACCGTAATGGTCTTCGGTTTCTTTTTTACAAGAGACGAAGGTTATGATAAAAGTGAGTAATATAATTTTTCTCATAGTGTACAAAAATTCAATACAAATCCTAATTAGCCCCGATGGGAGCAACTACCGTGTAGTGCGGACAGCGGGAAATGGGACAACCGATAAATCCCGAACCTTTCGCTCTAAAAATTTTACCACAGATTCGCAGATTAAAAATTTTAAATAATTAAAAAATCAGCGAATCGGCGGTCTATTTATTTAACAAAATCGCGGCTTCTTTGGCAAAATAAGTCGAAATCAAACTGGCACCGGCACGCTTGATACACATCAATTGTTCCATCATGATTTTGTCGTGATCGAGCCAACCTCTTTCGGAAGCCGCTTTGATCATGGCATATTCGCCTGAAACATGGAAAACCGTTACGGGAACATTCACAGCATTCTTGACTTCGCGAACGATATCTAAATACGCAATTCCGGGTTTGACCATGACCATATCGGCGCCTTCTTCAACGTCCATTAAGGCTTCTTTGATGGCTTCGAGGCGGTTGGCGTAATCCATTTGGTAAGTCTTTTTGTCTTTGGGAACGACTACATCTGCTTCTCTTGGTGCACTGTCCAAGGCATCGCGAAACGGACCATAAAAGGCCGAAGCATATTTGGCAGAATAACTCATAATACCTACATTTTGAAAACCGGCTGCATCTAAACCTTGACGTAATCTTAAAACACGTCCATCCATCATATCACTTGGTGCTACAAAATCGGCTCCGGCTTGCGCATGAGAAACCGCCATTTTTACTAAAGCATCGTTGGTGGCATCGTTGGCAACATCACCGTTTTCGATGATGCCGTCGTGACCGTAAATAGAATATGGATCTAAAGCTACATCAGGCATGACAATCATTTCCGGACAAGCGGTTTTGATGGCGCGAATGGCGCGTTGCATCAATCCATTGGGATTCCAGGCTTCTTTGCCGGTGTTGTCTTTTAGGCTTTCATCTACTTTTACATAAATGTTGACGGCACGGATGCCTAAAGCGAAAAGTTCTTTTACTTCTTCTACCGTTAAATCAATGGAGCGACGGAAAATCCCCGGCATTGATGGGATTTCGAATTTATAGTTTTCTCCTTCTGCAATGAACATTGGGAACATAAAGTCGGCCGGACTTAAAGTCGTTTCGCGGACTAAGGAACGAATGCTTTCATTCACGCGTAATCTTCTGCCTCTTTGTAGTGGGAACATATTTTTAGTTTTTAGCTGTTAGCAATAAGCCTTCAGCGTTATTTAATTTTGTTATTAAATCCATTCTACCGGATTCTCTAATACGTTTATTAATTTTTCTTCTTCGCTTCCTTCCTCAGGATGATGGTCGTATACCCATTGCACATGCGGTGGTAAACTCATCAATATCGATTCAATTCTGCCGTTGGTTTTTAGACCGAATAACGTGCCTTTGTCGTGCACCAAATTGAATTCGACATAACGACCGCGACGGATTTCCTGCCAGGTTTTTTGTTCGGCTGAAAACGGCAATTCTTTTCTTCTTTCTACAATTGGTACATACGCTTCACAGAAACTATTGCCGACTTCTGTTACGAAATTGTACCAATCATCCATTTTCATGGATTCTGATTCTTTGCAATAATCGAAGAACAACCCGCCTACACCTCGTGCTTCATTTCTATGGGCATTCCAAAAATAAGCGTCGCATTGTTTTTTATACTTTGGATAAAACTCTTTATTGTGTTTGTCGCAAGCGGTTTTGCACGTTTGGTGAAAATGTTTTGCGTCTTCTTCAAACAAATAATAAGGCGTTAAATCTTGTCCTCCACCAAACCATGAATTGATAACTTTTCCGTTATCGTCATACATTTCGAAATAGCGCCAATTGGCATGAACCGTTGGCACCATTGGACTTTTGGGGTGAATTACCAAGCTCAATCCGCACGCGAAGAAATCGGCTTCGCCTACGTTGAACATTTTTTGCATCGCTTCGGGTAATTTGCCGTGAACGGCTGAAATGTTGACACCACCTTTTTCAAAAACTTGACCGTTTTCGATAACACGTGTTCTTCCACCGCCGCCTTCCGGTCGTTTCCATAGGTCTTCACGGAATTTAGCCACTCCATCAACCGCTTCTAAGGCAGAAGTGATTTGGTCTTGGAGGTTTAGTATGTATTGATAGAATTTGTCTTTCATGTGGGTTGTATTAAGTATTAAGTATCAAGTACAAAGACAAAAATCTTAATACTTAATACTTGATACTTTGTACTATGATTTATATTCTTTCACCGCTTCAATAAACGCTTTCGCATGATCGACCGGAATATTTGGTAAAATGCCATGACCTAAGTTTACGATGTAACTGTCTTTCCCGAATTCATCTATCATTTGGTGTACCATTTTCTTAATAGTCGGAATTGGTGACAGCAATCTTGAAGGGTCAAAATTTCCTTGTAAAGTGATTTTTCCGCCTGATAAATAACGAGCGTTTCTGGCAGAGCAAGTCCAGTCAACACCTAAGGCGGAAGCTTTGGATTTCGCCATATCATTTAAGGCAAACCAACACCCTTTTCCGAATACGATTACTTTGGTGTCTTCGGCTAATGCTTCAACGATTTGGTTGATGTATGGCCAAGAGAATTCATTATAATCAACAGGAGAAAGCATGCCGCCCCAAGAATCGAAAATCTGGATGGCATTACAACCGGCTTTTACTTTTTCTTTTAAATATAAAATGGTGGTATCGGTGATTTTTTGCAATAAAGTATGAGCGGCAACAGGGTTTGAAAAACAAAATCCTTTAGCGGTATCGAAACTTTTCGAGCCTTTTCCTTCTACTGCGTAACAAAAAATCGTCCATGGTGAACCGGCGAAACCAATCAATGGCACCTCATCGTTCAACATTTCTTTGGTTAGTTTGATAGCATCAAAAACGTAGCCTAACGTTTCATGTACATCCGGAACATAGACTTGATTCACTTGTTCCATCGTTCTGATTGGATTTGGAATTATGGGTCCCAAATTGTCTTTCAACTCCACGTGAATTCCCATTGCTCTGGGTACAACCAAAATATCCGAAAACAAAATTGCTGCATCGGGTTTTACAATTCTGATCGGTTGTACGGTGATTTCTGCGGCTAGTTCCGGAGTTTCGCAACGGGTGAAGAAATCGTATTTGTCGCGCAAGGCTCTGAATTCGGGTAAATATCTTCCCGCTTGACGCATCATCCAAACCGGTGGACGTTCTACAGTTTCATTGTTTAAAGCGCGAAGGAATAAATCGTTTTTAATCATATTTTAGGTTTTGGGTTAGCCTTTGCTAACTATATTTTATTAAAAAATTCTATACTTTTTATAAGGGTACTTTCAATTGTTGGCTGATTGGCTATTACAACTTTCTTGGTAATACTTCTCAAACTTTTTGCCGTCGTACCGCCGATACAAAAACAAATTTCGTCCTGAAGGACATTCATTTTCAAAAAACTTTGTACGCCTGAAGGACTAAAAAACAAAATCCCGTTAAGATTTTCATTTGCTTTATGAGGCGTTAAAACCGTTTCATAAACTTCAACTTCTTCAAAAACCACTTCAGCCAAAGTGAGTGAATCAGGCAAAATGTCTCTTCTCAAGTTTCCGCAAAAGAACGTAAAACTGCTTTTAAAATATTGGTTACAAATAATCGAAGCCAATTCCGAAGCGTAATCCGAACTTACAATGACTTCAAAGCCATTTTGTTCCAATAATGCTCTGGTTTTTTCGCCTACGCAAAAACATTTTCGGGTTTTTATTTCGGCTATCTTTTTATTTTCTAAAACGCTTTCCACTGCATTTTGACTGGTGAAAATCAGAAAATCGTTGATTCTTTTAATTTCAAAATGTTTATTCACGACATTGATAAAATCAGCTTCCTCGACAGCGAAATTCGCACTCAACAACAATTGCTTTTGGTTTTCTAAAAGCTTTTTGGTTGATAATATGCGAATCTGATTTTCCATTTTATACTTTTGGTTTAAGCTGTTTTTTGATTTCAGTCATCAATTCACTTCCTCCATTTTCCAGTATTTCTTGGGCTGAATGAAAGCCTAATTTTTTCCACTCCGAAATATCAACTGCTTTCTTGATTTCGAATTTTTGTTTTCCGTCAAGTGAAAGCAGACAACCCTGAAATTCTATCGTATCATCGTGCTGATTGTATTTGGCTAAAGCACCGATTGGCGCGGTACAACCGCCTTCCAACGTTCTTAAAAACTGTCTTTCTATATAGGTACAAATTTCGGTTTCAATGTCATTCAATTGTGAAACCGCATCAATGGTATAATTATCATTGCCCATCGCCACCACAACCATTGCGCCTTGCGCCGGTGCCGGAATCATCCAATCTAAATTGATAAAAGTTTCCGGTTTTAAATTGATTCGTTCCAAACCTGCGGCGGCAAAGACAGCTCCGCTCCAGTCGTTATCTTTCAACTTTTGCATGCGTGTATTTACATTTCCTCGTAAATCAGTAACGGTGTGATTTGGGTATTTATTCAGCCATTGTGCCTGACGGCGTAAACTTCCGGTAGCTATAGTTCCGTTCCCGTTCAGAAAATCAAGATTGCCTTTGTGAACTAAAATATCTAATACATTCGCTCTTTCCAAAACGGCTGCTTGTACAATGCCGATAGGTAATGCCGTTGGCACATCTTTCATAGAATGTACCGCAATATCCACTTCGCCATTAATCATAGCAATGTCTAAAGTTTTGGTGAAAATTCCGGTAATTCCCAGTTCGTATAAAGGTTTGTCGAGGATAATATCACCTTGAGATTTTACCGCAACAATTTCTGTTTTATAGCCTAAATCGTTGAGTTTTTTTTGAACCGTATGCGCTTGCCAAAGTGCGAGTTCGCTATCGCGAGTTCCTATTCTGATTGTTTTTTCTATCACTTTGTGTGTTGGTTTTATTTTTCTCGCAAAGTCTCAGAGACGCAAAGTTTTAAAAAAATGATTTTTCCTGATCCAACTGAAATACCTTTTCAATCCATTCGATGCCTTCGTCCATAGAATCGCCGTCTTTCAAGTGATTTACAAAATGATTGGTGATTTTTTGAATGATGCGGTTGCTGATTAGTTCGGCCTGTTCTTCATCAAAATTGGATAATTTTTTGCGTTGCACATTCAATTCGCCTTCTTTGATAGAATTTAATTTTTCTTTTAACGCTTGAATCGTCGGAGCAAACTTTCTGTTTTTGGCCCAAGCCATAAACTCTTCTTTGATTTCTTCAATAATCGCTTCGGCTGCCGGAATGTGTAGTTTTCTGTTTTCCAGCGTTTCGTCTGTAATTTGAGAAAGATGGTCTAGGTGAATCAATGTCACACCGTCAATTTCCTGAACGTTTTCGTGAACATTTTTCGGGATGGATAAATCCAAAATCAACAATGGTTTTTTCAGATTCAATATCGTTTTATCAATCGTAGGGTTTTGAGCGCCTGTAGCGACAATCACTACGTCTGCTTTTTGCAGTTCTAATTGTAAATCGGCATAATCCTTAACCACTAAATCTAATTTTTGAGCCAATCTTTCGGCTTTGTCTTTGGTACGATTGATTAAAGTAATTTGCTCGTGTTTGGTATGCTTGACCAAGTTTTCGCAGGTATTGCGGCCAATTTTTCCTGTTCCGAAAAGTAGGATATTTTTATTGGCAATATCTTCTACGTTTCTGATAATATATTGTACTGAGGCAAAAGAAACCGAAGTGGCTCCGGTAGAAATATCGGTATCGGTTTTGATTTTTTTACTGGCTTGAATTACAGAATTCACCAGTCTTTCCAAGAAAGCATTGACCAAACCATTTGATTTACTTTCTACAAAAGCAGATTTAATTTGGCTGATAATTTCGAAATCACCTAAGATTTGGCTATCCAAACCGGTTCCAACGCGGAACATGTGATTGATTGCTTCTTGGTTTTTATAGATGTAGGCCACTTCCTGAAATTCGGGAACTGAACCTTGGCTGTTTTCACAAAGTAATTTGATTAACTCGTAAGGATGATTGGCAAAACCGTATATTTCAGTTCGGTTACAAGTAGATGTAACGATTAAGGCTTCGATTCCTTCGGCTTCGGCTTGCATCAACAAAGTTGATTTGGCTTTGGCATCCAAACTGAACTTTCCTCTGATTTCAGCATCTGCTTTTTTATAACTTAATCCAACGGCGTAAAAAGAGGTATGTTTCGACATATTAAAATTTTCCATAGACTACTTTCCTTAAAAAGTTCAACAAAAATATTACTAACCATTTTATAAAAATAACGCTGTAGGGACTTTTTGTGTCGCTGTGAGATATTTTGATTGCTAAATATCTTTTTAGCGTTATTTATCATAAATTTGCAATGAAATCAAGTCTTGACAACTTCTTTATGTAGATTCATTCTAAATAAGAATTTCACTTGCTTTCGAAATCATATACGAAAAAATGTCGCTATGGGTTCTCAAGAAATAATAACAATTGAAAATGATTTTACTTTAATTCGTTTTCAAAACGACGGAAATGACAATTTTCATGTGAAAAGGCACATCAGTCAAGGGCTTATCCAATTTCACTTTGGCATCAAAGGCAAAGCAAAATTTGTCTTCAATCAGGGAAATTATGCTTTAGACTTGAAAGAAGAAAAATCATTGTTGTTCTATAATCCGCAAAAAGAACTGCCATTGGATTTAGAATTGGCTCCTAATTCTTGGGTCATTTCGGTCATCATTTCCATCCAAAAGTTCCATTCTTTGTTTACCAATCAATCCGACCATATTCCGTTCTTGAGTCCGGAGAACAACGACAAAAAATATTATAAAGAAGAGAATATCAGTCCGTCAATGGCGATTGTTTTGAGTCAGATGTTTCATTATTCGCTAAATCCGTCTATCAAAAACCTGTATTACAAAGGAAAGGGTTACGAATTACTGAGTTTGTATTTCAACCGAAATGAAGACCCGAATGCTGAGCAATGTCCATTCCTGATTGACGAAGACAATGTAATGAAAATCAAAAAAGCCAAAGAAATCATGATAGCCAACATGGCCGAACCTCCTGGATTGGAAGAACTTTCGGAACAAGTGGGTTTGAGTTTGAAAAAACTAAAAATGGGTTTCAAGCAAATTTACGGCGATACCGTTTATGGCTTCCTATTCGATTACAAAATGGATTACGCGCGACAGTTGTTGGATTCCGGTTCGTACAATGTAAATGAAGTTGGTTTAAAAATAGGCTACAGCACCGGAAGTCATTTTATTGCCGCCTTCAAAAAGAAATTTGCCACCACGCCCAAAAAATATTTAATGAGTTTGAATGCCAATACCTAAAAGCTATTGATTTCGTATATCAAACCATTAACAAAAAATAAATTTAAAACTAAGCCAAAAAAGAAGTTTCATTACTTTTAACCAAATTAAAATTGCCAAAATGAAAGGAGTATTATTAGTCAATCTCGGTTCGCCCGAAAGTCCAACTGCCAAAGACGTAAAGCCGTATTTAGATGAATTTTTAATGGACAAATACGTTATCGACGTCCCATTTTTATTGAGAGCACTTTTAGTGCGCGGAATTATTTTACAAACCCGACCTAAAAAATCGGCTGAAGCTTACAGCCAAATCTGGACCGATGAAGGTTCACCACTGATTGTTTTCTCCAAAAAAATGCACCAAAAAGTCGAAAAACTCGTTGATGTTCCGGTGGCTTTAGCGATGCGTTACGGTACAATGACCATGCAAAAAGGCTTACAGGAATTAAAAGACAAAGGCGTGACCGAAGTCATGTTGTTGGCTTTGTATCCACAATATGCGATGGCTTCAACCACTACAATTTGGGCTTTAGCCGATGAATTGCAGCAAAAACATTTTCCGGAAATGAGCATCACGAAAGTGCCGGCTTTTTACAACAAACCGGACTTTATCAAAACTTTGGCCCATTCCATTAAGAAACATTTGGAAGGATTTGAATACGATCACTTATTGTTTTCGTATCACGGAATTCCGAAACGTCACATTCGCAAAACCGATGTGACCAAATCTCATTGTACTATTGACAATAAATGTTGTGTAACAGCTTCGCCGGCACATGAATTTTGTTATCGCCACCAATGTTATGAAACGACCAGACAGGTGGTTGAACTATTAGGCATTCCGGAAGGCAAATACAGTCAAACCTTCCAATCGCGTTTGGCCGGAGACAAATGGTTAACGCCTTACACCGATGTTGAAATCAATAAAATGCCCGCTAAAGGCATTAAAAAATTAGCCGTAGTTACACCGGCGTTCGTTTCAGATTGCTTGGAAACTTTGGAAGAAATTGCCATGCGCGCCAATGAAGAATTTAAAGAAAACGGTGGTGAAGAATTCTTTGCCGTGCCTTGTTTAAACGATGAAGACGAATGGTGTCAAGTGGTGGCGAATTGGGTTAAGGATTGGAGTAAATAAAATCGAGAAATTACCGCAGATTCGCAGATTAAAATATAATTTGAGAATCTGAGGTTTATATATTAAGTAAATGGAACTCTACAATTACATAAAATCTTTGCACCTCATCTTTGTCATCACTTGGTTTGCGGGTTTGTTTTATATTGTTCGCTTGTTTGTATACCAAATTGAAGCCAACGACAAGCCTTCGCCGGAGAAAGAGATTTTGCTAAAGCAATACAAAATCATGACTTATCGCTTGTGGTACATCATCACTTGGCCGAGTGCGGTTTTGGCAACGATATTTGCGTTGTGGTTGTTGCATTTAATGCCGGAATGGTTGCAAATGCCTTGGATGCAAGTGAAATTGGGTTTCGTGGTTTTATTGTTTGCCTATCATTTCAAATGCCATCAAATATATAATCAGTTGCAAAACGACGAATTTAAGTACAGCTCCAACTTTATGCGATTGTGGAATGAAGGCGCTACGATTATCTTGTTTGCCGTAGTTTTTTTAGTAATTTTAAAGAACGCTTTCAACTGGATTTTCGGTGTGATCGGTATCGTTTTATTTTCGGTGTTAATCATGCTGGGCTTTAAATTTTATAAAAGGATTCGGGCCAAAAACAAAAGCTGAATACTGCCAACTGAACACAGAACACTATGCTAAACGGCTTCAAAATGTCAATGCTTTCCCTTCGCACCAGGATTTTCCTGTCGATGATTATATTGATATTGATTGCCTCTATTTTGATGGCTTCCATTTCGATTATTCAGTTTAAGAATGAAGCCAAAGATTACCATCAAGAACGTTTAGACCGAAAAGAATTTGCTATCAAAGAACATATTAATTATGTGCTTTCCACCACGACTTATCCGCTGACACCCGACAATTTAAAATTGATTTTTAAAGACAAAATTCACGAGCTTTCGGATATTCACAATTTGGAAATCAATATTTATTCACTCGAAGGAAAATTGGTCAAATCTTCGAAATCTTCTTTTTCAGTAGACAAAGTTGCGCCGCCGATTCCGAATTATATCCTGAAATTGGTTCAGTCTTCTGTCGATAAAAGATATGTAGACATTAAAAACATAGACGGCGTAAAAAACCGTTCTTCTTACAGCCAGATTAAAGACGACAAATTCAAACCACTCGGTATTTTGAATATTCCTTATGTGGAAGACGATGGTTTTTACGAAACCGAATTGCGGGAATTCCTGTTGCGATTGAGTCAGGTGTATTCCTTTATGTTGGTTATTGCTTTTGCTTTGGCGTATTTCTTAGCGAGTTATATTACCAAATCGCTGAAAACCATTTCGGATAAAATCAACGAAACCAGTCTGAACCAAAAGAACGAGAAAATCGTCATTGAAGCCAACAGCAAAGAAATCAATTCCTTGATTAATGCCTATAATCAAATGGTAGATAAACTGGAAGAAAGCGCGAGTAGGTTGGCCCAAAGTGAGCGTGAACAAGCTTGGCGCGAAATGGCGAAACAAGTCGCGCACGAAATCAAAAACCCGTTAACACCAATGCGTTTGACCGTGCAAAGTTTCCAACGAAAATTTGACCCGAATGATCCCGATTTGAAGCAAAAACTGAATGATTATTCCAAAACCATGATTCAGCAAATTGACACGATGAGCTCAGTGGCTTCGGCGTTTTCCAACTTTGCTTCGATGCCGGCGCAACAAAATGAGACCTTAAATGTGGTAGAAGTGGTAGAATTTTCACTCGATATTTTCAATGAAGATTTTATACGATTTGAAAGTAATTCGGAGGAGATTATTACTGTGATGGATAGAACACAACTCATCAGGATCATCACCAATTTGGTCAAAAATGCCATTCAATCCATACCGGAAGACCAAGAAGAAAAACACATTTTGGTTTCAGTAAAAGAGATTGAAGAGAATGTAATCATTTCGGTCAAAGACAACGGGATTGGCATTGCTGCTGAAAATATCGAGCATATTTTTGAACCCAAATTCACCACCAAAACCAGCGGCATGGGATTAGGATTGGGAATTATCAAAAACATTATTGAGAATTACAAAGGAACTATTACATTTGAAACCGAACCGGGAAAAGGCTCCACTTTTATGGTGTCGCTTCCTATTGTTAAATAAAAAATAACCGCAGATTCGCAGATTTTAAAATAAAATAGTTAAAAATAATTGGCGAATTTGTGTTAAGTAAATAGCACACAACAAAGAAAATATCAAAAGAATAATCAGCAAATCTGCGGTAAAATAAACATCAAACTATGAACTTCGAAAACATACTTATTGCTATTGAAAACGGCATCGGACAAATCACCATCAACCGTCCGGCAAAATTAAACGCACTTAACAAAGCGACTATTCAGGAATTACACGACGCTTTTGAAAGCTTGGAAAACAATTCCGAAGTAAGAGTCATTATTATTATCGGTGAAGGTGAAAAAGCTTTCGTTGCCGGTGCAGATATTTCTGAATTCGCCAGTTTCTCTATTGAAGAAGGTGCACAATTAGCGGCTCAAGGACAAGAATTACTGTTTGATTTTGTAGAAAAATTGAAAACACCGGTTATTGCGGCAGTGAATGGTTTTGCACTTGGTGGTGGCTTAGAATTGGCAATGGCTTGTCATTTCCGAATCGCTTCGGATAATGCTAAAATGGGATTGCCCGAAACTTCATTAGGTGTTATTCCCGGTTATGGCGGAACGCAACGTTTGCCGCAATTGGTTGGAAAAGGACGCGCTATGGAAATGATTATGACCGCCGGAATGATAGACGCTGAAACAGCCAAAGGGTATGGTTTAGTCAATCACGTAGTACCTCAAACTGAGTTGTTAGAATTTGCCAAAGGTATAGCCGGCAAAATCATGCGCAATTCTCCAAATGCTATCGGCAAAGCAATCAAAGCGATTAATGCCAATTACAAACACGATGTTGATGGCTATGATGTAGAAATCAGAAACTTTGGTAAATGTTTCGGAACCGAAGATTTTAAAGAAGGCACTACGGCGTTTTTAGAAAAGAGAAAGGCTTCATTTACCGGAAAATAATTTTAGTGTTCGGCTTTTACTGCTTACTAAAAGCTGAACACTGACCACTATTTTTCTCCTTCCCATTCGGCATAAAACTGCGAAAGGAAGTTTTCCATGTATTGGTGTCGCGCTTCGGCTATTTTTCTTCCGGTTACGGTATTCATTTTGTCTTTCAACAATAATAATTTTTCGTAGAAATGATTCAACGTTGGTGCGTCTGAATTCTTATATTCCTCTTTACTCATGTTTAATTTGGGAGCAATGGCCGGATTGTAAAGTGCGCGGTTTTTGAATCCGCCATAATTAAAACATCTGGCTATGCCAATTGCACCAATAGCGTCTAATCGGTCGGCATCCTGAACAATTTGCAATTCTTTAGAACTGAACTTCTTTTCAAAATTCCCGCCTTTGAAAGAAATGTTTTCGATGATATTGATGACGTGAACGATGGTTTCTTCTGTCGCATTTTGGCTTTCCAAAAAAGCACGTGCGATTTTCGGACCAACAGTTTCATCGCCGTTGTGGAATTTACTATCGGCAATATCATGCAATAAGGCACCGAGTTTCACCACTGTCAAATCGCAAGTTTCTTCTTGGGCAATCAATAAAGCATTCTTATAAACGCGCTCTATGTGAAACCAATCGTGACCGCCTTCAGCATTCTCGAGTTGTTGCTTTACAAAAAGGATGGTTTTATCAATTAAAGACATCTGTTTTGGGGTTAAAAAAATCCTTTCGTTGGAAAGGATTTTGATTATTTATCGGGCTAATGCGGGTTCCACCCATTTGAAAATTTTAGTTTCATCAGGCAAAACCAATCTTTCTGAAATTTTAGCCATACGATCCGGTAATTTCATCAGATAATCTCTTGCTTTTTCAGCTTCAGCCGTAAGATTTGTAATTTTATCAATCTCCCACTTTTCGGTCAATTTTCTCAAGATATCAACATAATCCGCGGCAGTATAAACGCCAATTTTTTGGGCCGAATTGGAAAATTCTTCAAAAGCGGTACTAATCTTTTCTCCCGATTCTCTTAAGAAAACCGCAGGCATGGTGATTTTTTGCTTCATCATGTATTGGAAAGCCAACATCATTTCACTTGGGTCTACTTTGAAAATTTGGTTTACAAATTCCGAATAAGCATGGTGGTGACGCATTTCATCTCCGGCGATCATTTTGCACAACTTGGACAATTTTTTGTCGCCGTATTGTTTGGCAATTTGGGAAACCCTATTGTGTGAAATATACGTGGCTAATTCCTGAAAACTGGTATAAACAAAGTTCTTATACGGATCTCTGCCGGTGCCGATGTCAAAACCATCGTTGATTAAGTGATGCGTTGTCATTTCTACTTCGCGCATGTTCACGCGACCTGATAAATATAAGTACTTATTCAATAAGTCTCCGTGACGATTTTCTTCACCGGTCCATTGACGAACCCATTTTGACCAACCGTTTCGTTCTACATTATCAACCCCTTCAACATCCATTAACCATGCTTCATAGGTTGGCAATGCTTCTTCGGTGATGGTATCTCCTACCAATACTACCCAAAAATCATAGGGCAAATCTTTGGCGATTTCTCTTAATTCTTTTACCTCATCAAAGAAATTTTCGTTTTCTGAATTCGGAAGAAAGTCGGAAGGCTGCCATATTTTTTCCACCGGAATCAAGAACTCATCTACAAACTTGTCGACGTCTTTCTCCAGAAATTGCATCACTTCCAGTCTTATATTTTTTTGAGGCATTATTTAGTTTTTTATAGATTGTACTATTACTTGCTCTGTCTTTTGCATTAATTCTTCAAATGAAAAATCTTTAACGGCCATAGGCTCGTGAACGATAAATTGTAAACGATTCCCTAAACCCATTGGAAAAGCTCCAAATTTAACCATTTTCCACGAATTATTAATGGTAATTGGCACAACATAAGCTGATGGCGCATATTTACATAAGATTTTTAACCCACTTTGGGCAAATTCTTTTGGCTTTCCGTTTTTGCTGCGAGTTCCTTCCGGAAATATTACAGCCGATCGTTTGTGTTTTTCAATGTATTCAGACAAGCCTTTGATGACAGGAATAGCTTGTTTTGGGTCTTTTCGGTCTATTAAAACCGAACCGCCGTGTCTTAAATTATAGGAAACACTCGGGATGCCTTTACCTAATTCTTTTTTGCTCACAAATTTGGCATGAAAACGACGCAAATACCAAATAATCCCGATGATGTCATATAGGCTTTGGTGATTGGATACAAAAATAACCGGTACGCCTTTCGGAATTAATTCTCGGTTTTCGAAAGTGTATGTGGTTCCTAAAATATTAGTGCATTTGGTTAAAAAAAAGTTCAGATAATCGACGCTTTTTTTGTGTGCCTGATAACCGAAAACATTGAAACAAACCCATTGAATTGGGTGAAAAATGACCAATGTCAATCCGAAACAAAGGTAGTATAGAATTGAAATCGGGTAAGAAATAAGCTTTTCCATAACTGTAAAATTGAGTGTAAAAGTAGCGAAAAATCAAAGGATGAAAAAAAAGCGGCCATAAAAAACTGTTTTAGATTTCAACAAAATGTACACTTTTAGTGTACTGCTGTAAAATCAAACTAACCTACCTTTAAAATTATATAGATTGATCTGCCAAGAGATAATACATTTTGTTCAAAACTCCTCTGATTTGTATCCTATAACAACAAAAAAAGCATTATTTTTATGCCACTAAATTTTTAAAAAATGAGTTCAGAAAAAGAAGCAAAATTAAAAGCATTACAACTTACCCTTGATAAATTAGACAAAGCCTACGGTAAAGGAACCGTCATGAAAATGGGTGATAAAGCCGTTGAAGAAGTTGAAGTTATTCCTTCCGGTTCCCTAGGATTGGATTTAGCTTTAGGCGTAAACGGATATCCGAAAGGAAGAGTCATTGAAATATACGGTCCGGAATCTTCGGGTAAAACCACTTTAACGTTACACGCGATAGCTGAAGCCCAAAAAGCCGGAGGTATTGCTGCCTTTATAGATGCAGAACACGCATTCGACAGAAATTATGCAGAAAAATTAGGCGTCGATATTGAAAATTTAATCATTTCCCAACCGGATAATGGTGAGCAAGCTTTGGAAATTGCCGAAAACTTAATCCGTTCGGGTGCTATTGATATTGTGGTTATTGACTCGGTGGCTGCTTTAACCCCTAAAAGCGAAATTGAAGGCGAAATGGGTGATTCTAAAATGGGATTACACGCCCGTTTGATGTCACAAGCTTTGAGAAAGTTAACCGGAACCATCAGCAAAACCAACTGTACGGTTTTCTTCATCAACCAGTTGAGAGAAAAAATCGGAGTAATGTTCGGAAATCCTGAAACCACTACCGGTGGAAATGCTTTGAAATTCTATGCTTCTGTACGTTTAGACATTCGTCGCTCTTCGCAAATTAAAGATGGTGAAAACGTTATTGGAAACCGAACCAAAGTAAAAGTGGTTAAAAACAAAGTAGCACCACCATTTAAAACGGCTGAATTTGATATCATGTATGGAGAAGGCGTTTCTAAAACCGGTGAAATTCTCGACTTAGCCGTTGAATTTGAAATCATAAAAAAAGCAGGTTCTTGGTTCAGTTACGGCGACACCAAACTCGGGCAAGGTCGTGATGCCGTAAAAGTCTTAATTAAAGACAATCCAGAATTGGCCGATGAATTAGAACAAAAAATCAAAGAAGTCATCAAAGAAAACAATGCTTAAAATAAAAAACGTCTCGATAAAAAACCGAGACGTTTTTTTATTAATTTAACGCAACCTTTTTATAGCATAACCATCTTAACCAAAAATCAATTACCATTATGAAAAGAATAATTTCTCTTTTAGCGTTAGTTTTTTTATTCAATTCTTGTACGCCGGAGGATGGACCGAATTATACCTATGAATTAAGACCTGTGTTAAGTGTTGATATTCCTACTGAATTTACTTTAGGAGCAACCTACACCATAACCATGCAATACAATAAGCCAACGTCTTGTCATTATTACAACACTATTTCTTATCACAAATACCTTAATGAAAGAACTATAGCGGTTGAAACCATGAAAGAAGAAAGAAGCAACTGTACAGAAACCCCAAATGATGTGTCTAGTTGCTCATTTGATTTTGTAGTAACAAGCAATGGTTCCTATATTTTTAAATTTTGGCAAGGAAAAGATGAGCAAGGAAACGATATCTTTTTAGAATACGAAATACCGGTATTAAATTAGAACATAACAATCAATTTTTGAAAATTGGATTTAAATCAACTCATAAATGATTGCAAAAACAACAATAGGAAAGCGCAAGAACAGTTATATCGAATATATTCACCAAAACTGTTTGCTGTTTGCTTGAAGTATTCGCGCAATTATACTGAGGCTCAAGACAATTTACAAGATGGATTTTTACTGATTTTTAATAAAATTGAACAGTTTTCGTTCAAAGGTTCTTTTGAGGGTTGGCTAAAGCGAGTGATGGTTAATAACGTGTTACAGCAGTACCGAAATCAAACTTTTTTGAGTTTGGTGAATGAAGATGTTGCTGAAGATTATGAAGTTGAAATTGAGGACGATCAAATCTCAATGGATTATTTGTTGAAAATTATTCAGGAATTGCCCGATAGGTATCGACTGGTTTTTAACCTCTATGTTATCGACGGGTTTTCACATGCTGAAATCGCCGAAATGTTGACCATCAATATTGGCACCTCTAAATCAAACTTGGCTAGAGCCAGAATGATTTTAAAAGAAAAAATAGAACAACACAAAAACGAAGAAGCTAAAAAGTTTCCTTCTGCAAAATGAGTGATAAAAAGAACATAGACAGACTTTTTCAAGAAAAATTCAAAGATTTTGAAGCCAATCCAGCTGAAGATCTTTGGGGCAACATTGAAGCAAGACTTGAGGACAAAAAACGCAAAAGAGTGATTCCATTTTGGTGGAAGTTCTCCGGATTGGTGGCTGTATTATTTGTTGGAATATTAATTACCAAAACCGTTTTTAACGACGATGTTACCCCAACAAATGCGATAGTTAATGAAGAAAATTCCAATCAAAACAATGGAAGTCCCGATACTACTGACTTAAAAAAAGAAGTTGACAAAGGAGTTGACAATACTTCTGAAGCCATTACAGATAAAGAAGAAACCAATAACAACTCTTTAAAATTAGACAACACTGTTGATGCAGTAGCTCCTAATTCCAACAAACAAAAACCAATCGGTAAAATTAAATCATCACCAATACTGAATGATTCAAAATCTGCTGTCGCTCACGGAAAATCGATTCAAAATCAGTCTTCAAAAAGCAAATCGTACTCAGAAAGCAGCAAGCCTCTGGTTACCAAAAATGAATTTGTGAAAAATGAAGCTCAAATCGCCGAAAGTCAAAAGAATTCCATCCAAGACATTGTTGAAAATCCGATTGCTCAAACAGAAAACAACACCAATATATCAAAAGATGCCAGTGCGATAGTAGCTCCAAAAGAGCTCAATCTTGATGGTTTAAAAGGGGATAATAACACCAAAATTGCAGTCAACGAAGTTGAAAATAAAGTTAGCGACACTACAATTAACAAAAGTGTTGCCGACAATCCGCTGGAAGAATTGCTCAATGAAAAAGAAAAAAAATCAAAGCAAGAATCTAAACAAAATAGGTGGCAACTCACCTCAAATGTTGCACCTATTTTTTTGGGTTCCCTCTCAGGCGGATCTCCAATTGATTCTACTCTCGTGAATAATTCGAAGACCTATAATACCAGAGTTGGATTCGGACTAGGCGTTAATTATGCCGTCAATTCAAAATTGACTATAAGAACCGGATTGAACAAATTGAATATGAGTTATAACACCAATGAAGTATTTTATTATGCCAGCATGCAAACCCGTTATCTGAATGGCTTGAGTCCAACAGGAGCCGGTTATACTTTACAGGTGGAAAGCGCTGTCCCAAATCCTTCAGCAACTCTTTTGACTTCAGAAAATGAGCTCTTGGCATTTGAAGAGGCCATTGTTCACAAAAATGAAGGTTATATCAACCAAGAAATCGGCTATCTGGAAATGCCGCTGGAAATGTCTTATGCCATTATTGAGAAGCGTTTCGGTTTAAAAATCATTAGTGGTTTCAGTACCTTATTTCTGCAAGACAACTCTATTTCAATTGTATCCAACAACCGAACAACCGTTTTAGGGAGAGCCAATAATTTAAATCCGGTTCATTTTAGCACCAATATTGGCTTGGGCATCAAATATGGTTTTATGAAGTCTTTTGAATTTAATGTGGAGCCAACCTTCAAATATCAGTTAAATACATTCCGTTCAAATGACGGGAATTTCAAACCTTATGTGTTTGGGATTTACAGTGGAATAAGCTATAGATTCTAGTTTGTGATTGTTTAAAAATTAGTTAAGTGGTGTTATTGCTTTCGAGTAATAACTGAAAAGAGTTCCGAAATTCGGAACTCTTTTTTATTTCAAATCTTCTTGCAAATCCCTTAAAAGAACCTCTCGAACATTGTTTTTTAAGGTCTTTTTGTAATCCGCATTTTGGTTTTTGGTGTCAAAAAAACGATGCACTTTTGCTCTCATCAATCCCGGACTTCCACTAAAAAAAGTATATGAGAAAAGCTTTTTGTTATCATAAAAAGTCATAGGAACAATGGGGATTTCATGTTCTATTGCCAAACGAAAAGCACCATCTTTGAATTCATCTAAAACTACACTTTCCTCCGGAACGCCGCCTTCAGGAAAGATACAAATGCTTACGCCTTGGTTCAATCTTTTTTGGGCCCGCCCAAAAACTGCCATTCTGCTTTTTGAACTGCTTCTGTCTACCAAAATACACGTACGCTTGTAGAAAAATCCAAACAACGGAATTTTGGCCAATTCTTTTTTCCCCACAAAAACAAAAGGATTTTTAACTATTGAAAGCATCAACATGATATCGGTCATCGAAGTATGATTGGCCACAAACATATAACTTTTGCCTTCTTGCGGCACTTCTTCAAAAGTTACTTTGACCCTAAAGCCCATTCCGAAAAGAATGAATTTGGCCCAAATTCTAGCCATGACAAAAAAATACGGATACCATTTCTCCGAAAGGATAGAAACAAACAAAAACGGAAACATGACGATGATTGGAATCGCCATCAAAATATAGAACCAAACGCGATAAAGTGTCCAAAAAACAATTTTCAATGCTCTCATGTGGTCAAATGTAATGAAAGGTATGCAATTTTTAATACAAAGGTTTAACTTTGCGTTCAGAAAAAAATTGAAGATGTCAAAAATATTAACCGGAATTCAAAGTACAGGAACGCCGCATTTGGGAAACCTTTTGGGTGCGATTTTACCTGCCATTGAACTGTCAAAAAATCCTAGCAATGAATCCTTTCTTTTTATTGCTGATTTACATTCTGTTACCCAAATTAAAAATGGCGAAGAACTTCGTCGGAATACCTACAGCACGGCTTCTGTCTGGTTGGCTTGCGGATTGGATGTCAATAAAGTGATTTTTTACCGTCAAAGTGATGTGCCGCAAACGGCTGAATTGTCTTGGTACTTGAGTTGCTTTTTTCCGTTCCAACGGTTGACCTTAGCCCATTCTTTCAAAGACAAAGCTGATAGATTAGAAGATGTAAATGCCGGTTTGTTTTCCTATCCGATGTTGATGGCGGCTGATATTTTATTGTATGATGCCGAATATGTTCCCGTAGGTAAAGACCAAATGCAACATATAGAAATTACCCGCGATGTAGCTTCTCGATTCAACCATCTAATGGGCGAAACTTTTGTGCTACCGGAAGGTAAAGTTCAAGAAGAAACGATGTATGTACCCGGAACAGACGGTTTTAAGATGAGTAAATCCCGTGGCAATCTTATCAATATTTTTCTGGAGGACAAAGCCTTGCGCAAGCAAATCATGAGCATTGAAACCGACAGTACGCCTTTGGAAGAACCAAAGAATCCGGATACTTGTAAAATATTTGCGATTTATAAATTGGTAGCCAATGCGGAGCAAATGGCCGAAATGAAAGTAAAGTATGCCAATGCCAACCGAGACTTTGGGTATGGTCATGCCAAGCAAGCTTTGTTTGAACTGATTTGTGAACGATTCAAAACCGAGAGAGAAAAGTACAACTACTATATGAGTAACCAAGAAGAAGTAGATGCTTTGTTGAAATTGGGCGCCGCAAAAGCCGGTACTATTGCCAATGGTGTTTTACAAAAAGTGAGAACCAAATTGGGATTTGAATAGCTTAATCCTCTATCAATCCTCCATTTTTGTAGTTTAGTTTGACATCGGTTTCAAAAATGTGGTCTTCTGCTAAAATGGCTTTGGCTCTTGGAGCCAATTCGCTAAAACGGTATTCAACCACAGACCCGCCTCTAATAAATAAATGGTTACTTTCTGTTTGGAAAGTAGCCAAATTTTTTCCCAAATAGACATTGAAAATGGTTTTGGCTTCTTCTGTGTTGAAGTTGACATAAAGAAAATCACCGGCTTTTATAAAATGAGCCGTGCGTGGAATTTTGATGCTGTCATACAATACCGCGTTTTCTAATAACAACATATCATAATCACTACTGTTTTGTATTCTGATGTTGTTGCCGCTTTCTCCGGTGGGTTGGTTTTCGTAGAACGTTTCAAATGGGTTTTCCCCGGTTTTAATACCGCTGATTTTGGTCAATCTTTTAATTTGACTTTGATTATATTCGGCCAAGAAAATACGGAAACTATCAATTTTAAACTTCATATCCGTATAGTATCGGTCCAATTTTCTGGGTTCGGATTGGTATTCAGAACCGTCATACGACTCCTCTGTTTCATAGTCCGGATTCAAATCCGAAATATTGCTTATCACAAAAGAAACCCTAAGAATGATAAACAATCCAACTACAGCATAAATCCAATAGTATTTTTTTCTGTTTCTGGAGAAAGGCTTATAATTAATCTCCGCGCTTTCCTTTAACATTGCGATGCTTTTCGATAGTTGGCCATCAATAGCCTCATAGTTTTTCATGGCCGTAAAAGTCCGCTTCGCCAGTTCAGATGTCTTATCGGCGATGTACATATTCATTACTGTATTGAAAAATGTTTTGACTTTTTCTTCAAGCGCTTCATTCTTCAAGCCGTTTAAGAAAATAAAAAAGTTAGCGTCTTTTATGTAAAGTATTTTCGAGAAATCACCAAAAGGCGGTTTCAGAGTCCGATTGGCCAAATCAAGTTTTTCTTTGGCATAAAAAAGGATTCGTTCTGAAATTTCATCGGGTAAAAGCTCATGCGCTTCAACCAGCAAACCTATTTCCTGATAATCATTGACTTGAATTTTGTCAAATACAAACGGCTGTAAACTATCGTTTAAAAAGGTTTGGACAAATGCCTTAATCTCTGCTGCATCTTGGGTTTCTACTTCTGCTTGAAACTGTTTTTTAGAATAATTTTTTTGAGCAAAAAAATTAAACAACGCTCGGTTATTCATCACCGCCTGAAATGGTTTGGGCTGCTTTTTAAGGGCTTTAAAAAACTGTGATATCAACTCGTCGGTCAGATTTGGATGGTTTTGTTTTTCAATTTCCAATCTGCTTTCCATTTCAGTAAAATCTGCTTTAGTAAATGACCCTATTTGGATCGTTTTAACAGACAATAGCTCGGCTATTTCAATTATATTCATTAGGTATATTTTTAAATCGCTTCAAATAATTTTCCCGGTAAAGGCCTGATAATTCCCTTTAATTCCATGTTCAAAAGAACCGATGAAAGTTTAAAAATAGGGAAATCACAGTCAAGCGCAACAATATCAAGCGATTGTTTTCCATTTTGCTGCAAGTAATCATAAATTTTCTGTTCTTCAAAATCCAAAGTCACAAAAAGTTGTTTTTGTATAACTTTGTTGTCTTTCTGCGCTTGCGATTGAAGCTCCCAATTCAAACAATAAACCAAATCAGCCGCAGAAGTTATCAAATTGGCGCGTTGGGTTTTAATCAAATCATTACAACCCTGACTGTATTTATCCGTAGTTCTTCCGGGAACAGCAAACACATCTCGGTTGTAATCATTGGCTATATTCGCGGTGATAAGGGAACCTCCTTTTTCGGCACTTTCTATCACTATTGTCGCTTCACTCATGCCGGCAACGATACGGTTTCGTTTGACAAAGTTTTCTTTATCCGGATTGGAACTGCTCCAAAATTCGGTAAGAAATCCGCCATTCTGTTCCATTTTGGCGATGTATTTTTTATGGGTTTTGGGATAAATTTGATTGAGTCCGTGCGCCAAAACCCCAATAGTTTGCAAGTTGTGTTCCATGGCTGCTTGGTGTGCTACTATATCAACACCATACGCAAATCCACTCACTATTATCGGATTAAATAAAGCTAAATCTTCTATAAGTTTTTTGCAAAATTCAGTTCCATAAGACGTGATTTGCCTTGTCCCGACTATGCTAATCATTCTTCGGTTGGTAAAGTCAACTTTTCCGGAAGCAAACAACAAAACCGGTCCGTCAATACAATGCTTTAACCTATCCGGATAATCTTCATTTTGAAAATACAAAACGTTGATGTTCTCTTTTTGAATATGCTCTAATTCGCGTTCGGCTTTTTCGAAAACCGTTTTGTCTTTTAGATTTCTGATTAAAACTTCTCCAACACCATCTATCGCTTTCAACTGTTTCAATTTGGTCTTAAAAACATTTTCTGCTGAACCACAATGACTTATTAGTTTTTTGGCCACCACATCACCAACGCCATCAATGCGCAAAAGAGCTAAAACATGAAAAAGTTCGTTTGTAATCATATCAATAAATTACTACAAAATTAAATATTTTTCTTTTGGATTGTTAATAAAATTTGTGAATAATTTTTTGATACTACTATTGTTTCTATAAATTTGTTGACATGAAGATTGAACAATACATTTCCCAATTATTATATCGTTATCAATGTGTTACCGTTCCCGGATTTGGTGCTTTTTTGACCGAATTCCAGTCGGCACAATGGGATGAAAACGCTCATTCGTTTTATCCGCCGAAAAAATTGATTTCGTTCAATCCCTTTATCAAAAACAATGACGGTTTATTAGCCAATCATTTGGCACAAACTGAAAAAATAGCCTACGAGATTGCAGTTAACGCGATTCAAAATGAAGTAAACGATTGGAAAAATAAGATTCAGGAATTGGGTCGTTTTTCCATTAAAAACATCGGTGAATTTACTTTAAACGCTGAAAAAAACTTAGTGTTTGTTCCGGCTGACCAAGTCAATTACCTCAAAGAATCTTTTGGTTTGAGTTCGTTTGTTTCTCCTGCCGTAAAACGCGAAACCTACAAACAAGTTGCTGAAACATTTGAAGAAAAAGCACCGATTACCTTCACTCCGGAAAAAAGAAGCAATTACAAAGCATTGAAATACGCTGCAGTTTTCACACTTTCATTGGGTTTGACCGGTGTTTTGGGATACAAACTGTATGACAATTATTTGACACAAGTAGAACAAGAAACTTTATTAGTACAATCCAACGTTCAGAAAAAAATCAATCAAAAAATACAAGAAGCGACTTTCTTTATTGAGAATCCGTTGCCGAGTGTGACTTTGACGGTTCCGAATGAAAAAATGCCTTACCATGTGGTTGCCGGTGTTTTCAGAATCGAGAGCAATGCAGAGAATGCTTATCAATCTTTACTGAAATTAGGTTTTAAAGCCAAAAGACTACCTGCCAACAAACACGGCATGTTTCCGGTACTTTACGGAAGTTTTTCCTCCTATGCCGATGCACAGGACACTATGAAAGACATCAAAAAACTAGACAACAAAGACGCCTGGTTGCTAATAGAAGAACTATAAAAAAGTCCCGAGAAATCGGGATTTTTTGTTTTCAGTAATTACCTTTGCAAAAAAAAACATGACGCCTAAACATCCTTCCGATTCCTTAACGGTTTTAACCGATTTAGTCTTGCCTAGCGAAACCAATCCCTTGAACAATCTTTTTGGTGGTGAATTATTGGCTCGCATGGACCGAGCTGCCAGTATAGCCGCACGCAGACATTCCCGCAGAATTGTAGTAACGGCTTCGGTGAATCACGTGGCTTTTAACCGAGCCATTCCTTTGGGAAGTGTTGTAACTGTTGAGGCTAAAGTTTCGAGGGCTTTTACCTCTTCAATGGAAATATTTATTGATGTTTGGATTGAAGACCGAGAATCGGGAAGCCGAAGCAAAGCCAACGAGGCGATTTATACTTTTGTGGCCGTGAACGAAACCGGCAATCCTGTTCCTGTGCCTCAGATTGAACCTGAAACTGAGTTGGAAAAATCAAGATTTGATGCTGCGCTACGCAGAAAACAGTTAAGTTTGGTTTTGGCCGGAAAAATGAATCCCCACGATGCAACTGAATTAAAAGCATTATTTGTTTAGCAACCGTTTTTTTATTCAAAAAAACAGTATATTTCCAAAAATTCTGTAAAAATGAAAACCACTCAACTTTTGTTGGTTTTTTTATGTCTTTTTGTGAATACTGTTGTGGCACAAAAAGGTATTGATCCAACACCCGAAGACATTACCAAGGCAAAACAATTACGAGAAAAATACTCCAAAGACGATATTGCCATTCTGGAAAGTAATGATTTTGTCAGCTTTGATTTGAACAAAAAAGATGGAAAAGTCATTGTAAATCATACGACTAAAGAAAATTTGATGAACATCAATCATCGTGCAGACATTCACAAATATGAATTTTACGATAGTGAATCAAGGATTCAGACTTTCTCTTTGAAATACCGAAATGATAAACCGGCACAATTTAGCGTTACGGACGAATTTTACAAAGACAAGGATTTGTTCTACAATGATGCCAAAGTAAAATACATCGCGGTTGATTTTCCGGTTCAGGGCTACAATTACAAATATGAAATGGAGAAAAAATACGATGACGTTAAGTATTTTACGGCATTGTATTTCAATGATGAATACCCTATTTTAAAGAAAAAAATAGCCTTTGATATTCCGAATTGGCTTGAAGTTGAATTGAGAGAATTTAATTTTGAAGGTCATAAAATCACCAAAACATCAACCCAAGAAGGCAATATCACACACGTTACTTACACCTTTGACGACGTTCCGGCGCTATACAAAGAGGACGAAACTCCGGGAAGAAGTTACCTTTATCCGCACATTTTAATTTTAGCCAAATCATTTACGAAAGACGGCGTTAAAACTCCTTTATTTAGAGATTACAATGACTTGTACAAATGGTATCGCTCATTGGTTTTAATGATGAAAGACGACACTAGTGTGCTCAAAGACAAAGTAGCCGAACTAACCGCCAATGCTAAAACCGACGAAGAGAAAATCAAAAACATCTATTATTGGGTCCAGGATAACATTCGATATATTGCC
Organism: Flavobacterium sp. J49; assembly: GCF_011742145.1. Taxonomy (GTDB): domain Bacteria; phylum Bacteroidota; class Bacteroidia; order Flavobacteriales; family Flavobacteriaceae; genus Flavobacterium. The sequence continues at coordinate 431,012 of NZ_JAAQQU010000104.1, read as the reverse complement.
TTTGAAGATGGCATTGCCGGATTCAAACCCGATGAATCTAACAATGTTTTCACCAAGAGATACGGCGACTGTAAAGGCATGGCCAATTTGATCAAACAAATGTTGAAACTGGCCGGTTTTGATGCGCGACTGACATGGATTGGAACCAAGCACATTGCTTATGATTACCAAACACCGTCTTTGGCGGTAGACAACCACATGATTTGTACTTTATTTCACAAAGGCAAAAAGATTTACCTTGACGGTACCGAAAAATTCAATTCTTTAGGCGATTATGCCGAGCGCATTCAAAACAAAGAAGTCATGATTGAAGACGGTGAAAAATGCATCATCGAAAAAGTGCCCGGCGGAACTGCTGAGAGCAATAAGGAACTTTTCAAAGCCACGCTAAGTATTGAAAACGAAACCATTGTTGGTACCTGTAACAAAAGTTTTTTTGGAGAAAGCAAAACCCAATTTTTGAACATTTACAACAGTTTTGAAACCAATAAAAAGAAAGAGCGCTTGGACGGATTTTTATCCAGACAAAACAAAAGCATACTGGTAAAAGACTTGAAAACCAGCGACTTCAAAAACCGAGATATTCCTTTAACGCTCGACTACAACATTGCCATTTCGAATAAAGTTTCTTCTTTTGACGATGAAATCTATGTGGATTTGGACTTTATGAATGAGTACAAAGGATTTGAATTAAAGGACCGAAAAGTGGATTATGAGATGAATTACAAAACCCATTTTAATTCGCAGATAACACTAAAAATTCCCGAGGGTTACAAAGTGACCAAAATCCCTTCAGATCTTGTGATTAAAGAACCCAATTTTGACATCAATATCAGTTTTGAAAACACCGGAAAAGAGATTGTTTATAAAAAGACTTTCCTTTTCAAAAACGGTTGTATCAAAGCCAATGAAATTGAAAAATGGAATGATTTCAACAAAAAACTAATCGAAAATTACAACCAGCAAATTACCTTATCCAAATAAAACCAAAGTCAAATGAAAGCCAAACTGTTATTGCTTTTGCTATTAGTTACCACTTCTATAGTAGCACAAGATAAAAAAGAAGTGAAAGAATTTTTTTGGGGTGCCAAAGATGAGTTCAAAAAAGCCAATACGGTTCCCGATAAGTGGAAAAACGAATCTGCGGTTATCATTCACAAAAGAGAACATTACAACTACCATAAGTTTGGTGCCAATGTGACTTACACTTCAGCTATCCGAAAAAGAATCAAACTTCAGGACCAAGCGGCAGTAACCGAATTTTCGCAGTTTTCCTATAAAACCAAATTCTATTCCAACAAAGCTTATGGAAGTGGATTTTGGCGCAGAGGAACCAATTTTATTGGCGTAAAAGTGGTAAAACCGGATGGAAAAGAAGTAGAAATTGACACCGATAAAGAATCAAAAGAAGTGAATGGGGAACAAAAATTAGCCATTCCTAACTTGGAAGTTGGAGATATCATTGACTTTTATTTCTATAGTATCGAACCTTTCAAATCGGTTTATGATTACAGTTTTGATGCGGTCGAAACGCCTTTAGGTGACGTTTACCCAACCATGGATTTGAAAATTACCTTGGAAACCGAAAATGACTTTTTTGTCAATTTCAACACTTATAACGGTGCGCCGCAATTAAAACAAATTCCAACCAAAAACAGCGGCGAAAGAAGCTATGAATTGGCGGAAAAAAATATCGAAAAGAACGAATTCCCGCGTTGGTTTTATCCATTGGCGGAAATGCCTTGTTACAAGTTTCAAGTAATTTTTGCCCGTTCGGGGAAATTTGAAAAACTGGCAGATGGCTTTTTATCTGAAAGCGAAAAAGAAATCAAGAAAACCGTCGCCAAACAAGACATTTACGACTATTACAACAAAAAGTTTGTTCCAAACGGAAATCTGGATCCAATCAAGGATTTCTTGAAAGGCAAAACATTTGCCAGTGACGAAGAAAAGATTCGCGAGGTATATTATTTCTGTCGTCACGAATATTATACACGGTACATAGAAGCCTTTGTGGTCAATGAAACCAAGCTTTTTTACCCGTTTGAATATTACGGTTACAATCCGATTTTCTTTAGTAGCGAAGAATCTTTTATCAATTATTTCATGTACTTCCTTAAGAAAAATGAAATTGATTATGATATTATTGTGGCCACACCAAGATACAATGGCTCTATCGATGATTTGTTGATACAAGGCAATGTAACTAAGCTTATCCGAGTGAATACCAAAAATCCGGTTTACCTGCAATACTTTTCGCCTTACACCAGTGCTGACCAAATTGATTATACGGTAGAAAATTCAAAAGCCTATGTATTGGAAGTTTCTAAAGGAAAAAAAGTAACCGATGCTTCAACCGTTATACTTCCGTCAAGTACTTATCAGGAAAATAGTTATAAAACCAAAACCAGCTTAACCTTAGATAACTTTACCGGTTTTTCTATCAAAAGAGAATCATCTTATTTGGGTCATTTGAAAGAAAACGAACAAAAAGACAAGTTCAATTTCTATGATTATGTATATGAAGATTACAAAAAATACGGTACTACACAGCTTTTGGAATACGTTAAAAACAAAAAGAAGAAAGAGCAATATACCAACGAGATGAACTCTTTGATTAATAAAATGAAGGACAAACAAAAAGAAACCTTCGAAAAATCGGTGGAAGAAGAGTACGAATTTGAAGTGGATGATTACAAATTTGAAATCAAGAATTCCGGACGTTACGGTAAAAAATCGGCTTTAGAAATGGAAGAGACTTTTGTGGTCAAAAACAATTTAATCAAAAAAGCAGGCGATAAATATCTCGTTGAAATTGGTAAAATATTGACTTCCCAAATTGAAATCGACCAAAAAGAAAAAGACCGAAAAAACAATATTTACATGATTTATCCGCGTTCTTTTGAGAATGAAATTATTCTGGAAATTCCTTCAGGCTACAGTGTTTCGGGGTTGGAAAAGCTTAACAAAAAGGTGGAAAATGAAACCGGAGGATTTACCTCAACCGCGGAGGTAAAAGGAAATCAATTGGTCATCAAAACGTTTAAGTATTATAAAAACTATTATGAGCCTAATGCCAATTGGAGCAAAATGATTGCTTTTTTAGATGCGGCTTACCAGTTTACTCAGGAAAAGGTTTTACTAAAGAAGAACTAATTCTGAATATTATCCAAACAAAAAACCGACTCACTAAGAAAGTCGGTTTTTTGTTTTTATCTTGATGACAACCAAGTGGTCGGATTAAAATAAGTGCTGTTTTGCGAAATCACAAACTTAAGTACCGTGCGTCCGTCGGCATCGGTTCTAATTTTACCCAATACTTCTTTAGCAGAAACCTTATCTCCGGGCTGAACGTTTACTGAACTCAAATTTTGGTACAATGTAAAGAAATCTCCGTGTCTGACCAAAACTGCTTTTTTAAGCGGCGTTACTTGTTGGATTTGAACAACTTCACCAGAGAAAACCGCTCTGGCAGAAGCACCACTTTCGGTTGAAATTTCAATACCGCTATTATGGACTTCAATGGTTTTAAAAACCGGATGCGGTTGGTTCCCATAGCCCAAACTGATAACGCCTTTTTCCACAGGCCAAGGTAATCTGCCTTTATTGGCCTTGAAATTATTAGAAACCAATTTTCCTTCGGGCGTTAAAACGATATTGGTTGAAGACTCAATAGCCTTTTTCTCCGCATCTGTAATTTTCGGATTGGCTTTTACATTGGCTGCCGCTGTTTTCTTATTGGCGGCAATAATCGCATCGCGGATCATTTTCTTGATTTGAGCATCTATCTTTTTGGTTTCGGCTTGTTTCTTTTTGATTTCAGCCGTGATTTTGCCTTTTTCTTTTTTGATTTGATTGGCAATTTTCTCCTGCTCTTGTTTTTCTTTGACCAATTCCTGCTTTTCCTTTTCGTTCTCGGCTATGAGTTTCTCTTTCTCTAATTTTTGAACGCCAATTTTAACATTGTAATCTTCCAGCTGTTTGGTTTTTCCTTTGATTTCTTCGCCTTGCATTTTGCGATAACTCGCATATTGCTTCATGTACTGCGCTCTTTTATAAGCCTGAAGAAAGTTTTGTGACGACAATAAGAACATGGCTCGGCTTTGCTCCGAACGGCTCTTATACGACTTTAAAATCATCTCTGCGTAGTCTTTGCGCAGTTGTTCCAAGTCGCGATTGAGCTGGTTGATTTTGAGTTGGTTGACATAAATATCATTACTCAACAATTTGGTTTGCTTTTCGGTAGTGCGGATGAGTTTTTCTTTGAGACCAATTTTTTCTTTTTGAATTAATAATTGCCCAACAACTGACTTTTCTTTGGTTTTCATCAAATTCAGTTGCTCCTGTTTTTCTAAAATTTCTTGCTGTATTTTGGCTTTTCTTTGTTCGAGTTCTTCCTGTGTAGGCGGTTGACTCCACATTGGCGTAGCTAAACAAAAGAATAAGAGGCAGAAAAAGATTCTTGGCATGGTAAAGTAAATTTTGGCTTGTCTAATTTATAAAAATTCGGTCATATCCATCGGGAACGCTGTAAGGAAATGAAAGTTCTTCGTTAAAAGTAACCGAATTATAATCAATTGAAATTTCTGTTTTCCCTTTCTTTTGCACCGCATTGATAAACAAACCGGCCGGCAAAATTGCTGAAGTGAAATTTTGAAAACTGGAATAATTCACGGCAAACATTCTTTCTTTTTCCGGTTGGATTACCTCCTGCTTTTTGAGCAAATAATTTTTCAATTCAAAGAAAAAAGTCTTCTCGGTTTTATCTTGAACGTTGTTGAGCTTGTAGAATTTATCGGTTAATTCCGTTGCATATTCTTGCTGGGTCAAATCGTCTATCGGTTTCCCTACGAGCATATTTTGAATTTTATTAAAATCCAAATCGGTGCCCAACCATTCGCTTAGCGAAGCATAATCGCCTTCAAAATAAGTACCGTTAATTTTTTCGTAATACTTCACTTGATTAGGTGTTATCAAGGCTTTGGCCATAGTGATTCCCAAGAAACGAATGCTGACTAAAATCTTTTCTCCTTTTTTGATTTTGATTTCGGCCGATACACTTTGAGACTGATTTTCGTCTCTGTATTTGGCGCTTGATCTTATGTATAACGTAGAAAAATCGCTTTTATTGTTGTAGTGATTCTCGATGATTTTTTGGGAAGTGACTTCGTTTTCATTAATAGCCGTAACGGGTTTAGCGGAATTCGTGTCCACCATCACAGCCTTTGACTTGCAAGAAGCAAAAAAAACAACCAACATTATGTAATACCAATACTTCATTATTTCTTTTGTTTGTTAATGAGTTCGTTGGCTTTGACAAAATGCTTTTCTTTTTTCTTCATATCGCCCAAAGCATTATAAGCTTCGCCTAATTGAATGTTGAAATTGATTTCCAAAGCCGTATCATCGATAACAAAATCCAAGCCAGTCTCCAAAGTGGAAGCTGCTTTCTTGAAATTTCCCTTTTGATTGTAGGCTAAACCTGCATAATAGTAAAACTGCGGTTGCGTTGGGAACAATTGCGTCAAATCGTCCGCTTTTTGGGCCAAGACCTCAAATTGTTGGTTTTCGGTATAGGCCTGAAGCAACAACAAAATCGTTTCCATGTCTTCCGGTGCATTTTTCAAATGCATCTCAAAATACTTCACCGCTTTACCCCAAGCCGCTTTTGCGTAATAAAATTTCCCAATTTCTTTGGCGACTTTGACTTCTTTGTCGTTGTCAAAATAGGCAATGGCTTTGTCTAAATCGGCTTCGTATTTTGGGTTGTTTTTGGCAAAAATCAGAAACTCATTGAGCATTCTATGTTTGATTTTGGCGTCTATTTTTTGACTCGGCAAGACAATATTCATGGCTTTTACCGCATTGTCGCCGTCGTTGTTGTTCAAATGAAATTTGAATAAACTCACTTGTGCCCAATCGGATGTTGGGATTGCTGCCTCGAGTTTCTTGGCGATTTCCAGAGCTTTTTCTTCCTGATTGCTTTGCGAATACATATAAATCAACGCAATATAATTGGATTCTTCTTTGGGGAATTTTTTGATTTGATCTAACAAGTTGTTCTTTTCCGCCGATTGGTATTTGGCATCTTTGAGAATATCGGCTTTGTACAATTCGCGTTTGTCCGACTTTCCGACCTTCTCATTCAACTCATTGATAAGTTCTAATGCTTTGTCAAACTGCTGGGTATTCATGTAGAGCGAAGTTAAATCTTCTTTGTACTCTGCTTTGAATTCCACCAGTTTTTGCACAATGACAATCGCCTTATTGTAATCATGCGTTTCATAACAAACATCATACATGCCAACCCAAGCCCAGCGGTTTTGCGGATCCATTTGGGTTACCTTTTCAAAATTGTCGTAAGCCTCTTTGTATTTTTTTTGGGCCAAATAATTTTTCCCTAATTCAAAATAAACCACCGCATTTTCGGGCTGAATTTCTTTACATCTCTCTAATGACTGAATTGCTTTGTCGTAGTTTTCGATGCTTTTTTGTTTGAGTGCTTCGTAAAAATGATCTTGAAATCCATCGTCAATTACGACTATATTGTTGGGTTCCTCTTGGGCCACAACAATATTGGGAATGGAAAACATTCCGAGTAACAAACCATAAATTACAAGTCTTTTCATTTTTTTCTATTCTAAAACCGAATAATCCCCAATGCTGATGCTTTTGAATTCACCGTCAAAGGTAGCGTGATTTCCTATCATTGCGTTATCCAACTTTGCATTTTTAATATGTGCATGGGTTTGTACCAAACTGTTTTGGATTTTGGTATTGCTAACATGCGTTCCTTTGCCTAAAGACACATTGGGTCCAACTATAGAGTTGATAATAGCCACATCTTCACCAATATAACATGGCGGAATAATGGTGGCGTTCTCTAATCGCACCGTTTCGGCAATCAAGTTTTCTCCGTCATTGTGTAAAAAGCCCAACATTCTGGAGTTGGTTTCTACCGTAACATCTTTATTTCCACAGTCCATCCATTCATCCACTTTTCCGGGCACAAATTTCATGCCTTTTGCCATCATCTGTTTGATTCCGTCATTAATTTGGTATTCGCCGCCGTGAATAATGTTGTTGTCCAAAACCGATTGCAGCTCATTTCGCAACACCGCAACGTCTTTAAAATAGTAAATTCCGATTACGGCCAAGTCAGACACAAACTCCTTTGGTTTTTCTACTAACTCAACAATCTCATTGTTATCGTTTAAATTGATTACCCCAAAAGCACTTGGATCTTCCACTTGTTTCACCCATATCACGCTATCGGCGGTTTTGTCTAAATCAAAGTCGGCACGGATTAACGTATCGGCATAAGCAATCACTGCCGGTCCGCTCAAAGATTCTTTGGCACACATAATCGCATGACCGGTTCCTAAAGCTTCATTTTGGTAATAAATTGTTCCTCGTGCGCCTAGTTTATTGGCTATCGCTATTAATTCTTCTTCAACTTTTTTACCAAAACTTTCATGAATGATGAAAGCTACTTCTTCAATTTCCTGATTCAAAACTCCGGCGATGTCTTCTACCAAGCGGTGTACGATTGGTTTTCCGGCTACCGGAATTAAAGGTTTTGGAATGGTTAAAGTGTGAGGTCTAAGACGCGAACCGCGACCGGCCATGGGTACTATAATTTTCATTTTTTATTGTATTAAGATTTGAGTATTAAGTATTAAGACTGATTAAATACTCGAATATATTATTTAACTGTTTACTGCCAAAAGAACACTGCTGACTATTTTACACCTGTACTTCCAAAACCACCTTCGCCTCGGGAAGTTTCGGATAATTCCTGAACTTCAATCCACTCAGCGCGTTCGTGTTTGGCAATGATTAGTTGGGCAATTCTTTCGCCATTTTCAATGACAAAATCTTCTTGGGATAAATTTACTAAAATCACCCCAATCTCTCCGCGATAATCGGCATCAACTGTTCCGGGAGAATTTAAAACGGTGATTCCTTTTTTGGCAGCCAAACCGCTTCTTGGACGAACTTGGGCTTCATAACCTATAGGTAATTCTATAAAAAGACCGGTTTTTACAATGGTTCTTTCTAAGGATTTCAACACGATTGATTCGGTCAAATTAGCTCTTAAATCCATGCCTGCTGAAGCTATGGTTTCATAATTCGGCAATTCGTGTTGGGATTTATTGATGATTTTGATGGTCATTTTATTTGGTTTTTCGTTTGATAATTCGAAGTAGTGTTTCTTTTTCGTTTCGGTAAATAAAGTATAAAAATAGTGATAGTAAAATTACCTTAACAAAATAATTTTCTCTCAGAATAGGAATGTAAAATGAGATTCCTGAGAACAAAATTGAAAGCCCTAAATATTTTAAAATCGTATTGATGTCATAAGGTATAGGATATTGTTTTTGTCCCATTTTATAAGAGATTATCATCATCGTTCCATAGGCGGCGATAGTTGCGATTGCCGAACCATAATAACTAAATCCTTGTTTGATGAGTAAATAATTGAGCAGAAGCGTGACTAAAGCGCCAATGATAGAAATGTAAGCCCCAATTCTGGTTTTGTCGATTAGTTTATACCAAACCGACAGATTGGTGTAAATGCCGAGAAAAAAATTAGCCAACACAATCAACGGAACTACTTTAATGGCTACCCAATAACTGTCTTCTGGAACCAGTGGCAGTTTTAATAAGTCAATAAAAGCAATCACGAAAAGACTAATGAAAGAACCAAAAATCACGAAGTACTTCGTTATCGTGGCATAAGTTTGCTGGGCATTTTCGTTAGAAGCATGGCTAAAGAAAAAAGGTTCAATACCCAAAGTATAAGCGGTTCTGAATAAAACCATAAACATTCCGATTTTGTAACAAGCCGAATACGCTCCGATATCCGATTTCGAAACATTCATCCAGTCTAAGAGAATTTTATCGAAATGTTCGTTAATGGCAAAGGCTATTCCGGCAATTAAAATAGGCAAACCATATTGTATCATTCGTTTCCAAAGTTTGAAATCGAAACTCCAATTGATTTTCAAATAATCCGGAGAAAGCACTATAAAAGTTAAAAAACTCGCAATCAAATTGGCCACAAAAATATAGCCTACCTGAAAGTTTTCATAATAAATGGTGTTGAAAAAACCTCCCGGATTGGCTTGGGCTAATTGCGGTAAAAGCAATAAGAAAAACAAGTTTAAAATCATGTTTATCGTCACATTGCCTATCTTAACAATGGCGTACATCATTGGTCTTTTGTTAGCTCTGATTCTTGAAAACGGAATAATCGCCAAAGCATCTAATACTAATATCCAAATGGTGTAAGTGACGTATTCGACTTTGATGCCTGACCAATCTGACAGCGTATTTCTGAACAACAATGCCAATCCTAAAAACGCAATGGATGTCCAAAATATCGAAACGGTAGAAGTGGAAATTACCTTTTGTTTATTGTCTTCGGTGTTGTAAAATCGGAAAAAGGCAGTTTCCATTCCGTAAGACAAAATCACGTTGAAAAAAACCAACCAAGCGAATACTATAGCCACATCGGCAAACTCTTGTTTGGGCAATTGGTCAACGTATAACGGATTCAGCAAAAAGCTAATCATTCTGGGTAAAACCGTGGCCAAACCGTAGATTAGTGTTTGCTTGAAAAGACTTTTATATAAACTCAAGGTGATTCTCGTTAGTGAAACAAAAATAGGGTTTTATTGGATTATGAAAATCCATTTTCGTCAATAGTTTTGATAAAATGAAAACCTCTTGGCACATAGCCCAAATTGTAATAGAATTTGTGTGCCGGAAAATTTCCGGTGAATGCATCTAAGACTATACAAGTGCAGTCAAGCTCTTTGGCTTTTTCATCTATATAATTGGAAATGATAGAACCGATTCCTTTTTGACGATAATCGGGATGTACAATAAAATTATCGATTTCTATGTATTTTCCGGTCCATAATTTGGTGCCAAACCAAAAGCCGGTCAATCCGACACAAACATTGTCTTCGAAAACAGCGGCTTGTTTGTAGCTCTTTGGAATCATATCTTTCAGGAAAGCTTCATAGCGTTCGATGGTCATATTCGGATACAGAAATTGCATAATGCTAAATTGCTCCAGCATTTCCGTGATGGTTGTAAGTTCTCTGACTTGCATGGTTTGAATTTTATTTTAAAAGTAATAAAAAAAGAGCCAACGAGAGTTGGCTCTTTTTCGTAAAATATTGTTTTGAAATTTATCTTTTCAAAGCTCCTTCTTTTTGAAGATTTGAAAAAAATATCGTTTTTTCTTATCCTTTCAAAGCTTCTGCTCCACCAACAATCTCTAAGATTTCGTTAGTAATCGCTGCTTGACGCGCTTTGTTATACGTTAATTTCAATTGGTTTCTCAATTCGGTTGCGTTATCGGTTGCTTTGTGCATCGCCGTCATACGCGCTCCGTGTTCAGCGGCAAATGAATCGCGAACAGATTTGTACAATTGTGTTTTTAATGATTTTGGAATCAAGGTCAACACAATCTCTTCTTTTGACGGTTCAAAAATGTAATCTCCGGCAGAAACAGGCTTGTCTGATTTTACAGGTGCTAATGGCAAAAATTGTTCGGTTTGAACGATTTGAGTCGCAGCATTTTTGAACTGGTTGTATACGATTTCGATTTTGTCGTATTCTCCAGAAGTGAATTTTTCGGTCAATACATTAGCGATTTCGGCTACATTATCAAAAGTTAAGTTGTCGAATACTTCGCTTTTGTTATCGATAACGGTATTGGTTTTTCTGAAAAAATCATTTCCTTTTTTTCCGATGGCGAAGAAGTCAACTTGCTTTCCGGCGTAACCATCGGCTACCACTTTTGCTTGCTTAATGACGTTAGTATTGAAAGCGCCACACAAACCACGGTTTGAGGTAATAGCTACAACCAACACTTTGTTTACTTCACGTTGTGTGGTGTATTGTCCACCGGCATCTCCGTCTAAAGTAGCACTAACGCTTTGTAATAATTCCGTTAATTTTTCGGCATAAGGTCGCATCGCTGTAATCGCATCTTGTGCTTTTTTCAACTTTGCGGCAGAAACCATTTTCATCGCCGATGTAATCTGCATCGTCGACTGAACGGAAGTAATTCTATTACGGATTTCCTTTAAGTTTGCCATGTTCTTGTATTAAGATTTTAGTATTAAGTATTAAGACTATTTCTTGCACATTACAAGTCTTTTGTCTTAATACTTGATACTTAATACTATTAGTTATATTTCGCTGAAATTTCTTTAGCTGTTTTCTCTAAAACGTCTGTAATGTTATCATCTAACTTACCGGCTTTTAAAGCGTTTAAAACATCTCTGTGTTTGTTATTCAAGTAATCGATATAATCTCTTTCGAATTCTTTTACTTTGTTTACAGGAACGTTTCTCAACAAGTTTTTAGAACCAGCGTAGATAATCGCTACTTGGTCTTCTACAGTATAAGGATCGTTTACAGCTTGTTTCAAGATTTCAACGTTTCTTCTACCTTTTTCGATTACGTTTAAAGTAACCGCATCCAAATCAGAACCGAATTTAGCAAACGCTTCCAATTCACGGAATTGCGCTTGGTCTAATTTCAACGTACCGGCTACTTTTTTCATAGATTTGATTTGAGCATTACCTCCAACACGTGATACCGAAATACCTACGTTAATTGCCGGACGAACCCCAGAGTTGAATAAATCACCATCCAAGAAAATCTGTCCGTCAGTAATCGAAATTACGTTGGTTGGAATATACGCAGAAACGTCACCCGCTTGTGTTTCAATGATTGGTAAAGCTGTTAATGAACCGCCACCTTTTACGATTGGTTTCAACGTATCCGGTAAGTCGTTCATGTTTTTGGCGATATCGTCATCCGCAATTACTTTACAAGCTCTTTCTAATAAACGGCTGTGTAAGTAGAATACGTCTCCAGGATAAGCCTCACGACCCGGTGGTCTTCTTAACAACAAAGACACCTCACGGTAAGCTACAGCTTGTTTTGATAAATCATCATAGATAATCAAAGCAGGACGACCTGAATCTCTGAAATACTCTCCGATAGCAGCACCTGCCATTGGAGCATATACCTGCATTGGCGCAGGATCTGAAGCGTTAGCAGCAACGATAGTTGTATAGGCCATAGCGCCTTTTTCTTCTAATGTTTTTGCAATCCCTGCTACTGTTGAAGCTTTTTGTCCAATAGCAACATAGATACAGAATACCGGTTGCCCAGCATCGTAGAATTCTTTTTGGTTCAAGATCGTATCGATACAAACGGTAGTTTTACCCGTTTGACGGTCACCAATAACCAACTCACGTTGACCTCTACCTACAGGAATCATCGCGTCGATTGACTTGATACCTGTTTGTAACGGCTCAGTTACCGGTTGACGGAAGATAACTCCAGGAGCTTTTCTTTCCAATGGCATTTCGTATAAGTCACCACCGATTGGTCCTTTACCATCGATTGGATTACCCAAAGTATCTACAACACGACCTACGATTTGCTCACCTACTTTCAAAGAAGCAATACGTTGTGTTCTTTTAACTGTTGAACCTTCTCTAATTCCGGTAGATGGTCCTAAAAGTACCACACCCACATTGTCTTCTTCTAAGTTCAAAACGATGGCCTCTAACCCGTTATCGAATTGTACTAACTCACCGTATTGTGCGTTTGACAAACCATAAACACGAGCGATACCATCACCCACTTGAAGAACAGTTCCTACTTCTTCTAACGTAGCACCGGATTGAAATCCTTCTACTTGTTTCTTTAATATTGCTGAAATTTCAGCAGCTTTAATTTCCGCCATTTTGATATATCTTTAATGGTATTAATTACTAAATTCTCTTCTTAATTCTTGCAATCTGTTTGCCACAGAAGCGTTGTATTGTTTGTCTCCTATTCTCAAAATAAATCCGCCAATGATGGATGGATCTACGATGTTTTCGATAGTTATCTTTTTATCTGAAATGGTAGCAATCTTAGCCAATACTTGGTTTTGTAAATCAGCAGTGATTGGGAAAGCAGTCGTTACTTTGGCTAATTCTACCCCATTCATTTCATCGAATTGGGCATTAAATTGTTTGGCAACATCAGCTAAAATTTCAAATCTTTTGTTTTCCTGAAGCAATCTGAATAAAGAATTGGTTTCCGACTGAACAGCAGCAAAAACTTCTTTCAAAGCACTCATTTTCACTTCTGAAGAAATGATTGGGCTTGATAGAAATTCGCTCAATTCAGCGCTTCCGGCCACTGAAGCAACGATAGACGACATGTCGTCATTTACTTTAGCAGCGTTTCCGCTTGAAACGGCAGTTTCTAAAATTGCTTTCGCGTATCTAATCGCAGCTCTTGACATAACGATTAATTTAATTTTACATCACCTAACATTTTCTCTACCAATTTGGTTTGAGCTTCTTTGTTAGATAATTCGTCTTTTAATAATTTTTCAGCAATGTCTAATGACAAAGAAGAAACTTGAGATTTCAATTCAGCTAACGCTGCATTTTTCTCGCTTTCGATAGAAGCTTTGGCTTGCTCAATCATTTTTTGACCGGCCACTTGTGCTTCTGCTTTAGCATCGTTAATCATTTTTTCTTTGATTTCACGCGCTTCTTTCATCATGGTGTCACGCTCTAATCTTGCTTCAGCTAATAATTTCTCATTATCTGATTTCAAGTTTTGCATTTCTTTTTTAGCATTTTCAGCAGAAAGCAATGCGTTTCTGATTCCTTCTTCTCTTTCGTTTACGGCATCAAGAATGGGTTTCCAAGCAAATTTTTTCAATAAGAAAATCAATCCTACGAAAATCAAAAATTGCCAGAAGAACAATCCTAATGAAAAATCATTTATTAACTTTTCCATATTATAAAGTAATTATATAGTCTTTTAATTTAATTTTTAAACAAAAGCTACAACCAACCGTTGCAGCTTTTTGTTTTGTTTGAATTATACTGCGAATAAAGCAGCAAATCCGATACCTTCAATAAGCGCAGCAGCAATAAGCATAGCTGTTTGGATTTTACCAGTAGCTTCCGGTTGACGTGCAATAGCGTCCATTGCAGAACCACCAATTCTTCCGATACCGATACCAGCTCCGATTACTACTAATCCAGCTCCAATGATTTTAGGAATTTCCATAAAAATATGTATTAAAAATTAAACATTAATATTAATGGTGAGCTTCATCGTGGTGATGCTCTTCTACAGCCGAACCAAAATAAAGGGCCGACAACATAGTAAATATATAAGCTTGCAACAAAGCAACTAATATTTCAATTAAAGAAATCGCAAACGAAAGGAAGAAAGACAAGCTGCTTCCGATCCAGTTTTTGAAAACAAACATCAACCCAATCAAACTCATCAATACGATGTGACCCGCTACAATGTTCGCATAAAGACGAATCATTAATGAGAATGGTTTGATAATCGTTCCCAATAATTCAATTGGCGCTAAAATGAATTTCATTGGTACAGGCACGCCCGGCATCCAGAAAATGTGACCCCAATAATCTTTTTTAGCGGTAAAGGTTGTGATTAAGTAAGTGATTAAAGCCAAACAAGCAGTAACAGCAATGTTTCCGGTTACGTTGATGCCCAGCGGTGTTAATCCGAAGATATTTAAGAACCAGATAAAGAAGAAAATGGTCAATAAATAACTCATGTATTTTTTGTAGTGTTTCTCTCCGATGTTTGGAATAGCGATTTCGTCTCTCACATACAAAACAATCGGTTCGAAGATACGACCTACTCCTGAAGCAATGCCTCCGTTTTTAACATATGATTTGGCCAAGCTTTTGAACAATAAGAACATGATTAAGGCTACTACAAAAATCATGAAAACGTTTTTGGTAATAGAAAAATCAAGCGGCTTTTCATTGGTAGCATGGTGGTGCTCATCCATAGTTACTTCGCCTTCAGCGCTGTCTACCTTGTAGATTTTACCGTGGTGTAATTTGTAGAACGTTCCGTTAACCTCAGCTACTTCGTTATCGTTGTGGAATTTGGAAGAAGAGAAAACCTGTAAACCATTGTCCAACAAAATCACCGGTAGCGGAAATCCAACGTGGTGTTGTTTCCCGGCTTCGTCTTTGTAACCAAAAATATTAAAGTCATAAGAGTCTTTCAAGTGATGATCGATGAACTCTTTGATTTCGGTTTTGACATCTTTGGGCTCTGTATTTTCGCCGTGAGCAGCTTCAACCACATGAGTAGTTTCTGCTGAAACTTGGGTTGAATCAACTGTTGGGTTTGCCGAACTTACTAATGGTAAAAAAGCTACTAAGGTAGCGATGATAAAACGGAGTGGTTTTTTTGAAAACACCATATCTGATAATTATCTAAATTTTATTTTCTCAAATTTGGTGCAAAAGTACAATATTAATTAATATTAAAAAGTATATGTTTTATTTTTTTTGACAGAATTGTCAATTTAAAACCCTTTTATTGTTTATTATTTAAAATTCTGATAGTTACAAAGGTTTCTATTGCCAAAAAGTAAATAAAAATGATAAAAAAACTCATTTTTTCGGTTGGCGTTTTGGGCAGGTTTCCGGCCAAGATTGGTTTCAAAAAAACAAACGCGATTCCCATTTTTAAAGTAGTGAGTAATAAAAAGGTATAACCTACTGAGTTAATGCTCTTTTCTTTAACCTTATCCAAAGCCAAAATTAACATCGAAGAAAAGAAGAAAAAGAACAAATACAACAGCTCAATGGAATAGATAAAACCTTCTTCATAAATTTTGGGCACCAAAAAATAAAACAAGATTTTGTGGACTGCAAAACCGATTATTCCTAAAACTAAAATGGTGAAAATGGATTTAAATTTCTCTACATTCATATTACTGATGGTCTGATTTATTAATTTCTTTCAACTGGCGGTTGAGATTGTAAAAAGCAATCCCTACACCTACTAAAGTTGAAATTTTAACATAAATGTTGTGTGGATTACTGTATTTTTCGTCAAGCCATCGACCCAAATAAGCAAACAAGAAAACAATGACGCCCATTTGAACGGGTATGTTGATGAGTGCCAACCACTTGTTACGCGCTTTTTTCTTCTGAGGATTGTCCATTGTTGGGAAGGTTTTTCACGTTGGGCTTCATTACGCAGGTAGCGCTGAATTCGGCGCCGGGTTCAACAGCGAGTTTGCCACAAATTACTTCTCCTGTAATGTGGGATTTTGATTTTACATTGAGGATTTCCTGTACTTGTATTTTACCTTCAAAAGTGCCTTCGATATCGGCATTTTTACAAATGATATCGCCTTTAACACTTCCGGCCGGACCAATAACAATTTTCCCTTTCGACTGAAAGTTACCAATCAAGTGTCCGTCCAAACGGAAATCTGCGGGAGAAATGATGTCGCCGGTAATAGTAGTTCCTTCCACAATTCTGTTGGTTTTCCCTAAAAGATCGGTATATGATTTTTGACTTTTTTCAAACATATTATTATCCTTTTTTCCCTGACTTCTGTGATTGAGGCGATGGCGGCAACCCTATTGGTCCATCATTCCCTTCCGGATTATTAGCTGATTTAATGGGTTGAAGATTATTGGGACTTTGCGCTTCTTTTCTGGGCTGTTCCTGTTTTGGTTCCGGCTTTTCTTGTTGCACTACCGGTTTTTCTATGGTTCCGTCCCAATTGGGTTGCGTTGGTTTATCGGTTAAATTTCCGGCCAAAAATTCGTCTAGATTCTTTTTGATTTGAACAATCGTATAGTTCTCCGTAGAGATAATAATTGGTGTATCTTGAATTTTATAATCTTTATAGTCCTTTAAAATTGAAGTGATTCCAACCGCCAAATCATTTGAATTCAAACCGTGAATCACTACAAAATTATCGGTCATGGTGTAAATATCAAGAGAAATGCTCAACCTGTCTAAGCTTCTGTCTTTGATGAATTTGCCAATTTTCTCTCTTAGAACTTTGGTGTCTTTATCTTCAAAGTCTTTGGTTCTATAAAGGATTTTCCAGTTTTTAGAATCAAGGCTTGACAATTGTAAAGCATTTAGTTTTGGCAAATCAACGGACAACATTTTTTCGGCTCTCTTCCCTTCTTCGCTATTTGGGTAGTTGAGTGCTACAAAATTTAATGCTTTGCTGTATTCTTCTAAACCGGCTAATTTTCCAACAATATTGGCCTTCAACAACTCAAACTTCGGAACAATCTCATCTCCGGTAAAACGGTCAATAGCTGCTGAAGTCGCTGCTAAAACCACTTTGTAATCTCCGGACAAGTACTGCTTGTAAAGGGTTTCATAAACCGTTTTAGGAGAGTCTTCCGATTCGGCAAACTCATTATTCGGATTACTTAATATCTGTGCATATCTCGAATTTGGATACAACGAAATAATTCTGGCCTTCATGCCATCTGCTTTGTTTTTGTCTATGATTTCATAAATCTTGTACAAATTGTACATCGACGGCAAAACCAATCTTTCTTCCGGACTATTTTTTAACAACTGCTCCAATTTGTTGGCGGCCAATTGGTATTCTTTGAATTTCTCTTTGTAAATAACGCCCAATTGATAGTAAGCAAAGTTTCTTTCTTTGCTCAAACTGTCAATCAATGTTTGGCTTGTAGGCAATTGTTTGATATAAAAATCAGGCGTGAATCGTTCTTCAACTACTTCTTCTTTTGAGTCATTCTCGGTTTCTTTATCCGATTCGGCTACATCCTCTTTTTCGTTGTTTTTCCCTGAACCGGATTCTAATCTCCAATTGTCTTGAAGTGTTCTTTTGCCCCAAATTTTTTGAAACTCTTTTTGCCCATAAGCTACAGTTGTTGGGTTGTAGAAATAAAAAGTGCTTTCTTTACCCGAACCATTTGAGTTGGTTGCAGATGGTTGAATGCCGGTTCCTTTTTTCGGCGTGTCATTCGAATCAATTCTTCCTTCGTTTCTGGCTTTATTTTCTTTAATTTGAGCTTCTTTCTCGGCTAATTTTTGGGCGGCTGCTTCGTCTTTTTTCAGTTTCTCGATGTGCTTTTCAAAATAGGCTGTTCGCTCAGATCCTGACATCGCATACAGCGAAATAATACTGTCGTTTCTCTGTGCAATTCCTTCATACTTGATTACGTCTTCAAGGTTTTCTCTTTTCTTTTTAATCGAATTGAACTCGCGTGTTCTGGGTTTTAACTGAACCAACGTACTGTCAAAATATTTTCCTGCGGTTACATATTTGGCCGAATTAAAATAAATATCTGCCAGATTTCTATAATTGGAAGCTGTCAAGTAAGTGTCTTGTGTTTTCTTTTTCAGCGAAAGATTGTACTGCTTTTTGGCTTGGGTAAAATTTTTGTTTTTATCATAAAACAAAGCCACTTGGTGGTGCAAAACGTCTAAGAAAGGACGGTTTTCTCTGTCTTCGATTAAATCATTGAATTTTTTCAAAAATGAAATCGAATCTCCTTTTTCGTAATCAAACTGGCCGGCTTGTTTGGCATGAGCCTGAATGATGTACTGCCGAGAGGACTTTCTGTTCATGTCGATGACCTCTTGGTATTTGGCATAAGCACTATCTTTGTAGCCCATTCCTTCATAGAGTTGTGCCAATATAAATCGGTATCTTGCTTTCTCTTCGTTGGATTTGGTGAATTCTGTAGCCAATTTGATTTTGGCCACCGCGCTGTCTTTTTCTTCAAGATTTAAAAACGCTTGTGCCAAAGCCGCATTGGCATCGGCATAAATTTGGTCTTTGAATTTGATTTCTTTTAAAAGTTTGGTCAGATTGTTAACCGCAATCGCATCGTTTTCCAAACGCATATTGGTTTTTTCACGCCAAATTTTTACTTCGTAGATTTTGTCGCTTTTCGGGTATTTGTAAAGCACATAATTAAAGGCTTCCAATGCCGGTACAAATCTTTGCTCGTAGTATCTTGATTTCCCCAAAAGTAAATGCGCTTCGTCCATTTGTGGGTTTTTCTCCGAACCCTGAATGTTCATGGAATGTTTTTGAATCGCTTTGGTGGCTTTGGTTTCTGCTCTTTCAAAATTGGCGTTTCTATTGTCTCCGGGCAACATTCTGTCTTCGGTGACTTGCATCCTTTCTATGGGCAACAATTCCCAAAAGTTGTCTTTGTTTTGCAACTTCACATCTTCAATGCCTTTGTCTAAAGCCAATTGACCGTTGTAAAGAATGTTATATTCGGTACTGAGTGCGTGGGAATTCCTGGAAATAAAAGTGTTTTTCTTGGTAGAACAGGCTATCAAAAAAAGCAGTAATCCGGTGAAAATAAAATATTTAGCAGTAGTGGTTTTCAAAACGAAACGTATTTTTATAATAACGTGAAAAAGTCATAAATAGTATAACTAACTGGTAAAAATACGTTTCTTTTTGATATGGCAAAAAATTAGACTGCAAAAAATGCTTCAAGCTCTTTCAAAGTTTCGGGCGAGGTTTGAATATCTTTAACGACTTCGCCTAAATGTAGGGCTACAATTCGGTCACAAACCTCAACAGTATGCACCAAATCGTGACTGGAAACCAACACGGTAATGTTAGGGTCATCGGCCAATTCTTTGATGATTTTCTTCAATCGATTGACGGTGGTCGGGTCTAAATTGGCAAAAGGTTCATCCAAAATAATCACTTGAGGATTCCCGATTAAAGTGGCTATAATGCCTACTTTTTTCATGTTCCCTTTAGACAAATCTCTGAGATATTTTCGGCTGTTCAGAATCTCTCCGTTAAAAAATTCTTCATGTTTTTTGAGCAAAGCATCCACATCGGCTTTGTTTTGTCCGCGCAAATCCCCTATAAAATAAAAGTACTCTTCAGCGGTAAGATAACCTATCAAAAAACTTTCGTCTATGAATGCTGCCGTCAAGGGTTTCCAAGCTTCGCTGGTATTTACCTGTATCCCGCTGTTTAAAATAAATCCGGTAGAAGGTTGAATCAAATCGAGCAACAAACTGAAAAAAGTAGTTTTTCCGGCACCATTATTCCCCACCAAACCAAAGCTTTGCCCGTTGGGAATTTCAAGACTGTCAATATTTAAAACTCTTACTCCGTTGCCATATGTTTTTGAAAGATTGTGAACTTGTATCATTTTTTGTGTTATTAGGAATTAGTGAATGGGAATTAGTTTTTTTGCTTATATGCGGCAATGGTTTCGTACTTTTCAGTTTTGTAAATTCTTTCGATTTTATCAAACACATAATTTCTGAAAGCAAAGCCTAAAACACCTGCAACAGCTACGAATATTAAGCCAACATTTGGAGAAAATAAATAATATCCTAAGGCATACAATCCCATTGGTAAAAGCATTTTCGGAATGGCAATTAGCATCGTTTTCACATTAAAAGCTTGTTTATCGCCAAACGCTTGTTTGGAAGTTGTTAAATCAATTGGTGTTTTTACAAAAGCACCGCCAAGCATTACTAGATGGGAGTTGACACCAATATTAAAAATTGCAGCTACAACAATAATCAGATACGTATGCAGTCCGAAATATAAATAAAAAGACGCTAAAATGGTTGTGATTACAGTGGCAATAACCATCAACCACCATTTTGCACTGATATATTCACGGTATTGTATATTTTGACTCATCATCAATTGGTAATAGGCACTATCCCAACTTGGAACAAACTGTCCAAAAACAAATAAAAATCCACCTGAAACAAAGATTCCGGCAAAAACTTTCATCGCGGGATTATCGTATGCTTCGATTGATTGTGTGAAAAATAATAGGCCGTAAAAAATGAATACTACACTCATGATAACTGTTGTTTTGGAACGCTTGTTTCTTTTTAATAATCGAATATCATTTTTTAGAAATGTTCCCAAAGTACCGAATTGGTCTAACCACGCGAAATTTTCAGTTGTAGCGACATCGCTTCTCTTGGCCAATCCATCATCAAGGTTTAATCGGCTTTTGAAATAGTTAAATGAAAAGTAATAAACCAATGCAACTAGAATCATTGGAACCACAAACAAATAATTGGTGGTATACATTCCTTGAAAAAACTGAGTCGAATAAGCTGTTAAATCAAAAATATTATAATATTGTAACGCTATTAACCCAATCAAAACGGCCAATACACCATAAAAAACCGAATTTTTATTATTGACAAAAACATTGATATAATTATTGGAATAAATCAAAGCAACTATACCCAAATGCCACAAAACAGCATTAAAGCCGAATCCTTCATATAGTAAACGCGCTGTAAATGGTACAAAGAAAAAAGCGTGCATTACATTGAAGAAAGAAATAGCCGTTTTCCCTAGTGAAAAATGTACAATGGTGCTTCGTTTTATAGGCAAAAGCAACAATGGTTTGATATTAGTCACCGGCATTTTTTGTAAAAAATACCGAATAATCAAATCAATTAACACATAATAAATGAGGTACTTGTTTACCGTTTCCAATGGCTTTAGGTTGTACTCTTCCATGATGTCATAGGAAAAAATACCAAGGGCTAAAAACTCCAAAATAATGAAGGCCGCAAAAATACCCATAATGATTTTCAGCGCCAAATTACTCCCAAAGGAAGACGAGCGAAGAAAAGACTTCCATTCAAGTTTAATGAAATGTTTGAACATAATTGGTGGTTTAGGTTTTGGTGAATTAGTTCCTAAAGGTAGGAAATTGTTACAACTTATTTCACAAATTCATATTCAGGATAGGTCTCTTTGAGATGTTTTTCGGCTTTAGACGGAATTAAAACCAGGACAATATATTCTGTTAATACAAAGACAATCATAAACAAAGTATAAATTGCCAAAACCCAATCCGGATAATTTTCCGCTTTTAGATGAATAGAAAACTGCAACGGCAAATTAATCAATCCTGCCGAAGCGCTGTAACCAAAAATAATCTCTTTGAACAACCATTTTCGACCGCTTTTTTGACTTCTTCGTTTATTGGCTTTCCAAAGCAATGTCATTCCAACGAAATAAAGTACTACAAGAAAAAGAAAAATAGTCTGCATGATTAAAATGCCTTCTTGAAAGGATTTCAGCAAATAAAAAACAATACCAGTTGCTGATAAAGTGCCTATGATTTTCGGAATTGAAAAAAACGTTTTCAATTCATTTAAAACTAGTTTGTTGTACTTTTTATTTAAAGCCGCTTGCCTTTTTTCAACGACCTCCATAAAGCCAAAAACCCCAAATTTTTTGAATTCAATTTTTAAGGCTTCCTCAAAAGACAATTTTGGATTTTCTACCCATTGTTCTTCAATGGCATTCGCCAAATGATCCACCAATTCGGTTTGCAAATCGTAGTATTCCACATAATGTTGGCGCGTGAAAGTATAAAGTCTTTCGACTTGTTCGGCATTGAGTTTCATGCTAAATGTAATTAAATCGGTGTTTGTGAAATTTTATCAATTCTTGTATAAAAAAGACAACATACCCAAAGAACAAAAAACTAAAAACGGTAAGTGTCCAATAAGAAACTTGTTGTGTCCCGAATACCGGGAAGAAAAATAGGTGTCCGTAATAAATTATTGCCAATATAACTGCCGTTTTTTCGACTGTGTAAAATCTCTTTTTAAGATAAAAATGAATGTATCCCGACTGAAAAAGGATAGCCGTCAAGACCAAAACAAAAAACAAATCTTTAAGGGTGAAATCTTCTGAAAAATAAAGATTCACATCTACATTCTTAAAAAAGAAAAACAGCAAAACCCCAAAGAGTAACATATAAGGTTTGACCAAAAACAGTAAAAATTGGCGAATGGCTTCCCAAGAAAAACTCCAGCGTTTTTTGTTGTTTTTGAGAATGTCCTTTTTATGGGTCAACATATAGGATTTAAATGCCTGGTAAAAATCCTCTTGTTCCAATTCCATTTTTTTTTCAACCGCAGAAGCAATATGGTCCACCATTTCCTGACGGATATCTGAATAAACTACATCACTGCTTTCTAAATAAGTATCAATAAATTTGATTTCTTCTTTGCTTAATTTCATGACTAAAATTCGATTTAAGTTGAAAGTTATGCCAGTATTCATAGCGTTAACGGGTTAATTCATGTAATCTTGTTATTTGATGAAAGCATAATTTCATGCTATAACTTCATCAAGGTGTTTACAAAATTGATTGTGTTTGTAATAACTATAAAAAGCTATTGGTGAGTAAGCTACAATCATAGCATTCCAAATTATAATAGGAGCAATTCCAATTAGAAAATAGAAAACAACATCAATCATCCAAAATAAAGATACCATTTTACAAATTCTATTGAATTCATAAGAATAGCTGGTTTCCTTATTTTTTTTGTAAATCAAATAACGAAACCCTAATAGTATTGGAAGTATAATTGAAATAAATCCAAGCATGACTCCAGACAGAAAATCTGTATCTATTTCTTTTCTATAAATAAAATGTAACAGAAAAAACAATAGAATTATTGGTATTGCTATGCTGTTATAAATATAATAGCGTTTACGAATTCCGTTTAAAACAAACACCGAAAAACTTCGCTTATTACTTACCCAAATGCTACTTTTTAATAGCAAATTGGGTTCCCATTCTTTCAAAACTAAAGGCAAAGCTTCTTCAAAACTAATATTTTTTTCTTCCCTTAATTCTTCTGTTTGGCAAGCAATATGATCTTTGATTTCAAGTTTGAAATCAAGAAAATCCAATCCTAATTTTTCAAGAATCCTGTCAATTTTCTCTATTTGTTCGGTTGATAATTTCATTAGTTACGTTAATTTAGGATTTACAATACTTTGCATGTTTTTAATAAACTCTTCTAATTCTGCCAATCGATTTACGGTTTCAGTTGTACCTTTTTCGGTGAGCTTATAATATTTCCTCAGCCTATTGTCTACATTTTCGACTTCCACTTCTAAAACACCTTCTGCTTCCAATTTATGCAACGCCGGATACAAGGCGCCTTCTGTTATTTTTAGTTCTCCTTTGGTAATTTCTTTTACTTTTTGGGTAATTTCATACCCATACATTCTGCCGTTTTCTTCTAAAAGTTTCATCACTATCGTGGTTAAACTTCCTTTGTACAATTGCGAGTTCTTCATTGGCTCTTCATTTTTGAAGTTCAAATATACATAAGTTTTTTATATACATAATATTCTTAGGCATAAATTATTATTTTCTCAAAAGTGAATCGTTCGTTACCTTTGCCAAAAATAAAATTCATGTCTTCATTCTATAAATTACATATCAAAGAAGTAAAGCGCGAAACACCAAGCGCTATTTCTGTTGCTTTTACCATTCCGGCCGAATTAAAATCAGCTTACCAATTTACCGCAGGCCAATACGTGAACTTAAAATTGACGCTTGACGGACAAGAAGTACGTCGCGCTTATTCGGTTTGTTCTTCGCCCAATAGTGGTGAATTGCGCATCTCGATTAAATCAGTGAAAAGTGGTCATTTTTCTAAATTTGCCAATGATAATTTAAAAGCCGGCGATATCCTGGAAGTCAGCCAACCCGAAGGAAGATTTACGTTTGAACCTTCTTTTTCCAACTTAAAAAATTACGCGGCTTTTGCGGCAGGAAGCGGAATTACACCGGTAATGTCTATCCTAAAATCGGTTTTGGAAGGTGAACCCAATAGTTCTTTTGTGTTGGTTTACGGCAATAAAACGCCTGAGGAAACTATCTTTCACGATGAACTTCATGAGCTGCAATTGAAATATGTCGGACGCTTTTTTGTGCACTTTGTTTACAGTCAAACCAAAGTAGAAAACGAACTTTTTGGCCGAATTGAAAAGTCGACGGTGAATTTTGTACTAAACAACAAACACAAAGAAAAAGAGTTTGACAAGTTCTATCTATGCGGTCCCGAAGAAATGATTAATTTGGTTTCCAATGTGTTGAAAGAGCACAATATTCCCGAGAAAAACATCAAATTTGAATTGTTCTCCACCTCAACTGCTCCCGAAAATACCACCGCTGCTTCGCATGAAGGTCATACCAAAATTACCGTGATGGTGGATGATGAAGAAACCACTTTTGAAATGTCGCAAAAACAAACTGTTTTGGAAGCGGCTTTGAAACAAGGCATCGATGCGCCCTATTCTTGTCAAGGTGGTATTTGCAGTTCTTGCTTGGCGCGAATTACCAATGGTTCGGCGGAGATGAAAAAGAATTCTATTTTAACTGATGGCGAAATCGCTGACGGATTGATTTTAACTTGTCAAGCGCATCCGACTTCTTCTGAAATATATGTGGATTTTGATGATGTATAGAAAAGTGTTCAGTTTATGCTAAATGCGACTGAATACTGCTTATTATTTTCTGAACTGATATTGTTCTCATCACATCTTCGTAACCGACTACTTTCTTGTTTCCGTATACCGAAGTTGGTAATAAAGGATATTTTTCTCTATCGGAAACTAAGCAGTTTTCCATCGGTTGGTTGAACGGTTTGAAGCCTGCGTAGGGATGCGTAGCGCCCCAAAGTGTAATGACATTGACGCCTAACATCGCCGCAATATGGGCATTCCCGCTATCCATGGAAAGCATAATTTCTAAGTTGGAAATCAGTTGTAATTCTTGTTCGAAAGATAATTTTCCGGCTACAACAATCACATTTTCTTTGTTTTTAGCCAAAGTATTTAACTGCTCAATCTCTTTTTTTCCGCCACCAAAAAGGAAGATTTTAAAGTTTGCTTTTTGAGCCAAATCATCAATCACTTTCTGCATTAAATCAAGCGGATAAACTTTGCTTTCATATTGGGCAAATGGCGCTATGCCAATCCATTTGTAATTTTCTTTTTCGCCTGAAATTTTTAAAACTTCTCCTGACAATTTTGCTTTCTCAGGAAATATGGGATTAGATAAATCAACAAAAAAACCTAGTGCTTTGAAGGTTTCTACGTGTCGGTCAACCATAGATTTTACGGGTTGGAAAATTTTGTTTTCGGCGCGGGTTAAAGCTTTTTTATCGGCTCTGCC
Organism: Flavobacterium sp. J49; assembly: GCF_011742145.1. Classification (GTDB taxonomy): domain Bacteria; phylum Bacteroidota; class Bacteroidia; order Flavobacteriales; family Flavobacteriaceae; genus Flavobacterium. The sequence continues at coordinate 405,156 of NZ_JAAQQU010000104.1, read as the reverse complement.
CTTGTCAGTATGTGCTACTTTTTTTCCGCTTAGCGCGAATATATTTCTAACAACTATAGAGCGCAAAACATTGTGTAAATCGGCCACAGCATCAATGTTGAGCTTTTTCAAATCGGAGTACAATTTCAGTAAACCCAAAAAGCCTTTGTGCCTGCCTTTGACATCGACTGCAAAGAAATTGACATTCGAAATATCGGCAAAAAAAGGGTAGAAAAAAGGACGCGAAACCACCGTGACTTTCACACTTGGGTTTTGCTTTACTAAAGCTCTGATAACAGGAACCGTCATTGCAACATCGCCCATGGCTGATAATCGGATGACGGCTATATGTGTGATTGGGTTTGACAAATGCTGCCTGTTTTTATTTTTTATTTTGATACAACACCGGATTCAAATCGTCGTCGTTGTACATTTTCATTTGCTTGTAAACTTTCATGAATTTGTCACCATTTTCAATATCGGTTAACAAATCGTTGATGGAAATAAACATATCGCTTTTTTGGTCTAACAATACGTTCAATTTTTCTTGACATTTTGCTCTGTGTTCCGCTGTAGCTTCGGCACGAGTCGCTTCTTCACTCATGTGGTAAATTTTCAATGCCAAGATAGACAAGCGGTCGATAGCCCAAGCCGGACTCTCGGTATTAATTTTAGCATTCGGTTTTACTTGAACGTCTTTGTGCTTTTGCAAAAAATAACTGTCGATATATTCTACCATATCCGTACGCACTTGGTTGGAAGCATCAATTTTTCTTTTCAAATCTAAAGCCGCAACCGGATCAATATTGGGATCGCGGATGATGTCTTCATAATGCCATTGTACGGTGTCAACCCAGTTTTTTGCATACAACAAATACTCGATGGTTCCTTTGGCGTAAGGGTTTAACGTGGGTTGGTAGACATCGTCTATAATATGGTAATCTTTTATACTTTGCTCGAAAATAGGAAAGGCAAATTCTGAAAACATAGTCGTAGTTTTTATTTTAATTTAACTTCGCCCCTTTAGCCTTAGTGGCTCGGGTCATAAAATTCGACCGAAAGGTCTTGTGTGCAAAGATAGTTTTTATACTTTTACCTCAACATACAAAATTAAAGTCGTCCATGCACATTCATTACATTTCCGAGCAAAATAGTATCCTCAATCATTTTTTGGCCCAAATTCGCGATGTAACCATTCAAAAAGACAGCATGCGCTTCCGTAAAAACATCGAGCGTATCGGTGAAATTATGGCGTATGAATTGAGCAAAACCCTCGAATATAAAAATGTGGATGTTCAAACGCCATTAGGCATCAAACATACGACTACGATTGCTGATCATGTGGTTTTGTGTTCGATACTTCGCGCCGGATTGGCCTTGCATACCGGGTTTATGAACATTTTTGACAATGCTGAAAACGGATTTGTTTCTGCCTATCGTCATCATTATGACAACGATGATAAGTTTGAGATTTTAGTAGAATACCAAGCCGCGCCTTCCTTTGAAAATAAAAATCTGATTTTAATTGACCCAATGTTGGCCACCGGACAATCGATAGTTGCGGTTTTGCACAAATTACATTTGGAACAAAAACCAAAAGAAATTCACATTGCGGTTGTGATTGCTGCGCCTGAAGGCATAGCCTATTTGGAAAAAAACCTGCCTGAAAACTGTCATCTTTGGGTAGCCGCTTTAGACGAAAAGCTCAACGAAAAAAACTACATTGTTCCCGGATTAGGCGATGCCGGCGATTTGGCCTATGGGAGTAAATTATAATTGGGCAAAAAAAGCAAAAAAACTTCCCGTAATCAATAGCAAAAGTACAATTTCCTGATACATTTGGTTTTGAGAATACTCAATATTATTGGTTGTCATCACGGCTAATGGGAAAAAAGTAAACAACAACATGGCATTGTTTTTATCGGGCGAAAGAATGAAAACCACGCTGCCAATTAAAAATCCGAAAATCATTTTCTTATAGGACGCTTGTAGAATCAAAGGTCTGTTGGTTAATGAAATAACCATCGAAAACAGAAAATACAGCGCAATGACTACATAAAAAGAAAGCGCCGCATTTTGGTAGTGACTAGTGAAATAATCAAGCTCGAAATGGGTTTGGGTTTGGCTCAAAATATGGTCAATCCATGTTTTATCAAAATACAACGCTGCGCCCAAAAACACCACAGCGGTTGTAACAAAAGCCACAAACGGTAACAACCAATTTCTATAATCTCTTGAAACGTGAAAGATAATAGAAATGTAAACCAAAACGATAAAAAGAATACACCAAAAGTGAAACAAACTGGCGATAAAAATCCACATCGAAGCGTCAAATATTTTCTCTTTTGGCGCTTTTAACGTTTGGAGTGAAATCAACCTTCTCATGGACAAGAGCAGAAAAAAATTGGCAAATAACAAGTTCGAATGACTTAGAACTACCGGAAAATTCAATAAAAACAACAGAAAAAATAAAATGGTATAACTGCTGTTTTTGGTAAGTCCGTTTTTCTTGACAATAAAGTTGACCAAAAAAAAGGACGTGAGTAAAAGTATGATTAGTAAGACGTTATCCGATAAATTAGGCGTGTCCGAATTTTGGCTTGAAGCACCTATTTGGAATAAAAAAAAGGAAGCTAATAATAAAATTATTATCAAGGCATAATTAAGAATGCTCGATTTTTTAAAAATGCTTGTAATCATACGGATATTTTATACATTTGTGCTGTAAATATAACATTTTATAAAATGAAAGCATTTTTTGAAGGCATTCAAACTTTATTCGTAGACTTTTTATTCAAACCTTTAGACTGGTTACGCGCGTTGGAATTGAGCAACTGGTGGTTGGCCAATATCATCAGCTGGGCTTTAATCTTGGTTTGTTGTAAGTATATCGTTTACTGGTGTAAAGAATTGAAAAAGCACCAAGACAACAATGAAGAAAACCAAGATACTACGGCGCATTCTTTCTTAAGCTAGATCGAATCCGATATCTTTTCTAAAATACATCTTATCAAAATGTAGCTTGTCTATGTTTTGGTAAGATTTTTTTATGGCCTCTTGAAAGTCATCTCCAAAAGAAGTCACCGCTAAAACTCTTCCGCCGCTGGTTACTACTTTGCCGTTTTCAAGTTTGGTTCCGGCGTGAAAAACTATTGAATCCTCTATGTTTTCAATTCCGGTAATTTCAAACCCTTTCTCATAATCTTCAGGATATCCGCCGGAAACTACCATGATGGTTGTAGCGCTTCTTGGGTCAATTTCCAAAGTAACTTCATCCAGTTTTTGATTGGCCACGGCCTGAAATAATGTCACCAAATCAGATTGTATCCTCGGCATCACCACTTCGGTTTCAGGATCGCCCATTCTCACATTGTATTCAATGACCATGGGTTCGCCTTTGACAATGATGAGCCCGATGAAGACAAAACCTTTGTATTCTATTCCGTCTTTTTGCAAACCTTCAACCGTTGGTTTCACTATACGGGTTTCTATTTTTTCTAATAAAACAGCATCGGCAAACGGTACAGGAGAAACAGCTCCCATTCCTCCGGTGTTCAATCCGGTATCGCCTTCGCCTATTCGTTTGTAGTCTTTGGCTGTTGGTAATACTTTGTAATTTTTTCCATCGGTCAAGACAAAGCAACTCAATTCAATTCCGTCTAAGAACTCTTCAATCACCACTTTTGAACTGGCAGTTCCAAATTTGGCATGCACCAACATGTTTCGCAACTCAGTTTTAGCCTCTTCTAAATCATTCAGAATTAAAACGCCTTTTCCGGCAGCCAATCCGTCTGCTTTTAAAACATAAGGCGGTTGAAGGGTTTCTAAAAAGGCACAACCTTTTTCAACCGTTTCCGAAGTAAAACTGTCATATGCTGCGGTTGGTATTTGGTGTTTGATTAAAAATTCTTTGGCAAACTCTTTACTGCCTTCCAATTGGGCGCCTACTTTTGAAGGTCCGATAACGGGAATGTGATTGAGTGCCACATCGTTCTTGAAAAAATCATAAATTCCGTGTACCAATGGATCTTCCGGACCAACCACTACCATGTCAATATTTTCTTTGATTACAAAAGTTTTGATGCTCTCAAAATCTGTCGGACTGATAGAAACATTAGTTGCCATTGCAGCCGTTCCGGCATTTCCGGGTGCTACAAAAAGATGTTCGCATTTTGGACTTTGTAATAATTTATAGGCTAAAGCATGCTCTCTTCCGCCCGATCCAAGTAATAGGATAGTCATAGTGTTGTATTGTTAGTAGTTGTTGCGCAAAAGTAGTTTGTTTTTGATGGAATTTAAAGTCATTCTTTTAAAAAATTTAGTCCCTTAACACTTTGCTTTTCTTATTTTTGAGGAAAATTGATTTTTGTGTTTCCACTATTCCACTTATCGCTTTGGTTGAAAGGCTTTCCCCTTAAGAAAGCCCAGCAGGCGTTTGAAAAAATTCAGGCCATCCCGGAAGAGGAGTATGAGAATTATGTAGAAAAGAAAAGAAAAGAGATTGTTGATTTTCACTTGCAACACAATGACTCATATAAGGCATTGGTGGGAAATAGAATCCCTGAAAATTGGGAAGCCGTTCCCGTAATGACCAAAAAAGACTTTCAGAAACCATTGCGCGAAAGGCTTTCGGAAAACTATACCCCAAAAAATGTATATGTCAATAAAACATCTGGTTCGAGCGGTGATCCTTTTATTTTTGCCAAAGATAAATTTTCGCATGCCTTGACTTGGGTCAATATTTTTGACCGTTTCGGATGGTATAATCTTGATTTTAACACTTCCTTTCAAGCCCGTTTTTACGGAATTCCGTTGGATTTTGTTGGAAACACCAAAGAGCGAATCAAAGATTTACTCAGTCATCGATACCGCTTTCCTATTTTTGATTTATCAGATAACGTTTTGGAAAGTGTGCTGGTTAAATTCCAACAAAAACGCTTTGATTACATCAATGGTTACACCAGTTCCATCGTTTTGTTCGCCAAATTTTTACAGCAAAAAAACATTATCTTAAAAACAGTTTGCCCAACGTTGAAATGTTGTGTAGTCACTTCGGAAATGTTATTTGAAGACGATAAAGAACTGCTTGAAAAACAATTTGGCGTTCCGGTAATCAATGAATACGGTGCTTCCGAATTGGATTTGATTGCTTTTCAAAACCCTCAAGGTGAATGGCAAGTGAATTCGGAAACCTTATTTGTAGAAATCTTGGATGATGAAAATAATATTTTACCCTACGGAAAAGAAGGTCGCGTCGTAATTACTTCTTTGTACAACAAAGCCCATCCTTTTATCCGCTATGACATAGGCGATGTAGGTGTTTTGGAGGAAAAAAGTACGTTCAAAAAACCGATTCTCAAAAGGTTAATCGGCAGAACCAATGATATTGCGCTTTTGCCAAGCGGCAAAAAATCGCCCGGACTGACTTTTTATTACGTAACCAAAAGCATCATTAAAGACGACGGAAATGTGAAAGAATTTGTCATAAAACAAACCAAAATCGATACTTTTGACATTGAGTATGTGAGTCAACACGAATTGACTTCAGACCAAATTCAAAATATTGAAAAAGCCATTACCACTTATTTGGAATCCGGTTTGACTTTCACATTCAGCCGAAAATCAACATTAGAAAGGAGTAAAAGCGGCAAATTGAAGCAGTTTGTTTCGTTAGTAAAATAGTTTATGAAAATCACTATAATCGCGGGTGCCAGACCCAATTTTATCAAAATCGCGCCCATCATCAAAGCGATTGAAAAAAAACAAGCCGAAGGTTCAACCGTTTCCTATCGGTTGGTGCACACCGGTCAGCATTATGACAAAAACCTCAGCGATACTTTCTTTGAAGAATTAAATATTCCGCAACCGCATGCCAATTTGGAAGTAAAAAGCGGTTCGCAAGCCCAGCAAACTGCCGCAATTATGATGGCTTTTGAAAATGAATTAATCCAACATCCTTGTGATTTGGTTTTAGTCGTAGGCGATGTCAATTCAACCATGGCTTGCGCGATTGTGGCCAAAAAATTAAATGTAAAAGTAGCCCATGTTGAGGCCGGAATTCGCTCGGGAGATATGACCATGCCTGAGGAAATCAACAGAATTGTTACCGACAGCATCACCGATTATTTCTTTACCACTTCAACCACCGCTTCGGATAATTTGTTAAAATATGGTGCCGAATCCTCCAATATTCACTTTGTGGGCAATGTGATGATTGATACTTTATACCAAAATCTAAACAGAATTTCTGCACCGGCTTTTTGGAACGAATTCGGATTGGAAACCGGAAATTATATCATCCTGACATTGCATCGTCCGGCGAATGTGGATGAGGAAAAATCATTGGTAGAATTACTTCAAGGTATTGATAAAATGGTTGGTGATAAAAAAATAATTTTCCCTATTCATCCTCGAACTAAGGCTATTTTAGGGGAAACGGATTTGGCTTTAAAAAACATCCTATTTGTAGAACCACAAGGCTATTTGAACTTTATGTTTCTGATTCAAAACAGCTTTGCCGTGATTACTGATTCGGGCGGCATTTCTGAGGAAACTACCGTTTTAAATATTCCGTGTTTTACGATGCGCAACAATACCGAAAGACCCGAAACGCAAACCATTGGCACCAATACACTAGTCGGTACATCGATAGAAAATTTAGAAAAAGTGTTTGCCGAATTTCTGCAAAATGGTCAGAGAAAATCGGGTATTCCTGAACTTTGGGACGGAAAAGCTTCTGAACGAATCATAGCGATTCTTTTAAAAAAATAATGGAAGAAATTCTCATCATATCCAATTATTATCCGCCGGAAAAAGGCGCAGCAGCCAATAGAATTGAGCAGTTGGCTTTGAAGTTGCACCAACACAATTACAAGGTTAGTGTGGTTTGTCCGTTGGGAAATTACCCAAAAGGCGAATTGTTTCCGGAGTACAAAGGCAAATTTTCGGTAACTGAAAACCGAGACAACATTACGGTAAAAAGGTTGTGGATTTATCCTAGTGTAAGTAAAAATATTTTGGTTAGATTGGTCTCGATTTTGTCTTTTTCACTGAGTTTATTTTGCTATTTAGTATTCAAAAAAACACCAAAAAAAGTGATTGTCCAATCGCCGCCTTTATTGCTTTCCTTTATCGCGGTTTTGGTGCTTTCACTGAAAAACAAAAAGGTAATCCTCAATGTATCCGATTTGTGGCCATTAGCAGCAATCGAATTAGACGCTTTGAAAGAAGGTTCGCTTTCGCATAAAATCTCTTTGTTTTTTGAGCGTTATATTTACCAAAAGGCAAGCTTGGTTTTGGGACAATCCAATGAGATAATCGCCCATATAAAGACCATAGCACCTGACAAAGAATGTCATCTCTACAGGAATTATCCGGACCATCAGGTAACCCAAATGGAATTGAAAACTGTCGAAAACCAGCCTATAAAAATCTTTTATGCCGGTCTTTTGGGAGTTGCCCAAGGCGTTTTGGAACTCTGTGAAAAAATTGATTTAAACGGTTTGAACATTGAGTTGCATCTGTTTGGTGACGGTGCAGAGAAAAACCAAATAGAAGCGCTGATTTTGGCCCAAAAAGAGTCCAAAATATTCTTTCACGGGATGATGGAACGAAAAGCATTGCACAATACTTTAAAAACCTTTGATATTGCTATAGTACCGCTGAAAACAAGAATTTACGGCTCGGTTCCGTCTAAAATATTTGAATATGGCGCGTTAGGTTTTCCCATTCTTTATTTTGGTGGTGGAGAAGGAGAAACTATAGTTTCTGAAAATGAGTTGGGCTGGGTCGCCAATGTGGAAAACTTTGCCGATTTGAACAAAAAACTTGTCGAAATATCCAAGCTAAACAAAGCTGATTTGGTAATCGTAAAACAGAGGATTTTTGACACTGCTCAAACCACATTTCATCTAGACAATCAGATAGTAGATTTGATTGCAAAAAAAGTTTTTTAATAGGCTTTTTCTTCTCCTTTAAAAATATTGATTACGGTTTGAAAGATAATTTTTAAATCCATAATCATCGACCAATTTTCAATATAAAAAACATCCAGTTTGATGCGGTTTATCATGTCTTCTTCGGTTTCAATTTCTCCTCTGAAGCCTTTCACTTGAGCCAAACCGGTGATTCCGGGTTTTACATAGTGACGCACCATGTATTTTTTTATTTTGCTGGCATAAGCTTTATTTTGAGACCACAAGTGAGGTCTTGGTCCTACAACCGACATATCGCCCAACAAGACGTTGAAAAACTGTGGCAATTCGTCCATGCTGGTTTTTCTCATTAGTTTGCCCATTTTGGTTACTCTCGGGTCATTTTTGGAGGCTTCTTTTTCTGTAAATCCATTTACTTGCATAGAGCGGAACTTATAACAAAAGAATTCTTCTTCATCTAATCCCGGTCGGCCTTGTTTGAAAAAAACCGGTCCTTTGGATTCTAACTTGATTAATACCGCCAAAACGGGAATTAGCCATGAAAGGATAAACAGGATAACAAAAAGAGAGAACACCACATCAAAAGCTCTTTTAACACCTTTGATAATGGGATTGTGGAGTTGTGTTTTTTGCAGCGATAAAACCGGAAACAATTCGTAATAATCTACTTTTAAATTCTTCGAAAAAATCTCTTTAGTATCCGGAATAAACTTAATTACCTTTCGGTTGTCATCGGCAAATTCGACTAATTCTTTGAGCTTTTCATTAGAAATTTCGTTTAGAGAACAATAAATCTCATCGATTTTATTTTCAATGGTGAATTTTTTTAATTCCTCTATTTTGCCCAAAATTTCAGGGTTCTGTTTTTTATCTGAAAAGTAGCCGAAAAATCTATAGCCGTAATCTTTTCTGTTTTCAAAAACTTCTTTTAACCGAATGGCTTCGGGTGTATAGCCAATAATCACCGCATTTCTGAAATTACTTCCGGTGACAATTCGGTATTTCTTTAAATAGTAAAACAAAAAATATTTGAAAGACAGGATAATGATGAAGCTCAAAGTAATAAAAATCGCTATGGCTCTGCCGCTGAAAATTGCGGTTTTGGCAAAGGGGAAAAAAGCAATGACAACGAGTAAGAACAGACTGAATTGTTTGACTAACTTGGTGATAATCTCAACCGGAGTGGTAAACCTAAAAACTTCATAGTATTTGACAATGATGGCGATCAAAAACCAAGTAAACGTTTGATACAGCAAATAGTAGAACGTATTAAGTTTTAAATCTCGAAAGAAAAACAAACTTAAAGTTGTTACCACAACCAGATCGAATAAAATGCTTATCGGTCTGATGTATTTTGAATATCTTCCTGTTTGCTGTGCAACCATAAAATACTAATGAATATATCCTTTAAAATCTTTGTGCTCTTCTTTTAAAAGCTCTTCACTTGAAAGCGATTTGAAATACTCGTAAGTTAACTTCATGCCTTCGGCTCTCTTTACTTTGGCTTCCCATCCTAATATTTCTTTGGCTTTAGTTGTGTCGGGTTGGCGTTGTAACGGATCATTTATCGGCAAAGGATGGTAGACTACTTTTTGATTGGTACCGGTTAATTTTATAATTTCTTCGGCAAAATCTTTGATGGTGATTTCATCAGGATTTCCAATATTAACGGGATATACATAATCTGAATGCAATAATCTGAAAATGCCTTCCACCTGATCGGTTACATAACAAAAAGAGCGCGTTTGCATACCGTCACCAAAAATAGTCAAATCTTCACCTCTTAAGGCTTGACCGATAAACGCCGGGATGACACGCCCGTCATTAAGTCGCATTCTCGGTCCGTAAGTATTGAAAATTCTAACGATTCTGGTTTCAACACCGTGAAAAGTGTGGTAAGCCATCGTGATGGACTCTTGAAAGCGTTTGGCTTCGTCGTAAACACCTCTTGGTCCAATGGTATTTACATTTCCGTAGTATTCTTCGGTTTGTGGATGTACTAAAGGATCGCCATAAACTTCAGAAGTTGAAGCAATTAAAATTCGGGCTTTTTTAACTCTGGCCAATCCCAAAAGATTGTGAGTGCCCAAAGAACCTACTTTTAGCGTTTGTATCGGAATTTTTAAATAGTCAATCGGACTTGCCGGTGAGGCGAAATGAAGGATATAGTCTATTTTTCCCGGAACGTGTACAAACTTCGTAACATCGTGATGATAAAATTCGAAATTCTTATCTTTAAACAGATGCTCAATGTTTTTTAAATCTCCTGTAATAAGGTTGTCCATTCCGATGACAAAGTATCCTTCTGCTATAAACCTATCACAAAGATGAGAGCCTAAAAAACCCGCCGCTCCGGTAATTAATATTCTTTTCATATAATTTATTCTGCTTTGGAATTATTGACAACAACTCCTGAATTAAAAAGGCAATACATTATCGTAAAAAACACCACTCCTCTTTGCCTCCATAAAAATGATTCGGTCAAAAATAAACTTATCATTAGAATTGCGAAAGCAAAATGGACAAAATCTTTAGATTTATAAGCTTTTTTAACGTTAATGATAAGCATTAATAACAATAAAATAAATCCAAGGATGCCCAGTTCGGCGAAATTCTGAACATATTGATTGTGGAAATTCTTTGATTGATACCCTTCTTTTCCGTCTACACCCAAATAAAGGTTATACTGTTTTGCTTTTTCCTCAATTTTCGGATAAGAAGCATTAAGGCCGAAACCGGTGAAAAACACTTTATCTTCCTTGAGCAACTCGATAAAAATTCTGAATTGATAAACCCTGAAAGCGGTACCGGGAAAATAGTCGTTAGGTGTAAATGACTCGTTGGTCCAGGCTTCTTTCAAGCTCACATAATGCACTTCGGGAGAAGCGCCTTCAACCACATTTGCACTTAAACTTTTGGCGGAATTGGTTTGAAATTCTTGCTGAAATCTGTTTTTGATTCGGCCAAATGAAAAAATAATCCCTACGATTAACCCAAAAATAATCAGGTTTCTTAACCGTAGTTTGTGCGATAATTTAGAAAAAAAGAAAACGTGGATTAAGATCAGCAAGATGAGCACCAAAATGATGTTCTTAGAAGACAACATCAGGACAAAACCAAAGAGAAATAATGAAAACAACCAATCTGTTTTGGCCTTTACCGGCTTAGTGAAAAAATAAAAAAAGGCAACCGAAACAAAGACTGATACGTGTATGGCATTTAACAATTTAGGAACCAAGCCAAAATCATTGTCGTTATCTCCATGATAGAAAAGTGCTCTGATATCACCAAATAACAGGTATCGAATTATAGCTCTGATTACGAAATACAAAGCTAAAACCACCATAGAATAACTGAAACAAGCAATAATTTTATCTTTTTGTGCCTTGCTAAAATCTTTAAGCAACAAAAATCCCGCGGGAATTAAAAGCAATGGTATTTCTTTGGACAAAGCTGACAAAGTATCCTGCCTGTCTATAGACCACATGTAGGACAACGCCATTAAGCCGTACAAAAGTATCGGCCAAACCAGCAGGCTTTGATAGTTGTAATGGGCTTTGCGAAAAGAAACAATGGTCACCACCAAAAACAAACCCAAAGCTATATTATTAAAAGCATAGCTGAGCGGAATGGTAACTAAGACTAAAAGTAAAGGGATAAAAGAATTATTTTCCTTGTTTTCTTTTATCAGATTTAGAAAAACACTCTTCAAAGAGCTGTAAGTATTCACCATTTATTTTCTCCCAATTAAATTCATTGACAATGGCGTCAAAATTGTTTTGAACTAATTGCAAGTTATCATTTTTTTTGATAGTATTCAGAATATTTTTCACCTCTTTCGGATTGGAAAAATAATAACTGTTCTCTTTTAAAATTCCTTTGTTAAAATCGTTATCATGAGCTATAACAAAAGCTCTTGAAGCCATGGCCTCGAGCAATGACGGATTTGTACCGCCCACCGAATGACCGTGAAAATACAAATTTGAAAAATAACGAAGATTGTTTAAGTGTTCCAAATTATAAAGTCCTCCTATAAAACGAATGTTGGGATTGTTTTTGTATTTGCTTTTTAAGTATTCACCATATTTGGTTTCGTGTTTGCCGATGACCAAAATTGTGGTCTTGTCTTCGTTCATGGCAACACCTTCCAATACCATATCCAAATTGTTTTCAGGTTCAAAACGAGCCATAATCATGTTATACCTGTTTTTTTCCACGCCGTACTCCTTTAGCACCGATTCGTTTGGATTGGTAAAAGGATAAGCGCCATAGGCTATATAGGTTGACTCTTTTTTGTATTTCGCCTTTAAAAACTTTTGAATTCCCAACGAATCTGAGATCAAAAAATCACTGTTCTTGGCCGCCAGTCGCTCGGCAAATCTTAAAAATTGCTGTACCGGTTTGGAATATTTTGTCCGCTTCCACTCGAGCCCGTCCATATTGGTTATGATAATGGATTTTTTGGGCAAAAGAAAATACCAAATAGAATTACTGGTATAACCCAATTGCAAGATGATATCAAAATCTCTTTTTCGAGAATCCATAATGCAATTGAAATCATAAATAAACTGTCCAAAAGTTCCCATTTTGTGTTCAGGATCATACTGGTGAATGATGTTGACACCGTGAAAAGATTTTTCCTGAAAAGGATGATCATGTGAATTATAGCAATATACCTCGTGTCCTTGCTCTACAAGAAACACTGAAAAAAATTCGGCAAACTGTTCAAAACCTCCGTAATAATTGGGCACACCACGAGTTCCTAATATGGCTATTTTCATTGGGTTTGTTTTTCAGGTGTCAAAAATAGGGAAATAAAAACGGTTTGAAAAAAAAGAATAGTTTCTAATGGCGTTGTGTCATCTTTTCAAATAATGCCTGTAAACGGGAGGTGTAGTTGTCCTCTGAAAATTCGCTTATTGCTCTTTGAAACCCTTTTTTACCAAACTCATTTCTCAAATCTTTACTGTCTGTCAGTTTTTTTAAGGCTTGAGAAAGTTCTTCTGGGCTGTTGGGTTTTACCAAAAATCCGGTTTCATTGTCGATAATCATTTCGGTTAATCCACCATGGTTTGAGCCAATGACCGGTTTTTGAGCCAACATGGCCTCTAAAGCCACTAAACCAAAGGATTCTGCCTCTGTGGAAGGCACAACCACTATGTCTGAAAGATCAAATATGGGCGCCAATTCTTTGGTAAAGGGAAGGATTTTAACATCCTTACCAAGCTGATTGCCCTTTATAATTTCTTCCACCTCTTCGAGATAATACTCTTGTCCTACGACAGGCGAACCCACAAATAACAATTTAATGTTTTCTTTTTTATCCAGATGATTGAGGTAAGTTTCAAGCAATAACTTATGTCCTTTTAATCGACTGATTCGGCCAATTAATGTGATTATAATGTCATCGTCTTTAAATCCGATGTCCGTCTTCTCAATTTTCGAAAAATTATTTTCCTTGGGAGACAAACCGTTGTATATAACCACGGTTTTATCGGATAGTTTTTTTATCCTTGAAACCAAATTATTTTTGGTGGTATTTGAATTACACACCACTACATCGGCGTATTTTTTTAGCAGTTTAGGAAAAATATGAGCGATTACTTTAGGGTGTACTATGATTTCGTGGACATGCCAAATATGTGGCTTCCCGGTTTTCTTAGCATACATCATCCCCAATAAAACCGCTAAAGTGTTGGAGTAAATTAAATCAAAATGATGTTCTTTATCCAGCTTATCAAGAGTGCTCAATGCGCTTTTAATTTGTTGCGCAAAAAGCGACATGTTTTTTATGGTAAACATTTTACGGTACAATTTAAGTACCGGTGCGATTACAACTTTTATGTTTTCTTTTTCTAATTCTTCTTGTAAGGGTCCGCTCAGTGGCAATACCACCACAGGGTTGAATTTGGATTTATCGAGTTTTGTGAGCAATAAAAGCAAAGTCCTGTCTGAGCCGTATAAATCAGCCGATTGGTGTATGAAAAGAATGTTCTTCATTATGTTTTGTTTTCATGAAACAAAGCGCCGCCCAAGAGGAATAAAATAGAATCTTGCGGGATATAAATTCCGGTAATAATGAGCGACGTAAAAAGAAAATAAGCTCCCACAGTGGCCACGAGAATCTTAAAAAAAACCATGTCAGATTGGGTTTGATTATGATAGTTTCTCCTGTAAAGACTGACCAAAAAAAACAGGTATAGAAACAATCCGATGAAGCCGGTTTTATAAAGCACAAAAATGTACCCGTTGTGTAAAACAGAAATGTAACGCATGCCTTCTTCACTCAAGGGTGCTTTAAATTTCAGATTAACCAAAGATCCGTGTCCGTTACCAAAAACGTAGCTTTTAGGATTTTCATTCATCAAAATTAAGGCTCTTTTGGCTTCATAAGCTCTCCAATGGTCCCAAAGTTTGGTGTGATTGCTCCGGTCTAATTTGGCATTGAAAACCTCTCCGGGTGCTATTTTTATTTTATACAACAGGGCTTCAATTCCTTTTGAATTTCTCTCGGGTTTTAAAGTTTCCAAATACATATAAAACAAAACAACCACTGCTATAAAAGCACCCAATACTTTGAGTGTTCTTTTGTTTAACTTGGCATACCCATAAAAAGACAATCCCAAGAAAAATATCATTCCAAACATGGTTCTGGAAAAATAAAACATGATTGAAACCGCAAAAAGGGCTATTAGTATTTTTCGGTAAATATCTTTTTTATATAAAGGCTCTATGGCTGTTTTTGGTGCCAATATTAAAAAGAACATCGCGAAAATCTCAATGAAGTTATCCAACCCATACTCGCCTCTGATGTCTGAAATAGAGCGAGACAAAAAATTAGAAAATAACAGTATTCCGCCAACATGAATTACTGCTGTAACTGCTGCTATATGGATTATGGTTCGAAGAAAAATCCTTTGGTCATTAATGGCCTTAAAAACCAAAAACCCTATGCACAAAACAAAAACCGGTTTTATGAAATGGGAAATGTCTTTTATAATGTCGACCCTATTGTAGCTGTCGAGAAAAGTGCCTAAAAAACCTAAAAAAACCAGCAGAATAACCGGCAGAATAGTTCTTAAAAAGGATTTAGAAAACTGTGTCTTGCCCGAGAAAAGCAACAAAGAAAGAAAGGCAAACTGAATCAATAAATTTATTCTAAATGAAACTATGTAAATCTCACATAAAACAACCAGTGTAAAGAGTAATGAAATGTTTACTTTGGCCTTCAATTTCTTTTTTGGTTCAAATATAACAGATAATTTTTATTTGAATTCATA
Source organism: Flavobacterium sp. J49 (assembly GCF_011742145.1). GTDB lineage: Bacteria > Bacteroidota > Bacteroidia > Flavobacteriales > Flavobacteriaceae > Flavobacterium. The sequence goes on along the minus strand of NZ_JAAQQU010000104.1, from coordinate 389,963 downwards.
AAGTCGGATAAATGTATTTCTATAATAAACCCTATATTTGTAATTATATTCAAAATTGAAATGAAGAAAGCGTTAATAACAGGTATTAATGGTCAAGACGGCTCATATCTTGCAGAATTTTTACTTGAAAAAGGTTATGAAGTTCATGGAATAATCAGACGAAGTTCCACTTTTAACACCGAAAGAATCGAGCATTTATATATCGAATCTTTGATTCGGGATTTACACCAAAAAAAACGAATCCAGTTGCACTACGGTGACATGACCGACTCCACCAATCTTATCAGACTTGTACAACAAATACAACCGGATGAAATTTATAATTTAGCCGCGCAATCGCATGTCAAGGTTTCTTTTGACATGCCTGAGTATACAGCTGAAACGGATGGTGTAGGAACGCTTCGATTGCTTGAAGCGGTTCGAATCTGTAATTTGGTCGAAAAAACTAAAATATACCAAGCGTCAACCTCTGAACTGTACGGTAAAGTACAAGAAGTGCCTCAAAAAGAAACCACTCCTTTCTATCCTCGTTCCCCTTATGGTGTGGCCAAATTATATGCCTTTTGGATTTCAAAAAATTACCGCGAATCCTATGGAATTTTTGCCGTTAACGGGATTTTATTCAACCACGAATCGGAACGACGCGGTGAAACCTTTGTGACCCGAAAAATTACGCTTTCGGCCTCAAGAATTGCCCACGGCATTCAGGAAAAATTATATTTAGGAAACCTCGATGCTTTAAGAGATTGGGGTTACGCCAAAGACTATGTAGAATGTATGTGGCTAATGCTCCAACAGCAAACTCCGGAAGATTTCGTAATTGCGACCGGAATACAACATTCGGTAAGAACGTTTTGTGAATTGGCTTTCCGCGAAGCCGGCATCGAATTAGAATGGCAAGGCCAAAATGAAGACGAAGTAGGTGTTTGCAAAAAAACCGGTCGTATTTTAATTGAAGTTGACCCTAATTATTACAGACCGGCTGAAGTAGAAAGTTTATTGGGCGACCCAACCAAAGCCAAAACAATATTGGGTTGGAACCCGAACCAAACATCGCTGGAAACGCTTGTTAAAATCATGATGAAACACGATTTGGAATATGTCGTACGTTTTAAAGACCGCGATTCATTGAAGCTTTTTGAATAAATCCAAACTTTTACCTAAATCCTATGAAGATTTTTTTAACCGGAGGAAATGGATTAGTCGGCAAAAACATTTTACATTTCTCAAAAGCAAAAAATTATACTTTTCTGCATCCAACGAGTAAGGAACTTGATTTAAAGGATTACCAAGCGGTTACTAAATACATCAAGCTTCACCAACCCGACTTTGTCATCCATGCCGCCGGTATCGTTGGTGGTATTCATGCTAATATTGCTAATCCGGTAAAATTTTTAACGGATAATATAGACATGGGGAAAAACATCATAATGGCTTCTCGTGAAAACAACGTGAAACGCTTTATCAACTTGGCCAGTTCCTGCATGTATCCGCGGAATGCTGAAAATCCCTTAAAGGAAGAGCTTATTTTACAAGGCGAATTGGAACCAACCAATGAAGGTTATGCCATAGCCAAAATCATGGCAACCCGACTTTGTGAATACATCCATAAAGAAGATCCAAGCTTTTTATACAAAACCATAATCCCCTGTAATTTATACGGGAAATTTGATAAGTTTTCGCCCGAACATTCACACATGGTTCCGGCGGTGATCAGAAAAGTATATGAAGCTAAAATTTCAAATAAAAGTGAGATTGACATTTGGGGCGACGGTTTATCCAGAAGAGAATTCATGTATGCTGAGGATTTAGCCGATTTTGTTTTTTATGCGATTGAACATTTTGATACCATGCCGCAAAACATCAATGCCGGACTCGGTTTTGACTATACCATAAACGAATACTATCAAACCATTGCCTCGGTTATAGGCTATGAAGGAACTTTTGTTCACGACCTGACCAAACCAACCGGGATGAAACAAAAATTGATAGACGATACAAAACTGACAGCCTTTGGTTGGAAACATTCTACCTCTTTAAAATCAGGCATCGAAAAAACTTTTGACTATTTTAAAAAACACGTTTTACATGATTAAATATCCATTAGCATCCTCCACTTGGGATGAAAAAGAAATCAATGCGATTCAATCCGTAATCGCCAAAGACATTTACACTATGGGTGAAAGTGTAAAACAATTTGAAGAAAATTTTGCAGCATTTTGCGGTGCTAAATACGCGGTAATGGTCAACTCCGGTTCTTCAGCCAATTTGCTGGCGGTTGCAGCCTTATTCTATACCAAGAACCCAAAACTGAAAAGAGGTGACGAAGTCATTGTTCCTGCGGTTTCTTGGTCAACTACTTATTATCCGTTATACCAATACGGTTTGAAATTAAAGTTTGTCGACGTGGATTTGCATACCTTAAATTTTGATTTGGAACAACTTGAAAAAGCCGTAACCGATAATACCAAAATGATCTTTGCTGTAAATTTGTTGGGAAACCCTAATGATTTTGACGCCATCAATAAAATCATTGCCGGACGTGATATTCTTTTACTGGAAGACAATTGCGAATCGATGGGCGCTGAATATAAGGGGAAACAAACCGGAACTTTCGGAATTATGGGAACCTTTTCTACCTTCTATTCTCACCATATGGCCACTATGGAAGGCGGACTTGTGGTAACCGATGACGAAGAGCTTTTCCATGTTTTGGTTTGTATCAGAGCGCATGGTTGGACCAGACATTTGCCCAAAGAGAACAAAGTTTCCAATAAAAGTGACAACTCGTTTGAAGAATCTTTCCGTTTTGTTTTGCCGGGTTACAATTTCAGACCGGTAGAAATGAGCGGTGCCATCGGGATTGAACAATTAAAAAAACTGCCTGATTTCTTGGATAAAAGAAGGGAAAATGCCGTCTTGTTTACGTCGCTTTTTGCCAATCACAAAGACTTTTACATTCAGCAGGACATAGATTCGAGCAGTTGGTTTGGTTTTAGTTTTATCATCAAACCCGAATCTACTCTAAAACGCAGTGATATTGTAGCCAAACTGGAAGCTAACGGCATTGATTGTCGTCCGATAGTAACCGGGGATTTTACAAAAAATGAAGTCCTGCGCTTTTTTGATTACGAGATATTCGGTGAAATGAAAAACGCCCAATACTTAGACAAAAACGGTTTTTTTGTGGGGAACCATCAGGTTTCTTTAGCTGCAGAAATTAAGCATTTGTACAACATTTTATCATAATTTGAAAATTTCAACCCTACTCAAGAGCCAGTTTCTGCTAAGCGCTTTTTTTAAAGGCTTAACCGGTGTTATCATGTTTTTATCGGTTTCCTTTTTAATTGCTTTTTTCGGAGATAAAACTTATGGCGTATGGGTGTTGATTTTATCCATGTTTCAATGGAGTTTGTTTTTTGACTTTGGCATTTCTAACGTATTGAAAACTAAAATACCGGAGTTTGTCGTAAAAAACGAAACGAAAAACACCAATGAATACATAACCACATCCTATATTTCAACCGGGATTTTAGCATTGCTGATGTTTTTGGCGTTGTTAATCGTAGTTTTCTCAGTTAACCTTTCGCAGTTTTTTAATTTGCCTTTTGAGGAAAAACCGGTCAACTATTTAATCCTTATCAACGGCGCTTTCTTTTGTCTCAATTTAGTGCTGTCAATGAACAAATCTTTATTTATTGGCATTAATAAAAACCACATTGCTGAGCAATCTTCTACGGTGACTCAGTTTTCATTTTTCATTTTTCTAATCTTATCTATATCGCTTTTTAGCAAGGAAGAAAGTATCCGTAAATTATACCTGATTACTTTTTTAAACGGCTTTACCACCATTGCCATCAACGCCTATTATACCTTTCTTTTCTTTAAGAAGACCAGCTACAAGGTCGTTTCGTTTGAAAAAAATGATTTTATGGCCAAAAATAAAGAGCTGTTAAAAATGGGGTTGAAATTCATGCTAATCCAATGCTTTATGGTTATCGTTTTTTTCTCAGATCCTTATTTGATATCGCATTATCTGTTACCGGAAGAAACGGCGAAATACGACGTCATCACCAAATTATTTCAATTTCCGCTGCTCATAATTTTATCGGCACTGGCACCATTCTGGCCACTTTTTTCAAAAAAGTTTCACGAACATGATTTTGAAGGCATCAAAAAATTATTTGCCAAATTCCACCTTGTTTTTCTACTGATAGCATTGGGCATTATTGTTTTGGGACTGTTGAGCAACCAAATCTTGTTTTTATGGATTCGCAAAATGGATTATGTATCGGTTTTGGTTATCGCTTCGGTAGTGTTTATGACTGTTTTTAGGGTATTATTTACCTTTTATGCCAACTTCTTTAATGGATTGGGCAAACTTAACAGTCAGATCATATTAATGGGAATAGCGGCGCTTATTAAGATTCCGCTATCAGTATACCTTTTTAAAAATAATTTTGGGATTGCTTCGGTATTGCTGAGTACTTGTCTATTTTTACTGATTAGTTCCATATTTTTATTTTTACAATCTAAAACCATTTTAAATGGAAAATAATACTCCGTTTTTCACGGTAATTACGGCTTCCTATAACAGCGGAAAAACGATTGCAGATACCATCTCGTCTGTGTTAAACCAAAGTTTTACGGATTTCGAATTTATTATTGTTGATGGAAAATCATCCGATAATACCATGGAAATAGTGAAAAGCTTCGCTCCCCATTTTCAGGAAAAAAACATCACGTTTAAGTTTGTTTCCGAGAAAGACCGTGGCATTTACGATGCCTGGAACAAAGGAATTAAACTCAGCCAAGGCACTTGGATCAGTTTTTTAGGTTCCGATGACGAGTATTTGCCCAACGCCTTGGAGCGTTATTTTTTCCACTTAAAACAAGCTCCTGATTGCAATTATATTTCTTCCCAAGTGGAATTAACCAATACTAAAAAAGAAGTTTTAAATGTCATCGGGAAGGCTTTCGTTTGGGAAAAAGTAGTCCGCAATATGGAAATCGCGCAAGTAGGTTCTTTTCATCACAAACAGCTTTTTGAGAATGTTGGTCTGTTCAACGACCATTATAAAATTGTGGGCGATTTAGAATTTTACATTCGCTGTAAACCTCATATCAAACCGGCCTACTTTGAAGAAATAACCGCCAAGATGCTCAACGAAGGCGTAAGTAACCAAATTTACAAAGCGCTAAAAGAGGCATTGGATGTAAAGTTAAAACACAAAAGTTCTTCGGCATTGGTAGCGTATTTCGACTTCACTACCATCTTTTTAAAATGTCATTACAATAAATTGACGAAAAAAAAATAGGAGCAAATTGCTCCTGTTTTTTTTATTTTTTCCCTTGTGCCTTATTGTACAATTTTGTCATTTCTGTTTTCAAATCGACTGTTGCTCCTAAAATCGGATCATATGGTTTTCCTTCAATACTTTTTAATTTAATGGTGTTGTTAGCAACATCAAACTCTGCATTGTCATTTGGGTAAAATGATTTGAAGAATTGTGCACTCGTTCCGTTAAAAGAGGCATCTAAATAATTTAGGGTGAACCCGTTTACTTTTACTTGTCCTAATTCTTTATTGGCGCCAACATCAAATCTTAACGACATTGGTGTAATTTCTTCTGGTAAAACGAATACAATGTCCTGTGCTTGTGGTTTTCCGGTAACGTTTACCGTAATCGCATCTTCAGGAGCGTAGGATTCTTTTCCGTCTTCATTAAAAAAAATCTGGAAAATATCATCTTTTTCAACAATAGCATTGACTGTAATTGTAAATGGTAAATCTTTTGGTGCTACAACTTCAGCTTCACTCTTTTTGTCATCTTTACAAGATGTAAACAGCACTAAAACTGCGGCTAATGATAAAATAGTTGATTTCATTTTTTTAAATATTTTTGATGCAAATATATAATTTTATTGAGTTTATATAAAAATTACTTTCGATAAATGGTTCGACAAAGCCAATTTACAAAAGCTACTTTACTTCCAGAATCCGTTTAGAAGTGTATAGTGCTTCTGCATTAGTTACTTTGTTTTTTATCAGCAAAGCAACTTTGTATTCTCCTTTTGGAAGTTCTTTTAATTTCATCTTTGAAGCAAAGCCTGAGTTGTCGAAATTGTATTTGCTCTTGAAAAAAGCGGTTACATCCTTGCGCTGGCTTTTTTGCGTCGGTATACAGAAATTGCCTTTGGAACCAATAAATACAATACTAATTCCGTTATCTTTTGAATCTTGATTTTGGAATGCCGCCCAACCGCTAATAGAAACATAATCTTTTTTGACTTCAAAAAAATCAACATTTCCAATGGTTCCTTCAGATTTAGGTAGCTTTTTTAATGGTCCTGGCTTAACAAAGTCTTCTCTGCCAATATCAACAATGTTCCCTGTCGCTGAGAAAAACCATTTCCCGTCTCCACTTTTTATTGCCAATCCTAAATCATATTTCCCTTTTTTAAAGTTCCCGGCAAATACTGTAGCGTTAAAGCCCGCATTATCGAGATTTCCTTTATTGAATATTTCGTTAATATCCGGTCTTTTTATTGGCTTTGCCTTCATTAAATAGGTCTTAGAATTGTTTGAAACCGCAACAAAAATCGAATCTTTTTGGTTGTTATTTATCCCTTTTCGGAAAACCCAGCCGCTAATATTAATTACGGTTTGGGTGGCGTTTAACTCTTCAATATTGAATTGGAAGTCATCTTTAAAACCGGGTTTGTCAATTGGCTCTAAAACATTTGATTTGTTATATTGGTTGTAAACCGAATCGATTTTGGACTGGTCTTTTTTATCCAAAACAATTGGTGAAACACCTTTATTCTTTTTTGAATACAAAAGATAATAACCGTCCAAATAAGTTATGTTAGCTGTCTTATTGTGTAAAGCGACACTAAATGCATCTAAATATTTTGGTGCAGTTACCATTAATTCGTTCTCGAAAATAATACCTTGATTTAAATTGGTGTTCAATGAATCAATAAAACCATGGTTTTTCTCTAAATTTTCTCGAGCAGCATAACCCGCAGAAATAGCCTTGTTTGATTTCAAAGCTAAAAAACATAAGTCTTGATAATCCCAAGGTCTGAGTAAATTATTATTGAATGGCGGATAAGTAATAACCCTATCGAAATGCTTTAATAGATTTGACCATTTCTCATTAGACAACGGCGAAGTATATGTTCCGGATTTCAAATCACGATACAAATAAATTGTTTTTATATCATATAGTTGAATGAAAACGATAATGGCTATAACAGTGATTTTCAGTTTTTCATTGTATTTTGATTTTACGAAAAGCAGCAACGTTAAGAGCATTATCAAATAATATGCTACCCAGACGAATCTTCCGCTTGCCCTAAAAACACCACCCGCTTTCATTATGAATGAAGGAAGTGGATATTCCAAAAGGGTATTGCTTCCATAGGTTACTTTATTGGAAACGGCAAATAAGGAAAGTAAAATAACTAAAATCAACAAGGGTAAATTAGTTGTCTTAAGTTCAAGAACTGCCCCCCTTTTCTTCTTTGTAAATAACACGATTAAAGACATTCCTATCAAAATCATCATACCCAATCCCAAGTACATAAAGCCTTCATATTGAAAAGGCGTAACTTGCGGTAAGGCAGGGAAAATGGAGGAAAATCCACTGGAGTTGAAAAAGGAATTCAGATTAAAGCCATATAAACCATAACTGTTTTGCACTTCCAAATTCACAGAATCTGAAAAATCAACCATCCCAAAAACTGACCAGAGAATAAGTACTAAAAACAAGCTTACAATTGGATACACAAGAGCTCTTTTAAGGGATATAAGTTTATCGTAAAAATAGCTTTTGAAAGGCAATATAAAGTTAAATCCGATAATCATAAAACAAACATATGGACTTATCAAGGAGCTCAGTAGTAGCAAGTATACTTGCTTGTTATTTACCCCGATTACATTTGTTTTGTCAAGCGGTTTCAGATAATAATAGAGTGACCCTAAAATAAAAAAATGGCAACACAACGATGGATGCATTCCTCTGTAAATAAGCACCGGATTACAAGCGATTAAGATTACGCCTGCCAATATGTAAATTCCTTTTACATTGTATAGTTTGGCAATTTTGACAACAAATACTGCCAACATCAATTGACAAAACAACAACCAAGCGCCTAAAAACTGAAAATCATCCGGAAGTATACCTGAAAAAATTTTAAAAAATAAGGCCAATAATGGTATTGAGTCAAAATAACCAACATTGGTCCCAACCGGATAACAGAGATTCTCCATTTGTCCAAGGGGAAATGTCCAAGGTTCATTTCGGTAAAAAGCCCAGCCTAAATAATGGGTTCCCCAATCGTGATGAGCGTCAAGCAACCAAGCGATATTGGTTGGTAACACGACATCCAAACCATAAGAAATTTGAAAAAAAATCAGTACGATTACAAAAGAAAATAGATAAATTTTTGTGTGTTTATCATCAAAAAAGGCTTTGATTTTCATTAATTGATTAATTGGGGATTAGTGTACAATAGTCTTTATTCTCTCTTAATATTTCAATGAATTTCATAGTCTGTTTTTTTTACTTGCCCAAAGGTTTTTCTTCTTGGTCCTGAATCAATTTATCAATGACAAATAATGGTCTGTTTCTAACTTGATTGTAAATTCTCAACACGTATTCTCCTATCAATCCTAAAGAAATCATCTGTACGCCGCTAAATAAAATAATCGCCAAAATGGTTGCTGTGAACCCTTGTGGCACGTCATTGTAATAAAACTTTCGGTACAAGTTGTAAGCAAAATAAATTAAGGAAAAAACGACTGTTATAAATCCAAGTCTGGTAATGATTTTCACCGGGAAATCGCTAAAGTTAAAAATCCCGTTGAACGCCAATTCAAACAATTTTGTCCAGCTGTATTTGGTTTCGCCGGCTTGTCTTTCATCACGGTTGTATTCGTAACCAATTTGTTTAAATCCAACCCACGCGCGCATGCCTCTTAAATATCGACTTTGCTCCGGCATCGCATTCATGGTGTCAACCACTCGTCGGCTTAGCATTGAAAAATCACCGCTGTCAATTGGGATATTAAAACTAGATATCTTTTTTTGTAATCTGTAATAAGTGGAATAAGCCAATTTTTTCAAAAAACCTTCTTTTCTGTTTTTTCTAATGGCGTAAATAACATCATAACCGTCTGATAAGAGCGCGTAAAATTCGTTCACTAATTCCGGCGGATCTTGCAAGTCTCCATCAATAATCATCGCGCCTTTTCCTCCTCTGACATTCATCAATCCGGCACTTACGGCTAACTGATGGCCATGGTTCCTTGACAATATAATTCCAGTAAAACGAGAATCTGCTTTACAAGTTTTTTCAATTAGTTTCTCTGTATCATCCGTGCTCCCGTCATTGATTAAAATAACTTCACAAGAAAATTGGGTAGCATTAATGACATTAGTAATTCTTTGGACTAACTGTTCAAATACTTTTTCCTCGTTATAAAGCGGAACTATAATTGAGATATCAAATCTTGTCATGATTAACCTTGATGTTCTTTTAAACTTGTTATCCAATCTTGAATGTTAATTCCAAAAACTTCTTTAATTTTTCGTTTATCCAAAACACTAAACTTTGGCCGTTTTGCGGGTGTTGGAAAACCTGAAGTAGGAATTGGTTGTAAATTTATTCGAATATTATTGATTTCAAATATTTTTTGGGCAAATTCGTACCAAGAACATTGCCCTTCATTACTGTAATTGTAAATGCCGAAGTTGTCGGCTGTCGGTTGTTGGTTGTCGGTTAAAATGATTTTAATCAAAACCGTTGCTAAATCAACCGCATTCGTTGGTGTTCCGATTTGGTCATTGACCACAGAAAGACTATCTCTTTCCGAAGCCAAACGCAACATGGTTTTCATGAAGTTATTACCAAACTGAGAATAAACCCAAGAAGTTCTAATGATAAAGTGCTTTTCCCAAGTTTGTTGAATAGCGATTTCGCCCTCCATTTTTGTTTGCCCGTAAACACCTGTCGAATTAGCTAAGTCTTCTTCGGTATAAGGCGATTTTTTGTTGCCGTCAAAAACAAAATCGGTAGAGATATGAAGCAAGACAGTATTGAACTCTTTACAAACCTCAGCTAAATTTTTAGCGCCAATTGCATTGATTAAATGTGCTTTTTGAGGTTCGATTTCCGCTTTGTCAACTGCTGTATAAGCTGCTGTATTGATACAATATTGGGGTTTGTATTTTGAAAAGGCCGCTCTGCATTGCTCCAAATTGGTGATGTCTAACTCACTTGATGGGCAGAACAAAAAGTCAATCTCAGGATATTGGTGTGCAATATATTGCAAACTTTGACCTAATTGTCCGGTGCTTCCGGTGACTAAAATGACCATACTGTTTCGGCTTTTTCCAAATTAGGTTGGATTCTGTCTTTTTCAGAAATGATTAAGTTTTCGGAAGGGAAATTCCAGTCAATATTGATGGTTTTGTCATTATAAATAACGCCGGCCTCACTTTCTTTGTTATAAAAATTATCACATTTATAGAAAAAAACAGCCGTATTACTCGTCACCAAAAATCCGTGGGCAAAACCTCTCGGCACAAAAAACTGTCTTTGGTTTTCTCCGCTTAAAATCACCGATTCATATTGACCATAGGTTGGGGAATTCGGTCTCAAATCAACGGCTACATCCAACACTTCACCTTGCAAAACCCTAACCAATTTAGCTTGTGCATGCACTCCGGTTTGGTAATGCAAGCCGCGCAAAACTCCTTTGGAAGAATAGGATTGGTTGTCTTGCACAAAATGAACCTCTTGGCCAATGCCTTTTTGAAAAGTCTTTTCATTGAAGCTTTCCATAAAATAACCTCTTTCATCGAGAATTATTTTGGGCTCAATGATAAAACAACCTTCGAGTTTTGTTGGGATAAAATTCATTTAAATTAAACTTAATAAATGATTGCCATAACCACTTTTTAATAACGGTTGGGCTAATTTTTTTAACTGTTTATCATCGATGAAACCCATTCTGTAAGCCGCTTCTTCAATGGCGCCTATTTTTAATCCTTGTCGTTCTTCTATAACCTGAACAAACTGGCTGGCTTGCATTAAAGAGTTAAACGTTCCGGTATCTAACCAAGCCGTTCCTCTGTCGAGTATGCTTACTTTGAGTTTCCCTCTGGTAAGGTACTCTTTATTAACATCGGTAATTTCTAATTCTCCTCGGTGACTTGGTTGTATATTGGACGCAATTTCTACAACATCATTGTCATAAAAATAAATGCCGGGCACAGCATAATTTGACTTGGGTTTTTCGGGTTTTTCCTCAATAGACAATACATTACCATGAGCATCAAAATCTACCACACCATAACGTTCCGGATCGTGAACGTGGTAAGCATAAATGACACCGCCATCGGGATTGTTGTTGGCCAAAAGCAATTCGGAAAGTCCGGTGCCGTAAAATATATTATCGCCCAAAACCAAAGCTACTTTGTCGTTACCTATAAACTCTTTTCCGATGATAAAGGCCTCGGCCAAACCATTGGGATTTTCCTGAACGGCATATTCAAACCGACAACCTAAACTGGTACCATCGCCCAATAACTGTCTGAAAAGCGGCAAGTCATGTGGCGTTGAAATGATTAATATTTCTCGAATTCCTGCCCACATTAAGGTTGACAACGGATAATAAATCATCGGTTTGTCATAAATGGGCATTAGTTGCTTGCTCACGGCCAACGTTAAGGGATGTAATCTTGTTCCTGAACCGCCCGCTAATATAATTCCTTTCATAAATTAACTGTTCAGTTTGGCCATTTGGTATTGGTAAAAGGATTTTAAAAGTCCGACCAAAACAAAAAGTCCGATGAATAAAACCGGTAAAATTAATTTCATTTTCCCGTTTATGGCTTTGTTGTTTCTAATGTTTAGTGCCGTACTGTTTTCCTTGACTATTTTATCCAAGTTAATCAATTCTAAACGATGATTTCCTTGTTCTGTGATCAAATTATCTTTGGTTTTGATTACCTCATCCAATTGGGAGTTTTCGTTGTAGTAAACCAGTTTGTCACTTTTTTGCGAACCGTTCAAGGTACCGTTAAAAGTATTTAAGAACCCGTTAATTTGAGCAATAATAGAGTCGTTTTCAACCATTTTCACTTTGATATTGTTTAAATATTCCTTTTGAACTTTGGCGAAATATTCTGAGTCATTAAGGTAGTTAAGCAATGGAGAGACCGTATTTTCATTGGAAATTTTCTTGTCCGTCACAAATGTAATAGAATGAAAAGGATAGTTTTTACTGGTCAAACTTTCTTCTACTATCTTCTTGATGTCGCCATCTTCAGCCATTAATTTTATCAATTCAAAATTCTGTGCTTTGTTATCGATAAATTTATAGACGTCTGTTATGGGTTTTATTTCAATTTTTTTAATCGTTTTAGGTTCTTTTATTTGCACCACTTTTTTCAAGAAAACAGTATCGCCTTCTTCTATCTTGGAGTTGATTAAGTCAATTTTAGCATACAAATAATCGGTTGACCCAAAATTAGGCATTACAATAACCTGATTGTCATAAGCTTTTGAGGTCCTGTCTAAATAAAAACCCAATCCGGCTCCTAGTACAAATAAGATTCCGACCCAAATGCTGTTTCTTTTAAAGAACAAAAAGCCTTTGAAAATTTGGGTAGAAATGTTTTCAAAAAAGCCTCCTATTTTTTTAGAAACCAACGATAAATCTATTTCTTGGTTATCATTGTTTTGAGGTGTTGCGCTCATAAAAATTTATTTAACGTTAAAAATTTGTTCTAATATTTTAATAGTAATCAAATACGTTGGCTTTACTCCAGTAGTACCCAATCCGCCCGATGCCAATGTGCTTCCGGTTTCCAAAGGATTATCAGAAGCATAATAAGCATATCGTACTTTTACATTCGGGTGAATGCTCTTTCTGATTTTAGAGGCTGATTGTATCGCTTTTTGATAATAAGCGCCTTCCATTTCGAGACCTATCACTTCCCAGGTTGATTCGTGGAAAAACTTCAGTAAATCTTTGTTTTGGAGTGATGTTCCCAACACCGTAACCATTGGTCCCGAATAAACCGGAATATCGTTTCCGTCAAACATCTTGGCGGTCAATTCGTTTTCAAAAGGATAATTGTCTGCTGTGCCTTCATTGATGTGCGCCGAAGGAATCATGATATCGCCTTTTCCTCCTTCCAAAATTCCGGCTTTACCCATGATGGATACCGATTCAACTTTTAGAAAAGTTTTGTTTTTTCCTTCTTTGTAAGGTTTCAATAATTCATCTATCGTTTCAAAAGCCTGCTCGCCAAAAGCATAATCCATGACAATCAGTACAGGACTTTCTTTGCCGATTTTAGCGTTTGGAAAACTTGATTTGGCCCAATCAATTTTGGCCGTGTCAAAAATCTGAACATCGATGTTAGTTCCTGATTGGTCGGGCAAAGAAATCATACCGTGTTTTACGGCAAACTCTTCCACTTTATTTCTAACAGGATCTGCACCCGATTTACTCAATTCTTCATAAATAAAGAAATCCGATTTGTCTTTGAACTTGGTTTTCAAAACCGTAGTAGCAAAAATGGAATTCATCACGCTGTGCATGTTGGCACTGATAATGTGAATCGGTCTTTCTAATAAATTATTGGCTTTCAAGGTTTCTTTGATGGTGGTGGCCCAAATTTCACCGTGTATGTGATGCCCTAATCTTTCTCTTAAAATCGGGCTGAACGTAATGGTTCTTTTGTTGTTGTCAACAATTTCCTCGATGGCTAATTTGCCTAACCAATAAATGACGTGTAGAAATCTATCCGGTTTTTCTTTGGTGCCAAAAGCGTCATAAATATCCAACACTTCCGAAAAACTTCTGCCCAAAACATTGGCGGCATGTGAAATCGCCACTTCTTTTTCCGACTGGGTAAACTTCTTATTTTGTAAAACCGCTTGCTCTAATTTTTGCCAATCACGTGTAAGCTCAACATTGCCTTCGTCTAACAAAACGCGGTCTTTGATTTTGTGTGATTCGATAAAAATAAAAGTCAAATGCGTTAAAATATCATAAATGTCTGAGCGCCCACGGGTAATTTCCACGTTCATTTGCTCTTCATCTATGCGATAACAATTTCTTCTTCTCTTGGGTGGAACTATCGCTTGAAAATGCGATTTGGAATACCCTTCATCCGAAGTTAAGTTGATAAAACGACATTCTTCAATGCCTACCGGAAGTCTTTCAATCACGTAAAGCAAACCGTTGAGCTCTACTTTTTCTTCGGCTATACTGCCGTAAATTTCCGGTCTCAGAGACAATAAAGCTTCTCTTAATGTTTCCCCTGAAACACCCATGGGTTTATAAAAACCTCTGTTGAATAAATGTCTCATGGTAATGTACAATCGTTCGATAGCTGCCGACGATTCTTGCGCTCTGGAGCGCGAAATGTTTTTAATTTCTTTCATTAAATTGTTTTTACTAACCTGCAAATATAGGTTTTTTGTCGTTTAGTTGGTCAGTACTAGGTTGATTGCGGGTTCGTATCCTTTGACTTTTCCTTTTATTCCGTTGGATTCCATTGCCTGTTTTTGCCACTTTCCTCCCGAAAAAGTAAACAACGCTTCTCTTTCTACATAGTTGTAGAGGATAAACGGGTAATAAATTTTCTGTATTTGTATGGTTTTAGTATTCTGGTCTGTAACAGTTTTTTCCTTCTTGTTTTTTTCAATCATCAGTTTTTCAAAACCCACAAAAAGTCCGGCTTTTGGCATGACCAAATTATAATCAGACAAGTCAATTTTATTATGTCTGGTGCCATATTTAACCGAAACGATTAAGTCCTTTTTTAGCATTTCTTCTCCCGGAAAACCATTGGCGTCAACTCGGTAAAAACGAATTTTAACTGTCGCATCTTCTATTCTGCTGTCCGTATTAAGCATTATTTTTTTGATGTACTTTGTTTTTTGATAAGCTGAGTTATAAGGGAAATATTTAACGTCTATTCTTGGTCCGTTATCAAAAGCCTGAGCAACGGTGTTTTCCGTTTGACCAATGACCATTTGTTTGGTTCCGATGCTGTTTGAAATAATGACTTCGTCCAAATCAAACGCTTTTGAGCTCAAAAAAACTGCTGTGGCTTGGGAAGCTTTAATGGTTTTCTTTTCATAACCCAAAGCCGAAAAAATCAGGTTTTTATCAGAAGCGACATTGATGGAAAAAGTCCCATCTTCTTCCGAAGTCGTTGCGATGTTTTCATTTTCGACCCAAATATTGACATACGGAATCGGTTGTCCTGATAAACTGTCTTTGACGACGCCTTTAACTTCATTGCGTTCGGCTATACCTCGGGTGGTTTGAGCGGAAAGTGAGATTGAAAACAAAAATAAAAATAAAAATGACTTCATTTAGTTTGAGAGTATGAGGTTTATGGCCGGCATCATGACCTTATTTGACCATGGTTCCTTGCTCTTCTTTTCAATAAGGAATATTTTGCTTCTAATCCATTTACCTCTAGAATAGGTAAACGCATTTTCTTTATCAGAATAATTGACCACCAATGATGGTGCGTAATCTTCAAGTTTCACCAATTTTTTTGTTTTAGAATCTTTGTATTCAAAATCAGCCCTGTTTTCTTCAATAATCATCCATTCTAAGCCAATCACGATGCCTTTTTCGGGAAATAAGAGATTGTATTTGGAAACATCTATTACATTTCGTTTCATACCTTTATTAACCTTGACAATCAAGTCTTCATTTATTAGGTCATTTCCGGGAATAGAATCGTTGAACTCGAAAATCCTGATTTTTAGCTTAGCGCCTTTTTTATCGCTGTCTGAATAAAAGACAATCTTTTTTAGAAACGGTGTTTTTTTGTAAATAGTATCTTGTTCGAATAATTTACCGTAAATCCAGGGTTTGTCTCCTGATAACTGTCGGTGGTGTATTCTTTGCGCATCGCCGATTTCAATTTCTTTATCTTGTTTTCTTTTGGAAATGACTACTTCTCTTAAATTATAAATAGCGGTTACTAAAATTACTTTCTCTCCGTCTTTTACAGTAGTCTTTTTTACTTCAAATCCAACGGAAGAAAAAACAAGTGTCTTGTCTTCAGAAATATTCATTATAAAAGCTCCATTCTCATCCGAAGTTGTTCCGATATTTTCATTTTCAACCCAAATATTGACGTACGGAATTGGTTTGTTGTTTTCATCAACGACAATGCCTTTTGTTTGGGCGGAAAGTGACAAAAAAGAAAATAAAGCGAAGAAAAATTTCATTTAGTTTGAGAGTTTCATTTTTAAGGCAATTTCTACGTTTCCATATCTTATTGAACGAGGACTTCCGTCACGGTTGAGTAGTAAAAGTGATTCACTTCCCGGAAAAAAACCTTTGATAGATGGTTCATAAGCATATCCTTTTTGACTTCCTTTTTCCCCTTTTACGGTATAACTATACTCATATTTGTTTTGTTCTAATTTTAGATATTCAAAACCTACTATTATTCCTTCTTCGGGAATTTTAATGTTGTATTTTGTTAAATCTACAATATTATTATTTTTCCCTTTTTTTATAGATACCAAAATGTCTTCTTCTACCTCATCTTCCGTAGGGAATCCTTCTTTATTCACCTTGAAAATCCTAATTCTCAATAAAACATTTTTTAGTCTCGAACCGGTAACAAATTCGATTGACTTAATAAAAGGATGTTCTTTTATTCTTTCATTAGATTTTATAAATTTTGCCCAAACATGAACATTCTCTTGTCCAGTATTGGTAACGCCCGAATTTAATTTTATACCCGAAAAATCCCCAATCACTATTTCACTTGTCTCTTTTTTTCTTTCAACAACAACTTCATTAAGTTCTAAAGCTTTTGAATGCAATACGACTACGGTGAGATTTGTGGATAAAATAATTTTAGTTTCAAAGCCTAAGGCCGAAAAAACGAGGTTTTTTGTTTCTTTTAACAGTAATGAAAAAGTACCGTCTTCTTCTGCCGTTGTTCCGATATTTTCATTTTCCACCCAAATATTCACATACGGAATTGGTTTGTCTTTTTCGTCAACAACGATACCCTTGATTTGAGCATTTGCAGAAAAACACAGTAAAATCAACCAAAGGAAAAGTCTTTTTTCTTGCATCTTTCTTCTATTTTCTACTAAAAAAATCCGCTATTTTTCTATCATTGGCCAATCTTGGTAATTTGTTTTGTCCGCCGAGTTTCCCGATGGATTTCATATAGTCTTGAAAGCCGTTTTGGGCGACTTTGGTAATGACAAGCGTTCGCAACACATTACCCACAATCAAATCGTCGTAATAGGTGTTTTGTTGGCGCATGGCTTGGTCAATTCTCAACGCAAAATCTTCTAAATTATCAGGTTCATTTTCAAACTCGATAAACCATTCGTGGTAAGGCAATCCTTCGCTTGGCGTGATTTGTGGTGCGACGGTAAATTCATTCACCCGAACAGTTGTTCCTTGCATGGCTTCTTGTAAAGCGCTTTCGACTTCCTTGCCAATCACATGTTCGCCAAAAGCCGAAATATAATGTTTAATCCTTCCGGAAACGATGACGCGATATGGTTTCAAACAGGTAAACTGAACCGTGTCGCCGATGTTATAAGCCCACAATCCGGCATTGGTGGAAATGATTAAAACGTAATTGATGCCTAATTCGACTTCACCTATGGTATATCGTCTAGGTTTTTCGGTGAAAAATTCATCGGCTTTGACAAATTCGTAGAAAATACCCGAATTCAACAACAACAACATGCCCTTTTCTTTTTGGGAATCCTGGTACGCAAAAAAACCTTCTGACGCCGGAAACAATTCGATAGAATCTACTTTTCTCCCGATTAGGTTTTCAAATTTGGCACGATACGGTTCGTAATTGACGCCGCCGTAAATAAACAAATTGAAGTTCTTGAAAATATCGCCTACGGGTTTTCCTCCTTTTTGCTGAAGCTTTTCAAAATACATTTGCACCCAAGAAGGAATCCCTGAAATCACCGTCATGTTTTCGTTAAACGTTTCCTCTACAATCGCATCTACTTTGGTTTCCCAATCTTCGATACAATTGGTTTCCCAGCTTGGCATGCGGTTTTTTTGGAGATATTTTGGCACAAAATGCGCTACAATCCCGGAAAGCCTTCCGAGTTTGATGCCGTTTTTTTCTTCTAAAATTGGGCTGCCTTGCAGGAAAATCATTTTACCGTCAACGAAATCAGCTTTCCCGGTTTCGTGTATGTAACTTAAAATGGCGTTTCGCGCGGCTTGAATATGAAACGGCATGGATTCTTTAGTGAGCGGAATGTATTTTGCCCCGGAAGTTGTTCCGGATGTTTTGGCAAAATAAATGGGTTTGCCTTTCCAAAGTATGTTTTCTTCGCCTTTCACCACTTGGTCTACATAAGGTCGCAATTCCTCGTAATCTCTTATAGGCACTCTGGCCGCAAAGTCTTGAAAGGTTTTGATGTTGGCAAAATCATGGTCGTTGCCAAAGACCGTAAATTTGGCTTTGCCAATTAAACCCTCTAAGACTTTTTGTTGGGTTTCCACAGGTTTTGAAGCCCAAGCTTGGACTTTTTTATGGACTTTTTTGGCTAATAATTTGGCGGCTATTGATTTTATAGACATGATTAAACGTTTGGAAAATTCTTTCTAATGGCTTTTTCAGTCGAAATAAATAAGTAAATAACGGCGGCTGTTATGAATACAATTCCAAAAACTATTTGCAAAAATTCATCTTGTGGGTTTAAAAATACATTGACAAAGGAAATAAGCATTAAAAACAAACCCGCTTGAATCATTTTTATTCCTGAATACCTTTGGGCAAAATCCCAAACTTCTTGGTTTTTCATAGAAGCTGTCGTTCGATAACCGTATAAATAATTGATTTTCTTGGGTGGAAATTTCAAAGTGATTAAAGCCGTAATCAAAAAAATGAATCCCACTAAAAAGGAAATAAACAAAGTGTTTTCTATAAAGTAAATTAATGTTTCTTCCATATTATTCAAAGGCTATAAAAATCGTTGGGTCAATTGGGTAACCGTCTTTCCACAGTTCAAAATGCAAATGCACTCCGGTTGATTCTTGTCCGGTTGAACCTGCTAAGGCTATAACCTCACCGGTTCTTACATCATTGCCTTGTTCTTTAGTTAAAGAAGCGGCGTGTTTATAAACTGAAATAAAACCGTTATTATGTCTTATGATTACTACGTTTCCTGTGCTTGGTGTCCAATCAGCAAAAATGACGGTTCCGGCCAAAACGGCTTTTATTGGTGTGTTTTTGGCCAAAGCCACATCAACGGCATAATGCTTTTCTTTGGGGTTAAACTTCTCGGTAATCATTCCTTTTGCCGGTGGAAAAAACACTACACTCACCTTAGGTTTGGCTTTTTCAAAAAGATTGTATTTGTCCTCTCGAGCCACTTGTTCTCTTAGCAATAAATCGGCTTCTGTGGGTTGTAAATTTTCTTCAGATATCGTTTCAATATTGGTGGCGGTAATAGAATCTTTACTGAATTTGGCATAATCCAAATCACCCGTCAAAATCTTTTTAATAGATGCAATGTAAGCTTCATTTTTCTTTAAGGCGTTGCTTAAGGAATCGGATTTTAGGGCTAATTCTGTTGCGTCTCTTTTTAATTTGGTAGAAGCATAACCCGGAATATATTCGCGAAGAGGTGTAAAAGCAATGATGTAAGTGGTGATAAAAATAATCAACAAAGCACCGATTGTGGCTACTACAAAGACATTCATCAACGTCAAACGCAAAGAAAAGACTTCTTCAAAGGTTTCTTCATTCAGGATAACCAACCGGTTTTTCGTGAATAATTTTTTCTTGATGATTTTACGCTTAAGCCGTTTTTCGGACATTGGTATTTGATTATACCACAAATATAGAAATTAAATCTGCTTAAGAATTCATAATGTTTAACGTTCTTTAGCGCTAAAACGTAACCAGCTATTAATTTATTTTCTACATTTGCCAAATATTAAATCTAATTTCAGAAATCATGAACTTTTTAACAATATTCTTAGGCGAATTTGGAATGCCTCAAATTCTTTTGGTTTTGGCTGTTATTTTATTACTTTTTGGAGGTAAAAAGATTCCGGAACTGATGAAAGGTTTGGGTAGCGGAGTGAAAGAATTCAAAAAAGCGGCTAAAGACGATACAACAGAGCCTAAAAAAGAAGAGGATTCTACTAAGGAGTAAACTCTTTTATCCCGAAGCTTCGGGAGCAATAGTAAAAATCCCAAATTCCGACAATTAATCGGTGTTTGGGATTTTTTATTTTTAGAAAACCATCGTCAGCTGAATGCGTTTTCGCTCTTCATCAACTTCAACAACTTTTACCTGAACGTGTTGGTGTAATTTAACCACTTCATTCACATCGGAAACAAACCCTTCTTTGAGTTGGGAAATGTGGACCAATCCGCTTTCCTTAATTCCGATATCAACAAAACAGCCGAAAGCTGTAATATTATTGACAATTCCCGGTAATATCATTCCCGAGCGAACGTCTTTTATGGTTTTGACATTGGCATCAAATTCGAAAACTTTCGCCGCTTTTCTTGGATCGAGTCCGGGCTTTTCGAGCTCTTTTAAAATGTCTTTGATGCCCAAAATTCCAATTTCGGAAGTGACATAAGTTTCAGGTTTTATCAAACTGATTTTGTCTTTTTTGCCAATCAATTCCGCAGTTTTTAAGCCTAAATCTTTCGCCATTTTTTCTACTATTGGGTAAGCTTCCGGATGTACGGCTGAATTATCTAGTGGATTTTTTCCATCTTTGATTCGGATAAACGCGGCGGCTTGTTGGTAAGCTTTATCACCCAATCTTGGGACTTTCTTGAGTTGCTTTCTGTCTTCAAAAGGACCATTTTCACTGCGGAAAGCGACGATGTTTTCTGCCATTTTTTCGCCAATTCCGGAGACATAGCTCAGTAATGATTTACTCGCCGTATTGATGTTAATACCGACAGAATTCACGCAACGAACTACGACCGTATCCAATTCTTCTTTAAGTTTAGTTTGATCAACATCATGTTGGTATTGTCCAACGCCGATTGATTTGGCATCAATTTTTACCAATTCGGCCAGCGGATCGGAAAGTCTTCTTCCTATGGAAACCGAACCACGAACCGTTACGTCAAAATTTGGAAATTCATCTCTAGCAATTTTGCTTGCAGAATACACCGATGCTCCGGCTTCGGAAACCACAAAAACTTGTACCGGTTTATCGAAAGCAATCTTTTTGATAAAGAATTCGGTTTCGCGACTTGCCGTTCCGTTACCGATGGAAATCGCTTCAATGTTGTAGGCATTGACCATCGATTTGATTTTTTTGATCGCCATCGCAGTTTCGTTTTGCGGTTGGTGCGGATAAATAGTTTCGTTGTATAACAAATCTCCTTTTTCATCCAAACAAACCGCTTTACAACCACTTCGGTAACCCGGATCGATGGCTAAAATTCGCTTTTCACCTAATGGCGGCGCTAACAAAAGCTGGCCCAAATTCCCGGCAAACACTTCAATCGCTTTGGCATCGGCTTTGGCTTTGGCTTCTTGCAGTGTTTCGTTGGAAATCGCCGGTTCTAACAATCTTTTGTAACTGTCTTTGATGGCCAACCGCAATTGGTCTGCCGTTTCTCTGTTGTTTTTTATGGTATTGTTTTCGATAAATTCGATAGCTTCTTCTTTCTCGATTTCAACGTTTAATTTGACAAAACCTTCGGCTTCGGCGCGCAACATGGCCAATAATCGATGCGATGGCGCTTTGGAAATCGGTTCGGCCCAATCAAAATATTGGGAGAATTTTTGTGCCGCTTCGTCGTCTTTTTTAGTTTTGACCACTTTGGTTTCAACCATTGCTTTACGCTGAAACATTCGACGTAAATTTTTTCGGATGTAGATGTTTTCGTTGATCCATTCGGCTATAATGTCGCGCGCACCTTGTAAAGCCTCGTCTTCATTTGGTACTTTGCCATTCAAATATTTAGAGGCGATAAACTCAATATCATCGCTATTTTGTGCCATGATAATTTTAGCCAATGGCTCCAACCCGTTTTCTCTAGCGACATCGGCACGGGTTTTTTTCTTCTTTTTAAAAGGCAAATACAAATCTTCTATTTCCTGCAAATCGAAACTGTTTTCGATTTTGCTTTTTAGTTCCGAAGTCAGTTGTCCTTGTTCCTCAATGGCTTTTAAAACGCTGTCTTTTCGTTTCTGGATTTCGTCAAATTGTTTGGAAAGTTTGGCAATGTTTTCAATGACTACTTCATCCAAGTTTCCGGTTTGGTCTTTTCGGTAACGAGAAATAAAAGGGATTGTGCAATCTTCGGATAATAGTTTTAAAGTGGCTTCAATGCTTTTGGGCGCAGCCGTAACTTGGTTTTGAATGAATTGTATGTTAGTCATTTTTGTATATTTGGCTAAATCTCCTGCAATGATAAAATATTTTTTTCTGCGGATTCTATTATTGATTGTACTTTGTTTGGTAAGTATTATTTTCTTCCTCGATTTTGAAGAGTTTTATCTTGCCTATGCTTTGAGTATTTACACAGGTTTATTTTTTTGGTCGGTTTTTTTGTTGTGCGAAAGTTACTTTTTCCATAAAAAGTCCTTGATAATGAAACGAAATTTTAACCTCTTCGCCGGAATTCCGGTTTTCGTTTTTATTGTGGTAAGTTTTGTCCTGTTTTGGAAAGCCCTTCATGGTTAATTTCCTTTTTTTAGCCGAATTTTTTGGAAAGCTTTCCCGAGATTTTCAATCACATCGGTAATGAGCATGCTTTCTTCGCTTTGGGTTTCCAAGGTAATATCCGCTGCCAATCCGTGAAGGTATACCCCGATATTTGCTGCATTTACAGGTTCATACCCTTGGGCTAAAAAAGCCGTAATCATTCCGGTTAACGCATCGCCCGAACCACCTTTGGCTAAGCCTGAATTCCCGGTGGTGTTTTGAAAGCTTTGTTTCCCATCGGTGATGAAGGTTTTATGGCTTTTTAAGACAATAATGCAATTGAGTTCGGTGGCTTTTTCAATGGCTTTTTGTTGCCTCTTTTCTGCTGAAAAATGAATGCCGAATAATCGGTCAAACTCTTTTTCGTGTGGTGTTAAGATTGATTTTGGAGGAAGTTTTTTGAGCCAATTTTGCTTTTTAGCCAAAAAATTCAAGGTGTCTGCATCAAAAACAATTGGTTGTTTTACATTTTCGATTACAAATTCTATTTTCTTCTCCGCCGGTTTATCCGTTCCTAAACCCGGTCCAATGGCAAAAGCATTGTATTTTTCCCAATTGTTGTTTTCTTCTCTAAATTCAATCATAGCCTCGGGAACCGAACTAAAAACGGCCAAGCGCTCTTTTTTGGGAATATTGACCGTAACCAAACCGGCACCGGCGCGAAGCGCCGATTTTGCGGCGATAATTGCCGCACCCATTTTGGCTTTTCCTCCGGCTATTATCAAAGCATGACCATGGTTGCCTTTGTGAGAGCCGGACAACCGCTTTTTAAAAATGCTCTGAATATTGTTTAAATCAAGTGTTGTCATATTAGTCCTGAACTATAAAATCTTTAGGATCGGCTTTTCTGAATTCGGGTTGAATGTTGATGTGATTGATGTTAAATTTAAGAAATAAAACCTGTTCTACCTCATGTAATAATACATTGAATTCGCTCATTTTAATATCTTCGGAGCAATCCAAATGGGCTTCAAGATGTAATTCTTCGTCATTGAGATGCCAAACGTGAATGTGATGCAGTTTATTAACTCCCGGGATTTTATGTACTTCGCGAACCAGTTCTTTGATGTCAATAAAATCGGGTGTGAACAGCATCAGCATTTTGGTGGAAGTGATTAATAATTTGGCTCCAACTACAATTAAATAGAGTGCAATAGCAATTGTCATCACACTATCGACCCAAAACCAACCGTAAAATTTCATCAACAAACCACCTACCAAAACCGCTACAGAAGCCATCATATCCGTCAGTAAATGCAAATAAGCGGATTTCATATTGATATTGTGCTCTGCATCTTTTCGTAGAAAAATAACCGAAAGACCATTAACCACTATTCCTAAAAGTGCCAGCCAAATTACCAATCCGGATTGAATAGGATGCGGATTAAAAAATCTTTCTACAGCACCATAAATCAATATAAAAGCGACAATCACTAAGGTAGAAGCGTTGACAAAAGCGGCAATTAATTCCGCTCTTTTGTAGCCAAAAGTGTGTTCCAAAGATGCTTTTCTTCGGGAAAGTTTATGGGCAATCCAGCTGAAAACCAAAGAAAGTACATCGGAAAAATTGTGCAGGGCATCAGAAATTAGCGCCAAACTCCCGGAAATGATACCGCCTATTACCTGAGCAATGGTAATAATCAAATTCAGGATTATGGAAAGGACTAAGTTTTTCCCTTGTACTTCATGTTTATGGATGTGTATTTCACTCATTAATTATCTCTATATGATTGTAAATCTCAAATCCTAAATCAAGGTAAAAAAATCCAATCGGTACATTTAAAAAAATTAAAAAAAGAGAAAACAGTATAGCTCTTCTATGTACTTTTTCTTTGATAAAATAATTCATTAAAAGAACCGTAAAAAAACTATTGCCGATAAAAGCAACGGTGATAAAAAACAAGCCAAAATAAATTACCCCATGATAATGGGAGAAAAAATAAAGTGCCAAAATCATCGTTCCTGTTAAAAAGGAAAAAAGTGCCACTTTCCTGCTGACAGCATTAACCTCTTTAAAAGTTTTTAAGTCGGCTATCATAGTTTTTAAAGACAGCTTATTTTATTCACTCTGGTGGCATGTCTTCCGCCTTCGAAAGCGGTATTTAAAAAAGTATCTACCATTTCCACAGCTTGTTGAATAGAAGTGTATCGTGCCGGAATACTAATAACATTGGCATCGTTGTGTTGGCGTGCCAGAGCGGAAATTTCTTTGGTCCAACAAAGTGCAGCGCGGATGCCTTGGTGTTTATTGGCCGACATGGCTATTCCGTTTCCGGAACCGCAAATCACTATGCCAAAATTGGCTCTTTTAGTTTCGACGTCTACAGCAACAGGATGACCAAAATCAGGATAATCTACACTGTCAAAAGTGTCGGTTCCATGGTTAAAAATTTGATATCCTTTTTGTTCTAAAAATGCGACAATGGCTTTTTTGTAATCCGGTCCGGCGTGATCGTTTCCGATAGAAATTTTCATGTTGATTTTTTTGTGTTGTGACTACAAATTTAAGGAAACTATCGGTTGGATTTTTACTTTATTGTAACTACTTGATTTTTAAAATCTAAGATTATTTGCCAACTGAGAACTTTCTATAACTATTTGAAAATCATTGCATAAATTTCATTTCAAATGTTAAAATTATACAATGTTGATAGTGTTTTGCAAATCGTTGATAATCAGTTAACTTTAAATTAACATGAATTGTTAACAACTTTGGATAGAAAATCAGAAGTTTTTTGAGGTTGTAACAGAATTTTTTCTAATCAAAAATTGAAACGAGAAAATCAAATTTAGTTTGCTCTTTTTTTGGAATACTTATCAGCATAAAAAAACAGGTTTTCAACACAAATCAACAAGTAAACTTATTAAAAATTTGACTGATTTTTTACATGTTAACAACTGTTGACAACTCCTAAAAATTTACTCATTTTAAGCCTTTTGACTTTTCATACTATTGTTAATTTCTCTGTATAAGTTTAGATAACTTTTAAAACTCATCCTTAAGAAAAAAGTTATTACAGCTATTAACACCCTATAATAACCATTATAAAATTTAAATTTTTTAAAATTCTTTTTTGTTGTTTTTAATATATGTTGACAACTTTGAAATTTTAAACGATTTTTAAATTATTATTTAGGTCGTCTAAAATAGTTTGAACAGCCAGAATATCGTTGGGATGAATTTTTAATTGGATGCCGCCATATGCCAAACTGGCCATAGGATCTATAGAAACCAGGTTTTCATTTTGGAATAAATACGGAATATTTTCTCGGTCTAAAATGCTTTTTAAAACCGAGATTTCGTGAACAAAATTAAAAGTGGCAATGGTTACAAATTCGGTCATCTTTTATAGTTTTTATAAAGATACAAATTGTTATTTTTTAATTAAAACTAATCACTAATTACTATTTACTAATTACTATTTCGTAATTTTCAACAATAATAGAACTGATACAATGAGTAAGAAACCCAAAAAGTTCGGAAAGAATACTAAAACATTTTCCGAAAAGATTTTTAAAATATTATCCAAGAATGCCAATAAACCATTCAACTACAAACAAATAGCTGCAATCCTGGAACTGGATGATACCAAAAGCAGAAACGAAATTATCAAAGATTTAAAGATATTAGCTGCCCAAAAACTAATTATAGAATCCGAACCAGGAAAGTATTTAGTCAAAGCCAGCAGCCAAAAATACTATGAAGGAACCATTGATATGACTTCGCGAAAAACGGCTTATTTTGTTTGTGACGAATTAGAGCACGATGTTTTTGTTCCGTTTGTGAATTTGAATCACGCTTTAGACGGTGATACGGTAAAAGCCTATGTGTATGACCGAAGAAGTTCCAGAAAACCCGAAGCGGAAGTCTTAGAAATTTTAGAAAGACATAAAGAGGAATTCGTTGGAGTAGTTGATATTCAAAAGAACTTTGGTTTTGTCACTACGGCAAATGCCAAAATGTACACTGATATTTTTATCCCAAAAAATAAACTAGGCGAGGCCGAACACGGAGATGTAGTTTTAGTGAAACTAGAAGATTGGCCAGCGAAAGCGGATTCTCCTTTTGGTTCCGTGATTAAAGTTTTAGGAAAACCGGGAGAACACAATACTGAAATTCATGCCATTTTAGCCGAATATGGTTTACCGTATGATTTCCCGATAGAAGTTGATGCTTACGCCAACAAATTAGATACGTCAATCACTCAGGAAGAAATTGCCAAACGTCGCGACATGCGAAAGGTTTTAACCTTCACCATTGACCCGAAAGATGCCAAAGATTTTGATGATGCTTTATCTTTCCAAGTTTTAGAGAATGGAAACTTTGAAATAGGCGTTCATATTGCCGATGTTTCCCATTATTTAAAAGAAGGAACCATACTCGATGATGAAGCTTACCGAAGAGCTACTTCAGTTTATTTGGTTGACAGAGTGGTGCCAATGTTACCCGAAGTATTATCTAATTTTGCTTGTTCACTCAGACCGCATGAAGAAAAATACACTTTTTCTGCTGTGTTTGAATTAACACCCAAAGCAGAAGTGGTTAACCAATGGTTTGGGCGAACCGTCATTTATTCCGACCAGCGTTTTGCTTATGAAGAAGCGCAACAAATTATTGAAACCAAATCAGATGTGATTCCGGCAGAAATTTCACTTACCGGTGCAGCATATAAAGCACCAAAGGAAATTGTGGAAGCCACTTTAAAAATGGATGATTTGGCTAAAATTCTTCGCAGAAAAAGAATGGCAGCCGGAGCGATTTCATTTGATAAAGTAGAAGTAAAATTCAATTTAAATGAAGCAGCCGAACCGGTTGGTGTGTTCTTTAAAATCTCTAAAGATGCCAATCATTTGATAGAAGAATTTATGTTGTTGGCCAACCGAAAAGTAGCTGAATTTATAGGCAAGCAAAAGAAAACTTTTGTCTATCGTATTCACGACGAACCTAACGAAGACAAGTTGATTAACCTACAAACCGTGATTTCTAAATTTGGCTATTCTATCAATATGAAATCCAAACAAGATATTTCTAAATCGTTGAATAATTTATTGAATGAAGTCAATGGTAAAAAGGAACAAAATTTGGTTGATACGTTGACGATTCGAAGCATGAGCAAAGCCAAATATTCAACTGAAAATATTGGCCATTATGGTTTAGCTTTTGATTTCTACAGTCATTTTACTTCACCTATTCGACGTTATCCTGATGTGATGGCACACCGATTGTTGCAGTATTATCTTGACGGAGGTAAAAGTGTGAGCCAAGAAGAATACGAAGAGAAATGTGCGCATTCCAGTGATATGGAAGGTTTGGCTGCACAAGCCGAAAGAGATTCGGTCAAATACATGCAGGTGAAATACATGCAAGACCACAAAGACCAAGAGTTTCTAGGGGTAATTTCAGGCGTAACCGAATGGGGAATTTATGTGGAAATCATCGAAAATAAATGCGAAGGCATGGTCAGAATCAGAGAAATCAAAGAAGATTATTATGTTTTTGATGAGAAACAGTATGCGTTGGTTGGTCAGGTTTCCAAAGGATTATTACAGCTAGGTGATGAAGTTTATGTCAAAGTAAAAAATGCCGATTTGGTAAAAAAACAATTGGATTTCCATTTTATCAGAAGAAATGAATAGTTAGTGTTCCATTAAATTTTTTTTAAAATGAAAAATGTATTTTATAGTTTATTAATTTTCAGTTCGTTAGCTTTCGGACAAGTTGAAAAAAATGTAGGTGATTTTACCAAAGTAACTTCCTTTGACCAGATTGATGTTTTATTGGTAAAAAGCAATGAAAACAAAGTAGTTATTGATGGTAAAGAAAGTAATGAAGTAGAATTGGTCAATAAAAATGGCGAATTAAAAATCAGAATGCCGTTAAATAAATTATTAGGTGGCGATCACATTTCGGTAACTGTTTATTTCGATAATCTTACCGCTGTTGAAGCCAATGAAGGTTCTCGAATTGCTTGTGGTGATCAATTAGAAGCAATTAGTTTTAACATCAATGCCAAAGAAGGTTCCGAAGTAAAATTGATTTTAGAAACCCAAAAATTAAATGTTCGCGTGGCCAATGGTTCTAAAATTACATTGGAAGGAACGGCTGACAATCAAGATGTTTTAGTGAATTCAGGTGGAATTTATGAAGCCCAAAAGTTGAAAACCAGCCAAACAACCATTACCGCCAATGCCGGTGGAGAAGCAGATATTTTTGCTACCAATTTGGTTGAAGCCAAAGTTCGTGCCGGCGGTGACATCACTATTCATGGCAAACCCAAACAAATCAATCAAAAAGTAATAGCCGGAGGAAGTATAGAAGAAGCAAAGTAGAAATAGTTTTAAATTGTTAAAATTTAATTCTAACTTGCAATGTCAAAACTCAAACTATGATTTTCCTTAACGATATTTTATCTGCCATTCCGCTTGGATTTTTCTTAAGTTTTATGATTGGTCCTGTTTTTTTTGTACTACTGGAAACCAGTGTAGTCAAAGGATTCAGAGCTGCTGTAATGTTTGATTTAGGAGTAGTTTTAGCAGATATTATATTTATTCTGATAGCTTTTTTTAGTAGTTATCGTTTGATTCAAAGCATCAAAGATGATCCGGCATTGTTTATTTTTGGCGGATTAGTGATGTTGACTTACGGCATTATTTCCTTTGTAAAAAACAAAAAAGAATCCAAAAAAAGTATCGATGAGATTGATCCGAAAGAATTGGCAAAAACCAATTACTTTTCGTTATTTATCAAAGGTTTTTTCCTGAACTTTATTAACATTGGTGTCCTCGGATTTTGGTTGGCTATTCTTATTACCATTGGTCCGCAATTGGAATTAAAAGCATCCAGAATGATAACTTTTTTTGCTACGTTAATCATCGTTTATTTCATCACCGATTTGTTTAAAATAATACTGGCCAAACAATTACGAAGCAAGCTCAACCCAAAAAATATCCTTTTAATTAAGAAAGTAATCAGTATCGCATTAATCATTTGTGGTGTTGTTTTACTATCGCAAGCCTGGTTTCCAAAAGAACAAAAAATTGTAAATTCTGCAATAGAGAAATTAGAAAACGAGCATCAATAAACTTTCAAAAAGTCTCTGTTCCGGAATCGAACAATATCTTTAATTAATTTTTTCTAAAAATTAGCCCATAATAAAACCTCCAAGTTTGCTTAAAGGTTTTAGAGGCACAGTCCGGATTCGAACATAACTTTAATTAATTTTTTCTAAAAATTAACCCATAAAAAAACCTCCAAGTTTCCTTGAAGGTTTCAGAGGCATCGTCCGGATTCGAACCGGAGTATACGGTTTTGCAGACCGGTGCCTAGCCGCTCGGCCACGATGCCAGTTGGACGGCAAATATACTAAAAAAGTTAAAAGGCAAAAGGCAAAAGGCAAAAAGTTTTCTTTTACTACTTTGTACTTCCAACTTTACAAATCACACTTAACTACGATATTCTTCCATTTCAATGGTAACCGCTTCAACATCACCACCAATTGGTGGATTGAGCTTGGAAACGGCTAATAGAATTCTTGAAACCGCTGGGATTTCTTTGAAGATTCGGGTTACGATTCTGTGTGCAACATGTTCCAATAACTTGGAGCGAATGGCCATTTCTTCTTCTACAATTTTGTTCAAAAGCACATAATCAACCGTGTCTTTGAGGTCATCGGAAATCGAAGATTTTCTCAAATCGGTCTTAATTTCCAAATCAACTCGGTAATCCGAACCAATTCTGCCTTCTTCTTCCAAACAACCGTGAAAGGAAAAGGTTCTGATATTTTGCAATTTAATAGTTCCCATTTTTAAAGTTAATTTGTGGATTTGGTAATTTGTTTATTCGATAAATGTACTAAATATTTACGTTTCTCTTTTCAAAATGTCAAATAACCAAATGAACGCATAACCAAATAACCAACAAATTTGATAACTTTGCGACTCAAAATTTTGAATATGTCAACAGAAGAGAAGTCACTTAATTTCCTCGAACAAATTATCGAAGAAGATATGAAAAACGGTTTGTCTAAAGACAAGTTGCGTTTTCGTTTTCCACCTGAACCTAACGGCTATTTACACGTTGGGCATGCTAGTGCTATTTGTTTAAATTTTGGTTTAGGAATTGATTATCAGGCGCCTGTAAATTTGCGTTTTGATGACACCAATCCGGCTAAAGAAGAGCAGGAATACGTTGACGCAATTAAAAAAGACATCGAATGGTTGGGTTATCAATGGGATACCGAATGTTATGCTTCGGATTATTTCCAACAATTATACGATTGGGCTGTTGAATTCATCAAAAAAGGTAAAGCTTATGTGGACAGCCAATCTTCAGAAGAAATGGCCAAGCAAAAAGGAACGCCTACACAAGCCGGAACCGATTCACCTTACAGAAACCGTTCAGTAGAAGAGAATTTAGACCTATTTGAAAGAATGAAAAATGGTGAGTTTCCCAATGGAACGCACATTCTTCGAGCCAAAATCGATATGTCACATAACAACATGTTGATGCGTGATCCGATTATGTACCGCATTTTGCATTCGCATCATCACCGTACAGGAAATAAATGGTGTATTTATCCCATGTACGATTGGGCACATGGTGAAAGTGATTATTTGGAACAAATATCCCACTCGTTTTGTACACTTGAGTTCTTGCCTCACCGAGAATTATACGACTGGTTTTTAGACCAAGTGTATGATTCAACTAAGGTGCGTCCAAAGCAAAGAGAATTCGCTCGTAGAAATTTATCACATACGGTAGTTTCTAAACGTAAGTTATTGCAATTAGTTGAAGAAAAACACGTTACCGGTTGGGATGATCCGAGAATGAGTACCATTTCCGGGATGCGTCGTCGCGGTTATCCGCCAATGGCTATTCGGAATTTTGCCAAAACTATCGGAATTGCCAAGCGTACTAATTTGATTGATGTTTCGCTTTTAGAGTTTTGCGTTCGCGAAGAATTGAATAAAACTACACACCGTGTTATGGCGGTTTTGAATCCGGTGAAGTTGGTTATTACCAATTATCCTGAAGGTCAGGAAGAATGGTTAGAAGCCGAAAACAATCCGGAAGAAGCTGTCATGACCTATAGAAAAGTGCCTTTTTCCAAGGAATTATACATCGAAAGAGAAGATTTTCAGGAAGAAGCCAATAAGAAGTTTTTCCGCCTAACGTTAGGAACCGAAGTGCGTTTGAAAAACGCTTATATCATTAAAGGCGAAAGCGTTGTTAAAGATGCAGAAGGCAATATCACTGAAATCCATTGTACTTACGATACCGATTCCCGAAGCGGAAGCGGCACGGAAGCGTCTCAACGAAAAGTAAAAGGAACAATTCATTGGGTTTCTATCAATCATGCGATTCCGGCGGAAGTGCGAATTTATGACCGTTTGTTTTCACATGAAAGTCCGGATGGCAATAAAGAAATCGACTTCAAAGAATTCATCAACCCAAATTCTTTGGAAGTAATTACCGGTTATGTGGAACCAAGTTTGCAATCGGCTAAAAATTTAGACCAATTTCAATTCCAACGTTTGGGGTATTTTTGTGTAGACAAAGATTCTTCTTCAGAAAAATTGGTTTTCAACAAAACGGTTGGCTTAAGAGATACTTGGGCCAAAGTGGAAAGTAAAGAATAAATTTAGTATAGATTTTACAAATGAAAAGCCTGTGTGATAGCAGGCTTTTTCTATTATTAGTAAAAATTATTGCAACTTAAAACCTTATAATTTTATTCAATTAAAATCAGCCTTCATAAATTGAATTTGTTGGATTTTTGAAAATTCGGAATGTCAATTTATAAGAAAGGAAGCAAACTGCTTTTAAATCGCTTTAAAATGAATTTCTACTGTTTAACGCACTCTTAACAGCTTTTCAGCAAAATTTTCGTAACTTTAATAAAATTAAAAATTCAAAATTATGTCTAGTAGAACAGGAGATAGCATTTTGGCACTTTTGGCCGGTGCAGCCATTGGTGTTGGTATCGGAATTTTATTTGCACCTGATAAAGGGTCAAAGACAAGAGAAAAAATTAAAAACAGTTTTGATGATTTAAAAGACCAAGCCAAATCGAAGTTCAGTTCTTTTGAAGAAGAAGCCAAAGAAAAATTTTCTCATTCAAAAGACGAGCTAAAAGAAACGGTTGAAAATTTACTTTCAAAATCGAGTTATAAAGCCGAAGAAGCCATTTCTTTTTTAGAAGAGAAATTAGCCGAGCTTAAAAAGCAAAACGCCAAATTGCAGAAATAATGGCTTTTGAAGAAATCAAAGAAAATGTAGAAGACATTCAGGAAAATGCCAAAGCTTATATGGAAAGCAGTATCGCTTACTATAAACTTTGGGGTTTTAAAGTGGCTATGAAGTCAACGACTTTGATGGTCAAATTTATGTTGATTGCCCTTTGCCTGACTATTGTTTTACTTTTTGTTTCGATTGCCGGTGCCTTGGCTTTAGGTAAAATGTTTGATAGTTATCCGTTAGGATTTTTAGCTGTGGCCGGAATTTATTTGGTTTTGGCGATGCTTTTATTTTTAGTCAAAGACAAAATTGTCGAAGGACCAATTTTAGAGAAGTTCTCAGAAATATTCTTTAACGACTAAATTATGGGAACAAAAAAATATTCATCCTACGCCGAAATCGAGCACGATTTAGAAATCCTGAAATTGGAAAAGGAAATCTATTATCAGAAAATGAAGCTCAGCTTTGATAAAACCAAGGAAAGTATACTTCCATCTGAACCTCTAGAAGGTTTTTATTCGGTTTACAAAAAGATTTTTTCAGGAACTTTTGGTATGATTTTAAAGCTATTGATTCCATATGCCATCAGTTGGTTTATAAATAGAAAAAGAGGCGATTAAGCCTCTTTTTTTATTTTTTAAAACAAAATTTACTGATTATCTTCATTTTCTTCAGTGAAGTATTCATCGTTATTTTTTTGTTTCAAATTTTTCACTCTTTTGGTACTGTCCGCTCTTTTCATTGCTTCCCCCACTTGATTACTTGCGGTAAAACTCGCCACCATATTGTTTAACATGTCGCTTCCGGCTTGTGGTGAATTAGGCAACAAAATCAAATTCGAATTGGTATCAGCGCCAATAGCCTGTAAAGTATCATAGTGTTGCGTTACCACAATCAAAGCCGAAGCTTCTTGGGAATTGATCCCAACTTTATTTAAAACATCCACACTTTCTACTAAACCTTTTGCGATTTCTCTTCTTTGGTCGGCGATACCTTGTCCTTGTAAGCGTTTGCTTTCTGCTTCAGCTTTGGCTTTGGCTACAATTCTGATTCTAGAGGCTTCTGCTTCAAATTCAGCTACCGTTTTTTCTCTATCGGCCGCATTGATTCGGTTCATCGCATTTTTTACTTGAATATCCGGATCAATATCGGTCACCAAAGTATTGATGATCGTATAACCATAGGTCGTCATGGCTTCATTCAATTCTCTTTTTACCGCAATGGCGATATCGTCTTTTCTTTCGAATACATCATCCAAAATCAATTTTGGTACTTCGGCACGAACCACGTCAAATACATAAGAAGTGATTTGATCATGCGGATATTCTAATTTATAAAAAGCATCGTAAACGGTATCTTTTACGACCATAAACTGTACAGAAACTTTTAGTTTTACGAATACGTTATCCTTGGTTTTGGTTTCAATAATCACATCCAATTGTTGAATTTTCAAATTCACACGACCGGCAATTCTGTCAATTAAAGGAATTTTTAAATGAAGTCCGGATTGTCGGATACTCAAAAATTTCCCAAAACGTTCAATGATAACAGCGGTTTGTTGCTTTACCGTAAAAAAAGAAGAGAACAATACAAAAAGTCCGAAGACCAGAAAGGCAATTAAAAAAATATCCATTTTTGATTATTTAAATTGTTAATACAGTGTTTATACGAAATATATGTATGTTTGTTACAAATTAACTGTCATCATTTCATGAACAAAAATCTTATCGTTCTTTTGTTGTTTGTCGCAACAGTTGGGAACGCACAGTATGGCTACAGAGATTCCAACATGATTGGAATAACCTTAGGATTAAATCAATTCAATTTAAAAACTTCAGATTTCGAAACCAAACCCGGTGATGGTTGGAACATTGGCCTTTCTATGCGAGGAAATGCCTTTAACGATTGGGATGCTATTTATGGTTTGCAGTTTAGCGAGTATAATTTCAAAGTAGTAACTTTAAACCAATTGATGAGCGAAAGAGAAACCAATTATAAATTGTCTTGTGCCAATGTAACTTTTCAGTTGAGTTATAAGTTTATAGAAAACCATTTGAGTGTCGAGTTTGGCCCAATGGTTCAAATCAACGGCAAATTAGCGATTGAGGAAACCGATGAAGATTATATTGTCAAAGGTAATCCAACGGTTTTAGCCAAAGATTTGACCGATATCAGCAATGTCACGATTTATCCCGTAGTTGGTTTAACAGCCGGTGTTAGAAACGTTAGACTGAATGTTACTTATCAATACGGAATCAATAATATGTTTGGGAAGATTGATGGCGATTTTAAAGGTAATGCTTCGGTGGTGAACGGAAATATTATTTTTTACTTCTAATAAAAAAGTCCCGAATGATTCGGGACTTTTTTTATAATGTAGCAATTGCTTTCTCCAATCGCTTGATGGTTTCTTCTTTTCCAATCAATTCCACGATGTCAAAAAGATGCGGACCTTTCAAAGCGCCAACCAAACTCAAACGAAACGGCTGCATCACTTTCCCCATTCCGATTTCGTTTTTAGTCATCCAATCTTTGACAATCGTTTCAATATTGGCAGAACTAAATTCGCCCACGTTTTCCAAAACAGAAATCAATTGTTGCATTAAATTCGGCGTTTCTGCTGCCCAATTCTTAGCGGCTTTTTCATCATACGATGTTGGTGCTACAAAGAAATAATCGGCTAAATCCCAAAATTCTGAAACGAAATTAGCGCGTTCTTTTATCGAAGAAACGATTCTAATCAGTTTATCGCTTTCAATTGTAATTCCTTTTTCAATCAAAGTAGGAGCAAAGGCTTCTGCCAAACTTTCATCACTTTGTTTTTGCAAATATTGGTGGTTGAACCATTTGTTTTTCTCCGGGTCAAATTTGGCTCCGGCTTTGTGAACACGATTCAAATCAAATTTTTCAGCCAATTCTTCTAAGGAAAATAATTCCTGTTCAGTTCCGTCATTCCAGCCTAATAGTGCCAAAAAGTTAACCACAGCTTCCGGGAAAAATCCTTTTTCTCTGTAACCGGAGGAAATGCCTTCTTCACTTTTCCATTCTAATGGAAATACCGGAAAGCCCATTTTGTCGCCATCGCGTTTGGATAATTTTCCGTTACCAATTGGTTTTAGAATTAAGGGTAAATGTGCAAATTCAGGCGCTTCCCAACCGAAAGCTTTGTATAATAAACTATGTAACGGCATTGATGGCAACCATTCTTCACCGCGAATTACATGTGACGTTTCCATCAAATGATCATCGACTATATTCGCCAAATGATAAGTTGGCATTCCGTCGGACTTGAACAAAACTTTGTCGTCTAACAAATTAGTTTCAAAATTAATATCTCCACGAATGATGTCATGTAAATGCAAAGTCTCATTCACCGGTGTTTTAAAACGAATGACATAAGCTTCTCCAGCCGCGATTCTTTTCTCGGTTTCTTCCTTTGAAATAACTAATGAAGTATCCAGTTTTTCACGGTTGTGCCAATTGTAAATAAAGGTTTTCCCTTGCTCTTCGTGTTGTTTTCTGTGTGCATCCAAAGCTTCAGCCGTGTCAAAAGCATAATAAGCCCAACCTGAATTAACCAACTGATCAGCGTATTGTTTGTACAACGGTTTTCTCTCGCTTTGACGGTACGGACCGAATTTTTCATTCTTACCAACAGTTTCGCTTGGCGCAATGCCTAGCCATTCTAAAGCTTCAAAGATGTATTGTTCGGCTCCGGGAACAAAGCGATTTTGGTCGGTATCTTCAACTCGCAAATAGAAAACACCGTTATGTTTTTTGGCAAATAAATAATTAAATAAAGCGGTTCTCACGCCACCAATGTGCAATGGTCCGGTCGGACTTGGGGCAAAACGAACTCTAACAGGTCTTGACATTTTAATAAAATTTTGGTGCAAAGATAGTCAGAAGTTGGAAGTTTTTCACCAGCTTTAAACGGTCATTTTCAGCACTTTTTCATTGGCAAATTTTTAACGTTGGTTATTCGCCAAAAATTGTACATTTATCGGTTATAAAAAAGATTGGCTAAAAAGTGGAAAAATCAACCCTTATTTATCAAAAGTTAGAAGACTTTATTCGGAAGTTTTATACCAATGAATTGCTGCGTGGAACGATATTTTTCGTAGGCTTAGGATTGTTGTATTTTATCTTCACCCTTTTTGTGGAATATTTTCTGTGGTTGAAACCTACAGCCAGAACAATACTTTTCTTGGTTTTCATTGCTGTGGAATTGTTTCTGCTGTTGCGATTTATATTATTTCCGCTTTTCAAACTTTTTAAACTCCAAAAAGGAATTGATTACAACCAAGCTTCAAACATCATCGGAAACCATTTCAGTGAAGTAGGTGACAGGCTGACCAATTTTTTACAACTATCCCAAGACCAAAATAAGTCAGAGTTACTTTTGGCATCGATTGAACAAAAGGCAAACACCTTGCAACCTATACCTTTTGGCAACGCCATCAATTTAGGCAAGAATAAGAAATATTTACCGTTAGCGGTTATTCCGATTTTATTCTTTTTGTTTTTTCTGATTTCAGGCAAGGGCGATATTTTGTCTCAAAGTTTGAATCGTGTGGTGCATTTTAAACAGCAGTTTTTGCCACCGGCACCATTCGAATTCGTGGTAGTGAATGATAATTTACAAACTGAACAAAACAAAGACTTTTTATTAAAAGTAAAAACCGTTGGTAAAGTTTTTCCCGAGAATGCCATGATTTTTATTGGTGAGGAAAGCTATTTTATGGAGAGCAACAAGGCCGGTGAATTCCAGTTTGTCATTCCAAAGCCTTCCGAAGATTTAGAGTTTCATATCGAAGCCAATGACGTTTCTTCTCATGATTATGAATTGAAAGTGGTAACCGTTCCATCGATTGCCAACTTTGAAATGGTCTTGAATTTCCCGGGTTATTTAAATAAAAAATCTGAAGTCATTAAAGGAACCGGAAACGCCATTATTCCCGAAGGAACCAAAGTTACCTGGCGAATGAACACCTTAGCTACTCAAAAAGTGGATTGGGTGAATGCCAACAATCGTTTTGCTTTTGCTAAACAAGACAATGTGTTTACGTTATCAAAAAGCATCCTTCAAAATGTAGATTATCAAATTCTAACGTCCAACAATAAGGTCCTGAACTACGAGAAATTGAATTATCAGATTTCTGTCATCAAAGACCAATTCCCAACGATAACAGTTAACAACGCACCGGATAGTTTGAAAGTCAATAAGAATTACGTACTAGGACAAGTTTCCGACGATTACGGACTATCAAAACTACAAATTGTCTATTATCCAAAAGACACGCCAAACAGCGCTAAAAAAGCATTTATAAACGTCAAGAAAGATGTTTATGACCAGTTTGTGTTTTCGTTCCCGAGTAATCTTCCGGTAGAGGAAGGCGTTTCGTATGAATATTATTTTGAGATTTTTGACAACGATGCGATTCACGGTTTGAAAAGCACCAAATCTTCTGTATTCAGCAACCGAATTGCCACTGAAACAGAGAAGCAAGACGAAATGCTACAACAGCAAAACGACAATATTAATTCATTGGCTAAATCTTTAAAAGCGCAAGACAAGCAATTATCCGAAATGGAAAAACTGCAAAAAATGGGCAAAGAGAAAAACAATTTGGATTACAAAGAACAACAAAAAGTTAACGATTTTATCCAACGTCAGAAACAACAGGATGAATTGATGAAAGAGTTTTCAGAGAAGATGAAAGACAATTTGGAGCAATTCAAAACCGAGAAAAAAGATGAGAAGAAAGAGCTCTTGCAAGAGCGTTTAGAGAAAACCAAAGAGGAATTAGAAAAAAATCAAAAACTATTAGATGAACTTCAAAAACTGAATGATAAAATCAGTAAAGAAGAGTTGTTTGAAAAGATGCAAAAATTCCAGCAAGCCAGCAAAAACCAGACCAAGAGTTTGGAACAATTGGTGGAATTAACTAAGCGTTATTACATAGAGAAGAAAGCGGAACAAATTGCGGATAAACTTGATAAACTAGCTGAAAAGCAAGAAAAATTAGCCGATAAGAATGAGGAAAACAATGCCGAAAAGCAGGAAGACATCAATAATGAGTTTGACAAACTTCAAGAAGAATTGAATGAGTTAGACAAAGACAATAAGGAATTAAAATCTCCTATGGAGTTGCCAAATACAGATGAAAAGGAGAAAAGCATAGACGAAGATTTAAAGAATGCCAAAGACCAATTGCAAAAGCAACAAAAAGACAAGGCCAAACCAAAGCAAAAGAGCGCTTCCAAAAAGATGAAGCAAATGAGCCAACAAATGATGGAGCAAATGCAATCGGGTGATATGGAGCAAATGGAAGAAGATGTTGCTATGTTAAGACAAATTTTAGACAATCTTTTGGCTTATTCTTTCTCTCAGGAAGATGTAATGAAACAGTTTAAAAACCTGAAACGAGGAGCGCCATCGTTTAATAAGAATTTAAAAATTCAGCAAGATTTAAAACAACAGTTCAAACATGTGGATGACAGTTTGTTTGCGATGTCTTTGCGCAATCCAAAAATCGCTGAGGATGTAACTAAAGAAATCGGAAATGTTCAGTATAACGTTGACAAAGCTTTAGATAATTTAGCTGAAGCCAATGTCGCAAAAGGTAATTCACACCAACAATACGCTGTTTCTTCTTCAAATAAATTAGCCGATATGTTGAGTGACATTCTCAATGGCATGCAAATGCAGATGCAAATGCAAGGACAAGGACAAGGAAAACCAAAACCAGGTCAAGGACAAGGCTCCGGGATGCAATTACCCGATATCATTAAGAAGCAAGAAGGACTGGGCGAAAAGATGAAAAAAGGCATGAAGAAAGGAGATAAACCTGGCGAAGGTCAAGAGGGCAAAGAAGGGGACAAATCCGGCGAAGGCCAACAAGGCAACAAAGGAGGCAAGGGCCAACAAGGTGGTAAATCCGGTCAAAGCCAAGGAAATGAAAAAGGAGGTGAAGAAGGACAAGATGGAGAAGGTGACGCCAAAGCCATAATGGAAATTTACAAAGAGCAGCAACAATTGCGAGAAGCTTTAGAAAAGGAATTAAAGAAACAAGGACTTGGAGGTAATGGTCAAAATACCTTGAATCAAATGAAACAAATTGAAAAGCAATTATTGAATAAAGGCTTCAATAACGAAACCTTGCAAAAAATTCTAAATGTTAAGTATGAATTATTGAAATTAGAAAAGGCTTTACAACAACAAGGCGAAGACAAAAAACGACAATCAGAAACGAATAAGAAAGAATTTAGTAATCAAGCCAATGCGCTTCCGAGCAAGCTTCAAGAATATTTAAATAGTATTGAAATTTTAAATAGACAAAGCTTACCTTTGCGCTCCAATTTTAACCAAAAGGTTCAAGAATATTTTATAAAAAATGATTAGTTTCAATTACGAGTCAGATTTCAATTTAGACAATGAAACGGTTTATGCTGATTGGCTTTCCAAAGTCATTAGCTCCGAAATAAAGAACGAAGGCGAAATCAACTACATCTTCTGCGATGATGATTATTTGTTGGAAATAAACCAACAATACCTCCATCATGACACGCTTACAGACATCATCAGTTTTGATTATTCTATAGGAAATGAGCTACATGGAGATATTTTCATTTCCATAGAAAGAGTTCAAGAGAACGCTGCTGATTTTAATGTTTCTTTTGAAGATGAATTAAGACGAGTGATGGTGCATGGTGTTTTACATTATTGTGGTTACAAGGACAAGTCCGAACAAGACGAACAATTAATGCGCGAAAAGGAAGAAGAGAAAATGAAGATGTTCCACGTGAAACAAAATTAAAATGTTTTTAGAAAAGTACGATACTATAGTAGTTGGCGCAGGACATGCGGGTTGTGAAGCGGCAGCGGCCTCGGCCAATTTAGGTTGCAAAACCTTATTGGTCACGATGAGTTTGCAGAACATCGCACAGATGTCATGTAACCCGGCGATGGGAGGCATTGCCAAAGGGCAAATTGTCCGAGAGATTGATGCGCTTGGAGGTTATTCGGGAATTGTTTCGGATAAAACCGCAGTGCAGTTTAAAATGCTTAATAAATCAAAAGGACCGGCTATGTGGTCGCCGAGAGTTCAAAGCGACAGAATGCGTTTCGCAGAAGAGTGGCGATTGATGTTAGAGCGAACAGAGAATCTCGATTTCTATCAGGAAATGGTCAAAGGACTTTTGATCAAGAACAATAAAATTGAAGGGATTGTAACCTCTCTCGGAATTGAAATAAAGGCTAAAACGGTTGTTCTAACCAACGGTACTTTTCTCAACGGGTTGATTCATATTGGAGACAAACAATTTGGCGGAGGTAGAGCGGGTGAAAGTGCAGCCTATGGAATAACGGAAGATTTAATTAAAGTTGGTTTCGAATCAGGAAGAATGAAAACCGGAACACCGCCACGAGTTGACGGTCGCTCTTTGGATTATTCTAAAATGCGTGAAGAACCCGGAGATTTGATTCCGGATAAGTTTTCTTATTCTGATGAAACCAAACCTTTGTCGCATCAAATGTTGTGTCATATGACTTATACTTCTAACGAGGTGCACAATATTTTACGTGAAGGATTTGATCGTTCACCAATGTTTAATGGAAGAATTAAAAGTATAGGTCCAAGATATTGCCCATCTATTGAAGATAAAATTAACCGGTTTGCGGATAAAGAGCGACACCAACTTTTTGTGGAACCCGAAGGATGGAATACAGTCGAAGTTTATGTTAATGGATTTTCCACTTCCTTACCTGAAGACATTCAGTTTAAAGCTTTACGATCTGTAGAAGGTTTTGAAAAAGTTAAGTTTTTCCGTCCTGGTTATGCTATTGAATACGATTATTTTCCGCCAACACAATTGAAGCACACCTTAGAAACAAAGCTGGTGGAAGGATTGTATTTTGCAGGTCAGATTAACGGAACGACCGGTTACGAAGAAGCGGCTTCCCAAGGTATGATGGCCGGAATCAACGCGGCTTTGAAAGTAAAAGATATGGCGCCGATGATTCTACGTCGTGATGAAGCCTATATTGGCGTTTTAATCGACGATTTAATCACTAAAGGAACAGAAGAGCCTTATCGCATGTTTACTTCTCGAGCTGAATACAGAACACTATTGCGTCAGGACAACGCGGATTTCAGATTAACACCAAAGTCTTTCGAAATAGGCTTGGCTTCTGAAAAAAGGATGAGAAGAATGGAGCATAAATTCAATGAAAGTGAAAAAATGGTGACTTTCTTTAAGGAAACAAGTGTTACCCAAGAAGAAGCGAATCCTATTTTAATAGAAAAGGAAAGTGCACCGATGAATCAATCTGATAAAATGTTTAAAGTGTTTTCTCGTCCGCAAATTGAATTGGATGACATTTTGAAATTTGACAAAGTTCAAAAGTACATTCAAGAAAATGATTTGGACAAAGAAATAATTGAGCAAGCTGAAATTCATGTTAAGTATTCGGGATATATTGAAAAAGAAAGAAATAATGCCGAAAAATTAATTCGATTAGAAGACATTAAAATCCCCGAGAATTTCGATTATCACAAAATCAAATCAATGTCAATTGAAGCCAAACAAAAACTGAGTAACATTCGTCCGGTAACTATTTCTCAAGCTTCCAGAATCAGTGGCGTTTCACCGGCCGACATTTCGGTTTTATTAATTTATATGGGAAGATAAATTTTAATTTCAGCTATTTAATAATAATCACGTTCCACGTGAAACTAAGTTTGTCAAGCCTTATCAATAAAGCGTTTATATGAGTTTTCAAAACAATATTTTTTTTCAAAAAGTTAGAGAT
Source organism: Flavobacterium sp. J49 (assembly GCF_011742145.1). GTDB lineage: Bacteria > Bacteroidota > Bacteroidia > Flavobacteriales > Flavobacteriaceae > Flavobacterium. The sequence continues at coordinate 347,156 of NZ_JAAQQU010000104.1, read as the reverse complement.
TATTCGGTTTCCAAAGAAATTTTCGAACTACACCACAATCCCGAATATGACATCTTAATAACATTTCCAAAGCCAAGTTTAGAAAAACTACCAAGCTATTACGAAAGTGACGATTATATTTCACATACCGATGGAAAGCGATCCTTGTTTGAAAGAGCCTATCATTTTATTAAAGGCATAGCCCTAAAAAACAAATTAAAACTGATTAATGCACAATCGCCCAAAGGAAAACTTTTAGACATTGGTGCGGGAACCGGAGATTTTTTGGTGGTGGCCAAAAATGACGGATGGCAAATTACAGGAGTCGAACCCAGTTCAAAAGCAAAGGGAATAGCGATTCAAAAAGGAGTGAATTTTGCAGAAAGCTTATCCGAACTTGAAACTCATTCTTTTGATGTAATAACCATGTGGCACGTTTTAGAACACGTTCCTAATTTGGAGGAATACATGGCCGAATTAAAAAGACTGATTAAACCAACAGGAACCATAATTGTAGCAGTTCCCAATTTTAAATCTTTTGATGCTAATTTCTACGGAAAGTATTGGGCGGCATTTGATGTTCCTAGACACATCTGGCATTTTTCTAAAACGGCTATTGAAAAATTATTTGCAGAAAAAGAAATGAAATTGATTCAAGTCTTACCCATGAAATTTGACAGCTTTTATGTAAGCTTGCTTTCAGAAAAATACAAATCACGACGCATGAATTTTATCAGAGCTTTTTTTGTTGGTTGGAAGTCAAATTTGAACGGAAACAAAACAAAAGAGTATTCCTCACATATTTACATCATAAAAAACCAATAAAAATCAAATAAACGAACGCTATTTAATTTAAAACAACAGAAAGGTGTATTTGGCAGAAGGACAAGAGAAGTTTGCTTAAAACGCTTTATTTAAAACCAAAAACAATAGCAACAGATTATCGTTTTAATTTAAACCATAATTAAACCTTATTGGGTCAATATTCCATTAAATTGACCTTTTTTTATCGTTAGCTTATTGCCGTTTATTTTTATACTTTTGAAATCGAAAATTAATTTATCAAATCATAATGAAATTGAAAAATCACGAATACCAAAAAATCAATTATAAAATCATGAGTAAGAAAACAGTTATCCTTTTTGCATTGGCCATTTCCATAATTTCATGCAATAAAACCACAGAAACCAAAGATTTCAAAACCGCTTATATTGACACATCTATGCTAATGGAAGAATCAACCGAGGCTAAAGATATCGGTGAGAAATACAAAGATAAATCCAAAGTAATGGGAAGCCAATTGGAAGTAGAGGTTAATCGCTTCAAATCTGAGGCCGCCAATTTCCAAAAAAATGCCCAGGCAAACGGACAAGTTTGGGCGCAACAAAAAGGTGCTGAATTACAACAAAGAGAGCAAGAATTAAGCTATGCACAACAAGCCATGTTAAGACAGTTACAAGACGAAAGCGGTGTTGAAATGGATTCCTTAGTGAAAAACTACAGAAAAATAATTAAAGACTATGGTAAAGAAAAAGGCTATGATTATATCTATGGATCCGGTGATGCATCGCCCTCTATTTTGTATGCTAAAGACAGTTATGATATTACCAAAGAAATAATCAAATTGGTTAACGACAAATACAAATCTTCAGACAAGAAAGAAGAAAAACCGGAAGCCAAAAAAGAAGACAAGAAATAATATCTTTTTCAACTTAAAAGATTGTAAAGCGCCTCAAAATTGAGGCGTTTTTTTGTTGTGTATTGAAATACAATACTTTAACTTTGTGTCTTATAAAACTTACAAGCCATGAAATCAGTAACAGCCGAGGCAAATTTTGTTTTGCAATTCATCAACCAAACCAACCGATCTGTTTTTTTAACCGGAAAAGCAGGAACGGGCAAGACTACATTGCTCAAAGAAATAATCAAAACGACACATAAAAACACAGTTGTTGTGGCACCAACAGGAATTGCGGCCTTAAATGCCGGTGGTGTTACGATTCATTCTATGTTTCAATTGCCTTTTGGCGGATTTTTACCCGATAATTCAGCGCCTCAATTTACTGAAAATTCCAAGTTTGAAAGCCGATTAACTTTACGCAGACACTTTAAAATGAGTGGTTTAAAGAAATCGGTTATCCGAAATATGGAATTGCTGATTATTGATGAAGTCAGTATGTTGCGCGCCGATTTATTAGACGCGATGGATTTTATGATGCAGACCGTTAGGAAAAGCAATCGTTCGTTTGGAGGAATTCAAGTTTTATTTATTGGTGATTTGCTACAATTACCTCCGGTAATCAGAGATGAAGAATGGCGAACGTTACGTAATTATTACAAAGGAAAATTCTTTTTTCACGCGCATGTCATCGAAAAAAACCCACCGCTATATATTGAATTATCTACCATTTTCCGTCAAACCGATGACACTTTTATTTCGGTTTTAAATAATCTTCGAAACAATAAGATTACCAAGGATGACATTCAAATTTTAAATCAATTTGTAAAACCTGATTTTGATTTGAAAACCAATAAAGGTTATATCATTTTAACCACGCATAATGCCAAAGCCGACAATATTAATTCACAATCGCTTATAGATTTAGAAGGAAATTCTAGAAGTTATAAAGCTGAAATTACAGGCGACTTTCCGGATAAAATTTACCCTTTGGAACAAGAGTTGGAATTGAAAATTGGCGCCCAAATCATGTTCATTAAAAATGATTTGTCCTTTGAGAAAAAATTCTTTAACGGAAAAATGGGCATTATCAAATCGCTTTCCGAGAGAGAAATCCTTGTTCATTTCCCAGATGAAAATAAAACCATTGAAGTTGAAAAATATGAATGGGAAAACATCCGATACACCGTAAACGAAAACACCAAAGAAATAGACGAAGAGGTTTTGGGAACGTTTGTCCATTATCCTATCAAATTGGCTTGGGCGATTACGGTTCACAAAAGCCAAGGGTTAACTTTCGACAAAGCTGCGCTCGATGTATCACAAGTTTTTCTTCCGGGACAAGCTTATGTAGCACTTTCGCGTTTGCGTTCGTTAAACGGCTTGATTTTGCTTTCACCGTTGCAAATGAATGGCATTTCAAATGATCAAGATGTCATGGATTATTCGTTGAATAAAGCCACCAAAGCAATGCTTCAAACCACTTTGCAACAGGAAACCAAAGCTTTTATTCACCAATATTTGAGTAATAGTTTTGATTGGAATGACTTGGCGCAAGAATGGCGCAATCATCAATTCAGTTATAATGAAGCCTCAACCGTTTCGGCAAAATCCAAACAGGCTATTTGGGCCAAAAAACAATCCGAAGAAATAGAAAAACTAATTGATCCGTCAAAAAAATTCATTTCTCAATTAAATAAATTATTTGCGGATGAACTTGATTTTCAATTCATAAACGAAAGATTTCAAGCCGCATTCAGCTACTTTTTGCCGCCAATGGACAACTTGGTTTCCGAAATTCTTTGGAAATTGGAAGAAGTGCAACGCCTCAAAAAAGCAAAAGCCTATTATGAAGAATTATTGGCACTGGAAGAACTCCAAATCAAAGCCGTTTTGCGGTTGATGAAAGCCAAATTATTAATAGAAACCATACTGAGAGGCGAAACCATTTCAAAGGAAAAATTGTCTTCAGACGAGATTCGAAATTACAGGGTTAACAAATTGGAAACCATAAAACAAGAATTCAAGAACCTCAATGTCACGCTTGTGGAAGACGAAGACGATATTGAAAGATATACCAAAAAGAAAAAAACTAAAGAACCCAAAAAATCAACGGTTCAAGAAACTTATGAATTGTGGTTGCAAAAAAACTCCATCAAGGAAATTGCCACCATCAGAAAGTTAACCCCTCAAACGATTGGCAGTCATTTGGCCAAACTGATTGAAACGGAAATCATTTCCATTCACGATGTTTTACCGGAAGATAAATTAGCCGAATTATCCAAAGCGTTCAAAGGATATAATGAAGAATCTTTGAGCGGTTTGAAAGAACAATATGGTGATCAATTTACTTGGGATGAATTAAAAATGTTCCAAGCAGCCAAAAGAAGTGGTTTAACTTAACCACCAAACAGCTAAAACAGAAGGCACAAAATAAATCGCAATCGTTCTGGCACCATCATAATCTTTGGCTAATCGTTGCCCTAACAACAATAATATCAATGTTACAGATGAAAAAATAGCACCGTATTTACCATACGTTTTTCCGCCATTGACCATTAATTCTACACAGCCAACAAGGGTGAAAATCCCGGTGATTAGTTCTAACGCTAAGATAATAAACAGTGCCAAAGGGACATAATTTTTTAAAATGGTTTGGGCAAAATGACCTTTAAGCCACTCCACATTTCCTTTCCATTCAAAGACTTTATCATAAGCAGATTGTACAAAAGTAACCGCTAAAAAAAGCAAAACTAAGATAGAAGCAGTATTGTTCATAGGTTTAATTATTATGGATTAATCGCGTTAATTTTATTGATAAATCAGTCAATATGATTTTGGCATTGCCATTTCGTTCAATGTGATAAGAAGCATCCGACAGTTCCTTAAAAATTTCATTAATGTTGTTTCCGGTCACAAAAGGAGCAAACTTTTCCAATTTAAAACCTTCAACTTCAGGATCTAAATACACTAACTTTTCGGCCTGATAGTTTAACAATAGTGCCTGACGGAACATATCAATACAGTAAGCCAAAAACTGTTTTTGACCTTCTCTCCCGATGCCGGCCACTTCCTCACTCCAAGAGATCAAGTCGTGAATGGCCGCAGCATTTCCTTTGGCTCTGAAAGCAGCTCTGACCCAACCTACAAACCATTCTTCAAAAGGGAAATCCTTATTGTCATTGTTTAAAATATGGATGGCTTTGTTGTAATTTCCTTGAGAAAGATGCGCTACTTTTAGGGCTGAAGATTCATCTAAAAAAAACCGTTCTCTCATGGCTTTGACGATTACAGCTTCCGGTAAAGCCCCAAAATGCAAGGATTGACAACGCGAACGAATGGTTTGAATGATTTCTTCTTCATTCTCCGAAATCAGGATGAACAGTGTTTTTTCCGGTGGTTCTTCCAAAAGCTTTAAAAGCTTATTAGACGCTTCAAGATTCATTTTTTCCACCATCCAAACAATCATAATTTTATAACCGCCTTCATAAGATTTTAAGGCCAATGATTTTAGGATGTCTTGTGCATCTTCCACACGAATCATTCCCTGTTTTTTTTCAACCCCTAAATGTTTGTACCAGTCAAATAAACTTCCGTAGGGATTTTTTAAGACAAACTCTCGCCAATCGTTGATAAAGTCAGCACTTTTAGGTTTTGATTTTACCTCCTCGTTGGCCACATTAGGGTAAATAAAATGCAAATCAGGATGGGAAAGCGAATGAAATTTCAAATTACAACTTTCATTTCCGCCGGTGTTTTCTGCGCCAGTATTATTGCACAGAACAAATTGGGCATAAGCAATGGCCATGGCCAAAGTTCCGCTGCCTTCCGGACCAACAAACAACTGAGCATGTGGAATCCTTCCCGATACAGCACTGGTAACGAGGTGTTTTTTCAGGTAATCCTGACCGAGTATTTCTGAAAACTGCATAGAGCAAATATAGAGCAAATATTTGGCTAAAAGAAAAGCAATCAACATGGAACAAATTCAAATTTTACACCATTACTAATCTGTAAGGTTAAAGACAATTATTTACTATCCATTTGAAAATAAATAGCTTACGCCTTAATTTTTTCTTAAAAATCATCGACAAAAGCACAAAATTAACCGATGAAATTAAATTTTATTATATTTGCAAGGAATCATAACCACTTAAATTTTAGATGAAAACACTTCAAGATTTTAATTTCCATGCCCAAAAAGCGATAATCAGAGTTGATTTTAATGTGCCGTTAGACGAGAATTTTAAGGTTACCGATGCTAACCGAATTGAAGCCGCAAAGCCAACTATAGATAAGATTTTAGCCGATGGAGGAAGTGTAATTTTGATGTCACATTTAGGAAGACCCAAAGGAAAACAAGACCAATATTCATTAAGACATATTGTAGCAAAAACATCAGAAGTTTTAGGCGTTAAGGTTCTTTTTGCGGAAGATTGCAGAGGTGAAATGGCTCAAAATGCAGCGAAAAATTTAAAGCCTGGCGAAGTTTTACTGTTAGAAAACCTTCGTTTTTATGCCGAAGAAGAATCAGGAGATGAAAATTTTGCCAAAGAATTAGCTTCATTAGGCGATATTTATGTGAATGATGCTTTCGGGACAGCACACAGAGCGCACGCATCAACCACGATTATAGCAAAGTTTTTCCCAACCCATAAATGTTTTGGAACGCTTTTGGCCAAAGAAATAGACAGTTTAAACCGCGTGTTGAATAATTCAGTAAAACCGGTAACCGCAGTACTTGGAGGTTCGAAAGTGTCTTCTAAAATTACGGTGATTGAAAATATTTTAGACAAAGTAGACCACATGATAATCGGCGGCGGAATGACGTTTACTTTTGTGAAAGCCTTGGGTGGAAATATCGGAGATTCGATTTGTGAAGATGACAAACAAGATTTGGCCTTAGAAATTTTGCGTTTGGCCAAAGAAAAAAATGTTCAGATACATATTCCGGTGGATGTGATTGCAGCTGATGCGTTTTCTAATGATGCCAATACTCAAGTAGTTGACGTTCGCGAAATTCCTGACGGATGGCAAGGTTTAGACGCCGGTCCAAAATCGTTAGAAAATTTCAAGCAAGTGATTATGGAATCCAAAACTATTCTTTGGAACGGACCATTAGGTGTTTTTGAAATGGAAAATTTTGCCAAAGGAACCATTACATTAGGAAATTATATCGCTGAATCAACAGCAAACGGCGCTTTTTCACTCGTAGGAGGAGGAGATTCAGTTGCAGCGGTAAAACAGTTTGGCCTAGAAGACAAAATGAGTTATGTTTCCACCGGCGGCGGCGCTATGTTGGAAATGTTAGAAGGAAAAGTTTTACCCGGAATTGCAGCCATTTTAAATTAACATTTGCAACACAATAAAAGACAACAAATTACGTTGTTAATGATATCATTAACAACGCTGAAATAAAATACCACTTATAATATTACATATGAATATTAGAAAAATCACAACGTTAGCGCTCCTTTTGGCTTCTTCGGCAATTTTTGCCCAAGACACCATTAAGGTGATTCCGGTTCAGGCCAAACTGCCCAAAAGAGAATTAACCAAAAGAGAAGTTTTGGATTCAATCAAAGCTTCTTTTGTTCACGACAATATTGCCAAATGTATTGACAGTATGTGGATGAAGGAATTGGCGAGTTTGGATTTGTATAACGAGTTGACTTTTGACATCAAAAATATTGATGTGGATCATAAAGTAGACTATGAATTACCCACTGAACTTTTGAAAGAAAGACTCAAGGCAATGGATGAGAAATCGCCATTCAACATCGAATACAATCAAGGGTTAGAAAACGTAATCAAATCGTTTTTAAAGAACAGAAAACGTTCTTTTGAAAGATTAATAGGGATTTCACAATATTATTTCCCAATGTTTGAAGAGTCGTTAGCGGCACAAAATATTCCACTTGAAATTAAGTATTTATCAGTTGTAGAATCTGCTTTGAATCCGAGAGCGGTTTCCAGAGTAGGTGCTACGGGTTTATGGCAGTTTATGTACCAAACCGGAAAACAATACGGACTAAAAGTTGATACTTATGTAGACGAAAGAAGCGATCCTTTGAAAGCCAGTAATGCAGCAACACAATACATGAAAAACATGTATGCTATTTTTGGCGATTGGGATTTGGTTTTAGCGTCTTACAATACCGGTCCGGGGAATGTAGCTAAAGCTATTCGTCGCTCGGGCGGAAAACAAAACTATTGGAACATCAGACCTTATTTGCACAAAGAAACGCAAGGTTATGTTCCTGCTTTCTTGGCAACGATGTATATTTTCGAATACCATAAAGAACACGGAATCAAACCGGACAGAGCGATTGCCAATCATTTTGCCACCGATACGGTTATGGTAAAAAGAGCTTTGACTTTCAAACAGATAGCCGATTTATTGGATGTTTCAGTAGCCGAATTACAATTTTTGAATCCATCATATAAAAGAGAGGAAGTGCCTTATATTTCGGGACAAAAACACTTTTTAAGATTACCGGTAGATAAAATCGCGGTTTTCACTTCTAATGAGGATAAAATTTACGCTTACGCGGATTATGAATTCAGCAAAAGAGAAAGACCTTTTGAAAGAACCAGTATAGCAGCAACTGACTTTGGTAACATTAAGTATCACAAAGTAAGACGGGGTGAAAGCCTGAGCAAGATTTCAGACCGATATGGTGTTACTGTTTCAGAATTAAAAAAATGGAATCGTTTAAAAAGCAGCAAAGCACCGCTGGGCAGAAGCCTAAAAATTTATGTAGCCGATAATAACACTGCTATCGCTTCCAATGAAAGCAAACCATCAAAAGTGACAGATACTACTGTTGTAACTTCCAATTCTAATAAAATTTACAAAGAAGAAAAAGTGGTTGCCTACAAAGACGTTGTGAAATACCACAAAGTTAGAAAAGGAGATAACTTAGGTGAAATATCCGGTAAATACGGAGTTTCTGTAGCGGAAGTTAAAAAATGGAATAAATTGAAAAGCAACAATATCGCTTTGGGCGCCAATTTAAAAATTATTAAAAACGAAAGAGTTGTAACGACAGTTAGAAGAGAAGTGAAAGCGGATAAAGCAATCGTTGACCATAAAGCAGAAACCGCTGTAGCATCAAATGACAATAATGTTGACGCTAACGAAAATCCTAGTGATTACTACGAAGTGCAAAGAGGAGATAACTTATTCAGCATTGCTAAAAAATTCAATGTTAGTTTAGAGGACTTAAAAAAATGGAACAATTTGAATGATTTGAATGTTCAGTCAGGATCTAAATTAGCCCTAGTGAATAAAGAAGAAACAGTTGTTGATGAAGAACCAAAAACCGAAACTAAAATTGTTGAACACAAAGTTAGAAAAGGAGAATATTTAAGTTCAATAGCCAAAAAATACAATGTTAGTTTGGCCGAAATCAAAGAGTGGAACGAATTGGAGGACAACAATGTAAAACTGGGTCAAACCTTGATAGTTTCGAAAAAAGAAGTGGCCATCAATGACACAAAATCTTCTAAAAAAGAAAGCATTGCGGCTAATGAAAGAAAAGAAGTAGAAACATACTACGTGAAAAAAGGGGATTCTCTTTTCAGCATTGCCAAAAAATATCCGGGTGTAACCATTTCCGATATCAAAAAATGGAACGGTATCAAAAACGAAAGTTTGAAACCGGGGATGAAGTTGAAAATTAACAACGGTTAATCCGAAAATCTTCTATAAATTTGGGTTTTATTTCAATTATGAATAAAACCCTTTTTTTATGGCTTTTTGTCGCGTGTATTGCGAGTTCTTGTTCGTTTAAAAAGGACAAGTTTCCCGACGATTCTTCTGCCGCTATCAACACTATTGCCGTAATCATTGATGATCAACTTTGGAATGGCGAAGTAGGCGACAGTATTCGAAACAAATTTGCCTCACCGGTTTTGGGTTTGCCACAAGAAGAACCGCTTTTTACCATCAACCAATATCCCGTAAAACTATTTGAAGGTTTTTCAACCGATTCCAGAAACATTATCATCGTCAAAAAGGACAATGAAAACAAATTTGAAATCAAGGAAAACGAGTTTGCTTCCCCGCAAAATGCGGTTCATATTTCCGGAGGAAGCACCGCAGAAATTATCCAAATATTAGAAGAAAACGCTTTGGATATTATTCAAAAAATGCGGAACATTGAAATAGCCCAAAACCAAAAAATTTTCAAAGATTCGCTGCTGGATACCAAAAAAATCCAGAAAAAATTCAACATCGATTTACTCATTCCTTCCAAATACGAATACGTGATGCGAAGAAAGAATTTTATTTGGCTTAAAAGCGAAATCACAAGTGGCAATACCTCTGTAATTATTTACCAAATTCCCTGGAATGGCATCAGGTCTAATACTGCAGTGAATGACATTGTGAAAACCCGAGATTCCATCGGCAGGAAATACATACACGGTTCTGCCTACAACACCCGAATGGTCACGGAAGAAGCTTATTCGCCTTATTTTTCTAAAACCACTTTGGCCGGAAGAAAAACCTATGAAACCAAAGGCACTTGGCAAATGAAAAACGACTTCATGTCGGGACCGTTTATCAATTACGCCATTTTCGATAAAGAACACAAAAGAATATTGGTGCTCGAAGGATTTTGTTACGCACCATCCAAAGAAAAACGCGATTTGATGTTCGAATTGGAATCCATTATCAAATCCATCCAAATCAAAAAATAAACAGCATGAACTTAGAATGGAAAATAAAGCGATTTGAAGCACTTTCTACCAAAGAGCTTTATGATTTGCTGCAATTGCGCGCCGAAGTCTTTATCGTGGAGCAAAATTGCGTTTATCAGGACATAGACGGCAAAGATGAGAAAGCCTTGCATTTGATAGGAGAAGATAATGGAGAAATTGTGGCTTATGCCCGACTTTTTAAACCACACGATTATTTTGAGCAAGCTTCTATCGGTCGAGTGGTGGTAAAAGAAACATCGCGTTCTCAAAAGCTGGGACACATCTTAATGCGCGAAGCTGTTCAAGTCATCAAAAGTCATTTTGACCAAAGAAAAATTACTATTTCGGCCCAGTTGTACTTAAAGAAGTTCTACGAAAGTCATGGCTTTATTCAAACCAGCGATATGTATTTGGAAGATGATATTCCGCACATTGAAATGCGCAAAGAATAATTATACTTTGGAAATCACCAATTCTACTCTACGGTCATATTCGGTTCCTTTTCCCAGCGGAACAGTGTTGCCGTATCCTTTAAAAGTCATTCTTTCCTTTGGAATTTTTTTCCAAATTAAATATTTATAAACGGTTTGAGCTCTGTTAGTAGAAAGCTGTCTTTTTTTGGTGTCTTTGTCAATAGCCTCTTTTTGATAGGGCGGCGTACAACAGACATGGCCTTGAATTTCAAATTGCAGGTTTTTGTATTTCAATAAGAGTTTGGCAATCTTATCTAATTCGGTTTTCGATTTAAAAGTTAACTTGCTGCTGCCTCTTTCAAATAAAACATCGTTGAGATAAATGTGGTCGCCGATAATATGTTTTTTTTGAATCGAATTGTAATATCCCGGAATTTCAATTTTGGGTAGTGGTTTTAAATTAAGCACCACATCAACGCGTCTGTTTTTTGAGCGTTTTTCAGGGAGATTTTCAACGATATCATCATCAATAAGGATTCTTCCTTTGCCCTCGATGGTAACGATGATTTTGCTTTTGATTCCGTTTTCAATAAATTTATTCTGAATTTCGTTAGCGCGTTTGGTAGACAATTTGAAGTTGTAGGCTTCCTTACCAATGTCATCAGTATACCCAAAAATCTGTATGGATTCAATTCGGGTAGAATCGGTTTTTTTGATAAAATCGACTACGTCTTTGACTTGAATTTCATTCAGAACAAACTTGTCAAAATCAAAATATACCGAATGAACTACTTCTTCTTGAGCGTGTAAAAAACCAAAGAAAAATAAAGGCAAATATTTTAGCAGTTTCATCTTAAATTTTTAAAATCTTATGGTATTCGGTAGTGTTATTCAACAGGCCGATGGCTTTTTTGATTTCCAAATTACTTTTGGCATAATACTGATATAATCCTTCTTTGTATTGGTAACGTTTGATGATTTCATCCAAAATTAAATTCTTGATTTCTTTCTGATTTTTGTCAATCAAAGTTTCTTCGCTTTTTTGTAATGCAGTTAACAGTTGTTGGTATTCTGCATTGATGGCCGAATCAACATTTTCTTTTTTGGCTTTTTCCAAAGTATTTTTGAGAGCGACTTCGGTTTCGGTATTGAAATCAATTTTTTCGCGTTTCAAGAAAGCTTTAAAATCCGCAAAATCCGCATCGGTAATCGTTGGAATTTTATCGCCAAGATTTGGATTTTTGTAGTAATAGGAAGTTACATAATTGAAAATCCCATCGTTTTTTTGCAAAGCTTCCGCGATGGTACTCGTTTTGGTTTCTTCAATTTCCACATCCGGTAAAACGCCACCACCATCATACACGGGTCTGCCTTTTTTGGTTTTAAAAGCATTGTAATTTTTCTCATCGGTACGGGTGGCTTTTCCGGTTTTGTCTTTTTTGTTGTAATTCAAAGCTTGAATACATCTTCCCGAAGGCGTGTAGTATCTTGAAATGGTCACTTTAACTTGGGTGCCGTAAGTCATGTCAATCGGACGCTGTACCAAGCCTTTTCCGAAACTTCTGCTGCCCACAATTACGGCGCGGTCTAAATCCTGTAACGCACCCGAAACAATTTCAGAAGCCGAAGCACTTTTGCCATCTACAATTACTACCAAAGGAATTTCAGTGTCTATAGGTTCGCGTGTGGTTTTATAAGTGTTGTTGTATTTTTCGTTTTTAGATTTGGTGGTTACAATGATTTCGCCTTTGGGTACAAACAAATTGCAAATATTAACCGCTTCATTCAACAAGCCGCCCGGATTGCCACGCAAGTCTAAAATGATTTGGGTTGCGCCTTGGTCTTTCAATTTTTCCAGTGCTTCTTTGGTTTCTGAGGAAGCTTTCTTGTTGAATTGTGACAGAACGATATAACCTGTTTTATCGTCAATTTTGCCATAAAACGGAACGGCTTTAACTTCAACTTCATCCAAAACCAATTGAGCGGTCAAAGGTTTCCCTTGGCGTAAATATTTGATGTCGATTTTGGTGTTTTTGGCGCCTTTCAGCAATTGCGAAGCATCGTCTTTAAAATCGGCCAGCAAGACATCACCAATTTGAATAATTTCATCTCCGGCTTTCAATCCGGCTTTGTCTGCCGGAAATCCTTTGTAAGGTTCTTTGATAATCAGTTTGTCTTCTTTTCTGGTAATCATCGCGCCAATGCCGGTATATTCTCCGGTATTGTTGATTTTGAATTTAATGACATCGGCTTCGTTAAAATAATTGGTATACGGATCCAAATCGGCCAACATACTTTTAATGGCTTTGTCCATCAATTCGGCCGGATTGGTTTCATCAACATAGTTTTGGTTGATGGTTTTAAACAGCGTGGTGAAGATTTCTATTTGCTTGGAAATTTCAAAAAAATCATCTTTGAAACTTACGCCTACAAACAGGAATCCGCTAAGAACAAATGGAATTATATATCTTTTTTTGAGTTTTGAAAACATAACGCTTTGATTTATTGGGATAACGAATATACTAAATTACTGTAAACAAAAACGGATACGTTATCTGTTAACATTTTTTTATTCATGAATGGTTTTTCCAAACTTTTCGAAAAGCTGTTTGGTCTTTTGTTCTATTTCGGAATAGGGTAATTTTTCTTGGGTTTGATAGAAGAACATAAAGCAGTATTTTTTGTCCAAAGTGTCTATTAATTGGGCTTTGTTTAACCGATAACATTCGCGCAAAACCCGTTTGAAATAATTGCGGTCAACGGCTTTTTTAAAATGCTTTTTAGAAACAGAAACCCCCATTTTCAAAGGAACATCTTCTTCAAAATCACAAGGCACATAAACCAATCGCAAAGGGTATTTGCTCACAGATTTGCCCTCGGAGAACAACAAATCGATGAGGTTTTTGCTTTTGAGTTTTTCAGCTTTCGGATACGAGAAATCCATTTTTGTGGGTAAATTAATTGGAATTGTAAACGTTGTACACAAATTTTACTTCGTTGTAATTGATGTAAATCTGCATGCGGTTGTTTTCCTTTTTCTTGGTGATGATGAATATATTGCAATTAGAATACCGATTGTCAATACATTCAAAAGGCACAATGTTTACTTCTTCATTGTCTTCAATTTCACCGTAAGCTTTAATTTTAAACGATTGTACTTCGGCAGAATTGATTAGAATCAAATCTTTTTTGGGATCCAAAGTGATTAAAACATTGGCGTCTACAAAATCAGACCATCCATTCCACGTTCCGTCATTTTTTTTATCAGTAAAACTGACACTGCTTGATTTGAAACGAATAGGCTGGGCATAACTTTTTTGAAAACCGAACCCTAAAGCCAGGAACAGCAATAAAAATCTTAAGTTTTTCATAGGGAAAAAATTTGGGGTAAATCTACAAATTCTATTCCACAAAAATCAAATTCCCCAACAGAACTCCTTTCAAGCTTTAAACAAATAAAGTGAAAATGTTTTTTTTATATGTTGGTTTATTTTACATTCGTGTTCTATTCAAAAATCATTTGACATGAAGTTAAAACTGTTGTTGCTCCTGTTGCCCTTAGGCCTAATGGCACAAAAAAAAGAAATTGTTTATAAAAAGTTGGCCAATTCAACTTGCGAATGTATAACCACTAAAGAAGTAACCGACATCAATTTAGGGATTTGCATTTTTGATGCCATTAACAAATTGACGGATAAAGAACGTAAAACAGTTAACGTTGACATTGATAATAAAATGGCATCTATTGAAAAGATTGCTGAAAGTGTTGGATTGGAAATGGCCGTTATTTGCCCTGAAGTGTTTGTTAAAATAGCCAAAGAAAGTGATACAGAAGGAACTTTTGTGACAGAGGAAGACGAATTGGATTTGTTTTACAGCGGTACTTTTGAGAGCATAGCAGCTGTAGAATTCAATACTATTTACCTTTTAGACGATAAGAATGTAAAGCAAGAGTTTATTTGGTTGTTTTCTTTTGACGGGGACAGTTTGTTTGTAAAGAACAAAATAGTCAAAGGCGATAAATTAGAGGTTCATTACCGCCAGCAAGAATTTTTTGACCCCAAACAAAACAAATACCGAATTTATAACGAGATAACTAGTATTAAACTATTATAAAAAAGGCAACCAATTAGGTTGCCTTTTTTTATTTCACTTCATAAATATTATTCGCTTTGTTAACATCGGCCATTAAACCGCTTGGATCGAGGATAACTTTTTTGACGGTTTTTGTTGTTGGCAAGGAATAACTGTAGGTTGGAAAAGCCCAAGCCCAATCAGCAATAACGGTTCTTTTGAGACTTGAATAGGGATTTTCTTTCTCAAAACTCATCATGCGCAACGGAATGTAAAAACTTTCTCGGGAACCATCAGTATATTCTACTATCATATCAATAGGCATCGGAATTCTGCCGATTCTCTCCAAAGTGATGGTGGTAGAATTTTCTTTGGCACTGATTTCTTTTACACCATAATCAATGGTATTGGTTGTTTGCGTCCAATCGGTTAAATACCAATCTAAATTGGCTCCGGAAACCCTTTCAGCGGTTCTTTTAATATCGTTGGGTGTTGGGTGTTTGAATTTAAAATCGGCGTAATAGCGCTTTAAAGTTTTTGCTAAATTTTCTCTGCCTATTAAATAGATTAATTGGGCCAAAAAAACTTCTCCTTTGCTGTAGGATGCAGTGCTGTAACATTTGTTAAAGTCAAAACGATCAGCGTGAGTGGATAAAGGCTGTTCTTTTCCTGAATTAGCCAAATCAACATAGCTTTTGTAAGCACCCGAATAGGGATTGGATGATTTTTTGGTGGCCAATTCATTCATAACCGAATCTTCAATAAAAGAGGTAAACCCTTCGTCCATCCAACTGTGTTTGCTTTCATTGTTAGCCAAAACATGTTGGAACCAAGAGTGCCCAAATTCATGGGCAATCAAACCCACGAACCCATTCAATTCTCCTTCACCTAAGACCAAAGTACACATAGCATATTCCATTCCGCCGTCACCACCTTGAATTACGGAGTATTGTTGGTACGGATATTCCCCAACCATGTTATTGTAATACGTTAAGATTTTAGCGGTATACGATTGTGCTTTTTTCCAAGTGTCAATGATTTTCGGATTGTTTTTGTAAAGAAAATGAAGCGTTACACCTTCATCTGTAACCAGTTTGTCGTGAATGTACTCCCTGTCAGCAGCCCAAGTAAAATCGTGTACGTTGGGCGCTAAGAAATGCCAAGTCAGTGTTTTTTGCTTCTTGGGAACGCTAACCAATATTCCATCGTCTTGATAGCCATGACCAATTTCATTGGCGTTTTGCAAATAACCGGTTCCACCCAAAACATAATTTTTATCGATAGTAATTTTGACATCAAAATTGCCCCAAACACCATGAAATTCTCTGGAAATATAGGGGTCAGCATGCCAACCTTCAAAATCAAATTCCGCCATTTTTGGGTACCATTGCGCCATAGAAAGTTCGATGCCTTCTTTATTGTTTCTGCCCGAGCGGCGAATTTGCATAGGGACTTGTCCATTGAAATCCAAAGTGAGTAAAGTGGATTTTCCCGGCAGAAGAGGTTGTGTCAAATCGACTTCTAAAATAGTACCGACTTCTTTGATTTTGGCAGAAACACCATCTTGTTTAAAATTCGATATTCTCAGAAAACCTATTTCATTCGGTTTTAATTTGGCCACTCTGCTTTCATTGATCTCTTTGTCACCACCAGTTTTGATTTTGTCAACCATTCTGGCATCTGGATCTGAAATAGACTGTATACGGGCATCCATTTCGCTTCCGGGTTGAAAAGCATTATTGTACAAATGATAGTAAACGCGTCTTAAAGTATCTTGGGAATTATTGGAGTAAAGTAATTCTTGTTTGCCTGTGTATTGATAGGTTTTGACATCCATCGATATTTCCATTTTATAGTCGGCTTTTTGTTGCCAATAACCATCAGATTGTGCCATGGCTGCTGTAGTAAACAGTAAAACAGAAATAGAAAAAAGTTTGTTAGTCATGATTCTCTAAGAAAAAGGGAAGGTTTTATCCTCCCCGTAAAATTATAGTTTTGGTTCTTTTTGTGTTTCTTTTGATAGTTCTTCGGCCATTTTCAAGGCATTGTAAGCATTAACGATTTTGCCGGAAACACCGGTTTTTGAGAAAGGCCTTTTTTCGCCATTTTCTCCAACTACCACATCAAAGTTTAAAGGCGTTCCCGATTGCATTATAATTTGCTTGACTTGCTTGGCTTTCAAATTAGGATAATACGAACGAATGAGAGCCGCTACTCCGGCAACGTTTGGAGAAGCCATTGAAGTTCCTTGTTGGTACTTATAATCGTTCCCCGGAACAGTAGCATACACCTTTACGCCCGGAGCAAAAACGTCTACATTATCAGTTCCAAAATTAGAAAAATCGGCAACAATGTTTTCTCCATAATTGTAATTTATAGCACCAACTTTAACAACATTATTCACCAATTCGGTTTTTTTATCCGCGGTATCTTCGGGATAATTGGGCTCGACGTCTACATTTTTGCCGTCATTTCCTGCGGCCAAAATTATTAATACATCTTTGCTTTCGGCATATTTCATCGCATCCCAAACCCATTCTTTGTGTGGAGAATAATCTTTACCAAAACTTCCGTTGATGACTTTGGCACCATTGTCAACAGCATAGCGAATGGCCAATGCAATGTCTTTGTCGTATTCATCTCCATTAGGTACTGCACGAATCGGCATGATTTCAACGTTTTCGGCAACACCGTCTCCGCCAATCCCGTTGTTCCTTTTTTGAGCAATTATTCCAGCTACATGGGTTCCATGTGAAGAGTCTTTTCTGTCTTTTGAATATACAATATTGTTCCCGTATTTTTTATCTTTAATATCTTCGGGATTGTCGCCAACGGGTTTTCTTCCGTCAAATTCTTTGTTCAAATTGTAGTTCAATTTATCGTAAACATAATCTTTAAACTCTTCTAATTCTCCTCTGAAATTAGCACCGGTATCTTCGGCGTAAGCCAACATTATTTTTTTGCTTTTATACAAATCATACTTCACTGAAGCCACATTCTTCAAGTCTTCAACGGTGTATGTGTCTTTTTTTAAATACTCGCGGATGGTCTTGTCGGCATCAACCAATAAATCGACTGTTTCTTTGTACGGAAAAACTTTTTGGTATTCGGCTTCGTATTCCTTTTGGGCTCTTTTGTACATCTCGGTTCCATCATCGCCTTTTCTTAAATAGCGAACCAATTCGAGAGTTTCATTATTTGAATTGCCTAAAAAGTTCCAACCGTGAACATCATCAGTATAACCGTTTTTATCATCATCTTTACCGTTGTTGGGGATTTCTTTATTATTGGTCCAAATTACACTTTTTAAATCGGGATGACTGATGTCAACACCCGAGTCGATAACTCCGACAACTATCTTTTTGCCTTTTTTGTTTTTTAAAAGCTCTTCATAAGCCTTGTCCACACTCATGCCCGGAATCGAGTCTTTTTCAAGGTCTAGATGACTCCAACGTTGCAGTTGTTGTTCAGTTAATGGTGTTTTTTTATAGTTTTTCGTTTGCGTTGTTTGTTGCGCTGTCATTGACATAGCTGTCAACAATAAAAACGAATAGGCTAAAGCTCTCATTTTTAATAATTTAATATTTATACGATTGTAAAAATAATTTCTTTTACAACAAAAAATATAGGTCTTAACAATAATTTAGTATCGGTTAAATGATGAAATCAAAACCGTCTGTATACATTATAATACTCAAAAATATGAAAAGTACTAAGGCTAAATAATTTAACGCTTTTGATTTTAGCGAATTTCTCAACTGTTTTTTAGACGTTTTTCCTCTTTTTGCCTAAAGTTAGAATCTAAGCATCTCATTGTTTTCAAGGTTTTGCAAAGAAGGTTAGAAGTTTTGTGTAAAAAAAACCTAGAAGTTATCTGATTTTAATTTTAGGGTAAAAATCTTTTTTTGTCTCGGGTGATGGAATGCAATTTATCAGGTTGAGGAACTGCATTTTTTCACCGGATATTCTATAAGATTTTTTGGCGATGGTTACTAATGGGTTTTGTTGCGTAACCATGTGTAACAGTTGTTATTTTTTACAATTATGGCTGATTTTTTTTAGAATTGTATTGACCGTTTCAATCTCTTCCCGAGAAATGTTTTCCAATGCTTTTGCTCTGTTTTTCAAGACAATTTTATATACATCGTCTAATGTTTTTTGCCCGGATTTTGTTATTTTTAAAATTGTTTTTCTGCGGTCCTTGGGATTGATTCCTCGGTGTAAAAACTCGGCTTTCACCAATAAGTCTATAATTCGGGTGATGGAGGCATTGTCTTTGAAAACTTTTTCTGCCAGTTCAATTTGGCTTGCTTTTGGATTTTCACTCAAGCATTTTAAAACCAACCATTGGTCAATAGTAATGTTTAGGTGGTTTATTCTCAATTGATTTTGAGCATACATTCTGTAGGTTTTTATGGCTCCTTCAATGTTGTAAAATATTACAGATTTTAAATATTCCATACAGATTCTTTTAAAATTATATGATGTCCTCTAATTTAAAAATTTCTTTCAACCTAATGCCTCTTTCCGTGTTTTCTACCGTGATGATTTGGTTATGGGCATCGTGTTCCAGCCACAAATAGTAATTATTTTCCACCGCTGCGTGTAAAAATTTTGACTTTTCCGGCATGGTCAAAAGTGGTCGGGTGTCGTAACCCATTACATAAGGCAACGGTAAATGTCCGGCCGTCGGAATTAAATCGGCACAAAAAACAATAGTTTTATCTTGGTATTGAATATGGGGAATCATCATTTTTTCGGTATGACCATCAACATAGAAAATTCCAAATCCCAATTCCTCTGAAACCCCAAAATCACCTTCCGGTCTTTGGATAAAATTCAATTGTCCACTCTCTTGCATAGGCAAAATATTTTCCGAAAGGAAAGAGGCTTTTTCTCTCGCATTTGGTTTCGTTGCCCATTCCCAATGGTTGTCATTAGTCCAAAACTTGGCATTTTTGAAAGCGACTTCATAACCGGTTTTGTCTTTGTTCCAGTTTACGCTACCTCCACAATGGTCAAAGTGCAGATGGGTCATAAAAACATCGGTCACATCATCGCGATGGAAACCATATTTCGCCAAAGAACCATCTAAAGAATGACTTTCCCAAAGCGAATAATACCCAAAAAACTTCTCCGATTGTTTATTACCCATTCCGGTATCAATCAAAATCAGGCGGTTGCCGTCTTCAATCAGCAGACATCTTGCGGCAATATCGATTAAATTATTGTCGTCTGCGGGATTGGTTTTGTTCCAAATGGTTTTAGGAACCACGCCAAACATGGCGCCGCCGTCGAGTTTAAAGTTGCCGGCTTCAATGGGATATAGCTTCATTTGTTGAATTTTCTTCGGTTAATCTTGAAAATGGATTGCAAATTACTAAAAATCTGCCGCTTTTAATTCCCCAAAATCATTTTTTTCTATTCTTAAATTAGTTATAAAAATGCTTTGAGATGCCGAAAAAAAAGATAAATGTGTTAACTTTGCCCTTTATTTAGACAAAATCAAAATAGACATGATCAAAGTTTCAGATACAGCCAGCAGAAAAATCATCGATATGATGAAAGATGACGGTTTTGACGCTGCCAAAGATTACGTGCGAGTAGGCGTAAAAAGTGGTGGTTGCTCGGGTTTGTCGTATGAATTAAAATTCGACAAAGAGCTCGGAGAAAACGACAAGGTTTTTGAAGACAACCATGTTAAAATTGCCGTAGAAAAAAAATCATTTTTATACTTGGCCGGAACCATTTTAGAGTTCTCAGGCGGATTGAACGGAAAAGGATTTGTGTTTAACAATCCAAATGCATCAAGAACTTGCGGATGCGGAGAATCATTCTCACTTTAGAATAACATTATGGCAAAATACACAGAAGACGACTTAAAAGTCGAACTCGAAAATAAAGAATACGAATACGGTTTCTATACTGATTTAGAGTCGGAGACGTTTCCCATTGGGCTAAATGAAGACATCGTTCGCGCCATTTCTTTGAAAAAAGAAGAGCCGCAATGGATGACCGATTGGCGCCTTGAAGCGTTTCGCGCTTGGCAGGAAATGATTGAACCGGATTGGGCAAATGTGAATTATGAAAAACCCGATTTTCAAGCAATATCATATTATTCGGCACCTAAAAAAGCGGACCCCAATAAAACCTTAGACGACGTTGATCCTGAACTTTTGGCGATGTACAAAAAACTGGGCATCTCGCTTGACGAACAGAAAAAAATGAACAATATCGCGATGGATATTGTGGTTGATTCTGTTTCTGTGGCGACGACCTTTAAAAAAACCTTAAACGAAAAAGGGATTATTTTCTGCTCCATTTCGGAAGCAATTAAAGAACATCCTGAATTGGTTCAAAAATATTTAGGAACGGTTGTACCACAAAGAGACAATTTTTATGCGGCCTTAAATTCAGCCGTTTTCTCTGACGGAAGTTTTTGTTATATCCCAAAAGGCGTTCGTTGTCCGATGGAATTATCAACGTATTTCCGTATCAATCAAGCCGGAACAGGTCAGTTCGAAAGAACATTGTTGATTGCCGATGAAGGCAGTTATGTTTCGTACCTCGAAGGTTGTACAGCACCAAGTCGGGACGAAAATCAATTACACGCTGCAGTAGTCGAGCTAATTGCACTTGATGATGCCGAAATTAAATATTCTACCGTTCAAAACTGGTATCCGGGCAATAAAGAAGGCAAAGGCGGCGTTTTCAACTTTGTAACCAAAAGAGGGTTCTGCGAGAAAAACGCAAAAATTTCGTGGACACAAGTCGAAACCGGCTCGGCCATCACTTGGAAATATCCTTCAGTAATTTTGAAAGGCGATAATTCAATCGGCGAATTTTACTCAATAGCCGTAACCAATAATTTCCAACAAGCTGATACCGGAACCAAGATGATTCATTTGGGTAAAAACACCCGATCAACTATCATTTCCAAAGGAATTTCTGCCGGAAAATCACAAAACAGTTATAGAGGTTTGGTGCAAATTGGTGCCAGAGCTGAAAACGCTCGTAACTTTTCGCAATGTGATTCTTTGTTGATGGGCAATAATTGCGGCGCACATACTTTTCCGTATATCGAAAGTAAAAATTCTTCTGCCAAAATCGAACACGAAGCCACAACTTCTAAAATTGGAGAAGACCAAGTGTTCTATTGTAATCAAAGAGGAATTCCAACCGAAAAAGCCATTGCGTTAATCGTAAACGGTTTCAGCAAAGATGTATTGAACAAGTTGCCAATGGAATTTGCGGTGGAAGCTCAGAAATTATTGGAAATTTCGCTGGAAGGAAGCGTTGGATAATCATAAATCAGAATAAAAACACATTCGAAAAATGTTACAAATAACAAACTTACACGCAAGTGTTGAAGACAAAGAAATATTAAAAGGAATCAATCTTGAAATAAAAGCAGGAGAAGTTCACGCCATCATGGGACCAAACGGTGCCGGGAAAAGTACACTTTCTTCCATTATTGCCGGTAATGAGAATTACGAAGTAACCGAAGGCGAAATCTTGTTGGAAGGCGAAGATATTTCAGAATTAGCGCCCGAAGAAAGAGCGCACAAAGGCGTTTTCTTGTCGTTCCAATATCCGGTCGAAATTCCGGGTGT
Source organism: Flavobacterium sp. J49 (assembly GCF_011742145.1). Lineage (GTDB taxonomy): Bacteria > Bacteroidota > Bacteroidia > Flavobacteriales > Flavobacteriaceae > Flavobacterium. The sequence continues at coordinate 324,693 of NZ_JAAQQU010000104.1, read as the reverse complement.
TTCGGTGACCAACTTTATGAAAACCGCCATCAACGAAAGCCGCAAAGCCAACGGAAAAGAGGAAATGCCGGCCAACGAAATGTTGAAACTAATTCGTGAGAAATCAGAATTATTAGAAATCGACCGCAAGTTTTTATCACGCTCGCTAAACGAAGGTTTTTCGGGTGGAGAAAAGAAACGCAACGAGATTTTCCAAATGGCGATGTTGGAGCCGAAATTAGCCATCCTTGACGAAACCGATTCAGGTTTGGATATTGATGCGCTTCGAATTGTGGCCAACGGTGTAAACAAATTGAAAAATGAAAACAACGCGGTGTTGGTCATCACCCACTACCAACGTTTGTTAGATTATATCATTCCAGATTTCGTTCACGTTTTAATGGACGGAAAGATTGTAAAATCGGGTGACGCTTCTTTAGCGCTTGAATTAGAAGAAAAAGGATACGACTGGATTAAACAAGAGCAAGAAGCTTAAAAAAGTTCTCCGTTATCTGTTCTCCGTTAAAAAATTAACCGACTACTGACAACTGACAACCGACAACAAAAAATATGGAATTAAAAGAAAAATTAATCTCTTCCTTCATGGCTTTCGAAGAACATATTGATGTTCATTCGGAATTGCATGACGTGCGTACTTCAGCCATAAAAAACTTTGAAAACAAAGGTTTCCCAACCAAAAAAGAGGAAGCTTGGAAATATACTTCGCTGTCTGCCATCTTAAAAAATGACTATTCGGTATTCCCGAAGCACGAAAATGCAATTGAATTTGCTGAGGTAAAAAAATATTTTTTACACGAAATCGACACCCACAAAGTGATTTTTGTGGATGGAAAATTCACTTCATTTTTATCGGCGACTACGCATGATGGGTTGGATGTTTGCTTAATGTCATCGGCCTTAAACAAGCCGAAATACAAAATGATTATTGATGAGTATTTCAATAAAATTGCGAGCAAAGAGGAAAGTTTGACGTCTTTGAATACGGCTTTTGCCAATGAAGGTGCCTACATCAACATTCCGAAAAGCAAAGTGGTGGAGAAACCCATTGAAATCATTTATTTTTCGACAGGGCAAGAAGACGCTTTGATGTTACAACCAAGAAATTTAGTCATCGTTGGTGAAAATGCCCACGTTCAAATCATTGAAAGACACCAAAGTTTAAACGAAAATCCTGTGCTGACGAATTCAGTTACAGAGATTTTCGCCCAAAAACGCGCCATCGTTGATTACTATAAAATTCAAAACGACTTGCAATCAGCTAACCTGATTGACAACACTTATATTTCCCAAAAACAAGAAAGCAGGGTTTCGGTGCACACCTTTTCTTTTGGTGGCAACATCACCAGAAACAACCTGAATTTCTACCATTTTGGCGAAAGAATCGATTCAACTTTAAAAGGCATTACCATCATTGGCGACAAACAACATGTTGATCATTACACTTTAGTAAATCATGCGACACCAAACTGCGAAAGCCACCAGAATTACAAAACCATCTTGGCAGGAAGTTCAACAGGTGTTTTCAACGGTAAAATCTACGTGGAAAAAGAAGCCCAAAAAACCGATGCGTTCCAACAAAACAACAACATTTTATTGGGCGATAAAGCAACCATCAACGCTAAACCGCAATTGGAAATCTTTGCCGATGACGTAAAATGTTCGCACGGTTGTACTATCGGACAATTAGACGAAACGGCCATGTTCTACATGCAACAACGCGGGATTCCTAAAAAAGAAGCGAAAGCCTTGTTGATGTACGCATTCTCCAACGAAGTCATCGAAAGCATCAAAATCCCGGAATTAAAAAAACGCATTACCAAAATCATCGCCATGAAATTGGGCGTGAATTTAGGGTTTGATTTATAAAAATTAGAAGCGAACGGCTTGGGCATTTTTGGTGTCCGTGCCTGCCTGCCGGTAGGCAGGTTACCGCTTTCACTACAATAAAAAAGGCTTCCCAATCAGGAAGCCTTTTTTATTTTCATTACAATCGGGGCTAAAGGATTAGCCTTTTTAGTTCTTGTTGTCTTTCTCCAAACTCTCAATAATATCCCTCAAAAAAGCATTATAATCCAAACCTTCATTCAATCCCATACGCACTACCACTAAATCCATTGACGGAATGATGAACACCATTTGCCCTTGGTAACCGCTGCAATGGTATAAATCTCTCGGCACATCAGGATATTTGCCACCGGCGTTTAACCAAAAATGAGCACCATATTGTCCGTTAGAACCATTCGTAGGCGTGGCAACGTATTTGGCCCAACTCGCATCAAATAATTGTTCGCCATTCCATTTTCCTTCGTTCAAATAAAGCAATCCAAACTTCGCCCAATCACGCGTTGTGGCCCAACCATAAGACGAACCCACAAAATTCCCGGCCATATCAACTTCCACTAAAGCCGAGTTCATACCGATTTTGTCCAATAAGCTGCTGTACCAAAAATCTAAGTATTCCTGGTGTGTTTTGAATTGCTTTCTCAATATTCCGGACAATAAATTGGTCGTTCCCGAGGAGTAATTCCAGGAATTATTCGGTTTGCCCACCAAAGGTTTGTCAATTTGCGGTTGTGTCATGTCTTCTGAAATAAAGAGCATTTTAGTCACATCGGAAATCTTACCGTAATCTTCTTCCCATTCTAAACCGGAGTTCATGTGCAACAAATCATTTATCGTGATATTTTTGCGTTCGTCATTTTGCCATTCTGCAATCGGAGCCGGTTTCATGATGTCGATTTTGCCTTGTTTTTGCAATATTCCGAAATACGTAGCCGTCAAACTTTTGGTCATTGACCAACCCAAAATTTTAGAAGTTTCGGTAAAACCCGGCGCATATTTTTCGCCCACTAAATACCCTTTGTACAATACAACAACAGAACGGGTTCGCTTGGTTTTTTGATCTTCTTTGTCAAACACACTTTCCACCGCTTTCTGCAGTTTGTTGTAATCAATATTGGCAAAAGTGGTATCAACCGGGTTGTTATTCCCGTAAGGATAAGGCAAATCGTTTTTTAAAACAGTTCGCTTAGGAACGTTATAAGGCTTGTCAACATCAAAATCATCATTGATTAAAGTGACGCCCAAACCTTCACGGTAAATGGCTTTGCGGGTTTTTAAACCATAGACTTTGGATATGGCAAACTTTCCGTTTTCATCTATTGCATTGGTCGCCCAATCGACTTTGTCGATGTCATTGTCGCCTTTCTGAATGGTTTCTAAACTTCTGCCATCAATAAAATGTCCGGAAGCCACACTCTTGGCCGAAAAACCCGATATCAAATCGAGTTGCGGATAGATTTCAATCCGCAGATAAACGAAGACAATCAGTAGAACAACAGCAAAGATTTTGAGAAATTTTTTCATGGAAATTAATTTTGAAGCAATTTATAAAAATAAAACATTGTTTGAATATGAGTTAACCACAAAAGAAACAAAGATAACAAAGGCACAAAACCTTTGTGTCTTTTGAAAACTCTTGTGCCTTTTGTGGTTCAAAAATAATCCGATAACAAATCATAAATATTCGTGAATTCGTGGCTTTTTCCACTTCAATTTTTCTACTTTTGTATTTAGAATTTTTCTAAATAATACCATGTTAGACATCCAAAAAATCAGAGCTGATTTTCCGATACTTTCCCAAAAAGTCAATGGCAAACCACTCGTCTATTTTGATAACGGCGCAACTTCGCAAAAACCACAAGTGGTTATCGATGCGATATCCCAATATTACCAAGAAATTAATGCCAACATTCACCGCGGTGTGCATACCTTGAGCCAATTAGCGACAGATGCGTATGAAGTTTCTCGTGGTAAAATTCAAAATCATATCAACGCCAAACACGCACACGAAATCATTTTTACTTCGGGAACCACTCACGGGATTAATGCCGTTGCCAACGGTTTTGCGGCCTTTTTAAAACCAAGTGATGAGGTTTTGGTTTCCGCCTTAGAACACCACAGCAACATTGTGCCTTGGCAAATGTTATGCGAAAGAACCGGCGCGACTTTAAAAGTCATTCCGATGAATGAAAAAGGCGAATTGATGATGTCGGAATATGATAAATTACTTTCAAACAAAACCAAAATCGTAACGGTAAATCATATTTCAAATGCTTTGGGTACCATCAACCCAATCCAATACATGATTGACAAAGCACATGAAGTTGGAGCAGCGATTTTAATCGATGGCGCGCAGGCTACACCGCATCTAAAACCGGATGTTCAAGCTTTAGATTGTGATTTTTATGTGTTTTCCGGACATAAAATTTGTGGTCCAACCGGCATCGGAATCCTTTATGGAAAAGAAGAATGGTTGCGCAAATTACCACCATACCAAGGCGGCGGTGAAATGATTGCCACAGTCACTTTCGAAAAAACGACTTATGCCGACTTACCACACAAATTTGAAGCCGGAACGCCCAATATTGCAGACGGAATAGTACTCGGAACCGCGATTGATTATTTGAATCAAATTGGTTTTGACAACATCGCAAAATACGAACACGAATTACTGGAATATGCCACCGAAAAATTACTGGAAATCGAAGGATTGAAAATTTTCGGTACCGCGGCAGCAAAAACTTCCGTAATTTCGTTTAACATCGATGGCATTCATCCGTATGACATTGGCACAATTATCGATAAGCTTGGTATAGCGGTGCGCACCGGACATCATTGCGCCCAGCCGATTATGGATTATTTCAACATTCCGGGAACCATAAGAGCGAGTTTTGCTTTTTACAATACCAAAGAAGAAATAGACACCATGGTCGAAGCGGTAAAAAAAGCTAAAGCGATGTTATCTTAAAAACAAAGACAGATGAAAACAATTACCATGATTTTACTAACGATTTTCCTCGGAAAAAGTTGTACCAATGAAGCGCAAAACGATTTGACCAACACCACGATTCAATACACAGCGAATACTCGTGGGTTTTACCAAAAAATTGTCATCATCAATCAAAAAGCAACCATTTCAAGAGACCGAAATGAAGGTGCTTTGCCGGAAGAAATTAAGATTTCGGATGCTGATTGGAAGGAGTTAGTGTCTGCTTTCGCCAAAATTAATTTGGAGGAAATTCCGAAGTTAAAAGACCCAACTCAAAAACGATTTTATGACGGTGCAGCGATTGCGAATGTAAAAATACGCTATCAAAACCAAGATTATGTAACCACCGATTTTGACCACGGTTTTCCGCCTAAGGAAATAGAAAAATTAGTCAATAAAATAGTAGCTTTGGCCAAAGAAAAAGAATAATGACCATAAAAGAAATACAAGAGGAAATCGTTGAAGAATTTTCCATGTTTGACGATTGGATGCAACGTTATGAATACATAATCGACCTAGGAAAAGCATTACCGTTAATTGAGGAACAATATAAAACCGAAGAAAACATCATCACCGGTTGCCAATCAAAAGTTTGGGTGCATGCCGAACAACAAGGTGATAAAGTAGTCTTCACCGCCGATAGCGATGCGATTTTAACCAAAGGTATTATTGCGATTCTAATTCGTGCCTTTTCCAATCAAAAAGCTTCGGATATTTTGGACGCCAACACTGATTTTATTGATGAGATTGGTTTAAAAGAACACTTGTCGCCAACACGCGCCAACGGTTTGGTCTCTATGATTAAAAAATTAAAAATGTATGCTTTGGCATTCAATGCTAAAAATTAAAAAACTATGGAAGAATTTAAAGACGATATCAATTTAGGCGAAAATGTAGTCAAAGTGCTCAAAGGCATTTATGATCCCGAAATTCCTGTCGACATCTATGAATTAGGCTTAATCTACGATGTGATGATTAACGAAGACAACGAAGTAAAAGTTTTGATGACATTAACTTCACCAAATTGTCCCGTAGCCGAGACTTTACCTCGTGAAGTAGAAGAAAAAATCAAAAAAATAGACACCGTTAAAGCTTGTGAAGTGGAAATCACCTTCGATCCGCCTTGGAGCAAAGATTTAATGAGTGAAGAAGCCAAATTAGAACTGGGAATGCTTTAAAATTAGTATTCAATAAGCAGTAGCAGTCGGCAGTAATGTCGCTGAATACTCAATACTGAACACTGAACATTATAACAATGGACGAAATCATCAACAGAGTGGCCAATTCTGTGCTCGAAGTATTCGATTTGGAAGATTATTATCCCAAAGGCATTCGAACTCAAATAGACATTTCCCAATGGCTTTTGGAGGGTTTTTTATTGAAAGAAAAAGACTTTCGAGAAGCGTTGAAAAACCACGATTGGTCGCAATACCAAAACCATTTTGTAGCCATTCATTGTTCAACCGATGCTATTGTACCGGCTTGGGCTACAATTTTGGTTACAACTTATGTAGCGCCTTTTGCTGAAAAAGTGGTCAGCGGTAATCTAGTTGACCTGGAAACGGCTTTATACCAAGAGATTCTGCCAACACTTGATTATTCTCTTTACCAAGACAAACCGGTTATCATCAAAGGTTGTTCTAAAAAACCGGTTCCGGAAAGCGCTTACATTATGGCGGTTCAAAAACTCCAACCCATTGCCAAAAGTATTATGTATGGCGAAGCCTGTTCGGCTGTTCCGTTGTACAAAAAAGGTAAATAGTCAGATTTGAAATGGCAAAATGTATTCTTACCTTTGCCTCAAAATTTTAAAAATCTTAAAATGAAAAGAGTTTTATTAGCTACGCTATTCTTTTTATCAATAAACAAAGGGTTTTCTCAGGTAAGTGAAAAAGAATTATTAAAGAAAACCGAAGAAACCATTGCCAAAATCCAGGAAGAAAAACCCAACGGTTGGGAAAAAAAAGGAGTCGCTACCGTCTTGTTAAACCAGGCAAGCTTTAATAACTGGTTAGCCGGTGGCCAAAGCAGTATCTCTGGGAATACAGGAATTAAATATGACCTAAACTACAAGAGCGATACGTGGACATGGGACAACAAACTCAACGCCAATTATGGTTTGACCAAAATCAACGGACAAGACTTGAGAAAAACGGATGACCGCTTTGAATTCAATTCTCTTTTAGGCAAAAAAGCTTCGGGTGAATGGTACTACTCTTTCTTTTTCAATTTTAAAACACAATTTGATTCCGGTTTTGATCCTGCCAATAACACTATTAAAATATCTCACTTTTTATCCCCATCTTACACCCAATTCGGTCCCGGTATGATGTGGAAAAAGAATGATAATCTAAAAATCAACGTTGCGCCGGCAACTTCCAAAATAATCATGGTACATAAGCATTTTACTGAACTTGGTCCGGCTTTTGGGGTGCGCATGGGAGAATCTTCTCGTTATGAATTTGGAGCCGCTGTCAATGCTTATTACAAGTTCAATATCATGGAAAATGTTAGTGCCGAAAATATTTTTAACTCTTACACTAATTATTTGGAAGATGTTTATAATGTTGATATAGATTATACACTAAATATCGTAATGAAAGTCAATAAATACTTGACAACTAATTTTGCCTTTCAAACCATTTATGACGACAACGCTTACCGAGGATTTCAAACGCGTCAAGTCATTGGAATTGGTGTAAATTATGGGTTCTGATACAAATTGACATAAAAAAGAGCCGATTCAGCTTAATGAATCGGCTCTTTTTTTAATAGCCTTATGGCGACATTTGCTATTTAATAATAGTAATCTTTTTAGTTGCCATTAAGTGCAGATTTACTTCTTAAAGCATTTTTTGCTTTTAGACTGCATGGCAATACATCTGGTTGGTTTAGAGTAAGCCGCGGTTGGTTTTTTTGATACTTTTGCCACTTTGCTTGTGGAACCAAATCTCGATTCATGACCACTTGAACTCGCCTCATTCGGTAGTTTTGTGAATGAAAAAGCGTTGGTACTACATAGCATGAATAAGAAAAGAAATACTTTGAAAGTACTTTTTAGGTTAATTGTTTTCATGGGGTCAATTATTAAATTATACAAGATAAACATAGATAAATAAAATTTAATAACCGTCAAAAGACAATAATAATCGACGAAATACACAAAAATTAATAAAAAATATAATTTTTCTTATAATTCCATTTTTCAATAAAATTAAGTTTACAAAAAAGCCAGAGGTTTTTTCCTCCGGCTTTTTACAGTTGGTTAAGTAAGCTTAAATTATCTAAAAGCTTGTTCAATGTCAGCCAATAAATCATCAATGTCTTCAACACCGGTACTCAATCTAACCAAGTCATCAGTGATACCAATTTCTTTTCGTTTGTCTTCCGGAATCGAAGCATGTGTCATTAAAGCCGGATGATTGGCCAAAGATTCCACACCTCCAAGTGATTCGGCTAAAGTGAAAACTTTTAATTTTTCTAAGAAAGAAATAGCGTCTTCTTTTTTTCCTGATTTAAAGGTAAAAGATACCATACCGCCAAAACCGCTCATTTGTTTTTTGGCAATGTCATGAAACGGATGATCTGGCAATCCGGGGTAGAAAACTTTATCTACATCAGGATGATTGGCTAAAAAGTTGGCTACTTTTTCTCCGTTTTCGCAATGTCTTTGCACTCGTAAATGAAGGGTTTTGATTCCTCTTAAAACCAAGAAACTGTCCATTGGGCCTAAAGTACCACCGGTGGCAAACTGTTTAAAGTGCAATTCATCCCCTAAAGCTGCGTCTTTGATAATCAAAGCACCGGCTATCACATCACTGTGCCCGCCCAAATATTTCGTGGCTGAATGCATTACAATATCAGCACCTAAATCCAATGGTTTTTGTAAATAAGGCGTTGCAAAAGTATTGTCTACTGCGAAAAGGATGTTGTGTTTTTTGGTGATTTTGGCAATCTCAGCGATATCAGCCAATTTCATCAACGGATTGGTAGGCGTTTCTACCCAAACCAATTTAGTATTTTCGTTAATCAATGATTGAAACTTCGCCATATCATTCATGTCCACAAAATGGAATTTGATACCGCTGTTGTTGTACAAACGCGTAAACAATCGGTAAGTTCCACCATATAAATCGTCCATAGCGATGATTTCGTCACCGGACTTGAACATTCTAAGCAAACAATCGGTTGCGGCTAATCCTGAAGCGAAAGCCAAGCCACGAGCGCCATTCTCGATACTGGCTAAAGCATCTTCTAAAGCTTGACGCGTTGGATTGGCTGCTCGAGAATATTCATAATCACCTACGGGTTTTCCGGGTGAAGTTTGAGCATATGTTGAGGTTTGAAAAACCGGCGGCATAACTGCTCCGGTAACTTCTTCATGGTGTTGATTTCCATGTATGACTTTGGTGTTGAACTTCATTGTATAAAAATTTTGGCAAAGGTATTTTATTTTTTCAGATGCAAAAGCGGGTTTAACGTTATATAAACTTTCGGATATTCATCATAAAACCAAAATGCAACCCTTCGTGATAATTGTTGAATTCAATGGCTTCCTGAGTTGAGGCCAAATGAAATCCGGTTCCGGTAGTATATTCGTTATAAGAGGTAAACTTTCCGGCGGCATAATCTGCTTTGGTTTTTTCCATTAGGGAAAAAAGAAGTGTTTTTAGTTCGTCTACTTCGGCTTGTGTCGTGGTTCCGGATGGTCTGGAACCGTTTCTGTATTTTTCGTTCATTTCGTCACTGACATTGACAGGCAATCCCGAAAGACGGTACACCAAACCTTGTTGCGCCACGATGATATGTCCTAAATTCCAAACCAGATTATTGCTGAACCCTTTAGGAATTTTGTTTAGTTGTTCCAAAGAATAGCTTTCGATAAGTTGGAGATAATGCTTTCTGTTGGTTTCCCATATTTTAAATGCGGTATCCATAATTGTTTAAATTTTTGATAAAATTACACAAATCCAAAACCATAACAACGTATTTTTGTTAGATAAATTTTAAGCCATCATCATGCGAAAAATATACCATCTCAAAACGTGTAGCACGTGTCAACGCATCTTAAAATCACTACCAAAACTGGAAACTTTTCAACTGCAAGACATCAAAACCGAACCGATGACCGTTAAGCAAGTCGAAGAAATGCAACAATTGGCGGGCAGTTATGAAGTGATTTTCAGCAAAAGAGCAACTCTTTATAAAGAAATGGGTTTAAAAGACGAAAAACTTACCGAAGCCGATTTCAAAAGATATATTTTGGAACATTACACTTTCCTGTCACGTCCGGTAATCATTGCCGATGGCAAAATATTTGTGGGTAACAGCCCGAAAGTGGTTCAACAAGCCATCGATTTTTTGTCGAATGAGTAAGCGCACTTGGGCCTTATTGGCAGCAATGATGGTTTCGCTCATTTACGGCGTTTCGTTTACGATTGCCAAAGACGTTATGCCTACTTACATCAAACCTTTCGGATTTATTTTATTACGGGTTTTTGGCGCTACGATTTTGTTTTGGTTGGTTTCTTTTTTTGGTCCAAAAGAAAAAATCCAACGCAACGATTTCCCTCGAATTATTGCTGCTGCTTTCTTTGGCGTGGCTTTGAACATGCTCACGTTCTTTAAAGGATTGAATTATACGTCGCCTATTTCTGCTTCGGTAATTATGGTGACAACACCTATTATTGTACTGATTTTATCCGCCATCATCATGAAAGAACGCATGGAAACCCGAAAGATTTTCGGAATTCTGCTTGGACTTTTTGGCACAGGCTTTTTAATTCTTTACGGAAAATCGATGGGCAATGCCACCAATGCAATGTTGGGCAATTTTCTAGTTTTTATCAATGCCGTTTCCTATGGTTTTTACCTCATAGTAGTTAAAAAATTAATGGACAAATACAACGCTTTCACTTTCGTAAAATGGATTTATAGTTTTGGTTTGTTAATGGTGATTCCTTTTGGCTGGAGCGAATGTCAGGAAGTTCAATGGCAAACCATTCCGGAAGTAATTATGTGGGAAATAGGTTTTGTAGTTGTCTTTACAACATTTTTCACATACTTATTCAACTTGGTTTCCATGCGAGAATTAAAGCCAACCACGGTTGCCGTTTTTATTTATCTGCAACCGCTTTTCGCTACCATTTTTGCCATGAGTTTAGGCAAAGACCAACTGACTTGGGTTAAGGTGTTGTCGGCGGTTTTGATATTTGTTGGCGTTTATTTGGTTTTGCAAAAGAAAACCATCAACCAATAACTTTCAACCACCAACGATTTTATTTATCTTTGAGAACATTTTACAGAATTTATGATACAATCGATGACCGGTTTTGGAAAAGCTAGTTTGCAATTACCAACCAAAAAAATTACCGTTGAAATCAAATCGCTTAACAGCAAAGGTTTGGATTTAAACACGCGCATGCCTTCTGTTTTCAGAGAAATGGAATTGGGATTGCGCAACCAACTTTCGCAACGATTAGAGCGCGGAAAAATTGATTTTTCATTATATGTTGAGGTTACCGGCGAAGAAACATCTTCTAAAATTAATGTGCCTATTGTCAAAGGGTATATCAACCAAATGAAAGCCGTAATACCAAATGCCGATGAAACCGAATTGATGAAAATGGCCGTCAGAATGCCCGATGCGTTGAAAACAGAGCGCGACGAAATCGACGAAAACGAATGGAAGAAAATCCAAACAGTGATTGACGAAGCTTTAGAAAATATTGCCCAATTCCGAAAAGACGAAGGTGTTTCTTTGGAAAAAGAGTTTTTGCATCGCATTGCCAATATTATGACTTTAATGAACAATGCCGTGGCCTATGATGCCGAAAGAGTGGAAACGGTTAAAACAAGGTTGAGAACGGCTTTAGATGAATTAAAAGAAAATGTAGACGAGAATCGTTTCGAACAAGAATTGATTTTTTATCTCGAAAAATACGACATCACTGAAGAGAAAGTGCGTTTGGAAAACCACTTAAACTATTTCATAGAAACCCTAGCCGGAACCGAAGCCAACGGAAGAAAATTGGGTTTTATTACTCAGGAAATGGGCAGAGAAATCAATACCATGGGTTCTAAATCCAACCATTCCGAAATGCAGAAATTGGTTGTGATGATGAAAGATGAATTGGAGAAGATTAAGGAACAGGTTTTAAATGTTTTGTAAATGCTCAAACATTCTATAAAATATTTTCTGATTTGGATTTTAACTATTTCAATTTTCATCTTCTTTCTTTCAGAGAAAATCGTTAGTAGTTTGTTTCCTGGTTTTCATGATATTGGAATTTGGATTACGACAAATCTTGTCGGAATAGGATTTATAACAATTATAATATTATTTATTTCAATTTATAATTTTCGAAAAAAAGGGAATAAAGAAGCAATTCAACAACAATGAACAAAGGAAAATTATTAGTATTCTCAGCGCCATCCGGTTCGGGAAAAACCACCATAGTAAGACATTTATTGGCACAACCGGAGTTGAATTTAGAATTTTCGATTTCGGCAGCGACCCGTGAACCACGTGGCGAAGAAGTACATGGTAAGGATTACTATTTCATCACCATTGAAGAGTTCAAAAAACACATCAAAGCCGAAGATTTTATCGAATGGGAAGAAGTGTACCGCGATAATTTTTATGGAACTTTAAAAAGTGAAGTGGAACGCATTTGGGCCAAAGGGAAAAACGTAATTTTTGACATCGATGTGGCCGGCGGATTGCGGATTAAACACAAATTTCCCCAGGAAACCTTAGCCGTTTTCGTAAAACCGCCAAGCGTTGACGAACTAAAACGAAGATTAAAAGAGCGTTCTACAGAAACCGATGAAAAAATCAACATGCGTATTGCAAAAGCTCACGTAGAATTAGCAACAGCACCACAATTTGACACGATAATTAAGAATTATGATTTAGATGTCGCGAAAGCAGAAGCTTATGAGTTGGTAAAAGAATTTGTAAAATGAGCCAATAGACACTAGCCAAAAGTAATTAGTTTACTATTGCCTGTTGCCTATTGCCTATTGCCTATTATTATGAAAATCGGATTGTATTTCGGCACCTTTAACCCTATTCATGTTGGGCATTTGATTATTGCCAATCATTTGGCTGAGCATTCGGATTTAGAGCAAATTTGGATGGTTGTCACGCCACACAACCCGCTAAAGCAAAAGAATACTTTGTTGGATGATTATCAGCGTTTGCATTTGGTCAGATTGGCTACAGAAGAGTATCCGAAAATCAAGCCTTCCGACATCGAATTCAAATTGCCGCAACCGAATTATACCGTAAATACTTTAGCGCATTTGATGGAAAAATATCCGCAACATGAGTTCTCTTTAATCATGGGCGAAGACAATCTGAAATCGTTTCACAAGTGGAAAAACTACGAGTATATTTTACAACATCACGACATCTATATTTACCCAAGAATTTCGAATGAACCAGAGAATTTGGAACTTAAAGACAATCCGCGCATTCACAAAATCGACGCGCCTATCGTAGAAATTTCTTCTACATTTATTCGAGACGGTATCAAAAACAAAAAAAATATCCGTCCATTATTGCCACACAACGTTTGGGAATATGTGGATCACAACAATTTTTACCGAAAGTAAACTTAACATACTTTTACCACTTGTTCGTTTGACCCTTTTGTAACTTTGTGTTTCTAAAACAAATTACAATGTTAAATTTCGAATTATACAATCCTACCCAATACGTTTTTGGGAAAGGACAAACACAAAAATTAGCCAATTTAGTTCCAAAAGAAGCCAAAATTTTGCTGGCTTACGGAGGTGGCAGTATCTTTAAAAATGGAGTTTACGAGCAAGTCAAAGCAGCCTTAACCGGTTTTGAAATCATAGAATTTGGAGGAATCGAACCCAATCCTAGATTTGAAACCTTGATGAAAGCGGTAGAAATTATCCGAGCAGAAAAAATCACTTTCATTCTAGCCGTTGGCGGTGGAAGTGTAATTGATGGTGTGAAATTCATCTCCGGCGCGGTTAATTATCAAGGCAATCCCATTGAGATTTTAAAGAAAAAAGTGCTGTTTACTGATGTAACCAAAGTGATTCCTTTCGGAACAGTATTAACTTTGCCGGCTACGGGAAGTGAAATGAATTCGGGCGCTGTCGTTACGATTGAAGCCACTCAGGAGAAACTAACCTTAGGCGGAAGTGCTTTGTTTCCTAAGTTTTCTGTTTGCGATCCTTCTGTGATTGCTTCTTTGCCAAAGCGACAAATTCAAAATGGCGTAGTCGATGCGTTTACCCATGTGATGGAACAATATTTAACATATCCGCACGATGCTTTATTGCAAGACCGTTTAGCGGAAAGTATTTTGCAAACGCTCGTTGAAATCGGACCAAACGTTGTCGAAAATCCGACAGATTATAAATTGGCTTCCAATTATATGTGGTGTGCCACGATGGCCTTGAATGGTTTGATTCAAAAAGGGGTGCCTACGGATTGGGCTACACACATGATTGGTCACGAATTAACGGCTTTGTATGAAATAGATCATGCCAGAACATTAGCGATTATCGGGCCGAATTTATACCGCGTTTTATTTGAAACCAAAAAGGAAAAATTAGCGCAATATGGGGAAAGAGTTTGGAATATCACAGGCAATTCGGTAGAAGATAAGGCTGAAAAAGCCATCGAAAGCACCGTTGAATTTTTTCATCAAATGGGAATGAAAACCAAGCTTTCAGAAAACACAACGGATTATGAAAATACCGCCGATTTTATAGTCAATCGTTTTGAAGAAAGAGGTTGGAAAGCTTTGGGTGAAAAACAAAATGTTACCTTAGAGAAAGTAAAAGCGATTGTTGAAATGAGCTATTAACTTAAAAAGCCTTCCGCAACACGGAAGGCTTTAAAACAAAGTTAAGGGTTTATAATTATCTAATCAATTCTTAATTAATTGGAGCAGTCTGATTGACAAACGTCAAAGAACATTCCCCAGCTGTTTTCATTGAATCGAACACCTTCTGACCAAGCAGATTCTGTTTGAACAATTGAACCATTTTGAAGGCGATTTACTTCTGCATAAGCTGAGATGGTAAAACATTTTGGCAAACCGGCTCTAGGAAAAGAGTAAATAGCTGCTTCAGTACCACCCGGGAAAGTTTCACTAATCGGGTACAAAGACGGATTAGGAGAACCGTTACGAGTAAGCGGAATCATACTTTGTTTGCCTACAAACAAATGGGTTTCTCTAATAAGCCAACGGATACTGGCTTGGTATTCTACATAAACATTGTCAGCATCAAAATAAACTTTGATATCTCCGGCATCATAACGTTGATCAGCTATGAGCTCTGTGTAAGCACAAGGAGATAATTGGCTTACATTAACACTGTTGGCTACCGGAGCAATTTGTCTGGAAGCGGTACTTTGCTCTGAATTGTTTTCAGTTTCACATGAAGTCAAAGTAATGGTGAATACACCAAGAAATAGGGATAAAATTTTTGTTTTCATAAATTTGTAGATTTGGGACTGCTAAAGTATAAAGTAATCTACAAAATGCATAAAATAATCGATGAAATACACAATTTAACAATAAAAATAAGAAATATAATACAATAATATCTTTTTCTGATTGTTTTTTTAACAAGATTATAGCGTCTGATTTAATGAAATTTAACAAGAATTGATGTTTAAATAAGCGATATTTCTTTCATTTATAAAGCCCTTTCTCAAATTGCAAATAAATGGTAACATTATAAAGCAAAAAAAAACCGTCCATTAGGACGGTTTTTTTAACGGTTTTTCTATTGTCTATTGCCAAAATAATAATCTTCGATGTCAAAACAATCGGATTGACAAACATTAAAAAAAGTAGCCCAATTTCTTGGTGTAAATCTTTGTCCCGAAGCCCAAGCTGTTTCTGTTTGAACCACCAAACCATTTTGTACACGATAGACTTCAGCATGAGCTGCTACCGCAAAACATTCCGGTAAGCTAGTTTTGGGAATAGTGTAGGTTATAGTTTGTGTCCCGTTAGCATGACTATTGTTTATTGGAAATTGTCCCGGTATCGGATTCCCGCTGTTGTTTCTTGGGATTAATTGATAACTGCCTACAAACAAATGTGATTTCCTTATAAACCAATTACCGGTTGTAGTGTATTCGACATAAACATTGTCTAAATCAAAATAAACGCTTAGGTCACCGGAGTCGTAATTTTGACCGGCCATAAGATTGGCCACTGTACACGGTGATAAATTGACCGTACTAGCCGAAGTAGGATTGCTGTTTGCCTTTTTTGATTGATGGTCTTCTGTGGTATTTTCGTTCTCACAGGCTGCAAAAGTCAGTGCGACCGCACTAACAAAAAGATAAAGTAATTTTGTTTTCATATGTGTATAAGATTTGGGATTACTAATGTAGAAAAACGTCTTTAAAGTGCGTAAAAAAAACGACGAATGACTCAAAAATTATTAATTAGTAAGAATAACTTTAATTAAACAAAATTGAGCTGCCAATGTTGCCAGTTGTTCGTTTGGTTTTCTAATTTAAATAGTTCCGCTTTTATCACTTAAAATTGAGTATTTTTGGGCTTCATTAAAGTTACTATTCATGAATGAATCTCCAAAATTTGCGGTCATAGGTGGCGGCAGTTGGGCGACTGCTATTGCCAAAATGCTTTGTGTAAACCTAGACGAAATTGCGTGGTACATGCGAAGTCAATCAGCCATAGACCATTTAAAAGCCGAAAGACACAATCCTAATTACTTGAGCTCAGTTGAGTTTGATATCAAAAAATTAAGACTTACCAACGATATAAATGAAGCTATTGCTTACGCGGATTATTTAATTTTTGCCATTCCTTCTGCATTTCTTAGTAAAGAACTGGAGAAGCTCACAGTTGATTTAAAAGACAAAGTTATTTTCTCTGCCATTAAAGGAATTGTGCCCGAAACCTTCTTAATTGTTGGAGAGCATTTTCATAAAAATTTTGACATTCCTTATGATAATATTGGTGTTATAACCGGTCCGTGTCACGCAGAAGAAGTGGCTTTAGAGAGACTTTCTTATTTGACCATAGCCTGTGCTGATGCTAAAAAAGCCAGAGTGGTGGCCAATAATTTAAGCTGTCATTTTATCAAAACCAAAATTTCTGACGATATCATCGGAACCGAATATGCCGCGATGCTGAAAAACATTTACGCAATTGCAGCAGGAATTGCCCATGGCTTAGGTTATGGCGATAACTTTCAGTCTGTCATTATGAGCAATGCTATTCGCGAGATGAAACGATTTATCAAGAAAGTCCACAAAATGAAACGAAACATCAATAACTCGGCTTATTTGGGGGATTTGTTGGTAACGGGTTATTCGGTATTTTCCAGAAACCGTATGTTCGGAAATATGATTGGGAAGGGTTACACCGTTCAAGCGGCTCAAATGGAAATGAGTATGGTGGCTGAAGGGTATTATGCCGTGAAGAGCGCTTACAAATTAAACCAAGATTATAAAGCCAAAACCCCAATTATTGATGCGGTGTACGAGGTTTTATACGAAGGTAAAGAAGCCAAAAAAGTATTTAAGAAACTAACTGAAAAATTAGACTAAGATGAGTGAAAGGTGGAAATACCAAGTTAAAACCGGAGGTCTTTGGGGCCTATTTATGGTTGTTTTTATGACGCTGTTCGATGTCAGCGAGAAGCCTTTAGCCCAACAATTGCAATCCGGGACGTTTTATTTCAGAGCTTTTGTGTACTTAGTGATAGGGATTTTTGTTTTAGGCTATTTCAACTGGAAAGCGAAAACAAAAAGAGAAAACAACCGGTAACTTATTTTACAATAACACCATTGACAAACAATATCGGCACTTCTTCGGTGGCGCGCTCATTAATCATGTTTTTGCGGAAAGTAAATTTTTTGTCGTACAGAGTATTCCCGATAAAATAGGTGACCATAAACTCGTTGTTGAGTTCTAAAACGCTTTTTTCTACCATTTCGATTTTTACAGCAGAAACCGAGGGCACTTGCATAAATGCGTGGCGCAGGAGCGACGTTTTTTTCATTTCCCCATCAATGGTGCCAAAAGCTTTGGAAACGACCATTACAGAGTCTAAATCGAAGTCGGAATCATTAATCAAATACACATACCAAACTTTTTCCATAAAGTCATCGCTCCATTCTTGCACAGCAGCGAGGAATACGTTTTCAACTTTCGGAATGGTGATGTCTGCTTTCATTTTTTAGGGATAAGGGATAAGTCAAAAGGGATAAGTAAAAGTTCTTATGTCTTTTCCCATATCCCTTTTTACTTTTATTTATATACTCGACTTGAATTGCTCCAAGAAACGAACGTCGTTTTCATAGAACATTCGGATATCGCCGATTTGGTACAATAACATAGCGATGCGCTCAATTCCCATACCAAAAGCGAAACCATTGTATTCTTCTGGGTTAATACCACAGTTTTTCAAAACGTTCGGGTCAACCATTCCGCAGCCCATGATTTCTAACCAACCGGTTCCTTTGGTAATGCGGTAATCGGTTTCTGTTTTTAATCCCCAATAAATATCAACTTCAGCGCTTGGCTCAGTAAATGGGAAATAACTTGGTCTCAAACGGATTTTGGATTTGCCAAACATTTCTTTGGTGAAATATAAAAGCGTTTGCTTTAAGTCGGCAAACGAAACATCTTTGTCAATATACAAACCTTCCACTTGGTGGAAAATACAGTGCGAACGCGAAGAAACCGCTTCGTTTCTGAAAACTCTTCCCGGTGAAATGGTTCGGATTGGCGGTTTGTTGTTTTCCATATAACGCACCTGAACCGATGAAGTGTGCGTTCTCAACAATACATCGGGATTGGTTTGGATGAAAAAGGTGTCTTGCATGTCTCTCGCCGGATGGTATTCCGGGAGGTTCAAGGCTGTAAAGTTGTGCCAATCGTCTTCAATTTCCGGACCTTCGGAAACGTTAAATCCGATGGTAGAGAAAATATCGATGATTTGGTTTTTTACTAACGAAATAGGATGACGAGAACCAATAGCTACCGGTTCCGACGGACGCGTTAAATCGCCATAGAAACCTTTGACTTCTTCTTTGCTTTCCAATTCTTCCTGTATGGCTTTTACTTTTTCTTCCGCAACTGCTTTCAGGGTATTGATGACTTGTCCGAAGTCTTTTTTCTGGTCGTTCGGGATATTTTTGAATTCGGTGAAAAGCTCTTTCAACAAGCCTTTGCTGCCCAAATATTTGATGCGGAAATTTTCTAAAGCTTCTTTGTTTTTGGTATTGAAGGCTTTAGCTTCTTCAATATGTTCTTTAATCTTGTCTATCATCGGTCGTACTTTGAAGGTGCAAATTTAGGGATTTGTTGCGAGTTTCGAGTTTAAGGTTTTGAGTTTTTTCAACTAATCAATCACTTCACGTTCCAAAAAGTAGTTCACAATGGCTTCTTTCATCAAAACCGATTGTTCTCCGGCTTTTAACGGCGGCAATTCTTCCTTGACTTTGTAGTGCGGCCAGCCTTCTTTATCGACATAGTCAAATTCGTAGTAACCATAAGGCTCCAGCAAACGACAAATGGCGATGTGCATCAGGTTGAGTTTTTCGTCTTTTTTGAAAGTTTGGTGCACTTTTCCGAGTTCTTGCACTCCGATTAAGTATATAATGGCATCTAAGTCGAGCATTTCGCCCTCAGCAAATTGATTGGAAAGAATATGCACGACTTTGTCCCAGCGTTGTTTTAATTGTTCGTCTCTAGACATAATTCAGTTAAAAGAAAAAAGAAGCAAGACCCGAGGCAAAGCCGAACGGTGCGGAGCTAGAAAAGACTTCGTGCTTCTTGATTTATATTTTGGCAAAGATAACGATACTGACCACTAATTACTGATCACTGACGACTATTTAATCTCTTTAATCGCACTATCCTCAATCCAACCGGTGGTTTCGTCGGTGAGTTCTACTTTTTTCCAGTTGGCAATGCTTTCTAAGATGTACACTTTGGTTCCTTCGTGTAACGCGGTGGCATCCGGACTGTTTACTTTGGGTTCGTTTTTTAAAGCAGTAGATTCGGCAAAAATAATGGCCGGTTTTTCATGTTCCATTCGGCTTCTTTCATAAAATCCGGAAGCGGCGGCTAGGCCAATGCCAAGTAACCAAATAAACATCCCCAAAAAGAAAACGCGTTTCAAGATGGTTTTTTGTGAAAAATAATAACCTGCAAAAAAAGCTAAAAATAAGAACGCAAAAGCTACGGCAAACCAAGCCCAAGTGTCATAATGGTATTTAGAAGTGAGATCGGAAAGCAGTTTTTGAAACCCAACTTTGGGAATGACTTTGATGTCATCGATGGTCATTTTTCGGGCAAAGTCTAAGTTGGTTTTGATTTCCTCATCATTCGGATGTAACAACAACGCTTTTTCATAATTGTAAATGGCCGGTGCCACTTTATGCAATTTGTAGTAAGCATTACCCAAATTAAAATACACTTCCGCCGATTCTTTACCGGATTCGAGGATGCTTTCAAAACTTTGAATCGCCGCTTGGTAATTTTCTTTTTGGTAGTAGTCATTGCCTTGTTCAAAAGGCGATTGTGCCCAAATAATTTGGGAAACGAATAGCAAAATAAAGAGTACTTTGTTCATGTTGCTACTTATTTAATTTGTTTTTCTAAGGCCGAAATAATACTCACCGCTTTGTCATAATCCAACTGAATGGCAGTTTCTGAAGACGGCGCATATCTCGCAAATTCACAGTTTTCGGTTAAAGCTATAAATTCAGCAATGGTTTCTGATTGTGCGCTTCTTGATTGTAAAATCTCGGTTATTTTTTCCTTACTCATATCCGAAGTTTCTATGTTCAATTTGGCTTTCAGGAAATTGTGCAGGGCTTTTTCCAAAGCGATATAAAATGGTTCTTTTTGACCCAAATATTTTTTGGCATCGCCCAAATATTTCTTCGCCAACGCATTTGATTTCCTGATTTTGTTGCCAATGACATCCTTGTCTGAAGCTTCTTTTCTTCGTTTGCCGACAATCAATAACGGTATGGCTAAAAACGGTAAAAATACCAAAGAATAAAACAATCCCGAGCCCAAGAAATCTTCTTTTTCCATAGATTTCAAAGTGGTTTTTTGCTTGTTGAAGGCAAATGCCTTGGCCACTTCTACTTTATTTTTAGCGACTTCATTGGCATTGGTTTTTTCGGATGAACCCGCACTCGGACCGTCCATCACATTAATGGTTATGGGTTGCGAGGAAAGGGTTTTGTATCTACCTGAGGCCAAATCAAAATAGGTAAATTTCATTGGCTTGATTTGGTAATTGCCTTTGTATTGAGGAATGATGGTGTATTTGTCGGTTATTCTTCCGGTCATTCCGGTCAGTGGTGTCGATACATTTTCATCGTGTACCGGATCATACATTTCCAACGAGGAAGGCAAAACGGGTTTTGGCAACGAGAATAGTTTTAAGTTTCCTTTTCCTATGACGCTAACGGTTAATTCCAGTGATTCCCCGTTTTTAAGCGTGGTTTTGGAGGGGTTGACTTTAAAATCAAACTGACCCACAGCACCCGAAAAATCTTCCGGTTTTCCGGCTTCCGGCAATGGCTTCACGTTGATGATTTTGCTTCCGGCCGAAACGCGTTTGCTGTCTTCTACCATCAAGGGTTGTCCCCAATAATTTCTTCGGTTGGTAGGCACTTGACAATCAATGTCTAAAGAAAGCGGTTCGATTTCCAATCTACCTGATTTTTGTGGATACAATACCGTTTTTCTCAAAACCACATAGCGATAACGTTCCCCTTTAAACATGCCGTCTTCGGCTTTGAGTTGTTTGATATCGATATTTTGAGACCAAAAATCATTGTATTTGGGTTTGTTCAATTCACGCCAATTCGAAATCCCGATGTTGTAACTGAAGTACAATTTATAAACCACAGTAATCGGTTCGTTGAGGTAGGGATTGGCTTTTGAAATATCGGCGACCAAGTAAATGTTTTCATCAGCGGTTACTGCCGGCGCTTCATTCGGATCTTTGGGTAATTCAACGGCATTGGTCACATTGATTTTTACCGGTGACGTTTTATAAATCTGACCATTGATTTCGATAGAAGCCTGTTTGATGGTTAGATTCCCTTTTTGTGTAGGCAATAGAATATAGATGTACGATTTATTAAAAGAACTTTTACCATTAACCCAAGACTGACTAACGGATTGACTTGGTCCGCCAACGACTCTGAATCCTGAAGATTCAAAAGCAGGCGGCACAAAATTATCGCCATCAGCATTCATGGTAAATTCAATGCGCAATCTTTCATTGATGCCCAAAGTATTCTTACTCACTTTGGCTTCAAATTGTACTTGAGCCATAAGTGTGTTGGTTATTAAAAGAAATAAAATCAGTATCCTTTTCATATTCAAATTAAATCATTTTCAAATTGATTACCAGTCTTTCTCTGTTTTTTTAGGATTGGCGTGGACTTTTTGTTTGTTGACTTTATCTTGCACTTTTTTCTCTTCGTTATTCACTGCATCTAACAAATTTTGAAGGCGCTGTTTTGAAACGCCGCCAGGTTGCGGTTGTGGTTTTCCTTGGTTTTTGTCTTTATTGTCTTTTTTATCTTTATCGTTCTGACCTTTTTGGTCTTGGTTTTTGTCTTTATTTTTATCGTCTTGGTTGTCCTTATTCTTCTTTTCGTCTTCCTTCTGGTTTTTCTTGTCTTTGCTTTTGTCGTCGTCTTTTTTAGGCGGATTGTCCTTTAGGAATTTTTTGGCCAAGGCATAATTGTAACGGGTTTGCTCGTCAGCCGGATTGTTTCTCAAAGCGTTTTTATAGGCTTCAACCGCACCGGAATAATCTTTACTCTTCATCAAGGTGTTGCCGATATTGTGAAAGACCAAATGTTTCTCAGTACGTGTTTTAGCATTTTTTAAGGCTTTGGCATAATGGTGTTTGGCTTCTTCGTTTTGATTTTGACGATAAACGGAATTGCCTAAGTTATAAGGCGCAATCGCTTTTTTAGGGCTTTTGGATTCTGAAACACGGTATTCGGCTTCCGCTTCGGCGTATTTTTTTTCGAGAAAAGCTTCGTTTCCTTTGGGCAAGTTTTTGTCTTTTTCCTTGTTTTGGGCTTTCGCCAAAAAGGAAATCAGGAGTAAACTGTATAGTGCTATCTTTTTCATTTATTCTTTTTCATTAAACAGATTCATTTTCTCAACCCATTTCGTCTTTTTCTCCAACAAGAAAATATCCAAAAACAACAAGAAAAAGCCAAATCCTAAAAACCATTGGAACTGCGATTTGAAATCCGACATTTGGGTACTTTCAAACTCGGTTCTTTGAATATTGTCTAAAGCATTTTTGACATAATCCAAAACTGCTTTGGTGGAATTTCCGTCCACATATCCGCCGCCGGTGACTTTAGCGATTTCTTTCAACACTTCAGGATTTCTTTTGGTAATGACTACTTCATCGTTTTGGTCTCTTTGGAAGCTTTGCACGACTCCGTTTCGCTTCAACGGAATGGGCCCGCCTTTTTCGCTACCAACGCCAATGGTAATGATTTTTAAGCCTAATTTTTTAGCTTCTTCCGCAGCATCTGTTGAGTCTTGAGAATGATCTTCCCCATCGCTGATGATGATCAAAAGCTTGTTGGTTTTATCTTTTTTATCGATAAAAGTGGTTGCCAAATTAATCGCTTGGTCAATCGACGTTCCTTGAGCCGAAATAATCCCGGGATTCATGCCTTGTAAAAACATTTTCGCCACACTGTAATCGGTCGTAATCGGTAAAACCGGGAAAGCACTTCCGGAATAAGCTACGATTCCGATACGGTCATTGCCCAAATTGTTGATGATTTGGGAAACCAATTGTTTGCTTTTTTCCAATCGGCTTGGTGCGACGTCTTCAGCCAACATACTTTTGGAAACATCAATGGCAAAAACGATATCAATACCTTCTCTTTTTACGGTTTCTAATTTGGTACCCATTTTGGGGTTGACTAAACCTATTATCAAACAAGTTAGGGCCAAAAGCACGACAACCAATTTCAAAACCGGTTTAAAAAGGGATTTCTCGGGGCTTAATTTTTTGAGTAATTCTAAATCTCCGAATTCGCGTTGCTTTTTTCTTTTCCAATATTGTACATACAAGAAAAGCATTGCCAATACCGGAATGGCAATCAAGAAATACAAATACCCTTTTTCTTCTAACTCGTACATAAAGAATTATATAAAACTTCTATAAACCGTATGGCGCAATCCGAATTCCAACAAAAGCAAGATGCCGGCGATCCAGACAAAAGGCCTGAATTTTTCGTCGTAATCGTAAAATTTCAGTTCTTGAATTTCGGTGGTTTCCAGTTTGTTAATTTCGTTATAAATAGATTCCAGTTTGCTGTTGTTGTTGGCTCTGAAATATTTTCCGCCGGTATTTTTGGCAATGGTTTGCAACAAATTCACATCAATTTCCACCGGCATCATTCGGAACAAAAATCCACCATTGGGTGCATAAGCATAAGGCGACATCGCATCACCATTGGTTCCGATTCCGACCGTGTATACTTTGATTCCGTATTCTTTGGCGATTTGCGAAGCGGTTTCCGGCTCAATAAACCCGGAATTGTTCACACCATCCGTCAAGAGAATAATCACTTTGCTTTTGGCTTTGCTGTCTTTCAAACGATTGACCGCAGTAGTCAATCCCATCCCGATTCCGGTTCCGTCTTGCAAAACATTGTCGTATCTAATTCCCCTAATAGCATCTTGAACGATGGCTTTGTCGCTGGTGACCGGTGTTTTGGTGTAAGCTTCAGCAGCATAAACTACTATTCCGATGCGGTCATTGGGTCTGCCATCCACAAAATTGGCGGCTACTTTCTTCAAAGCCTCCATACGATTGGGCTTTAAATCTTTGGCCAACATACTTCCGGAAACGTCAATCGCCATTACAATATCAACCCCTTTGGTCGATTTGGTTTGGCTGCTGATGTCTACTTTTCGTGGTCGTGCCATCGCAATAATCAAAGAACTCAAAGCCAATAATCGCAATACAAACAAATACGGTTTTAGTTTGGCCAACAATGATTTTTGTGCTTTAAAACCTCTGACCGAACTTATTTTCAACGTGGCCGATTGTTTTCTTTTCCAAAAATGCCAAGCAACAGCTGCCGGAAGTAATAAAAACAACCAGAAAAACTCAGGATTTAAAAAACTTACTTCTTTCATTGTTGTGCCGGTGTTTCTAATTCAACCGAATTCAAAACTCTTTCGGTAACTTGTTTGCCATATTTATCGCCTTCTTCATGCATAATCATGATTTGTTGAAACCCTTGACTTTGCGCGAAAATCAATACTTCGTAATACAATTTGGTTGATTTGTCATTGACTTTGTCAACAAAAGTCATCGTTCCGTAGGCTCTTCTGCCCGAAATGCCTTTTTGGGTATCAAAATCATCTGTTTTGACAATAATATTGGTGGCGCCTTGTTTTTCCAAAGCTCTTAATGATTCCTCAGCCACTTTGTCTAAATCCGGGGTTGGTATTTCCTGCTTGAATTCGGTTGTACTTACCACTATATAAAAGTTGTCAATCATGCTTCCATACGTAAAGGTGTTCATCTCCTTAACCATTTCATTTGCTTTTTGGGTAAGCCCTTTGGTCACATCAATTCGTTTCAAGACTTTTGGAGTTTCGATCTTTACCGCCGGATTGCCGTAATCACTATAAACCCATTCGCCTTCCACCAAATCTTTAGTCGGATGGCCAATCAGATTGTCTTTGACATAATCAAATCCTTTGAAATAGATCAAGCCGCCGAGTGCAATCAGCATCATTCCGATAATGATTCCTATGGTGGTAATGATTCTGACGCGTTTTTGTTTTTTGAGTTTTTGCAAACGCGCTAATTCTTTTTGTTGTTCGTTCCACAAAGCCAATTCGTCGTCTTCTTCCACCACTTCCGGAATCGATTTGTGAATGGTTACGATGGAATTGGAGATGCGTTTTTTATCTTCTTCAATTTCAAAATCAAGCGGTTTTACTTTGGCAAACTTGACCAAATCAGCTTGTTGCAATACTTTTTCCAAATTTTCAACTGTTTCGTTGGAAAGCTTTAATTTTTGTTGTTTTGCCGCTTTTCGCAACCCTTCAATGAGTTCCGAAGTGGTGCTTTCCATCGCCGGAATGTGGATTTCTTCTTCGATATAATTTCGGGCAATGTCCGTCAGTTCCGAATAATAGCTTTTGATTTCTCCTTTTTGCCAAAGGCCTTTGCTTTCCAATTGCTGTAATAGCGTTGTGGCTTTTTCAATGGGAGTTTTGTAGACAATTACTTCCGCTTTTTCTTTGGTTTGGACTTTTTTGATGAATCGGTAAACCAAAAATCCGGCAACGGCAATTAGCAAAGCAATCAAAACGTAAATCCACCAAGTACCCATCGGACTTTCTACCTTAACGATGTCTTTGATGTCGTACATTTTTTGTTTTAGGGTATCAACTTTCACATCGTTGACTTCCACCTTAATGCTGTCTGAAAAAACAGTTTTGCCATTAATAATAACCGGCACTTTTGGGATGAGGTACTTTCCGCTGTCAAATTGGGTTAAGCCATATTTTTTGATTAATTCATAGCGTGCGCCTTTTCTAACGGTGTCAATTTTATAGGATTGAATCACTTCCAAAGCACCAAAGAATTTACTTTCCGGGAATTTTACTTTGGATAAGGTATCAACATCGGTTTTTAAGGTTAGCTTAAACTCGGCTCCGATTTTGTTTTTAGTGGTATTCACAGCAGTCGTCACCTTGGGTTGTGACCAAAGTGCCATCGATAATAAGCTTAAAAACAGCGCAAATTTCCTTTTCATTTTTTCTTATCTCGATTTAAAATAGCCCAATAATTTGGTTACATAACTTTCATCCACACGAGTGTTTACGGTTCCTGAACCACATTTGGAGAAAATATCTTTGAAATAATTTACTTTGTCTTGGTATTGCTTTTCGTAACTCAATCGCGCTTTTTTGGAGCCGGTATTGACTACCAAAACTTCTCCGGTTTCGGCGTCTTCCATTTCCACCATACCAATATTTGGCATTTTTTCTTCCCGAATGTCGTATACTCTTACACCGGTGATATCGTGTTTTTTTCCCGCAATTTTTAAGGTTTTCTCGTAATCGTCTTCGACCATAAAATCCGAAATGACGAACACAATTGCTTTTTTCTTCTGTGTGCTTGATAAAAATTTCAAAGCTTGCGACAAATCGGTTCGTTTGCTTTTGGGTTGGAATTCAATCAGTTCCCGAATGATACGCAATACGTGCGATTTTCCTTTTTTGGGCGGAATGTACAATTCGATTTGATCTGAGAATAAAATCAGGCCAATTTTATCATTGTTTTGTGTCGCCGAAAAAGCCATAGTCGCGGCAATTTCGGTAACGATTTCACTTTTCAGTTGGTTTTTGGTTCCAAAACTTTCCGAACCCGAAATGTCTACCATTAACATCATGGTCAATTCGCGTTCTTCCTCAAAAACCTTGACATACGGTTCGTTGTAGCGCGCGGTCACATTCCAGTCGATGGCGCGAATGTCATCGCCAAACTGGTATTGACGCACTTCCGAAAACGTCATACCGCGGCCTTTGAATGACGTGTGGTATTCGCCCGAAAAGATATGATCACTCAATCTTCGGGTTTTGATTTCGATTTTACGAACTTTTTTGAGAAGGTCTTTGGTTTCCATCATATAGTTGTTGGTTGTTGGTTGTCGGTTAAGGGAATTTCCATCAACGGTCAACGATCAACTATTAAGGTACTTCAATTTCGTTTACGATTTTGTTGATGATGTCAACGGAAGTGATGTTTTCAGCTTCGGCTTCATAAGTAACCCCGATTCTGTGGCGCAATACATCGTGTACAACCGCGCGAACATCTTCCGGAATTACATAACCGCGACGTTTGATAAAGGCGTAACATTTGGCGGCCGTAGCCAAGTTGATACTTCCACGAGGTGAAGCACCGAAACCAATAAGTGGTTTTAGACTTTCCAGTTTGTATTTTTCCGGAGTACGTGTGGCAAAGATGATGTCTAAGATGTATTTTTCAATTTTTTCGTCCATATAAACCTCACGAACCGCTTCTTGTGCGCGAAGAATTTGTTCTACCGATACCACTTGGTTTACTTTTTCATAAGCTCCTTTTAGGTTTTGGCGAATGACCATTCGTTCTTCTTCAATTTTTGGATAATCGATAACGGTTTTTAGCATAAAACGATCGACTTGTGCTTCCGGTAAAGGATAAGTTCCTTCTTGCTCAATCGGATTTTGAGTAGCCAATACCAAGAACGGCTTGTCTAATTTGAAAGTGGTATCGCCAATGGTTACTTGTTTTTCCTGCATGGCTTCTAATAAAGCCGATTGCACTTTGGCCGGCGCACGATTGATCTCATCGGCTAAAACGAAGTTGGCAAAAATAGGCCCTTTTTTT
Organism: Flavobacterium sp. J49; assembly: GCF_011742145.1. GTDB lineage: Bacteria > Bacteroidota > Bacteroidia > Flavobacteriales > Flavobacteriaceae > Flavobacterium. Next base: position 296,405 of record NZ_JAAQQU010000104.1, on the reverse strand, counting down.
ATCGAAAACTCATTCGCTTTGATGTTATAAATCATCGTTCCAATGACGTCTGCCGGTAATAAATCGGGTGTAAATTGGATACGGCTGAAACTACCGTGAACAGCTTGTGACAAGGTATTGATGGCTAAGGTTTTGGCCAAACCCGGTACACCTTCCAAAAGAATATGCCCTTGTCCTAAAAGTCCAATTAACAATCGCTCTACCATGTGCTTTTGACCTACGATGACTTTGTTCATTTCCATCGTCAACAATTCTATAAAAGCACTTTCATGTTCTATTTTTGCATTAATTGCTCTGATATCTAAGGCAGTATCATTTTGTTCCATAGTGATTGGTTTATTCTAATGTATGATCGTTATAATTTTAACATTTCAAAAGTGAAAATTTATTAGGTCACGCGATGTTAATAATGCGTTAAAACTTTAGAAAACATACCAATTTTAAGGATGATTTATGATTTTCTTTTTATAATTTTAAGACCTAATCCGTTTTCCGATTTTCAGTCGGCAAAATAAGAAATTTTTCCAAAGGACAAAAAACCAAAACACAGTTACAACACACTACTTAAAAAAGACAACAATGCAAACAAAACTCTCGCCCATAATTGCCGGAACCATGAACTGGGGCATTTGGGATAAAAACCTAAACACCACCGAAATGGAGCATTTGATACACCTTTGTATCGAAAATCAAATTACCACTTTTGACCATGCCGATATTTATGGTGATTATACTACTGAAGCCTCTTTTGGTAAGGCTTTCGCCCAAAGTAACATCGACAGAAAAAATCTGCAATTGATTTCGAAATGCGGGATTCAACACATCAAAGGAAGAGATAACAAAATCAAACATTACGACTATTCCAAAGATTATATCATTTGGTCAGTAGAGAACTCGCTTAAAAACCTTCAAACCGATTATTTGGATGTCTTGTTGTTGCATCGTCCAAGTCCGTTGATGGTAGCTGATGACATTGCAGAAGCGGTAGAAAAACTCAAAAAGGAAGGCAAGATTATCGATTTCGGATTGTCCAATTTCACCGCTTGGCAAACTGAATTGATTCGCCAGAAAACCGAAATCAGTTACAATCAAGTCCAATTTTCGGCTACGCATCACGAAGCCATGTTGGACGGCAGTTTTGATTATATGCAACTGCACAACATTCGCCCGATGAGTTGGAATCCGTTGGGAACAGTTTTCCGGGAAGACATTGAACAAACCAGACGCTTGAAAAAATTATTGGCAGAATTGGTAAAGAAATACCATTTCGGTTCGGATACGATTTTGTTGGCATGGATTTTAAAACATCCGGCCAAAGTCATTCCGGTTGCCGGAACTGTCAATGTTGCCCGAATTCAAGCGTTGATGAAAGCCACCGAACTGCAACTCGATCAAGAAGATTGGTTTGCCATTTGGACGGAAAGTATGGGAAATAAAGTACCTTAAAAACACGAAGTTTGAAGTACGAAGTGGTATTCTTTCGTACTTCGTACTTTGTAAATCGTACTTAAACTATGATCAACAAACGACTTTTAATTAAAAACCTGCTCGCTCACAACGATGAGAGCAGTTTTTATGATAAGAAACGACAGTTGAATTTGCACACCAAAGAAGGAAAAGCCAAGTTTTTAAAACACATTTGTGCTTTGTCTAATTCTAATCCTTCGAACAATTCTTATATCGTGGTTGGTGTGGAAGATCAGGAAAATGAAATAGTGGGTGACGATTTTTTTGACGACAGCCGCATACAGAATTTGGTCAACGCTTATCTGGAAAATCCACCCAAAATTCAATACGAGAATGTGCCGTTTCCCAATTTGCCTAAAGACAAAGTAGTGGGTTTGGTTACGATTAAACCGAAGCACAAGACTTCCTTTTTTAAGAAAAACATTCACACCATTCTGGCAAATACGGTTTTTGTGAGGGTTGGCAGCAATTCAATGCCGACAGAAGATAAAATTCCGTATTCTAAGCAGAATATCGAAACGGTAATCAGCATTGAAAACAGTTCACGAAACAGCATTGCCCACACGCTCGATGGTGTTATGGATTTTATGAATGTGCGACACGGCGATATGCCTTCTAAATACAAGGTTTTCAAGGAACTGTTTGTAATTTGTTGGGCCGGAATTCCGAAAAAAATCCGTGATACAACTTATCTTTCCCGAGTGGATATTGAATTGATTAACGAACAAGTAAAGTTGTTCTATTCAGCACTCGATGTGGTTTCTATCCAATATGACGACCACAGTTTTACGATTATTGAGCACGTACCGCTTGGACTGAATGACAAAACCAGTTTTTATCCCTTGGAACAATTGACCATTCATTTTTTTGACAACGGCTATTACAAAATGGAGACCAAAATGCTGTTTGAACCACCGGCATACAACAAAAAAATGCTGCATCACATTTATAATTCTAATATAGCGTTGCTGAATAAATTACAAAAAGGAGTTACTTTGTCTGAGCGCGAAGAAAAGGATTTAGAGAACTTATCATCAACACTAATGATTTGTTATTTGAATGGTTTTGAAGAAGCCAAGCAAAAACTGATAGATGGCAAACCCTTTTTAAAAGCCCAACAAAAACCTAATGTTTATTTGAGTTTTAAAGAAGCAATGCGCATTTTAAGAAAAATGAAATACAACCAAACGAATGGGTAGAATATTAGTAATAGGCGATATTCACGGTGGTTTGAGAGCATTGCATCAAATCATGGAAAGGGCCAAAGTAACCAATGAAGACACTTTAATTTTCTTAGGCGATTATGTAGACGGTTGGAGCGAATCACCACAAGTCATTGATTATTTGATAGGATTGAACCAAAAGCAAAATTGCCATTTTATCAAAGGCAATCACGATGAGTTATTGTTGGATTGGTTGGAAGGTAATACCAAAAATTTCGATGAAAAAATGTGGTTCAAACACGGCGGTGAAGCGACTATTTTGGCTTATGAAAATGTAACCGAAGCTGCTAAAAAGCTGCATATCGCTTTTCTGAAATCATTAAAGGATTATTACCACGATGATCAAAACCGTTTGTTTATCCATGCCGGATTTACCAATATGAACGGCATCAATTATGAATATTTTTCCAAATTATTTTATTGGGACAGAACGCTTTGGGAAACGGCTTTGTCGCTAGATGAAACCATTCCCAAAGACAGTTGGTTGTATCCTCGACGGTTTACTTTATATGATGAAGTTTATATTGGTCACACACCGGTTACACGAATAGGAAAAACGGTTCCCATTCAGAAGGCTTGTGTTTGGAATGTGGATACCGGCGCTGCGTTTAAAGGTCCGTTAACCATCATGGATGTTGACACCAAACAGTTTTGGCAAAGTGAACCATTGAACGAGTTGTATTTTAATGAAAAAGGAAGGAATTGATTTCAAATTAATTCTACAAAATAGTATTTTTAATGGCCTATATTTGCACTTTAATTTAATAGTTATGAGAAAAATAATCACAATAGCAGTTTTGGCTATGGTCAGTTTTGCCAATGCACAAGCGTTTAAAGGAAAAGGAGATGTAAAAGGACAAGTAGGCATGACTATGCAAGATGGTGGAACCGGAATTGGGGTTTCGGCCGATTTTGGGATGGGCGAAAACATGTCTTTCGGAATAGTAGCGGGTTATATGCTTAATGCCAATGATAAGGTAGGTTTTAAACCTCGTTTTGAAGACAGAGCCGATTTAAAAGTGCGTTTCAATGCTAATATCGGGAACGTTTTAAAATTAGACCCAAAGATGGATGTTTATCCCGGTTTGGATTTAGGCTTGCGAAATTTTGGCGGGCATCTTGGTTTCAGGTATTTTTTCACCAATGGTTTCGGAATGTTTGCTGAAGCCAATGCTCCTTTAGCCCGATATGATACTGATGTAAACGGATTTGAACATTACAACAACCAATTTGTGTTTACCATTGGTGCTTCCTTCAACTTATAGATAATTATTTAAGCCAAACATAATGAGTATTGTTACTGAAAAAAGATTAAAAGACAGAAGCGGTTCCAAATGTGAAATCAGCGGAAGCGAAGAGAATTTAGTAGTGTATTTAGTTGCACCCAAAACCGAAGATATTCCCGAAAATTGTGTTTTAATCACGAAAAATTTAAAAGACCAAATTGAGAATCCCGACACTACCAATCCGAATGATTGGCGTGGGTTAAGCGACAGCATGTGGAATGAAAACCTGCCGGTGCAAATTGTTTCCTGGCGTATGTTGGCGCGTTTAAAAAATCACGATTTACTTGATATGATGTACCTGGACGAAGATGCATTAGAATGGGCCAAAGCCACAGGAGAAGGCGAAGACGAAGAAGGCAAAATCGTTCACAAAGACAGCAACGGCAATCTTTTGTTTGATGGAGATTCGGTGGTTTTAATTAAAGATTTAGATGTAAAAGGCGCTAATTTCACCGCCAAGCGTGGTGCTGCTGTTCACAATATCAAAGTCGTTTGGGACAATGCCGAACAAATTGAAGGCCGAGTAGAAGGACAACATATCGTGATTTTGACACAGTATGTAAAGAAGACTAAATAGATTTCAACTTTATATAAATAAAAAAGCGTCCGGTTTGAGGACGCTTTTCTTTTTTCTTGCTTCTTTGTTCTATTTTCTCAAAGATTATAAATCAAACTTAATACCTTGTGCCAATGGTAAACTGGTCGTATAATTGATGGTATTCGTTTGTCTTCTCATGTATACTTTCCAAGCATCAGAACCCGATTCACGACCACCACCGGTTTCTTTTTCACCACCAAAAGCACCACCAATTTCCGCTCCGGAAGTTCCGATGTTTACATTGGCAATACCACAATCTGAGCCGGCAACCGACAAGAAAGCTTCTGCTTCACGCAAGTTGTTGGTCATAATCGCAGAGGATAAACCTTGCGCCACACCGTTTTGAATAGCAATGGCATCATGCACATCGCCTGAATATTTTAATAAGTATAAAACCGGTGCAAAAGTTTCGTGCTGGACGATTTCGAATGAGTTGTCAGCTTCGGCAATGGCCGGTTTTACGTAACAACCGCTTTCGTAACCTTCGCCGGTTAGTACACCGCCTTCTACTAAAATTTTTCCGCCTTCAGCCACAACTTGAGTTAACGCTTTTTTGTATAATTCAACCGCATGGGTATCGATTAGTGGTCCAACGTGGTTGTTTTGGTCTAAAGGATTTCCGATTCTCAATTGGCCGTAAGCACCCACAATCGCATCTCTTACTTTATCATAAATACTTTCGTGGATGATTAATCTACGAGTTGAAGTACAACGTTGTCCTGCCGTTCCAACCGCACCGAAAACCGCACCGATAACCGTCATTTTGATGTCAGCATCCGGCGTTACGATGATGGCGTTGTTTCCGCCTAATTCTAAAAGGGAATTTCCTAAACGAGCGGCACAAGCTTGTGCTACAATTTTACCCATACGGGTTGAACCGGTGGCAGAAACTAATGGCACGCGTTTGTCATGCGTCATCATTTCACCAACTTTATAATCACCGTTGATTAAACAAGAGATTCCTTCGGGAAGATTGTTTTCTTTCAACACTTCGGCGATGATATTTTGACAAGCGATACCGCATAAAGGTGTTTTTTCAGAAGGTTTCCAAACGCAAACATCACCACAAATCCATGCTAAAGCGGTGTTCCAAGACCAAACGGCTACAGGAAAGTTGAAAGCCGAAATGATTCCGACGATTCCAAGCGGATGGTATTGTTCGTACATGCGATGACCCGGACGTTCCGAGTGCATGGTCAAACCGTGCAATTGGCGTGATAAACCTACCGCAAAGTCACAGATGTCTATCATTTCCTGAACTTCTCCGTAACCTTCTTGCAAAGATTTTCCCATTTCATAGGAAACCAATTTCCCAAGAGGTTCTTTGTATTTTCTTAATTTTTCACCAAACTGACGAACGATTTCGCCGCGTTTGGGTGCCGGCATTAAACGAAAAGTTTTGAAGGCTTCTGACGCCGTTTGCATTACTTTTTCATAATCTTCGGCTGTGGTGGTTTTTACTTTTCCGATAAGTTGTCCGTCTACGGGAGAATAACTTTCCAAGATTTCTCCGTTTGAAAAATGATTGTTTCCTGTAGAGGTACCTTCATTGATGGCTTTTACACCTAATATTTCTAAGGCTTCGGTCATGCCGAATTGTTGCGCAATTGTTGACATTGTATTTTTAGTTTGAATGTTTTAGTTTCAGCAAAAGTAATCGTTTATTTTGAATTTTAGCCCGGATGGTAACGGCATCCTTTTTAGCTTGTTTTTATAACAAGTTAAAAAGATACAGTGGACAGCCGGATTAGCTCCCGATTCCTTTACTTGGTCATAAATCTCGGGTCGGTATCCATCACGGTACCGCATTTTTCGCAGGTTCTGAGGGTTTCCGATTGGTAAAAATGATTGAAATGTTGGAGAAAATCCATTTCTATATCGCGCAATTCGAAATAGATTTCGTAGAGTTTGTGGTTGCAGTTTTCGCAGAACCAAAGCAGGCCGTCGGGAATTTCTTTGCCCACTCTTTTGCGTTCAACGACTAATCCTATGGAATTTTCACTTCGCGACGGAGAGTGCGGCACTTTGGCGGGCAACAAAAACATATCGCCTGCGGAGAGTTTCATCGCTTTTTTTTCGCCGTCTTCTTGAATGTAAACGGTGATTTCACCTTCGAGTTGGTAAAAAAGTTCTTCGGTTTCGTTGTAATGGAAATCTTTGCGGGCGTTGGGACCTGCTACAATCATTACGATATAATCGCCGGAATCAACGTATAAGTTTTTGTTGCCAACGGGTGGTTTTAACAAATGACGGTTGTTGTTTATCCATTGGTTGAGGTTGAAGGGTTTTGCTACGGCCATGGTTTAAATTTTAAGTAAAGTTATAAAATAAAAAAGTCCCGATGTGCTCGAGACTTTGTTTATTATTTCATTTCTTTAATCAGATAGATATACACGGGAAAGTGGTCGCTAAAACCAATTTCATTCATGCCATGTCTGAGCGGATAACCTTTGTATTGGCCGGTTGTGGTAATCATGTAGGGTTTGTTGTAAATTCCGGCTTTCCAATAACGGAATGAAGAATAATCGGTCCTAATCAAAGCTTCCGAAACCATAATTTGGTCGAAAATGTCTCCGGCATCTCTGTAAAATAAAGTTGAGTGACCTTTATAAAACATTTCTTCAAAAGGATTGTAGATGTCGAATTGTTTTACTTCTTCTTTTTTGCGTTTGGCGCCAATGCCTTCTTTTACACTTTTGTTATAAGTACCATCGTTTAAATCGCCCATGGTAATGATTTTGGCATTGGGGTTGATTTTATAGATGGAATCCATGATTTGTCGGTTCAATCTTCCTGCGGCTTCGCGGAAAGGGGCGCTCTTCTTTTCACCGCCGGAACGCGAAGGCCAGTGATTGACAATGATATTAACTTCTTCCCCGTCAAGGAAACCGGTTACTAAAAGTTGGTCACGGGTGTAAACTCTATTGTCGGGAGTCGCTTCGTTTTTGTCATCGGTGGTTTCTTCTTTGTCTTTTTTATCGGCTTTCCCTTCTTGGTTTCTGTAAATGAGCAAAGGAATATTTTTAAAACTGGTTGGTTTAAAATGTTTCTTTTGGTACAAAAGCGCTACATCAATTCCTCTTTTATCCGGGGAATCAAAATGAACTATGCCGTAGTCTTTATTAATAAGTAGTGGTTCTTTGACCAAATCTTCTAAAACACCTCTGTTTTCAATTTCACAGCCGCCAATTAATGTTGGAGAGTTGTTAGGATTTTCACTGGTGCCGATTTCAGAAAGTACTCTGGCCAGATTGTGTAATTTTTGCTTGTATTTTTTGGAGGTCCAATTTTGTGCTCCGTCAGGAAGCCATTCTTCATCATTATTTGGACCGTTAATTGTGTCAAACAAGTTTTCAAAATTGTAGAAGGCCACGGTGTGAATATTATACTTTTTTGCCTGGGCATTACCAGCTGAAATTGCGAATAAGGCAAATAAAAGCGCTATAAAACTTTTAATTCTCATAAACGGTGTATTAATTTAATATCAAGTTTTTTACAAACTTTGGGCCAAAAGTAGATAATATTATTAAAAGATGTACATTTGTCGGCTGTTAAGTTTTGAACGAGACTTAACGAAAGGAAAAATTAATTTTATTTTATTTATGAAAAAACTTGTTATTAGTACTTTATTTGTAATGCAAGTGTTTTTTGTTTTTGCGCAAACTACTGCCGGAATTACAGGGAAAGTAGTAGATTCTAAAACACAAAGGCCATTACAAAATGTTGTTGCTTCTATTCAAAACACCAGTCTCACTGCATTGACAGACGTTACAGGTGTTTTTGTATTTAAAGAAGTGCCTAGTGGTAGTCAGTTACTGCAAATTAAAAGCACCGGATTCAAAGACCAATTGTTGTCTGTTGAGATAGAGGCCGGAAAAGTGTTAGATTTAGGAATTGTAGTTTTGGAAGAAGATATTACAATTGAACAACGAATTAATTTAATTGCCATTTTGGATAATGACTTGGGAGATGACAACAGCGGTTCAGAAAATACCGCCGGATTGTTACAGGCTTCCAGAGATACATACCAACAGGCGGCGGCTTTCAATTGGGGTCAGGCGCGTTTTAGAATCAGAGGTTTGGATAATGAATATTCAACTACGATGATTAACGGGGTTACTATGAACAAGTTATTAGACAACAGACCTCAATGGGGAAATTGGGGCGGTTTAAATGATGCGACAAGAAACCAAGAGTTTACTATGGGTTCAGCACCTTCAGATTATACTTTTGGGGGAATTTTAGGAACACAAGAAATAAATACAAGAGCTTCAATTTACAGAAAGGGAACGCGTATTTCCTATGCAGGTACCCAAACCAATTACAATTGGAGAGCTATGGCTACTCATGCCTCAGGGATGAATAAAGACGGTTGGGCATTTGTAATTTCTGCTTCAAGACGTTGGGCTGTAGAAGCTTATTTTGAAGGCACAGATTATTCTGCAAATTCTGTTTTTGCCAGTATAGAAAAGAAGTTTAATGACAAACACAGTTTAAACTTTACCAGCATTTATGCTCAAAACAGAAGAGGAAGAAATTCTTCAAATACCGATGAAATTACCCGTATTGCCGGGATTAAATACAATTCATATTGGGGATGGCAAGATGGGAAAAAGAGAAATTCTCGTGACAGAGAAGTAGAGGAACCTATAAATATGTTAACACATTACTGGAAAATGAGTGATAAAACACAATTAACCACTAATGTAATGTACCAATTTGGTGAAATAGGTAATTCAAGATTGGACTTTGTTAATGCCGCCAATCCGGACCCTACTTATTATCAAAATTTACCAAGTTATTTCACTTCACAATACAATAATAACCCTGAAACGGTTCCAAGTTCAGCCTATTTACCCGGAGGTTTAGGCGGTGTGTTTACTCCTAATCTTATAGGAGCAATGGATGCGCCGTTTTTTACCCAAAGACAGATTGATTGGAATGCTATGTACAGAGCAAACACAACTGCAATTATTGATGAAAACGGTAACGAAATAGGAAGAGAACCTACCAGAAGTTCTTATGTTCTTTATGAAGACAGAACCGAAGATAAATTATTTGTAGCTAACAGTATTTTAAGTTCGCAATTGTCGGATAATATCGTTATGAATGGAGGAGCCAGTTACAGTCGTTTAAATTCAAGCAATTTCCAATTGTTGACCGATTTACTCGGAGGTTCTCATTTCCTAGATATTGATACCTTCCAAGAAGGTTCAGCACAACAACCGGATTTAAATAATCTAAACAGAGAGGTTAAAGTTGGTGACAGATACGGTTATAATTATAAATTATACGCCGATCATATTGATGCTTTTACCCAATTTAAATTTACTTATAAAACAATTGATTTTTATCTAGCGCAATCTTTCAGCAGAAAATCATACCAAAGAGAAGGATTGTACAGAAACGGAATCTATGCTACTTCTTCATTCGGAAAAAGCGAAAAAATAGAATTCGACAATTTTGGGTTTAAAGGTGGTTTGACTTATAAAATCTCCGGTAAACAGTTCCTTACTTTTAACGGATTATACATGTCTAAAGCACCTTCAATGAGAAATGTGTTTTTCAATGCCAGACTTAGCAATACACCAATCAGAAATTTGAAAAGCGAGACCGTTTCTAACCTTGACATGAGTTACGTGATTAAAACACCAACGTTCAAAGCCAGACTTACAGGTTTCTTCGCTAACATTAAAGATGCAACTGAAACCTCTTTCTTCTTTGCTGAAGGCGCTTTAGAAGATAATGATGGTGACGGAGGAGATGCTTTTGTGGCTGAGATAGTAACAGGATTAGAGAAGCTAAACATTGGTGCAGAACTTGGATTAGAATACCAAATCACTTCTACCATTAAGGCTACTGCTGCCGCTTCTTATGGTCAATATACTTATAACAATAACCCAAATGTTACCTTGAATGATGATGCAAGAGCCGCAAGAGGTCTTTCAACTTTAGTGAATTTGGGCGAATCTAAACTTAAAAACTACAGACAACCTGGTATACCTCAACAAGCTTATGCTTTAGGACTTGAATACCGTGACCCTAAGTTTTGGTGGGTTGGCGCTAACGTGAATTATTTGGCGGATACTTACTTAGATGTTTCCTCTGTTTTAAGAACCAATAGCTTTTTAAGAAATCCTACAGATGCTAATGGGTTCCAGTTTCCTGAAGCTACTCAAAGCCGCGTGGATGAATTGTTAAAACAAGAAAAATTTGACCCTTATACCCTTGTAAACTTAACTGGTGGAAAGTCATGGAGAATATCCGGTAAAAATCCCGTAACTTTAGGACTGTTTGCAACATTAAATAATGTTTTTGATGTACAATACAAAACCGGAGGATTTGAACAGGCCAGAAACGCTAATTACAGAGAGTTAAACCAAGACGTATCCAGCGGAACTCCAGCCTTTGCTCCACGTTATTTTTACGGTTTCGGAAGATCCTACTTTTTCAACTTCTATATTAATTTCTAAAAAAAATAAAATTACAATATGAAAACAACATTTTTAAAACCAATCCTTGCGCTAGCTTTTGTAGCAAGTTTTTCATCAAGTTGTATTAATGATGATGAATATGATACTCCTCAAGTTGATTGTATTGAAACTACATTACAAAAAACTAAAGAGGTATCTGAAATCAGTGCCAGCTCTACAGTTACTCAATATTTACAAGATGATGTAATTGAGGCTTATGTGGTTTCTTCTGATAAAGGTGGAAACTTTTTCAAAACGATTTCATTCCAAACTTTACCAACTTTGGCACAACCACAACCATCAGCGTTTAGTGTGCCGGTTGATGTGACTTCTACTTTTATTTCTTTTGAACCGGGTAGAAAAGTTTTAATCAAAATGAAAGATTTATACACAGATTTAAGTAATGGAGGAAAAAGAATCGGAGGTATTTTCGTTAGTTCTTCTAATACGCCTTCTGTAGGAAGACTTTCTCCTGCTTTATACAGAACTGCGCTTAATAAATCTTGTACTATTGTTCCTGAAGATCAATTAAAAAGAACGCTAACCATTCCTCAGTTGTTGAATGATGCTAATATAAACACCTTGGTTGAATTAGAAGGAGTTCAATTTTCTAATCAAGCAATAACAAGTACATACTATAATTCAGCCAACGATTTAGGAGGAGCAACAAACCACCTTTTAACTGACTCTGAAGGAAATTCAGTTATTTTTAGAACCAGTAGTTTTGCCAATTTTGCCGCTAAACCGGTGGCATCAGGTAGAGGTAAAGTTAGAGGAATCTTAACAAAATTCGGTACAGATTATCAGTTTTTGGCCAGAACCGAAGATGATATTCAGCTTAATGGCCCAAGATTAGTGCCAATTTTTACAGAAAATTTCGAAAGCATTTCAAGTACAGGGAATGGCCAAAATGTAGCCTTACCGGGTTGGTCAAACGTTTCTATGAATGGAGGAAACGAAAAATGGGAAGCCAGAATTTTCAGCAATAACAAATACGCTCAGTTTTCTCCTTTCGGAATTACTCCGGCAGAAAATAACGTAGACACAAGATTAATTACACCTGCCATAAACTTAGATGCTACAACAGGTGAGTTCTTAAGATTCGGCTCTAAAATTGGTTTTGCTAATGGTGAAGCTGTTACCGTTTGGATTTCAACCAACTACAATGGTGCCGGAACCGTTGCTGCCGTAAATGCTGCAACTTGGGTACAATTGAACGCTACTTTTGCCCCACAAACAGCCAGTTTCCCGACCAACTTTACTAGTTCAGGGAATGTAGATTTATCTTCATATTCCGGAAATGTTTATATTTCTTTCCGTTATGTTGGAGGTACTAATAACATTACATCGACCTATCAAATTGACAATATTGAAGTTTATGCCCAATAAGATGAAAAAGTTACTCGCTTTATTATTTCTTCTACCACTGACTTTTGTTTCCTGTGGTGAAGATGAAAAGGATTTTGTACAACAAAATTACTTGGTCGGAAATTGGGAAATCATTCAGAAAGGAACAAGATCTCCACAAGGAGTTATTTTGTATCAAGACTATTTGAACAATTCAAATTGTAAAGACAATTATATTTTTAATTCCGACTTTACATTTGAAAGCAACGATTACACTACCGAAGAACCTTGTGTGAGCACCAGTATTGAAGGTACTTACAATAGGTTGTCAACCATAGTGACATTAGATTATACCATTCAAGTTGGTGAAACAACACAAGAAGAGTCTAAATCGCTAACCATAGTGTCTTTGACCTATACCGAAGCCATTATTGCTTACACCGATGATTTAGGGCAAGTTGTTTACCTAAAATTACAAAAGGTATAATATCATATTAAACCCTTATAACTAAGCCATCCTTTATAGGGTGGCTTTTTTTATGGATATAATTTACTATTTTTAAACCTTTAAATAAACAAACACCACTATGAAAAAAATCTTTTTTATAATCCTCGGTACCATGAGCATAAACGCAACAGCACAGGAAGTATTAACGCCCGAAACCCTCTGGAAATTAGGCAGAGTAACTTCGCTTGGTCTTTCTAAAGACGGCAAATCGGTTGTCTATAAAGTGGCGACGCCATCTGTAGCCGATAATAAATCGAATACCAAGTTTTACACCATTCCGGTAACCGGCGGAACGCCAACAGAAGTAGCGGACACCAAAGAATTAGTAGCCGATAAAAACGTCTCTCCCGACGGGTTGTATATACTCTCCAGCCAAGAAGTAATAACCGAAAATGTATTAGGCAAAGACATTTATTCCGATTTAAGCAAATCAGATGCCCAAGTCTATAACGGTTTAGATTACCGCCATTGGGATACTTGGAATAATGGTTCACACAATCATGTTTTCTACGCCGAAAATAAAGCTAAAGCCAAAGGCATTGACATCATGCCTAACGAACCTTACGACAGTCCGCAAAAACCTTTTGGCGGTGATGAAGATTACATTTGGTCACCCGATAGCAAAAGCATCATCTACGTTTGCAAAAAGAAAGCCGGAACGGAATATGCCGTTTCAACCAACACCGACTTATACGAATACAATCTCGAAACCAAAACCACTAAAAACCTAACCGAAAACAATCCCGGTTACGATATGAATCCGGTGTTTTCCCCAACCGGAAACCTAACGTGGTTGCAAATGAAACGCGATGGTTACGAAGCCGATAAAAACGATTTAATTGTTCGTTTCAAAGGCATCGACATGAACCTAACCGCCAATTGGGACGGCAGTGTCGATAATTTCCTTTGGAGTGCCGATGGTAAAAAAATCTATTTCACCGCAGCGGTTGATGGAGCCAAACATTTATTCGAAGTCAATTTCCCGGGTTTGACCAAAATTGCGGTTACGGTTAAGCAAGTAACGTCGGGCGATTTTGATGTGAATGATTTGGTAGGTTTCTCAGGCGATAATATCATCGTAACGCGCACCGACATGAACCACGCGGCCGAAATCTATTCGTACAACTTCAAGAAAAAAACCTGGTTGCAACTCACCAAAACCAATGATGATGCCTACGCCAAATTGGCTTTACCCAAATACGAAAGACGTTATGTAACCACCACCGATGGTAAGAAAATGTTGGTTTGGGTAATTCTTCCTCCCAATTTTGACCAAACAAAAAAATACCCAACGCTTTTATACTGCCAAGGCGGACCGCAATCACCTTTAACTCAAAGCTATTCTTTCCGTTGGAACTTCTCTTTGATGGCTTCGCAAGGCTATGTAATCGTAGCGCCAAACCGTCGCGGGATGTACGGTCACGGACAAGCTTGGAACGAACAAATATCTAAAGATTGGGGCGGACAAGTAATGAACGACTACCTTTCGGCGATTGATGATGTGGCTAATGAAAGTTATGTTGACAGAGCGCGTTTAGGCGCTGTTGGAGCGAGCTACGGCGGGTATTCGGTATTCTACCTAGCCGGAATCCATGGTAATCGTTTTAAAACGTTTATTTCGCATTGCGGGGTTTTCAATTTGGAGAGTATGTATGGCACCACCGAAGAAGTCTTCTTCAACAACTGGGACCACGGCGGTGCTTATTGGGAAAAAGACAATGCCGATGCCCAAAAAGCCTATACTGAATTCAATCCCATCAAAATGGTTGACCAATGGAACACGCCTATCCTAATCATTCAAGGCGGAAAAGACTACCGTGTGCCTATCGGACAAGGACAAGAAGCTTTCCAAGCGGCACAATTGCGAGGCATCAAAAGCCGTTTCATGCTCTTCCCCGAAGAAAACCACTGGGTGCTAAAACCACAAAACGCCTTAGTATGGCAACGTGAGTTTTACAAATGGTTGAAAGAAACGTTATAACAAAGTCCCGTCAGGGACTAAATATCGGTAGAAAAATAAATAATTTCATCCAACAAAATCCCGTTAGGGATTAGATGTCGGTAGAAAAATAAATAATTTCATCCAACAAAATCCCGTTAGGGATTAGATGTCGGTAGAAAAATAAATAATTTCATCCAATAAAATCCCGTTAGGGATTAGATGTCGGTAGAAAAAAATATATTAATCAATACAATCCCGTTAGGGATGATATTTCGGTAATGGCAAACACATACACACAAATTCATATTCAATTTGTTTTCGCGGTAAAATACCGTGACGGTTTAATCCATGCTTCTTTCAAAGAAGAATTATACCAATACATCACCGGAATAATTAAAAATCACAACCACAAATTATTAGCCATAAATGGAATGCCTGACCATATTCATATATTCATCGGAATGCGACCTACGCAATCAATTTCTGATTTATTGCAGGACATAAAAGGAAGTTCTTCGAAATGGATAAACGAAAAGAAATTTCTAAAGGTAAAATTCGAATGGCAAGAAGGATATGGTGCTTTTTCGTATGCCAAATCTCAAGTAGACTCGGTTATTAATTATATTAAAAATCAAGAGCAACATCATACGGGAAAGACTTTCCGTGAAGAATACTTAGAATTTTTAAAATTGTATGAGATTGATTATGACGAACGTTATATTTTTAGAGAGCCAATGTAAATTATATCATCCCTAACGGGATTTCTCTTTAATTCATATACGTTTTCTACCAAGATTCAATCCCTAACGGGATTAAAAAGCCCAACTTTCTCAAGTTGGGTTTTGTTTTTTTAATCAGGAGCGATTGGTTTGGGCATTTTTGGAGTCCGTGTTCCCGCTTTCCGTTACAATCTCTTCGAGGATTTCCACTACAATCGGGGCTAATGGAGAAACCTTTTTAACTTTTGGAAACTTAGCCAAATAAAAAACCCAACTTGAAAAGTTGGGTTTTTTATTTATTCCGGATCGTTCATTTTAAAACTCTCCATAAACTTCGTAGTGTAATTTCCGGCAACATAATCCGGCTCGTCCATCAATTGTCTATGGAACGGAATGGTCGTTTTTACACCTTCAATGTAAAACTCATCCAACGCGCGTTTCATTTTGTTGATGGCTTCTTCTCTGGTTTGCGCGGTTGTAATCAACTTAGCAATCATCGAGTCATAATTCGGCGGAATAGTATATCCTGCGTAAACGTGGGTATCTAAACGCACTCCGTGTCCACCCGGCGCGTGTAAAACAGTAATTTTACCCGGCGAGGGACGGAAGTCATTATAAGGATCTTCCGCGTTGATACGACATTCAATAGAGTGCAATTGCGGTAAATAGTTTTTACCCGAAATTGGCACACCTGCCGCTACTAATATCTGCTCACGAATCAAATCGTAATCAATAACTTGTTCTGTAATAGGGTGCTCTACTTGGATACGGGTATTCATTTCCATGAAGTAGAAGTTTCGGTGTTTGTCTACCAAGAATTCTACCGTTCCGGCACCTTCATATTTGATAAATTCGGCGGCTTTTACGGCGGCTTCACCCATTTTAGTACGCAATTCGTCCGTCATAAATGGAGACGGCGTTTCTTCGGTCAATTTTTGGTGACGACGTTGCACCGAACAATCTCTTTCGGATAAGTGACAAGCTTTTCCATAAGAATCACCAACCACTTGAATCTCAATATGACGAGGTTCTTCGATTAATTTCTCCAAATACATGCCGTCATTTCCAAACGCTGCCGCTGATTCCTGACGCGCACTTTCCCACGCTTTTAATAAATCTTCTTCTTTCCAAACGGCACGCATCCCTTTTCCACCACCACCGGCAGTAGCTTTTAACATTACCGGGAAGCCCATACCTTTAGATAATTCTAAAGCTTGCTCGTAAGATTCTAACAAACCGTCAGAACCTGGAACACAAGGAACGCCGGCCGCTTTCATGGTGGCTTTTGCCGAAGCTTTGTCACCCATACGGTCAATCATTTCAGGCGAAGCACCAATAAACTTGATACCGTGTTCCTGACAAATTTTAGAGAATTTTGCATTTTCAGACAAGAAACCATAACCCGGATGGATCGCATCGGCATTAGTGATTTCGGCAGCTGCGATGATGTTGGACATTTTCAAGTAAGATAAATTACTTGGCGGTGGCCCAATACAAACGGCTTCGTCTGCAAACTTTACGTGTAAACTTTCCGCATCGGCGGTAGAGTAAACCGCCACGGTCTTGATGCCCATTTCTTTACAGGTTCTGATAACGCGAAGCGCAATTTCCCCTCTATTGGCAATTAATATTTTTTTAAACATCTTATTTTAATTAGATAATTAGACAATTTCATGCATCAATTAAAAATTAGTTGTTAGAAAATAATTTCCAACATCCAACTTCTAACTTCTAACTTTTTAAGATGGGTCAACTAAGAATAAAGGTTGGTCAAATTCTACCGGAGACATATCGTCTACTAAAATTTTAACGATTTTACCGGTGATTTCTGCTTCGATTTCGTTGAACAACTTCATTGCTTCCACTACACAAAGTACGTCACCTTTTTGGATAGTGCTTCCCACTTCCACAAATACCGGTTTGTCCGGAGAAGGTTTGCGGTAGAAAGTTCCAATCATTGGTGATTTTATAGTAACATATTTTGAATTGTCATCAGCAGCAGGAGCAGCGGCAACCGGCGCGGCAGCGACAGGAGCAGCGGCAACTGGAGCAGCAATAGCTTGTTGCATTGGCGCTTGTTGTACATAAGTAATATCAGGTGTGTTTCCTTCAAGAGTTGTTCTGATAGTAATTTTTACATCACCTGTTTCTAACTTTACTTCGGCAACTCCGGAATTGGATACAAATTTGATTAAGTTTTGAATTTCTTTTAAATCCATAATTAGTTAGTTTAAGAATTAGTTTTATTGTTGTTTGTTATATGCCCATTTTAAATAGATAGAACCCCAAGTGAATCCACCTCCAAATGCTGCAAAAATTAAATTATCTCCTTTTTTAAATTTATCTTCGAAATCGCTCAACAACAAAGGTAAAGTTGCTGAAGTTGTATTTCCGTATTTTTGAATGTTTACCAATACTTTTTCTTCGTCTACGCCCATTCTGTTGGCCGTAGCATCGATGATTCTTTTGTTGGCTTGGTGGGCAATTAACCAATTGACATCGTCTTTGGTTAGGTTGTTGCGCTCCATGATTTTTTCACTCACATCGGCCATTCCTGAAACGGCATATTTGAATACTGTTTTCCCGTCTTGAAACACAAAGTGTTGTCCGTTGGCAACCGTCTCTGCTGTTGGAGGAAGTATAGAGCCACCGGCATCAATTTTCAGGTATTCTCTACCGATGCCATCGCTTCTTAAAAACTCGTCTTGTAATCCCAAACCTTCATAATTAGGTTCGAATAAAACAGCGCCTGCACCATCACCAAAGATAATACAAGTGGCTCTGTCAGTATAATCGATAATGGAAGACATCTTATCAGCGCCAATCAACAATACTTTTTTGTATCTGCCTGATTGAATGTAAGCTGCGGCATTGGACATACCGAATAAGAAACTTGAACAAGCGGCTTGTAAATCATAAGCAAAAGCGTTTACAGCGCCAATTTGGGTAGCTACATAAACACCTGTAGCGGCAACCGGCATATCCGGAGTAGCAGTCGCCATGATTACTAAATCAATTTCGGCGGGATCAATATTGGCTTTGGAAATTAAATCCTGAGCGGCTTTGATGGCCATATAAGAAGTTCCTTTTCCTTTGTCTTTCAAAAGTCTTCTTTCTTTGATTCCGGTACGAGTGGTAATCCATTCGTCATTGGTATCAACCATGGTTTCCAGTACTTGATTTGAGAGTACAAATTCCGGAACATAAGCTCCAACTGCGGTTATTGCGGCTGTTATTGTAGTCATAAAAATGGTATTTTTCCAATCGATTTTTTGAAATCGAAAAGTTGTGGAAATTACAAAAAAAATTTATACCTAAGGTGATTAGGATTGGATATTTGCTAAAATTAATTAAAACAAAAAACTCCCACATAGTGAGAGTTTGTTTTGTAAAAAAACCTTAATTAAGCAACAGCTACTGATTTATCAATAACTACTTGTCCTCTATAATACATTTTACCTTCATGCCAGTAAGCTCTGTGGTATAAATGTGATTCACCTGTTACAGGACAAGTTGCGATTTGAGCAACAGTTGCTTTATAATGAGTTCTTCTTTTATCTCTTCTTGTTTTCGAGGTTTTTCTCTTAGGATGTGCCATTGTACTATATTATTTATCCGTTAATAGTTGTTTTAATTTGTCCCAACGCGGGTCAATATCATCTTCTTTTGTTACTTCTTTTGCTTCTTTAACTTGTAATTCGTTTAGTTTTTGTAATGCTTCCGTTTGCAATGTGCCGTCTTTAACACCGGGATGAACCCTTTTTTGCGGGATAGACAAAACAATCATTTCATAAACATACTGCGACAAATCAATTTGATGTTCTCCGTGAGGCAGTATCAATAATTCGTCATTATCATTGTTGAATTCGTCACCAAACTGTACCACCAATTTGATTTTTCCCTTAATAGGTAAATCAAATGGTTCTCCGGTTAAATCACAAGGAACGTTAACGGTTCCTTTGTGTTTAAAGTTGATTTCCAACATAGTAGTCTTTTTTTCCAAGACCACATTGGCAGTTATATCGCAACTTTCGAATTCATCAAAACTAAATTCGTCAAAGAACTTTTTGTTTATTTTAAATTCAAATTGATGCTTTCCTAATTTTAACCCTACAAAAGGAATTAAATATTCATTTGTACTTTTCATCTAAACAACAATTTGACCCAACATTTCGGGAGTGCAAAGATATAAAATTATTGGAATTCCAATAACCTTATGAACATTTTTTTGTTTATAACTGTCTTTCTTTTGTTTTCAAGGGATTTTTGCTGATTTCCTGGTGCTGAAATCTTGAATTATAAATATCAATGGCAGTGTAAACCGCTTCCTTGAACGAATTATAATCGGCAACTCCTTTTCCGGCAATTTCATAGGCCGTTCCGTGATCGGGAGAAGTTCTTATTTTATTTAAACCGGCGGTATAATTTACCCCATTCCCAAAAGACAAGGTTTTAAACGGAATTAATCCTTGGTCATGATAAGTAGCCACTACAGCGTCGTATTTTTCATATTGGTTACTGCCAAAAAAACCATCAGCGGCAAAAGGGCCAAAAACCATAGTGCCTTTATCGAACAGTTTCTTTAAAGTAGGTTTTATAATTTCGTCATCTTCTTTGCCTATAACCCCATTGTCTCCGGCATGCGGATTTAAAGCCAATACGGCAATTTTGGGCTTGTTAATGCCAAAATCCTGTATCAAAGATTGTTTGATGGTTTCAACTTTCTGAAGGATTAATTTTTCTGTCAAATGCTTGGCCACTTCATTCACCGGAATATGGTCGGTTAACAAACCTACTCTTAGATTATCCTGCACCATTAACATCAAAGCATTTCCTTCGAGTTCTTGGTCTAAGTAATCAGTGTGTCCCGGAAATTTAAAGTCTTCCGATTGAATATTGTATTTGTTGATTGGAGCAGTGACCAAAACATCAATTTGGTTTTCTTTCAAAGCTTTAGTGGCGGTAATGAATGATTTTATAGCATATTTACCCACGTTTTCATCGTTGTTTCCAAAGTTCAAATCAACGCCTTCTCTCCAAATATTCAGCACATTGATTTTGCCAATCACCAATTGGTCTAATTTATCAATGCCGTGTAATGGAGCGGTTAGCGCCAAAGTTTTTTTGATAAAGGACAACACTTTAACATTCGCAAAAATAACCGGGGTGCAAAGTTCCAACATTCTGGCGTCTTCAAAAGTCTTAAGGATTACTTCGCTTCCAATACCGTTTAAATCTCCGATTGAAATTCCAACGATTATATTTTCTGCTTTTTTCATAAGTAGGACTGGTTATTTATTGCTAATTTTGAAGTGCAAATTTAGTAAAATAAAACCATAATGTTTACAGGAATAATTGAAACCCTTGGAATTATAAAAGAAATAAAAAAAGACCATGACAATATTCATGTTACGGTTTCATCTAACTTAACACATGAGCTTAAAATTGACCAAAGTGTGGCGCATAATGGGGTTTGTCTTACGGTTGTAGCCATAAACCATGATGAATATACCGTAACAGCTATCAGAGAAACGATTGAAAAAACCAATCTTGGCGATTGGAAGGCGGGAGATTTGATTAATTTGGAGCGAGCAATGCAACTGGGAGATCGCTTAGATGGTCATATCGTTCAAGGACATGTGGACCAAACAGGTGTTTGTAAATCAATAGAGGAAGCCAATGGAAGTTGGTATTTTACTTTTGAATACGACAGTAAGTTAAACAATGTTACTATTGAAAAAGGATCTATAACAGTGAATGGAGTCAGTTTAACTGTGGTTAATTCTAAAGATAATGAATTTAGCGTAGCTATTATTCCTTATACTTATGAGCACACTAATTTTAAAACATTCCAAATTGGAAAAAAAATAAATTTAGAGTTTGATGTTGTGGGAAAATACGTGGCAAGATTGTATTCTCTAAGACAATAACTTTAAAAATTACTGCATTTATAAAGAAAAAGCATCCATTTAACAGGATGCTTTTTTTATATTGGATTTGTAAATTTTATAACAGCCGAAGAGTAGTGAAATGCCAGCCAATAGCAACAAACCCCCGTCCAACGGTAAGCCCGGCGGCGGCGGCGGCGTAGAGGGAGGCGGTGGTCCTGGTGCCGCAAAAACATTTGTTAATGGCAACAAAAACACCGAAAGAATGGCAATAATTCTACTCGGGACAATTTTCATAGTGCGTAAAAGTATAAAAAAAATCTAATCACCAAAATAATTTAATTATTAAATCAGTTAAGTTAATGGAAATTTAAAGTGCAAAAGTATTTATATCGTGTAAATTAAAATTTCTATTGCAAAAATTACATCAAATTAATACATCCATTAACGATGTTTCCAACTTTTTGGTTTTTTGTTGCATAAAAAAGACCTCTGGAAGAGGTCTTTTTATATTGTGGTCCCACTTGGGCTCGAACCAAGGACCACCTGATTATGAGTCAGGTGCTCTAACCAACTGAGCTATAGGACCGGTTTTACTTCACTGACTTTTATTGGCTTTTGGAGTTCAGTGAATAAAGCCAAGGCTTTAATTGAGGTTGCAATATTACTATTATTTTTGTTTCGTTGCAACTATTTTTAGCGGATTTCTTGACAAAGCTCAATCAAAACACTGTTGGTTCCTTTGGGATGTAAGAATGCAACCAGCTTGTTGTCGGCACCTTTTTTTGGGGTTTCGTTTAATATGGTGAAGCCTTCTTTTTTTAAGCGTTCCATTTCGGAAAGGATGTCTTCTACATCAAACGCGATGTGGTGAATGCCTTCGCCTTTCTTTTCTAAGAATTTGGCGATAGGGCTTTCAGGATTGGTGGCTTCTAAAAGTTCTATTTTGTTTGGCCCATTCATAAAGAAAGACGTTTTTACGCCTTCGCTGGCGACTTCTTCTTCTTTATAAGGCGGATTTCCGAAAAGTTTCTCAAAAAGCAAGTTGGATGTTTCTAAACTTTTTACGGCGATGCCGATATGTTCTATTTTTCTCATTTTTTTAGAGTTATAAAGTGCCAGAGTTGCAAAGTTGCAAGGCGGCTGAGTTGTTTGAAAGGTCAAAGATAAGGAATTCAAGGATTAGTGATTAAAAGAGTAAGCGTGAACTCTAGCCCCGATGGGAGCGAACTACCTTGTAGTGCGGACAGCGGGAAGATTTATGATAGAAAACGAATGTTGTGCTCCAAAAAAACTTTGACCCGAGCCAGAAAGGCGAATTGAACGGAGTTAAACTCTACCACTTTGCTACTTTGAAACTTAAAAATCGTATTTTTGCCTCATGGAAACGAACAGACAAAAAAAGATAGGCAGTGTATTGCAAAAAGATTTGGTAGATATTCTTCAGGGAGAAGTGCGTAAAAACGGCATTTCCAACTTGGTGATTTCGGTTTCAAAAGTGAGCGTGACTACCGATTTATCGATTGCCAAAGTGTATTTGAGTGTTTTTCCACAGGACAAAGCCAAGGATTTATTGGAAGCCGTCAAAACCAATGCGCCTTTAATCAAGCATGATTTATCACAAAGAGTTAAGCTGCAATTGCGCAAAGTCCCGAACTTGGCCTTCTACATTGATGATTCATTGGATTATATCGAAAAAATTGACAACGCCTTAGCCGGCAAAGAAAATCCGATTGAAAACCGCGATCTTTTAGACAAACGCAAGAAATTTTAATTTCACTTGAACTTCCCGCTTTACATAGCCAAACGATACCTTTTTAGCAAAAGTAAAAACAATGCTATCAATATTATTACAGGTATCGCTTCGGTAGGTATTATTGTTGGCGCTATGGCTTTGTTTGTAGTGCTTTCTGTTTTTAGCGGTTTGCGCGTTTTTAGTTTGTCCTTTTCCAACGACTTTGATCCCGATTTAAAAGTCAATCCCATTTCTGGAAAATCCTTTGTTATTTCGCCTGATCAAGAATCCCAACTCAAAAATACAGAAGGCGTTGCGTCTTTCAGTAAAGTTTTGGAAGAAAGAGTGCTTTTCTTCTTTGACGGCAAAGAGCAAGTGACTTACTTAAAAGGTGTCGATGCCAATTTTACCAAAACCAATGTGGTCGATCAAAATTTGATTAACGGAAAATGGTTGGAACCCAATACGGTTCAAGTTGTTATTGGCTATGGCATATCCGAAAAATTGTCTTTAGGCCTTTTTGATTTTAACAATCCATTTGAAGTGTATGTGCCGAGAAAAGGGAAAGGCGTCATTGAAAGTGAAGCTGAAGCGTTCAACAAAGCCAAGTTGATTCCGACTGGGATTTATGCGATTAGTGAAGATTTAGACAGTAAATACGTGTTTTGCGACTTGAATTTGGCGCAATATTTATTAGAATTGAAAGCCAATCAGATTTCGGGTCTGGAAATTAAACTCAAACCCAATGTTGATGAAAATAAGATAATTGAGAAACTTCAATCCCTTTTTCAAAATAAAGTAGAGGTTAAAAACAGAGCCCAACAAAATGCTACTTTATACAAAATGTTGAATACCGAAAATATAGCTGTGTATTTAATTTTTACTTTGGTCATTATCATAGCGCTTTTCAACTTAATAGGTGCACTGATTATGATGGTTTTGGATAAAAAGGCCAATTTGAAAACCCTCTATAATTTAGGTTCTGAAATCAAAGATTTGAAGAAAATATTTCTATTGCAAGGCAGTTTGTTAAGTGTTTTTGGAGGTATTATCGGATTGCTTTTGGGGATAATTGTGGTTGTGATTCAACAACAGTTTGGTTTGGTCATGATTACCGAAAACTTAGCTTATCCTGTCGTTTTCAGCCTTCAAAACGTGGTGATTGTATTCCTCACAATAATCTCACTGGGCTTTATTTCCAGCTGGATTGCGAGTAGTAGAGTAAGCAAAAAGTTGTTGGATTAAACAAATTGAAAACCCGAATACACGTCCTGAATTTCATCTAAAGCCTTAAACAAAGCCTCAGCCGATTCGAGTGTAACCAATTTTAAACGGTGTTCTTTGAAGTTGGGAATGCCTTTAAAATAATTGGTATAATGACGGCGCATTTCTACAATCCCAACGCGTTCGCCTTTCCAGTCCATAGACCAAGTTAAATGATTTCTGGCGGCTTCGACTCTGTCAGTCATGGTGGGTTGTGCCAAATGTTCTCCGGTTTTGAAATAGTGTTTGATTTCGTTAAAAATCCACGGATAACCTATCGCTGCACGACCGATCATCATACCGTCTAAACCGTATTTGTTCTTGTACTCCAAAGCTTTTTCAGGCGAATCAATATCGCCGTTTCCAAAAATCGGCATCGTGATACGCGGATTGTTTTTTACGCGGGCAATGTGTGACCAATCCGAATGGCCTTTGTACATTTGGGCACGAGTACGGGCATGAACGGTCAAAGCTTGCACGCCAATATCCTGCAAACGTTCGGCAACTTCATCGATATTAATGGAATTTTCATCCCAACCCAAACGTGTTTTTACGGTTACCGGAAGATTGGTTCCTTTAATGACCGCTTTGGTTAAGCGTACCATTAAATCGACATCTTTTAAAACGCCGGCACCGGCGCCTTTGCACACCACTTTTTTTACGGGACAACCAAAATTAATATCTACCAAATCCGGTTGGACCGCATCAACAATTCGTGAAGACATTTCCATCGCTTCCTCATCACCGCCAAAAATTTGAATGCCCACCGGCCGTTCGTAATCGAAAATATCCAACTTCATTTTGCTTTTCATCGCATCGCGAATGAGTCCTTCTGATGAGATGAATTCCGAGTACATTAAATCGGCACCGTGCAACTTACAAAGTCTGCGAAAAGGCGGATCGCTCACGTCTTCCATAGGTGCGAGTAGCAAAGGGAAATCAGGTAATATAATGTTGCCGATTTTGGGCATAGGGAATTTTTTTGGCAAAAATACGATTTTTAAGAGAATAGAAGAAAGAGTAAAGAACAAAGACTGTTTTTGCGCTTTGAAAATGATGAATTTAGCCTATATTTGCCGATTAAATGCGTTAGGGATGGGAGCAAGTACCGTGTACTGCGGACAGCCCGACCTCGTTCGAAAGACGAGGTAACGCCCAAGATTTTGACAGATTTACGAAGATGAAATGCCGGGGCATTACAGGTTTCCAACAAGACAATATTAAGTTTACATGAAGCATATTAGAAATTTTTGCATTATTGCTCACATTGACCACGGGAAAAGTACGTTGGCGGACCGATTGCTTGGTGCCACACAAACCGTTACCGCACGAGAAGAAAAAGCCCAGTTGCTGGACAACATGGACTTGGAGCGTGAGCGTGGGATTACCATTAAGAGTCACGCCATTCAGATGGAATACAAATACAAAGGCGAAGATTATATCTTAAATCTTATCGATACTCCCGGACACGTGGATTTCTCTTATGAAGTTTCGCGTTCGATTGCGGCTTGTGAAGGCGCACTTTTGATTGTAGATGCAGCGCAAAGTATACAGGCACAAACGATTTCGAATTTGTATTTGGCTTTAGAAAACGACTTGGAAATTATTCCGGTGTTGAATAAAGTGGATTTGCCAAGTGCGAATCCCGAAGAAGTAAGCGACGACATTATTGATTTGTTAGGGTGTAAATTAGAAGACATTATCCACGCTTCGGGGAAAACCGGTTTTGGGGTGGAGAATATTTTGGCGGCGATTATTGAAAAAATCCCGGCACCCAAAGGCAGCAAAGAAGAACCACTTCAAGCCTTGATTTTTGATTCGCATTACAATCCTTTCCGAGGCATTGAAGTTATTTTCCGTGTGAAAAACGGTGAAATTAAGAAAGGACAGAAAATTAAGTTCATGGCTACCGGCAATGAATATTTTGCAGATGAAGTAGGGACTTTGAAGTTAAACCAAGTACCAAAGAACGTAATTTCTACCGGTGATGTTGGATATTTAATTTCAGGAATAAAAGAGGCGAAGGAAGTAAAAGTGGGTGACACCATTACCGATGCCAAAACGCCTACAACGAATATGATTACAGGATTTGAAGATGTAAAACCTATGGTTTTCGCCGGAATTTATCCTGTAGATACAGAAGATTATGAAGATTTGCGTTCTTCGATGGAGAAATTGCAATTAAATGATGCCTCATTAGTGTTTACACCGGAAAGTTCGGCGGCTTTAGGTTTTGGTTTCCGTTGCGGATTCTTAGGCATGTTACACTTGGAAATCATCCAGGAACGTTTGGAGCGCGAATACGATATGACAGTGATTACTACGGTTCCCAACGTTTCTTATTTGGCTTACACCAAAAAAGAACCTGAGGTTGGTTTTGTGGTAAACAACCCGTCCGATTTACCGGAACCATCCAAATTGGATAGAGTTGAAGAGCCGTTTATCAAGGCGACGATTATTACCAAAGCCGATTATGTTGGCAATGTAATGAGTTTGTGTATTGAAAAACGCGGTGTGATTACCAATCAAACCTATTTGACCACCGAAAGAGTTGAATTGAATTTTGACATGCCATTGGCAGAGATTGTATTCGATTTTTATGACCGATTGAAAACCGTTTCCAAAGGATATGCGTCGTTTGACTACACGCCAATTGGAATGCGAGCGTCTAAATTAGTAAAATTGGATGTTTTATTAAATGCCCAATCAGTAGATGCGCTTTCGGCCTTGATTCATGAGAGTAACGCTTACAACATTGGTAAAAAAATGTGTGAAAAGCTTCGTGAATTAATCCCAAGACAACAATTTGACATTCCGATTCAGGCGGCGATTGGTGCGAAAATCATCGCCCGTGAAACTATCAAAGCATTAAGAAAAGACGTTACCGCCAAATGTTACGGCGGGGATATTTCACGTAAAAGAAAGCTTTTAGAAAAACAGAAAAAAGGAAAGAAAAGAATGCGTTTGGTAGGAAATGTAGAGATTCCGCAGGAAGCGTTTATGGCGGTTCTGAAACTGAATGATTAATTTCAAATATAAATACAGAAAAACCCAATGGCGAAAGTTGTTGGGTTTTTTGATTTACTCGAAAATAGTACCTTTGGGCAAACAGCTTATTTATGTTCGACGAATCTCCTAAACGTTTTGACCGCGTTATCGCAATCCTGATTCAGTTGCAATCCAAAAAGATTGTAAAAGCACAGGAATTGGCAGAACGTTTTGAAGTGAGCTTGCGCACCATTTATCGTGACATCCGAACCTTGGAAGCGTCGGGTGTACCTATTTATGGTGAAGCCGGAATAGGATATTCTTTAGTTGACGGCTACCGATTGCCGCCGGTCATGTTTACCCGTGAAGAGGCCAGCAGTTTTATTGCTGCCGAAAAACTGATGCAGAAATTCATCGACAAGGAATTGGGACAGCATTACCAGTCTGCGATGTTCAAACTCAAATCGGTGATGCAGAGTTCGGATAAGGATTGGGTTTCGAGTATTGAATCAAAGGTGCTGATCCAACCTACTATGGGAAATCTGTTTAATGAAAATGTGCCTAATGCGATGTCGATTCTCTTTAAAAGCGCGGCCGACAAAACTCAGGTAATCCTTGATTACCAAGCGATAGATGCTGATGTGGCTTCTGAAAGAACCATTGAACCTGTTGGTGTTTTTCACGATCATAACAATTGGTATGTGCTGGGATTTTGCCATCTAAGGAATGATTACCGGCAATTTAGAGCTGATCGGATTGAAGGGATCAAAAAAACCCAAAAAGAGTTTACCCAAGAACACGAAACGTTGGAAACTTATCTCAACAAAGAACATGAAATCCCAACGACTAAAGTCCGTATTCTGGTCGACAAGAAAATCAGCAAATATTTGTCTTCCGAAAAGAAATATTATGGGTTTGTTTCCCAAAAAAATACAGGTGATTTGGTAGAAATGACATTTTTATCCCGTGATATAGTTAACGGTTTTGCGCGGTGGTTTTTGATGTTTGCGGATTATGCCGAAATAATAGAACCATTATCCCTGAATGACCGTATTTTGGAGCTGATGGATAATTACCGCCGGCGATTACAAAAAAGCCCCGAATAAATCGAGGCTTTGGCCAACGCACCGCCCGGCTCCTGCAAAAAATAATACACTGAATTTTTTTTCGGCCCTACCAACGTTCCCAGAAGAACGGCGGTTCAATACCAAGCGCTCTGAGATACACATAACCTTGTCCGCGGTGGTGAATTTCGTTATCGATGAAATAAAGGATGTTTTGATAAATCGGAAATTCATATTGTCCGAACAGTTTGAAGGTTTTCTCGAAATCTTCTTCTTTGATATATGGCCAAAGACGGATGATTTCTTCGGTAGCTTCGTCCCATTTTTGCAGGTATTCCGCTTTGGTGTTTAATTTGAAACCTTCTTCCGTATAAGGTTTGATTTCACGAGAAATAATCGCTTTCAAGGCAGGAACCGCAATCGAAAGCAATTCAGAAGTTAATTCAGAAAACGGACGCATTCCGCCGATAGAAAATTCAAAAAAATCTTTTTCCGGGTAAGCTTCAATCACACGGCGGGTCACAAAGCGATGACCCAGCCAGTGGCGTAATAACTGTTCTTTTGAAAGGATTGATGGAGCATTCATTGTAGTGTTCATGAGATGTTTTTTTTGTTTACAGGTCAAAATTAAAAGGGCGGAATGACAACAGTATGTCAGCAGGAATTTGAAAGTTTAAATTTTATTTAAAAAGAGAAACAGTTTGTACCTTTGCAACCTAAAATTGAATAACATGCTCGAAGATAAAACTCCGCAACGCACTTCTCTTTCCCAATTGGGCGAATTTGGTTTGATAGCCCATTTGACCAAAAACTTTGATGTAAAACAGTCCTCAACGTTTAAAAGCATCGGCGATGATGCAGCAGTTTTAGATTTTAAGGGTAAAAAAGCAGTTGTTTCTACGGATTTGTTGATTGAAGGCGTACATTTTGATTTGTCTTATATGCCGTTACGCCATTTGGGGTACAAAGCGGTTGTAGTGAACGTTTCCGATATTTGTGCTATGAATGCTAAACCTACGCAGATAACCGTTTCTGTAGCGGTTTCTAATCGTTTTCCGCTGGAAGCTTTGGAGGAACTGTTTGACGGTATTGCTTTGGCGACCAAATTTTATAATGTGGATGTCATTGGCGGAGATACTACCTCTTCTCAAAAAGGATTGATTATTTCGATTACAGCCATTGGTGAAGCAAATGAAAACGAACTTGTTTATAGAGATGGGGCAAAAGAGGGAGATTTATTGGTGGTAACCGGAGATTTAGGCTCAGCTTATATGGGATTACAGGTTTTGGAACGCGAGAAACAAGTATTTCAGGTGAATCCAAACAACCAACCCGATTTGGATGCTTATACTTATTTAATCGAGCGACAGTTAAAGCCCGAAGCGCGACATGATATAAGAGAGTTATTGCAAAAGTTGGAAGTCAAACCCAGTTCAATGATTGATATTTCGGACGGATTGTCTTCTGAGATTATTCATATTTGTAAGCAAAGTAAAGTTGGTTGTAATTTATACGAAGAAAAAATTCCCGTAGATCCTCAGTTTATCAATGTTTGCGAAGAATTCAATATCGATTCAACTACGGTAGCCATTAATGGTGGTGAAGATTATGAATTACTTTTTACAATTGCTTTAGACGATTTTGATAAGATAAAAGCCAATCCTAATTTTACGGTGATTGGACATTTAACACAAGAGGGTGAAGGGATACACTTAATTACCAGGGCAAATACTAAAATTCCTTTGAAAGCCCGTGGTTGGGACGCTATGGAGCAATAAAAAAAGCGATACCCGAAAGTATCGCTTCCCCCTAAGTCTTGGAAAATTAAACAGTAGTTTGAAGTTCTTTAGCTACTCGATTAATTCTACAAATACTAACCCTGAAATCATTCAGCTAAGTTAAGCATTGTAGTGATGGATTTGATTACGGTTTCCCGCATATTTGTTACGGTTTCCCGTAATATCGTTAAATGACACCTTTATTCTTGGCTTCTCTGATTAAATCAACGTCTGTTCCTCCGGCCACTTCGAGTATTTCTCTGATATTTAATTTTCTTTTCTCTATAGCGCTTAAGGAAAGAGGAATATAGGTTGGCAAATCTTTGGTTTTTACTCCTTTTGACAGATGAAATAGGATTTGTTTGTCGAAAACATCCAATTCAATATTGTTGTATTGGGCTTGACCCACTAATTTAATAACGGTTTGGCTATAGTAACTTTCGTCGTTGATGATTTTGTCAAAGGCAAAAAGCAATTCGTCGAAGGTCAAATCATTTTTGATAATCAGACCGCTTGGGTTGATATTTTTGATGATGTTATTAATCTTCAAAAGCTCGGTATGCATGGTCAAAAGTATGATTTTGCATTGAGGCATTTCGGTTTTCATCAACATGGCCAAATCTTCTCCTGAGTAAATTCCTTTTTCGGCATATTCGGGCATGCTGATGTCAAAAAAGGCAATGTCAAAATGTCTCGATTGGTTTACAATGTTTTCGTAGCCGGTTTTGCAATTATTGGCCTGTGTTACCACAAATTCGTAGCCGTTTTGACTGTATTTGTTAATAGCATTTTTGTAGGCTTCAATAATGAACGGATGGTCATCAACGATTAAAATTTGGATAGGGCTTTTCATTCTTGTTCTACAATTATTGGTTTGGTTTCTATTGGTATGGTTATTACTATTTTAGTTCCGTTGTCTTTTTTAGAATAGATATCGATGATTCCTTTGCAATCGTGTGTTCTGGAAATCATATTTTGCATTCCGATTCCTTTGCTTTTTCTGTTGACATCAAAACCAATTCCGTCATCCTGAATTTTCAAATATACATTTTCTTTATCGCCTTTGATTTCAACAAAAATGTTGTTGGCATTGGCATATTTATTAATGTTTTGCAAACCTTCCTGAAGGATACGGTACATGTTGATTTTGATGGCGTTTCCTATTTTGTCCCAAACAACATTTTCATCTATGGTGTAAGTTACATTGGCTTCAAAGGATGTTTTTTGTTCTTCTAATAAATTATGAACGATGGAAACAAAGTTATTAATTAAAACTTGTTTTTCTCTATTTAAGTCATGTGATATTTCACGAATGTCTTGCTCAATGGTTTTCAGTTCGTTTAGCAATTCGAAACGCTTTTGAACGGCTTCTGCTTCGGTACTTGAATTTAAACTGTCCAGATTTAATCGCAAACCAAACATTCTGCCCAAAACTCCGTCATGTAAATCTTGTGCCAAACGTTTCTTTTCTTTACTACGGCTTTCGTCAATAATAGCCTGTTGCGACATCATCAGATTGTAAATATCTTCATTGGCTTTTTGCTGGGCTTGTTTGTATAGTAACTCTCGAGTTCTGGCGCGTTGTGCTCTTACTACAAAGAGTAACACGACCAAAATAAAAGAAACAACAAAGATGTAGAGTAAGTTACGGTTTTTTTCGGCGAGGCCTTGGTTCTCTTGTTTGATTTCTTCGGTTTCGAGTTCAATACTAGCAAAACGATCCTTAGATTTCCTTTCAATAACTTGAAGGCTATCGCTGAGTTTTACATATTCTTTATTGTAATTTGATGCGTTTGAGATGTCAACATCTGATGCTTGCTGAAGTGATAATAGAATGTCTATAGGTGTTTTTGAAGTTCTTGAAATCTTTAAAGCATTCTTTGCGTATTTTTCAGCGGTTTTTATGTTTCCAATTGAAGCATAGTATTGAGATAAATGTATATTACTTACTATAATATTAGATATTGAATTTAGACTATCTCTTATTTTTAAAGAAGTATAAAACATTTGTGGAAGACCTTCCGTTTTATTTGTTTTTAATTTTGAATATGCTAGATTGTCAAGCAAGTTAGCATACAAATCGGGAAGATCCTTTCTAATTCCTATGTCTTTCAATCCTAAATTAAAATTCTGAATGGCCTTGTTATAATCGTTAAGTTTTTCATAAACAAACCCAATATTGTTATAACAGATTGCCTCACGATGTGTTTTAGATTCTTTTTCTAATTCTTTTGCTTTTTCTAGAGCTTTAGTGTAGTAAATTAATGATTTGTCAAATTCCTTTAGTTCTTCTGAAACATTTCCTAAGACTATTAATGTTTCAAATAACTTTTGTTGTTCATTTAACTCATTAAATAAATTTTGAGCTCTAGTTAAGGATAATTCAGCACCTAAATTGTTGCCTCCCTTGTATTGTACCATTCCTTTGTTTAGTAATACATTAGCAAGATTGAGACGGTCATTTAGATTTTGATAAAGTTTTTCGGATTTAAAATAATAGTAAAAAGAACTATCTAAAACATTTTTACTTTTAAAATAAAATGCTTTACTTCTATATGCAACCCCTAAATTAATTGAGTCGTTTGTCTTTTTTGAAAGTTTTAATAAATATTTTGAAGTGTTGTTAACACTTTCTAGGTCATTTATATAATAGTATTCAAAAATAATCTTTGACAAGTAATTTCTTGATTGCAAAGAATTATCTCCATTGCTAACTATTTCATAAGCCTTGTCTATTAATTTTTTTTTCTCAAAAAAAGAAGGTTTGCTTTTTGAAAGATTTAAAATTTTTTCAACACTATCATTTCTTTCATTTTTTAAATTAGTACTCTCTTTCTCATCCTTTTTTGAACAAGAAAATAATGAAATTAAAATGATTAAAAAGAAAAGTTTTGTTTTCAAGTATTAGTTAGTTTCTCCAAAACTACAAATTATATCAAAAAAAAACTATCGCTTATGCGATAGTTTTAAATGTTGTCTGTATGTTTATTTTACATTGAAGGTCTTGGATCTTGTTTTCCACCAGTTTCAAAAGTCAACATAGTCGGAGTCGGATCTTGCTTTCCACCAGTTTCATAGGTTAACATAGTTGGTCTTGGATCTTGCTTTCCACCAGTTTCATAGGTTAACATAGTTGGTCTTGGATCTTGCTTTCCACCAGATTCCACAGGTGTAGTAAAAGAAGTAACTACTAGCATCAAAGCTAATAGTCCGAAAGTTGTTGCTAATTTTTTCATAATTTGAGACTTTTTATTGTTAATGTTTTTGTTTCGTTTTAATGAGCGTGAGCTTTTAATGATTTGAGGGCTTTCACACTTTCACGATGTAAAACTAAAAAGGATGTCTCTGTGAATCCCTATAAATAAAGGTGTTTATGGTAGAATGACCTCGTTTGTGAGTGAATGATGGTCAAATCTTGGTGGATGATTTTGGTGGTTTTGCTAAAATTTCGGATAATTATATAAGATTGTTGAAAACCTCTTAGTTTGAGGTTAACACAAAAGCAATAAATAATACAATTGTTTTGATGAAGACAGGAAGCTTCTTTTTGGAGGCAAACAATCTTTGAAAAATAAGATTATTTTAAATTTCTTTTGAAGGGATAGAGATATTGATTTTAGTTCCGTAGTTGGGTTTTGATGAAAGGCTAAATTTTCCTTTCATCATCTTTACTCGATGTTTCATATTTTTTATGCCGATCCCCTTTTTACTATCGGCAGAATTAAATCCAATACCATCGTCGGTAATTAAAAGGCAAATATTTTTTCGGTCTATCAAAAAGTTGATTGTGGCATTTTTTGCCATTGCATATTTGCTAATGTTATAACAAGCTTCTTGTACTATGCGATATAAATTCATTTTTTTGCTGTCGGAGATATTATTCCAATTGATGTCTCGATTGATTTCCAGGAAGAAGTTTGTAGAATTGGTTCTGTTTTGGTCCTCTATCAAATCTTTTAATAACCTTTCAAAGCTATCTGAACTGTAAATGGTTTTCTGGTTTAAGTCATGAGCAACATTCCTGATTTCTTTCTCAATATTTTGGATATCATGGATATGATTCAAACAGTTCTGAATGGTGTTGTCATCGCGACTGATTGACAATATGGAAAGATTGAGCCGGGTACTGGCCAATTTATTCATTATGCCGTCGTGTAATTCTATACCGATGCGTTTTTTTTCTTGCTGCCTAACTTCTTCTTCTTTAATTTTTTGCGCTAACATCAACTGGTAAATGTCTTCATTGGCTTTTTGTTCGGTTTCTTTTAAGCGAAGTTCTTTTTGTTTTAATCTTTGTCGAGCGATGATGAAAATTAGGATGGCAATAATCAGAATTGCTGTGGCAACCGCAATAACAACAGCTTTCTGTTTCAAAGCGGTTTGTTTTTGTTGGATTATTTCATCGGTTTCCAATTGGATTTTATAATATTGATTTCTGGCCTGTCTCTCAGCAAAAAGAATACTGTCATTTATTCGATGGTATTCTTTGATGTAGATTGGAGCTTTTTTTGGGTTGATACTACCCGCATGGCTTAGAGCGGTTAGAAAATAATAGGGAGCATTAGCCTCTTTTGACAACCTCAAAGCTGATTCAGCATGAGCATTAGCTTTTGCCGTATCTCCTTTTTTAATGAAATATTCAGATAAATAAATATCACTTACTGCACTCTCATTTTTTATTCCTAAGTCATCAAATATTTTTTTGGCCTCTTCAAATATAAAGGACAAGTTTACGTTTTTGTTTGTTTTTAAATAACAATAACCAAGATTGTTTAGTAGATACCCATATAATTCAGAGTCATCATGCTTTATGTTCTTTTCCTTCAAAGCTTTTTTAAAGTAGTAAATAGCTTCATCAAACTTTCTCTGTTCCCTTAAAGCATTGCCAATGTTGTTTAAGCATGTGCCTGCAGAAAAGTTATTCTTACGATTATAAACATTATGCTTTTTAATTATATAAAGAGCTTCTTGAAAAGTTAAAATTGCTTTTTCATACTCTTTCATACTATGATAGGAATTGCCTAAGATTAATAAACAGAGTACAATTTTATAATGATGTTTTGTTTTTTTTAAATAGTTATATGATTTTTTTGCTGATAATTCAGCTCCTAAATAATCATCTAAATAGAGCTGAACCAAAGCTTTTTTATTATAAACAAAAGCTAGATTATTTTTATCTTTAATTTTTAAATATAGTTGTTCCGCTTTTAAATAATAATATATTGCAGAATCATAGACATATAATTTTTTAAAATATTGGCCTTTGTTTTCATAATATTTAGCTATCCGGAGAGTATCTTTAGCTATTTCACTTTTCTTAAAATTTATTTTAGATATGGTTTCGAATTTAGTAGTTTGATTAGTGTTTAATTGATTTCTAGAAATTTCGTTCAAATACTCCCTAGTCAAACTATCATTTTTCTCCAAATCCAAAAAGCTTAAAGCCTTGTCATTGTATTTGGCTCTATCCTCAAGTTCAATGGTATCATTTCCCGCTAAGGCCAAGTATTTTTGAATCGAATCGTTCGTAGGCAAACTGTTGTTGTCAGCTGCCTTAGGGTTACACCCGCAGAGAATTATAAGTAACAATAATAAAAATCCAAATCCTTTATTCATGAAGCCAATTTAAGTAAAAATCGTATTTTTTCGGTTTAATATTCAACAATGGCTATTCTGATGCAATAATTATCAATTGCTTTCGCAATTTTTTTATAGCAGTTATGATTGTTTGTGAAGATCCAGTGACAGAACCGGATATGGTACGTGATTCATCTGTTGAAGTGATTGTAATAGAAATTTCTATGGTTAAGTTTGGATGTTTTTCTTTTTTGTTGGAAAGATTCTCGGTTGGAATTTCATCAAATATTTTCTCCGAATTCTCCTCAAAATCCTGAATAGAATGAAATTCATACGTGATAATGTCTTCTCCCGATTTGATTTTCAAAAAGGTAGATTCTTGTTTGTCTCTACTTTGTGAAATAGCAAAAAAGGGAACCAATACAACAATCAGAAACCGGGATAATTTTTTCATGCTTTCGTTAATGGGTTAAATAAAACAGCCCAGCTTTAAGTCGTCCAAAACATCAAAGCATAGGCTGTTTGTGGTTCGTTTTGCTTACTCCTGTTTAATAACTAACCCAAAATAAACAGAACAAAATTTCAATTAATTTTCCACCAAATAAAATACCACTTTCATCCGGCTTCATACTCAAGATGGTAAGTCTTGTTTCTTTACCAATAAACAACTGAATTTTTTATCGAGGTAAAATTAAAAGCTAGTAATGACTTTTTGTTACACTAAAAGTGTACATTTTCTAAAATTGGATAGGGAAGTTGAGGATTTAAATCAAGCCTTGCTTTCTGGCTTCTCTTAAAATGTCTTCATCAGTGCCTTTTTCTACATTAAAAAATTCTTTGATAAAGACTTTACGTTTGTCAATTGCACTTTTGGAGAGATGTAAATGATCGGGTAAGTTTTTGGTTTTTATGCCTTCGGATAAAAGTGTTATGATTTGTCGGTTGTAGCTGTCCAAAACCTCGACCTTTTCTGCCAATTCTTTCTTCAAACTTTGAATGGTACTGCTGAAGTAGTTTTCGCCTCTGACAATAGTATCAAAAGCTACCAAAAATTCATCTGCTAAAAAATCACTTTTGACCAACAAGCCTTCCGGGTCGCATTCCGTTATTAATTTGAGCAATAAAAGCGAAGAGGAATGAGAGGTAAGCATCATTATTTTGGACTCTGGTAAATACTTTCTGATTACAGGAACCAAATCAGCACCACAATGAATTTTTTTCCCCGGATAGGGTGGCATGGTGTAATCGACCATCACCACATCAAATGAATTTCTGGTGGTTGAAATCAATTGATAAGCAGACTCACAATTGAAAGCTGTTTGTATATTTAGAGTATATCCATAGGGATTGTAAGACAATATCGACTTATAGCCTTCAATAATGGGAGGATGATCATCAATTATTAATACAGTTACTTCCATACTTAAATTTTAGTAAATGTATTATTTTTCTTCTATATCTCCAAATAATTTCCGCCTGCAATGCGGTTGATAATTAAATCAACATTTTCCTTATAAGATTTGGAGAACGGTAATTTAGTAGTTGAGTTTTTAATGTAACAAACCGTATTTCCGGTGTGAATCCTCGATACTTGGTCGACATTAATGATGTAGCTGTTGTGGATGCGCAAGAATTGTGTTTGCGGCAAAACTGTTTCAAAATGCTTTAAAGTTTTGAATGCCGTAATCATTTCGCCATTGTTCAAATGAATATCGGTAGAGTTGTTGTCGGCTTCAAAATAAAGCACATCATTGGAGTCAATATAGCGGTAATCGCCATAAGATTTTATACAAATTACTAACGATTGTTGTTTCTGAAGGATAACTTGATTTTCTACGGCTACCGGCATGGCTTTTACTTCAACATCGTGTTCAGCCGTTTCTATTTCTTCGGTCAGGGTTTCGTCCAGTACTTCAAAAGTCGCTGCCGGATTTTTGACTTCCATGTGTGGTAAATCAGACTTTATAGCGCGGTCAAATTTCAGTATCGCTTTTCTGAAATCATTAATGTCTAAAGGTTTCAACAAATAATCAACGACTTCATATTTCAAGGCTTCATAAGCCAAATCTTTTTTGGAAGTTGTAATGATAATTTTGGGAACTACACTCAAATAACGATACAATTCATTAATCAACGATAAAGCAAGATTGCTCTTTTTATCTGAAGGATCGATTTCGAGAAAAACAAGATGAGGTTGGTGTTCCAAGATTAGATTCACCCCTTCGTCATAACTATTGGCCGATGCGACGAAAGACAAGTTACGAAAGCGCTCAGCAATTACCTGAGTTTTCGTGACATCGTCTTGATTGTCATCAATTATTATGTAAGTATGACTCATTAACGCTTATCCGTTGATTTAGGGACAGCATTTTCTGATTAAATTAACGGGTAGTTTTGGGGAAACTATTTTGTTAAACTAAATATTAGTATTAAAAATTAAACACAAAAATAAAAACGACCAAACGTGCCGATTTTCGTTGTAACGAAATTATACCATCGATTTGTGAGTTTTTCAAATTGTTGACAGAATCACCGAATCTGTTAATATGTGCATTTAAACCAAGAAGAATACTTACAAAAAATAAAAAATCCCAAACTCGTATCGGAATTTGGGATTTTCTTCCGCCTTCGCGGAAATGAGAATTTATGGTGTTACATTTTCATCAGCCAGTTTCTCATCGAAACTTCGTTGCCGATGATGTTTCTCAATTCGGATATTTTAACGCGGTCTTGCGCCATCGAATCTCTATGGCGAATTGTAACCGTTTCGTCTTCCAATGTTTGGTGATCCACCGTGATACAGAAAGGCGTTCCCAACGCATCTTGTCTTCTGTAACGACGACCAACCGCATCTTTTTCGTCATAAGCCACGTTGAAATCCCATTTCAAATCTTCGATGATTTTTTGGGCTACTTCCGGCAAACCGTCTTTTTTTACTAAAGGTAAAACCGCTGCTTTAGTAGGCGCTAAAACACTTGGCAAACGCAAAACAGTACGGGTTGAACCATCTTCTAACGTTTCTTCTTTTAATGCTGTTGCAAAAACCGCCAAGAACATTCTGTCCAAACCAACCGAAGTTTCTACTACATAAGGCACGTAGTTTGAATTGGTTTCGTTGTCAAAATACTGTAGTTTTTTACCCGAATATTGTTCGTGTGCTTTCAAATCGAAATCGGTTCTCGAGTGAATTCCTTCTAATTCTTTGAAACCAAAAGGGAAATTAAATTCGATATCCGCAGCCGCATTCGCGTAGTGTGCTAATTTTTCGTGGTCGTGGAAACGGTAATTTACTGCGCCTAACCCTAAGGATAAATGCCAGTTCAAACGAGTCGTTTTCCAATACTCGTACCATTTCATCTCTTCACCCGGTTTTACAAAAAACTGCATTTCCATTTGTTCAAATTCACGCATACGGAAAATAAACTGACGCGCTACAATTTCATTACGGAACGCTTTTCCGGTTTGGGCAATTCCAAAAGGAATTTTCATTCTTCCGGTTTTTTGAACGTTTAGGAAATTCACAAAAATACCTTGAGCCGTTTCCGGACGCAAGTACAAATCCATAGCATTTTCTGCAGAAGCGCCTAGTTTGGTGCCAAACATCAAGTTGAATTGCTTCACATCCGTCCAGTTTCTGGAACCGGTTTCCGGATCGGCGATTTCTAACTCTTCGATTAAGGCTTTTACATCTTCTAAATCTCCGGCACCAAGCGAACGACCCATTCTTTCGAGAATTTCACGCTCTTTGGCCAAGTATTCCATCACTCGCGGATTGGTCGTTTTGTATTGTTCTTCGTCAAAAGAAGCTCCAAAACGCTCGCGGGCTTTTTCAATTTCTTTTTTGGCTTTCAGGTTTAATTTTTCGGCATAATCCTCAATTAAAACATCGGCTCTGTATCTTTTTTTAGAATCCTTGTTGTCAATCAACGGATCGTTGAACGCATCAACGTGACCCGAAGCTTTCCAAGTGGTCGGATGCATCAAAATCGCGGCGTCTAAACCGACAATGTTTTCATGCATTTGCACCATGGCTTTCCA
Organism: Flavobacterium sp. J49; assembly: GCF_011742145.1. Lineage (GTDB taxonomy): Bacteria > Bacteroidota > Bacteroidia > Flavobacteriales > Flavobacteriaceae > Flavobacterium. The sequence goes on along the minus strand of NZ_JAAQQU010000104.1, from coordinate 256,511 downwards.
CCAATATTCTCTAATGTTCTTTTTTAATTCGACTCCGTTTTGAGCATAATCATACACTGCGCTCAAACCATCATATATTTCGCTTGACGGAAAAATAAATCCGTACTCTTTTGCATGCGAAACTACATTCTTAAATAAATCTTCTTGTTTTGCCATAATGCTGCAAAAATATAAAAAGCGATGATAAAAAAAGGCTTAAAAATCAATTAGAATAGAAAATTTTTATAATTTTATGTAAGAAAATTACTTTTTTATGTGGAATCACTTGGTCAATTTATTTTTTCCAAAGTCGTGCGCGGGTTGTCACGCTATTTTGTTAAGCGACGAAAAGGTGATTTGTACCCAGTGCCGACACGAAATTCCGCTCACCAATCACCACAAAATAGAAGAGAACGAAATCTTCCAAAAGCTCTATGGTAGAATTCCGCTCGAGTTTGGCGCCGCCTTGTTTTATTTCCACAAAAAAGGGATTGTTCAGGAAATGATGCACCAACTCAAATACAAAGGCAATCAAGAAATCGGGACAATCGTCGGCGATTGGTATGCGTCAGAATTAAAAGATTTGGAACAGATGAAAAATATCGATTACATCATTCCGGTTCCGTTGCACAAAAGAAGGTTTCGCGAACGCGGTTACAATCAGGTGACGACTTTCGGTAAATCATTGGCACAAAATTTAAACATTCCTTATGAGGAAAATGTTTTGCAACGAAAATTGTATACCAAAACCCAAACCAAAAAGTCGCTTTTGGGCAGAGCTGATATCAACAAAACCATATTTGACGTTAATTTTTCCGAAAACCACCACGACAAACATTTTTTGCTCATAGATGATGTAATGACAACCGGTTCAACCCTTGAAGCTTGCAGCCGCGAACTGCTCAAAATCCCCAATGCCAAAATCAGTATCGTTTGTATGGCTATGGCACATAGTTAATTTATATAAATTGTAAGAAATAGATATATTTTCTTATATTCGTGTCAGATTAACCTTTAAATACAGTGTTTATGAAAAAAATCTTTTTATTACTCGCTATGCTTGTTTCGTTACAAAGTTGTTTCAGTTATAAAGCAATGGACAATGATCCGTCAAAGATGGAAGTAGGCAAAACCTACAAGATTGAACGGAATCATAAATACGCTAAAGTGGTTTTCCATGGTATCAAAGACAGCACGATACTGGTGAATGAAAAATTTGAGGAAAAACAAGTTCCTGTAAAAGACATTACTAACATCAAAAAAAGAAACTTCTCAGTAATTAAGACGATAGTTTATCCTTTATCTGTAATTGCCGTTCTTTCCGGCATGTATATTATAGTGCTGTCAAATTAATTTCAAAGGAAAATAAATATGATTAGTTAGCAATACTATTCAATTTGTTAAGTTTCGGCTAAAACATTTCATTCACACTAAATATAATTGTTATTTTGTGCTTTGAAAAAATGCTTTATGCCAAAATATAACTTCAAATATTTTTCTTTACTGTTATTGCTTTTAACCATTGGTTGTGCCAAACGAGGTTCAATAACCGGTGGTGACAAAGACACACTCGCACCGGTTTTAAAATCGAGTTTGCCGAAAAATTTTTCAACCAATTTTACCGGAAAAGAAATCAAGTTGGTTTTTGATGAATATGTAAAGCTGAAAAATGCCAACAAACAACTGATTATTTCCCCGCCGTTGAAATACCAGCCGGAGATTTTGCCTTATACCGCCAGTAAAACACTCACAATTAAAATAAAAGATACTTTACAGCCCAATACCACTTACAGTTTTAATTTTGGCCAAAGCATAGAAGACAACAACGAAGGCAATCCGTATTCGCAATTCAAATACATTTTTTCTACCGGAAGTTATATCGATTCCTTGGCGTTGAATGTTAGGATAAAAGATGCTTTGGAGAAAAAAACAGACAACTTTGTTTCGGTAATGTTGTATGAAATTAACGAGCAATTTAACGATTCCACGATTTATAAAGAAACACCGAGATACATTACCAACACCTTGGACAGTTTGGAAGTGGTTAAATTGGAAAACTTAAAAGCCGGAAAATATCTTTTGGTCGCCTTGAAAGACAACGGAAATAACAAATACAACCCAAAATCAGACAAAATAGGATTCCAAAAACAGTACATCACCATTCCGAATGACACGATTTTTGAAGTCGAATTATTTAAAGAAATCCTACCGTTTAAAGCACTTAAACCTTCACTAGCGGCCAAAAGCAGATTGTTAATGGGTTATGAAGGTCAGCCTAAAAATGCCAAAGTAACACTCAAAAAGGGTTCCGAAATCATTCCAACTTTGGTTACCCAAATGCCCAAAAAGGATTCACTGCAAATTTGGTTCAAACCCATAAAAGTCGATTCGCTTCAGCTAAGTGTTGAAAAAGACAATTTTAAAGAAGATTTTACCGTAAAAATAAACGCAGCCAAAGCAGATACCCTGAGTATAAGCCCAACTTTCACAGGGAATTTACCATTACGTGAACGATTTTCGCTTAGCAGTACAATCCCTTTAGTGAAATTTGACAAATCAAAGATAAGCGTCACCAATAAAGATTCTGTGGCGGTCAATTTCACAACCGAATACGATGATTTCAATCAAAAACTCTACATAGATTTCAAAAAAGAACCTTTGGAAAGGTACACCATTGAAGCCATGCCCGGTGCTTTAACCGATTTCTATGACAAGCAAAACGATACCTTGACGTATAGGATAAACACCAAGAATCTTTCGGATTACGGGAATTTAAGAGTCATTCTGGAAAACGTCAAAAAGTTTCCGCTAATTGTTGAACTCACAGATAAAGACGGGAAGGTCAAGTATTCCGAATATACGGAAACGGCCACCGTTAACTTTGACGCCATAGAACCGGCCAAATATACCTTGAGAATTATTTATGACGACAACAAAAACAAGGTTTGGGACACCGGAAGCTATCTGGAAAAACGCCAAACCGAAGAAGTCATTTATTTTCCCAAAGAAATTGATGTGCGCGCCAATTGGGATGTGGAACAACCGTTTAATCTTGGTGGATAGTTTTTCTCAACCACAAAAAGGGAAAAAGATTTTCAAAAGACATAAAGGCCTTTGTGTCTTTTTCTTTGTGTCTTTTGTGTTTAAACTATTTTAAATTCATCTTTATCCTCCAAAAAAGCCAATTTTCGTCTAGTTTCCAATTGTTTTTCTTGGTCCAACTCCACTATAAAAACACTATCGGTTTCTTGTGGTTCCAATAAATAATTCCCTAAAAAGTCAACGGCTTGCGAATGACCTACGTATTCTAAACCGTTATTGTCAGTACCAATTCTATTAACACCAATCACATAACTCATGTTTTCGACCGCACGTGCTTTGAGCAAAATATCCCAAGCGTTAATGCGTGGTTTGGGCCAATTGGCTACATAAATAAGCAAATCATAATTTTCCACATTTCGGGCAAAAACCGGAAAGCGCAAATCATAACAAATCAGCGGACAAATCTTGAATCCTTTGTAGTCGATGAGTATTTTTTCGGTTCCGGCGGTATACACTTTGTCTTCTCCTGCCAAAGTAAACAAATGTCTTTTGTCGTAAGTTTGGATGTCGCCATTCGGAAAAACAAACACCAATCGATTGTAAAAATTACCGTTTTCTGCTATTACTAAACTTCCTGTGATTGCACAGTTTTTGGCTTTCGCCAAATGTTGGAGCCAAGAAATCGTTTCGCCTTGCATCGTTTCGGCAATGGTTTTCGGACTCATCGTAAAACCGGAAGAAAACATTTCAGGAAGCACAATCAAATCAACTTCTTCCATAAAACCGGTAATTTTTTGTGCCAAATGACTGCGGTTTTCGGTTGGGTTTTCCCAAGTTAATGACGATTGGATTAGGGCGATTTTTAATTTCATGGTTTATATTTTAGCCACAGACCTGTCTGCCGACAGGCAGGTTAAACGGATTATTTTATGGTTATTTCATCAATAAAAATAAATGCATCGCCATTGTATGGATAACCTAAATGCCATTCCGGTAGTTTCCCGTAATTATAGGCTTTCACTTTAACATATCTGGCTTTAAGTGTTTTTGAAGTTATTAAATTGAAATCTTTTATTTCGTTTTCATCTGTTTTTGGGTCAATATCGTTGTCAACTGTTCCGGCTAAAGTGAAATTGATATTGTCCGAAGAAATATAGTATTCCACTTTGGTCGGCATCAAAATCCAAGAACGTTGGTCTTGCAGAAAAGTACTGTGAAACGCTGTTATGGTTTGTTCTTTCTGCATATCGATAATCGCTTCAAAATCTTGTGTTTGGTAGCCTTGCCAATCGCCTTTGCGCCAATTGGTGGTTCCGTTGATGCCATCCAACAAACCTTCAGCGCCACCGGCATGGTATTGTGGGTTGTAAGTCGATTTGAGCTCGATAGTATAATTGTTGGGTTTTTTGAAGAATGAGGATGAAATAGTATCGCTTATCTTTCCATAGCCGTTATTGGAATAGAATTTTACTTGAGCAGTTTCTGTTAGTGTCAATTCATTATTGAAACGTTGAAAAGGTTTCCCATTAACACTATAAAAATATTCAGTAGCCTTATCAAATGAATCGAATTTCACCAAAAGCTTATCTTTAAAAGCCTTGCCATCTGCAACAATTACAGGAACTGCAACAATATTTGGACTATTTATTGGTTTTATCCAATTGTCTTTTGTCATGGCTATGCCTAATCTTGATTTGTTTGAGTTTTCATTTAACAACTGTGATGTTCCGTCTTCAAAATTGATTTTAACGGATTTGAAAAGAGGCTTTGTTTCTTGCCATTCTGCTTTCCCCGGCGTAACCGCATAAATCCCCATCGAACTCAACACATACCAAGCGCTCATTTGACCACAATCTTCATTGCCAATCAAACCATCAGGAGTATTTTTGTAGAACTCATTTAAAATATAATTGATTCTTTTGGCCGTTTTCTCGGGTTTCCCAATGTAATTGTACAAATAAGTCATGTGATGACTGGGTTCGTTACCGTGCGCATATTGACCAATCAAACCGGTTACATCCACTTGTTCTCTACCGGTAGTTTTGCTTTCGCTGTTGAACATTTCGTCGAGTTTGGCTTCAAATTTTTCGGCTCCGCCGTATGCTTCAATCATCCCCGGAATGTCTTGCGGCACGAAAAAAGAATAATGCCACGAGTTGCCTTCGGTGAAGTTGTTATTGACTTCTCTCGGGTCAAAAGGCTTGTCCCAACCGCCGTTTTTCTTTGGTCGCATAAAACCGGTATTCCAATCAAAAACATTCTTCCAGCTTTGGGAACGTTTCATAAAGTAATCGTAATCGTCTTTTTTGTTTAAAATCATCGCCATTTGGGCAATACACCAATCGTCATAAGCATATTCCACGGTTTTGGAAACGCTTTCGTGTTCGTCATCCATCGAAATAAAACCTTGTCTTTTATAAGCTTCCAACCCTAAATTATCCAACATCGCAGAATGTTTGGCAGCTTTAAAGGCCAGTTCATAGTCAAAACCGGTTAATCCTTTCGCCATCGCATCTGCCATCACGGAAACCGAGTGGTAACCAATCATACAATCCGTTTCATTCGACGCCAATTCCCAAACGGGCAATCTTCCACCTTGTTCGTATTGTTTTAAAAACGTATTGATAAAATCTACCGTGCGCTTTTTTTCGATTAAAGTATACAACGGATGCGCGCCACGGAAAGTATCCCAAAGGGAAAATACAGAGTAATAATCAAAACCTTCCGCTTTGTGAATTTTATTGTCGCGACCTCGGTATTTGCCGTCGATATCTTGAGCAATATTCGGTTGCACCATCGTATGGTATAAAGCGGTGTAGAAAATGGCTAGTTTGTCTTTATCGGTTTCAGTAATTTCTATTTTGGCTAATTGTTGGTTCCAAAGTTGCTCGGCGGCTTTTTGAACTTTACTAAAATCCCAACCCGTAATTTCGCTCATGTTCAATTTGGCGCCTTCGTAACCCGTTGGCGACAACGCTACTTTGACCCAAATTTTATCGCCTTTGCTCACTTTTTTAGAAAAACTCAAAGCCAATTGTGTTCCGGTAAACAGTTTGTCAGTTGAAGTGGCTTGTGCCGAATTGTTATTTCTGATTTTGTTGATTTGCATCGGTTGGCTGAACTCAATTCGGGCAAAAACGTATTGGTCTTTCGCCCAGGCCTCGCTTCTTCTAAGAATTTCGATGGTTTTGGCATTCACGATTCGCACTTCGCCTTGCAATAATTTATCGCGGTGGTTTAAATCCAAAATGATATTGGCTTTGCCCGAATTATTAAAAGTATATTGGTGAAAACCAACGCGAGTAGAAGAAGTCAAAGCCACGTCAATGTTGTGTTTATCGAGTTTAACCGAATATAATCCTGCCGTTGCTCTTTCATTGGCATGTGAAAAAGTAGAACTGTAATCTTTAGTATTTAACATTGGTTCACCCATGGTTGGCATCAACATAATATCGCCATAATCGGTACAACCGGTTCCGTTTAAGTGAGTGTGTGAAAAACCGTAAATCGTATTGTCGTCATAATGATAACCTGAACAACCGTCCCAACTACCGTCAATTCGAGTATCGGGAGATAATTGGACCATTCCGAAAGGCACTGTTGCGCCGGGATAAGTATGGCCGTGACCACCGGTTCCAATCATTGGATTAACGTGTTGGTAGAGATTTTGACCAAAAATGGAAATCGAAAAAAGTAAAAGTAAGCTTGATAGTGAAAGTCTCATTGTGTTTGTTGTTAGTATTCCCAAAGATAGAAAATGCTTTGGTTAAATTTTAAGTTCAATATAAACCGGCAAATGATCTGAAGGGTATTTTAGGTCTTTGGAATCGCTAAGAATCGCATATTTCGCTACTTTAAACGGATTGTCTTTGGACAAAAAGATATAATCAATGCGCTTGGTAACGGCTTCGTTGTGTTTGAAACCATTAAATGTACCGCTTGGCCCAAAAGGTTTTTCTTTGCCGATATCTTGACTATCGAGCATTTCTTTTTTGAGATTGATGATTCGCTCTTCATTAGGTTCAGAATTGAAATCACCCATCAAAAAAACAGGATAGTTTTTAGTGTTAAGTGTTTTGATTTTGGACAGGATTAAAAGAATGGAATTCGTTCTTGCCAATTCGCCCATGTGGTCTAAATGGGTGTTGAAAACCCAGAATGTTTGTTTGGTTTGGTTGTCTTTGAACAAAGCATAGGTACAAACACGATTGAGTGCAGCATCCCAACCCTTGGAGATTTTATCGGGTGTTTCGGAAAGCCAAAAGGTATTTTCCTGCAATAGTTTAAATCGGTCTTTTTTATAAAATATATTGGATGATTCGCCTTTTCCTATACCATCTCTGCCAATACCAACGTAAGTATAATTCGGAAGCATTGTACCAATATCAGTCACTTGATGAGGTAAAGCTTCCTGTATCCCAAAGATATCGGGTTCGTAGAATGTTACTTGAGATGCCCAATAGTCTTTACGGTTTAGCCAAGCATTTTCACCATCAGAAGCGATGTCTAGTCGAATATTATAAGTCATTAATCTTAATTTCTGTGCCGAAGAGGTAGCATTAAAAATCAAAAGCAACAATAATGAAAAGAGTGTTTTTTTCATTCGGAATGAAGTTGATAGTTTGTTACTGTAAATATACTTGATTTGATTTTACGGCATAAAAAAACGCATCCAAATTAATGAATGCGTTCTATATTTTAACAAGTTGGAATTACTTCAAACTGGCTTTTAAATATTCTCTGTTCATACGGGCGATGTTTTCTAAAGAGATGCCTTTCGGACATTCTACTTCACACGCACCGGTATTGGTACAGTTTCCGAATCCTTCTTCGTCCATTTGACGTACCATGTTTAATACACGTTGCGTAGCTTCCACTTTCCCTTGTGGTAATAAAGCGTATTGCGATACTTTAGCACCAACGAACAACATAGCGGAACCATTTTTACAAGTGGCTACACAAGCGCCACAACCGATACAAGCAGCCGCTTCAAAAGCTCTGTCAGCGTCGTGTTTTGGCACCGGAGTTGCGTTAGCGTCAATGGTTCTTCCGGAAGTATTTACCGAAACGAAACCACCGGCTTGTTGGATTCTGTCAAAAGCACTACGATCTACCACTAAATCTTTTACCACCGGGAAAGCTTTACTTCTCCAAGGTTCAATATAAATGGTATCGCCGTCATTGAATTTACGCATGTGCAACTGACAAGTCGTTGTGCCGGTATCCGGACCGTGAGCACGACCGTTGATGTATAAAGAACACATCCCACAAATGCCTTCGCGGCAATCGTGGTCAAAGGCTACCGGTTCTTTTTTCTCGTTGATTAATTGCTCGTTCAATTGGTCTAACATTTCCAAAAATGAACTCGCAGTAGAAACATTATCTAATTTATAAGTTTCTATTTGACCTTTGGCTTTAGCGTTTTTTTGACGCCAAATTTTAAGGGTTATATTGATGTTTTTTGCTGCAGACATAATGTAATTATTTGTAGTTTCTAGCGGCTATTTTGATAAACTCGTATTTCAATTCCTCTTTGTGAAGGTTTTCTTTGCTGATGTCGTAGCCCATGTATTCCCAAGCGCTTACGAAAGCAAAGTTTTCATCATCACGAAGCGTTTCTCCTTCAGCATCTTGGTATTCTTCACGGAAGTGACCACCACAAGATTCTTTACGTTGCAACGCATCCATGGCCATTAATTGTCCTAAATCAATAAAGTCGGCTACGCGAAGTGCTTTTTCCAATTCAGGATTCAATTCGTCTGAACTTCCAGGAACGTAAACGTCTTTGTAGAATTCTTCTTTTAGCGCAGCGATTTCTTCGATGGCTTCTTTCAATCCTTTTTCGTTACGGGCCATCCCTACTTTGTTCCACATAATCAAACCTAAACGTTTGTGGAAATGGTCTACTGATTTGGTTCCGTTATTGTTTAAGAATTTATTGATGGCTTCTTTCACACTGTTTTCCGCTTCAGCGAATTCAGGAGAATCGGTTGAAATTTTTCCGGTTCTGATTTCGTCGGCCAAATAGTTAGAAACCGTGTATGGCAATACAAAATAACCATCGGCCAAACCTTGCATCAAAGCAGAAGCCCCTAATCTGTTGGCTCCGTGGTCAGAGAAATTGGCTTCTCCGGCAACGAAACAACCCGGAATAGTGGATTGTAAATTATAATCTACCCAAACACCACCCATAGTGTAGTGAACCGCCGGATAAATTTTCATTGGCGTTTCGTATGGATTCTCGTCGGTGATTTTTTCATACATCGCGAAAAGGTTCCCGTATTTTTCTTCCAACCATTTTTTCCCCAATTTGGTCACTTCTTCCGCTGACGGATTGTGGTTTCCTTGTGAGTAAGCCGCTTGGCGACCTTTGGTTTGAATTTCGGTCGAGAAATCTAAGTAAACGCCTTCGTTAGTGTCGTTGGCTTCAATTCCGTAACCTTCATCACAACGCTCTTTGGCCGCTCTCGAAGCAACGTCACGTGGGACTAAGTTTCCGAAAGCCGGATATCTTCTTTCTAAGAAATAATCTCTGTCTTCTTCTTTAAGTTGGGTTGGTTTTAATTTCCCGGCACGAATCGCTTCGGCATCTTCTTTTTTCTTCGGCACCCAAATTCTACCGGAGTTACGCAATGATTCCGACATCAAAGTCAGTTTCGATTGGTTTACCCCGTGAACCGGAATACAAGTTGGGTGAATTTGCACAAAACAAGGATTGGCGAATAATGCGCCTCTTTTGTGAACTTTCCAACTGGCGGTAACGTTACTTCCCATGGCATTGGTTGAAAGGAAGTAAACATTTCCATAACCACCTGAAGCTATAATTACAGCATGAGCCGAATGTCTTTCTAATTCTCCGGTAACCAAGTTACGGGCGATGATTCCACGTGCTTTACCGTCAACTTTTACCAAGTCTAACATTTCGTGACGGTTGAACATTTGCACGTTACCAATTCCAATTTGTCTTGACAAAGCAGAATATGCACCTAGTAATAATTGTTGTCCGGTTTGTCCGGCTGCATAAAACGTACGTTGCACTTGGGTTCCACCAAAAGAACGGTTGTCTAACATTCCGCCGTAATCGCGGGCAAAAGGAACGCCTTGAGCCACACATTGGTCAATGATATTAGCCGAAACCTCAGCCAAACGGTGAACGTTGGCTTCACGGGCTCTGTAGTCACCACCTTTGATGGTGTCGTAAAATAATCGGTAAGTACTGTCGCCGTCATTTTGGTAATTTTTGGCGGCGTTGATTCCACCTTGAGCGGCAATAGAGTGTGCTCTTCTTGGAGAGTCTTGGAAACAAAATGCTTTTACATTATATCCCATTTCTCCTAATGAAGCGGCAGCAGAAGCACCGGCCAAACCGGTTCCGACAACGATGATATCGATTTTCGGACGGTTATTGGGAGCAACTAGTTTTAAATGATTTTTATGATTAGTCCATTTCTCTGAAATAGAACCTTCTGGTATTTTAGAATCTAACTTCATGATGTATACTGATGTTGATTATTTTAGGAAAAAGTGAATGTAAACCGGAATGGCAGCGAATAATAGCGGAACTATAATGGCAAATGCTTTTCCGAAGCCTTTGATGGCCGGAGTATACTTAGGGTTGTTTAAACCAAGTGATTGGAAAGCACTTTGGAAACCGTGAAGTAAGTGGAAAGCCAAGACAAACATAGCAATTACATAGGCAATGGTGGCAATCAAACCGGTTTTAGGGTCTTTAAAAAAGGCTACCGTGATTTTGTGCAAGTCTTTGTAACCGTCACCCATTTTTACATTGGCAATTTTATTGTAAAATTCTGTTTTGTTTCTGATTTCTAATCCCATTTGCTGCAACTGAGCGGTATCTGTCGGGAAAAATTTTCCATTGTCGGTAGTGATGTAGTAATCCATCTTTTGCCCCATTTGATCTACTGTGATGGTTTGCAAAGGCATTTTTTCGTCAAAATGCATCACCGCCCAAAAGTTGACCATGTGCGTTACAATAAAAACCAAAATCAATGTTCCCAAAACCGCCATGTTTCTGGAAGAAAAACTGCTGTTTTTAGAAGGATTGTTTTTGGCGTACCCAATTGGTCGCGCTTTTACGTTTTGATAAGTCAACAAAAATCCATCAACAGCGTGGAATAGAATTGAAATGTAAGTTAGGTAAGAAAGAATTTTTACTGCCGGATTAGAGGTCATGAACAACGCATACTTATTGAACGCTGAAGCATCGCTAAAAATTAATTGAAGATTTCCTGCTAAGTGACCTGCTAAAAACAAGCATAAAAATAAACCTGTAAGAGCCATCCAATATTTTTTTGCCAAGGACGACTTTAAAAGTGCAGATTTTGCCATAATTGTGTATAATTTGTTTAAAAAAATCAGACAAAAATACACCTATTTGGTATTAACTACAACCTTTTCGCAGTAATTTATAATGAATTTAAAGTGGGTTTAACAGTTGTTGATTTTCAAAGGTTTAAATGGCTTTTTTGAGCCAAAAAACTTAAACAAAATTACCGCACATAGCTCGGAATTAAACCTCTTAATCCCATATCAACCACATTTTCTCCAATGGAAGGTTCAAATTTTCCGTCAGCAGTAACTTCTTGCCATTCAAAACTGTTATTGATGGAAAGGGAAAGCGTAATCACGATATCATCGGTTTCGTTGCCGTTAATTACTAAATTCGAGGCAAATTTTCCGGTTACCACACAAGTGTTTAGGTTTCTGGGAATCGGAGAAGTAGCTTCAATCGGATTGGGAACCGTTGTGGTTCCGGCCGGCGCTTGTCCGGAAGAAGAATAAGGTTGGTTGTTCAGTCCAAAGGCCCAATAACCTTGTGCTCTGTTGCCATTGACTTGAAAAATATTATTACCAATATTAAATTCGGTTATGTAGGTATTGAACCCTACAAAACTGGCTAAAGTTCCCGTATAATCCACATTCTGATGGCGAATATTAATTTGGTAATTCTGATAAGACAAGGAAACACGCATCCATTCATAGCTTCCGGCAGCTACTTCACTTAAAGGAATTTTCAAAAATGTTTCTCCTTCGGCTACAATTTTAGATTGATTAAAATCGATGGCTGTTGCACCACCAAGATTGGTTTCCGGAGCGTGATAGAGTATGGTTCCGGTACCCAATTGTGTATTGGCATTCGGAGCTAGCTCAATATAATGGGAAGAAATCGTGTTGAAAACAGGTGATTGAGCAGCATTGCCGGGCGCAACGGCAGTAGGTTGTCCCAAATTATTCAACCGTATTTGATTTTCATCAAACTGAAACTTGATGATCAACATCGGTTCTTCGGGAGCGCTATCGCTACTGCACGAAAAGAACGGTATCGCAGCGACAAGGAAGATTAAAAGAATATAAACTTTTTTCATTGGATTTTGATTTTTTCCGCTACGCTCCAAACAATTTGGTGGCGTCTCGGTTGATTGATTTTTGATTGATTTATGTTAAGACGATGTTAATGTGTTTTTGTTACATCTTCATCTATAACGAGAATATAGTCTGCTTTATTATACTCTTCGGGCATTATTTTTTCTAAATCTTTTTGCTCAATTGTTGCAATGGTGATTATTTCCAGATTTGGCGAGGCTTTTTTCAAATACCAACCAATTCCTTCAAAGTTGTCCGAATGATAAGTGCCGTTATAATGTACGAAAATAGCATCCGGTTTTAAATGCTGTAGAATAAAGTGTGCCATAGTTGCATCTTTACTGGCTTGTGCTTTCGGCATATTCGGACTCGCATGATCACCCATCATTTTGATCATGTTGACATAACCCGGCAAATTTTCGTCGTAAGCAATAGGTAATGGCGCAATCCAGGTTTTTTCTTCCGCGGTCAAAGTTTCTAAAACCTCAAATCCTTTTTTGGAAACCATAGACGCATACCTTCTGGGAATATTCGTGGCAATAAACGGAAACTTATTTGCTGCCGCAAAATCAACTAATGGTTTGTAATCGGTTTTGTAATTGGGCCAAAGTCGCGCCGTTGTATCCAATTGCTTTTGGTTGATTTCTCCTTTCAAGTATTGATCCAACTGTTTTTGATTATCGGCTTCGAGCATTTCCGCACCAAGGACCAACGGCTTTTTCTCAGCCAAATCTTTCGTCAATTCCAATTGTAACCAATGCACCACCGAATTGTTATGGTATTCGCCAAACAAAACCACTTGCGCTTTTTCGGCCGCCTTGAGCAGTTTTCCATAGGTTACTTTTTTGCCTTTTTTGTCAAACAATTGATAAGCCTTTTTGTCCTGAGCCAAAACACCAAAACAAAACAATAATGCGAGGAATAGTGAAACCTTTTTCATGGGAAGATTTTTGTTTAAAATTATTCATTAATGAGCGAATAAAAAAATGTGACCCAAAAAAGAATATTTTTGTAATTCACTTTACCCATGAAAACACCAAACGACAACACAGCTTTTTTAGAGTATCTGCGTCATTTTATACATGATTCGGATATGCATTTGGAAACACAACTTTCCAAAATCGCCAATCGTTTCAAGGTGTTGACTTTAAAAAAGAACCAACTTTTAGTAGATGAAAACCAAGTTTGTCCCTATTTCTGTTATGTCGAAAGCGGGATTTTGCAACACGCCATTTTAGTCGAAGCCGAAGAAAAAACCACTTATTTAGCCTTGCGCAATTCGGTTACGTCGTCTTTAAACAGTTTCCTCAATAGAATTCCGTCGCGAAAAAGCATCAAAGCTTTGGTAGATTGTCAACTATGGGTAATCGATTTGGAAAATTTTAAAGATTTATCGACCAACAATCAAGCTTTCCAACAGTTTTACCACAACTTAATCGAAAAACAAATCATGTTGATTGACGATTATCGCATCGATTTACTGACGTTAACTCCCGAAGAACGGTATAAAAAACTATTGGCCACCGAACCTAAATTACTACAAGAAGTTCCGCTTCATTACTTGGCTTCCTTTCTCGGCATCTCTAACCGACACATGAGTCGCATCCGAAAAAATAGTCTTTAAATTTTACCGCAGATTCGCAAATTAAAAAGGAAATAAAATTTGCGAATCTGCGGTTAATAAAAAATAACGCCATTTGGCGTATGTTTGATTTTCCTCTTTCCTTAGCTTTGTAAGGAGTAAAAGGATTGTCTTTTTGCTAATCACTAATTACGAATCACTAATTACTTAGAAAAATGAAATACCATCCAATAGACCGCGATTTATTTGTAAAAAACAGAGCCAAATTCACCGCACAAATGAAACCGAATAGTGTAGCGGTTTTCAATTCGAATGACATTTATCCGGTTTCGGCCGATAGTACTTTGCCTTTTGCGCAGCACCGAGATATTTTTTACTTATCGGGTGTTGACCAGGAGGAAAGCATCTTATTGCTTTTTCCGGATGCGCCGTATGAGCATTTGAAGCAAATTTTATTCTTAAAAGAAACCAACGAGCACATTGCCATTTGGGAAGGCGAGAAGCTTACCAAAGACAGAGCGTTTGAAGTGTCAGGCATCAAATCGGTGATTTGGTTGCAGGATTTTCACAAAACGTTGAAAGAAATCATGGCTTATGCCGATACGATTTACATCAACACGAATGAGCATTACAGAGCTTCCATCGAAACCGAAACCCGTGAAGCGCGTTTTGTCAAATGGTGGAAAGAAAACTATCCGGCGCATAAAGTCGAAAAATCCAACCCAATTTTACAAAGATTGCGTTCGGTAAAAGAAAGCGAAGAATTGGATTTAATCCAAAAAGCGTGTGACATTACCGAAAAAGGTTTCCGCAGAGTCTTGAATTTCACCAAACCCAACGTAATGGAATACGAAATCGAAGCCGAGTTTGCGCACGAATTCCTAATCAACCGTTCGAAAGGGTTTGCCTACACACCAATCATTGCGTCAGGAAATAACGCCAATGTGTTGCATTACATTGAAAACAACCAACAATGCAAAGCCGGCGATTTATTGCTGTTAGACGTTGGTGCCGAATATGCCAACTATTCCAGCGATATGACCAGAACGATTCCGGTTTCGGGAAAATTTAATGATCGCCAAAAAGCAGTTTACAATGCCGTGTTGCGCGTGAAAAACGAAGCCACTAAAATGTTAGTGCCCGGCAATTATTGGAAACAATACCACGTTGAGGTAGGCAAAATCATGACGTCAGAATTGTTAGGCTTAGGCCTAATCGACAAGGCCGATGTTCAAAACGAAAACCCGGATTGGCCGGCGTATAAAAAATATTTCATGCACGGAACCTCACACCACATGGGATTAGACACCCACGATTACGGTTTATTGCACGAACCAATGCAAGCCAATATGGTCTTCACCGTTGAACCGGGAATCTACATTCCGGCGGAAGGTTTCGGAATCCGTCTCGAAGATGATGTGGTGATTCAGGAAAAAGGAGAACCGTTTAACTTAATGAGAAACATTCCGATTGAGGTAGAGGAGATTGAGAGTTTGATGAATTCCTAATTAAGGGAATAGGAATAAGAAATAAGGGAAAAGACGGCTCACGATTGTGGGTCGTTTTTTTTAACCACAAAAGGCACAAAGTAAAACAAAGACACAAAACATTCCTTTGTGACTTTTGAATGTCTTTTGATTCTTTTGTGGTTAAGCCTAACAAAGAGTTTTGTTAACCATCTTTTCTCATCAGTTTCTTCCGGTTTATGCCATACATTCGTTATAGATACGTCATATTTAAAGCGTATATATAGCGTATATATAGCGTGTTTATAGCGTGTTTATAGCGTGTTTATAGCGTATATACGTCTAGTATAACTTGACCTAATCCCGTGCCAATAGGTACTTTACCCCATAATTTATCAACAAACATTCGTCCATTCATCCCAAAAAACTATTTTTGAAGCGTAAACCACAAGTACTCCGTGATTAAAACCATCACCTATAAAAACACCAAAATCTCTTATACCGACCAAGGCAAAGGCACGGCGGTGGTATTATTGCACGGTTTTCTTGAGAATAAAACCATGTGGGACGCTTTTGTGCCGGAATTGGCCAAGAAGCACCGCGTCATTACGGTCGATTTACTCGGTCATGGCGAAACAGAATGTCTCGGGTACGTTCACGTGATGGAAGACCAAGCCGATATGTTGTTCGCGCTGTTCTTGCATTTAAAAATTCGGAAAGTAGTTCTCGTTGGACATTCTATGGGCGGTTATGTGGCTTTGGCTTTCGCCGAATTGTATCCCGATCACATGAAAGGCTTGTTCTTGTTGAATTCCACTTCTCGAGCCGACAGCGACGAGCGTAAAACCAATCGCGACCGTGCGGTAGTTTGTGTCAAACAAAATTACAGCGCTTTTGTCAGCATGTCCATCGCCAATTTATTTGCCGAAGACAACCGCGAACGCTTAGCCGATGAAATCGAAAAGGTGAAAGAACAAGCGCTAAAAACACCATTACAAGGTATTGTCGCGGCTTTAGAAGGCATGAAAATCCGTAAAGACCGAGAAGTCATCTTGCATTTTGCGCCCTATCCGTTGCACTTGGTTTTAGGTCAAAAAGACGGTGTTTTGATTTATGAAGATAACTTGGAACAATTAGAAGGCACCAAAGTCGAACTCACCACTTTCCCCGACGGTCACATGAGCCATATTGAAAACGAGGCGGCATTGCTGAAAGTGTTGTTGAATTTCTTGAAGAAAGTTTAGTTGTTTTAATTACATTTCTTTTGTGTCTTTATCTTTCTTTATGCCTTTTGTGGTTCAATTTTTTTCAACCACAAAAGAATCAAAAAGCTTTTCAAAAGGCACAAAGTTTAATCCTCTAAGTCTTTGAAATACTCGTTTACAAATGTTTTTTGTCCTTCTTTGAATAAGTTTACTGTATGGAAATTGAATAAAATTCCTTTAGGAGCTTCCAATAATTTCATGTAAGTTAATAATTGTGCATGATGAATTGGAGCAATGGTTTCAATAGCTTTGAGTTCAATAACGATACAGTTTTCTACAAAAAAATCACATCTTAAATCGGTTTCTAATTCAATTCCTTTGAATTGTATGGGGACTAATAATTCTGATTGAAATGAAATGCCTCTTTCGGTTAGTTCTTTTTTCAAACATTTGTGATAAACACTTTCTAACAATCCCGGGCCTAAAAATTTATGAACTTCAATAGCAGCACCATTTATCTGATAAGTTAAATCGGTAAGATAGGATTTTGTCAAATTCATAATCTTTGTGTCTTTATCTTTCTTTATGCCTTTTGTGGTTCAATTTTTTTCAACCACAAAAGAATCAAAGTTTATCAAAAGCCACAAAGTTGTTTTTGATGTGTCTTTGGGGTTAAAATTAATTAATCTTTTCCTCAAAATTATAATTTATATCAAAAATTTCTTGCAATAAAACCACAATCTGTTCTACATAAGCTTCCATGATTTCAGGCGAAATGACCTCCGCTACTTCTTTATCCTGCTTGAAATTAAACGGTAAAAACCCCGATTTTAAATTCTTAAACGAAATGATACCGGCCTCAATGTCGTGACCTTTGGCTTGTTCTTCATACATAAAAGCATAAGCCAAAATCTGAATGATTTTATCGTTTTTGATATCTTCGGTTAAGCCGTTCCAGTCTTTTAACGTAACACTTTTTTGCTCAACTTTACCGGTTTTATAATCGATGATTCTGACTTTACCGTTGCGGAGTTCGATTCGGTCTACGTTTCCTTTAATTAATACCGGGAAAGGCAAACGAGTGTCTTCTAAAGTTCTTTCATAGGTTTGTTCCAAAGCGATGATTTGTACTTCATCACCTTTTTCCAAAGCTTCTATTTCGAGTTTGAGAAAATTATACACATTCCGTTTAGCCACTTCAAAAGCCAATAGGTTTCGACCTTTCTTGATTTCGCCTTCTTTGTACACTTCTTTGAATTGATTCAGGACTTCATCTTCTATTTTTTGGAAACAACTTTCAATATCAACTTTCGTCAAAATCCTTCCGATAAAAGGTTTGTATAACGCTTCTAAAGCGCCGTGAATTATCGTTCCCAAAGTATTTACGGCAATATTTTCTTCCACTTCATCGGTTTCGGAAATGCGCAACACGCGTTGGAAATAAAACTGTATCGGATTGCGGATATAAGTCGTTAATGAGGAAGGAGAGAACCCTTTTTCGGCAATTTCGCGCAAGCGGGTTAAAACACTTTCAGTTTTGGGAACAACTATCGGTTGGTGTGCAATATTCGGCACATTCGGATTGTAATATTGAAACGTTAGATTGTGATTCGGTTGTTTTTCAACTTCCAATTGGGTAATGAAACGGCTTTTTTCTCCGGCATCAAAACCTTCACTGTCGGCATTGTAGATGAGGTAAATATTTTTGGCACGCTGTAGCAAATGATAAAAGTGATACGTATAAATCGCGTCTTTTTCTTTGTACGTGGGCAATTTCAATTCTTTCTTCACATCATACGGAATAAACGAATTGGTGCTTTTTCCTGCCGGAAATTTGCCTTCGTTGACTGAGGTGATGATTACGGTTTCAAAATCGAGCACACGACTTTCTAAAACACCCATGATTTGCAAACCGTCTAATGGTTCGCCTTCAAAGGAAACTTCGGCAAGGTCAATCACTTGTTTGTAAATGGCGTGTAACGTTTTGATGTCGTCTATGTTTTGGTGTTCGCCAAAATAAGAGGTCATTTTGTTAATCACTTTAAACACCGAATAAACAAACGCATTCGTGATTTTTTCCTCTTCGTTGTCGTAACTCAGGTTGGCTTTGATTTGGAGTAGAATCTGTGATAAATTCTCTAAAACCGTTACTGAATTGGTATCCCATTTTTGAAATAACATTCGAAACAAACTATTGTCTTGAGTGAATAATTCCTCGAGTTTTTTATGCGTAATGAAAGTATAATTGTTTTTGTTGATGCGATTAACCAATTCGCCCGCATAGACATAAGGTTCAATCAACGGATGTGTCAAAATATCGAGTACATCTTTGTAGTACATCACATAACCGCTCGGATTTCTGGATAAAGCGTTGGAATGCAGTTTGAACAATTTAGCAATTAACAATTGAGCAGGATTGTTTTTACTGGAAAATCCCATAGTTACGTTTAAAGCGTTTACGCTATCGGGTAACGAATGCAACAACGGCAACAATAAATTTTCTTCGCCCAAAACCACGGCAACATTTTGTAGATTGGCATTGTTTTCAGCGCTATATTTTTCAATAATACTTCCGGTAATTTTGGCTTGCCCTATTGATTTGGATGTCGCAATGACTTGTACGTTTTTGGCTTCTGTAAAATCATTGACAATCCATTCGTAAGGATGTGTTTTATAGTAAATCCATTCTGATTTGAATTTTCTTTGGAATAAACCGGCATCGTGAAACGAATCGTGAAGCAAAGTCTCGTCGATATCCCAATAGATTTTGGCTTTGTCTAAGGCCAATAAATGTTGGATGATTTTTTCTTCGGCTTGGTTTAATGCGTTGAAACCTGCAAAAAGGTATTGGCTAGTATTGTTTTCAGAAAAGTGATCCAGATTTCCAACGGCTTCTCGATAAATTAAACCTTGATAGCCGACGCCATTGTTAAGTAGAAAATTATAAAATGAATGATAATATTCAGGTAATTTTTTCCAGAAAATCAGATAGTTTTCAATGAGTTCGGTTCGCTTTTCAATATCAACAGCCCAATGTTCAATTTCCTTTATGTTTTCAAGGTATTTTAAAACTTTGTCGGGTTCAAGTAGATAGCGGTCGATTTCGTTGAAATCCTGGAGTAGCGTTTTAGCCCAATTGGCAAAGGTCTCAAAGGATTCTTGCTGGTCTTTTTCGGTAACCGAAAGATAGACCTCATAGAATTCGAAAAGCAATTCAACATTATCAATAGAACGAATCCCTGCCATATCTTGTATAAAATCTTCTATGCTGATGATTTCGGGGGCGAAGACATTATTGGGCACCAATTTCTTTAGTGCTTCCAGCAGAAACACTTTGGCTCTTTTATTGGGTAAAATCACCACCAAATCCAATAAAGAATTGGAATGATTTTTTAGAATTTCCTGTGCGAGTTGGTAAAGAAACGTTGGCTTTGACATTGTATAAAAATAAAAAAACGCCCCGAACTTCGGAGCGTTTTTTAGAATTATTTTGAGAGGAAAATTATTTTACTAATTTCACTTCTACTCTTCTGTTGTTAGCTTTACCAGCTTTAGTTTTGTTAGTGTCGATTGGTTTAGACTCTCCGAAACCAGCTGAAGACAATCTTGAAGCAGCAATACCGTTTTCAATTAAGTAATTTTTAACGGCTGCAGCTCTGTTTTCAGATAATGTTTGGTTAGCAGCATCTTTACCATCGCTATCAGTGTGACCTTCGATTGAGAAGTTAGAGTTTGGATACTCTTTCAAGATAGCCACAATAGCTTGTAATACTGGGTAAGTTTGTTGTTGGAATGAAGCTTTACCGCTATCAAATAAGATAGTTTTAGCATAGTCATTCAATCTCTTAATAGCTTCTTCAGTAACTTCAGGACAACCATTGTTAGCAGCAGTACCTTTTACATCCGGACATCTGTCGTCTTTGTCAAGTACGTTGTCACCATCTCTATCTGGCCAAGGACAACCTCCGTTTTCTTTCGGACCTTTAACATCTTTACATTTGTCTTCTTTGTCTTGAACTCCGTCACCGTCAGTATCAGGACATCCACCGAAAGCTTTTAAACCGGCTACTTCAGGACAAGCATCAACATTATCAGCAATTCCGTCACCGTCAGTATCAGGACAACCGTTAAATTCTACTGGTCCAGCAATTTCAGGACAAGCATCTTTGCTGTTTTCGATTCCGTCACCGTCAGTATCAGGACAACCGTTAAATTGTTTTAAACCTGCTTCATCCGGACAAGCATCGTCTTTATCATAGATACCGTCTCCATCTTTGTCAGAACCTCCAAATTTGAAAGTAAGACCTGCAAAGTGTTGGGTGTGAGAAGGCATGTCAGCACGAGTGTCTTCGAAAGAATGTTTGTATGTTGTACGGTATGATAAACCAATGGTTTCAGTGAACCAGTAAGTTAATCCTAAACCACCATTTAACGTTCCTGCACTTGAATCATCTCCTAACCAAGTGTAACCTCCACCAAAATTGATAGATGGGTCAAGTTTTTTAGAATTAATTAAATTCATTAAGCTATAGGTAATAACACCATCAACAGCATAATAATTTAAATCACCCGGATTAACTACTTCGTATGGTCCGTTGTTAACTCTTGGCAATACGAACTTAGTAATTTTGTTCATCGATCCCGTAACTCCAAAAGTGAAATTACCGCCAATGTGTTTAGATACACTTACAAATGATACAGTAGGAAGGATGTTCCAGTTGTCTGTAGCATTGAAATACTGAGAGAATTGATCTTCTAATTTTGATGCAGCACTTACTCTGGTATCTACTGCGTTAACCCCAAACGATACTGCCCAAGGATTGTTGCCGTCTTGAGCTTGGGTGCTTAAGCCAGCTAACATTAGCATAGCAACGAATAATTTGTTAAGATGTTTCATACTTAAATTGATTAGATTATAAAAATTATAATAGAACAAAAGTAATACCTATTAACATAATATCAAAATCTTATTGTTAAAATGTGGAAATTATATAATGATTCGAAGAAATTTTGGAATCAAGAGTTAAATTAAATAACATTTAACATCTTTCCTACTTCTTCAAAGGCTTTGATGGCCTGATCCAGATGCTCTTTGGTATGTGCAGCCGATAGTTGAACTCTGATTCTCGCTTTGTCTCTTGGGACAACCGGGAAAAAGAATCCAATCACATAGATTCCTTTTTTTAACAACTCATCGGCCATTACTTGAGATAATTTGGCATCATACAACATTACCGGAACAATCGCTGAATCTCCATCAATGATGTCTAAGCCCGCTTTTTTCATACCGGCTTTGAAGTAGTTAGTGTTCCATTCCAATTTATCCCGAAGTGTGGTGTCTTTTTCAAGAAGTTCGAAAACTTTGATTGAAGCACCAACAATCGCAGGAGCCAAAGAATTGGAGAACAAATACGGACGCGAACGCTGACGCAAAATCTCTATCACTTCTTTTTTGGCTGTAGTATATCCACCCATAGCACCTCCTAAAGCTTTTCCTAAAGTTCCGGTGATAATGTCAACTCTGCCCATTACGCTTTTGGCTTCCATAGTTCCTTTTCCTGTCGCACCGATGAAACCGGCCGCGTGACATTCGTCAACCATAACTAATGCATCATACTTATCGGCTAAGTCACAGATTTTGTCTAATGGTGCCACCAATCCGTCCATGGAGAAAACACCATCGGTTACGATTAACTTGAATCGGTGTCCGGCTTCCACCGCTTTTTTCAATTGGTTCTCCAAATCTTCCATATTGGAATTTTCGTAGCGATAACGAGCTGCTTTACACAAACGAACACCGTCAATAATAGAAGCGTGGTTCAAACTATCGGAAATAATACAATCTTCTTCTCCCAAAAGCGGTTCAAAAACACCTCCATTAGCATCAAAAGCTGCTGCGTATAAAATGGTATCTTCCGTTCCGTAGAAATCGGCTATCTTTTTTTCTAAAGTTTTGTGAATATCCTGGGTTCCGCAAATGAAACGCACAGATGACATTCCGAAACCGTGAGAATCTAAAGCGTCTTTGGCGGCTTGAATCACTTCCGGATGAGAAGACAACCCCAGATAATTATTGGCACAAAAGTTCAAAACCGTTTTGCCGTTAACCGTAATTTCCGCTCCTTGAGGCGAAGTGATAATGCGTTCTTTTTTGAAAATACCGTTTTGTTCAATGGTATTGAGTTCGTTTTGTAGGTGTTGCTGAATTTTTCCGTACATGATTATTGTTTGTAGTTTGTTGTTTCTTTTTTGCTTTTTGCCTTTTTTGAAGTTACAAATTTACTATTTCCAAACTTTCCCCAATGTAAACCAGCGCTTTTTTAGTCACCGTAAAACCCATTTTTTCTATGGCGTTCTGATAATTCTCCAATTGCGCAGTGTATTTCGTTTGATGCGCGCCGGTTTTGTAATCGAGTAAATAAATTTCTTGGTTGGCGTTGAGGACCATTCTGTCGGGTTTGACCAAGTTGCCCTCCTTTTGTATAATGGTTTTTTCGTTTAGAATTTTGTTTCCAATGGCGAAAAAGGGTATCAAATCGGGATGATTAACTACTTGTTGAATTGTTTGTTCGACTTCATCACGTTGCGAACTTACAATCAATCCGTTTTCGATGGCTTTGATTAAGGCCAAATCGATATCGTCTTTGGTTTTGACAAAAGATAAAATTTCGTGCAGAATGTTCCCGAATTCAATCGCTTTCTGTTGTTGTGTGTTCCACATCAAACTTTCTTTTTGGGCAATTTTGATGTTTTTTGGGTTTAACGTGGCTGCCAATTGCGGAATGGTTTCGGTTTTGTCGAGCGCGTCTTTGGTTTCGGATAATTTTTGGGCTTCGCCAAAGGAGTATTCGAATTTACTTTCGTCAAAGTCATTGGCCAAAAACTTGATAAAGAACGTTGCCATATTATTGGGATATTCGCCCGAAGTCTTGCTTCTACTTTGCATCCCCGAAATGATATACAATTGTTCTTCGGCACGCGTTAGCGCTACATACAACACATTAATATTGTCGAGCAATTCTTCCTGCTTTTTTTGTTGGTAAATCACATTGGCCTCTTCGCCATAACCTTCCACTTTGCTGCTTTTATCGACCAAAGCTTTGGGTAAACCGGTAATTGCTTCATCGGCATTGAGCCACATTTTTTCTCTCGGCCCTTTGCTGTAATCTTCTTCGGCAAAAGGGAAAATCACCACCGGAAACTCTAAACCTTTCGATTTGTGAATGGTCATAATCCGAACGGCATCGTTTCCTTCGGGCGAGGGAATACTTAATTTCTCAGAATTATTATCCCAATACGCAAGGAAATCTGAAATTCCGGCTTGTTTTTTTAAATCGTGTTCCAAAATCAAATCGAGGAAAAACTGAATGTATGCATTGCGTTTGTCCATCGGAATGACTTTGGCAATGATGATTTCCGTGGCTTCATAAAGCGATTTTTTGCGGATATTTTGAAAGGAGAAATCAATGTTGAATGTCGTTAACCATTTTTGAAACTCAGTTTCGGTTTTTTGTTCCATGCCTTGCGCTATGAAATCATGAATGGCTAATGTATTTTGTTGCGAAGCCAAATAGTAAAGGAAATTCGCTTTCGATAGCAAATCGTTGCTGTTTTTCAGATAACGCAAAATGTGAATCACGCCTTGAACTTCCGACGATGCGCCGAGCAGCAAACTTTCCGAAGACAAAATCGGAATCCCGTTTTCGGTTAAATAATTGGCGACTTCGGTGCCGTGTGCTTTTTTTCGGGTTAGAATAACGATGTCTTTGTAGCGGAAACCTTTTTGTTTTACTTTTTCAATCGTGGCTAAAGTCGCTTGTAAATACAATTCGTTTTTGGCTACATTTTCTTCATCGTCAAAGGTTTCTTTGTCAATTTTTGGCACAAAAGAAATATTGACATAACCACCGGTTTTGGCATTGAATTGTTGATGGCTGTGGTTTTGGTACAAATCTTTGTAATCTTCGTGGGCAAATTCATGGGAAAGAAAACCAAATAACTTGTTGTTGAAGTAAATGATTTCCGAATAACTTCTCCAATTGGTTCCTAAAGAAAACAACTTTTTATCCGGATTGACAAACGGATTCTTGTCTTTGCTGAGTTCGATAAATTGTTCGGCTTTTCCGCCGCGCCAACGGTAAATAGACTGTTTCGGATCGCCTACAATCATTAGCGAACCTCGCTCACCGTTCAAATCTTCGCTCGAAAGTGCGTTATCAATCAGCGGTATCAAATTCTGCCATTGCATTTCGGAGGTATCCTGAAATTCATCAATAAAGAAATTCCGGTATTTTTCGCCCAAACGCTCGTATATAAAAGGCGCCGGTTGGTTTTGGATTTGCTCGTTGATTAATTTATTAAACTCGGCTATCGAAAGTATGTTTTGCTCTTTTTGTATTTTGCCCAATTCATTACTTACTGTATTCAGCAACGAAAGCGGCGTGATGTTTTTGAGAAACGCTTCGTAGAAATTTTTCTTTTCGAATTTTTTATAAATCGACGCTAAGATTTCGAGTAAATCGGGAATGATCCTTTCGATGACTGCTCGGTCTGAAGCCGTTTTGTTGATTTTGATATCGTCAAATTCGTGATAAGTTTTATTGGCCGGATTGAATTTTTTTTCCTGAATATTAACCAAATGTTTAGGAAAATAACCACCGGAAAATGATTTGATGTCGATTCCGTTTTTTTCTATCAACAATAAAGCTTCGGTTGCCAATTCAATCGTTTCGGTTTCTATTTGAGCACAAAGTTCGGTGAGTTTGTTTTTGATTTCAACGAATTCCGTAATGGTTTTGTTTTGGAAATGCGTGATTTCTTCGCGATTGTTTTCGTTGAGAATCAACTTTCCGGTGTCCATGATTTCGCGTGAAATGTCCCAAGATTTGTCGTCATCGGTTTTTTCCATGGTAAAATCGACCAACAAGTTGGTTAAGGTTTCATCGTTTCCGGCTTCGGCAATTATAGCATCAACCGCTTCGGTCAATAAATTTTCGGTATCAAGCGAAACCTCAAACGTAATGGGTAAATTCAAATCATGGGCAAAAGCGCGAATGACTTTGTGCGTAAATTTGTCAATGGTCGAAATGTCGAACGCGGCGTAATTGTGAATCAGGTTTTTGATAATGCTTTTGGCTTTTTCGGTAATCGTAGCCAATGACAAGCCGGTTTCTGCCTGAATATCCTGCATCAATTGCAAGGCTTTGTCGGATGGGTTTTCTTTAGCAAACTCCGATAAACTTTCTACGACACGGCTTTTCATTTCGTGTACGGCCTTGTTGGTAAACGTAATCGCTAAAATATTGCGATAGGCATCGGGTTTTTTAGACAAGAGAATAATTTTCAGATATTCTTTGACCAAAGTATAAGTTTTGCCCGAACCGGCGGAAGCGTCGTATAGGGAGAAAGCGGTTTTTTGCATTAGCTTTTTTCGATTAAATAAACAAAATTCAACTTCGCGTCTTCGCCATAATATTCGACTTCAAATTCATCCACTTTGACCGCGCCGATTTTTTCGATGGCTTTTTGCGAACGGATATTAAACGCGCCAATGTGAAAATACACTTTGTCTACATGTTCAAAAGCATAATCGAGCATGATTTTTTTCAAGGCTTTGTTGTAACCGTTGCCCCAAAATTTCCGTCCGATAAAAGTGTAGCCTATCAGAACGGATTTCTCCTTTTCATCATAGTCATAAAACCTACTCGAGCCAACTACTTCATTCATTTGGGCATCGCGAATCAGAAAAGCCCCTTTGGAGAGTATTGCGCCTTCAAAATAATTCCGGAATACTTCGCGTTGATAGCGCAATTTGTTTGGATGTTGTTCCCACACCAATGGGTCAGAAGCCACGGCATACAATTCTTCAAAATCCTTTTCCTCTAATGGGATTAGTTTAATAAGCTCGTTTTTTAAATTGTAGGGTTGCGTATTAAACATGAAGCACTGTAGTATTAATTTATGCTACTAATGTAATTAATTAATTCTTTATTAAGAAAAAGGAATTTTGCAATACGTAATTTTGCAGCACATTAAAATTTATTGCTTTGAAAAAAAATGAAGTTATTTTGGTAGCGCTCATGGCGTTGCTCAATTTTACGCATATACTCGATTTTATGATCATGATGCCTTTGGGTAATATTTTGATGCCTAAATGGAATTTGACCACATCTGAGTTTTCCATTATTGTTTCGAGTTATTCTTTGGCTGCTTTTGTGAGTAGCTTTTTTGCTATTTTCTTTGCGGATAAATTCGACCGAAAAAGACTGTTGCTTTTTGGCTATTCCGGATTTTTAATCGGAACTTTTGCTTGTGCGTTTGCTTTTGGAACTTATTCGATGATTTTAGCCAGAACTTTGACAGGATTATTCGGTGGTTTAATCAGCGCGCAAATCTTAAGTATTATTGCCGATGTTATTCCGTATGAGCGACGCGGTAGAGCAATGGGTATGTTGATGGGCGGTTTTGCCTTGGCTTCGGTAATTGGGGTGCCGTTTGGTTTATTTTTGGCCAATAAATATGATTGGTATTATCCTTTTTTGGTAGTAGCTCTTTTTGGAGCCTTACTATTGCCGTTTTTATTTCGTTTTGTGCCAAAAGTCAATGCGCATTTATCCAGTCCGATAAAGTTGAAAGAACGCATTTCAAATTTCTATGATATCTTTAACAACCAAGCACAAATTACAGCATTGTTATTTAGTTTTTTATTGATTACAGGACATTTTATCATTGTGCCCTTAATCAATCCTTATTTGGTTTACAATGTTGGTGTGCCACAAGAATATACTCCTTTAATTTACTTGGTTGGCGGAATTTGTTCGCTGATTTCGGCTCAAATCATTGGAAAGCTAGCCGATAGTTATGGTAAAAGAACGGTTTTTGTTTGGGCAGCATTAGTTTCGACAGTTTTTGTTGTTTTGATAACGAATATGCCGCATTGGCAACTCTTTATTGTCTTGGGTATTTTCGGATTTTGGTTTAGTTCTTCCACCGGAAGAACTGTTCCCGGACAAGCAATGATTACCCAAGCCGTTACGAGTCAAACCCGTGGCAGTTTTATGAGTTTGAATTCTTGCGTGCAATCACTAGGGACCGGTTTTGCTTCCTTAATGAGTGGTTGGATTACCTACAGCGATGCCAAATTTGCGATTCACAATTACAATTATTTAGGCTATATCAGCATCAGTTTGATTTTATTGTGTGTTTTATTGTCTTACCAATTAGAGCGAAAACTACAATATGTTGAAGTATGATTTTTTGAAATATTATAAATGATTGTGTGAATTTTATAAGTAAAAACGATTTATAATTTATAAATTTGAACATCAAATATTAATCTTTAAATACAATAACCATGGCTTTTGAATTACCGCAATTACCTTATGCATACGATGCGTTAGAACCACATATTGATGCCAGAACAATGGAAATCCACCATTCAAAGCATCATAATGCTTACACCACCAATCTCAATGCAGCCATTGCAGGAACCGATTTGGAAGGATTGACCATAGAGAACATTTTGATAAATTTAGACATGAAAAACGCAGCGGTTAGGAATAACGGCGGCGGATTTTACAACCACAATTTATTTTGGAGAGTAATGTCGCCAAATGGCGGCGGATTACCAACGGGAGATTTAGCCGAAGCCATTGAAAGAGATTTTAAATCGTTTGAAGAATTTAAAGCACAATTTGCCAAAGCAGGTGCAACGCGTTTTGGTTCAGGTTGGGCTTGGCTTTGTGTACACAAAGGCGGAAAGTTGGAAGTGTGTTCTACACCAAATCAGGATAATCCGTTAATGCCGGATACCGCTTGTGGCGGTTTCCCTATTTTAGGAATGGATGTTTGGGAACACGC
Organism: Flavobacterium sp. J49; assembly: GCF_011742145.1. Lineage (GTDB taxonomy): Bacteria > Bacteroidota > Bacteroidia > Flavobacteriales > Flavobacteriaceae > Flavobacterium. The sequence goes on along the minus strand of NZ_JAAQQU010000104.1, from coordinate 227,994 downwards.
CTATTATTTACATTATCAAAACCGTCGTCCGGATTATATCGAAGCATTCTTTAATGTAATCAACTGGACAGAAGTAGCCAGATTGTACGCTACGGAAAAATAAAAAGCAAACACTTTTTGATAAGATAAACCGGTTGTGAAAGCAATCGGTTTTTTATTGGGTGAAAGTATAAAAAATAAACAGGCGGAATTGCTTCCACCTGTTTGCCCCAAATCTACCATAAACTTAACCTACACTAAATACTATGGTAACACAAATCTAATAACATCAAATAGAATATCGTACTTTTTTTATGAAATTATATTGGAATGATAGGCAAATGAGAGTGAAATCTGTTTTTTTGTTGATTTTTTTGGGTAAAAATAAAAAAGGCGAAAATTTCTTTTCGCCCTTTTTGCCCCAAATCTACCATAAACTTAACCTACTAATGCTATGGTAGACCAAATGTATGACATGTCAATGTTTTGAAAAAAATAAATCAGACAAACTGCAAGTATAATCGTTGAAATTTTTTTATTGATTTTCAGGTTGGTAGAAAATAAAAAAGGTGAAAATTTCTTTTCACCCTTTTTGCCCCAAATCTACCATAAACTTAACCTACTAATGCTATGGTAAGACCAAATGTAAGCGTATTAACATTTTGAAAACAAAAAATTTAGACGAACTGCATCAAAAATCGTTTAAAGACAAAAAATGTTAAAATTTTAATAGGCACGTGCATCTTTTCCTTCATAAAAATTCATAAATGCCTTGTTTACAACACGGTTACCTCCGGCAGTCGGATAGTCACCGGTAAAGTACCAATCTCCTAAATTTTTCGGACAAGCGATGTGTAAATTGTCAACTGTTTGGAAAATGATTTTTACTTCGGCATTAATATCATCCGGATGCAACAATTCTGCTATTTTATTGGATATTTCAGTATCGCTAAACGGTGCGTATATTTCAGTTACAAAATTGACTACATCAATGTCTTTTAAATTCTCTTGGGATTTGCATTTTTTATATACTTCGTCCACAATGTGATACAAATTTCTCTCTTTTAACAATTCAATTGCGGCTTGGAAAGCAATCAAGCCTTCTAATTTGGCCATATCGATACCGTAACAATCCGGATAACGAATTTGCGGTGCAGAAGAAACCACGACAATTCTTTTTGGATTCAATCGATCCATCATTTTTAGAATACTTTTCTTCAAAGTTGTTCCGCGAACAATACTATCGTCTATGATTACCAAATTGTCTGTTGGTTTAATCACACCATAAGTCACATCATAAACATGTGCTACCAAATCATCACGGCTGCTGTCTTCAGTAATAAAAGTTCTTAGTTTGGCGTCTTTTATAGCAATCTTTTCGGTTCTGATTTTTACCGAAAGGATTTCTTCCAATTTTTCCTTGGTCAATGTTTTACGATTGTTCAAAATAAACTGGTTTTTTCTTTGGTTCAAAAAGTCATTCGCTGCTTCTACCATTCCGTAGAAAGAAGTTTCAGCTGTATTGGGTATAAAAGAAAAAACGGTATTGTCTGTGTCATTCTCAATCGACTCTAAAACCGCTGGCAAAATTAATTTACCCAATTGTTTTCTTTCCTGATAAATTTCGGCATCGCTACCACGGGAAAAATAAATACGTTCAAACGAACAAGCCTTTTTAACCGTAGGCGTAATAATCTCTTGTTGGGAAACATTTCCATTCTTTTTGATGATTAAGGCATTTCCGGGTTGTAATTCTTGTACTTTTTCGAAAGGCACATTGAAGGAAGTTTGAATCACGGGTCTTTCCGAAGCGACAACTACAATTTCATCATCTTCATAAAAATACGCCGGACGAATTCCCGCCGGATCGCGGAAAACAAAACTATCGCCATGACCTAATAATCCGGCCATGGCATAACCGCCGTCCCAACCTTTGGAAGCGCGTTTTAATATTTTAGCGATGTCTAATTTTTCGGCGATTACCGGAGAAGCTTCTCTTTTAGACAAGCCGTTGTTTTTACATTCTTGGTACAAATCAGTCACTTCATCATCCAAGAAATGACCAATTTTTTCCATTACGGTTACCGTATCTGCCATTTCTTTTGGATGCTGACCTAATTCTACCAAACTATTGAAAAGTTCCGTTACATTGGTCATGTTGAAATTTCCGGCCACAATAAGGTTTCGGTGCATCCAGTTGTTCTGACGTAAAAATGGGTGAACGCTTTCAATGCTGTTTTTGCCAAAAGTTCCGTAACGAACATGTCCTAAAAACAATTCGCCGATATAAGGAATATGGTCTTTTTGCAATTGTACATTATCTTGATATTCCGGATGTAATGTTAGCTCTTCATTAATCCTCTCATTGATTTGCGCAAAAATATCCTGAATAGGTTGTGCTTTGTTTGAACGTACGCGGCTGATATATCTTTCTCCCGCTTCGACATCAAATTTAATCGAAGCAAATCCGGCACCGTCTTGCCCACGGTTGTGTTGCTTTTCCATCAGCAAATACATTTTCTGTATGCCGTAAAAAGCTGTACCGTATTTTTCCTTGTAGAATGCTAACGGTTTTTTTAATCTTAAAAGGGCGATTCCACATTCGTGTTTAATAGCGTCGCTCATAGTAATTGTTGTGTTGTAAGTGGTTTATTTCGTGTTTATTATAAATAAAAACGCCCCGAAGTTTCGAGGCGTAAATTTATTGTAATTCTATTTCAAATTGTGTTAAAGCTTTGAATTGTTTTAATCGCTCGTTCACTTCTTCTTTTTTCAGTGACAGCATTCTCTCGGTTCCGAATTTCTCCACACAGAATGAAGCCAAGTTGGAACCTTGAATAATGGCGGTTTTCATGGTGTCAAATGAAATATCACCTTGTTGCGTGATGAATCCTGCAAATCCTCCGGCAAAAGTATCTCCGGCACCGGTTGGGTCAAATACATCTGCCAATGGCAATGCCGGAGCAAAGAAGATGTGCTCATTATGGAAAATTAACGCGCCGTGTTCTCCTTTTTTGATTACTACATATTTTGGCCCCATGGTATGGATTTTTGCTGCTGCTTTTACCAAAGAATATTCTCCGGACAATTGACGCGCTTCCTCATCATTAATAGTAATAACGTCTACACGTTTAATCACGTCTAATAATTCAGGTAAGGCACAATCCATCCAAAAGTTCATGGTGTCTAAAACCACTAATTTGGGTTTTTGTGTCATTTGATTCAAAACAGAACTTTGCACCAATGGATGTAAGTTACCTAACATCACTACATCGGCATTTTTAAAATTCTGTGGAACAACCGGATTAAAATCGGCCAAAGTATTTAACTCTGTAGCCAACGTATCTCTTGAGTTCATATCGTTGTGGTAACGACCGCTCCAAAAGAACGTTTTGCCGCCTTTAACGATTTCCAAACCGGTAACATCGATGTTTCTGGCGGTTAATAAATCAATATATTCTTGTGGAAAATCATCTCCAACCACCGATACGATAGCCGATTGTAAGTTAAAATGTGAGGCTGATAAACCGATGAAAGTTCCGGCGCCGCCTAAGATTTTATCTGTTTTTCCAAAAGGTGTTTCGATGGCGTCAAAAGCAACCGTTCCTACTATTAAAAGTTTGTTCATTATTTGCGATTCAAATTAAAGGCGCAAAGATAGTTTATAAGTTTTAGAGATGCAACTGGCTTTAACGTTTCGTTTTTTAAAGCAATTTCCCTTCTTCCTTTTCGTAAAAAGCATCTACAGAAAGCGTTGGCAAACCCGAAGCATAAACCGCCAATTCATCACAACGTTCGTTTTGCGGATGGTTGTTGTGGCCTTTAATCCATTTGAAATCGACCTGGTGTTTGCGGTAAATTTTCAGGAAACGTAACCATAAATCCGGATTTTTTTTCCCGGCGAAGTTTTTCTTTTCCCAGCCAAAAACCCATCTTTTCTCTACCGCATCGACTACATATTTAGAATCGGAAACGACTAGGACTTTCATATTCGGATTTTTAAGTTTTTCCAAACCAACGATTACCGCTAACAATTCCATTCTATTGTTGGTCGTATGGCGAAAGCCTTCGTAGAATTCTTTTTTATAAGGTGTGCCAACCATTTCCATCACTACGCCATAACCGCCGTTTCCGGGGTTTCCTTTGGCAGCGCCGTCGGTGTAGATGTGAACTTGGTGACTCAAGTGAGAAGGGATTAGAGATTAGGGATAAGAATGTTTTCTATTACTTTCGGGAAATGTTTGTGCTCCAATGCTTGAACTTTACCGGCGATTTCTTCAGCCGTTTTACAATCTTCTATATTGACAGTCTGCTGGAAAATGAATTCGCCTTCGTCATAATGTTCGTTGACATAATGAATGGTAATTCCGGTTTCTTTTTCTTTGTTTTCTAAAATGGCTCGGTGTACATTCATTCCATACATGCCTTTACCGCCGTATTTAGGCAACAAAGCCGGATGTATATTGATGATTTTATTGGGGTATTGTTGAACGATACCCTCGGGCATTTTCCATAAAAAACCGGCCAAAACAATCAAATCGGGTTGCAATTCATGGACTTTTTTTAAGACCAAACCTTCGTTCAATTCTGCTTTGGTGAAGACAAAAGAGCGGATGTTTTGGGGTTTGATTTTGTCTAAGACTTTGGCTTCAGGATTGTTGCAAAAAACACCCGCAATTTCAATATCATTTCGCTTTTTGAAATAATGAATCACATTCTCTACATTGGAACCGTTGCCTGAAGCAAAAAACAAAATCCTTTTCATGGGGAAATCAAATTTGACAGCACAAAAAAAAGAATAATAACTTGAATTAAAACCATGAATATGTAAGATTTTGAAATAAATTTTTTAATTTCGTGTTCACATTTAGTAACAAAAAGGTTGTTTTAAAATAAAGTTTTTTATTTTTGCCAACAATTAAAATTAAAAATTTAGAAATTATGTCAGACATTGCATCAAGAGTTAAAGCGATTATTGTAGACAAATTAGGCGTTGACGAAAACGAAGTTGTAACAGAAGCAAGCTTCACAAATGATTTAGGAGCTGATTCATTAGACACTGTTGAGCTAATTATGGAGTTCGAAAAAGAATTTGATATTCAAATTCCGGACGACCAAGCAGAAAACATTGCTACTGTAGGTCAAGCTATTTCTTACATCGAAGAAGCAAAAAAATAATAAATAAAACACCCGTGGAGAATCTATAGTTTTTCACGGGTTTTTATTATTTTTACTGAAAAGAATAAATCTTGATTGATATTCAATCTTAAAATATTGAAATACCCTTGTCTCTTTAATGATTAAATTTGAAGAAAACATGGGTATTATTTGTTTAAATACAATTGTAAAAAATACATTATGGCATTAAAGCGAGTTGTAGTAACGGGTTTAGGCGCATTAACACCAATCGGGAATTCCATCGAAGAATATTGGAATGCGCTGGTAAACGGTAAAAGTGGTGCCGCTCCAATTACCTATTACGATACTGAAAAACACAAAACAAAATTTGCTTGCGAAGTAAAAAACTTCAATATCGAAGATTTTATGGACCGCAAGGAAGCTCGCAGAATGGACAAGTTTGCACAATATGCCATTGCTGCCAGCGAAGAAGCCATCAAAGACGCCGGAATTACCCAAGACAATGTAAACAAACATAGAGTTGGAGTTATTTGGGGTGCCGGAATAGGTGGGCTGGAAACCTTTCAAGAAGAGGTGATGAATTATGCAGCCGGTGACGGAACGCCAAGATTCAACCCTTTCTTTATCCCTAAAATGATTGCCGATATTGCTCCCGCTCACATTTCAATGCGAAATGGGTTTATGGGACCCAATTATACAACTGTTTCTGCTTGTGCGTCTTCTGCCAATGCTTTGATAGATGCCTTCAATTATATTCGTTTAGGGATGTGTGATGTCATCATTTCAGGAGGTTCAGAAGCTGCAGTTACCATTGCCGGTATGGGCGGATTCAATTCCATGCAAGCCCTATCTACCAGAAACGATAGTCCGGAAACAGCCTCAAGACCTTTTGATGCTACTCGTGACGGATTTGTTTTAGGCGAAGGTGCCGGTGCTTTGGTTTTAGAAGAATACGAACACGCCAAAGCACGTGGAGCAAAAATATATTGTGAAATCGGTGGTGGCGGAATGTCATCAGATGCTTATCACTTAACGGCTCCGCATCCGGAAGGAATTGGGGTAATTGCCGTTATGGAAAATACTTTGCGTGATGCCGGGATGAAACCGGAACAAGTAGATCATATTAACACACACGGTACATCAACGCCATTAGGAGATGTAGCCGAATTAAAAGCAATAAGTGCTGTTTTTGGTGCTCATGCAAAAAACATTAACATCAATTCAACCAAATCGATGACCGGACATTTGCTTGGAGCCGCCGGTGCGATTGAAGCGATTGCCTCGATTTTAGCCATGAAGCACGGCATTGTTCCTCCAACGATTAACCACACGGTTGTCGATGAAAACATTGATCCTTCTTTGAACCTGACTTTAAACAAAGCCCAAAAAAGAGAAGTAAATGTAGCCATGAGCAATACTTTTGGTTTTGGCGGACACAACGCTTGCGTTTTATTCAAAAAATTACAAGATTAGTTTTAGATGAAAATTCTAAAAAATATATTTAAAAATTCCCGTTCGTCAGAGGACGGGATTTTTTTTAATGAAATTCAAAAAGTCATAGGTTTTAAACCCCAATCAATCATCTATTATGAAAAAGCCTTCACACATCGTTCGACTAATCGAATGGATTTGAAAGGCAATCCAATGAATTATGAGCGCTTGGAATTCCTTGGCGATGCGATGCTAAGCGCCGTAATTGCAGCGCATCTATACAAAGAAGCACCGGCCGGAGACGAAGGTTATTTGACTAAAATGCGTTCCAAGATTGTCAGCAGAGAACACCTAAACGAGTTGGGAAGAGACTTAAATTTAATTCGCTTTGTAGAGAGCAAAGTACCGACCCAACATTTCGGTGAAAACATCCACGGAAACATTTTTGAAGCTTTAATTGGAGCCATTTTCTTAGATAAAGGTTATGATTTTTGTCAAAAATTTATCCAAAGGAGTGTTATTATTCCCTATGTTGACATTACCAAATTAGAAGGAAAAGTAATCAGTTACAAAAGCTTATTAATTGAATGGTGTCAAAAAGAAAAAAAATCCTTTCATTATGATGTCTTCGATGATAACGGCATTGACGGGCAAAAATATTTTGGCGTAAAATTGAGCATCGACAATAAAATCGTGGCCAAAGCCAGAGCAACTTCGAAGAAGAAAGCAGAAGAAAAGGCCTCACAAAGAGCCTATTTTGCATTTCAGGAAAAAATTAACAAAAAATAATACAGATTCTCAAAAAACTATAACGTTTTCGTTCATAAAATAACGTTAACTCAATATTGAGTTGGTTATAATCTGTGTCAGATATACTATATTTACAACTTAAATTGCAATAGTTATGTATGTTCACAAATTGCATATTGGAGAGTTTGACGAAATAGATTATCAATTAATAGCCATTCATTCACCTTTGGAAGATTATAGATTAGCTTATTATATCAATCAAAATTTACCTATCAATCTCAAAAAAAGCAATTGCAACATTCATATCAGCAACAAAGAAGGTGAAACCCAATTTACGAGGTTTATTTTTGAAGATGATAAAGACATAGCATGGAATTTGATTCAAAATCAAAATGATGCCCTTGTTGCTTCTGAAAATAACAATCAAGGATTATTTGCCAACAGCAACAACGAATTTGCGCCCAAAATCTATTTGATTCCGGAGTTTAAAAAAGTGGATTACTTTTTAAAAATTGAAAATGATGAGGTAGCCATTGATGTTTCAAAAATAGTCAACAGCCTCAAAAAAATAGAAAGGGTCAGCACCGTTTACGCTGTAGAAGTAGAAAAAATAAAGTCAAAAAATAATTTAATTTTTTAATTAAAATGCCAACAAGAAAAAAAACTAAAATTGTAGCCACATTGGGGCCAGCATGTAGTTCGAAAGAAGTGATTAAAAAGATGATTGACGCCGGAGTGAATGTATTTCGTATCAATTTTTCCCATGCCGATTATGCCGATGTAAAAGAAAGAATTGATATCATCCGCGGTTTGAACGATGAGTTTGGTTATACCACTGCCATTTTAGCCGATTTGCAAGGACCAAAACTACGCGTAGGTGTGATGAAAGAAGATGTAGTAGTTAATCCCGGCGATATTATCACCTTTCAAACAGCCGAAGACGTTCCGGGAACTAAGGAACGCGTTTATATGAACTATTTGTCTTTCCCACAGGACGTTAATCCAGGTGAAAGAATCTTGTTAGATGATGGAAAATTAATTTTCGAAGCTTTAGAAACCAACGGTTCAACGGAAGTAATTTGTAAAGTAATTCAAGGAGGTCCTTTGAAATCGAAAAAAGGAGTAAACTTGCCGCAAACCAAAGTGTCTTTACCGGCATTGACCAAGAAAGACATTAAAGATGCCTTGTTTGCTATCGAACAAGAGGTAGATTGGATAGCGCTTTCTTTCGTTAGAACGCCAAAAGATTTAGAAGAGCTACAAGATTTGATCGCCAAACATTCGTCTTATAAAATTCCGATTGTGGCCAAAATTGAAAAACCGGAAGCCGTTGAAAATATTGATAAAATCGTTGCGTTCTGTGATGGTTTGATGGTAGCTCGTGGTGACCTTGGGGTTGAAATTCCGGCGCATGAAGTACCATTGATTCAAAAGAAATTAATCCATAGAGCTAAAACAGCTCGTATTCCGGTAATTGTGGCCACACAAATGATGGAAACAATGATTACCAGTTTAACGCCAACGCGTGCTGAGGTGAATGACGTAGCCAATTCAGTTATGGATGGTGCCGATGCGGTAATGCTTTCAGGAGAAACTTCGGTAGGGAATTATCCTGTAGAAGTTATCGAAAAAATGACCCAAATCATCGAGGCCGTTGAAGATTCTCCGCTGATTATTGTACCACAAAATCCGCCTCATGTGAGAACCAAACGCTTTATCACCAAGTCGATTTGTTACCATGCGGCTACAATGGCCAATGACATCAAAGCAAAAGCAATTTCAACGTTGACCAATAGCGGTTATACGGCATTCCAAATTTCGGCCTGGAGACCAAAAGCACACATTTTGGTCTATACTTCGAATAAAAGAATTTTGACCCAATTGAATTTACTTTGGGGTGTAAATGCATTTTTCTATGACAAATTTGTAAGTACCGATGATACCGTAGGCGATGTGAATGATATTGCCAAAGAAAAGGGCTATGTGAAAAAAGGCGATATGCTCATCAACTTAGCCGCCATGCCGGTAGCCGATAAAGGAATGGTAAATACGTTGAGAGTTTCTGAAATAGAATAATTTTAGTATTTTTAGACTTTAATTCTCTTTAATAACAAACATTATGAATTCAAACAATCCGTTTTTTAAAAACAAAACTTTTTCAAATACTTCTCGTGCCAACGAAGTAGTACATGAAGCAACAATTATTGATTACAGTCAAACCATGACGGTTTCAGGAACGATTAACAAAAGTTTCCTGATGTTGGTTTTATTGATTGCCAGTGCAGCGATTACTTGGATCATGACTTTCAACGGTCAGAACCCAATGGTTTTAACCATTGGAGGAGCGATTGTTGGATTTGTTTTGGTTTTGATTGCTACTTTCAAACCACAAGCTTCGACTTATTTAGCGCCGGGTTATGCGATATTTGAAGGACTGTTTATTGGCGGTATTTCGGCTATCTTTGAAGTGATGTATCCTGGAATTGTGATTCAAGCCGTGAGTTGTACGTTTGTTACGTTTATGGTTTGTTTCGGTTTATACAAATACGGCATCGTAAAAGTGAATGATAAATTCAGATCGGTTGTTTTGGCAGCGACTTTAGCCATAGCGACTTATTATTTAATTTCATGGTTGTTGTCGATGTTTACCAGTTTTACACCGGTTCACCATGGGAATTCATTGATTAGTATTGGAATTAGTGTATTTGTAATTGTGATTGCCGCTTTGAATTTATTCTTAGATTTCGACCAAATCGAAAAAGGAGTAGCACAAAAAATGCCTAAATACATGGAATGGTACGGTGCTATGGGATTGATGATTACCTTAGTTTGGTTGTACATCGAATTCTTAAGATTGTTATCAAAATTGTCGAGTAGAGATTAATTCTTAACTTTTATAAAAATAAAACCAGTCTCGTTTTTTTATAGTTTATAACTAACAGAGAACAAAATTATTCTAGGCAAAATAAACGTTTGGCGTTCGCTAATCATAAAATCGGAAAAGGAATAATCGTTTTTAGCTTGAATATTAAGCAAGTTGTTGACGGTAAGTTCAAACCCAAACGGACTGTTCTTTTTTTGATGGCGAAGCGATGTGTTAGCTGTTTCGAAGAAGTTAATTTGGTTGTTACTATTGGTGTTTCTTACACTTTGATAATCTATTTTGTAAATCCAATCTTTTAGGAAAGTTACTTCGAAATCTGAAGTGAATTTATCTGATTCAAAATTGGATTTTGTAATTCCTGAAAACTGACTAAAGCCTTTGGTATAACCAATACTAAAAAGTGGCCATTTTTTATAAGAGGTTTTTAAAGTAATGCCAATATCTTGATTGTTTCGGTCATTGGTTGTAGTGATGTTGTTGATAGTTTGAACATAATTAAACCAACTCAAATTGGTATTTAGTTTCAAGTTAAAGTGATAAATCTTTTTGCTTACGGAACCATTCAATCTATAATTGGTTTCAGGATTATCGGTTAAAATTGGCGTGTTGTATTGGTTGATGCCATCCAATTCGATTTGATTTCTGGTGGTTCTTACTTTCTTATTGAAACTAGCCATAGCATTCCAAATAATACCGCGATACATATTCATTTTAGAGTATCTCAAATTAGTCGAATGATAACGTTCATTTTCCAACAACGCATTTCCTTTGTAAACCGAATTATAACTCTGCAAAGTATAACGATCCGCCAACTGACTTACTTCGGGAAAATTATTGACTAAGCGATAAGTGAAATTAAGACTTTCGGATTTATTAAACTCGAATTCACTATTCCATTGCGGTTGGAAAATGGTTTTTGATAACGAATAATTATTATCAATTTGAGATGTTTTTAATTGGTACCAATGAAAATACAATCCGGGTTTGTTGGTCCATTTGCCTATTTTGAATTTGTATTCCAATCCGGCATAAGTATCGTTTAGATTATAATTTACATTATTCCCAAAACCTGCATTGGAAAAGTCATTGATATTACCATCGGTTAAAATTTGTTTCTCGGAAGTTTCAAAGTTGGAATACCCATAATTGTTCCCGATAACCGAATACAAATGATTGAAGTTATTGATAATCCAATAATGTTTGAATAAAGCGTCAACACTGTTATTTTTGATTTTTCTGATTTGTTCAATCGTATAACTGTCATCGGTTTGCAACGGAATTAAACCCGATAAAAACGGCTGATTCGTAAACCAATGATTTTGTGGCGTGTTGTTTTCGTAGGCTTGATTAACTACAAAAGTAGTAGTATGATTCGAATTATAACTTTTGTGCCATTCGATGTATTGTTTTACCAAAACATTATCGGCTTGGCTGATAGTTTCAAAAGTATTCGAGTTAAGATTCGTAACCGAGTTTATAGTGTTGTTAATATTATTCGTGCTTGATTGATATTGGCTGTTGTAATACCATTTTTCGTTTTTGTTGGGCGAATAGTCTAATTTGACATTTCCGATGCCTAAAACCGATTGATTGCCGTTTTCTTGTGATTTGTTTTCAAAGATTATGGAGTTATTTTGCAGGTATTCATTTTGGCTTTCTGTTTGCGAAGCCATGAAGATTTTTGAAAACACACCATAACCAGAAACCGAAAGTTTCGAAGTGGCATCGACACTAAAATTTAGTGCGCCAAATTGTGATTTGTTTTGCACCACATCGGTATTGTCGTTTGTAAACGAATAGAGATTTGACAATGATTTTCTGCCCGAAAGAAAACTACTCACGCCGCCGTCAAAACGCATTAAATCTTCAAACGTAAAAGTGCTTCGTCCGATGTTATTCATATCGCCTATGAAACTCACATTGGTTTTTGGACTGTAATAGAATAATCCGGTGTGTACCAAATTGAATTCGTTGTTGCCAACTCCGGCTTCAACATCGCCAAAAATGAATTTCTTTTTGTCTTCTTTGAGTTTAACGTTCATCGCCAAGTCTTCGCTATCGGAGACTTGTTTCATAAAACCGACTTCGTTAAAATGGTCAATCACTTCAATTTTATCTAACGCATCGGCAGGAATATTTTCAACCGCCAATTTACTTCCGCCACCGAAGAATGATTTGCCTTCCACCAGCATTTTGGTCACTTTTTTACCTTGAACCGTTACAGTGCCGTTTTTATCGACTTCAACGCCAGGCAGTTTTTCTAAGACTTCTTTCATCTTTCTTTCGTTGCCGTTGGCAAAGGCTTTTACATCATAAGTTAAGGTGTCTTTTTTAACGACTATGGGTTTGTATTCGTGCTTAATGACTATTTCTTTGAGATGTTGTCCGGTAGCTTTTAGTTTGAAATTGTGCGTTGTAATCGTTGAATTAGATTCAACAATAAGTACTTCTTCTATAAAGCTGATATAAGAAGCCGTGATTTCGTATTTCACATTAGCTTCTAACTCTAAACGATATCGACCTTTGTTATCAGTTATAGCAAATTTCAATTGAGCATTTTCCTGTAAAGGTTTGGCTATGATGTTGGCACTTTCTAAAGGAATATTAAGTGTGTCTGAAACTACACCGGTGATGGTGTGGGTTTGGGAGAAGGAAAGAAACGGGATTATTAAAAAAAAAAGAAATCTTAGCATTTAAATTATTTTCTTTTAAACATTTCAGCTATTTTCTTATTTAGCTCTTCTTGTTTAATCCTAACACCTTCCGATGGTTTTACAATTGATTCAGGTTTTTCAAGGTTGAATTTTATCTCTTTTGCGCCATAAAGAACATTCCTCTCTTGTAATTCTAAAATTAATCCAGGTAAATTACCATACCCCAGAGGGCCAAAAGGGATTGGTATTTTTGGGCAATACCACGCTATTATTGGGAATTTAAATGTGTTCTCTCCATTTTTTCTAATTAATTGAGAAGTTGCTTTATAACATAAGTAACCATCAATTATCTTAGTTTCATTAATCAGCTCCCATTTAGTGTTTTTGTCTTCAAGGATAATTATTTTACCAAAATCTGGATCGTTTTCCGGTCGTAATGAATAGGTTGAATCTTTTTCTTTAAAATATAATTTAGAGGATTTATTATAACCTTCAATAGAAATTCCTCCATCATATTTAAAAATAGATTTATTAGCATCAAAGTTTAGAGTATATACTTCACTTTCCTTGTCTTTAATGTAGCTTTCTCTTAAATTTTTATCTAATTTTTCAAATAAATCATCTGTTCCCACTTTTATGGAGTATATTACTGAACCATTAAACATTTGAGCATTCATTTTTGTGATTAACAAAAATAACAACATTGTGTATATTCGTTTCATTTTAAACTTTTGATTTAATATTTAAAACTAAATTTCTAGACGAATAATTATCTAGAAATTTAGTTTATAATTAATTATAAGATACTACTCAAAACCTAATTTTGGTTTAGCTAATTCTTTTTCGCAATCAGCTTTAGCTTGTTTAGCTTTTTCTCTAGCAACTTCATCTGAAAAGCCATTGCCGTACCAAGTGTGATATGTGTCATATGCAATTGAATCACAAACAGTACTTACAACTATTTTTAAACTCTCTGTTTCTTTTTCAACGGTATTCGCCATCGAAACACTGCTAAAAGCAACTAGTGCCACGGCACTAAAAAATAATTTTTTCATTTTTAATTCGTTTTAAATTTAATAAAATTTTTACAATTCGCAACAAAAGTTATTTCTGCAGAAGTTTTTGTTGTGGTAAAATTGAACTAATTTTTTTTAAAGGGCATAATAATATAGCTACAAAATTATTCTTTAAATGAATAAAGTTTTTCAAATTAATTGTAGGAAATGTTTTTTTTTTTTGCTATTTTCGTTCTACAAATGCCACAAAAAAAGTCTCATTAATAATCGCAAAGTAATTTGCCTAATTCTTTTTTTGAAAATGAATACCGATAAAATCTTATCCAAAATCCGCAGTAAACGCCAGCTGTTAAATTACTCCCAAGACTATGTTGCCAGTGTTTTACAAATGAAACAAGCCAATTATAATAAAATTGAAAATGGTAAAGTTGAGTTAAGTGTTTCGGTTCTTTTTAAAATTGCAAGGTTGTTGGATTTGAATGTGGATGAGTTGATAAAAGAGTACAAAGCGGCTTAAAAATCAAACTTCAACTGCACCACAACCGTCTTTTTAATCTCCGTATTTAAGTTGTTCAAAGAAATCCCAAGCAATCGCACCGATTCTTTCATCCGTTCTTGAAATAAAAGCTCTTTTGCCGTCTCTAAGAGCAATCCTTTGTCCGAAATAAAGTAAGGCAAAGTCTTACTACGTGTTTGGGTCGTAAAATCGCTGTATTTGATTTTGAGTGTTACGGTTTTCCCTGAGATATTGTATTTCTTTAATCGATTTTCTAGTTCACCGGCGATGCGTTCCAACTTTTCCACCATAAAAATTTCCGAAGTCAGGTTTTCGTTAAAAGTGTGTTCGGCAGCTACCGATTTGGCAATGCGATTGGGTTTTACCGCACTGTTGTGAATGCCGCGAACGATGTTGTAAAAATGCAAGCCGCTTTTGCTGAAATGCTCTTCGAGAAATTCTTTTGATTTTGATTTCAAATCTTTTCCGGTAAAAATCCCTAAATGATACATTTTATCCGTAGTGACTTTGCCAATGCCGTAGAATTTTTTGATGTCTAGATTTTCCAAAAAACTTTCCACTTCCTCAGGATTGACAGTTTTTTGACCGTTGGGTTTATTGTAATCGCTCGCAATTTTGGCCACAAATTTATTCACCGAAATACCGGCGGAAGCGGTTAAACCTACTTCTTCAAAAATGCGTTTTCTGATTTCTTGCGCAATGAGTGACGCACTAGGATTCCCTTTTTTGTTTTGGGTGACATCCAAATAGGCCTCATCTAACGACAATGGTTCAACCAAGTCAGTATATTCGTGAAATATCTTTCGGATTTGTTTGGAGATTTCTTTGTAACGGTCAAATCTGGGGCGAACAAAAATCAAATCGGGACAATTTCGTTTGGCTTGAATGCCACTCATGGCGGAACGAACGCCAAATTTCCGCGCCTCATAACTTGCCGCCGAAACCACACCGCGCACCTCACTTCCTCCAACCGCTAAGGGTTTCCCCTTAAGTTCAGGATTGTCCATTTGCTCTACTGAAGCATAGAAAGCATCCATATCGATGTGAATGATTTTTCGATAAGTCACTTCAGGTTCCATTTTATTTGTCTTTTACCGGAAAGAAAAATGCAGCAGGACGGCTTTTAAAATAAGCCCAAGTTGAACTGAATAAAAAACGCAATTCAGAGAGCGGAATGTTTCGAGAACGGAATGCCAAGCCCAGAGACAAAGAAAAACTGACCATGAAATTAACAAATCCAATCAGACCTATTCCGATAATTCCCCAAATTATGGTGGATAAATCGACAAAGAAATTGGCGCCATACAAGCCCAAAGCAAAATTTCCGCTGGCAAAAGTAATGTGGCGAATGTCAATATTCAATCCGAGGAAAATACCGAGCGAAGCCGTGCTGCCTAAAAAAACACCAAACCAACCATTGGATACGACACCTGGCCAATGGTTTTCAAACCATTTGGCAATAGCATTGGTTCTGACTATTCCTAAGTTTTGTTTTAAGACCGGATGTTCTTTGATGCGATAATACACTTGGTTGTGTTTGTTTCTATTGGAAACATTACCCGATATAATTCCGGATAAGAATAAAAATACACCCGCAATGGCTGCATGAAACAAAGCTGCAGAATGTATTGGCGACAAATCAAACAGTAGTTTTGAGGACTTTTCAAAAGCAATATTGTAGTCAAAAAAGTAATCAATCAACCAAATACCCAACATCGAAACCGGAAAAGCCATAAAAACATTACCTACAAACGCAATGAATTGCGAACGAAATAATCTGGCGAAGAGATGGGCAAAGGAACTGTGTTTGTTTTCGTTTTTGGATTGTTTTTTCATCCCGCTTTCCAAAGCCTTTGTCAAAGTGGCTGCCGTCATAGCCGGTTGTTTGGTAGCCAAAGTATATCCCATCAAGTAAATGGCAATAAAACCCAAAGAATAATTCAAACTGTAATAAAAAGCATGACCAAAACCGCTCGTTTCCATCTTAGAAAGTAACAATTTGAGGATACACAAAATCCCCACGATAAATCCGCCGCCAACCGCCGCTTTGAGCATGGCAAAATATTCGGATCGGCTTTCGGTGATGTAGTTTTCCCCGGTTCTAGCGGTATGCTGAGTGATTTCATAGGAAATCAATTGGGTACTTTCGTTGATCAATTGGCGCACATTGTTTTTTTGACAATTGTATTTAATCAACCGCAATAACAATAAGATGGAATTGGTTTTCTTATCCGAGATTTTGTTAACGACT
Organism: Flavobacterium sp. J49; assembly: GCF_011742145.1. Classification (GTDB taxonomy): domain Bacteria; phylum Bacteroidota; class Bacteroidia; order Flavobacteriales; family Flavobacteriaceae; genus Flavobacterium. Next base: position 211,373 of record NZ_JAAQQU010000104.1, on the reverse strand, counting down.
AAAGTCGAAATCAGGACTTTCATCCGGTGTAATTGTTGGCGAATGCGGAGCAAACTTTGATTTACTTTCAAAGAGATTCCAAATTTGGAACTGTTGCCAAAGGCTTTATCAACATAATCTTCACACTGTTTGTGAAGAAGCATCAATTGTTTGTAATTCAAATCTTCAGAAGTAATAAAATGATTTTCACCGTTTCTGATTTTGGCCAAAATAGAATTAAGCTCGTTCTCAAAAGCCACAAACGGACTTTCCAAATCGTCGTATTCAGGCACCATTTTGATGACATCGGTTTCCATGGCGCGACCACTCATTCTTTGTGAAATTAGGCCCATGGCATTCAACACTTCAGACAATACAGATTGTTCTTTAGCCGTACCGTAAATGGTGTTTAAGGCTAAAACATCAAACAGTTTTTGGAGTTCTTCAAATGGAATTCTGGCGATCCAAATAGGGTCAGAGCTTTTAAAAAAGACTTGATTCAAGACAAATTCTAAAGTGTCTTTTTCGGGCTGAAAGGGTAAAATTTTGGCAAAGAGACGTTTTTTTACTTCGTAAGTAAAGTCGGAATCTCTCAATATTCCCGTGTCAGACAACATCCGACTGAATTTTCTATGTCGAAGGATATTTGTTAAATAGTTTTTTAGCGCTATTTTATGCTGAGGATTATCACGCAAGAATTGCAATAAGGTTTCAATGGAAACAACAGCATCTGATTTTGGATTATTAGGGCGAAAAAAATTAACCAAATCTACCAAGAAAAGCAATACATCATTTGACCGATAACCATCTGTATCGAAGTACAAATCGAATAGACTTTCAATAGAATCAATACTTTTCTTGTGGCGGTAAAATTTCATCGGCAAAAGGTTGTAACAATTAAGATAATCGTAAAAATACAATTTCAAAGTCATATATTTATTAACTTGCTCCTAAATATCAAAAGAAAAAATGGTTGAAATAGAGCGTAAGTTTTTAGTCCTTTCGAATGATTTTATCAGCGAAGCTTTTAGTCAGAAAAGAATCGTGCAAGCCTATTTGAGTTCCAATCCCGACAGAACCGTTCGCATCAGAATCAAAGGCGACAAAGGGTTTATTACGATCAAAGGGAAAAGCAACGCCAACGGAACGACGCGTTTGGAATGGGAAAGGGAAATAAGCGTGATAGACGCAGAAACACTTTTATCAATTTGCGAAAGCGGTACGATTGACAAAATTCGCTACGAAATCAAAGTAGGAAAGCACGTTTATGAAGTTGACGTATTTCACGGAGCAAATAAAGGTTTGATTATGGCCGAAATCGAGTTGGAATCAGAACATGAAACTTTCGAAAAGCCACATTGGCTGGGTCAAGAAGTGACCAATGACGAGCGTTATTACAATGCTTATTTGAGTAAAAAACCTTTTGCGAGCTGGTAATTATTTTCTCTCTTCTACCACCTCTATTTTTACAATTACTGAACCAGAGTTTTTATTGGAAGCGATGTCCATAAAGGCTCTTCGGCTTAAGTCAATTTCTCGCACTTTCGAAAAAGGACCGCGATCGGTAATTTCTACCACAACTGATTTTCCATTGGCTTCATTGGTTACTTTCACGATAGTTCCAAAAGGAAGTTTTTTGTGCGCTGCGGTGTATTTGTTATTGTCAAATCGTTTTCCGCTGGCCGTTCTTCTACCGTTGAATTTATTGTGGTAATAGGAAGCGTGAGCGTTTTTTTTGTAAATTTTAAGCTTTGAATTGGGATCGATTTGCAGTGTGTCGGTTTCTTGAAAATCGACAGCGGATCTGCTTTTTAAAGTATCGGCAACTACTTTGATTTTGTCTTTGTCGTCTTTAACGGTAGTTCCTTTTTCTTTGGGCTTTTCTTGTGGTTTTTCTTTCTGTTGCGGATTTTTAACCGAAACATTGAAGGCAAAGACAGAAGTGATTATAGAGAAAAGGAGAATGGCTATTTTGGTATTCATAAGGAACTTTTTAGTTAGTAAAAGGGTTTTGCAAAAACCGTACCTTGATAAAAAAAGTCCTTTTCAGGACTTAAATTTTATTTGTTTAACCAAGTTGACCAAGGAATCATAGCTAACAACAGAATCAGTCCGATGATATAAAAAATCCCAATAGATTTGAATTTCCCTGTGTTAGTTTCTTTCTTTTTATGTTTTGACCAACCAATGGTAATCAGAACAATTGCAACTATATTTGTGAAAGGATGTTCAATAACGATTTGTCGTAAACCATCATTTTTCATAATTGCTCCCATTCCTAATTCGCCAATTTTCACAAAGCCTTTATCAGAAACAAAATAAAGAATCAATCCGACTACTAATTGTATATGAGTTGCAATCAAACCAAACAAGGCAATTTTTCGATCTTTGCCGGTAAACTCTCTTTTGGAGGACATCCCCATAAACGAATTAACAACGGCGAAAACTAATAATAAAAGGGCTAAATAGGCCCAACCTGAGTGGAATTTTTGAATGAAGTGGTACATAGTTTTGTTTTTAGAATAACAAATATAGAGAAAAGAGATAAAAAAACGGCACTATTTAGCGAGGTTTTAGGTTCTGTTTAGACTATTTGTTTTTTAAAAAATGCTTAAGTAAAAATTGGGTTGAACTGTCATGGCTTTTCACCTCGCCGGAATGGATTTCTTCCAAAATAGAATTGGCCAGTTGTTTTCCGAGTTCAACACCCCATTGGTCATAACTGAAAATATTCCAAATCACCCCTTGTACAAAGATTTTGTGTTCGTATAAAGCCACTAATGAACCCAATGATTTTGGGGTTAATTTTTCAATCAAAAGGGTATTCGTTGGCTTGTTACCGGTAAACACTTTGAACGGTAAAAGATAATCAGCTTTTGCTCCGGTTATGTTTTGTTTTTCAAATTCAGCTTTGACTTGAACTTCGGTTTTACCATTGAGTAAAGCTTCGGTTTGGGCAAAAAAGTTTGACATCAATTTATCGTGATGGTCTTGATTGCCGTACAGAGGTTTAACAAAACCAATAAAATCCGTCGGAATCAACTTGGTTCCTTGGTGAATCAATTGGAAAAAAGCGTGTTGAGAATTTGTTCCCGGTTCGCCCCAAATAATCGTTCCGGTTTGGTAATTAACCGGTTTTCCGTCGCGACCTACACTTTTTCCGTTGCTTTCCATAATGCCTTGTTGCAAGTAAGGCGCTAACTTTTGTAAATACTGTGTGTACGGAATCAAAGCTTCGCTTTCGGCACCGAAAAAGTTATTGTACCAAATGCTTAATAAAGCTAAAACTACAGGGATATTTTTGTCGAAAGATTCAGTTTTAAAATGGGTGTCCATTTCGTTTGCACCTTTCAGTAAATCGTCAAAATTGTCGAAGCCAACCGCTAAACTGATGGATAAACCCACTGCACTCCAAAGCGAAAATCGACCGCCAACCCAATCCCACATTGGGAAAATATTGTTGGGATTGATGCCAAATTCGGTCACTTTTTGAATATTGGTAGAAACCGCTACGAAATGTTTGGCCACATCTTCCTGCTTGGCAGATTTCAAAAACCAAGCGCGAATTGTTTCAGCGTTGGAAAGGGTTTCTTGAGTGGTAAACGTTTTGGAAGCAATGACAAAAAGCGTCGTTTCGGGATTTAGTTTTTTAATGACTTCGTTCACGTGATCGCCATCCACATTGGATACAAAATGAACAGTTAAATGGTTTTTATAAAACTGTAAAGCTTCAACAACCATCGCCGGACCAAGGTCTGAACCGCCAATTCCAATGTTAACTACATCGGTAAAAGCTTTGCCTGTAAATCCTTTTCTTTGTCCCGAAATGACTTCGTTAGAGAATGCTTTTATTTTGTTTTTTACGGCATAAATCTCCGGCATTACATTGTCACCATCGACTAAAACAGTAGCGCTTTCAGGCGAACGCAAAGCGGTATGTAACACCGCTCTGTTTTCGGTTTGATTGATGGCATCTCCATTGAAATATTGGGAAATTGCTTCTTTCAAGTTGGCTTCTTGGGCCAAATCCTGCAGCAAAGTTAAAGTCTCATGATTGAGGATGTTTTTAGAATAATCGACTAAAAAATCATTCCATTGTATGCTGAATTTTTCTGCTCTTGTAGTGTCATTGACAAACATTTCCTTCATGGAAACGTTTTTCATTTGAGCGTAATGTTGGTTCAATTTTTCCCAAGCGTTAGTGCTGGTCGGATTTATTTGTGCTAATGCCATTCTTTTACATTTGAACGACAAATTTACAAATATAGATTGGTAAAAAAAGGCTGAATATTTTACGCCAACGTTGTAGTAACAAAAAAAATTGAAATTACTTTCTGAATTTGGCTTCGGCGGTGCTGTCTAATACTTTTTTGAGCGGAGTAATGACTTCTAAGAATTTCTGTTTGTATTTAGAATCCATAGGTGTTGAGGTAGGTAATTTTAAACGCAATGCGTCTACTTGCACCCCATTTTTCCAAAAGCGATAACACACGTGCGGTCCGGTAGCTAAACCGGTACTTCCTACTTTACCAATGACTTGTCCTTGGGTAACTCTTTGACCGCGACGCACCAAAATTTTGGACATGTGTAAGTATTGGGTAGAATAAGTTCGGTCGTGTTTTACTTTAACAAAATTTCCGTTTCCGGTGGTATAACCTGCTTGTTCTACTACGCCGGCTGCCGTTGACATGATTGGCGTTCCGGTTGGTGCTGCATAATCGGTTCCGTTGTGGGCTTTCCATCTTTTTTGTACCGGATGGAATCGGCTACGTGAATATCGGGAAGTGATATTGACAAATTTTAACGGTGCTTTCAGGAAGAAATTCTTCAGTGTTTTTCCTTCTTCGTCGTAGTATTCTTGTTTTTTAGAATTTTCATTAGGCGAGAAAGGGAAGGCGTAGATTTTTTTGCCTTTGTATTCAAAAAAGGAAGCTTTCAAGCTGTCGACACCATCATAGACGGTATCGTTGATGTAACGTTCAGTAAAGGTCAACCCAAATTTATCGCCTTTTTGCAGTTTGAAAAAGTCGATAGACCAAGCGTATATTTTGGCAATTTTGGAAGCCAATGCCGGATCAACATTTTCTTGGGCTAAAGTTTCAGACAAAGAACCATTCAAAGCACCTGCGATAGTTCTTGTTTTGAAGGTTAACGGTCTGGTTTTTTTATGGGCCGTAATCGAATCTCTAAAATCGATGATATAATAATTCATTCTATCAGGTTGATAGATAAAATACTGAATTTTGTTGGTTTTGTTTTTGCTGCGAAGAATGGTGTATGGCTTCCCGATTCGGATGCTGCGCACGTCAAAAGTGTCTTTTACTTTGGCTACAATGTCATACACTTCGTTGCCGTTGAGGTTTTGTTTTTCGATTAAACTTCCGAAAGTATCTCCAGATTTCACGGTGTCATTGACCACGTTGAAGTCGTGTAGGTTAAATCCAAAATCAATCAATTTGGGTTTGGGTTTTTCTACAATAAATTCTTCTTCTTTTGTTTTCTCACAAGAGATTACAAAAGAAGTGACGAGTAAGGCCAGGAAAATTATTCGAAAGAGTTTTGACATCATGCTTGCTTATAATCCTTCTCCCCAATTTTTTAATTCCTCTTCGCTCCACAATTCAGGGAAAAAGATACGGCGTTGGTATTTGGGATGCATGTATTTTTTCCAATCGCTTCCGCCGGTGGCTTCACCTGATCCATGACCGCTTTCTATGTATTTTTTGGCGGCATTTAAATGACCCATTACCCAAGTAATGTTTACGGTGTAATCGTAGTGGCGCATGGCTTTAACCAATTCGGTGTCCTGCTGGTCTTCAATAGGAAGTTGTTTGAATTTTTGCCAAATGTTGATGGTGTTGTATTCTTCCATGTAGCGAAGAAACTCTTCACGGTATTTTCTTTCGAATTCTAAAATCAGGTACGACTTTTCACCGGTATGGTAATCTTTTCCGGCGGCTTGCCAATACAAGTGTTCGAAAGCATGCGAATAAGGCGTATTTCTGTCGATGGTTGCTCGGAACCGGTAATCAATTAAGTTGATTAAATCGGTTGAAGAGAATTCAATCATTCGGTATTGAGCGCTCTGAAATCCGCTTGCCGGAGTCAATGTATTTCTGAATTTCATGTATTGTTCTACTTCCATTCCGTCGCCCATGATATCGAAAGAAGTGGTGAGCATGTCGAAATAACGGCTGATTCTTCTGAGTTTTTCTGTGAAAAAAGCGGTTTTAGGTTGTTCAGTGTGACACAATTGGTCGATTTCCCAAAGAATCATTTTAAACAACAACTCGTTGACTTGATGGTACATGATAAAAACCATTTCGTCGGGTAAAACGGTTCTTTGGGTTTGAAGGTTTAATAACGCATCGGTTTGAATATAATCCCAATACGTAATTGGTTTGGCCCAAAGTAATCCTTCAAGATGGGTTTCCGTTTTTTGGTTTATGGCTTCAAACTTTTGTTCTAATGCTTCTAAGATTGGGTTGTAGTTTGTTGTTTTGTTGTTCATTATTTTTTTAATTTAACCATAAAAGGACTTTTCAATCCTTTGAAGCCGTCTAAATCTGCCTTAATAGAACCAACGGCTAAACTGGCTTTAATTCGCAAAGGTATTTTATTTTCGTCATCTGATATCCAAACGGTCAGACTTTCTTCTTCTTTGAACACACGTCCCGATTGAACCAATGGTCTAAAAACCATGGTAGACGCGGTTCCGAATTTAGTTTTTAATTCTTCTCTACCGGTGAATTTTAACTTGAATTTAAAAACTTCATCATCAAAAAACATATCAACTACAATAGATTCACCAACTTTTAATTTGTCAATATTGGGGTGATTTCTCAGATAATAAAAGGTAGATAAAATGTCTTGAACGTTCTCTGTTACAGCAAATGTTTTTTCGGTATTGTTTTTATAATTTTTCACCAAAACTTTATTGTTGGCTTGGTTGAAAAAGCCCTCTTGGTTTTTGGTATAACCACCTTCATCTATCTTTCTAACGAATTGATAAGGCTTGTTGGTGATTTTATCAAAGTAACTTTCGTAGGTGTCATCTACTTTGAAGAAGAAGCGTGACATTCCGACAGTATATCCTTTGCCGATGACGTGATAGACTTTTTTGTGTTCTTTTACGGCTTCTTTAACCTCTAAAGTCGCATATCCTGCATTGATAAATCCGTAGTGTATTCTGAACTTGAACCATTCTCCTACATCATAGGCTTCCGGCTTTTGGGTATCAAAACTAACAGTAATAAAAAACAAAAGTAAAACGATAACTTTTTTCATTGAATAGTGATTTTTAAAACTGTAAGTGCAATATCTGTTCCAAAAGTATTAAAACAAAAAAACCCAATCAAATTAATGACTGAGTTTTTATGCTATTAACCAACCAAAAAACTATAAATTATGAAAATTTATCCAAAAGTTGAGGGAACCACCCCTCTTTTTTGATGCTGCAAAGATAATTCAACCTGTTGCATTATTACAAGCAAAAAACCAACTTTAACAATAAATTAATAAAACATAGACTTTTTTAAGGCTATTTTTTAAATTATGTTTAACAAATTTTAATTTTTACAGTGTTCCTCGTAACATTTGTTCCCTTTCAATAGACTCAAATAGAGCTTTGAAATTTCCGGCACCAAAACCTCTGGCGCCCATTCTTTGAATAATCTCGAAAAACAAAGTTGGTCGGTCTTCAACCGGCCGGGTGAAAATTTGTAATAAATAACCCTCGTCATCCGCATCAATCATGATCCCTAATTTTTGAAGTTCATTAATGTCTTCTTTGAATTTGCTCATATGATCTTTCAATCTTTCAGGAATCGCATCATAATACGCTTGAGGAGGAGTGGTTAAGAATTCAATTCCTCTGGCGCGCATATCAGCAACTGTGGTGATGATGTCGTCGGTCGCTACGGCAATGTGCTGCACACCTGATCCTTCATAGAAATCCAAATATTCTTCAATTTGTGAACGTTTTTTTCCTTCGGCCGGTTCATTGATTGGGAATTTGATTCTACCATTACCGTTACTCATTACTTTTGACATCAAAGCAGAATATTCAGTGGTAATTTGTTTGTCGTCAAACGAAAGGAAGTTTACAAATCCCATTACGTCTTCGTACCATTTTACCCAAGTGTTCATTTCGTTCCAACCTACATTACCTACCATGTGGTCTACATATTTTAAACCAACCGGTTTCGGATTGTAATCGGATTTCCATTCTTTATAGCCCGGTAAGAAGGAACCGTGGTAATTTTTACGTTCTACAAACATGTGAACGGTTTCGCCGTAAGTATAAATTCCGGCGCGAACTACTTCTCCGTGCTCGTCTTTTTCTACGGTTGGTTCCATGTAAACTTTTGCTCCGCGCTTGGTAGTTTCTTCAAAAGCAGAACGAGCATCTTCCACCCATAAAGCAATTATTTTCACACCATCGCCATGTTTTTTTACGTGTTCACCAATAGGAGAATCGCTGTTTAAAGCTGTGGTTAATACTAAACGGATTTTGTCCTGTTTCAAAACATAAGACGCTCGGTCTCTCATTCCGGTTTCTAGACCGGCATAGGCGTGGGACTGAAAACCAAAAGCAGTTTTGTAAAAATGGGCAGCTTGTTTGGCGTTACCCACATAAAATTCTACATAATCGGTTCCTAAAAGCGGCAAAAAATCTTGTGCGCCCTCAAATATTTTTTCAAGTCCGTATTCCACGGATTTTATTTCTTTTGACATAATATAATCTATTTAAAAGGGAATGTCATTCCCCGAAAGTTGTGTTTAATTTTTTACTCTAACCAAGATTGATAGTACTTATCATCGGCAATTTTCATGGCTTCTTCGGTGACCATTAAAGGTTTGAACGTGTCTACCATTACCGCTAATTCTTGCGTGTCTTTTTTGCCGATACTTCTTTCTGCAGCGCCGGGGTGCGGACCATGCGGAATTCCGGCCGGGTGTAATGAAATGTGTCCGGCTTCAATGTCGTTTCGGCTCATAAAATCACCATCTACATAGTACAATACTTCATCAGAATCGATGTTGCTGTGGTTATATGGCGCCGGAATAGCATCCGGATGGTAGTCGTACAAACGAGGCACAAAAGAGCAAACCACAAACGCATCGGTTTCAAAAGTTTGATGTACCGGTGGTGGTTGGTGAATTCTTCCGGTAATTGGTTCGAAATCGTGAATAGAAAAAGCATACGGGTAATTGTAACCGTCGTAACCAATGACATCAAAAGGATGTGTGGCATAGACCATGTCAAAGATTTCGTCTTTCTTTTTGACTTTAATCACAAACTCGCCTTTTTCGTTGTGGGTTTCCAATTCATATGGTCTACGGATATCGCGTTCGCAAAAAGGCGAATGTTCTAATAATTGTCCGAACCAGTTTCGGTAGCGTTTTGGCGTATAAATTGGTCGGTGTGATTCTACAATAAACAGACGATTGTCTTCGGTGTCAAAATCGATTTTGTAAATTATTCCACGCGGAATGATTAAATAATCTCCGTATTTGAAATCGATATTGCCCAACATGGTTCTCAATTTCCCAGAACCTTTGTGGATGAAAATCATTTCATCGGAATCGGTATTTTTATAGAAATACTCGGTGGTCGAATTTTTGGGTGCGGCCAACACTATGTGGCAATCCGAGTTGGTTAAGACAATTTTTCGGCTTTCCAAAAAATCGTTTTCCGGATTTACCTGAAATCCACGAAGGCGATACGATTGAATATTATTGGCTTTGGAAATTTTGGGAGCAACACTATATTGACTTCTGATTTCCTTAACCTGCGTTGGTCGGTGCTCGTGATAGGAGTTGGTTGACATGCCATCAAAACCTACAGTGCCGAACAGTTGTTCGTAGTACAAGTCGCCGTTAGGTTTGCGAAAAATGGTATGTCTTTTAGGGGGAATATTTCCCAGTTTATGATATAATGGCATAATCTTTTAATTTTAAAATTTATTAGGGTAAAAAATAAATTAGGGCTGAAATTTTCAGCTAAAAGAAAGAATGCTCATTCAGGATTTCTCTTGATGAGGAATTTTAAATGTGCTAATAAATCTTGCCAAGCCGAAGTCATATTTCAGAAATTATTTGTCTTTAAGGTTCTTACCTACAACGATTCCCATGCCAAAAGCGGCGATAATGGCCAATAGTATTATCATAAAATGATTTTTTGCTATACAAATATCGTAATAATATAAATTCTAAAAATGATAATTGTCAAATTTTTAAAAAACAAAAAAGGATTAAAGAGTTTTAGTTGACTCTTTAATCCTTTTATTAAAATTATACTATTGAATTATTCTTGATTATTTGGGTTGTTTAGTTTGCTTCTTTTTTTACTGTAACCAAAGTAAACTATAAAACCTAAAGCCAACCAACCTATCAGTCTTAACCAGTTGGTCCAACCTAAGCCATAAATCATAGCCAAACAAACAATGATTCCTAATATTGGCACCAATGGTACAAAAGGCGTTTTGAATTCACGTTTCATATCCGGCTCGGTTTTTCTCAGCACAATCACAGAAATGCACACCAAAATAAAGGCAAATAAGGTACCAATACTGGTCATATCACCAACAATATCACCGGGAACAAAAGCGGCAAAAAGGCCCACAATCACTAAGATGGCTAAGTTGGCTTTGTATGGTGTTTTGTATTTTGGATGTACTTCACTAAATGCTTTTGGCAACAAACCATCTTTACCCATAGAGTAGAAAACTCTGGATTGACCTAATAACATTACTAAAATAACAGAAGAGAATCCGGCTAAAATCGCTACAGTAACAAATTGAGCTAACCATTCGTAGCCCAACATATATTTTTGAATTGCAAAAGAAACTGAAGCTTCTTTTCCACCGGTTCTGAAATCTTCAACAGTAGCCACACCGGTTAAAACGTGTGCGAACAATATGTATAAAACAGTACAAATAGCCAATGAACCTAAAATCCCAATAGGCATATCGCGTTTTGGATTTTTGGTTTCTTGGGCCGCTGTACTCACGGCATCAAATCCTATGAAAGCAAAGAAAACTGTTCCGGCCGCACCGAGAATACCCAGTATACCACCATAACTATGACCAATCCCATGTTCGTCAGTAAATACACTTGGTTCCGGAATGTAAGGTGTATGATTGGCATCATTGATAAAACTCCAACCAAAAACAATGATCATTACTACGATAGCTACTTTTACTACAACAATAATTCCGTTTACAAATGCGGATTCTTGTGTTCCTTTGATTAAAAGTAAACTGATAACACCAACAATAAATAATGCCGGTAAATTGATAATTCCGTTAACTCCATCAACTGAAGTTTGGAAAGGAGAGTGGCAAAGTTCATACGGAATTGGGCTCACATGGAGCACATTGACCAGCAGGTTGTTGAGGTATTCACTCCAAGCAATACCTACAGTAGCTGCTCCAACAGCATATTCCAAAATCAAATCCCATCCGATAATCCAAGCCAGGAATTCACCCATCGTTGCGTAAGTATAAGTGTATGCACTTCCGGCAATGGGAATAGAAGAGGACAATTCAGCATAACACAATCCGGCTAAAGCACAACCAATAGCAGCCACAATAAAGCCTATCGTTACAGATGGTCCTGCATTTTGAGCCGCAGCAGTGGCAGTTCTAACGAATAGACCGGCCCCAATAATTGCTCCAATTCCCAAGGCAACCAAAGACCAAGCGGTTAGTGTTCTTTTTAATCCTTTTTCAGATTCTGACGCTTCTGCTAATAGTAGCGCCATGGGTTTTCTTTTCCAAATTGACATAAATAGTTAGTTTAGTTAATAGCTTTCAAATATAGTTTTTTATGTTTCATGTACTGCAAAAATATATTTTTTGCGATTGAATTAAAATTTTAGAACCAAAATCCGACACTGATAAAAGTATAGCCTCGGGTGAGTTCGGGTGACCAAGTGTATTTAACTTCCACCGGACCGATAACCGATTCCAAAGCATAGCCAATGGCATAACCGTTGTAAGTTGGTTTCGAAAGCCAATTGCCGGTTCGGAACAAATCATCTTCTACATTGGCAAAGTTAGCGGCAAAATTGACATGATTTTTTTTGAAAAATTCGTAATCAAAAGTAATACAAGACTTGATGTAACTATCCGCAGACAAACTCAAAAAGTCATAGCCATAAAAATGTTTGAAGTTATTGATTGTGTTGTAGCCATAACCGCCAAGCACAAAATCAAAAAAGTGAACGCTGTCATTGCCAAAAGCAAATCCTAAATCAGACTGTATCTTGACAGTTGCTTTTTTGTAAAATGTTTTTACTACACCAATTTCTCCTTTGGCTATTGAATATCTGTTAAATTCTTGAGTGTAATCAGAAGAGTATATAAAAGATTGTATATCTCCTGAGAAAAACCATCCTTTCTTCGGGAATAATTTGTTGTCAAAAGAATCATATTTCATATAACCAAAAACGCTGGTATAATTGCTTTTTTCAAAAGTTGGATTTATATCTCCCAAATTTTCGGATCTGATTTTCAGATGTTTGAATTCCAGACCGGCGCCAATGAGAAACTTTTGTATGAAAACCGTTTGCATATAAGCTTGGTTGGTAAAATCAGAAAAGTCAATGTTGAGCGTACTCAATCCCAATTGTCCCAAAACAATTCCGTCTCGAAAATCGGTTTCAACATTTCGATTGAATTGGTTGAAACGAGATTTGAGTCCGAAACTCCAGTAAAAACCGTTGTCGATATAGTAATCCAAATTATATCTGATATTATCGCCAAGACCTACGTCGAGTGAAACGACATCGTTTTTAAAAAGTGATTTTTTTTGGGTGATGTTGGTCAAAAGCGCGCTTTTGTATAGGCCATCATAGTGTAAACCAAATTTCAAAAAGGTTTTTGTGGCGTTTTCCGTAAGGCTCAGTTTTAACTCATCGGCGCCTTGATAGGGCTCGATAGTATAACTTATTCTGCTGAAGTTTTGAGTAGCATTGATGTTGTTGATGCCGGTCTTTAAATCCTCATAACTGATTTTTTTGCCGTTTTTAAAACGCAGTTTACCCAATACATAGGCTCGAGTGTAATTATCAAGTCTGTTAAGACTAATGCTTTTAATAAACAAAGAGTCTGCACTTCCTGAGAACTTGTTCATTACATAGAGACTGTCGGGATTGGCCAGCCTTTTTATTTTTTCCAATTCGAGTAAAGCAGCAATTTCACCCTTTTTGATGATTTCTCTGCCTTGGTCAAAAGAAATTACCCCATAATTTGAAATATCGGGTTTGATGTAAATGTCGGTGATTTTCTTTTTGTCATTCATGCTTTTAATCATGTCCAAATTGGTGATTTGTACCAAAATCCGAGTGGCATCTTTCAACGCGTCTCGATTTTTTAAATCATCCTGAACATCAACACCAATGATGATATCGGCACCCATTTTACGCACTTCTTCTGCCGGATAGTTATTGACTACTCCGCCGTCAATTAAAACCCTGCCGTCAATTTCAACGGGAGAGAACAAAGAGGGAAAGGCCGAACTGGCTAACAAAGCTTGCGCCAAATAACCGTCTTTCAAGACGATGGGTTCTCCGGTTTCAATATCAGTGGCCACACACAAAAACGGAATCGGGAGTTGGTTAAATTTTCTAACGTGTCTAACCTTATGCGTCAGTTTTGACAACAAATTATAGTTATACATTCCCTTAGAAAGGGCAATGGGAATCCCAATTTTAAATTTGTGAAAAGGCAATGAAATCGCATACATTTCGTCGTTTCGCTTCTCATAAAAATTCTTAGAAGAACGCGGAATGTAGTCTTGGAGTAATTCGTCAAAGTTGGTGTTGTAAAAAATAGAATCGATTTGAGCAGCGCTGTAACCTGAGGCATACAAACCGCCAACCACCGCACCCATACTGGTTCCGCCGATGTAGTCGATTTTAACTCCGGATTCTTCCAATACTTTTAAAACACCAATATGGGCAAATCCTTTGGCACCGCCGCCGCTAAGCACCAAACCGATCTTGGGTCTTTTGGTTTTAGTAGAATCTTGTGCCACAACTACTTGAAGAAATAAGAGTCCAACAAGAAGCAGTATAGTTTTTTTCATAAATTGAGACTAGGATTTGCTGATGTTGTAAAATTCGGAAATTTTTTTGGCTTTTGACGCACCAACAACCTCAGAAATTTCTTTTTCTGTAGCCAATTGTAATCTTTTAACACTTTTAAAATGTTTTATCAGTGCCAACATGGTTTTTTCTCCTATTCCGGGAATGGTTTCTATCGAAGTTTGCAAAGCCGATTTACTTCGTTTGTCGCGATGATGGGTAATTCCGAAACGGTGAGCTTCGTTGCGCAAATGCTGTATGATTTTTAAAGTTTCCGATTTTTTATCCAAATACAAAGGCACCGAATCACCGGGATAAAACAATTCTTCTAATCTTTTGGCAATGCCAATGATAGCGATTTTACCTCGCAATCCTAAATCGTCAATACTTTTTAATGCTGAAGATAATTGGCCTTTTCCGCCGTCAATAATGATGAGTTGCGGTAATGGTTGGTTTTCATCAAGCAGACGTTTATATCTTCGGTAAACAACTTCTTCCATTGAGGCAAAATCATTCGGGCCTTCGACAGTTTTGATGTTGAAATGGCGGTAGTCTTTTTTGCTCGGTTTTCCATCTTTAAAAACCACACAAGCCGAAACCGGATTGGTTCCTTGAATATTAGAGTTGTCAAAGCATTCAATGTGTCGCGGTTCGGTTGGAAGCCGTAAATCTTTTTGCATTTGTGCCATAATTCGGTTCGTATGCCTTTCGGGATCAACAATTTGGATTTGTTTCAATTGTTCCAAACGCTGGTATTTGGCATTGCGTTGCGATAGTTCTAAGATTTGTTTTTTGTCGCCAAGTTGTGGTACGGTGACTTTTATTTTGTCGCCAAAATCGAGTTCGAAAGGCAAAATAATTTCTTTGGTCGTCAGGTGAAAGCGTTCTCTCAACTCAACAACGGCCAATTCTAGAAGTTCTTCATCGGTTTCGTCGAGCTTCTTTTTGATCTCCATCGTATGCGAGCGAATAATAGCGCCATGAGAAATCTGAAGGAAATTCACATAAGCCATCGTTTCATCAGAAACAATCGAAAACACATCCACATTCGAAATTTTCGGATTTAAAATGGTGGAACGCGATTGGTAATTTTCTAAAACCTCGATTTTTTCTTTGATTTTTTGCGCGGCTTCGAATTTCATTTCCACAGCCAATTCTTGCATCAGTTTTTTAAAATCGCGCAAACTGTCTTTGAAGTTGCCTTTGAGAATTTCACGAATGGCATCGACTTGCTTTTGGTAATGTTCCAAAGTTTCATAGCCTTCACATGGTCCTTTGCAGTTGCCGATATGGTACTCCAAACAGACTTTGTATTTTCTGGATTTAATATTGGCATCATTTAAATCATGGTTGCAAGTGCGCAATGGATACAATTCCTTAATCAAGTCTAATATTGTATTGACTGTTTTGAAATTGGTGTACGGGCCAAAATATTCCGAACCGTCTTTGACCATTCTTCGCGTTGGAAATATTCTTGAAAAGGGTTCTTTTTTGATGCAAATCCAAGGGTAGGTTTTGTCGTCTTTGAGCAAGACATTATAGCGTGGCTGGAGTTTTTTGATGAGATTGTTTTCCAACAAAAGCGCATCGGCTTCAGAGATAACTACAATGTGCTTTATTTCGACTATCTTCTTGACTAATACATTCGTTTTAGCATTGTCATGGAGTTTATTGAAATATGAAGTAACCCTTTTTTTTAGGTTTTTGGCTTTGCCCACATATAAAATTTTCCCTTCTTTATCATAATATTGATAAACACCCGGACTGTCGGGCAAGGTTTGGAGTTGGAGTTCAATAGATGGGATTTCCATAAAAACAAAGTTAACGGAATTCTACTTAAATACAAGAGCGGTAAAGCCTAACATTTATCATGTTTTTTCCTGAGAGTAAGCCTTAGTTTTGACAAAAATTTAGGTATGAAATTCTGGAAAAAACTCACCAACGACGAAAGAAAGATACGCATTGAAAAGGCATTGCATGATAATGTCAATTTTTCAAAAGACACTTCCTTGGGTTATCCTGCGTCAAAATTAGACAGCAGGGTATTTAACGATGACGCGCCATTTTTGAAAGACGCACCAATTTTGCAAACGTATGTGGCCAATCCGAATAACATTGGTTGCCACACTTTTGGGACTTCGGAAAAAGCTTTTAACGGAACACATGAGATAGAGCGCGAAGTATTGAATGTGATAGCGGTTGATATTTTTAAGGCAGAGCCCAATGGTTTTGATGGGTATATTTCGCCCGGAGGCACCGAAGCCAATATCCAAGCCATTTGGATGTTCCGCAATTATTTTATGAATCATTTTGAGGCCAAAGGGCAAGAGATTGCTATAGTAGCTTCAGAAGACACGCATTATTCAATTCCGAAAGCTTCCAACTTACTGCAGTTAGATTGGCTGAAAATTCCGGTAGATTTTGACACGCGCGCTATTGATAAAATGCAATTGGAACGAATTATTCTTGAAGCTCAAAAACAAGGCAAGAAATATTTTATAGCCATTTCAAATATGGGCACAACGATGTTTGGTTCCGTTGATAACCCGGAAGATTACATTCAAGTTTTTGAGAAATATCATTTGCAATACAGATTGCACATTGACGGTGCTTACGGTGGTTTTGTCTATCCGTTCAGTAACCAACAATCGGAGATTAATTTCAGCAATCCGAAGATTAGTTCTATCACTATTGATGCTCATAAAATGTTGCAGGCACCTTATGGAACCGGCGTTTTTATTTGTCGAAAAGGCTATATCGAAAACGTCCTAACCAAAGAAGCCGAATATGTGGAAGGCATGGATTTAACCCTTTGCGGCAGTCGAAGCGGTGCCAATGCAGTGGCGGTTTGGATGATATTGTTTACTTACGGACCTAACGGTTGGTTTGAAAAAGTTAGCGTGCTTCAAATGCGGACACAGTTTTTGTGTAACCAATTGGACATGATGAACATTCAATATTTCCGCGAGCCGTTTATGAATATCGTAACGATTAAAGCCGAATACATTCCACAAGCGGTAGCCGAGAAATATGATTTGGTACCGCAACAGCATGACAAAAACAATAAATGGTACAAAATTGTGCTCATGGATCACGTAGAAGTAGAACATTTGACTACTTTTATAGAAGAATTGATGGCCACCAATTATGCTTAAAAAGGACTTACGCAAAAAATACAAAGAATTAAGACAACAACTTTCTGAAGAACAAACGGAAGATAAAAGTTTGGCCATCGCCAATCGTTTGTTGTCATTAGATATTTGGGACAAAACTTATTTTCATTTGTTTCTCACCATTGAAGAGCAAAAGGAAGTCGACACCGAGTTTATACTGCAAATCTTAGCCGGAAAAGACAAAGAAATCGTGGTGGCCAAAAGCAATTTTGAAACCCTCGAAATGACTCATTATTTGCTTACCGATAATACCAAGTTTCAAAAAAATGAGTACAACATTTATGAACCCGTTGACGGAATAGAAGTGCCTACCACAAAAATTGATGCGGTTTTTGTCCCGCTTTTGGCTTATGATACCAAGGGCAATCGAGTAGGTTACGGCAAAGGATTTTACGACAAATTTTTGTCTGAATGCAGAGAAGACGTGGTCAAAATTGGTTTGTCATTCTTTGAACCTGAAGAGGCTATAGACGATGTTTCTGCTGTCGATATTCGTTTGGATTATTGTGTAACGCCTATGACTCTTTATAACTTTCAATAGCCGTTTTTTTGGCGAAAGCCTTTTTGTTAAAGACAATTAAAATCCCAACTCCAGTTGATATCGCCACATCGGCTACGTTAAAAATGGCATTGAAGAATTTAAATGGCTGTCCGCCCCAAATAGGCAACCAATCCGGGAAATGACCTTCGACAATAGGGAAATAGAGCATGTCTACTACTTCGCCGTGAAACCATTTTTGATAAGGTTTGTCGGTAAACATTTCGGCTAATTGATGGTGACTGTCGCTAAAAAGTTGTCCGTAAAAAACAGAATCGATAATGTTTCCTACTGCGCCGGCAAAAATTAGTGAAATCGCCACCATTAAATACCTCGAAGAATGTTTGGTGCTTGAGTCATACAACCAATAGCCAATTCCGGTAATAGCCAATAATCGGAAAATGGTTAGGAACAGTTTGCCATGAGTTCCCGGAATTTTTGTCCCCCATGCCATTCCGTCATTTTCTATGAAATAAATTTTAAACCAATCAAAAACCGGAACTTCTTCACCAAGAATGAAATTGGTTTTGATATATATCTTGCTGAATTGGTCAATCAATAAAATAACAGCGATGATTAAAATGGAATTGCGTAATGACATTCTTAGGGTTTTAATGGCGCAAAAATAGCAATATTATTATACAAAAAACATAATATTTTTATAGTTATAAATCTCATCCTATACAATTTACCGTTGTTAACAAAAGAATTAGTAATTTTGCTAATACAAGCAACCCAAACTGTTTTTTTACATCTTAAGCAACAAACAATAACCAATAAACTATTGATATGAAAAATATTTATTTACTTACCCTATTGGCAATATCGCTTTTATCCTTTTCTTGTGATAATGACGACGCTGAAGTTCAAGCAAAATTTGCCGTTCCGGTTATAAAATCATTGGCAGAAATCAGAGATGATGTCGCTGTCACCACAGCCAGACAAACCCAATCTGACGGAAAGATTTATGTGGCGGAAAACTATCTTTTTTACATTGCCCAAGAGTCGGGTGTGCATGTTTTTAACAATTCAAATCCCGCGACACCTTTGAATATTGCTTTTATCAGTTTGGCCGGTGTTCACGATATTTCGGTAAAGGGCAACTACCTTTATGCCGATAACTTTGTAGACTTATTGGTTTTTGATATTTCCGATATTCAGAATATCACTTTGGTCAGAACCATCGAAAATGTAGTGGCTTTTTTCCCGACCTATCCGGAAGACGCAGAGTTTTATGATTACACAGTCAACCCGACAGGCGATGAAATCATCACCGGTTTTGCTATTGAAATGAAAGACCGACCGCAAGGTCAAGCGTTGATTATGGCCGGAGATGCTTTGGCCTCTTTTGAAAGTTCTAATGCTTCTCAGGTAGGAATCGGTGGTTCTTATGCTCGTTTTCAAATCAACAATGATGCACTTTATACCATAGACGCTTATAAGTTGAATGTTTTTAATATTTCGGATCCGGTTAACGCCTTTTTTGACAAAGAAGTTTACATGACCCAATGGTTTGGAGGTGGCGAATTTGAAACCTTATTTATTCAGAAAGACATTTTGTTTGTAGGCTCTACTACCGGAATGTACACCGTTGATGCGGAGGATGAATTTAATCCTTATTTTGTTTCCGGATTTTCACATGCTACGGCTTGTGACCCTGTGGTGGTTTTTGGAAACACAGCCTATATAACGGTTCGCGGCGGATCAACTTGTGGTGCGATTGAGGACCAAATTAATGTGATTGATGTTGAGAATATTGCCAATCCAACTCTGATTTCAACTTATTTAATCAATGAACCTTATGGTTTAGGGATTAAAAATAGTGTATTGTATGTAGGTTGTGGTGCTAATGGGTTAAAGATTTTTGATGCATCCAATAGTGCTAACCTGACTTTAGAAAATACTTATGCCGGAAATGTAAAAGATATAATTCCGCTGGACAGTCATTTGATTGTGGTAGGTGATAATCATATTAAGCAATACAGTTACGGGCCGAATTTCACTTTGACACTCATAAGCGAAATAGATTTATAATTAAAAAAGCCTCGAGAAATCGAGGCTTTTTTATACTTAGTAAAGTACAATCATATATTATCGTTGTAAATTTTTAGCTTCTATACTCATCGTAGCGTGAGGAACGATTTTCAATCTTTCTTTTGAAATTAGCTTTCCGGTCACTTTGCAAACACCGTAAGTTTTGTTTTCCACACGGAAAAGCGCGTTTTTTAAATCGCGGATAAACTTTTCTTGGCGTATAGCCAGTTGAGAGTTTGCTTCTTTAGACATGGTTTCGCTTCCTTCTTCAAAGGCTTTAAACGTAGGTGATGTATCATCAGTTCCGTTGTTTAAATCGTTCATATAGGCACTTTTTATCAAGTCTAAATCGGCTTTGGCTTTTTCAATTTTTGCTAAAATAATTTCTTTGAACTCTGCTAAATCAGCATCTGAGTATCTTAATTTTTCTTCTACCATAATCTTTCTTAATTATTTAGAAATTAATATTCGTGTTTTTATCTCGTCAAATTCTATCTCAGTACCATTGGAAACTTCGTTGTCTAAAACTAAGGTTTCGGTTAAGGTTTCTGATTTGATATAGTTTTCGTTTTCTTGTATAGCTTTCGCTAAACTATCATGATGTTGTAAATGAACTTTAATTTTATCGGTAACTTCAAATCCGCTGTCTTTTCTTAGATTCTGGATTCGGTTCACCAATTCTCTTGCAATACCTTCGTTTTTCAATTCCTCGGTCAGCGTAATATCCAGTGCAACAGTTATGCCATTTGCATTGGCAACCAACCAACCCGGAATATCTTGCGAAGAAATCTCGACGTCTTCTAAGGATAAAATTATACTTTTTCCTGAAATAACAAGCGTTAATTCACCTTTAGCATCCAATTCGTTGATTTGCTCGGGCGTAAAATTTTGTATCTCTTTGGAAATCAAGCCCATGTCCTTGCCAAAACGCGGTCCAAGCGCTTTAAAATTAGGCTTAATTTGCTTTACTAAAACGCCCGATGCATCATCCAAAAGTTCGATTTCTTTGACGTTAACTTCCGCTTTTATCAGGTCGGAAACCGCCTCGATTTCAGCACGTTGTTGCTCGTCAAGTATTGGTATCATTACCTTTTGCAAAGGTTGGCGCACTTTAATCATCTCCTTTTTGCGGAGTGATAAAACCAGTGACGAAACTGTTTGTGCTTTCATCATTTTACTCTCTAACGATTTATCAACAAAGTTTTCAACCGAAACCGGAAATTTTGCCAAATGTACTGACTCAAATTCCTCTGTGTGTGTGGCCTGTGTTAAGTCTCTGTAAAGTTTGTCCATAAAGAACGGTGCGATGGGAGCGGACAATTTTGCCACGTTTAACAAACAAGTATACAATGTTTGGTAAGCCGCAATTTTATCGGTACCGTATTCGCCTTTCCAGAATCTTCTTCGGCACAAACGAACATACCAGTTGCTCAAATTCTCCTGAACGAAATCAGAAATAGCTCTTGCAGCTCTGGTTGGTTCATAATCGGCGTAAGCTTCATCCACCACTTTAATCAAAGTGTGCAATTCGGATAAAATCCAACGGTCGATTTCAGGTCTTTCGTTTAACGGTACTTCTGCTTCTTCGTATTTGAATCCGTCAATGTTAGCATATAAACTAAAGAACGAGTAAGTATTATAAAGTGTTCCGAAGAATTTCCGACGTACTTCGGCCACACCTTCAATGTCAAATTTTAAGTTGTCCCAAGGATTCGCATTGGCAATCATGTACCAACGTGTTGCATCCGGACCATATTCTGCCAATGTTGTGAACGGATCAACGGCGTTGCCTAAACGTTTGGACATTTTTTGTCCGTTTTTGTCTAGAACCAAACCGTTTGACACTACATTTTTATAGGCAATTTTGTCAAAAACCAACGTTCCGATGGCGTGTAAAGTATAGAACCAACCACGAGTTTGATCGACACCTTCGGCTATGAAATCGGCAGGGAAGTCTTTGTTTTCGTCTATTTTATCTTTGTTTTCAAATGGGTAATGCCACTGTGCATAAGGCATAGCACCCGAATCAAACCAAACGTCAATCAAATCGCTTTCGCGTTTCATCGGTTTGCCCGATGGAGAAACTAAAGTGATGTTATCCACTACATTTTTATGTAAATCCACCAAATCATAATTCTCCTCGCTCATGTTGCCTACCTCGAAACCTTGGAAAGGATTTACGGTTTCTACTCCGGCCTGGATTGCCTTTTCTATTTCATTATACAGTTCTTCAACCGAACCAATCAATACTTCTTCTTGTTTGTCTTCGGTTCTCCAAATTGGCAATGGAATTCCCCAATATCTTGAACGCGACAAGTTCCAGTCGTTGGCGTTTTTCAGCCAGTTTCCGAAACGGCCTTCGCCGGTGGCTTTGGGTTTCCAGTTGATGGTGTCGTTTAAGTTGAACATTCTGTCTTTGATATCGGTTACTTTGATGAACCAAGAATCTAAAGGATAATATAACAATGGTTCGTCGGTTCTCCAACTGTGCGGATAACTGTGAACGTATTTTTCTACTTTGAAAGCTTTGTTTTCTTCTTTCAACTGAATCGCAATTTCGACATCGGCAGAACGTTCCGGCGCTTCATTGGCTTCGTAATATTCGTTCTTTACGTATTTACCAGACAAATCGCCCAAACCTTGGATGAATTTTCCTTGTAAATCCACCAACGGCACAGGATTTCCTATTTCGTCTAAAACCAACATTGGCGGTACTTCCGGAGTTGCTTCTTTGGCCACTTTAGCATCATCGGCACCAAAAGTAGGCGCAGTGTGTACAATTCCGGTTCCGTCTTCGGTAGTCACGAAATCTCCTGAAATTACCCTAAAGGCATTTTCCGGATTTTGATATGGTAAAGCCAATGGCATTAGCTGTTCATAACGGATTCCGACTAAGTCAGCCCCTTTGGCTTCGGTTAAGATTTGGTATGGAATTTTTTTGTCTTCGGCTTTGTAATTGGCAAAATCGGCATCACTCTCGGCCATAAAATATTTACCGGCGAATTGTTTCCCGACTAAGTTTTTGGCCAAAACCACAGTAACCGGTTCGAAAGTGTATTGGTTAAACGTTTTCACCAACACATAATCGATTTTTGGTCCGACGGTCAACGCGGTATTACTTGGCAACGTCCACGGTGTGGTTGTCCAAGCGAGTATGTGAATATCACCAAATCCTTGAAGGAAAGAAGGCAATGTTTCCGGTTTTGTTTTGAATTGTGCTACAACCGTTGTATCGGTTACATCGCGGTAACTTCCCGGTTGGTTAACTTCGTGCGAAGACAATCCGGTTCCCGCTTTAGGAGAATAGGGTTGGATGGTGTAGCCTTTGTACAACAAGCCTTTATCGTAGATTTGTTTCAAAAGCCACCAAACGCTTTCCATGTATTTGGATTTGTAGGTCACATACGGATCTTCCATATCTACCCAATACCCCATTTTTTCGGTTAGGTCATTCCATACGTCGGTGTAGCGCATTACGGTTCTTTTACACGCTTCGTTGTATTCTTCGATGGAAATGGTTTTTCCAATGTCTTCTTTGGTGATGCCCAATTCTTTTTCGGTACCTAATTCAACCGGCAAACCATGCGTGTCCCATCCGGCTTTACGCTTAACTTGGTATCCTTTTTGGGTTTTATAACGACAAAAAATATCTTTGATGGCACGAGCCATTACGTGGTGAATTCCGGGCAAACCATTCGCAGACGGCGGACCTTCAAAAAACACAAAAGGCGTGGCGCCTTCGCGAGAAGTTACACTTTGCTCAAAGACGTTATTTTTCTTCCAAAAATCAAGAACTTCCGAGGCCACAGTTGGCAGGTCAAGTCCTTTGTATTCAGTAAACTTAGTACTCATTTTTGTCGTTTTCTTAAATCAGGTTGCGAAAGTAAGGAATTTTGAATAAAAGAGAGAAAAGAAGCAAGAAAAAAGAGGGCTGAGACGTGTTTTTTAAGAATAATTAAAAACAGCCTTCGTTTTTGGAAGATTAAGCAAAAACTTCCTTTAAAACTTCCAGTGATTTAGGTTTTTTGAAACCGTCGAGGTGAATGGTGTAGTAATCGAGTAGGATTTTGAGTAAAATTTGGCGTTCGACACCGGCGAAAACCTTTTGGTTGCTGTCAAATTTGAGTTCGATTAGTTTTTTAAACAGATGGGTTTCGTGTTCGTTAAGGCAGCCGATTCCCAAAAAAGGGGTGAAAAAACCATCTTTCATTTCGAAATGTTTACCGTCAATTTCAGAAGTATCGGGATAGAAGCCTAGGAATTTGGTCACTTCTAGCATTAAAATTAGATGAAAATTTGATGTTTCCTCATGGTGGTCTAACCAAAGCAGCGCCGATTCTAAAAAGATAAATAAGTTTTCATTTTTTTCTTCTTCTTGTATGCTGTGATGTAGAATTTCGGAAAGGAAAATTACAATCGTACTTTTAATGACATCGGTATTGATGGTGTGGTAAGCTGTTGAAAGTCTGATTTCTTTGAAATGTTCTAAAGTGCCTTTGTTTTTGTGATTGGCTTCGATTTCGAGTAGCGTTAACGGTTGGAAATAGGCAATCTTTTGGTTGGATTTTTTAGCCGAAAAAGCGCTTTGTACAAAATAACTTTTCAAGCCATCACTTAGCGTAAAACACTTCACTATCAAGCTTTTTTCTTGGTATTTTAGGGAAGAAATGACAATCGCCTTGGTTTTTACCAACATTGGAATTTGGAATTTTAAGGTTGGAATTTTACCTAATGATCATTACTTTTTTAACGGCAGTTTCAGAAGCATCTTCGGCGGCGATAAAAATCATGTAAACGCCCGATGCCACTTTGTATTTGCCAAAAGCAGTGGTGTCCCATTCGAGGGTTCCGCCTTCAGAAGTCGCTTCGTAAACCAAATTACCTTCGATATCGGTGATTTTGATATTGGCATTGGAAATTAGACCAGCAATTTTAACTGTACCCACAAATTCAGGGCGAACCGGATTTGGATAGACATAGACGTCTTTTAAATCATCTGCGGGCTTGGTAGCCGTGCCTTGAAATGAGACTAATCCTTTGTCGGTAGCAAAGAAAACTTCACCGGTTTCTGCATTGATTTCGACATCATTGACAACATTACTAGGGAGTGGAGAATTGTCTTTAGTAAAATGATAAATGGTTTCTTGTCCATTGGGAGAAAAGAGAAAAACACCCGAGTCGGCAGTACTTATCCATTTTTCGTTGGAACCATTGACCTCAATATCGGTGATGAATTGCTCGTATAAAAGCTCTTGAGCCAAACCATCTTCCAAAATAATAATGGCATTGGCGCGCATTTGGTCAGTTCCGTTGTAACTGCCGGTGCTGGGCAATACGCGAAGGCCTTTATTTGTCCCAATCCATACTTGATTACGGTTATCGATGGCAATGGCTCTGACGTCTTTGGAGGGAAGATTTCCTACGTCAACACCTTCGGTTATTTTTTTAAAGATATTGGTATTTTCGTTGAAAGCGATAACACCGTCAAGGTAAGAAGCAATCCATTTGGTTCCACTGTTGTCAATAGCTATTTTATTCAAATGACTTGAGCCAAAGTTATCCAGAATATCAGTCATGTTGTAGGATTGCCATTGGCCATTTGTTTTCAGAACATTAAGTTGCTTTTGTACATTGCTGTTGGTGACCCAAAGGTTTCCGGTTCGGTCAAAAACAGAGCCGTTTACCCTAATTCCGGTTGTGGTTGCGTTATCCAGCGATTGCAAAGAGCTGTTGGAAACATTGTATAGGGTAGTGGGAATGTCATTGACCACTTCCAACAAACCATTGTGATAAGAACCCACGTACACTTTATTTTCGTCATTGGGATTTATGGTGACTTTAGTTAAAGATTTTGCCCCTAAAACATCGGCATAGGGAATGTTCAACCAGCCGGTTTCACTGTATTTACTTATCCCAAAAGAGGTTAAATCAAACCCGATAAAAGTATAGGGATTATACAATACATTGTATCCGCCATAAGTTGCCCAAAGACTGGAAGAAGAGCTGTCAATGGAAAAGATATAATTTCTGATTGGTCCGTCGGGCATAATGAATTCGAAGCTCGTCGAATTGCTAGTTGTTGACGCTAATAATCCGTTTTCATTGGTCCCGATGTAAATGTTCTCATTAATTACGGTACCACAGGTAAAAGTGACGTTTGATGAGGTGATTTGTGTACTCTGAATATGAGCTGTTTGGGTTAGGCCGGTGTTGTAAACAAACACATGGTTAAGAGAGGTAACGATTAAATAATTCGGTGTCGCTCGAATATCCAATCCGGGTTGTCCGATATCGCTGAACTCTTCAAAAAAACTTCCGTTGTATTTGTATACTTTGTTATTTGTGCTCAGCCCTATTAATTGGTTGTTGAAAGTAACTAAACCAGCCCAATAACCACCGTCAAAGACTTGCCATTGTGCGTAATCGTTCAGGTTAGGGTTGGTGAGTAAAGCCTTTCTGATACCGTGATTTTGAGTGTCTGCATAAATTTCACCATTGTAAATCGCCGTTTGATAAACCCTTATTTCTTCGCCGGCCGGACCAATAAAATAAGTATCGCCAAACTCTAAGGAATCGAGCTTGTATTGCACTATTCCAAAGTCACAAGAAACATAAACAATTCCGTCAAATTCCATAAAGTGGTTGACTTTTTTAATATTAGACGGAATGTTTTTATTGATGATGTCTACTACATTCAACATCGAGCCATTGACGTCATTGATTACAATCATCAATCCGTTTTCATAGCCTACGATGGTCTTGTTGAAAGTATCACTGTGATAAACGGCTGAAATGGTTTGCCCTGAAAGCCCATCGATAGAGTTTATGGTTTGGAGGTTGTTGGTCACCGTATTTTTGATGAACAAGGCATTTTCTGCCGCAGCATAAACTTTGCTGGCTGATTCAGAGACGTCTTTGATTTGATTGTATGAAAAATAGCCTTTCCAATTCTGATTTTCTTGAGAAAAACCAATATGGAAAACAAGTACCAGCAGATATAGTAGGTTCTTTTTCATTTGAGAACAATTAGTGTACAAATATAGTATAAACGCAAAAACTATCGTTTTGGTATTTTACCATAAAAAAATGCTCTCCATACGAGAGCATTTTTAAGGTTTTTATTCCGTTGTCGCTCCATACGGATCGGCAGTGGCCTCGGTTGGTTGGTTGTATACTGAAATTATACGATTCCTTGGGCTAACATGGCATCGGCTACTTTTACGAAACCGGCAACGTTTGCTCCTTTTACGTAATCTGTATAACCATTAGCATCTGTGCCGTATTTCACACAAGCGGCGTGAATATTAGCCATGATGTCTTTTAATCTTTGGTCAACTTCTTCTGAAGTCCAGCTCAAACGCAATGAGTTTTGTGACATTTCAAGACCTGAAGTTGCCACACCTCCGGCATTAGAAGCTTTCCCCGGTGCGAAAAGGATTTTTGCATTTAAGAATACTTCAATAGCTTCGGGAGTAGAAGGCATGTTGGCGCCTTCGGCAACACAAATACAGCCATTGGCTACTAATGCTTTTGCTTCATCTCCGTTTAATTCGTTTTGGGTTGCACAAGGCAAAGCGATATCACATTTTACTTCCCATGGGCGTTTTCCGGCAACGAATTTGGTGTTAGGATATTTGGCTACGTAATCAGAAATTCTGCCGTAGTTTACGTTTTTGATTTCCATGATGTAAGCCAATTTTTCGGCATCAATTCCGTCAGCATCGTGGATATAGCCCGATGAGTCAGAAGCGGTAACTACTTTTCCGCCTAATTGAGTTGCTTTTTGAATGGCGTATTGGGCTACGTTTCCTGAACCGGAAACCACAACTGTTTTACCTGTGAAGCTGTCACCTTTGGTAGCCAACATATTTTGCGCGAAATAAACATCACCGTAACCTGTAGCTTCCGGACGGATTAATGAGCCTCCGAAAGAGATTCCTTTTCCGGTTAAAACGCCGGTAAATTCGTTTCTTAATCTTTTGTATTGACCGAACATATAACCAACTTCTCTACCTCCAACACCGATATCCCCTGCAGGCACGTCTGTGTCAGCACCGATGTGTTTAGACAATTCGGTCATAAAAGCTTGGCAGAATTTCATGATTTCGATATCTGATTTTCCTTTCGGGTCAAAATCGGAACCACCTTTTCCACCACCCATTGGTAGGGTTGTCAAGCTGTTCTTAAAAGTTTGCTCAAAAGCTAAGAATTTTAGGATGCTTAAATTTACAGAAGGGTGGAAACGAATTCCGCCTTTGTAGGGTCCGATAGCAGAGTTCATTTGGATTCTGTAAC
This sequence comes from Flavobacterium sp. J49, assembly GCF_011742145.1. Taxonomy (GTDB): domain Bacteria; phylum Bacteroidota; class Bacteroidia; order Flavobacteriales; family Flavobacteriaceae; genus Flavobacterium. The sequence goes on along the minus strand of NZ_JAAQQU010000104.1, from coordinate 183,262 downwards.
CACGATTCACTTGTGTATTTCCGGCATCATCAATCCAAGTCACGCGGAACATGATTACTCTTTCCGGCTCCACCATTCTCTCCAAAAGCATTTTGTTTTGGTATTTTTTATTTTGTTCAATAAAAGGAATTACAGTTTCAGCAACTTCTTTTACAGCTTGCATAAATTCAGGCTCATTGGCATTTCTTTTAGCAACCAATTCGATAAATTCGTTAATACTTTGTGACATAAAATATACTGTTTAATTTTTTTAAGAAAACGTTTTCGTAAATTCCGACAAATATACATTTTATTAAAAATATGGGTATACGTTTTTTTAAATTCTCAGAATTTTTACGGTTATGTTAAGAAAATTTGAAGATAGTTGTAATAAATGTTGTCTTTTAAAACTTTTGTTGCTTTTTTTCGTATATAAGCTAACAAATTTTTATTTTATTTTATAACTGAATGATGTTTTTATATATTTGTCGAGAATTGAACTTATTAGTATGCAAATGCCCAAAAAATTTATCATAACCTCGCTGTTGTTATTTGCATTTTCAAATAGCACTTTTGCTCAATTTGGTTTTTCACATGAAATAGGCGCTATTGTTGGTCCTGTTGCCTTTCAATCGGATTACGGTGAGCGACATGATTTTTCTACTAATGCCGGTAACACGGGTTATGGAATAGGAATTATTCACTACCTAAATTTTTCATACAGAGCGGAGTGTAATTGTTATACGCCTGAAACTTATTTTAATGATCACTTCAAATTAAGAAGTGAATTGTCTTACAATAAAACGGAGTTACAACATTTTGGGAGATGGGTTGATAATAATAAAACTTCATTGATAGCCAATCAGTTAAGAGGCATGCGCGGAAGTACATCTGTTACCAATGTTGGGATGCAATTGGAATATTTTCCTTTAAGCATCAGAGATTTTAGTTCTACTATAGGCGCATGGGCACCCTTTATCAGTTTGGGAGGTCAGTTTAGTTTTTATGATCCTGAAGCCTATTCTACACTCGGGGAGTTAAATTCTCCAATTTCAACTCCAATAAAATACATGGGCGCCACTACCAATCAAGGCGGAACTGTTTGGTCTATTGTAGGCAGTATTGGGACTCGCTATAAGCTTACCGAATTATCCGACTTAATGTTGGATTTACGTTGGCAGTATTATTTTTCCAATTGGGTTGACGGTTTAAATCCTGACCCTGCTGTATATGTTGAAAACAGAGCTAACGATTGGAATGTTTGGATAAACTTTGGTTATATCTATTATCTTCAATAAGATTTAATCCTCAATTACATCTTTATAATCCGGATACAAGAATTTATTGTATGGAAAGCGCGTGATGTGAATTTCTCTCACGGCTTCGTATACTTTTTCTCTGAATTCTTCAAAGTTTTCTTTGTTTGTGGCCGAAATAAATAAGGTATTTTTTTCTCCCAAGCTACTCATCCAAGTGGCTTTCCATTCCTCCAGAGTGTAATGTTTGGAGGTTTTTTCAGTAATTAAATCATCGGCTTCAATTTGCAAATGCTTGTAAGCATCAATTTTGTTAAAAACCATGATGGTAGGTTTGTCATTGCTTTTAATGTCCAATAAGATTTGATTTACAGATTGAATGTGCTCTTCAAAATCGGGATGCGAAATATCTACCACATGTAGTAATAAATCCGCCTCTCGCACTTCATCTAAGGTGCTTTTAAAAGATTCTATCAGTTGTGTGGGTAATTTTCTAATAAAACCAACGGTATCGGAGAGTAAGAAAGGCAAATTTTTGATTACTACTTTTCGGACGGTAGTATCGAGTGTGGCGAATAATTTGTTTTCTACAAAAACTTCACTTTTGCTGATTACATTCATCAAAGTCGATTTTCCGACGTTGGTATAGCCCACCAAAGCCACCCTGACCATGGCGCCACGATTACTTCTTTGGACAGACATTTGCTTGTCAATGGTTCTGATTTTTTCTTTTAACAATGCAATTCTGTCGCGAACAATTCTTCGGTCGGTTTCAATTTCAGTTTCTCCCGGTCCGCGTAGTCCTATCCCTCCTTTTTGACGCTCTAAGTGTGTCCACATCCCTGAGAGTCGAGGTAGTAAGTATTGGCATTGTGCCAACTCAACTTGGGTTCTTGCATATGAAGTTTCTGCTCTTTGGGCAAAAATATCCAAGATCAAATTGGTTCGGTCCAGAATTTTGCAGTCTAAAATTTTGGAGATATTTTTTTGTTGTGATGGGGAGAGTTCATCATCAAAAATAACGGTTGAAATATTATTTTCTTTAATAAACAAATGGATTTCATCTATTTTACCCGTTCCTAAAAATGTTTTAGGATTTGGTTTCTCCAATTTTTGTGAAAATCTTTTAATTACTTCTCCGCCTGCGGTATACGTCAAGAATTCTAATTCATCGAGGTATTCATTTAACTTTTCTTCACTTTGGTTTTGAGTAATGATACCGACAATTATTGTTCTCTCAAAATTGATTATTTCTTTTTCTAACATTAGGTCTTATTGAACCACAAAAATAGTGATTAGAAATTTAAGTTAGGCTACATTTTGTTTACCAAATAGTAACATTAGCTTCAATTATTTTGCCAAAAAAAATATAAATGTTATTTTTTTCATAATTTTTACTAAATTTGGAACTCAAAATCCAAAAAAAACTCAATTAAACAACTAAATTTTCATTTCATGAAAAAAATTACTTTACTACTGGTGACCTTATTTTTTTCTATGGTTGGTTATTCTCAATTAACACCAACTGTTGAAGGATTTGAGTCAACCACAGGACCTACCCCGTTACCATCAACTACATGGTCTTTGTCTACGGGGAATTGGGCAGTATTTGACAATGGTGTTGGGCTTAATCAACGATGGGGGATAAATTCTACCGTTGTAACGCCTCCAACCCCGCCGCTTGTTTATCAAGGAGCAAATTCTGCTTATGTCAATAGAGAGAATATTGGCCAAGGGAACACTTCAGAAGATTATTTGTCAACGCCATTGGTTAATATACCAACAAATGGACAACTTCGTTTCTACACTCGTACTTTTTCTACGGGTAATCAGGGAACTTTGTATCAAATAAAAGTGGCGCCTTCAACTGCTTCACAAACTGATCCCGCAGCTTATACTTTGGTACAGCAATGGACTGAAGTTGATTTAACGGTCAACTACAACATTTATGAAGAAAAATTGGTTGATTTGTCGGCTTACGCGAATCAACAAGTTTATGTTTCGTTTGTTAAAGTGTATACACAGCCACTAACTGTTTTAGATGGTGATCGTTGGTTAATAGACAATGTTAGTATACTTGAAAGATGTTTAGATCCTACAAACCTTGCTGCTAACGGAATAACGCAAACTTCAGCAAACTTAAGCTGGGGTAATCCAAGTGGAGCGACGTCATGGGAGATTGAAGTTTTGCCGGTAGCAGGCACCTTCACGGGTGTTGGTGTGGTTTATAATGGTGCTTTGCCATTTAATGCTACTGCAACTGCAACCGGAACGCCATTGGCGCCTTCAACAGATTATAAATATTATGTGAGAGCCTTGTGTTCGAATGGGTCTAACAGTCTTTGGATTGGACCATTTAATTTCTCGACAACCTCTCCAGGGTTTTCTTGTGCGGCTCCAATTGTTATTGGGTCGGTTCCATATAGTACAACGGATAATACCGGGAACTATGGTGATACAACCGACGTGGCACAACCTGCAGCTTGTGCGGGAACGGCAACCAATTACATGACTGGAAACGATGTATTTTACTCTTATACTCCAACCACTAGTGGTGCTATTAGTGTTACAATGACACCTACGGCAAACTGGTCGGGGGTATTCGTATATCAAGGTTGTGCTAATGTAGGAGTTAGCTGTTTGGCCGGTGTGGCCAATACCGGTGGAGCTCCTAGAGTTATTCCGAGTATAGCAGTAACAGCCGGACAAGAATACATCATCGTTATTTCAACCAATGCAGCGCCTCAAACAATAGGTTATACATTGGTAATTCAAACTGTAAACTGTGCCGAACCAACTACATTATCAGTTAGTGGTTTAACACAAACATCAGCCAATTTATCTTGGGCCAATCCGGGTGGTGCTACTTCATGGGAAGTTGCTGTTCAAACGGCAGGATCACCTATACCTGCAGGGCCGGGAGTACAAACGAATGTTAATGCGAACTACCTTGTACCGGGACTTACCGTAAACACTGCTTATCAGTATTATGTAAGAGCAGATTGTAACAATGGTACTTTCAGTGCTTGGGCAGGACCTTTCTTATTTAATACTTTGTGTGATGCTTTCCCGGTTCCATTCCAAGAAGGTTTTAATACAGGGTCTCCAACTGAAAACTGTTGGACGGTATTAAATTTAAATAATGATGCTGACGCTTGGAATATGAATTATGCAACTACTCCATTTGAAGGTAATCAATGTGCCGCAATTACTACAGACTTTAATGCTGGTGCTAACAACGATTGGTTGATTTCTCCTCAAATCATATTAAACGGTAACCAAAGATTGAAATTCCATTATAGAGTTCAATCAACCGGCGAGCCAAATGATTTTAGAGTAATGTTGTCTCAAAACGGGACAAGCCCGGCTGACTTTACAACCACTTTAATTCCTTTAGCATCCTATAACAATACTACCTATGTTCAAAGAATCCAAACTTTAGCTGGAATCAGCGGACCGGTAAATATTGCATGGCATATTCCGGCTGGAGGTTTAGATGGATGGAGATTGTATATCGATAATGTAATTATTGAAGATATCCCAACATGTCCTGAGCCTACTTTAGTAGCTTCAAGCGGAGTGTTATCAACATCTGCAACTATATCGTGGACTAATGGAGGTTCGGAAACAGCTTGGCAAGTTTTAGCTTTGCCTTGTGGTTCTCCGGCTCCTACAGCAAGTTCAACTGGATTTGTTGATGTTACTGCAGGTCCGCCTTACACTTTGACCGGTTTAACACCAACAACTTGTTATGATGTTTATGTAAGAGCGGTATGTTCTCCAACAGACATTAGTCCATGGACAGGGCCTGCTACGTTTACAACACAAGTAGCGCCACCGGTTTGTGGCGGTACATTTACTGACCCGGGTGGACCAAATGGTGATTATGCGGGAAGTACAGATTCAACAGTAACGATTTGTCCGGTTAACCCTGGAGATGTTGTTACAGTAACCTTTAATTTATTTGAAACAGAAGCCAATTGGGATGCCTTATACGTTTTTGACGGTAATTCAATCACAGCGCCTCAAATAGCCAGTACCAATGGTGCAGGTAATGTACCCGGAGGATTGCCAGGTGGATATTGGGGAACTGCAATACCAGGTCCTTTCACTTCATCAAGTGCAGACGGATGTTTAACTTTCAGATTTAGAAGTGACACTTCTGTTCAAGATGCGGGATGGGTTGCCAATGTAACTTGTGGTCCGCCACCAACTTGTAGAAGACCAACTGCGGTTACAACTTCAACAGTTACTTCAAATTCAGTGATATTAAACTGGACACAACCAACAAACCCTGACAATAGTGTGGCATCTGCATGGCAAGTTTTGGCTTTACCATGTGGTTCACCTGCTCCTGCAGCTAATGCAACAGGTTTTGTTGATGTGACTTCTGGACCACCATACACATTGACAGGTCTGAGTTCTTCAACTTGTTATGATATTTATATTAGAGCAGTATGTAGCTCTACCGATAGCAGTATCTGGTCTGGTCCGTCTACTATAACAACACAAGTAGCACCTCCCGTTTGTGGTGGTACATTTGTTGACGCTGGAGGTCCTGCAAATTACCCAGGAAATTCAGATTCTACCGTTACTGTTTGTCCGGTAAACCCTGGAGATGTTGTTACAGTAACATTTACTTCATTTAATACGGAAACCAATTGGGATGCCTTGTATGTTTTTGACGGTAACTCAATTACTTCACCTCAAATTGCCAGTACCAATGGAGCAGGAAATGTTCCCGGCGGTTTAACTGGAGGATATTGGGGATCTACCATACCTGGTCCGTTTACCTCATCAAGTCCTGATGGATGTTTGACCTTCAGATTCAGAAGTGATGGGGCAGTTAACTTAGCAGGATGGGTTGCCAATGTAACTTGTAATCCGGCTCCGGAATGTCAAAGACCAAACACATTGACAGCAACAAATATTACAACAACTTCTGCTTATTTAGGATGGTCAGAACCTAACCCAGCTATAGTGCAGTGGGAGGTTATTATATTGCCTTTAGGATCTCCTGTGCCATCGCCATCAGCAACCGGAACTATAGTTTCAACTAATCCGGCTTTATTTACCGGTTTAGATTCAGGAACACAATATACTTTCTATGTAAGAGGAATTTGTCCAACATCAGGAACTAGTTTGTGGTCAACAGGATTTAATTTTAATACTCTAATAGAAAATGACAATTGTGATGGGGCAATATTTGCGCCTGTAAATTCTGACGCAGTTTGTCAGCTAGTCACTCCGGGAACTATCACCGGTGCAACGGCTTCAGTTGCTCCCGGAATTGTAGCGCCATGTGTCGGAACACCTGATGATGATGTTTGGTTCCAATTTATAGCTACAAATGCTTATTTAAATGTTTCATTACAAAGTGTTGTTGGTTCAACAACCAACTTAAATTTTGCAGTATATTCAGGACAATGCGGTACTTTAACTCAAGTGTTCTGTAGTACAAATTTAGCGGGTGTATTGAACAACTTAACAGTAGGAGCGACCTATTACATTAGAGTATTCTCTAACTCAGCTACACCACAGTCAGCCAACTTTAATTTATGTATCTCAACTCCTTCAACATGTGCTAACAGTTCATCAATATGTAGTGAGGATGGTTTAAATTATGGTAATACTACAGGAGTTACCAGTTTGGGGCAGATAGGATGTTTATTTACTTCACCTAACCCAACTTTCTTTACTATTCAAGTAGTTACATCAGGTCCAATTAATTACCTATTAACACAATCAACAACTCCTGGAGGAACACCTAATTTAGATGTTGATTATGCGGCATGGGGACCTTTCTCTACACAAGCTCAAGTTTGTGCGGCCATTGCCGGAGGTCAGGCACCTTTGACCGGTTTGACTACAGGATGTAGTTATTCGGCAGCGCCAACTGAAAACTTTAATATAGCCAATGCCGTGGCAGGACAGTTCTATGTAATTTTAATTACAAACTTCTCCAACCAACCGGGTTATATTACTTTGACACAAACAAATTTTGGGACTACTTCTGGAGCAACTCTTTGTTGTCCGGAAGCTGATTTTGCTTATTCTTCATCAACTTATTGTATTGACCCAAGTGTTGCCAACCCGATTCCAACTCTTCCACAAGGTTCTGTTGCCGGGGTATTCTCATTGTTGCCAAATACTCCTACCGGATTAGTATTTGCTAATACAGCAACTGGAGAGATTGATTTACAAAACAGTTTGCCAGGAAATTATGTTGTTGTTAATACATTAGCTGCAAACGGTACTTGTTTAGAAATACAATATACTTTCACTATAAGCCTTGTACTACCAGCGGCAGCAACTATTGTCTATGGTGCAACGTCCTATTGCGAAAGTGATACAACGGTATACAACGTAACTCAAACCGGAACGACAGGAGGTACATACTCGGCGTTGCCAAATGGTGGTTTGTTTATTGATGTTAACACAGGGGCGATCAATCCAAGTTTGAGTTCACCAGGTGTTTACACCGTTTCTTACTCTTTACCTGGATCTGGAGTTTGTATAGGGGCTAATCCTTCTACTCAAGTTGAGATTGCTCCGTTACCAAGTATTACTCAACCTGCAGATGTTCAAGCTTGTAATAGTTATGCACTTCCGGCTTTATCAGTAGGGAACTATTTTGATGGGCCTGGTGGAACAGGAAATCAGTTGAGTGCAGGTTATTTAGTAACTAACACACAAACGCTTTATATATATGCGGTTAGTAATTTAGGTTGTATCAATGAAGTTTCATTTACAGTAAATATTATTTCAGTACCTACCCCAACAGTAAATGTTACACAGACAACTTGTACTGTTCAAACAGGAACGATAGAAGTTACTTCACCGGTTTCAACAGGAGGCTTACCATCTAATTTATTTATTTCTGAGATTACAGATGCCACTTCAGGCGCATTAACTTACATTGAGATATTTAATGGTACTGGTGCTGCTGTTGATTTGAGCAATTATAAATTAAGAACATTCAATAATGGTTCTGCAACGGTAACTTCTTCTTGTGACAATACTTTATCCGGAATTTTAAACAACAATAGTACTTTTGTAGTTGCTGTTGGAAGCGCTACCAATCAAGGAGGTATTGTTCCAAACCAGGTTTTTGCATTGTGTACAGGAGTTAATGTTGATGATAACATCAGATTAACTACAACTGCCAATGTTGACATAGACATTTGGGGAAGAGTAGATGGAACGACATTTACACCAGGAGGTCAGCCAGGATATACTTACAGAAGAAACACTACAGCTGTTGCTCCAAGTACAACATGGAATGCTGCAGACTGGACTACAACTGATCCGGAAGATTATACAAATATTGGTAGTTATGCTACACCGGCATCTGTTTATCAATATAGCTTAGACAATGGTGCTTATCAAGTAAGTACAACTTTCAATAATGTTGCGCCAGGAACACACACAGTTACAGTTCTTGATTTGGCAACAGGATGTTCCTCATTACCGCTTACTGTTGTAATCAATCCTGTACCATTTACCCCAACAGTTTTAGGATTTAGTTATACAACACCAATTTGTCAAAATGCTCAGGCAACATTATCACCTGTTTTAGACCCTGGATTTACTACTAATGGTCAATTTACAGGTACTGCTGGATTGGTAATTAATGGAAATACAGGGGTAATTACTTTAGGCGCTAATGGTTCAACACCGGGTAATCATACTATTACATATACTGTTTTACCGGATAACAATATTTGTTTAGCCGGCGGTGCATTTACATTTGATATTGTAATTAACCCAATAATCACACCGGTTACGACTATAGGGTATGATGCCTTATACTGTTCTGACGAAGATGATCCGCTACCTGATACAAGTGCACCTGGATTTACTACTGGCGGCACATTTACCGGAACGAATGGATTGCTAATTAACGCTTCAACAGGTTTAGTTGATTTATCTTCTCCGGCTGGAACTTATACTGTAACTTATAGTGTTGGAGCTGATTCGAATACTTGTAGAGTACCGGGTTCAAGTACTGCCCAAGTAGTGATCTCATCGCCAATTCAAATTGTTGCCACTGGTAATTGTGAAGGCGTTCAGTTTGTGTTAACGGCATCTCCGGTTGAAGGAACGTTTGATTCAAATGTTACTTTTGTATGGGAGAACAGTGCAGGAACAGTAGTAGGTAGTACACAAAGTATTGTGGTTACAGCTTTAGACACTTATACTGTTACTGTCACTTCTAACGGATGTCCTGATTCCGCATCATTACCAGTTGATGCAATAACTTGTGTTATTCAAAAAGGTATTTCTGCTAATAATGATGGCTATAATGACTATTTTGACCTTAGAGGTTTCAATGTTAAGAAATTATCTATTTTTAACAGATATGGAATGAAAGTATATACCAAAGGAAATTATACTGATCAATGGAAAGGTCAATCTGATGATGGAGACGAACTTCCTGACGGAACCTATTATTTCGTAATTGAAAGAGATAATGGAGAAAACAGAACAGGCTGGATTTACATCAACAGAGCACAATAGGACATTATAAATTTGCATTCAAAATAAAACAAAACAAAATGAAGAAACTATATTTCATTGCAGTATTAGCTTTAGCAGTAACAGAGTTAAGAGCACAGCAAGATCCTCATTACACTCAATATATGTACAATATGAGTGTTATGAATCCGGCCTACGCAGGGTCTAAAGAAGCTGTTTCAGGCGGTTTACTTTATCGTAAGCAATGGGTTGAAATTGAAGATGCTCCGACTACAGGAACGTTTTTTATACACAGCCCTGTTGGTAGAAACGTTGGATTAGGTCTCTCTGTTATATCAGATAAAATCGGTCCTGTAGAAGAAAACAACTTCTATGCAGACTTCTCCTATACCTTAAACTTAGGAGGTGAAAAGAGATTGGCTTTTGGTTTAAAAGCCGGTCTCACCATGCACAAAATCGATTTTAACTATATTTTCGAAACCTTACCACAACCGGTTCCGCAAGATCCATTTAGTGCCGGAAATCCTAACAATACCTTCTTAAATGTTGGTTCAGGGGTTTTCTATTATACGGACAAGTACTATGTTGCTTTCTCTGTGCCGAATATGTTAAAGTCTAAATATTTAGATTTTGACGGAAGAGAATACGGAACCGATGTAATGCACTATTTCTTGACCGGAGGTTATGTTTTCGACATTAATCCGAACTTGAAATTTAAACCTTTCGCGATGATTAAATCATCGTTGAATGCACCAACATCTTTTGATGTATCGACCAATTTTATGCTTTATGATAAGTTAGAATTAGGAGCAACCTATAGAGTAGAAGACTCTTTCGGGGCGATGGTTAACTTTGTAATCACACCTAGCTTAAGAGTGGGATATGCTTACGACCACATCGTTTCAGATTTGAATACAGTAACACCATCTTCACACGAGGTAATGTTATTGTTCGATTTGAACTTCCCGAAAAAAGTATCACGTTCACCAAGATATTTCTAACCTATAAAGAAACCTAAAAAATGAAAAATCTATATATAGCCTTAAGTTTTGTAGCCTTTAGTTTTACTCTTTCGGCACAAAATAAAGATACCAAAGCTGCCGATAAATTATTCGCTCGATACGAATATGTCGATGCAGCCAAAACTTATCTGAAACTTGTTGAGAACGATAAAGGAGATGCTTATGTGTATAAGCAATTGGCCGATACTTATTACAACATGTTTAACTCTACAGAAGCTGTAAAATGGTACGCCAAAGCAACTGAAACTGATCAGGATGCGGAGACTTACTATCGTTATGCTCAGATGTTAAAAGCCAATGGTAAATATGAAGAAGCCAACAAGCAAATGCAAAAATTTGCCGCTGCTGCACCAAACGATCAACGTGCCAAAGCTTTCAAAGAAAACCCTAATTACGTTCCTAGATTATTAGACAAAACGAAATTGTATAATGTTAACCCTTCTGACATTAGTAGTGATAAATCTGATTTTGGTGCAGTGCTTTATGACAACAGTTTGTATTTTGCCAGCGCCCGTAACGGTGCCCGTAAAACTTATGGTTGGACAGAAGAGCCTTTCTTAGACATTTACAAAGCCGATTACAATTCGGATGGGACGATTACTAACGCAGGTGTTGTTGCCTCTTTAAATTCTAAATGGCACGATGGTCCGGTGACTATAAGTGCTGATGGAAATACAGCTTATTTTGCCAGCGAAAGCTACAAAGAGAAAGACTACGAAAAGGATAAAAAGAACAATGCCCGTTTCAGTCAGGTATATTTGTTTAAAGCTACTAAAAGTGGTGACACTTGGGGAGAGCTTACCGCTTTGCCTTTTAATGACAAAACCTATTCAAACAGTAACCCTTCTCTGAGTAGAGACGGTAAAACTTTATACTTCTCTTCTAACAGACCAGGAAGTTTAGGAGGTGTTGATATTTGGAAAGTTGCCATAAATGAGGATGGTACTTATGGTGAACCTCAAAACTTAGGCAGTAAAATAAATACTGAAGGCAACGAAAGTTTTCCTTTCATAGCTGATGATAACAAAACATTGTACTTCGCTTCAGCCGGAAAACAAGGTTTAGGTGGTTATGATGTTTATCAGGCTGACTTATCAAGCGGTGCTGAAGCTACTAACTTAGGAAAACCGGTTAATACAGAAAAAGACGATTTTGCTTTCTCTTTCAACGGGACTAAAAATGTTGGTTTCCTGTCCAGTAACCGTGGTGGCAATGACGATATCTTAGTAGTAAGCCCGATTTGTGGGGTTGATGTAACTATTGTGGTTACCGATGCTAAAACGGGCGCTATTTTAGCGAATGCTAACGTGGCTATCTTGGATGATAAGAAAAACGTAATTGCTACTGAAATGTCTAATGCCAGAGGTGAAGTAAAATACAGAGTAGAGTGTGACAAACCTTATGTAGTACAAGCTTCTAAAGACGGTTATGAAGGTAATACTTTTGCCGTTACACCAAGCAAAGGACCAACAGCTAAAGTGGATGCTGCATTACAACCAATAGACGTGATTGTAACACCAACAGAAATTATCTTAAAACCAATTTTCTTTGAATACGACAAAAGCAACATCACTCAGGAAGGTGCTTTTGAGTTAGACAAATTGGTTCAGGTGATGAAGAACAATGACAAGTTAGTTATTTTGGCTAAATCACATACTGATAACCGAGGAACTGACCGTTACAACCAAAGATTGTCTGAAAGAAGAGCCAAATCAACGGCGCAATACATCATTTCTAAAGGCATTGATGCCAGCAGAATTTCTGCTAAAGGAATGGGTGAGTTAGAGCCTAAAGTGGATTGCGGTAAAGACTGTACTGAAGAGCAACACGCTCAAAACAGACGTTCAGAATTCTTGATAGTGAAGTAATTATTTACTCCTAAAATATAAAAACCCCGAACAGCAATGTTCGGGGTTTTTGTTTTATGCTTTTGCAGGATAAAATACTTATTCTATATTTTCAGCTCTAAAGCTTCCTTCTGTGACTGTAATGGTGCCTCCGTTTCCATCATCTCCTGTAAAAGAAAAAGTGCCTTTAATAACGTTTGCATTAACTTCTGTAATAACCATTGTTCCTGTTTCGTTATCGGTGTAAACTTCTTCGTTAAAATCACTGAAACTTCCTGCATAAGAATTAACATTAGAAGGCTCATCAGTAATTGTGAACGTGCCTGTAGCAACATTTAAAGGCGTAAATAATGTTACCACCTTACCGTTATCGGCATTGTTTCCTGTGATTGATTTGGCCAAAGAATTGATAACCATCGGATCGGCAAATTCTACCCAGGTTCCGTTTACCTTACATTTTAAGTAAAAGTTTGTAGAGGCACTGCTGTTGCTATCAGAACTACAGTTAAAAGAAATAGCACCGGCAATTGCCAATACAATCAGCATAGCTGCTTTTTTGAATGTTTTCATAATTTAATTTTTGTTTTTTAATAAATTGGCTCCAAAAGTATTGGAAATAATCTTAGCCTGAATAGGAAAGCGGAATTATTTATGATATAGTTGTGCTTATTTATTTTGGAAATCAGAATATAGAGCAACCAAAAGATTTTCTCTAGTTAAGAGATGTCTTTTTGCCTACATTATTAAGATTACAGATTTTGGAGAAAATAGGTTGTTAAAATTCTTTTTTTATAAAAGACATATCCTAACCAGCCCCGATTGTAATGGAAATCCTTTTGGATTATCCTGTAGCAAAGCGGAAGGAAAATACAATAAGATTGTAATGAAAAGCGGGAATATCGATGCCAAGAACACCCAAACCTTTCGCTTCTAAAATAATCCATAAAAAAAGCCACTCCTTTAAGAGTGGCTTTTAAACTATTGGCTAATGCCTGATTACTTTTGGCTTTATTCCTTAATAAAACGTTTGGTAGTGGTTGAAGTTCCGTTGCTTATTTCGATCAAGTAAGTTCCGGCTTTTAACGAGCCTACGAATACACTGTTGTTTTCGATTTTGCCTTTCCCTAATTCTTGTCCCATCATGTTGAAAATTCTAAACGAGGCATCAGTGTCAAGATTGTCAATGTTTAAAATATCTCCTTTTACCGGGTTTGGATACAAGTTGAAAACAACTCTGGCGGTGTTGTCTTCCAAACGAGCCGTTGCTGTGATGTTTACCGTGTAGTCTTCTACTTCACCATCTGCAAAAGTTTCACAAGAGGTTGGCGAGGCATTGTACTTCATAGAAACACGCATTCTGGTTTGACCTAACAAAGCAGTAGCCGGAACGGTAAAGCTTCCTGAAATAGGGGTGCTTTTGGTTTTAGCTCGGTTGAACACTTGTTCTCCGGAATCAAGAAAATCTCCATCTTGGTTGTAATCAATCCATACTCGGTAAGCTTCGCTGTAAACTGTTCCTGTCCAAGCCGGAGTAATGGTGACTGTATTTGCGGTCCCGCGAACTAAATTAGTAGAAAGGGAAGTAAAGTTGCCATATCCGCCGTTGTTGCCTGATAGGTTGTTGATGGTGCCCAATTGTACTCTGTTGATGTATTCATCGGTAGTGTTATTTCCTCTTGAAGTACAATAAGTAACTGATGGCGTAAGTGTGTTTACATTCACGGTGTTACTGGCCGTAGAAGCATTGCCTGCGGCATCTTTAGCAATTACATAGAAAGTATAAGCCGTTGAAGCCGTTAAGCCTGTTGCTCCATAAGTAGTTGATACTGTCGACGCTAAGAAAGAACCATTTCTGTATACATCATACCCTGTTACAGCAATATTATCTGTAGCTCCTGACCATGATAAATTAGTTGAATTAGAAGTAGTTCCTGAAGCGTTCAAAGTGGGTGCCGTTGGCGCAGTGGTATCAGGGGTAAGTGTGGTTACATTTACGGTATTACTAGCCGGAGAAACATTGCCTGCAGCGTCTTTGGCAATCACATAGAAGCTATATGCCGTAGAAGATGCTAATCCTGTCGCTGCAAAAGCAGTGGCTGCGGTAGAAGCTCTGAAAACACCGTCTTGGTATACATCATAACCTGTTACGCCAATGTTGTCTGTGGCACCCGACCAAGATAAGTTGGTTGAGTTGGTGGTAGTTCCTGAAGCACTTAAAGTAGCAGCGGTAGGTGCGGTAGTATCCGGAGCCGAATTGGTAATGGTAAAGTTAGTATTAGATACATCAAAGAAAATATGATTGGTTCCTTTTACCATGATACGATTGGTTGTTCCGGCTAGATTTGGAATAGTAACCGCTTGTGTTCCGTCATTAGGTGTAGCAGCCAATAAAGTTATGGGATAAGTAAATCCTCCGTCAGTTGACAATAGGATGTCTACATTGGCACAATTCACATTATTCGCAGTAGTTCCTGCCACATTCCAAGTCACTGTTTGTGTGCTGTTACCCGCATACGTAACAGCGGTGTTAGGAGCACTTACGGTAAATGGTCCGGCCGTAGCGTTAACGGTAACAATCATGTCGTCACTATTATTAGCAGAACCACCGGCTCTGTTGTCACGAACGGTCAACCTGAAGTTCATGGTTCTGGCTACTGAAGGTAAAGCTTCTACAGTGATTTCAGATCCTGCCGTGGTTGTGGCGCCGGTTAAAACCGATTGAATTCTTGGGAAATACCTAACCGGAGAGGTTGAGGAATTGTAAGAGCGGAATGTTGGTCCACTGGTTCTGGTAGCGCTTGCTGCTGAACTGGTTCCGGTAGCGGTACTCGCTGCATTGTCAAATTGTTCCCAGTTGTAGGTCAAAGCATCTCCATTAGCATCGCTTCCTGAACCGGTTAGCATGAATGGCGTGCTTTTAGGGATAGTATAATCTAAACCGGCATTGGCTGTTGGTACAGCATTTCCTGTAGCAGTGTTGGTTTGACAAGTTTTTCCTTTGATATTATTGGTAACTTGTTGGATACTGATCGCGTGAAAATAAGCATCAGAATGTGGTTGTACGTCTTGAGCCGTAATTCCGGCATAGCCCATAATGGTCGAGCCACTGCCCGGTTCCATATTGGCTCCTGTACCTTCATTACTCATTGAGAAAGTGTGGTTGGCTCCAAATTGGTGACCCAATTCGTGGGCCACATAATCGATATCAAAATTGTCTCCGTAAGGAATTCCGTCTGCAGGCGAGGTATATCCGCGACCTTTAGAACCATTTACGCAAACACATCCGATACAACCCGCATTTCCACCACCACCGGTAGCACCAAATAAATGGCCTACATCGTAGTTGGCTTCACCGATTATATTGGTTAAAGTGGTTTGCAATTGGTTATTCCAATTAGACATACTTGAAGATGCTGAGTAAGGATCGGTTGAGGCATTGGTATAAATTACCAAATCAGTATTGGCAATAATCACCATTCTTACGCCAAAATCTTTTTCAAAAACCCCATTACATCTGGTGATAGAGTTGTTGATGGCTGCCAAAGCCAAAGCTTTAGTGCCGCCAAAGTATGTGCCGTATTCTCCGGTACAAGACATGGCCAAACGAAACGTTCTCAAAGTGGAGTCGTCCGCATTGGGTCTTAAATTTGTACCGTCAATTTGTGGGGCTACATTATCAACTACAGAACATTCAAAAGTACTCAAAGACTTCTTTTTATCTGCTTTTCTATAGACAGTGTATGTTGTTAAATCTTGAGAGATTGGTTCAATGAATACTGCAGCTTTGTCTGCGTTTAAAGTCATCGCTTTGAATCCAAGCGGAGAAACGCTGAAATAGGAGGTCGATGTAGGATTGTCAATTCCTATACCAATGTAAGATTTGATTTCGGGATAACGAGCCGCTAAAGCTGGGTCTAGAACCGAATTTTGGTACACTATAAATCTCTCCAAAACGCCATTTTCATTTGGAATAGAAATGGTAACTCCGGCGCTTTTTACACTTGCGAATCGTTGAGGAGCATTGGCCAAAACATTTTTCAGATCGTCCAGATTTAAGGTTAAAAGATGGTTTTCCGGCAGTACCATTCCGCTTTCCAACGGTATCATGTCACTTTTCTTGGTGGTTGAGTTCCATAGTGCATTTCCCGTTTGAGAAAAAGCTACACTGCTGATTGTCAATATAGCAATGGTAAGTAATTTGTACTTCATAAATGATTGAATTTGGTTAAATAATCATTTCAAAAGTAAAATTATTTTTCACAGTACAACAACTAAAACGCTAAAAATCTTAACAAATCGATAAACTACAAGCAATGTTGCTGATGAAAAACAAACAAATTAATTAAAATGATATTAAATTCGAAAAAACTATGTTCGAGAAGGTTGAGCAATGGCGAAAAAAAGTAATTTTAAAAAAAAATTAAGGATGCATTTCAGTTACTGGGAACTTAAAAATTGGTTTACCAATATCGACTTCACTATCGTAGGTAGTGGAATCGTTGGTTTGCACTGTGCTCTGGCTTTGCGTGAAAGATTTCCCGAGCATAAAATATTGGTTTTGGAGAGAGGCATTTTGCCCCAAGGCGCCAGTACTAAGAATGCCGGTTTTGCTTGTTTTGGCAGTTTGTCTGAGATTTTAGACGATTTAAAATCACATAGCGAAGAAGAGGTCATTCAGTTGATCCAAAAGCGTTGGAATGGTTTGCAATTGCTGCGAAAAAACCTGGGTGATGCTGCTATTGATTTCAAGCCCTTTGGCGGCTATGAATTGTTCCTTAAAACCGATGAAAGTAGTTATAGTGAGTGTTTGCAAAAGTTGCCTTTTGTCAACGAAATTCTAAAACCGATATTTAGAACCGATGTTTTTGCCAAAGAAGTCGACCGTTTTGATTTTAAAGGCATACAAGAATATCTGATTTTTAATCCCTACGAAGCCCAAATTGATACAGGAAAAATGATGCACACTTTATTGCAAAAAGCAATCGCGAATAACATTATGGTTCTAAATCAAGTTGAAGTGACTTCATTTCAGGAACAAAATAATCAGGTGGAAATTGCGCTTGGGGATTTTAGTTTTAGGGCCAAAAAATTGCTTTTTGCAACCAATGGTTTTGCCGGAGCGTTAACCAATCACCAAGTGAAACCCGCCAGAGCCCAAGTCTTAATTACTGAACCAATCCCTGATTTAGATATCAAAGGAACTTTTCATTTGGATAAAGGGTATTATTATTTCAGAAATATTGATGACAGAATACTTTTTGGTGGTGGCCGAAATTTAGATTTCGAAGGAGAAACCACTACGGATTTAACACAAACTGATTTAATCCAAAATCGTTTGGAGGAATTACTAAAAGAAGTAATTTTACCCGATACCGATTTCAAAATCGCTCACCGTTGGAGCGGCATCATGGGATTAGGCTCGAGCAAAAGACCAATTGTAGACCAGTTGTCCGAGAATGTCTATTGTGGTGTGAGATTAGGAGGAATGGGCGTCGCCATTGGTAGTTTAATAGGTCAGGAATTAGCAGATTTAGTCAAGTAATATGATAAAAAAGATTTTTGGGTGGCTTAAAAAAGCCATGCTTTGGTTCTTGGGACTTTCCATCCTAACCGTAATTGTTTTTAAATGGGTGCCAATACCCATTACTCCATTGATGATTACACGCGCTATAGAAAATAAAATCGACGGCAATGATGCTGTGCTCAGCCACGATTGGGTACCGTTGGAGGAGATTTCTTCCAATCTTCAAAAAGCCGTAATCGCCAGCGAGGATGGTAATTTTTTGAAGCACAATGGTTTTGATTTTGCAGCGATGCAAAAAGCTTTTAAGAATAACCAAAAAGGGAAAAGACTAAAAGGTGGCAGTACCATTTCTCAACAAACCGCTAAAAATGTTTTCCTTTGGCAAGGGCGCAGTTATTTGCGCAAAGGATTGGAAGCGTATTTCACTGTTTTAATTGAACTTATTTGGGGTAAAGAGCGCATCATGGAAGTATACCTCAACAGCATCGAAATGGGAAATGGTGTTTATGGTGCCCAAGAAGCAGCTCGAGTTTGGTACCGTACTTCGGCAGCCAATCTTACCAAAAGAGAAGCCGCTGGGATAGCAGCGATATTGCCTAATCCAAGAAAATACAAAGCCTCGAACTCTTCCGGTTATATCGAACGAAGAAAAGACCGAATCATGCGCAACATGCGACACATTGGTAAAATAGAATATTAAAAAAGCCGTCTCGATTATCGGGACGGCTTTTTCGTTATATATTCAAAATCCTTTAGTAAAAAAGCGGTTTGTATTGTTGCCAATGCTTGTAAATTAAAATGGTATTGAAAAGTAAAATAACGATGGCAACCGGTAATCCTGAAATTCCTAAAAATAAATGAAACAGTAAAATATTTATGGATATCGGTGCCAATAATATCAAGGCAAAAGCAACCCATTTTTTGACCAATAACATTCCTCCAATGATTACTTCCAAAACCCCTAATACCGGAAAAATGTAGCCAGTTGCGCCTAAAGAATTCATGAAGTCGCCGGCAGAACCGGTTGGAGCTTCCATAGGTAGAAAATGAAACAATTTATTGGCTCCAAAAACAACCAGAGCCAATCCTAAAGCTATTCGAACAATTTTAGTAAACATTGAATTCATAAGTAGACAGTTTTGGATTAGTGATATGGTAAAAATAACATTAAAATTTTATAATTATAGCGTTAAAAAACCCAAATTATTAACACATTATCTGTATTTATTAATATTCTTTGAGTTTTAATCGATGGATGTAACATTTTTAAAATAATTTTACTAATGGGTATAACTAAAAAATAAACCTATGCAAGCTCATGAAATTGACTACCATATTTATGGTGAAGAAATGCAATATGTAGAAATTGAACTCGACCCGCAGGAAATTGTAATAGCTGAAGCCGGAAGTTTTATGATGATGGACAATGGCATCAAAATGGAAACTATTTTTGGTGATGGTTCCCAACAACAATCCGGCATATTCGACAAATTATTGTCGGCCGGGAAAAGAGTATTAACCGGAGAAAGTCTCTTTATGACAGCCTACATCAACCAGAATAGTACCAAAAGCAAAGCATGTTTTGCATCTCCCTATCCCGGAAAAATTGTTCCAATTGATTTGACCCAATTTGGAGGTAAATTTATTTGTCAAAAAGATTCTTTCCTTTGTGCGGCCAAAGGTGTTGCCGTAGGCATTGAATTTTCAAAAAAATTAGGGAGAGGGCTTTTCGGCGGTGAAGGTTTTATCATGCAAAAAATAGAAGGCGATGGCATGGCTTTCGTTCACAGTGGCGGAACCTTGGCCAAGAAAGAATTGGCTTCCGGAGAAATCTTAAAAGTAGATACCGGTTGTATCGTTGGTTTTACCAAAGAGGTTGATTATGATATTGAGTTTATTGGCGGAATTAAAAATTCGTTGTTTGGCGGAGAAGGGTTGTTTTACGCCACCCTTCGCGGTCCGGGAACGGTCTACGTACAATCATTGCCTTTCAGCCGCTTGGCCGACAGAATTATTGCTTCAGCTCCCAAAAGTGGTGGTAGCGGAAGAGAAGAGGGAAGTCTGCTCGGCGGTTTGGGCCGAATGATTGACGGAGACAATAGATTTTAAAATAAAAAGCGGCCTGAGCCGCTTTTTTTATATCATAAAATTAATGCCTAAAACAATATTCCGACCCATATTCGGAATGCCGTCGGCTTTTAATCTTGAAAGGTGTGAAACATAAGTCTTGTCAAAAACATTATTGGCATTTAAATTCAAATTGAAAACCGTTTTGTTGAACACTATTTTTCCACCCAAGCTCAAGTTCACCAAAGTATAATCATTGGTTTTAGTCTCAAATTCACCGGTATTATTTTGGTCGAAAACACTTTCTATATTCACTGTGGCAAAACCTTCTTTCCACCAGTTTTTGACTTCAAATTCACCACGGAAAGTGTTATTCCATTTGTTTGCAGGAATCAAGGGCAAGTTGTCACCATTGTCTTGTTCACCAATTACGGTTTCAAAACTGCTGTACAAGTGCAACCAATCCAAAGGATGCGGATGGAAGTGAATTCCGGCTTCTCCACCATACAATCGCGCATTGGCCTGAACGTAATCGTAAACATTATTGCCGTCAATTACGTTGCCGTTAGGGGAAATGAAGATGTAATCATTAATGTGATTGTAAAACCCGTTCGCAAACAGTTCAAAGTGTGAGCTTTTGTATTCCAAATTCAAATCGGTTTGTACGTTTTGCTCATTTTTTAAATTGGCATTCCCAATTTCGTAGCGGTTGCTGCCTTCATGCACGCCATTCGAGGTCAATTCGGCCAAATTCGGCGCACGGAAACCCGAAGCAACATTCAAACGCAGGGTAAAATCTTTGGCCAAATCGGTTTTGTATCCCAAAGACGCATTGAAACTGTCAAAACTTTTGTCAATGGCTTCAAAATAACCTTCTTCGCCAACAATGCCGTGATTTTCGGTAGTGACATTTCGGTTGTCAAAACGCAATCCGGCCTGAATCACATTTTTGCCCCATTCGTAATTGGCCGTTCCAAAAACACCAAAATCATTGGTGACCGCATTCGGAATTAACAATTCTTCGCCAAAATTGCTATTGGTTTGGTTCATCCCTTGAACACCAACGATGGTTTCAATTTTACCTAATTTTGGCAGGTAATATTTTATATCATAATTAAAAGTAGACAGTTCCATATGTAAAACGGCTACGTTGCTGTCTTCAAATTCGCTTCGGTCGTTAAAAATATAACCCAAATCGGCATCCAATTTTGAGTTTTTAAAATAAAGCGTGTTGTGTAAACTCAAAATGTGATTGTCAACACCTTGTCTTGGATACAAAATATCTCGGCTGGTTGATTGTTCTGCGATTCCTTCTTCCGGAATGCCTAAATTCAATTTGTTGAAATTATAACGCAATACACTCGAAAAATTCGAATTACTATAGCCTACACCGGCTTTGATGTCGGTTTCGTTGAAACGGGTATTGGTAACGCGGTCGCCATCGGCAATTTGATAATCTGCATGCGTATTGTAGCTGCCGCGGGCTGAGAATTTCCAATGTTCGCCCGAAGTTTTTAGTCCCAATGTTGTATTGCTTCCCAAGGTGTTGGAAAAAACTCTTTGTCCAAAATCAGCTTTAAGGTCGCCGGCATTGGCAAATTTTTCCGGATTAAAATACAAAACACCACCTAATGCATCTGAGCCGTAAAGTAAGGACGCCGGACCTTTAATCACTTCCACACTTTCCACGCCGGCATCATTCAATCCCAAACCGTGCTCTTCACCGAATTGTTGGTTTTCTAAGCGAACGCCTTGGGTATACACCAAAACGCGATTCCCGCTCAACCCACGAATGACCGGTTTTCCGATAGAAGTACCGGTTGAAACTTGGGAAACTCCCGGAATGGTTGCCAAACCTTCTACTAAAGTGGCAGCGCCTTTTTGTTGTATCGCTTTTACGTTTTGATGCTCTACTTTCATCACGTTTTGTGATTGCAATTTGTTAAAAGCCGTAGAAACTATTACTTCATCCATATGGGTGATGCTTTCTGTCAAAGTAATGTTTTGCGTAATTTCTTGGTTTGAAATAGTGACTGCAACCGTTTGTCTTTCAAATCCCACTAAGGAGAAAACGATTTTAAAATTTCCGGTTGGCAGATTGCCCAAACTGTAATTTCCACTATCGTTAGTAATGGTTTCTTTATGGATTTCGGGAACAGAAACAATCACATTGGCCAATGGTTTATTGTTTTTGTCGGAAACCGTTCCGCTGATTTTATTTTGTGCCGAAGCAACGAGAGATAATCCTAACGTTAGGATCAGATATAATGATTTCATAAGAATGATTTTTATTGTAAATGAATAGGGACCAAAGGAATTTTGGTCTTGAAAAAGCTATCTATACAATAAAACTTGGTGGCGCCCGAAGTGCAAAGAGTGAGCCTCTAAATTTCTGAGTAATTTCTTTGGAATAGAAAAAAGTATAGGCAGTGAGCACTTCTGTTTTTCTGAACTCAAAAGGCTTTACGGGTGTTGGCGTATAACTACTAAAGGCAAATTCGCAGACAAAACACTTTTCTAAACCGTCATGACCATGACCGATTTCTGTTTTGTGATGGTTGTATACGTGTTGACATTGTTTTTCAGAAAATTGTTTTACCAAATGCTCAAAAGAGTGTATCGACTGAAATAATATTGCGAACAATATCATCAATCCCATCAACGCATTGGTTAAAACTAGTTTTCTTTTCATCGACGCAAATGTAAAACATTGAAAAAGAAAATCCGCCCGATTTTAACAAACTTTAGGATTTGTAAAACCGGACGGATTATAGTGAAGTGTAAATTACACTAAATTATTTGCTGCCAAATATTCAGCAATCTGTACTGTGTTGGTTGCCGCGCCTTTTCTAAGGTTATCGGCTACAATCCACATATTTAGAGAGTTGGGTTGACTTTCGTCACGACGAATTCTGCCCACAAACACATCGTCTTTACCTTGCGCGTACAATGGCATCGGATACGTGTACGTATCGGTATTGTCTTGAACCGTTACACCGGGTGTATGGTGAAGAATATTTCTAACTTCGTTTACCTCAAAATCATTAGAAAATTCTACGTTTACCGCTTCGCTGTGTCCGCCAACTACCGGAATTCTTATGGCGGTAGCGGTAACTGCGATTGATTTGTCACCGATGATTTTTTGGGTTTCGCGCACCAATTTCATTTCTTCTTTGGTGTAATCGTTTTCTTCAAATACATCACATTGCGGAATCGCATTGCGGTGAATTTGGTATTTATAAGCCATTTCGCCTTGCACGCCGGCGTATTCATTTTCCAATTGTTGTACCGCTTTCACTCCGGTTCCGGTTATAGATTGGTAAGTGGAAACCACCACGCGTTTGATATTGTATTTTTTATGCAACGGTGCCAAAACCATGACCATTTGAATGGTAGAACAGTTTGGATTGGCGATGATTTTATCGGCTGCTGTCAATTCAGAAGCGTTGATTTCAGGAACGACTAATTTTTTAGTTGGATCCATTCTCCAAGCCGATGAGTTGTCGATTACGGTAGTTCCGGCTTCGGCAAATTTGGGAGCCCAATCTAAAGAGGTTTGTCCACCTGCTGAAAACAAAGCGATATCGGCTTTCATGTCTACTGCTGTTTGTAAACCAACCACTTTGTACTTCTTACCTTTAAATTCGATTTCCTTACCCACCGATTTCTCAGAAGCTACGGGAATTAATTCGGTTACGGGAAAATTTCTTTCCGCCAATACTTGAAGCATCACTTCGCCAACCATACCGGTTGCGCCTACTACAGCAACTTTCATAATAAATGTAATTTAGATTTAATAAATTTTGAAGTACAAAAGTAATCAGAAAACCACTTCTGCTTTCTTTTTTACTATAAAAATTACCGAATTATAAAAGCAGTTATTCCTAAAAAGAAAAACCGCCTCAATTAGGAAGCGGTTTTATTTCGCTGGCGCTCCATACAGTTCGGCTGCGCCTAGAGTTGTTAGAATATATAATGTAGCGGTACTACTTTTTAAGCAAATCTCTAATTTGAGTAAGCAATTCTTCTTGAGTTGGTCCGGCCGGTGCAGGAGCCGCAGCTTCTTCTTTTTTTCTGGCTTTTTCGGCCGCTCTCAAAATCACAAATATGAAAAACGAAATAATGATAAAGTTGATGATGGCTTGAACCAAATTACCATAAGTAATTACAGCGGCACCGGCTTCTTTGGCTTTGGCCAAATTTTCATAAGTGTTTCCGTCAAGCGTAATGAACTTGGTAGTAAAATCAATTCCTCCGGTTAGCAATCCTACAATTGGCATGATGACATCATCAACTGCAGAACCAACAATCTTACCGAAAGCAGCTCCAATAACCACCGCGGTGGCTAAACTCAACACATCGCCTTTCATTAAAGACGCTTTGAAATCGCTAAAAAATCCCATAATTAATTTGTTTTAATTGGTTATAGTGACACTAAATTAGTTAAAAAAATTATTAAGTCAGAATTATTTTAAAACTATTCTCTGAAAAAGACGCGTTTGACGCGTTGGGAAATGCCGGTCAAAATTTCATACGGAATTGTATTCAATTGTCCGGCTATATGATTCACGGATGGGTTTTCACCAAAAATAACCACAGCATTGCCTTCTTTACAATCAATATTGGTGACATCAACCATCAGCATGTCCATACAAATACTGCCGACAATTTTAGCTTGCTTTCCATTGATAATAACATAACCAACCCCATTGCCCCAGCTTCTGCGAATGCCATCGGCGTAACCTATGGGAATCGTGGCAATTTTAGTTTGTTTTTCTGCTATAAATCTTCTGCCGTAACCCACACTTTCCCCTGGGTCAATGGTTCTGATTTGAGAAATAACCGATTTTAAAGTACCTACATTTTCCAAGTACTTTTGTTCTTCTTCATCGTTGGAAATGCCATACAAACCTATGCCTAAACGAACCATGTCATACTGTGCTTCGGGATAATTGGAGATTCCTGAAGTGTTTAAAATATGACGAATCGGTTTGATTTTAAGTTCCGACAGCAATTGAGCCGATAATTTTTCAAACAAGGCAATTTGAGATTGGGCAAAAGCATTGTGTTTTAAATCATCGCTTGTTGCCATGTGGGATAAAACACTCTTAATTTGAACCGTTTCATTGCCTTTTAAAATCGTAATCAATTCGGCTAAGTTTTCTTCTTCAAAGCCTAAGCGGTGCATGCCTGTGTCAATTTTGATATGAATCGGGAAGTTTTTCAGTTTCTTTTGCTCGGCAATTTTTAAAAAGGCTTTCAACCCTTTAATCGAATAGATTTCGGGCTCCAATTGGTGTTGGATGATAGCCGAAAAACTTGTTGTTTCAGGATTCATCACCATAATCGGCACCGAGATTCCGGCACTTTTTAGTGATATTCCTTCATCGGCGAAAGCCACACCCAGATAATCTACTTTGTGGTGCTCCAATAATTTCGCAATTTCAAATCCGCCATTGCCATAGCCGAAAGCTTTGACCATCACCATCATTTTGGTTTTGGGAGCCAATTTCGATTTGAAGAAATTCAGGTTGTGACTCACCGCGTTGAGATTGATTTCCAAAACGGTTTCATGGGTTTTCTCTTCGAGCATGGAGACAATTTCTTCAAAGTGAAAATCACGCGCGCCTTTGACGAGTATGGTTTCGTTTTCAAAATTCAATTGGTCAAACGCCTTGGAAAATTCGGATACGTTTTTAAAAGTAGTACCATTAATAAATTTGCTTTTATATTGCGAAATCGTTTCACCAATGCCAATTACACGAGTAATTTTATTCGAAATAATCAATTGGGAAACTTGCGAATACAATTCTTCATTGTTCAATCCGCTTTGGAAAATATCCGAGAGAATAATGGTTTTCTTTTTGTGTTGTTTTTGGTGTTCCAAAAAGTCCAAAGCAATCTTCAATGACTGAAAATCAGAACTGTAACTGTCATCGATAATTGTACAGTTGTTTATGCCGTTTTTGACTTTCAGGCGCATTTCCACCGGATACAATTGTGCCATTCTCGTTTGAATGACTTTTTGGTTATAGCCAAAATACAACATTACCATCATGCAATGAATCGCATTCTCAATAGAGGCTTGGTCCTGAAACGGAATGATAATCGGGAACGTGTCTTCTTTATAAGTGACTTGCAACTCGGTTAAATCACCTATGTTTTTCTTGGTGATATAAACATCCGCGCTCTTATCGTCAGAACACCAGCTAAAGGTTTTAATTTTTGGGTTGACAAAGGCAATAATCGTTTTGTTTTTGTTTAAAATCAAAACATTTACCGAAGTGAAAAGTTTTAATTTCTCTTTTATTTTTTCGGCTACGCTGGGAAAACCTTCATCGTGCGCCGTACCGATATTGGACAAAATACCAATTGTAGGGCGAATGATTTTTTGGAGCTTCTCCATTTCATGCATCTTTGAAATTCCGGCTTCAAAAATTCCGAGATTGTGTTTTTCATTGATGCCTAAAATCGACAGGGGAACACCTACTTGCGAGTTGTAACTTTTGGGACTGCGAATGATGTTGTAATCCGGGCTTAATAGAAAATTCAACCATTCTTTGATGATGGTTTTGCCATTGCTTCCGGTGATTCCGATGATTGGGAAGTCAAATAAACTTCGGTAATACGAAGCGAATTTTTGCAACGCTTCTAAAGTATTTTCAACCACCAAAAAATTTGCTTTCTCGGTTACAGTTGAAGGAATGTGCGTTACCACAAAATGCTTTACGCCTTTTCTTATCAGTTCTTCAATATAAGTGTGGCCGTCATTATTGGGTCCGGATATCGCAAAAAACAAAGTATTTTCTCCATTTTGCAACGAGCGGCTGTCAATAGAAATCGCGTCAATAACGGCTACATCATTTTGGCCGATCCAATTGGCCTTAATGATGGGAATGATATTTCGTAGGGTTAGTGTCAAGGGGTTATTCTTCTTTAGATAGGTTTTCGGCGTCTTTAACAATCATGTTTTCACGCATGGCATTGAAATAGGCGGCGCGACTTAAAGGTTCGTATTCTTCGGTTTCGCCGAGCATCACCAGTTTGTCATTGTCGTTTTTTCGAAAACTGTAATGCGCTAGGTTGCCCGTTCTGGTACAAACGGCGTGTACTTTGGTAACATATTCGGCTGTGGCCATTAAAGCCGGCATTGGTCCGAAAGGATTGCCTTTAAAATCCATGTCTAATCCGGCAACGATAACACGTATGCCTGAATTGGCTAAATCGTTACAAACAGATATAATTTCATCATCAAAAAACTGGGCTTCGTCAATGCCAACCACTTCGCAGCCTTGTGCCAAAATTCGAATGTTGGCTGCCGCAGGAACCGGAGTGGAACGGATTTCATTTTTATTATGGGAAACGACCATTTCCTCATCGTAACGCGTGTCGATGGAAGGTTTGAAAATTTCGACTTTTTGTTTGGCAAATTGGGCCCTTTTCAATCGGCGAATAAGCTCTTCTGTTTTACCCGAAAACATCGATCCGCAGATGACTTCAATCCAACCAAACTGTTCTTTATGATTTACTGTATTTTCGAGAAACATTTTGTATTTTTCTTGCGCTAAAAATGAATAGTTTTTATTACTTTGTAACGGTAACAAATCGAGGTAAAAAATTTCTATTTTTACGTCGATTCAAATGTAGAAAAATTTTAATTAACGTTACTTCTTCCCAAGGTTAAATAAATGACAAGGAAGAAAATTAACAGAAAATACAAGTGTATTCCATATAATTTCAAAACACATGAAAAAAAGATTAGAGTCCGAATTAATCAGCATTGCCCACCGAATTTTGAAACTGAAAAACAAGTCGGAAGTTGATCAATTGTATAAAGAAACCCAAAAATTATACGAAACACTAGCGGTTTTAAAGTTTTATCAAGACAATTTTGAATTGGTGAAAAACGATGTTGAACCCACGGTTTTAGAACAAAAATTAGAGCAACATCTTGAGGAAGAAACGCCACAAGAAGTTGTATTCGAAGTAAAACCTGCTGATGAACCGGTTGATGAACCAACCGTTGAAATACAAGCGGAACCGGAAGCAATTGTAGCTACGGAAGAAGAAGCAGTGGTGGTTACCGAAGAAGCAATCGAAGAAGTGGAAGAGAATATCGTCTCGGAAGAAACGGTAGAAGAAGCAGAACCTGTTTTGGAAGAAGAAGCGGAAGAAGTTATAGGTGAAAGCGAACCGGAAACTGTCGAAGAAGAACCGGTTTTCAAACCTATCTTTGAATTAGCGGATGATGAAGAGGAAGAAGACCCGAGCGATAGCGAACTGGCGGAGCACATTGAACCGGCAGAAACGGCTTCAGAAGTAAAACCCGATACCAAACATGTGGCATTGGAAGATTTGTTGGGCGAAAATTATGTAGATCCTATCTTTGTAAAACCTAATGAAGTTTCGCTCTTCGCCTCAGAAGCTAAAGAAGAAAACACGTCTAAACCGGCCTCGTTGAATACGGCATCTTCCAAAACCATTGAGATTGGATTGAATGACCGAGTGGCCTTTGTAAATAACCTTTTTGGCGAAAGCAACGAAGATTTTAACCGAGTGATTTCGCAATTGAATACGTTCGACACCCTAGAAGAAGCCAAGACTTTTTTAAACGAAATGGTAATTCCGGACTATAATTATTGGGTTGGTAAAGAGGATTATATTGAACGTTTTATGACGGTTGTGGAGAATAAATTCAAGTAAATGGCCAAACTTTACATCGTTCCCACGCCTATCGGCAACTTAGAAGACATGACTTTCAGAGCGATCAAAGTTTTGAAAGAAGTCGATTTGATTTTGGCCGAAGACACGCGTACGAGCGGAAAACTCCTCAAGCATTTTGAGATTTCGACGCACATGCACAGTCACCACATGCATAACGAACACAAAACCGTCGACAATTTAATTAAAAGATTGCAAGCCGGAGAAAGTATTGCTTTAATTAGCGATGCAGGAACACCGGCGATTTCCGATCCCGGATTTTTATTGACACGTGCTTGTGTAGAAAATAATATTGAAGTCGATTGCTTACCCGGCGCAACAGCTTTTGTACCGGCTTTGGTCAATAGCGGCTTGCCCAACGATAGATTTGTTTTTGAAGGGTTTTTACCTGAAAAAAAAGGCAGACAAACCCGTTTTTTGGCGTTAGCCGAAGAAGCACGAACGATGATTTTTTATGTGTCACCACACAAATTGGTTAAAACTTTAGCCGAATTTGTACTGTATTTTGGGGCAGACCGCCCGGTTTCGGTTTCCAGAGAATTGTCAAAATTACACGAAGAAACCATTCGCGGTACAGCCGCTGAGGTTTTACAACACTTTGAAGACAAACCACCCAAAGGAGAAATCGTCGCGGTAGTTGGCGGAAAAGTTGCTGAAAAAGAAAAGAGAAAAAGCGAAGAATGATAAGAGTTTCGGTTATTGCGTTGGTTTTTGTCTTCTGTACCTCATGTTCGGAAGACAGTAAATATGTTCCTATATCAGAACCGGCAGCAATTATTTCGCTACCGGAAACGCCATACAATTACACGGACTTAAATTTGCCAACTCATTTTACCACCAATGACGGTGGTGTTTTGGCCAGTGCTGTCAACGGAATTGACAATACGCCTGATGATAATCCAGTTACCGATGCCGGCGCCACTTTGGGCAGAGTGCTTTTTTATGATGTCAATTTAAGCCAAAATAAAACGGTAGCTTGTGCCAGTTGTCACCGCCAGAATTTGGCCTTTACCGATTCGCCTGTGCGCAGTCTCGGATTCAATTTTGTTCCAACCAGAAGGCATTCAATTGCCTTGGTTAACCAAAAATATTATCTGAGAGGCCGATTTTTTTGGGATGAAAAAGCCGCCACTTTGGAAGAACAAGTCTTGCAGCCAATACTTGATCACAACGAAATGGGATTAACCCAAAATGAAATTGTCCAAAGAGTTTCCGAGCGACCATTTTACAGTAGTTTGTTTTTGAACGCTTTCGGTTCGGGAAATATTACCCACGAAAGAATCTCAAAAGCTTTGTCGCAATTTATCAGAAGTATTGTGAGTTCTCAAAGTCGGTATGATGATGGCAGAGCTCAAGTGGCCACAAGGCTGACTCCGTTTCCTAATTTTACCGAAGCTGAAAATTTAGGCAAAGAACTTTTCTTGAAACCCGTGGCTGAAGGAGGAGCAGGCTGTGTGAATTGTCATGCGACTGAAGCTTTTGTGAGTGTCAATTCGGGACCTAAAAACAATGGTCTTGATTTGGTTTCAACTAATGATTTAGGCGCATTTGAAACTTTTCCGGCCAACAACAATTTAAGAGGAGCTTTTAAAATTCCAACTTTAAAAAATATTGCATTAGGTGCGCCATACATGCACGATGGACGTTTTCAAACACTCCAACAAGTAGTCGAACATTACAATAGCGGCGTCAAGAATCACCCGAATTTGTCTCCTTTCCTGAAAGGACCTGACGGAAGTCCGCAACAACTCAATTTGACCGAAGCACAGAAAGAAGCCTTAGTTGCTTTTTTAAGAACACTGACTGACCCAAATATTTTGAATAATGAAAAGTGGGCAGATCCTTTTATCAATCAGCACCTGTAGCAGAGACAACAGAATAGTTGAATTTTTTCTACTCATCCCATATTATTTTTTGTAGTATTTTTTATATATTTGTTTAACCGCAACTAAAACTTAGTGCTTCTAATTTCGTAAATCGTACTTCAACATGCGCTGGACTTTAAAACCCAAACCATCATCCGAAAAAGTAAAAACTTTGTCCGCCGAATTAAAGGTTGACCAACTTATCGCAACACTTTTGGTACAAAGAGGGATTGAAACGTATGAAGCTGCGCGTCAATTTTTCCGCCCGAGTTTGGAAGATTTACACGATCCATATTTGATGAAAGACATGCTCAAAGCCGTGAATCGAATTGAAACTGCGATAGCGGAAGGCGAGAATATTTTGGTCTTTGGCGATTATGATGTTGATGGGACGACTGCTGTTTCCCTGATGTCGAGTTATTTAAAGAGTTTTTATCCCAATGTTGCGACTTACATTCCCGACCGTTATGATGAAGGTTATGGGATTTCTTATAAAGGCATTGACTATGCGGACGACAATGGTTGTTCGTTGATTATTGCTCTCGATTGTGGGATTAAATCCATTGACCATGTGGCTTACGCCAAAAAGAAAAATATAGATTTTATCATTTGCGATCACCATCGTCCGGGTGAATTTTTACCTGAAGCTGTTGCCGTTTTAGACCCAAAAAGAGAAGACTGCAGCTATCCTTATGACGAATTGTGCGGTTGTGGTGTTGGTTTTAAACTCATTCAAGCCTTGGCCCAAAATAGAAACCAAACCATAGAAGATTTGTTGCCTTATTTAGATTTGGTGGCTACCGCGATTGCCGCTGACATCGTTCCGATAACCGGTGAAAACAGAACTTTAGCGAAGTTTGGGTTGGAAGTGATAAATTCAAACCCACGACCCGGCATCAAAGCTTTGGTTCAAAATGTAAAGAAAAAAGTACTCACCATAACCGACGTAGTTTTTATCATTGCACCAAGAATCAACGCCGCGGGAAGGATTAAGCATGGTAATGAAGCCGTGGCTTTGCTCACAGAATACGATTTAGACCAAGCCGAAATTTTCGCTTCCGAAATTGAGCAACACAATAGCGACCGAAAGGATTTGGACAAACAAATCACGATTGAAGCACTAGATCAAATAGAGATTAATCAGGAGACAGACAAATTTACAACGGTGGTTTACAACAAAAATTGGCACAAAGGTGTCATCGGCATTGTGGCCTCGCGATTGACCGAAACTTATTATCGCCCGACGATTGTTTTTACCAAAAGCGGAGACAAATTGGCCGCTTCGGCACGCTCAGTCAAGGATTTCGATATTTATAATGCGCTCGAAGCTTGCGCACAACATTTGGAACAATTTGGCGGACACATGTATGCCGCAGGAATGACCTTGAAAGAAGAAAATTATGCCGCGTTTAAAGAAGCATTTGAAAGAACAGTCGAAGAAACGATTCATCCCGATTTATTGACACCGGAAATTTCGGTTGATGCGGAAATTAATCTGACGGATATCAACGATAAACTAATTAGAATTTTGAATCAGTTTGAGCCTTTCGGCCCTCAAAATATGACTCCTGTCTTTATGTCTAAAGGCTTAAAAGATTCAGGCTATGCCAAGGGAATCGGTGCCGATGAAGACCATCTAAAACTATTTGTAAAACAAAACGGAAGCCAAGGTTTTGGCGCAATTGGTTTTGGTTTAGGCAAAAAACTAAATTTAGTTAAAAATCAAAACCCGTTTGAGGCAGTCTATTGTATTGATGAAAATGAGTTCAACGGTAATGTAACCATACAGTTGAGGTTGAAGGATTTGAGGTAGATTAATATTCCTTCAACTCAAAATTCTCTCCATCAAAAACACCATAAGTAAAATAACCAATCCAATCGCCGAGATTGATGTATTCCGAGTTTTCGCCTACTTTGATAATCATTGGTAAGTGTCTGTGACCAAAGATGAGGTAGTTATAGTGTTTGGTTTCGAGTTTGCGTTTGGCATATTGGACCAACCATTCGTTTTCTTCACCCAAGAATTTTACATCGGCTTCGCCTGAAATCAGTTTGTTTTTTACGGAAAGATATTGTGCCAATTTTACCCCAATATCCGGATGTAACCAACGATAGAGCCATTTTGAAAAAGGACTCGTAAATACTTTTTTCATGCGTTTGTAACCCTTGTCGCCCGGACCTTTGCCATCTCCGTGACCTATTAAAAACGTTTTGTTATTAAAAGTAAATTCTCGATTGTCGTGGTATACAGGGATGTTTAATTCCTTTTCGAAATAATCGTCCATCCACAAATCGTGATTGCCTACGAAAAAGTAAATCGGAATACCGCTGTCGCGAATTTCAGCCAATTTTCCTAAAACACGCACAAAGCCTTTAGGTACAACGGTTTTATATTCGAACCAAAAATCAAACAAATCGCCCAAAAGAAAAATTGCATCGGCATCTTTCTTAACTTCATCCAGCCAAGCAACAAACTTTTGTTCACGAGGGAAACTCAACTCGGGCGTTGGCGCACCAAGGTGTTGGTCAGAAGCAAAGTATATTTTTTTATCGGGTGAAAGCGTCATATTTTTATTCGTTATCCGAAGCATACCATTCGGCGAAAGAGGTTTCGGTTTCTTGAAGTTTTAGCGAATGCAAAAGAATGTCTTTGGGCAAACGACTTTTTATTTTTTGGGCAAAATCGGTTACCATATTTTCGCTGGTAGGTTGGTAATCGACTAAAATCACATGATGACCGCGCGATTTTAATTCAGCAGCCAATTCAACATGTGGCGTGTTTTTATTAAAAACGGTGGCATGGTCAAAAACATCTACAATATCTTCCTTTACAATTTTTTTCAAATCAGAGAAGTCAATCACCATTCCGTATTTCACATTGGACGAATCAGTTATGGGTTTACCAATCACCGTCACGGAAAGTTTATAGCTGTGTCCATGTACGTTTTTACATTTGCCGTCATAGCCATAGAGTGCGTGTCCGGTTTCGAAAGAAAATTGTTTGGTGATTCTGATGTTACTCATGAAAGATATTTTTACAGGGCAAATTTAGTAAAATATAACTAGCGCTCGTCTTGTCTTTTTTTAGCTCTGCGATACATAAGCCAAGCTAGTCCGACCAAAACGGCAAAAGGCAATACATAGCCAATCCAAACACCAATTAAATAGCCGTTATCGGGGGCGTTTTTTATTTTTTCATCAATATTGATTTGCTGAATAAGCGAAATAAGCGTCATGTTTTATTTTTTAAATTCGTTCAACGCATTTTTAGTAAATTCGGAAAGGACCAATTTCCCGGAAACAGCGGCGCGTTCATATAAAAGGTTGTCCCAATTTTCGGTACCTTCCCAAAACACTTTTTTCATTTCGGTTAAGGCTTCAGGATTATAGCTCGCTAATTTTTTGGCGAAAGCCAAAACGGCCTCATCTAATTCGCCATAACTGTCAAAAACATCGGCATAAAGACCTTTCTCTACAGCCCAATCAGCGGTTTGCCAAGTGTTGGGTTGTAAAGTAAGCTGTGTCATGGCAGTTTTTCCAATCTTTCTTGAAACAGCAGGTTCAATCACAAAGGGTCCGATGCCGATGGCTATTTCGGATAATTTAATCGAAGCGTCTTGGTAAGCAAAAGCAAAATCACAAGCCGAAGCCAAACCCACACCACCGCCAACCGCTTTGCCTTGAATTTTCCCGAGGATAATTTTAGAGCATTTGCGCATTGCATTGATCACATTGGCAAAACCTGAAAAGAATTTTTTTCCGGTTTCAAAATCGGTGATGGAAAGTAATTCGTCGAATGAAGCGCCGGCACAAAAAGTTTTCCCTTCGCTTTGCAGTATGATGACATTAATATCATTGTTTTTACTTAAATCAGTAAGTTCTTCTGTCAGTTTTTGCAGTAAATCACTGGGAAAAGAATTGCTCGCCGGATGACTGAAGGTAATGGTTGCGATTTTGTTTTCAATTTGGGTTGCAATAAACCCATTGGTATTTTCGGCAGACATAAAAAAGGATATTTAATGTAAATTTACAACAAATCTCAAAAAAGATACTTGTTGAATTGCTTTTTGTTTGGATAAAATTATATATTTGTCGTCTCAAAAAAATGGGGGATTAGCTCATTTGGCTAGAGCGCTTGCCTGGCAGGCAAGAGGTGACCGGTTCGAATCCGGTATTCTCCACAAAAAAGCCGAAATCAAATGATTTCGGCTTTTTTTATTTTTTACTTTCCGTTTTTTAAATCTTCCGCTACTTTTTCCAATTCAGTATACCAATCTTCTCCGAATTTTCGAATTAAAGCTTCTTTGACAAATTTATAAACGGGAACCTGAAGTTCTTTTCCTAAGGTACAAGCATCGCTGCAAATATCCCAACGATCATAATTTACGGCGGCAAATTCGCTAAAATCTTTTACTCTTATGGGATACAAATGACACGAAACCGGTTTTTTCCAGTTGATGATGCCTTGGTTGTAAGCTTGTTCAATACCACAAAGTGCGGTTTTTCCGTCGAAAATTACGTAAGCACAATCTTTGTTGTCAATTAGTGGCGTCTCTAAATCTTGGTCGGTTCCCACAACCCAAGTGCCTAATCTTTCTATGGCTTCGATACCTTCTTTGCGGAGAAAGGGTTTTACTTTGGGGTAGATTTCTTCTAAAATTTGAGTTTCTTCTTTGCTTAAAGGTGCGCCTGCATCACCATCTACGCAACAAGCGCCGTGACAAGCCGAAAGGTTGCACACAAAATCTTTTTCGAGGATGTCTTCTGAAACGATGGTTTTGCCTAATTGAAACATAATCTGATTTTAAGAATGCAAAAGTACAAATGAAAATTGGCTTAAGTGAATTATTAAAAACCTAATTTTGCAAAAAATAAACGTCATGAATTTAGATTTTAGAGAAATTGCGACAGCTACGATGGTGCTTTTTGCAGTGATTGACATCGTTGGGAGCATTCCGGTGATTATTGATTTGAGAACAAAGTTTGGGCACATTCAATCGGAAAAAGCATCTTTGGTATCGGCCGGAATCATGATTGCCTTTCTTTTTGTGGGAGAAGAAATTTTGAAACTAATCGGAATTGATGTCAATTCGTTTGCCGTCGCCGGTTCGTTTGTCCTTTTCTTTTTAGCTTTAGAAATGATTTTAGGCATCAGATTATACCGTGATGAAGCGGCTACTTCTGCCTCGATTGTTCCGATAGCATTTCCTTTAATCGCCGGTGCCGGAACGATGACCACTTTACTTTCTTTGCGCGCCGAATTTCAATCAATTAATATTATCATTGCTATTTTGTTGAATATTATTTTGGTTTATGCCGTATTGAAATCGTCTTCAAAAATTGAAAGAATGCTCAGTAAAAACGGGCTGAGTATTATCAGAAAAGTTTTTGGAGTAGTTTTATTGGCGATTGCTGTTAAATTATTTGCGGCTAATGTTAAAGGACTATTTGCATAACCTCAAAAATTAGTATTTTTGTTCCATAAATTTATTTCATGAAAATTTTCACCAACATACTTATATTTCTTGCCGTCGCGCTGATATTGGTAAATATTTATTTACTTGATTTTAATAATCCTTTTGAAGGCGACAGCATGGTGGCTTTAATCGGTATAGCCGCGTCGTTTTGTGCGGTCTTAATCCTTTTGATTTTTAGAATGTCAAAGAAAATCGAGGACAAACTAAAAAACTAAGGGTTTCTCAAATTCCAAAAAGGAAATTTCAAAATTCAAATGTTCGGGACTTTATATTTGATTTTGAAGCTTTTTTGGAATTTGTCATTTTATAATTTCAAATTTTCCAACTTATGTATGATGTTTTGATTATTGGTGGCGGCGTTTCGGGCATGTCTTGTGCTTTGATTTTAGGTTCAGCTCAAAACAAACCTTTTGTTACCGATAAAAAAATCGGCATCATTGTCCATCAAAAAGCTTCATCCTTACAAGACGCTCTTTTCAATAATGCTTACGGCATTTCCGCAGGAAAATTGGGTTCGGAATTATTGACGGAAAGCATTGACCATTTGAACCAATTGTATCCGCACATCGACCAAATTGCAGGTGAAAAAGTAATGAAAATTGAAGGCGAAGACGGAAATTTTACCGTAATCACCAATAAAAATTCCTATCAAACGAAAATAGTTGTTGTCGGAATAGGTGCCGGAAATCCGTTTACCATAGAAGGATTAGAGGACTTTGTCATGCCACATCAAAAAGTCATTCCGGAGAAAAACAGAATCCAACTCAAAAATATTGACCACAGGGTAACCGAAGGCATCTACGTTATCGGAACTTTAGCCGGTTGGCGCAGTCAATTGGCCATAGCCGCCGGAAGTGGTGCCGCTGTAGCAACCGATATTTTAACCTTGTGGAATGGTGGAATTCATGCTCAGGTGCATGACAGCATCAGAAAGTAAAACTTACTTTAAAACAGCTTTTAACATGGCATCATCTTTCAAAATGATTTGATAGTATTGGTTTTCACCAAAAAGTTGACGGGCATATTCTGCAGTTAGGTATTTTTTTACTAATGCTTTGTTATTCGTTAAAGACATTTCCAAACCGGCCTCTTTTAAATACTTTTCGAATTTAGAAACTATGGTATTGTCTTGAAGCATTGTGACCAAAAAAGCATCAAATTTTACTCCTTTGAAAGCAGTTCGATTTTTGTCTAATTGTTCAAAAACAAAATGGCTCACCAAACCGGAGCTTAAAATATAAGCCACACTTTCCTCTCCTTTTTTGACTTCCAAAGGCACGAAAACATCGGGAACGATGCCGCCACCGCCATAAACGGTTCGGCCTTTTTTGGTTTTGAATTTTAAAGAATCAGCCATTTTGATTTTGTTTTTGGCGTACAATTCTCCGTTTTCAAATCGGGCTTTGTAATCATGACTGTATTCTTCGCCATGGCCTTTGATATAAGGTTTTTGAATAGAGCGACCGCTTGGAGTGTAATATCTGGAAGTTGTTAAACGAACAGCCGAACCGTCTTCAAAGTCCATTTCGCGTTGCACTAAACCTTTTCCGAAAGAGCGTCTGCCGACAATAGTACCGCGGTCGTTGTCTTGTATGGCGCCGGCTAAAATCTCACTGGCAGAAGCAGAATTCTCATCAATTAAAACAAAAACGCTTCCGGACTCAAAAATGCCTTCTTCAGTGGCAAAAGTTTTGTTGATTTCGCCTTTTTTATTTTTGGTAAAAACAATGAGTTCTTTGTCTTTTAATAATTCATCCGCAATTTCAACCGCTTTTTCCAAATAACCGCCGCCATTGTCTCGCAAGTCTATGACTAAGGTTTTCATGCCTTGTTTTTTCAATTGCTCCAAACCTACTCGGAATTCGTCATAAGTGCTTTCGGCAAAGCGATTGATTTTGATATAACCGGTTGTGGCGTTTAGTTTCAAATAAATGTCAACACTCTTAATAGGAACTACATCCCGAACTACCGGGATTTTTAATTTCTTGTTGGTGCTTTTTCGGTAGATGGTCAATAAGACTTTTGAGCCTTCTTCACCTTTTAATTTGTTAAACAAACTGTCTGTTGGTAATTTTCTTCCGAAAAGTTTGTCTTTATCGGCATATAAAATGCGGTCGCCGGCTAAAATACCTGCCTTTTCGGCCGGGCCATTTGCCAAAGGTTTTACTATCGTTACGGTGTCGTTAAACATGTAGAAGTTGACGCCAATGCCTACAAAATCGCCTTTCATCAATTCGGCTTCTGAGGATTGTTCGCTTGGTGGAATATAAACCGAATGCGGATCCAGATTGGCCAAAATACTGTTCACCGTTAGGTCAACAATAGAATCTGAATCAACATCGTCAACATATTCATTATTGATGAAGTCGATTAGTTTTTCGATTTTGGCTTTGCTGGCATTTTGTTTGGAAAGGGTTCGTTTAGGGAAATTGAGCATACCACCAATGATGATTCCCAAGGCGACGCAAGCGAACAGCAATAAAGGCAAGTATTTTTCCTTAGATTTCATTGGATGTATGATGAGGTGTTAATCTAAATTTTCGATTTGAGTTACTTCAATTCCGGCTTTTCTGAGGAAATCTAAACCGGATTCATCGCGATAGCCGTTTTTAAAAACGACACGTTTAATCCCCGATTGGTGGATGAGTTTGCTGCATTCTTTGCAAGGCGAAAGCGTGATGTACAAAGTGGCATTTTCACAACTTTGAGTAGAGCGCGCCACTTTAGAAATCGCATTGGCTTCGGCGTGTAGCACATACCACTTGGTCAATCCTTCGTCGTCTTCGCAACAGTTTTCAAATCCGGAAGGTGTTCCGTTATAGCCATCAGAAATGATCATTTTATCTCGGACAATAATGGCGCCGACTTGTTTGCGTTTGCAATAAGACAATTTGCTCCATTCGGCTGCAATTCTCAAGTAGGCAACGTCGTATTTTTTTTGTTTGGCTTCTTTCATAACAGAAAATCAATGGTTTTTCCTTTAGCCCTGATGGAAGTGAAAATCTTTTTGATCGGCCTGTAACGCCAGTGAAAGGCAAATCAAAAAATTGTAACGAACAGCAGGAATAAGGATAGCAAATATACCTAAACCTTTCGCTTCTGTACAATTATTTAACCCAAATTTCACTTTGTAAAATCATCGGAATGACGACCCCAACGATAAAGGCAGAAATGATTAGAACCCAGTCGCGTTTGGAGAATTTTAAAAGCGTTTGAACGACATAAGCCAAAAGTAAAGCGGCTAACACGACTATGATTTGCGCAACTTCAATCCCAAGCGCAAACTCGAATAACGGCAAAAGTTTGTCGGTTGGTTTTCCTGAAAGAATGGTGTTGAAATAATTCGAAAACCCTAAACCGTGGATAACGCCAAAGAAAACCGTAACGATACCAATAAAGGTTATGCTGTCTTTTTTGCTCGATTTACCCGAAACGATAATGTTGTACAAAGCGGCTATTAGAATGGTAATCGGAATCAGGAACTCGACGATATTTGATTTGATGGTAATGACATTAAATACCGAGAGAAACAGGGCTAAAGTATGACCCAAAGTGAAAAGTGAAACAAGAATTAAAATTCTTTTCCACGATTTAAATTCGTAAGGAACGGTTAAAGCTAAGAGAAATAAAACATGGTCGTAGGCAAAAATATCAAGTACATGTTTTAATCCGAGATTAAAGTATATCCAGAAATCTGACATTGTAGTTTTGGTTGTTTGGAACGTAAACTTACGATTAATTTTAATTGCTCTTTTAAAATAAACCCTAAAATCGATGAAAAACATTTTGGAAATTGGTTTTTCAAAAAAGGAAATTGGCTTATATTTGCAGTATTAAAACCCATATAATTATGTCAATTTCAGATTTATTTGATAGCGAGTTTAAAAGCAGAAACAAAGGTCATTTTTCGGCTATTGTTCGTGTTGCCACCGCTGATGGCGATTTGAGTCAAGAAGAAAAAGAGTTTTTGGACAAACTGGCTGTTCGTTTGGAAATATCCGCAGCAGAATACGAAGAGATTTTAGAAAATCCTTTAAAATATCCTATCAATCCGCCGTACTTGCATTCGCAAAGATTAGAGCGTTTGTATGATTTGTCCCGTATGGTTTATGCCGACCATGTTTTAGGGCCAAAACAAAAAGAAATTTTAACCAAGTTTGCTTTGGCACTAGGATTTACGCCGGGTAACGTTCCTTTTATCATTGATAAAGCCATGTCATTGTTGATTTTGAATGTTGATTTGGATACGTTTGTATATGAAATGACACATATGAATAAATAGTGGCAAAGCTACAGAGTAGCTAAGTTACAAAGTAAAAAGCCGGAATCTCTGATTCCGGCTTTTCTATTAAATCTTAAAAGTTTTGCCACTTTGTGACTCTGCCACTTTGTAACTTTTACACATATTTCGCCATAAATTCCTCGGCCTTTTCTACCATATTAAAGCTACCGCAGAAGAACGGCACGCGTTGGTGTAATTCTGTCGGGCTGATTTCCATGATCCTACCAAAACCATCCGAAGCTTTTCCACCGGCCTGTTCGGCGATGAACGCCATGGGATTGCATTCGTATAACAAACGCAATTTTCCGTTAGGCGATTTGGAACTGGTTGGGTAAATATAAATGCCGCCTTTAATCATGTTGCGGTGAATGTCTGAAACCAAACTTCCGATGTAGCGCGAAGTATACGGTCTGTCGCCTTCTTCTAGCTGACAATATTTGATATAATCCTTAACGCCTTGCGGGAAATGCACATAATTGCCTTCGTTGATGGAATAAATGTTACCGTCTTTCGAAAACTGCATATTCGGATGCGATAAATAAAACGTTCCAATAGCCGGGTTTAAAGTAAAGCCATTAACGCCATGACCTGTGGTGTAAACTAACATAGTCGAAGTTCCGTAAATCACATATCCGGCGGCTACTTGTTGTGTTCCCGGTTGCAGGAAATCGGCAGAAGTTACCGGAGTTCCAACCGGTGTCACTCTGCGGTACACCGAAAAAATAGTTCCCACCGAAACATTGACATCAATATTGGAAGAACCGTCCAAAGGATCCATCAAGACCACATATTTATTGCTGTGTGTTTTATCGGAACCGGCCACGGTGATAAAATCGTCGTTTTCTTCAGAAGCAATACCGCATACAATTTCACGGTTGATTAGCGTTTGGATAAAAACATCATTGGCATACACATCCAATTTTTGTTGGTCTTCGCCTTGGATATTTTGGTCTCCGGCTGCCCCAACGATATCGACCAAACCGGCTTTGTTGACTTTGTAATTCACCACTTTGGCGGCCAATCGGATGGAATTGATGATGCGGGATAATTCTCCGGAGGAATACTTAAATTCTTCTTGTTTTTCGATGATGAATTCACCTAAGGTTTTGTTGCGTTCTTCCATTACGAAATCGTTGTAGTTGTGGCTGCAAATATCGCTAAATTTGCCAAAGAAAAAATGTATTTCGCAAAGAAATTATAAATTGTATTTTTGCCACTCGAAACCTTTAGATTGAACGGTTGCGAAGTATTAAAAATTATACCAAATGAACATCCGAAAAGGAACTAAAGCCGACATGCAAGCGGTACTGGATTTAATCCGAGAATTGGCCGTTTTTGAAAAAGAACCGGATGCCGTTGTGGTAACAGTGGCCGATTTAGAGCGCGATGGTTTTGGAGAAAACCCTTTGTTTTACACTTTTGTAGCGGAAGTTGATGGAGAGATTGTTGGAATGGCTTTATACTATTATCGTTATTCCACTTGGAAAGGAAGAACCATTCATTTGGAGGATTTGATTGTCAAAGAAAAAATGCGCGGCACCGGTTTGGGTTTCGCTTTGTACACCAAAATTATGGAACAAGGCAAAGCCGACAACGTTCGAAGAATCGAATGGAATGTCTTAGATTGGAACACGCCGGCAGTAGAATTTTATAAAAAATCGGGGGCGAAAGTCTTAGAAGATTGGGACGTTGTTCAAATGGATGAACAGGGAATTTCCAATTTTCTGAGAAATTTGAATTCAAATAATACATAATCAAGTTCCATACTCAAGCGGTTGGAATTTGGAATTTTTAACAGTGGAATTTAATTAATTATGAGAATTTTCAAATTTGGGGGAGCATCAGTTAAAGATGCAGAAGGTATTAAAAACGTATTTAGTGTATTAGAAAAAGTAGGTCATGAAGACACGCTTTTGGTGATTTCCGCGATGGGAAAGACCACTAATGCCTTAGAACTTGTAATCAAGAATTATTTCGAGAAGTCGAATGAACTGCATTCTTCGTTACAGGAAGTCAAGAAGTACCACTACCAAATTTTGATGGATTTATTTGAAGACGAAGAGCACGATGTTTACTTTGCCGTAAACAGTCATTTTGCCGATTTAGAATATTTTATCCGAAGCAATAAATCACCGAATTATAACTTCGTGTATGACCAAGTGGTGAGTTACGGAGAGATTATTTCCACTACAATTGTTA
This sequence comes from Flavobacterium sp. J49, assembly GCF_011742145.1. Taxonomy (GTDB): domain Bacteria; phylum Bacteroidota; class Bacteroidia; order Flavobacteriales; family Flavobacteriaceae; genus Flavobacterium. The sequence continues at coordinate 140,545 of NZ_JAAQQU010000104.1, read as the reverse complement.
GCCATTATTTCGCGCAAGCCGGCTTGAAAAACAACTGGATTGATGTTAGAAATTTCATCAAAACCGACAATACTTATCGTGATGCGAATGTGGATTGGGAAAAAACCCAACAGTTGATTTCGAAAGGCGTAAAGAAAAAAGCATTAAATATCACGCAAGGATTTTTAGGTTCGGATGAGAACAATTTCACCACCACTTTAGGCCGTGAAGGTTCGGATTATACCGCAGCTATTTTTGCGTATTGCTTAAACGCAGGAAGCGTAACCATTTGGAAAGATGTTCCGGGTGTGATGAATGCCGATCCGAGATATTTTGAAAACGCCATTTTGTTAAACCAAATTTCTTATCGCGAAGCGATTGAGCTAGCGTTTTACGGTGCTACCGTTATTCACCCGAAAACCTTACAACCGCTACAAAAAAAAGAAATTCCGTTGCATGTAAAATCGTTTATCAATCCGCTTTTACCGGGTACCAGTGTTTCCAAAGGGAAAGATTTAGAACCGCAAACGCCTTGTTATATTGTGAAAAGAGACCAATTGCTGATTTCGTTATCGTCTATCGATTTCTCTTTTATCATGGAAGAAAACATCAGCGAAATTTTCGCCTTGTTCCACCAATATAAAATGAAAGTAAGTTTGATTCAGAATTCGGCGATTAGTTTTTCGGTGAGTGTGGAGGATAAATTCGGGAACTTCAATGAACTAAAAGCCATTTTGTCGAAAAAATTCAAAGTTGCCTATAATGAAAACGTGTCTTTGTATACCATTCGCCACTTTACCAAAGAAGCCGCTGAAATGGTAGAAAAAGGAAAAACAGTTCTCTTAAAACAAATTTCAAGAGAAACCATGCAATTGGTGACGAAAGAGTAAACAAAGAAATAATCAATATAAAAACCGCGAATGCCGAAAATATAGTGCGCTCGCGGTTTTTTTATATTAAAAAGTCTATTTTTACGTTATATAGGATATGTTTAAAAAAGGGCTATTATTATTGGTGCTACTCGGTTTTTCCGGTCTTTCGGCTCAGGAAATCAAATCGTTGTACCAAACCAAGAAAGTTGCCGTTACTAAAGATACCATAGCCATTGAAAAAGTCAGTATTAGTCCGAGTTTCTTCAAATTGATGAATCGGGAAGGCCAAGAAATCGACACTACTTTCTACAAAGTCGATTTCAAAACCGGCAAATTATTTTTCAAAAATGGCTTTACTTCAACAGACAGTTTGACCATTCGGTATTTTAAATTCCCCGAGCATTTAACCAAAACCTACAGCATTTACGACCAAAGTAAAGTCGTGCCCAACGAAGCCGGCAATCTCTATAAAATTGATCGCTCGGTCAAAAAATTTGTCCCGTTTGAAGGCTTAAACACTTCCGGAAGCATCACCCGTGGCGTGACGATTGGGAACAATCAAAATGCTTCGGTTACGTCCAATCTCGATTTACAAATCACCGGAAAAATCTCGGATAAAGTCTCGCTTCGCGCCTCGATTCAGGATTCTAATATTCCGTTACAGGACAATGGGTATTCGCAAAAACTGGATGAGTTTGACCAAATTTTTATCGAATTGTTTACCGACAAATGGAACATCCGCGCCGGCGATTTATTCCTCGAAAACCGACAATCGCGCTTTCTGAATTTCAACAAAAAAGTGCAAGGATTGTCAACGCGTTTCACTTTTGGCGGTGAAGAAAACAAAACCGAAATCTTTGCTTCTGCGGCTTTGGTTCGCGGACAGTATGCCAAAAGCGCGTTCACCGGACAAGAAGGCAATCAAGGACCGTATAAACTCCGAGGCAATAATGGCGAATTGTATGTCTTAGTAATTTCGGGTTCGGAGCGCGTTTATGTCAACGGTATTCTGAAAAAACGCGGCGAAAACAACGATTACATCATCGATTACAACGCCGGAGAAATTACATTTACGTCTTTGTTCCCCATCACTTCCGAAATGCGAATCGTCATTGAATACCAATATTCGGATAGGAGTTATACCCGATTTGTGACTTATGGCGGTGCCAATTATACTACGAAAAATTGGAGTTTGGGCGGTTATTTGTATTCTGAAAACGATGTTAAAAACCAACCGTTGCAACAAAGTTTGTCTCCCGAACAAGTGGCCATTTTGGCGAATGCCGGAGACAATGTCAACCTGATGAATGCACCTTCAGCTTATTTGGATACGTATTCTGAGAACAAAATTTTGTACAAAAAAGTCTTCGTTAATACGGTTGAGGTTTTTGAATATTCCAATAATCCGGATGACGAATTGTACAATGTCAGGTTTACGTTGGTGGGAAACAATTTGGGAAATTATATTTTAACCAACACCGCAGCCATTGGCAAGATTTACCAATATGTTGAACCCATCGGTGGTGTTCCGCAGGGCAATTACGAACCGATTACTCGATTGATTGCGCCAACTAAAATCCAAATCGCTACAGTCCTGGGAAAATACAATCCGAATGAAAAAACGTTGGTTGATTTTGAAATTGGCGTAAGCAATAACGATCAAAACCTGTTTTCTTCTATTGATGATGCTAATAATAAAGGAATAGCCGGAAAACTGAATTTCAAGCAAAGATTGTTTAGCAAAAAATGGCAAGTGGACGCGTTTGGGAATTACCAATATGTTGAAGAAGATTTCAGAACGATTGAACGTTTGTTCAATATCGAGTTCAACCGCGATTGGAATTTGACCACTTTCTCGGGAAATCAAAGTTTAATTATTAATGGTTTAGATTTTACGTTACTCGAAAAAGGAAAGCTTACTTACCAGTTTGAAAAGTTAGATTTCTCCAAAAGTTTTACCGGAAATCGTCATTTGGTTAATGGGTTTTTTAAACTCAAAGATTGGAACTTACTTCAAAATACCAGTGCTTTAAACAGCGATGGCGATTATGCGAAGTCAACCTTTGTCAGAAACCAATCGCAAGTCAGGTATCATTTTAAAAAGAATTGGATTGGCGGTTCTTTGCGTTTGGAGGACAACAAAGAAAGACTGGTGGCAACCAACCAACTATCAGCCTTAAGCCAAAGATTTACAGAGTATGGCGCCTTTGTTGGCCGAGGAGACAGCACCAGGGTTTATGTAGAATTGGGTTATTTGCAACGCGTTAATGACAGTTTGCAAAACGGTTTCCTGCAAAAGGTAAACACCTCACGGTCCTATTATTTAAAATCACGATTGGTTCAAACCGATCAATCCAACTTGTCCTTATTTGTCAACTACAGAAACCTTAAATTTGAAGATGCTACTCGGGATAACGAACCGTCTTTAAACTCCAGGTTGTTGTATAACGATCAGTTTTTCAAACAATTTGTCCAAGTGACCACAGCCTATGAAACCACTTCCGGGACTATTGCCCAACAGGAATTTACTTATCTTGAAGTCGAACCCGGACAAGGCGTTTACACCTGGAATGACTATAACGGAAACGGTATTCAGGAGCTACAAGAGTTTGAAATAGCGCCGTTTCCCGACCAAGCGCGGTATGTTCGGATATTTTTGCCCAACCAAATTTTTGTCAAAACCCATCAGAATAAATTTTCGCAATCGCTGACTTTAAATCCGGTACAATGGCAAAATGCCAAAGGCTTTAAGAGAGTGCTGTCTCATTTTTACAACCAAACGTCTTATTTAATAGAGCGTAAAATCCAACGCAACGGAGATAATTTTGACTTGAATCCTTTTTCAACCGATGATAATAATTTGTTAGGGCTGAACACTAGTATTCGCAACAGTTTGTTTTACAATCGAGGCAAGCAAAAACATTCAACGACTTATACTTTCACCCAAAATGAGCTTCAAACTTTGCTTTCGGTTGGTTCGCAGGAAAGTGAAAATAAATCACACCAATTGCAGTATACCCATTTGGTTCAAAAAACTTGGTTGTTTAATTTGGGAACCAAAATCATCAAAACAGCACTTTTCTCCGAAAATTATGCCGCCAAGAATTTTGAAGTCAAAGCTTATCAACTCAACCCCAAAATCTCTTATTTGTTTAACAAAAATGCAAGTTGGGATGTTTTCTACGAATACCAAAACAAAGAAAATCAAATTGGAAATTCGGAACAATTAAAACAAAGTCGCTTTGGCACTTCCTTTTCTTTTGCCAGTGAAAAGAAATTTACAATGAACGGAGAATTCTCGTTCTACGACAATAAGTTTGTTGGCGATGCCTTACTGCCTGTGGCTTTTCAAATGTTAGAAGGATTACAACCGGGCAAGAATTTAACTTGGAGATTGTTGTTGCAAAAGAATTTAACCCAATTTTTAGACATCAACATCAACTACCAAGGCAGAAAAACCGAAACCAGTCAAACCATCCATACCGGGAACGTACAATTAAGAGCTTATTTTTAAGCGGAACGGTTTTTGGTTTAATTTTTTTTGTAATTTTAAATTAGTAAACTAATAAAGTAAGCATTATGAAAAAATTAATTTTATTGTGTATGGTGTTTGTTTTTTCCAACACCTTTTTTGCTCAGGAAGTTAAAGTGACTGAAGCGGTAAAAAAAACAAAAGCACAGGAGAAATCAACAAAGCCGAAAATCACGGAAGCCGTCAAAACAACTAAAGCAAACAAGGCTTCAGGCGTTAAATTGAAAAAAGACGGCACTCCCGATGAACGATATAAAAAAACAAATGTGCCTTTAAAAAAAGACGGCACTCCGGACAAGCGTTTTAAATCGAACAATGCTTCTGAAAGGGGACAACAAAGCTCAGCTGCCGGAAAAGCCAAAGCTGCGGCCAATAAATCGGAAGCCAAAGCCAAAAAAGAAGTAAAAGAAAGAGTGTCCAATGAAAAGGCACCTAAAAACATAAAAGATAAAGTTACGGGAACCTATAAAGGTAAAAAAGTGTATACCGGGCCAAGAGGAGGAAAGTATTATATTAACTCTAATGGTAATAAAACCTATATTTCGGAAGACAAATAAGAAATAAATGTACACTTTACAGAGAGCGGTTTTTTCAACGGAAAAACCGCTCTTTTTTTATACTCGAAATTTAATTTTCAGAAGAGTGTAAATGTTAAAATTTTGGCATCAGTAAATTCCTAACATCCTTTGTTTTAGGGCTTTTTTTGTTTTTTGTTTTTTTTAATTCACTGATAAACAGTATTTTGTAAATTTTACAAAAGTCGACTTAAAAGGCCGCATTTGTTAAAAACTAGAGCCGATTGTGAATAAGTTTGACTTTCATTTTACGTTTGGTTTGACAATCTTTGTAACAGACAGATTTTATAAAAAATTATCCCAAATAATCAAAATACAAATTCAAAATGGCAACTATCGAACCAATATTACAAGAAAACAAAAACCGCTTCGTGATTTTTCCAATCAAACATCATGATATTTGGGATTGGTACAAAAAGATGGAAGCTAGTTTTTGGACTGCTGAAGAAATCGATTTACACCAAGATTTATCGGATTGGAACAATAAATTGAGCAATGATGAAAAATATTTCATCAAACATATATTGGCTTTCTTCGCTGCTTCTGATGGAATTGTAAACGAAAATTTGGCCGAAAACTTTGTCAACGAAGTACAATATCCGGAAGCCAAGTTTTTCTATGGTTTCCAAATCATGATGGAAAACATCCACAGCGAAACCTATTCATTGTTGATTGATACGTATGTTAAAGACGAAGCTGAAAAAAACCAATTGTTCAATGCTATTGATGTATTTCCGGCCGTAAAGAAAAAAGCCGATTGGGCTTTGAAATGGATTGGTTCTGATTCGTTTGCCGAAAGATTAATCGCTTTCGCAGCCGTTGAAGGAATCTTCTTTTCAGGAGCATTCTGTTCTATTTTCTGGTTGAAAAAACGAGGGTTAATGCCGGGCTTGACATTCTCTAACGAATTAATTTCCCGTGACGAAGGCGTTCACTGCGATTTCGCCGTGCATTTACACAACCACCATTTAGTACACAAAGTGTCCAAAGCCAGAATTACCGAAATCATCACCGACGCCTTAACCATTGAAAGAGAATTCATCACCGAATCGCTTCCGGTGAGTTTAATCGGAATGAATGCCAATTTAATGACACAATACTTAGAGTTTGTAGCCGACCGATTGTTAGTAGAATTGGGTTGCAAAAGAGTATACAACTCTAACAATCCTTTCGATTTCATGGATATGATTTCATTACAAGGAAAAACCAATTTCTTTGAAAAACGCGTGGCTGAATACCAAAAAGCCGGCGTAATGTCAAAAGATACCGAAGATCAAAAAATCAGCTTCGACGCTGACTTTTAAAAATATTTCAAATTTTTTTGAAGTTTTCTGTGAGATGCAAATTTCATAGGAAGTTAAGGGATTAACAAAACAAAACAAGTAACTCGAAGTAGCGAAGGGATTCTCTATTTCACAAAACAAAATTTTATGTACGTAGTAAAAAGAGACGGTCACAAAGAACCGGTAATGTTTGACAAAATCACAGATAGAATTAAAAAACTATGTTATGGTTTAAATGAATTGGTAGACGCTGTAAAAGTAGCGATGAAAGTTATTGAAGGTTTATACGATGGAGTAACCACTTCAGAATTAGACAACCTAGCCGCAGAAACCGCAGCATCCATGACCGTAACACACCCCGATTATGCTCAGTTAGCCGCCCGTATTGCCGTATCTAACCTACATAAAAACACCAACAAATCGTTCTCGGAAACCATGAACGAAATGTTCCACTATGTAAACCCAAGAACCAACCAACAAGCACCATTACTTTCAGAAGAAGTACACCAAGTTATTCAGGAAAATGCCGAGTTTTTAAACTCACACATCATATACAACCGTGATTTCAACTACGATTATTTCGGTTTCAAAACGTTAGAGCGTTCGTATTTGTTAAAAATCAACGGTAAAATCGTAGAACGTCCACAACACATGTTGATGCGTGTTGCCGTTGGAATTCACTTAAATGACCTAGAATCGGTAATCGAAACCTACGATTTAATGTCAAAGAAATTCTTTACACATGCTACGCCAACGTTATTCAACGCCGGAACACCAAAACCACAAATGTCGTCTTGTTTCTTGCTATCTATGAAAGATGACAGCATTGACGGAATTTACGACACGTTAAAAAACACCGCAAAAATTTCGCAATCAGCCGGAGGAATTGGTTTGTCAATTCACAACGTTCGTGCTACCGGTTCTTATATCAGAGGAACTAACGGAACTTCCAACGGAATTGTTCCCATGCTACGTGTATTCAACGATACCGCTCGTTATGTAGACCAAGGCGGTGGAAAAAGAAAAGGTAGTTTTGCGATTTACTTAGAAACTTGGCATGCCGATATTTTCGAATTCCTCGACTTGAAAAAGAACACCGGAAAAGAAGAAATGCGTGCGCGTGATTTATTCTTCGCGATGTGGACGTCAGATTTGTTCATGAAACGCGTAGAAGAAGATGCCAATTGGACATTAATGTGTCCTAATGAATGTCCGGGCTTATGCGACGTTTATGGGGATGAATTCGAAGCGATGTATACTTCTTACGAAGCCCAAGGCAAAGGAAGAAAAACGGTAAAAGCACGTGAACTTTGGGAGAAAATCCTCGAATCACAAATCGAAACCGGAACACCATACATGTTGTACAAAGATGCCGCGAACCGTAAATCCAACCAAAAGAATTTGGGAACCATCCGTTCGTCAAACTTGTGTACCGAAATCATGGAATATACTTCGGAAGACGAAATTGCAGTGTGTAACTTAGCTTCTATTTCGTTACCAATGTTTGTAGACAACGGCAAATTCAACCACGAATTGTTATACAACGTAACCAAACGCGTAACCCGCAACTTGAACAAAGTAATCGACCGCAATTACTATCCAGTTATTGAAGCCGAAAACTCAAACATGCGTCACCGTCCGGTTGGATTAGGTGTGCAAGGTTTGGCCGATGCCTTCATTTTATTGAGAATGCCGTTTACCAGCGATGAAGCCAAACAATTGAACCAAGAAATATTCGAAACGCTATACTTCGCCGCTGTAACCGCGTCTATGGAAATGGCCAAAGAAGAAGGACCATACTCAAGCTTTAAAGGCTCGCCGATCTCTGAAGGTTTGTTCCAACACAACCTTTGGAACATCAAAGACGAAGAATTATCAGGTCGTTGGGATTGGGCAAGCTTGCGCAAAGAAGTAGTAAAACATGGCGTTAGAAACTCCTTATTGGTAGCACCAATGCCAACCGCTTCTACATCTCAAATCTTAGGAAACAACGAAGCATTTGAACCTTATACTTCTAACATTTACACGCGTCGTGTATTGTCGGGTGAGTTTATTGTGGTTAACAAACACTTGTTGGAAGACTTAGTAAAACGCGGACTTTGGAACGAAGAGTTAAAACAGGAAATCATGCGTCACAACGGTTCAGTACAACACATCGAACGTATACCGGAAGACTTAAAAGAGCTCTACAAAACCGTTTGGGAAATGTCGATGAAAGACATTATCGATATGTCAAGACACAGAGGTTATTTTATTGACCAATCGCAATCGTTGAACTTGTTCATGCAAGATGCCAACTATGCCAAATTAACTTCAATGCACTTCTACGCTTGGAAAAGCGGCTTAAAAACCGGTATGTATTACCTAAGAACCAAAGCGGCGGTGGATGCTATCAAGTTTACTTTGAACAACGATAAAAAAGCAGAACCAACGTTGGCCGAACCGGAAGCTGTAGGCGTTGAAGTAGTAGCACCCAACGAAACCGGAGAAATGACCGCCGAAGACTTCGCAGCCATGATAGAACGCGCACGCAACGCCGGACCGGAAGATTGCGAAATGTGTGGTTCATAATCAGAGAATAGAAAAAAGAAAAAGAATATAGAAAACAGCTGTCGTTAGATGGCTGTTTTTATTAATTTTAGGAGCTATTTCCCGCTGTCCGTTATATCTTTTAGACCTGTCAGGTTTTTAAAACCTGACAGGTCTAAAAGGATGTCACTGCCATCGGGGCTAAAAAAAACAAACATCATGTCAAAAGAAAAAAAAGGGGTTTACACCGGCATCATTGAAAAAGACGAAAACGGAAATTATTTCTGTGGTGAATATTTATTGGATTATAAATACACCGAAGCGAGTTTCAAACTCGGAGACGAAATCAACATCAAATCGGTGATTGCCAACCCAAGCGATAAAAGCTATAACCAATACCCGAAGAAATCCAGAAATTTCTTTTTGGCCAACCAAAAAGAATAACAGTTATGGAACAAAATCTACGAAAGCCATTCTTGATTTCCGAAGCGCTTTTGGCTTCTCATGGACAAAGGTTTGTCAACTTGCTAATCGATTCTTTGGTGCAATTACTATTGCTTTTCATTGTGTTGGTTTTTATGGTAGCCGGAATGGAACTCAAAGAAAGCAAAGCCTATCTCGATCATTTTGCCGTAGATGTTTGGCAACAATATACTTTTACCGCAAGCGTTACTTTGTTTTATTACAATGTCTTTGAAATATTCACCGCCAGAACCGTCGGAAAATGGATTACCCAAACGGTAGTGGTCGACGAAAACGGAGAAAAACCAAATCACGAAATGATTTTAGTACGTTCCCTTTGCCGATTGATTCCGCTTAATTGGTTGCCATTCGTACTATCATTGTTCATGGGGTCGTCTGCCAAAGGTTGGCACGACAGCATTTCCAAAACCTATGTAGTCGATAAAAGAGCCTTAGAGCAAGAAAAACGCGAGTTTTATCAATCCAAATCAAATCCTAACGAAGAATAAGATGATTTCAATCGTCAGAACCACTTCCGACAACAAAGATTTCGAAAATTTAGTAATCGAACTCGATGCCTATTTGCGAATTCTCGATGGCGATGATCACGAGTTTTATGCCCAATTCAACAAAACCAACTTGCTCAAAAATGCCTTAATTTGTTATGAAAATGACATAGCAGTTGGTATTGGTGCTTACAAAGAATACGACTCCCAAACCGCCGAAATCAAACGCATGTACACTTTGCCCGAATACCGCGGCAAAGGCATCGCCAAAACCATTTTAACCGAACTCGAACTTTGGGCCAAAGAAGAAGGTTATAAATTGGCCCTACTCGAAACCGGTTACCTGCAAAAAGATGCCATTGGTTTGTACCAAAAACTCGGCTACGAAATCACCGAAAACTTTGGGCAATACATAGGCGTGGAAAACAGCGTTTGCATGAAGAAAAATATAAATTAAAATGTACTTTTGATATAATAATAATGTCACCCTGAGCTTGTCGAAGGGCCAAATCCTTAATCAATATGACCTGGGAACAACTTTTATCTCTAAAACGCCAAGGCGATACCGGCAAAAGATTGCGCATTGAACAAGACGACACGCGTCTCGGCTTTGAAGTCGATTACGACCGTATTATCTTTTCGTCGGCCTTCAGAAGTTTACAAGACAAAACCCAAGTCATTCCTTTGTCGAAAACCGATTTCGTTCACACGCGTTTGACCCACAGTTTGGAAGTTTCCGTCGTTGGTCGTTCCATCGGAAGATTAGTCGGCAAAAAAATTATCGAAAAATATCCGTATCTCAAAGAAATCCACGGCTATCACATGAATGATTTCGGGGCAATAGTCGCTGCCGCTGCTTTGGCACACGATATTGGCAATCCACCATTCGGACATTCAGGCGAAAAAGCGATTGGAGAATATTTTTCGATTGGGAAAGGCCAACAGTACAAAGACCAACTAACGCCAAAACAATGGCAGGATTTAGTCGATTTTGAAGGCAATGCCAATGGATTTTCAGTACTAACGAGTTCGCGTCCGGGAATCGAAGGCAGTTTGCGTTTGTCTTATGCCACCTTGGGTGCTTTTACCAAATATCCGAAAGAAAGTCTACCCAAAAAACCCACCAAAAATATAGCCGATAAAAAATATGGTTTCTTCCAATCGGATGTGGCTTTTTTCAAAGAAGTCGCAGAAGAACTAGGAATGATATCCAACAAAACCGGTGATGATGTCGGTTATGAAAGACATCCGTTAGCGTTTTTAGTCGAAGCGGCCGATGATATTTGCTACACGATAATCGACTTTGAAGACGGCATCAATCTCGGTTTAGTTTCCGAAGATTATGCGTTGGAATATTTAATCAAACTAGTCAAAGACACGATTGATGCTGCGAAATACCAAACCTTAACCACCAAAGAAGACCGAATCAGCTACTTGCGCGCGTTGGCGATTGGCAACTTAATCAACGATGCCGTTCGCGTGTTTATTGAAAACGAAGAGGCGATTTTACAGGGGAAATTCCACTTTGCCTTAACCGATAAAAGTAAGTACAAAGCCCAAATGGACGACATCATCAAGCTAAGCGTAAAGAACATTTACCAAAGTAGAGAAGTAATCGAGAAAGAGCTTTCGGGTTACCAAATCATCAATAATTTGTTGGACAAATTCATCACGGCGTATAACAATACGTATGACGGAAAAGCCACGAATTACGATAAGTTGTTAATGAAAATTCTACCCGAAAAACACCATTTGGAAAAAGAAAGTCTCTACGAAAGATTGCTCCACATTTGTCATTATATCTCGATGTTAACCGACGGAAAAGCGGTGGAGTTGAATAAGATTGTGACGGCTTAAAGATCTTTGTGCCTTTTGTGGGCATAATTTTTTCAACCACAAAGAATCAAAAGTATTCAAAAGTCACAAAAGAGATAAATCTGTTATTTATTAAAATAGTCACATCCTAATTTCTTTGTGTCTATGTTTTTCTTTGTGTCTTTTGTGGTTTAATCTTTTAAACCATAAAGAATCAAAACTCTGCAACTTTGCCACTACTAATCTTCTTCCTCTTCCTCCAACAAAGTCGAAAAAAGCGATTTCAAACCATCTACATCAATATTGCAAAATTGTTGCAGTTCATCCACCGTGCCGTGTTCGATAAAATAATCGGGTACGCCACAAAGAAATATTTCATTCACATAATCATTTTTGGCGGCAAATTCTAAGATAGCGCTACCAAATCCGCCGGTAGTTACACCATCTTCCACGGTAATGATGGTAGAAAATTTATCGCAAATTTTGTGTAGTTTCTTTTCATCCAAAGGTTTGATAAACCCAAAATGATAGTGCGCAAAATGACCGTCATCTTCTATTTCACCTAAAGCTGCAGTCACATTATAAGCAATGGTTCCGGTAGAAAGAATCGCCACTTTTTTTCCTTTTTTCAACTTCTGTGCTTTGCGAAGTTCCATTTTTTGAAAATCGCTAGGGAATTTCCAATCCGTATTTTTGCCGCGACCACGCGGATAACGAATCGCAATCGGATGTTTTAATCCTAACGAAGCGGTATACAGTATATTTTGTAAATCGATTTCATCTTTGGGTGCATAAATCATCATATTCGGAATACAACGCAAATACGCAATATCAAAAACCCCGTGATGCGTTGCGCCGTCTTCACCAACCAATCCCGCTCGGTCCAAACAAAAAATCACCGGGAGGTTTTGCAAAGCCACATCGTGGATTACTTGGTCATAAGCGCGTTGTAAAAAAGTGGAGTAAATGTTGCAAAAAACCACCATGCCTTGCGTCGCCATTCCGGCAGAAAGGGTGACGGCGTGCTGTTCAGCAATCCCCACATCAAAAGCCCGTTTCGGAAATGCATCCATCATAAATTTCATCGAACTGCCGCTGGGCATAGCAGGCGTGATTCCGATTATTTTAGGGTTGGCTTTCGCCAATTCAACTAAGGTCAATCCAAATACATCTTGAAATTTAGGCGCCAAATTTTCCGTAGCCGTTTTGTGAATTTCTCCGGTGGCAGCATCAAATTTCCCCGGTGCGTGGTATTTTACTTGGTCTTCTTCGGCTTTTTGTAACCCTTTGCCTTTGGTGGTTATGATGTGTAAAAACTTGGGTCCTTTTACTTTTTTAAGTCGTTCTAATTCTTTGATTAAGGCAGGCAAATCATGACCGTCAATCGGCCCCGAATAATTAAAATTCAGCGATTTAATCATGTTGTTTTGCTTCGGATTTTTGCCTTCTTTAACCGCAGTCAAATAGTTTTTCAAAGCACCAACACTTGGGTCAATTCCGATAGCATTGTCGTTTAAAATCACCAACAAATCTGCATCGGTAACGCCGGCATGATTCAAACCTTCAAACGCCATTCCGCTCGCAATCGAGGCATCGCCGACTACCGCTATATGGTGTTTGTTTTCGCCTTTCAATTGGGAAGCAATCGCCATACCCAAAGCCGCGGAAATCGCCGTAGAAGAATGGCCTACGCCAAAGGTATCATAAACGCTTTCGCTGCGCTTAGGAAAACCGGAAAGCCCGCCAAGCTGTCGATTGGTGTCGAATTTCTTTCTGCGTTCGGTTAAAATTTTATGTCCGTAAGCTTGATGTCCAACATCCCAAACCAGCAAATCATTGGGCGTATCAAAAACATAATGCAAGGCAATGGTCAATTCGACTACGCCTAAACTGGCACCGAGATGTCCTTCCTTTACCGAAACGATATCAATGATAAACTCGCGCAACTCCTTTGCCAATTCGGGCAATTGAGCGACGTCTAGTTTTCGCAAATCGACGGGGTTATTAATATGTTGGAGCAATTTTTTGGACATGGGACAAATGTACGAATTGAAATTGTATTTTTGTTTTATGGAAAACCCTTTCACCGACGAGTATTTTATGAAGAAAGCTTTGCAGGAAGCCGAACTGGCTTTTGATAAAGGCGAAATTCCGGTCGGTGCCGTTATTGTAATCGATAATAAAGTGATTGCCAGAACGCACAACCTCACCGAAATGCTCAATGATGTCACCGCGCATGCCGAGATGCAAGCCATTACTTCGGCAGCAAATTTTATCGGCGGAAAATACCTAAAAGGCTGTACGCTTTATGTCACTTTAGAACCTTGTCAAATGTGCGCCGGCGCGTTGTACTGGAGTCAAATTTCCAAAATAGTTTTCGGCGCTTCGGATGAGCAACGAGGTTTTGAAAATCTCGGCACCCAACTTCACCCGAAAACCCAAGTAATTAAAGGGGTTATGGCCCAAGAAGCCTCGGATTTAATGGTCCGTTTTTTTGCTTCCAAACGCAAATGAAAGGTTAAGAAAAATATTCCTAAAAAATATTTCCTAACGTAAATAATATTTTAATAATTTTAGCGTTATAATGCTAATTGGGAAAAATTTCCCAAGGCATAAGTTCTAACAAATAATCTCTTTTTAAACGATGAAAACCAGCAAGATTCTAGGTTTGCTTGTTGCAATTTTACTATTGCAATCCTGTTCTAAAAAATCGGCTTCCGATTTTGATTCAGATCCCTCACTCTACAAAGATTACATTACAGGATTTTCATCGGGCTTCGTCTCGGTCAACTCGGATTTTAGGGTCCAATTGGCCTTCAACAAGAGCGATTGGAAACCCAATCAGGAATTAGACGAAGATTTATTCGACATTTCTCCCAGCGTTAGGGGAAAAGTAGTGGCGCTTTCACCCAATACCATTGCGTTTATTCCCAAAGAAAAATTGGAACAAAACACCTTGTACCAAATCACTTTGCATTTGTCCGACATCACTAATAAAGTGCCGAAAGAGCTCAAAGATTTTAACTTTTCAGTCAAAACGATCAAGCAGGATTTTATAGTTAATACCCAAGATTTGCAGTCTTACAGCAGAGATTGGTATTACTTGCACGGCAACTTGAAAACGGCTGACAATCTAAGTTTTGAAGACGCTCAGAAAATTATTGAAGCCACTCAGAACGATAAAAAGCTCAAAATCAAATTTGACAAAGCCGTTAGTACGGCAACAGATTTTAAATTTATTATTGACAGCATCCAGCGTTTTGATGACGATAGTGAAATCCTCATCAATTGGGATGGAGACGACGTGGATATCGACCAAAAAGGCGTAACCAAATTCCCGATCCCGGGTAAAAATCAGTTCAAAGTGTTGAAGATTGAAGTTGGAGATGCCAATAACCAATCAGTATTAATCAACTTCTCCGACCCGTTAAAAAAAGACCAAGATTTCAAAGGATTAGTAGCGATTGAAAATACGAGCAATCTCAAGTTTGCTACGATGGGTAATGTCCTCAAAGTATTTTACAACAAAGAACCCGATTCCCAAGTCGACCGAGGCACTGCAACAGAAACAGTAGCAGTTCAGGAAGTATATGACACAACCGCAGTAGCCATTGATACTGCAGCCGCAGCGGTTGAAGAGATCGTGGAAGCGGTTCAGTCGACTCAAGATGGGTTTTCCGGTAGTAAATTAGTAGAAGTTTTTCAAGGCATTGAAAACATCTACGGCTACAAAATGAAGAATAATTACTCGGAAAAACTGTTATTCGAACAAGTAAAACCGGGTGTAAAATTGCTTAAGAGCGGTAACATTTTGCCAAGTTCTAATAATTTGAAAATCAATTTTGAAGTCGCTAATTTAAATGCCGTTGATGTTAAGGTTTTCAAAATCTACAAAAACAACATCATGCAGTTTTTGCAAAACAATGAGCTCAACGGAACGCGTAATCTGAGACAAGTTGGTCAAGCCATTACCAAGACCAAAATCGAATTAAAACAAAACAATCTCATCGATTACACCAAATGGAATACCTACGCTTTAGACCTTTCTAAAATAATCAAACCCGAACCCGGCGCGATTTATCGAGTAGAGTTCTCCTATAAAAAAGCGTATTCGATGTACAGATGTGCTTCTTCGACTACTCCGGATGAAGACGAAGACGAAGGCTATTACAACCGTGAAGATGAAGAAGAGGTTGATGAAAACGACGTGAATTACAGCAGCAGCGGTTACGATTACTATTACGAAGAAGACTACGAATGGCGCGAAAGCCAAGATCCGTGTTCAGATTATTATTTTTACAATACTAAAGTCGGGACCAATATTTTGGCTACAGATTTAGGCGTAATTGCCAAACGCGGTACCGATAAATCGGTTGTGGTTGCCGTGAGTGATATCGTTTCTACCAAAGCGGTTTCGGGCGCCAAAGTGGATTTGTACAATTTCCAACAACAAAAAATCGCTTCTTCTACCACAGACAGCGATGGTGTGGCTTCATTCCAGTTGGAGAAATACGCTTATTTTGCCATCGTCAGTGATGGTGACCAAAGTACTTACGTAAAACTCGATGATGAGTTGTCTTTGTCCGTGAGTAATTTTGATGTTTCCGGCGAAACATTACAGAAAGGTTTGAAAGGCTACATCTACGGAGAACGTGGCGTTTGGCGTCCGGGCGATACGGTGTATTTGTCTTTTATTTTAAATGACAATGCCAATAAACTACCGGCATCGCATCCGATTAAATTAAAAATGAACGACCCGAATGGCAAAACGGTTTATGAAGCGGTTCAAAAAATGAACAGCTTGAATCATTACAAGTTCATCATTCCAACCGAAACAGAAGACATTACCGGAAATTGGGAAGCCGTAATCAGCATTGGTGGCGCGCGTTTTTACAAAAGCATCAAGATTGAAACCATCAAACCCAATCGTTTGAAAATCAAAAACAGTTTCAACGAACCAATCCTTTCCGCGAGCAAAGAGAATGTCAATAACATCCAAGTATTGTGGTTGCATGGTGCCGTGGCTAAAGATTTAAAAACCGAAGTTCAGGCCAAGTTTTCCCAACAGGTAACGACTTTCAAAGGATTTTCTAACTATGTATTCGATGACCCAACCCGCAGTTTCTACACCGAAGAAATCAATATTTTCTCCGGAAAAGTCAATGCCCAAGGTCGCGCGTCTATTCCCATAAAACCAACGATTCAAGGTCAGGCTCCGGGAATGTTGAAAGCTGCGTTTATTACCAAAGTTTACGAAAGCGGCGGCGATGTGAGTACCGATGTAGCTTCGACTACTTATTCTCCCTACCAAACATATGTCGGTGTAAAATCGCCTGAACCTAATAAATACGGCATGATTGAAACCGGAAGAAACAATCGTTTCGACATCGTAACGGTAAGCGAAAACGGTCGTCCGCGTTCGGTTAAGAATTTACAGGTTAGTGTTTACCGCTTGCAGTCGCGCTGGTGGTGGGATGCTTCGAATGATAATTTGTCGAACTACAATACTTCGAATGCAACCATTGGCTACAAAAATTTCTATGTCAATACTGATGCCTCCGGAAGAGGAAGTATCTCTTTTTCGGTTCCCGATGAAGATTGGGGCAATTATTTAATCCGAGTAACCGATCCTAATGATGGTCATGCCACCGGAGTAAGAGTGTATATTGATATGCCTTGGTGGTCTGCCAAAAGTAGAAGTACTGATGGAGAGTCAGCAACCATGTTGCGATTCACTACGGATAAAACCAATTATGCTGTTGGTGACAAAGCCAAGATTTCATTCCCTTCCAGTGAAGGTGGCAGAGCGATGATTTCTATCGAAAACGGAACCAAAGTGTTGAAAACCATTTGGGCCAAAACAAAAAAAGGAGAAACCATAGTCGAATTGCCAATTACGGGTGACATGGCGCCGAATGTGTACATCAATATTTCCCTATTGCAACCACACGCTTCGACCAAAAATGATTCGCCTATCAGAATGTACGGCATCGTTCCAATTGAAGTAATCGATAAAAATACGGTATTGGAACCGGTACTTTCTATGCCGGATGTCTTGCGTCCGGAGCAAACCGTTAACGTCAAAGTCTCCGAAAAGAAAGGTAAAAGAATGACTTACACCATCGCGGTGGTTGATGAAGGTTTGTTGGATTTAACCCGTTTCAAAACCCCTAATGCCTGGACGAGTTTCTATACCCGTGAAGCGTTAGGCGTAAGAACTTGGGACATCTATGATGATGTGATTGGCGCTTATGGCGGAAAAGTCAACCAAGTGTTCAGCATTGGTGGTGATACCGATGCCGGCGGTGGCAAAGCCAAAAAAGCGAATCGCTTCAAACCGGTAGTAATGTACTTTGGACCATTTGAATTAAACGGCGGCTCCAAAACCCACCAAATCAAATTGCCGAAATACATCGGTTCGGTTCGTACCATGGTCGTAGCAGCCGATGCCAAAACCAGCGCTTACGGTATGGCCGAAAAAGCTACGCAAGTGAAAAGTCCGTTAATGATCTTGGCTTCGTTGCCGAGAAAAATTTCACCTTCGGAAAAAGTAACCATTCCGGTGACGCTTTTCGCCACAGAAAAACACATCAAAAATGTTACGTTGCAAATCAAAACCAATAGCAGTGTGAAAGTCGTAAGCAACGCGAGTCAAATCATAAAATTCACCGAACCGGATGAAAAAATGGCGTATTTCAATTTGGAAGTTGGCGCCACAACCGGCATAGGGAAAATAGACATCATTGCGACTTCGGGGAAAGAAAAATCGACTTACACGGTTGAAATTGATGTGACCAATCCGAATCCGGTAACGAATGACTTTACCGATGTGGTGATTCCGCCGAACAGTTCTAAAACCATCACTTGGAAAACCTTTGGTGTAAGCGGTAGCAACAAAGCGAAGATGGAAGTGTCCTCGGTGCCGACAGTCGATTTCGGACGAAGATTGGATTATTTGATTCAGTATCCTCACGGTTGCGTTGAGCAAACAACTTCGTCGGTTTTCCCGCAATTGTATTTGACTGAAATCATGGATTTGGATGCGACCTACAAACAAAAAATCCAAAAGAATGTTACGGCCGGAATTCAACGTTTGGGGAATTTCCAATTGGCGAATGGCGGATTCTCTTATTGGCCGGGCAATGCTGATGCCGATGATTGGGGAACGTCTTATGCCGGACATTTCCTGATTGAAGCCGAGAAAAAAGGGTACGTGTTGCCTATCAATTTCAAAACCAAATGGATTTCGTACCAACAAAAACAAGCCAAACAATGGCGCTACGAAAAACAATACGGCAATGATTTTGCGCAAGCGTATCGTTTGTACACCTTAGCCTTAGCCGGTTCGGCAGATTTGGCTTCGATGAACAGACTGCGTGAAACGGTTGGGATTTCTAACGAAAGTAAATTGCGTTTGGCAGCGAGTTACGCTTTGGTTAAACAAAATACAGCTGGTATGTCGTTATTGAGTAAATCATTTATCGATGAACAAGTTTCAGATAACAATTATTACCATTATTACTATGGTTCAGCCGATAGAAACAGAGCGATGGCCTTAGAAACATTGATATTGTTAGGACAAAAGCAAAAGGCGTTTGCCATAGCAACTAAATTGGCGAAAAACCTTTCGAGCCCACAATGGATGAGTACCCAAACTACGGCATACGGATTGTATGCGATGGCCAAATTCGCTAAGTCGAATGGTCCGAAAGGCGTTTCTATTTCGTATACCAATGCCGGAAAACCGGAAGTTATTACTACCGATAAAACTTTGGCACAACGCAACTTGTCCGTCAAAATGGGCAACAATTCGGTGACGATTAAAAACAACAAGAAGAATACCTTGTTTGTTCGCGTCTTGAATAGCGGGATTCTTCCGGTGGGAAGCGAAAAACCAATGCAGAGTAACGTGAGCGCCAATGTGGTTTTCAAAGATCGAAAAGGCAAAGCCATCAGCGTTTCTAAAATTGCCCAAGGCACCGAATTCTATGCCGAAGTAACGTTGACCAACCGCAAAAACGAACGCGTGGAAAACATCGCCTTGTCCCAAATTCTGCCTTCCGGATTTGAAATTGTGAACACCCGGTATACCGATTTTGGGGATGCTACCAGCAATGTAGCTGATTATATCGACATTCGGGATGACCGAGCCAATTACTATTTCAGTCTAAAAGCGGCCGAAACACGACAGTTCAAAATCTTGTTGAATGCTTCTTATTTGGGTAAATATTATTTGCCGGGATTGCAGTGTGAAGCGATGTACGACAACGAGTTTTTAGCGCGTACTAAAGGACAATGGGTGGAAGTGGTAAAATAGTTTAACCACAAAAGACACAAAGAAAACAAAGGCATAAAGTTGGTTTTCTTTGTGTCTTCCGAAAATCTTTTGATCCTTTTGTGGTTCCAAACTTTATTTAAAAATGAAGACCAAACTTATAGCGTTCTGGCAACGCTTTGTAAACTATATCAAACGCAATCCAAAGAAATCAGCAGTATTTTTTATACTGTTAGTAGTGTATTACTTTTCTTTGCCACGCGTTTTATTCGAAGAACCTTACGCTACCGTCATCGAAAGCAGCGACGGCGAATTGCTGGCGGCCAAAATCGCCCGCGATGGGCAATGGCGTTTCCCGGCTCAGGACAGTGTTCCCGATAAGTTTAAAAAATGTATCGTGTATTTCGAGGACGAACATTTCTACTATCATCCCGGATTTAATCCGGTGGCGATGGCGAAAGCTTTTCAGCAGAATAGAAGTGCCGGCAAAGTCGTTCGCGGCGGCAGTACATTAACCCAACAAGTCATTAGACTATCGCGCAAAAACAAAAAGCGAACCTATTTTGAAAAGGGAATCGAAATGCTATTGGCGACGCGTTTAGAGTTCCGTCATACCAAAGAAAAAATCCTCGAATTGTATGCGGCACATGCGCCTTACGGCGGGAATGTGGTTGGTTTGGAAATGGCTTCTTGGCGGTATTTTGGCGTGCAATCGTATCAATTGTCATGGGCAGAAAGTGCGACTTTAGCCGTATTACCCAATGCACCGAGTTTGATTTATCCGGGAAAAAACCAAATCAAATTGATGCGAAAAAGAAATGCTTTGTTGCTCAAACTCTACAACGAAAAAATCATCGACAAGCTGACTTATGAATTAGCAGTTAAAGAACCTTTGCCGCAAAAACCGTATAATCTGCCTCAAATTGCACCTCATTTGCTACAAAGAATCGCCAAAACCGATGAAGGCAAACGCATCAAAACAACGGTTGATATTTCGTTGCAAAACCGCATCAACCAAATCGCGCTTCAGTATTACAACCAGTACAAGCAAAACGAAGTGCACAACTTGGCGATTATGGTCATTGACATTCAAAACCGCAATGTGATTGGTTATGTCGGCAATTCTCCAACGGATAAAGACCACGACAAAGATGTGGATATCATTGGAGCACCGAGAAGTACGGGTAGTATTTTGAAACCACTTTTGTTTGCTTCAATGCTTGATGAAGGCGAATTGTTGCCTAATACGTTGGTCGCCGATATTCCCACGCAAATTTCGGGGTATACACCACAGAATTTTAACCTGACGTTTGACGGCGCAGTACCGGCACAAAGAGCGTTATCACGTTCGTTGAACATTCCTTCGGTCTTGATGTTGCAGGAACATGGCGTGCATAATTTTTATGAACTGACCCAGAAATTAAAACTCAAAAACATCAACCAACACCCCGATCATTATGGACTGTCGTTGATTTTAGGCGGTGCTGAAAGCAATTTGTGGGATTTGTGTCGTGCCTATGCAAATATGTCGTCTACGATTAATTATTTCAATCAATCAAGCGGGAAATACCGAACTAAAGAATTCATCGAGCTGAATTATGTCAACGGTTTCGAACAGGATTATGGTACCGAAAGTTTTCAGAAAAACATATTTGGTGCAGGCTCGATATTTTTGACCTATAATGCGATGAAGGAAGTCAATCGACCTGAAGGCGACGAAGCCTGGAAGTTTTACGATTCTTCCTTAGAATTGGCTTGGAAAACCGGAACCAGTTTCGGGAACCGTGATGCTTGGGCGATTGGAACAAATTCGTGTTATGTAGTCGGTGTTTGGGTGGGCAACGCGAATGGGGAAGGCAGACCGGAATTAACCGGTGTTGGAAGTGCCGCACCGATATTGTTTGATGTCTTTAATTTGTTGCCCAAAAAGAAATGGTTCCAACCGCCATTGAATGATTTGGAATACGCTGAGGTTTGTAGTTTAAGCGGACATTTAGCCCAAGACGATTGTCCGAAAACCAAGCAATTGATCACTCGAAGAGGAAAGAAAACTTCGGTTTGTCCTTATCATAAATTGGTGCATTTGGATGCGACACAACAATTCAGGGTAAACAGCAGTTGTGAGGATGTGGATAAAATCGTTTCCAAAAAATGGTTTGTGTTGCCACCGGTGATGGAATGGTATTACAAGAGTTTGCACATTGATTATAAACCGCTGCCGCCATTTCGGGAAGATTGTAAACAAGACCAAAAAGCCGCCATGGATTTTATTTATCCTAAAACCAACAGCAAGATTTATTTGGCCAAGGATTTCAACAGTAATGTTCAGCCCGTGATTTTAAAAGTGGCACATTCCAACCGAGAAGCCAAGTTGTTTTGGTACGTAGACAACGAATACAAAGGCACGACGCAAACGTTTCATGAAATGCAAATTACCGCCGAAACCGGGATTCATTATATTACGGTGGCGGATGAATTTGGGAATGAGATTAAGAGACGAGTGGAGATTATTAAGGATTAAAAAAGCCTGAGAAATTGGGGTTTTTTGTTTTATTCTTTTATAAACTTTGAACTAGTTATTCCTTTATCAGTTATAATCTTAATAAAGTAACTTCCCATTTTTAATCCTGAAACATCAATAGTTTCTGTTGGATTTGTATCTACTTGTACCAATTGACCAAGGGGATTGCAAATGCTAATTGATTTTAGATTCATGCTTTGAGGAAGTGTAATATTCAATTTAGTATTTGCCGGGTTTGGATAAACGGAAACTGTAAAACGGGATACATTATTAGGAGAATTTAATGAACTGGAGCAGTCAGAGATATTGCAATCTGAGGAGAACGTTATAGAGTTAGTTGTAGATGTAGTAAAATACATTTGAGCTTCTGCCATTTCAGCAACGTCAGTACAAACGTATTGAAGCGACGGTAAATTCCAAACCCAAAAAGGAGGAAAGGGAGGCTCTATCCATATGGTTTCTGAAATTACATCGTTTTTTAAAATGATACTCGTTAAATTTGGGTTGTCAACACAAAAGAGTACAGCTACTGCCGTGCCACAAAGATTTAATTCAGTCATAAGATTATCAGAACATCTTAAATCACTTAGATTTGAAAAGTATTGAATTCCTTCAAAGGAACTTATGTTAGAAGAGTCTAAATAAAGCGTTCGTACGCCCAATGCCTCACTCTGCTGGATTTCACCATCATCGTTAGTGTCAATTTTGATTGCAAGAGCTGATAAATCTAAAGCAATAACATTAACTGTACTTGCCTGAACTAACTTTGCTTTAAAATTGGCATCGGGTATATTTAGTGTTTGAGCAGAAGCTACTAGTCGTACAAAGGCAAAAACGATGAGAAAGTAAAATTTGTTCATAATGAATGATTTACGAAATCAAATATACGAACTTTAATGCAAAACCCTAGCCCGGATTGGAGCGAGCTACCATGTAGCGCGGAAAGCCGGAAAAAGCTCCTAATAAAAAGCCCTTCGAATGCGTTAGGGAGACAAATTTTGGTATAAAAACCGCCAATCTTTCGAAAGGCGGTTTCTTCTTTTATTCTTTAATTTCATTTCCTTGGTTGTCAAAGAAATGGTATTCTAAATACGTGTAAGCGTCACGAGATTTGATATTAAGAGGAGGAAGCCCAGTGGGCTTCAGGTATTTTTGCTTTAGCAAAAGAGCATAAAAAAACCATCCGCGTTATAAAACGGGATGGTCTTTTCTTTTTATTCTTTAATTTCATTTCCTTGATTGTCAAAGAAATGGTATTCTAAATACGTGTAAGCGTCACGAGGTATGATTTTCACCCACTTTTTATGTTCAAAAAACCATTTTGAACGTAATGATGGAAAACCTTTTTTAAGGTATGCTGCCACGAAAGGGTGAACGTTAAGTTTCACATTTTTGTGGTCTTTGATAATCTTTTCGAGGGAGAAATTAATCTTGTCGATAATTTGGATGGGTGCATCTACATCACCGCTCAAATTGTTCGGATTTTCTTCTCTGGTCTCTATGTTAACTTCAGGTCTTACGCGTTGGCGAGTGATTTGGACTAATCCGAATTTACTCGGTGGTAAGATCTTGTGTTTGGCTTTATCGTCGCTCATTTCTTCTCTAAGGAAGTTGAACAACACTTGGCGATTGTCCGGATTTTGCATATCGATAAAATCGACTACAATAATACCACCCATGTCTCGCAGACGCAATTGTCTGGCGATTTCGGCAGCGGCAATCATATTCACTTCGAGTGCGGTATCTTCTTGGTTAGAAGCTTTGTTAGAACGGTTGCCGCTGTTCACGTCGATAACGTGTAAAGCTTCGGTGTGTTCTATAATTAAATAAGCTCCTTTACTCATGGATACCGTGCGCCCAAATGAAGTTTTGATTTGTCGCTCAATATGGTATTTCTCAAACAATGGCACATCTTTCGATTGGTAAAGCTTCACTATTTTTTGTTTCTCGGGAGCTATTTCGGCTAAATAGTCCTTTGTTTCTTGGTACAACTCTTCATCATCTGTTTGAATACTCGTGAAAGTATCATTGAATACATCTCGCAATATGGAAGACGCTTTGTTAAGCTCTCCTAATATCTTGGACGGATGATGAGCGGTTGGTAATTTTTTACACATTGCAGTCCATCTATTCATTAAGTTCTGCAAATCTTTTTCTAATTCGGCTATGCTTTTGCCTTCGGCTACTGTTCTCACAATAACCCCGAAACCTCTTTGTTTGATGGATTGTACTAGTTTTTTCAAACGGTCTTTTTCTTCTTTGGATTCTATTTTTTGCGAAATAGAAACGCGGTCAGAAAACGGAACCAAAACCACAAATCTACCCGCGAAAGACAGCTCAGTGCTGATTCTTGGTCCTTTGGTGGAAATAGGTTCTTTGACTACTTGTACTAATACGGATTGATTGGCACTCAGAATATCTGATATGGTGCCGTCTTTATCAATCTCTTTCTCAAACTGGAAGTTTTTTAGGGAGAAATCTTTTAGTTTACCTGCGCTTACAAGTTTTATGAATTTCAAATAAGAAGCCAAGTTTGGACCCAAATCGTGGTAATGTAAAAAGGCATCTTTTTCAAAGCCTACATTTACAAAAGCAGCGTTTAGTCCGGCAACGGGTTTTCTGATTTTGGCGATAAAAATATCCCCAACCTGAAAGTTGCTTGTGTCTTCCTGTTTGTGTAATTCAATTAGTTTTCCATCTTTTAATAAGGCAAAATCTACAGCATTGTCACCACTACGGATGATTAATTCTTTATTCATGTTGTAAATTTTTATCCGTGTTGGTTGTGGGTTGTCGGTTGTCGGTTGTTGGAAAAAGCCATCAACCATCAACCATCAACTATCAACTTTACAAGGATGGATTAAACATTTTAACAGGTATTGTTTATTACCCGGTGAATTTTAGACAGTTAGATTGTTAGATTAATAGATTATTAGATAAAAGTATCTAACTTTCTAAGAAGTCTAAATTGTCTAAGAAGTCTAATCTTCGATTTCAATGAACTTTTTTTAAAAAAAGAAAAGTAGTTTAGAACTACTTTTTCTTTTTGTGTCGGTTAGCTCTCGCTCTTTTTTTACGTTTGTGCGTCGCTACCTTATGTCTTTTTCTTTTTTTACCACTTGGCATAAGCTTGTGTTTTTGTGATTAATAAATAAGTTTTTATACTGCTACTTCAGTATTGGTTTTTACTGATTCTACAAATACTTTAGCAGGTTTAAATGCCGGAATGTTGTGAGCAGGAATTTTGATAGTAGTATTTTTAGAAATGTTTCTTCCTGTTTTTTCAGCTCTTGTTTTGATGATGAAGCTACCAAAACCTCTTAAATAAACATTGTCACCAGTTTCTAATGAAGTTTTCACTTCTTCCATAAATGCTTCCACTGTTGCTTGAACATCTCCTTTTTCAAGACCTAATTTTTCTGAAATCTTCGCTACGATATCTGCTTTCGTCATTTTCTTTCGTATTTTAATATTATGTGTAATTTTTTGAGGTTGCAAATATATGAATTAAAAAAACAATATTTCAAGCATAATCTATTAAAATTTAATCACATAAAGATTTATTTTTGTAAACCTAAATTCCGCTATGAATTTCTCTAAATCATTAATCCTTTGGTATTTACAAAACAAACGCGATTTGCCTTGGCGAAATACCGTTGATCCTTACTTTATATGGTTGTCTGAAATCATGTTACAACAAACCAGAGTAGCGCAAGGATTACCTTATTTTTTGCGCTTTACCCAGGCGTTTCCAACCGTTTTTGATTTGGCCAAAGCTTCTGAAGAAGACGTACTCAAACTATGGCAAGGATTGGGCTACTATTCGCGAGCGCGAAACTTGCACAAAACCGCCCAACAAGTTGCTTTTGAATTCAATGGGGAATTCCCGAAAACTTATACCGAATTATTAAAGCTAAAAGGAATAGGAGAATACACGGCCGCAGCGATTGCTTCGTTCTCCTATAATGAAAGCGTTCCCGTGGTTGACGGCAATGTGTATAGAGTATTGTCGCGTTACTTTGAAGTCGAAACCGATATTGCTTCTTCCGGTGCCAAAAAGGAATTCGCGCAATTGGCTTCCGAATTATTGCCCAAAGGCAAGGCCAATCTGTTCAACCAAGCCATCATGGAATTTGGCGCCTTACAATGTGTGCCGAAAAATCCGGATTGTGGGAATTGTGTTTTTAATAACAGTTGTGCGGCGTTACAAAAGAAAAAAGTAGCGGTGCTTCCGGTGAAATCAAAAAAGGTCAAGGTGCGAACACGTCATTTTAACTACTTGGTTTTTTCAGATGAAATCGACAACACATTAATACAAAAGCGTACGCAAAAAGGCATTTGGCATAACTTATATGAGTTTCCTTTGTTGGAAACCGAAACCGTTATGACGGAAAAAGAACTACTTAAGCTTTTGCAAAACCAACAATTTGTAGCCAATGAAGTCCTTGATATCCATAGGTATAATTCGGAAACTACGACACACAAATTGACGCACCAACACCTAAACATCAATTTCTGGAAAATAGGAGTGAAAGAAAAGCTTGAAAACGGAATTGACTGGGAATCAGTTAAAAAAATGCCGTTTCCGATTGTTATTTATAATTTTATTGAAAAAGAAAGGTTTTGATTTTCAAAAAAAATTGTAAATTTGAAGGACTCAAGGCACGCCAAAATTCTTTGGAACGCAGAGGAATAAACAAATAGCTGAAAGATGAATGGGACATTAAATAAAGTGATGCTAATCGGTCATTTAGGTGACGAAGTTAAAATGCACTATTTTGAAGGCGGGAATTGCATCGGCAGATTTCCTTTGGCCACAAATGAAGTTTACATTAACAAGCAAACCAATGAGAAAATTACCTCTACCGAATGGCACAATTTAGTAGTCAGAAATAAAGCGGCGGAGATTTGTGAAAAATACTTATCCAAAGGCGACAAAATTTACATTGAAGGCCGAATCAAATCGCGCCAATGGCAAGCGGAAGACGGTACTACTAAGTACACTACTGAAATTCAAGTTACGGAATTCACTTTTTTAACCACTAAGAAAGAAGTGGAAGGCGTAAAAACGCCGCAAAATTTAGACCAAAAACCGGCTGCTTTTGAAGCACCCAATACAGCGAGTCCCGAAAATGATTTGCCGTTTTGATATTGTTTAACTAACTTCTACACCATTGGACCCCGAGCCCGGTTTAACTTTTTTCGATACTTTAGATACCAGCCTGCTTTTTGGGAGTTTAGGAATTGTCTTCCTGCTGTTTTGTTCGGCCATGGTTTCGGCAGCAGAAGTGGCCTTGTTTTCGCTTTCGCAAAATGATTTGAGCAAATTGTCCAATGAAAGTCCACAAAAAGCCAATTTAATTTCCAAACTTTTACAAAAGCCCAAAAAACTACTGGCAACTTTATTACTGGCCAACAATTTTGTCAATATAGCCGTGGTAATTCTCTTCTCATTTGTGGGGAATTCACTCTTTACCGCTATCGAATCTCCTTTGATTAAATTTGTTGTTGAGGTCATTTTAATTACTTTCCTAATCTTGCTTTTTGGCGAAGTGTTGCCCAAGGTTTATGCCAGTCGCAACAATATCAAATTTGCTATTTGCATGGCGCAACCTTTGTATGTTTTAGACCAATTGCTTTCGCCGGTCAGTTTGCCGATGCGCTCGGTTTCGAATTTTTTGCATGAAAAATTGGGAAGACAAAAAAGCAATATTTCGGTAGACCAATTGTCACAAGCCCTTGAGATGACTTCAACAGACGATACTACTTTTGATGAACAAAAAATTTTAGAAGGCATCGTTTCTTTTGGAAACACTGATACGAAGCAAGTGATGAGCCCCAGAATTGATATATTTGCGCTTGAAATAGAAGAAACCTTTGCTGATATTTATCCTAAAATTGTAGACAAAGGCTACTCGCGAATTCCGATTTACCGCGAAAGTATCGACCAAATTGAAGGCATACTCTTTGTGAAAGATTTGATTCCGCACATTCATAAAAAGGAGTTTGATTGGAAACAGTTAATGCGCGAACCGTTTTTTGTGCCCGAAAATAAAAAACTAGATGATTTGCTTAAAGATTTCCAACGCATGAAAAGTCATTTGGCCATAGTGGTAGATGAATACGGCGGAACTTCGGGGTTGGTTTCTTTAGAAGATATCATCGAAGAAATTGTTGGTGATATTTCGGATGAATTTGACGATGAAAATATTAATTTTTCCCAAATTGACGATAAGAATTTCCTCTTTGAAGGGAAAATCAACCTCAAAGACTTCTACCGAATTATTTCGGTTGACGAAGAAGCATTTGAAGAGCGAAAAGGAGAAGCGGAAACCTTGGCCGGATTCATCCTTGAAATACTCGGAAATTTTCCGAAAAAAGGACAAAAAATCCATTTTGCAAGAGTGCTTTTTACCATAGAGACAGTCGACAAAAAAAGGATTAAACAACTAAAAGTAACGCTTGAATAATTGAATAATGACAAATAAAATAATAGGTTTTTTAACGGTAGTTTTGCTGGCGAGTTTTACAAGTTGCAAAAATGAAGTGTTGCCTAAACCGGCCAGCCAATTGCGATTGGATTATCCGGTAGCGCAATATGCCGCTTTCAGTAATCATTGTCCGGTAGCGTTCGATATCAATGAAGATGCCATTATCAAAGAAGATAAAAACTGCGGTTTTTCCATCCATTATCCCAAAATGAAAGCGACCATTTACTTGACCTATAAAACGGTTAATGGTGATATCAATAAATTGTTGAGAGATGCGCAAAAGTTGACCTACGAACACGTAATCAAAGCCGACGATATTTTGGAACAGCCTTATATCAATCCGGATAAAAAAGTTTATGGTATGTTTTATCAAGTAAGAGGGAATGCGGCTACCAACGCCCAATTTTATGCCACGGATAGCACGAAGCATTTTGTAACCGGTTCGGTTTATTTTTACGCCAAACCCAATTTCGATTCGATAATGCCGGCAGCCGATTACATTAAAAACGATATGCAACAATTACTGGAAACCATTCAGTGGACCCAAAGCCGTTAGGCCGAACGAAGCGACGCTAAATAAAAAAAGGAACTCTTTTGAGTTCCTTTTTAGTTTGTCTGTTTGTGGTGTTACTTGGCTGCAACTACTTTATAAGTTGTTCCGTCACCGGTAGCTTCAACAGTTGCATATAATTTTTCCGGAGTTAAAACCGCTGCGTCAAATTCGACTGTGGCTTCTTTTTTATCAAAATCTACCGTTGCTTTTTGTACGCCGTTCATGTGCGCCAATTCTTTTTCGATGGTTTTGGCACAACCCATAGAACAGGTCATTCCTTCTATTTTAAAACTTGCCGTTTCGGGTTTGGCCGCTACAGCCGGAGCTTTTTGTTCGGTTGCGGTAACTTCTTCCTTGTTGTCATCAGTGGCAGGTTTACTCGCGGTATCTTTGCAGCTGAAAAGCATGGTTGAGGCAATACCCAAGGTTACTAATGATTTGGTGAAATTCATGGTATTTATATTTTAATTGCTTGTTTGTGTGTGGACAAAAATAAATAAAAATTAAAGTTATTATTCTTAAAATAATTACAAAATTTGAATCGTAGAAAAAACGTATGAAATCACAACAGTTTAAATGGCTTATATTAATCGTGCTTGCCTTGATTTGGGGAAGCTCATTTATCTTGATTAAAAAAGGATTGGTTAGCTTGAATCCTTTTCAATTGGGTTCGTTGCGAATTATATTTTGCGCCTTGTTTCTTTTGATAATCGGCTTTAAAAATCTGATGACGATTCCGCTGCACAAGTGGAAGTTTATTGCCTTGACGTCTTTGTTTGGAACTTTTATTCCGGCGTATCTTTTTGCCATTGCGCAAACCCAAATTAGTAGTTCAGTAAGTTCGATACTCAATTCGTTGACACCATTGAACACACTTATTTTGGGTGCTGTTGTTTTTGGGTTAGATTTTAAACGAACCCAAATCATAGGTGTTGTAATTGGCTTTGCCGGAACGATGTTGCTGATTTTTAACGGCGCTTCACACCATCCGAATCAGAATTATTGGTACACGATATTGGTGTTGATGGCTTCGATTTGTTATGCGATGAATGTAAATTTCATCAAAAAATATTTATCCGATTTAAAACCTTTAACTATAACGGTCGGCAACTTTTTAGTGATGTTGTTTCCGGCTTTAATTATACTGTCTTTCACCGATTTCTTTTCGGTGGTTCAGGTAGAGCAAGTACAACACGCTATGATGTTTGTTGCGGTTTTGGGCATCATCGGAACCGGAATTGCCAATGTGCTTTTTTACAAATTGATACAGATTTCTTCTCCGGTTTTTGCGACTTCGGTTACTTATTTAATTCCGGTAGTGGCTTTCTTTTGGGGATTGCTAGACAACGAAATATTGACTCCGGTTCAGTTTATCGGGGCTTTTATTATTTTGATTGGGGTTTATCTTTCGAGTAAGAAATAAAAAAGACCGCTATTACTAACGGTCTTTCTTTTAATCTATATAAATTTCAACTATTGGAAATCGGCATCAGAAACGCCTTCGTTGATTTTTACTTCAGACATTTTGATGTCTAATTCAAAACCAACATTCATGATTTGGTTGAAAGGAACTTTTACTCCTTTTACATCTCTGTAATCAGCAAAAGTAGTTACTTGAGTAACTTTTTGTCCACCTTGATCAGCGGTTGTAGATTCGGCAACTTTCAACCCAGACTTTACATCAAAGTAGTAAGTAGTATCACCATCAACCACAGTGTAAACATCGCTTCCGTTTAAAGACTCGATACCTGTTACGGTTACACCGGCTTTAGTCGCCAATAAAGTTTCACCGAACAATACTGCATTTTTTTTCAAATCGGCTAAATCTTCACCTTCTAATACTTTTTTCTGCCCTTGTTGTGCAGCATAACCGGTATTGCCGTTTACCACTTGTTTCATTAATGAACCCATTCCGGCCATTGATAATTCTTCGGCAAATCTTCCTTTAGAATCAGTTTTTGAAGTGTAAGTCAGAGGCATTGGCGCTTGAGGAATTTTAGCTGAGCCTAAGAAAGCAATAGATTTTACGGTTTTAATTGCTTTATCGCCACCAATAGCATTGATATAAGCATCAACCACTGTTTTTACAGTTACGCCGGCTGGAACTGCTTTTTTCATAGCCGGTTTTTCGGTTGGAACACCAAATTTGTCAAAGTAGAAAATTGGAATTTTCAAACTTTCTAATCCGGATAGTACTTCAGAAGCTTTTCCAACCACTAATATTCTTAAGTTATCAGCTAAGAAGTATTTATTAGCCACTCTCATGATGTCTTCAGGAGTAACTGCATTGATATTTTTGATATAGTTTTCATAGAAATCAGCCGGTAAACCTTCTGTTTCGATATTTAAAGCATAACGAGCCACAGTAGTTGGTTTTTCAACCTGCATTACAAAACGGCCTACATACCCGGCTTTTACATTGCTCAAAACATCATCAGCTACTTTTTCAGTTCTGATTTTTTTCAACTCATTTAAGGCTTCTACAACGGCACTGTCAGTTACCGCGTTTCTAACTTGGGTATTGGCTTTGAAAGTACTGTGGATATTTTTGTCGAAACCAACACTTGAGCGTGCGCCATAAGTCCAGCCGTGTTTTTCTCTCAAATTCATGTTCAAATAACTGTTGAAATCTCCACCAAAAACTTGGTTCGCTAAAATTACCGGGAAGAAATCTGGATCACCCATTTTTAAATTTACGGTATTTAAAATAGTGATTTCAGATTGAACCGCATTAGGCATATCCACAAAGTTAATTTGAGAATATTGAACGTTAGTTGGGTTTGAATAAGTCAATTTTGGCGCCATAGCTTTAGTCCAAGAACCGAATAATTTCGTCACCATTTTCTTTACGTCTTTGGTTTTAACATCGCCAACTATTACTAGGTAAGCATTTTCAGGAACAAAATAAGTACTGTAGTTTGCTTTAACATCTGCCAAAGTAACATTGTTGATGGTTTCTTCTGATAAATATTCACCGGCAGGATGATTTTTACCATAAGCTAAAACTCTTTCTACTCTTCCGGCTACAGCGGAAACGCTTTTTTCTTGGGTTTTTAAACCTTCGATTAATTTGTCTCTTTCTTTGTCAAATTCTTCTTGAGTGAAGTTAGGCATCAAAGCACCTTCCGCCATCAATTCTAAAATTCTTTTAGAGTGTTTTGACAAACCACTGGCCGAAGCTCCAGAAGAAAAGAAATTAATATTGGCTCCAAGAA
Source organism: Flavobacterium sp. J49 (assembly GCF_011742145.1). Classification (GTDB taxonomy): domain Bacteria; phylum Bacteroidota; class Bacteroidia; order Flavobacteriales; family Flavobacteriaceae; genus Flavobacterium. Next base: position 107,937 of record NZ_JAAQQU010000104.1, on the reverse strand, counting down.
AATCTATCTCTTCGTTGAAAGCGTCTTTCGGGGTTTTAGTAGAACCGTTTCCGATTAAACTACTGGTTAAATCGTCAACTCCTTTTTTGTTGCCTTCAGCATAAGGGGTATTGTCAATCGTTAAATTGAAAGATACTCTAGGTAACTTGTGGTTTTCAACTACCAAAACTTTTAAGCCGTTTGGCAAAGAGAAAGTCTCAGGTTTTTTGATATTGATAGTCGGCGCCGGACCCGGTTTTGGTTGCGTTCTGTCTTGTGCTTGCATAGTTAAAGTTAAAAACAAGCTTGATAATACTATAATTGTTTTTTTCATGATACTTTGAGTCTTAGTTTTGAGCTTTGTCTTTGGCCGGAACATAATCCAAAATCAAACGTTGATTAGGGTTTAAATACTTTTTAGCGGCATCTCTGATTTCTTCACGAGTGATAGTGCGATACATTTCAATTTCTGTATTGATCAAATTTACATCACCATACAATAGGTAATAAGTCGCTAAGTTTTCAGCAACACCTTCAACGCTGGCATTGTTGTCTACATAGTTACTCTCGTAAATGTTTTGTAGTTTTTGATAGTCTTTCTCGGTGATTAATTCGTTTTGAAGTTTTACAATTTCTTCATCAATTTCACGAATTAAATCAGCCGAAGTGTTTTCTCCTTGCGGCATTCCGTATAAAATGTACTGACCGTAATCTTCTTGGCTATAGTTAAAAGCGCCTACTTGTAAGGCCATTTTTTTATCGTCTACAATTTTCTTGTATAATTTTGAACTTTTTCCATTGCTCAAATAAGTAGAAATCATATCCAAAACTCTGGCGTCACGAGTCTTCATTGAAGGCGTTCTATAGGAAGCCACAACCATTTCTTTTTGGATATTTGGGTCTTCGTATCTTGCCTTGATGGTTTCAGTGATTGGCGCTTCAACAAAAGTTTCTTTTTTGATTTCAACACCTCTTGGTATTGGGCCAAAATATTTTTCAATCCAAGCTTTAGTCTGCGCGATGTCAATTTGACCGGCTACGACTAAGACCGCATTGTTTGGGGTGTAGAATTTTTTGTTAAAAGCTTGAAACTCTTCTAAAGTCGCCGCGTCTAAATGCGCCATTGAACCAATTGGAGCCCAACGATAAGGGTGAACTTTAAACATGTTTTTCTTTACCTCGGCAATTAATTGACCATAAGGTTGGTTGTCAACACGTAGTCTTTTTTCTTCTTTAACCACTTCGTTTTGTGTATCAACCCCAATTTGGTTGATTACCGGATGCATCAGTCTTTCTGATTCCATCCACAATCCTAATTCGGTATTGTTAGAAGGGAAAACTTCGAAGTAATAAGTACGGTCTTCCGAAGTGTTGGCGTTGTTTGTTCCTCCGTTTGAAGTTACAATTTTGAACCATTCACCTCTTTTGATATTTTCGGTTCCTTCAAATAATAAGTGTTCAAAAAAGTGTGCAAATCCTGTTCTTTCAGGGTTTTCGTCTTTAGAACCTACATGGTACATTACCGAAGTAATAACCACCGGTGCAGATGGATCGTTGTGTAAAATTACATGCAGACCATTAGGTAAATCGTACTCTTCAAAAGCGACCTTTTGAGCATGCGCTGTTCCTCCAAGCATAAGCAATGAACTTAAAGCAATTAATGATTTTTTCATAAAAAATTGAAATTTTTTCGTTGATTGTTCAGTTAGTTAACTAACCTTTAGTTTTGTTACACCAAAAGTACTTTTTTTTATCCAAAATTTTAACAATAAAACAAATTTATGACAGGCAGTTTAATCCACCGAATAACAGGAACGAACTTTTTTTGTTTGAGTGTTGTGTGTAAAAGAAATAGTCGTATATTTGCGCACTTAAAAATTAATTAAACATCATTGTTATGTACGCAATCGTAGAGATAGCAGGGCAACAATTTAAAGTAAGCAAAGACTTAAAGGTTTATGTTCACCGTTTGGCTAATGAAGAAGGTTCAAAAGTTTCTTTTGACAAAGTTCTTTTATTAGACGATAATGGTAACATTACTTTAGGCGCCCCAGCTATAGAAGGTGCTTCAGTAGAAGCCAAAGTGTTACAACACTTAAAAGGAGACAAAGTAATCGTTTTCAAAAAGAAAAGAAGAAAAGGATTCAAGAAAAGAAACGGACACCGTCAGTATCTTACTCAAATTGTAATTGAAGGAATCAGTGCTACTGGTCCTAAGAAAGCGGCAAAAGCTGCAGAACCAAAAGCTGAGAAAGCAGCAGAGCCAAAAGCTCCGAAAGCAAAAAAAGCGGAAACTACAGAAGAATAATTAACATTTAAAAACTAAAACGTCATGGCTCACAAGAAAGGTGTCGGTAGTTCTAAGAATGGTAGAGAATCAGAATCGAAACGTTTAGGCGTTAAGATTTATGGTGGTCAAGCTGCAATTGCTGGTAATATCATCGTTAGACAAAGAGGTTCAAAACATAATCCGGGTGAAAACGTTTACATGGGTAAAGATCATACTTTACATGCAAAAGTTGACGGAATTGTGAAATTCCAGAAAAAAGGAGACAACAAATCATTTGTGTCTATCCTTCCATTCGAGGCATAAGAACAAACTCTTATCAAAATACAAAACCCGTTCAGCAATGAGCGGGTTTTTTGTTTAGCTTCGCTCAGTTCGCCTTTGGCTCGGGTTTGGAGCGAAAGGTTTGGGTGTTCTTGGTTTCCCTATTCCCGCTTTCCGCTGTACTTCGCCTGCCTGCCGGCAGGTGCCGCTCCAATCGGGGCTAGTTTGGGTTGGCCTTTTTTGTCAGCCAATAAAAAAACCCTCGCTTTTCAGCAAGGGTTCTTTATAACATAAACTTCGTAATTCGTAATTACTAATTCGTAATTTATTAGTATCTATAATACTCAGGTTTGTATGGTCCTTGAACTTCAACGCCAATGTAAGCCGCTTGCTCCTCATTCAAAGTTTCCAATTCAACGCCTAATTTAGCCAAGTGCAAAGCTGCTACCTTTTCATCCAAATGTTTTGGTAACATGTACACTTCGTTTTTGTAATTAGCCGAGTTGTTCCACAATTCAATTTGAGCCAAAGTTTGGTTCGTGAATGAGTTACTCATTACAAAACTCGGGTGACCGGTAGCGCAACCTAAGTTTACCAAACGACCTTCAGCCAAGATTAAAATGTCTTTTCCGTTGATGGTGTACTTGTCAACCTGCGGTTTGATTTCAACTTTAGACGCACCGTGGTTTTTGTTCAACCAAGCCATGTCAATTTCATTGTCAAAGTGACCAATGTTACAAACGATTGTTTTGTCTTTCATTTGCTCAAAGTGACTTCCCACAACGATGTCTTTATTCCCTGTAGTTGTGATGATGATATCAGCATTGCCTACAACGGTGTTTAATTTTTTTACTTCAAATCCGTCCATAGCCGCTTGTAAAGCACAAATCGGATCGATTTCAGTAACGGTAACAATAGAACCCGCACCTCTGAAAGAAGCTGCTGTTCCTTTACCAACGTCACCGTAACCGCAAACGACTACTCTTTTTCCGGCCAACATGATGTCGGTAGCACGACGAACTGCATCAACAGCTGATTCTTTACAACCGTATTTGTTGTCAAATTTAGATTTAGTAACCGAGTCATTTACGTTGATAGCCGGCATGTATAAGGTTCCGTTTTTCATTCTTTCATACAAACGGTGAACGCCTGTAGTGGTTTCTTCTGATAAACCTTTGATGCCCGGAATCAATTCAGGATAACGGTCAAAAACCATATTGGTTAAATCGCCACCATCATCTAATATCATGTTCAATGGTTTTCTGTCTTCACCAAAGAATAAAGTCTGTTCAATACACCAGTCAAAAGACTCTTCGTCTAAACCTTTCCATGCATACACTTGGATTCCGGCAGCAGCAATAGCCGCAGCCGCTTGATCTTGCGTAGAGAAAATGTTACAAGAAGACCAAGTAACTTCAGCTCCAAGAGCAATTAAGGTTTCAATCAAAACCGCCGTTTGGATGGTCATGTGCAAACATCCGGCAATACGAGCTCCTTTTAAAGGTTGGCTGGCACCATATTCAGCGCGAAGGGCCATCAATCCCGGCATTTCAGCTTCTGCCAATTCGATTTCTTTTCTTCCCCAAGCTGCAAGGTTAATATCCTTAACTTTGTAAGCTACATAAGGCAAAGTTTGTGTACTCATCTATAAAATATTTATATTAGCTAAAATTTTTTGCAAAGCTACATAATAGGAAAGAATTAAAAAAAGGTTTTTTACTTTTTTGTGAATTGTTTAGCCTCTTAATTTTCTGAAAAACAAACAGATAATTTAAAATCACCCATGCCGCTACTAAAAATCAAAGCTTTAAACGAAACGACTCAATTGTACGTTTGGAAAATCACCGAAACTTTCGATGAACTTTTTCGAAGCGTAGCTTTAAAAGACATTTCCTTAGCCCGATTAGAAGGCATGAAAGCGGAAAGCCACCAAAAAGGATTTCTAAGTGTGAGAAGATTACTGATGGAAGCCGGTTATAACGATTTTGATTTGTACTATGACGAATTCGGGAAACCCCATTTACAAGACGGTAAGCACATTTCCATTTCACATTCCAATGATTTTTCTGTGATTGTATTGAGTGCTGTAAATATTGGTGCCGATTTGGAAATCCTTAAGGAGAAAACCCTCAAACTAGCACCGCGTTTTATGGATGTTTCGCATCTGAAAAATCTAAATAAGGAAGACGAACTGTTTAAAGCCACGGTGGTTTGGGGTATCAAAGAGTCCGTTTTCAAAATAAAGAATGAAGTAGGCATCAGTTTTAAAGACCATATCTTTGAGCATGATTTTAGCCTTGTAGATAGGAAATGTACCGTCGAATTGCGGTTCAATAACAAAGTAGAATGCTTTGACATCCTTTTTGATTTTATCGAAAACTATGTTTTTGTATGCGCTTTTGAAAGTAACAAATAAAAATGGAGATATACCAAGCAATAGTTCAATCCAAATCCCAAAAGCAAAAACGATTAGCCATCCTTTTGGATCCTGATAAATTGACGGTGGAATGCCTTTCAGATTTAGTTACCAAAATTAATCAAACGCCGGCCACGCATATTTTTGTTGGCGGAAGTTCTTTTGAAGGAACTCATTTAGACGAAATGATTCTTTTACTGAAGCAAAAAACTAGTTTGCCGGTACTACTTTTCCCCGGAAATCCTACCCAAATTTCCGCACAAGCTGATGGTGTCTTATTTCTGCAATTGCTCTCGGGTAGAAATCCGGAATATTTAATTGAACACCAAATTAATGCAGTTCCCATTTTAGAAAAAAACCAATTAGAAATCATTTCAACCGGTTATATCCTTATCGAAAGCGGAAGCGAAACTGCTGTGGAAAGAGTGAGTCAAACCAAACCATTAGACCGAAATAATGCGGACTATGCAGCCCAAACCGCCAAAGCCGGAGAATTTATAGGAAACAAATTAATCTACCTCGAAGCGGGAAGCGGCGCACAAAAAGCCGTTCCTTTGTCGATGATAACAACGGTGGCTCAAAGAATTTCAGTGCCCTTAATCGTTGGTGGCGGCATTCGGTCCAAAAAACAAATTGAGGATGCTTATAACGCCGGAGCTGATTTAGTAGTCATTGGGACGGCATTTGAAAATGACCTAAACTTTTTTGACTAATGCTTGAATTCCTGTTTTCCCAGTATAAAAACTATCCAACCCACGAAATAGTATTGGAGTTGACGGCTATAATTTTCGGATTATTAAGCGTTTGGTTTGCCAAAAAAGATAATATTTGGGTATTTCCAACAGGAATAATCAATACGGCAATTTATGTTTATTTATTGTGGAAATGGTCCTTGTTAGGCGATATGATGATAAATTTTTACTATGTCGTCATGAGCATTTACGGTTGGTATCATTGGACCAGAAAAAAAGATAACGCAGTGCAATATCCTATATCCGGAATGACTTTGTCAGAAAAGAAATGGTCGCTTGTCATATTTGTGTTAACTATTCTTTTTGTGGTCGCGGTTTACACAATTTTTGATAAATTTACCCATTGGACATCCTACCTTGATACATTCGTAACAGGAATTTTCTTTGTAGGCATGTGGCTGATGGCCAAACGAAAAATAGAGAATTGGATTTTGTGGATTATTGGAGATATTATTTCCATTCCCATGTACTTGGCCAAAGGCTATTCGTTTACCGCTATCCAATATTTAATATTTACAATTATTGCCGTTTACGGCTATATAGAATGGAAGAGAATTTTACAAGAAAAGAGAGCTTAGCCAAAAAATACGGATTAACGGCAAACGACTTTGAGCAAATCAAAGCGCATGGCGTTGCTTTGGATAAACTGGAAGGCGAGCTTTTGTTGTTTCAATCGGGAATACCGAAAATATACCTCGAAAGACCGGCTACGATTGGAGACGGTATTGTTAAATTAACCCGAGAAGAGTTTGAAAAACAAGCTTCTTTTTTCGACCAAAAAAAGTCAAATCTCAAACTCAAAAAGTTTGTTCCGGCTTCGGGAGCAGCGAGCAGAATGTTTAAATTTTTGAACGAATTTTTAATCGAATTCGATCACGAAAACGAAACCATCAACGCCTACATCAATCGAAAAAAAGACAAAAATCTCCCGACTTTTTTAGCCGGAATTGAGAAGTTCCCTTTTTACGAAGAAGTCAAATCCAAAATAAAACAAGTTCACCCCAATTATTATTCGCTCGAAAGTCACGAGAAAAGTTATCACTTTATCAAATTGATGTTGGCTCACGATTATTTTGATTTTGCCAATAAACCCAAAGCTGTGCTGGATTTTCATAAATACAACGACCACATTGCCACACCGGTGGAAGAACATTTAAACGAATGTGCCTTTTATGCCTCGTCTAATCTGGAATCGCACTTACACTTTACGGTTTCAGAAAACCACGAAGATTTATTCAAAAAAGTGATTGATAAAGTCAAAGAAAAAGTAGAAGCTAAATCAAAAACCAAACTAAACGTAAGTTACTCATATCAAGACAAAAGCACCGATACTATTGCGGTTCATCCGAACAACCAACCGTTTCGCAACGAAGAAGGGTTGTTGGTTTTCCGTCCCGGAGGTCATGGTGCACTGATTAATAATTTGAATGACCTAGAGGCTGATGTCATTTTTATCAAAAACATCGACAATGTCATTCAGAATCATATCGAAGAAATTACGCTTTACAAAAAAGGCTTAGCCGGTATTTTACTCGAATTGCAAGAAGAGGTGTTTCAAATATTAAACGCTATCGACCGCAAAGAAGTGAAGGAAGAAAACATGGCCGTTATCATCGCTTTTATGAAGCAAAAGTTGAACATTGACGTGTTGGATGATTTCTATAAATACACTTTAGAGAATAAGATCGATTTCATCAAGAACAAACTGAACCGCCCGATTCGCGTTTGCGGGATGGTTAAAAACGAAGGCGAACCCGGTGGCGGACCCTTTTGGGTAAGAAGCTTTAAGGGCAATGTTTCGTTGCAAATTGTAGAAAGCTCACAAGTCGATACACACGATTCAGAGCAAGGCACCATTTTAGCTAAAGCCACCCATTTTAATCCGGTAGATTTGGTTTGTGCTACTAAGAATTATAAAGGACAAAGGTTCGATTTGACCCATTTTGTAGACCATAGTACCGGTTTTATTGTCCACAAAAATAACAGAGGAAAAGACATCAAAGGCTATGAATTACCCGGGCTTTGGAACGGCGCTATGGCCAAATGGATTACTGTTTTTGTCGAAGTCCCATTGGTTACTTTTAACCCGGTGAAAACAGTTAATGATTTGCTCAAACCGGCTCACCAACCCCAATATGAAAACTGATCTAATACTCACGGAACTTCAATTTAAGGCTGTCAGAAGTTCTGGAGCCGGCGGACAAAACGTCAATAAAGTGTCCTCCAAAGTAGTGTTGACTTTCGATTTAAAAAATTCGCAGGCGCTTTCAGTCGAAGAAAAAGAATGGCTTTTGGTTAAATTGGCCACCAGATTAACTTCGGAACAAATTTTAATCCTAAACTGCGACGAAGACAGAAGCCAACTCAAAAACAAAACCATAGTTACCAAACGATTTTTGGAACTAATCAATAAATCTTTAATTGTTCCGAAGAAAAGAAAAGCGACTAAAATTCCGCGTTCGGTTATTGAGAAAAGAATTAAAGCCAAACGCAATCTATCCGAGATTAAGCAAAACAGAAGAAAACCACATTTTTAAATTTTGGAATTTGTTTTTTGATTATTGGAATTTATAACTCTATCTTTGCCACGTCTCAAAGGGGTGCTCTAAATAACGAGCTGAGATTATACCCAATGAACCTGAGCAAGTAATGTTGCTAAGGGAAAAATGACAAACAAGAGTGCACGCTTTTTGTCATAGGAACAATCATTTTTTAATTTTAACCAAAGAATAATTGCCCCTTTTATTCGTAACTTTATTTACGAATGAAAACTTTATTCACTTTTTTAAGAGCAAAAACAACTGTTTCTTGCTTCTTGCTTTTTGCTTTTAGCTTCTCTTTCTCACAAGAAAAGCCAAAAGATTCCACCAAAGTCAACGCACTTGACGAAGTGCTGGTTTCCGCCGTTCGCGTCACAACTAAAACACCGGTTTCTTTCAGCAACTTAGACAAAAAAGAAATCAAATTCCGCAATCTCGGGCAAGACATTCCCATCCTGATGAATTACATGCCGTCGGTTGTAACGACTTCCGATGCCGGGAATGGCGTAGGTTATACCGGAATTCGTGTTCGCGGAAGCGATGCGACCAGAGTGAATATTACCATTAATGGCATTCCCTACAATGACGCGGAAAGTCACGGAACTTTTTGGGTCAATATGCCCGATTTTGCTTCTTCCGTGGAAAGTTTGCAACTGCAACGAGGCGTGGGCACTTCAACCAATGGCGCCGGAGCTTTTGGTGCCAGTTTGAACTTGCTGACGGATAGTTTTGCCCAACAGAGCAATGGTGAAATTTCAAATTCGTTTGGGAGTTTTAATACCCGAAAACACACAGTGAAATTTAGTTCAGGCTTGTTGAACAATCGTTTCGAACTCGCCGGAAGATTGTCTAACATCGATTCGCAGGGTTATATAGACCGCGCGGCTTCGGACTTGAAATCCTATTTTTTACAAGGTACTTATGTGGGGAAAACCACTTTAATCAAAGCTTTGGTTTTTGGCGGAACCGAAAAAACATACCAATCTTGGAACGGAATAGATGGTTTTACCATGAACGAAGACCGTACATTCAACTCGGCCGGAATGTATACCGATGAATTTGGGAATACACGTTATTATGACAACGAAACCGACAATTATCAGCAAGACCATTACCAATTGCACTGGAGCGAAAGGGTTTCAGAAAACTGGAGTACAAACTTGGCCTTACATTACACTAAAGGAAAAGGCTACTACGAAAATTATAAAGAAGATGCCGATTTCGGAGACTATGGTTTAACACCAATTGTCATTGAAAATACCACAATTAATACAACTGATTTGGTCCGCCAAAAATGGTTAGACAATGATTTTTACGGAACAACTTTTTCGGCTAATTATCGAAAAGACAAACTTGATTTGATTCTTGGTGGTGGTTGGAACAAATACGAAGGCGACCATTTCGGTAAAGTAATTTGGGCACGATTTGCCTCTACCACCGAATTAGGAGACCGTTATTACGATGATTACGCAGTGAAAACGGATGGAAATGTTTTTGCCAAAGCCAATTATCAAATTACAGAAAAAATCAGCTTGTATGGCGATTTACAATACCGAACCGTAAACTATGAAGCCAATGGTGTTCAGGCGGATTTGGTAGATGATCGCTTTAATTTCTTCAATCCAAAAGCCGGTTTGAACTATAATTTGAATGGGAAGAACACCTTTTATTTTTCGTATGCCAAGGCCCATCGTGAACCCAACCGCACCGATTATGAAGGAGGCAATGCCAAACCGGAAAAGTTGGATGATTTTGAATTAGGCTGGCGGTATGTTTCCGACAAAGCCCAAATCAATACCAATGTTTATTATATGGCCTACAAAGACCAATTGATTCTAACCGGAAATTTAGACGACGTCGGCAATCCAATTCGCTCCAACAGCGAAAAAAGTTACCGTTTAGGGTTGGAAGTAGATGTGACTTTGGAATTGAACAAACAACTAATCATTCGCCCGAATTTTACTTTGAGCCAAAATAAAAATCTGGATTTGAACGTTTCAGGAGACAACGTCGGAACCAAAGATATCGCTTATTCGCCTTCAATTATAGCCGGAAATATTTTGGTTTATAAACCTTTGGAAAGCTTGCAAATATCATGGTTGTCCAAATTTGTCGGTGAGCAATACATGAACAACATTGAGTTGCCTTCAGCCAAATTGCCCGATTATTTTGTAAACGATTTGAATGTTGCTTATGAAATTAAGCCCAAATCCATTTTTAAATCGGTTGTTTTAACCGGTTTGGTCAATAATGTGTTCGACAGAAAGTATGTGTCCAACGGATATATGTGGGATGTTTACCCTTATTATTATCCGCAAGCCGGAATCAATTTCTTAGCGGGATTGACTTTGAAATTCTAAATAAAAAGCCGAACAGAACTGTTCGGCTTTTTTTAATTAGTTATGATTAACGTGTTTCCGCTAATATCTACACGATATTGTTTCATAGGATATTGTTGTCCCGGACTTTGACCCGAGAATAAATTGTAAACCGTATTATCGCAATCACACGTGGCTTCAATGCCACTGATAGACATCGGCGTAGTGCAAGAAGCAAAAGCCTGATTAGGACAAGCCAAATCAAAAGCTACAAATCCGCTGCCGTTATTGAAAACCACTATACCTCTGGCGCCTTGTGAATAATCGACAATATGATTGCTCGGAAACTGCAAATTGCTATAACCGGGCAAACTCATATTGATTTGCAAATAAACGGTATAATTAGGAATGTTGGGATTGCGATTATTAATGCTGCCACTTTCACACCCAAAGACAAAAGGCAACAATAATAGCAGAACGATTATCTTTTTCATATAAATTTATTGAATTACTATAGCGAAACAAATTTAATTTAATTAACTTTGACATACGTTATACAACGTAAACAAATTTGAAATAAGTTTAAAAATAATATCTTTGCAAAAAGAAATCCCGTTGCGATGGGATTTTTTCTATTTATATAAATGATGAAATTATGAGTACAGTATCGTATTACACGGCAGAAGGATTAAAGAAATTGAAGGACGAGTTAGAACAGCTTAAAAGTATAGAAAGACCAAAAGCTTCTCAAGCCATTGCAGAAGCCAGAGATAAAGGTGACTTATCGGAGAATGCAGAATATGATGCCGCTAAGGAAGCACAAGGAATGTTGGAGATGAGAATTGCCAAATTGGAAGAAGTATATTCTAACGCCAGATTGATTGATGAGTCCCAATTAGACGTTTCCAAAGCCTTGGTTTTGTCTAATGTAAAAATCAAAAACCAAGCGAACGGCATGGAAATGAAATACACTTTAGTGGCCGAAAGCGAAGCCGATTTAAAGACCGGAAAAATTTCGGTGAGTTCACCAATCGGGAAAGGTTTGTTGGGCAAAAGGGTAGGTGAAATAGCTGAAATCAGTGTGCCCAACGGTAAATTAAATTTTGAAATTTTAGAAATCTCAAGAGACTAATTGATTAGTATTCAGTGTTCAGTTATTTTTTTAAAACGATAGAATGAGTTCCATATTTACCAAAATAGTCAACGGAGAAATTCCGGCTTACAAGATTGCTGAAGATGATAATTATTTGGCTTTTTTAGATGTGAATCCCAATGCCAAAGGGCACACACTTTGTATTCCGAAGCAGGAAATCAATAAGATTTTCGACATGGAAGAAGCGCACTATTTAGGCTTAATGCAATTCGCCCGAAAAGTAGCTAAAGCCGTTGAAAAAACCGTTCCGTGCAAAAGAATAGGCGTGGCTGTTGTTGGTTTAGAAGTACCGCATGTTCACGTGCATTTGATTCCGCTTCACGATATGGATGACATGCGTTTCCAACGAAAAGTGACTTTGACTCAAGAAGAGTTCGAGGATTTAGCGAAAGCCATTCAAAGTAATTTATAAAAAGAAAATCCCGAGTTGTCGGGATTTTCTTTTTAGGCCTTTTTAAAGGTAACCTGCATAGTGGTGCCTTTGTCTATTTCAGAATGAGCGACTTTGATTTTGCCCTTGTGGTATTCTTCTACAATTCTTTTAGTTAAAGATAAACCCAAACCCCAACCACGTCTTTTGGTGGTAAAACCGGGTTCGAAAACGCGTTTGAATTGGTTTTTAGGAATGCCTTTTCCGGTGTCGGAAACCAAGATTTTCACATAAGTATTGTCGCTTTCAATGGCTACCGAAAGTTTGCCTCGGCCTTTCATGGCATCGATGGCATTTTTGACTAAGTTCTCTACAGTCCAACTGTGCAAAGCCGGATTGAGCAAAACCATAATCGGTTTTTTGGGCGCTTTGAAAGAGAATTCCACTTGTTTGGAAAATCTTGATCTTAAGTAATCAAATGATTGTTCGGTTTCTTCGATGATGTTGCGCCTTTCCAATATAGGTTCGGAACCTATTTTTGAAAAACGGTCGGTGATGGTTTGCAGTCGCGTGATGTCTTTTTCAATTTCAACGATGGTAGTCTCAGCCACGTTATCGGCTTTCATGATTTCGAGCCAACCGATTAAGGAAGACAATGGAGTGCCGATTTGGTGTGCGGTTTCCTTTGCCATTCCGGCCCAAAGTTTATTTTGCGTGGCCATTTTGGTACTGCGGTAGAAGTTGTACACCAAGCCACCAAAGAGAAAAATAATCAGCAACAAAGCCACCGGATAGTATTTTAGTTTGTTCAACAAGGAAGAGTCACCATAATACAAATTATGTGTCTTGCCTTCTGAAATTTGCATGACAATGGGGTCATTTTGATTTTTCAGTTTTTGCAAAAAACGGAGGAGTTTGTTTTTGTCTTTTAGAATATCTTCATCGATATTTTTGGTGTTGATGATAGAATCCTTTTCGGTGACTATGATAGGAATAGTGGCTGTTTGAATAATCTGCAAGGGTAAATCAACATCGGTATATTCGTTAGCGTTGATTAAGGTTTCCTGGGATTTTGCCCAAAGTTCCATCTTCAAACGTTCTTCGTTTTTAAAGATTTGGAAAAAAGAATAAGTGTTCCAGAGAATTAAAGCCACGATGACAAAGGATGCCATGATGATAATCCAACGGGTGGTGTTTCTTTTTTCCGAAAACTGCATGCTGAAATTTTTTATAAATATAGACAAAAGCGCCAAAAGTGCAAGACGATTTCTGTTTAGCCCTGATTGCCGAGCAAATCAACTTTGCAAAAGTTGATTGTAACAGAAAGCAGGAATACGGATTCCAAGAATGCCCTAGCCAATCGCTCCTGAAATCAATTAAAATTGTATTTTTGGGGAAAAGAAAAAATATGCTCAGTTTTGAACCTCATACACTGTCACCGGCGCAATTACAAGGGTATTTGCAAAGTGCGGTAGCGCCACGCCCGATTGCTTTTGCCAGTACGGTAGATAAAAACGGCAAGCCTAATTTGTCGCCTTTCAGTTTTTTTAATGTCTTTAGTTCGAATCCCCCGATACTGGTTTTTTCGCCGGCTCGTAGGGTTAGAAATAATACAACCAAACACACTTTGGAAAACTGTGAAGCGACCAAAGAAGTTGTGATTAATGTGGTGAATTACGATATTGTCCAACAAGCTTCCTTGTCGAGTACAGAATATGCCGAAGGCGTGAACGAATTTATCAAATCCGGGTTAACGATGTTGCCTTCAGATATGGTAAAACCGTTTCGCGTAGCGGAAAGTCCGGTGCAAATGGAATGCAAAGTCAATGAAATTATTGCGCTTGGCAATCAAGGCGGCGCCGGAAATTTAATTATCTGTGAAGTGGTGAAAATTCACATCAATGAAAACGTTTTGGATGACAAAGGTGCGATTGACCAAAGCAAAATTGATTTGGTTTCAAGACTTGGCGGCAATTGGTATTCGCGTTCGAATCAAGGGTTGTTTGAAGTCGAAAAACCGTTGGTGACATTGGGAATCGGCGTGGATGCAATTCCGGATTTTATCAAAAAAAGTCCCGTTTTTGATGGGAATGATTTGGGTAAATTAGGAAATGTAGAAGCCTTGCCAACCGAAGAAGAAATTACTATATTTGTACAACAGAATTTTGCGGTGAAAGGTGTTTTGAGTTCGGATGACGAGCAAAAAATACACCAAAAAGCAAAAGAATATTTGAATAATAATGAAGTGCTTTCGGCTTGGAAAGTGCTTTTAGCAAAACAATAATTATGGAAGTTACCGGAAAAATTAAAGTGATTAATCCTGAGCAACAAGTGAGTGCCAGTTTTAGAAAAAGAGAGTTAGTTGTGGCTACAGAAGAGCAATATCCACAGTTTATCAGTATCAATTTTGTGCAAGATAAATGCGATTTATTGAACAACTATAATGTAGGGGAAGCGGTAAAAGTTTCAATCAACTTAAGAGGAAGAGAATGGGTGAATCCGCAAGGAGAAACCAAGTATTTCAACGATATTCAAGGTTGGAGAGTAGAAAAACTACAAGCAGAAGCACCGGCTGCTCCGGGAATGGCGCCAATGCCACCGGCAGAAGCTTTTGCACCGGCTACCAACTTTAACGAAGAAGAGCACGACGATTTACCATTCTAGAAAATAGAGCAAAGAGTAAAGAACAAAGACCATTCTAACAGTTTAAATGTGCGAATGGTTTTTTCGTTTAATACTTTTCTTGCCTCTTGCTTCTTTCCTCTATTTTTCTAAAAAACATGTATTTCCTAACCAAAGATTTATACTTTCCACCGGTCGACGAAGCTTCTTATGAGGGCATTTTGGCCGTTGGCGGCGATTTGTCGACCGAGCGCTTGCTGTTGGCGTATCGCAATGGTATTTTTCCTTGGTTTAATGCAGATGAGCCGATTCTTTGGTGGTCACCTTCGGAGCGTATGGTAGTGGTGCCGCAATTGTATAAAGTTTCTAAAAGCACACGAAATTTATTGAACCAGAAAAAGTTCGACATCACTTTCAACCAAAGCTTTGAAGAAGTGATTCGGAATTGCCAACAAATAGAACGCAAAGACCAAGACGGCACTTGGATTACGGATGACATTATTGAATCTTATACTAACTTACACGAAATGGGTTTCGCCCAATCGGTTGAAGTTTGGCAAAATGGCGAATTGGTTGGCGGTTTGTATGGTGTCGATTTAGGACACGTTTTCTGTGGAGAAAGCATGTTTTCAAAAGTTCCGAATGCTAGTAAGATTGCGTTCGTGACTTTGGTTCAATACTTAAAAGAACATAATTACAAACTCTTAGATTGTCAAATTCACAACGACCATTTGGAGAAATTGGGTGCGTTTGAGATTTCCCGGGAGACTTTTATTAAGGTATTGAATAGTTAGTGTTCAGTAATCAGTGATCAGTTTTTTTGTTGACGCGACTCATAACTATTTCCTTTTCCAACAATCTTCCACGTGATCATTTACCATTCCGGTCGCTTGCATGTGTGCGTAAACTACCGTTGAGCCGACAAATTTAAATCCGCGTTTTTTCAAGTCCTTACTGATTTCGTCGGAAAGTGGTGTGGTGGCTTTAATGTCGCTCATTTTTTTAATCTTGTTGTCGATGGGTTTTCCACCGGTAAAATTCCAGATGTATTTAGAGAAAGTTCCGAATTCTTTCTGAACTTCCATAAACGCAATGGCATTGGTAATCGTTCCTTTTATTTTTAGACCATTTCGGATAATGCCTGCGTCTTGCATCAGTTCGGCAACTTTGTCTTCGTTGTATTTCGCTATTTTCTTGTAATCGAATTGGTCAAACGCTTTGCGGAAGTTGTCTCTTTTTTTCAAAATCGTGTACCAACTCAATCCGGCTTGGAAAGTTTCCAAAATCAAAAACTCGAATAATTTGTCGTCATCATACACGGGATTTCCCCATTCGTTGTCGTGGTAATCGCGGTATAAATCGTCTTTTTCGCACCAAGCGCAGCGTATTTTAGTCTCCATCTTTGGCAATGTATTTTTGAATTAAATAATGTCCTAAATAAATAAACGGTGTCATCCCGACGGCTATAATTAATTTAACAGTATAGCCCGTTAAACCTGAAATAATATAGGTTTTGGTGTCCATAATTCCCGGTAACCAAAACGCAATGCCCAAAACAATAAAGCTGTCAAAAAATTGTGAGATTACTGTTGAGCCGGTACTTCGCAGCCAAATCATTTTGTTGCCGGTTCTTCTTTTGACAAAATGAAAAATAGTAACATCAATTAACTGAGAAGCTAAAAAGGCGATGATACTGCCGACAATGATCAGTTGGCTTTGTCCAAAAACCGCATTGAATTGGTCTGTAGTCACCGAACTGATTCCGGTAGATGGAATTTTCATGGCAAAATACAAGATAAAAAAAGTATAAGCGATGAGTCCGGCGGTGATGAAGGAAAGTCTTCGTACTCCTTTTTCGCCGAAATATTCATTGATTAAATCGGTGGTGACAAATACGATTGGCCACGGTAAAATACCGATGCTCATCACGGCAGCGCCTACATCGATTAGTTTTCCGCCTATGAGTTCGGCCACAACGGCATTCGTAATAAAGATGCCGGCCAGCACCACATAAACGGTGTCTTTTTTGGATTGGAACATGAGTTTTGATTTACATACCTAATCAACCAAATGTACAGTTTTTTGTGAAAATAAAAAACCCCGATTCAAGCATGAACCGGGGTTTTAATATGGTGAATTAATAATTTTTAATTCTTGTGATTATCCCAAAGTAACTCTTTTGAAACCGGTGATTTCAACGTTGAAACTTTTCACATAATCGCTTACTTTTTTACTGTCATCTTTGATGAAGTTTTGATCCAATAAAGCTTTTTCTTGGTCTAAAGTAGTATTGTCAGAGATGAAACGTTGAACTTTACCCGGGATGATTTTATCCCAAATTTGTTCTGGTTTTCCTTCAGCTTTTAATTCCGCTTTAGCATCTTCTTCCGCTTGTTTTAAAACTTCTTCAGTTAATTGAGAGAAAGAGATGTATTTAGGAACATTTTTTAAAGTTTTACCTAAACGTTTTGCTTCTTCATTTTCTTTTTCGATTACAGCAATACGAGCAGCCAATTCAGAAGCAACGAAAGCTGGGTCAAAATCTTTGTAAGATAAGGTATCAGCTCCCATAGAAGCCACTTGCATAGAGATGTCTTTGGTTAAAACGTCAGCATTGGCAATTGGTGCAGAAATGGCAGTTAAGGCAGCAATTTTGTTCACGTGAACATAAGATCCAACGAAAGCGCCTTCTAAAATTTCAAAACCACCGATTTCGATTTTTTCACCGATAACACCAGTTTGCTCGATTAATTTTTCAGCCACAGTAATACCGTTGAAATCTGAAGCTAAAAATTCTTCTTTAGAAGAGAAGTTAATAGCTCTTTTAACTAATTCATTAGCCAAAGTTACGAAAGCTTCATTTTTACCAACGAAATCTGTTTCGCAGTTTAAAGTGATAATCGCTCCTTTAGTATTGTCAGCATTGATAAAAGAAACTGCAGCTCCTTCAGAAGACTCACGGTCAGAACGGTTAGCAGCCACTTTTTGTCCTTTTTCTCTAAGGATTTGTATAGCTTTATCGAAATCGCCTTCCGCTTCAACCAAAGCTTTTTTACAGTCCATCATTCCGGCGCCTGTAGTTTGTCTTAATTTATTTACGTCTGCAGCTGTAATTGTGATTGTTGACATAATATTTTTTAATTTAAAAGTTTTTTTAAAAGTAAATTACGAATTACGAATTTCAAATTACGAGTCAAAATAATCCGTAATTCTTAATTCATAATTCGTAATTATTTTTTTGTTTTATTCTTCAGTTTTAGTTTCGGTAGCTTCTACTTCAGGAGCCGCTTCAGCTTCAACAGCCGGAGCTTCTGCTACCGGAGCAGCTACTACTTCTACAGTTTCTTCAGCATCAACTTCAGGAGCAGCATCAGAAGTTCTGTTGGCTAATCCGTCTTTAACAGCGTCAGTTACTAAAGTTAAAATTTTATCAATTGATTTTGAAGCATCATCATTGGCTGGGATAACGTAATCTACTTCACGTGGATCAGAGTTAGTATCAACCATTGCAAAAACTGGAATGTTTAATTTTTGTGCTTCTTTGATTGCGATGTGTTCCGCTTTGATATCTACTACGAATAAAGCAGCAGGTAATCTTGACATATCAGCGATAGAACCTAAGTTCTTCTCTAATTTGGCGCGAAGACGATCAACTTGTAGTCTTTCTTTTTTAGACAAAGTCATGAAAGTACCATCTTTCTTCATTTTATCAATAGCAGCCATTTTTTTAACGGCTTTACGGATAGTAACGAAGTTAGTTAACATACCACCTGGCCATCTTTCAGTGATGTAAGGCATGTTACAAGCCAATGCTTTTTCAGATACGATATCTTTAGCTTGTTTTTTGGTAGCTACGAAAAGTATTTTTCTACCGGATGCAGCGATTTTTTTCAAAGCTTCGTTAGCTTCTTCAATTTTTGCTGCCGTTTTATATAGATTGATAATGTGAATTCCATTACGCTCCATATAGATGTAAGGGGCCATGTTTGGATCCCACTTACGAGTCATGTGTCCGAAGTGAACACCTGCTTCTAATAATTCTTTAACGTCAATTTTGTTTGCCATTGTGTAATAGTTTACGTTCCGTGTTATAGCAATCTTCAAGTAGTCACTTGCGTTGGTCTTGAAAATTTAGATGCTAAACTAATTCCCTTTTTACAAGGAATATCGACAACTTTGTTTTAAATTCTAATTTAATTGTAAAAAATAATCTGAAAAGATATTGCGGTAAAAACCGAATATTAACGTTTCGAGAATTGGAATCTCTTTCTCGCTTTTTTCTGACCGAATTTTTTACGTTCTACCATTCTTGGATCTCTGGTTAGTAATCCTTCTGGTTTTAGGATAGCTCTGTTTTCAGCTTCCACTTCACACATTGCTCTTGCAATAGCCATTCTCACAGCTTCTGCCTGACCTGTTGAACCACCACCGTATACGTTTACTTTTACGTCAAAGTTGTCAGCGTTGTTTGTCATAGACATTGGCTGTAATACTTTGTACTGTAAAGTAGCAGTTGGGAAGTAGTTGTTAAATTCTCTTTTGTTAACGGTAATTTTTCCAGTTCCTTCTGAAACATAAACACGTGCTACTGCACATTTTCTTCTACCGATTTTGTGAATAACTCCCATTACTTAAGATCGTTTAGGTTAACTGTTTTAGGTTTTTGAGCTCCTTGTTTGTGCTCAGTTCCTACAACAACATTTAAATTTCTGAAAAGTTCTGCTCCTAATTTGTTTTTAGGCAACATTCCTTTCACTGCTTTCTCAACAAGTAAAGCAGGGTTTTTTGATTGCAAAACCTTTGCAGTCAAACTTCTTTGTCCTCCTGGGTAACCTGTGTGACGAATGTAAGTCTTGTCGTCAAGTTTGTTACCGGTAAGGTTGATTTTCTCTGCGTTGATAACAATTACGTTATCTCCACAGTCGACGTGAGGGGTGTAACTTGGCTTGTATTTACCTCTTAAAAGCATCGCAACTTTTGAAGCAAAACGACCTAAGTTATGACCTTCAGCATCTACAATGATCCACTCTTTTCCAGAAGTGGCCTTGGTTGTAGATTGTGTCTTGTAGCTTAATGCGTCCATAATATTTTTTTAATTAAACATTCCATTCCCAATAAAGGGAGTGCAAAAGTACAATTATTTATTAATAAAGCAAATACCAATTTTCAAATTTTTTCACTAAGTGCGTGATTTTGGTTAAAATCCTTTAAATGAACAGACTTAGCACATCAAAAACTGTTCAGATTTGGGTCGAAAAAGTTTATAATTTTTGATGAATTACAAAGAACTTTCATTCTTGTATTGGAGGTAGCAGCAGAAATTTTACTATTTTTACACTTTAACCAACGAAAAAAATGAAATCGAAAGCCACCTTAAAACAAATTGCCAAAGAGTTAGGTGTTTCCGTTTCCACCGTTTCAAAAGCCCTGAACGGAAGCCCGGAAATCAGCGAACCCACCAAACAACGTGTGCAGGAATATGCCAAATTAAAAAACTACAAGCCCAATGTGATTGGTTTGAACCTCAAAAACAGAAGAACCAAAACCATAGGCGTAATTATCCCGAACATTTTGAATTCCTTTTTTGCCAAAGTGTTTAGCGGTATCGAAAAAGTAGCAGATGAAAAAGGCTATAAGGTGATTACGTGCATTTCAAATGAATCTTTGGAAAAAGAAATCAACGCACTCGAAATGCTCAGTAATGGAACCATTGACGGTTTCATTCTTTCGATAGCCGAAGAATCCCAAAAACTGCAAAAGTTCAATCATTTTACCTCAATTATTAATGAAGGCACGCCCATAGTAATGTTTGACCGTATTGCCGATGAGGTAAATTGTGATAAAGTTATCGTAGACGATTTTGAATCGGCTGTAAACGCAATGGAACATTTGATAAAAACCGGTTGCAAAAAAATTGCTTTGCTTTCTGCCATTGATGATTTAAGTGTTGGAAAGTTAAGAGCCAAAGGATTCTACAAAGCTCTGGAAGACCACGGCTTGAAAGCAGATGAAAACTTAGTGATTTTAGCCAATAATAACGAAGAATTCAATTCGAAAATCGGTGGCTTTTTTATCAAGAATAAACCCGATGGCGTTTTTGCGGTAGATGAACATGCTTCGGTAACGGCTATGAAACTCGGAATTCAAAATGGTTACAAAATCCCTCAAGAGCTTTCTGTAATTGGCTTTGCCGATGGGGTTTGGTCACGCAGAATGACACCAAGTTTGTCAACCGTAAGCCAACACGGTCCGGAAATAGGAGAAGTCGCGGCCCAATTGTTAATCGATAAACTGGAAAGCGAAGAAGAAACCTTCACTTTTACGACCACAACCATTAAAACGGAATTGCGTCAAAGAGATTCTACCAAAAGATTATAAAGTTAAAATTCATCAATTGATGTAACAATTATAGGATAGTGATGACTATTACATACAATCATCATCACTATCATGCAATCATCATCCAAGAACAAAGCTCGAATTGTTTTGAGTCGGGCCAAAAAAATCAAGATACTAGTTTTACTTGTCTTACCATTTGCGTCTGTCCAAGCTCAGGAAAAAAAGCCAATAGAGAAAAGAGTCTACACCACAAAGTTTTTAAAAGAAACTGCAGCGCCCGATATTGACGGAAAGCTGAACGATAATGCTTGGGATATTGTGGACTGGACCGGAGACTTTATTGAAAGAGAACCCGATGAGAATACCCCACCAACGGAGCAAACCAAATTCAAAATAGTGTATGACCAAAACTACCTCTATTTTGCTTTCCGATGTTATGACAAAGACCCCAAAAGTATTGTAAAAAGACTTTCCCGTCGAGATGGTTTTGAAGGCGATTGGATAGAAGTTAATATCGACAGTTACAACGATAAAAGAACAGGGTTTTCCTTTACTTCATCGGTTTCCGGAGTAAAAGGAGATGAATTTATTTCGGAGAATGGCAATAATTGGGATGGAAGTTGGAATCCGATTTGGATTTTAAAAACCCATATCGATGAGGAAGGCTGGACTGCCGAAGCCAAAATTCCGTTGAGCCAATTAAAATTTGGCAACGACAAAGAACAAGTTTGGGGATTGCAAGTCCAAAGGCGATTTTTCAGAGCAGAAGAACGTTCGGTGTGGCAGAGAATTACCCAAGACGCTCCGGGTTGGGTTAGTGAATTTGGCGAGCTGCGCGGATTAGTCAATATCGAGCCACAAAAACAATTGGAGATCCAACCCTTTGCGGTGTCCCAACTCAAAACCTATCCCAAAGAAGCAGGAAATCCATTCAGAGACGGTAATGACACCAAAATCAATGGTGGTTTAGACGCCAAAATTGGAATCACCAATGACTTGACTTTAGACTTAACTATTAATCCCGATTTTGGGCAAGTAGACGCCGATCCTGCAGCGATTGCCTTAGATGGGTTTCAAATATTTTTCCAAGAAAGAAGGCCGTTTTTTGTTGAAAACAAAAACATTTTCAATTACCAATTTGCAGACGGACAAGAC
Organism: Flavobacterium sp. J49; assembly: GCF_011742145.1. Classification (GTDB taxonomy): domain Bacteria; phylum Bacteroidota; class Bacteroidia; order Flavobacteriales; family Flavobacteriaceae; genus Flavobacterium. The sequence goes on along the minus strand of NZ_JAAQQU010000104.1, from coordinate 85,742 downwards.
AATTTATTTTATTCGAGAAGAATAGGAAGGCGTCCGCAAGGTTATCCCAACACAAGTGGCGGAGAATACATTGATATTCCGGATAATACAACTATTTTGGGCGCAGCCAAGTTTAGCGGGAAAACAAAAAATGGTTGGTCCATAGGTATTTTAGAAAGTTTAACCGATAAAGAATTTGCCAAAATTGATGACAACACCAATCAAAGAGAAGTCTTGGTAGAACCGATGACCAATTATTTGGTAGCCCGAGCGCAAAAAGATTTCAATAACAGGAATAGCTTTATCGGCGGTATTTTTTCGGCCACCAACAGAAATTTAGAAGGCAATCAACTGAATTATTTGAGAAAAGCAGCTTACACGGCCGGATTTGATTTTATGCACAATTGGAAGAACAGAAAGTACTACGTAAGCGGAAATATTGTGGCAAGTCAGGTTAGCGGCAGCAAAGAAGCCATCACCAGAACACAACGCGAGCTAACGCATTTGTTTCAAAGGGTTGACGCAGGTCATGTTGGCGTGGATGAAAACAGAACTTCCTTAACCGGAACCGGCGGTAAATTGGAAATCGGGAAATCAAGTGTCGGGAATTGGCGCTATTTCGGATTCTTTTCTTGGCGTTCTCCCGAGTTGGAACTCAATGACATCGGCTTTTTAAGACAAGCCGATGATATCAAACAAATAGGAATACTTACACATCAAACCTTAAAACCCAGTGGCGCTTTCAGAAGAATCAACACCAGATTTGAACAAATGACCACCTATGATTTTGACGGCAATCACAACCGAACCCAATATTCATTGAGTTCTAATGCCAATTTAAAAAACAATTGGTTTGTGAGTTATCAACTTGAATATAAGCCAAGAATCTTTACTAACACGGTTTTGCAAGGTGGTCCAAGATTTAGGTACTCGGAAGAAGTGATTAATTCGTTAAATTTTTCTACCGATTCCAGAAAAAAAATTCGTTTTGACTCCGGTCTTTTTTCGTCCCAAGGGAAAGACAATTCATTTTCTTATACAGAGTTCAATGCCGGAATCGCTTATCGTCCGATCAATGCGTTAACCGTTTCCATGTATCCGACTTATTCTATCAGTAAAAACAAAACGCAATATGTAACCCAAACCAGTTTTGGCAGTACACCAAGATATATTATGGCCGATATCGATCAAAGAACATTGAGTGCTTCAGTTAGGGTAGATTTTAATGTCAATCCGAACCTGACGATTCAATATTATGGAGAACCTTTTATTTCAAGGGGAAGATATAGAGATTTTAATAGGGTTACCAATCCGACAGCTAATTATTTCGGAGACCGAATAGAAGTGTTTAACTCAAACCAAATTTCATTTGACACCACCAGTGACACTTATTCGGTGGATGAAGATCTTAATGGCGCTACAGATTATACTATTGCGAATCCCAATTTTGCGTACGTTCAATTTAGGTCGAATTTGGTATTGCGTTGGGAATACATTCCCGGGTCCGAAATATTTTTGGTTTGGTCACAAGGAACCACCGGTTTGGGGAATCCAAAAGCCGATTTGTTCAACAGTTTAGACGCTCAAATATTAGGAAGAAAACCCGAGAATATCTTTTTGATTAAAGCGACGTATCGTTTTTTGCTTTAAGCAATCTTTTGAGTAAAAAGGCTAATAGGGATAAGCTACGGAGTCAAAATCGGGGTGCATTTTAAACAAGTCATATTGTAATCGCTTGTTTTTCATTTGTTGCAAATGATAATAATATTTCAAATCGTTTTTAAGATATTGGAACTTATCTTCCTTCCTTTTGGCAAAACTAAAGATGATTCTTTTGATTCCATATTCTTCAATAGCGCCTCGGCACATTGTGCAGGGTTCATAGGTGGTTAATACAATTAACTTTTCTCTATCTAAAGCCATGAATTTTTGGTAACCCAATTTTTTAAACCCGTCAGCAATCGCATTTATTTCGGCATGGCCTGATGGGTTATTGTTTTTTACCACATCATTATGGCCTTCGCCTATAATTTCATCATTGTATATTAGTAACGCCGCAACCGGAATATCTTTGGAAAGAAGACTCTTTTGGCCTAATTCGGTTAATTTGGAGTCGTATTGTTTGGCATCAAAATCGGGAGTAAACACATAAAAAAAGGATAAAAAAACAACACAACAAAGGCTATTGCAAAGCCAATAAGAAAGCTAATGAGTAAGGATGATTTTTTTTGGTTAAAAATTTTCATGAAAATTGATTAGTACCTCAAATTTACTTTTAAATTCCTATTTTTAACTCGAATCCTTAAATTTTAAGTCCAATTGAAAAAGACACTAGTCGATTTAACGTATTATTCCTTTTCAGAGGCAAATCCGCATGACATTATAAGTAAATGTCAGAGCACTATTGGATTTCTTGAAAAGTTAAGCGTAAAATTCAACGTTCATTTTGTGGTAAGATCAAGCAATGAGCTTCCGTCCTTAAACCAACATTTAATTCAATTCGATTTTTTTAAAGGAAAAAGCTTGAACAAATGGCAAATTCCGTTTCGATTCCATAAGCACATACAATCATTGTACCCGGATTATATTTTGGTACACGGTTTTGGTGCTGCACATTATTTGATTTTGTTAAAAATGATGTGTCCGAAAGCCAAGATACTATTGCAAAGCAACGGTTTTTCTCCTAAACCAAAAGGGTTTAAGAAATTAGCCTATACCATTTCGGACCGCTTTATCGATGGTTATTTGTTTACCGGTACTGAAAATGCCAGCGCTTGGTATGAATCCAAAATCTTGAAGAAAAGCAAAGTTTTTGAAGTGATGGAAGGTTCCACCCATTTTAAATACAACGGAAATACAAGAAGAAAACAAAATAGTTTTATTTGGGTTGGGCGATTGGACAACAATAAAGACCCAATGACCATTTTAAATGCCTTTGATTTGTTTTTAAAGGTTGAACCAACAGCCAAACTTACCATGATTTTTCAGGAAGGAGAATTAATAGAAGAAGTAACCGACAGCATTTCAAAAAGCAAAAATTTAGAAAAAGCAGTTGAATTACAAGGCTATGTTGAACATCAACAATTAGAATCGATTTATAATCAGCATCAATATTTTGTTTTAGGGTCGCATTATGAAGGCAGTGGTTATGCCTTGCTGGAAGCTATGGCTTGCGGCTGTGTTCCTATTGTGACCAACATTCCGTCTTTTAAATTTATGACTGCTAATGGTCGTTATGGATTGTTGTTTTCTCCAAAAAGCGAAGCAGAATTATCGGCACAATTGACCAAAACGACCACTATAAATTATGAAGAACTTCAACAAAAAGTTTTGAATTATTTCGACAACAAACTGTCATTCCAAGCCATTGCCAACGATATCGAATTGGGGTTTCAATCTTTATAGAATGCCTTGTAAATAACCGAAATGGTATCCTCCATTTTGAAATGCTCTGTTCTTTTAGGAATGTTAGGATGATTCAAATAAGCCGAGACTTTTGCGGATAAGTCTTCTTTGTTGAGACTAAAATAAAATTGGTCTAATGTTTCCGTATTTTCAACGGCAATAGTACTCACTACCTGACAACCGGAATAAAGCGCTTCTTGCAATACCGTTCCGCTACCTTCCGATTTGGAAGTGTGTAAAAAAACTTTAGCATTATTCATATAATTCAACACTTCTTTATGAGACAAAGCACCTGTTAAAAGGATATTGTTGGCTAACCCATATTGATTTGCTTTTGCTTTTAAATCCTCCAACTCTTCACCTTCGCCTATAATTACTGCCTTGCAGTTTTTGTTTTCGAGCATGGAAAGAATCTCAATAAATAAGGTGTAATTTTTTAACGCGCCAAGATTGCCAACACCAAGGACATCTATTTTTCTTTCGCCTAAATTAAATTCAGGGAAAACCGCTCTGTTAATGGCAACATCGGCGATTCTATCCACTTTGATTTTGTGATTGTTATAAAAATGTTCACTTTGTTGCAATGAAATCATTACCAGTTTTTCTTTCGGGATTTTTAAGAGTTTGAGATAAGCATTGTCTTTATTTATGTCTTGACCCAACATCCAAACTACCATTTTTTTTTGGAACAAATGGCTTATTATATTACCAACCAAAGCGCTTTCTATGTACCAAAAACAAACCACACCGTCATACTTGTTCTTTCGGCAAAGTTGTATTCCTTTAAAAATGGCTTTGCACAAAAACGGAATCTTTCTTATCGATTTTCTGAATCGACTACCGATAGGATAAACAGTAATGTCATTTATGGCATAGGGTTTTGTTGAAAACGGATACATCAAACTGATAACATCTATGGTCACTTCTTTATCTTTCCCAAACTGTTGGGCAAATTGAAAGATAAACGGAACCACAGCATCTTCTGAAGCGTTTTGAGGGAAAATAGGCGTTATAAATAGCAATCGTTTACTCATGTGGAATCAGGTTTCCGTTTTTCAGTTGCAACTGCTTATTGCAAAAGTTGTTGACTAAACCGTGATGAGAAACCGCAACTACGGTCATTTTTTTTGAACCGGTTAATTGTTGTAAATAGCTAAAAATAGAGGCTTCAAGCTCTTTGTTCAATTGGTTGGTTGCTTCATCTAACAACAAAATTTTCGGTTGGGCATACAAAGCCCGAGCCAAAGCAATTCGCTGTTTTTGACCACCGGATAGTTTTTTACTTTCCAACAACAAAGGCGTGTGAATACCATCGGGCAAACTGTCAATCCAATCCGAAAGATCAAGCGATTTTAGGATAGCATTCAGCGGTTCAAAATCGATGTCCTTTTTTTTCAACATGGTAATGTTCTCTAAAATACTAGCTTGAAATAAAAACGGCTGTTGGGAAACATAACCGATAAAATCAAACAAATTTTCTTTGGAATCAATCTCTTTTCCATCAAGTATAAGTTGGCCTTGTGTCGGAGATAAAAGTCCGGCGATTATTTGCAACAAGGTTGTTTTTCCATTTCCCGACGGACCGCTGACGGCTATAAAATCGCCTTTGTCAATTTGTAAATCGAGGTTTTTTAAAATAGTTTTCTCATTAAAGTTAAAGGATGCAGCGGCTAACGCCAAATGATTATTAAAATCGTGTTTTACTTTATGAGTTTCTTTTTCGTCTTTGTATTTCAAAAGAGTATCTACCACGTTACTATTGGCTTTGATATCGAGATAAGCACTCAAAATTTTATTAAAAGACGGAATGATTTTGATACAAGCTCCGGCAAAAAATGACAAAAAAAGCAAATCAACAAACGAATCGTTTTTGAAAAGCAAAAACAAAATCCCAAACGACAAACCGGTCACAAAAATGATTTCGAAATAACGCGCATTGGTTTGTTTAAAGGCAGTTAAGGAAGCCAATTGTTTGTTGTAGTACCGACTTGAATCTTCAAATTTCCGATTGAAATTCTGTTCCGCCTTGGTGGCTTTGATATCGATAAAACCGTAAAAAATATTCAGCAGGTTTTTTACATTTTCTTGGTAGAGGTTGGAAATGGTTGCGTTTAGTTCGTCTACTTTTTTCTTTTGAATTTTGATTAAAATAAAACCAATTATCAGTAAAAAAAACAAAGCCGAAAGGGTAATGGTAAAATTCAAATAAAGACCGATGCCAACAATAAACAGTACTATAAGCAATTCTGAAAAAAGCGTGTAAAACGAAAAAAGCACATTGTTGGAAAATACCACCGGTAACTGAAAAACATCTCTGAAAAAGGCATTTTTGTTCACTGCATTGTAATTCCGATAACTGTCATGGAGAAAAACAGCAATCAGTTTTTCGGATATTTTGGTGGAAATATCATAGATAAAAAGCGATTGTTTTTTTATAATTTTGGATTGGATGCTGTTTTTTACTATATAAAAAAGGATGAGTGAAAGCAACAAGACCACTATGGTATCGGATGTTAATTCCTGACCAAAATATTGTAAGGTCAAGGCGCTTATTTTTTCCTTATCCAGCAAAAGGAAAACCACCGGAATCAGATACACAATCGAAATAAAATCGAGTAAGGTATTCACCAAAGAATACGTCAGGAAAACCGGGAATTTAGCTTTCTTTTCCTTTGGGATTAACTGCAGCGATTTTAGTAAAAGTGTTTTCAATTTTTGACTTTGTATAGTGGTTGACTGCTCAATATTCGTAAAATAACCTCAAAACTATAATAGACCGATTTGAATTTGCCCTTGCTTAAAAACACCAAGGATTTCCCAAATAAAGACCAAGCGAAATAAACCAAATTAATCTTGCGAAACCTATCGTGCTTCACCAAAATATAATGCAACGCATGGATTCGATACCGATTTGCTTTTTCACTTTGCAAACGGTTGGTTGTTTCCCTGTGATGATAGGCTTTTGCTTCGGTTATCACATTTACCGCGGTCTTTAAACTAATCGATAAATCGTAATTGTCACCAATGCCGTGGGCAAAAAATGCTTCGTCAAAACCAACTTTTCTCAAGGCTTCACTTCTGATTATTGAAGCGCCAAGTCCGTAAATCGGTGTTTGAAAAACTGTTCCACCAAAGTTAACAATTATTGGCCAACCTGATTTGGCGATTCTATTGCCTTTGTTTTTGTAATAATTGGTTATTTTTTTGGTCAAAAAACCTTGATTTTGTTCAATTGCATTAGCATCAAAACCAACAGAAAACCCAAAAACATAAGCCATAACCAATCCAATGCCCGACATTTTTTTTTCACAGTAGGTCCAGTTCTCATCGTCTTTTTCCAATACAAGTCCGGACGCAATGGTTTCAGCTGCATGTTCATCTAAAAAACGGACCAGCATTTCACAATAATTCTCAGACAATTCGATATCATCATCACACAGGAAAATATAGTCGGAAGCGCTTTTTTCAATTCCGATATTTCTTTGCAAACAAACAGAAGGTTTGGAGTGTATAATTTGTATCGAATTTTGAACCGCTAATTCGGTTATTGAAATCGGACTTTCACTCGAATCGACAATGATAATTTCTTTTGGTGCAAGCGTTTGTTTGGAAATCGACAATAAAACCCTATTGAGCGATTCCAATCGATTCCTGGTCGGAATCACAACACTTATAGAGGATAAACTATTCATGTTTTACAAATAGATTACCGTGTAAATTTTTGGTACTCAATTGAATTAGGATTGTTTTTATTTCGGTTGCCGTAACCCAATTTTTGAGCTGAAATTTCAAATGCTCATTCAGGATATAATTGAAAGTGGTTTTGTCATCGGCCAATCCATCAATTATTTTTATTGTGTCTTCCAAAAACTTCTCTGTAAACTCAAATTCAATCATCGGAATCGTATGATGTAAATGCGACAAAATTTCAAATTCGTAACCTTCAACATCAATCTTGCAATAATTAGGCTTTCCGTAAATTTCAATTAAAGCATCCAACGATTTTACTTCCACCATTTCAAAACCCGACCAATACACATCATCAGTAGTATAATTTTCGATAAATTCATCCGATAGTGTGGCAATTTCGCTGTACTTCGATAAATGCAGTTTTTTGGTTTCGTTCTGAGCGCCAACAGCCAACGGATAAAATTCAAAATCGGAATATTTTTTTTGTAAACCAACCAGATTTTTAGAACAAGAACTCTGTGGCTCAAACGCAATGACTTTTCCGCCTGCGACCAACATCAATTGGCTTTTTTTGCCCAAATTAGCGCCAATATCAAAACACAAATCTCCTTTTTTTATCAATTTAGCATAAAACAACTGCGCTTTATAGCGATGGATAAAGTTGAAACTTTGAAGTGTATTTTTGATTGTTGTCAACATCATTTATTCCATTTCATTAATCCACTGGCCAAAATCGATTTGGTTTTCAATTTCAAAGCTTTCAAACTCGTTTTCGAAGTGACTTTGTGAAATTCGACTTCATTCACCACTTTACTCACCGCGTATTGGTAATATTTTCTCGAATACGTTCGCTCAAAATCAATCTCTCTGTCGGTCGAAGTTTCCCAATCGGGTTGCGTAGTGATTTTGTGTTCAATGTCGTTGTACAAACTCGTTCCTTTAATCGGATACGCTATGGTAATGGTATACAAAGTCGGATTTGCCTCTTTCAAATATTGTATCGTTTCGGTAATGTCTTTTTCCGTTTCGCCCGGATAACCAAGCATAATGAAAGTTCCGGTTTCTATACCCATCGCATTGGTGTCCTGAATCACCTTTTTCACTTGGTTGACATCAACACGTCTGTCCATCGCATCGATAATGGTTTGTGAACCGCTTTCGGCACCAATCCATATTCTAAAACAACCGACTTCTTTGAGTAACTGCAAAATTTCATCATTCAACCGCTCGGCACGCGTAATGCACTCAAACGGAATCACAGCATCTTGTTTCAATACTTCTTCTCTGAAAGCAATTAGCCATTTGTGGCTTACGGTAAACACATCATCCACAAACCAAAGCGCATCTGGATTATACTTTTCTTTCAGCATTTTCATTTCTTCCGCCACTTGATTGGCCGGTCGACGACGATAACTTTGACCGTAAACCGCCGTGCTGCACCATTTGCAAGTATAAGGACAACCGCGCTGCGTAGAAATCGTCATCGAGCTTTTTCCGTGGTTGGTTTTCCAAGTGTCCAAATAGTTTTGCATGTTGATGGCTTCACGATTGGGCAATGGTAATTCGTCGAGTTCTTTGAATTTGGTTCGCGCTGTAGTTTGTATGATTTGATTGTTTTCCAAAAAAGCAATGCCGTTTACTTTGTTGAAATTGCCATTAGTCATAATCGCGTTATACAATTCAAAAGTGGTTTCTTCGCCTTCGCCTATGACTAGAAAATCGGCACCGGCTTTGAGATAATTTGCAACGTTATAAGTCACATCCGGACCACCGAGAACAATTTTCGGGAAGTGATAAGTGTCAGATTTTAAAATTTTAATCAGTTTAATGACTTCAATTTTGGTCATCAAATTGGTGTAAATGCAAATGACTTTGGGTTGTTTTTCGAGGATAAAATCGAGTTGTGCTGATTGTGAGGAAAATGTCGTGTCAAAAACGTCATTATCAATTTTCTTGCTTTTCAAATAGGCAGAAACATAAAGCAACCCTAATGGCGGATAGGGTTTCATGATCTTTTGTTCCTTAGGATCATCCGATAAATAATACGCATGGGTGAATACAATACTCATCGTTTTTGCAAAATTATAAGGTAATGATCGGCGTATTTTGAAAGCCAAGAAATGTTTTTAATGCCTTGTTCCATTCGATTCAGAAATCCTAAAAACCCTTTTTTATTTTTAAAAAATCCATCCAAATAAGACGGCGGAATAAAAAATCCAATCGGTTTGACCGCAACGGTTTCAAAATTTGCTTTGGCTAAATTTACGATATCTTTCGGGTTGTAGTAGTAAGTAGTGACATTTTCTCCGTCAACATGAGCAATCACGCTTTCTTTTTTTCGTCGGGAAATATTTTTGACTTGGGCTTTCGCCAAAAAGTAAAAGCGTTCCCAAAGCGTGTTCTTTGGCATAATCACCAAAGCCAATTTGCCTTTTTCGGAAAGAATGGAATCAATATTGGTAAAGAAATTTTCCAATTCCGTTTTCGACAAACAATTCAAACCACCGAAGTTGGAAAACAACAAATCGAATGTTGAACCTTCAAAAGTTTTCGTAATCGAATTGATATCAGCCACTTTAAAGTTGAGGTTGGCTTTGTTTTTCGCCACTTCAATCATTTGGGGTGAAATATCAGTAGCGGTAATTTTGAAATTTTGTTTGGCAAACCAAATCGCATCTTCACCGGTGCCACAATTGATTTCGAGTATGTTTTGAACGGAAGTTAGGTGTTTGGAAAGTTGGGCGTAAACCAAAGCGCGTTGCATTTTCCCAATTTCAGTGTTGGTAAATGTTTCATCATAGTTTAAGGCGGCTTTATCAAAACTAGCTTCCATTTTGTTGTAGTTTTTTTAGCGAAAGCGTATCCAAAAAAGCACTCGGAACATAATAACCCAATTTAGCAATCGATTTTAAATGAGAGACAGAAACATTTGAAGGCTTTGAAAAAACTTGCTTCAAATTGTAAAAACCTTGTTGCTTTCTGAATTCTTTGTGCACATAACGTTGCAGTTTTCGGTAGTAATTTGATTTATAAGTGCCGTGAAACATCATCTCAAAATCGTCGGAATCGGTCCAATTGGATTTTAGTTTTAAATCGTCTTTGACTTTGTCATAAAACTTCGTTCCCGGTAAAGGATAAGAAACCGAAATTCCGATGTTGTCCGGCATCAGTTCTTTGACCATCGCAATGGTTTTGGCAATGTCTTCCTGATTTTCGGTCAGATAACCAAACTGCAGAAAGAATGCCACGCGTACTTTTTTATCTTTGAGAATCTTAGTCGCTTGGTAAATTTGCTCTACGGTTGTACCTTTGTCCATGGCATCGAGGATTTTTTGTGAAGCACTTTCGGCACCAACCCAAACTTCCTCCAAACCCGATTCGGCCAAACAATCAATCGTGTCTTCTTTCAAAAGTAAATCAACGCGACTTTGGATGTAATAGCTGATCTTTAGGTTTTGTTCTTTTAATTTCAAATTGAAATCCTGAACCCAATTCGGCTTTAAGCCAAAAATATCATCACACATCCAAAAACGAGTCACGCCAAAATGGTCTTTCAAAAACTGTATTTCCTTAACAATATAGTCCGGAGAATGTGCATTGTAGCGATTGCCGTAAATGGGTTTCGCGCACCAGTTGCATTTGTACGGACAACCGCGAGTAGTGGCAATGTTTAAAGTAAAAGGTTGGCCGCTTTGTTTCCAAACTTTGTGATAGCTTTCGATATCGACCAAATCCCAAGCGGGTAAAGGTAATTCGTCTAAATTTTGAAGCACTTCGCGTTTGGAATTGACTTGAACTTGACCATTTTTTTTGAAAACAATTCCTTTGATGTGATCAACGGAAGTTTCATTTTCTAGAGCGTTTATCAGTTCTAAAAGTGACATTTCCCCTTCGCCTTGCAAAATATAATCGGCGCCCATTTTGAGGTAATCTTGGTAATGGTCAGTCGAATCAGAACTGCAAACGATAATCGTACAGTTATGAATTTTTCCCAAACGAATCATCTCAAAACAAGCTTCACGCATGTTGGTCAGACACATTTTGGTCAAATAATTAAAACCGTCATCATAAATCACCAAATAATTGGGTTTTGAGGATTTTAAAACAGGTCCGATAGTGTTTGGGCTGTCTAATAAATTGGTGTCAAAAAGAGAAACATCAAAACCATTTTCTCGCATTAACGAAGCCGCATAAAGTGTTCCCAAAGGCGGAAAAGGCGTTTTGTTTTTCCATTGCTTTGGGTCGAGTTTGTAATAGTAGGAATGCGAAAACAGTATGTTAGACATGTTCTTTGGCTAAATTGATGTTGAAATTATGACTAACTTCTTCAATTCGGTTATTCAAATCCAGGATCACTTTCTTTTGGAAATGAGACGGATGGTGTTTGGAAATGTTTTTGGTTGATTTCAGCGCAATTTTAAAATCTTCTTCACTCATTGTATGAAACTTGGTTTTCCATTTTTTAAGGGTAAGCATTTTAAAACTATTATCCACAAGGTTTCCGATTGGATTTCCAAAAACAAACTCAATGGATTGGGTTACAAATGATTTTCTGAAATTGGGCACCGAAGACAAATTGGGAGAAAATTTGTTGAAATAGTCATTTACCCATAGGTTTTTTTGGTAAAACTCTTCAAAAACTTTTTTTCCTTGCATGGGAATAAGTGTTTTCATTTCGGTAGCGGTGAATCGATTTTTTTCTTCGATTTCCAACTGACTTGTAGAAACAAAATAATTGACGCAAAAATATTTGCGCGAATTGAGCAGAAATATTTTTTTGTAAAGCATCAGGAAAGTCCGGCAAAGCCAAAGTTTATTCGGTTCGGTAATCACAAAGAAATCAATGTCGCTTCCATTGTCATAATAACCTTTGGATAAAGAACCTGAAACACCGACGGCTTTTACAAAGGGAAATTTGGCAATAAATCGGGCTTTCTTTTGCGCAATTCTCAGCGCTCTGCCGGCATACATGTTCCCGCGAAGCCTTTTGATAACCGAATCCAAATCGCTGCCGTAAACATAAAAATCGTCCACCTTGATGAGGATTTTTTCGGCAATCAAGTGTTGCAATTCTTTTTCGGTATCAGTAATCGATTCATAGTTGGTGTAACTATGAATTTCTTCAATCCGCAGAGGATATCTGAAGATAGAAAAATAGAGTATGGTTTTTAATGTTTCCAAAATTCATAGCATTTTTTTGGTTGATTAAAATTACTAAATATTTTTAACCTGATGATTGAATTTCGGTGATGTTTACCTATTGTCAACCCAATAATTAATGTGCTTCCAGCCAATTTTGACCGGTTCCTAACTCTACATCCAACGGTACGGCTAGCTTGAACGCATTTTCCATTTCGTGTTTGATTAGTGGTTTAATTTTTTCCAATTCTGAGTTGTGCACATCAAAAACAAGCTCATCGTGAACTTGCAACAGCATTTTTGACTTCCAATTTTCCGAAGTCAGCTTCTTGTGAATGTTGATCATGGCAATTTTGATGATGTCGGCAGCGCTTCCTTGAATTGGGGCATTTACAGCATTTCGTTCTGCTGCTCCGCGAACTATGGCATTGGCAGAATTAATATCTTTTAAATAACGACGTCTTCCCAAAACGGTTTGTACATAACCGTTATGGCGGGCAAAATCGACTTGCTCTTGCATGTACGATTTTAGTTTCGGATAGGTTTTGTAGTAAGCATCAATTAGTGCGGCACTTTCGCTTCGGGACAAAGAAGTTTGATTGCTCAACCCAAAAGCAGAAACGCCATAAATGATTCCGAAGTTTACGGTTTTTGCATTGCTTCGTTGTTCTTTGGTCACTTCCTCTAAAGGAACATTGAATACTTTCGCTGCCGTACTTCGGTGAATGTCTTCGTTGTTTTGAAAGGCTTTAATCATGTTTTCTTCACCCGATAAAGCCGCAATAATTCGCAATTCAATTTGAGAGTAATCCGCAGAAAGCAAGGTGTAATTTTCGTCACGCGCAATAAAGGCTTTTCGAATCAATCTGCCTCTTTCAGTACGAATTGGAATGTTCTGCAAATTCGGATTATTGGAACTCAAACGTCCGGTTGCGGCTACGGTTTGCATGTAATCGGTGTGTACTCTTTGCGTTTTGGCATCGACTTGATTTGGCAGCGCATCGATATAAGTACTTTGCAATTTCACCATTTGACGCCAATCTAAAATGTCTTTTACGATTTGGTGCTCGTTGGCCAAATAACTCAACACTTCTTCACCGGTGGCGTATTGTCCGGTTTTGGTTTTCTTTTGTTTGGCACCACCGATTTTCATTTTGTCAAAAAGCACTTCTCCGAGTTGTTTAGGCGAGGCCAAATTGAATTTTTCTCCGGCAGTTTCGTAAATTTTTTGCTCAAATTCGTTGATTTCTTTTTGCATATCCACCGACATGCTTTTTAAGAAATCGACATTCAATCGAATGCCTTCCGCTTCCATATCGGCTAAGACTTGTACTAATGGTATTTCGATTTCATCAAACAGTTTTTTGGTGCCGACTTTTTCTAAAATCGGTTGGAAATGTTCTTTGAGTTGTAAAGTGACATCGGCATCTTCGGTTGCGTATTCTTTAATGTCTTCCAAAGGCACATCACGCATCGACAATTGACCTTTGCCTTTTTTGCCAATCAAGGTTTCAATTGATTTTGGCGAATATTTCAAATAGGTTTCACTCAACACATCCATATTGTGTCGCATGTCAGGATTGATAAGGTAATGCGCAATCATGGTGTCAAATAATTTGCCTTTGACCTTGATTCCGTAATTGGCCAAAACCTTTAAATCGTATTTCATGTTTTGCCCGATTTTTTCAATGTTTTCATTTTCAAAAAACGGTCTGAATTTTTCCACCAAAGCTTGGGCTTCATCTTGGTTTTCGGGAACCGGGACATAAAAACCTTTGCCTTTTTCAAAAGAGAAAGACAAGCCGACCAATTCAGCGTTTAGCGCATCAATACCGGTGGTTTCGGTGTCAAAGCATACTGAGTTTTGGTTCATCAAACTTTGCAGTAACAACTTTACGGGCAAATCGCCTTGTGAAATTTGGTAATGATGCGGTGTGTTTTCTAAAGTAGCGTAATACGAATGTTGTTTGGGTTCGCCGGTTTCTTCATCGGAAAAGCCGAATAAATCGAATTGGTCTTCGTTGGATTTTTTGACAGGCGTCTTTTTGGCAGCTTGAGGCGTTTGTCCGTTGTCGTTGCCATTGCCGTTGGTTTCTATTTCATCATATTCTTTTCCGGTTCCGAAAAGTTTGTCGAATTGGGCTTTCATTTGGCGGAATTCCAATTCTTGAAAGAGTGCATCGGTTTTTTCTACATCGGGTTTGGATAATTCAAAATCGGTGGCGTCAAAAGTCACCGGACAATCCAATAGAATTCGGGCTAGTTTTTTAGACAAAATACCGAGTTCTTTGTTGTTTTCGATTTTGTCTTTGAGTGCGCCTTTGAGTTTGTCGGTATTTTCCAAAAGGTTTTCCATGGTGCCGAATTCCTTGAGTAATTTTTTGGCAGTCACTTCGCCAACGCCCGGAAATCCGGGGATATTATCGGCAGAATCGCCCATCATTCCGAGAAAGTCGATTACCTGTTCGGGTCTTTCGATTTCAAATTTTTCCAGCACTTCGGGCACACCCCAAATTTCAATATCGTTCCCCATACGGGCCGGTTTGTACATGAATATATTTTCGGAAACCAATTGGGCAAAATCTTTATCGGGTGTCACCATAAAAACCTGATAGCCTTCTTTTTCGGCTTGCTTGGCCAAAGTGCCAATTAAGTCATCTGCTTCAAAACCCGCTTTTTCCATAATAGGAATATGCATCGCTTTTAATAATTCTTGGATATAAGGAACGGCAATTTTAATGGCTTCGGGTGTTTCATCGCGATGGGCTTTGTATTCCTGATACATTTCGTTGCGATAATCACTACCGCCTTTGTCGAAGGCTACGGCTAAATGGTCGGGTTTTTCGCGTTTAATCACATCCATCAAAGAATTCATAAAACCCATGATGGCTGAGGTATCCATTCCTTTCGAATTGATTCGAGGATTTTTGATAAAAGCATAGTAGCCGCGGAAAATTAGGGCGTAAGCATCGAGCAGGAAAAGGCGTTTTTGTTGTGACATTTTCGAAATAATTATAAAGTGTAAATGTAGCGAAACTTTGAAAGAAGAAAAAGAGAAATATTTTAGTTAAAATTAGTTAAATGAAAGCCATTAATGCCTTGATTCTTCGTTATTTTGCTGAAAATTTACAAACCATGTTTCGTTGGATTTTCTTTTTTCTCTTTGTCGCTATTATTGAAGTTTATGCCTTTCAAGCTTTTAGAACCATCACCAAGTCGAGATGGATTTTAGTGGCTTATCAGGTAATTTCAATGGCAGCGGTTATTTATATCTTTTACCAATTGTCACAGTTTGACCGCAGGGTTGGGCAAAACAGTAAAACGTTAATCACTTTTGGATTGCTCTTGTTGTTGTTTGTGCCGAAAATGATACTGACATTTTTCATGTTATTGGAAGATGTTTACCGGGTTTTTTCGGGAGTGATTACTCATTTTATGGGCGATAATGATAACGGGACATTTTTGCCCGACCGAAGACGATTTGTCAGCCAAGTGGCTTTGGTCATAGCGGCAATTCCTTTTACTTCGCTTTTGTATGGAATGACCAAAGGGAAATACAATTTCAGGGTAATCAAACAAACTTTATTTTTCTCCGATTTGCCTGATGATTTTGACGGTTTTACCATTACCCAAATTTCGGATGTACACAGCGGTAGTTTTGACGATGCTACAAAAATACAATATGCAGTTGATTTAATCAATGAGCAAAAAACCGACATGATGCTTTTTACCGGAGATATTGTTAACACCCATGCCACTGAAATGCATCCGTGGATTGAGACTTTTAATAAAATTGACAAACACGAATACGGAAAATATGCCGTTTTAGGCAACCATGATTACGGAGAATACATCGATTGGCCATCGCAACAAGCAAAAGATGAAAATTTTGAAGGTATCAAAAAACTGTATGGCGATATTGGGTTTGATTTGTTGTTGAACCAACATACCAAAATCAAAAAAGGAGAAAGCGAAATAGCGATTGTAGGGGTTGAGAATTGGGGCAAAAACTTCAAGCAAGCCGGCGATTTGCTCAAGGCTTCGGAAGGATTAACCGCAGAAGATTTCAAAATTCTGATGAGTCACGATCCCAGTCATTGGGAATATGAAGTGAAAAATCACGACAAACATTTCCAATTAACGCTTTCAGGTCATACACACGGCTTGCAATTCGGAATCGAAATCCCGGGAGTTATACAATGGAGTCCGGTGCAATATGTATACAAACAATGGGCCGGGTTGTATGAAAATGTTGGTCGATATATTTATGTTAATCGAGGCTTAGGGTTTCACGCTTATCCCGGTAGAGTAGGTATTTGGCCTGAGATAACGGTTTTTGAACTAAAAAAAGGGGAAAAAGTAGCATAATTAGTTAAAAATGCTACATTTGTGCTTTAATGTTTCTTATACTTTGGTAAAAGAAGGTAAAATTATTTTGGTTTTATGTCAAAATTTGGAGAATTAATCAACGCTCAAGTGCCTGTGTTAATTGACTTTTACACAGAATGGAACGAATCTTCAGTATCCATGCATCCTGTAATCAGAGATGTAGCAGCAGCGCTTGGTGACAAGGCAAAAGTGATCAAAATTGATGTCGATAAAAATCAAGAGTTGGCCGATGCGCTGCGCATTAAAGGTTTGCCAACTTTGATGATTTACAAAGACGGTCAAATGGTTTGGAGACAATCGGGGGAATTGGATGCGAATAGCATTATTGCTTTGGTTCAGGATCAATTATAGTCAATCTTTTCGCAAACAAATCCTTTCTCGTTTAAAAACTCTAAAGTCTTAGGTAAAACGTATTCCAGGTTTTTCCTACCTTTAAGGCTATCGTGAAAAACGATAATACTACCACTTTCAATATTTTTCAGAACATTGTCCAAACATTTTTCAGGTGAAATGTTTGGGTCAAAATCCATACTGATAATATCCCACATGATTATTTTGTAGTCCATTTTTCTGAGCGTTTTAGCTTGAGACGGTTTTATTTTGCCGTAAGGCGGACGGAAGAGTTGGGAGTGCTTGGTCTTGAGTTGGGAGTTGCCCATAATTTCTGAGCACTTTTTGGTGTTTTCAATATAATCTTCCAACGAAGTTTCCCAACCTTTTAAGTGATTGAAAGTGTGGTTGCCAATAGAGTGGCCTTGTTCGATTACTTTTTGAAAAATCTCCGGATGCTTTTGGATATTATCGCCAATGCAAAAGAAAGTCGCTTTGGCGTTGTGTTTTTTTAATTCTGCTAAGACCCATTCAGTCACTTCTGGAATCGGTCCGTCATCAAAAGTGAGAAATACTTTTTTCTCGCTGTTGGGAATTTTCCAAATATATTTCGGGAAAATTATCTTAACGAAACGGTGTGTTTTGACCCATAAACTCATAGGCTAAATATAAAAAAAATGTGCCAATAAGAATTTTCAAATCGGCACATTTTCTAATTTTTTAACCGAGGGCAACGCCCGAACGGAGCGAAGCTAAATTGGTTTATTCTAATTCTCTTCCGAAACGCGTAAAACGCTGTACAAAAGAGTTAAAAAGGGGTTTGTTTTTGTTGTAAAACTCTAAATCGCCACGGTCTTTCATTACCATTAATAAACTTCTGTAACGTTCAATATCGGTAATGATATCGCTTGCAATTCCGTTTTGAATAGAAGGCTGTATTCCGGCATAATATTTCAAGTTTTGTTTGTATTTGGTCATCAATTTTTCCAATAACTCGCGCGCTTTTGCTTTTTCGCCTAATTCATAATATCCTGAAGCAAATGGTTCAACCATGGTGTAATAACCATAATAATCCATCGGCATTTTGGTCAAGGCTAACTCAATAATTTTTTTGGCTTTGTCTTTTTTACCTTCGTTGATTAATTGTTCCATTAATCTGGCCATATTGGTTCGGTAAGAAATACTGTTTTTACGGGTTTCCGGATCGTGGTAAATGTTGGTGCTTTCGCCATTGCCCCAATCCCATTTCATCACCAAATTATACATCTTATCCGTGTCAATTTGACCCATTTCATAAGGATTTTCTTTGTCAACGGGCGATTTAATCGGGACTAATTTATAAACCAACCCGTCTAATTGAAGGTAATCCTTCATCCACAAATAATCATCGTCACCAAAACTTCCACCGGTGAAATAGATTGGTCGTTTCCAATTGTTATTGGCCAATACATCCAACATCATCAAGCGATTTTTATACATAGCGCTTCCTTTGATGTCTAAATCAATAAACGGTACTATAGAATCATGGTATTTTTGGTTGACCACATTGTTTTTGATAATGGTATTCTTGTCAACCGGAATTCTGATTTTATTGGTTGGATAAAAATGGATAATTTGTCCGTTTTGTAACTCAATAATTGATTTCGGGAGTTTGATAAAGTCAATAAAGTCTTTGATGTTCCAACGAGCATCTGTTTTCGGAATATGCGCTACATAATCTAAATTATCACCTACGTACTCACTGTGTTTGAATGAAACCGGTAAACCTTCAGCGCTATACGTTTTAAATTTAGATTGGTCAATATTCCAATCGGTCATGAATAATTGGGTGTTGATAATCTTAATGTCAGGTCTGATGCCTTCAATTTCTTGGGCATACCATAGCGGGAAAGTGTCATTATCACCAATGGTGAAAAGAATAGCATTTTTATCACAAGAGTTGAGGTAGTTTTTAGCCATGGCTGTTGCAGTATAGCGGTTGGAACGATCATGGTCGTCCCAGTTTTGACTCGCCATTAAAACAGGAGCTGCCAAAAGACAAGCGCCAATTACAATAGGACCAACTAACTTTGATTTCACATAATCGGATACGATTTCGTAGATGGCATAGACACCAAATCCCAGCCAAATAGCAAAAACATAAAAAGAGCCAACCAATGCATAATCTCTTTCTCTAGGTTCAAAAGGTCTTTCGTTTAGGAATATTTTTAGAGCGATGCTGGTAAATAAAAACAGCGCCAGTAAAACATAAAAACTCTTCAAATCCCTTTGGGCATGGTACATAAGCCCGATTAGTCCGATAATAAAAGGGAGGAAATAATAAACATTCCTTCCTTTGTTGTTTTTAACGTCATCGGGAAGGTTTTCTTGAGTGCCTTTTCCCAAGTGCAGTTCGTCAACAAATTTTATACCGCTGATCCAATTGCCGTCAAGATTATCGTATTTTCCTTGAATATCGTTTTGTCTTCCAACAAAATTCCACAATAAATACCTTCCGTACATGTATCCGAATTGGTATTCAATCATAAAGCTGATGTTGTCCCAAGTTGAAGGTTTTTCGATTACAAGATAATCGCTGTATTTTTTCAGAAAGGAAACATAGTCTTCGTTGTCAATTTGTTTTTGCTGGTAAGCCGTTTTAAACTCATTGATGTTCTTTTGCATTTCCTCTTTTAATTGGGCTACTGCTTGCATTACTTGCTCTTCACTTAAGCTGTCTATGGCTACGCCATATTGCGCCAAATCCTCTTCGTAAGGATAATTTTGATTCAAAGTGAACTTAGGTACTCCGGTAAATTGGATATAGTTTTCAATATGATCAGTACTCCAAAGACGTGGCAAAACTGCTTTGTGTTTGTCGTCTGTATTTTGTTCGGCGTTTTTGTAATTGTTTACAATGACATATTTACCGGTTTTGTAATCTCTTTCGTAGTTAGGTGCTTTGTCTAAATAGGGTTGGTCTTCATCCAAACCCGCAAAAGTATCAGTGTATTGCGGGCCGTAAAACAAAGGGTTTACACCGTATTGTTCTCTATTATAGTAAGCTAAAACCTCGGCAGCATCTGAAGGTTTGTTTTCATTGATGACCACATTGGCATTGGCGCGAATCGGCAACATCATCCAAGTCGAGAAACCTATTAAGACAAAAAGAATGCAAAGAATTACGGTATTGTAAAACGGATGTCCTTTTTCGCGGGTGTATTTTAATCCGAAATAGAAAAAAACCACTATCAATAAAACGGCAAAGATGGTTCCGGAGTTGAATGGTAAGCCAATACTGTTTACCATAAAGATTTCCATTTTACCAAAGAAAGCTAAGGTGTAAGGCAATAATAATTTGAATATAAATAACAAGACAGCCACAATGATAATGTTGGCAATAATGAAATTTTTAACGGTTACGGTTTTGTAATTCTTGAAAAAATATAAAAACCCAATTGCCGGAATGGTCAATAACGCCATAAAGTGGACGCCAAAAGAGAGTCCGACGATTAATGAAATCAGCAGTAACCAACGATTTCCCTTTGGTGTGTGCATGTCTTGTTCCCAACGCAACCCAAGCCAGAATAAGAGCGCAATTAACAACGATGCCATGGCATACACTTCGGCTTCTACGGCACTGGCCCAAAAACTGTCCGAAAAAGTAAACGCCAAAGAGCCTACAAACGAACTTCCTAAAATAACGATGGATTTGCTTTTGTCAACTTCTGAATAGGAAGAAACAATTTTCTTTAGTAAGATAGAAGATGACCAAAACATAAACAATATGGTGAATGCACTGGAAAAAACCGACATCATATTAACCATCAGCGCAATGGTTTCTTTACTTGTGGCAAACATAGCAAAGAAAGCTCCGAGGATTTGGTAAAGCGGCGCTCCGGGCGGATGACCAACTTCCAATTTGGCGGCTGTAGAGATGTATTCTCCACAATCCCAAAAACTCATGGTAGGTTCAACAGTTAATGAATAAGTTATTAAAGCAATAGTAAATGTTGTCCATCCTAAAATGGTATTCCACTTGTTGAAGTTAAAATTCATCATATAAGTATGAAATGAAGAGGGTTTGTTTTATGGTTACAAAGAAACTATTTTTTTTAACGCAATTAAACGCGGATTAACAAAATTTTCTCAAACAGATAACGAATTAATTACAAGATTATTATGGTCCGACAGGGTGATTTTGCAAAAGAAGAATTTAATTTTTTCGTGTAATTGTTTGTGTAAAATAAAATTTGTTCTAAATTTGCACTCGCATTAAGCAAAACGGCTGTTCGCTGAACTCCGCTTTTAATCTTGCTTAATGTGTTAAAGCTGGTCTATGGTGTAATGGTAACACTACGGTTTTTGGTGCCGTCTTTCTAGGTTCGAGTCCTAGTAGACCAACGATAAATCCCGCAATTAGCGGGATTTTTTGTTTTATCGCAAGGACTAGAAGTTCATCCGAATTCATTTCGAGAAGTCCAAGTAGACCTATAAAAAAGCCTCTCAATTTTGAGAGGCTTTTTTAAATATGGTTTGTTTTTATTAGATTTTAAAAGTAACCACCGGTTTAAGTGCATGATTTACTAAGTCTTCGCTGATACTTCCGTTAAAGAAGTGGGCAAGTCCTTTTCGGCCATGAGTACTCATTCCTATCAAATCAGCATCGATATTGTTGGTAAAATTCAAAACACCGCTTTCTACATTAACATCATTGTAAATATGGGTAGAAAACTTATTGATGGTGAAATTAGAGATAAAATCATTCATAATTTCTTGGGCTACGTGTGTAGGCTTGAAACTGCTTGGGGTGTTAATCATTACCAAATGTAATTCGGCGTTAAATTTATTGGCAAATTCCACCACTTTAGCAAAAGGTCTTTTGATTTCGTCTGCAAAGTCAGAAGCAAAAACAAATTTGTTTACTTCAAAATTGCCGGCTTCTTTTTTGATAATCAATACCGGAATATCAGAATTTCTAACTACTTTTTCAGCATTAGAACCGATAAACATTTCTTTAAAACCGCTGGCACCGTGTGAACCCATTACAATCAAATCAACATCGTTCTTTTTACTGATGTTCATAATTCCGTCGAAAGCCAGCTCGAATTGAATAATCTCTGAAACCTTCAAACCTTCCAAGCTCGGATCATCCATTAAGTCTTCCAATCTGTTTATCGCGGCATTTTTAAAAAGCATGATTTCAGGTAAATCGTGACCGCTTCCAACGGCGTCACTGCCTTGATGAGGTAATTCTAACATGTGAAGAAGGAAGATTTCTCCTCCATTTTTTTTGGCAATTTGTGCCGCAACTTTTAATGCGTATCCGGCGTGTTCTGAAAAGTCTGTTGGGACTAAGATTTTTTTCATAATTTAAAAAAGTAAATTTTGGATAGGATATTTTAACACAATAAAGGTATTATTTTTTTTTGATTCGGCAATGATTTTTTGAATTATAAAAAAATAACTATATTTGCACCGTTATTTACCATTTAAAACTAAATAATGAGGGAAGCAGTGCTTCCCTCTTTTTATACAACTATGACATTTAAAGAGAAAGTTACGAATTTATTGGAAGAAGGTTTAATCGAAAAACCCTCGTTGTTCCTTGTAGATTTGAGTATTTCAGATAGTTATAAAATTACCGTAACTTTGGATGGGGATAATGGTGTAACTTTGCAGGACTGTATTGATGTCAGTCGTGTAATTGAAAACAACCTGGATAGAGAAGCTCAAGACTTTTCATTAGAAGTAGCATCGGCTGGGGTATCAACCCCCTTAAAATTGGTCAGACAATATAAAAAGAATATTGGGCGAACTTTAAAAGTAAAAACGGCTACCGAAACAATAGAAGCAAAATTAGAAGCAGCATCAGAGGAAAGCATCACACTTTCTTGGACTGCAAGAGAACCGAAAAAAATAGGAAAAGGAAAAGAAACAGTTGAACACCAACGCGAGATTCCTTATTCAGAAATAAAAGAAGCAATTGTTATTATAATATTTAATTAAAATTTGGCATGGAAAATATTGCATTAATCGAGTCATTTTCAGAGTTTAAAGATGATAAACTTATTGATCGAGTAACGCTTATGGCGATTTTGGAGGATGTATTTAGAAACGCATTAAAAAAGAAATACGGTTCTGATGATAATTTTGACATCATTATCAATCCTGATAAAGGTGATATGGAGATTTGGAGAAGAAGAATTGTTGTTGCTGATGACGATTTAGATTTAGAAAACGAAGAAATCACGTTAACGGATGCCAGAAAAATTGAGCCCGATTTTGAAATTGGTGAAGAAGTTTCTGAAGAAGTAAAATTGATAGATTTAGGAAGAAGAGCAATTTTGGCTTTGCGTCAAAACCTGATTTCTAAAATTCACGAACACGATAACACGAATCTTTACAAACAATTTAAAGATTTAATTGGCGAAATTTATACCGCCGAAGTGCACCACGTTCGCCCAAGAGTTGTAATTTTGGTGGATGATGAAGGAAACGAAATTGTATTGCCGAAAGAAAAACAAATTCCGTCTGACTTTTTCCGCAAAGGGGATAACGTACGCGGTATCATTGAAAGCGTTGAATTGAAAGGGAATAAGCCTCAAATTATCATGTCGAGAACGGCCGATAAATTTTTGGAAAAATTATTCGAGCAAGAAATTCCGGAAGTATTCGATGGCTTAATCATGATTAAAAAAGTAGTCAGAATACCGGGCGAAAAAGCAAAAGTAGCGGTAGATTCTTATGATGACAGAATTGATCCTGTTGGTGCTTGTGTTGGGATGAAAGGTTCTCGTATTCACGGTATCGTTCGTGAATTAGGGAATGAAAACATCGACGTAATTAACTACACCAGCAACTTACAGTTGTACATCACAAGAGCGTTAAGTCCTGCTAAAGTTTCTTCCGTTAAAATTGACGAAGAGAAAAAAAGAGCCGAAGTGTTCTTGAAATTAGAAGAAGTTTCTAAAGCGATTGGTCGCGGAGGTCACAACATTAAATTAGCCGGATTATTAACCGGTTATGAATTAGACGTAATCAGAGAAGGAAGCGCTATCGAAGAAGATGACGTTGAATTAACAGAATTCTCAGATGAAATCGACGGATGGGTAATCGATGAGTTTGCTAAAATCGGATTGGATACCGCGAGAAGTATTCTAAACCAAGATGTAGCCGATTTAGTGAGAAGAACCGATTTGGAAGAAGAAACCATTTTAGAAGTAATAAGAATATTGAAAGAAGAGTTCGAGGACTAATTCTTTCGCCAAAATAGATAACATTAAAAAGATTTTATGTCTGAAGGAAATATTAGAATTAATAAAGTTTTAAGGGAATTAAATATTTCTTTGGAAAGAGCTGTGGATTATCTTAAAGATAAAGGCATTGCAATAGAAGCAAGCCCAAACACAAAAATTTCCGATGATGTATATAATATTCTTTGTGGTCAATTTGCCGGAGACAAAGGAAACAAAGAAGCTTCTAAAGGCGTAAGTGAGGAAATCAGAAAAGAAAAAGAAGCACTTCGACTCGAAAGAGAAAAAGAGATTGAGGACAAACGCAAAGCAGATGAAGAGCGTCAACGTTTAGAGCTAATCAAAGCAAAGGCTGTAGTAACCGCTCCTAAACAAGTTGGAAAAATCGACCTTGAGCCAAAAGCCCCGGTTGCAATAACTCCAGCGGTTGAAACCCCGAAAATTGTTGTAGAATCTCAGGAAAATGTTATCAAAAAACAAGAAGCGGCCCCGGTTGAAGAAGTAAAAGAAGCGGCGCCAAAAGCCGAGCCGGTTGCTACAGAAGCACCGGTTGATGAAACCATCACTACCCAATATCAAAAATTGTCGGGTGCTACTTTAACAGGTCAGGTAATTGATTTATCCCAATTCAACAAACCCAAAAAGAAAAAAGAGGAGTTCAAAAAAGACAACAACAAACCGGCAACTCCGGGTGCGGGTCAAAATGCTGCTCAAGGCGCTAACAACAACGCGAATAAAAATAAAAGAAAAAGAATTGCGCCTAAACCGGGTGATAAGCCGGCCATTACCAGTGGTGGTAACACGCAAGGCGGAGGTAATAAATTTGGCAACAAACCAGGTGGCGGCTTCCAAAAAGGAGCTCGCCCTGCGATAGTTCAAAAAGTTGAGCCGACAGAAGAAGAGGTTAAAAACCAAATTAAAGAAACGCTTGAACGTCTTCAAGGAAAAGGAAACAAATCCAAAGCCGCGAAATACAGAAGAGACAAACGTGATACGCACCGTCAAAGAAATGAAGACGAGATGCAGGCCATCGAAGAAGGAAGCAAAACCATCAAAGTAACCGAGTTTGTTACCGTAGGGGAAATTGCAACGATGATGGATGTGCCTATTACCAAAGTAATCGGAACTTGTATGTCATTAGGAATCATGGTAACCATGAACCAACGTCTGGATGCGGAAACGCTTTCTATTGTTGCTGATGAGTTTGGTTATGAAGTAGAATTTGTAACCACCGATATCGAGGAAAACCTTGAAGTGGTTGAAGACAGAGAAGAAGATTTAGTACACAGAGCACCAATCGTAACGGTAATGGGTCACGTAGATCACGGTAAAACATCCTTGTTGGATTATATTCGTAAAACGAATGTAATTGCCGGAGAATCGGGAGGGATTACACAACACATTGGCGCTTACGGAGTGGAATTAGACAATGGTCAAAAAATTGCATTCTTGGATACACCGGGTCACGAAGCGTTTACCGCGATGCGTGCTCGTGGAGCTCAAGTAACGGATATCGCTATCATTGTGATTGCGGCGGATGATGACATCATGCCACAAACCAAAGAAGCTATCAGCCATGCGCAAGCCGCCGGGGTACCGATGATTTTCGCTATCAATAAAGTAGATAAGCCCGCGGCTAATCCTGAAAAGATCAAAGAACAATTGGCCGGTATGAATTTATTGGTGGAAGATTGGGGTGGAAAATACCAATCCCAAGATATCTCTGCCAAAGCCGGAACAGGAGTAAAAGAATTACTGGAGAAAGTATTATTAGAAGCCGAAATTTTAGAGTTAAAAGCCAATCCAAACAAACCGGCTCTCGGAACTGTTGTGGAAGCTTTCTTAGATAAAGGTAGAGGTTATGTGTCAACCGTTTTGGTACAAGCCGGAACCTTACGCGTAGGAGATTATGTGTTGGCCGGAAAAAATCACGGTAAGGTAAAAGCCATGCACGATGAAAGAGGTCATAATATACTAGTCGCCGGTCCGTCAACCCCAATTTCAATCTTAGGATTGGATGGTGCGCCAACAGCCGGTGATAAGTTCAACGTATTTGAAGACGAAAGAGAAGCCAAGCAAATTGCCGCTAAACGTACCCAGTTATTGCGTGAGCAATCCGTTCGTACACAAAAACACATTACGTTGGCAGAGATTGGTCGTCGTATTGCTTTGGGTCAGTTTAAAGAATTGAACATTATCTTAAAAGGAGATGTTGACGGTTCGGTTGAAGCGTTATCAGATTCCTTCTCAAAATTATCTACCGAAGAAATTCAAATCAGAATCATACACAAAGGAGTTGGAGCCATCACAGAATCAGACGTATTGTTAGCTTCGGCTTCCGATGCGATTATAATCGGATTTAATGTTCGTCCTTCAGGAAATGCTAAGCAATTGGCTGACAAAGAAGAAATTGATATCCGTAATTATTCTATCATTTACGACGCTATCGACGACTTAAAAGACGCGATGGAAGGCATGTTGTCTCCGGAGATGAAAGAAGAAATTACCGGTACAGCAGAAATCCGTGAGATTTTCAAAGTATCCAAAGTGGGAACTATTGCAGGTTGTATGGTAACCGATGGTAAAATCTTCAGAAACTCTAAAATAAGATTGATTCGCGAAGGCGTAGTAATTTATACAGGAGAATTAGCCA
Organism: Flavobacterium sp. J49; assembly: GCF_011742145.1. Classification (GTDB taxonomy): domain Bacteria; phylum Bacteroidota; class Bacteroidia; order Flavobacteriales; family Flavobacteriaceae; genus Flavobacterium. The sequence continues at coordinate 58,922 of NZ_JAAQQU010000104.1, read as the reverse complement.
CTTTAAAACGTTTCAAAGACGATGTGAAAGAAGTAGCCAAAGGCTATGATTGCGGTATGCAGATTAAGAATTACAATGATATTCATGAGCTCGATCAAATCGAAGCGTTCCAAGAAGTGGAAGTGAAGAAAAAATTGAAATAATAGCTAATAAAAAAGTCCCGAGTAATCGGGACTTTTTTTATTTATTAGGTTTAATTAAAAAAGCATTCGGGTACTTTTTCTTTAATTCATTTAGGTTTTTTTCGGCTTCAATTCGGGTTTTAAAATTGCCGACCCAAACCTTGTAGGCCGGTGTGCTGAAAACTATAGTAGCATCGATATTTTTGTTTTCCTTTTTAAAATCAATCAATGTTTTTTTGGAGTTTTCACTGTCACCATTAAATATTTGAATTTTGTAACGATCATTAATCGTGATAGAGCTGTTTATCTTTCTTTTTTCATTTAGTAACTGTTCAAACTTCGGATCTTGACTAACAGCCACTTTTCCGTCCTGACTAAAGCTTTTTTGAGATAAAAATAAAACTCCAACGGCAGTAAAAACAAGCTTTGTTTTGTGGAAATATTTCATAATGATTTGATTTTTATACAAATGTAAAACTTAAAAAATTAAACAAAAGACAATTTGTTATTTAGAATTAATATAAATTGGTATTTAAGATATATTTAAGGTTTTGAGAATAGTTCATAAGTCGTATTTTTGTGCAAGTTTTTAATAAAGCGTCGATTTTTACCTGAAAATAGGTTCAGAAAAAATCATGCCAACATTAGTCGATAATCATTATATTATATGAAAAAAATGGGTAACCATAATTCGATTTCAAGGAAAATAGTCTTCAGTTTAGCTTTGATGCTAACATTCTCCTTCACTTCATTTTCACAAGCAACACCGCCGGCAACCGACGCAGCAGCAACAGCTCCTGCAACCGATACGCCTGCGGCAGCAACTGCAGGAGGTGATCCGGTAGCCGGAAAAGCTTTGTTCAACGCCAATTGTGCAGCATGTCACGCTCTTGATAAGAAGATGACGGGTCCTGCATTAAGAGGTGTTTCTGCAAAGTATGATATGGCTTGGATTTACAAATGGGTAAACAACAGCTCTGCTATGGTTAAATCCGGAGATGCAAAAGCAGTTGCCATTTTTGAGGAATACAACAAGTCAGTGATGACTTCATTCCCAACATTGACAACAGCTGATATTGACAATATCATTGCTTATACCAACGAGAAAAAAGCGGAGCCACCTGTTGGAATGGCTGTTGCTGATAACGGTTTGAAAGCTGACAACGCAGGAGGGATTTCTAACGATGTGATTCTTGGTGCGCTTGCTTTGGTAATGCTGATGTTGGTAATTATGTTGTTCTTTGTAAACAATGTGTTGTCTAAAGTAGCCAAAGCTAACGGAATTGAGGTTGCTCAAAAAGAAGCATCGCTGCCAATTTGGAAAGCGTTTGCTAAAAACCAGTTTTTGGTTTTTGTGGCGTCAATTTTCTTGTTGTTGTCAAGCGGATACTTTGTGTATGGTTGGATGATGCAAGTTGGGGTTGATCAAGATTACGCGCCAATTCAGCCAATTCACTATTCACACAGAATTCACGCCGGTAGTAATGGTATTGATTGTAAATACTGTCACTCTGCTGCCAGAGTTAGTAAAAATGCCGGTATTCCTTCGTTGAATGTTTGTATGAACTGTCACAAAAACATCTCTGAAGTAGCTGATACTACGGCAACTGCCGAGCATACAAAAGCTTTCTATGACGGTGAAATTCAAAAATTATACGATGCAGTCGGCTGGGATAAGGCTACTCAAAAATATACAGGAAAAACAAAGCCGGTAAAATGGGTGCGTATCCACAATTTGCCTGACTTTGCTTATTTCAATCACTCACAACACGTAACTGTAGCTGGTATAGAATGTCAAAAATGTCACGGTCCAGTGCAGGAGTATGAAATACAAAAGCAATTTGCTCCATTAACGATGGGTTGGTGTATCAAGTGTCACCGTGAAACTGAAGTTAAGATGGAAGGCAATGCTTACTACACTAAAATTCACGAAGAACTTTCCAAGAAATATGGCGTAGAAAAATTGACTGCGGCACAAATGGGAGGTTTAGAATGTGGTAAGTGCCACTATTAATCAAATTATTAAGAAGCTAATATTTATATACGATGTCATCGAACAAAAAATACTGGAAAAGTGTTGAGGAACTAAACGAAAATAGTTCTATTGTTGAGACGCTTAGAAATAATGAATTTGTGGAAGCAATTCCAACAGATGAATTCTTATCAGACAAAGATTCATTATCTTCTTCTTCAACAACTCGTCGTGATTTCTTGAAATACGTAGGATTCAGTACAGCCGCTGCTACATTGGCAGCCTGTGAAGGTCCGGTACACAAATCTATACCTTACGTTTTACAACCGGAGCAAATCATTCCGGGTGTTGCAGATTATTTTGCAACTTCTATGTTTGACGGGTTTGATTTTGCTAATTTATTGGTAAAAACACGTGAAGGGCGTCCAATTAAAATTGAAAATAACACTATAGCGGGTGCTAAGTTTGCTGCCAATGCCAGAGTTCACGCTTCGGTATTGTCTTTGTATGACAGTATGCGTCTTAAAGTGACTAAGGTTGGTCAAAAAGAAGCCTCTTGGAAAGAAGCGGATTCAAAAATCAAAGCAAGTTTGGCTGAAGCCAAAGCTAAAGGAGGTCAAGTGGTTTTATTAACAAACACTTTGGCAAGTCCGTCAACAGAAAAATTAATCGCAGAATTTATTGCTCAAAACCCAAGTGCTAAACACGTTGTTTATGATGCGGTTTCTGAATCGGCTGCTTTGGATGCCTTTGAAGCAGTTTATGGTGAAAGAGCTTTAGCGGATTATGATTTCTCAAAAGCGAACACTATTGTTTCTATCGGTGCAGATTTCTTGGGAGATTGGCAAGGCGGAGGTTTCGATAGCGGTTATGCACAAGGAAGAATTCCGCAAAAAGGAAAAATGTCGAAGCACTTCCAGTTTGAAGCTAACATGACTTTGTCTGGAGCTGCGGCTGATAAACGTGTTCCGATGACAATAGCAAATCAGAAAAAAGCCTTAGTTGGTATCTATAATGTAATTGTTGGCGGTGCTGCTAATGCAGGAGATGCTGAAGTTACAAAAGCTGCCAAGCAGTTAAACGATGCTAAAAGCAAAGGGGTTTTGGTTTCAGGAATCCAGGATAAAAATGCACAATTACTAGTTTTGGCAATTAACCAAAAACTGGCTAGTGAGGCATTTTCAACTTCAGGAAGCCGTCAAATCAGAAAAGGATCTGATGCTAAAGTAACTCAATTGTTAGCAGATATGAATGCAGGAAGCGTTCATACTTTAATCATGAGTGGTGTAAATCCGGTTTATACTTTGGCAAACGGAAAAGCTTTTGCTGAAGGATTGAAAAAAGTAAAATTATCGGTAGCCTTCTCTTTGAAAGAAGACGAAACGGCTTCACTTACCAATATCGCTGTTCCTGCTCCTCATTACTTGGAGTCTTGGAATGACTTAATGTTAACCAAAGGCACTTATTCATTGGTTCAACCAACGATTCGTCCGTTATTCAGTTCGAAACAATTCCAAGAAGGATTGTTGTCATGGACCGGTAACACAGCCTCTTATTATGATTACATTAAAGCAAATTCAGCAGCTTACTTAAACGGATTGACTTGGAACAAAGCAGTTCATGATGGTGTTGTAGCCGGAGTAGCTACTGCAGCAGCAGGTGGTTCAGCTGATTATTCAGCGGCAGCCAATGCTTTGGCACAATCAAAACCGGCTAACGGATTTGAATTAGTATTGTATACCAAAACCGGTATGGGTGATGGTCAACAAGCTAATAATCCTTGGTTACAAGAGTTCCCGGATCCTATCACAAGAGTTTCTTGGGATAACTACATCACAGTTTCAAAAGCTGATGCTGACAAAATGGGTCTAGTTAATGAAATCGTTGCTAATGGAGGTTTAAACGGAAGTTATGCTACGGTAAAAGTAGGCGATACTTCTATCACGGCTCCGGTAATTGTTCAACCTGGACAAGCCGTTGGAACGATTGGTTTGGCTTTAGGATACGGTAAAAAAGCCGCTTTAAAAGAAGAAATGCAAGTAGGTGTTAATGCTTACGCTTTATATAATAACTTTAATAACGTACAATCGGCCACTTTAACTAAGGCAGATGGTGAGCATGAATTTGCTTGTGTACAATCGCAAAGAACTTTAATGGGAAGAGGCGATGTTATTAAAGAAACTACATTGACCGTTTTCACTGCTAAATTTGATGAGCCTGAAGTTTGGAATCCATCGCCGATGGTTTCTTTGGATCACAAAGAAGTGAAAGCAACTTCTGTTGACTTATGGGAATCATTTGACCGTTCGGTAGGACATCATTTCAATTTGTCAATCGACTTGAATGCTTGTACCGGATGTGGTGCTTGTGTTATTGCTTGTCATGCTGAAAACAATGTTCCTGTTGTTGGAAAATCTGAAGTAAGAAGAAGTCGTGACATGCACTGGTTGCGTATTGACAGATATTACTCTTCCGAAGAAACTTTCGCACAAGACAACGAGAAAAAAGACAACTTCAATGGTTTGTTCGGAGAAAAAGGTTCGTTAGGCGGATTTGGAGATATGGAAAACCCTGCTGAAAACCCACAAGTGGTATTCCAGCCGGTGATGTGTCAACACTGTAATCACGCACCATGTGAAACAGTTTGTCCTGTAGCAGCAACCTCTCACGGTCGTCAAGGTCAAAACCAAATGGCTTACAACAGATGTGTTGGTACTCGTTACTGTGCTAACAACTGTCCGTATAAAGTACGTCGTTTCAACTGGTTCTTGTACAGCAATAACGAAGAGTTTGATTTCCACATGAATGATGATTTAGGCCGTATGGTTGTGAATCCGGATGTGAATGTTCGTTCTCGAGGCGTTATGGAAAAATGTTCGATGTGTATTCAAAAAACACAATTGACTATACTAACTGCAAAACGTGAAGGCAGAGAAGTAGGTGTGGAAGAATTCCAAACCGCTTGTTCTTCTGCTTGTACTACCGGTGCTATGGTTTTTGGTGATGTTAACAACAAAGAAAGCAAAGTTGCTAAGTTGGCCGAAGACAATAGAATGTACCACTTATTGGAAAGCGTTGGAACAAAACCAAATGTTTTCTACCACGTAAAAGTTAGAAATACCTAGTATCAAAAAATAATTAATTAAGAAACAATATAAAGGATTATGTCGTCTCACTACGAAGCACCCATTAGAAAACCTTTAGTTATAGGTGATAAATCATATCACGATGTAACAGTTGATGTCGCCGCACCTGTAGAAGGTAGAGCCAACAAACAATGGTGGACAGTATTTTCAATAGCATTAGCCGCTTTCCTTTGGGGAATAGGTTGTATTGTATATACCATCTCTACCGGAATCGGAACTTGGGGATTAAACAAAACAGTTGGTTGGGCCTGGGATATCACTAACTTCGTTTGGTGGGTAGGTATCGGTCACGCCGGAACACTTATCTCTGCGGTATTATTGTTATTCCGTCAAAGATGGAGAATGGCCATTAACCGTTCTGCGGAAGCGATGACCATCTTCTCGGTAATACAAGCCGGTTTGTTCCCAATTATTCACATGGGACGTCCATGGTTGGCTTATTGGGTAGTGCCAATTCCAAACCAATTCGGTTCATTATGGGTTAACTTCAACTCACCGTTACTTTGGGACGTATTTGCGATTTCCACTTACCTTTCAGTATCATTAGTATTCTGGTGGACAGGTTTATTACCGGATTTCGCGATGTTGAGAGATAGAGCCGTAACTCCTTTTACCAAGAAAATTTATTCTATCCTATCTTTCGGATGGAGCGGAAGAGCAAAAGACTGGCAACGTTTCGAAGAGGTTTCTTTGGTATTGGCCGGCCTAGCAACACCATTAGTACTTTCTGTACACACTATTGTATCCTTTGACTTTGCTACTTCGGTAATTCCGGGATGGCATACGACTATCTTCCCGCCGTACTTCGTTGCCGGGGCCGTATTCTCAGGATTCGCGATGGTAAATACTTTGTTGATCATCATGAGAAAAGTATCTAACCTTGAAGCTTATATCACTATCCAACATATCGAATTGATGAACATTGTAATCATGATTACCGGTTCTATCGTTGGTGTTGCCTATATTACTGAGTTATTTGTAGCTTGGTATTCAGGAGTGGAGTATGAGCAATATGCTTTCTTGAACAGAGCAACCGGTCCTTACTGGTGGGCTTACTGGTCGATGATGACTTGTAACGTATTCTCTCCACAGTTCATGTGGTTCAAGAAATTAAGAACCAGTATTATGTTCTCTTTCATTATCTCGATTGTGGTAAATATCGGTATGTGGTTTGAGCGTTTCGTAATTATCGTGACCTCATTACACAGAGATTACTTACCGTCATCTTGGACGATGTTCCAACCTACATTTGTAGATATCGGAATCTTTATCGGTACGATTGGTTTCTTCTTTGTATTATTCCTTTTATATGCCAGAACATTCCCTGTGATTGCTCAAGCAGAGGTTAAAACAATCTTGAAATCATCAGGAGAGAATTATAAAAAACAAAGAGAATTAGAAGGTCATAATCATTCAGATAAACATTAATATTTGCTATGAGTAGTAATAAAGTTATACACGCAATATACAATGATGATGATGTATTAATGGATGCGGTTCACAAAACCAGAGCAGCCCATCATCATATTGAAGAAATTTTCACTCCTTTCCCGGTTCACGGTTTAGACAAAGCGATGGGATTGGCTCCGACAAGATTGGCTATCTGTGCCTTTATTTACGGATGTATCGGTTTAACAGTAGCTACAACCATGATGAATTACATCATGATTTCCGATTGGCCACAAGATATTGGAGGAAAACCAAGTTTTAGTTATATTCAAAACATGCCCGCTTTTGTACCGGTAATGTTTGAGATGACTGTGTTTTTTGCAGCTCACTTAATGGTAATCACTTTTTACATGAGAAGTAAGTTATGGCCATTCAAGCAAGCAGAAAACCCTGATGTAAGAACTACTGACGACCACTTTTTGATGGAAGTATCTGTTCATGATAATGAAGCAGAATTGGTAAAATTCTTTGAAGGAACAGGAGCAGTTGAAGTAAAAGTAATTGATAAGCATTAATAATAGATATGAAAAGTTTACTTAAAATAGCATTTGTATTCGGTTGCATTGTTTCTTTATCTTCATGTAAAGATGATTTGAAACCAAACTATCAATACATGCCAAATATGTACGAATCTGTGGCTTATGAAACCTATTCTGAGTCAGATGCTTTCAATTCACCAACGGGTGAAAAAGGGAAAGAAGGTCAAGTTCCGGCACAAGGTTCAATCAAAAGAGGATTTGTTCCTTATGAATACCCCAACACTCCGGAAGCTTTAGCAGCTATTAAAGCTTCGAATCCAAAATCACCGCTTGAATCAACTCAAGTAGATATGAAAAAAGCAGAGGAACTTTACGCTATATACTGTGCAATCTGTCATGGTGCTGAAGGAAATGGAAAAGGAAAATTGGTAACTCAAGAGAAATTCTTAGGAGTGCCAAGTTATGCGGACAGAGTTATCAATGAAGGTAGTATTTTCCATGTTGTGACTTACGGTTTGAATTCAATGGGTTCTCACGCCAATCAATTAAGTCAAGAAGAGCGTTGGTTAGTTGCCGCATATGTAATGCAACTTAAAAGCAAATTATAATTGTAGAACAAACAGATTGTTATAGATATGTATACATTTTCAAGTAAATTAAAAACCTTTTCTTTTGTCCTAATGATCGTGGGTATCCTTGGGATTGGTTATGGTTTTTTAACTGCACCAAAAGATATTCATGAAGTTGAGGCTATTTTAAAAGCAGAAGCTGAATCGCATCACGGTGGCGGACACGCAGCCGCACCGGCTCATGAAGCAAAAGCTGAGCCGACAACACACGAAGCACATGCAGAAGCTGCTACTGCCGCAACCAGCGAAGCACACGCTGAGCCAACAGCCCATGACAGTGTTGCACCAGCAACTGAAGCACACGCTGCAGCACCGATAGCCCAAACGCAAAAGGCTGAAACAGCAGCACATGATACTCATGATGCTAATGCAAGTGCAGGACATGATGACCATAAAGCACATGCAGAACATCTTCTACACCAATTACAAAACAAACCTTGGGCGGCTTTATATGTAGCTTGTCTTTTCTTTATGTTGATTGCTTTGGGAGCATTAGCTTTTTATGCTATCCAACAAGTGGCACAAGCAGGTTGGTCTCCGGTTTTATTCCGAGTAATGCAAGGAATCACGGCTTATTTGTTACCGGGTTCTATCATCTTCTTTATCTTATTGTTGTTATCAGGTTTTCATTTTAACCACTTGTTTGTTTGGATGGCTGACGGGGTAACAGATCCAAAAAGCGCTAATTATGATCATTTGATTGCCGGTAAAGCAGGATATTTAAATTTCCCTTTCTGGATTATCAGAGCAGCCGTATTTATTTTCGGATGGAATTTATACCGTTATTTATCTAGAAAGAACTGTTTGGCTCAAGACGAAGCTACAGACAACTCTTTCTACAAAAAGAATTTCAAAATGTCAGCGGCGTTTTTAGTATTCTTTATTGTAACCGAATCTATTATGTCTTGGGATTGGATTATGTCCGTTGACCCACACTGGTTCAGTACTTTATTCGGATGGTATGTATTTGCCAGTTTCTTTGTAAGCGGTATTACTACCATTTCTATGGTGACATTATACTTAAAATCTAAAGGGTATTTAGAAAATGTAAATTCAAGTCATATTCACGATTTGTCAAAATTCATGTTTGGTATTAGTGTATTCTGGACTTACTTATGGTTCTCTCAATTTATGTTGATTTGGTATTCTAACATTCCGGAAGAGGTAACTTACTTCAAAACCAGAATTGAGGATTTCAACTTACCGTTCTTTGGGGCAGTTGCTATGAACTTTATTTTCCCGTTCTTGGTTTTAATCAACACCGATTTCAAACGTATTTCTTGGATTATTGTGATGGCCGGTATCGTTATTTTATTCGGACACTATGTTGATTTCTTCAACATGATTATGCCGGCAACGGTAGGTGACCAATGGTTTATCGGAATCCCTGAAATTTCATCAATCTTATTCTTCTTTGGATTATTCATCTTTGTAGTATTCAGTGCCTTGACTAAAGCGCCATTGGTGCCAAAACGCAATCCTTTCATCGAAGAAAGTAAACATTTTCATTATTAATATTTAAAGTAAATTACAAATGACAACTCTTTTGGTACTTATAGTTGTAGTTTTATTGGCAGTTGCCCTATGGCAGTTAACTAAAATATTCGACTTAACTCAAGTTGGTGGAAATGTGAATGACACACAAATAGCAAACGATAACGATAACAAAGTTAACGGCTACTTGATGTTTGCTTTCTTAGGATTTATTTACCTAACTACAATCTACTGTCTTTTAAATTACAGCCATTTCCCATTGATTGGTGACTCTGCTTCGGCTCACGGACCTGAGGTTGACAACCTGATGATGATTTCTATGGTTTTAATCTTTTTTGTACAAACCGTTACTCAAGCATTATTACACTATTTCGCTTTTAAATACAGAGGAAAGCAAGGGCAAAAAGCACTTTACTTCGCTGATAACAACAAGTTAGAATTTATTTGGAGTATTATTCCGGCTATTGTATTGGCAGGATTAATCCTCTACGGTTTGTATGCTTGGACAAACATCATGTTTGTGGATGAAAAAGACGAAGAAGATGCTATCGTTATCGAACTTTATGCTCAACAATTCAAATGGGAAGCCAGGTATGCAGGAGCAGATAATGTTTTAGGTAAAGCTAATGTTCGATACATTGAAGGTGTAAATACTTTAGGTGTTGATTTATCAGATCCTAATGCACAAGATGACTTTACCTCTTCAGAATTGCATATACCAAAAGGCAAAAGAGTTATCTTTAAAATGCGTTCACAAGATGTATTACACTCTGCTTATATGCCACACTTTAGAGCACAAATGAACTGTGTTCCGGGAATGGTGACTGAATTTTCATTCATCCCTACTTTGACTACTGCCGAAATGAGAGACAAACCGGCAATGATTGAAAAAGTAGCCAATATCAATGCGATTAGAGCTAAGAAAAGTGAGCAATTAGTAGCTGAAGGGCAAACAGCACTTGATCCGTATACCTTTGATTACTTATTGTTATGTAACAAAATTTGTGGTTCTTCTCACTATAACATGCAAATGAAAGTTGTGGTAGATACTCCGGAAGATTATGAAAATTGGTTAAAGCAAAACGCGCCTAAAACCATTGTTCAAGCAGTGAAAACAGCCACAGCAGAAGCTAAAGCGGCAGAAGCACCGGCTGTGCCAACTAAAGATTCTACCTCTTCAAACAGCAAAGACACTACTGTAGTTGCTCAAGCAGAAATGAAAAATTAATAAAATTTAAAAGTTTACCTATATGTCAGCAGAAGCTCACAATCACGATCACGGTCACGACGAACACGAACACCACCATAAAGACACGTTCATTACTAAATATATTTTTAGTATTGACCACAAAATGATATCTAAACAGTATTTGATTACCGGTATCATTATGGGCGTAATTGGTGTTGGGATGTCAATGCTTTTCAGAATGCAATTGGCTTGGCCTGAAGAATCTTTTAAAATTTTCAGCTTTTTCCTTGGTGAAAGAATGGCTCCGGGAGGTGTAATGAATAACGAAACCTATTTGGCGTTAGTTACAATTCACGGTACTATCATGGTATTCTTTGTTTTAACTGCCGGATTGAGCGGTACTTTCAGTAACTTATTAATTCCATTACAAATTGGTGCTAGAGATATGGCTTCCGGATTCCTAAACATGGTTTCCTATTGGTTATTCTTCTTATCAAGTGTGGTAATGGTAATTTCATTATTCGTTGAATCCGGACCGGCTTCAGCAGGATGGACAATTTATCCACCATTAAGTGCGTTGCCGCAAGCGATGTCAGGTTCAGGAGCAGGGATGACTTTGTGGTTGGTTTCTATGGCTATTTTCATTGCGTCATCATTACTAGGTTCTTTAAATTATATCGTTACGGTAATCAACTTAAGAACTAAAGGGATGTCAATGACAAGATTACCACTAACCATTTGGGCATTCTTTATCACGGCTATCATTGGGGTTATTTCATTCCCGGTATTATTATCCGCTGCCTTGATGTTAATCATGGACAGAAGTTTTGGAACTTCATTCTTCTTGTCTGATATCTATATTGCCGGAGAGGTTTTACATTACCAAGGTGGTTCACCGGTATTGTTCGAGCACTTATTCTGGTTCTTAGGTCACCCTGAAGTATACATCGTATTATTACCGGCCTTAGGTATTACCTCTGAAATTATTGCTACCAACTCTCGTAAACCAATCTTTGGTTACAGAGCGATGATCATGTCAATTATTGCGATTGCCTTCTTGTCAACTATCGTTTGGGGTCACCACATGTTTATCTCGGGTATGAATCCGTTCTTAGGTTCGGTATTTACCTTCACAACTTTATTGATTGCAATTCCGTCTGCCGTAAAAGCATTCAACTATATTACAACACTTTGGAAAGGTAACTTACAGTTAAATCCTGCCATGTTGTTCTCTATCGGTTTGGTTTCTACCTTCATCACAGGAGGTTTAACCGGAATCATTTTGGGAGACAGTACTTTGGATATTAACGTGCACGACACCTATTTCGTTGTGGCTCACTTCCACTTGGTAATGGGTATCTCAGCATTGTACGGAATGTTTGCCGGTATTTACCACTGGTTCCCTAAAATGTTTGGAAGAATGTTGAACAAGAACTTAGGTTATGTTCACTTCTGGGTAACAGCGGTATGTGCTTACGGAGTTTTCTTCCCAATGCACTTCATCGGAATGGCCGGTTTACCAAGAAGATATTACACCAATACGAACTTCCCGTTGTTTGACGATTTACAGGATGTAAACGTTATCATTACAACTTTCGCTTTAATTGGTGGTGCTTTCCAATTGGTATTCTTATACAACTTCTTCAGTAGTATTTTCTACGGAAAAAGAACCGTACAAAACCCATGGAAATCAAACACTTTGGAGTGGACTGCGCCAATCGAACACATTCACGGAAACTGGCCTGGTGCTATTCCTGAAGTACACAGATGGCCTTATGATTACAGCAAACCGGGTCATGATGAGGATTTCGTTCCGCAAAATGTACCAATGAAACCGGGAGAAGAAGTGTTACATCACTAATACTTACTTATAAAATTAAAAAATGCCTTTCCTAATCGAAAGGCATTTTTTATTGCCAACCAACTTTGTCATATATTTGTGAAATGAATGAAAATTTAGATCCTAACAGCAACCGTTTAAATCCGGAAGAACTCGACCTCGAAAAGAAGTTAAGACCACTCAGTTTTGACGATTTTACAGGTCAAGATCAAGTGCTTGATAACCTCAAAGTATTCGTAGAAGCTGCCAATCAGAGAGACGAAGCGCTCGATCATACCCTTTTTCACGGACCACCTGGATTAGGCAAAACGACTTTGGCTAATATTCTGGCCAATGAATTGGGTGTTGGGATTAAAATTACTTCCGGACCGGTTTTAGACAAACCCGGGGATTTAGCCGGATTGCTTACCAATCTTGAAGACAGAGACGTCTTATTCATAGATGAAATTCATCGATTAAGTCCTGTAGTGGAAGAATATTTGTATTCCGCCATGGAAGATTTTAAAATCGACATCATGATTGAATCCGGACCCAATGCAAGAACCGTACAAATCAATTTGAATCCGTTTACCTTAGTCGGTGCCACCACGCGTTCCGGATTACTTACTGCTCCCATGCGTGCGCGTTTCGGAATCCAAAGCCGTTTGCAATATTACAATACCGAATTGTTAACCACTATTGTCCAACGCAGTTCCGCCATTTTAAAAATGCCGATTACGATGGAAGCCGCAATAGAAATAGCCGGGAGAAGTCGTGGAACGCCGCGTATCGCCAATGCCTTGTTGCGTCGTGTTCGAGATTTCGCCCAAATCAAAGGCAATGGTAAAATAGATATAGAAATTGCTCGTTTTTCCTTGAAAGCTTTACATGTAGATGCTCATGGTTTAGACGAAATGGACAACAAAATCCTAACAACCATCATCGAGAAATTCAAAGGCGGACCGGTAGGTTTGTCCACTTTGGCAACAGCCGTTTCCGAAAGCGGTGAAACCATCGAAGAAGTTTATGAACCCTTCTTAATCCAAGAAGGATTTATTATCAGAACGCCACGCGGTAGAGAAGTAACCGAGAAAGCCTATAAACACTTGGGAAAAATTAACACCAATATTCAAGGCGGATTATTTTGATCAACAATAAAGAGAAATACACGCAATTCATTAAAGCCGAAGCTAAACGCCTCGGTTTTTTGTCTTGCGGCATTTCTAAAGCAGGATTCTTAGAAGAAGAAGCGCCTCGATTGGAAAATTGGTTAAACCAAAACCATCACGGCGAAATGAAGTATCTCGAAGACCATTTTGATATGCGACTGAATCCGACTTTGTTGGTGGATGATGCCAAAAGTGTCATCTCGCTATTGCTAAATTATTATCCGCCCGAAGAACAAATTGATGGCAGTTATAAGATTTCAAAATACGCCTACGGGAAAGACTATCACAACGTCATCAAGAAAAAACTAAAGAAGTTATTGCGCAGTATTCGAACCGAAATCGGAGAAGTTCCCGGTCGCGCATTTGTTGATTTTGCACCCGTAATGGACAAAGCGTGGGCCGCCAAGAGTGGTTTGGGCTGGATGGGAAAAAGCAGTAATTTATTGACGCAACAGGTAGGCTCATTTTATTTTATAGCCGAATTGATAATCGATTTAGAATTAGCCTATGATAATCCGACCACGGATCACTGCGGAACGTGCACAGCGTGTATTGATGCCTGTCCGACACAAGCCATAGTCGCGCCTTATGTTGTTGATGGCAGCAAATGCATTTCTTATTTCACCATAGAACTCAAAGAAAATATTCCCAACGAAATGAAAGGCAAACTCGATGACTGGATGTTTGGCTGTGATGTTTGCCAAGATGTTTGTCCGTGGAATAAATTTTCAAAACCCCATAGTGAACCCTTATTTTCACCTTATCCCGAATTACTGTCTTATACCAAAAAAGACTGGGAAGAAATCACCGAAGAGACATTTGCCAAAGTCTTTCCCAATTCGCCATTAAAGCGGACCAAATTGGAAGGGTTAAAAAGAAATATTAGTTTTTTAAAGTAGAGTCTCTTTCAATGATGTCCGTTTCCAATTCGATAGTTTTGGGTTGAAAAGGAAGCATCTCTTTTTTAGCATTAATTTCTTCCAACAATAATTTGAAAGATTGAACACCCATTTCAAAACTGGGTTGGTCTACAGTACTTAATTTTGGCGTAATTACTTGCGACATAAACCAGTTGCTGAAGCCAATGACTTTTACTTGCTCGGGAATTTTAAGACCTACTTCATTGAAATAAGCCAAAACACCAACAGCTACCAAATCTGTAATTACAAAAATACCATCTACATCCGGATGTTCTGCCGCAATTTGTTTGGCAAATTCGAGTCCTTCTTCAAAAGTTACATTTTTGCAAGTGTAAACCAGTTTGGGGTCAAAGGCAATATTGTTTTTCTCTAAAGCTTTTTTGTAACCCAAAAAACGGTCAATAGCATTTTGCGGATTCACCGGTCCGCGAATATGAGCAATTTTTCGACAGCCTTTTTGAATCAAATGTTCAACCGCATTAAAAGCGGCTTTTTGGTCGTTGATAATCACTTTGGAACACGGAATGAGTTTCGAAATTTTGTCAAACATTACAAAAGGAACTTCCTTGCGAAGGATTTCTTTGATGTGCTCATCATCGTTGGATTCATTCGACAACGACATAATGATGCCGTCAACTCTTTTATTCATCAAAAGTTCGACTTGCTTTTTTTCCAATTCCAAGGACTCATTCGATTGAAGTATGATTACCAAATAACCACTCTTCTCGGCTTCATCAATAATGCCGTTAATGACATTAGAGAAAAAATGATGCACTACTTCCGGGATAATCAATCCGATTGTTCGCGATTCTTTGGTTCTGAGATTCACCGCAAAACTATTCGGCGTATAACTTAAGGATTGGGCCAACTCTAAAACAGCCTTGCGGGTCTTCGGACTTACATCGGGATAGTTTTTTAACGCCTTAGACACCGTAGTGATAGAGATTCCAAGGGTTTCGGCAATTTGTTTTAAAGTAATGTCTCTCATTTAACAAATATCATAAAAAAAACTTAATATCACATCGAAAACGTTTTCGGTATTTTCGAAAACGTTTTCGATAATGATTTCATAATTAATTGTTAATTAAAAATATAATTTCGAAAAATAAACCAACAAAATTTACTAATCAAACAAATTACAAATGATGAAAAAAAGTACTTTATTTTTGAAGAAGATGTTGTTTTTAGTAGCATTAATGCTCTGCAATTACTCTTTTTCACAAAGCAGTAGCTTATCAGGAAAAGTAACTGATGCCAAAGGGGAAGCCGTAGTAGGCGCCAACGTGGTATTAAGTGCCGGTTCCAAATCAGCGTCAACCAATGCCGAAGGAATGTATTCTTTCTCCGGATTGACAGACGGTTCTGTTACAGTAACGGTTTCTTACATTGGCTTAGCTACTGAAAAGAAAACTGTTGATGTAAAAGGAAGCACTACGATGGATTTCCAACTACAAGACGATTCTAAAGCATTAGAAGAAGTAGTGGTAACCGGTGTGGTTAATCCGAGAGCCAAAATCAAATCAAGTGTTTCCATCACTACTTTAGATGTGAAACAAGTAGAACAATCGGCGCCAAGATCAACAGCTGAAATCTTCAGAACCATTCCGGGGATTCGCTCTGAGTCTTCCGGTGGAGAAGGAAATGCCAACATCTCTGTTCGTGGGGTGCCTATTTCTTCCGGTGGTTCTAAGTATTTGCAAATTCAAGAAGACGGTTTGCCGGTATTGTTATACGGTGATATCGCTTTCGCTACAGCGGATATCTTCACAAGATTTGACAGAAACATTGCCAAAATCGAAGCCATTCGCGGAGGTTCAGCTTCTACTTTGTCTTCTAACTCTCCGGGTGGTATCATCAACTTTATCAGCAAAACCGGTAAAACCGAAGGTGGAAGCATGGTAACCAGTTTTGGTTTAGACTATAATGATTTCAGAACAGATATTGAATATGGTGCTCGCATCGGAGACGGTCTATATTTCCACGCCGGTGGTTTCTATAGAACCGGTGAAGGTGTTAGAAGCCCTGGCTTTACAGCCAACAACGGTGGTCAATTCAAAATGAATGTTACTAAAGAATTCGAAAACGGTTCAGTAACAGTATATGCTAAATTCTTAAACGATAGAGCAGCGGCTTACATGCCAATGCCAATCAAAGTAACCGGTAGCAATGCCAGTCCGAATTGGAGCAGCATCAGCGGATACGACGCTACTTCAGGAACACAACAATCACCTTATTTATTGCACAATGTCGGTTTAGACGGAAACGGAAACGTTAGAAGAGGCAATGTAGCCGACGGTATGCATCCGGTTTCTAAAACCATAGGAGCTTCTGTTAATTTTGAATTAGCCGATGGTTGGAAAGTGACTAACAACGGTCGATTCTCTTCAAACAGCGGACAATTCATTACACCATTCCCGGCTGAAGTAGCTTCAGCAGCCACGATTGCTAATTCATTCGGTGCCGGTTCAACATTGACTTATGCTAACGACGGAACAGCTTTCAACACTCCGAACGGGTTAGTGTCGAGAATTCACATGTTTGATGTGGAGTTGAACAACTTCAACAACTTCATGAACGATTTAAGAATCACTAAAAAATTTGATAAAGTTGGAGTAACAGCCGGTTATTTCAAATCAATTCAGAATATCTCTATGTCATGGTTGTGGAATTCGTACTTACAAGAAGTATCGGATAACAATCCAAGATTAATCAATGTAACTGATGCCGGAGGAAATTTACTTTCTACTAACGGATTATACGCTTACGGAGTTCCTGCTTGGGGCAACTGTTGTACCAGAAACTATGACACACAATACAATGTTTCGGCGCCTTACGCTAACGTATCTTTTGAAGCCACCGATAAATTGTCTTTAGAAGGAGGAATCCGTTTTGATATGGGACAAGTAAATGGTTCTTTCGCAGGTTCTTCTCAAACAGTTTATGATATCAATAACGACAACGTAATTTCTGCACCGGAGACCAGCGTATCGGCTATCAATACCGCTAATACTACCGCTGTTGATTACGATTACGATTATGTATCTTATTCATTAGGGGCTAATTATTTAATCGATGCTAATCAGTCTGTTTTTGCTCGTTACAGTAAAGGAGCTTCTGCTAAAGCAGATCGTATCTTATTTTCCGGCTTGAATTATCTTGACGGAGACAAAATCAACTCTTTGGATTATTTAGCGCAAGCGGAATTAGGATACAAGAGAAAATTCGATAAAGGATATGTTTATGCTACATTCTTTAGCTCTACAACCACAGAAGAAGGTGGATTCGAAGCTACTTCTAACAGCATTATCGAAAACGATTACCGCTCGATGGGTCTTGAGTTAGAGTCTTCTTACAATGTAAACAATGATTTGAACTTACGCGGTGGATTTACTTATACCAAAGCCGAAGTTACTTCGGGAGCGAATGATGGTAACGAACCAAGAAGACAACCTAAAATGATGTACAACTTCATCCCAACTTACAAATTCGGGAAATCAAATAATACATTTGGGTTAAGCTTCATCGGTCAAACCAAAGCTTATGCACAAGACAGCAACGAGTTGGTGATGAACGGATTTGTTATCGTAAACGGATTTGTTGAAGTGGGCATCACCAAAGGCTTATCTTTAAACATCGCCGGAAACAACTTATTCAACACTTTGGCCATCACAGAAGCCGAAGAAGGAAGCATCACTGCCAATACCACTAATATCGTTAGAGCAAGACCTTTACCGGGAAGATCACTTTCTATGGCATTGTCTTATAAGTTCTAAGCAACCTATTTCATGTTTAATTTGAGTAATTCCTATACCATAGTTTTATGGTATGGGAATTATTTTTAACCAAAGAATTTCTACCTTTAGTAGATTCTTAAAAGTTGTTCCAATGAAAAAGTCAATCGCTCTTTTGTTCTTTTTGATGTTTTTTTTCAACAATGGTTTATCGGCACAAGAGAGTCAATCCAAAGCCATTGTGAAACCAGAAAAAACGGTAATGATTGTTTATGGTAGTGACGAATGCCATCATTGTACCGACACCAAAAAATACCTCAAAGAAAACCAAATTGAATTCGTATTTTACGATATTGATAAAAATCAGGAGGCGTTAAAAGAAATGTTATTCAAACTTAAAAACGCCAACATCAGCACCAATAATTTGTCGATTCCGGTAATTGATAAACAAGGCGTGATTTTTACCAACAATATTCCTTTTGAAGAATTCCTTAAGAAATTGAATTAAACAATGAGCAAAAAAATAACCCTGAGCTTTTGGCAAATTTGGAACATGAACTTTGGTTTCTTCGGAATCCAATTCAGTTTTGGTTTGCAGCAAAGCAATATGAGCGCCATTTATAAATATTTGGGTGCCGATGAAGGAAGTTTACCCATGCTATGGCTTGCCGGCCCAATTACAGGATTGATAGTTCAACCTATAGTCGGAGCGATAAGTGACGGAACATGGTCTCCCAAATTCGGACGCAGAAAACCTTTTTTCCTGATTGGTGCTTTGCTTTCCAGTATTGCTTTATTATTGATGCCTTATTCGAATACGCTTTTTATGGCGGCCAGCTTGCTTTGGATTTTAGATGCCGCAAATAATGTCGCAATGGAACCTTATCGCGCCTTTGTAGCCGATAAATTGAATGACAAACAAATGTCGCTTGGGTTCTTAATGCAAAGTTTTTTTACCGGTTTCGGAATCACTTTGGCCAATTTTACGCCGGCTATTTTGGTCTCTTTAGGTTTCTTAGCCATCACCGATAAAATGGAAAACGGTATTCCAACCTATACTTATTGGGCGTTTTTTATCGGGGCTTTTGCGTCCATTTCCTCCGTATTGTTGTCGGTGATGACCACAAAAGAATACCCGCCAACGGAAGAAGAATTGGCAGTAATTCAAGAAAAGAAAAAAGAAAATATTTTTAAAACGGTTTGGAAGGACATTACAGAAGCCTTCAGAACCATGCCACTAACGATGAAGCAACTCATTCCGGTAAAATTTTTTACTTGGTATGCCATGTTTTGTTATTGGCAATACATCACATCTTCCTTGTCACTTTCATTATTTGGTACAACCGACCAAGCTTCGGAAGAATTTTCCAAAGCTCAATTGCTCACCGGAAGTCTGAACGGAACGTACAATATCATCTGTTTTATGGTGGCTTTTTTATTGGTGCCGCTGGCTTTGAAAATGGGAGCCAAAGGGGTTCATTTTATGGCTTTAACTTTAGGCGGTATCGGATTGTTGTCTATTCCGTTGCTCAACAATACCGATGTGTTGTTTGTCATGCACAATCCTTTTGGCGACAACATTCCGGTAACGACCATTTTCTTGTATTCATTCGGATTGGGGATTTCCTGGGCGTCCACTATGGCGATGCCATATCAATTGCTTGCCGGCTCGATTCCCAAAGAAAAAACAGGCGTTTATATGGGGATTTTCAACATGTTTATTGTAATTCCAATGGCCATTCAAATCTTAACCATGCAATATTTTGTTTACGATTGGCTTGGTAATAATCCAATGAATGTAATCAAATTGGCAGGATTATTTTTAATTATTGCGGGTGTTTTGACCCTCTTTATTACAGTCAAAAATAAAAACCAAATTGTACAAGGTGAATAATATCGGATACCATAAAGCTATTAATTTGTTGCATGAAGTGGCTTCGCCCAATGGTTTTTTGGCCAGTGCCGAAAACACGACCAATTACAAAAGAGTTTGGGCCCGAGACGGCGTGATTTGTGGTTTGGCAGCTTTGGCTTCCGGCGATGAGCAATTGATCTCGACTTTTAAAAGTACGTTAGATACCTTGGCCAAAAACCAGCATCCTATCGGAACTATTCCTTCTAATGTTTTAGTTGTTGATGGTGAAAGTACCGTAAGTTACGGAGGCTTAGCCGGAAGAGTTGATGCGGTGACTTGGTTCATCATTGGTGTTTGTCAATATGCCTATTACAAATGCGACGCTTCTTTTGTAACCCAATACCATTCTGAAATTGAAAAGGGTTTTGGATTATTAGATGCTTGGGAATTCAACAGTAAACATCTTTTATACGTGCCGCTGTCCGGAAATTGGGCCGATGAATACATCACCGACGGTTATGTTTTATACGACCAATTGTTGCGCATATGGGCCTTAAAAAGCTACAACTATTTTGTAAAAAGCGAAGCCATAACCGAAAAGATTAAAGCTGTAACGGCTCAAATTCAAATTAATTTTACCCCTGACACCAAAGGAGAACGATACCACGAACGAGCTTATAATGAAGTCGAGTTTAAAGATTTTATGCCATGCTCGTTCTCTCCATCGGGATACAAAAACCAATTTGATGCTTTTGCCAATTCGCTGGTTTTATTGTTAAACATAGGTTCGGTAGCATTTCAGAATAAAATTTTAAATTACGCTGATACCTTAGCTTCGGAAACCAAGTTGGGATTACTTCCGGCTTTTTGGCCACCGGTTTTTGAAACCGATGAACATTGGAACCTGCTCAAAAACAATTGCAAATATGAGTTTAGAAATTTTCCGTACGAATTTCACAACGGAGGTAGTTGGCCCATGGTTAACGGTTTTTATGGATTAGCACTTTTCTCTAAAGGGGAAAAGAAAAAGGCAACAATCATTTTAGAAAAAATAAATGAAGCTAATGCCAAACAAGACTTTTCATTTTATGAAAATTTCAATACTCAAACCACGGAACCTAATGGTGTTTCGCTCTGTGCTTGGAGTGCGGCTGCGACGGTTTTAGTTCACCAATCATTACATCATAATTTTAAAATATTAGTTTAATTTGAAAACTATAGACATCATAAGCATAGGAGAGGTTTTGATTGATTTTATCGGTCATGAGGTCAATACTTCTATCAACAGAACCAAAGATTATCATCGCTTTTTGGGCGGTTCACCAACCAATGTGGCGGTTAATGCCTCGCGATTGGGATTGAATGCTGTTCTCGTGGCTTCTTGCGGTCAAGATGGTTTGGGTGATTATGTCATCCGAAAATTGAAAGCCAATCACGTTAATACCAATCATATCGGAAAATCAGAAACGGTTCCGACTTCAGTGATTTTTGTCTCAAAATCGACCGAAACGCCTGATTTTATCCCGTATCGTCAAGCCGATTGTGAAATTTTTGAAAGCCAGTTGCCCGATGAAGTTATCGCCGAAGCTAAAATATTTCACACCACTTGTTTTGCTTTGAGTAAAAACCCGGCGAGACAAACTATTCTGAATCGTGCCAAAAAAGCCAAAGCATTGGGATTGCAACTCAGTATCGATATCAATTTTTCTGAGCGCATTTGGCCCGACAGAGAAGAAGCAAAAGTGGTACTCAAAGAGTATTTGGCCAATGATCCGTTAGTAAAATTAAGCGAAGACGATTGTTACCGACTTTTCGCGGCCGTAAAATCGGAAGAATATATTTTCGATTATTTTCACAGTTTAGGGGCTTCCACGATTTGTTTGACCAAAGGAAAAAACGGGGTAGTAGTTTCGGATATTCATCAAGGATTGTTTTTTCAAAAAGCCATTCCCATTGAAGAAGTAAAAGACACTACAGGTGCCGGAGATGCGTTTTGGACCGGATTTTTATACGCCCAATTGCATCAAAAAAGTTTGGAAGCAACCATGACAGTGGCTCAAAAGTTAGCGGCTATCAAACTCCAAAATGTAGGCAGATTGCCCGATAATATCAACATTAAAGCATTGATTCAAGAATAAGTGCCAATCAGAAGTTAAGTTAGTTTTATTGAGGAAAAGCTGTAATGATAAATTGCGGCTTTTTTGTTTATGAGTTTGTGCAAAAAGAAAGCCCTAAAAATTTCCTTTTTAAGTTGAGTCTTCTACCTTTGTAATTCTCAACCATAAAGAAAATGAACAAATACAGCAAGCGACGAGAAGCACTTTTATACCACGCCAAACCTACGCCGGGTAAGATTCAAGTAGTGCCCACCAAAAAATATGCGACCCAAAGAGATTTGTCTCTGGCCTATTCTCCCGGTGTGGCGGAACCTTGTTTGGAAATTGCCAAAGATGTCAATAATGTTTATAAATATACTGCCAAAGGAAATTTGGTTGCCGTTATCAGTAACGGTACAGCCGTTTTAGGATTGGGCGACATTGGTCCCGAGGCTTCAAAACCGGTGATGGAAGGTAAAGCATTGCTCTTTAAAATCTTTGCCGGAATTGATGTTTTTGATATTGAAGTCGGAACCAAAGATGTCGATGCTTTTATTGAAACCGTAAAAAATATTGCCCCCACTTTTGGAGGGATTAATTTGGAAGATATCAAAGCGCCCGAGTCATTTGAAATCGAAAGGCGTTTGGTGGAAGAGTTGAATATTCCGGTGATGCACGATGATCAACACGGAACAGCAATTATTTCATCAGCAGCTTTGTTGAACGCTTTAGAGTTGGCCAAAAAGAAAACGACCGAAGTAAAAATTGTGGTTTCCGGTGCCGGATCTGCAGCTTTGGCCTGTGCTAATTTATATATTTTATTAGGGGTAAAACCTGAAAATATCATCATGTTCGATAAAGACGGCGTACTGTCTTCAGAACGAACGGATTTGTCCGATTTGCAAAAAAGATATGCTCATGGTAAACCCGGAACTACTTTGACACAAGCATTAGTAGGAGCTGATGTTTTCTTAGGATTGTCTGCAGGAAATATTATGTCACCGGAAATGCTTTTAGGGATGGCCAAAAACCCGATTGTTTTTGCCATGGCGAATCCTATTCCTGAGATTGATTACGATTTGGCCGTTGCAACAAGGAAAGATATCATTATGGCTACCGGACGTTCGGATCATCCTAATCAAGTAAATAATGTGTTAGGTTTTCCATATATTTTCCGTGGTGCTTTGGATGTTCGTGCAACCAAAATCAACGAAGAAATGAAAATGGCAGCGGTGCATGCTTTGGCAGAATTGGCGAAAGAACCCGTACCCGAGCAAGTCAATATTGCTTATGGCGAAACCCGTTTGAACTTTGGGAAAGAGTATATCATTCCCAAACCATTCGACCCGAGATTGATTACACAAGTCGCTCCGGCTGTAGCCAAAGCGGCTATGAATTCGGGCGTGGCATTGCATCCGATTACGGATTGGGACAAATATGAAGAAGAATTATTAGAGCGTTTAGGTTCCGATAATAAAATGGTGCGTTTGTTGACCAATCGGGCAAAGACTGATCCAAAACGTGTGGTGTTTGCGGAAGCCGATCATTTAGATGTATTAAAAGCAGCACAAATTGCTTACGAAGAAGGTATCGCTCATCCCATATTATTAGGAAATAAAGAATTGATTTTGGAACTAAAAGAGGAACTTGGTTTTGATGCCGACGTGCCAATTTTTGACCCCAAAACCAAAGAGGAAGACCAACGCCGAATGAACTATGCTGAAATTTATTGGAAGTCAAGACAACGCAGAGGAATCTCGTTGCTGGATGCCCAAAAATGGATGCGCGAACGCAATTATTTTGCCGCGATGATGGTGAATGAAGGAGATGCAGATGCGATGGTTTCCGGTTATTCGAGAAGTTATCCGTCAACGGTAAAGCCTTTGATGCAGTTAATTGGAAAGGCACCGGGAATCACTTTGATTGCCACCACCAATATGATGATGACCAATCGTGGCCCCATGTTTTTATCGGATACGGCGATTAACCCGAATCCAACCGCGGATGAATTGGCCAAAATCGCTTTGATGACCGCCAAAACCGTACGTATGTTTGGGATGGAACCGGTAATTGCCATGGTTTCGTTTTCTAACTTTGGTTCGTCTGCGCATGAAAGTGCCACAAAAGTGAGAGAAGCAGTGGCTTATTTGCATAAATATTATCCGGATTTAGTGGTAGACGGAGAGATTCAAACTGATTTTGCCTTGAATGCCGAAATGCTCAAAAATAAATTTCCTTTCTCAAAATTGGCCGGAAAAAAAGTAAACACATTAATTTTCCCGAATTTGGAAGCTGCCAATATTAATTACAAGCTTTTGAAAGAGTTGTACAAAGTGGATTCTGTTGGGCCGATTATGTTGGGAATGGAGAAGGCGGTTCACATTTTCCAATTGGGTGCCAGCGTCGAAGAAATGGTCAATATGGTCGCCGTTTCGGTAGTTGATGCTCAGGAAAAAGAGAAGAGAAAAAAGATGACAACTAAATAGTTTTTGTAATATTGTTCAGATATTGCAAAGAGATGATGTCAGTTGAAGAATTTTGCTATATTTGGAATAGATTTGAATTAAAATGATTGCACATATTCAAGGGAAATTAGTAGAAAAAACACCAACCGAAGTTGTAATTGACTGCAATGGTGTAGGCTATCATATTAATATTTCCTTGCACACATTTTCCTTACTTCCCGGCACAGATTTCATCAAGTTATTTACCTATCTTCAAATCAAAGAAGATGCTCATTCGCTTTTTGGTTTTGTCGAAAAATCAGAGAGAGAATTGTTTAAGTTACTATTGTCAGTTTCAGGAATAGGTGCCAGCATTGCTCGTACGATGTTGTCGTCTTTAGATCCTAAACAAATTATTCATGCCATAGGAAGCGGCGATGTGGGAACCATACAATCTATCAAAGGAATCGGCAATAAAACCGCCCAAAGGGTAATCTTGGATTTGAAAGAAAAAGTGTTAAAAATCTATGACTTAGACGAAATTTCTGCCTCACAACACAATATTAACAGAGAAGAATCGTTATCTGCTTTGGAGGTCTTGGGTTATGTTAGGAAAAATGCCGAAAAAGTGGTGGATAAAATCATTAAAGAAAACGCTGAAGCCACTGTGGAAACAATAATAAAACAAGCATTAAAAAATTTATAATTCTTGGAAACAATATACGCTACGAAATCATTCTTTAACTTGAAAAAATTCCTTTTGGGAATGATTTTGCTTATAGGAGCAAATGCCTTTTCTCAAGTTACTCCGACGCCAACAACACCTCAAGATAGCACGGGATATGCTACCGGAAGAATGGAAATTAAGAATCCCAACAGTATCGTGAACGCCTATAAATATGACCCGGTGACCAATCGGTATATTTACACCAGTACTTTTGAAGGTTTTAATATCAATTACCCGCTCATCTTAACCCCAAAAGAATACCAAGAATTAGTACTTCGCGAATCGATGCGCGAATATTTCAAGAAAAAATCAGATGCTATCGACGGTAAAAAAGACGGTAGTGAAGCCGCCAAAAAAGATTTATTGCCGAGGTATTATGTCAATTCTGGATTTTTTGAAACTATTTTCGGAGGAAATACCATCGACGTAAAACCAACCGGTTCCGTAGAGATGGATTTGGGTGTACGCTACACCAAACAAGACAATCCGGCTTTTTCACCCAGAAACAGAGCGCAAACCACTTTCGATTTTGACCAAAGAATCAGCATGAGTTTGATGGGTAAAGTAGGAACCCGCTTGAATGTGAATGCCAATTATGACACGGAGTCGACTTTTGCATTTCAAAACCTTATCAAATTAGAATACACACCAACCGAAGACGATATTATTCAAAAAATTGAAGTCGGAAACGTAAGCATGCCGTTGACCAACTCTTTAATTCGCGGCGCCCAAAGTTTATTTGGGGTCAAAGCCCAATTGCAATTTGGTAAAACCACTGTAACCGGCGTTTTTTCGGAGCAGAAATCACAAACCAAATCGGTTATGGCACAAGGCGGCGGAACGATTCAAGATTTTGAAATCTTCGGATTAGATTACGATTCCGACCGACACTTTTTCTTGTCCCAATATTTTAGAAACAAATACGACGAGGCACTTCAGAATTACCCGTTAATCAGTAGTCGTGTCCAAATAACCCGTATAGAAGTTTGGGTAACTAACAGACAAAATCGAGTAAGCACGACCAACAACAACTTGAGAAATATTATTGCGCTTCAGGATTTAGGAGAATCCAGATTGAGCGGTTTTACCGATGATAAAATTGTGGCAGTTGAGCAAAACGAGATTGACAACAACAACTTCTTTTTGAATACTGCAGTTGACGCACCTTCAGACAATAAAAACAACAAGTACGATCCGGGATTGATTGTAACCGGAGGCGGTATTCTTAACACAAATATCCGTGATATTGTTACTTCTTCCGAAGGGTTTACCTATGCTTCTGTACTTCCGCCGACGCCTGAATCTATCGCCGATGAAGGAACAGATTATTCTAAGTTAGAGAACGCGAGAAAATTGGCACCAAACGAATTTACTTTCCACCCGCAATTGGGTTATGTTTCCCTTCAACAGCGATTGGCGAATGACGAGGTTTTAGCGGTAGCTTACCAATATACTATTGGGGATGAAGTATACCAAGTGGGAGAGTTCGGAACAGACGGTGTCGATGCGACCATAGTAAATGAAACGGATCCTGCTAATCAAGCCGTGTCTTCACAAAGTTTGATTTTGAAAATGTTAAAAAGTAACTTGACCAATGTTCAAAAGCCTATTTGGAACTTGATGATGAAAAATATCTATCAAATCCCGGGCGCTTTTCAGTTGGAACAAGAAGATTTCAGATTGAATATTTTATACACAGATCCCTCGCCGATTAATTATATCACACCGGTTACCGGAACTCCTTTTCCAACGACTACCGACCCTAATCTGTTAGTCGCAGAAACACCATTACTTAAAGTCTTTAACATTGATCGTCTCAACTATAACAACGACCCGCAAGCCGGAGGAGACGGATTCTTTGATTTTATGCCGGGCTTAACGGTTGACCAACAAAATGGTAGAATTATTTTCACCACTGTAGAGCCTTTTGGTAAACTTATTTTTGATAAATTAAAATTAGCAGCAGAAGATTATTACGATGAGAATACTTATAATGGAAACCAACAAAAGTTTGTCTTCCGAAGCATGTATTCCAGTACCCAAGCCGGTGCACTACAAGATGCTGCTAAGAATAAATTCCAACTTAAGGGAAGATTCAAATCGGCCGGCGGCGATGGGATTCCAATTGGAGCCTATAACGTACCGAGAGGTTCGGTAGTAGTTACTGCCGGTGGAAGAGTTTTACAAGAAGGCATTGATTACAGTGTGAATTATCAAGCAGGTAGAGTTCAGATTTTAGATCCTTCATTACAAGCTTCAAATACACCGATTCAGGTTTCCGTTGAAAACAATGCTACTTTTGGTCAACAGACCAGAAGGTTTATGGGGATTAATGTTGAACATAAGTTTTCGGATAAATTCTTGGTTGGCGGTACTTTTATCAAAATGACAGAAAGACCATTTACCCAAAAATCAAATTACGGACAAGAATCTGTTAACAATAGTATTTTTGGTTTCAATGCCAATTATTCGACAGAGATTCCTTTTTTAACCCGATTGGCCAACAAATTACCTAATGTCGATACTGATGTGCCGTCAAATTTATCGGTAAGAGGCGAAATAGCCTTTTTACAACCGGATACACCAAAAGCCGATCAATTTCAAGGAGAGTCGACCGTTTATGTAGATGATTTTGAAGGTTCACAAACCACTATTGATATGCGTTCGCCTTTGTCATGGTCATTGTCCAGCGTTCCGAAATGGCAATCCGGCGTAAGTTATCCCGATTTTGGATCAACATCAGCTGATTTAAATTATGGATACAAGAGAGCCAAATTAAACTGGTACACCATTGACCCGACAATTTATGTACAAACGCCGGGAGATATAGGTCAAGACGGAATCTCTTTAAACAGCACCCGTAGAATTTTCAACAGAGAATTATTCCCTAATGAAGAACTTACCGTAGGGCAAACAACGGTAATCAATACACTAGACTTAACCTATTATCCACAAGAAAGAGGACCATATAATTATAATCCTGAAGCATTAAATCCGTCAGGGTTTTTAAACCCGGAAAATAATTTTGGAGGGATCACTCGCGCGATTAATTCAACCAACTTTGAACAAAGCAATGTAGAATACATTCAGTTTTGGGTGATGGATCCTTATTATGACCCTGCCAACCCTACGGCTGTTCCGAGTAATACCAATGTGGGTCAACTGTATTTCAACTTAGGGGAAATATCTGAAGATGTATTGAAAGATGCGCGCAAACAATATGAAAACGGTTTGCCTTCTAATCCAACTTCTACAGCATTGACCAGTCCGACAGTTTGGGGAAGAGTTCCTTCTTCTCAATCACTTATTTATGCTTTTGATGTAGACGGCGCCAATAGAGCTGCTCAAGATGTTGGTCTTGACGGTATCAATGATACTGCTGAAAGAAACCTACAAAATATTGGTGGCTATGCGGCTTTGCCGGATCCCGCAGCGGATAATTATCAGTACTTTTTAAGCGCTCCGGGAACCAGTGTTCAAGAACGTTACAGAGACTATAATGGTTTGGAAGGCAATTCACCGGTAAGTGTTTCTGATGCCAACAGAGGTTCAACCACTATTCCGGATGTTGAAGACATTAACCGCGACAATACCATGAATACGGTAGATGCTTATTATGAGTATAAAATCGATATCCAACCGAACATGGTTGTAGGTCAAAATTATATTACTGATGTAAGAGAAACCGAAATACCCGACTTGCCTAATGGAACAACAACCAATGCTCGCTGGTACCAATTTAAAATTCCGGTATCGCAACCTACCACTACTGTTGGGAGTATTTCTGATTTCCGTTCTATCCGTTTCATGAGAATGTTCATGACCGGATTTACAGAACCGGTTACCCTTCGTTTCGGGGCTTTGGATTTGGTTCGTGGCGAATGGAGAAGATACGATCAATCATTCCAACCCACCGATAGTGATCCGACGGATGATGATACCAACTTTGACGTATTGGCAGTGAACATTCAGGAAAATGCACAAAGACTTCCAATTCCGTATGTATTGCCTCCGGGAGTTGTGCGAGAAGAAGTCAACAATAACAATCAAGTCATCAGCCAAAATGAGCAATCTTTATCTTTAAGAGCTTCAGGTGACGGATTGGAAGTTGGTGATTCAAGAGCCGTATTTAAAAATGTCCAAATCGATATGCGTCAGTTCAACAAATTAAAAATGTTTTTACACGCAGAAGCTTTGCCTACAGATGCATCACCGCTTCAAGATGACCAAATGGTTGCTTTTGTCCGTTTTGGAAATGACTTTACCAATAACTTTTACCAAGTTGAGATTCCTTTGAAAGTGACAGTTCCTAGTGTCGGTTCAGCAGATCCCGAATTAATTTGGCCAGAAGAAAATGAAATCAATTTGGCCATGTCTTTATTGACCAGAATGAAAGTGCAGGCGTTGAGTTTTGACTTTACTTCTTTGCCACCTTCAGCTGACGGAGTTTACTATCCGGATGATAATACCACCGATGGTGATGGTGATGAAACCTTAAAATTAGGAATCAAAGGAAATCCAAACTTTGGTTTGGTTAGAACCTTAATGGTTGGAATCAAAAATAATCACACTGACAGGGTTAGAGGTGAAGTTTGGTTCAACGAATTGCGCATCGCCGACATGAGCAACAAAGGCGGTATGGCAGCGGTTTTAAATATCGATTCCAACATGGCTGATTTTGCGACAATTTCGGCCACCGGAAGAATGAGTACTATTGGTTTCGGTGCTCTTGAAGAAGGACCAAACGAAAGAAGCAGAGAAGATGTTCAACAATATAATATTGTGACCAATTTTAGTTTGGGTAAATTATTACCTAAAAAATGGGGCATCAATTTGCCTTTCAATTATGCTGTTGGCGAAGAAACAATTACTCCGGAATACGATCCATTTAACCAAGACATCCGATTAGAACAATTGATAAACAACACCGCGGATGCTGCTGAAAGAGAAAACATCAGAGACCGCGCTATAGATTATACGAAAAGAACAAGCATCAACTTTATAGGCGTTAAAAAAGAACGCGCTCCTGAGCAAAAGCAACGCATTTATGATCCGGAGAATTTGACTCTTTCTTATTCATATAATGAAGTTGAAAAGCACAATTATGAAATTGAAAATTATATCGATCAGCAAGTAAGCACGTCG
Source organism: Flavobacterium sp. J49 (assembly GCF_011742145.1). Taxonomy (GTDB): domain Bacteria; phylum Bacteroidota; class Bacteroidia; order Flavobacteriales; family Flavobacteriaceae; genus Flavobacterium. The sequence continues at coordinate 28,536 of NZ_JAAQQU010000104.1, read as the reverse complement.
GTTGATTATACCTATGCTTTCAAACCAAAAGCCATAGAGCCTTTTAAGAAAAGTAAGTTTTTGAAAAAAAGCGAGTATTGGAAAATGTTGAGTGATTTTAACTTCAATTACCTTCCGGCCAGTATTTCATTCAGTTCGAATATTATCAGACAGTACAACAGACAACAGTTCAGACAAGTTGATGTTGATGGAATACCATTGGATCCTTTATTCAGACGAAACTATATGTTTAATTACCAATATGGTTTCAACTACAACATTACTAAAGCATTAAAAGTAAACTTCACGGCAGCATCACATAATATTGTTCGCTCTTATTTAAATGAAGACAATGTGCCGGATAACAGTTATACCATTTGGACAGACTTTTGGAACATCGGAACGCCTAACCAACACAACCAACAAATCGTGGTGAATTATGATTTACCTGTCAATAAATTGCCTTTCTTGTCCTTTGTAAAATCGACTTATTCTTATACCGGTGATTACAGTTGGCAACGTTCTTCTTTGGCATTGTCCTCAGTAACTTTAAACGGTGTAGATTATAACTTAGGAAATACAATTCAAAATTCAGGTTCTCACCGATTGAATACTGCTTTCAATATGGAGACTTTCTATAAGTACATTGGATTGGGTAAAAAACCGCCGACAGCACCATCAAGACCAACGGCCTTACCAAAACCTGGAGAGAAAATCACCAATACCAAAGCACAACCTGCAGGCAATACCAATGTATTTTTGAATGGATTGAAAGGCGTACTGACCAGTGTCAAAAATGTTCAAATTAACTACACCCGAAATGAAGGAACCATGCTACCGGGATTCTTGCCTAGTTTAGGATTCTTTGGTTCGGCTAAGCCTAGTTTAGGATTCGTGTTTGGAGCACAAGATGATATTCGTTTTGAAGCTGCCAAAAGAGGTTGGTTAACTACTTATCCTGAATTTAATCAAAATTACACTCAAGTAATTACCAAAACATTGGAAATGACGGCCAATGTCGATTTGTTCCCGGATTTTAAAATTGATTTAACGGCCAACAGAACTTATGCCGAAAACTTCTCGGAACAATACGATGTTGACCCGGATACCGGATTATACAATCCGCGTTCACCCTATAGTTTTGGAAACTTCTCTATTTCAACGGTTTTGATAGCTACATCATTTAGCAAAAGCGATGAAAATGGTTCGGCTACGTTTGATGATTTCAGAGATAATCGATTGACTATTGCCAATAGATTAGCGGAACAGTATTATGGAGGTGGAAATATTCCAAGATATGGTGTAGCGCCTAACGTAATCCCGAATCCATCAAGTCCTGATTATAATTTCTATATTGCCAATGAAGGTTATCCGATTGGTTTCGGAAAAAACAACCAAGCGGTTTTAGTACCTGCGTTTTTAGCGGCTTATACCGGTGCTTCAGCCGATGGAGTTTCTTTAGGGGCTTTCCGAAATATCCCAATTCCAAACTGGAATGTCAAATACAGTGGATTGATGCGTTACAAGTTCTTCAAAGATACTTTCAAGCGTTTCTCCATTCAACATGCTTACAGAGCTTCTTATACGATAAACTCTTTCCGTTCCAATTTTGATTACAGTGCCACCAATAACGGCCAAGATAATGGCGGAATCGGTAACTTCTATAACAAAATGATTATTGCCAATATCAACTTGGTGGAGCAATTCAACCCGTTGGTAAGACTTGATTTTGAAATGAAAAACTCATTCAAAATCCTGGCCGAAATGAAAAAAGACAGAAGTTTATCCATGAGTTTTGATAATAATTTGTTGACGGAAGTACAAGGACATGAATACATCCTTGGTTTGGGTTACCGATTCAAAGATGTGATTTTCTCCTCTCAATTGGCCGATGATCCAACCGGTATCATCAAAAGTGACATCAATGTTAAGATTGATTTCTCATATAGAAACAACAAAACCATTGTGCGTTACTTAGATTATGACAACAACCAATTGGGCGGTGGACAAAACATTTGGTCAGCCAAGTTAACGGCAGATTATTCGTTTAGCAAAAACCTAACAGCCATTTTCTTCTATGACCACTCGTTCTCTAAACCGGTGATTTCAACTTCGTTCCCGCTGACCAACATCAGAACCGGATTTACGATGCGTTATAATTTTGGAAATTAATAAAGTTTTGAGCTAAAGATTTTAATAATCTGTATAGAAATTATACTTTTGAGGAAAATTTAAATACAACACAAACCCGGGACGTTGCCGAACTATACGGAGCGCATCGGAATAAAACAAACTAACTAATGAATATACCAAGCAATTTAAAGTATACCAAAGACCACGAATGGGTTTTGATTGATGGCGACGTAGCTACCGTAGGAATTACCGATTTCGCGCAAAAAGAATTAGGTGATATCGTTTATGTTGAAGTGGAAACTTTGGATCAAACACTAGACAAGGATGAAGTGTTCGGAACCGTAGAAGCTGTTAAGACTGTTTCTGATTTGTTCTTGCCGCTTTCGGGAGAAATTACAGAATTCAATGAAGACCTGGAAGTAAACCCGGAGCATGTAAACTCTGATCCTTATGGAAAAGGTTGGATGATTAAAGTAAAAATTGCCAATAGTTCTGAAGTTGATGAATTACTCTCCAGTGAAGACTATAAAGCCTTAATCGGTGCTTAAAAAAACAATACTAAGTCTGGCCATCGGCTGGACTTTTTTAATTGCCGTTTTGTGCTTGGTCAAATTTGGAGATTTGCCTAAGATTAAAGTTTCGGGTTTTGACAAGTATGGCCATTTTATCTTTCATTTTGTTTTTACAATGCTTTGGGGATATTATGCTTGGCTCAAGCAACACTCGCTTACCTATAAAAAACTAGCTGCCATAGTGGTGGTTTCGATTTTTTACGGCATTTTAATCGAATTTTTACAGGAAACTTGTACTCAAACAAGGCAAGCCGATCCGCTGGATGTGTTGGCTAATTTTATCGGAGCCATGACCGCTTTCTTGGTTTTAGTTTTCCTAAATAAAAGAAAGAAAATATAAATCTGGTCCTCTGGTCAGATTACCCTAAAAGCCCGTCCCGTTTTTAAGAATGAGACGGATTTTTTTTTACTTTTATGGCATGAATATAAAACAGTACCTCGATTCTACCTATTTGAAAACTTCGGTCCAAGCCGGTTTGTCTGAAACCGAAAATGACACCATTGTTCAAGGGTTCATTCAAGAAGCCATCGACGAAGGTTTCAAATTAATCATGATTAGACCTGATAAAGTCAAAATGGCAAAATCAATGATTGTCAAAGCCAAATCAAAACTGCTTATCGGAACCGTGATTTCTTTTCCCGAAGGAACCAATTCGTTAGAAGAAAAACTAGCCGAAGCCCGACAAGCCATTGAAGATGGCGTAGACGAACTTGATTATGTTTGCAATTACGAGGCCTTCAAAAAAGGGGAAGCCGAATTGGTTAAAACGGAAGTGCTTCAAGGGACCAAACTGGCATTCGAGTACCATAAAGTAGCCAAATGGATTATTGAAGTGGCTGCCTTGACCGATGCCCAGATTATTCAAATTTCGGCTTTGATAAAAAATGTGGTCATTGCCAATTTCAAAGAAGATTGTTATCCGAATGTTTTTGTGAAATCCTCTACCGGTTTTTACAAGACAGAGAATAATTTACCTAACGGTGCTACTTTTCCCGCTGTAATCATGATGCTCGAAAATGCATCGCCTTTACCGGTTAAAGCAGCGGGAGGAGTTCGTACTTACGAAGAGGCTGAAGAAATGATTCGCTTAGGTGTGAAAAGAATAGGTACTTCTGCGGCCAAAACTATTGCTCATGGCGAAACCGCTTCGGGTAATTATTAATACTATTATTCCATTAAGATGAAAAATATAATTTCCTTTTTGTTCTTGTTTACCTTAGTTTCCAACGCCCAAGTAAGGCAAAAAAACACCGAACGATTTCCGGTATTTCCGGCTTGTGAAGGCCAGGAGTTTTCAGCTTTAGAGACTTGTTTTTACAATGAAGTGCAAACTTTTGTATTCAACAATTTCAAAGTGCCCGATGCCTTAAAACAAGGTAATTTCAAAGGAAATGTCATTGTTCTTTTTGAAGTCACCGACCAAGGTAACTTCAAAGTAATTTATGTAGATGCCGTCGATGAAACTTTGGTAACTGAAAGCAAAAGGGTTTTTGGAAAAATGCCAAAAATTAGTCCGGCCACTTATAACGGCAATCCGACTTATGCCAAATACACCATTAAAATTGCCATTCCTTTACAAAGTGTGGCCGAAATGCAAGCGCAAAAAGAGGCTGAAAAAGCACTCGAGAAAACATCACCGGTATACAAACCCAATGATAAGTTTTTAACCGAATTGGACAGTATCAAGTATAAGAAATTTGACAATCCACAGTTTCAAAGTCACTTGAACATTCCTTTTTCGCATAGTTATTATGCACAGTTTGATGATGAAATGAATCAAGTTGGAGCCAATAATCATACCGCTTCCAAACCTTATTCCTATACGGATGTTTCCAAATACTATGATTTGGCTGCCGAAAATCAAAAATTAGCCAAGAACAAACAAAGTTGGTGGGGCAAAAAGTTTTGGAACGAAAATTTGGTCCAAATCCAAGGCGAAGATTATTGGTTTACCTTAAACCCGATTTTAGATTTGCAATTTGGAAAAAGTGACCCGAGTGAAGCCAGTTATACTTATGTCAATACGCGTGGAATTCAGTTTAATGGCGGTTTGGGGAAGGAAATCAATTTTACCACAACGGTTTATGAAAGCCAAGGACGTTTTGCCGATTATTTCAACCGTTATGCTGAATCGCTTGCACCGGCTGGAGGAAATCCGGCGATTATTCCCGGAATCGGTATCGCAAAAAGCTTCAAATCTGATGCGTATGATTTTCCTTTGGCGGAAGCCAATTTGGCTTATACACCAAGCAAGTTCATCAATATGAATTTGGGTTACGGCCGTAATTTTATTGGAGATGGTTATCGTTCATTGCTACTCGGTGATGGAGCGAGCCCTTATCCTTATTTTAAGTTGAACACTTCTTTTTGGAAAATAAAATACACCAACATTTACACTTGGCTAAAAGACGTTCGTCCGGATGTTACCTTAGACCGAACTTATGCCACCAAGTTTGCGGCCAGCCATTATTTGAGTTTGAATGTGACCAAAAGATGGAACATCGGCTTGTTTGAATCCGTGGTTTGGACCAATAAGAATAACCGTGGTTTTGACATGAGTTTTGTGAATCCGATTATTTTTTATCGTTCGGTGGAGTTTGCTTCTTCGGCTCGAAGTGGGAATGCTTTGTTGGGATTAACCTCTAAACTAAAATGGAACAACCAAATCCAGTTTTACGGACAGTTCTTGTTGGATGAATTCTCTTTGAGTGATATCAAAGCCGGAGACAAGAGTTGGAAAAATAAATTCGGTTACCAATTGGGCACCAAATATTTCAATGCCTTCAACATTAAAAACCTTTTAGTTCAGGCGGAATACAATGTCGTTCGCCCTTATGTGTATGCCCACAGTGAAGCGATAACCAATTACGGACACAATAACCAAAGTTTGGGCCACCAATGGGGAGGAAATTTCAGGGAATTGATTGCGATTGCCCGATACCACAACGGACGCTATTTTGCCGATGCTAAATTGACAGTTGGTACTCGCGGTTTGGATTTTAACAACGCTACAGATACTTTCAATTATGGTAGCGACATTTACAGAGACTATGATTTAGAAAGACCTTATGACACCGGAGTGGTTATTGGTCAAGGAAACAAAACCAATGTTTTCATCGCAGATTTACAAGCGGGTTATTTGATTAATCCGGTTTCGAATATGAAATTGTACGGCAGTTTAATCTATAGAAACTTTACTCCGGCCACCGAAACTGCTTTGGCAGTAAAAGAAAGTACTACTTGGTTCTCCATTGGCTTGAGATGCGATATTTTCAATTGGTATTTTGATTATTAGACTATTTTTCTCTTTAGTTAATACTTAAACTTATTCAAAAAAGGTGTCGTTCTCTTAAATGCCTAATAGTTAGGCTGTAATATTCATTTTTACTTATTCAAACGATTGTTAAACTAATGCTAAAGTTGTCTTGGTGTAAATATTTTGTTTAACTTTGAGGAGAAATAATTAAACAAAAATTTGTTTTTTGTCCCCTCTCTCTTCCTACTAGTTTTAAAGCCAATTTTTAATTGGTCAATATTTTTTTGAAAACAACAATTTCAATAATAACATTAAAACTATTCACTATGAAAAACAAAAACTTCAAATTAGTTACAACTTTAAAAGCATTAGCATTGGCAGCTTTTATTTCTTTTGGTTTTACATCTTGTTCTCCGGAGGAGAGTAATGTTGATAACTCAACGGCTTCAAAGCTCACTATCAAAGAAACTCTTGATGCATTGAATCGTGCTCCGGCTCCGGGTCAAACTTCTATTGCCGGTATAGCTGTTGGTGCCGGGTTTAATGAGTTGGTTTCCGCCTTAGTTTACGTGGATACAGAACTTGATACTGAGCTTGTCAACCTTTTTGCCAACGGAACAGACCAATACACGGTATTTGCGCCAACTGATCAAGCGTTCCAAAATTTATATGCAGCTCTAAATGTGGATGGCATTACAGACCTTCCGGCTCCACTAGTTCGTGATGTTTTATTGTATCATGTAACGGAAGGCAGACGTGCTGCGAATAGTGTAGTGCCAAAAAGAGGAACACGTGAAATAACGACCCTTTTGGGAAGTTCTTTTTCGGTAACTCCAACAGGATCTATCAATGCAATAGGGAATACCGCTAATATAACAGCCGCCAATATTTCTGCGTCAAACGGAATTATACATGTAATTGATACCGTAATATTACCTATCAATTAATACACACTTAGAAATTTTTTAGTATGGAAAGAGATCAATATTAATTGGTCTCTTTTTATTTATAATTACTGATAAACCTCTTTTGAAGTAATACAAACAACTCTCTGTTGATGATTTTTCTCAATAAACCACTTGTAATCATTGAAATTAATGTAAGTATTTTACCTTTAAAAAAAATTATCTTTTCAAGATGAAATGCATTTCAACGTTTTTTTTTCGCGACTCGTCAGAATAGGAAAAGTTATTTTTTTTTAACAAAAATGTTCGAGTTTACTTTGTCTTTTCAAATTCAATATTATCTTTTTTTGATATTGTTGTATTTGAAGATTTAAAATAGTCCCAAGCTATTAATTCAGCTACACTTTTTAATTTATTGTTTAATTTTTTCAAATACTATGAGCAAAATTACGAGCCGATGGCAAGGATTTAAAACCAAATCCGTGCTGTTATTTTTAGTCTTCCAATTGCTGTTGTTTGCCTCTAATTCTGTGGCGCAAACAGCTGTAATACAGGATCCGCCTTGTACAGGGAATATAATTCCAATCGTTAACGGGCAAACCATTCAATTTAAAGGCGTTCTTTACAATTACCCTCAAGTAGGTCAATCTACATGGCTTTATTCGGTTAAAGGGGCTACTTCCGGAAACGGGATTAGTCACACTGTTTTTGGCTTAGGACTCAATTGTTTGAATGTAGTTTCAAACAACGGAAGTTTGGCTGCCGGAACCTGGTCTCTAAACAATGGGACCTATTCACTTTCACAAAACAATGTTGCTACTATTGTAAATCCTGATCCAACGACAGGGGCGATAGGGATTAAATTTGATGAAGGTATCAACAATAACGTTACTAAAAATTATTATTTTGTGGTAAATGGAAATTATTTGCCTCAATTAAATACTTTCATTTCAAAATACGGAACGAGTTCTTCGTCTGTTCAGATATGTGGCCCATCTTGTATTCAAAATTTAGGTAGTATCGGAAACTTTGTTTGGAATGATACTAATGCTAATGGAATTCAGGATTCGGGAGAGACCGGAATTGCCGGAGTTACAGTGCAACTTTTAAACAGTTCAAATGTTGTTATTGCAACAACTACCACAAATGCAAATGGAAATTATCTATTTTCTGGCTTAATAGCTGGAACATATACTGTTACTTTTTCAACACCAAATTGTTATTTAAGTTCTCCAGCTTCAACTCCAATTTCAACTGTAAACAATAGCGATGCAGTTGGAGGGGTGGTTTCCAATATTGTTTTGGCTGTAGGTCAAAATATAACTTATGTTGATGCCGGATTTTACTTGCCATCGCCACCTCAAGTATTGTGTTACCAAACTGCTACTTGGAATCCAGTTTCATGTCAGTACGACGTAACCGGTACTCAACCGGAAGCTCCACAAGTATTGTGTTACCAAACTGCTACTTGGAATCCAGTTTCATGTCAGTACGATATAACCGGTACTCAACCGGAAGCTCCACAAGTATTGTGTTATCAAACTGCTACTTGGAATCCAGTTTCATGTCAGTACGATGTAACCGGTACTCAACCGGAAGCTCCACAAGTATTGTGTTATCAAACTGCTACTTGGAATCCAGTTTCATGTCAGTACGACGTAACCGGTACTCAACCGGAAGCTCCACAAGTATTGTGTTATCAAACTGCTACTTGGAATCCAGTTTCATGTCAGTACGATGTAACCGGTACTCA
>NZ_JAAQQU010000104.1:0-19887 GCF_011742145.1 Flavobacterium sp. J49 | reverse complement strand
TAACCGGTACTCAACCGGAAGCTCCACAAGTATTGTGTTACCAAACTGCTACTTGGAATCCAGTTTCATGTCAGTACGATATAACCGGTACTCAACCGGAAGCTCCACAAGTATTGTGTTACCAAACTGCTACTTGGAACCCAGTTTCATGTCAGTACGATATAACCGGTACTCAACCGGAAGCTCCACAAGTATTGTGTTACCAAACTGCTACTTGGAACCCAGTTTCATGTCAGTACGACGTAACCGGTACTCAACCGGAAGCTCCACAAGTATTGTGTTACCAAACTGCTACTTGGAACCCAGTTTCATGTCAGTACGATGTAACGGGAACACCAATGACTGCTCCAACAGCTAGTTTTGTGGATAACTGTAACGGCACTTGGACTATTACAGCTGGCAATTATACTGGAAGTTTGTTATGGAGTACTGGTGCAACAACACCTTCTATAACAGTTACTGTTGCAGGAACTTATTCGGTTAAACAGTTGATGAACGGCTGTGAAACTGAGGTGACTTTAATCACCGTTGTGAAAACTTGTTTGGTGGGGGATATTTACCACACAGGAACAACCTGTTCAGATTTTAATGCAGGAGGAAATGATAGAGAATTAGAAGCGCTTTGCTATTCAGCCAGCAATGGTAAAATAGGTGTTGTTACGCCGGGAGTGTTCTTCTATTATACTGCCGTTGTGGCACCTAGTGCTAATTTCACTATTAAAGTGACGCAGGCTAAAGGTAACTCAACGTCAGCTAATCATTATGGATTGATGGCTATAAAAGGTTCTAACCAAATTATTTTGTGGGATCCTAATTGTAATAAATTTACAGATGCCGGTGTTATGAGTGGTACAAACAATTCACAAGGAAGTTTGACCATTACCAATGCTGTACCTGGAGCTACTTACGTATTGTCTGTAAAATACAACCCTAAATCAATACAAGGGAATACTTATTCCGGAAGTGTTGCTCCAACGGTTACTTATAATTTCTCAACCAGTGTTGATAATTTGAATGACGGAATTGCTAACAACTATACATTAGTTGCAAGCTCTCAAACCAGCGTTGATTTAGTACCGGGTTGTGCAGTTGATCCGGTAGCCAATGAAACTACTGCTAGAGCAACAACTTCAAGCTTTAGCGTTTATCCGGTTCCGTTTAAAAACGAACTGAATGTGAAATATAACTTTGAAAATAATTCAGAGGTTGTGATTGAAGTCTTTGACGTAAGGGGCGTTTTAGTTCAAACTACTACTGATCCTAACGGCTATTATGAGAAAGAAGTTAAGATAGATGTCAACTTCTCAAAAGGTTCTAACCAAGTGTATTTCATTAGAATTACCACTAACCAAGGAACTGAAACTAAGAAAATAGTTTCTGTTAAGGAATAATCAGATTGCCATTTTTATTGAAAAGGACTCCGTTTTGGAGTCCTTTTTTTTTGGAGGCAAATACAAAAACGGCTCCCTATATAGCCCCGATGGGCGCAACTACCGCGTAGTGCAGACAGCGGGAAAATGGATGGCCGGCATACAATGACCTTTCGCTCCTGAACTTAAAAATCACCAAATATATCTTCAATATTTTTTTGTCAAATCGTTTTCTATAAAGTACCTTTGCGGCAGTTTTAAAACTATTGATGAACGCGACTGCTAACACATTTTCTCTTAAACAAATTGCGATTGATTTCAAGGAAATCACTAAAGCAGGTTTAGCTATTAGCGTGGTTTTTTCTTCTATAGCCGGCTATTTGCTCGGTGTTGTGGATTTTCAAGATTTAAAAGTGTCAACTTTATTGATGTTGGCTGTTGGCGGTTACTGTATGGTTGGCGCTTCGAATGCTTTTAATCAAGTGATCGAAAAAGATTTAGATGCTTTGATGGACCGAACCAAGAACCGTCCGGTGGCTTCGGGCAGAATGTCTCCGAATCACGCTTTGTTTGTGGCGAGTTTGCTGACCATCATCGGTTTGATTTTGTTGTACATGATTAACCCGAAATCGGCCATGTTTGGAGCGATTTCTATCTTTTTATATACAAGTATTTATACGCCTTTAAAGGTGCACACACCGCTATCGGTTTTTGTGGGTGCTTTTCCGGGTGCGATTCCGTTTATGTTGGGTTGGGTTGCCGCTACGAATCATTTTGGGATTGAAGCAGGAACGCTTTTTTTGATCCAATTTTTTTGGCAATTTCCTCATTTTTGGGCCATTGGTTGGTTTTTGTATGATGACTACCAAAAGGCTGGTTTTTTTATGTTACCGACCGGTAAAAAAGATACATCAACCGCTTTGCAAACCATTTTGTATTCGGTTTGGTTGTTGGTGGCTTCCTTATTACCAAGTTTAGGGTATACAGGGCGATTATTTATTTCGCCTATTGCAGCAGGAATTGTATTTTTGCTCGGGCTTTGGATGATTTATTATGCGGTAAAATTATACCAACTCAGAACGGCCAAAGCTGCGAGAACACTGATGTTAGTGAGTGTTTCTTATATTACTTTGTTACAAATAGTTTATATTACCGATAAATTTTTAAGATAGTTATGGCTACAACAACAATGTCTGCTGACGAGCATAAAGACAGAACAGCGCGTTCAAAAAAATTACTTTTGTGGTTTGCCATGGCCAGTATGACCATGATGTTTGCCGGAATCACGAGTGCATTTGTAGTGAGTAAGTCCAGAGAAGATTGGATGAAAGATTTCCAAATGCCTTCGGCTTTTTACTTCAGTACTTTGGCTATTATTTTGTGTAGCGTTACTTTTCATTTGGCCAAAAAAGCCATTGAAAAAGACAATCGAAGTGCTACGGGTAACCTTCTTTTATTGACTTTCGGTCTTGCAATTGTCTTTGTGTTTTTGCAATTTAAAGGCTTTGAGCAACTGATAGAACAGGGTTATTATTTTACCGGACCGGAGAGTAATATTGCCACGACTTTTCTTTACGTAATCGCTGTGGTACACTTGGCTCACCTTGCCGGAGGAATGATTTCGCTTTTAATCATAATTTATAATCATTTTAAACAAAAATACAATTCAAGTCAAACACTTGGAATTGAGCTAGGTGCAATGTATTGGCACTTTCTCGATTTCTTGTGGATTTGTTTGTTTTTCTTTTTATATTTCTTTAAATAAGAAAAAAAATCTAAATTTGGGAACTTTTTAACTATATAACTTTTATGGGAGCTACAGTTACTACTGCAAATACAAACGAAAATACTTGGGGCGGCGGAAATGAGCCAATGGGTGCCAGTTATGGTAAATTGATGATGTGGTTTTTTATCGTATCGGATGCCTTAACTTTCTCCGGATTCCTTGCTGCATACGGTTTTTCAAGATTCAAATTTATTGACAATTGGCCAATTGCCGACGAAGTGTTTACCCACTTCCCGTTTATGCACGGTGTAGATGCGCCGATGTATTATGTGGCCTTGATGACCTTTATCTTGATTTTCTCTTCGGTAACAATGGTATTGGCCGTTGATGCCGGTCACCAAATGAAACAAAAGAAAGTAGCTTTCTACATGTTACTGACTATTGTTGGAGGTTTGATTTTCGTAGGTTCTCAAGCTTGGGAATGGAAAAACTTTATCAAAGGAGAGTTTGGTGCCATCGAAACGAAAGGCGGAAGCATTATTCAATTCGTTGATAAAACAGGTAAAAGAGTTAAATTGGAAGACTTTGCAGTTCAACTTCCGGAAACGAGAGAAGAGCACAAAAGCAGTAATGGTATTTGGTTTGAAGGAGAAGGTTCACAACCTACTTATTCTGTAGCCGAAGTACAAGCCGGTTTTAAAGCTAATCCTGATTTATTGGTCAGAACTGAAAAAATCTACCGAGACACTAAAGAAGACAGAGAAAACAAGTCGCTTCAGCCAAATTTGAACCACAATAAAAAACGTGAAATTTTGAACAGAGAAGCTTCTGAAGCTATGGTCGCCAATGCTCACTATGTGGTTGAAGGTGCTAACCTTAAAAGAAACGAGTATGGAAGTAAATTGTTTGCCGATTTCTTCTTCTTCATTACCGGATTCCACGGATTCCACGTATTCTCCGGAGTAATTATCAATATCATTATTTATTTCAATGTCCTTTTAGGAACGTATGAGAAAAGAAGAAACTATGAAATGGTTGAGAAAGTTGGTCTTTATTGGCACTTTGTTGACTTGGTTTGGGTATTCGTATTTACATTCTTCTACTTAGTTTAATCGCTGTTAAAAATTTATATTATCATGGGACACGAACACGTATCAAATACAAAAAGAATCTGGCAAGTTTTCGGAATTCTATCTGTTGTAACAATAGTTGAGGTTTACTTAGGAATCTTAAGACCAGATTTCTTGGTAATGAATGACTTCATCTCAATGAACCTTTTAAACTGGGTTTTCATTATCTTGACACTTTACAAAGCATACAAAATCACATGGGTTTTCATGCACATGGAAGGTGAAAAATCCAGTTTGCGTTGGGCAGTAGTGGCCACCGTTATTTTTCTTGTATTATATTTACTTTTTATATTGTTAGTCGAAGCAGATTATATCTACGGGATTTTTAAAGATTCCACTATTAAATGGAATTTTTAACATTATATTAATTCAAAAAAAAGTCCCGATTCCTTCGGGATTTTTTTATTTTTGTATGGCTGTATTTTAGCAATTTCCAATGAAAAAAAATCTTGTCCTTTTCATCTTGTTTATTTTGCCTATCGTTGCATACCTTTTCTTTGCATCAGGCGTAAACAGTTTTATTACTTTACCTACCATTACCCCAAATATTCCCAATGTGGATGCCCAATGGAAATCACTAAATGGCGAAAAAGTATCCTTAGATAAAAAGATAACTATCTTGGGTTTTGCCGGTCAGGATATCCTGGCCAACAGCGGTAATTTTTTTACACTCAATCAAAAAATTTATAACAAATACCGAGCATTTAAAGACTTCCAGTTTGTTTTCATCGCACCTCTAGGAACAGAAGACCAAGCCCAAAGACTTTTAAAAGAATTAGGAAAAATCAGCGATGTGTCAGGCTATCATTTTGTTTTTACCACACCGGAAGCCATCAAGTCTTATCATGCTAATTTGAAATTACTCGGTAAATTAAACAATCAATCCGGAACACCTTATGTTTATATTGTAGATAAGAAAAGAAATCTTCGCGGCAGAAAAGGCAAAAGCGACAAAGGAAAACCGGAATACAAAGAAGGATATAATACGACCTCGGCTGCCGATTTACACAATGATATGATGGATGATGTGAAGATTATTTTAGCCGAATACCGTTTGGCATTAAAAAGAAACAGTGCCGACAGAAAAATTTAGTAACACTTACCATGAAGAATAAATCTTATATCGGATTATCGTTTATTATTTTGGTTTTCGGTATTATTTTTATACCCAAAATCATTAACAGAATCAAAAGCGGTTCAGTAGTTCAAGGAGACCGTATTGATGCGGTTTCCAATCATAAAACGGCAGAAAACGGTTTGCTCACTATTGGTCCGGCACCGAGTTTCGAACTAATCGACCAAAACAATGAAAAAGTTTCTAACGAGACTTACAAAGGAAAAGTTTATGTGTTAGAGTTTTTCTTTTCAACTTGTCCTTCTATTTGTCCGATAATGAATAAAAACATGGTTAGCATCCAAAACGAATTTTTTGGGAATCCTAATTTCGGGATAGCGTCTATTACCATCAACCCTGACTATGACACAGCTGCCGTATTGAAAGAACACGCGGCACTGATTGGAGTTAAATCATCCAACTGGCATATGCTGACAGGAAATAAAGAATACATTTTTGACATTTCCAATAAAGGATTTAATATTTATGCCGGAGAAAACAATAAAGTTGCCGGTGGTTTCGAACATTCAGGTCTTTTCGCTTTGATTGATAAAGAAGGGAATATCCGATGCAGAAAAGACAAATTCGGTAATCCGATTTTGTATTACGACGGCTTAGAGAAAGCTGGCGTGAAAGCTATAACAGAAGACATTAAAAAACTATTAAATGAATAATCAGGACAATCAAACTTTAGAAAAAAAATTCAGAGGATCCATTATTGCAGTTTCAATCATTATTCCCATTGCAGTAGCGGTTTTGTTTACCGTAAAGCTAAAGGACTTTGGGATCAGTATAGAACCGTTAAGTTTTTTACCGCCGATTTATGCCTCTATCAACGCCGCCACGGCCTTGCTTTTGATTATGGGTGTAATGGCCATAAAAAATGGCAACAGAAAGGTTCACGAAAGACTGATGACTTTGGCCATTGCCTGTTCGGTAATTTTTTTGGTAATGTACGTGGCTTATCACATGTCGGCTGATTCTACTAAATACGGAGATATCAACGCAGACGGACTTTTAGATGATACTGAATTGAGTAATGTGGGCTCAATGAGAAATGTTTACTTTTTCATCTTGATTTCGCATATTATTTTGTCTGTCGCCATTATTCCGATGGTGCTGTTTACTTATGTGAGAGCTTTAGCTGAACGCTTTGACAAGCATAAAAAATTGGCCAAAATCACTTTTCCGCTTTGGTTGTATGTAGCTGTTACCGGTGTAGTAGTTTATTTGATGATTTCACCTTATTATGCAAACTAAAGTTAAATGGGATAAGAGAAAAGGGATAAGTCAAAAATTAGTGTTGCTAACATTTGCCTTATGCCTTATGCCTATTGCGTCTTTTTCTCAATGCGCCATGTGCCGAGCCGCTTTGGAAAGCACAGGAGACAACAGCAAAGTGGAAGCTGTAAATGACGGGATAGTTTTCCTGATGGCCATTCCTTATATTATCGTGGCCGGAATCGGTTTTGTGGTTTATAAAATGTATTACAAAAAGAAGTAGATTGTCATTTACTCTCGATAGGACTGACCACTAAATCTACTCCATTCCGTCGATTTTCACATTCATTTTTCCGGTAGTAGTGATAAAGGCAATGATGGCTTTGTCGGTTACTTCTACTTTTTCAAATTCGAAGTCATTCATCATGCCGTTCACAAAAACGCCTTTCATAGGGGAATAATTGCTCAAATAAGGCAGTAGACTTTTTTTGCCTTCATCCAAATTCTCTTTGATTGAATAACGACAGTTTTCCTGAATTTTTTTCAAAATTACGCCTTGTAATAACCAGTTGGCGGTTCGGGTCAAAATACCTTTAGAGTTCAATACATAATCCATTTGGTCAAAATAAATTTCTTTGGTAATCGCATTATAATTCGGAATGCCCGACAAGTATATTGAGCCGTTAATGCTGCCACTCATGTCCAATTGGATAATGATTTTACTGTCTTTTTGCCATAGGGCAACATTTTTCACTACTATTTTTCTGCTACCCGAAGCAAATTCTTTGCCTTTAAAATTAGCAGTAATAATTTGTGAGGCGCTTTCATAAGTTGAAATGGCAGCGACATTGGCTGTTACAGCATTCGGAATTTTAGTCACGGCTTTGAACTGAATGGCCTCTCTTTCAAAAGTGTTTTTGGGTTTCAAACCCACCATGGTTTGCATATTGCATTTGAGTCCTAAATCCATTTTGATTTGATTCTTTTCTAAAACCGCATCGGTAACATACACCTCAATCGGAATGAGTTTGAACCAAGTTTGGTATTGTTCACTTGTGATAAAAGGCGTACTCATTTTTTCTAAAACATCCAGTACATAGGGCTTAAAGTCGCAAGAGTTTTCAATGGCTTCGTCTATTTTTTTGGCTACTTTCGATTTAAAAATGGAAAGCGTCGGGTTGATGATATAAGTTATCGGAACATATTTTCCGGCCACTAAGATGGTTGGACTTTCAGACCATTCGAAATCTTCAATTCTTGAAGTGGTTGACAATTTCCAATTCGATAACCTTACATTGCTTTCCATAGTAATGGTTCCGTTCAAGTTGATTTCACGCGTGTCATTCAATCCCATAAAATCAGTGCCATACTTTATTTTGGCCCAAATTTTTAATGGTAAAACAGTCTCTATTTTGCCGTTTTTTTCAACAAGCTTAATTGGCGCGGTTTTCCATATTTTCATTTCGGTTTTGTCATCGGCCAAGTTTGAATCGTCATAAATTTGACCATTCAAGGTTTTGTTTAATTGACTTTCTATTTCCTTCAAAGAAATCTCCAAAGGCATGTTGACAAAGGAAGTCTTGGTTTTGTAAACCATCGGAGCATCATTAGAAGGAAGTGGTTTTAAAGCCTCAATTTTTTGAGTAGTCGAGCAACTGTTCAAAAGTACTGAAAACATAAGCAGCGAGAGAATCGATTTTATGGCAGACATAAACGAAATATTTTTTTGTCAAAAATAAATGTAAAAATTGTAATCGACTGTAACATTATTAAAAAAATAGAGTCTAAAACATTGAGTCTGTTTTTAAGAAATCAAAGCCAAAAATAATATCTTTGTTTATGCAAGAAATTAAGGTTTTCCAACCTATATTACTATGAAAATACCATTAAAAAAACATTTTTTACTCGCCATTATTTTGTTCCTTGGATTTGATTCTTTGGCACAAACCAAAAAATGGACGATACAGGAATGCGTCGAGTATGCTTTAAAAAACAATATTTCAATCAAGCAATCGGAGTTAGATGTAAGATTGACGGATATTGATAAAAAAGCTGCAATTGCGAGTTTCTTCCCAAATCTTAACGCGACCGGTTCTCATTCTTGGAGTATTGGAGCCAATATCAATCCGGTGACCAATGCCCGTGAAAACCAAACCACGCAATTTACCCAAATGAGTTTGAGCTCCAGCGTTGATATTTACAACGGCTTACAAAATCAAAACCGTTTGCGAAGAGCCAAGTTAAGCCAGTTAGCCGCACAATACCAACTGACCAAAATGCAGGATGATATTTCGTTATTTGTGGCCAATGCTTTTCTGGATATTTTATTCAATCGCGAAAATTTAAAAGTGCAACAAGGTCAATTGGCCAATGACGAAAAGCAATTGGTTCGTTCCAAAGAGCTGGTTGACGCCGGAATGGTGCCACGCGGGGATTTACTTGATATGAAAGCTACGGTTGCGGCCGACAAACAAAAAGTAGTCGCTGCCGAAAATGCGCTATTGATTTCCAGACTGAGTTTGGCACAATTGCTTCGTTTGGAAGATTTTGCCACTTTTGATATAGCCGAGGTTGATATGGAGGCCAAACCGAGTCCGGTGATGTCTGAAACCCCCGAAGCTATAGTTAGCAAAGCTAATGAAGTTCGTGTTGAAATTAAAATTGCCAAAGCCAATCTTGATTTGGCCGAAAGAGATATCAAAATTGCCAATGGTGCATTACAACCCAGTGTATCTTTAGGGTATAATTTTGGTACCAATGCCAGTTATTCCGACAGAATCATCGGTGTAGATGCGAATGGTGTGCCTATTTTAGCCGGACCACTGCCGGTTTTTGACCAGTTCAGCAACAATAAAGGACATAATTTCGGCGTGCAATTGAATGTGCCAATCTTCAACGGATTTTCGGCCAAGAATGCAGTGGCTCGTTCTAAAGTTGCCTATGAAAGATCAAAAAATGCTTTTGACCAAGCCAAATTGGATTTGGAAACCAATGTTTACAAAGCCATTACTGATACCAAAGGCGCCCTCAATACTTACGAAGCTTCGATTGCCACCTTTGAAGCCCGAGAAGAAGCGTTTAATTATGCCAAAGAAAAGTTTGCCGTTGGGATGATGAATACTTTCGACTACAACCAGGCGCAAACTTTGTACATCAATTCTCAATCGGATGTGATTCGTGCTAAATACGATTACATTTTTAAAACCAAAGTGGTAGAACTATATTTTGGAATCCCAATCATACAAAAACAATAAATCATGTCAAAAAAGAAAATATATTGGTTAGGCGGAATAGTCGTAGTGCTGTTAGTAGTATTAGTTGTTCTTAAGAAAAACGGCGTAATCGGTGCCGATGAAAATGTTACCGAAGTTGAAACGGCCAAAGCAGATGAAATCACCATTATCGAAACTGTGTCGGCTACAGGTAAAATCCAACCGGAAATTGAAGTAAAAATCTCTTCTGAAGTTTCGGGAGAAATTATCGACTTGCCCGTAAAAGAAGGTCAAGTGGTGAAAAAAGGCCAGCTTTTGGTAAAAATCAACCCCGATTTGTACACTTCGGGTTACAACAGAACAATCTCTAATTTATCGGGAACCAAAGCCGGTTTGAGTCAGGCCGATGCTGCGTTTAAAGAAGCCAAAGCCAGTTACGACAGAAGCAAAACCCTTTTTGACAAAGGCATTATTTCTAAATCAGAATGGGACAAAGCCATCGCTGCTTTTGAAAGTGCCAAAGCCAGTAAAGAGTCGGCATATTACAACGTGCAAAGTGCGAATGCTACCGTAAAAGAGGCCAAAGACAACTTGGGTCGAACCACCATTTATTCTCCGGCAGATGGAACTATTTCTTCGCTTGGCGTTGAATTAGGGGAAAGAGTTTTGGGAACCCAACAAATGACGGGAACAGAAATCCTTCGCGTAGCCAATTTAGACAATATGGAGGTTGAAGTTGATGTGAATGAAAATGACATTGTAAAAATCAGCATTGGCGACAGTACTAATATCAGTGTTGATGCCTATTTAAAGAAAGAATTCAAAGGTATTGTAACCAGTATTTCCAATTCGGCGAGCACTTCGACTACAGCAGATCAAGTGACTAATTTTAAAGTAAAAGTTAGAATTTTAAAAGAATCTTACCAAGATTTATTAGCAGGGAAACCAGCCAGTTTTTCACCATTCAGACCGGGAATGACTGCTACAGTTGATATTATTACGACCCGAAAAGAAAAAGTAATTGGTGTGCCGATTAGTTCGGTTTTGGTAAAAGCGGATACAACAGCTACCAAAGTATACGAGGTTAAAGAGGAAAACGAAGACAAAAAAGTAACGGCCAAGAGTGATAAAAAGTTTGAATGTGTTTTCGTCAAAGAAGGCAACAAAGCCAAAATCAGAGTCATCAAAACCGGTATTCAGGACGATACTAATATTGAAGTGATTTCGGGCTTGAAAAAAGGCGACGTGGTAATTGTTGGGCCTTATACCACAGTAACCAAAGACCTGAATTCGGGAGACAAAGTGAAGCAAAAAAACACTACGGATAAAAAGAAAGAAGAATAAATTTTGGCCTACATACTCAACATAGAAACTGCCACCAAGAATTGCTCGGTGTCTTTAGCTAAGGACGGTCAAACCGTTTTGTGCAAAGAAATCGCAGAGCAAGGCTATTCTCATGCCGAAAAACTGCATGTTTTTATCGAAGAAATTTTAAAAGAGAGCGGAATTGATTTTAGGGAATTAAAAGCCATAGCGGTGAGTAAAGGTCCGGGTTCCTATACCGGTTTGCGCATTGGAGTGTCTACAGCCAAAGGCTTGTGTTACGCGCTGGGAATCCCATTGATTGCGGTAGATACTTTAGCCGTTTTAGCCCAAAAAGTAACCCAAAAGGGTGGCTTGATTGTTCCGATGATTGATGCCCGAAGAATGGAAGTGTACAGCGCCGTTTTTGATGCCAATCACCAAAAAATAATGGAAGTTCAAGCCGAAGTTTTAACCGAAAACAGTTATGCTGAAATAGCGGAAACCATTTATATCATAGGTGATTGTCAGGAAAAATGCCAGACGGTTTTGACCCAAGATAAATTTGTTTTTTTATCCGAAATTGTATTTCCTTCTGCTAACGAAATGAGTCCAATCAGCTTTGAGAAATTCAACAAAAATGCTTTTGAAGATGTGGCTTACTTTGAGCCTTTTTATTTGAAGGATTTTATGTTGACTAAAAAGGCTTAAACTATCCTTTAGACGTTTCAATAACATACGGTTGTACTGAAATTCCCGCTGCATCGAAAGCTTCTTTAGATTGTTCTAAAACATCAGAACACATTTCTGCAAAATCAATATTTTTAGCCCAAGGTCGAATGCCGAGTTGTACCGCAGAATCTGTCAGGTTTTTTACAATAACGGTTGGTTCCGGATTTTTTAAAACTTTCGGATGGTCTTGCATCACTTTCATTACAATGTCTTTCGCAGTTTTAATATTGGTGTCATAGGAAAGGGAAAACAACAAATCCGCTCTCCGATTGCCTTGCATCGAATAATTGATGATTACGCCATTCGACAAAATCCCGTTGGGTATAAAAATCGTTTGGTTGTTTCCCGTAATTAATTTAGTGACAAAAATTTGAATTTCGAGTACGGTTCCAATCACACCTTGCGCTTCGATGGTATCGCCCACGCGAAAAGGTTTGAACAAAATAATCAGCATGCCGCCGGCAAAATTGGAGAGAGAACCTTGTAAAGACAAACCAATCGCCAAACCGGCCGCACCCAAAATTGCTACAAACGAAGAAGTTTCAATTCCCAATTTGGAAATAAAACTCACAAAGAGTAACAACCGCAAAGCCCAAAGCAAACTATCGGCAAGGAACTTTGACAACGTTGGGTCGAGTTCTCTTTTCACCATTATTTTTCGCACCAAGCGATTGATGATTCTAATGGCATAAAGCCCAACAAATAATATAATTAGGGCCGAAATCAGTTTCGGAGAATAATCAATTAATAAGGAGGTAAATTGTTCTATGTATTCGGCAAAAGAGCGAATCGAAAGCGAGCTGTTCATGGTCATAGTGTAAAAAAAATCCCGAAAGAATCGGGATAATTAGTGGATACAAAAATAATATTTTTAAAATTAATCGGCATCTTCTTCTACACGATTTATCGTTTCTTTAGCTTTTTCTGCCGCTGTGTCGGTTGTGTCAGAAGCATCGTTGGCAAACGAACTTATTTTTTCTTTGGCCGTTTCGGCAAACTCGCTTATTTTTTCTTTCGCATTTTCCACTACATTTTCTATAGTTTCAGAAGCTTGGGGAACATATTCGTTAATTTTTTCTTTAGCGGTTTCTACCATTTCTTCTACTTTATCTACAACCGGTTCTGCCGTTTGTTTTACTTTTTCAATTGCTTCTTCGGTAAAATTTTGTGATTGTTCTCCCGTTTTTTCTTTGGCACCGCCAAATAAATTTTTAAAAAAATTTCCAAGTCCCATGTCGGTTGTTTTTAATTGGTTAATAATCAAAATATTACGATTTTTCTAAGAATTTATGGTTATTTCTTTGATAATTTCTTGAAAATCAATGCTTGGCAAATCACAGGTTTTGTTTTGGCACAAATAAAATAAAGTTTGGTTTTCAACAAACCGACTTTCTAAAAATGGAAGTTTGGTATTGTTAACGGTTCCGGCGACTATGATATTCGGTAGGTATTTTTGGTTGATTTGGATCAAATAATCCAAGGCTTTTTCACCACAAATGGCCAACTCTTTATTTTGTTCCGAATAGTTTAAAAGTACCTTAAGCCAATTCGAAAATGCCGAAGGATAATCAATTGTAGGGATAATGTTTTGCACCATTTGTTTGGCAATCGATTCGTAGTAACGGTTGTTGAAATAAATGCCTAATTGAAATAAATTGCCTGCCATCACTGAATTTGCGGCCGGAATCACATTGTCTTCCACTTCAAAATATGCAGTAATTAACGCTTCGTCTGTTTTGGATGTAAACGAAAAGAATTCCGCGTTAGCGTCATAGAAATGATCGAAACAATAATCTGTCAATTGCTTGGCATTTTGCAACCATTGTTCGTCTAAAGTTACTTCATATAAACTAATAAACGCTTGAATCACCTGAGCATAATCTTCTAAATAAGCATTGATGGTAGCTTTAGCTGCGCTCTGTTCGGCTGCGCCACGAGTGCCGTTTTTATAAGTACGGAATAAATGGCCTTCGGTACTCCAGAGTTTTTTAGTAATGAAATGCGCGTTTTGCAGCGCAATGTCTAAATATTTTGAGTCGCCCAAAGCTTTATATGCTTCGACAAAGCCCTTGCTCATTATAGCGTTCCAGGAAGTCAGGCATTTGTCGTCGAGTCTTGGTTTGCTGCGTTTTTCTCTTTCCGTATAAAGTTTTTGTTCCCAAGTTTTTTTCTTTTGTGCCAATGTTTCTAAAGGCATATTTTGCTTTTCGGCGATTGTTGCCAAGGATTCATTCTGAATCAAAACATAATTCCCGTGTTCCCAATGTCCGAATTCGTTGATGTTGAAAACTTCGGAGAACAAGTCGAAATCTTCGCTAATTAATTTTTGCAATGCTTCTTTGGTCCAAACATAAAAAGCGCCTTCTTCCAGATGATTTTCAGCATTTAAACTGTCGGCATCAAGTGCGGAATAGAAACTTCCTTCAGCCGTCAGCCATTCTTTTTCGACAAAAAACAAAGTCTTTTCGATGACTTCTTTGTAGAGTGGATTTTGGGTTAGTTTATAAGCATTGGCATATAGTGCAACCAATTGGCCGTTGTCATACAGCATCTTTTCAAAATGTGGCACATGCCATTTCATATCTACAGAATAACGCGAAAATCCACCGTCAACAGTGTCGAACAAACCGCCATATGCCATTTTGGTTAAAGTCAGATTTGTGAAATCCAATAAGTTTTGGTTTTGGGTTTGGTAGCCGTAACGCAAAAGGAATTCGTAATTGGTGGGCATCATGAATTTGGGCGCACGCGCCATACCGCCGAAGTCCCAATCGAAGCTTTTTTGCCATTTTTCGAGCAAAGTTTCTAGGACATCAAAATTAAAATCGGAAGCAGTTTCAGTTTTTGGAATGACACTTATGGATTGCAGCCCTTCATGAAGTTGTTGCGCATAATCGTAAATGGTTTCCGGATTTTGGGTGTAAATTTCCTGAAGTTTTTCGAGCGAATTGATCCAATCGTTTTTTCTGAAATACGTTCCACCCCAAATTGGGCGACCATCGGGTAAGGCTACCACATTCATAGGCCAACCGCCACGACCGGTCATGACTTGTACGGCTTTCATGTAGACGGCATCGATATCGGGACGTTCTTCTCGGTCGATTTTGATGTTGATAAAATGCGTGTTCATCACGGCGGCCACTTCGTCGTTTTCAAAACTTTCGTGTTCCATCACGTGGCACCAGTGACAGGAAGAATAGCCGATACTGATGATGATGAGTTTGTTGGTTGCTTTGGCTTCCGCTAAAGACTTTTCGTTCCAGGCTTTCCAATGCACAGGATTGTTGGCGTGTTGGAGTAGGTATGGACTGGTTTCCAGATGTAGTTCGTTCATAGTGATAAATTAGCCCCGATTGCAGCAAGTATCCTTTTTTTTAATTGAACGTTTTCGAATAGGCTCGAAGTGATAAAAAAGATACTGCGGAAAGCGGGAAAAAGCTCCTAAAAATGAGATAAAAAAAGCGCCCTATTCGGACGCTTAAAGTTAGTTTTTTATTTTGAATAAATGCTTATCCGTTTAAAGCTTCGACTACTATATCTTTGTCGTTGAGCATGTCTTTGAGCATGTTTTCAATTCCGTTTTTAAGGGTGAAAGTGGAAGAAGGACAGCCATTGCACGAACCTTGCAGCACTACTTTTACGCGTTTGTCAGCTTCGTCATAGGAATCGAAAAGAATGTTTCCGCCATCGGCAGCGACTGCCGGTTTTACGTATTCTTCTAGGATATTGATGATTTGTTGTGACGTAACATCCAGGTGGTCGAAGTTTTTGATTTGTTGTTTTTCTTGTTTTTCGTCGTTTACGACCATGGTTTCATCAATGACTGTTCCGCCATTTTCGATGAACTGCTTGATGAAAGTTCGAAGTTCCAGGGTGATTTCGTCCCAAGAAGAACTGTCATATTTGGTTACCGAGATGTAATTTTCAGTGATAAAAATTTCTTTCACGTAGTGGAATTTGAATAATTCCTGTGCTAAGGGAGAGGCTTTTGCGTCGTCTATGTTTTTGAATTCAAAGGTCGATTTAGTCAGGCCTTTGTTCACTACAAATTTAAGCGACGCCGGATTGGGCGTGGTTTCGCCGTAAACGGTGATGGCTTGTTTTTTGGTTTTATTTTCGCTTGGCAAAACAATAACGCCGCCCTTGTTGACGAAATCTTCAATTTGTTCAGCCACAGCGTCTTGCACATCAGACCAATCAACTATACTGAACCGTTCGATGGCGATAAAATTTCCGGAAATATAAACGGTTTTTACGAAAGGCAAGTAGAAAAGTTGTTGGGCTAAAGGAGAGTTTTTGGCTTCGTCGATGTTTTTAAATTCGAAGTTTTCATTTTGAGTGATAAAATCGGGGAACTCAAATTTTATTATTGTTGGGTTTTGGGTTTCTTTTATGGCGATTTTCATTAGAATAGTGTATTTTTCTGCAAATTTAACAAAGATATTTTCTGTGAATACTTATATTTGGAGATTTAAACAATAAATTAACATTAAGTGTTGTTCTTTTAAGGAATAATGCTTCTAAATTTCGTGAGCATGAAACGAATTTTATTATTTATTCCGATTTTTTTATTGACATTCAAATCGTTATCTCAACCGATAACGGTCAATAACACAACTTATACAGTTCCACAGTTGGTTCAGGATGTTTTATTTGCTTCAGGGTCTGTGGGTTCTTCTTGTGTAGGAACAATCAGTAATATTACTTGGAGTACCGGAAGTGGCGCCAGCAATGGTACTAGTTTTGGATCGTCCAACGGGATAGGTTATTTTCAAAACACCAATCCGAATTTTCCTTTAACTTCCGGGGTGATTTTGAGTACCGGTAATGCCATGAGTGCGCCCGGACCGAATAACACAACATTGAGTGACGGTTCAAATGCATGGCCGGGAGATACTACTTTGTTTAATTACATCACTAGTTTAGGAATAGATCCCGGATTGACAGATTACAACAACGCCACTGTTTTAGAGTTTGATTTTACACCGTTGACCAATCAAATGAGTTTTGATTTCCTTTTTGCATCAGAGGAGTATGGTACTTTTCAATGTGCCTATTCGGATTCATTTGCTTTCTTTTTGACCAATGTAACGGCAGGGACGGCTCCAACAAATTTGGCTTTAGTTCCCAGTACCACCACGCCAATTTCGGTAGTAACCATCCGCGATAATGCTCATAATGGAAGTTGTGCTTCTGCCAATCCAAGTTATTTTGGCACTTTCAACGGAGGCGCCAATGCGGCCAATTCTGCAACCAATTTTAATGGAGAAACGGTGTTAATGACAGCTACTTCTGCGGTTATTCCAAATAATGTATATCACATAAAATTAGTTATTGCCGACAGAAACGACAATTCATATGACTCAGCGGTTTTTTTAGGCGGTGGTAGTTTTGATATTGGTTCAGCCAGTTTAGCCGGGATAGATGAATTTGAAGGAATCGATGATTTTACCGGTCCAAATGCCATTTGTGGTTCGGAGACATTAACGATTCAAGCAGGAGCTTCTTCAATTTTAGGCGCTACTTATGCGTGGACATTAGGTGGAGGTCCAATTCCGGGAGCGAATACCTTTACTTACACGATAACTCAAGAAGGAGAATATTGTGTTACTATAACTTATCCGAGTGGTTGTGAGCAAACCGATTGTTTGGTTGTAGAATATATTCCTTCTTTACCGATAGGCACTCCTAACGATTTAACAGTTTGTGTGCCACCATTTAATTTAGAAGACAATACACCAGTCATCATGAATGGATTGAGTAATACCGTAACTTACCATCATTCGCTTTTTGATGCGCAGCAGTTAGCTTCGCCCATAACAAATCCAACAAGTTATAATGGATATAATGGTGAGATAATTTATGCCGCTCTGGAAGATGACATGACCGGTTGTATCACAACCACGCAGTTTACTTTGTATATTTCACCGGCTTTGTGTGCCGAACCCAATCCTTTTACGCCGCCTAATTTAACGTTGTGCGAAAGCAGTTTTGGCAGTGGTACCGCCGTTTTCGATTTTGCCCCTCAAACACCGATAGTATTAGGAACAACATACAGTGCGGCTGATTACACAGTAACTTATCACTTAAATCAAGCAGATGCAGATAATGATGTTGGAGCAATAAGTCCAATTAATACATTTAGCGGAACCAATGGCCAAACAATATTTGTCAGATTAGAGGAAAATGCAGATCCTACCAGGTTTGGGACTACCAGTTTCCAATTGTTTGTTAATCCACTGCCAACGGCAACTGTTTCTGGTTCTACTGCAATTTGTTTCGGAACCACTACGGCTATTACTTTTAACGGTACTCCAAATGCTGTCGTGACTTTTAATGTCGATTCCAATCCTAATCAAACGATTACTTTAAACGCTTCGGGTACTGCCTCAGTAGTTACACCGGCATTAGTTGCGCCTTCAACTTACAACTTAGTAAGTGTATTGAATCCTGCCACAAATTGTTCTCAATTGCTTTCCGGTTCGGCTACAGTCACTATAAATCCTTTGCCAACGGCGACAATTTCAGGAACCACTTCAATTTGTTCAGGAACCACTGCAGTCATAACATTTAATGGTACTCCCAATGCAGTTGTTACTTATAATTCGGATTCCAATCCAAGTCAAACAATAACTTTAAATGCAGCTGGAAATGCATCGGTAACGACTCCGGTGTTAACGGTTTCTTCAACTTACAATTTAATCAGTGTTCAAAATCCGACAACAAACTGTACCCAACCACAGACCGGTTCAGCAGTTATAACTGTAAATCCTTTGCCAACGGCTACCATATCCGGAACGGTTTCAGTGTGTTCTGGAGATACAGCTACTATTTCATTTAGTGGAACACCAAATGCTGTTGTGACTTATAATGTTAACTCGGGCTCAAATCAAACTATTACCTTGAATGGTTCCGGGAATGCAGTCTTTACTTCGGCGCCTTTGACAGTGTCAACTACTTATAACTTAGTTAGTGTTACGAATCCTTCAACTACTTGTTCACAAACGCAATCAGGTTCGGCAACGATAACGGTAAACACAGCTCCGGTTATCAATACTCCATCAGATTATGTAGTATGTGATGACAGTTACAACAATGATGGTCTTTATTGTAACTTCGATTTGAATACAATAATTAACCAAGTGAATGGAGGTAATCCTAATATTGTAGTTACTTTCCATGAAACGTTGACCAATTCTCAAACCGGCGCCAATCCTTTGGTTAGCCCGTATTGTAATATAGATCCGGGATTGCAAACTATTTATGTTCGAGCATACAACAATGGTTCACCGGCTTGTTACAGCAATACCACTTTTAATTTAATTATCAACCCATTACCTTTAGCCAATCCGGTGATTACGGATTACGAGTTGTGTGATTACAACAATCCGGGCGATGGAGCGGAAGTCTTTACTTTAAATACCAAAGACGCTGAGATAGCTAACGGTCAAGCCAATGTTACCATTAGCTATTATTTAACTCAGGCCGATGCTCAGACACAAACGAGTCCACTGCCGAATTTGTATACTAATATCAGCAATCCACAAGAGGTTTGGATTAACATCAGCAATAATACGACGGGTTGTAGCTCGGTAAGTTCATTTAATTTGGTGGTCAATCCATTGCCATTGGCTACGACACCGGAACCTATATTCCAATGTAGTAACGGAGCCACGACTCAAGCTTTGTTTGATTTAACGATTAATGAAGGAGTTGTTATAGCCGGTAATACTTCTCAGGTTAGTGTTACTTATTACAATACTTTGCTTGATGCCCAAAATGAGACGAGTCCGATAGGTACACCGAGTACTTATACCGGTACGGATAATGAGATAGTTTATATCAGAGTAGAAGACAATGTTACGGGTTGTTATTCAACGACGACCCAATTGTTAAGAGTAACCCAAGGGCCGGTTGCCATTACCCCGCAAGCATTACATTATTGTGATCCTAATAATGATGGATTCGGCGTATTTGATTTAGAGTCTGCCACCACACAAATAGCCGGAGGAGTATGGCCACTAACGGGTGTTTCTATTAGCTATTATGAAACTCAGACCGATGCTTTGATTGGCGCAGC
>NZ_JAAQQU010000103.1:4890-136526 GCF_011742145.1 Flavobacterium sp. J49 | reverse complement strand
CGCCGGTTCAATAATCTAACGCAACTTTTAAAGAAATTTATAAGTTCGTTATTATGAAAAACTACAACCGAATTACACTACAAGAACGTATTGAGATTGAAAAATTATTAGCGCTTAATCTCTCCTATTCTGCTATTGCACTTAAACTTGGAAGACACAAAAGTTCTATTATCAGAGAAGTCAAAAAGTACCCTAAAAAGCAATACCAAGCTTATTATGCTAACTTAAAATCTTACTCTAGAACCATAGACAGAAGATTTGGTAAAAGCAAGATTCTTTTCAATCCAAAACTGCAAAAATTCATTCATCAAAAACTCGCAATGTTTTGGTCACCTGACCAAATATCAGTAAGTTTAAAACGGCTATTTCCTAATGATAAAACTATGCAAGCTTCGCACGAAACCATCTATCTTTACATCTATCTTCACTCTAAAAAAGAGCTCAAAGAAATGCTAATTTCAGAGCTCAGACAAAAAAGAAAACAAAGAGGAAATACACGTCGAGGAACCGACAAAAGAACAACCATTAAAGATCCTGTCAGAATAGATGAACGCCCGAAAGAAGTACTCGGACGTGAAATTCCGGGACATTGGGAAGGTGATTTAATTCTGGGTAAAAACCGAGAATCAGCTATTGGAACTTTAGTGGAAAGATCTACCAGAGCTGTAATACTGGTTCATCTCAAAAACAGGGATTCCAAATCTGTTCGTAAAGCATTCGAAAAGGAATTTAAACAACTTCCAAAGCTGATGAAAAAATCTTTGACTTACGACAACGGAACTGAAATGGCGCAGCATAAATTATTCACTAAAAACACCAAAGTACAAGTTTATTTCACTCATCCATATTCGCCTTGGGAAAGACCAACAAACGAAAACACAAACGGACTTTTAAGAGATTATTTCCCAAAAGGAACCGATTTGTCAATTGTGACTAAAAAACGCCTTAAAAGCGTTCAAAACGAACTTAATGAAAGACCAAGAAAGGTACTCGACTATCAAACTCCTAAAGAAGTTTTTGATAAAATCATTTTAGAAAAATTATAACTATATTTGAATCAACTAGCGTTGCGCTAGAAACTTGAAACCGCCAAAATCACGTTTATCTTAAAAGAGAAGTATGGAAATCGGAAAACAATTTAATAGCCTGAATTTTGAAGAATATCAGTTCTATATTGAAAATCATAAAAACTATTCAGACTTCAATACATTAGGCCTTTATCGTTCTATTTCTGAGAATGAAAAGTTAAGTGTTGAGGAAAAAATAAATGTTCGAGAATTAGCCAATACTGTATTTCATAAAACATTTGACTTCCTTCAAGTAAAAGATCCTTGGACTTATATAAAAGTGGAAACTTTAGGATTAGAACTTACAAATGGAGACAAAGAAGAATTGTGGCGTAAAATAAGGAAGAATCAAGAGAAAATATTGCGTGAAAAAAGAATCAGACATCAAAATTTTGGAGAATATTCAAAACATAATTGCGGTTACGAAACTTGTCCAATGAACGGCATAATGATTAAACAAGGTTCATGGCTTGCGGAATATGGAATGTGTCTTGGGAATATAAATAAGTATGTTCAAAAGCAGAAGTCTGAAAGAAGAAAATCAGACAGAAAAAATGAAAGTCAAATCATAAAGAAAGAGTTAGACTTAGAATAACTCGCCAGCCGGTAACAGCGGTTATAAGCTATAGCTGGTTTTTCTTGAGTTGTACTTCTTTTTTCGCGTAAAAACTTTATCTTAGTAGACAGTACGCAGTTGCGTTGGCTTCGCAAATGCGACTAGCCACGAAACGTTAGTAGAAATATTATCCCAAAAAAATAAAAATCTTACATGGAAGAAAGTTTAAAAACTTACGAAAAAACAATTGAAAAAAAACACAGCTTTGGTTGGACTCCAAAATTTGAAGAAGAATTTAGAACTAATTTAAGCGAAAAAAATTTTATTCCTGTTGCTGAAAAGACAATTGAAAAATTAAATTGGGATATAGTTTATAAAGACGAAACTAATATTGAAGCTAAAAGAAAAGAAACTAATTTTGGTCATGATAAATGGACAGAATCAATTACAATATCATATAACCACGGAAAAACTATTGTCAAAAGTGAATCTTTAGGAAATGAAATGTGGGATAATGGTAGAAACTCAAAAAGAGTGAAATTGTTTATTCACGCTTTTAAAGAAACTGAAAAAAGTTTTGATAAAGAATCACTTGAAAAATTAGAAATTGAAGCCGAAAGAAAAAATAATTGGGATGATTATGTTATTCCTGAAGTTTTGCCAAAACCAAATGAAATAAAAAAACCAAATTTTGTAATTCCATTAATTGGCGGATTTATCGTGTCAATTATTTTAGC
The DNA here is from genome assembly GCF_011742145.1 of Flavobacterium sp. J49. Classification (GTDB taxonomy): domain Bacteria; phylum Bacteroidota; class Bacteroidia; order Flavobacteriales; family Flavobacteriaceae; genus Flavobacterium. The sequence goes on along the minus strand of NZ_JAAQQU010000103.1, from coordinate 134,166 downwards.
AATTATTTTAGCAAAAGTTTCTGTAAATGGAATTTACATAATTGGTTTATTTGAATTTTTAGTTGCAATCGCAATAGGTTTTTCTTTAAAATATCTTATCAAGTTTTCAAACTTTACAGAATTTTTAAAACTAAAGTATTTATTAATTGGAATGATAATTCTTATATATGTTTTGAATCAATATTTCCAATATGAAATAATATTAAGAGAAAACAACTACGACCGTATTGGATTTTTTGAATTTATTAAACTGCGATTTGAACAAGGATTAACAATAAAAAAACTAAATACAGGTTGGATTGGTTTGATTATTAGTTGGGTTTTACAAATTGTTATTACTTATTATGTTGGTGTTTTAAAATTGATAACTGGAATAACATCTTACCAATTAGAAAGAGTTCCTGTTGAAGTTGTTGATTTTGCATTTTATAATTTCGTAAAAGACAAAACTGTAGATGAAGTTAGAAAAGAACTATTCTCAAAAGGCTGGTCTGAAAAACAAAGTCAAGATGAAGTTTTTGAAGCAATTGAAGCAATTCATGGTGCAAATGAAATGAATCGTATGAAATAAAACAATTCTACTAACAGCGGTTTGCTTCAATGGATACTTCCGTATTTTCCTACGAAAAATCCGCTACTGAATGGAATGTTTTATTATATTTGTAATGGCTTGGTGCTGGTTCAACGACACTGAAAGCAATCCACATAAAGTTACCAGCAATTTTTGCCCATGAGATTAATAGCAACATTTTTATTTCTTATAACTATTGCTTCTTGCACAAAAAAAGAAGTAATACAAAAAAGTGATTCTTCTGTAATCAACACGGACAGTTTAAAATTATTGAAACATGTTGATAGTTTAAGATTAGTAAAAGATATTGATAGTTTGAAATCCGAAGATCTCATCAAAATTGATTTGTCGGAATTCAAGAATAAAAAAATGAGAAACTTAAATTTCAAATTAATTCCAATCGAACTAGATGGAGGAGCCATAGATTTTGCAGAAAGTGAAGAAGATGCTTTATTTAATTTAACTGATGAAAATTATTTTGCAAACTGGATTCTGATTTCTAAAAAGCCTAAGTTCTTTGTAATTTTAACCGAAGAAGGTTTTTTAGCAACATTAAAATATAATCTTGAAAAGTTAGATGCCATTCGATTTAATTATATAAATCCTAGTTCTAATAATCATTGGAGTTTTACTAGACAAGGAAAAATTGACAATAAGCTAAATATTTTACTGCATCATGAATATTCAGTTCAAGTTGATGACGATTGGAATTTTGAAACCACAACTCTCGATAAAAAATACTATATAAACTCTGAAGGAAAAATACAAAACAGATAAAAACTACCGCTAACAGCAGTTTGTAGCAACTGCATAGTAAGAGTGTGCCGGAAATCCTAACGGATTTCCAAAAGTTATTTTGTACTTGGAATCATTAGTAATAAGCAACTATCACAATCTGCGGCACGTTAGCGGTAATGCTTGCTAAAACACCTTATAAATGACGAAAACTATTTCTATATTCATATTACTTTTCTTTGGAACAATTAATTGTTTTTCTCAGGATGACACAGAACCTAAACTTGAAAAACCAATTGAAGTTTCTTTAGAAAATCTAATTCAGCATTCGAAAAGATTTGAAAAAAAGAATGTGCTGGTTCAAGGTTATGCCAAATTTGAAAAAGGAAAAATATGTAGAGTATTTATATCCAAAGAAGATCTTGAAAAAAATAATTTAGAAAACTCCGTTTGCTTTATGTTTCTTATGGAAGGGAGTACTTATGGAACTATCCAAAAATGTAATGGAGAATATATTATTTTATCCGGAGTTTATCTTCCAGGTAAAGCTTTGGAATCTGTTGAATTGAAAAATGGAATATTGACATCAGTTTCTATAAAATCTTGTGATGATAGTAAATAACGCACTACCGCTAACAGCAGTTTGTAACAATTGCGAAGCATGCGCTTCTCCGGAAAATCCTGCTGATTTTCATAAGGAGTTTTGTACTTGGAGTTTTTAGTGTTAAATTTATCGTAGCTGCTAAAAGCGGCGAAACGTTAGCGGAAACTTAAAAAAGATTAAATCAAACTTTATGAAACACCTTTTATTAGCCATTATTTTCTTACTCGGTTTAAGTAATTTTACTTTATACAGTCAATCTAATTCCAAATGGATACATTTTGATTGGCAAGGAGAAACTATATACGGAAAACACTTTGACAAAGTGGCTATGAGTATTCCTCTTAAAGTAGAAAATATGCCCTATAATTTTTGTGGGCAATTCGATTTGGGTGCCACAACCACTATGCTTTATGAAAACTCTTTTAAACCCTTTGCGAGTTATTATCCTGTGGTAATGGAAAAGTTAGATACATCATTGGCTCCATACTATCTAAATGGGAGAAAAAGTTTTTTCCTAAAGGGATTAAACATTCAATTAGACCATAGTTTATTTCCTAATAGAAATATTGCATTAATACCCAATTATGGTGATACTTATCCAGTGGGCTCAATAAATTCTCCTTCTCAAAAATTAGTAGGGACAATAGCTCCTGATTTATTTCAAAACACTTATTTGGTCATTGATTTCAAAAATAATCGACTAAGAACGTACACTAAACTCCCAAAAAAATACAAGAAAGCAGATTATGTAGATGCTACCATTCGAAAAGGAAGAATAAAAATCCCTATTAATATAGGAGACAATACTGAATTTGTGCTGTTTGATACTGGAAATTGTATGGGTGATTTATTGCTCGATAAAGAAACAATACTAAAGTTTACCGATGCTAATGAGCCATCTGAAAAACTACTAGATGGTAATACTTGGGGCGATAAGATTACTATCCAAACAAAGCGACTCCTTAATCCAATATTTTTTAATGGAAAGGATATGAAAATCACCAATGCTCAATTTACGGATACTGATGAAGATGTTCAGTTTAATAAAGAGGAAAAAATTATAGGACTAATTGGCCCTTTGCTGTTTGAGAATAAAACAATTATTATAGACTACATTCATAGCAAGTTTGGAATGCTGGAGTAAACTACAGCTAACAGCGGTTCCGCCCTATTGCAGGTTTTTCTTGAACGAACTTCTCTCTTTACGAAAATATTTTATCTTAGCAGAAAGTATGCAGTTCGCTGGCATCGCAACGGTCGCGAAGCCACAAGACATAATGTAATATTTAAATATCTGCTTAAAGACAACATTTCTTTCTTCATTTGTGGTTTCGCTCGCCTTTGCCCAAAAGGAAGATGAAAAATATTTGAATTATTTAGTTGCGGTTATAAATAATAGTATTTTCAATTCAATCTTGTAACTACATTCAAAAATCTAATCATAGGCCAAATAAAGTAAATATGACAGAATGATAAACAGAAATTTTACACCTTTCCCAATTTTAACAACTGAAAGACTAACACTAAGACAATTATCAATTGATGACAAGCAAGACATTTTTGATTTGCGTTCTGATACCGATATAAACAAATATCTTAACAGGAAACCAAGCAAAACAATTGAAGACGCAATAAATTTTATCAAGAAGATAAATGATAACATTAAAAATAACGACTCCATTTATTGGGTAATTAGCTTAACCGAAACAAAAAAAATGGTCGGGACAATTTGTCTTTTTGACTTTTCAAACGAAAAAAACAGTTGCGAAATCGGATACGAACTTATGACAAAATTTCAAGGACAAGGAATTATGAGAGAAGCAATAAAAGAAGTGATTGACTATGCTTTTCAAGCATTGAAATTTCAAAAAATAATAGCGTTTACTCATAACGAAAACCTGAATTCAACCAAACTATTGACCAAATTCAACTTTCTCACCTCAGAAGCAGCAGACAAAGAAAACCCTGATTTTAGTGTTTTTATCAGAACTATAAAGCAAAATAGAAGAAAAACGAGATCATCAAATTCAAATCGGCCCGATCTTAAGATAAGTCCGAATCAATCCCAACATTAGATAAAAAAAGCGTCCCCATAAAGGACGCTTTTTAATTTCTATTACAAAATATCAATCAAACGCTTTGGTTTTGGCAACGCTTCTTGCTTCTTCGGCAAGGTTACATATAAAACCCCATTTTCATAATTGGCATTGATATCATCGGTGTTTACGGTTTCTGGTAAAGTAAACGCTCTTCGGAAAGCCGCATAGCTAAACTCTCTTCGGGTATATCTTCCGGCCTCGTCTTTTTGTTCACTCTCTGCTTTTACCTCAGAAGAAATAGTCAGTACATTATGGTCTATTTCAATCACAAAATCTTCTTTAACTTTTCCGGGAGCTGCCAACTCTAAACTGTAATTAGCATCTGTTTCTTTAATGTTTACCGCCGGTGAGTTAGTCTGTAAATTTTGAAAACCACCAAACCAGTCCGGTTTCAAAAACTCGTCAATGATTGATGGAAAGTTGTTGTAATTTCTTTTAACTAAGTTCATGGTCGTAAAAATTTAATGTTAAACATTCTATTCTGATTACTACCACAAAAACAAACTATATACCAAGAGATTTTTTAGGTCATTTTGACCACTTCGAAGTTGAAATAAATGAAATTTTGACGGGTTTAAGATTTTTTTAACTGACTAAATATCAGTTCAATTGTTCTTGAAAAACCTCTAACAAAAACTCAGGGGAAATCATTTTTGTAGGCGAAATTTCCATGGCTTTCAATACTCGCTTGATGGCATGAGGATTTAATCCCATGTTGATGCCTATTTCATGAATTTTAATTTGCTCGCGTTCATGCAAAACACCGTCGCAATGCATCAACAAAGCCAAACGATAAAATTGCTGGATGCGTTCAAATTCCGTTTTGATTACACTGGGATAATTCTCTTGATGGAACAAAGCTTTAAAATCTTCTTGCACTACCTGAAGTTCGTCGGCTATCATCGTCAAGAAAAGATACTCTCTTTCGTGCAGTCTTCCGTCAACTACAGAAAATGCAATCATTTCAGCTAATAACGCTAATTTTTCTTCGTATTTGTTCATCAATAAAATATTTTTTTGCTAAAATATAATTTTTTGAGGAATAGCAATCATTTATTTTTTAACATTGGCACTCAATTATTTTAGCTAATTTTACTCCACAAATTTAAATCTCCATGAAAAGCTTAAAAATAATATTGTTTTTTGTCCTTTTTTCAGCTGTACAGTCACATGCACAATATGGTTATGGCAACTCGGGTATGGGTATGAACAGAACCAATAACGGAATGCCAAATACGCAACAAACACCCAAAGAACCAACTCCGGAAGAAATAGAAAAAAACAGAAATGAAAAAATTCAAGGGTACATGCTGCTTCTAAAAAAGGACTTGACGCTCGACGAACTACAATATATAGCTATTAAAAATGAGGTGACTACCAACAGCAAAAGGATAGACATATTGTTAAAAAGCGAACTATCCGATGAAGAAAAAAATAACGAACTAAAATCGATTCAGGAAAAAATGGAAAAAACCATTTTGGGCTATCTGAATCCTGATCAAAAAGAAAAATACCAATTATTAAAGATCCAAAAGCCGGATAAAAAGAAGAAAAAGAATCAAGGCAAAGCCGAACAGAGCGAAGCTAAAGAGAACGAATCCGAGAAATAAGCATATTGAAAACTTTATATCTGCTACTGACTTACCTTTCATTTGGGTTTGGATTTGCTCAACAAAGTACAGCAAGCCAACAAGTTTCAACATTTGACCTTGAGGCACCTCAACTAAAATCCACCAAAAAAATTTGGGTGTATTTGCCTAAAAATTATTCGGCTTCCGCCAAAAAGTATCCGGTGATTTATATGCATGATGCCCAAAATTTATTTGATGCCAAAACTTCTTATGTCGGTGAATGGAATGTAGATGAAACTTTGGACAGCCTCAATGCGCAAGTGATTGTAATTGGCATCGAACACGGAGGTGAAAAACGGATGGATGAATTAACCCCATTTCCGCATCCGAAATACGCCGGTGGCAAAGCAGATGCCTATTTAGATTTCATCGTCAAAACCCTAAAACCTAAAGTTGACGCAACTTACCGAACCAAAACCAGTGCCAAAAACACCGCAATTATGGGAAGCTCATTGGGCGGATTGGTTTCATTTTATGCAGCGCTAAAATATCCTGAAGTATTTGGTAAAGTCGGTTGTTTCTCGCCTTCTTTTTGGTTTTGCCGAAAAGACATCAATGATTTAATGGCAAAAACGGAAAACTTTAAAACCAAAGTTTATTTCCTCTGTGGCGACAATGAAGGTGATGCTGATATGGTTACTGATATGGAAAATGTTGAGAAATGGGTCAATACCAAGCGCTGTGAATGCAAAAAACTCAACAAAAAAGTAATCATCAAAGGTGGCCAGCACAACGAAAAATTGTGGCGTGAAAACTTTAAAAAGGCGTATCTTTGGCTTTTCTAAGTGACTTAGTGACTAAGAAAATTGTAAATTTATTAACTCAGGCACTCAGCTACTCAGTGTCTCAGCCACTTTAAAGATGAACAACAACGATATATTTAAAAAACTCCGTGTCGCTTTACAATTGCGCGATGACCAAATAGTAGAAATCATGCAATTGGTAGATTTCAGAATATCTGCAGCCGAATTAGGCGCATTCTTCCGCAATGCCGATCATCCGAAATACATGGATTGTGGCGACCAAGTGTTGCGCAATTTCCTAAACGGATTGGTAATTCATTTGCGTGGTACTAAAGAAGAACCGAAAAACGCCATGGATGTAATTAAGCAAAATCAAGCCGAGGTTAAGAAAAATATTGCTGAAAAGCCAAAAGCGGAATTCAAGCCTAAAACAGATTTCAAGGCAAAGCCCAAAACAAATTCGAAGAAAAAGCCTTTTAATCCCAAAGACAAAAAGCAAGCGCCGAAAGTCCAAGTGGTGGAGAAAGTCCAATATAAAAACGGTAAAAACAAAAAATCCTGAGTTTTCACTCAGGATTTTTTTTATTCCATTCTTAATCTTTTTTGCTCTCTGGCGAGTAAAGTGTTTTTCAACAACATCGCGATGGTCATTGGTCCAACACCTCCCGGAACCGGAGTGATATACGAAGCTTTTTTGGACACAAATTCAAAATCAACATCACCGGTAATTCTGTAACCTCTTGGATCAGTATCATCGGCAACGCGAGTGATTCCTACGTCGATTACCACTGCGTCGTCTTTAATCATTTCGGCTTTTAAATAATTCGGCACACCTAGAGCGGTGATGATAATATCGGCTTGCGTAGTGATCTGCGCTATGTTTTTGGTATAACTGTGTGTCAAAGTAACGGTCGAATTTCCGGGGAAACCTTTTCGACCCATCAAAATACTCATTGGTCGACCTACGATGTGACTTCTACCAATAACTACCGTATGTTTTCCTTTGGTTTCCACATTGTATCGTTCCAATAGCTCTAAAATTCCAAAAGGCGTTGCCGGTATAAAAGTTGTCATATCCAAAGCCATTTTCCCAAAATTTTCCGGGTGAAAACCATCCACATCTTTGCTGGGGTCAATTGCCATTAAAACCCTTTGGGTATCAATTTGCTCGGGTAAAGGCAACTGGACAATAAAACCATCGATATCGTCATTTTCATTGAGTTCCTTAATTTTTTTCAACAATTCTGTTTCCGAAGTTGTGCTTGGCATTTTGATTAGTGTCGATTCAAAACCAACCAATTCACAGGCTTTTACTTTGCTCCCAACATACGTCAAACTCGCACCGTCATTCCCTACAATTACGGCAGCTAAATGAGGTACTTTTTCACCATTGGCTTTCATTTTGTTTACTTCGGCCGTGATTTCTGTTTTGATGTCATTGGAGATTTTCTTTCCGTCTAATAATTCCATGTAGTTCTCTTGTTGTGTGTTGTTATAAAAAAATAAGACGCGATGAATCGCGTCTTTGTATTATCTCATTCCTTTCATGCCGCCCATCATGCGCATCAAGTTTTTGCCGCCGCCACCTTGCATCATCTTCATCATTTTGCTCATTTGGTCGAATTGCTTCAGTAATTGGTTTACTTGTTCTATTTTCGTTCCTGAACCTTTTGCGATTCTGTTCTTTCTTTTCATGTCAATAACAGCCGGTTTGGTTCTTTCCAATGGCGTCATCGAGTGAATGATGGCTTCAATATGTTTGAAGGCGTCGTCTTCTATTTCTACATCTTTCAAGGCTTTTCCGGCTCCGGGAATCATACCGACTAAGTCTTTCATGTTCCCCATTTTTTTCACTTGCTGAATTTGGGCCAAGAAATCGTCGAAACCAAATTCATTTTTGGCAATTTTCTTTTGAAGTTTTCTTGCTTCTTCTTCGTCGTATTGTTCTTGTGCTCTTTCTACTAACGAAACCACGTCACCCATTCCGAGAATTCTTTCCGCCATACGCGAAGGATAGAATACATCGATAGCTTCCATTTTTTCACCGGTTCCGATAAATTTGATGGGTTTATCAACTACCGATTTAATTGAAATCGCCGCTCCACCACGAGTATCACCGTCTAATTTGGTTAGAATTACCCCGTCAAAATTCAATCGGTCGTTAAACGCTTTCGCCGTATTCACCGCATCTTGACCGGTCATCGAATCTACGACGAACAAGGTTTCTTGTGGTTTGATAGCCGCATGCACATTGGCAATTTCGTTCATCATTTCCTCGTCAATCGCCAAACGACCGGCGGTATCGACAATGACAACATTATATCCTTTAGATTTGGCATGTTGGATAGCATTTAATGCTATCTGTACCGGGTTTTTATTTTCGGGTTCTGAATAAACCTCAACTCCTATTTGATCTCCTACTACATGCAACTGGTTAATTGCTGCAGGACGATAGATATCACAGGCTACTAATAATGGTTTTTTTCCTTTTTTTGTCTTCAGATAATTGGCTAATTTTCCGGAGAAAGTCGTTTTACCCGAACCTTGTAAACCTGACATCAAAATAACCGAAGGCGCTCCTGACAGGTTGATTCCTGTAGCTTCACCACCCATCAATTCGGTCAACTCGTCTTTTACGATTTTGACCATCAATTGTCCCGGTTGTAGTGTAGTCAATACATTCTCACCAATGGCTTTGTCTTTAACTCTAGTGGTAAAATCTTTGGCAATTTTAAAATTAACGTCGGCGTCAAGTAGTGCACGACGCACTTCTTTCAAAGTCTCGGCAACATTGACTTCGGTGATTTTTCCATGTCCTTTTAGGATATGTAATGCTTTATCTAGTTTATCACTTAAATTATTGAACATAATGGTATGCTTGTTTTAATGAAGTGCAAATTTAAGGATTTGATTTAGAACTTCTATGATTGACCAAATAAAAAAACCATCTCTTTACATTGAGATGGTTTAAATGAGAAACAAAAATTTCTTTTCAATAGATTGTTTAGTTTTTAGTGAAGACTAAAACATCGGTTCCGCCGTTTCCTCCACTGATATCAATTAATGAGATGGTGTTTGCACTATAAGTAACAATGTCCCAATCGTCAGTCAAATCGGCAAAGTTGGCAGGAGACGTAAAAGAAATATTAAAATCTAAGTCATTGCTTGGACTATCATCATCGCTGCTATCATTGGTTACAGACCAAGTTCCGGTATAAGTATTTGTTCCGTTAGTGGCTGATAAAACATTTCCTGAAGCAAAAGTAAAAGTATAACCTGTAAAGTGATTTGTTTCATCTGTTCCGGAATCAACATAACTGCTAACACTCCAAGTGCCTTGAGTGGCTGTATTGATTACCGGCGTCGGGTCTTGTGATGAAGAAGAATCGTCATCAGAACTGCACATCGAAGCTACATTCAACATAAAGAGGCAAAATAAAGCCGGGATTAAAATTATTTTTTTCATAGTTTAAATATTTGTTAGGTGAATATTAGTTTTTAGTAAAAGTCAAATAATCTATACTTCCGTCACCACCGCTCACATCTTTGAGTCGGATTTGGGTATTGGAATACTCAATGATTCTCCAATCGTCTTCAATTTCATCCAAATTAATACCGTTAAAAATCAGATCTAATTTGTTTTGACCACTATCCACAAAAGTGCTCCAAGTTCCGTTGGTAGTTACCCCATTTCTCAGAGCAGTTGATGTTCCGTTGCTATTGAACGTAAAAGTGTAACCATTAAAATCACTTGTCTCATCATCATCGTCTTCAAAATAATACGAAATATACCAAGTCCCGGAGGTCAACACATCGGTAAATGCGGAACTCCCCGATCCACCGCTTCCACCAGAGTTGTCATCATCACAATCATCAATAGAATCTTCAATAAAATTTTCTAACTCACTATTTGAATTAATAACCACCGTTTGTCCATTAGAATTAACAGCCGAAATCGGGTAATTGATAGCGACATAAGTGTTACTTCCCAGATTGGCTAAAAAATTGAACAAGTTACTGTTGCTGTTTATGGTAACCGTATTGGCCAATTGGTTGTTACTGTCATAAATGTTGATGGTAATGGGATAAACCAAAGTAATGCAATCAATTTCATCAAAACCATCGTCTTCTCCGCAATCATCTATCACGTCGTCTAAATCATCTGCATCTTGCAAGACTTGGGTTTGGAAGTTTTGGTATATAATGGTAATCGGATACACAAAATTGACCAAATCATCATCATCTGAAAATTCATCGATTGCCGCTTGTACTATTTGATAATCGGCTTGATCATTAACGGTAATTTGTTGACCATTCACAATTACTGTTACCGGTAATTGCACACTAAAACAACTGGAATTATCCAATACATTGTCTAAGGAAGTTGGGTTTTGAGAAGTTCTCGACAATAACCCGGCAATAGGTGCGTTAGCAACAAAACTTTGGGTGTTGTCCTGAATTATGGTTTCTTCTTCTTTTTGGCAACTGCCTAAAGAAAAAAATATAAATCCAAAAATTATGTATTTGATTGCTTTCATGGAACAATAATTTGTTTGATTTTGTTAGTAAAACATGCATTTGTAAAATTACCCTACTTTAGTTGAAAAAAATAATTATTTTTACCAAAAGACTTAGCCATAAAATCGTATGTCAAAAGAGGAATTATCTGGAATTTGCAAGGAAAACATTTTTTCCGGGTTCTTTAAAAGCCATGCCAAAGCATTACGAAATTATCTCTATTATAAGTTTGGCAACGAAGACCAAGCCGAAGACATCACCCAAGAAGCTTTTATCAAATTGTGGCAAAACTGCGCCGATGTTCCTTTGGAAAAAGCCAAATCTTATGTTTATACTATTGCCAATAACGCTTCATTGAATGTGATTGCCCACCAAAAAGTAGTCCTCAATTATGCTAAAAATTCGGGGAAAAGTGAAAGTACTAATGAAAGTCCGGAGTTTATTTTAGAAGAGGACCAATTCAAAACGAAATTACTGAATGCTATTGAAAAGCTCAATGAAACCCAACGTGTAGCTTTTTTAATGCATCGCATTGACGGAAAAAAATATGCCGAGATTGCCACTGAATTAAACATCTCTATAAAAGCCGTTGAAAAGCGCATCCATTTGGCTTTGATAGAATTGCGCAAAGAGTTTGATCATTTTAAGTAGGGTAAAATAAAATAAATTTGTTTAAGTAGGGAAAGGCTATAGAATATGGAAGAAAATTACAAATTAGCAAAATGGCTTTCGGGTGAAATGACCGACGAAGAATTGGCTGCATTCCAAGCTGAGCCTGACTTTGCGGTATACGATAAAATCAAAAAATACAGTGCTGACTTGGAAACGCCAACTTTTGACGAGCAGTCGGTTTTGTCTAAAATAATAGCTTCTCCAAAAAAAGAAATTAAGACCATTTCACTTACCCAGCATTGGCTATTCAGAGTAGCTGCCGTTTTAGTCGTTGGTTTGGGCTTATTTTTTGGTGTTAAAAACTTTGCCACTTCAACAGAAACCGCACAAAACGGTGCACAAAATACTTTTCTTTTACCTGACCATTCAGAAGTTGTTTTGAATGCGGGTTCCGAAATTGAATATAAAAAATGGAATTGGGACAACAACAGAATTCTAACTCTGGAAGGTGAAGCTTATTTTAAAGTAGCCAAAGGCCAAAAATTTGAAGTCAACACTTCTTTGGGAAAAGTCACCGTTCTCGGCACACAATTCAACGTCAAACAACGCGACAACCGCTTTGATGTAACTTGTTATGAAGGTAAAGTAAAAGTAAACTACAAAGACCAAGAACTGATAATCACCAAAGGCATGAGCATTGCTTTTGAAAACGGCCAATCTATCGAAATTCCGCAGAGCACTGTTCAAAGTCCGGAATGGTTAAACAACGAACTGGTTTTCTATCAAGCCAATTTAAAATCGATTGTAAATGAATTTGAGCGACATTTTAATGTAACTTTGGAATTGAAATCGAAAGGTAATTCACAATTATTTACAGGAACTATTCCTGTTGACAATATGGACACAGCCTTGGAGATTTTATCCTCAAGTTACCATTTAAAACCTATTAAAGTGAGTAAAAACAAATTCATCTTAACAGCGGTTGATGCTCAAAAATAGATTAGTCTATTCACTTATTCTCTGTCTCTTTTCTTTTGCCCACAGCTTGGCACAAGGAGAAAAGAATGCTATTCCATTGAAAAATATTTTGGCCCAAATTAGTCAGCAACACGATGTAAAATTCAGTTATATCGAAGATGAGATTGTGGTTTTTGCCGTAGCTGAACCCGAAAAAAAATGGTCCTTGGAACAAAAGATTGAGTATCTGAAAAAGGAAACCAAATTAGAGTTCAAAAGAGTAGCCCAAAAATATTACACCATTTACAACAACCAACAATTAGACAAGCCGCTTTGTGGCTATTTGCTGGATGCGGAAACCGAAAAAGGAATTGAGAATGCACTCCTCAAAATTGACCGAACCACTATTTCGGTTTTTACCAATCAAAACGGTTATTTTGAATTGCCTAAAGTTTCTTCGGCTCAAATTTTGGTGCAACACCAAAGTTACCAAACATTAATCATCAACCCCGAAGATTTGTATGTGGCCGAATGCCCAAAATTCAAGTTACAATCGATAATACAAACCTTAGATGAAGTGATTACCCAAAGGTATTTGGCGACCGGAATCAGCAAAAAGACCGATGGCACTGTTGAAGTAAAACCCAAGAAGTTTGGCATTTTGCCGGGTTTAATTGAACCCGATGTTTTGCAAACCATGCAGCAAGTTCCCGGCATTATCAGTCTTGACGAAACCATCTCTAACATCAATGTTCGCGGTGGTACACACGATCAAAACCTGTTCTTGTGGAATGGCATTCGGATGTTTCAAACCGGTCATTTCTTTGGACTCATTTCAGCTTTTAACCCTTCATTGGCACAAACCATATCCATTACCAAAAACGGAAGTTCAGCCTTCTTTGGCGAAAGTGTTTCGAGTTTGGTTGATATTTCTTCGCGTACCAATACGGTTGAAACAACCAACAGCAGCGTTAGTACCAATCTCATCAGTGCGGAGTTTTACACCAAATTGAAGGTTTCTGAAAATGCCAATCTCACCTTGTCAGCCAGGCGTTCACTCACCGACTCTTTTAAGTCACCAACGTACCAAAATTATAGCGACAGAATATTTCAAAACACGGTTATTACCGATTTGAATACCAATGAAATTGTAGATTATCAAAGCGAAGTAGATTTTTATTTTTATGACATTACGGCGCAATTTCAACAAAAAATAGGGCGTAAAAACGAATTGAATATTGACGTTATTGCCATTGAAAACACCTTAAAATTCAACCAATCTTCTGTAAATTTAAACAAGAACAGTGCTTTAGAACAAGAAAATTTTGGCGGAACCATACAATGGAAAACGGTATGGAATGCCAAACAATACACCGAATTTAAAGGTTACTTTTCGAGCTATGATTTGAATTCTTCTTATGAAACATTGGAAAGCAATCAGGTTTTAGACCAAAAAAATCAAGTGCTTGACACCGGATTTCAAGTGCGAAATTCGAATGTGATTTCGAAAAAAATTACACTCAACACCGGTTATCAGTTCAATGAAATCGGAATTACCAATTTTGACGAAGTCAATCAGCCGTTTTTTTCCAGAACAATCACCAATGTTTTGCTGACGCATGTTGGGATTGCTGAAGGTATTTTTGAAACAGAAAACAAAAAAACATTTCTAAAAACCGGGGTTCGTGCCAATTACTTTGACAAGTTTGGTTTCTTTCTTTTGGAACCGAGAGTGCAGTTTAACCAAGCCCTAACTTCGGCCTTGCGATTGGAGGTTTTGGGTGAACAAAAAAGCCAAACACTTTCACAAATTATTGACTTACAACAGGATTTTTTAGGTGTAGAAAAAAGACGCTGGACTTTGGCGAACAATTCAACCATTCCCATTCAAAAAAGCAATCAAATTTCTTTGGGTTTGAGTTTTAAAAAGAACAATTGGTTACTGACTTTAGACAATTTCTACAAAAAAGTTACCGGAATTACCAGTAGTAGTCAGGGTTTTCAGAACCAGTTTGAATTGGACAAAACAGTCGGCAATTATCAGGTTTTGGGTTCGGAATTTTTGATTCAAAAATCTTTTAATCGATTTTACACTTGGTTGAGTTATTCTTATAACGACAACCAATACCATTTTGCCGAATTATTGAATACTTCTTTTCCTAACAATTACGACATTACGCATGCCATCTCCTGGGCCGGAATTTATGAGTGGCAAAAACTCAAATTGGCTTTGGGAACCAAGTGGCATACCGGAAGACCTATTACAACTCCTTCTGCTTTTATTGTAACCACGGCCAATCCGGATATTGTTTATAATTCTCCTAACAATTCTAAATTAAAGGATTATTTTCAAGTGAATTTTTCGGCTTCGAAAGATTGGAAATTAAAAGAGAAAATCACGCTACAAACTTCTGTCTCTATATTGAATTTACTCAATACTAAAAACAGTTTGAATCGTTTTTATCGGGTAAATACGGCGGATAATTCGGTGGAAAGCGTTGATACGTATTCGCTCGAAATGACGCCTAATATTAATGTAAAGATCAGTTTTTAGTATAAAAAAAGGCCGGAATAAATCCAACCTTATTTTTTTACATTCGCTCCGGAACATCTATTCCTAAAAGTTTGAAGGCTGATTTTATAGTTTCGCCCACTTTTTTGGAAAGCTGGACTCTAAAGGTCTTTTTATTCAAATCTTCCTCGCCCAAAATTGACACCGATTGGTAGAACGAGTTGTATTCTTTGACCAATTCATAAGTGTAATTGGCAATTAGCGCCGGACTGTGATTGTGAGCTGCGTTTTGAATTACTTCCGGAAAAAGTTCGATTTGTTTTAGCAATTCTTTTTCTTTTTCGTGAAGTTCAATGTCACTTGTGGTTGCATTCAAATCGAAATTCGCTTTGCGCAAAATCGATTGGATACGCGCGTAAGTATATTGAATAAACGGACCGGTATTTCCGGCAAAGTCAACTGATTCTTCCGGGTTGAACAAGATTTGTTTTTTCGGATCTACTTTTAAGATGTAATATTTCAAAGCACCGAGACCAATGGTTCTGAAGAGCTTTGCTTTTTCTTCGTTGGAATACCCTTCTAACTTTCCTAGTTCGGTGGAGATTCTTCCGGCCGTTTCGGTCATTTCTTCCATCAAATCATCGGCATCAACGACGGTTCCTTCACGAGATTTCATTTTCCCCGAAGGCAATTCTACCATACCATAAGACAAATGATATAGTCTTTCCGCCCAATCAAATCCTAATTTTTTCAAAATTAAGAACAACACTTTAAAGTGATAATCCTGTTCATTTCCAACGGTGTAAACCATACCGCCGACATCCGGAAAATCTTTCACACGTTGGATAGCCGTTCCGATGTCTTGCGTCATATAAACTGCTGTTCCGTCAGAACGCAGCACGATTTTTCTATCCAAACCATCTTCGGTTAAATCAATCCAAACCGAGCCGTCAGTATCTTTTTCGAAGATACCTTTTTCTAAGCCGAATTGGACAACTTCTTTTCCTAATAAGTAAGTATTGCTTTCGTAGTAATAGCTGTCAAAATCAACACCTAAATTTTTATAGGTTTGGGCAAAACCATCATAAACCCATTGGTTCATTTTTTTCCAAAGCTCAATGACTTCGGGCTTTCCGGCTTCCCAATCTAGAAGCATTTGTTGGGCTTCCATAATAATTGGCGCTTGTTTTTTGGCTTCGTCTTCGGTTTTACCTTGAGCCATTAAACTGCTAATTTGGGTTTTGTATTCTTGGTCAAATTTTACGTAGAAATTCCCTACCAACTTATCGCCTTTTAAACCGGCGGACTCGGGTGTTTGGCCTTCGCCGAATTTTTGCCAGGCCAACATCGATTTACAGATGTGGATACCTCGGTCGTTGATGATTTGGGTTTTGTATACTTTTTTGCCCGAAGCTTTGATAATTTCGGCTACGGAATACCCTAAGAGATTGTTACGAACGTGACCTAAATGCAATGGTTTGTTGGTATTAGGTGAAGAATATTCAACCATGACCGCTTTATCATTTGGCGCAGCCGAAACAAAACCGAAGTCTTCATCAACTCTGATATTATTGAAGAAATCCAAATAATAGGCATCGGCAACAACGATATTCAAAAAGCCAGAAACCACGTTAAAACGAATCACTTCCTCCGCATTGGTTACCAAATAATCCCCGATTTTCGTACCGATATCAATTGGATTGCCTTTAATCACTTTCAGCAAAGGAAAAATAACCATCGTGATATCGCCTTCAAAATCTTTGCGGGTCAATTGGAACTCTACTCTGTCAACGGTGACGTTGAATAATTCCTGAATGGCTACTTGTATGTGTTGGGTTAAAATTTGTGAAAGCTTCATGGTAATTCTTTTAAGTGGGCAAAGATAATCATTAGAATACAAATTTTAATGCATTGGTTTTAGGAATAAAAAAGGGTGGTTTGTGAGTATCAAAACATGCTTTTGTAGGTATTTTATAGATGTAAAAATAAATAAAATGCATTTTGTCGATTTTATTTGCATTTAAACGATTTAATGCTCAATATTTGCATTGTCAAAATCCCCCAAGAAATGAAAAAACTATTAACAACAATTAGCCTACTAATCAGTGCAGTTGGTTTTTCACAGCCCATTACAGTAAGTTCAAGCCAGTATACAGTCCCGCAATTAGTCAATGATGTATTGATCAACTCACCTTGTGTCTCTGCAACAAATATTACCTGGCGAACCGGAACCGACTATGGTTCATCTAACGGAATTGGCTTTTTCCAAAATACTAATTCCGGCTTTCCAATGCAAAGCGGTGTGATTTTATCAACCGGAAATGCTCTTAATGCTCCCGGACCGAATAGTTCAATATTAAATGACGGATCGGCAACATGGATAGGTGATGCCTCGTTGGAAGCTACTTTAGCCGCATCGGGAATTTCAATGGTTTCAACCAATGCAACTGTTTTGGAATTTGACTTTACGCCTATTTCACCCAATTTTAGTTTTGACTTTATATTTGCCTCTGAGGAATATGGTAATTTTCAATGCCAATATTCTGATGCTTTTGCCTTTTTGCTCACCAATTTAAATACCGGAACGACCACGAACTTGGCGGTCGTGCCTAACAGCACCAATCCCATTTCAGTAGTTACGATTAGAGAGTTCTTATACAATTCCTCTTGCCCATCGGTTAACTCACAATATTTCGGAAGTTTTAATGGAGGTTCAAATGCTGCGAACTCCGCCACCAACTTTAATGGTCAAACAACTGTATTGACAGCCGCTTCTGTTTTGACGCCGGGTGTTCCGTACCACATTAAGTTAGTCATTGCCGACCGATTAGACCCGCAATCAGATTCTGCAATTTTTATCTCTTCAGACAGTTTTAACATTGGCCAAGATGTTTTGGGGCTCGACTTAACAACAAGCAGCAACACTGCCTTGTGTTTTGGGTCTAACCATACTTTAGACACCGGTTTAAATGCAGCTGAATATACTTTTTCGTGGAAAAGAAATGGCACTACAATCAATGGTGAGACCGGACCAACATTAATAATCAATCAAGCTGGTACTTATAGTGTTACTTATACTAGTATTGACAATTCTTGTCAGCCTATTACTGATAGTATTATTGTGGAATATCTCCCGCAAATAAATTCGCCAAATCCGAATAATTTATCTAAATGCGATACCGGAGCCACGACTTATACATACAACTTAGATGCGAATACCAACAGAGTTAAACAAGGTTTGAATCCATCGACTGTAGTAACTTATCATGCTTCTCAAAGCGATGCTAACAATAATATCAATCCGCTACCGCTTCAATATAATGGCACTTCAGGACAAATCATTTATGTTAGAATTCAATTGCCTAATGGTTGTTTCAGAGTAAAATCATTCCAACTCTTGGTTTCCCCACCACCAACAGCTACACAGCCTCAGAATATAACTATGTGTGCAACCTCTTTGACACAAGTCAATGCTCAATTCAATCTTACTTCACAGAACGCTGCTATATTAAACGGACAACCCGGGTCAATTTATGCTGTAAGATATTATACCTCGCTAAATGATGCTACAAACAGCGTTAATCCAATTAGTGGTGCCGGTAGTTTTGTGTCTTCGGGGCAAACCATTTATGTTAGGGTATACAATGTTTCGGATCCGAGTTGTTTTAGCCTTACAAGTTTTAATTTAATTGTCAATCCTATACCTGTAGTTGATGAATTGGAAAATGTTTTGGTTTGTTCGAATTATACTTTACAACCTTTGACTAACGGCAACTATTTTACCGAAATTAATGGAGGCGGAACACCTTTATTTGCAGGAGATGTTATAACAGAAACCCAAACCATATTTATTTACAATCAATCCAACGGACCTGGTTCATGTACCGCTAATAGTTCTTTTACTGTAACTATCGTAGATACTTCTGACTTAACTCCTGAAGATGTAAACAGTTGCGGAAGCTACACTTTACCATCATTGAATTATGGAAAATACTACACCGGGCCAAGTGCCTCAGGAACAGAAATTCCAGCCGGAACGGTTATCAACTCCTCACAAACGATTTATTATTATTTCATAACTGAAATAGCTCCAGTTTGTATAGTTGACAGCAGTTTTACCATTACCATTTTACCCACTATAGAGGTTGGAGACAGAGCAGATGTCTTTGAGTGTACATCTTATACTTTACCGGCTTTATCTATTGGTAATTATTATACCGGAACCGGTGCTTCAGGAAATCAGCTTGCTCCCGGAACCGTAATTACTTTGAGCCAAACTATTTATGTTTATGCCACTACCACCGGAACTTCGCCTTGTAGTGACGAAGACAGCTTTGAAGTTTACATAGGTTTACCTCAGCCACAAAATATTGCGCAATGCAACGGTTACACCTTACCGCAATTGCCAATTGGAAATTATTATACAGGACCAATGGGTACAGGCCAACAAATTCCGGCAGGTACCGTAATTAATACTAGTAGCACAGTCTATATTTATGCTCCGACTGCAAGTGGCGGTGTAAACTGTACAGATAATTTAAACTTTACTATCAGTATTTCCCAACCACAAATTGATACTTTAAGCGATGTAACGGTTTGTGAAAGTTATACTTTACCTTCTCTAACCAATGGAGAATACTATACTGAAACAGACGGAACAGGAACGATGTTATATCCGGGAGATGTTATCCTTGCGACACAAACCATTTACATTTTCAAAAGATTAAACAGCAGTTGCTTCAATCAATCAAGTTTCACGGTAACTATACTTCCCTTACCGGCCATTAGTTCAAGATCGGATATTGATATTTGCGACCAATATGTATTGACTAATTTACAAGTAGGTAATTATTTCACAGGTCCGGATGGCACCGGAACTATGTTGGCTGGTGGTACAGTGATAACCAGCTCTCAAAGAATCTATATTTATGCCGTTTCAGGAACAACTCCGCCTTGTGTTGTCCAAAATAGTTTCCAAATAAACATATTTAGTACCTCGGCTGATGTAATGGCAGACGTAACAACTTGCGACAGTTTTACTTTACCTACATTGACCGCTACTAATAAATACTATACCCAATCTGGAGGTCCAAACGGAAGCGGTGTAGAGATTTTACCCGGAACAGTCATTACAACCAGCCAAACCATTTATATATTTAAAGAGTCCTTAATCCGAACCTCATTCTCTTGCGTTGATGAAACTTCTTTTACGGTTACGATCAACAACACGCCGGTTATTCCGACTATCGTTGACGTTTATGCTTGTAATTCTTATACGCTTCAACCCTTGACATTGGGGAATTATTACACCGGTAGCGGCGGAACCGGAACTTTATTACAAGTCGGTGATACTGTAACCCATTCTCAAACTGTGTATGTTTTTGCCCATACAAACACTACGCCTGATTGTAGCAGTGAAATTAGTTTTAACATTACTATTTTCAATGTTGATGTGTTGCCAAATGTGACCACCTGTGAAAACTATACTTTACCCAATTTAACAGTTGGACAGTACTTTACCGGATCTAATGGAACGGGATTGCAATTGAATGCCGGAGCAACTATTACAACTTCGCAAACAGTATATATTTACGGATTATCGCCATATTTACCGAGATGTTCCGATGAAAGTTCCTTTACAGTAACCATAATTGATACTCCGATAGCCAACTCCGTTCCGACAGCGCTTAGATCAGTATGTGATATGGATGGAAACAATGATGGCATAACTTCTTTTAATTTGACAACATTATCGGCAACCATTTTAGGCACTCAAACCAGTGCTGAATTTACCATTGCCTATTATGCTACAATGTCGGATGCCTTAAACCAATCAAATGCTATTACCAGTACTACGCTTGCTACAGTTTATGTTAGAGTTAGTAATACTTTAACCTCAAGTTGTTTCGACATCAAACCAATATCCATAGTGGTAAATACATTGCCTGAACCAACTCCGGTTGACGGAATCATTTGTTTTGACAGTGAAACACAAACACTTTTGAATGCTTATACTATTCACAGTGGTTTGAGTTCGGCTACCCATAGTTTTATATGGACCAATGAAGCAGGAACAACCGTGGGAACAGCAAGCAATTATACAGCTGTTTTACCGGGAATCTATACTTTAATAGCTACCAAAACAGCCACAGGATGTAGCTCAGAACCGGTGAATGTGACGGTAAATCCATCTGAGCCGGCTGTAGTTACTTACACTGTTGAGGAAGATTTTTCAGATTCGCAGTCGATTATTGTTACCGCTACCGGTCAAGGGAATAACTTTGAGTACCAGTTGGACAACGGACCATTCCAAGACAGTCCGGTTTTTAACAATGTATCTTCAGGAATGCATCTCATCACCGTAAGAGACCGAAACGGTTGTGGCTCTACTACTATTCAAGCAGTAGTAATCAATTATCCTAAATACTTTACCCCAAATGGTGATGGATATAACGACACTTGGAATATTACTAATTTGTCGAACCAACCTTCCGCCAACATTATTATCTATGATCGATACGGAAAAATCATCAAACAAATCAGACCCAACGGTAACGGATGGGATGGGACTTACAATGGCAATATGATGCCTTCCGATGATTATTGGTTTAGTGTGAGCTACACTGATGAAAATCAGGTAAGTCAGGAATTCCGTGCTCATTTCGCCATGAAACGTTAATCCCAAAAAAACATATCCCCTTGAAAACTCTCAAAATATTTTGAGAGTTTTTTGTTTTTTAGTGTAACAAATAATCGTTTTAACAGTCTACTTTGGTGATTGAATTAACAATTGTTGAAGATTTTAAAATTGAAATCTTTAACTCATCTCAACATTAAAAAAGCAACAAAAACAAAATGAAATTTAAATTATTATTCCTTTTAGTAGTTAGTAATTTTACCATTCTAATGGCTCAAAGCACATCAAATCCCGGTGTAATAACAGGTAAAGTGATTGACAAGAACACTAAACAACCTCTTCCTTATGTAAATGTTTCGGTTCTAGAAGATGCCAAAATCATAACCGGAGGAATTACTCTAGAAAACGGAAGTTTTTCTATTAAAAACCTAGCCTTAAAAAAATATACTGTTGAAGTGCAATTTATTGGTTATAAAAAAATAACCCAAGAAGTTACATTATCAGAAAGCAACAAGAATGTCAATCTTAGCACTATTGCCATTGAAGAAGAAGCCGTTCAATTGGCCGGTGTGGAAATTGTAAAAGAACGTTCCACTATAGAGCAAAAAATTGATCGTAAAGTGGTGAACGTCGGGAAAGATTTAATCGCTTCCGGAAATACAGCTTCTGAAATCATGAACAATATTCCCACAGTTAGTGTTGACCCACAAACCAAAGAATTAAGTCTAAGAGGAAATTCGAATGTGAGGGTTTTGATTGACGGAAAGCCGTCTAACATTGATGCGGCTCAATTATTACAACAAATTCCGTCATCTTCTATCAAACAAATCGAATTGATTACAAATCCTTCCGCCAAATATAACCCTGAAGGAATGAGCGGAATCATCAATATCATTTTGCACAAAAATTCACAAGAAGGTTTTAACGGAAGCATCAATTCGGGGGTGACTTTCGGAGTTACGCCTAAAGTTAATTCAGCCCTAAACCTCAACTACAAAGTCGGGAAAGTAAATTTCTATACCAACTACGGATTCAATCACGGTCAAAATGAAAATCACGGTCACATTAACAGCTATCGACCGCTTTTTGAGAACAGACAAGAATTTGGCGGATCAAACCTCAACACATCCCATTTGGTTAAACTGGGAATGGATTATTATATCAATGAAAAAAACAGTATTTCCTTTTACACCAACCAAAATATTGTAAATGGTGGCGGTACCGGATTTACCAATGTAGATTATACAAATGCATTACAGAGAGATTCCAGACAAACCTCTGATTCGGATACAGAAAACTATACCCAAACTTATGATTTAGCCTATAAACATGATTTTGATAAAAAAGGAGAAACTTTAGATTTTCAGGCGAATTTTTCCAACACCGAGAGCCCGGAAAATTCCGATTATTTGTTCAACCAAGAAAATCCAACTTCGACCAGATTCACCAATAACGACATTAAGCGTGATACGGATTATTTGCAAATTAACGTAGACTACGTAAACCCATTATCCGAAACGGTTAAATTAGAAATCGGAGCTGAAACCCGAATCCAAAAAATTACCAATGATTTTGATGAAACCATCAGCGAACCCTCGGAATCATACAACAGACAAGGAAATTCAAATTTTGAATTCACGCGAAACATTCATTCCTTTTACACCAATATTGGAAAACAATGGAAAAAATGGAGCGTTCAGGCCGGGATTCGTTTAGAACAATACGAAATTGAAGGTGATTTTCAAAATGTAGTTACCTCTTCTACTCCATCTGAAAACATTAACGATCAAAGTACTATTGAAGACGATATTTTCGCCATTTATCCGTCTTTATTTTTCAATTATAAAGCCAGTGATAAAGACTCGTTTAATTTCAACTTTTCAAGACGCGTTGACCGACCAAGCATTGGTCAAATCAGTCCGATCAGAGAATGGACAACTCCTTTGGTTGAATCCAGAGGAAATCCTTCATTGGAACCGCAATTCACCAACTCTTTCGAAGTAAATTATACCAGAACTACTAAAATCGGTTCTATTACAAGTGGCGTTTTTTACCGACAAATTAATGACGAAATCGGTAGAATCATCTATAAGAATCCGGATAATATCAATCAAGACATCATTTCTTATGACAATTTTGACGACAACAGTGCTATAGGTGCTGAAGTTTCCGCCAATTTAAAATTGACTACTTGGTGGTCTGTTAATGCCAGCAGCGATGCTTATTTCAAAACTGTCAGAGGTACTGTTCAAAATGCTAATACCCAAGAACAGGAAAGAGCCGAAGCCGATGTTATTATCTTTAATGCCAGAATAAACAACAACTTTGTAGCGACTAAAAAATTGAGATTCAATTTATTTGCCATGTACAGAGGAGAAGATTTAGGCTTACAATTTGAAAGAAAACCAATGTACAAAATGGATATTGGCTCAACCTACACCGTTTTGAAAGGAAAAGGAAGTATTACAGCCCGATTTAATGACGTTTTTGAAACCATGCATTTTGCTTTTGACGGGAACATTCCTTATCGTCAAACCGGAGCTTTTTACTGGGAAAGTCAAACTTTCTACGTAGGATTCAATTATATGTTTGGCGGTGGTAAAAACGCTGCTATGCAACGCAAACAAAGAGATCAAAATGAGACACAAGGTAGTGGTGGCCTTTTATAATTATCACAAAATTATTTGAATAGTTGTTAATGAAAAAGCCAAACGTAAAGTTTGGCTTTTTTTATTTATTGAAATTCCTTTTTACCACTTTATGATAGCGCTCGCCCAAGTAAATCCACTACCAAAAGCCGCTAAAACCAGGGTATCACCTTCTTTGATTTTGCCTTGTTCCCACGCTTCGGTCAAAGCTATCGGGATGGAAGCTGCCGTGGTGTTTCCGTATTTCTGAATGTTGTTGAAGACTTGGTCGTCCGTCAGTTTGAATTTTTGCTGAATAAACTGTGAAATTCTCAAATTGGCCTGATGCGGAATCAACAAATCTATATCAGAAACCTGCAAATTGTTGGCTTGCAAGCCCTCGTTAATCACTTCACTAAAACGCACAACCGCATTTTTGAATACAAATTGTCCGTTCATATAAGGGAAATAACTTTCGTCTTCAGGGTTATTTTCTGCGATAATATCAGTTACCCATCTTCCGCCCATACCCGGTGCTAAAACCGCTAACTCTTTGGCATGTTCTCCTTCTGAATGCAAATGTGTCGACAAGATTCCTTTGGTTACATCTTCTTCTCTACTAATCATTGCTGCACCGGCGCCATCACCAAAAATCACTGAAACGCCACGTCCTCTATCCGTCATATCTAATCCTAAGGACTGCAATTCCGAAGCAACTACTAAAATGTTTTTATACATGCCGGTTTTGATGTATTGATCTGCTACCGATAGCGCATAGATAAAGCCTGAACATTGGTTTCGGATATCTAAAGCGCCTATGGTTTTCAATCCTAATTCTTTTTGTAAAGCCACACCGGGTCCGGGAAAATAGAAATCCGGTGAAATCGTGGCGAAAACTATAAAATCAATATCGTCATTACTCACACCTGAACGCTCTATGGCAATCTTGGCTGCCTTTACACCCATCGATGTGGTAGTGTCTTCACCTCTTTTAATGTGTCTTCTTTCTTTGATGCCGGTTCTTTCCTGAATCCATTCGTCATTGGTGTCCATAATTTTGGCCAAATCGTCATTGGTCACAACATTATCAGGAACATAAAAACCTAAGCCTGTTATTTTGGAGTGGTACATATTTTTGCTTATTTACTAAAATGAGAATAGCAAATTTAACAATCTTATATTTCTAAAAGCTATTTTTAGATTCTAATTTACAGATTGACAAAAAAGGTTAATCTTTCATTTGCTTTGACCAAGGCCAAGTTTAACAAATTCTTTAAAATATTGTAACCGGAAAACTTTATTTTAGACAAACATTTTAAATCACATTAAACCAACAACAACATATGAAACTACAATTTACCTTTCTATTCTTAATCGGATTGGGATTTTCTTCTATGGCACAGGAGAATCTGAATTTCCAAAAACCTTCAGCTGAAATTTTGGCTTTGGCCGATTATGAACGCTCTCCATCGGTAAGCATGGATTCTAAAAAAGAATACATGCTTTTGAGTTACCGAAACACTTATAAAACCCTCGACGACCTGAATCAGGAAGAAATGCGTCTGGGCGGTTTACGAATCAACCCCATTACCAATATTTCGAGTACTGTGACTTACATCAACAACTTGAAATTGAGAAAAGTGACTGATAAAGTGGAAACTCAAGTTTCCGGCTTACCGCAAAATCCAAGAATCACGAATATTTCCTGGTCGCAAAACGAAAAGAAAATCGGGTTTACCAACACTACCAATACCGGTGTTGAACTTTGGGTGATTGATGTGGTTTCGGCTTCCGCCAAAAAAGTGACAGAGGCTAACTTGAATGCCAACTTAGGCAGTCCTTACAGCTGGATGAAAGACAATGAAACACTTTTGGTTAAAATGCTGCCCAAAAATCGTCCGACTTTAATTGACAGCAAAAAAGATTTGCCCAAAGGACCAACGGTTTCTACCAGCGACGGATCAAAATCACAAAACAGAACTTATCAGGATTTGTTGAAAAACAAAACAGATGAAGCCAATTTTGATGCTTTAGTAACTTCAGAATTGTATAAAGTCTCTTTATCCGGAAAGACAGAATTATTCAAATCGGCGGACATTTACGCCGGAGAAAGTTTCTCTCCGGATGGCAATTATTTGATGATTACCACTATTTTAAAACCGTATTCTTATATCGTACCGCTGAGCCGTTTTCCGCAAAAATCAGTTGTTTATGATTTGAACGGAAAAGAAATCAAAACAGTCAATGAAGTTCCTTTGAGCGAAGTGATTCCTAAGGGCTTCTCATCGGTTAGAAAAGGCAAAAGAAGCATGAACTGGAGAGCCGACCAACCGGCCACTCTTTCTTACGTGGTTGCTTTAGACGAAGGTGATCAGGCCAATAAAGTTGAATTCCGTGATGAAATTTTAATCTGGGAAGCACCTTTTAATAACCAACCTTATTCGGTTTTAAAAACACAACAACGATTTGGGGGCATTATTTGGGGTAACGAAACAACTGCTATTGCCTATGATAGTTGGTATGACACCCGTAATCAAAAAGCGTATTTATTTAACCCTTCAAATCCGAAATTAGCACCAAAAATTATTATGGATCGAAACTCACAAGATATATATAGTGATCCGGGAAATTTAGAAACCAAACGCAACCAATACAACCGATCTGTTTTGGCTATCGAAAATAACAATGTGTATCTGATTGGTGACGGATTCACCAAAGAAGGTCAGTTTCCTTTTATAGATGAATTCAATTTGGCTACCCTAAAATCTAAACGTTTGTATACTTCAACGTTTAAAGACAAAAAAGAAGACTTACAATCGATAGAAGATTTTAAAAAAGGGGATGTTTTAGTACAAATCCAATCCAAAACCGATTTTCCCAATTACTATTTCCGCAACATCAAATCGGGTAAATTAACCCAAATTACCAACTTCAAAAATCCGTTTGAAAGTATTAAAAATGTATACAAAGAAGTGATTAAATACAAACGAAAAGACGGTGTCGAATTGTCGGGTACACTTTATTTGCCGGCCGGTTACGACCGAACTAAGAAAGCGGAAAAATTACCATTATTGATTTGGGCTTACCCGGAAGAATTTAAAGATAAAAACAGCGCCGGACAAAGCAACAAAAATCCTAACGAGTTTACTTTTCCTAACTATGGTTCGTTTGTGTATTGGGTAACCAAAGGTTATGCGGTTTTAGATGACGCTTCGTTTCCTATTATTGGTGAAGGCAAAACCGAACCTAACGATACTTTTATGCCGCAATTGATTGCCAATGCGGAAGCTGCTATTGACGCGGTAGACAATTTGGATTACATCAACCGCAAAAAAGTCGCTATTGGCGGACATTCATATGGTGCTTTTATGACGGCTAATTTATTGACGCACTCCAATTTATTCGCTTGCGGAATAGCCCGAAGCGGTGCTTATAACCGAACACTGACGCCTTTTGGGTTCCAAAGTGAACAAAGAAATTATTGGGATGTACCGGAAATTTACAACGGTATGTCGCCGTTTATGAATGCCGATAAGATGAAAACACCATTATTATTAGTTCACGGTGATGCCGATAACAATCCCGGAACATTTACGCTGCAATCAGAACGTTATTTCCAAGCGTTGAAGAATTTGGGTGCGCCGGTTCGTTTGGTTTTGCTACCGAAGGAAAGTCACGGTTATGCCGCCAAAGACAATATTTTACACTTGCTTTGGGAACAAGACCAATTCCTTGAAAAGTATTTGAAAAACTAAAAAAAGAAACCCTGAAATTAATCGATTTCAGGGTTTTTTATTTCGAGATAAATTTTAGTTCCGATTGGAATATTGGTTTGATTTTCAAAGAAAATAATTTCCTTATTGTGTTTGGCTTCCGCCAAATAATGGCTGCCTTTGTAATAACAATTGACTATTTCAACTTGAATTTCGGATTTCGGAACCCTTTTTAATTGGTGAGGATAAATGTATTGTAAATTCCCGCCAATCTTCATTTCATTGACATCGCCAAAAAGTGAAGCGATGTATTTGTTCGTTGGATTTTGGTACAAACTTTTTGGTGAATCTGTCGCGATGATTTGACCATTTTGCATCACAATCACCTCCTCCGAAAAGGACAATACATCAGAGCTGTCATGAGTAGCAACAATAGTAGTGATTTGTTTTTCTTTTAAATAAGCAAACAATTTTCGGCGCAGGCTGTTCTTTCTGAAATTATCGATATGGCTGAACGGTTCGTCTAACAATAACACTTCGGGTTCTAAAGCTAAAACTCGAGCCAAAGCTACGCGTTGCATTTGACCGCCGCTCAAAAATTGGGCTTTTACTGACGCGAATTCCGTCATTTCAACGATGTCTAATAGTTCAGCGATGCGTTCCTTTTTCTTATCCGCATAAATGTTTGACAGGTATTTACCCACATTTTCGGCCACGGTAATAAAAGGCATTAAGTCAAAATCTTGAGCCAAATACTTCATGTACTCCATACCGGGAATCAGATGAAATTTGGGCCCTAAAACCTCGTTATCGTCCCAAAAAATATGTCCGGCATCCAAATCATATAAGCCGTAAACCAATTTGAGCAACGTACTTTTACCGCAACCGCTTTCGCCGATTACCGCTAAGTTTTTGCCTTTCATTAGTTCAAAAGAAAGCAAATGAATGGTGGGTTTTTCTTTATAGGAAAAGGAAATGTTTTGGACTTTCAGCATTTTGATAAAGTGTATGCAAACATACGAAGTTTATTAAAAAGATAAGAGCGACAGAACTCAAACGTGGAGTGTCGCTCTTACCAACCTAACCAATAAATAAACAATCTTTAATTCGGTATATATTTTTCGAATGACTTGGTGTCAATTCGTGCTTTTAAATCGTGTAACAAATTATACAGTCCGAAAAACGTTCGGTTGATGTATAAAAAGTGTTTTGAACCTCTATTGCCGTTCATTTTTCTGAGTTGGGTGTCTTTGGAAAACTCTTCTCCCATTTGGGCTATTTTACCAAAGAAATCTTCATCGGAAAAATCAAAATAGTCACCATGAAACGGTTTGGTAAACAAACTCAACAAGTCGTGGAATATTTTGGTGAAATACTCAATTTCCTTCTTGCTGTCATCGTGACGCAATATTTCTAATTCATATAATTTTTCGTTGAACAATTTCGGATTATCGATAACTTCAGGTTTGGCCAGTTCAAAATACGGCACATAAAACTCTTCAGGCACGTGCTTGATACAGCCAAAATCTATTGCTACCAATTTCCCGTCTTCATCTATCAAAAAGTTGCCCGGATGCGGATCGGCATGCACTTGTTTCAAATGGTGCATTTGGTACATATAAAAATCCCACAAGGCTTGCCCTATCTTATCTCCTTTAACCCTATCTTCATTGTGTGCGGTGAATTCTGAAAGGTGCTCACCGTCTATCCATTCCATTGTTAAAATTTTCTCCGAAGAAAACTCAGGATAATATTTCGGGAAACGCAAATTGTCAATCTTACTACACCAATCGGATACTTCCAAGCTTTGTTTTAGTTCCAAAATATAATCGGTTTCTTCAAGCAACTTGTGCTCCACTTCCTGAAAATATTTATCGGAATCTTTCCCTTTGATGTTAAACATTCTGATCGCAAAAGGTTTAACCAGCGCTAAATCAGAACTTATACTATCTGCCACTCCGGGATATTGGATTTTCACAGCAAGTTTTTCCCCATCTTTGGTTGCTTTGTGTACCTGACCGATACTCGCCGCATTCATAGCATCCGGAGTGAAAGAATCGTATAACTCTTCGGGGTATTTCCCTAAATATTTTTTAAAGGTTTTTCGAACCAATGGCGCTGACAATGGCGGAACCGAGAACTGTGACAGCGAAAATTTTTCTACATAAGCTTGAGGCATAATGCTTTTATCCATGCTCAACATTTGAGCCACTTTTAAAGCACTTCCCTTTAGATTTTTTAGTCCGTCATAAATATCTTCGGCATTGTTTTCGTTGAGTTTGTCACGATTCAAAGACGGATTGACAATTTTTTCACCATAATAAGCAACGTAATTTCCGCCTACTTTGATTCCGGTTTTGACCAATTGACTAGCCCGTTCTATTTTTCCGGTTGGAATTTTATCTAATGTTTTCATTTACTGCATTTTTTCTTTCCAAAGGAATTTGCCTAAGTCAAACAGACTTTCCAACGGTTTTGTGTCTAATAAATCAACTGCGGTGTTAACCGATTTTTCGATCAACACATCGGTTTTTTCGAATCCTTTCGAAGTATCGTCCATCCAAAATTTCAATATGAATAAGAACTGAAGCCAAGCACCTTCAGAGAAAACGGGTTCGGTTACTTTCGCCACTTTCCCGAATGGCTCTGAGGGTTTTGACTTTATTTCATTTACGATATAATCTTTAAAACGGTTTCGGAACTCTTTTAAATTTTTGAGGTTTTTTAATCCTTCTTTATTTTCTTTCAATGTAAACAACACATAGCTTCTGTTCAAAGTCAGGATTTCAAACAAAGTAAAATTTAGCGTCAACAATTTATTTTTATCAGAATAGCTGTTAAAGGCTTCCTCTTTTTCAATGGTCGCAACGGCATTTTCAAAAAATTTGACCCATATACTCTGCTTTACTGCGTCGAGTGAACCAAAGAAAGAGTAGAAATCACTTTCTTCAATATTATGCTTCTTACAGAATACAAAAGCGTTTTTCGGTTCTTCATTGGCTTCCAAAACATCAGTCATGTATAGTGAGATGATAGCATCGTCATTGAGAGCTTCTTTTTTTGCTTTTGTGCGTTTGATTGTTGCCATGGTATAGGTTTTAAATACAATGTAAATTTATTAATGTTTAACTATTTTAAAAAATAACTAAACAAAAAGTTTTGTTAAATGTTGTTCAAAAAAAATGAAAATAAAAAAAGCGCCCATTGGTGATGAACGCTTTAAGTATATAAAAAAGTAAAGTTTTATTTTCCGGCCTCTTTTTGAGCTTCCTGTATCATTTTTTCATTGGCTGTAATCGCAAATTCTACACGACGGTTTTGACTTCTGCCTTCCGGTGTATCATTAGTCGCAATAGGATCGGCAATCCCTAAACCCGTAGTTACAAATCGGGTAGAAGACAATCCTTTGCTCGACAAATAAGCTTTGACAGAAGCCGCTCTTTGATCAGACAAAGTCAGGTTGTACTCAGGTGTTCCGGTGCTGTCGGTGTAACCGTAAATTTGAATGTTGGTATCCGGATATTGGTTGAAAACCGGTACTAATTTGTCTAAATTGGCCTTAGCCGTTGGAGTCAAGCTTGATTTATTGGTATCAAAACGCACGGCATTCTCACCTAAAGTCAATTTGATTCCTTCTCCTACTCTTTCTACTTGTGCACCGGGCAATGCCGTTTCGATTTCTCTGGCTTGTTTGTCCATTTTAGTTCCAATAACACCGCCGGCAACTCCTCCGATAACGCCGCCTAAAACCGCTCCAAGAGCACCGTTTCCGCCTTTACCGATATTGTTTCCTAAAATTCCACCGATAACCGCTCCGCCTACGGCTCCAATCGCAACTCCTCGTTGTTGATTACTTGTATTTTTTACGGCTTCACAACTGGTAAACACCGTTGAAACCATCATTAAACTTCCTAATAATAGTGCGCTATATTTTCTCATGTTTTGTTAATTTATTTTTTGAAATTGATATACTACATCGGTTAAAGTACCGCCAACATTGATTTTGTCAATCAACTGAAACGATTTATCCGTTTGGTTGGCCACTTTCAAAACGTAGCCGGATTTTACTGTTTTGGCTTTCGCTTCATCTAAAATTTTCAATACGAACTCGCCTTCTTTATTGATAAACCAAGAAATCGGTGTGGAATAGGCCGTACAACTCGTACTGTTCAAAGCCATATTTCCTTTGTTACTCATCGAAACAAACTTCCATTTGCTTCCAATAAAACATTTAGAATCCGCTAAGTCAAATGAGGTTACTTTAATCACTTCAGAACCAGGATAATTAACCGAGGATATCACCCATTCACCTTTAATCGCAGTTTGCGATTTCGAATCTATTTTAGTGCTGGTGGCAGAATTTTTTGATTTGCATGAAAAAATCAAAATGGAGACTAAACTTAGAAAAATAATTTTTTTCATCCTTATTATGAGATTATGAATTAATATAGACAAATATACGCTCATTTTTGATTTTCCGTTTACATAATTTTACTTAATCCTTGTAGAATTGTTACTACGTCAATTTGTCATAAACGGCACAATTGGTATTAGTTTTGACTGATTGATTTTCAAATTGTTTAACCCGCCTGCCGTTTGGCAGGTTTAAAAATCGAATTATGACAACAGGAAAAATTAATGTATCAGTAGAAAACATCTTTCCGCTAATCAAGAAGTTTTTATACAGCGACCACGAAATTTTCTTGCGTGAATTGGTATCCAATGCTACGGATGCTACTTTAAAATTAAAACATTTAACCAGTATTGGCGAAGCCAAAGTAGAATATGGCAACCCAATTATTGAAGTTAAAATCGACAAAGAGGGGAAAAAATTGCACCTCATCGACCAAGGTTTGGGAATGACTGCCGAAGAAGTGGAGAAATACATCAACCAAGTGGCATTCTCAGGAGCCGAAGAATTCCTTGAAAAATATAAAGACTCTGCCAAAGATTCAGGTATCATTGGTCATTTTGGATTAGGTTTCTATTCTGCCTTCATGGTAGCGGAAAAAGTGGAAATCATCACCAAATCGTACAAAGACGAACCGGCGGCACACTGGACTTGTGACGGTAGTCCGGAGTTCACTTTGGAACCGCATGACAAAACCGACAGAGGAACCGAAATCATCTTGCACATCGCCGAAGATTCTTTAGAATTTTTGGAAGAATACCGAATCCGTGAATTGCTAACCAAATACAACAAATTCATGCCGGTGCCGATTAAATTTGGTACCCGAAAAGAAAAAATCGAACAGAAAAAAGGCGAATCCGTTGCCGAAGAAGACAAAGACAATATTTTCACCGAAGTGGAAGTGGACAACATCATCAACAATCCAAATCCGGCGTGGACTAAGCAACCGGTGGATTTGACCGATGAAGATTATAAAAATTTCTACCGCGAATTGTACCCAATGCAGTTTGAAGAACCATTGTTCAATATTCATTTGAATGTGGATTATCCTTTCAACTTGACCGGAATTTTGTACTTCCCAAAAATGTCAGCCGATTTGCAGTTGCAAAAAGACAAAATTCAATTGTACCAAAATCAGGTTTATGTAACAGACAACGTTGAAGGAATTGTTCCTGAGTTTTTAGGCATGCTGAAAGGTGTTATTGATTCTCCGGATATTCCGTTGAACGTATCGCGTTCTTATTTGCAAGCCGATGGCAATGTGAAGAAAATTTCGAATTACATCACCCGTAAAGTGGCTGATAAATTGAAATCGTTATTCAACGAAAACCGCGAAGACTTCGAGAAAAAATGGAACGACATCAAAATCGTTTTGGAATACGGGATGTTATCGGAACCGAAATTCTACGAAAAAGCCGGTGATTTTGTTTTGTATCCAACAGTAGATGACAAATATTACACATTGGCCGAATTAAAAGAAGCCATTACGGCAAACCAAACCGACAAAAACGGAAAATTAGTAGTCTTGTATGCTTCCAATAAAGATGCACAACACAGCTATGTGGAAATCGCCAAAGACAAAGGATACGAAGTATTGTTATTAGATTCGCCTATCGTTTCGCATTTGATTCAGAAATTAGAAAGCGATAATGAGAACTTGACCTTTACACGTGTCGACTCAGACCATATCGATAAATTAATTCAAAAGGAAGACACTCAAATTTCAAAACTGTCTGAAGAAGAATCAACGCAATTGAAAACGGTTTTAGAAGAAATTGTACCCAAAACCAATTACTCAGTACAATTGGAGCCAATGGACAGCAGCGCAGCGCCATTCATCATTACCCAACCGGAATTCATGCGAAGAATGAAAGAAATGAGTCAAACCGGTGGCGGCGGTATGTTCGGCATGGGCAATTTCCCTGAAATGTATAATTTAGTGGTGAATACCAATTCTGATTTGGCCACAACCATTTTAAACACTTCGGACAAATCGGCTCAGGAGAGTTTGGTGAAACAAGCATTAGACTTGGCTAAGATTTCTCAAGGTTTATTAAAAGGCGAAGAATTAACCGCTTTTGTAAAGAGAAGTTTTGAGTTGATCAAGTAATTAGGCATTAGCCAAAAGGCAATAGTAAAAAAAACCTGTGAGTGAAAACTTGCAGGTTTTTTTATTGGCTAAATTTGTCGAACTTCGTATTCGTAAATCAAACTTTACCCTTACCATGACACTCAACATAGAAACTCCGGCGCTTTTATTCTCTGCAACTTCGTTGATTTTGTTGGCCTATACCAATCGTTTTTTGACGATTGCTCAAATCGTTCGCAGCCTGAAAAAGCATTATGACGAAAACCATACACGAAGCATTTTGTTGCAGATTAAAAACCTCAACCTGAGACTGTCTTTAATTCGTTATATGCAGCTTTTCGGCGTATTGTGTTTGTTTCTTTCAGTGTTTGCCATGCTTTGTTTGTTTGTAGAATGGCATACTGCCGGTATTTATCTTTTTGCCGCAAGCCTACTGTGTTTATTGACTTCGTTGGCGATTTCTTTTTGGGAGATTAGTATTTCGGTAACGGCTTTGCGTTTCCATTTAAGTGATTTAGAAGAGGAAGAGAAAAAAAAGTAAAAACTTACATTGTTTTTTATATCTTTATTGATGTCAAACAGTTACTAAAACCAACATCAATGAAACAAAAACTACTATTCCTCTTTTTACTGACTTTTTCTATTGTCTTGGCTAAGCCGAAAGAGAAAACTACTGTTAACCCTGCTATTGGGATATTAATGTCCGCTACTAATTTAGGTACAGACATTTATTATAATATCAGTATTAAAAATATTGGAGAAGAAACCTTAACCAACGTTTTTGTCACACAAGGACCAAATACTTTTGGCATGACTTTTTGGTTTGGGACAATAGCAACTTTAGCTCCGGGAGAGGAAATTACCGGTTTAACGGCCCAAAAATTGGGTAGTGGTTGTTATGATCAAAGTCAAGTAATCGTTCATGCAACGCCTTCTTCAACAACTACCGAGATAACCGACTTGTCTTCAGATCCATTTGGATATGACACCAACGGGTTGCCGGGCACATATTACAACAACTTGCCTACAACAAGTTCCTATTTTGTTTATATTTATGGCTCTCAAGATGGTGTTTACCAAGACTTAAACAATAACTCCATAGTTGATGTTGGTGATATTATCAACTATACCTACACCGTTTCTGGTGGATCAGATGGAGGAGAAATTTATGACAGCAACGCTATTGTGACTAACCCTGTTTTTACAGGTGGTTTCTACATCACATCGGGAATTCATTATATCACTCAAGCTGATGTTGATTTGGGTTATGTATATAACACTTCCTATATAATATCATTTGGTCCATGTGATGTGGGCGGTTATTTTCAAGATGAATCCTATTGTGCCTGCCCAAATCCAAATGGTGCCAATATTGTAACACCATTAACGAGTTTATTGCCCAATAAAATTACAGGAACAGTGACATTCAATGCTAATAGTGACAATTGTGCTACCGGACTTAGTTTTCCTAATCGAAGAGTCAATACCACAGACGGCACTTACAACTATGCCAGTTACACTAATGCTGCCGGAAATTATCAGATTTTAATTCCGAATGTCGGTAATTATACAACCTCTGCATTGAACAATTTAAATTCTAATTTTACTTCCAATCCAAGTTCGACAGTAATTGTAAGCTCAGGCTCAGGAATGAATTACAATAACACTAACTTTTGCATCAGTTCAGCCGCCAATTTTGCCGATTTGAACGTAAATATGTTCAACATCAACCAAGCTATTCCGGGCAATGTGGCAACATACAGAATTGTATATACTAATCATGGAAGCACCAATCTCAATGGAAGCGTTCAGTTGACTTTTGACAATGGAAAATTGACTTTTGGCAATAGTACTCCTATTCAAAACAGTTCGACTACCAATACTTTGACTTGGAATTACACCAACCTATTACCATTTGAAAGTCGACAAATTAATCTGTCCTTAAACGTGCTAATTCCACCGGCTGTAAACGTCAATGATTTATTAAACTTTACGGTGGTAGCAAATCCAATTGCCGGTGACAGTAATGTAGCTAATAACACTATGGTTTGGGACCAAATCGTTAGGAGTTCGTTTGACCCCAATGATAAAACCGTTATTGAAGGTTCAACCATCACCACTGCGGAAGGTAGTAATTACTTGACTTATGTCACTCGTTTTCAAAATACCGGAACCGCTAATGCTACTACTGTGGTGATTAAAGAAACGCTCGACGCTAAATTAGATTGGAATACTTTTGAGCCTATTGCTTCAAGCCATACGGCCGACATCCAACTGCGTTATGGCAATGATTTGACTTATACTTTCTCCAATATTGATTTACCTTATGAGTCGGCTAACGAACCGGCAAGTCATGGTTGGATGGTTTATAAAATCAAACCTGTAAGTAACTTTGCCGTTGGCGATATTGCCAGTTCCAATTCAAATATTTATTTCGATTACAATCCGCCCATTCTTACCAATACAGTAACTACCGAAATGGTGGCTTTATCAATAAATGAAAACATTCAAAGTAATTTCACTTTGTATCCGAATCCGACATCAAATCATTTTGTAATTGAAATGCAAAACGAATTGAGTGCGCAATATGAAATCTTTGACCTCAACGGCAAGCGACTTCAAGCCGATACAGTTCAGCATTTGAAGCCAATAGACATCAGTGCCTTTCAAAGTGGTTTTTATTTCGTAACCATCAATACGGAACAAGGAAAAGCAACATACAAATTAGTTAAAAACTAACATAAAAAAATCCCGAGCTCACACTCGGGATTTTTTATTTATTTACTTAAGTACATTTTTCTTCTGGAGTACAATTCGTAGAATTGATCGTCTTTCAAATCATCTATGAATAAGATGCTTTCTCCTGTTGATTTCATTTCCGGTCCTAAAGCTTTGTTTACATTCGGAAATTTGCTGAAAGAGAATACCGGTTGCTTAATCGCATAACCTTTCAATTGTGGATTATAAGTGAAGTCGGTTACTTTGTTTTCTCCCAACATTACTTTGGTAGCATAGTTTACATAAGGTTCGCCATAAGCTTTTGCAATAAACGGCACGGTACGCGACGCTCTCGGATTGGCTTCGATGATGTAAACGATATCATCTTTGATGGCAAATTGGATATTGATTAAACCAACGGTTCTCAGAGCCAAAGCAATTTTCTTTGTATGGTCTTTGATTTGTTGCATTACAAATTCGCCCAAGTTAAACGGTGGTAAAGTCGCATTCGAATCACCCGAGTGCACACCACAAGGCTCGATGTGCTCCATGATTCCGATGATGTAAACATTTTCTCCATCACAAATAGCATCTGCTTCAGCTTCAATGGCTCCGTCTAAATAATGGTCAAGCAACAATTTGTTGCCGGGTATATTCTTTAGCAAGTCGATTACGTGTTCTTCTAATTCTTGTTTGTTGATGACAATTTTCATGCCTTGACCGCCCAATACATAAGAAGGACGAACCAATAACGGAAAATCTAAAACATCGGCTAGAGCTGACGCTTGGTCTGCATTTTCGGCTACGCCAAATTTTGGAAACGGAATTTTTAAGTCGGTTAACAACTCTGAGAAACGACCTCTGTCTTCGGCTAAATCCAAAGCATCGAAAGAAGTTCCTAATATTTTGATGCCGTAACGGTCTAATTTTTCAGCCAATTTTAAAGCGGTTTGTCCGCCTAGCTGTACTATTACACCTTCCGGTTTTTCGTGTTGAATGATATCGTAAATGTGCTCCCAAAACACCGGTTCGAAGTACAACTTATCAGCTGTATCAAAATCAGTCGAAACCGTTTCAGGATTACAGTTGATCATGATGGTTTCGTAGCCACATTCTTTGGCTGCTAAAACCCCGTGAACACATGAATAATCAAACTCAATTCCTTGTCCGATACGGTTTGGTCCCGAACCTAAAACCACAACTTTCTTTTTAGGAGTGACAATACTTTCGTTGTGAACGTATCTTTCTCCACTAGCGGTTTGGATTTGTGCTTCGAAGGTTGAATAATAATATGGTGTTAATGCTTTAAATTCGGCGGCACAAGTGTCTACCAATTTGTAAACACGCTTCACATTCATTTCCTCTCGCAGTTTGTAAACCTGACTTTCCAAACAACCCATCATGTGGGCAATCTGACGGTCACCGTAGCCTTTTTGTTTGGCTTCGAGTAATAATTCTTTGGGTAAAGTATCTACTTTGTAGTTGGAAATTTCTCTTTCCAGCAAGTATAATTCTTCGTATTGTTTTAAGAACCACATGTCTATTTTGGTGATTTCGTGGATTCTGCTCAAAGGAATTCCCATGGCAATCGCATCGTAAATCACAAATACTCGGTCCCAACTCGCGAAAGTCAGTTTCTCGATAATTTGTTCGTAGTTTTTATAGCCTTTTCCGTCTGCTCCGATTCCGTTGCGCTTGATTTCTAGTGATTGAGTCGCTTTGTGCAAGGCTTCTTGGAACGAACGTCCGATGCCCATTACTTCACCTACCGATTTCATTTGCAATCCTAAGGTTCGGTCTGAACCTTCGAACTTGTCGAAGTTCCAACGCGGGATTTTTACGATTACGTAATCCAAGGTTGGTTCGAATAAGGCGGAAGTTGATTTGGTAATTTGGTTTTGCAGTTCGTTTAGGTTGTAGCCTAACGCTAGTTTGGTGGCCACTTTCGCAATCGGATAACCGGTTGCTTTTGAGGCTAAGGCTGAGGAACGAGATACACGCGGATTGATTTCGATGGCTACAATGTCCTCTCTTTCGTCTGGAGAAACGGCAAATTGCACATTACAACCTCCGGCAAAATTTCCGATAGAACGCATCATCAAAATGGCCATATCACGCATTTTTTGGAAGGTTGTGTCAGACAAAGTCATCGCCGGCGCTACCGTAATCGAATCTCCGGTGTGGATTCCCATTGGGTCCATATTTTCGATGGAACAGATGATTACCACGTTGTCATTTTGATCGCGAAGTAATTCTAATTCGTATTCTTTCCAACCTAATAAAGCTTTATCGATTAAGACTTCGTGAATGGGTGACGCTTCTAAACCTCGGGTTAGTAACTCATCAAAATCTTCTTTTTTGTGTACGAAAGCCGCTCCGGTTCCACCCAAGGTAAACGAAGGACGGATTACCAATGGGAAACCGAATTCTTGTGCTATTTCTTTTCCTTTTAAGAAAGAAGTCGCCGTTTTCGCAGGTGCAGTTGGCACGCCTATTTTTTCAAGCAATTGTTTGAATTGCTCACGGTCTTCAGTAATGTTGATGGCGTTAATATCCACTCCGATTAACCTTACTCCAAAATCTTGCCAGATACCTTTTTCATCGGCTTCCAAACAAAGGTTCAAAGCGGTTTGTCCGCCCATGGTTGGTAACACGGCGTCAATTTGCGGGTGATTTTTTAAAATCTGGATAATCGATTTGGTGGTTAGTGGCAAAAGGTAAACATGGTCGGCCATGCTGGGATCGGTCATAATCGTTGCCGGATTGGAATTGATTAAGATGACTTCGATTCCTTCTTCTCTGAGTGAACGAGCAGATTGGGAACCGGCATAATCAAATTCGCAGGCTTGTCCGATTACGATGGGTCCTGAACCAATAATTAAAACCGATTTGATGGAGTTGTCTTTAGGCATTGTAGTGTTGTTGTTTTGTAGTTTAGTTGTTGTTTAGTTTACCGAATGTCCACCGGACATTCTCCTCTTAATATCAAATGTATGTTGTTGTTTATTCTTAATCCTAGCCCCGATGGCAGTGGCATCCTTTTACACTGGTCGCAGACCGGTGTAAAAGATACAACGAACAGCGGGAAACAGCTTCAAAAAATTATCAATATTTATGAACAGGTTTAAAAAAAAGCCGCTACTAATAAAAGTAACGGCTTGATATTGATTAGTCTCTAATCATTATTTTTTGTGTCTTGGTTCAGAAGATACAGTCAACTTATGTCTTCCTTTTGCTCTACGACGCGCAAGGACTTTTCTTCCATTTGCAGAAGCCATTCTGTCCATAAATCCGTGTTTATTTCTTCTTTTTCTTTTCGATGGTTGAAACGTTCTTTTGCTCATTGCTGTGTATCTTTAAAATCTTGTATTAATTTCTATGGTATACGGCTGTTTTAAAACCGAGTGCAAATATACAAACCTTTTTTTTTCCGGCAAGCACTTTTTTAAAAATATTTTTAATTCATTTTATTACCTTTGTGCCACTAAAAAACAAAAGACATGTTTCACAGATTTATTAAATTAATTATAGCGGCTTTGATGGTCGTAGCAGGAGTTTGGCAATTTACGGAAGGTAATATCGGCAATGGTATTTTTCTGATTTTATTGACCGCCATTCCAATCTTTTTATATTATAAAAACGAATACATCTTACTGGCATTCTTAAAATTAAGAAAACAGGATTTTGCCGGAGCGAAAGTTTGGCTGGACAAAATCAAAAACCCTGAAACGGCTTTGGTAAGAAAACAACAAGGCTATTACAATTACTTGCACGGCTTGATGACATCGCAAACCAATTTGCACCAATCGGAGAAGTTTTTCAAAAAAGCGATTGAATTAGGGTTGAGTATGGATATGGATTTAGCCGTAGCCAAACTGAACTTAGCCGGTATCGCCATGTCGAAAAGACGTAAAATGGAAGCCACTACTTTGTTGAACGAAGCGAAAAAGCTCGACAAACAAAACATGCTGAATGATCAGATTAAGATGATGAAAGAACAGATGAAGAAAATTTAGTGTTCAGTAAACAGTTACATTTTAACATAAAAAAAACGTCCTGAAAATTTCAGGACGTTTTTTTTTTCTGATTACTGCCAACTGATCACTTCTTTAATATCCCGCTAGCGGAATCTCAATCTCGTATCTTTTCTTATTAGGATTTACCAATTTCTTATCTCTCAACCACGGATTGTGGATTTTTAGAATCTTATAGTTAATACCTTGTGATTTTGCAAAACCGGTTAAATCGTTTATAGTACTGTCTACTTCTATTTTCTTAGTTGGAATTGGCGCGTACAAATCACCTGAAAAAATACTGAAACCGTATTTCGCAGGTTGTTTCATGATTTCTTTTAAGGCCAAAATTCTGAAAACATAGCGGGAAGTTTCTTCTGTTAAAGCCAAATCATAATAATTAGTGACTTTTTGTTCGTCAATCTTTTTGGTAATACCGTTCATACCGCCGTTGTATGATGCTGCAGCTAAGGTCCATGAACCAAATTTATCTTTAGCGGTCAACAAATAGCGGCAAGCAGCTTCTGTTGATTTTTCCAAATGGTATCTTTCATCTACAATATCATTGACTTCCATTCCTTTTTCCTTGGCGGTTTCGGGCATGAATTGCCAAACACCACGAGCTCCGGCTGAAGAAACGGCATTGACCAAACCACTTTCGATTACGGCTAAATATTTAAAATCATCGGGCACACCGTATTTGGCTAAAATCGGTTCAATGATGGGAAAAGCACGGTTGGCTCTTTTTATAATCAAGGCTGTTGTCGCATCAAGATTGGCATTGATCAGTAACTCTCTGTCTAATCTTTCTCGAACATCAGTAATTTGCAGCGGTGCTTTTTCTCCGGCAAAATCAACTTCTTCGGGAAAGTACATCGGAGTACCTTCGTGTATGCGCTTCTCTTTATTGTCGCCCGAAGTGCCAAAAACAAGAACTCCGGAAAGCAGGACAACAGTTAATACGGATAATAGGGCTTTATTCGTTTTCATAATGAAGGATTTTTATTTATTATGGGTCATTGTGGAATCACAGAAGTGATTTCATAATCTTTCTGTTTTAACGTTGTAAAACTACAACTTTATAGGGTAAAGCTACAAAAATTGAGCCGTTAAGCCTTATCTTCTAACAAAATTTTAGGCAAATTATCATTCAACCAACGGTACTTACTGAGAATCATGATATGCGTTCCACCTTTGACCGGAATAAAATTCTTAAGGTATTTTGGCGGAAAAACCTCGTCGGCATCACCATGGATATGAATGATTTCTTCGTCTATTACCGTTCGATCCCAATTGATGATTTGCTCGATGGCCCAATCTAAGTATCTCTTGTCACGAACAGCCAAAAACTTTTCATACAAGGCTAACCGCTGTTTGACAATAGCCGAACCAAAGGTAAACTTGACCAACATTTCAATATTCTCAAACAATTTCGTCGGGATTAGTTTATAAGCTTTCGTGGTTTTGGCCACTTTAAATCGCCTTGGAAATTCTGTATTTGATTTGACACTCGAAATAATGATTACTTTTTTGGGATTCAAAAACTGTTTCATTTCCTGAACTAAAACGCCTCCAAAAGAAACACCAATCAAAATTGGATTTTCATGGGTTACTTTTTCGGCTATTCTTTGAGCATAAGCCGCTAAACTTTCTCCGGCATTTGGAATCTCCCATTCGAGGAAATGCATTTCAAAGAATTCTTCCGGCAATTGGATTCGTTCAAAAATGGTAGAACTGGCTGCCATACCCGGCATGAAGTAAACATGGATTTTAGTCATTATTTAACTGTAAGCTCGTTAATTATTAGTAAATTTGCATAAAAATAATCCTTTTATTTCACTTGATTATGAACACAACATTAATTTCAGATAAAATGGAAATTAAAGACAACACCTTTGCACGACAGTTTGAAACGTTGGTAGGTGGGAAATTGATTTCTGTTGAATATTCCTTTCAAGAAAAGAAAATATTCCTGACGAGAATTAATACTTTTGAAGGCTTTAATGACGAGGAGTTTATCAATGATTTGCTGAAAAACATCATGGAAATTGCTTATGAACGGAAACTAAAAGTGGTTCCGATTTTACCCAAAATCGCACT
The DNA here is from genome assembly GCF_011742145.1 of Flavobacterium sp. J49. Lineage (GTDB taxonomy): Bacteria > Bacteroidota > Bacteroidia > Flavobacteriales > Flavobacteriaceae > Flavobacterium. The sequence continues at coordinate 90,876 of NZ_JAAQQU010000103.1, read as the reverse complement.
TTTTTTTAGAAAGAACACCATCTATAGGGATTTATTACCACCGGGAATAAAAATCTAATCCCAGAAAATAACTTTAACACAAGTCGTCTTAAAACAAAGGCGACTTTTTTTGTGGATTTTATTTATATTTATCCGATGAATTCAGAAGCCTTTCTACAGAACATTATTGCTTTTTTTGAGCAAATCGATAAATATTATGGTTCGAAAACCGAAATCACGGAAGGTTTGTGTACCGATATGGAAGCTTTAGAAGCCAATTTGACCACTTGGAATTTGTCCGAATTCGAACTCATTCGTTCGGCTTATCGTCAAAATGGAGACAAATTTATGATTGAAGGCAGCAATATGTACTATGAAATTTCAGCCGTCAGAATCATCAGCTTTGAACAACTCGGCAGACACAAATTTGAATTCATTGAACAATATAGTGATTCTGTTTTTAGGATTACCAAAATCAGATTTCATTATAAATATTAAACACTAATTATGCTTCAACGTTTAAGAACTCCATTCTCACGCTTCCGTCTTCATCGATTCTTGACAAATTGATTTCGTGTAAAGTATTAACCAACTCCGGATTCCAAGGTGTTTTTACTTTGACGTAGTTTTCGGTAAAACCGTGAATATAGCCTTCTTTGTTTTCGCCTTCAAACAAAACGGTTCTGTTGGTTCCGATTTGGCTCTCATAAAACGCGCGACGTTTTTTTACCGACAAACCGCGAAGCATTTTACTTCTTTTGGAACGCACATTTGCTGGCACTACACCATCCATTTCGGCCGCTTCGGTATTGTCTCTTTCGGAATAGGTGAATACATGTAAATAGGAAATATCCAATTCGTTTAAGAAATTATAGGTTTCCAAGAAATGCTCGTCCGTTTCTCCCGGGAAACCAACGATTACATCCACGCCAATACAAGCATGCGGCATGACTTCACGTATTTTTGACACTCTGTCGGTATAGACTTCGCGCAAATAACGGCGTTTCATTTTCTTGAGAATTTCATTGCTTCCGCTTTGTAACGGAATATGAAAATGAGGTACAAATGTTCGACTTTGGGAGACAAACTCGATGGTTTCGTTTTTTAATAAATTGGGTTCAATTGAAGAAATACGCAATCTTTCAATACCTTCTACTTCGTCTAAAGCTTTGACTAAATCTAAAAAAGTATGTTCGTGCTTTTTGTTGCCAAATTCTCCTTTCCCATAATCACCAATGTTTACACCGGTCAAAACGATTTCTTTGATGCCTTGTTGTGAAATTTCGAACGCATTTTTCAACACATTGTCCAAAGCATCGCTACGCGAAATCCCTCGTGCTAACGGAATCGTGCAATAAGTACATTTATAATCGCAGCCATCTTGTACTTTCAGGAAAGCACGCGTTCTGTCGCCTATGGAATAACTGCCCACATAAAAATCGGCTTCTTCAATTTCGCACGAATGCACTTCACCCATATCATTTTTGGACAAATCATTGATATAATCGGTGATTTTGAATTTTTCTGTGGCACCCAAAACCAAATCGACACCGTCAACAGCAGCTAATTCTTCGGGTTTTAATTGCGCATAACAACCAACAGCTGCCACGAAGGCTTTTTCGTTGAGTTTCATGGCTTTTCTCACCACTTGTTTGAATTGTTTGTCGGCATTGTCGGTCACCGAACAAGTGTTAATGACATAAATATCGGCTATATCTTCAAAATCAACGCGGTCAAAACCTTCGTCTTGGAAGTTTCTCGCGATGGTAGACGTTTCGGAGAAATTCAATTTGCACCCTAAAGTATAAAAGGCGACTTTCTTTTTTTGTTCCATAAGTATGCTCAATTGATGAAATCGTTGTCAAAAAATTGAGTGTGCAAATTTACACACAATTATCGAATTACTATAAATGTCTGTTAAAATATTATTTAAGCGCTTTATTTTTAGTAAATTAGAGTCAGCAAATCCAAAAACCGCAACCTTATGAAAACCAAAATCATTTTTGCTGTTTTATTGCTTTTCATGGCAATGACAGCCATCGCACAAAAAAGAATTACTGTGGCCGAATTACCGCCGGGAGCTGAAGATTTTATCACCCAACATTTCCCAAAAGCCACTATTACCATTGCCAAAAAAGATTGGGAACACGGAGAAAAAGGCTTTGAAGTGATTTTATCCGACGGCACCGAAGTGGAGTTTTGGAAAGACGGCACTTGGAGAGAAGTTGACGGTCGAGGCAAACCCATTCCAACGGCCTTTATAGCACCTTCAATAGTAGAATATGTAACCAAAAATTACCCCAACCGCAAAATCACACACATTGATTACGGCCACAAAGATGTTGATGTTGATCTGACCGGGAAAATAGATTTGGAGTTTACCAAAGACGGACAATTTCTGAAAGCAGATTAAATTGATTTGAAAATTTGAGAATTTGAAGATTGTAATAACACTTTCAAATTGACACTACTCTTTTCTGTATTTCTTCGTGATTTCAAAAACGTGTTCCAAAATTCTGGCGTCTTCTTCTGAAAATTCTACTTGGCGGCGTGCCATTACAATTTTGGCGGTTTGAAATGCTTTAGAGGTCAAATAAGTCGTGAAACCGGCACTTCCTCCCCAAGAATAACTCGGCACAAAATTACGCGGAAATCCGGAACCGAAAATATTTGCTGAAACACCGACTACTGTTCCGGTGTTGAACATGGTGTTGATACCGCATTTGCTGTGATCGCCCATCATTAGACCGCAAAACTGCAAACCGGTTCGGGCAAAACCTTCCGTCTCGTAACTCCACAAACGCACTTCTTCGTAGTTATTTTTTAAATTCGAATTGTTACTGTCGGCACCTATATTACACCATTCGCCTAAAACAGAATTCCCCAAAAAACCATCGTGTCCTTTATTAGAATAACCCATCAAAACCGAATTGCTTACTTCGCCACCAATCACAGAATGTGGTCCGACAGTTGTGGCGCCATAAACTTTAGAAGCCAACTTCACCCTTCCCGATTCGCACAAAGCAAAGGGACCGCGAATGACTGAACCTTCCATGATTTCGGCATTTTTTCCGATGTAAATTGGTCCGGTTGAAGCGTTTAAAGTCACAAACTCCAATTTGGCGCCTTCTTCTATAAATATATTTTCGGGTGAAATGACGTTGACGCTTTTGGGAATTGGTTGGGAATGTCTTCCTTCAGTGATTAATTCGAAATCTTCGCGCAGTGCTGCATCATTTTTGGCAAAAATATCCCAGGTGTGTTCGATTTTCAATCCTTCCTCATTGTATTCAATGATTTCATACGAATCAAAATCAACTTCTTCTTGAGTATCATTGGTAAAAAAGGCGACTACTTCATCCCCTTGAAAAATGGCTTGATTTTTTTCCAAACTCTTGATGGTTTCAGCCAAGACATCATTGGGTAAAAAAGAAGCGTTAATCATGACGTTTTCTTCCATTTCCACCATGGGAAACTTTTCGGAAAGGTATTCTTCGGTTAAAGTCGTTGTGGTATAGCCTAAATGTTTCTCCCATTTTTCTCGTATGGTTAGAATACCCACACGAATATCGGCAACAGGTCTTGTGAAAGTAAAAGGCAATAAGGCATTGCGAACAGTTCCGTCAAAAAGTATATAGTTCATTGCTGTAAAGTATCTAAAGTTGTAAAGTCCCAAAGTTACAAAGTTTAGAATGACTTTGGAAAATAAAAAAACCACTCACTTTCGTGAATGGTCTTCCTAAAATTTGAACACTGAAACTACTATTTTGCGTGTTTCGCGTATTTGTTTTTGAATTTATCAATACGTCCAGCTGTATCGATAAGTTTAGATTTACCGGTGTAAAACGGGTGAGAAGTTCTTGAGATCTCCATTTTATACACTGGGTATTCAACACCTTCGTGAGTGATCGTTTCTTTTGTTTCTACTGTTGATTTAGTGATAAAAACATCTTCGTTCGACATGTCTTTGAAAGCAACTAATCTGTAATTTTCCGGGTGAATTCCTTTTTTCATGATAAATCTTTTTATGGTTTTGAAGTAGTTTCGTTTTGAAGCTTTCACTTTGAAAGGTGTAAACTGGCTACAACTTTTATTAATTTCTTTTTTAAATTGAGAGTGCAAAAATACAACTTTTTTACAAAAATCAAAGCTAAGTGTAACTTTTTTTAATTGTTTTAAACTTACTGTTAAGTAATCACGGAATTACTATATTTGTTAATTAATTAAAACCTAAAAACCATGAATGAAATTATTAAGAAAAACGGCGTAAACTTTGGAATTATTTTGGGGTTGTTTTCAGTTTTGTATACAACTGCTATTTACGTAACCGATTTAGAATTGTTCACCAGTTGGTGGCTTGGCTTGGTCTCTTTTGCCATATCTATTACCATTGGTATTGTTTTAGTTTCAAAAACAAAAAAACAACTTAGCGGAATCATTTCGTTCAAAGACGCCTTTACTGTGTATTTTATTTCTGCCTTAATCGGTTCATTTATTTCCACGATTTACAATTATGTTTTATTCAATTTCATTGACACTGAAGCTAAGGAAACCATCAAGGAAATTACCATGAAATATACTGCTGAAATGATGGAAAAATTTGGCACACCTGCCGCTGCCATCAATGAAACCATGACAAAATTAGCAGAAACCGACAATTATTCATTGGGCAATATGCTTTTTGGTTTGGCTGTTGTTTTAGTAATACAAGCTATTTTCGGTCTAATTTTAGCTGCCATTTTTAAATCAAAATCATCTCAAGGACTATAGATGAATCTATCCATAATCATTCCGCTTCTTAACGAGCAGGAATCTTTACCCGAATTACACCAATGGATTGTCAAAGTCATGACAACCCATAACTATTCCTATGAAGTTATTTTCATCGATGATGGAAGCACGGATAACTCTTGGGAATTAATTGAAAGTTTATCCCAAGAAAATCCTAATGTAAAAGGCATTCGTTTTCTGAGAAACTTTGGAAAATCACAAGCATTGCATGCCGGTTTTGCCAAAGCCAAAGGCGATGTCGTAATCACCATGGATGCCGATTTACAAGACAGTCCGGATGAAATTCCGGATTTGTACAATATGGTCATGAGCCAAAATTTCGACTTAGTTTCCGGCTGGAAGAAGAAGCGTTATGATAATGCTGTGACCAAAAACTTGCCTTCCAAACTCTTCAATTGGGCCGCAAGAAAAACTTCCGGTGTTCATTTAAATGACTTTAACTGCGGATTGAAAGCCTACAAAAGCACAGTCATTAAAAACATTGAAGTCTCAGGCGAAATGCACCGTTACATTCCGGTTCTGGCTAAGAATGCCGGTTTCTCCAACATAGGCGAAAAAGTAGTCATTCACCAAGCGAGGAAATACGGCGAATCTAAATTTGGCATGAGCCGATTCATCAATGGTTTTCTCGATTTGATTACCATTTGGTTCCTTTCCAAATATGGCAAACGTCCGATGCATTTGTTTGGAGCACTTGGTGTAGTGATGTTTATCATTGGTTTCATCTCTACGTTTTTAATCATAGCCATTAAACTGATGAAACTGTTTGTATTTCATGAACCAACTATTTTAGTAGCTCAAAATCCTCTTTTCTATATTGCTTTAACCTCAATGATTATTGGTTCCCAATTGTTCCTTGCCGGGTTTTTGGGGGAAATTATTCTGCGAACCAAAAACAATGAAGAGCGTTATAAAATTTCAAGCGAAGTGAATTTGTAACCAAACTTAAGGACGCAAATTGTGACCTTAAACAATCAAAAACATGGAAATAGAAGTTATACAACATAAGATATATGAAATTCGAGGTCACAAAGTGATGTTAGATTTTCATTTAGCAGAATTGTATAATGTTGAAACCAGAGTATTAAAGCAAGCTGTTAGAAGAAATAGCAATAGATTTCCAACTGATTTCATGTTTGCGCTTTCTGAAAACGAGATAAATCAATTGGTGTCACAATCTGTGATACCATCAAAAAGTTATTTTGGTGGTGCTTTCCCTTTCGCTTTCACAGAACAAGGAATCGCAATGCTTTCCAGTGTTTTGAATAGTGAAAAAGCAATCGAAATAAACATTTCAATTATTAGGGCTTTTGTTACCATCAGACAATTTTCTTTGTCTTATTCGGAACTTAAAAGCAGAATTGAAGAAATTGAAAGTCAGTTTCCCGATATTTACAAAGCTTTAAATTATCTGGTAGACAAAGACGCCAATAATAAAACCGAGAGAAACAAAATCGGTTATAAAAAATAATACCATGCATATCGAAAAACATATTTTAGACAAAGTAAACGAATGGTTGACCCCAACTTTTGACGTTGACACCCAAAACCAAATTAAAGAAATGATGACGACTTCTCCCAAAAATCTGGAAGAGAGTTTTTATAAAAATTTAGAGTTTGGAACAGGCGGAATGCGAGGTATTATGGGCGTTGGCACCAATCGCATCAATAAATATACTTTGGGTAAAAACACACAAGGCATCTCCGATTATTTAAAAAAATCATTCCCTGGTGAAGAGCTAAAAGTCGTTATTGCTTATGATTGTCGTCACAACAGTGACAATTTAGGAAAAGTGGTTGCCGATGTTTTTTCAGCTAATGGTATCAAAGTGTATTTGTTTTCAGAAATGAGACCTACGCCGGAATTATCTTTTGCGCTAAAATATTTGAAATGCCATGCCGGAATTGTATTAACCGCTTCTCACAATCCACCGGAATACAACGGCTATAAAGTGTATTGGCAAGACGGTGGCCAATTGGTTCCGCCACAAGATGAAGAAATTATTCAAGTGATTGAAGACTTAAAATACAGCGAAATCAAATTCCAGGCGAACAATGATTTAATCGAATACATCGACACCGAAATTGACAATGCTTTTGTAGATTCAACCGTGGCGAATGCGAGTTTTAATACTTCGGCTAGTGCCAAAGCGAATTTAAAAATTGTTTATACTTCTCTACACGGCACTTCCATTAAATCGGTACCGAGTGTTTTGGCCAAAGCCGGATATAGTGACGTGAACATTGTTCCGGAACAAGCAGAACCCAATGGCGATTTCCCAACCGTAGTTTCCCCAAATCCGGAAGAACCGGAAGCGTTGACGATGGCTTTGGCTTTAGCAGAAAAACTTCATGCCGATATCGTTTTTGGAACCGATCCTGACAGCGACCGTTTGGGCGTTGCCGTAAGAGATAACCAGAACAAAATGATGCTCCTTAACGGAAATCAAACGATGGTGGTTATGACCAACTATTTATTGGAACAATGGAAAAAAGCAGGTAAACTTGATGGCAAACAATTCATCGGTTCGACGATAGTTTCAACACCTATGATGTTGGAATTGGCTTCGGCTTATGACGTGGAATGCAAAGTAGGCTTGACCGGTTTTAAATGGATAGCCAAATTTATCAAGGATTTTCCTGATTTAAAGTTTATTGGCGGTGGTGAAGAAAGTTTTGGTTATATGGTCGGCGATGCCGTTCGTGATAAAGATGCTGTTGGTGCTATCTTATTAATGTGTGAAATTGCAGCACAAGCCAAAGAAAATAACAGTTCGGTATACCAATATTTACAACAAATGTATGTCGATTTTGGTTTCTTTAAAGAACATTTGATATCCATTACCAAAAAAGGAATCGAAGGTGCCAATGAAATCAAGCAAATGATGATTGACTTGCGTGAGAATCCGGTGTCTGAAATCAACGGACAACGCGTGCTTATGGTGGAAGATTATCAAAATTCGACTGCGAAAAACTTATTGACCGGCGAAACCGAAAACCTGACTATTCCGAAATCGGATGTGTTGATTTATTATTTGGAAGACGGTTCAAAAATTTGTGCCCGTCCAAGCGGAACGGAACCCAAAATCAAATTCTATTTCAGTGTCAATACCGCTATTGAAAGTTTGGAAGAAATTCCGGCAGCTGAAGCTTATTTAGACCAGAAAATTGCCACTATCATTTCTGAAATGCAGTTAAACTAATGGATACCAATCTAAAAAAATTAATTCCTTTTGCTTTTAAATATAAGAAGCATATTTATTTAAATATCTTCTTTAATGTCTTCTATGCACTATTTTCAACCTTGTTGATGGTGTCGATGATACCAACATTGAATGTTCTTTTTGGCTTAAATAAAAAAGTTTACACGGAACCTACTTATAATGGTATCGGACAAATTAAAAGTTACGCAGAAGAATTTTTAAATTATAAAATAACAATACTCACTGAAGCCAATGGTTTTAAAATTGCGCTATTATTTGTTATTTCAATCATTATCACCACTGCTTTTTTAAAAAACATCACCAACTATTTCGCTTCCTATCACGTTACTCGATTGAGAACCGGAGTTCTAAAAGACCTCCGAGAAAAGCTTTATAATAAAATTATCAATCTTCCTATTTCATACTATTCAGAAAAAAGAAAAGGCGATGTTATGGCCAGAATGTTAGGCGACATCAATGAAGTTCAAAATTCCTTTTTTCAAATTTTAGAACTCGTTGTCAGAGAACCGCTTACCATTCTTTTTTCTATCATTACGATGTTTATCATTAGTCCGAAACTAACCCTTTTTGTTTTTGCTTTTATTCCTATTTCGGGAATTATCATTTCACGCGTTGGAAAAAATCTAAAGGCTAAATCGGTCAAAGCGCAACAGGAAAACGGAATTTTCATATCTATATTGGATGAAACGCTCGGTGGTCTTAAAGTCGTAAAAGGATACAATGCAGAGAATTCGTTTATTAATAAATTTAACGATTCAATCAATCGATTATTGCGACTTTCCAACAGCATTGGCAACAAAAACAATTTGGCTTCCCCTTTGAGTGAATTTTTAGGAATTGTAACCATTGCTACGTTGCTTTGGTTTGGTGCCCAAATGGTAGTCGAGGAAAAATCAATTTCTTCAGCAACTTTTATCACCTACATTGCGTTGGCTTACACCATACTGACGCCTGCCAAAGCGATTTCGAAAGCGTCTTACCAGGTCAAAACCGGATTAGCAGCAGCCGAAAGGGTTTTCTCTTTAATGGAACAGAAAAATACCATCACCGACCAACCAAACGCGGTAGACAAAAAATCATTTGAAGATAAGATTGTCCTACAAAACATCAATTTCCGATATCAAAATGAAAATGTCCTAAAGAATTTTTCATTGGAAATACCAAAAGGAAAAACCATAGCCTTAGTAGGTCAATCCGGTTCAGGAAAAAGTACTATTGCCAATTTATTAACCCGTTTTTATGATGTAAATGAAGGTATCGTTCGCATTGATAACGTTGACATAAAAGACATCAAACTAAAATCATTACGAGATTTAATGGGATTGGTTACCCAAGATTCCATCTTATTTAATGATACTATTAAAGGCAATATTGCATTGGGAAAACCGCATGCCACCGATGAAGAAATCATTGAAGCGTTGAAAATTGCCAACGCCTATGAGTTTGTAAAAGATTTACCGGATGGTATTCATACTAATGTTGGCGACAGCGGAAACAAACTTTCAGGTGGACAAAAACAACGTTTGTCCATTGCTCGTGCGGTTCTAAAAAATCCACCGATTATGATTTTGGACGAAGCGACTTCCGCTTTGGATACTGAAAGCGAAAGGTTGGTACAACAAGCCTTGGAAAATATGATGCAAAACCGAACTTCGGTGGTGATTGCGCACCGACTTTCAACTATTCAAAAAGCCGACATGATTGTCGTAATGCAAAAAGGCGAAATTGTGGAGCAAGGAACACATGACGAACTTTTAACCAAAAACGGAACTTATTCCAAATTGGTAACGATGCAATCTTTTGAATAGATTATTAGATTATTGGATTTTTAGATTATTAGAAATTTAAGGTATTATATTTGGTCTTTATTGACCTAAATTCATAATTCATAATTCATAATTCATAATTCCAAAATGTACGTAAACAATCCAAATATCAAACTGCCTGAAGATCCAAACACAGTGGTTTGGAAGTATTTGGACTTATCTAAATTCCTCGATTTATTGCTTTCGCGAAAGTTATTCATGTCGCGTTCGGACAAATTTGAAGACCAATACGAAGGCACATTCAGCGAACCAACTTATGAGGAAATCAAAAAACTATCCGAAAATAATCCTGAATTTTTAGCGTATTACAAATCGCATCGCGAAAAAGTGGTGGTTAGCAGTTGGCACATCAACGAATACGAATCGTTTGCGATGTGGCAAATTTTTACACAAAACAGCGAAGGTTTGGCAATTCAATCTACCATTGGACGTTTACAAAAAGCGCTGGAAGCCGAAAAAGATTTCAACCAATTCATCGGTGAAGTCAATTATATCGATTACAAAAAAGAATACATTCCGTTTGACGATATGTTCTTTCCTTTTTTATTCAAGCGAAAAAGTTTTCAGTATGAAGGCGAAGTCAGAATCATTGCGGACTTATCAGACAAAGATATTAAAATCAACGACGGTTTAAAAATTGATGTTGATATTAACCAAATGATAGAGAAAATCTACATTCATCCTAAATCAGAGAATTGGTATAAAAAATTGGTCATCGAATTGGTGTCTAAATTAGGCTTTGACTTCGAAATTGAAAAATCCGATTTAGAAAGTGATATTCTGATATAATAATTAAGGTAATGAATTCATTTCAGTGGCTTTCCATTCTTTGTCCAAAAGATTGACAAAGTAATAATGAAGCTTGTCTTCTTTATCGAATGCGCCATTTTTATTAGTATCTTCAATAGCTCTGAAATACAATCTGTTTCTGGATTCTATTACATTCCAATCAATCAATTCTTGAAAATCAGTTGAGATTTTAGTAAAGTTTTTTCCGGAAATATCACTTAAATAAAGTGATTTAATATCGTTATTGTTTACTTTATTGTCCTTATTGGTGTCTGAATCTGCCAAAGTAAAAACCATCAATTGTTTTTTAGTTTTGTCGGCTATCCCTTTTAAATAAGTAGCCGTTTCAATCAACACATTTTTATCAGTCAAGGCATAAATGGTGTCCTGCCCTATTTCTTGGAACTTCAAATTCTGCAAATAACCGGTAATTTGGTATTCCCCATAATTGGAAACCGTATAACCGGTATTAGAATCATAAGAAGATTTTATGCCTTTTTTGTCACTAGAAACCGTTCCGATTGGGAAGATTAAGTAATTGGTTCCATCCATGCTGACGGGCAAATCGGCGATTTCAATTTGGGTTGTGTCTTCAGGAACTTCGGTTTTAGATTTTGAAGTATCTTGGTAAATCACTTTAGGTTTTGGCGCTTCTTCTTTTTTGCAACTTCCTAAAGTCACTGTCAGCATCAAGGCAATATAGAAACCGATTTTTTTCATCTCAAATTTATTTGTAATCAAAAATAGTGATTTATTTCTACAATTTCGCCGTCAGTTTTACATTGAAAACTCGAGTCGTCATGTAGTTTGGAATTCCGTATTGGTTTTTAGTGTAAACATCACGAACCCAAGTATTGGTAATGGCATTTTGATTGTTGAATAGGTTAAAGATTTCAAAACCGATTGACAAGTCTTGGAATTTTTTAATCCAATGACCTTCAGGTCTTTCATTGTTTCTCTCGGTCAACACATACGAGAATCCAACATCGGCACGACGGTAATCGCGCAAACGGGTTTGGTATGTATAAGCATCGGCATACGAAGGCGAACCGCCGGGCAAACCGGTGTTGTAAACCAAATTCAAATACAATTTCATGTTGGGTAAATTCGGCATATAATCTTGGAATAGAATCCCAAATTTTAACCTTTGATCGGTTGGGCGTGCTATAAAACCTCTTCCGTTTTGGTTTTCTTCCGTTTTCATATAGCCAAAACTCAACCACGATTCTGTTCCGGGAACGAATTCTCCGTTTAATCTCATGTCAAGCCCATAAGCATAAGCTTCTGCATCATTATTGGCGCGATAACGAATCCTGACGTTTTCCAAAGTATAAGTATTGACATCGGTCATGGTTTTATAATAAGCTTCGGTAACCAACTTAAACGGACGATTGTTCATTTTGAAATTATAATCGTTACTCAACACAAAATGAATCGATTGCTGCGCTTTCACATTCGGATTCACAATTCCATTCCTGTCTCGCAACTCGCGATACAATGGTGGTTGATGGTAAAAACCGGCTGCCAAGCGAAAAATCATATCGTTATCCCAATCGGGTTTTAGCGCCAATTGTGCTCTCGGACTGATAACCGTTTGGCTTTTCGCATTTGAAATACCATCACCCGAAACGGTCCAATTATGAAAACGCGTACCGGCAGTAATCCACAATTGACTGTTGCCAATATTAGCCTTGGTATTCCATTGGGCAAAACCTGACAATCTATCAATATCAATGAAGTTTGTGGCCCTTACATTTTGGTAAGGCACTAATGGTCCGGTGTAAGGATTGTAAGGTTGGTCATTTGGCAAATCAAAATCAGGCGGGTTTAAAGAAAAACCGGCTGAGTCAATTACTTCCCATTCTACGATTCGGTCACGAATATTTTCACGCGTATATTTGAAACCCCAATCGATTTGGTGTTTTTTGTTGTTGATATAATGCGTTCCTTTCACTTCAGCATTGATGAATAAAGCGTCTAAATCGTTACGCGCATGGTTCAACTGACTTCCTACGCCTTGACTAAATGTAATTTCTCCTAAAGTTTCCGAACCGATGTTGGTATCAACTTCGCCTAAAAAATAAGCGGCATAAATATCAAAATACTCTTGCTCCTGAGTATGATAAACTGAAGTAATTAATCTGTAATTATTGTTTTCATCTTGGGCAAAAGTGGTTTTGAAGGCACCAAAAAGTGTTTGGTATCGGTCTTTTTCCTGTCCATCGTAAAAAATTTGCAATGCAATCGGTTCGTCTATGGTTCCAAAATTAGTTTGGCGTGTTAAAGGCTGATAATTATACCTGTTCTGCGATGCATTTCCCAGGAAACTGAATTGCCATCTTTTATTAGGGCTAAAATTTACATTGGTTTGTACATCCATAAAGGTTGGTCGGAAATTGGTTTGCGTTTCCTGACTGTTCACAAAAAGGGAATTGTCGCGGTAACGAATTCCGGTAATGGCTGACCATTTTTTATTTTTAGAAATGCCTTCTCCTGTAACACTTCCACCCAAGAAACTGGCTTCGGCGGTAATGCCATATTTTGTTGGCTTGCGGTAAGTAATATCCAAAACAGAGGACATTTTATCGCCATATTTTGCTTGAAAACCACCGGCAGAAAAGTCAACATTTTGGACCATATCCGTATTGGTAAAACTCAATCCTTCTTGTTGACCGGAACGCACTAGGAACGGACGATAGACTTCAATTTCGTTGACATAAACCAAGTTTTCATCGTAATTTCCGCCACGAACGTTGTATCCTGAACTCAATTCGTTATTGGCATTCACTCCGGCGAAAGTTTTTAAAACGCTTTCTACTCCTGGCATAGCACTTGGGTTTGTTCTTATGGTTTCAGGCTCAATTGAGGTAATCCCTTGCACTCGTCTTCTACTGCTTGTGATAACTACATCGCTTAATTGTTCCGCTTTTTCACTCATCACAACATGCCACTCCAAATTTTCACCGGGTTTCAACTGAAATGTTGCCGTTATGTTTTTTAGATTTTTATGGGTAAAAACTAAAATTATTTTTTGGTTTGCAGGAACGTTTATTTCATAGAAACCATTTTTATCCGTTGTAGCGGTTTTAGTTTGGTAACTAACACTAACATTTTCAACCGGTCTGTTGTTTTCGTCGAGTACGACTCCGGCGACTTTAGCTGTTGGGTTTTGTTGCGCAAAAGCGAGGCAAGTAAACGCTAAAAAAAGGAGCGTAAAAAGGAATTTATTTGTTCTCAAAAGATATAATTAAGGTTTTTGACTTCTAAAAAATTGTGTTTCAAAGATAGTAGAATTTCCAACATTATCCTTAACGATGAGTTTTAAATCGTTTTTCCCTTCCGCTACTATTCCATCTGAAAAGCGATGAATTAGTTTTTTGGTTTTGGGTTCATATTCTAACAAAATCCATTTGCCGTTGAGCGTCCCTTCGTAACTTTTGATGCCCGACAAATCATCGGAAATGGTAAATATTAATTCGTTTTGCTGGCTAATCCATTGGCCTCCGATTTTTTTGTCGATTTTGACTTTCGGTGGCATGCTGTCTTTGAATAACTTGTAATCTCCCAAATATTTGGAATAAACAGTAAACGAATTTTTGTAGCGTTTAGTATTGTAGTAGTATATTTTTTTGCCGTTAATGGAGCCGACAAACATTTTCTGCCTGTCTTTTTCCGAGCTTACACTGTCTTCAAAAGTGATTGCCATATTAGTGAAAGCCGGTTCCAAATCATCGTGCAAATGCAACAATCCGTTTTTGACTTCAAAATCCATATAGAAATCTTTCAGAAAGGTATTGGCCGGAATAGAAACCGTTACATTTTCCAAAGAAAAAACGTTTTCTTTGTTGGCTTTTACCAAATATTTTGACGTAATCGGTTCTTCGTTTACTTTAGGGGACAACACTGAATATTCAATCGGAATAAAAACCTTAGTGAGATTTTCGTTGAAATCGGCTATTTCTATTTTATAATTTTGAGTGAAATTTGAATTGAGCGTAATAATTCCATTGGTTTTACCGGGTTGAATTATGCTTAGCGAAAATGGATTTTCGACAAATAATTTTTGAACGCGCTGACCTAACTTTTTATATCGACCATAATCAATTAACGCATTGATGTATCGGGTTTCGTCAAAAGCGAAAGTGTCAAACTTATAACTAAAATCCGCTTTTCCGTTTAAAAAAGTTTGGACTCTAAAAATACCGTTGGCATTCCAAGAAACATCGTCATAGTCGATTGCTGTAATTCCGAAACCAATTTTTCCGTTAGCCAACACTTTCTCTGCAATATAACTTCCATCGGCTTGCTGCGAAATACTGACTGCAATGGGTCTTTTTGATTGATTGACCACTGAATTATTGTCTAGTGGATAAACGTATAAACTGTTTAGAATTGGTTTTTTCGTATCTTTTATAACCGAATCAAATCCGAAATACAATGGATTTATGATTTTTTCAGATTTTGTGTCTCGGATTTCAAAATGCAAATGCGGACCATCAGAACCTCCTGTATTTCCTGAAATAGCGATGACATCATCTTTCTTGACTAACAAATCTGTTGGCGCAAATGCTAGGTCAATTTCATAAGATTTGGCTTTGTATTGTTCTCTTTTAATTAATTTTTCGACTTCCCCAAAACCTGATTGCAAATGGCCGTAGACCGAAGTATAGCCGTTAGGATGTGTGATGTAAATGGCTTTACCATACCCGTTTTCGGCAATTTTTATCCTTGAAACATAACCATCAGCCACCGCATAAACCTTGAATCCTTCTTTTTTTTGGGTTTTGAAATCGAAACCGGAATGAAAATGATTCGGCCTTAGTTCGCCAAAATTGCCTGAAAGCTGCAAAGGAATATCTAAAGGAGAACGAAAATAATCCTTTGGATACTGATTTTGACCCAAAACCAAAGCCGTATAAGAGCAAAACAGCCAGATGAATTTCATAAAAAAGTTATTTTAGATAAAGGTATGAAAAAAGTGAGTTAAAATTTACAAGTACGAAATATATTTATAACTCCTTAAAAAACAAATTATTATAAATCCGTTTAAAATTAGCAATAAATAATTGTCAAAAATATTGTGCAAACAAAATAGAATCCTAACTTTGTAAAGTAAGTAATGAATAAAGTAATTTATGAGTGAAATTGCAGAAATAATTGATTCTGTTGAAAATAGGATTGAAAAACTTTTTATGAAAATAAACAGTTTGGAGCAAAATTCTATAGCATTGAGAACAGAATTACAACAAGCTGCAAGCCTGATTCAAAAACAAACCGATGAGATTAACACCTTAAAATCGGAATGTGAATCGCTCAAAATGGCCAATTCATTATTAGGCGGTGAAGAAAACAAACGAGATACCAAGCTTAAAATAAATTCATTAATCCGAGAGATAGATTACTGTATCGCGCAGTTGTCAGACTAAAATATGGAGGATAAGCTTAAAATAAAGTTATCAATTGCAGACAGAGTTTATCCGTTGACGGTAGACCTTTCACAAGAAGAAGGACTGAGAAGTGCTTCCAAAAAAATTGATGCGATGATTAAGCAATTCGAGGAGAACTACGCTGTTCGCGACAAGCAAGATGTATTGGCCATGTGCGCTTTACAATTTGCCTCTCAGGTAGAACAAAAGCAAGTAGACAACGCCATTGATGGTTCGGAAACTCTTGAAAGATTGAAAAAAATTAATGATTTATTGTTCGACTATCTCGACACCCGAGGCGCAGACGAACTGACCGAAGGTAAAAAATAACGTTCTTAACATAGATTACAATACCGCCTACATTAGATTTTAATTGGTAAACTCAACACTAACAAATTAGAATGAGCAAATCATCGTTACTAAAGCACGCCACTTTTATCGTGGATCCTTGACCAACGAGTTAGCTCAAAACTTGTCTTTACGAGTTTATGCATTCACCTAATGTAGGCTTTTTTTATATATAAACACTAACAAAACATGGAAATTACATTAACTATAATTGCGTTAATCGTTGGCGTTGCCGGAGGCTTTGGAATTGCAAAATTCTTGGAGAAAAGCAATGTATCCAACATGGTTAAAAATGCAAAGAAAGAGGCAAGTTCAATTTTGAGAGACGCCAACATTGAGGCAGAAAACATCAAGAAAGACAAATTACTTCAGGCCAAAGAGAAGTTTTTAGAATTAAAATCGGAACACGAAAAAGAAATTCTAAACAAAGACAAGAAGATAGCCGAAGTTGAAAAAAGAACTCGTGATAAAGAATCACAAGTATCTAGCGAATTGGCCAAAGCCAAGAAAATCAACGACGATTACGAAGCCAAAACGAAAGAATACGAATCAAAAATTGAGTTGCTTGACAAAAAGCACCAAGAGCTTGAAAAATTACACAAAAGCCAAGTAGAGCAATTGGAAGTAATCTCAGGTCTTTCGGCTGAAGATGCCCGCGAACAATTGGTAGAAAGTTTAAAAGCTGAAGCCAAAACCAAAGCGATGTCGCACATTCAAGACACTATTGAAGAAGCGAAATTAACGGCGCAACAAGAAGCTAAAAAAGTAATCATCAACACTATCCAACGCGTCGGAACAGAAGAAGCAGTAGAAAACTGTGTTTCTGTATTCAATATTGAGTCAGATGACGTAAAAGGAAGAATCATTGGTCGTGAAGGACGAAACATCCGCGCTCTAGAAGCTGCAACCGGTGTTGAAATCATCGTTGACGATACCCCTGAAGCGATTATCCTTTCGTGTTTTGATCCTGTGAGAAGAGAAATTGCTCGTTTGTCATTACACAAATTGGTTACCGACGGTAGAATTCACCCTGCGAGAATTGAAGAAGTAGTTGCTAAAACAACCAAACAAATAGACGACGAAATTATTGAAGTGGGTAAACGTACCGTAATCGACTTAGGCATACACGGTTTACATCCTGAACTCATCAAAGTGGTCGGAAGAATGAAATACCGTTCGTCTTACGGACAAAACCTATTACAACACTCGCGTGAAGTAGCCAAGCTTTGTGGAATCATGGCAGCCGAATTAGGATTGAATGTAAAATTGGCCAAACGTGCCGGTTTATTACACGATATTGGAAAAGTACCGGATACCGAAAGTGATTTGCCACACGCTTTATTGGGAATGCAATGGGCTGAGAAATATGGCGAAAAAGAAGAAGTTTGCAACGCGATTGGAGCTCACCACGACGAGATTGAAATGAAATATTTGATTTCACCAATCATTCAGGTGTGTGACGCGATTTCAGGAGCAAGACCGGGCGCCAGACGCCAGGTGTTGGATTCTTATATCCAAAGATTGAAAGACTTAGAAAACATTGCCTTTGGCTTCAACGGTGTGAAAAATGCTTATGCCATCCAAGCCGGACGTGAATTGCGTGTGATTGTAGAAAGCGAAAAAGTGAGCGACGATATGGCTGCTAACTTATCGTTTGAAATTTCACAAAAAATACAAACAGAGATGACTTATCCTGGGCAAGTAAAAATCACGGTAATTAGAGAAACGAGAGCAGTGAATATTGCTAAATAATAATACAATCTATTATACAAAAGGCGACCATCATGGCCGCCTTTTTTTATTCTAGGAAAATAGATTTAACCATATCATTTGTCATGGGTTTGACATAGTAATTGGCGATAGAATTTTTAAATAGTTCAATCATATCAGTATTGAAATAATCCTCCGAAGAGCTAACCAAACAGATGGTAATTTCTTCGGGAAAGTCTTCTTTCAAAAGATTGAATTCTTCCAAGAATTGCCAACCATCCAGCACCGGCATGTTGATGTCCAACAGAATTAAATCTGGCGGATTTTCGCCTTTAAGGAGTTTAGACTTAAGGTCTTTCAAAGCTTCATCGCCATTTTCAAAAAAAGTGGCATTGACCTGTATGTTGTTTTTCTCAAGTAGTTTCTTGATGATAAAGTGGTGTACTTTGTCATCATCCACAACAAATACGTTGTTGAATTTCATTGTAAAAACAGATTTGGGGATTATTGTTTTTTCTGACTTGACAAAAATAGATAAAAATCCAATAAATTACCTTTTTCTGGGATGAAATGTATGCATGATTTGTGTTAAATGTTTACGATCCAAATGCACATAAATTTCGGTAGTGGTTATAGATTCGTGTCCCAACATCATTTGAATGGAGCGCAAGTCAGCACCATTTTCAAGCAAATGGGTTGCAAAGGAATGTCTGAGTGTATGCGGACTTATATTTTTGGCCAAATTGATTTTAACTGCTAACGATTTTATAATGGTGAAAACCATTGCTCTGGTGAGTTGTTTTCCCCTTCGGTTCAAAAACAAGGTGTCTTCAAATCCTTTGGCAATGACCATATGGTTTCGGATTGCGTCTTTATAAAGCTCTATGTACTTTTGAGTCGATTGGGCTATCGGAACAAATCGTTGTTTGTTGCCTTTACCGGTAATTTTTATAAAACCTTCCTCAAAAAACAAATCAGATATCTTTAGCGTTATAATTTCAGACACACGTAAACCACAACCGTATAATGTTTCCAGCATAGCTCTGTTGCGTTCGCCTTCGGGCGTGGCCAAATTGATTGCACCAATCAAATTATCAATATCTTCTACGGAAAGCGTATCGGGTAATTTTCGACCGATTTTTGGTGCTTCAATCAATTCCATTGGATTATCAGTACGGAAATCTTCGAAAATCATATAAGAAAAAAAGCTTTTCAATCCGGAGATAATTCGGGCTTGTGAACGCGCGTTGACTTCTTTGGAGACGGCATAAATAAATTGTTGTATAGTTTCTTCGCTAATCTTTTCGGGCGCTACACTGATACTGTTTTCATTCAAAAAAACACACAACCGTTCCAAATCGAAAGTGTAATTATCAATAGTATTCTTTGACAACCCACGCTCAATCTTTAAATAAGATTGAAAACTTTTAAGATACGGACTCCAATTCATAAAACAAAGAAACGAAATGTATAGAGATAAAAAAACCTCTCACATGGAGAGGTTTTAAATTATAATCTTCTAAATTGATTAGAATCTGTATCCTAAACCAACGTTAAAAGAATTTTGAGTAATTTTTGCACCTTCTAATAATGAACCTGCAGGGAAATCATTAAGATCAGATAAACCTAAGTTATATCTAGCGTCAAAGAATAATCCTGACTCTAACTCATAACCCGCACCTATTCCTAAACCAAAATCCATCGATTTTAAATAGTCTTTAGCTGCTCCACCACCGGCAACAAAAGCAATCTGTGGACCAGCTTGTAAATTGAAACCTTCAGCTACATAATACTTAGCCATAATTGGAATTCTCAAGAAGTTTAAATCAAATTCTTCTTCTCCGTTACCTTCCATAGTATACAATAATTCCGGTTGTACGTGGAATTTTTCAGAGATAGCAAAATCTACTAGACCTCCTAAATAAAAACCAGATCTTGCATCTCCGCCATCAGCATCTGAGCCGTAATTTGCGCTAACAAAACCAGCTTTTACACCAAATTTCATGTCGCTAGATCCACCTTTGTCTTGTGCGTTAGCAAACGATACTGCAAATACTGCAGCCATTGTTAAAAAAACTTTTTTCATGTTTGTTTAATTTTATAAATTAGTAAAACGAAAGTAGTATTTTTATATCAATATCCAAATTATAATTTTAAAATTTTTAACAAAAAAATCACGCCATTGGCGTGATTTTATTGAATATTAGTTATTTAACTAATTACAGTTTGTAAATCAAACCAAAGCTAACTTCAGACAAATCTAATCCTAAGTCAAAAGTGTTGGTTTTTTCAGCACCGTTTCCACCGTTGTCGTTTGATGAATAAGCAAATCCACCCCAAGAAGTAGTGATTGCAAATTTATCAGAAACGAAATAATGTAAACCTACCGGTACATTTAAACCCATGATTTTAGAAGTACTTTCTCCTAAACCATCTACTTCTGCTTTTATTGAAGCGTAAGAAACGTTTCCACCAACAGAAAGAGAGAACTTACTTGCAGGTGTCCAGAAGTATTTTACTCCGGCATTGATCCCAAAACCTGAACTCTTTACTTCAAAGAAGTCCCCGTCTCCCGTGATATCTAAAGTTTCTTTTCCAGATGTAAATCCTAATGAACCTTCGATAGCTAAGTTTTCAGTAAGAAAATAGCCTAAACCAGGAGCTACGGTGAAAGAGTCAGTTTTAAAATCTCCAGTTTTAGAATTTGAGAAATTGAAAGTACCAGATAAGTACAAATCCCCTTTAGAAAATCCTTCTGAACCTTCTTTTTTGTCTTGTGCATTAGCAAACCCAAAAGCGAATACTGCTGCAACTGTTAAAATAATTTTTTTCATGTTTGTTTAATTTTAAAATTAATACAACAAAGTTATTGGTTTAGATTAATAGGAATTGTCAGGGGTATTCGACTTATCAACAAGGTTGTTAACAAAACACCGGCGCTCTTTTGCCTGTTTTACAAAGCTTTACCAATGGAATCCTCTTCTTTATCACTTTTACCTATCCTAAAAACTTAACCCAAAATAGACCCTTGTATTGGTCAAAATCAATTTTAACATACTAAAACGGCCTAAATTCCGTTTATGTATTAATCCAGTTAACTTATAAAACAAAAAGTATGAAAAAAGCAATCGTAATTTTAATTGTACTATTTGGCATTAACGCTGTAACTGCCCAAACATTCAAGTTTGGTCTGAAAGCCGGTGCCAACTTTTCTAATTTAGAAGGCAATAACGTAGCAGGTTCTACTTATACCAGCTTTCATTTTGGGGCATTAATAGAAGTAAAACTATTGGAAAATCTGTCCTTGCAACCTGAATTGGTCTATTCTTCTCAAGGAACAAAAATCGATGAAACCGCTTTTGACGACATCAATTACAATTATATCACAGTTCCGGTGTTGGCAAAGTTTTATTTGACTAAAAATAAGTTGAGCTTTGAAGCAGGTCCGCAATTTTCATTCTTAGTCAATGAAAATGTAGAAGCACAATTTGAAGGAGAAACTTTTGACTTCGCCTTAGCAGGCGGTTTAGGTTACAACATCACTGAGCACTTCTTAATTCAGGCGCGTTATGTTGCCGGTTTGACCGAAGCTTCTAAAAATGCCGATGTAAAAAACAGAACCATTCAGCTTTCTTTAGGTTACCGATTTTAATAAAATCATAACTTTAGTACAAAACCGTTGTCCGTTCGACAGCGGTTTTTTATTTTTACTCAAAATCTTTACCATGAAAATCATTATTATTAATGGACCAAACTTAAATCTGCTGGGGAAACGCGAACCGGAAGTGTATGGCCATATGACTTTTGAAGACTATTTTGACGAACTCAAAAACAAATACCCAACCTTAGAGTTAAGCTATTTCCAGAGCAACATAGAAGGCGAATTGATTGATAAGATTCAGGAAGTTGGTTTTACTTATGAGGGGATTATTCTCAATGCCGCCGCCTATACACACACTTCTGTCGGAATCGGCGATGCTGTTAAAGCTATCACAACACCGGTTATTGAAGTACACATTTCTAATACATTTGCTCGTGAAGCTTTCCGTCATCAATCATTTATTTCTCCCAATGCGAAAGGAATTATTATTGGTTTCGGGTTGAAAAGTTACGAATTGGCTCTGCAATCATTTTTATAACCCTAAAAAATTCAACTTATGTTTAGAAAATTACTCTACGCCTTTACCTTATTGCTTACCACTATTTCCATTGCCCAAATCAAAGGCAAAGTCACCGACGAAAAAGGAAATCCGTTGCCTTTTGTAAACATCTTTGAAGAAAACACTTATAACGGCACCACCACCAACGAACAAGGAAAATTTGAATTAAACATCAGGATTTCAGGGAATCACACTATTATTTTTCAGTATTTAGGCTACAAAACCGCCAAACAAGTGGTTACTATAGATAAAACACCGGTGGACATTGAGGTTGTTTTGGCCGAAGAAAACATCATTCTGAATGAAGTGGTCATCAATCCTAAAGACAATCCGGCCAACGAAATCATTCGCAAAGCCATCCAAAACAAAAAAGAAAACTCAGCCAAAACCGCCAAGTACAAAGCCGATTTTTATTCCAGAGGCATCTTCAGAATTAAAGACGCGCCCAAAACCATTTTGGGACAAAAATTTGATTTCTTTGATGAAGTCTTAGATTCTACCCGAAGCGGTATTTTATATTTATCGGAGACCGTTTCGAGAATTACTTTTCAAAAACCGGATAAGATGAAAGAAGTTATTGTGGCCTCAAAAGTCAGCGGCAATGACAATGGCTTTAGTTTTAACAATGCGGCTTCGGTTAATTTTGATTTTTATGAAAATTACCTTCCGTTTGAAATTAATGTGGTTTCGCCCATTGCTGACAATGCTTTCAACTATTACAAATACCAATTTGAAGGTTCGTTTTTCACCGAAAACCGCCAACAAATCAACAAAATAAAGGTCATTCCGCGTCGCAATACCGAACCGGTTATGGATGGGTATATTTATATTGTAGACGATTCCTATGCTGTTTATGCTGTCGATTTATCTATCAAAGGAAACCAAATGCAAACACCGGCTTTGGACCAACTGAATTTAAAACAAAGCTTCAGCTATAATACCAACAGTAAAATTTGGGTCAAAAATACACAGACCATCGATTTTGTGGCGGGCATGCTCAGCATCAAACTCAACGGCAGATTTACTTATGTGTATTCGAATTTTGAATTTGAACCCGAAATTACCAAACGCACTTTTACCAGTCAGGTTTTGGCTTTTGAGGAAAATGCCAATAAAAAAGAAGATGCCTTTTGGAACACCATTCGGCCCGTACCGCTAACCGAAGAGGAAACCACCGATTATTTGAAGAAAGACGTTTTGCAAACCAAAAAGAAATCGCAAACCTACTTGGATTCCATTGACAACAAACGAAATAAGTTTCGACCAATGGACATTTTAAATGGCTACAGTTACCGCAATTCGTTTAAAAAATGGTCTATTGATTACGATGGTCCGTTACTGTCGACTTCTTTTAATACGGTGCAAGGCTGGAGAATCAACGCCGGACTATCGTATACCAAACGCAATGAAGAAAAACGGACATTCACCCGAATCGGCTCGCGATTTGACTATGGCTTTTCCGAAGAAAAAATCAGAGCAACGGCTAGTTTTGCTCATAAATTCAACAATCTTAACAACAGTTTCTTGTCCGTCAATGCCGGAAGCGCAGTGAGTCAATTCAATCCCGGCAATCCAATTTCAAACATAGTCAACACGGTTAGTACTTTGTTTTTTAAAAACAATTTCATGAAGTTGTATGAGAAGAACTTTGCTTCGGCGTTCTTTGGCAGAGAAGTCGTAAACGGTTTTTACATGAATGCCAATATTGAATATTCCGAAAGAAAACCTCTTTACAACACTACTGATTACACTATTATCAAAAATACTGATGCATATACGTCCAATAATCCGCTTTCACCCTTTGATGAGACTTCGGCTGCTATTGAGAAGCACAATTTGGTCAAAGCCAATGTTCTGATGCGTTTTAATTTTGGCCAAAAATATTGGTCAAGACCCGATGGTAAATTCAACATTCCTAACGACGATTATCCGACACTTTCTTTAGGTTATGAAAAAGGATTAGCGGCTTCGGACAAAAATTACGAATACGACTTACTTATGGGAAGAGTAACTTATGAAGTTACATTGGGCAATAAAGGGTTTATGCAAATGAATCTCAAAGCCGGCAAATTCTTCAATGCCGATAACATTTCGTTTGTAGATTACAAACATTTTAACGGTAACCAAACACACATTGGCCAAACCGACAGTTACACCAATGTATTTAATTTATTGCCTTATTATGCTGCCAGTACGAATGACAGTTATTTTGAAACCCACATCGAACACAACGACAAAGGGTATTTTATGAATAAATTACCCTTGCTGAAACACTTGCAGTCGCAATTGGTCTTAGGTTTTCACAACTTATCAGTCCCGGACAGAAAGCCATATCAGGAGTTTTCAATAGGGTTAGACAATTTAGGGTTTGGGAAATTCAAGTTCTTAAGAGTTGATTATGTTCGCTCGTATCAAAACGGCTACCAAGGAGACGGTGTAGTTTTCGGTCTTAAATTCTTGAATGTATTGGAATAAACTATTTCAAAAAGACATCATAACCAAAACGGATTAATGTCAATATCACCACAAAAAGGAAAAACTTTCTAATGAAGGTATTTCCTTTTTTTATGGCCAATTTGGCGCCAACCCAACCGCCCAGCGCATTGCAAAAAGCCATTGGAATCGCGAAAGCCCAAACGATTTTGCCTTTCAATACAAACAAACAAATCGAACCAAAGTTGGTCGCAAGATTGACCATTTTAGCATTGGCGGAAGCGTGAAGAAAATCATACCCTAGAATAGAAACAAAACCCAAAACTAAAAAACTACCCGTTCCCGGACCAATAAAGCCGTCGTAAAAACCAACCAGTAAACTGATGATAACGGCATAGGCAAGTTCTTTTTTAAGCGAATGATCTTTATCTTGTTGTTGGCCGAAATTCTTTTTTTTAAAAGTATAAATCGCTAAACCGATTAAGATAAAAAACAATAACGGCTTCATAAAATCATTGCTGACTACGTTCAAGAGCGCTGAACCCAAAAAAGCAGCGCAAAAAGCCAAAACCGCCATGATGGAAAGTAACTTCCAGTTCATCTCCACTTTCTTCAAATACTGAAAAGCCGCAAAACTGGTCCCGCTAAACGCCGGGATTTTGAGTGACCCGATAATACTCGCTACGGACAAATTGGGCATCAAAATCATCGCCACCGGAGTTTGTATCAAACCGCCGCCGCCGACAATAGCATCGACAAATCCGGCAAAGAAAGAAGCAATACAAAGTAAAACGATGATGTAGGTTTCCATAGGCTTAAAATGAAAAGAGGCACAATAATGCACCTCTATTTTCTATATTCTTTTCTCTATTTTCTTAAATTAGACACGAACAATATTGGCTCCTAAAGCTCTCAATCTTTCGTCAATTCTTTCGTAACCTCTATCAATTTGCTCAATATTTTGAATCGTAGACGTTCCTTTGGCTGAAAGCGCTGCAATCAATAATGAGATTCCTGCACGAATATCCGGCGAAGACATTACCGTGGCTTTGAGTTGCGATTGGAAATTGTGTCCCATTACTACCGCTCTGTGCGGATCACACAGCATAATTTTAGCACCCATATCGATCAACTTGTCCACAAAGAACAAACGGCTTTCAAACATTTTTTGGTGAATTAAAACATCGCCATTCGCTTGCGTTGCTACTACCAAAACGATGCTCAATAAATCCGGTGTAAATCCAGGCCATGGTGCATCGGCTATGGTTAAAATCGAACCGTCAATATCTGTTTTTACAGTATACCCTTTGGTATGCGCCGGTATATAAATATCATCGTCTTTTTTCTCTAATGTAATTCCTAATTTTCTGAACACGCTTGGAATGACACCTAAGTTTTCCCAACTCACATTTTTAATAGTTATCTCACTACGGGTCATTGCGGCCAATCCAATCCACGAACCGATTTCAATCATGTCCGGAAGGATTCGGTGTTCGCAACCGCCTAATTTTTCAACGCCTTCAATGGTCAATAAATTCGAACCCACTCCGGTGATTTTTGCACCCATCGAGTTCAACATTTTACACAATTGTTGCAAATAAGGTTCGCAAGCGGCATTGTAAATTGTAGTAGTTCCTTCGGCCAAAACAGCCGCCATCACGATATTCGCTGTTCCGGTTACCGAAGCTTCGTCCAATAACATGTGCGCACCTTTCAAACGGGTTTTGGTTTCTACGCCATAAAAATGGTCTTCTCTTTCGTAACGGAATTTCGCCCCAAGATTGATAAAACCTTCGAAGTGCGTATCCAAACGACGTCTTCCGATTTTATCGCCACCCGGTTTTGGAATGTATCCACAACCAAATCGGGCTAAAAGCGGCCCGACAATCATAATCGAACCTCTTAAACTGCCGCCTTCTTTTTTAAAGGCTTCCGTTTTTAAATAATCAATATTGACTTCATCGGCTTGAAAAGTGTAATCACCAACGCCATTTTTTTGAATTTTTACGCCCAAATTCCCCAATAAAACGATTAATTTATTAACATCGATAATATCCGGAATATTGGTAATTCTAACTTTCTCCGAAGTTAACAATGCCGGACACAAAACTTGCAATGCTTCATTTTTTGCGCCTTGCGGCTGTACTTCTCCTTTTAGTGAAATTCCACCTTCAATTTTAAAAGTTCCCATATTTTTTTAGTAGCTGAGTAGCTGAGTGGTGAGTAGCTGAGTTCTGATGAGATTAACATTCTCACACACTCCGCAACTTAGTCCCTCAGCCACTTATTTCTGATTGTTGTTATTATTTTTCTGAAACGGTTTCTTTCCGTTTTTATTGCTCTTGATTTTGTTGTTTTGCGGCGGCATGTTTTTATTCGACATCTTTTTATTGGTCCGCATCAAATCGTTGGTATTCAACAACTCTTCGCTGCTTTGCAATAGGTTTAATTTGCCGGCCGACAATTCGTATAAATGTTCAAAAATAACGGTATCGGTTACCGTGTCTTTGTTCCAACTCAAATACGATTTCTTCATGTGGTTGGCAATTACTTTCACCAAAGCGTTTTTCATTTCACCTTCTTCCCAACTGTTGGCCACATCTATCATGTATTTGATATTGTTGCCGTAAAAACGATACTTCGGATTTTTTTGCGGGTAAGGCAATCGCTCGGGTTTCAAATTAATCACATCACGAGTCGGAATCGGATACGGAGAATCGACATCCAATTTAAAATCGGACATGATAAAAATCTGATCCCACAATTTGTGCTGAAAATCGGGTACATCACGCAAGTGCGGATTCAAACTGCCCATCACCTGAATGATGTATTTGGCGGCTTTGTTGCGCTCTTCCCTATCGGCGATTAAAGTAGCTTGGTCAATCAATTTTTGCAAATGACGACCGTATTCCGGAATGAGCAAATGCGGTCTTTCGGCATTGTATTCCAAATGGTGCACCACATCATTGGCATTCTCTTTTATATATTTATCGCCCATTATAATGAAATTATTCCTTCTATATTAGAAACTTCGATGTATTTCTCCACCACGCTTTCCGGACTTTCCATCATTACGTTGACCGAAAGACTGGTGTATTTTCCCGTTTTAGACTGGGTAGTTTGGATTACGGCGCCCAAATTGTCAAAAGCATTTTCTACTTCTTCAATCTTTTTAGGGTCAGTGGGTACAATAAATTTATACAAATATTCAGTAGGCCATGTTGAAGTATTGTTCAACTCTTCTCGCAATCGGGTATAAAATTCTTGGGTTTTCTTATCCATTAATCAAAAAATAAAAGCAAATATACAGTATTGATTTCAGATTTTGCAGAAGAATTCCAACGGTTTTATTTATTTTTTTTGACTGGTGCTGATGGATTTGAGGAGCGAAAGGTTTGGTCTGGTTTGCCAACCGTTTTCCTGCTGTCCGCTTTTACACGGTAACCGCTCCCATCAGGGCTAAAAAGGAAACTTTTCGCACTTTTGGCCACGACCGAAATAAAAACCAAAATCCTTTTCTATATTCTAATTTGTTTCGATAAATTTGCCCCTCTCTAGGCCGAAAGGCTGAACTGTACGAAGTAATATTTCTAAAAATCTTGAAAAAAGAACTTATTGTCATAACCGGCGGTCCGGGCACAGGAAAAACCACCATCATCGATGCACTTATCGAGCAAGGCTATGCGTGCTTTCCTGAAATTTCAAGACAAGTAACTTTGGAAGCCAAAAAACAAGGCATTGAACAATTGTTCTTAGAAAAACCTTTACTCTTTAGTGAATTATTACTCGAAGGCAGAAGAAAACAACACCAGCAAGCCATTGAAGATGTAGCCGAATTGGTTTTTTTAGACCGAGGCATTCCCGACATTTTAGCTTATATGCATTACATAGGCGACAGTTATCCGGCGTTTTTTGACCATGCTTGCCGAGAACATTTGTATTCCAAAATATTTGTACTGCCGCCTTGGGAAGAAATCTACGAAAGCGACGAAGCGCGTTACGAAAACTTCGAACAAGCCAAACTCATCTTCGACCATTTATTGGAAACCTACCAAAAATACGGTTACGAGCTCATTGAAGTACCTCGCGGAACTGTAGATGAGCGCATCCAATATATCTTGAGTCAGCTTTCTTAATACACATTTGTTGTAATTACAACTCAATCTTATTTTATACCTTTATACCATAAACTGAGTTGACTCATAACTCATAACTCATAATTCACAACTTGGATAAAGCCTTAGAAATCCTAACCAAATACTGGAAACACGATGCTTTTCGCGAACCACAGGAAGCCATTATCACTTCGGTTTTGGAAGGAAAAGACACCTTTGCCTTGATGCCCACCGGTGGCGGAAAATCGATTTGTTTTCAAGTTCCGAGTATGATGATGGAAGGCATTTGCTTGGTGATTTCTCCGCTGATTGCTTTGATGAAAGACCAAGTCCAAAATTTGCAAAACAAAGGCATTAAAGCCATCGCTTTAACCGGTGGCATTCGCCAAGAGGAAATTATCGATTTGCTCGATAATTGTCAGTTTGGAAATTACAAGTTCCTTTATTTGTCTCCCGAACGCTTGCAAAACGACTGGATTTTGGAACGCATAAAAAATCTCCCGATAAATCTTATCGCTATTGATGAAGCGCATTGTGTTTCTCAATGGGGACATGATTTCCGTCCGGCCTATTTGAAGATTGTACAACTAAAAGAGTTCTTCCCAAAAGTGCCGTTTTTGGCGCTAACGGCTTCGGCTACGCCACGAGTTAAGGAAGATATTATCGCGCAATTAAAACTCGATACTCCACAGATTTTCTCCAAATCCTTTTACCGAGACAACATCGCTTACATGGTTTTTGAAACCGAAGACAAGTTGCATTTGTTGCAACAAATACTGCAGAAAAATCCGCAACCGTCTATCGTTTATGTGACCAATAGAAAATCGTGCAACGAAACCGTTCATCAGTTGGAAAGCATGGGTTTTACAGCTACATTTTACCATGGCGGACTTTCCTCCAAAGACAAAGAAAAGCACATGCAACTTTGGATGGACGAAAAAGTTCAGGTAATCGTTGCCACGAATGCTTTCGGAATGGGCATAGACAAGTCGAATGTCAAAACGATTATTCATTTGCATTTGCCTCAAAATCTCGAAAATTATTACCAGGAATCCGGTCGTGCCGGTCGAAATGGTGACAAAGCTTTTGCTGTTTTGCTCAACAATCCTTCCGATATTTTACATGCCGAAGCACAATTCATCAGCGTTTTACCTGACAAAGCCTTTTTGAATTTGGTGTTTTCTAAACTCTGCAACTATTTCCAAATCGCTTACGGCGAAGGCATAGACGAACAGTTTAGTTTTAACCTGAATCACTTTTGTACCAAATACGGTTTTCCGACTTTAAAGACTTATAATGCTTTACAGTTTCTCGACCGACAAGGCATCATAACTTTATCTCAGGAATTCTCGGAGAAAATCACTTTACAATTTATCATTCCGTCTAAAGAAGTGATTCGGTATATGAGTTTGAATCCGAATGACGAGGAAATTCTGTTGACTATGTTGCGCACTTATCCCGGAATTTATGATATGCAAACCGCTTTCAACTTGGCATTGATTGCCAAAAAATCTAACCATACCGAAAGCGCAGTGCTTTCACTGTTACAAAAACTAAAGGAGAAAAACATCATTGAAATGATCGCCAAAAACAATGACGCGACCATTACCTTGAATGAAGTCAGAGAAGACGAACGCACCATCAATCGCGTTTCGAAATATCTCGAAGCGCAAAATAAGTTAAAAACCGCACAGCTTCAGGCCGTTTTACAATACAGTAAAAACAATAAAACCTGCAAGAGTAAATTATTGATGCAATATTTTGGCGAAAGTCAAAAAGACGATTGCGGTATTTGCTCCTATTGTATTGCCAAAAACAAAAAGAAACAAAATCCTGAAACGGTTTCCGAAAAGATTGTGGAATTATTGAAAATGCAGGATTTCAATTCGAGAGATATTCAAAAGTTGACTAAATTTCCGAAAGACGATGTTATCTTTGCGTTGCAAAAGCTGTTGGAAGAAGACATCATCAGCATCAATTCAAATAATTTATATTCCTTAAAATAAACATGGAAAAGTTACGCATCGTTTTTATGGGAACACCCGAGTTTGCCGTTGGCATTTTGGATACCATTATCAAAAACAATTACGAAGTGGTTGGCGTCATTACAGCAGTCGATAAACCTGCGGGTCGTGGTCAAAAGCTTAAATATTCTGCAGTAAAAGAATATGCTTTGGAACACAACCTAAAACTATTGCAACCGTCCAATTTAAAAGATGAAACTTTTTTGAAGGAATTACAAAACTTAAACGCCAATTTGCAAGTCGTTGTGGCTTTCAGAATGTTGCCGGAGGTCGTTTGGCGTATGCCAAAATTGGGAACCTTTAATCTTCACGCTTCGTTGTTGCCGGACTATCGTGGCGCGGCTCCAATTAACTGGGCGATTATTAATGGAGAAACCAAAACCGGTGTGACAACGTTCTTCATTGATGATAAGATTGATACCGGCGCGATGATTTTAAGCAAAGAAATCGGAATCGGCGCTGAGGAAAATGCAGGTGAACTCCATGATCGATTAATGGAAGTAGGAAGCAGCGCAGTTGTAGAAACTTTAGCATTGATAGAAAAAGGAAATGTTACTACCACTATTCAAGTAGACCATTCAGAAATCAAAACTGCTTACAAACTCAATCGGGATAACTGCAAAGTGGATTGGAATAAATCGGCCGTTGAAATTCACAATTTAATTCGCGGCTTGTCTCCTTACCCATCGGCTTGGTGTTTTTTCAAAAACAATGGTGAAGAATGGAATGTGAAACTTTATGAAGCCAAAGTGATTTTGGAACAACATCATTTTAATATTGGTCAAATTATCACAACCAAAAAAGAAATTAAAGTTGCAGTGAAAGATGGGTATATTCAAATTTTGAGCTTGCAATTGCCCGGGAAGAAAAAAATGCAGGCTCATGAGCTACTCAATGGGGTTGCCTTTTCCGAAAGAGCGCAAGCAGAATAAGGTCTCAAGCGTTTTTTTAGTTAAAAAACCGATGAAAGACGAGGGTTTATCAACAAAAGCTTGAAGTTATCAACAAATGCTTGAAAAAAACGCCAAATCTCTTGTGTGGTAAGGAATTCCTATTAAATTTGTTATCATTAACAAAATGTTTAACCAACAATTAATAACTAACATTATGAACAAATCAGAATTAATCGATGCAATTGCAGCTGACGCTGGAATCACAAAAGCTGCTGCAAAATTAGCTTTAGAATCATTTTTAGGAAATGTAGGTGGTACTTTGAAAAAAGGCGGAAGAGTATCTTTAGTAGGTTTCGGTTCTTGGTCAGTATCTAAAAGAGCTGCTAGAGACGGAAGAAATCCTCAAACAGGAAAAACTATCAAAATCGCTGCTAAAAATGTAGTTAAATTCAAAGCTGGTGCTGAATTAGACGGAGCAGTAAACTAATTAATTAGTTCTTCTGATATACAAAAACCATCCTGATTAATCGGGATGGTTTTTTTGTTTTTACGAAAATCATTTGGATATCTGAAAAAAAATTCCCAACTTTAATGAAAATTAGTTGCAGATGATTTCGGAAAAATTACAAAAAGGGCAATTATTAATAGCGGAACCATCCATTATTGGTGATTTGTCTTTTAACAGATCTGTAATTTTACTGGCCGACCACAATGAAGAAGGTTCGGTTGGATTTATTCTGAATAAACCTTTAAAATACACCATCAAAGATTTACTGCCGGAAATTGATGCCAAATTTAAAATCTACAATGGCGGTCCGGTCGAACAAGACAATCTGTATTTTATTCACAATGTCCCTCACTTAATCCCCAATAGTATTGAGATTTCTAATGGTATTTTTTGGGGCGGTGATTTTGAATTGACCAAAGACTTGATCAACAAAGGGTTACTCAAAAAGAAAAACATTCGTTTCTTTTTGGGATATACCGGCTGGGATTCCGAACAATTGGAGAATGAAATGCAATCCAACTCATGGATATTGACGAAAAATATTTATGAAAACAAAATTCTAGGCAAAGCTTCGGCTCACTTTTGGAAAGAAAAAATCATTGAATTGGGTGGTGAATACTTAATTTGGTCCAACGCTCCCGAAAATCCTATTCTAAATTAAACTTCAATCGACTGATTTAGCTTTGCTAACAATTCCTCAGACAATGTTGTCTTAAATTCTTTTTTGCGGTATTTGGTTATCGGTTGGATACCTACAATCACATTGGTTACAAACAATTCATCTGCTTTTTGCAAATCAAAAGGGGAAATTTCTTTTTCTATAACTTCTACATTACCAAGCGCTTCGGCCAGTTTCAGGATTTGTTTCCTCATGATTCCGTTTAAGCAACCTTCAGAAATAGGCGGCGTAAACAATTGATTGTTCATTAACATAAACAGATTGCCATTGGTAGCTTCAATGACATTTTTCTCTTCATTGATAAGCAAACAAGAATCCAATTGGTTTTCTTGGGCAAAAATACTGGCGGTAATTTGGATAATTTTATTGTTGGTTTTGAGTGTAGAAAGCAATTGCTTGGTGACTACAAAATCTTTGTACAGGTCAACTTCAAAAGATTTATCAGCAATAGAATATACTTTTTGGGTCAATTCATTAGCCTGAATTACAAAGGAAACCGAATTATCGGTTGGTGAATAAAAACCACCATCGTTTCTGAAAACGGTCAACCGTACCCGAGCGGAATTTTGGATATTTTGTTGGTTTACCAAGGCTAAAACTTGACTTTCTAGATATTCAAAAGTAAATGACATTGGAATTTGCATTCTTATAATCCGCATGGAAGCCAACAATCTGAAATAGTGGTCTTCAAAAAACAAAATGCGGTTATCCACTATTTTCAAAGTTTCAAACACACCATCGCCATAGAGAAAAGAACGATTGGATACCGTTAATTGCAAATCAGAATCCAGAATCTCACCGTTAAAATTTATCATAAAAAATCCCGTTTAAAAAACGGGACAAATATAACTTTAAAAAATAGGATTTATATAGAACCAATTACATGTTTTAAATCGGAAATTTGATTTTCCCATAAAAGTTTTGACTCTTCTAATTCATCTTCAATAGCGTAATCAACTACCATTAAAGAGACATCTTTAGTGATTTCGTCTTCTAAAATTCTCAACTCAAAGTAATATTCGGTATCTTTTTTATTATCATCTACCCATTTAAACTTTACCTTTTCTCCGGTTTTTTTAGAAGCCAATCGGGCATTTTCTTCAATATCATCCCAAATAAAAGTAAAAAATTCTCCTCTGGAATTCACATTGTCTGCGAACCACTCTTGTAATCCTGAAGGAGTTGAAATGTATTGATATAACAATTGAGGTGATGAATTCAAAGGAAACTCAAGCTCATAACGAATTTTATTATCCATGATTAGAACAAATTTTTTGGAAATATATAGAATATAAAATCAAAAAAAAAACGTTTTTTAAAAATAAAAAAAATAACCGTTATATGTTTGCAGCCAATAATTTTAATTTTATATTTGCACCCGCATTCAGGGAATGCTTCTTCATGGCGAGGTAGCTCAGTCGGTTAGAGCGCAGGATTCATAACCCTGAGGTCGAGAGTTCAAATCTCTCTCTCGCTACAAAAAAAGGCTTAGAAATTTCTAAGCCTTTTTTTATACCTATAATACTCATCCTCTTTATTTATTTTTTTCAAACTTTCTAAAAATCAAGCTAAAACCAAATAGCGATTGAAAGAAGTTCAAAATATATTTGTAAGTATTTTACATGTAATAATTTGTAAATTATGCATTTCATCGATTTTTTTAAGCTTTTTATCGATTGTTATAAATTCTTTTATAGTTTTGAAGTGTCAAATAAAACGATGGAGCATTGGCTTCACCAAATTAATCATTAACTAAACCCCAAGAGTTATGAAAAATACTTTACTTAACCTACAGAGAAATTATTTCTTTCTTATTGCGTTATTAATAACGTCAATCTCGTTTGGTCAAGACTACTATGATTCAAATGGAAATGTCATTTGGAATGCAACTGCAAACAGTGGTTACAACAACAATATCGATTTAATCGGTAGAGATGATAATTTGAGTTTAAACAAAAAACAAAACACCGGTGTGAGTCCTACTCCATTTGTAACAATTGGTTTAGGCAGTATAGCTGTTTCGAATGCTTCGAATCCTAATACTTTCAGTGCTGATAGAAATTATCTCGTTTGGGGTGATAACAACAGCGACATGAATGATTCGAACAGCAATTTAACACTGAACTTTGGAGGAACTTCAGGGGTTTCAACCTCTGTTGATTTACCAAACAGAAGATGGAAAATTGTGGAATCTGGCGGCGATGTTGGTAAAATAAGAGTTTCAATTCCTTCCTCAGGAATGTTGGGAATGCCAACTTTGGCCGGTAATGATAATTATGTAATGGTAGTTGCAAGCGATGCCGGTTTTACAACGGATGTAGAAACAGTATTTTTAACCATTAGCGGCTTAAATCAAGTGGCTGATTTTGACTTTGACGGAACGAAGTATTTTACGTTTGGTGTTGCTCAACAAACTAGTTTTTCAAGACATGCCTCGTTTGATGGGGTTGATGAGTTAATAAAATTTGAAGCCGTTAATAACTTAACAAGCAGTTTCACTATGATGTTTTGGGTAAGACCAGCAGGTCAAAATGCCTTGTCTACAGACAGAACAATCGCTTCAAAGTATAATGGCGCAACAGGATATAGAGTGTATTTATCAACAGATAACAGAATTAACGTTTCATGGACAGGAGGTACAACATTAACTTCATCAACTGCTTTACCCAATTCAATTTGGCATAACATTGCCATAGTGTTCTCAAGTAATTTAACAAAATTATACATTGATGGTGTTTTAGATTCAACCGTTGCCTCCGTTGCTCCAACTACCAATACCAATAATTTTTCAATTGGAGCTGAGTACAGAAATAAATCAGATATCAGAAACTACTTTGCAGGAGATATAGATGAGTTCAGATTATGGAATAGAGGTATTAGCCTTGCTCAAATTAGATTTATGATGAATCAGGAGCTACTTCAAAGTGGCGCTGGTATTAAAGGAAGTATCATTCCTGAAACCGTAACAAAAAATGATATCAGAACATTGAAGTGGGCAAATCTTGTAGCCTATTATTCCATGAATTCTTTCATTGGAACACATGTTAATGACGACTCAGGCAAAAGAAACAGAGGTAATTTATTCAATCAAAACAAAGTTACTATTGCTAATCAAACTGCTCCAATGCCTTATGATTCTACTATCGAAGGACAATGGTCAAATATAAATACTTGGGCTAATGGTACTATACAAAGTCCCCCAAATAGTGTTTCAATAATAAACAATACCACCCCAATTAACTGGAATATTGTTAGAACCAACCACAATGTGTTTTCGGTTACTAACAAAGTAGTGTTAGGTTTATTGGTAACCAACAATACTTTAACGGCCAATAACAATACCAAAATTGAGGTTTCGCACTATTTGAAATTAGATGGCAAAATAGACTTAGCCGGAAAATCTCAATTAGTTCAGCCAATCAACAGTGATTTAGATGTAACCAGTTCGGGTTTTATTGAAAGAGACCAACAGGGTCAGTCAAATATTTACAATTACAACTATTGGTCATCACCGGTAAGTTCCATAAACAACACTACAATCAATCACGGATTCACAGTAGCTGATGTAATGAAAGACGGAACGACGTCAACTCCACAGAATATAGTTTGGTCAGCCGGAATTGATGGCGCACCTACTAGCCCAATCACATTGGCAAGCTATTGGATTTTCAATTTCCAAGAATTGAATGATGGTTTTGCTAACTGGGGAGCTGTAGGCCAAAACGGAACATTATTAGCCGGTCAAGGGTATACTTTGAAAGGTTCAGGAACTTTAGCCGCTAAACAAAACTATACTTTTGTTGGAAAACCGAACAACGGAACGATTACTTCAACAGTTTCTTCCGGTAATTTAAATCTATGTGGAAATCCTTATCCTTCAGCTATCGATGCCAACAAATTTATTGATGACAATGCTTCAAGCATAACGGGTACTTTATATTTCTGGGAGCATTTTGACACAAACTCCTCTCACAATACAATACAATACCAAGGTGGGTATGCAACTTATACCAAAACAGGCGGAACAGCACCGGTAGCTCCATCAGGAGTAAGCGGTTTAGGAACTAGTGCAAAAAAACCTAAAAGATATATCCCTGTAGGACAAGGATTCTTTGTAACAGGTTCAACAACAGGCGGAATTATTACATACAAAAATACTCAAAGAGTATTTATAAAAGAAGATCAATCATCATCATATACATTATTCAGAACAAACAATACAATCACAGAAAATTCTGAAGATGACAGCGATTTGGAAGAAGAAGAACAGTTTACTAAACTAAGCTTAGGGTTTGATTCCGCTAATAATTACCACAGACAAATACTACTAGGATTCATGAATCAGCATGCAACCTCCGGCATTGATAATGGTTATGATGGATTAAGCATTGAATCATTAACAAATGATATGTATTTTATCAATGAAGGCGCCAGATTAAACATCCAAGGTGACGGGTACTTCAATATAAACAACATCTATCCTCTTGGTGTGAAAAATGCCGTCGCAGGGATTGTAAAATTCAGTGTGGATAACAAAGAATTCATGGACGAAAATCAAGATATCTTTATCTATGACAGCGTAACAGATGAATACCACAACATCAAGTCAGAAAGTTTTGAAATTGATTTACCGGCAGGTACAAACGATACCAGATTCTCGCTTAGATTTAATAACGCTAATGCGCTTGGAACCAATCAAAATGAATTGCAAAACGGAATTTCTGTAGTTCACTCACAATCTGATGAAATGATAAACATCAAAAATGAGTTACAAGAAGCTAATATTGATTCTGTAGTACTATTCAATTTAATGGGGCAAAAAGTTAACTCATGGACATTGGAGAGCCAAAATCAAAACAACATCCAACTTCCTGTAAATAACTTAAACAGTGGCGCGTATATTGTTAAAGTTAACACGGATAAAGGCAGCACTAGTAAAAAATTCATCATTAAATAAGCAAATCCAACATACCAAAAAACTCCCTGATGTTAGGGAGTTTTTTTTTACACATTACTCTCCGTCTAATTTTTTTCCACTTAGGAAAAATATTGTGTATCAAAAACACTTTTTTGTAAATATTAAACTATAAAAAAAACACAAAAGCATATAACTCATATTTAAGTTTTGTAAGTTTTTTATACGTTATTCATATAAAATAGTGTATTTCATCGATTTTTTATGCCTTTTGTCGATATATTTTAACCTTTCATCTAAATTTGAATTGTCAAAACAAAACATATCACATACTTAAATAAATAAGTCATGGAAAAAGCACAAATTAAATTAGGAAGAATAGTTATAACTCTGATTGCATTATTTGTAATCAGTCTGGGTTATTCGCAATCTCAAATTTTTTATACAAATTCGGGAACGTTTACTGCTCCGGCCGGAGTAACCTCTATACAAGTTGAAGCTTATGGCGCCGGTGGCGGTGGTGGTTACGGTGGCACATCTAATAAAGATGGCGGTGGCGGTGGCGGTGGCGGTGGCTACTCAAAGAACATAGCTGTAGCCGTAACAGCCGGAACAACCTACACAATAACTGTAGGTGCCAAAGGAATAGGTGCAACATCAAGCGCGTCCCCTAACGGAACTAATGGTGGAAATACAATAGCAACTTTTGGCGCAACAACTATTACAGCCTATGGAGGAATTGGCGGATTTGGATATGCCAATGGTGGTGCAGGCGGAACTGGCGGAACAGGTTCAACTTTTAATGGCGGTGCTGGTGGTGCCGGACTCAACGGAATCGGAAGTGGCGGTGGCGGTGGTGCAGCAGGTCCTTTAAGTAATGGAGGTGTTGGTTCAGTACCAGACGGTGGAACTGCTGGTGGCGGTGATGCCGGAGCAGGAGGAAATGGTAATACTGCTCCAAGCGGAAGCGGATCATCTTCGCTCATTAATTATGGCGGTGGCGGCGGTGGCGGTACCAAAAACTCCGCAGGAGGAAATGGCGCTTTCGGATATGTCCTTATTAAATACACTTCCCCTATTTATGCCCTTACTGCTACACCGACTTCAAACAGTCCTTTGTGTGGTGCCTCCCCTGCTACAGTTACACTTAATTCCTCATCTTTAGCATCAGGAACTTATACCGTAACTTATAACCTTAGTGGCGCAACTACTGCAACAGGTAACACAGCTACTATGAATTTTACAGCCGGAAATCCGGGAACAGGAACCTTTACAACCTCAATTTTAAATCTGGGTTCAACAACGGTAACCGTTACAAATCTAAGCTCCTCATATTGCAGCAATGGTATTAGTGCTTTTAACACTACTAATGTTATTGTAAATAGCGCACCTATCGCCGACGCAGGTACAACAATAACTGCCTGTTCATCAGATACAGAAATTGCAATAACTGCGGGCTCAAGTGCTACTAACTATACTTCTGTAACGTGGACAACTAGCGGAACCGGTACTTTTACCGATGCAA
The DNA here is from genome assembly GCF_011742145.1 of Flavobacterium sp. J49. Lineage (GTDB taxonomy): Bacteria > Bacteroidota > Bacteroidia > Flavobacteriales > Flavobacteriaceae > Flavobacterium. The sequence continues at coordinate 51,531 of NZ_JAAQQU010000103.1, read as the reverse complement.
GTTCATTAACAAACTGTACTTATAATCCCAGCGCTGATGATATTGCTAACGGAAGTGTAATCCTTACATTAACCGCTATAAATCCGGGCTGTCCTGATGCAACTTCAACCAAAACACTTACTTTAGTTAGTGCACCACAAGCTATTGCCGGAACTGCAGTAAATACATGTTCTACAGGAGATTCTGTAAATATAACTGCGGGTTCAAGCGCAACAAACTATAGTGCAGTTGTTTGGACCTCAAGCGGAACAGGTACATTTGAAAATGCTGATTCATTAACAACTTGTACATATACTCCAAGTTTTACAGATATCATGGCCGGAAATGTAATATTAACATTGACCGTTATTGGTAATACTCCATGTGGAAATGCAACTTCATCTAAAACACTTTCTATTAATAATCCAATGACAGCTATTGCAGGTGATGATTTTAGTATTTGCTCTACTGCAGGAGCCGTTAATATTACAGCAGGTGCAAGTGTAACCAATCAAACTTCGGTGCTTTGGACATCAAATGGAACCGGTACTTTTACGGATGCTGATTCCCTAACTCTGGCTACTTACTCTCCTAGTGCTGATGATATAACTGCTGGAAATATTACTTTGACACTTACTGCTTCAAATTTGGGATGCAGTGATGTGACTTCGACTAAAATACTAACGTTCGTAGCAAATGCCACTGCAACAGCAGGATCAGATATAAATGTTTGTTATACTACAGGTTCTATTAATATTACAACTGATTCATTTGCAACAAACTATTCAACCATCGTTTGGAGCTCTAATGGAACTGGTACTTTTACGGATGTTGATTCTCTGACTTTAGCTTCTTATACTCCAAGTACTGATGATATAACTGCAGGAAGTGTAACTTTAACCTTAACGGCTAACGGTAATACACCTTGCGGAAATGCAACTTCTACTAAAACACTAAACTTTAGTACCACTATGTCAGCTGTTGCCGGATCTGATTTCAGTGTTTGTTCATCGGCAACTGACATAAACATTACAGCAGAATCAAATGCTACAAACCATAATAGTGTGACCTGGACTTCAAATGGAACTGGTTCTTTTACCAATCCCAATTCATTAACAAACTGTACCTATACTCCAAGTGCTGATGACCTAGCAGCAGGAAGTGTTACACTTACTTTAACGGCATCAAATTTGGGCTGTACTGATGAAACTTCAACTAAAATATTGACTTTTGTTCCCGATGTCACAGCGGTAGCCGGAACAGCAATAACTATGTGTTCAACTGTAGGTTCAATCAACATCACTTCAAATGCAACAGCTTCCAATTATACTTCGATTGCTTGGACAACAGATGGAACCGGAACTTTAACTGACGCTGATTCACTTACACTCGCAACCTATACGCCAAGTTCGGATGATATTACAGCTGGAAGTGTGATATTAACTTTAACTGCCTATGGCAATACACCTTGCTCGAATGCGATTTCGACAAAAACATTAACAATAAGCAGTCTTATTACCGTGGAAGCCGGTGCAGACGCATCTGTTTGCTATGCTTCAGGACCAATTAGCATCGCTACAGATGCTATTGCCGTTAATCATACAAATATTAATTGGACATCAAACGGAAGTGGTAGCTTTACTAATGCCGATTCGTTAACCTCTTGCTCTTATACTCCAAGCGCTGATGATATAATGGCCGGAACTGTACAATTCACCCTTACTGCTTCAAATGCCGGTTGTGCGGATGCCATTGATACCAAAACAATAACAATAAGCTCCCAGCCAACGGCTGTTGCAGGAACTACTATAAATACCTGTTCCAGTAACGGGGCTGTAAACATAACAGCCGGTTCTAGCGCAACTAACTATACATTCGCAACATGGTCTTCAAGCGGAACCGGTACTTTTACTGATGCCGATTCACTTACCTTAGCTACTTATACTCCAAGTACGGAAGATATTACTGCCGGTAGTGTAACCTTGACCCTTACAGTTTCCGGGAATGCACCATGTAGTGATGTTACCTCAACTAAAAATATGATTATTGACCTTACGCCAACTGCTGTAGCAGGTTCGGATTTTACAACTTGTTATTCCTCAGGAGCAATCAATATCACAGCAGATTCAAGTGCCACTAACCAAACAAATGTTCTCTGGTCCTCAAATGGTAGTGGTGTTTTTACCGATGAAAACTCTTTAACAAGTTGCACTTATACTCCAAGTGAGGCCGATTTAGCAGCAGGAAATGTAATTTTCACACTCACTGCTTCAAATGCAGGTTGCACAGATGCTACAGCAACCAAAACGATAACATTTAGCTTACTTCCAACTGTAGCTGCCGGAACTGAAATAAATACTTGTTCCAGCAATGGCGCTACAAACATAACAGCGGGTTCTAGCGCAACTAACTATACTTCTATTGCCTGGACGTCGAGTGGAACAGGAACTTTTACCGATGCAGATTCGCTAACTTTGGCTACTTATACTCCAAGTACAGACGACATAAATGCAGGAAGTGTAATCCTAACGCTTACAGCTAACGGGAATACTCCATGTGCTGCTGTTACTTCAACCAAAAATATGATTATTAGTCTTGGACCAATTGCAGAAGCGGGTTCAAATTTTTCAACTTGCTATACCGGAGGTTCAATCAACATTACCGCCGATTCAAGCGCTACTAATCAGACAAGTGTAACTTGGACCTCGAATGGCACAGGGACATTTACCAATGCAGATTCATTGACTACTTGTACTTATACCCCAAGTGCTGATGATATAACCGCAGGAAGTGTAATCTTTACACTAACGGCTTCAAATATTGGCTGTGCTGATACCACTGCTACAAAAACCCTAACTATTAATTCACTTCCAACGGCAATTGCAGGAACTGAAATAAATACTTGTGCTACTGAAGGTGCCGTTAACATAACCACGGGTTCTAACGCAACTAACTATACCTCTGTTACTTGGACATCAAGTGGAACCGGGACTTTTACCAATGAAAATTCTTTGACAAATTGCACATACACACCTAGTGCCGCAGATATTACAGCTGGTAGCGCCATATTGACACTTACCGTAAACGGAAATGCACCGTGTGCCTCAATTTCAGATACAAAAATAATAAACATAAGTAACACAATGACTGCCGTTGCCGGTCCGTCTTTTACTACTTGTTCATCAAATACTGCAATTCCTGTTACGACGGGTTCAAGCGCAACAAATTATACTCAAGTAACATGGACCTCTAATGGAACCGGTACTTTTACTGACCCGAATTCTTTAACAACCTGTACTTATACTCCAAGTGCCGATGATTTAACCGTTGGAAATGTAGTTCTGACCCTAACAGCGTCAAATACCGGTTGTCCAGCTGTATCATCAAATAAAACCTTAACTTTCACAATAGCGCCTTTTGTCGATGCAGGATCTGACATTGCTACTTGTTCAACTTGTGGAACGGTAAATATTACTGCTAATTCAAGCGCTTCAAACTATACCTCAATAGTTTGGACATCAAGCGGAACAGGAACATTTACAAATCCGACTTCTTTAACAAATTGTACCTACACTCCTAGTGCTGCAGATATTACAACTAGTTTGACGCAAGGTGGAATAACATTAACATTAACCGCTACAGGAACCTCTCCTTGTACGACAACTATTTCCACTAAAGTTTTAGCTATAACGTCACAAACGTTTACTTCATCAGGTACTTTTACTGTTCCTGCAGGTGTTTACCAAGTAACCGTTGAAGCTTGGGGCGGCGGCGGAAAAGGTGGTGACGGATTAAATGTTGGTAAAGTTGGCGGCGGCGGCGGCGGCGGTGCCTATTCTGCAAAATCTGTTGCTGTAATTCCCGGAAACACTTATACTGTTAACGTTGGATTAGGTGCAACTAATTCTTCAAATGGTGGTGATTCATGGTTCATAGATACAACTACATTTCTAGCCAAAGGCGGAACAACAGCACTTGACAATGCTGTAGCCGGTGCCGCCGGTGGTAGTGCTTCTGCTTGTATAGGAGACGTTACTTCAAGAGGAGGAAATGGTGCAAACGGAGTAACCGGATCATATGGCGGAGGCGGTGGTGCCGGTGCTGAAGCAGGAGAAAACATGGGTGTTGATGCAACTACCAACTTAGGTGCTATTGCAACCTGTAACGGAGGACACGGAGGAAATGGATATACTTCACAAAATGGAAACGGATCTCCGGGTATTGCCCCAGGTGGTGGCGGTGGCGGTGGACGCAGAAACGGAAACAATGGTGTAAATCAAGGTACCGGTGGTCCCGGTGCAGATGGGAAAGTAATTATAAAATGGCCTGTAAATGCTCTGCCTTCCACAATTACAACGGCTCCGGGAGGAGTAACATCAAATCTACAATTATGGTTGCGTTCTGATTTATTAAACGGAACTACTACTGTGGCAGATAATACTCCTGTAACAACTTGGTTCACACAAGCAAGAGGTGCAAATGCCATTAAACCAGCTGCTGTTGGAGCTCCGATATATCGTAATAATGCAGCTTACAACATTAACTTTAATGCAGTTGTAGATTTTACCAATCCTTACAACACGCCTTCTCAGGTTTATACCGATTTGAACAGTTCAAGACAATATTTAAAAGGAACAAACGGATACTATTCTCAAGACACTTTCGTAGTGGTTATTCCTGATGTTACCGTTACATCTGCTTTAAACAGTATGGATGTATTTTCCGGAAAAAGCGCTCCATGTGCTCAGAATACCAAAACCGGTATTTCTTACGGGAACGTTGACACAAGATTTACCAACGAGGTACTTTCCTATACTTCAGGAACTACTACATCATACGGAACTGCTGAAGTTAGCACAAGCTCGCAATACAACAAACCCGGAATTATAAACATCAGAAATAATTCGGGGAACACCGGAATGCAGTTGTTTTACAATGCCAATAATATAGCAACTACTGAAGTTAATGCTGCCAAACACAGAAATATTAATGACAGCCAATATTGGATTGGAAGAAGTGAAGCTTGGGATGGCAGTTTAGACGGAAGAATTGCCGAAGTGATTACCTATAACTCAAGAAAAAATGACGGCACTGAAAGAACTAAAATCGAAACTTATTTAGGGATTAAATACGGTATAACTTTAGGCGTAAATGGAACTTCTCAAAACTATATAGGTTCTGACGGCACCATCCTCTGGGATGCGGCAGCTAATTCCGGTTTTAACTATGACATTGCCGGAATTGGAAGAGACGATATATCGAAATTAAACCAAAAACAATCTAAAAGCGTTAATGACAATGCAAACTTAACTATCGGATTAGGATCAATTGCAACTACAAATACAGCAAACACTAATACTTTTGACACCGATAAAAAGTACCTAATCTGGGGTGATAACGGTGGAAATATGAATGATTCCGGAACCGATTTGACCATAACTTTTGGCGGAACCTCAAATGTAACAACGCTAACAGATCTTCCTAATAAAAAATGGAAAATTGTTGAAGTTGGCGGTGATGTGTCTACCACAAAAGTTGCTATCCCAACATCGGCTTTCGCGAGTTTGCCTGCTTTGTCCGGAAATGATGCTTATGTAATGATTGTGGCTACCGATGCTGCTTTTACAACAGGCTTGGAAACAGTTTTCTTAACCGCCAACGGAACTAACCAAGAAACTGATTATGACTTTGACGGAACGAAATTCTTCACCTTTGGTGTAGCTCATGAAAGCGTATATTCAAGACATGCAACCTTTGACGGAATTGATGATACTATGAAAGTGGGTAACGCCAATAATTTAAACAGTGCTTTTTCAATAATGACTTGGATTAGACCAACGGGTAACAATACTTTGGCCAGCGACAGAACGATTGTATCAAAATACAACGGCAGTACAGGATTCAGAGTTTATTTGTCTGCGGATAACAAAATTAATGTTACTTGGGCCGGCGGAACAACATTGACTTCTGCTACTGCTTTACCAAACTCAGAATGGCACAATATCGCAATCATTTATTCTAGCGGTTCTGTTAGACTTTACATCGATGGTGTATTAGATTCTACAGTTGCTTCTGCAGCACCGGTTTCAAATACAAATACTTTCTCAATAGGTGCTGAGTACAGATCAAAATCAGATACTAGAAATTTCTTTAAAGGAGATATTGACGAATTCAGACTGTGGAACAGAGCCTTATCGTTAACACAGTTAAAATTCATAATGAACCAAGAAATATTTCAAAATGGCACGACTACAAAAGGTGCTGTCTTACCGACAAACATTACTAAAAACGATATCAGCACCTTAAATTGGAATAGCCTTCAGGCCTATTATTCAATGAACTCTTTCATTGGTACACACATCAATGATGACTCTCAAAATAACAACAGAGGAAATGTATTTTCACCAAATAAAACAACAATTACCGAACAGTCATCACCACAACCATATCAAAGTGTAGCCAATGGCGCTTGGACAAGCACTGCCACTTGGTCTAATGGAACTATTCAACAATTACCAAACAGTATTTCAATTGTTGACGGCACAACTCCAATCAACTGGAATATTGTTAAAACCGGTCATGATGTAGGATCAGCAGGAAACAAAACAGTACTTGGTTTATTAGTTACCGCTAATACATTAAGCGCTACTAATGATACAAAAGTTGAAATATCACATTTTTTAAAACTGGATGGCAAAATTGACTTAGTGGGTAAATCACAATTAATCCAAACAATCAACAGTGATTTAGATGTGACTAGTACTGGCTCTATCGAAAGAGACCAACAAGGACAATCCAACACTTACAACTATAACTATTGGTCTTCTCCGGTTAGTTCCATCAACAACACAACCATTAATCAAGGTTATACCGTTGCCAATGTAATGAAAGACGGAACCGATGTAAACAATTTACAAAGTATCCAATGGTCAGGTGGTTTAGATGGCGCGGCTACAAGCCCAATTACTTTAGCCAGTTATTGGATTTTTAAATTCCAAAATTACACTAACGACTATGCTAACTGGTCTGCTGTTGGTCCAAACGGAACACTTTTAGCAGGTCAAGGGTATACTATGAAAGGCTCAAACGCTGCTACCACTAACCAGAACTATACTTTTGTGGGTAAACCAAATAATGGTATGATTACTTCACCGGTTTCTGCCAACAGCTTAAACCTTTGCGGAAATCCTTTCGCTTCTGCAATTGATGCCAATCTATTTATCGATGACAACGCGACCAGTATAATAGGTACTCTTTATTTCTGGGAACATTACAGCACTAACAATTCTCACGTTACGATGCAGTACCAAGGCGGATATGCTACCTATACCAAAGTTGGCGGAACTGCTCCTGTAGCACCGGCTGGTGTAAGTGGAATGGGCTCAAGCAGCAAAGTAGCCAAAAGATTTATTCCGGTTGGGCAAGGTTTCTTTGTAACCGGAACAGCAACAGGCGGAAACATAACTTTCAACAATAACCAAAGAATCTTTATCAAAGAAGACAACGCCAATTCTTATACCTTGTTCAGAAGCAATGCTAACCCAACGGTAAACAGCAATCCGGATTTTGACAATACTGAAGATACTTTTAGCGAAGAACAATTCATGAAATTAAGATTAGGATACCACTCTGCCGACAACTATCACAGAGAAATATTACTAGGCTTTATGAATGAATACGCTACCGCCGATTATGATAACGGATACGATGCTTTGAGTATTGAAAATTTAACCAACGACATGTACTTTATCCAAGGCGAAAACAAATTAAACATTCAAGGTGATGGTGCGTTTAATGCCAATAACATCTATCCGCTTGGGGTTAAAAATGCCACCGAAGGAATGGTGAAATTTGTCCTTAACGACAAAGAAAACTTTGACGAAAGCCAAGACATCTTTATCTATGATAACGAAACGCAAACTTACCATGATATCAAGTCTCAAAACTTCGAAATCAACCTGCATGCCGGAACCTATGAAAACCGATTCTCATTGAGATTCCTTAATCCGTCAGCTTTGGGAACTAACCAAAATGAGTTGCAACAAGGTGTTGCGGTAACTCATTCGCAATCGGACAACATGGTAAACATCAACAACGAGTTGCAAGAAGTTACCGTTAAATCAGTTGCGCTTTACAATTTACTTGGACAACAAGTAATTTCATGGAAGTTAGACGGCCAAAACCAATCAGAAATGCATTTACCGGTAAGTGGTGTTACCACCGGCGGATACATTGTAAAAGTCATCACCGACAAAGGTGACATCACTAAGAAAATCCTAATTAAGTAGTTTTATATTTATTTACCCGAAAACGCTCTGCAAAAGCGGAGCGTTTTTTAACTAAAAAAGCCCCAAACTTTATGCTAATACTTCTAACCCTTAAGCTAATTTCTCTAAAATACCCGATAGATCGTTTTCCGATTGTTCGCCGGATATTAGGTTCTTCAAAATAAAGGTAGTGCCTTGGATTTCTTTAACCACAAAAGGAATGTTTCTTCGCTCTGCGTGTTTGAATTGCTTGTCAATCTTCGCCGCATCGGGGTATAATTCTACTTTGATGTTTTGGCTGCGTAAAAATGTGATGGCTTTCATCGCTTCAAAAGCTTGGCTTTCATCAAAATTTAAAAACAGCACTTTGGTCGATGTCGTAACGGTTTGCGGAAACAAATGCAATTCTTCGAGCACCAAATAAATACGGTCAAGTCCAAAAGAAATACCCACACCACTCATATTTTTTAAACCGAAAATACCGGTCAAATCATCATATCTTCCACCGCCACCAATGGAACCCATGGCCACACCTTCGGGTGCTGAAACTTCAAAAATGGCACCGGTGTAATAGTTCAAACCACGTGCTAAAGTAACATCCAAATCTAAGTTGGCTTTTTGCAAACCGAGCTTGATTACGTTGTCACAAATAAAGCGCAGTTCTTCAATTCCCTTTTTACCTTCTTCCGAAGTGGAAAGCAACCCTGAAAGTTTTTCCAATTTTTCCGAAATCGTTCCGGTAAAACTGAACAATGGCTGCACTTTTACTAAAGCGTTTTCCGAAATGCCTTTTTCTATCATTTCTTTTTTAACGCCTTCCTCTCCTATCTTGTCGAGCTTGTCTAAAGCTACCGTAAAATCAATCAACTTATCCGAAGCACCGATTACCTCAGCAATTCCCGATAATATTTTACGGTTGTTGATTTTGATGGTAACACCTTCCAAACCTAACTCCGCAAAAACCGAATCGTACAACTGAACCAATTCTACTTCCTGCCATAACGAAGTAGAACCAACCACATCGGCATCGCATTGGTAAAACTCTCTAAATCTTCCTTTTTGAGGTCGATCCGCACGCCAAACCGGTTGGATTTGGTATCGCTTAAACGGAAACTCAATCTCGCCTTGGTGTTGCACTACATAACGTGCAAAAGGCACGGTTAAGTCATAACGCAAAGCTTTTTCGGAAATCTTTCCGGTGAGCTGTTTGTAGTTGATATTTTGTAATTCATCTGATGGAACCTTATCCAAAAAATCTCCCGAATTCAAAATCTTAAAAATCAAACGATCGCCTTCTTCCCCATATTTGCCCATCAGGGTTTCGGAGTTTTCAAAAGACGGTGTTTCAATCGGCTGGTAACCAAATTTCTCAAAATGCGAACGCATCACCGAAATAATATAGTTGCGTTTGGAAACCTCTGCGGGTGAAAAATCTCTGGTACCTTTGGGAATACTTGGTTTTTGTGCCATCTTAATTAATTATGAATTACGAATTACAAATTATCAATGGACTACAAACACGTAATTCGCAATTGACAATTCGTAATTGACTTTGCAAATATCTTATTTTTTAAAACTATTTTCTACTTCACAGTCAATATTCTTGTAACAAAAGCTGTATTTTAGTGTCAAATTACCGTTATGATTGGATTATTCAAAGAAAATGTAAAAATTGCGTTGGGTTCGATTCGAACACAATTGCTCCGCACTATTTTAACGGTGATTATTATTGCGATTGGTATAACAGCTTTGGTTGGGATTCTGACCGTTGTCACTGCTATCGAATACAACCTGAACTCTAGCTTTGCCTCTATGGGCTCCAATACCTTTAATATCAACCAATACGAATTCAAAAACCGACGTCGTGGCGGTGGTGAAACAGAAAAAATCAACCCGATTATCACCTATACCGAAGCCAAAAACTTTAAAGAAAAATACAATTATCCTTTAACGCAAACCTCGATATCTTTCGTTGCGACCTCTGCAGCGGAAGTTAAATTTGAAAACCAAAAAACCGATCCGGAAATATCCGTTTTGGGCATAGATGAGCATTTCCTGAGCAACTCCGGTTTGGAAGTTACCCAAGGGAGAAGCTTCAACTCATTTGATATATCCAATAATGTTTATGCTTGTATCGTCGGTTCCGATTTTGTTTCCGAGGACGGCTTACTTAAAGAAGTCAATCCCATCAATAAAATACTGACTATTCGCGGAGCAAAGTTCAGAGTAATTGGTGTATTGAAAGAACAAGGCTCTACTTTTGGCAACAGCCAAGACTTGCGCGTTATGATTCCTATTCAGGTGGCGCGTTCCATGTTTTCAGCTCCCAATATCAATTATTCTTTGAGCATGATGGTCATCAAAAAGGAATTGTTAGACGAAGCCGTTGACAATGCCCTAATCACGATGCGCAAAGTAAGGCGACTCAATCCCATCGAAGAAAATAATTTCGGAATTTCCAGAAGCGACGATTTACTCAACAGAATTGCAGACCTTACAGGCTATCTAAATATCTCCGCTTGGGTAATCGGGATTATTACCATACTGGGTTCTTCCATCGCTTTGATGAACATCATGATAGTTTCAGTAACCGAAAGAACAAGAGAAATTGGCGTTAGAAAATCATTGGGCGCCAAAAAAAGCACTATTGCTTTCCAATTTTTTATTGAAACCTTAACCATCGGACAAATCGGCGGAATCTTTGGAATCATCTTCGGAATTCTGGTCGGATTTTTAATTTGTTTGAGTGCCGACTGGGATTTTGTAATACCATGGGGTGCCATCATGGCTGCTTTCGCCACCAGTTTTGTGGTAGCCTTGGTTTCGGGATTGTATCCTGCGATTAAAGCATCACAATTGGATCCGATTGAAGCATTGAGGTATGAGTAATTAATCTTCTGTATTCTGTTGACTGTGTTCCGTTTATAATACTGCCGAAATCATTCTGTCATTTCCATAAATGTCTTTTATCAAAGTAACATTTTTGAACCCAAACCTTTCAATCAACACCACGGTTTCTTTGCCTAAATATTGATTGATTTCGAAGTACAGTTTCCCATTCGGATTTAAATTTTTCTTTGCCAACTCGGTGATTTTTCGATAAAAAAGTAAAGCATCGTGGTCTTCTACAAACAAGGCCAAATGTGGTTCGTATTCTAACACATTAGGATTGATTTCAGCCTTTTCTAAATTCTGAACATAAGGCGGATTGGACACGATGATGTCAAATTGTTGTTCTAAATCTACTGTTTCCAATATGTTTTTGAGCATAAACTGAACCGCTACAGTATTCAATTCCGCATTTTTTTGGGCTGTTGCCAAAGCCTTTTCCGAAACATCAATCGCATAAACTTCAGCATTCGGCAAATTCTTTTTCAAAGCAATCGGAATACATCCGCTACCGGTTCCAATGTCTAGGATTTTGAGTAGATTTGGCAATTCGGATATTCGGATATTTGATAAAATTAAGTCGACCAGTTCTTCCGTTTCAGGTCTTGGAATTAAAACATTTTCATTGACTAAAAACGGTAAACCAAAAAACTCGGTTTCTCCCAAAATATATTGAATCGGTTTATGCTTTTTCAATTCGACCAAAACACTTTCCCAACGCAACAATTGAAGTGCATCCATTTCCATCTCAGGGTACAGCGCCAAATCGATTCGCTTTTTCCGGTGGAAACTTTCTAAAACTAAATAAAAGAAACTCTCAACTTCCTTTTCCTCATACAAAGGCGATAGTTCCTGAAAAAAAGTGTTTTTATAGTTTTTAATTAACATCAGGATTTGGAATTTAAACTCTTGATCATCCAAACCGGACAAGTCGTATGACCGGTATTGCCCAAAGGCGCACAAAGGTATTCAAAACCCATTTTCTTGTACAAGCTTTGTGCCGCTAACATTTCGGGTAAGGTTTCGAGATAGCATTTTTCATAACCCAACTCGGTGGCCTTCTCTAAACACTTTTGAATCATTTGGGAACCAATGCCTTTACCTCGAACTTCTTGCAAAAAGTACATTTTTTGTAATTCACAAATATTCTCGGTGGAATTCTCCAATTGACTCACGCCTGCGCCGCCTACAATTTTACCTTCAACTTCTACTACAAAATAGGTCGCCCGTGGTTTGTCATAAGCCTCAAACATAAAATCCAACTGTATATCGGCAAAGGCAGTTCCGGTTTTCGGGAAATTATCGGCTATAAAAACTTCTCGTATTACGGCTGCAATTTGCTGATTGTCTTGCTTTTGGATTTCTCTGATTTGTATGCTGCTCATTTTAAAAGTAATGTCTTATTTTTGTGTTGTGAAGATAGAGGAAATTTACATAAAACGCTGCATTCAATTAGCCAAAAATGGCTTAGGCAATACCTATCCCAATCCCTTAGTAGGCAGTGTCATTGTTTATGACGGTAAAATCATCGGAGAAGGTTGGCATCGAAAAGCCGGCGAAGCTCATGCCGAAGTCAATGCCATCAATTCGGTAAAAGACAAATCCTTGTTGACCAAATCAACCATTTATGTCTCACTCGAACCCTGCAGTCATTTTGGCAAAACACCGCCTTGTTGTGATTTAATCATCAAACATAAAATCCCGAAGGTAGTGATTGGAACCGTTGATCCCAATAGTAAAGTCGCCGGTGCCGGAATCAAACGATTGATTGAAAACGGTTGTCATGTAACCGTTGGGATTTTGGAAAAAGAATGTAACGAATTGAACAAACGCTTCTTTACATTTCACAAAAAAAAACGCCCTTTTATCATCTTGAAATGGGCCGAAAGTAAAGATGGGTTTATCGCGCCTTTGACCAAAGAAAAAAAAGAACCGGTATGGATTTCCAATGTTTTTTCGCGCCAATTAACCCATAAATGGCGTAGTGAAGAGCAAGCCATTTTGGTCGGAACACAAACTGTTTTAGACGACAACCCTAAATTAGATGTTCGCGATTGGACAGGAGAAAACCCAATCCGAATCGTTTTAGACAGAACCGGAAAAATTACTACTGATTATGATGTAAAAGACGAAAAAACAAAAACCATCGTCTTTACTGAACAAGAAAATTTAATCTCTGGCGAGAATATTATTTTTGAAAGTGTTATCTTTGATAAGCAACTAACCCAAAAAATAATCGGTATTTTATACCAATATAACATACAATCTGTGATTGTGGAAGGCGGAAATAAAACGCTGCAAACTTTTATAGACAACAATCTTTGGGATGAAGCTAGAGTTTTTATCGGAAATATTGCATTGGACGAAGGTATTAAAGCACCTTTGTTAAGCGGTATTTCCAAAACAGACGACATAAAAGACGACCAACTTAAACTTTTTTTAAATCATGATTAACACAATAATTTTCGATTTTGGCGATGTCTTTATCAACCTTGAAAAAGAAAAATCGATTGAAGAGTTTAAAAAGTTAGGTCTTGATGGCCCGAATGAAGTGCTATTAGCCCAAAATGATTTGTTTGAAAAAGGTCAAATCACCGATGTGCAATTCGTAGAGAGTTTTCACCAGTTTATCCCCAATGCTTCTATCGAAGAAATTACCAAAGCCTGGAATTCGGTTATAGGTGATTTCCCTTTGTATCGCTTAGAATTTTTACAACTACTCTCCAATAAATACCGCTTGTTTTTGTTAACCAATACGGATTCCATTCATATCAATAAATTCGAACACAAAGTAGGCATGTCTTTCTACTCCGATTTTTACCGTTGCTTTGAAAAAGTGTATTACTCTTACGAAATGGGGATGAGAAAACCACAGCCGGAAATTTTCACCACTATAATGAACAAGCACGACCTATCGCCCAAACGCACTTTATTTGTGGATGACAAAAAAGAAAACACCGATATCGCTGAAAGTCTCGGTCTTTATGTGTGGAATTTACAAGTGGGCAAAGAAGACGTGGTGAACTTGTTTGACCAAAAGCACTTGCCTTTCTCCTAATTCCAATATCAATTTTCAATAACAGTTTCATTGAAAGACACCTATAATACTATTGCTTCGCCTTCACCGGTTATACTTTATAAAGAAAAAAACAGCAAGTTCTTTGGGTATGCTTTTCCGGTAACGACTGAAGCTGAAGTCAAATCTCATCTTGAACAGTTGCGAAAACAACACTTTGGAGCAGTCCATTTTTGTTATGCTTTTCAATTAGGAACCGACACCATACAATACCGCGCCAATGATGACGGCGAACCCAGCAACTCTGCCGGCATGCCTATTTACGGGCAAATTCAGTCCTTTGATGTGACCAATATATTGGTGGTGGTGGTTAGATTTTTTGGCGGTGTAAAATTGGGCGTGGGCGGATTAATCTCAGCCTACCGAATTGCAGCACAAATGGCATTGGAGGAATCGGAAATAATTGAGAAAACAATTGACGTTCATTTCCTAATCTCCTTTGATTACAAAAACATGAATAAAGTGATGAGAGTTATTAAGGAAAAAAACTTAGACATCATTGCTCAAAAAATGGAAGAAAGTTGTCAAATTGAAATTGCTACCCGAAAAAAAAATGCCGAAAATACAGTCGACATTTTTAGTAATTTATTTGAAATTGAGATCCAAAAAATTTAATCCTTCATGATGTCCAAAATGTATTGTGGAGGCGCAATAGGTTTTCCCAAATTTATGTCCACAAACACGAGTATAAAATGCGCAGTTGTTAATAACTCATCGTTTTCATTGCGAATTTCACAATCGAATTCTATCTTCACAGAGGATTGACTTTTGAACTTGGTAATCACTGTAAGTAAGTCGTCATAACGTGCTGGTTTTTTGTAATTTATCGTCATCGAAACTATCGGAAGGGCAATTCCGTTTTCTTCAAGTGATTTATATGAAATCCCTTTGTTTCTAAGCCATTCCACGCGTCCCATCTCAAAATAAGGCACATAATTCCCGTGATAAACTACACTCATTTGGTCGGTTTCCGAGTAACGAACTCTAACCTGAATTTGATGTTCTTTCATCTGCTTTTTTTGCTTTTAATCTATAATCAATACTTCTCTTTACAACAATATTTTTAAAAAATCAATACCATATAAATTTTTTTTAACGAATTTTATTCACATATTTGTTATCCCGAAAAACACGACGATTTTCATAGTCGTCTTTGTCAAAATAACCTAACAATAATTACTATAATTTTTAACCAAATATGAGCAAAACTGCGCAATCGGTATGGGAAAACTGTCTTGAGTTCATAAAAGACAATATTCAAGAACAAGCTTTCAAAACTTGGTTTGAACCGATTAAGTCAGTTGAACTTACAGACAACGCTTTGTACATTCAAGTGCCTAGTAAATTTTTCTACGAATGGCTCGAAGAACACTACGTTAAATTATTGAAGGTAGCGTTAACCAAAGAACTCGGAAAAAACGCAAAGTTACTCTATAAAATCAAAATGGAAAACACTTATGGCAACAAACAACCGTTTACGGAACAATTGCCAAGTGCACACCGCAGCCCGATAAAATCTCAAGACGTTGATGCTCCGTTTAAAAACCTGAATCCCGAACTAAAGAATCCTTTCGTAATTCCGGGAATCAGAAATTTAAAAATTGAGTCACAACTCAATCCAAATTACAGCTTCGACAATTTCTTGGAAGGTGATTCTAACCGTTTAGCACGCTCTGCCGGAATGGCGGTAGCCAACAAACCTGGCGGAACTTCTTTCAACCCGCTATTGATTTTTGGTGGCGTTGGTTTAGGAAAAACCCACTTAGCCCATGCTATCGGGGTTGAAATCAAAGACAAATATCCTGAAAAAACCGTATTGTATATTTCTGCTGAAGTATTCACGCAACAATATATTGATTCGGTTAAGAAAAATAACAGAAATGACTTTATTCATTTCTACCAATTAATTGATGTGTTGATTATTGACGACGTTCAATTCCTTTCCGGAAAATCAGGAACGCAAGATGTATTCTTCCATATCTTTAATTACTTACACCAAAACGGTAAACAAGTAATCCTAACCTCAGACAAAGCACCGGTAGACATGCAGGACATTGAACAACGTTTGTTGTCGCGTTTCAAATGGGGATTGTCTGCCGAGTTACACCAACCGGATTACGAAACCAGAATTTCTATCCTAAAAAATATTCTATACCGCGATGGCGTTGAAATGCCGGAAGAAATTGTAGAATATGTCGCCAGAAACATCAAATCTAATGTGAGAGAATTAGAAGGTGCGATTATTTCGTTGATTGCTCAATCGTCTTTCAATAAAAAAGAAGTGACCTTGGATTTGGCCAAAAGTGTCGTAGAAAAATTCGTTAAGAATGTTAAGCGCGAAATTTCTATCGATTATATTCAAAAAGTAGTTTCTGATTATTTCCAATTGGATGTTGATACTTTACAGTCTAAAACCAGAAAACGTCACGTGGTGCAAGCCCGTCAATTGGCCATGTTCTTTGCTAAGAAGTTTACGAAATCTTCTTTGGCAAATATCGGTTCTCAAATTGGAGACCGAGATCACGCTACCGTACTACATGCTTGTAAAACCGTTGACAACTTGGTTTCTACCGACAAACAATTCAAAAAATTTGTAGAAGATATTCACAAAAAATTATCTCTTTAATTGGGTTTTTGACTAAGTTTGCAGCTTAGAAAAAATCACTATGCCTGTTAAAATTTTAATGGTTTGTTTAGGAAACATCTGCCGATCTCCGTTAGCAGAAGGCTTGTTGGCATCCAAACTTCCCCAAGATAAATTTTTAGTAGATTCTGCCGGAACAGGAAATTATCATGTTGGCAAACAACCCGATCAGCGTTCCATTTTGGTCGCTCAAAAAAACGGTTTAGACATTACCCAGCAGAAAGGCAGACAATTCACTTCCAGAGATTTTGACGAATTCGATTATATCTTTGTGATGGACAGTTCCAATTATGACAACGTTATTGATTTAGCCAAAACGGAAGCGCACAAGGCAAAAGTGGAAATGATTTTGAATCATTTATTTCCGGGTGAAAATGTAGATGTCCCCGATCCTTATTACGGATTGCAAAACGGTTTCGATATGGTGTATGAAATGCTGGATGAAACCTGCTCTATTTTGGCGAAAAAACTAATCGAAAAGCATCCATGACTACCGCTAGCCTAAAAGGAAAACTCTATTTGATTCCGACCACTTTGGGCGAAATGAATCCGGATGATGTTTTACCACAATCCGTAAAAAGAGCCATTGATTTTATTGACACTTATATTGTTGAAAACGAAAAAACCGCTCGAAAATTCATCAAATCGATAAACCCTGAAAAAGTTCAGGCGAGTTTACAATTATCGGCACTCAACAAACACACCGATATTTCAGAACATAACGCCATGATTGCACCATGCTTAAATGGCGTAAACATAGGCTTGATGAGCGAAGCCGGTTGTCCCGGAGTAGCCGATCCCGGAGCGGTGATTGTGAAGTTAGCGCATGAAAAAGGCATTCAAGTGATTCCTTTGGTCGGTCCTTCTTCCATCCTATTAGCTATGATGGGTTCGGGGATGAACGGACAGAGTTTTGCTTTCAATGGGTATTTGCCTATTGATAAAGGCGAAAAGAAATCGGCACTAAAAAACTTTGAAAAGCTATCTAACGATAAAAATCAATCTCAAATTTTTATTGAAACACCTTATCGAAACAATAAGTTGTTAGAAGACATTTTACAAGCATTACAACCCAACACTCATCTTTGTATTGCCACCGACCTGACTTTGCCAACTGAATACATCAAAACGTTTCGTGTGGCAGATTGGAAAAAAACAAAGGTCGATTTACACAACCGACCTACTATTTTTATTATTCATAAGTTTTAAAAGAGCAAAAACGAAATTATTGCACTTTGGCGTTCTTGATGGCTTTGATGCCATGCGTTTCGAATCCGCCGAAGTCTTTAAGATATGTTCGCACCGAAGTCCCGTAATCATCTTTACATTTTTTGGCACCTCTTGAATTCAGAAAACGTTTTACTGAACCGGTTCCACCCAAATGCGCAGCCGCTAAAATCCCCGATTCTGTAATTTTAACGCCATCTATTACCTTTCCTTCAAAGTCTTTGATGTACTTTCTCAATTCGTATTTGTTTTTAGAAAGTAAGGCAATAAAAGCTTTCTCTTGTAGTTTCGGATTGTTTAAAAAGGCCGAACTATCATGAATCCCAATTGACTTGAGGGTTTGAACCCCAAATTGGTATTTACCTAAATACCCTAAAGTATTGATTTTTTTGTATTTCCCTTGGGATTCTTTGTGTGCAATGGCATCCTTATAGCCAATAAAATACTTGCCCTTGAATGGGACAGCCGGACTAAAATAGTCTATGTTGTTTTCAGAAGGAAAGACGTATGAAAGTCTTTTATTTTCATCAACACGAAAACCGAAGTTGACTTGGGAATTATA
The DNA here is from genome assembly GCF_011742145.1 of Flavobacterium sp. J49. Lineage (GTDB taxonomy): Bacteria > Bacteroidota > Bacteroidia > Flavobacteriales > Flavobacteriaceae > Flavobacterium. The sequence continues at coordinate 32,887 of NZ_JAAQQU010000103.1, read as the reverse complement.
GGGTTTAAAACCTGAGCTTATGAAAGCTACTGTTAGTAGGATTGATGTGTAAAAAATTCCTTTTTTTATCATTAAATGTTATTTCTCAAGCGCTGTCACCGACATGAAATTACCGAGTGCAAATATACAACTAATTTTATAAAATTGAATATCAAGTAGTTAAACTGCTTTAAAAATAGATTAAGTGCATCTTCGAACCGCCGCGTCCCTTGATTTCAAACGTTGGAGCCGGAATCTTGATGGTGTTAAAAATTGTTAAAATCGTCTTAACAAAATGGGATTTGGTTTCAATTTTCGTCAAATCAACGTCGAGACTGAGGTAAAATTGACGGTATCTTTCACTTTCCGGAAGGAAAATGGTGTTGACAAATTCCTCCTTTCCGGTAATCATTCCTTCGGCACCATAACCAATGGCAATATTGAGCCATTTCGGAATTTTGGAATCCTTGGCAAAGGAATAAATGTTAGCCGAAAGCCAATACGTTTGTCCGTTATAATCTTTAAGTATTTGCTCAGACAATGAATTCCCCAAAACATTAGGTCGAGCCGAGGCATAAGGTGTTGTATGAAAAGAAAATTTAGGCACAATTCGTTGTTCTTTCCAAAGCAATTCCTGGGAAACAAACAAAGCCGTTCCGGACACATTGGCCACCACATCGCCTAAAGAGGCTCCCCAATTGGCAGAATAACCGTCGAAAACCTCAACCGTAGTCAGGAAAGCCAAGCCCAAAGTGGAACCATAAATCAGTTGACTCTTTCTACTCGAACCACTCCATTTCAAAGCATTGGCTCCAAAACTACCCAAATGATATGCAGAAAAAACATGTCCGGCTTTGTCCATTTGCAGCCATTCGGCATTGTCATTGATAAAGTGAAAATCGGAACGCGGATAATCGGCGTACCAAATCTGGTTTAAACCTATCAAAGCTGTTGCTCCAATAGCCGCTTCAGAGATAACTAGAGTTTTGAGTCGGTTTTTGTTTAAAGTATCCGAAGGTTTCAGAAAGCTCTCTATACTATTTTGCGCCCAAAGTAAATTCGAGCAGCACAAAAACAGAATTATGTAATGCTGCTTTTTCAAAGATTAACGTTTGGTTCCTTGGGCATTCAGCCAATCGGCATATTTCTTGGCGTTAACATTGTGCTGTTCCATGGTGGCGGCAAATTCATGGTAACCAAATCGCTCCACACTCGCACAGAAATAAAGATAATTATGGTTCTCCGGAGTCAAAACTGCGTCAATAGCATCGATGTCCGGCATTGCGATTGGTCCGGGTGGCAAACCTAGATTTTGATAGGTGTTGTAAGGTGAAGCGACAAACAAATCGTTGTATAATACCCTTTTGATGATTTGATCAAAATCGTTGTCTCTCAATTTCAAGGCATAAATCACCGTTGGATCTGCTTGTAGTTTCATTCCGTCTCTCAGACGATTTAAATAAACACCGGCAACGGTTGGCCGTTCACTTTTCTTTACGGTTTCTTTGTGAACGATGGAGGCCAAAGTAATTACTTGCACCGGAGTCAAATTCAATTCAGCTGCTTTAGCGATTCGTTCTTTGGTCCAAAATCGATTGTATTCTTCCAACATTTTGTCTCTGAATTTTTCAGCCGAAATGTTCCAATAAAACTCATAAGTATTAGGCAAAAACATAGCAAATACATTCTCTTTGGTGAATCCGTTTTTTTTCAGAAAAGTCGTATCTCGAAAAGTTGCCAATAATTTGGTGGTGTCCGGTTCTATTTGAGCACTGATTCGCTCGCAAAGATTTTCTAATCTTTCTTGGTTGTTGAAAGCCAATTTCACCGGAACGTTTCTTCGCATGGTGGCTACCAATTGAAAAGCACTCATGCCTTTCTTCAACAAAAACCTTCCGGCTTTTACATTTTTCGGGTAAGAACGAAGATTAGCCATGAGTTCAAAATCACTCATGTTTTTTACATAAGGTGAAAGGATTCGCTGCACATCTTCATATTTAGAATCGGTTGGAATTTCAACAAAAATTTCTTCTTTGTCGAAATTGGTATTGGCTGTAAAGAATTTGATATAAATAAACAATACTACTATTAAACCAACAGCAGCTAAAATTTTAAAGATTTTACTTTTGTTCAAAACCGAGACTATTTAAGATTTATTTTTTAATTAACTGAAAAAGGGCTTCATCGTGAAAGCGATTATTGGTGAAATTCCAATCTTTTTTGACGCCGATTTTTTCAAACCCAAATGTAGTAAAAAGAGCTAAGCTCGCTGTATTTTCCATCCCAATATTTGCAAACAACTGATGCAATTGCAACTGCTGAAAAGCATAGTCAATCACTAAACCCAAAGCTTCTTTCCCAAATCCACTTTTTCTATCAGTTTCATTTTGAATAATAATCCCAACACCTGCGCGTTTATTTTTGGGGTCAAAATCAAATAAATCAATCAGCCCTATAGCTTCAAAAGTATCTTTTTTGCAAATGGCTAAGCGCAATTGTTTGGCTTCATAAATGTCCTGGTGCGCATTTTCGAGATATTGACGAATGAGAAACTTGCTGTAAGGCGTTTGCGTATTGCTGACTTCCCAAATATTTTCATCGTTTTCTATGTGATAGATAAACTCCAAATCTTCGGGTTCGAGAGCGCGTAAATAGATGGTATTCCCTTTAAGCGTTACCATTCTATTTCTCCTTCAAAAACAAAAGTTGCCGGACCTTTTAGAAAAACATGGGTGTATTTATCACCTTCTTTCACAAAAGATACTTCTAATTTTCCGCCTTCAACATCTAAATGAATATGGTGTGAAGTAGTTTTTCCAATGGCGTGCATGGCAATGGCTACTGCAGTAGCTCCGGTTCCGCATGACAAAGTTTCATCTTCTACCCCGCGTTCATACGTACGCAAGGCAAAATGATTTTCTGAAATTTGTTTGACAAAATTCACATTGGTTCCGGGCTTGCCGTACAAATCGGAATAGCGAATTTGGGAGCCGACAGTTTTGACATCATAATTTTCCAAGTCTTCCACCATCATCACGTGATGTGGCGAACCGGTATTGAGGAAAACATAATCACTTTCTATTTTTACAAAATCGACGTCTTTCATACCCAACGAAACCGTTCCGTTTTCAAAGATGGAAGCATGATGCGGACCGTCAGTTGCTATAAAATCGGTGTCGTCTTGAATCACATTCAAACTTTTTGCGAAAGCCACCAAACATCGACCTCCGTTACCGCACATTGAACTTTCGTTGCCGTCAGAGTTGTAATATACCATACGGAAATCAGTATCGGTGTCATTTTCCAATAAAATCAAACCATCACCGCCTATACCGAAGCGTCGGTCGCATAATTTTTCGATGAGTTTGGTATCGTTTTTAGGAAAAATAGTTTTGCGATTGTCAATCATGACAAAGTCGTTTCCGGTGCCTTCGTATTTGTTAAAAGTGATTTTCATAGTCGTAAAAAGTGACACAAAGATAGCAAAATTAAGATTGCCTTAAAAATTGTTAAACGAGCGTTAAAGGGTGTTTGAAGAAAAAATGAAAGTTTTTAATTTTACTTTCAGATAATTTAAATGTTAATGACTATGAAAAGACTATCAAGTTTATTTTTGGTTTCTTTATTGAGCGGTGCCACTACACTGGGCGCATACAAATTATTTATCGAAGGGAAAAGCAACCGTGATTCGATTGTGACCATGGCTTCCGAAAGCAACTATAGAACCGTCGGTTTATCGGCTGAAGCCATTGACTTCACTGTGGCAGCGGAAAATGCTGTCCACACCGTTGTTCACGTAAAAAATGTGTCCGTTAGGACCGTTTCCAATCCGATTATGGAATTCTTCTATGGCCAACGCGGTGGGCAACAACAAGAGCAAATTGGTACCGGTTCGGGTGTTATCATTTCTGAAGACGGTTATATCGTAACCAATAATCACGTGATTAAAGACGCTACAGAATTGGAAGTTACCTTGAACAATAACAAATCCTATAAAGCCAAACTCATCGGAACCGATTCTAAAATGGACATTGCTTTGTTAAAAATCAATGCCGATGAAAAATTACCATATTCTACTTTTGCCGATTCAGACCAAGTTAAAGTAGGCGAATGGGTCTTGGCCGTTGGAAATCCGTATAATTTAAATTCAACAGTGACTGCCGGAATTGTGTCGGCCAAAGCCAGAAATTTAGACAACCGAAATGGGATTCAATCTTTTATCCAAACCGATGCTGCTGTGAATCCCGGAAATAGTGGTGGTGCGTTGGTGAATACCCGTGGAGAATTAATCGGAATCAACACTATGATTTCTTCTCCCACAGGAAGTTATGCCGGTTATTCTTTTGCAGTTCCGTCTAACATTACCCGTAAAATCATTGAAGACATTATGGAGTTTGGCGGCGTGCAACGCGGCATTTTGGGTGTGGAAGGCAATGAATTGAACAGCAAAGCTTCTACTGAGTTAGGCATCAAAGACACTGAAGGTTTCTATATTAATAAGGTAACCAAAAACTCCGGTGCTGAAAAAGCGGGTTTGAAAAGCGGTGATGTCATCAAAAAAATAGACAATCAAAAAATCAGTTCGTTTGCCGAATTGACCGGTTACATCAATACCAAAAGACCAAATGACAAAGTACAAGTGACTTTCATTAGAGATGGTGTCACTAAAACCGCTTCGGTGACTTTAATAAAAAATGACATCTTCACGACTGAATTTAAAGGATTGGAATTAGAGAACATTGATGCCTCCGACAAAAAGAAATACCGAATTGACTATGGTGTTCGCATCAAAGAAATCAACAACGAAAATCTCAAACCGTATTACGACCAATTAAAAGGCAACATCATTCTTTCGGTAGACAATGTGAAAGCCACAGATGTAGAAACCATTTCCGGATTTTTGAACAAAAAAGACGAAAATCAAAGCGTAAGCATTCAAATGATCAACCGAATGGGACAAGTAATTCAAGTCATTATATAAATTCATCTTACTTATTTTTCTAAAAGCCAGCCTTTAAAAGGGTTGGCTTTTTTTATTGTTAAATATTTACGAAATCGTTTTCGTGAAAGGCTTCTATTTTATATTTTTGCGCCAAATTTAAATTTTCAACACAACTAAACTCTTTTCTTTTTTATGAACAGCAACACTTTATACGAGAAGGAATTATCATTTCAAGCCGACAGGCGAAAGGCAGGCGTAGAATTTATCAAAATTATCAGCGACTTATGGTATGACAAATCTATCGAGTTGGTTCTTTTCAGAAACCAATTAATTGACAGAAATGTTAGCGATATTATCAATTTGCATGAGTATGCCGGTGAATTTGTTCAAAAACCTATCAATGTTTTTGATTCGGTAGAAATTGCCAGAGCCATACTAAATTTAGATTTACCGCCATCTCGCATAGACATTGGCAAACTGACTTACGAATACCATTTAGAAGACAACAAATACCACGATGCCAGAGCTTTTGTCATTGACAAGTTGAAAAATGCAAAAGACTCTAAAAACATCAAACCAAAAGACGTGGTTTTGTACGGATTTGGTCGTATTGGTCGCTTGTTAGCGCGTGAAATGATGAGCAAAATAGGAAAAGGACAACAATTGCGTCTTCGTGCCATTGTAACGCGTGACCGAAATGATGCTTCTTCATTAGAAAAAAGAGCATCTTTATTGCGCTATGATTCAGTTCATGGTGATTTTGAAGGTTCGGTACAAGCCGATGTTGAAAATAACGCTTTAATCATTAACGGAACTACAGTTCACATTATCACTGCTGCTTCTCCGGAAGAGATTGATTATACCAAATACGGCATCGAGGATGCATTAGTCATAGACAATACCGGTGCTTTCACTACGGAAGAAGCACTTAAAAGACACTTGGTTTCTAAAGGTGTTAGTAAAGTATTATTAACCGCACCCGGAAAAGGCGTTCCAAATATCGTTTACGGAGTAAACCACAACGACCACAATCCGGACAAAGTAGATATTTTCTCGGCCGCTTCTTGCACAACCAATGCCATCACTCCTATTTTACAAGCAGTCGAAGAAACTTTGGGTGTTGTAAAAGGTCATTTAGAAACCATTCATGCTTATACCAATGACCAGAATTTGGTGGATAACATGCACAAAAAATACCGTCGTGGTCGTGCAGCGGCTTTAAATATGGTAATCACCGAAACCGGTGCCGGAAGCGCTGTGGCCAAAGCTTTACCGAGCTTAGCCGGAAAATTAACTTCGAATGCCATTCGCGTTCCTGTTCCCAATGGCTCCTTAGTGGTTTTGAATTTGGAAGTAGGCAAAGAAACCTCTATAGATGAAGTAAATGCCATCATGAGAAAATATGCCTTAGAAGGTGAATTGGTAGAGCAAATCAAATATTCTTTGAATAACGAATTGGTTTCCTCGGATATCGTTGGTACTTCGGCACCATCTATTTTTGACAGTAATGCTACCATAGTTTCAGGCGATGGTAAAAACATAGTGCTGTATGTTTGGTATGACAACGAATACGGATACAGTCATCAGGTAATTCGTTTGGCCAAATATATCGCCAAAGTAAGACGTTATACTTATTATTAATCGTTATTAATTCAGTAGGGTAAAATCCGTTTGGTTTGTTTAAAACTAAACGGATTTTTTCATTGTTATCAACTTTTTTTTGTTGATAACAGTTGATTGTATTAAAATAATGATTATTTTCGAGCGTCAAAATTAAGCCCCTTTAATCAACTCTTTATGAAAAAAATAATTTTTAGTCTATTAGTAATGACTTGTTTTGCCTTTTCAGACAATGAAGAGCCCAAAGTAACTACCTACAGTTACGGTCATAACGGAATGGAATATGTAGCCCGAAACAAAAACGGGATGGTCATCATCAGTACTTTCAATTCTAAAATGACTATTCGTCAAGAAATCGCTTATAAGATTTACGACTTGTATTTAGATAAAAAACTGGAAACCGACAAAAAAATCACGGTATACGGAGACGAAGCTGATGTTACCGGAAAGTGCATCATCAAAAAGAAAGACAACTTAACCACGGTAGATTTTTATTACGAAAGTGTACAATGGTGTTCCGGACACAAAGAGATATTTCAAAAGAATACAAAATAAAAAAAGCTCAACGTAAAGTTGAGCTTTTTTTGTGCATTATAGTTTTTCCTAATTAAGCTTTTCCGGCCGCAATCAAGTTCAATGCTGAACCGGCTACAAACCAACCAATTTGGCTGTCGTTGTAAGTGTGGTTAGCCAAGATAGTATCTTTAGAACCATCAGCATGTACAAACTCTAACGTTAATGGTTTACCCGGAGCAAACTCTGTCAAGTCTAAGAAATTGATGGTATCGTTCTCTTGGATTTTGTCGTAATCTGCTTCGTTAGCAAAGGTTAAGGCCAACATCCCTTGTTTTTTCAAGTTGGTTTCGTGTATACGGGCAAATGATTTTACCAGTACCGCTTTTACACCTAAGAAACGTGGTTCCATTGCGGCATGCTCACGAGATGAACCTTCTCCATAATTGTGGTCACCCACAACTATTGACGGAACTCCTGCAGCTTTGTATGCTCTCTGCACTGCTGGAACAGCATCGTAATCACCGGTTAATTGGTTTTTTACTTTATTGGCTTCCTGATTGAAAGCATTCACAGCACCAATCAACATATTATTGGAAATATTATCCAAATGTCCGCGGAAGCGTAACCATGGTCCGGCCATAGAGATATGATCCGTGGTACATTTTCCGAAAGCTTTGATTAATAATTTAGCGCCAGTAATATTTTTGCCATCCCAAGCTTCGAATGGTGCTAAAAGTTGTAATCTGTCAGAGGTGGGAGAAACTGCCACTTGTACTGATGAACCATCAGCGGCAGGTGCTTGGAAACCTGCATCTTCTACATCAAACCCTCTTTTTGGCAACTCATCACCACTTGGTGGATTCAATCTTACCTCTTCTCCGTTATCATTTAACAAAGTATCAGTAAGCGGATTGAAAGTCAAATCTCCTGAAATCGCTAAAGCAGCTACCATTTCCGGTGACGTTACAAATGCGTGAGTGTTTGGATTTCCGTCCGCACGTTTAGAGAAGTTTCTGTTGAACGAGTGAACTATAGTATTTTTTTCGCCTTTATCGGCGCCGGTTCTGTCCCATTGTCCGATACAAGGTCCGCAAGCATTGGTAAATACCTTGGTTCCCATTTTTTCGAAAGTCGCAATAATACCGTCTCTTTCGATGGTGTAACGGATTTGCTCTGAACCCGGATTGATTCCGAATTCGGCTTTGGGTGTGATACCGTGGGCTACTGCTTGTTCTACTATCGAAGCCGCACGAGCCATATCTTCGTAAGACGAATTGGTACAAGAACCGATTAATCCCCATTCTATTTTTAACGGCCAACCATTAGCGATAGCTTCTTCTTTCATTTTAGAAACCGGTGTTCCTCTGTCGGGCGTAAATGGTCCGTTGATGTGTGGTTCTAATTCAGAAAGGTTGATTTCAATTACTTGGTCGAAATAAGCGGCAGGATTAGCATATACTTCGTCATCTCCGGTTAAGTAAGAGGCAACTTTATCGGCTGCATCCACAATATCTTGACGATCGGTTGCGGCCAAATATCTTCTCATCGAATCATCGTAACCAAAAGTAGAAGTGGTAGCACCGATTTCGGCACCCATATTACAAATGGTTCCTTTTCCGGTACAAGACATTGAAGTAGCACCTTCACCGAAATATTCTACAATAGCTCCTGTTCCGCCTTTTACGGTAAGAATATCGGCTACTTTTAAGATTACATCTTTTGGAGCAGTCCAACCGTTTAATTTTCCGGTCAATTTTACACCAATTAGTTTTGGAAATTTCAATTCCCATGACATACCCGACATTACATCTACGGCATCAGCACCACCCACTCCGATGGCTAACATTCCTAATCCACCCGCGTTTACGGTGTGTGAATCGGTTCCAATCATCATTCCGCCCGGGAAAGCATAATTTTCTAAAACGATTTGGTGAATAATTCCGGAACCCGGTTTCCAGAACCCGATTCCGTATTTGTTGGAAACAGACGAAAGGAAATCGAATACTTCTTTGGATTGGGTATTGGCAACAGCCAAATCGGTTTTAGCGCCAACTTTCGCTTGGATTAAGTGATCACAGTGAACCGTTGTAGGCACAGCTACTTTGCTTTTTCCGGCGTGCATGAATTGCAATAAAGCCATTTGTGCAGTTGCATCTTGACAAGCCACTCTATCGGGTGCAAAATCAACATAATCTTTTCCGCGAGTGAACGATTGAGAAGGCATTCCTTCCCATAAATGCGAGTATAAAATCTTTTCAGATAAAGTAAGCGGACGACCCACTAACTCGCGTGCTTTATCAACACGGGCAGCCATAGTAGCGTACACTTTTTCAATCATTTCAATATCAAAAGCCATAATAAAACTTGGTTAATTTGTTTGCAATGCAAATTTACGAAAACGTTATACTTCTAAAAAGTTTTTAATAAAATAAGTTAATTGAGCATGATGATTTAGCAAATAGTAATTTTTGCTATTGATTTTTTATCGATTACGTATTTTAAATGTCAAAAATTGATTATTCTTAATTTTTATCTCGCAAATCCATCATTGGTTTCTCATAAAATCGGTATAACAAATAACTTAATAATAAGGTTAAGAATACATACACGGTCAAAAAACTGTATAATTCGAAGGCATTTTGCGTATTATAATCTATGTTGTGTTTCAGTAACTGAAGCACGATACCGTAATGCAACAAATACATCGAATACGAAATAACGCTGATAAAAACGATTGGCTTTCGGATAAATGATTTTTCTGTTTTCCATTCTGAAAAAAATGGTAAAAAACAGGCCACAACTAAAGAGACCAAAGGCAAATAAATGATGTTCCAAAAAGCAGGATGGGTTTCAATAAACAAACCAAAATAGCCAATGGCTACAAACTGGAACAAAAACAACAAGATTCCAATGACAAAGAAAACATAACGGTGTTTTCTCCATAACGCTGTAAAGTTCAGATAAATCCAACTGCACAAAACCCCTATAAAAATACTGTCCAACCGATAGATTACCACGGCTTTCAGCGACATATTCCATTGGTTTAAATTAACATTGGTTGTGGTGTTTTGGTACCCTATTTTATTGCAAAAGAAAACCAATATCAAGCATAAAACCGATAGAAGAAAAAACCTCGATTTGTGTTTGGGCTTGACTATAATTCCAACCAACACCAAAAACAACGGCAAAACCAAATAGGCAAACTCTTCTACAGAAAGACTCCAAGACTCTGTAAAAAAAGGCGTCATTGGCGTGATTGTATTTTGCGCAAAGAAAAAGTATTTCCAGGAATAGGAAATATCATTACCGATACTATAGGCTATAATAATATTAACAACAAGTATGAGATAATAATTGGGCAACGTTCGAAACCATCTTCGCTTCAAAAAAAAGACAACGGTATGCCACGAAAAATCGTGTTTTAAGTACAATTCATATAAAATCTTCCCGATGAGGAATCCACTCAAAACAAAAAAAACCTCAACACCTAAAAAACCCGACAACAGCATCAATTGGTGGAAAACACCATAAGTCAAAGGAAAAACCCAAATGCAGTGCCCAAACATGACCATCAAAATAGCAGCAGCTCGCATGAAGTCTAATCCAAATATCCTGTTCTGGTTTCCAATCATATAAAAATGTATTTTTGTCTTATGTTGAAATCAAAGATATATAAAATTTCAGGAGTTCTGATGCTCTTGGCGCTCTTGGCAGGCGGAATTTGGTATTGGCAATTGCCTAACCGACACAAAGCCATTGTGAAATCATTTTTGTTTGAAAAATTAGGCCTAGTAGAAAAGGATTGGAAAGTAGCCAACCAATCGACTACCTACAAAATGATTTCTCCGGAGTTTTATATTGACGGTATTTACAAATCGATGGAGGGACCAAAATCCTCGAATTACGTGCAACTTTCTCAAGACTCAACGTTGCTTTGGCTCACGGGATTTGAAGTAAAAGCCTTGGACAATAAAACACTCGAGCAGGTTTCCAAAGATTTCATTTGTCATACCAATATCGACTTTAATGACGTGAAATACTATAGTTCGTTTCATTTGGAAAAAAGAATCGGTACCCAATATCCGCGGCTGACTTCGCTGTCCCATGGAATGGAAAGTTTCAGTTTTCCAAAAGGTTACGGCGTTCCGATGAAAGGCAATGAATTGCTTTATGTGACCACAGAATCTTTGAACCACAATTTGCCCGACGCCAATTTTTGGATACGACATCAAGTGGACATCAACTATTCGAAAGCCAACAATTTAAAACCGTTGATGAGTCGAACGGCATTTATTATGTTGCCTTATGACCAATACGACCCGAAGAAATCGCCGACCGATCCGGGAACCAATCAATGCATACCGGTGGAAACCAAGAACCACAGTTATGATGACGGAAAAGGAAATAAACTCTCGGGACATTGGGTAATTCCGACCGGCAAAAACACTTATCGCAGCAGCGTTACTTCACAATTACAAATCAAAGACAGTTTGTGTTTGCATGCGGCAGCAATTCATGTGCATCCTTTTGCCACGAGCATTTCGCTGTATGATAAAACCAATAAAAAAACGATTTTTAAAAGCACAATTCTCAACCACAAAGGCAAAACCGGTTTGACCGGCATTGATCCTTTTTCTACCGAAGAAGGCATCTGGTTATTCGGAAATCATGAATACGAAATTGTGTTGGAAGTCAACAACACCTCAGCATCCGAACAAGATATGATGGGCAGTATGTTTTTGTTTTTTTACGATAAAGAATTGGATGCTTACCTCAGAAAAAATTAAAGCAACTTATCGATAATCATTTCTTCGGTGATTCCTTCGGCGTCGGCTTTGTAATTTTTGATGATTCTGTGACGCAAAATTCCGGTGGCTACCGCTTTTACATCTTCAATATCCGGAGAAAATTTACCATTGAAAGCCGCATTAGCTTTGGCCGCTAAAATCAGGTTTTGTAAAACACAGCACAGTGTCGATTAGACATTACAATTTTTATCTTGTTAAGTTAATATTTGGATCTTTATTTTTATCTACTTTTTCAATTATAAAATCGTCACAATTATTTTCTTTTATAGATTTTTTTATGTTCTTCATCAAAGATTTTGTAACATATTTATATTGATTGTTTTCAAATTTAACTTTATAGATTTTTTGATTTAATACTTTATCGAATCTTGCTATTAATTTACCATTTGATAATGTGTCGTAAATTTTATAATCAATTATTTCTTTTATATCATCACAACTATAAATTTTCTTTTGTGAATATAGACTAAATGTTACTAATAATAAAAACAGCTTTTTCATAATTTAATTTTTTCTAATAAATATAACATTTCCTTGTTGATTAAAATCATAAAATCCTCCTTGAAAGAGTTGTTCAAATAAAAGCCCTAATTCTAAGTCTTGTGTGTCTTGCATTATCGCATCAAATGCAAAATCATTATAATGTACATATTAGTGTAAACAAACACTAAATACAATCATTGCGTTTAAATTTCCTAATAATTGTAATTCATTTTGTGTTGGATTTGGATTATTGGATAGTGTTTCTAATAAATTTACAAGTTCAATATCAATATAAATTCTTTCTGGTTCATTTTTATTAAACTTACCATAATAAGGATTTCCACCTGGATCATTACCTAAATCTGTTATGTGAATTTCTGGACCATTGCCCCAAGTAAGACCATTAATAATTTGGGAATTCGAAACACTTGTTAAGTTATGTATAGTATTTATTAACCTTGTATCTGATTTCAGTGCAGGTATGTACTCTTTGACAAGCATCGTGAAATTTGGATATAATGTAGAATAATTACTCCCTTGAGGATATTTAAAAAATGGTAAATATGTTATAGTATTAACTAAAGGATAATTAATTAACTGCTGATTAAAATTTACCATCTCAGCAGTTGGATTATTAAGCAGATTTATAAATGAATTGTAATGCAATTGATTAATTTCTACAAAAGTCAAACAAGAAGGATTGAAGCTCATCATCGGTGGAATATTATTCAAAGCAAAGAAAATTGCATTTTGGTTGTCAGGAGTTAATTCATTACCATTGTTTCTAACAAAATCAATAATATTGGAATGCATCCAAGGATTATATGTCAATGTGGCTCCTATGCTTGGGAAATTTTGTGAGAGTATATTAGTATAAGCAGTCACTTGACAAGCTAATATAAACTCGGCATTATTTAAATCGGCATCCCCGTTATAGGGATTTGGGATATATATACCGGATAAAGCATTACCACCACTTCCTGCTCCTGCGCTTGATCCGCTTATTGGTTCTGTTATTGTTTGATCTAAGGTTGTTGCTTCTTCGCATGGCCAATATGAAATAGACTCAGAAACACAAATACTACATCCATCACAATTTCCAGGTGTACAATATGGAGCTTCTTGTGTACAATGATAATCATATGTAATCGTTTGACAAAAATCTGAAATTGTTATAGAGGTATTAAATCCCTTATAGTAAATCATTTCAGAACTTTCCGTTTTAGGCTCACCACTAACTATAGTATCTTTTTCTTTATTTTTAAAAATAATTTCATTCCATTCGTCACCATACTTTTCATAAACAAGATTGTAATATTCTTTGTCTTCAAGCACTTCATAGATTGGATAAATCTTAAATGAATAGGTAATTTTGTTGTTTTGAGATGTATACCTGTAGATTGTTGTTGTATCTATAACATAACCTTCATCTGTTCCTTCTTCTCTTGCATTGATACTTGTAGATTTTATAGTCTTAAGCAGGTCAAAGTTTTTAATTCCTTTTTCCATTTTAAATTGTGCAAATGAGATTTTATATTTTTCTTTTTGAGTATTTGATGTGAGGTGCTATTTTCATAAATATCTTCACTACACCCTAAAAAAGTAGACAATAATGCCACTAAACTAAGCAATGGTAATTTGGCTTTTAGCTTCATAATCTTTTGATTTTAAATTAATTAAAAATTCATTTATTTCAAATGTAAGAATTATATTTAACATACAGAATATTTAATAAACTTTATGTGCCAAATAAAAAAGCACTCGAATATGAGTGCTTTAAAATTTTAATTTTATAATATAATTAAGTTTTACAAGAGTTTATTAATTATCATTTCTTCGGTGATTCCTTCGGCGTCGGCTTTGTAATTTTTGATGATTCTGTGACGCAAAATTCCGGTGGCTACCGCTTTAACATCTTCAATATCCGGAGAAAATTTACCATTGAAAGCCGCATTGGCTTTGGCCGCTAAAATCAAATTTTGTGAAGCTCTTGGTCCGGCGCCCCAATCTAAATAGTTGCTTACATATTCTGATGCCAAGTTACCTTTCGGACGCGTTTTACCCACTAAAGTTACAGCATATTCGATTACATTATCAGCCACGGGAACGCGACGAATTAAGTGTTGAAAATCGATAATTTCTTGAGCCGTAAATAACGGATTGATTACCGGTTTGTCATCGGAAGTGGTGCTTTTTACCACTTGTACTTCTTCTTGGTATGACGGATAATCTAATTTGATGGCAAACATAAAACGGTCTAATTGCGCTTCCGGTAACGGATAAGTTCCTTCTTGCTCAATTGGGTTTTGGGTTGCTAAAACGAAATATGGTAAGGCTAATTTATAATTCTGACCGGCAATCGTCACCGAACGTTCCTGCATTGCCTCAAGTAAAGCGGCTTGGGTTTTGGGTGGTGTTCTGTTGATCTCATCGGCCAAAATGATATTGGCAAAAATGGGTCCTTTAATGAATTTGAATTGACGGTTTTCATCTAAAATTTCACTCCCTAAGATATCCGAAGGCATCAAATCGGGTGTGAATTGAATACGTTTAAAATCCAATCCTAAAGCTTGCGAAATGGTGTTCACCATTAAGGTTTTGGCCAAACCGGGAACACCAACTAACAAGGCATGTCCGCCTGAGAAAATACTCAGTAAAATTTGGTCAACTACTTCGTCTTGACCTACAATTATCTTGGCAATCTCTTTTTTAAGTTCTAATCGTTTTTGAACTAAATTTTGAATGGCAGCAACATCAGACATTTGATATAAGATTTTTGATATTAGATATTAGATTTAAGAAGTACAAGATACATTTTAATCTAACTTTAACTACTATTTTTTCAACCAATTATTGATAAAGAGACAATCTTGGTATTCGCCGTTAATTTTAACATAGGTTTCCTTGATTTTTTCTTCAGACCATTTTCCAATGGCTTTGATTTGCTTTTCTTTTAATGCCAAATCTTTGATTTTGATATAATCTTTACCGTAATCAGCCGTATGTTCATTGATTCTGTTGGTAACCGTGATGATTTTATATTTTTTTCCGGTTCTTGGGTCATCGTCTAAGATTGGCGAAGTGATTGCTTTGTCTTTCAAATTAGAGACTTCACTATACAAACTTGGATCCATTTTGGTCAATTCGAAGTGGGTGTCTTGCGTTTTAGGATTGATTAGCGTTCCGCCGTTGGCTCTAGTCTCTTTTTCGTCCGACATGGTTCTGGCCGCTTCGGCAAAGGAGATTTCTCCGCTTTCAATTTTATTCTTAATCGTAATGATTTTCTCTCTGGCTTCTTTCAAGGCTTGGTCAGAAACTTTAGGCATCATTAGAATGTGTCTCAACTCTACTTCCTGTCCTTTGATTTTTTCTACCATGATGATGTGATAGCCGTATTCCGTTTCGAAAGGTTCTGAAATTTCTCCTTCTCCCAAACTGAACGCAACATCTTTAAACTCTTTTACGAATTGGGTTTTGCGGTTGATTTTATAAAAACCACCATTGGAAGACGAGCCTCGGTCATCAGAATAAATTACGGCTCTGGTTTTAAAGCTCGAGCCGGCTAAAACTTCGGCTTTGATTTCTTTTAATCGGTTGATGACTCTTTGCTTTTCTTCCTCAGTAATTTTTGGCGTGATTACGATTTGGGCTACTTCCATTTCGGCACCAAAAACCGGCAATTCATCTTGCGGAATAGACTTAAAGAAATTACGGGTTTCTTCCGGAGTGATTTCAACAGCATTTACAATTTTGTTTCTCATTTCCGTGGTCAACTTGTTGGTTTTGATGATGTCAAACAACTCACTTCTGAAGTCTTCTTCGCTGTCTTTTTTGAAATACTTTATTACGTTTTCCATCGAACTCAATTGCTCCACCATGTAAGCAATTTGCTCGTTCATTTTTTCTTTTACTTCTTCATCTTTGATAACGATACTATCCTGAATGGCTTGGTGGGCATATAATTTCTCTTCCAACAATTTGCCTAACATTTGACAACGCGTAATGTCTTTCACCGATTGCCCTTGGCTGGACAATTCCAAAAAAGATTTATCGATATCAGAATCCAAAATGATATAATCCCCAACGGTAGCAATAATCCCGTCAACTTTGACTTTTTTTGCTGTTTTGGCCTGTGGCTTGGTCTTAACGGAATCTTTAATAATTTCTTGGGCATTGGTTGTACCAACTGTAAAAATGGCAGCAATAAACGCTATGGCAAGTTGGCTATTTATAAATTTCATAATCTTTGTTTTTAATGGCATCATCGGTAATTTCTTTTTCAAATTTCTTTATCAATTCTAATTTTCTTTTGTTCAGTATAACTTCTTTCAGTGTGGGTTTGATGTATTCAAACGGTGAGATTTGATTTTTATCAATCACATTGGTGATTTTAATTAAATAGACATCCTCATTGGATTGGATTTCGGCTTTTCTTCCCGGTCGAATCATTTCGTCTCGGTTATCCGGATTGATGACCGGTAACTTTCCATAAACCTGACTCATATCGACCCAAACACTGTCGTTCAAGGCAAAACTCTTGAATTGGAGCGCATAGGTATCCCAAAACTTTTTGTCTTTTTTATTGTAATCAAAGAACTTACTTCTTATGGTGGCAAAACGCGGATTGTCTTTGGCCAAATTGACAAAACGCAGGCGTACTAACGTTTCGTTGGTTTTAAAATTTTCCTTGTTTTCGTCGTAATACTTTTTTAACTCTTGTTGGCTTACTAAAGTGTCTACGGTATTTTTAACCACTTCTTCTATATACGCTTTTGTATATAAATCTATTTTATATTGCTTAATTAAAGCATTGTATTCTCCTTTTTTCTTATCACTAAGATTTCTCTCAGCAGCTTCAATGAGTAGTTTTTGGCTTGCCCATCGGTTGATGAAATCCCTCACCATCAGCACACTGTCTTCTTTTGAAGTTCCCACCGGAACCAGAGTGGCGATATCACTTTTGTACAAATAGCTTTTTCCTACTCGGGCAATTGATTCCGGCTTTTGTTCCGGTTTAAAATAGTTACAAGAACAAAATAAAACAATGACCAAGAAAAGGCTATATCGTTTCATTTTACGGATTCAACTGTTTCTTTACTTTTTCAAAGACTTCTTTATTGACTTTAACTGTAAACTCTTGTTTTAAATCGTCAACCCATCTTTGTTCTAAATACTGTTGGTAGTCGTTTACTATTTTTCCGCGACATTCGTCTAAAGTTTTGATGGCTTTTGGCATCACCTTATCGACTTTGGTAACAAAATAATATTCTCCTTCTTTTACAATATCTGAAATACCAACTTCAAACTTGGTGCTTTTTGGCAAAGCGTCATTCCCTTCTTCAAACACACCGTTGTTACTCATAACGTTTACTACATTGTTAACGTTTAGCTTTTCTTTGATGGCTTGAACTTCGGTGTTTTTTTTCAGCAAATTCAGTGTTTTTTTGATTTCTTCCATTTTGGTAGAAGACAGAACGGTAGCTTCCACTCTGTTTTTCCATTGGTGCTCTGATTTGTGTTCGTCATAAAACTTTTGCAATCCAATCGAATCCGTTTTGGCTCTTTCCCAAATCTCTTTCTCCATCAAATCAAAAAGCAACAAACCATCGCGGTATTCTTCCATTACATTGGCAAATTCTGAAAACTCATTCTCCAAATTATCATCATAATAGGCTGTTAATTGTGCATCCAAGAATTTTTCATACAACGCATCCACCAATTTTGAAATCGGTTTTGCAGTCAAGCCTGCCTTTTGTTGTTTGTCTACAAATTCTAAAAATGTTTTGCCTTCAATCTTTTTGTTGTTGATGGTTAATATTGGAGCGGTATATTCTTTGGCATTTTCCGGTTGCTTCCATTTTGATTCATAGAACTCATCGGTTACCAATTTTGACAAAACAGCATATTGCTTGTTGTCACGTTTGTGTGTGTATTTCTTTCTTAATTTTTCGTTTAGCGAGGCGGTAATTTTTTTGGATCTGTCGTCTTTACCTACTTTGGTTTCCAATTCATTTTTCATCTCATCAAGCGTACGCACCGGATGTTTTTGAATCAACTTTATGATGTGCCAGCCAAATTGCGATTGGAAAGGTTTTGAAACCTCATTCGCTTCCGTCATTGAGAACGCAACATTCTCAAACTCTTCCGAACTCAATTGTCCTGAACCGAATTTATTCAAAACACCGCCTTTAGACGAAGATGATTTATCTTCAGAGAACTGTTTGGCCAAATCCTCAAACTTTTCCCCTTGTTGGATTTTTTTATAGATATCGTTGATGGTATTTTTGGCTTTATCCTGATCAGTGTCTTCCGGTTTCGGGTTTAAGATCATAATATGCGCTACGGTAACTTCACCTCGATTGTTTCTGATGTCCTCAACTTTCAAGATGTGATAGCCGAAGCGGGTTCTGATAATTTTTGAAATTTTCCCTTTTGCCGTATTAAAAGCAGCACTTTCAAAAGCATAAACCATTCTGAACGCAGTAAAGTACCCTAAATCACCTTTGTTTTCTTTGGCAGAAGGATCTTCGGAAAACTGAGT
Source organism: Flavobacterium sp. J49 (assembly GCF_011742145.1). Classification (GTDB taxonomy): domain Bacteria; phylum Bacteroidota; class Bacteroidia; order Flavobacteriales; family Flavobacteriaceae; genus Flavobacterium. Next base: position 13,998 of record NZ_JAAQQU010000103.1, on the reverse strand, counting down.
GGCCAAAGCTCCGAAATCTTCCCCGGCTATGGCTTTTTTACTAATCTCTTCTATTTTTCTGTAAGCTTTGAGCGTGTCTTCAGGGGTTGCATTTTCATCCACCATAATCAGAATATGCGAAGCTTTTACCTCTTTCTGTAGTCGATTGTAACCTTCTTGAATGAGTTCTTGGGTAATTTTGGTATCGTTAAAATAGTTTTTGGCCAATTGAGTTCGGTAAGATTTTAGCTCACTCTGGTATTTTGGATTGTTTTGTAAACCTAATTTATAGGCTTTGTTGACTTTTAATTTGTACCCTACAAAGAGTTCTAAATATTGGTTTAAATCCTTTTGAGATTCATCTTTTACTAACTCCAGATTTTTTTTGTAAACCCTTGAAAACTCGTCTGTATAATAGGGTTTATCGTTGATGGTAAACAAAACTTCTTTTGAATTATTTTGTCCGATTCCGGCAATTGACATTGAAAAGAACAATCCTAAAAAAAACTGTTTTAAACTCATGTTTTTATAATTTCTATTAAAAAATTTACAAATTAATATTGTTTTTTTCGACAAGCCGAAAAAGCTTTGGTTTATCGAAGTAACAATCAACAAAAGTAACAATTCAAACACATTATACAAGTATAGAGCCTACTATTAACAAAAATTTATTAACAGAAAAATTACCCTGTTTTGCATTAATCAAAACAGACCTCAAATACATGACCAAATAATGGGTAAATAATAGTATTTTTGCAGACCATTTATCAAAAAATCATGAGTTTTTTAAAAGAAATACAACGCCGCAGAACCTTTGGTATTATCTCACACCCCGATGCCGGGAAGACTACACTGACTGAAAAGCTATTGCTTTTTGGAGGTGCGATACAAGAAGCCGGTGCGGTAAAGAATAATAAAATCAAAAAAGGCGCTACTTCCGATTTTATGGAAATTGAGCGTCAAAGAGGAATTTCGGTGGCGACTTCGGTCTTGGCTTTTAATTATCAGGACAAAAAAATCAACATTTTAGATACACCCGGACACAAAGATTTTGCGGAAGACACTTTCAGAACTTTGACTGCCGTTGACAGTGTAATTGTGGTCATTGACGTGGCTAAAGGAGTTGAAGAACAAACCGAGAAATTGGTGGAAGTTTGTAGAATGCGCAAGATTCCAATCATTGTTTTCATCAATAAATTAGACCGTGAAGGAAAAGATGCCTTTGATTTGATGGATGAAGTCGAACAAAAATTAGGATTAACGGTTACCCCTTTGAGTTTCCCTATCGGAATGGGTTATGACTTTCAAGGCATTTATAATATTTGGGAACAAAACATCAATCTTTTTAGTGGTGACAGTCGAAAAAACATCGAAGACACCATCGCTTTTTCCGACATTAACAGCCCGGAATTAGAGAAAATAATAGGTGAAAAACCAGCAGTGAAACTTAGAGAAGAATTAGAATTAATTTCAGAAGTTTATCCGGCATTTGACAGACAAAGTTATTTGGACGGTACTTTACAACCGGTATTTTTTGGTTCAGCCTTGAATAATTTTGGTGTAAGAGAGTTATTAGATTGTTTTGTTGAAATTGCACCTACGCCAAGACCCAAAGAATCAGAAACCCGATTGGTTAAACCCGAAGAAGAAAAGATGACGGGTTTTGTCTTTAAAATACACGCCAATATGGACCCAAAACACCGAGACAGATTAGCATTTGTCAAAATTGTTTCGGGCACTTTTGAAAGAAACAAGCCTTACACGCACGTACGATTGAACAAAAACTTGAAATTCTCAAGTCCGAATGCTTTTTTTGCGGAGAAAAAAGAAATTGTTGACATATCCTATCCCGGAGACATTGTGGGTTTACACGATACCGGTAACTTTAAAATCGGTGATACTTTGACCGAAGGAGAAATGATGAGTTTCAAAGGCATTCCGAGTTTTTCACCAGAGCATTTCAGGTACATCAATAATGCCGATCCGTTAAAAGCGAAACAGCTGGATAAAGGTGTTGACCAATTGATGGATGAAGGTGTGGCACAGTTGTTTACTTTAGAAATGAACAACAGAAAGGTTATTGGCACAGTTGGAGCACTCCAATATGAAGTTATTCAATACCGATTAGAACACGAATACGGTGCTAAATGCAGCTACGAAAATTTCCCGGTACACAAGGCTTGTTGGGTAAAACCAACCGATCCTAAAAGCGAGGAATTCAAAGAGTTCAAAAGAATCAAACAGAAATTCTTGGCGTACGATAAATACGGACAGTTGGTTTTTTTAGCCGATTCAGAATTTACCATTCAAATGACACAGAGTAAATTTCCTAATGTCAAATTGTATTTCACGTCAGAATTTGAATAAATCGATTCTAAAATTTAAGAGTATATTTTTTTATGTTAGAAAATGATTACTATATTTACGCCCAGAATAAAAATTTTTATGAAAAATATCGCTAAAATCTGTCTTTTACTATCTCTTTTGTTAACAAACTTTGCGGCTTTTGCCCAAATTGACGAACCACCTGAAGGTGGTGATGCACAAGCGGCACCAATAGACACCAAACTCATTTTGTTAGCGACTATGGGAATCTTATTTGTTTTATACACCTTAAGACAAAAGAAGAAAACTGTTTAACTTGAAGTTTAAGAATTAAATAAAAAAATCCCGTCAATTTCTTGACGGGATTTTTTTTATGGATAAGTATCTTAAAACACTATCTGATTACTTTCTTAGTCACTACTAAACCATCTTGAGATGTGATTTGAATCAACAACACTTCATTGTTATGACCTGCTGATATACTAGTTTCAGAATTATTAATTTCATTCTTTTCCAATAACAATCTTCCTCTAATATCAAATACTTTTACAGTAGCCATGATTACGTTACCGGAATTGATTACAAAATCATCACCTCCGTTTTTATAAACAACAACCTGATTAGCATTAAACACAGGCGATACAACTGTTAATGGCAACTGATAAAGAATCTCAAATCTGGAAGCAAAAGTCCCTGCATCTGAAGTAAAGGTATATCCTCCGGCATTTAAATTATGTACCACTGATGATAAATTATCTCTCAAGAAAACGTCTTGTCCATTTACAAATAAACCATCTACATGATCGATAGCAATAGTATATTGACCGGCATTGGTTACTCTGAAATTTAGTGGAACCACGTCAGTATTGTCAAAAGGCAAAGCCCTACCTTGAATAGCATAAGGAGTTGTATCTATCAATGAAGTCAAAGCAATATCACCATCACTAAGGTATCTGCCATCTATTGAATTGTCTATCCCATTAGTTGCATTGGTTATATATCCAATCATCGTTTGAGAATATAAACCGGTAGCATTTGTTGCATTCAACCAAATACGGTTCTTTTCGATAATGGTGTTATTTCTAAAAAATTGATTGGCGTGATCGTTGATTCTCATAGAGTTGTTAAATTCCAAAGTAGATCCGGTAGCAGTAGCCTCAACAAAAAATCCTTGTCCCGTTTGAATAACGTCATTAGGGTCAAAAACAGCTGTCCCGCCATTGGTTACAAATCCACCTTGTGTCCAAGTACTGTAACTCGAGTTTAACGAACCGTTAGTTTTTCTTAAAAAATACAAAGTCCCTGTTATATTGGCTGCGTTATTAGTATCTGTAACCAAGGCTATTGCGTCTATTGGTGACGGATAAGGATTCCCTACTAAATTATACCTTAGCCCTGAACCTGCATTGTTCAATGCAACCGTTTTGGTTCCGTTATTAAGGGTTCCTGTAAAAGTCCCTGTCCATGTTGCCGGAGCAGTAGGATGGTTGTATGGCATACGAATCAGATAACCAAGACCCGTTGTAAACTGGACATTATTATTGTCAATTCCGTTTACACCTGCACCATTTAAACCAGTAATATTAAATCCTGAAACACTACTATAGGTATTTGAACTTGTATTATATGTATAAAAACGGTTGGCAAAAGTAAAGGGAGAAAAGGCATATAAACCTTGTCCTGTTACCGGTGAAGACCATAAAGTATAATCGAGTCTCATGATTGCACTGCTGTTTCTTTTTACCACAGCTACACCTGAACCCGTGTTGGCTACATCATTTATCTGAATTAAATTGGCATTATTTTCAACCGTCAATGTACCGCTGTTGTCTATCGCATTCGTTACAGTTAAATCATATAATGAATTTACTTTTAATGTTGTTCCTGAATTCAATGTTAGAGTATTGATACTGACGTTAGATGAAATTTCAGGATAAAAAGCAGCCGATGCTATTGTCACATTTGACACGTTTTCTGGAACCACTCCACAAGACCAGTTGGCAGGATTTGTCCATGCAGTGCTTACACCACCGGTCCATGTATTATCATTAGACAGTGTAACCACCCAACTTCCGCCAGAAAGTGTGAAGGTCGTGTTACAAGTATTGTCTTTGGCATATCTTGTATAAGTTGTATTAACAATCAAACCAGCCGGAGGATTATACGATGCAACATTAGAACTTGGAATATCCACTCCATTTGCCTGCCATACATAAGTAATCGTCTCATCTCCACCAGTCGCTGGAGTTGCATTTCCAATTGAAATAGGATCTCCATTATAACAAACCACTTCTCCCGAAGTCAATATTGACCCTGGTGCAAAAGCGTTATAAACCGTTGCGGTAACCGGAGTTCTGTTAACAGAAACACATCCTGTAGTTGTATTTCTGGCCTCTGCATAATAAATTGTGGTTGAAGAAATACTTGGAGTTGTATAATTAGTAGAATTGCTAAGTAGTAAAGTTCCGCCTATAGCAGTATCGTACCAATCTACCGCTTCTCCAACATTAGCTGAAGCTGACAAACTCACAGTTCCTGTACTGCATATATTGCCATTTGTTCCTAAAGGACTAACAGGCAAAGCATTAACAACCAATGTTCCGTTAGTGTAGGTAATATTGTAATTTGAGGCTGTAAATGTTCCTCCCGTAGCGACTGAAGGAGTTATTGCGTATGACCCTGCTGCTGCTCCTAAAATAGCACCGGTACTTGACAAAGTTACACTTCCTACCGTTTCACCATTCTGTAATGCACTTGTTGTAAAGGCAGTAGTTCCTAAAATATATGAAGTGCCAAAACATTTTTCGGCATTATCTGCTGTGATGGTTAGGTTTGCTGTTGTAACTGTTCCACTACAAGCAATGGTAATACCGGTAACACCGCCTCCACCAAAAGTAATATTTTCATTATAAGTACCTACTGATGCTGTTGCTTTTAAACGAACCCATACATTTTCTCCTGAGATGTTACCTCCTGTAGCGGTTAAAGTAGCTGTTGGTCCAAATCCTGAAAGAGCTGAAGTAGTAGATACTTCATAATTGGCAGAGCCACTTATAGTAACAACTCCATTCGCCGGGATTAATCCATAACCATTCACTTTAAAACCCTGAACAGGTGCCGAACCATAAGGATTAGCAGCACCAAAAGCTAATGCAGTGGTGGCTGATCCCAATATGCTACCATTAAAAGTAAAATCATTAATTGCGTAACTTCTGGCACTGGCGCTTCCCCCACTGGAATTATATCCATAAAATCTAAAAGAGGTCGCTGATGTCAGATTTTGATAGTTGGCCCCGGTTAAACTGATGGTAGTTCCTGCAGCTGTTGGAGTACCAATATTGTTTAAATAACTATCCCCATTGGCATCAGAGCGGAAGGCAAAAGAAGTAGGCGCTCTACTTCCTGAAGTTCCGGTATAAACAAAACTGCTCATACTGACTTTATAACCAGTCGCAGGGGTTATGGTAAAGAAAAAATATTGAGTTGTATTGATTGATGCACTGGTTGTCCAGTCTCCCACATTATAAGTGTTTGTTGATGTTACTCCTGTTAGCGCAGGTGATGAAAAACCAATTCCACTCACTGTAATATTAGCATTAGCAGTCTGACCGGTTGAGTACGGATTAGCCGTAGCCGGATTTGTCCCGTTGATTGGATTTGTCCAAACAACAGTCTGCCCAAATGTGCTTATCCAAAACATAAAAAAGCAAAATATAAACAAAGCTCTCTTGCTAGACTTTAAAAGAACTGTTGTCTTTGTATTTGAATTTAAATGAGGTAAAAATCTTTTCATAATCAATTAAAATTATTTTTGAATGTGGCTTAATAAATAAAACTCTTACCATTATTATTATTTTCTTTAAGTTTATTCTGAAATACTTGTGCTTAGTATCCTCCTTTTACAAATAATAACAAACTTCCAAGATGCTTTTCTGTAAAACTAAACTTATTAAAAACGATTAATTGTTATAGTTATTATCGCACAAAGAAATAAATTGTTTTCTAAAAACGCTATTTTTTTTTAGATTAAATGCAGTTTTTTTTATTTGTAATGAATTTTTTAATCGTTTAACGGTTATTATCAATAGTTTAACGGTTAAATCTTTTTTTAAACCCATTTTATCAAAAGCCATAGAAATAATACAAGAATTGCATGAATGACGTCCCCATTTATAGTCACAGAGTAGCCAAAAATCATTTTTGCATTTACAACCGTGCTATTTCAGTCGAATGATTTATATAACAAAGAACTCTTTGTTGTTCTCTTCTTTATGGCAACTTATACCCATAAAAAAATCCCTGTCTTTTGAACAGGGACTACAACTAAATTAGTTGAACTATATAAAAAAATTACTACTCGTCTTCGGCGATTAATATCTTAGCAACCATTTTTACATCTGTCTTCAAGGCTGTCTTAGGAAACAAAACCTTTTTAGTCACTTTTAAACCATCATTTGAGGTAATTTGAAATACCAAAATCTCAGATGTAATTCCTGATTTTAGCAAAACCTGACTAGCATTAATGTTTTTTTCACTAATTAAAAGCCTACCGGTTATATCAAATACATTCACACTTGACATTACTATATTTCCGGTATTAATAGAAAGTTCATTGGTTATTGTTTTGTAAATAACCACTTGACTTTCGTTAAAAACAGGAGTTACGACAGCTAACGGAGTTTGATACAAAACTTCAAATCTGGCATCAAATGTTCCTGAAGCTGTAGTAAAAGTATAGCCCCCTTCACTTAAATTATGTACATTTCCTGTAGTATTATCTCTTAAATAAATTATTTGACCATTATTAGCAAACAAACCATCAACTCGATCTATGGCAATAGTATAATCGCCGGGAGTAATCACTTTTAAACTCAAAGGAACTACGTCTGCTACATCAAAAGGCAATGCTCTCCCTTGAATGGCATAAGTTTCATTTCCTATTAAAGAACCTAAAGCAACATCACCATCCGTAATTAATTTTCCATCTATTGCTTGGTCAACACCTTGGGTTGCTCCTGTCATGTAAGCAATCATGGTCTGTGCAAACGAACCGGCGGTATCGGTAACATTTAACCAAATACGATTTCTTTCTACTGTACTATTGATATTATTATTGCTTCTCATAAATCGATTAACTGTGTTATTGATACGCATTTCATTATTAAAAACAACTGTTCCGGAACCTGTGCCCTCTACAAAGAACCCTTGACCGGTTTGAACCACATTGGACGAATTTTCGTTATATTGAGGCAGGGTTAATATACTTTCTCCGTTACCGGTAAATCCGCCTAAATTATAGGTACAATAACCTCCATTTGTACCTCCATTTGTTTTTCTCCAAAAATATAACGTCCCTGTTATAGACCCGTTAGCAATATTATTACTTATAAAAACATCTGCATCTATAGGAGAGGGATATGGGTTTCCTATCATATTATACCGTTTGCCCGGACCAAAATTCTGCAAGTTTATGCTGTAATTTCCATTATTAGGAACACCCGTGAACTGCCCCAACCATGGGGTAGGTTGATTGGGATGGTTATTAGCTACTCTAATCAAATATCCTTTGGAAGGTGTAAAATGGGTCACAACCGGATCCACTGTTTGATACTGATTGGCGTCTGTATTATAATCATAAAAACGATTGGATACTGTATTAGGTGAAAACGCCTGTAATTGTTGTAAACCTACGGGAGAAGACCATAATGTATAATCTAAACGTTTTATAGGCGCACTGTCTCTTTTGACAACGATGGAACCCGTATTGGCATTTGTAGTCCCGTTTTGCAATAAGTTAGCGTTACTATTAAAAGTAACTGAACAGCCTGGATTAACCGTTAGAGCACCATCCAAGGTCACACTGTCACCTGAAGAAATAACTACTGTAGCATTATTCGTAACTGTAAGTTTACATGCTCTTAAATCATAAGGAGTGTTGTTCGTGCCTGGCGAAGTAAAATTACCAGAAATAATTACTGACTTAGAAGCAGTTGGTTCGCCGTTAGTCCATGCTGTACCGTTCCAAGTGGTGGAACTCACAGATAGTGTGGCTTCAGCAGCAAAAACTTCTGTACAATTACCACTTTTTACAACTGCTCTGAATTTAGTTTCTTGGGTTAAAGGACCACTATTATATGTAGTAGCTGTGTGAGCTATTGGAATCCAATTAGTAAAAGGACTAACAGCGCTTTCCCAACGAACAACTTGTCCTATTTGACCGGATAATGTTAACAATACATCTGTTGATTCCGAACAAATAGTTGTAGAACCTGACACCACTCCTCCAACAGAAAGAGGAGATACTGTAACGATTCTTGTTTCAGTTACATTAGAACAACCTCCTGTTCCACTGACTGTGTATGTCATCGTTGCTGTTCCGGCAGAAACACCTGTTACAACTCCAGTTGTGCTATTAATTGTGGCAATTGAATTATCACTTGAAAACCATGTTCCTCCTGTTATTGTTGAACCAAAAGTAGTAGCATCATTTAGACAAATAGCTTCTATACCGCTCAAAGTTCCGGCAGAAGGTGAAGCGCTTACTGTAATCGTTCCTATTGCATTTACTGAACCACAACCACCAGTTAATGGAATAGCATAATTAAATGTTCCTGATGCTGTTGGGGTACCACTAATGGTGATCGTATTTGATGCCCATGAAGCGGAAACTCCTGCTGGTAAACCAGTTGCTGCACCTATTCCTGTCGCGCCAGAAGTTGAATGTGTTATGTTGGTTAGCGTTGTATTTACACAAAGTGTCGGCGAAGACGATGCCACTCCAGCAGTATTGTTTGGGGTTACCGT
>NZ_JAAQQU010000103.1:0-4840 GCF_011742145.1 Flavobacterium sp. J49 | reverse complement strand
TGACGGTTGCGTCCCAGTTACATCCCAAGTACAAGTTGTAGTATTGAAATTGGCTGATTCATAACAAGCCAAGCCGGTTGGAGCTGACGGTTGCGGAATAATAGATAATTCTAAAACCTTGCTTGTACAACTTCCGTTGATAGTATAAATGCCACTTTGATTATATGTTACATTATTTTCCGGCCAAGTATAGGACAGACATGAAGTAATTGTTGTAGTAATAATTGACGGCGTTGGTGGGGAAATAGTTACAGTTGTTGTAGCGACACAACCACTTGCGTCTGTTACTGTCACTGAATAGGTTCCCGGTAATAAATTTGTCGCCGTAGCGGTTGTTTGCACAGGATTGGTGTTCCAACTGTAGGTAACCCCTGAATTTCCAAAACAATTGGTAACAGCTGTACCTGGTGCAATGGTAACAGTTGCAGATCCATTGGCAGCAATCACACCATTTGAACAACTCACCGGCTGTGTTTCTGCTGCTGATATGCTTAAAACACAGGCAGCCTCTGGACAACTAAAAGCTAAATTATTGACAGCCGCACACGCTTGTGTAGTATTGTTATTTGTAACACTATTATTAAAAGAGGTTGAAAAACTCCCCCCTATGCTTCCACCATTCAAGCAAAAATTAAAAATTTTAGCCGTCCATGATTTTTCATTGGAAACATTTCCATTTGATATTTTCAAAGCAGCCAAGTCAGGTATTGTTAGACTACCTGAACCCAAAATACCTTGCGAACCTGACGTATTTTCTACAGACCCAGAACCAATTAATTTTACACTACAATTATTTTTAAAAGTAATTTTATATTCATTTTTAAAATTCCCACTTCCATGCAAGCCAATTAAAATATTGGCTCCATCATATAAATCATTAGAACCTTTTACATAAAAATTCTCTCCTACTTTTAAACAACTGTTTACCAACTCCCTTATTCCAGAATTGGGATTGCTTATATCTTCCCAATTTTGAGCTATCTCCACAACTGAGTTGTATATGTAAATCTTGCCATTTTGATTAATAAAATTCCCAGACTTGTTACTGCCGGATAATGAACCATAACTTCCACTAAAGATAGGCAAGTACATTTTTGCATTACACATATTCCAAGTTGCGTTAGTATATATGAAAACTGAACGATTTTCTCCATTTCCTGAAAGAGCTGTCCTAAATGTTCCGTTTATTACATTAACTCTACCATACACTTTCAAATCATTGCTGTTATTATAAGTAACAACGTGATTTATATTGATTATTGTATTAGAATTGATGTCTGAACCTGGAGGAACTCCGCCCTGCCAAGTGGAGCCACTACTCCAATTTCCGTTTTGAACTGTTGTAAAAACTGTCTGACCTACAGCAAGTTGACTACTTATAAAAAGTAAGAAAAATAGCGGTTTAAAGTAAAATTTTATAAACATTTTTTAATCGTTTTTTAATCGTTTTTTAATCGTTTTTTTATATTTCTGAATTAACATTGTGGTATATTTAACATTTTTTTTGAACACTCCTCTGTTAAATAAAGATCAATAAATTTCGCCGTAAACTTAAGTACGCGATATTTTAGCATCAAAATATAATTGATTAAATGATTAATAAAAACGTTAAAGTGTTAATTTATATTAAACTTTTAGCAATTAAAACATCAATAATTTTAAAAAAACAAAAAATTAATATCCCTAAAAATGCAACTTTAGAAAACTTTGATTTTCATCACAACAAGCAAATTGCGGTTGGATATTAAACTAGAAAAAACAATTTTATTTGAAGCATTACTATAATACATTAAGATTAAAAAAAGCCCCTTCTTTTAAAGGAGGGACTCTAACAATTTAATTAAATTAAAAAAAACTTTTATTCATCTTCCGCTAGCTGTATGTTCGCATTTACCTTAACATCTTTCTTAAGTGAGGTTCTAGGGAATAATACTTTTTTGGTCAATGTTTTACCTTCCTGAGTTTTAATTTTAACCAACAATACATCTGTGGTAAAATTGATTTTCACCAAGGTTTGCTTATTATTGATATTTTTAACCTCTGTCAACAACCGACCGTTTACGTCATAAATCATGACATCATCCATCACGAAATTTACGATATTGATAGACAACTCATTTGAAGGTGTTTTGTAAATTACCACCTGATTCTCTGTTAAAACAGGATTGTTAACACCTAAAGTACCGGATTGATAAAGCAGCTCGAATCGGGTTGAATAGGTCCCGGCATCACTTGTGAAATCATAAGCGCCCTCGGTTAAATTATGAACAGTGGTAGTAACATTGTCACGCAAATAAACGTTTTGACCATCTGCAAACAAACCACCAACTTGATCCAACGACAATTGATAAGCTCCAGCAGTAGGTGTTATCAAGGACAATGGTACAATATCAGTTGTTGAAAATAATCCTCTAGACTGAGTAATCAATCTCTTTTCTTCTAAAGCTGAAGCAACCGAAAAAGTCCCATCACCCATGTCTTGTGCATCATAGGAAGATTCAAAATCATTTGAAGCATTGACGAAGTAACCCACGGTAGCAAAAGTAAATTGACCATTATCTTGACTAAATTTTAAAGTAAGTTGATCATTAGCCTGGTCATTATTGGTTTGTTGCATTGTTCGATTAAATACTCCAAAACCATCACATACTCTCATGGCATTGGTAAAGACTACTTGAGAAGCGCCTTCTTTCATCTCTACAATAAATCCTTGTCCTGATGGAATACAACTACCGGGATTCTGACCTTGTCCATTACTATTAAAATTTAAGGTGCCGTTTACATTTCTTTGAAGAACTGAATAACCCGATATGGCGTTGCCATTGGTTTTTCTCCATAAATAGGTAATGCCGGTTATGTTCGCTTCATTAGCTTGGATAAAACTTAAAACACTGATGGAGGAAGCATATGGATTTCCAACCAAAAAGTAACGATTTTGATTTCCTGCTCTTGGTGCAGGCAATTGTTTTACTATGGTACCATTATTGAGTGTTCCCTGGAATTCAACATTCCAATGTGAAGGTGATGTCGAATGGTTATTTGGGGTACGAATTAGATATCCTTTACCTGTTTCAAAAGGAGTCTGAACATCACTAACTACACTGTATAAATTTGTCGCTGAGTTGTAGGTATAAAAACGGTTATCAACGGTCTGAGGCGAAAACTGTTTTAAAGTTTGTGTTCCTTGTGTAGGAGATGACCATAATACATAATCCAAACGTCTTAATTGCTGGGTTTTTTTTCTTACTTTTATAATTCCTGAATTCACAGCATTAGGATTAATTTGGGCTAAATTTGCCTTATCATTAACGATAAATTGAGCACTATTGGCGACTGTAATATCATTAGTCACTTGAATACCCCCATTAGTATCAATGGTTAATACTGCATTGTCTAGTAACGTTATACTATTTGCAAAATTATTAACTCCTGATATAATAGGTTGGTTAGCTGCTGTACCACTTATTACCACAGCAGTTTGTGCATTTGGAATAACTCCTTCAGCCCAGTTGCCAGCATTATTCCATGCTGTTGACACAGCACCTGTCCAACTAAATATTGCAGAGATAGTAGTGGCTAATTCTATAGGAGTGCCACAGGTTCCTGTTACAACTGCATAATAAGTTCCCGGACCCACTGGATTTGATGTTAGACCAGTTCCGTGTGCTGATCCTGTTTGATTTGAACCAGAATACCAGTAAACTACTGCGCCTGTACCTACAACTCCTGTTGCAGTAATGGTAGTAGTTTGATTAGTTGCAATAGCAGTACTGGCCGGTGTGATAGCCGTAATCCCAATTGGGGTATTTACAGTTGTAGTAATGCTGTTGGATAGCGCTGTTGAACCACATACTGCATTAGAGGTCATTTCTACTGTTACAATTTGTCCGTTAGTTAAAGTGGTTGAAGTAAAAGTAGGACTGTTTGCTCCAATAATGTTAATACCATTCAACTTCCATTGATACAATGGTGATGTACCGCCATTTGTTGGTGTAGCAGTAAAGGTTACACTAGTTCCTGAACAAAACGTGCTTGATGGAGATGCCGATATTGTAACACTTGGAGTGACGATTGGGCTTACCGTTATGGTCCTTGTTGCCGAAGCATTAGCACATCCTCCTGTTCCGGTGACTGTGTAGGTCATCGTTGCTGTTCCGGCAGAAACACCTGTTACAACTCCTGTTGTACTATTGATGGTTGCTATAGCAGTATTACCTGATGTCCAAGCTCCGCCCGCTACAGTTGAGCTGAAAGTAGTAGTACCGTTGGAACAAATTGCTTGGCTCCCGCTTAGGTTACCGGTTGATGGTGAGGCGCTTACTGTAATTGTTCCTGTAGCATTCACTGAACCACAACCACCCGTCAAAGGAATGCTATAATTAAAAATCCCTGATGCTGTTGGGGTACCACTTATGGTAATGGTATTATTTGCAAAAGCGGCAGTTACTCCAGCTGGTAATCCTGTTGCTGTTCCAATACCGGTAGCTCTAGTTGTTGCATGAGTGATTGCTGTTAATGCAGTATTGATACACAATGTTGGTGTTGTACTCGCTGCACTTGCAGTGTTGTTTGGTGTAACTGTAATTGTCCCTGTTGCATTTACTGAACCACAACCACCAGTTAATGGAATAGCATAATTAAATGTTCCTGATGCTGTTGGGGTACCACTTATGGTAATCGTATTTGATGCCCATGAAGCAGAAACTCCTGCTGGTAAACCAGTTGCTGTGCCTATTCCTGTCGCACCAGAAGTTGAATGTGTTATGTTGGTTAGCGTTGTATTTACACAAAGTGTCGGCGAAGACGATGCCACTCCAGCAGTATTGTTTGGGGTTACCGT
>NZ_JAAQQU010000102.1 GCF_011742145.1 Flavobacterium sp. J49 | reverse complement strand
GGAGCACATCCGCCGCTTACGGTGAATCCTCCTAACCAAGTAGCAAACGCCGCATTAACTGCTGCTTGGTCTGCATAAGCACAAGCACTTGTTGAGCTGCTATCAGGTGATGTAACAGTAACAGCTGGTGCAGCAGTAATAGTGAAAGTAGCAGAGCATGAAGCTTGCTTTCCACAATCATCTGAAGCACTAAAATTAACTGTAACACTTCCTCCTGCACATAAGTTAGGTGCTAAAAGATTTTGTAACCCTGAAGTCGCTAAGGTTCCGTTTCCTCCACTGGCTGTGAAACCAGCTAACCAAGTAGCAAAAGCTGCATTAACTGCCGCCTGGTCTTCATAGGCACAAGCACTAGTTGAACTGTCTTGAGGGCAATTGATTACAATTGGAATTACAGGAATCACTGTAACTGTTACCGGTTGGATATCCGAACAGTTAGCTGAAGTAGTAACTTTAATATAATATGTTCCTGATGCTGAAACAGCATTTGGATTGTTTAGAGGAATAGTAGCCCCAGAATTTGTCCAATAAGACAATGTTCCTCCTTGAAGATTACTTCCTGCTGTTACAGCCGGAGCTGTTAGGTCAACAGTCAAAGGAGCACAAACCGGTGCCGGATTATTGGTAACTAATGATGGATTAGGGTTAACCGTTAAAGTTCCTTGACCCGAACCTGAGCAAGTGCCATTAGAAATGGAAACTGAATATACTCCTGCAACAGAAGCATTAAAACTCGCAACATTACCCGGGTTATTGGCACCAACAGGAACTGTCCATGTATAAGTGTAAGTCCCTGCCGGAACTGGTGTTGCGGTAATAGTAACTGCAGGATCATTAGCACATTTTGAAGGTGAATTTACCGTAACAGTTGGTGAATCAATAATTGATACTACCGTTGGCCTGCCTATTTCAATAGTACATTCTGACAATGTATTGGTTGCAATAACATAATAGCTTCCCGCGGGTAAGTTAGACCATGTTAAAGTTCCTCCATTGCCTAATTGTGCTATTTGAACATTAGCATCATTAGAATTATTTACTAATTGATAACTTACCAAAGTTTCAGAACTTGCCATAGTGATTGTTCCACTATTTGGGTCTGAATTACAAAATGAACTTCCCACTAAAGTTTTTGGAAGCGGTACAGAACCGAATCTTCCTCTGGCTAAATCTTCTAATGAAGCGGTAAGCGATTGTGATTGTCTTGTTTCTGCTAGGAAAGTCCCTAAACAAACACTTAGATTAAAGTTTACACTGCTCAAATCAATAAATCCTTCAAAGAAAGAAGAATCCGGATACGTTCCCGGATCACCAAACTTTGGAATATAGTTCCAAGCAGCAGGTGCATTAACCGTTCCAACATTTACCCTAGCATCTAATCCGGATGTTGGTAATGGAATTGGCGTTGGGTCTAAAGCACCATTAGTCCATCTGTAAGCGTTTATATCTGCTACAGCACCACCATTAACAAAGTGGCTGATCATTAAAATATCTCCTTCTACGTGCTGACCACTAAATCCGCCGCTCGTGACTCCTAACTTGCCTACGCTATCCTGAAGAATCCAAAATCCAATAGCAGAATCTCCGTTGTTAGCTCGTCTGTCAGCAAAGAAATATAATTTGGTGCCATCAAAATAATAACCGACATTGGCTAAATTATTTTTGTCGTTGGCCCCATTCGTTGTCCATGCCCACTGATTAATAGGTTGGATATCTTTGGAGCCTAAAGTCCAAATATCATCCGTACTATCAATAGGATCGACAATTCTTGCTTTAATTCCTCCCGGAGCAGCAAGCCATGTTCCCCAGTCACCAGGATTTCCATCCAAGGTAATTTGGGCAGTCGAAATGTTAGAAAATAAAAAAAGTATGAGTAGCATAAGAATACTAATCACACTTCTACTTTTAGCATTACTCTGTGTTTTAGAGTAACTGCTATCCATTGCAGTTGCTTTGGAAAAATCTAACTTAAAACCGTCTTTCCCTCGGCTAACGACACAGTCTTCGCTACAGGGAAACTCTAAAAACTTTAAAAAAGTAGTGTTTTTCATAATGTTAAGTATTTTTTTGACAATACCACATCATGAATAGGTTCGGTTTAATATTTTTTTGGAAGAAAAATTAAAAATTGAATTTCAGATTTCCAACTTCTCACATGAAAAACTTAGTGTAGATTTGAATCGGGATTATAAAATTAGATAGAATTGTAAATATTTGTTAAAAAAGGCGTAAGTTTTCTATGAACATTTGTTTTTAATCGACCAAATGCATTTTTGTCTCTTTAAAAGGTTTTTAAATTTCATGAAATTAGAAAATAAAAAGAACAGAATTACTTGATATTGATACAAGTAAAACTTGTCTTTATGTTATAAGATTTTGTCTTTACAAGTCAATTCTGTAAGTTCTTCTTCTTCTGAAAGTAATTGGATCAAAGTGCTTCCACATGTTGTGGATGGCATGATTGTCTTCGAGTTCAGGAGTTCGAACACATTGAAGAATACCTTTCTCTTTAAAAGTACTGTAATATTCATTAAAAATTATCGCTGTAACCCCTTTACTTTGGTATTCAGGATCGACACCAATTAAATAGAACAACACTTCTTTACTCTCTTTTTTGGCTTTGAGCAAATGATAAAAACCAAAAGGGAATAATTTACCATTGGCTTTTTGCAGTGCTTTTGAAAAACTCGGCATTACAATACTGAAGGCAACCATATTGTCCTGTTGGTCTAAAACAAATTTGATATATTCGGGATTGATAAAGCTGATGTATTTTTTTTTAAAGTATTCTTTTTGAACATCGGTTATGGCCACAAAAGAAGACAAGCTTGCATAACTGGCATTAAACAAATCAAACATCTTGTCTACATAAGGCATAATGTCTTTGTTATTGGTGAAATTAAGCGCTCTTAGGCCATATCGTTTCTTAATCAGCTCATTGGCTTTTAGGAACAATTCGGGTTTTACATTGGCAAAAGGAAATTTATTTTCGAGGTATTCTTTCTCTTTTACGTAACCTAATTTCTCCAAATGTTCTTTATAGTAGGGAAAATTGTACCAAGTAATCATCGAGCCTATTTCGTCAAAACCTTCGGTTAAAACGCCAACTTTATCCAAATTAGAAAAACCCATCGGGCCTTCGACATACTCTAAATTATGTGTTCTACCTAACTCATACACTTTTTCCAGTAAAGCTTTGGTTACTTCAATGTCATCAATTACATCCCACCAACCAAAACGCACTTTTTTCTTTTGTTGGTCATTGACTTCATTCCAATTGATGATAGCAGCAATTCTGCCGACTACTTTATTATCGCGGTAAGCCAAATAAAAATAAGCCTCAGCCGAGGTAAATGCCGGATTTTTGGTTTTGTCAAAAGTTTCCAACTCATCATTGATTAAAGGTGGAACCCAATAAGGATGGTTTTTGTATAAGGTAAAAGGAAACTTAACGTATTCTTGAATTAGTTTTTTAGTATTGGCTTCAATTATGGTAATCATTATGATTTGGTATTTTCTAATTCTACTTCGTTTTCTCTAATTCTACTTCGTCTTTGCGCTTTTTACCTTTGTCTTTTTTAGATTTTTTGTCTTTCTTTTTCTTATCCTCTTTATCACTTTTGATACGTTTGTAATTGGTTTCATAATTGCTGTCAAAGCGCCAAGACATTCCAAAACCGCCATGCATTATAGCCGGAGTGTCTTTTATATTTTTGGCCAAATAAGCATCTAATTGTATATTTTCTCTAATCAAATAAGCCGCACCCAAACGTCCAACCGTATCAGCGTAAAAGTCGCTTTTGTATGCTTGAATTTCTAAAAATCCGGACCAACGCATATTAAATCCTCTGGTCATTGTGGTAATCCATCCCAAGGTTGGGTAATCGGTCATGTATTTATCGGCAATAATATTATTAACCCAAACCCATTTGCTGCCAAAATGATTTTGCGTAATCAACATCAATTTCGGACTAATTACCGGATCGCTTTCAAACGTAAACGGATTGTTGCCCAAATTCAAATTAAAACCACCATAAACCGCAACGGCCGGTATAAATTGTTTCCAACTGAAACGGTGATTCGCTTTCCAACTGTACACATTCGGCTTGTCGTCTTTCAATTGCACAAACGGATCGTAAACCAAATATTTAGCACCCAAGGTAAACTGCTTAAATCCGCCACGAGTATCTTCAACTAAAGGTGCTGTATACCAATCATACTGGTATTGTGTCTCAAGATTGAACTCAAACTGATCAAAAAAAGCACCATATCTGACACTTAATTCTGTTCCGAATCCATTAGCCTCATACCGTGCTAAGTCATGCTTTTCCTGAATGCCATACAAACCGCCTTCCGCCTGAATTACCGATTTCCCAACCGAGAAAGCCGACATTGATTTACCCGGTCGATTGGAGTTGATAATATCGGTGTATTGTGCGTATGGTGTGGCTGAAACAAATAGAAACCCAACAATTAAAAGTGATTTTATCCTTAGCATAACATAATAGATTTGTAGAAATATAGTCTTCCAAAAGTAATACAATTTATCATTTATTTAAGAGGTTAAAGCGATTTTTACATTGTGGAATTTAGTATTTTTGACAAAAAATTTATTCCCAATATGGAAACTGCATCTATGCCCGGCTTTGTTAGAACGATATTATGGATCATAGCCATTTACTATATCTTTAAATTTTTAGCCAGATTGTTTTTACCGGTGGTTGCCAAAAAAGTGGTTGAAAAAGCCACCCAGCAATTCCAACAGCAACAGCAGCAATACCAACAGCAGCAACAAGCCCAAGCCACAAAAACAGAAAAGCCAAAAGAGAAAAAAATCGTTGGTGAATATATAGATTTTGAAGAAATTAAGTAATTTCCCGTTGACAACCTAAACCAAAAACATGAAACAACTCCAAAAGTTTTATCCTCATTTATTAGCCATTCTTGGTTTTATCATAATTTCTTTACTTTACTTCTATCCGGTTTTGCAAGGCAAAAAAATATACCAACACGATATCGTGCAATACACCGGTATGGCTAAAGAACAAAATGATTTCAGAGCCGAATATGACAGCGAACCTTATTGGACCAATGCTTCCTTTGGAGGAATGCCCACTTACCAATCGGGTGCTAAATACCCGCATGATTACATCGGAAAGCTCGATGATTTATTGCGCTTTTTACCCCGACCGGCAGATTATTTATTCCTTTATTTCTTAGGATTTTACGGTTTACTTCTGACCCTAAGAATTAATCCGCTAAAGGCTTTTTTCGGTGCTTTGGCTTTTGGATTGTCTACTTATTTGATTGTAATTATCGGCGTCGGACACAATGCGAAAGCGCATGCAATAGCCTATATGCCATTAGTCATCGCCGGATTTATTTTGGTCTTCCGAAAGAAATATTTGCATGGCGGTATGTTGACCATGCTCGCCGTTGCCTTGGAAATTACGGCCAATCACTTCCAAATGACTTATTACTTGTTCTTGCTTTTAATAGTAATGAGCTTTTATTTTTTATACCGATTATACCAAGAAAAAGACCTCAAGGCCTTGCCTAAAATTATAGCCACTTTTCTAATTGCCGTGACTTTAGCCGTTGGTGCCAATGCTACCAGTTTAATGGCTACCAAAGAATACGCCGATTTCAGTATCCGTGGCAAAAGTGAATTGACCACAAATCCTGATGGCACCAAAAAAGAGGCTAATATCTCGATGGACAGAGAATACATTACAGAATACAGCTATGGGGTTAGCGAAAGTTTGAATTTGATTTCGCCTAGACTTTTTGGTGGTGGCAACGGTCAGAAATTAACCGAAGATTCGCATGTATATAATTTTATGTTGGAATACGGCGCCCAACCTGAAGAAGCCAAAGAAATCACCGAAAGTTACGGTATAACCTATTGGGGTGATCAACCGCAAGTAGCCGCACCGGCCTATATTGGGGCGATTGTTTTCTTCCTTTTTGTGTTGGCCCTATACCACGACAAGCGCAAAATAAAATATGCTTTCCTCGCTGGAGTCATTTTTTCTTTACTCCTTTCTTGGGGTAAAAACTTCTCGCTGTTAACCGATTTCTTTATTGATTATGTGCCGGCTTATGACAAATTCAGAGCGGTTTCTTCGATTCAGGTTTTATTGGAATTGTGTATTCCGGTGCTGGCCATTATGGGATTGCAGTCGTTTTTTACCACTGATAAAGAAAAACAATGGAGCAGTTTATGGAAAACCGCCGCTACCAGTTTAGGATTAATTGTAGTACTGTTTTTAGCGAAAGGGATGTTCAGTTTCGTAGGTGACATCGACAGTCAGTTGGCAAATGCCTTACAAGGCCATCCCGATAAATCCTTTGGAACCGCCTTTTTAGAAGCTCTGAGAGAAGATCGAAAAGATTTGTATTCGGCCGACTTATTGCGTTCCGGTTTCTTAATGTTGGTGACTTTTGGCGCACTTTACCTGTATACCAAAAACAAGTTGGCACAAAACACAGCGGTTATCATCATCGGAGTTTTTATGGTAGGCGATTTGTTTTTTGTGGATAAAAACTATGTAAGTAATGACGGAAAACAATTCAGAAGTGCCCGTGAAGTAGATGTACCATTCGAACCCACAGCTGCCGATTCACTGATTTTAGCCGACAAATCTATCTTCAGAGTTTATGAATTGGATGGTGGTTTACACAGTCCGAGATCGTCCTATTTCCACAAATCGGTTGGTGGTTACAGTGCCGTAAGGCCAAGACGTTTTGAAGAAGTATACACTCATCTGATTGAAAAAAGCATGAACACTTTGGGTGAAAATGTTGACCCAAAAACACTTTCCTTAACCAAAAGTATTCCGGTTTTGGATGTCTTTAATATCAAATATTTAATCATCGGTACCGAACAAGGCGATATTCCGGTTACGAATCCGTTCCACAATGGCAATGCTTGGTTTGTGAAGGAATTGACAATAGTAAATTCTGCAGATGAGGAATTGAATGCTTTAGGCAAAATTAACACTAAAGACGAGGCGATAATACAAGATTCTGAAAAGTGGTCAAAAAAATCGCAGGAATATATTGTTGATAGTTTATCGACTATAAAACTTGATTCATATAAACCAAATCACTTGATTTATAATTCCAACAATAGTAATAATGGCTTCGCAGTCTTCTCCGAAATTTATTATAAAGACGGTTGGAAAGCAACTATTGACGGAAAAGAAACTGAGATTTTCAAAGTCGATTATACTTTGAGAGGAATCGAAATCCCGAAAGGCAAACACAACATCGAATTCAAATTTGAACCACAAGTCGTGAAAACCGGTGGCACTATCGCCCTATTCAGTTCGATTGGAATGTTGTTGGTAGTAATTGGCGTGGTTTATTTTGAACAAAAAGGCAAGAAACTTGAGTAATGTCTGAACCCAAAAAACTCTTAATCATCACTTATTATTGGCCACCGGCCGGTGGACCGGGCGTGCAGCGTTGGTTAAAGTTTGTGAAGTATTTGCCGGAGTTCAATGTACAACCGATAGTTTACATTCCGGAAAACCCAACGTATCCTATTATTGATAACGGTTTGCAAAGCGAGGTTTCGGAAAAAGCGATTATCCTGAAAAACAAAATCTTTGAACCTTATGGTTTGGCTTCGTTTTTTGGCAAAAACAAAACCAAAAAAATCAGTTCAGGTATTATTCCCAACCAAAAAAAACAATCGTTTTTAGAAAAAACTTTGCTTTGGGTTCGCGGAAATATTTTTATCCCTGATGCGCGGTTTCTTTGGGTTAAACCTTCAGTCAAATATTTATCGAAATACATAAAGGAAAACAATATTGATACCATCGTCACTTCCGGACCGCCACATAGTTTGCATTTGATTGGTTTGCAATTGAAGAAAGATTTAGCGGTCAAATGGTTTGCCGATTTCCGCGATCCGTGGACAACCATTGGCTATCACAAAGCGTTGAAATTGTCTTCTTCTGCCGAAAAAAAACACAAAGCGTTAGAGGCAGCAGTTTTAAATACCGCCGATACGATTATCGTCACCAGTAAAACCACCAAAACTGAATTTGAAGCGATTACTTCCAGACCTATTGAAGTGATTACGAATGGCTATGATGTGGAAAAAATCACCAAACAACCTTTGGATGCCAAATTTACTTTAGCACATATCGGTTCGTTTCTGTCGGAAAGAAATCCGAGAATCCTTTGGAAAGCCTTGAAAGAATTGACCAAAGAAAACCAAGATTTCAAAAACGATTTTCAACTCAAGTTAATCGGTGCCGTGAGTCAGGAAGTTTTAGATACGATAACCGAATTCAAACTGCATGGTTTTGTGTTGAATTTAGGCTACGTTTCCCACCAAGAAGCCGTTGAACACCAACGAAAATCACAGGTTTTATTGCTGATAGAAATCGACTCTGAAGACACTAAAAGCATCATTCCCGGAAAACTATTTGAATACATGGTTTCTGAAAGACCGATTGTGGCGCTTGGTCCCGAAGGTTCTGATTTTGCCGAGATTATTACGACAACCAACACCGGCGTTTTCTTTACTTATGACGAAAAAGAAAAACTAAAAGCACTACTTTTGAAATACTATCAGGACTACCAAAAGCAAAATTTAAAAGTTCACGCCGTTGGTTTGCAACAATATTCCAGAAAAAGTTTAACGGAAAAACTTTCGAAACTCATACATTCGTAATTCCTAATTCGTAATTCCAATTATGGGCATCGTACAAAACCAATCCATCAAAAACACCATTATCACTTTCCTTGGATTCGGAATTGGTGCGGTGAATGCGTTGTTTTTCTACACCATTTTTCTTGGTAAAACACATTACGGAATCGTAACAACTATACTTTCCGGTGCCAATATTATGATGCCGTTGATGGCATTTGGTGCTCAAAATACCTTAATCCGCTTTTTTTCTTCTTATAAAGACCAAAAAGAGCGCGATGAGTTTCTCACATTTATTCTGTTTCTGCCGTTGGCTTTAATCATTCCGATTGGTGTGATTTTTTATAGTTTTTACGACCAGATTTCACACAGCTGGATTGAAGAAAACCCAACACTCAAACCATTCTTTTGGCTGATTCCGTTGATTGGTTTGTTCATGGCCTATTTCGAAGTGTTTTATGCCTGGGCGAAAGTCCACATGAAATCGGTAACCGGAAATTTCATCAGCGAAGTTTTGGTGCGTTCCATAGTAATGGCTTTGCTAATCTGTGTTCATTTCAATTGGTTGGCCAAAGATACTTTTGTATATTGCGTGGCGCTCGCCTATTTTGCCCAAATGATCGCGATGAAACTCTACGCCATTTCGATAAAAATGCCGGTATTGCGTTTTGTGATTCCAAAAAACATCAAGGAAATTGTTCGGTATTCTGCTTTCATCATTGTTTCCGGCGGTGTTGCGGTAATGCTGGTTGATTTCGACAAAGTCATGATTCCGCAATACAAAGACATTACCCAAAATGCATTATATAGTGTAGCTATTTTTATCGCTACCGTAATTGCGGTACCAAGTCGAGCAATGACTCAAATTATTGCACCGATTACCGCCAAATTGATGGTGGAAAACAAACATGACGAGCTCAACGATTTGTATAAAAAAAGCGCTATCAATCTTCAGGTCATTGGTGGTTTTATCATGATCCTGATTTTTGTCAACATCAAGGAAATGTATCTGTTGATTCCGAAAGATTATAGCGGTGGAATTGCCGTGGTGTTTATGATTGGATTGTCAAAGTTCTACGATGTATTGCTGGGCAACAACAATTCGATTATTGTCAACACCAAATACTATCGAACCGTATTATTGTTTGGCATCTTTACCGTAGTGTTGATGATTATTTTAAATGCCATTTTTATTCCTCTTTATGACATTGAAGGCGCTGCCTTTGCCACTTTGATAACTGTTGCGATTTACAATACCATCAAACTTTTATTTGTAGTCAAAAAAATGGATTTGTATCCGTTTACCATTAAAACGCTTCATTCTTTGGCGATTTTAGCAGTTTGCTTTCTGCTGTTTTACTTCTGGGATTTTCCGTTCCACGCCATTGTCAATATCGGGCTCAAATCTATTTTGCTCAGCGGTTTGTATGTGCTGTTAATCTATAAAACCAATTTGTCTGAAGACATCAATAGAGTGATTGAAAAAATCCTTAAGATTTTTCGATTGAGATAACTTCCTCACGGCGATTTGGCTGGAAAAAGATTTATATTTGAGAGACAAATAAAGCAAATGGATTATTATTGGAATATTATCGCTCTTGCCATCGGCTATTATTATGCCTGGAAAAATGGGGTTGATGCCCAACAAAAAATCAATAAGTACTTCGCAGATAAAGAAGACAAACAAAATGCTCAATAAAGTCCATCACATTGCCATCATTTGCTCTGATTATGACCTTTCCAAAAAGTTCTATGTTGAGATTCTCGGCTTGCAAATTATCCGAGAGGTGTATCGCGAAGAACGCCAATCTTATAAATTAGACTTAGCAATTAAAGGCAATTATGTAGTCGAATTGTTTTCGTTTCCCAATCCGCCCAAAAGGGTTTCACAACCCGAAGCCACCGGATTGCGTCATCTGGCTTTTGAAGTAGACAAATTAGAGACTGTTATTGACCATTTGGCACTACACAACATTATAGCCGAACCCATTCGCATCGATGAATATACCGGCAGGCGTTTTACTTTCATCAGCGATCCCGATAAGTTACCAATAGAATTTTATGAAAGTTAGAATCGATAGAGCAAAGACTTTTTGTAACTTTACTTTCCTTAAAAAATTTCAATGATGAAAACTACTTTTAAAAGTGTTGATGAGTATATTGCTTTACAAACTACAGAAGTACAATCATTATTGGAAGCCATACGCAAAACCATCAAACAAACCGCACCGCAAGCCGAAGAAAGCATCAGTTACCAAATGCCGGCCTACAAGCTCAAAGGACCTCTGGTGTATTTCGCAGCTTACAAAAACCATATCGGATTTTACCCAACCGGTAGCGGTATTAAAGCATTTCAAAAAGAAATCGAAGGGTATAAAAACTCCAAAGGCGCTGTGCAATTTGCGCTAAACCAACCCATTCCGCATGACTTAATTCGGAAAATGGTTTTATTCAAAGTCAATGAAAACTTAAACAAAATAAAGAGATGAAAAGACAAACATTCAGCATTGATATCAACGCTCCCAAAGAGAAAGTTTGGTATTCGCTTTGGGATGAAGAAAACTACGAAGCTTGGGTCAGTGCTTTCTGCGAAGGTTCTTATGCCATTTCGGATTGGAACGAAGGAAGTAAAATTTACTTCTTAGACCAAAATGGCAGTGGAATGAACTCCAAAATAGCGACCAAAAAACCATTCGAAACTATGACCTTTCAACATTTCGGCGAATTAAAAGAATATACCGAATTGCCCGAAACAGAAACCACCAAAGCTTGGTCTGGCGCAGAAGAACGGTATGATTTAAAAGAAAACAACGGCATCACAACCGTTAATGTTGAAATAGATTTAGTCGAAAAATATCTGGATTATTTCAACGACGTTTTTCCGAAAGCTTTAGAAAAATTAAAAGCAATCGCCGAAAACGAGACCAAAACCATTACAGTAAAGACCAGACTTGACGTTTCATTAGAGGAAGTTTGGAACAAATTCACCCAACCCGAACATATTGTAAACTGGAATTTTGCATCCGATGACTGGCATTGCCCAAAAGCGGAAAATCATTTGGATGTCGGGAAAAATTTTGTCTACACTATGGCTTCCAAAGATGGCGAGATGAGCTTTGACTTTACCGGAACTTATCAAGAAATCGTTCCCTTGAAAAAAATAGTTTACCACATAGCCGACGGCAGAAAAGTAACCGTAAAATTTGATGTAATGGATGGAAAAGTTATCCTAACTGAGAATTTCGAACCTGAAAATATCCATTCGACAACATTGCAACGCGACGGTTGGCAATCGATTTTAGACAATTTCAAAAAATACACAGAACAATAACCTAAAACAATAAACAATGACACAAGTTAATCCTTATTTAATTTTCAATGGAAACTGTGAAGAAGCATTCCTGTTCTACCAATCTGTTTTCGGAGGTGAATTTCCCTATATGGGCAGATTCAAAGACATGCCGCCAAGCGATGACGAAAATTGTCCGCCGCCATCACCGGAAGAAGCAGACAGAATAATGCATGTTTCTTTACCAATCGGCAATACGGTTTTGATGGGAAGCGACAGTACTTCACAAAGCGGTGATGCCATTATTGGAACCAATATTTCGGTCTCAATCAATACCGAAAGCCGAGCGGAAGCCGACAGAATTTTTAACGGTTTATCCGTGGGTGGAAACGCTTTTATGCCGATGTGCGACACTTTTTGGGGCGCTTATTTCGGAATGTTCACTGATAAATTCGGAATCAATTGGATGGTAAATTTTGATGAAAATCCACAGAAATAATTTTTTTTCCATCTTGCATACTATAAATCATCCTCTTGCGTTATAAATAGAAACACAAAACAGTGAAAAAAAAGATTGTCTTTCTATTGTTAGCCGTAGTGGTTGTTACTTATGGATACAACCGAATAAACTATAAAATCAAAAGCGAAAACAAACCAAAAGTCGATGTTTCCCGAACCGATAACAAGGCCAAGGAAGCCTTGAGTTTTTGTCAAAAAAACAAATACAATGAGGATTTCTGTATTTTGATTGACATGAGCGTTCAATCGGGTTTGAATCGTTTTTTTGTGTATGATTTTAAGCAAAATAAAATAACCCATCAAATGCTTGTGGGTCACGGTTGCTGTGATTATCCTTGGAGTCAGGATTGGTCAAAAGACAGTCCGACTTTCAGTAACAAAGACGGCAGTCACTGTTCGGCTTTGGGTAAATACAAAATCGGGCAAAGGGCTTGGAGCGATTGGGGAATCAATGTCAAATATGTCCTTCATGGTTTGGAGAAAACGAACAGCAATGCACAATCGCGTTACATTGTTTTCCATTCTTGGGAAAAAGTGTCCGACAAAGAAATCTATCCAAACGGAACACCGGAAGGTTGGGGTTGCCCTACAATTTCCAACAAAAACATGAAAATCATAGACCCGATACTAAAAAGTGCAAAGAAACCTGTTTTGATGTGGATATATCAATAAAAGAAAACCCTGAATTGTAGTTCAGGGTTTTTACTTTATACTAGTGTTCCGATTAAATCCCGGCCACTGCCTTAATCTCGTCAATAATTCTCAAAGCCAATTTATCGGCTTCATCTTGAGTTGGCGCTTCGGTATAAATGCGGATAATCGGCTCTGTGTTTGATTTGCGCAAATGAACCCATTCTGTCGGGAAATCAATTTTTACACCATCAATTGTCGAAATGTTTTCGTTTTTGTATTTTTCAGTCATGGCGACTAAAATCGCGTCAACATCTATTTGAGGTGTCAATTCGATTTTGTTTTTGCTCATATAATATTGCGGATATGAAGCTCTTAATTCGGCCACGGTCATGTCTAAACTCGCCAAATGCGTCAGAAACAAAGCCACGCCCACCAAACTATCGCGTCCGTAATGCAACTCCGGATAAATGATGCCTCCGTTTCCTTCACCACCAATAATCGCATTTGAAGCTTTCATCATTTCGACTACATTCACTTCTCCAACCGCACTCGCTTGGTAACTGCCGTTGTGTTTTTCTGTAATATCACGCAACGCTCTTGAAGACGACATATTCGAAACCGTATTGCCCGGCGTTTTGCCCAACACATAATCGGCGCAAGCCACCAAAGTATATTCTTCGCCAAACATTTCGCCATCATTGGAAATAAAAGCCAAACGGTCAACATCAGGATCAACTACGATTCCGAAATCAGCTTTCTCTTCAACCACCAATTTACAAATGTCACCCAAATGTTCTTTCAAAGGCTCGGGATTATGAGGGAAATGACCATTCGGTTCGCAATACAATTTCACACACTCCACGCCCATCTGTTCCAATAACTTCGGAATGATAATGCCTCCGGAAGAATTCACGCCGTCAACAACAACCTTGAACTTTCTTTTAGCCACCGCTTCAGCATCTACCAAAGGCAATTCTAAAACCTCATCAATATGAATATCCATATAAGCATCATTCATCGTGATTTCGCCTAAACTGTCCACATCCGAAAAATCGAACGCTTCCGCTTCGGCAATTTCCAAAATCTTAGCACCATCGGCACCGCTTAAAAACTCGCCTTTGGCATTCAACAGTTTCAAAGCATTCCACTGTTTCGGATTATGCGAAGCGGTTAAAATAATACCGCCGTCCGCCTGTTCCAATGGCACAGCAACTTCAACCGTTGGCGTAGTCGATAATCCCAAATCAATCACATCAATCCCTAATCCGATTAAAGTGTTTACCACCAAATTGTGAATCATCGGTCCCGAAATACGAGCATCACGACCAATTACTACTTTCAACTTGTCTTTTTGTATGTTGCTTTTCAGGAAAGTACCATAAGCAGAAGCAAATTTTACAGCATCCACAGGTGTCAAATTATCTCCAACTTTACCGCCAATAGTACCTCGAATTCCTGAGATTGATTTTATAAGAGTCATTTTTTTATGTTTTGATTTTGAAGTACAAATATAAAAGTTACAAAGTGGCAAAGTGGCAAAGTGGCAAAGTTTTTTTATGGTGTTAGATATAACTTTGAAACTTTGTATCTTTGAGACTCTGCAACTAAAAAATATGAATTTCCTAGCCCACATTTATCTTTCAGGCGACAACGATTTACTCAAAATCGGAAATTTCATGGCGGACAGTATTCGCGGGCATCATTATGAGGATTATCCAACCGAAATTCGAAAGGGAATTCTATTGCATCGTTCCATCGATAGTTTTACCGATATGCATCCGATTTATAGGCAAAGCAAACATAGATTGCACGAGAAATACGGTCATTATTCAGGCGTGATTATGGACATTTTCTACGATCATTTTTTGGCCAAAAACTGGAGTAAATATTCGGACGTGAAATTAGAAGATTACGCTCAGGATTTTTATCTCTTGCTTAAAGACAATTACGATATCCTAACCGAAAGAGCCAAAGGCATGATGCCTTACATGATTGGACGAAATTGGCTGGTAAGTTATGCTACTATTGAAGGTTTGCAAATGATTATGTTCCAAATGGATTATCGCACCAAACATCGCGTGGCTATGGATGAATCCATCGTAGAATTAAAACAGTACTACACCGAATTTGAAAATGAATTCACCTTATTTTTTGAGGAATTACGCCAACATTGTCAAGAAAAACTAGCTACTTTATAATGAAGAATTATCGTCAGTTCGAGTTTTTTCCAAAGAAAAAAGTATCGAGAACCAATACTCATTTTCTTATAAAGCTTCTCGATACATTCCGATTTTCAATCGGAACACTCGAAGTGACGCTTTTAACTTTTTTTCTACTCATTTCCAATTTCATTTTCGCCCAACAAAAAGGATTAATTGCCGAAAAAGCGATGGTGGTTTCGGCACGAGAAGAAGCTTCCCAAATAGGTATCGATATTATTAAAAAAGGCGGCAATGCTTTTGACGCTATGATTGCAACGCAATTGGCACTAGCAGTAGCTTATCCCTATGCCGGTAACATTTCAGGTGGCGGATTTATGGTGTATCGCAAGGCCAATGGCGAAATTGGTTCTTTAGATTTTCGCGAAAAAGCTCCGGCCAAAGCGACTAAAAACATGTACCAAGACCCAAATGGCAATGTCATTCCGAATCTGAGTATTGACGGTGCATTATCCGTAGGTATTCCCGGAAGTGTTGCCGGAATATTCGAAGTCCACAAAAAGTTTGGTAAACTACCGCTCAAGGATTTGTTTGAACCTTCAATTGCTTTGGCTAAAAAAGGCATAGTGGTCACCGAAAAAGAAAAAGCAAAACTCGATGAATACCGTTCTGTTATCGTAAAAATTAGTGGTGATAAGACTTTATACAATAAGACATTTAACATTGGTGACACCATCAAATATTTGGCTTTAGCCAATACTTTGGAACAAATTCTGAAAAAAGGACGTAACGAATTCTATCAAGGCAAAACAGCCAAAAAACTAGTGTCTTTTATCCAACAAAATGGCGGGATTATCACCCTCAAAGACATGGCCGAATACCAAGTCGTTTGGCGCAAACCCATTTCGTTTCAACACAAAGATTTGAGCATCATTTCAATGGCACCACCAAGCAGCGGTGGGATTACTTTGGCCCAAATTCTGAAAATGATTGAACCTTTCCGATTGAATTCATACGGACACAATTCTGAAAAATACATTCAAGTTATAACCGAAGCCGAACGCCGAGCTTATGCCGATAGGAATTATTTTCTCGGTGATCCCGATTTTGTCAAAATTCCACAAAAAGCATTATTGAATAATAACTATTTGAAAAACCGTATGAGTACTTTTACTTTTGACCAAGCCACCAAATCAGCGGATGTCAGTCATGGTGAGGTTTCTGTTTACGAAAGCGATGAAACTACCCATTACTCTATTGTGGATACTGAAGGCAATGCCATTTCGGTGACAACCACTATTAATGGCGCTTATGGTTCCAAATTGTATTGCGACGAATTGGGTTTCTTCTTGAACAATGAAATGGATGACTTCTCTTCTAAACCGGGCGTTCCGAATTCTTATGGTTTGGTTGGTGCCGAAGCCAACAGCATTGCACCACGAAAAAGAATGTTGAGTTCGATGACGCCAACAATCGTGGAGAAAAACGGTAAACTTTTTATGCTATTGGGTTCACCCGGTGGTTCGATGATTATTACTTCGGTTTTGCAAACGATTCTCAACGTAACCGAATTCCATATGAGCGTTCAAGAAGCAGTCAATGCACCGAGATTTCACCACCAATGGTTGCCGGACGAAATTCAGTTTGAACCCGAAAAATTTGATAAAGTATTATTGGAAAGCTTGGCCAAAAAAGGCTATAAAATCAATGAAAAAGTAGCCCCGATTATTGGTAAAGTCGACGCTATTTTAGTTTTACCCGACGGAAAATTGGAAGGTGGTGCCGATTTTAGAGGAGATGATAAAGCGGTTGGATTTTAGAATATAGAATTTTGATTTTTGATTTCAGAATTTAAAAAGTATCTTAGCGATTCTAATGTTTGAATAAATGCCGTCGAACAAAGCTTCCTTTTTTAAGATTATTTTCAGAAGTATTTTCAGAAGAGCCGAGCATTTGGTTTTCCTCTTGAAAGACAAACTAAGCGAAAGAAACTTTATTTATTTCGCCTGCGTTGCTGTGGCGATAACTTGTTCGTTTGCCGTAATTCTGCTCAAGAGTTTTGCGCACAATATTTTTCTTTTGGCCAATGATATCAATGGCTTTCTAAAGTTACCCTATATCAACAGTTTACTTCCGATAGCCGGAATCTTATTAACCGTTTTTGTAGTGCGCAATTTCCTGAACAATCACATAGAAAAAGGCAGTTCCAAAGTATTATATGCCGTGGCCAAAAAAGGCGGCATCATGCCCAAAAAACAAATGTATGCCCAAATCGTAACCAGCTCTTTAACGGTTGGTCTCGGAGGTTCCGCCGGATTGGAAAGCCCGATTGTGATTACCGGTGCGGCGTTTGGCTCCAACTTCGCGCAGAAATACCATTTGTCTCAAAAAGACCGAATACTATTGTTGGCATGCGGTGTCGCGGCCGGAATTGGTGCAGCGTTCAACGCACCGATTGCCGGAGTTTTATTTGCCATAGAAGTAGTTTTGACTGATATTTCAATTGCGGCTTTTATTCCCATCATCATTTCTGCAGCAACCGGTGCTTTAATTTCAACAATTACTTTGAGCGATGATGTAATTTTGAATTTCCAACAAACACTGAAATTTGATTACCACAATACACCTTATTACATTTTACTCGGAATTTTAGCAGGCTTGACTTCGATTTATCACGCTCGAAATTTTCAAAAAGTAGAAAAGTTTTTTAGTAGTTTCAAAAACAAAGGTTATCGCAAAGCCCTATTTGGCGCGCTTCTTTTGGCCATTTTGATTTTCTTTTTCCCTACACTTTTTGGGGAAGGTTATGAAAGTATTAAAACGCTTTCATCCAGTAACCCAAGTGTTTTGTTAGACAATACTTTATTAGAAAAATTCAAAAGCAGCGAATGGGTTTTGCTGGCTTTTATAGGTGTAACCATGTTATTGAAATCTTTTGCCACAGGACTAACTTTAGGAAGCGGTGGTAATGGCGGTAACTTTGCGCCCTCACTTTTTGTAGGTTCGTATCTGGGTTATTTTGTGGCCAAATCCATAAATCTACTTAACTTCACGCATCATTTACCGATAGCCAATTTCACCATAGTAGGCATGGCCGGAATCTTGAGCGGTTTGTTTCATGCACCGCTGACAGCCATTTTCCTTATCGTAGAAATCACCGGCGGTTATGATTTGATGGTGCCTTTGATGATTGTGTCTTCCATTAGTTTTGCGGTTTCTAAGCAGTTTGAAAAACATTCCATGGATGTTAAGAGTTTGGCTGACAAAGGTGAAGTTTTTACCAGTGACAAAGACAAAAACATTTTGCAGAGTATTAACTTCTACAATTTGGTACAACAAAATTACAAAACCCTAAACCTAAAGGATTCTCCGGGAAAAGTTGTGGATATTTTTGCTACTACCGAACAAAAAATGATTCCGATTGTTGACGAACACAAATCATTAATTGGTTTGGTTGATTTTGAAGAAGTCAAAGCTTTTATTTTCAATCCGAATCATGTCAAATTCATGACGATGTCTGAAATCATCAGTCAACCCAAGGAAATCATCCTATTTGAAGACAAACCCGAAAAAATAATGAAACTGTTTGAAACTTCGAAAGCCACTATTTTACCGGTTATCTTTAAAGGAAAATACTTTGGCTTTTTGTCTAAAATTGACGTACTTGAAAGTTATCGACATCGATTAAAAGAGATGATTATTGAATAGGTTTTTTTAAGATTTTTTTTATTAAGTTTGATACAACAAACCGCTTAGTCATGAAAAAAAATCTTTCCCTTTTGCTTTTAACACTTATTAGTGTTGTCTCTTTTGCGCAAGAAAATGACAGCATTAAAGGAATTAACTTCGACAGTGAGATTTTCCTCAAAGAAATCTCAGACAATGCCTGCCAATGTATTGATTCTATTTCTGCCTATAACAAATCCAGAAAAGAAGTGGCTAGCGAAATTCACACTTGCATAGACAAACAGTGCGGCGCTTACCAATTGGGGATCAAGCTATCCCAAATCAAAGACCTTAAGACAACAGTTGGTGAAAAAAAAGAGGTCAACATTGATCTCAATGTCAATCTCAATCCGGAATCTAATGAATACAAAAAGTATTACTACGAAATAGAAACCTATTTGATGACTAATTGCGCAGCCATAAAGGCGAAAATTTCCGCCAATGACAAACTTGGCATTAAATCCATGTCAAGCGATAGTGAAGCGCTGAAATATTATAACCTAGGTTTGGAAGCTGGAAAAAATGGTGACTTTGAAAAAGCCATTGATAATTACAAAAAAGCGGTGGTTTTTGATCCTGAATTTGCTTTTGCCTACGACAATATGGGGGTATGCTACAGAAGACTCAACCGATTTGACGATGCGATTGAAGCCTATGAGAAATCATTAAAAATAGACCCTAACGGACAAATGCCGTTGCAAAATATTGGAATCGCTTACCTTTATAAAAAAGAATACAGAAAAGCACTGAAATCCTATGAACGCTTGTCCAAAATTGACCCTAATAACCCTGAAGTGTTTTATGGTATCGGAAACATTTATGCCCAACATTTGTTTGAGTACGAAAAGGCTTTAGACAATTTGTGCAAGGCATATAATATCTATGTTGAGCAAAAATCACCCTATCGAAGTGATGCCGAAAAATTAATTCAATTGGTGTATTCAGAAATGAAAAAACAAGGCAAAGAAAGCACTTTTAACGAAATTCTGGAGAAAAACGGAATCAAGGCGAATTAAACAATAACTTCTCAACCGTCTATTCAAAAATTGCAACCAAAACACTACCTTTGCGTTTTGCCCAATTGCTATGCTTGAAACAGAAAATACCATTGAAGTACTCGGCGCTAGAGTGCACAATCTGAAGAATATTGACATCAACATTCCTCGCGAAAAACTGGTGGTAATCACCGGTCTTTCGGGTTCGGGAAAATCGTCTTTGGCTTTCGACACCATTTATGCCGAAGGTCAGCGTCGTTATATCGAAACGTTTTCGGCTTATGCACGCCAATTTTTGGGCGGATTGGAACGTCCGGATGTTGATAAAATCGATGGGCTTTCTCCCGTAATTGCCATTGAGCAAAAAACGACGAGTAAAAGTCCGCGTTCAACGGTTGGTACCATAACCGAAATTTACGATTTTCTGCGTTTGCTCTACGCGCGAGGTGGCGAAGCGTATAGTTATGTCACCGGCGAAAAAATGGTTTCTTATTCCGATGAGCAAATCAAGGATTTGATTATTCAAAACTTTACCGGAAAACGCATTAATATTTTGGCCCCGATTATCCGCGCCAGAAAAGGACATTACGCCGAGTTGTTCCAACAAATTACCAAACAAGGTTTCCTAAAAGTCAGAGTCAACGGCGAAGTACAAGATTTGCTTCCGGGTATGAAACTCGACCGTTACAAAACCCACGACATCGAAATTGTTATCGACCGAATGGTGATTGAGAACAATGAAGACAACGAAAAACGCCTAGCCGAAAGCATCAAAACCGCGATGTATCACGGTGAAAACGTATTGATGATATTAGACCAAGACACCAATGAAGTTCGTTATTTCAGTCGAAATCTGATGTGTCCGACTTCGGGGATTTCGTATCAAAATCCGGAGCCGAATTTATTCTCGTTCAATTCTCCCAAAGGTGCTTGCGACGAATGTAAAGGTTTGGGAACGGTTCACGAAATCAACTTAAAAAAGATTATTCCAAATCCAAAATTGTCCATCAAAAATGGTGGCTTTGCGCCTTTAGGTGAATACAAATCGTCATGGATTTTCAAGCAATTGGAAATCATCGGAGAGAAATTTGGCTTTAGCCTAGCTGATGCTATCGAAAGTATTCCGGAAGAAGCGATGCAAATCATTTTACAAGGCGGAAAGGAAAAATTCACCGTAGAATCGAAAACTTTGGGCATTACCAAAGAATACAAAATAGAGTTCGAAGGCATTTCGCATTTCATCAAAAACCAATACGATGAAAGCAATTCGACTTCCATCAAACGCTGGGCAAAAGAATTCATGGACGAAATTGAATGTCCGGAATGCCACGGTTCGCGTTTGAAAAAAGAAGCGATGTATTTCCGAATTCACGAAAAAAACATCTTCGATTTATCAACTATGGATATTTCAGATTTATCGGCTTGGTTTGAGGATTTAGACCAACATTTATCTGAAAAACAGACCATCATTGCTTCCGAAATTGTCAAAGAAATCAAAGACCGTTTGCGTTTTTTAGTGAATGTGGGTTTGAATTATTTATCGATAAACAGAAGTTCCAAATCGCTTTCGGGCGGTGAAGCACAGCGCATTCGTTTGGCTACGCAAATTGGTTCCCAACTCGTTGGCGTATTGTATATTTTGGACGAACCCAGTATCGGTTTGCACCAAAGAGACAATGAAAAACTGATACATTCTTTGGAACAATTACGAGATATCGGGAATTCTGTTTTAGTCGTAGAACACGACAAGGACATGATAGAACGAGCCGATTATGTCATCGATATTGGGCCAAAAGCCGGAAAATTTGGAGGTGAAATCATCAGCAAAGGCACGCCAAAGGAATTGCTCAACGAGCATACCATTACGGCGATGTATTTGAATGGGGAAATGAAAATTGAAGTGCCCAAAAAACGCCGAGAAGGCAATGGTAAATTCATGACATTGACCGGCGCAACAGGAAATAATTTAAAAAATGTTTCTATCGAATTGCCATTGGGCAAACTAATTTGTGTGACCGGAGTTTCGGGCAGTGGTAAATCGACCTTGATTAATGAAACGCTCTACCCTATTTTGAATGCGTATTATTTCAACGGCGTCAAAAAACCGCAACCGTATAAAAAAATTGAAGGATTAGAACATATTGACAAAGTGATTGATATCGATCAAAGTCCGATAGGCAGAACGCCACGTTCGAATCCGGCTACGTATACCGATGTGTTTTCAGAAATCAGAAGTTTGTACACGCAAACGCCGGAAGCCATGATTCGCGGGTACAAAGCCGGCCGTTTCAGTTTTAATGTTTCGGGCGGAAGATGTGAAACTTGTGAAGGTTCGGGTGTTAGAACAATTGAGATGAGTTTCTTGCCGGATGTTTATGTGGAATGTGAAACCTGTCAAGGCAAGCGTTTCAATCGAGAAACCTTGGAAATAAGATACAAAGGCAAATCCATTTCAGATGTGTTGAACATGACCGTGGATGAAGCGGTGGATTTCTTTGAAAACATTCCGAAAATTTACAGAAAAGTCAAAACCATACAAGATGTCGGGTTGGGCTACATCACTTTGGGACAACAAAGCACCACGCTTTCCGGCGGTGAAGCACAACGCATCAAATTGGCCACCGAATTATCGAAAAAAGATACCGGAAACACCTTTTACATCATGGACGAACCGACTACCGGTTTGCATTTTGAAGACATCCGCGTGTTGATGGATGTGATAAACAAATTGGTCGACAAAGGCAACACCATCTTGATAATCGAACACAATATGGACGTCATCAAATTGGCAGACCACATTATAGACGTTGGACCCGAAGGCGGAAAAGGCGGCGGTCAAATCCTTTGCACCGGTACACCGGAAGAGATTATAAAAAATAAGAAAAGCTACACCGCGCAGTTTTTGAAAAAAGAATTACTTTAGCACGTTTGCTTAAAAAAAATTATACTAAAAAGATGAGAGACGATTTTCAAAATGAAGACGATAAAATACAGGAAAAACTAAAACAAAAAACCTGGAACGAAATAAGAACCAACGACTCGTGGGCGATTTTTAAAATCATGTCGGAGTTTGTAAACGGCTACGAGAGCATGGCGCGAATCGGACCGTGTGTATCCATTTTCGGCTCGGCCCGAACCAAACCCAACGACCGCTATTATTTATTGGCTGAAAAAATTGCTTATAAAATCAGTAAAGCCGGTTACGGTGTCATCACCGGTGGCGGACCGGGCATCATGGAAGCCGGAAACAAAGGCGCACACAACGGCGGCGGAACTTCGGTAGGTTTGAACATTGAATTGCCTTTTGAACAGCATTTCAACCCATATATCGATAAGGATAAGAACTTAAATTTTGACTATTTCTTTGTGCGCAAAGTCATGTTTGTCAAATATTCCCAAGGTTTTGTGGTAATGCCGGGCGGTTTCGGAACTTTGGATGAATTGTTCGAAGCGATGACCTTAATCCAAACCAAGAAAATCGGTAAATTCCCGATTATTTTGGTCGGAAGCGAATTTTGGTCAGGCCTTTTAGACTGGGTAAAAACCGTAATGATTGAAAAAGAAAAAACAGTAAGTCCGGAAGACATGAACTTGATAAAAGTGGTCGATACTGAAGATGAAGTGGTAGAAGCTTTGGATAATTTCTACAAAAAATACAATTTGAGTCCGAACTTTTAAAGCATGTTTTTCAACTCGCTACAATTTGCCATTTTCCTGCCAATAGTTTTTCTGTTGTATTGGTTTGTGGCCAATAAATCGAAAGCGAGTCAAAATTACATACTGATTTTCGCGAGTTATTATTTCTATGCTTGTTGGGATTGGCGGTTTTTATTTCTGCTGGTTTTCTCAACTTTACTCTGCTATCTATTAGCCATAAAA
This sequence comes from Flavobacterium sp. J49, assembly GCF_011742145.1. Taxonomy (GTDB): domain Bacteria; phylum Bacteroidota; class Bacteroidia; order Flavobacteriales; family Flavobacteriaceae; genus Flavobacterium. The sequence goes on along the minus strand of NZ_JAAQQU010000102.1, from coordinate 43,472 downwards.
ATTGAAGACAGCACAACGCCACGTTCGAGGAAAGGCTGGCTTTGGGTTTGTGTTGTAATGAACTTAGGGTTTCTCGGTCTCTTCAAATACTACAACTTTTTTGCGACTTCGTTTGCCGAATTGTTTCAGGCGATTGGCTTTAACGTCAGCCCGATTTTATTGGATGTGATATTGCCGATTGGGATTTCATTTTACACTTTTCACGGTTTGTCCTATATCATCGATATTTATTACGGCCGAATCAAATCCGAGAAAAACTTTGTTGATTATTCGTTGTTCGTGAGCTATTTTCCACTGCTTGTGGCCGGGCCGATTGAACGCGCAACGCATTTGTTGCCACAATTAAAAGTCAAGCGCGAATTTGATTTTGAAAAAGCCAAAGAAGGCGTTTACCAAATCATTTGGGGTTTGGTCAAAAAAGTAGTCATCGCCGATACTTGTGCGATGTACGCCAATGCGATTTTCGACAACTACAGTTCGATGAATTCATTGTCACTTATGTTGGGTGCCGTGTATTTTGCGTTCCAAATTTACGGTGACTTCTCGGGTTATTCCGATATCGCTTTGGGAACCTCAAAACTCTTTGGTATCGACTTGCTGAAGAACTTCAATTACCCTTATTTCTCCAGAGACATCGCGGAATTTTGGCGCCGTTGGCACATTTCGCTTTCGTCTTGGTTTAGGGATTATTTATACATTCCTTTAGGCGGAAGCAAAGGTTCAAAATGGTTCCAAATCAGGAATGTGATGATCATCTTTTTGGTCAGCGGATTTTGGCATGGCGCGAGCTGGACGTATGTCGCTTGGGGTTTGATTAATGCTTTGTATTTTATACCGCTCTTGGTTTTAAACAAGAACCGAAGCAACATCGACGCGTTTAAAATCTCGTTCAATTTTGCTTCGCTAAGAATCATCGTCAATATACTCTTAACCTTTGCCATTACTTGTTTGGCCTGGATATTTTTCCGTGCCAAAACCATCCAAGAAGCCGTTTCGTACATCCATCGAATGGCCACCGACTGGCATTTTTCGAAACAATATTTCAATATCGAACGGTACAATTACGAAATTCTGATTATGATTCTTTTGTTTGTCATGGTCGAATGGAACAACCGTTATAAAATCGAACCGCTTTCGGGCAAATACAGCTGGTTGAAAGTGAGTTTGAGTATTCTCGCTATCATCGCTTTAGGCATATTCACCGATTATAAAAACTTTATTTATTTTCAATTCTAATGAGAAAATTTGTTGCTTTTATTGGCAAATTACTATTCATCACCGTTCTTTCGGCGGTGGTGTTGGATATTGCCTATACAACAGTTTTTCTTAAATCGACGCAACGAAATAAGATTCAGCACGTCCTTACTGCAAAAGACAAAAATTTTGACGTGCTGTTTATGGGTTCTTCGCGTACACAAAATCACATGGTAGCCAAAGTCTTTAACGACAAAGGCATCAAATCGTTTAATTTTGGGATGAGCGGTTCCAAATTGGACGAAACGGCTTTGCTTTTGAAACTAATGTTAGAAAACAAATATAAAATCAAAAACATCATTTTGGATGTCGATTTGAACCTCAACAGCAATTCGTATTCCGATGGTGTTCGAGCGATTTACATGCCTTACTTGCACACTTCGAAAACCATCCAGCAACATTATCAAAAAATTCCCGAGTACAACAAGCTGTTTTACATTCCGTTTTACCGCTATATTGAGAACGATGCGAAAATCGGATTTAGGGAAATGTTCTTCTCACTTGTTAATAAGAAAACGAATGCCTTGAACAATGACGGTTTTTATGCTTTGAGACACGATGGTAAAAATATGAGCTATGACCTTTCAGAGTATAGTCCGAAAAGAAATTGGGCCTACGAAGAGATTAAAATGTTGTGCCGAAAAAACAACATTAACCTCATTGCCATAGCCACGCCTATGTGTCAAGGTTCTGACAGCGACGCTTATTTTAACCGCATTCACTCGGTGTATCCCGAAGTGTACAATTATGAAAGCAAAGTGACAGAAGACCGCTATTTTTCGTCTTGCGGACACTTGAATGAAAAAGGCGCCACAGTATTCACCACGATAATTTTAAACGATTTTATCCAACATAAATTCAATTGAAAAAGCTATTGTTTTTCATATTACTGAGTCAGTCACTTTTGGCCCAACACCATTCTAAAATGGTTGTGGAAGTCAATAGCGAAACCAATGTACTCAATGTAATTCAAGAGCTAACTTTCAACAACCAATCCAATGACACGCTTAGTTTTATTGTTTTGAATGATTGGAATCATGCTTACAGCAGTAAAACTTCGCCTTTGGCCAAGAGCTTTTCGGATGAATTTGACCGCAGTTTTCATTTGGCACCAAATAAAGACCTGGGCAAAACCGATAACATCACGGTCATCGACCAAAACCAATCGATGCTGACCTGGGAAAGAGACGAAAAATACCCCGATGTGATTCAGATACGTTTGCGCGAAAAGTTATTGCCTAACCAAAAAGCGACCTTCAAGCTCACCTATTTTGTCAAAGTGCCCAATGCCAAATTCACGCAATACGGTTTTGGTGCCAACGGAAAGATGCACCTTAAAAACTGTTTTCTGATTCCGGCGCGATATGAAAACAAAGCCTTTGTCAAATACAACAATTTAAACTTAGACGATGCCGCCAATGCGCTTTCCGATTATGATTTAGATGTTAGAATACCCGCTAATTTAGCCCTGAATTCTGATTTAAATATAGCCCAAAACCACACCAATCCATACCAACTTTCGGGCAAGAACCGCTTGAATTTGAGTTTGCTGATTGACAACCCAAAAGAGCACACCGTATTCAAAAACAGTCAGGTGGAAGTCATTTCCAACTTAAGAGACAACCGACTAAACGACATCCAGAGAGCGATTGTCATTGACAAAATTGTCAATTATGTGGGTGAAAATTTAGGCCAATATCCACACGAGAAAATCACGGTTTCACAAGCAGATTACGACAGAAATCCGTTTTACGGGTTGAATCAACTACCCAATTTTATCGTTCCGTTTCCCGATGAATTTATGTTTGAGATTAAGTTCATGAAAACCTATCTCAATAATTATTTGCACAACGCACTGCAACTCGACCCTAGAAAAGACAGTTGGATAATCAACGGGATTCAAGTGTACACCATGATGAAATACATTGATGATTTTCATCCCGAAGCCAAAATGATGGGCAATGTGGCCAAACTGAGAATCTTGCGCGCTTACAACTTGGTAAGTCTCGATTTCAATGGGCAATACAGTTATTTCTATATGCTGATGGCGCGAAAGAATTTGGACCAACCTTTGGGTGCACCCAAAAACACTTTGATCAAATTCAACGAAAAAATTGCGTCAAAATACCGAGCCGGTTTGAGTTTGAAATACCTCGACAGTTATCTCGAAAATAAGGTGGTGCCAACCAGCATCCGACAGTTTATCGACTTGAATAAAACCAAGCAAACCAACCGCAATGATTTTGAGTTGTTGCTGACTAAAATTTCGCCCAAAGACATCACTTGGTTTTTTGACAAAATTATCTACTCGCGTGACATTATCGATTTCAAGTTTGATAAAGTGACCCGAACCAAAGACAGCATCAGTTTTTCGCTTAAGAATAAAACCGAAACCAATGTGCCAATTCCCATTTATGGCGTCAAAGGCAAAAATGTAGTTTTCAAAAAATGGATTGATGTGTTCCCCAAAGACAGCGTTTTTACCGTGCCGAGAAATGAAGCCGAAAAAATTGTCATCAATTACAAAAATGAAGTGCCCGAGTTCAATTTGAGAAACAACTGGCAATCCTTGCGCGGTTTCCGATTGAACAGCCGACCGATAAAATTTATTTTCTTCAAGGATTTAGAAGACCCGAATTACAATCAAATCGTTTACATTCCAACCCTGGAATACAATTTATACGACGGTTTATTGCCCGGCATTCGTTTTCACAACAAAACCATTTTGGACAAGCCGTTTAATTTTGACGTGAATCCAACCATATCTACCCAAACCAAAAGCTTTTCGGGTAAAGCCAACTTTATGGTCAACCAATACAATCGCGACAGTAATTTGTACAGTATTCGCTACCAATTGAATGGTCATTATTTGCATTATGCACCCGATGCCTACTATACGAAAGTCAATCCGATGGTGTTTTTGCGTTTCCGTCCGGATGATTTGAAAGACAACAAAAAAGAAATGATTTCTTTTAAATACATCATGATTGAGCGTGAAAAATCGGTTTATATTATTGACGAAGACACCGAAAATTACAAAGTGTTCAACGCTAAATATTACAACGGTAAAACCGAAATCACCAAACATTACAATTTCTTAGGCGATTTTCAGCTTTCTAAGACTTTTGGGAAGTTGGCCGGCGAAATCCAGTACCGCAAGTTGTTTGACAATAGCCGTCAACTCAATTTCCGCTTCTTTGCCGGTACGTTTTTGTACAATAAAAATGCGTCTACCTATTTCGATTTTGCCTTAGATCGCCCAACCGATTATTTATTCGAATATGATTATTTAGGTCGCTCTGAAACTACCGGATTATTCAGCCAACAATTGCTGCCCACTGATGGTTTTTTCAAATCGATGTTGGAAACGAGAACGGCCAACCAATGGATGACCACGTTGAATACCAGTACCAATATTTGGAACTGGATTGAAGTCTACGGCGATGTCGGTCTGATTAAGAACAGAAATGTCTCTGAAAAATTGGTTTACGACAGCGGTGTTCGCTTGAACTTAGTGACCGATTATTTCGAATTGTATTTCCCTGTGTATTCCAATAACGGTTGGGAAATCGGCGAGAAAAACTACGGAGAAAGAATCCGTTTTATCGTGACTTTCAATCCCGATACTTTGATTGGCCTTTTCACCAGAAAATGGTTTTAAGACCGTGTGAAATCGTTTAAATATTACACATTTCTTTAGAATATTTAAATATCGTTGAAAATTTCTCAGTCAAGTCTATTTTTTTAGGTTTAAAATTATTGATACTGAAATTAGTTTTTTTCAACAGTATGGTGGAAATTACTTCTTTTTATTTAAATTTGTTACTTCAAGAAACTTTTCCACTATGACTGAAGCACAAACCAAGACCGAAATTACCTTCGAAGATTTCAAAGCAGAAGTACTTAACGATTACCGAATTGCCAAGATAAGCCGCGAATGCAGCTTGCTGGGAAGAAAGGAAGTATTGACCGGAAAAGCCAAATTCGGGATTTTTGGTGACGGAAAAGAAGTACCGCAATTGGCTTTGGCGAAAGCTTTCCAAAACGGTGATTTCCGTTCGGGTTATTATCGCGATCAGACTTTTATGATGGCAATTGGACAACTTTCAATCCAACAGTTTTTCGCAGGCTTGTATGGTCACACCGATTTAGCGCATGACCCAATGAGTGCCGGACGTCAAATGGGCGGACACTTTGCCACACATTCGTTAGACGAAAACGGGAATTGGAACAACTTGACCCAACAAAAAAATTCGAGTGCCGATATCTCTCCTACTGCCGGACAAATGCCGCGTTTGTTAGGATTGGCGCAAGCCTCCAAAATATACAGAAACGTTCACGGTTTAGAAGATTTGACAAAATTCTCTAACGCCGGAAATGAAGTGGCTTGGGGAACTATTGGCAACGCTTCGACTTCGGAAGGGTTGTTTTTTGAAACCATCAATGCTGCCGGCGTTTTGCAAGTGCCGATGGTGATGAGTGTTTGGGATGACGAATACGGAATTTCGGTTCACGCGCGTTACCAAACGACCAAAGAAAGCATCTCTGAAATCTTAAAAGGATTCCAACGCGACGAAGAGAATAACGGTTACGAAATCATGACGGTAAAAGGTTGGGATTACCCGACTTTGGTAGAAACCTATCAAAAAGCCGGTGCCATTGCCCGTGAACAACACGTTCCGGTTTTGATTCACGTAACCGAATTGACACAGCCGCAAGGCCACTCGACTTCGGGTTCACATGAACGTTACAAAAATGCCGAGCGTTTGGCTTGGGAAGCAGAATTCGATTGCTTGGCGCAAATGCGTACTTGGTTAGTCGATAACAATTTGGCCACAACCGAAGAATTAGAAGCCATAGACGAAGCTGCCAAAAAAGAAGTATTGGAAGGCAAAAAAGCCGCTTGGACCGCTTTTGTTTCGCCTATGAAAGAAGAGCAACAAGAATTGGTTTCGTTATTGAAATCCATTGCTGAGACGAGTTCGAATAAAGTGTTTATTGAAAAATACGCTTCAGAATTAGCTTCGATTAAAGAACCTATCCGCAAAGATATTATCACTACGGCACGTAAAGTATTGCGTTTGGTTGTCAAAGAAAGCGGTCAATCCCAATTGGCGACTTGGATTACGAATTACACGAATAAAATTCAGCCGAAGTTCAGTTCGCACCTGTTCTCGCAATCCGATAAAACGGTTTTGGGCGCGACAACTGTTGCCCCAACTTACGATGAATCAGCGGAAGAAGTGGATGCCAGATTGGTATTGCGCGACAATTTTGATGCGATTTTTAATAAATACCCTGAGTCTTTAATTTTTGGCGAAGATGCCGGAAATATTGGCGATGTCAACCAAGGCTTGGAAGGCATGCAGGAAAAATACGGAGAACTTCGCGTGGCCGATGCCGGAATTCGTGAAGCAACCATACTCGGACAAGGAATAGGTATGGCGATGCGTGGTTTGAGACCGATTGCCGAAATCCAATATTTAGATTATTTGTTGTATGCCATCCAAATCATGAGCGATGACTTAGCAACCTTACAATACAGAACCCAAGGCCGTCAAAAAGCGCCGTTGATTATCAGAACGCGTGGTCACCGACTTGAAGGCATTTGGCACTCAGGCTCACCAATGGGTATGATTATCAATGCCATTCGCGGGATTCACGTTTTGGTTCCGAGAAACATGACCAAAGCGGCAGGTTTCTACAACACTTTGTTGGAAACAGACGAACCGGCATTGGTAGTAGAATGTTTGAACGGTTACCGTTTGAAAGAAAAAATGCCAACCAACTTGGGCGAATTCAAAACCCCGATTGGCGTGGTGGAAACCATAAAAGAAGGAACTGATATCACGATTGTTTCTTATGGCTCAACATTAAGAATCATAGAACAAGCCGCGAAAGAATTATTGGAAGTTGGGATTAATGTTGAAATCATCGACGCACAATCATTGTTGCCGTTTGACGTGAACCACGACTGTGTGAAGAGTATCGCCAAAACCAACCGTTTACTGGTCGTAGACGAAGACGTTCCGGGCGGTGCTTCTGCTTACCTACTCCAACAAATTGTAGATGAGCAAAACGCTTACCAACATTTAGACAGCCAACCTCAAACGTTAGCCTCCAAAGCCCACCGACCGGCTTACGGCACCGACGGAGATTATTTCTCCAAACCTTCGGCAGAAGATGTTTTTGAAAAAGTTTACACCATTATGCACGAAGCAAAACCGGAGGAATATCCGAGTTTGTATTAATATTGAAAAGGAACCGGTTGGTTCCTTTTTTTTTGGCTTTTGTTGGACATTTCGAAAAACCCTGATTGTAATTACAACTTTCTTTCTTGTGACAATTTTGAAAATGGATATACATTTTGACACAGTTTAGTGACAATTCTTGAATTGGATTTGCATTTTGCCACACCACAATCGATTTAGCATTTTGAATCCCTTCGACTGCGCTCAGGGTGAAAGTTTTAGGAATCAATTGGGTTTTGTAAAATATAACAAACACTCTTTTTTTAAAACCGAGAACAATCCAATGCACAATTTGTCACCCTGAGCGCAGTCGAAGGGCAACCCAAAACTTCCCACTTCGTACCTCGTACTTTGTACTTCCTAATTATTATCTTTACAAAAAAAATAAAACCATGCAACACATCATCGACCGCTTCATCAGCTACGTCACTATCGATACCGAATCAGACCCGAATTCAACTACTACCCCGAGTACCAAAAAGCAATTCGATTTAGCCAATAAATTGGTGGACGAACTCAAAGCCATTGGCATGACGCAAGTCACGATTGACAAACACGGCTATGTGATGGCGACTTTGGCTTCGAATGTGAAACACAAAGTGCCAACGATTGGTTTTGTATCGCACTTTGATACGACACCCGACTTTACCGGAAAAGATGTCAAACCGCAAGTGATTCCGAATTATGACGGTGGCGATATTATTCTAAACAAGGAACAAAACATCGTTCTTTCGCCTAGTTACTTTAAAGATTTATTGCAATACAAAGGACAAACTTTAATCACGACTAACGGTTTGACTTTATTAGGTGCCGATGACAAAGCCGGTATCACCGAAATCATGACCGCGATGGAATATTTAATCCAACATCCGGAAATACAACACGGCAAAATCAGAGTGTGTTTTACGCCCGACGAAGAAATTGGTCGCGGTGCGGATTTGTTTGACGTAAAGAAATTTGGTGCCGACTGGGCTTACACCATGGATGGCAGTCAGATTGGCGAATTGGAATATGAAAACTTCAACGCTGCCGGTGTGAAGATTACCTTCAAAGGGAAATCGGTGCATCCGGGTTATGCCAAAGGGAAAATGATCAACTCGATGTTGATTGCCAACGATTTCATCAACGAATTACCCAAAGGCGAAACGCCGCAAGAGACTAAAGGTTACGAAGGATTCTTCCACGTGACCGGAATCACGGGCAGCATTGAGGAAACCAAATTGGAACTCATCATCCGCGACCACGATATGAAGAAATTCATCAAACGCAAGGAATTGGTGCACAAAATCACGAAGAAATTCAATAAAGCGTTTAAAAAGCAATTTGGCGAAGACATCGTGGTTTGCGAAATCAAGGACCAATACTACAACATGAAGGAAAAAGTAGAACCGGTAATGTTCATTGTAGATTTGGCCGAAAAAGCGATGAAATCTTTGGGCATCAAACCTTTAATCAAACCGATTCGCGGTGGTACTGACGGTTGTCGTTTGTCGTATATGGGATTGCCGTGTCCGAACATCTTTGCGGGTGGTCACAACTTCCACGGCAAGTATGAATATGTTCCCGTAGAAAGCATGCAAAAAGCGGTAGAAGTGATTGTGAAAATTGCAGAGTTGACGGCAACGACAGACTTTACGAAAAAGGAGAAAAAGGCTAAGGTTAAGGTTGAGGGAAAGGTTAAGGTTAAGAAAGAGAAAAAGGAGAAGAAAAAGTAACTCTTCATGAGCATGAAAGAAGATAAAAATCCCTGGATAAAAAACGACCAATGGACTGAAGAAATTGGTCGGTTAAGAGAAATTGTTCAAAAAACCGAATTGGTTGAAACCAATAAATGGGGTGGCGAAGTGTATACCATCAACAACAAAAATGTGTTGGGGATTGGTGCTTTCAAAAACTACTTTACCCTTTGGTTTTGGAATGGTGTTTTCTTAAAAGATGAAGCGAAAGTGTTAGTTAATGCCAATGAAGGCGTGACGAAAGCTTTGAGACAATGGCGTTTTACTTCGGCATCCGAAATCAATGAGAAATTGATTTTGCAATACATCAACGAAGCCATCGCGAACGAAAAAGCAGGCTTGTCTATCAAACCCGAAAAGAAAGAAGCGATGACGTGTGAATTCTTTCAAGCGGCACTCGATAACAACAAAGCCTTAAAAACCGCTTTGGAGCAACTGACGCCTTTCAAGCAAAAAGAATATTGGGAATATATGGCGACGGCCAAACAGGAAAAAACCAAAGTTACTCGCTTGGAGAAAATCACGCCGATGATTTTGGAAGGAAAAGGATTTAACGATAAATACAGGAAGTAGTATTAAGACTGGAGTATTAAGTATTAAGACAACAAAATCCATGACTACGAAAAGTCATGGAATTTTTATTTACAGCATCACAGTCCTAATACTTAATAGCTTTATGCTTTCTTAATAGTGGTGGTTAAAGTAATCGTTGTCTATGCTATGATTTAATCAGTTTAAACCATTTTTGACTGTTGGCGGTTTTAAGTCTGACAAAATACAAACCGTTTTGTCCGTTAATTGAGGAAGACACTTTGGTTACATTATTAAATTGCGCTTCGGAAATTAACTTACCGGTAATATCATAAACTTCTAAAGTACCGGATTCAAAAGAATCATTTAAGGTTATACTGAACTCGTTAGCGGTTGGATTGGGAACAATGACAAGATTTTCCAGTGCATTATTTGACCAATCGTTGTTGCTTAAAGTTGCATCATATTTAGACACTGCGCAGCTTTCTGTAAAGCGAACTACGGTTCCGTCAACACCATTAAATGCCGGCATGGCCAATCCAAAATCATTGTAGACTTGCGTAGCAGAAGTAGGATATCCCATATTCTTGGCTAAATAGAAATAATCTCCGTTTCCTTTGAAAAAGCCTGTAAATCCGTAAAAATGATTGACATTGCCACCATCGTTATTTAAAAACAATCGTTTTAAATTTCCGGCTTCATCATATACTGAAACGAAATAATCATACCTATTGATGGTTAAGCTATAGCCGTTATCGTTTGTACTGTCAAAAAGTGCAGTGCAATTATCACCGTCGTTTGTATTGTTATAAATTTGGCCTACCACATGAATTTCATTTCCCGATTTCAACAAGTTTTCTCCGAATCCATAATAGGTATAACCGGAACCTCTTATCCATTGACAAATTCCATTGGTATTGACTTTAGCTACAAAATAAGGTCCTTTTTGGGTTGAGACTATAGTTCCGTTAGTGTTTTCAAAAACGTGGGTAAAGTTGAGTGGTCCAAAATAATTATAGCCGGTATCGTTGGCACCGGTTAGGTATATCGTTCCGTCATTTTCAACAATCATTTTATTGGCATAAGTCAAATCACTCGGAAAACCATTGGCATCTATGGTACGACTTCTGAGTTTCCACAGAATTTCACCATTGGGATTCATTTTTACCAATCCGATTTTGGAACCGTAACTGCCATCTCCGGTGATAGTTTCTGAAATGGTATTGCTTCCTGCTTGATATACTTTGGCTTGCAAATCGAAATCCATAGTGAAATAAATATTGTTACTTCCATCAATTCCTAAATTGCTCAATCCGATTCTGTTGGCGGAATACAAATAGACTTTGGTGTCCCAAATTATATTACCCGAAGGAGAAACTTTTATGATAAGATTAGTCGCTTGAGGTGACACTACTTGTTGCCCTATTTCCTGAGCTAAAGCACCGTTGAAATACGTTTGAACAGTAGTAAAATCAGTTCGGAAACCCGACAAGGCTATCAGATTGTTTTGGCTATCCACTTCCATTTTTACAAAACCGAAGTAACTATTTTGCATGTACCAAATGAGTTCGCCTTTGGAATTCAATTTAATCAAATAAAGACCGGGTTGATTTAGTGTCGCAGATAAATTGGTACTTCTTCCGGTATTGTCAATGAACTTTCCACTGCCTTTTCCGGAAATATAAATGTCACCGTTTAAATCAACTGCAGTCGAATAAACGCCATTGTCATTGTTATTACCGAAAGCCGTATTGATATTATAAACGGTCCATTTGATGACACCGTTTCTATCGTATTTTGACAAATAGCCGCCTTTTTTTCCGTCCAAATTGAGTGTAACGCCGTGATTAGAATCGAATATCTCATTAAAATATGTTCCGCTGAGTAAAAACCCATCAGTGGTTGGTGTCATTTGAGAAATATCGGGATTATAACCGCCGGGCCAATTAGGATCGTTACTGTTATTGACCAATAAAAAACAGTCGGCTGCGGCTGCATCGGGTTCAAAAACATTGGGTTTTGACGCAACAACCGTATCATGACAATCATTATCAGACCAAGAATGCAAAGTAGTCGTTACCAATCCCGGTGCGCTGAAAGACAGTTGTGGATTTGGCAGCGAAGACGAAGATATTGATGCATTCGGAGTGAATTGCCAAGCAAAGTTTTGGGAATCGGTCGTATTTTCGAAAAACTCCACAGTCTCATTAACTTCGGCATTAATCAATCCCACATGAAAATCGGCTTTGGTTTCTTCTACGGTAATCAAGAAATTACCGGTAAACCTTCTTCCGCAGTTGGCCAAACTGTTTTGCGCATAAATATAATAGTTGTCCGTAACATCAATTAAGTTGGTGGTAAAAGTCAAATCTCCACCTGAACTTATCGCACTTTGACCAAAATTAGAATTGGGTTGCCCTTCCATTTTCAGGGTGTAAATTACGTTAGGTTCTGAATCGGCTACTTGAATTTGTATTGTTTCCTGTTTGCATAAAATGTTATCACTCAATGTAACCGTTTTGTCTATTTGCGGCGGGTTAACTACATTAATAATTTTAGTATCAGTAGATTGTTCTCCGGCGCTATTTTGGACCGTTAAAGAAATGGTATAGGTTCCTGCTGCCGGAAAATTATAGGTAAACGAATTGGTTCCGGTTTGCACTAAGTTATTGTTGATGTACCAACTGTAACTGTTGGCACTACCGGTTACAGCGTTTAAAGGAATTCCGCCAGGATAGCATCCACCATTGGCATTAATGCGAACATAAGGTTTGGTCGCTCCGCCGTTACCGCTGGTTTTTAAGATGACACCATTATTTCCAAAAGCATAAAAATCGGTAGTACCGTCTTGCTTCCAAAAATCCTTGATATGGTGGTTGAGCGATGCGACTTGCCACTCCACAGCAACGTTTGAAAAAGAACTGGTTGCATAAGAACTTCTGTAAATTCCGTTATTGGTTCCGATGTAAAAGTTACTTGAATTCAAGATAAAACCATTCGCATCGAGTGGACTGTAAAAATTTTGATTGTATCTGGTAATAAAGTTAGTTGTTGAGGACAAATCCGTATAAGAAAACGAATTGCCTCCTATCCCATATACATTTGAACTATTATTGTTTGAAAATAAAACATCGTGATTGGTAGCGTTATTGATTGGTACAACATTAACCGTTCCGAGGGAAAATCCACTGACAGAAGTTCTTAAAATCTTTTGATCAGTACCCAAAAGCAGTGCACTACTTGCAGTGCCTATACTTAACAAATCATCAGTTAAACCGGTTGTTATGGTATTGACTTGCGAATCACTAAATCTGATTAACAAACCGTCATCTCCAACTGCAAAATATCGGTCATAATTAATCGAGAAATCAATCTTATTCAACTTTGAATTATCCGGCCCGATGTACAATAGATAATAGGCCATCGACGGAATATTGATCATGAATAATACTGCCTTTTGAGTAACGGTATCTTGACCGCAAGCAAAAACAAACCCGGTATTGGTAGTGTTTGAAGGTTTTGAGTAGCAATGAGTGAAAACCGTATTTTCGTATATATCGGCAATAGCTGCATTATCGGTAATTTCAAATCGTGTCCAACTGCTTGCACCAACTCCACCGGTTGTGGTAAAGTACAATCCATTGGCTCCGCAGACCAATCCGTTTTCATCCAAAAAAACAGCTCCCGTTAGATTGTCGTTTATACCGGTATTGAGATTAACCCATTGGGCATTTGAAATAAAAGATTGAAGAAAAAAGCACAGAAAAAGTGTAAAATATTTCATTGAATTTATTAGTACTTGGTCTGATTAATGCGAGCCAAAAATAAACATTTTAACTCAGTAAAATTATTTAAAAAAAAATCCCAACATCACAACGATGAGTTTGGGATTTTATATTTGCTTTTTGATATTTCCTTGGAAATTTAGAATCCTGAAAACTATGCTTTCTTATTCGCAGCAGCAGTCAATTCTAAAGAAATCGCTGAACGCTCAATTTTTAGTTTGCCCGACATGGTTTCGATAACGGCTGTACCTTCTGATAACTCAGCGATTTTGCCGTGGAAACCACTTTTGGTGATGATTTTATCGCCTACTTTTAGTCCGGCTTCGAATTCTTTTTCTTGTTTGATTTTCTTTTGTTGTGGTCTGATCATAAAGAAATAGATCACCACAAACATTAGTAATAAAAACGGTAATTGACCTCCTAATTGTTCCATAATAATTGGTTTGTTTTAGTTCTTTTTGGGAACTTCGATGTTAGCTTTGATTTTTATTATTTTATTGCCTTCTTTGGTGTTACACATGATGGTAACGGTTTTAGTGGTTTCTCCTGATTTGCCTTTGGAATCAAAAGATACTTTTATCTTTCCTGATTCACCTGCTTTGATAGGTGTTTTAGGATATTCGGGCACCGTACATCCGCAAGAACCGCGTGCTGCCGTGATGGTCAAATCGGCTTCGCCGGTGTTTTTAAATTCAAATTCGTAAGTGGGTTTGTCTCCTTGTTGGATGGTTCCGAAATCGTGTTCTTCTTCTTCAAAAGTCATCACAGGATACTTTCCGTCTGCCGGTACTTGATAGTTGGGCAATGTTTTTGGTTTGGCTTCTGCTTCCGGTCGTTGCGCCGAAATGGTGTCTAACAAAACCTCTTTATCGTTTACATTTTCTTTTTTACAAGCGGTTGTCAACAATAATAGTGCGGCAACAACCATTAAATTCATTCTTTTTTTCATAGCTTATAATTACATTAAACCTCTGCCGGTTTTTTTGATTTTATCTTCATTTTGGAATTCTTTGACCAAATTATCTAAAATCCCGTTTATAAAAATACTACTTTTTGGGGTAGAATATTCTTTGGCAATTTCCAGATACTCATTGATGGTCACTTTAATGGGAATAGACGGGAATTTTAAGAACTCACAAATCGCCATTTTCAAAATGATGGTATCGATTTCGGCGATACGGTCGGCATCCCAATTGGGTGTTTTGTCGATGTATTCTTTGGCCAATTCTACTTCGTTTAAAACTGTTTTGCGGAATAAGTTCCCAACGAATTCTTTGTCTTCTTCGTCTTTGTAAAGCTTGACTACTCTAAAGTCATCCTTCTCCGAAATTTGTTTTAACTGCTTCTGAATTTGTGTATTCACCACCGGAATGTCATCCGTCCAAGTCAGTTTGTTGTCTTCCAAATATTCGTAGAGCTTGTCATTGGGCGCAATCAATTCGGTGAACATATCAACTACAAACTGTTTGTCTTCCTCAAAAGTATTGTTGCGGTTGCTCATGTATTTGGCATACAAGTCACTTTGTTTGATGTCATTGAGCAAAATCAAAATATAATCATCGTTCAATGACCAGTTATTGATTTTTCTTTTCTCCAATGCAATACTCAACGAGCTGTTGTCTTCCAATTGAAGTAAAACGGCATTATTGATAAACTTTTTGTTGGGATTTTTCTCTTCAGGCGTGGCCAAATGTTTTTTGCTGGAAGCTTCCAAAAAAACAATCTCCTTTTTTCTGATTTCTGTCAAAGTCGACAACATGATTAAATACAAATCCTGAATGTTATCAATACTTTGGATTAAGAACTTTTCTTCTTTCTCCAACTCCTCAGAATTTTTTTGATGCATCGCGTAGATAGATTGCATCACTTTTACTCGAATATGTCTTCTGTTTAACACCTGTAAGAACTTTTAAAATTAACAAAGCGAAAGAAGTTCTTTCGCTTTGCAAAAATAGGAATATTTTAAAACCTAATAATTATTTATTAGCGTTTTCTTTTTTTCTTTGGTCAATTCTGTTTTGCGCAATTTGCATCGCTGCTTGTTGCGTAGTCATATTATTTACATCTGCAAAGTTGAAAATCTCTAACGTAGTGTTGTAGATGTTCTCTGTCATGCGCATTGCTTGGTCTTTACCATATTTTACGATTTCACCGTAAACATTGATGATACCACCGGCATTGATTAAGAAATCGGGCGCATAAGCAATACCTCTTTCTCTTAAAATTTGACCGTGAACGGCTTCTACCGCCAATTGGTTATTGGCTGCACCGGCAATTACTTTCGCTTTGATTTTGTGGATGGTTTCATCATTGATGGTAGCTCCTAAAGCACATGGCGAATAAATATCAACCTCAGCGCTGTACAAATCAGCTCCGGTGTAAATTTTGGCCCCGTATTTAGTGACCATGTTTTCCATTTTATCTTGGTGAATGTCGGAAACAAAAACCTCCGCTCCTTCTTTTCTTAAGTAGCTGATTAAAGTTTCACCTACGTGACCTGTTCCTTGCACTAATACTTTTTTACCTTCTAAGTTTTCAGAACCGAATTGGTATTTGGCAGCTGCTTTCATCCCCATGTAAACGCCATAAGCTGTAACCGGAGAAGGATTTCCCGAACCGCCGATAGACTCAGAAATTCCGGTAACATATTTGGTTACTTTGTGAATTCTGTCCATATCTTCAGTCGTTGTACCCACGTCTTCTGCTGTGATGTATTTTCCGCTTAAAGAATTAACAAACTCTCCGAAACGCGTAATCATTTCCGGGGTTTTATCGGTTTTAGAATCTCCGATAATCACCGCTTTTCCGCCACCAAGATTCAATCCTGTAATAGCTGATTTGTAGGTCATTCCGCGAGAAAGTCTTAAAACGTCATTTAAAGCTTCCCATTCGTTAGCATAATTCCACATTCTGGTGCCACCTAAAGCCGGACCCATAACTGTATTATGAATACCAATAATTGCTTTTAAACCTGTATCTTTGTCATTACAAAAAACGATTTGTTCGTGATTGTCAAAAGAAAGTTGACCGAAAACAGGATCCATTTTTTTTAGCTCGACCGGTGTAGTGATTTCTGAAGTCATAATGAAGTGGTGTTAATTTAAGACTTTCTAAAAAGTCGGTACAAAAATAAAATTTTATTCAATAAAACGCACCCATATCAGGAATAATTAGCAAATTGTTAATAAAATCAATTTTAATAAAGAATACTATAATTTAACTATTCTCAATTTTTTTAACAGTATTTAAATCATTAAGCCCATTTCTTTAAAAATACCATGAAAGAACTTCAATATTTAAACAAATATTTTGTCAAATACAAATTCCATTTTTTATTAGGAATTTTAATCACTATTGTAGCACAAATATTCTCTCTTTTCACTCCGAAGCTCATCAGTCAGTCATTTCAAGCGATTGAAGATTTTCACAGCAACAAGATGACGGCCGAAATGATTAAAGCCGAATTGGTTGAAAACGTCCTTTGGATTGTGGGCACGACTTTGATTGCCGGAGTTTTAACCTTCCTGATGCGCCAAACCTTAATTGTAATGTCGCGCCACGTAGAGTTTGATTTAAAGAATGAAGTCTTCAAACACTACGAAGTGTTAGACCAGAATTTCTACAAACGCAACCGAACGGGAGATTTAATGAACCGTATCAGCGAGGACGTTGGTAAAGTGCGTATGTACGTTGGGCCGGCTGTAATGTACACCATTAACACCTTTATCCGATTTACCGTCGTGATTATTTACATGTATAATGTATCGCCGTTATTGACCTTGTACACCATTTTACCCTTACCTATTTTATCGTTTATCATTTTCAGATTGAGCACTGAAATCAACAAACGCAGCACGACTTTCCAACAGTATTTATCCAAAATTTCAAGCTTTACCCAAGAAATTTTCTCCGGAATTCGAGTAGTGAAAGCTTATGCCTTGGAAAAACAGTACCAAGAAGAGATTGTTGATTTGGCCAAGGAAAGTAAAACCAAGAGCATGAGTTTGGCGCGAGTACAATCGCTTTTCGGTCCGCTGATGATTGCGCTGATTGGTGTGAGCAACTTGGTCGTGATTTATTTTGGCGGATTGATGTATGTGGAAGGAACCATAAAAAGCATCGGAACCATTGCTGAATTTATTCTTTATGTCAACATGCTCACTTGGCCTGTGGCTTCTATCGGTTGGGTTTCGTCTTTGGTACAAGAAGCTGAAGCGTCGCAAAAAAGAATCAACGAATTTCTCAAAATTGAACCGGAGATAAAAAACAAAGCGACCGAAAACACCAATATACATGGAGAAATCGAGTTCAAAAACGTGACTTTCACTTATGAAGATACGGAAATCACAGCGCTGAAAAACATTTCATTCAAAGTTAAAAAAGGAGAAACATTAGCCATTTTAGGCCAAACCGGCGCCGGAAAATCGAGCATTCTTTCATTGATTACCAGAATGTACGATATCAAAGAGGGTCAAATTACCATTGACGGTTCTGCCATAGACAAAGTTAATTTATACGATTTGCGCAACAGCATCGGTATAGTGCCACAAGATGCGTTTTTGTTTTCAGACACCATTAAAAACAACATCAAATTTGGCAAGGAAGATGCTACTGATGACGAAGTGATAACGGCTGCCAAGAAAGCAGTAGTTCACGACAACATTATGAATTTCAATGCCCAATACGAAACCATTTTGGGCGAACGAGGCATCACGCTTTCGGGTGGACAAAAACAACGGGTTTCCATCGCCCGAGCGATTATCAAAGATCCGGAGATATTGTTGTTTGACGACTGTTTATCGGCTGTAGACACCGAAACCGAAGAACAAATTCTCAATAATCTTTTGGAAATTTCCAAGGACAAAACCACGATTATTGTGAGTCACAGGGTTTCTTCGGCCAAGAATGCCGACAAAATCATCATCATCGAAGAGGGCGAAATCATACAAGAAGGTTCTCATAATCAATTAGTAAACCAACCGGGGTATTACGCCGAGTTGTACTTAAAACAACTTTCGGAAAAAGAATTAAATTAATTGTTGTTTGGTAACAAAAATTTTACCATTTTTGAACTGTATAGAAACATTATTAATTGACTGAAAGAATATGAGAGAAAATGATATGTTAGAAAAAGATGAGATTTTTTCTAAAGTTTTAAGAGCGGGAAGAAGAACGTATTTCTTCGATGTGAGAGCCACCAAAGCAGATGATTACTACATTACCATTACCGAAAGCAAAAAGTTTACTGAAGAAGACGGTTCATTTCACTTCAAAAAACACAAAATTTATTTATACAAAGAAGACTTTGCTGCTTTCACTGATATTTTAGAAGAAATGACCGCTTACGTTTTGAACCACAAAGGCGAAGAAGTAATTTCAGAAAGACACCAAAAAGACTTCAAAAGAGAATACCAACAAGAAACTGCCGAAGAAGAAACCAAAACCACTTCAGAAAAGAGTTTCACCGATATTGATTTTGACGATATATAACTAAAAAGTAATTAGTGACTAGTAACTAGTGATTAGTGATAAAAAACAAGTCCGAAGCTGAAAGGTTTTGGACTTTTTAAATTAATTTTATGGAAAAAATTGCAAATTACATCAAGAGGTTTACTGATTTAATGAACAAATACGGAATAGTTTTTCACAGCATAAGCATTGTGTTTTGGATTTGGATACTAAATTTAAACTTGAATAATCCTGACAAGGAAAACACTCCATTAAAAGTTTCATTTTATATTACCATTGTTTTTATCATTCTCTCTGCTTTCAATTTGTTTATTAGCATCAAAAGAAAATTAAAAAAAAACTAACCAATACGCAAACCATTCTCAACTTTTAAATCGGAAGTCAATAAGACGATATCATTATCTGCTCCTACCGAACCCAAAACCAAGCATTCACTCATAAAATTGCCAATTTGCTTTTTGGGAAAATTGACTACAGCCACTATTTGTTTGCCTACTAAATCTTCTTTAGAGTATCTTTTGGTAAGTTGTGCTGAAGATTTCTTGATACCGATTTCATCTCCAAAATCAATCACCAACTGATAAGCCGGTTTTCGGGCTTGTGGGAAGTCATTCGCTTCAATTATTGTTCCGATACGCATTTCCGTTTTTTCAAACTCTGACCAAGTAAGTTCCATAATCTCATTTTTAATGAAGGAAACAAACCTAAGAATTATAAAAACATGTTCTCTAATTCTATAACGGATTTTTTTAGTTCAAGCCGTAATTTTATCTATCAAAATTTGAGCAAAATCCAATATAAAACCCCATTAAAATGAGAGAATATCAAGTAGACCAAGAACCGGAATTAAGAGAAACCAACTTCATGGCAAAAGAAAATTCAACCGATAAATATATCGAAACTGCTCCCAATATAAAACTGTATGTCAAAGATTACGGTCACGGAAAACCGGTGATATTAATTCATGGCTGGCCACTGTCTAACGAGATGTGGGAATATCAAATCGAGGCTTTGGTTGAAAACGGCTATAGAGTGATTGCCTATGACCGCCGTGGTTTTGGGAAATCATCCCAACCCTGGAATGGCTATAATTATGATACCTTAACAGATGATTTAAAAGCCATCATTGACCAATTAGGACTCACAGATATTACGCTGATTGGATTTTCCATGGGCGGTGGCGAAGTAGTTCGTTATTTTAGTCGCTATGGCGGAAAAAATGTTTCCAAAGCCGTCTTGATTTCCTCCGTCACTCCATTCAGATTGTGGACTCAAGACAATCCCGATGGTAATCTTCCTGAAAAAAACGAAGCCACTGCAACCAAAATCAAAGAAGACCGAATTGATTTCCTCGATGGTTTCGGAAAGACATTCTTTGGCGTAAGTATGCTGACCAACCCTTTGAGTTCTTCCTTGTTGGATTATTTCAAAATGTTGTGCTCTTTGGCATCACCGCATGCAACTTTAGAATGTGCCAAAGCGTTTTCGATTACCGATTTTCGAAACGAAATGGCTGCGGTAAATGTTCCCACTTTAATCATACACGGCGATGAAGATGAGATTGTTCCGATTGAAGTTTCCTCTGAAAAATCGGCCGCGATGATTGCCGATAATAAATTTATAGTTTATGAAGAAGCGCCACACGGTCTCTTTTATACTGAACGAGAGCGATTAAACAAAGACTTGATTGAGTTCTTAAACACTTAATTAAAAAAAATCCGGAATGCGGTTCAAAATGCACTTCGGATTTTTTATTTATCAAATCGTATGGTTTTTATATAGTACTGTTAATCTAAAAGTTGAATATATTTTATACATTTAAGTTTTAATAAATTACACAAAGGCTTACAGTATGAAAATTGCCCTGTTTACCAATGAGTTTCCTCCCAATATTTACGGCGGTGCCGGAGTACATATAGATTTTTTGAGTCAGGAATTGGCCCAATTAAGTGAAGTAGAAGTGCGCTGTTTTGGCAATCAAGAAGAAACTACTGCGTCAATGCATGTTCTCGGAATCCAATCTTCTTTAACCCAACCCGAGGACAACAACAATCCGCATATTAAGATGTTCCACAATTTGAGCAAAAATGTCGAAATGTCGCAGCACACTTTACAAGCCGATATCATTCATTGCCATACTTGGTACACCCATTTGGCCGGAATCTTTTCAAGAGAGTTATTGCAATGCCCTTTAATCTTAACCACACACAGCTTGGAAACGCATCGACCATGGAAAGTAGAGCAACTGGGTAATGGCTATTTTTTGTCCCGCTGGATTGAGCATCATGCTTACAATACCGCAGACGGAATCATAGCGGTAAGCGAACAAATGAAAAAAGACGTCATCGAAGCTTATGGTGTTTTACCCGAAAAAGTAACGGTCATCCACAACGGTATTGACCCTGATTTTTATGCCCCCACTTTCGATAATGATTTATTAAAAGAATATGGTATCAATCCCAACATTCCGTTTGTACTTTTTGTAGGCAGAATTACGCGTCAAAAAGGAATTTCGCAATTGATAGCCGCGGCCAAATATTTCGATGAAAATTGTCAAATTGTTCTCTGTGCCGGCGCACCGGACACCCCTGAAATTGCCAAAGAAACCGAAGCATTAATAGCCGATTTGAAATCGAAAAGAAACGGTGTTATTTTGATTTCAGAAATGTTGCCGCGCGAGAAGGTCAAAGTGCTTTACAGTCACGCCCGCGTTTTTGCCTGTCCGTCATTATACGAACCTTTCGGCATCATCAATCTCGAAGCGCTATCGTGTGAAACACCCGTCGTTGGAAGTGAGGTTGGTGGTATTCCGGAGATTATAGTCGAAGGCGAAACGGGATACTTAATAGCACTCGAAAGCATTTCCCGAACGGATTTCAATCCAAAATACCCTGAAGTTTTTCAGAAAAATTTTGCTGCTAAAGTCAATCTGTTGTTAAACGATGAAACTTTGGCTACCCAAATGGGCAAAGCCGGAAGACAAAGAGTTTTGGATAAATTCAGTTGGGCTGCCATCGCCAAAACAACTTATACTTATTACGAAGAAGTCATCAACCGATTTGAAAAAGAAAAAGCCTAAAAGTTAACAACGAAACAATAGCATCATGATTAATAAAAGCACACTAGCCATTATTTTAGGTGGCGGACAAGGATCAAGATTGGCACCATTAACCCAAACCCGTTCCAAACCGGCCGTTCCGATTGCGGGAAAGTACCGCTTGGTAGACATTCCGATTTCCAATTGTATCAATTCCGATATCAAAAGGATGTTTGTGTTGACCCAATTCAATTCGGCTTCTCTAAACCAGCACATCAAAAACACTTACCACTTTAGCCATTTCAGCACGGCCTTTGTAGATATTTTGGCTGCAGAACAAACACCTGACAACATAACTTGGTTTCAAGGCACAGCAGATGCGGTTCGCCAGTGCATGCATCACTTTATGAACCATGAATTTGATTATGCTTTGATATTATCGGGTGACCAACTGTACCAAATGGATTTTAACGAAATGATCAAAGCGCATCACGAAGCCGGCGCAGCCATTTCGATTGCTACTTTACCGGTAACGGCAAAAGAAGCTCCTGAATTTGGAATCCTTAAAACCGATGCGGAAAATCATATCACCTCTTTTATAGAAAAACCTAATGCTAGTTTGCTGCCCGATTGGGCTTCAGAAGTAAGCGAAGAATCGCAAGCCGAAGGCAAACACTATTTGGCTTCGATGGGGATTTATATTTTTAATAAAGACCTGTTGGTTGACCTGATGAAAAATCCTGACACCAAAGATTTTGGCAAAGAAATCATTCCTCAAGCCATTGGCAAACATAAAATACTCAGCTACCAGTATGAAGGTTATTGGACCGATATTGGTAACATTGACTCGTTCTTTGAAGCCAATTTAGGCTTAACCGATGACATTCCGAAGTTCAATCTTTTCGATAATTCGAGTAAAATTTATACCCGCGCCAGGGTATTACCGCCTTCCAAAATTACCGGCGCTTCCACTGTTGACAAATCTGTCATTGCAGAAGGTTGTATTTTGAACGGTGTCACAGTAGAACATTCAGTCATAGGCATCAGAAGTCGCGTGGGTTATGGTTCAACAATCCTCAACTCTTATTTAATGGGAAATGATTATTACCAAAATTTAGAAGAAATCAGAACCAACTCGTTGCATGGCATCATTAATATCGGCATAGGCGAAAGATGCTACATTAACAATACCATAGTCGATAAAGACTGCAGAATAGGAAACGATGTAAGACTCAACGGCGGGAAACATTTAGAAGACACCAATACCGATTTATATACTGTAAAAGACGGCATCATCGTCGTCAAAAAAGGCGCTGTCCTTCCGGATGGTTTTGCAGTATAAATAAAAAAAAACACTCTTTCGAGTGTTTTTTTATTTATTATTTCATCGTCAAATAATTGTAGATTTTCTGACCTTGTACTTCATCCAATCGGGCTTTTGGTGCCATTCTCGATACGATTGGTTTCCATTGCTCTGCATTAAAATCGGTTGCTTTATATAGGGAATGGCATTGGGCACAACTGTTTTCATAAAGCGATTTTCCTTCAGCCAGTTCGGCGGTCAAGATTACAGCCGCTTTCACATCCTCTTTTGGTGTTGCCGCAGTCGGTGCACTAGATTTAGAAGCACACGAATAGATAATAGTGGCTAAAACAGCCAAAGCAAGTACTTTATATTTCATAATTTTAAGGTTATTGGTTGAAGTAAATGTAGAAAAAAATCCCAACCGTAAAAGATTGGGATTCTGTTTTAATCAAAACTTAAGTTTTAATATTATCCTTTAACGTCCATCAATTCTACATCAAAAATCAAAGTGGCATCTGGCGGAATAACTCCTCCCGCACCGCTTGAACCGTAACCCAAGTAAGACGGAATCACAAAACGCGCTTTGTCACCCACTTGTAATAAGGCAATTCCTTCGTCCCAACCTTCAATGACATGACCTTTCCCTAAGGGGAATTCGATTGGTTTTTTACGAGGGTAAGAAGAGTCAAAAGTCTTACCGTTTTCCAACTGACCGGTATAGTGAACCGAAACTGTTTTCCCTTTTTCTGCTTGTTTCCCGTTCCCTTTTTGGATGAATTTATAACGCAAACCACTTGCTGTTTTTTCAAAACCGGCAGCTAATTTTTCCATAGCGGCTTCGGCTTGTTTTTTGGCCTCTTCAATTCTTTTGGCACGAGAACCTTCAAAAGTTCTGAAAGACTCAATGGCATTCCATTTTTGAGCCTCATCTCCTACTCTCACGATTTCAAGACTTTCAATGATATCCCCTTGGGCAATTTCGTTTACAATGTCCTGCCCTTCTACTACGTGACCAAAAACGGTATGTTTGTCGTCTAACCAAGTAGTAGGCACATGCGTGATAAAAAATTGAGAACCATTAGTGCCCGGACCGGCATTCGCCATAGATAAAACACCAGGTTTGTCGTGTCTTAAATCAACATGAAATTCATCATCAAAATTATAACCCGGTCCACCCGAGCCGATACCTTGAGGACAACCGCCTTGAATCATAAAATCGGGAATCACTCTGTGGAATTTTAATCCGTCATAATAAGGTTTGCCCATGGGTTTGGCTGAATTCTCTAATTGTCCTTCGGCTAAGCCTACAAAGTTTCCAACCGTTCCCGGCGTCAAATCGTGTGTTAGTTTTACTAAAATTGCACCTTTGGTCGTGTTGAATTTAGCGTATATTCCGTTTTCCATTGTTTGAATTGTTAAAAATGTGGTGCAAAGTTACTACAATATATTGTAAATTTGGTTACCAAAAACAGCAAAACCATGAGTTCTATTTACAACAAAGCCGACAACGATTTAATCATTTCCAGAATCCACCAACTTACACCGGAGAGCAAGGCCTTGTGGGGAAAAATGACTGTAGACCAAATGTTGTCTCACTGCCAAGCTCCTTTGGACTTTGCCTTTGGAAAAATTCCCATGAAAGCCAATTTCCTGATGCGTATGATAGGGAAATTAGTTAGGAATAAAATATTAAGTTCCAAAGAATACAAAAGAAACAGTCCGACTGCTCCGGCTTTTATCCGAAAAGGAACCTATGATTTTGAGCAAGCTAAAAACGGATTAATTGAAAGAATAAACATTTTTTCGGAACAAGGTCAAAACGCTATTAAAACGACCAAACATCCTTTTTTTGGCGAAATGACTTATGAAGAATGGAGTCAAATGCACACCATGCATTTGGACCATCATTTGAGACAATTTGGGGTTTAAAAAAAAGAAAAAAATGAAAGAGTCATCAGATTATATTAGCATCAACAAGGCTACTTGGAACAACAAAACGGATGTTCACATCGCATCAGAGTTTTATGATGTTGAAGGTTTTCTAAAGGGAAAATCAACTTTAAACGACATTGAGTTGTCATTATTGGGTGATGTTACCGGTAAAAAAATATTGCATTTGCAATGTCATTTTGGACAAGACACCATGTCTCTGGCTCGAATGGGTGCTAAAGTTACCGGCTTAGACTTATCAGACAAAGCCATTGAACGGGCACGAGAATTTGCCCAAAAACTAAATCTTGATGCCTCTTTTGTCTGTTGTGATATTTATGAGGCACCGAATTTTATCAACGAAAAATTTGACCTTGTTTTCACTAGTTACGGCACCATCGGTTGGCTACCCGATTTGGGAAAATGGGCGAATGTCATATCGCATTTCTTAAAACCCAACGGTAAATTTATCATGGCCGATTTTCATCCGGTAGTTTGGATGTATGACAACGATTTTAAAGAGGTGTTTTACAGCTATTTCAACATCGAACCCATCATTGAAGAAGAAACAGGAACTTATGCAGACACCGAAGCCGAATTGCATTCAAAAACCGTAGGCTGGAACCATCCGATAAGTGAAATTTTAAATTCTCTATTGCAATCGGGTTTGGAATTGAATCAATTTAATGAATACGATTATTCTCCTTACAATTGCTTTAACCAGACCGAAGAATTTGAAAAAGGAAAGTTCCGAATAAAGCATTTTGAAAACAAAATTCCGATGGTATATTCGATTTTAGCAACTAAAAAGTAAAACTTATCTTTGCCCCATGCGAATAGACATCATTACCATATTACCCGATTTATTGCGAAGTCCATTTGAAGGTTCGATTATGAAACGCGCCATCGATAAAGGATTGGTGGAAGTTCATTTTCACAACCTGAGAGATTATACCACCAACAAGCAAAAAAGCGTAGACGATTATCAATTTGGTGGTGGCGCCGGTATGGTTATGATGATACAGCCTATTGACGATTGCATCACGCATTTGAAAAGCCAGCGCAATTACGACGAAATTATCTACATGTCGCCCGACGGAGAAACTTTGAACCAAAAAATGGCCAATACCATGTCGATGTACGAGAATATTATTATTCTTTGCGGGCATTATAAAGGCGTGGACCAACGCGTTCGCGATCATTTTATTACCAAAGAAATTTCGATAGGCGATTATGTGCTTTCAGGTGGCGAAATTGGCGCGATTGTTTTTTGTGATGCGATAATTCGTTTGATTCCGGGTGTTTTAAGTGATGAAACTTCGGCTTTGACAGATAGTTTTCAGGACAATTTATTATCGGGACCAATATATACCCGACCGGCCGATTACAAAGGCTGGAAAGTTCCGGAAGTGTTGACCAGCGGGCATTTTGCCAAAATTGACAAATGGCGGGAAGATATGGCATATGAGCACACCAAAAATAGGAGACCTGATTTACTCGATGACTAATCATGGAAAAACCAATTGTTACTGCTTTGTTGGCTTATGGGATGTCGGGGAAAGTTTTTCACGCACCATTTTTGGCAACCCATAAAGGTTTCGAATTGTATGCCGTTTTGGAACGAAATATAAAAAAAGCCGCAATCGATTATCCCGAAATTATCAGTTATTCAACTATTAACGAACTACTTTCAGATGAAAAAATTGAATTGGTAGTAATCAATACGCCGAATAATACTCATTTCGATTATGCCAAACTAGTTTTAGAAACCGGCAAACACATCTTACTCGAAAAGCCTGCCACATCAACTCCGGAAGAATTTGAAATTCTTTTGGCTTTAGCCGAAAAAGTAAACCGACAAGTATTTGTATATCAAAACCGACGTTGGAGCAGCGATATTACTTCAGCCAAAAACATTATTAATTCCGGAAAACTGGGTGATATTGTTGAAATGCATTTGAGATTCGACCGTTACCGTCCAAACATTGGTGCCAAAACTTTTAAAGAAACTCCAATTCCGAGTAGCGGCATTTGGTATGATTTGGGTTCGCACCTGATTGACCAAGCCATTGCTATTTTTGGGAAACCGGTCAGCCATTACCGTTATAAAAATAGCTATCGCGAAAACTCTTTGGTCGATGATTTTGCGTTTATGCATATTGTTTTCCCAAATAAAGTCAATGTTTTTATTACCACTAATATGTTGGTTACCGATGCCCAAGCCGGCATTATCATTCATGGAACTAAAGGCAGTTACATCAAAGAATTCTGTGACGAGCAAGAAGACCAACTGATTCAGGGCATGTTACCAACGGATGCTGAATTTGGAATCGAGAAACCCAACCGCGAAGGCAAGCTGACTTACTACAGCAATCAGGAAAAAATAACCGAAATCATTCCTTCGCTCAAAGGCAATTTCAACGGATTGTTTGACGCTTTATACGAAAGTATTCGAAACAAAAAACCCTTTCCTGTTGACAATGAGCAGATTATATCGCAATTAAAATTACTTGTTTGATTGAAAATAATTCGTAATTCGTAATTTGTAATTCGTAATTCTTTTATATATTTGCACCCACATTTGACTAACCTCTGGCGAAAACCGTGAATGTTGCTCAGATTTCAAACCATAATAGTTTTTAAAAATGGCAAATTTAGTAGATTTCGTTAACAACGAATTATCAACAAAAAAAGATTTCCCTGCATTCGGAGCCGGTGATACCATCACTGTTTACTACGAAATTAAAGAGGGTGAAAAAACAAGAACTCAGTTTTTCAAAGGAGTTGTAATCCAAAGAAAAGGAGCAGGATTGACTGAAACTTTTACAATCCGTAAAATGTCTGGTGCAGTTGGTGTAGAGCGTATCTTCCCAGTAAACATGCCGGCTTTGCAAAAAGTTGAAGTAAACCAAAGAGGTAAAGTTAGAAGAGCTCGTATCTACTACTTTAGAGAACTTACTGGTAAAAAAGCAAAAATCAAAGAAAGAAGAAGATAATTCTAAACTTTGTACTTATAAAAACGCCTCGATTGTATCGGGGCTTTTTTATGTTTAAAATTTAACCTGAAAATTTATCATTTTGCCAAAAAAAGTTCGTCAGATTATCATTTTACTAATTTAAACCTTTCAAATTGTCAATTTGATAATTCAATCGATTTCGCTCAAAACCAATGGAGCTTAATCGTGATTTACTTATATTTGCTTGCTTCAAAATGAGCACTTTCAATCAAATACAACACAAACAAACCATACGAATAAAAAATAGCACAATGACACAAAAATCCAAAATCCACTACACGCTTACCGATGAGGCACCGATGTTGGCCACACATTCATTTTTGCCCATAGTACAAGCCTTTACAGCTCCTGCCAATATTGACATCGAACTAAGAGACATATCACTTGCCGGCAGAATATTAGCCAATTTCCCCGCTTATTTAAAAGAAGACCAAAAAGTAAGCGACGCTTTGGCTGAGTTAGGTCAGTTGGCCACCACTCCTGAAGCCAATATCATAAAACTACCCAACGTTTCGGCTTCTATTCCACAGTTGACTGACGCTATCGCCGAGTTACAAGCGCATGGTTATGCAGTTCCGAATTATCCGGACAATCCTAAAAATGACGAAGAAAAAGCGATTAAAACGGCCTATGCTAAAGTATTAGGTTCAGCAGTTAATCCGGTTTTGCGTGAAGGAAACTCTGATCGTAGAGCGCCAAAAGCAGTTAAAAACTATGCCAAAGCCAACCCTCATTCCATGGGAGCTTGGTCTAAAGATTCTAAAACCAAAGTGGCCTTTATGACCGAAGGTGATTTCTACGGCACTGAAAAATCGGTTACGGTAGACAATGCGGCTCAATTCAAAATTGAATTCATCGGCAAAGACGGTTCAACTAAAGAATTAAAAGGATTAGGCGCTTTAAAAGCAGGCGAAGTAATTGATTCTTCGGTGATGAATTTAAATGCCTTAAAAGCTTTTGTTTCCAAAACCATAGAAGAAGCCAAAGCAGCCGGTGTTTTATTATCCGCTCACTTAAAAGCCACGATGATGAAAGTGTCCGACCCGATTATTTTCGGAGCGATGGTGGAAGTTTATTTCAAAGATGTTTTTGCCAAATATGGAGCCGTTTTCAAATCATTAGGTTACAAAGCCGATAATGGTTTAGGTGATTTATATGTAAAAATTGCTGGCCATCCGCAAGAAGCCGAAATCACTGCAGCCATTGAATCGGCGATTGCCAACGGACCTGCGTTAGCTATGGTGAATTCTGACAAAGGAATCACCAACTTCCATGTACCTTCAGATGTAATCGTTGATGCTTCAATGCCGGCAATGATCCGTACTTCGGGGCAAATGTGGAACAAAGAAGGCAAAGCCCAAGATACTTTTGCTTTAATTCCGGACCGTTGTTATGCCGGTCTTTATGTGGCCACGATTGAAGATTGTAAAACCAACGGCGCTTTAGACCCAAGAACCATGGGTTCTGTTCCCAATGTTGGTTTGATGGCGCAAAAAGCAGAAGAATACGGCTCTCACGACAAAACTTTCCAAGCCGAAGCTGACGGAACTATCCGAGTTGTTGATGCTGACGGAAAAGTATTCATGGAACAAGCGGTAGAAGCCGGTGACATTTTCAGAATGTGCCAAACCAAAGATGCGCCTATCCAAGACTGGGTTAAATTGGCCGTAAACAGAGCGCGTTTATCAGCAACACCCGCCATTTTCTGGTTGGATGAAAACAGAGCACACGATAGAGAAATTATCAAAAAAGTAAATTTATATTTAAAAGATTACGATACTGCAGGATCAGATATCCGCATCATGAATCCGATTGACGCAACAAAATTGACTTTAGACAGAATTCGCAAAGGATTAGACACTATTTCCGTTACCGGAAACGTATTGCGTGATTATTTAACCGATTTGTTTCCTATCTTAGAGGTTGGGACTTCGGCCAAAATGTTATCTATCGTTCCGTTGATGAATGGCGGTGGCTTATTCGAAACCGGTGCCGGTGGATCTGCACCAAAACACATCGAACAATTTATCGAAGAAGGTTATTTGCGTTGGGATTCGTTAGGCGAGTTCTTGGCATTGGGCGCTTCATTGGAACATTTGGCCCAAACACAAAACAACCCAAAAGCAATGGTTTTAGCAGAAGCATTAGACGTAGCCACCGAGAAATTCTTAGCCACCGACAAATCTCCTGCGCGTAAAGTGGGGCAAATTGACAACAGAGGCTCACACTTTTACTTGGCCATGTATTGGGCGGAAGCTTTGGCAGCACAAACTAAGGATGCCGAATTACAAGCTAAGTTTACTGAAATTGCAGGCGAATTAAACGCTAACGAAACTCAAATTAATGAAGAATTAATCGGAGCGCAAGGAAAACCACAACAGATTGGTGGTTACTACCAACCTTCAAAAGAACTGACGGAAAAGGCAATGCGTCCGAGTCAGACCTTTAATAGTATTTTATCAAAATTAGTGTAATACTGCGTTATACCCATAAAAAAAGCGACCTGAATGGGTCGCTTTTTTTATTTCTGTTCTTCTAATGTTCCGTCATCTTTTAGGATAACCAACTTGGCTTTGACACCGGTGGTCAGGTTCCATTTATTGGTAGTAATCATCCCTTTCTTTTGGTCGTAAATTACAAACTGCGCGGTATTGGGTCCGGATTCTCCTTGGTTTAAAGCTTCTATTTCTATTTTGTTGATGCCTTCGTTTAGGTCTAAATAAACTTCTTTAAAGCTAACTTCCAACAATATCGCATCGACTGCAATTCTATCATTGAGCCAAATCCTAACCAAATCTCCATCGGGTGCTTCGTGGTCTCTACAAGCAATGCTTATGATCTTGGTTCCGGTTTTGAATTGACCCAAAAAACTATCGCTTTTGAATTTTTCCAGAATTTCGCCATCGCTACTTTTCTTATTCATTTTATCGGTGTACTGCTTTGAGGCATCTGCAAATTTTTCCTTCTCCATGATACTCTTTTCTTCTTCCGGCTTCTTCTTGAGCAAGGAAACACTTTCCAACAGTTTGTCCTTTTTATCAAAAATGCTGGGATAGGTAAATGATTTGGAAGAAGTTGGCGCCACCTGACCTGAAGAATTGGTAACCGGCGCTATTTTCAAAGTCTTTTTTGGTGTTTCAAATTGTGAAAAACCTTTAAAACTAAAAACGAGTAAAAACAATAAAGCAAAAACTGACTTCATTACAACTGATTTTTTTTGCATTGAAAATAACAACTAACGGATTTTTGATCCCAAATTAACCAAACCTTAACAAATGATTAGGAATAAAAACCCAATTTTATTAAGAATTTTGTAATTACAAAAGCCAAATTTATGCCAAAAAATATTTTAACT
Source organism: Flavobacterium sp. J49 (assembly GCF_011742145.1). GTDB lineage: Bacteria > Bacteroidota > Bacteroidia > Flavobacteriales > Flavobacteriaceae > Flavobacterium. The sequence continues at coordinate 11,802 of NZ_JAAQQU010000102.1, read as the reverse complement.
TCTATATTTTTAATATTATTAACGTTTTCGCTTTACTCACAAGAGAAATTCACGCTTAGCGGCCTAGTTTCCGACGGAAAAAATAAGGAAACGCTTATAGGGGTTTCGCTCTACATTACCGAAACAAAAACCAGCCTGACTACAAACGAATATGGTTTTTATTCCATCACGCTTCCCAAAGGAAACTATACTTTATCGATTAGTTATGTTGGTTACCAAACTCTTCAAGAAAAGATTGAACTTGCCAAAGACACCAAAAGGAACTTTTTAATTACAGAAACCAGTCAACAGCTTGACGAAGTGGTAATTGTTCAAAACAACAAACGTATTGACATTAGGAAACCTGAAATGAGCGTCAACAAACTCACCATTCAGGAAATCAAAGAAATGCCGGTGATTTTTGGAGAAGTCGATGTGATTAAATCTATCCTCACGCTTCCCGGTGTGACCAATGCCGGTGAAGGACAATCGGGCTTTAATGTTCGTGGCGGCGGCGCAGATCAAAATTTAGTATTATTGGATGAAGCCACTATCTACAACTCTTCTCACCTCTTTGGTTTGTTCTCGGTTTTCAATCCGGATGCGATTAAAGATTTGAAACTTTATAAAGGCGGAATACCCGCAAGATATGGTGGCAGATTGTCCTCTATCCTAGATATTTACCAAAAAGAAGGCAACAAAAATGACTTTCACATGAACGGTGGCATCGGTTTAATTTCGAGTCGTATTTTGGCCGAAGGACCAATTGTAAAAGATAAAGGCTCGTTTGTTGTTGCCGGAAGAGCTTCTTATGCGCACCTCTTTTTGAAATTGTTCGACAATCCGAATTTGGCTTACTTCTATGATTTGAATACCAAACTAAGTTATTCCATCAACGAAAAAAACAACGTATATCTTTCGGGTTATTTTGGCAGAGATGTGTTTCAATTGAACAATAGTTTTGTCAATACGTATGGCAATGCGGTAATTAATTTCCGTTGGAATCATCTGTTTTCGGATAAATTATTTTCCAACATGTCACTGATTTATTCTGATTATTACTATGGTCTTCGATTGGATTTCATCGGCTTTAATTGGGATAGCGGCATCAAAAACTACAATTTCAAATACGATTTCAAACACTATTTAACCGATAAGTTCAAACTGACTTACGGTTTACAATCCAATTATTATGACTTTAATCCGGGTAAAATTGAACCTACTGGTGAAGAATCAGGAATTAATCCCGACCAATTGGACAAAAAATATGCCTTAGAGAATGCCGTTTATTTAGACGCCGAACACCAAATCACTAAGAATCTCGCGCTTTCTTACGGACTTAGATTTAGTAATTTTCTGCGATTAGGACAACAGACCTTGAATACTTATGCCAATAACCAACCGGTGATTTTTAATAGCGAATTTCAAATTTATGAAAGCGCTGAACCTATCGGAACGGTGAGTTACGGCAAAAATGAGACGATAGCGCAGTTCAATAATCTTGAACCTCGTTTTTCTGTGGCTTATACGCTGAATGATGACCAATCAATTAAAGCGAGCTACAACCGAATGACCCAATATTTGCATTTGATTTCGAATACACAATCGCCAACACCTTTAGATGTTTGGGCACCAAGCGACCAATACCTGAAACCGCAAAATTTGGATCAATACGCTTTGGGATACTTTCAAAATTTAAAGGATGATTTGTATTCGCTTGAGGTCGAAACTTTCTTCAAGAAAATTAAAAACCGTGTAGATTATATCGACGGCGCTAATCTGATTGCCAACGAAGCCATTGAAAGAGTCGTTTTAAACGGCAGAGCCAGAGCTTATGGTATGGAAGTTTTGTTCCGAAAAAACTCGGGGCAATTCAAGGGTTGGGTTTCTTATACTTTATCCAGAACAGAACAACAAGTAGTTGGCAGAACACCTGAAGAAACCGGTATCAACAACGGAGATTGGTACAAAACCGGTTTTGACAAAACACACAATTTAGCCATCGTGGGCAATTATAAACTGAATGAAAAATGGCGCTTTAGTTCCAATTTTATTCTGCAAACCGGACAACCCGTAACTTTCCCAACAGGACAATATGAATACCAAGGCATCACGGTACCGATTTTCAGTGCCAGAAACGAAAACAATTTACCGATGTACCATCGCTTAGATGTTTCGGCGACTTTGACTCCGCGAAAAAACAAAGGCAGAAAATGGCAAGCCGAATGGGTTTTTGGTATTTACAACATTTACAACCGACAAAATGCCGCTTCAATTACATTCAGACAAAACCAAGAAACGGGTTCTAATGAAGCGCTTCGTTTGTCTATTTTCGGGATTGTGCCAAGTGCTACTTATAACATTAAATTCTAAATTTATGAAAAAGATATTATTCAGTTTATCCTTAGTTCTTTTTGCTTTCACATCATGCGAAAAAGTGATTGATGTTGACTTGTCGACTTCCGAACCAAGATTGGTCATTGAAGCCTCGATTCAATGGTTAAACGGAACTTCGGGCAATGAACAAATCGTAAAACTTTCGACCACGACCGATTATTTCAATAACGAAATTCCGCCCGTGACGGATGCTGTAGTGTATATTACCAACAGTGCCAATGAAGTATTTAATTTTACCCAAGACACCGAACCGGGCATTTATAAATGTCTCAACTTTAATCCTGTAGTTGATGAAACTTACACCTTAACCGTTATCTATGAAGGCGAAACCTATACGTCAACCGAAAAATTATTAAATACGCCAACCGTAACCCATGTAGAACAAGACGATGAAGGTGGTATTTTGGGCAACGAAATTGAAGTGAAATTCTTTTTTAACGACTTGGTTAATGAAACCAATCATTATTTGGTCAGAATTGACGACCCATATAAAGTGATACCGGAATATGGCGTCATAGAAGACCGTTTTTTTCAAAACAATGAAATGTTCGGGCTTTACTTCAGCGAAGATTTGAAACCCGGTGATACTTTGAAATTTACCTTAAACGGTGTTACTTTAAACTATTACAATTATATGGATATTTTATTGGAACAAACCGGTAGCAACAGCATGGGACCATTTTCAACCCCAACAGCAACCGTTAGAGGTAATATTATCAATCAAACCAACTTTGACAATTACGCTTTAGGCTATTTTCGCCTGAGCAAAACAGAGGTTTCGGAATATATCATTCAATAAAAGTACGAAGGACAAAGTGCGAAGTAAGAAGTGTTTTAATTACTTTTACCACTTCGTACTTCCAACTTTTAACTTCAAACTTAAAAATGTCATCACACCACATCGTTCGCGACGACCAGGAACCGGCTTTAATCATTGCCAATGGCGAAATGTGCAGTCAAGAATTGTTAGGCCAACTGCTAGAATGGTCGCCATTAGTGATTGTATTAGATTCGGCTATTGAACGCGTGTTGGAATTGGGGATAAAAGTCGATGTATTGTTAGGCGATTTTGACCGCGGTTTTGATCCGGAATATTACAAGGAAAAACAATACCCGATTGAAATTGTTTACGCACCCAACCAAGACAAAACTGATTTGGAAAAAGCCTTTGATTATTTAATCGAAAAAGGACACCAAGCGGCCAATGTCATTTGGGCCACCGGAAGACGAGCTGACCATACGATTACCAATTTAACCAACATCGTTGCTTACCGAAATAAATTAAAAGTCGTGATTCTAGACGACCATTCGAAAGTGTTTTTGTTGCCCAATACTTTTGAAAAATGGTACACCGCCAACACGATTCTTTCTTTGATTCCGATTGGAAAAGTGAGTGGCATTTCGACTCAAAATCTTTTTTATTCCTTAAACAATGAAGATTTAACCATCGGTTACCGAACCGGAAGCAGTAATCATGTTACCGCAGACGGCATCGTCACCATCACCCACACCGAGGGCGATTTATTGCTGATGGAATGTTGGGACTAAAAGAATCAAACCACGAATTCGCAGATTAAAACATATAATACCTAATTAATAATTCGCGAATTTGCGGTAATTATTTTAAACTAAAACAGCCTTTGAAAACTCAAAATAGCTCAGAAAAAATAAACTTCCATCCCAGAAATCCACACCGAGGGCGATTTATTGCTTATGGATTGTTGGGACTAAAAGAATCAAACCACGAATTCGCAGATTAAAACATATAATACCTAATTAATAATTCGCGAATTTGCGGTAATTATTTTAAATTAAAACAGCCTTTGAAAACTCAAAATAGCTCAGAAAAAACAACTTTACATCCCAGAAATCAGCACCGATTTCGGTATGACTTTGATGTCTTGATTAAAGCTAATCCGGATTTAAAAAACTTTGTTCATACTAACGAACATCGGGTTGGCTCGAGCGAAAGCGAACTGGCGAAGCAAACCATTGATTTCAGTAATCCGGAAGCGGTAAAAGCCTTGAACAAAGCTTTATTGATTTCAAACTACGACATTCAAAACTGGGATATTCCGACGAACTATCTTTGTCCGCCCATTCCCGGAAGAGCGGATTACATTCACTACATCGCAGATTTATTGGCCACAACCAACAACGGAGTCATTCCCGAAGGTGAAAATGTGATTGGTTTAGATATTGGGATTGGTGCCAATTGCATTTATCCCATCATTGGCAATAGTGCTTATGGTTGGAGTTTTGTGGGAACCGACATCGATGAAAAAGCACTTCAAAACTGCAAGAAAATCATCGCTGATAATCCGAAATTGATTGACGTTATCAGTCTGCAATTGCAAGTGGAGCCGAGATTTATTTTCAAAAATATCATTTTACCCGAAGACAAATTTGCCTTCACCATTTGCAATCCGCCGTTTCACAACTCAGCCGAAGAAGCGGCGAAAAGTGCGTTGCGAAAAGTGAATACTTTAAGTAATGAAAAAACTTCAAAAGCGACTTTAAACTTCGGCGGCCAAAATGCAGAATTGTGGTGTAGCGGCGGCGAAATCGGTTTTATCACCCAAATGATTTATGAAAGTGCCAAATATCCGCTGCAATGTTTGTGGTTTACGACTTTGGTCTCCAAAAAAGACAATCTGAAAAGCATATACAAAACGCTAGGAAAAGTAGGTGCTGCCGATATTAAAACCATCGACATGGCACAAGGCCAAAAGATTAGCCGATTGGTAGCCTGGACATTTTTGACCAAAAAACAACAGCAAATATTTTAAAAGTACGAAGTACGAAGTGGGAAGTACGAAGTGAGAAGTGGTAAGTAGAAATTTTAATTTTATATCTATGACAAATGATTTGAAACAAAGAACGAAAAAGTTTGCTTTGGATTGTTGGATACTATGTTCAAAATTACCAAAGACGAGAGAGTACAATGCCTATATCAATCAATTAATCAGAAGTTCAAGCTCAGTCGGAGCCAATTACAGAGCGTCACAACGGGCTAAATCATCTGCAGATTTTTTAAACAAACTCAAAATTGTTGAAGAAGAAATTGATGAAAGCGATTATTTTTTAGAGTTACTTTTTGAGGTTTGTCAAATGAAAAAGTTAAATTTAGAAGCTGTTTTTCAACCTTTAATGAAAGAGGCAAAAGAATTAACAGCCATTATTGTTGAGGCCATAAAAACAACAAAAAGTAATATTCAAACCAAATAAAACTTCGTACTTTGTACTTCGTAAATCGTACTTAAAAGATGAAATTCCAAGTCGTATCCGAATACCAACCTACCGGCGATCAACCCCAAGCGATTGACAAACTTGTCAAAGGCATTGTTAGTGGTGAAAAATACCAAACCCTTTTGGGTGTAACCGGTTCGGGAAAGACCTTTACTATGGCCAATGTGATTCAGGAAGTGGAGAAACCGACTTTGGTTTTGGCACACAATAAAACCCTGGCTGCACAGTTGTATTCTGAGTTTAAGCAATTTTTCCCTAACAATTCGGTGCAGTATTTTGTATCCTATTACGACTATTACCAACCCGAAGCCTACATTCCGGTTACCGGTGTTTTTATCGAAAAAGATTTGTCTATCAATGACGAATTAGAGAAACTGCGTTTGAGCACTACTTCTGCCCTATTATCAGGCCGACGTGATGTGTTAGTAGTTGCTTCGGTTTCGTGTTTGTACGGTATCGGAAATCCGGTGGAGTTTCAAAAGAATGTGATTTCAATTGACAAAGGCCAAATCATTTCACGCACCAAATTATTACATCGTTTGGTCCAAAGTTTATACTCGAGAACCGAAGTAGAATTCACTCCGGGAACCTTCAGAATCAAAGGCGACACCGTGGAAATCTTCCCGAGTTATGCCGATGAACCGTTTCGTGTGCATTTCTTTGGTGACGAAATTGAAGACATTGAAGCCTTCGACCCTAAGACTTCCAAAGTTTTTGAACGCTACGAAAAACTGAATATTTATCCCGCCAATATGTTTGTAACGTCGCCTGATGTTTTACAAGCGGCGATTTGGGATATCCAACAAGATTTGGTGAAACAAGTCGATTATTTTAAAGAAATCGGTAAACATCTCGAAGCCAAACGCTTGGAAGAACGCACCAATTTCGATTTAGAAATGATACGCGAATTAGGCTATTGTTCCGGCATTGAAAATTATTCGCGCTACTTAGACCGCCGTCTTCCGGGCACGCGACCGTTCTGTTTGCTTGATTATTTTCCGGATGATTACTTAATGGTAGTCGACGAAAGTCACGTAACGATTTCGCAAGTTCACGCCATGTACGGCGGTGACCGAAGTCGGAAAGAAAATTTGGTGGAATACGGTTTCCGATTGCCCGCTGCTATGGACAACCGTCCGCTAAAGTTTGAGGAATTTGAAAGCATGCAAAACCAAGTGGTTTATGTTTCGGCGACGCCTGCAGATTATGAATTACAAAAGTCTGAAGGCATTTATGTAGAGCAAGTCATTCGCCCAACGGGTTTATTAGACCCGATTATTGAAGTGCGGCCGAGTTTGAACCAAATTGACGATTTAATCGAAGAAATTCAGCAACGTTGTGAAGTCGATGAACGGGTTTTGGTCACCACTTTAACCAAAAGAATGGCGGAAGAACTGACGAAATATTTAACCAAAGTTTCCATTCGCTGTCGCTATATTCACTCGGATGTGGATACTTTGGAACGCGTGGAGATTATGCAGGATTTGCGCAAAGGTTTATTCGATGTGTTGATTGGCGTAAACTTATTGCGCGAAGGATTGGATTTACCCGAAGTATCTTTGGTCGCGATTTTGGATGCTGATAAAGAAGGTTTCTTGCGCAGTCATCGTTCGTTGACCCAAACGGTAGGTCGTGCCGCACGAAACGTGAACGGAAAAGCGATTATGTATGCAGATAAAATCACGGCTTCAATGCAGAAAACCATAGACGAAACCAATTACCGTCGCGGCAAGCAAATGGATTATAACACGCTTCACGGTTTGGAACCGAAAGCTTTGAACAAAAGTTTGGGCAATGCTTTGAGCGGCAATTCGGTTTCGACCCAATATTTTGAAGACAAAGTTGCCAAAGCCGCCGAGCCGGAAAGTCTGTATCTATCCAAATCCGAAATCGAAAAGAAAATCCGTGAAGCCCGAAAAGCCATGGAAAAAGCGGCCAAAGATTTAGACTTCATGCAAGCCGCCAAATATCGTGATGAAATTCAGGCGTTGCAAAGTAAACTATCAATAACATAAGAATTATGGTAAAACAATTCTCTTTAATCCTCATTCTAATCGCCTGCAATATTTCCGCTCAGGAAACAACAAAGCCAGAAACCAAAAAGAAAAACACAATTTCTATTGAGTTTTATCAACCCATTCAAAATTCACTTAGGGAGTTTTATAATGATGATTGGTTATTGTCCACTTATCCAACCGAAAGGAACAATTATTCAAGAAATTCGTTTTCAAATGCTTTTGGAATTAGCTTCGAAAGGATTAAAAATGACGTTGTTTTCCGGACAAGATTGGGAATTACTATAAGAGAAGTTAAGGAGCATCAGGATTTTGAGTACATCAATACCAATGAGAATACCAAAATAAATCTAAATCAAAACTACCACTATAGCCAGAACCATATCAATGTTTTTGTAGGTATTGCGAAGCGCATCCATTTGGCCAATAATTTTGATTTTGACTTTGGAATTGACCTGGCTTCTGTTTATTATTTGGAAGGAAGTGGAGATTATGATTACGATTCTCATATCACAAACTTGATTGACAACAGCACCTTTTCCCATCAAATTATAACTGTTGACGACAGGATTGGGAAGATTTATGGTTTTGGATTGGGTCCGGTTTTTAAACCACAATATGCCATTACTAAAAATTTAGTGGTTGCAGCTGAACTCCAGGTGTATTTTATGAAGACATTTACAAACGACAAATCGACCCGAGTTGAAACTTCAGAGTATTATGTACCTTCTCAAGACTATTATGAACATGCTAAATTATATGGCGATATAAATTATGACGTCAATCAGTGGAATTGGACAAAAGTATCACCTCTAATCAGAATTGGATATCAATTTTAAAGCTTAGCAATTCAAGTATTCTTGAAATATTTTTAGCAAAACCAAGCAGAAATTATCTAGACAGAAGTTTTTTAGAGTAAACAACATTGCTTAATCAATAACGAACTTAATGCCGCCAAATACCGCGATGAAATTCAGGCGTTGCAAAACAAATTGGCCACTGTGTAATGAAAAGTATTTTCACCCAAAAATCGGAAATCCCAACCATAACCCAACTTCAAGAAGCTTTGGGCGAGACCTATGTGTATTGGCAAACTTTTGCGGAGCACACCAAAAAATTATATCCTAATGCTATCGAAGAATGGTCTTTTGCCAGTGAAAAATTCGGTTGGAGTTTTAGAATTAAGGATAAAAAAAGAATCATCATTTACCTATTGCCCCGTGATAAATTCTTTAAAGTAGCTTTTGTATTTGGCCAAAAAGCCACCGATACCATCCTGGAAAGCGACATTGCCGATGCTATCAAAAACGAACTTCAAGCAGCCAAAGTTTATGCGGAAGGTCGTGGCATTAGAATAGACATCAAAGAGGCAAAAACTACCGAAGACATCCTAAAATTGATTGCGATAAAAATAGCGCATTGATTTTTCGCCCCAAAACCAATTTTAGAGCATTTCCAAGCCTTGCCAGCCTAAGAACGAGCTTCGGACTGTTTCGAATGCTTTTCGGACTATTCATTTTACTTTTCGGACAACCATTTATGGCTTTCGGAACGGTAAAAGAGCGCTTCGGATGACTTTTGGTACTTTTTTATAAAAGAAAAAATAACTTACAATTTTAAAACATTCTATTCCATTTTATTGTATCTTTATTCCTATTTAATTTCTGTTTATGAAATGGAGTGCCAAAATAGTAAAGTACAAAGGCGAAATGCGTATTGGTGTTTGGTTTGAAAAAGACGAGACTCTAATTACCTGGATTAAAAGTTTTTCCGGTGCGCGATGGAGTCAAACGAATGGGTATTGGCACTTGCCCGACACGGAGGAGAACCGAAAACAATTGGGACTGCGGACATTGACCGAACTCTCGCCCAATGCAGAAGGTTTGAGGAGTTTGGAAAATTTCAAGCGCTGGCTTCGATCAAAACGGTACAGCGAAAATACGCTTGCGGTTTATATGGATGCGGCGAAATCCTTTTTGGTTTTCTTCAATCAAAAACGTCCTTCTGATATTACCAATGACGACGTTATTTTATACAATAACGAATACATTTTAAAGAACAATCTTTCGGCTTCCTATCAGAACCAAGTGGTGAGTGCGATTAAGTTGTTTTTCAGCACGGTTCAGGATCGGAAAATTGAGATTGAAAGTATCCATCGACCGAAGCGTGCCAAAGTATTGCCCAATGTTTTGAGCAAAGAAGAAGTCAAACAAATTTTGGAAGCGCATGGCAACATTAAGCACAGAGCGATGTTGTGCTTGATTTACAGTTGCGGTTTGCGAAGAAAGGAACTGCTTACCTTAAAGCTTAGCGACATCGATTCGAAGCGGAATATTGTAAAAATCATACAAGCCAAGGGTAACAAGGACAGAATAGCACCATTGAGTCCGAGGGTTTTGGATTTGTTACGGGATTATTACAAATGTTACAAGCCCAAGATTTGGTTGTTTGAAGGACAAGTGAAAGGCGAACAATACTCGGAGCAGAGTTTGCAATCAACCTTTAAACAAGCTTTACAAAAAGCAGGCATCACAAAACCGGCCACACTTCACTGGTTGCGTCACAGTTATGCTACCCATTTGTTGGAAAGTGGCACGGATTTGCGTTACATACAGGAATTATTGGGACACAGCCGAAGCAAAACCACGGAAATCTACACGCATGTAAGTACTAAAAGTTTACAACAAATTAAGAGTCCGTTTGATGATTTGTAATATTTTTAATATATTAGCCAAAGCAAACCATAAGTATGACACCACTCATACCTATACCACCCAATTTGGACGGATAAGTATGATTTGTTTATACATATAAGCTAGTTAGCGGTAATTTTTTCCATCTTAACAACATTTGCAATAAATACACCAATGAAAAACCTATTTGTGTTATTAATGGTTATTACAATTATCAGTTGTAACAATTCGACGGAAAAACCTGTTGCAAAGAAACCCTTAGCCAAAAAAGAAGAAAACCAACGTTATTTCAGTTTGGAAAAAGTTTCGGAATTGAAAAAAAGATGCGTTGAAAATGGTGACTTTGAAGCATTTGGAAACTTAGTAGATCATTATGGTAACACTCGATTTGAATATTATGAATTGTTACCTGTAGCTATTATAATGGCAGACAAATATAATTGCGACAATGCTCGTGTAGTAATTTACTTTTGGTTTTTAGATACTCAAAATAAAGGAAGAGATGAAAAGCAGTTTTTTAAACTCGATAAAAGCAAGCAAGATTTTATTTTAAAATATTTAATGGACGGTGCAAAAAATAAAAATCCAGGTTGTTTGGGAATTTTAGACAGATTACTAAAAAATGGCCTGAAAATGGAAAGTGAAAAAGAAAAGGAAATTAAGGAACTGTATAAAAAAACTACCGCTAACAGCAGTTTGTAACAATTGCTAAGCTTGGGTTTTTCCCGAATTTTCTTCGAAAATTCAAAAAGTAATTTTAACTTTGGTAACATCAGTAATTAATCGTCGCAACTGTTACAAGCTGCGGAACGTTATAAGCCATTTATGAAAAATCTGCATACAAGAATATTAATATTAATAATCGCAATTAGCGTTCTTAGTTGTAATTCAAAAAACAAAATTGAGCGCGAAAACGAACCGACAATTTATGGCGTCCAAAGTGACGACGCTGAAATGAATATGGCAATTGAAACCGCCAAAAAAACTTTAGATAGTTTTGATTATGCAGTAAAAAATAACAGCCGTGTTTTCACATACTTTGGTTTGAAAAAACGTTTTGTCGAAAATGAAACCGCAGAACATATTTGGGTTGACTATGTTAGCGTGGAAAATGGAAAGTATATTGGCGTTGTAAATAATCTACCGGAAAAAATTAAAGGAATTAAAGTTGGTGACACCGTAGAAATTAATAAAAATGAAGTTAGTGATTGGATGTTTGTGAAAGGTTCAAAATTACACGGCGGATATACAATTAGATTATTAAGAAACAGAATGACAGAATCTGAAAGGGAAAACTTTGACAAAGAAAGTGGCTTAATAATAACTGAATAAACGGCTTATAACAGCAGTTTGCAACAATTGCGTGGCTTGGGATTATCCCGAGTTTTCTCCGAAAACTCAAAAAGGAATTTTATATTTGTAATCAACAGTAATAAATCGTCGCAACTGTAGCAATCTGCGGCACGTTA
>NZ_JAAQQU010000101.1 GCF_011742145.1 Flavobacterium sp. J49 | reverse complement strand
CTTTTTGAATTTTCGGAGAAAATTCGGGAAAAACCAAAGCCTAGCAATTGTAGCAAACTGCTGTTATAAGCTGGCTTTTAGTTTCGCTCCAAACTTTCAATCTCTTCATTACTTAAAAATTCAAACTCACAGAGAAAACCTGCGCCATTTCCACCATTCGGATTTCTGTAACCAATCAAAACTTCTTTTTCAGTCGATTCTGCTTGAATTACCACAATCAATTCTTTTGAGTCATCATCTTCATTTGTCAAATATGCAAGTTTCGGCAAGTCAATTTCAAATGCTTTGTGTTCATTTCCGGCATTTTTCAAGCAAAATACTGCTAAACCATTTCTTGCGTCATTTTCGGTTGCAATTTTTCCGCTAATCACGGGAATATTTTTCCATGATTTAATTTCAAAACTCGGCCATTTATTTTCTTTCTCGTTTTTCACTAATGTTTCTGAAGCTTGCTTATAACGTGCCGCAGCTTGTGATTGTGGCGTTCTTCACTCACTTGCGTTCCCAAATATAACTAAAATTTCAGTCAGCCGAGACATTTCTGATAAGACCAAAACCAGCCATAATCACAAACTGCTGTTATAAGCCGTTCTTATCTTCTTTCGGTTTAATTTTATTCTCCAATCTTTGAATTAGCTCAAAAATGTATTTATAATATTCGAAAGCATTTTCTTTGGCAAAATTTTCCAGTTGAACTTCTGCTATTGTTAACATAACTCTTCTGTCAATTTCAACATCTTTAATTTCTTGAGTTTTAAAATCCCCCATTTTCATTGGGATTTTCGTTGGAGTTTTACCAAGGATATTTTCAAAACTAGCATGAGAAAATCCGTTCCTTACCACATCATTTATAATCTTTTCTAAATGGCTCTTTTCTTCATTACTGATTAATTTTCTATTCCAACAATTGGTGATAGTATTTTTCATTGCCATTCCTTGAAACTTGTTGTAAGCCTTAATGGCAATTTCTTCTGTTTCTCCTAAACTGTTTTCATAAATTAATGCCAATTTTAGCAACCTTTCAATTATATGATTACTTATTGTAATACTTGCTACATATGCTTCCACCATTAAACATCTGTAGTTTTCATTCATTAATCTATTCAGTCCTGAAAACAAATCACTATCAACGTCAAAATATGGATTTAGCTTGTCAAAATTTAAATTGATTTTTTCTTCAAAATATTTCTGATATTGATTTTTATCTATATGCATTTGTCTTCAATTAAAAATGTGGTGGAATGGCTTATAACGTTTCGCCGCTATCCGACTGTAGCGAATCCAGCGAACTGCGTACTGTCTGCTAAGATAAAATATTTTCGTGAAGAAAGAAGCACAACTCAAGAAAAACCAGCTATAGCGGATAACGGCTGTTAGCACCAGTTTTTATATATTCACATTGTATTTTCGGAAAATTTGATTTTCAAAACTTCCGCTAATCATTTTCCAGCTTTTTGTGGTTCTTAGTTTTGTTATAATCTTTTCTATCATTTCTTTGTTGTTGTTAACAAAAGCGTATTCAGTAAAGTTGTAGAGATAATATATTTGGTTTTCTGTTTTAAACTTTTGTTTTTCAAAGTAAATTTTAAAGTAATCTTCGGATATTTTTTCTGCTTCATCAGGATAATTTTTCTTAAGATATTCAAAAGCATAACTATTATTGAACTTGAAAAGTAACTCAACAATATTGTGCTTCAAATTATCATTGAATTTTCCACAAGCAAATATTCTCTCATAGATTAACCAATAAATATCTTTGTCGAGTTTTATTATTTCGGCGTTTATTTCTTTTAAAAGCTTGTCGTTTTCAACAGCTTTCTGCATAGCAACTTCTTCTTTCTTTTCGTTATTTTCAGTTCCAATATCGCGAGCATTAATACGAACTTGATTCCAATAAGCGTGATATAAAATTGAGTATGAAAGTTCTTGAGAAATTATGCAACCGCTGTGAACATTGATGTATTTTTTGTTCTTTATTTCTTCAACGATAATCTTCTTTAAGTCAAATGCAATATCATTTTTCTCAATCAACTCTTTTATAGCATATAGCCTCAAAACTTGATTTTTATGAGATGTTAAATTGATTAATTCTTCTCTGGAAATGATTTCTTTAAGTTTATTAAAGTTGTAATAATTATTGGAACTTATTTTTGCTTTCTCAATATTGTTTTCTATTTGTCCAGGAAAAGGTCTGTGAATGATTCCATCCCAATCGTCAAGAGAATTAACTTTTATTATAGCGTTAATCAATTCTTCTTTTGTTTGTCCATAAGAAGTTGAAATAGCAATAAGTAATGTTAATAGCAGGGTTCTCATAAAATTGGTGCTAACGTTCCGCAGCTTGTAACAGTTGCGATGATTTATTACTGATGATTCCAAAGATAAAACTCCTTTTTGAATTTTCGAAGAAAATTCGGGACAAACCCAAGCCTAGCAATTGTTACAAACTGCTGTTAGCAATAGTTTTTTATCCATTACAACTCAGATTTCTTCTTCATTATATTCAAAAACATACCTATTTAGAATGTTATAAATAGTTTCAAATGAATGAGCTTTATTTACGTGATTTTTTATATCCTCTGAATCAATAAACTGAGTTAAAACATCTTCGTCTTTTTCAATACTTTTTATTAATACACTTTTAATTTCATCAATTTCAAATTCACCTATCATTTTCCATTCCGGAATTACTTCTACAGTTGGATTATAAAATGTATTTGCCAGAAATCGCGTGATAAAATTATCACTGATTTTATCAGAAGTTAATTTAAAACTCCATTTATTTCCTCCGCTATCAAAAGCAATAGAATTCGAATTGCCTTTTAAAACGCCTAAAACTTTTGCTTTACTCAAATAAGTTTGATTGGGAATTAAATCAACAGCATTGTTATAAATTGATATGATAGGAAACTTAGGTTTCATTTTTAATCTATTTAACTTTGGTTTAGCGGACTTTAAAAATTATTGCTAACGTTCCGCAGATTGTGATAGTTGCGACGATTAATTACTGATGATTACAAATATAAAATTCCTTTTTGAGTTTTCGGAGAAAACTCGGGATAATCCCAAGCCTAGCAATTATCACAAACTGCTGTTAGCAAACGTTTTTTTATTTAATAACATTTCGTCGCATTTTCTCTTTTGTTGAAAATGCAACTCTTATTTGGCCGCAATCATTTTTTGCTTGATTTATGTGAATCAAAGTGTCGTTTTCGATTATGAACTTTTCATTTTCAAAGATTTCATATTCAGATTCACTACCGCTTGGTTCACAACCTTTAATTGTCTTGTTGTTTTCAAAATAACTTTTGTCATTGAATTTTATGCAATAAACACCAAAACGATTTTGGAAAAGACAACCTTTTGGTTTTAGACTTTTCAAAACTATGGTATCATTTTCGATTTTCCAAGTTCCGTTACTTTTTGAGCTGGATTGGCATGCACCGCTTCTATATTCAAAAGTTTTGTTTGACTTAATGTCTAATGTAGCTCTAAATGGTATCATCTGGACTGTGTCATACCAAATTCTAACAAACTTTGGATTTTCAGTCTCTTTTGGTAAATCTTTTTTACAACTTGAAAGCAAAGTCAACAAAGCAAATAATAAGAACAATAGGTTTTTCATTTTCAAGATTTTGGTTGTTGTTTGCAGTTGAAAAAATGTTTGCTAACGTTCCGCGGCTTCGCGTCTGTTGCGATTCCAGCGAACTGCGTACTTTCTGCTAAGATAAAATATTTTCGTGAAGAAAGAAGTTCAATTCAAGAAAAACCTGCAATAGCGCGAAACCGCTGTTATAGCCAGGTTTTTTCACAAACTTTCAGTAACTAATTCAAATTCATCAGATTTTAGTAAATAATTATATTTCCCGTTAACTTTCTGAATCTTTCCATAATCAATTTTATTTTTTACTCTCAATACTTTCACTTTTTGAGCGTTTTCTTTTTCAGCCCAATCAAACAATGGTTTTCTCAATGTGTTTTTGTTATCCCAAACATAAACTTTGCCCCAAGACTTTTCTATTATTCCAAATTCTTGAAAGTCCATTTCTTGCTTGTCATCAAACTCGTCATTACTCTTCAGTATCAAATCTCCATCTTCAACTTTCTCTCTTACAGTGACTAAATCTCCATATTTATCTTCGATAGCTATTAGATTTAGTCCATACATAATGAATCCAATAACTAAAACAATTAGCAGAGTTGTTATTCCGGCAATATATTTGATTTTTGCACTCATTCGAAAACTTGGCTATAACGGTTTTCGGCTTGGCGATGTGGCGGATTTTTAGCACTAAAGTTCAATCGAAGAACGAATGTTGAACCTTGCACAAATGTTTCATAGAAGTACTTCAGCCGCCATATTGCCAAACCGATGTTATAGCCAGTTTTTCTATTTCTGATTTCGTTTGTCATAAATACTTGGGTTCAATACTTTTTCTAATTCGTCAATTTTAATTAAGTTTTCAATTGTCTGTTGAATACATTCTCTTGTCAATTCCTTTACGAATAAGTCGGGAGGTTTTTGATAAAGTCCGCTTAGATTTTGTCCTGTTTTTTTGTCTTCGTTAATTGCTGTTTCTAAGTATTTATATGTCCAAACATTAAGTCCATAATGTCGACCGTCTTCCAAGTCAACGTGAATGTTGCAAAATTCGTTTTCAATATCCCAATTATTCGGGTCAACTTCTTCAAATTCTAACCACAATGTAAATTGGGTATTTTCTGTTTTTCTGCCTTTTAACTTGTTATAAAGTTTTCTCAATTCTTTATTGTCTGACCAACCTTCACTCTCTGTCATTGCAATAATTAGAAAGTCTTTTGCTTCGCTAACTGTATTTGCTTGTCCCTTAACGATTGCATAGTTCCAAGGACTTTCTTTCTCAGACATTTTGTATTCAAACTGGAATTTTTTATCTCCAATACTATAAACTGTCACGAACCAACCGTCTTCCCAATTGTCCGTTGCTTGAATTACAAGTGAATAATGTGAAGTCAATCCATATAGTGTCGTGTTCGTAAAAGTATCGTTCACCATTGAAATAAATTCGAGCATTGCCTTTCCAATTTCATTTTCAACTACAGTCGCATTTTCACTTGTCAATTCTTTGTAGAATTCTTCAAGTGTCATACTTTTTTGGTCTGAACTTCTTATTATTGGCATAGTGTCGTTCTAAAATTGGCTATAACGTGCCGCCGCTTGGTAGTCGTGGCGACTTTTTAAATAATTAGTTGTAAATATAATCAAATTTTGAACTTAGTACTTTCCGACTAAGAAATGCAAAACCAGCCATGCTACCAAACGGCTGTTAGCAAACGTATTTTTACGAAACCCAAGTAGATTCAATCTTTATTATGCGCCATTTATTTTTTACTTTCTTGATATGAGCAATACCGCCATAACCGCATAATCTGCCACACGTGAAGCCAATATCTAAAATTCCATTTTCTTTTTTTGAGTCAAATTTTATTCCAGAAACTTGAAAAATTCCTGAAAAGTTGAATCTATATTCACGTTCAAAAATATTTTTCTTGTCAAATTCGTTTATGTTTTTAAGTTTAAATTTACCGTTCAACTTGATTTTTTTAAAATCTAGCACATAAATTTTTAGGCTATCAGTTTTATATTTTATCAAAGTATCATTAGAGTTTTTAGATATGATTTTTTCATATTCTTTTTGATATGGAGATATTCTGGGATCAAATGCTATTATCACTTTTGAAGTATCATTTTTCACTTTCTCTACACTCTTTTGCCATTTGATCATTTCTTTGCGCTGATTTTCTGTGGCTTTAGTCGTGTCTATAGAAACATGACCAGAAGCGTCGGTAAAATACTTTCCATACATTGGTGGTGGATTTGAAAAGATTCTAGTATCGACGCAAACTGAATCAATTAAGACTGGAAAAATTTCAGTCATTACATTTTTTTCAAAATCCAAATCATCAGCTTTCTTTCCACAACTAATAAAAAGGAAAATGATAAAGAGATAAGTTGTCTTTTGCATGGTGTTTAAATATGTTTGCTAACGTCTTGCGGCTTGTAACAGTTGCAAAAATTAATCACCGCCGATTCCAAATATAAAACTACTTTTTGAATTTTCGGAGAAAATTCGGTGAAAGCCCAACCCTTGCAATTGTTGCAAACTGCTGTTATGCACTGGAGCGTTTTCCTTTATTCAAAAACCAACTTCTTACATTTTAAAAACCCTTTTCCAAATAAAGTAAAAACTGGTTTCTCAATTATCTCAAATTTTTGGCTTGAAAAATTATTAATGTATTCTAAAATATCTTGTTGCATTTCCTGAATTTTAGTTTCTTTTGAACCTTCATAATAGTCAAACCATTCACTAAAAATTTTTTTCTTAGTCAACTTTTCAGTTATCAAATATTTCCAGTCAATGTTTACGGAATCGTATTCTATTTTTTGAACATCATCATTTGGAAACTCCAACGAAATTTCAACTTTATCGTCAATTTCAAGTATCAATTTATGATATTTCTTCTCTTGGTCAATTCTGTAACCAACTTTAGTAGCGTGTTCAACTAAATTACTAAATGTCATTTTATATGCGGTTTTGAGCTCTTGTGCATAACGTGCTGCAGATTGTGATTGTGGCGTTCTTCAATCACTTTCCATTCCAAATATAATTAAAATTTCAGTTAGCCGAGACATTTCTGACACGACCAAAACCAGCCATAATCACAAACTGCTGTTATAGGCAGGAATTATTCAAAGTACATTATTTCGTTACTATTCCGTTTAAACGTTTCTATTGATTTTCTAACACCTTGAGCATTCTTTTCTTCTTCAATATATTCTTTAGTAAATGGTGAGCTATTTCCAAGAATAAAATTTTTTGACCATTTTATTTTTTCTGCCACATAATTTTTATGACTTACTTTATATTTAATCACGTTCGCTTCTTCTTCAGTTACTTTTCGAGCCTTGTAAAATATATGCTCTTCTTTTTGAAGATATTTACATAAATCGTAATATGCTTGATTTTTAATAGTGTCTAATGTGCTTGCTATATAAAAAGCTGTATGCCTATTTTTTGGTTTATTCACCAATTCAAACAAATCATTATTGACTTTTAGAAATGGTAATAAATCTTTCCCAGGAATTGCGATAATATGTTCTGGTTTTAGTCCAATGAAATTGGGGAAATTATATTCTTTTATTTTTTGAGATGCCAAACTCTGATTTTCAGTTGTTTGATAAATGTATACGTTTGACGAATCCATTATAAATACTAAATTGGAATACCACTTCATTCCTTGTGGAATTACAGGGAACAATGCTTTACCTTCTTTTTCTATTCTCTGCATTTCAGCATATTGTTTTGAAATCACATAATATTCAAAAGCTTTTTCTTTCGGTTTATTACATCCTAGAAGCAAGATCGCGAAAAGTATAATTATATTTCTCATTGAAAAGCGGATTAATTCTTGCCTATAACGTCTTGCGGCTTGCAACAGTTGCAAATTTTAATCACCGCCGATTCCAAATATAAAACTCCTTTTTGAATTTTCAGAGAAAATTCGGTGAAAGCCCAAACCTTGCAATTGTTGCAAACTGCTGTTATGAGCAGTGCTTATTCTCAATTTGACACCGTACTTAAAAGTTTATTATTTTCAAAATTGAATTCTATAGTTTTCCAAGTATCATCGTGACCATTTAGAATGAGCCTAATAATAACTTTATTTTCATCATAACTTGTTTTTCCAAGATGCATTTCTGAGCCAATCAAAATTATCCTTTCCATTTCTTTTACAAAATCTTCAATCTCCTTTTTGTCTTTGAATTCGTGACCAATTAGTAAATTGAAGAACTCTTGATTTTCATCACTAAACCATACTGGAGGAATGAGTAATATCGAATTATCTTTTTTATTGAGTAAAATTATACATTCAGCATCCTCAATGTGTCTGTCTAAATAGTTTGTCAAGACAACAGTAAAGTACTTATATTCCGGTGTTAGATTTTTTACATAATCTAAAGATAGCTCTTTTATGTTTCCCATTTCTGGATGATACATCCAAATTCCATCAGCAATAAATGATTCTTTTTGAGGATACTTTTCCTTTAATATTTTGTCAAGATTTGATATTTCTTGTCCATAAAATTTAAAACTAGCAAGAAGTAAAATAATAATAAAGCCGATTTTTCTCATTGATATCATTCGTTTTGGCATTGCTCATAACGTGCCGCAGATTGTAACTGCTGCGATGATTTATTACTGATGATTTCAAAGTTAAAACTCCTTTTTGAATTTTCGGAGAAAATTCGGGACAAACCCAAGCCTAGCAATTGTTACAAACTGCTGTTATGCACAGGCTGTTCATTCTACTTTTCCCAACATTATATCGCGCACTTTTTGTAATTCTCCAATATTTCCTTTTTCTTTTAAGTTTGTCGTGATAAATTTTTGGATTAATTTGTATCGTTGAAGCAAGACCATTTCATTCGTTAAACTTGAGAATACTGAAAATGCTATATGTTGATTATTTATTTTCAATACAATTTCTTCATAAAATTGTCTCAAAGTTCCAAGAATTTCAAAGCCAATTTGTAAAGAAAATATTAATTCAATTTTATGTCTATCCTTGTCAGTATGTGCATAAAATTTATCTCTAAGATTTTTTATATTTTCTAAATGTAAATCTTCAATTTTCTTAATTTCTTCTCGAATAAAATTTAAACGAGACATTTTCATCTCACTATTTTTCCAAATTAAATTTTTCCTATTCGAGATTATATAATCAACCAGTTTCAATAAACTAAAGTCTTCTTTAGAATCAACAATTTTTGCAAGTTCAATTACAAAAAGTTTAAAAGAGTTTCTATATATACGAATGAAGGACGGAGAATTTTCTACTATAATTTTAAAGTAATTAGAATCTTTATTTGAAATTGAAATTAAATCAGATTTCAAATATTCTAATTCGAAAAAAAGTAAAGTTGTTTCTTTTAGTTTGTCTTCTATCATAGCAGTTTTTAAGCTTGTGCATAACGTGCCGCAGATTGTGATTTTGGCGTTCTTCACTCACTTGCGTTCCCAAATATAACTAAAATTTCAGTCAGCTGATACATTTCTGGCACGACCAAAACCAGCCATAATCACAAACTGCTGTTATACACCGGTGTTTTGAGTTTGATTGTCACGCAATATTACCACAAACACTTTCCAAGTTCATTTTGGTTTCCATTTCACTTTTTCTGAAAATACTTCATTATTCTCAAAAAAATTCGAGCTTCGCTCGTAATTTATCTTCTAAACCGTCGCGATTTTAGGCAAAATTTTCCGCAAACATTTTCAGGTTTCTATTTTCGCCGCAAACTTTTTTCGAACCATTTTCAGCGAAACTTTTTCAAGTCTAAATTTCCATTTCTATTTTGCAAACTTGGCAAATAGGAGTGAAGTTTAATCAAAAAGTTCTCGTCAGGAAAACACTGGTGTATAACGTATTGCGGCTTGTGATAGTGGCGGAATGCAATCACTTTCCATTCCAAATATAACTAAAATTTCAATCAGCGAATACATTTCCGATAAAGACAAAATCAGCCATTATCACAAACTGCTGTTAGCAACCGTTTTTAGTTTTTCTTTTATCACAATTAATTCATTTTCTGCCGGCAATTTATTCGGAACTGATTTAATCGTTAAAACTTCTCCACTTTTTGTTTTTGCGTTAATCTCGAAATATTTTTTCGCATTTTGATTAATTTCAACTTCCGTAATATTCTTAATTAAAATTCTGGAGTTAATTTTTACAAAACCAAACGGTTCCATATATATTCCATTAATTATTTCATTTTTTTTGATGTCAACGCGACGTTTGGTATTTAGTATGTTATGAATTAAATATCCAATGGCTAAATAACAAATCAATCTCAATATTTCAGTAAAGTTATACTCAAATAAATTATACAAACTGTAAGTTGAAATCCCGAAATATCCACCAATAAAAAGCAGATAAAAAATCGGATGTATTATTTCTTCCTCGTTTAATTTCATGTTGTGAAATGGTTGCTAACGTGCCGCAGATTGTAACTGCTGCGATGATTTATTACTGATGATTTCAAAGTTAAAACTCCTTTTTGAATTTTCGAAGAAAATTCGGGATAAGCCCAAGCGCGCAGTAGTTACAAACTGCTGTTATAGGCTGTTGCGATACCTAACTAATTGACGTTACAGTTATACTTTCAATTAACTTGAGCTTTCCATTTTCTATTTTAAAAAGATATAAAACATGCTCATATATATAATTTTTAAAGTTGACTCGACCAATGAAATAATTGTCGCTTATTTCAGAAAGCGTAAGGGTTAATTTAGTTTTTTCATTATCTCCAATACGTTTTAGTTTTCTGTTTCTATAGCGTTTCCATTTTTTAAAATCTGTAGTAATACATTCAATTGGAGTTTCGATTTTTTTTCCAAACCAGTCAACATCTTCACAAATACTAACGTTAAATTTATTGATTTTTAAGACATTTTCAATATTAAGTTTTTCGCAGAATCTTTTCAATTCAATAGATTTTTTTACTTGAACGAAAGCTTCTGCATAGTATGAATTATAATTTTCTTGAGCGAAAATTGAAGTTGTCCAAAGCAATATTATTATTAGTTCTTTTCTCATGAGGAGTTCTATGAAATGCGAATGAGCAATTGCCTATAACGT
>NZ_JAAQQU010000100.1:3037-25567 GCF_011742145.1 Flavobacterium sp. J49 | reverse complement strand
ACTACCAACGTATCTTGTTTTGCAGGAAACAATGGAAGTGTAACAGTAACGGCTACCGGTGGAACTTCGCCTTATACTATTTTATGGTCTAATGGTGGCACAACCTTTACCGCTAACAATTTTGCAGCAGGTACTTATACCGCAGTGGTAACCGATGCTAATGGATGTACTTCCAACGTAAGTGTAACCATCACGCAACCGACAACAGCTTTAGCTTCTTCTAATACTACTACCAACGTATCTTGTTATGCAGGAAACAATGGAAGTGTAACAGTAACCGCTACCGGTGGAACGGCTCCTTATACCATTTTATGGTCGAACGGAAGTACAAGTTTTACGCTTAACAATTTATTAGCCGGAACTTATACAGGAGTGATTACCAGTGCTAACGGATGTACAGCAAACGTAAGTGCTACAGTAACTCAACCGGATACTTTATTATCGAGCACATTTGTTCCAACTAATGCAACTTGTTGTACTGGTGACAATGGAAGCATAGTGGTAACACCAATTGGTGGAACAGCTCCCTATACTATTTTATGGTCAAATGGAAGTACAACAGTGTCAATTGATGCTTTAACCGGTGGAACGTATACTTATGTTCTAACGGATGCTAACGGTTGTACTACTAATGGTTCTGTTGTTATTCTTTCAGTACCGGTTTTAACTACTACTTATGTTGCGACTCCTGCCACTTGTGCAGGTAACAATGCTCAAGTAACCGTTACAGCTACCGGAGGTACATTGCCCTATACTATTTTATGGTCGAATGGAAGTGCTACTTTCACAAACTCTAATTTGGCAACCGGAACTTACACCTACACGGTAACTGATGCTAATGGATGTCAGGTTATCGGATCAGTGAGTATTGTAAACATTCCTGCTTTAGTAGCTACCACTACACAAACCAACGTATCTTGTTTTGCAGGAACCAATGGAAGTGTAACCGCTACCGTAACCGGTGGAACTTCGCCTTATACTATTTTATGGTCTAACGGAAGTACTAGTTTTACGCTAAACAATTTGATAGCCGGAACTTATACAGGGTTAATTACAAGTGCTAACGGATGTACTGCAAACGTATCAGCAACTGTAACGCAATCTACTGCTTTAGTGGCTTCGACTACACAAACCAACGTATCTTGTTTTGCAGGAAACGATGGAAGTGTAACCGCTACTGTAACCGGTGGAACTTCGCCTTATACCATTTTATGGTCCAACGGAAGTACTAGTTTTACGCTTAACAATTTATTAGCCGGAACTTATACAGGGTTAATTACAAGTGCTAACGGATGTACTGCAAACGTAAGTGCTACAGTAACGCAATCTACTGCTTTAGTAGCTTCAACTACACAAACCAACGTATCTTGTTTTGCAGGAAACAATGGAAGTGTAACGGCTACGGTAACTGGTGGAACTTCTCCATATACTATTTTATGGTCAAACGGAAGTACTAGTTTTACGCTAAACAATTTGATAGCCGGAACTTATACAGGGGTAATTACCAGTGCTAACGGATGTACTGCAAACGTATCAGCAACAGTAACGCAATCTACTGCTTTAATGGCTTCGACTACACAAACCAATGTGTCTTGTTTTGCAGGAAACAATGGAAGTGTAACCGCTACTGTAACCGGTGGAACTTCGCCTTATACTATTTTATGGTCTAACGGAAGTACTAGTTTTACGCTAAACAATTTGATAGCCGGAACTTATACGGGAGTAATTACTAGTGCTAACGGATGTACTGCAAACGTATCAGCAACAGTAACGCAACCGACTTCAGCTTTAGCTATCAACATGTCACAAACACCAATTACTACAAGCGGTGGGTTTGGTACAGCTACAGCTACTGTAACCGGTGGAACAGCTCCATATACTTATAGTTGGGATTCAAATCCAATTCAAACTACACAAACAGCTAGTTTGCAAGTAGGTTGGTATGCGGTGACAGTTACCGATTTTAACGGGTGTACTATTACCGGAAACGTAACCTTGTTATTTGGTTATTGTTCGGGTTTTAAAACAATATCTCAAAGTGGATATGAAGCGACTTGTGAAGGAAATAATTCAACTTGTTATTTGACTACTAATTTTGCAACTTCGTTCCCTAATGGAATTGTAATAGGATCAGGTACAAGATATTTGAAATTTACTTCTGCAGAAGCTGTTCGCAATTTCCTACCTTCTAATTCAGCACCAAGAGCATTAAATCAAGGAACAGTTTTAAATCCTTCAAGTAGTGCTTATGATAATGGATTAGCTGCCCAAGTGTTAACAACAAGATTGAATGTGGCCTTCGGTAAAAATGCCGATTTTGCTTCAACAGATGTTTTGCTTGAAGATTTGTTTATTACTTCAGGAACTTTTGAAGGTATGAAAGTTAGTCAAGTATTGACAATTGCTAACATTATTTTAGGTAATGGCAATTCAAAATACAACATGACAGACGTTTATAATACTTTAGTTTCTATTAATGGTAATTACGAAATAGGAGTTGATATGGAATTCCTCAAATGTACCGGAAACAGTACTAGTGAAGAGTTTGTTTCACCAAAAGAATTGGTTACTTACAAAGTGTATCCAAATCCGATTAGAGACAATGCCACTGTAGAATTTGTTTTAAACTATGACTCTAATGTTAGTATTGTTTTATACAATGTTAACGGTCAAAGATTGAGCGAGGTGTTTGCTGGTAATGTTATAGGTGGAAAAAAATACTTAGTAGATTTTAATGCCCAAGGAATGAAATCAGGAGTTTACTTCTTTAAATTTATTGGCGATGCCACTGTTGATACAAAATCAGTAGTTATAGGTCAATAGGTAAACATTCTTAAAATGATTAAAAGCTGTCTGAAAGGACAGCTTTTTTTATTTAAAAACGCCTGAGAAATTCATCCCGGGCGTTTTCACACTATGAAAATTGAATACTTACATTATTTCATTTTTCCATTAACTACTGCAATTACGGCTCCAACAACTGAAGCAATTACAATAGAAACTAAAACATCTACCGCAACCATTTGCCAGTTGATAGTTTCACTGTACATACTGTAAAAGAAATTCATAGAGAGCGACATGAACAACGCAATACCAATGGCTAATTTTATTCCCGGAACGCATTTGCTGATTCCTTCACCTTGATTAAAGATGTAAGACATCATAAAGCCAAAGCACATACAACCCAAGAAAATAAAAGTAATGTTTTCATCTCCTGAACCTTCAGGTTTTGGAAAGAAATCTTTTAAAAGCATCCCATAAAGTAGCCAACCCATTAGAAAATCGGCAATACCACCAACGATACCTCCGACAATAAAATTTTTTACATTCATAATTAATAGTTATTGGTTAATACAATAAAAATATTAATATTATAAGAATGTAATAATTCAACAAGTGTTTAATTATCAACTTTTTAATAAAGGGAATTGTTAATAACGTTATTGGTAATTTTTTAACTTTTTACTTTTTAAATTTACCATGATCAACGTCTTTTAAAAATTGAATTACACCCGGAAAGTAATGTTCTTGGTCATCGTATTGAGAACAATGGCTGCCTTTAGGACAATACAAGAATCGTCCGTTTTGAACTTCATTGGCAATCCATTCCATATGCTTGGGATCCATGGTGTCGTATTGGGCTCCGATAGCTAGAGTAGGCACGGTCAATGTTTTCAATTTTGCCGTGATGTCCCAATCTTTTAAAGTAGCATCTCCGGTAATGCCAAACTCACTCGGACCTTGCATGTAAACATATACCTTAGGATTCAAATGTTTGAAAGCTCTGTTGATGGATTCCGGCCATTGGGCTACCGGTAATCTTAAGATGTGTTCGGTGTAATAATGATTCAGCAACAGTTCCATATATTTCGGATTGCTGTAGTCTTTGTTTTTTTCGAATTCTTTTATTTGAGTGAATACTTTTGGGTCTAATTTCGGTCCGAGGACTTCTTCGGCATACTTATTATAAGCCGGAGCACTCGCCATCATATTGGAAATGATGAGACCTTTTAAGTTTTTCTGGTATTTCAAAGCATATTCCATCGCTAAAATTCCGCCCCAAGATTGTCCTAATAAATAAAAGTTGGTGTTGTCTAATTTCAACGCTTTACGCACTTGTTCCACTTCTTCTACGAAGCGTTCTGTAGTCCAAAGGCGGTTGTCATCAGGTTGGTCGCTGTAGTAAGAACCCAATTGGTCATAATAAATATATTCAATACTTTCTTGTGGAAAATAACCGTCAAAGCTCTCAAAAAACTCATGTGTACCACCAGGACCGCCATGAAGTAAAAGCACTTTTATCTTCGGGTTGTTACCAACTCTTTTGGTCCAAACCTTAAATTCGCCAATAGGAGTAGAGATGGGAATCATTTTGATGCCACCGGTAAATTGGTCGTCTCTTTGTGAAAAATCGAGGTAATTTTCTTTTACAGTATCTACCGCTTTACTTTCCTTACAACCTGAAAATAAAACAATAGTTAACAATATGCTGAGTAATAGTTTTATCTTCATAGTTGAATAATTTAAAATTAGTTATAAATTTTTTGGTACAAGTCTTTGTATTTTTCCATTACAATTTTACGCTTTAACTTGAGCGTAGGCGTAAGGTGACCACCATCAATAGACCAAACATCGGGAGTCAATTCAAAGCGTTTGATTTTTTCCCAGTTGCCGAATTTTTCATTGATGGTTTCTACTTCTTTCTCTATTCGGGCAATAACATCAGGATTAGCGGCTATTTCAGCATGGGTGTTACCAATATTTAAATTTTTTCTTTTGGCCCATTCCTGGATGAAATCAAAACTCGGTTGGATAAAGGCCGCCGGCATTTTTTCGCCATCGCCAATCACCATAATTTGTTCAATGAAAAGAGATTGTTTCATGGCATTTTCAATCAACTGTGGGGCAATGTATTTTCCACCGGAGGTTTTGAACATTTCTTTCTTACGGTCGGTGATTCTCAAGAAGCCGTCTTTGTCTACTTCTCCAATATCACCGGTATGAAAATAACCGTCAATAATTACTTCATCAGTCAATTGTTGGTCTTTGTAGTAGCCCATCATCACATTCGGTCCTTTGCAAAGGATTTCACCGTCGGCAGCAATTTTGACTTCAACATTATTAATCACTCTTCCGACAGTTCCCACTTTAAAGCCTCCATTTCGTTGGTCGTTAACCGAGATTACCGGAGAGGTTTCTGTGAGTCCGTAACCTTCCATCACCGGCATTCCTGCTGCGGCAAATACTCTGATTAAGCGGTGTTGCAAAGCGGCACTACCCGAAACCATTACGTTTAAGTTGCCACCTAAACCTTCTTGCCATTTGCTGAAAATTAATTTTCGAGCTATTTTTAATTGGAACTCATACCACCAACCGTTGGCACCATAAGGTTCGTAACGCAATCCTAAATCGATGGCCCAAAAGAACAGTTTCTTTTTGATGCCCGATAAATCTTCTCCTTTAGCAATGATTTTATCGTATACTTTTTCGAGTAATCTCGGCACCACAGAAAACACGGTTGGTTTTACTTCTTTGATGTTATCAGACAACTTTTCAATCGATTCGGCGAAGTAAATAGAGACCGAATAATATTGGTAGATGTACAAAATCACACGCTCAAAAATGTGGCAAATCGGTAAGAAACTCAAAGCGACACTCGTTCCTTCTTCAAAGGGAATTCGCGGTGAACTGTCGAGCACATTTGAGACGATATTGTTATGCGATAACATAACACCTTTTGGTTTGCCTGTTGTTCCCGAAGTGTAAATTATTGTGGCTAGTTCTTCGGGTTTTACATTGTTTTTTCGGTCTTCAACAACATCTTGGTTGCTTTGGTCTCCGCCTAAATCTAAAAGCGTTTTCCAGTTTTTGCAGCCTGCAATTTCGTTGAAAGAATAAATGTCTTCCAACAAAGGAATTTCATTTTTAACCGAGATTAGCTTTTGATAAACTACTTCATCTGAAACAAAGCAATATTTTGATTCTGAATGGTTTAGTATATAAGCATAATCTTCTGCTGAAATCGTTGGGTAAATCGGCACGGTTTGGGCACCAATTTGCAAAACACCCACATCCATGATGTTCCATTCGGTTCTGTTATTGGAAGAAATTATGGCAATCTTGTCATTTTTTTGAATATTCAATCGCAATAAAGCTCTTGAAATAGTATTGGCTTTATCGATATATTCCTGCGTAGAAGTGGAAACCCATTGGCCATCGTATTTGGTCACGAGACAATGAGGCATATTGTTCTTTTCGAGTTGGTAGTAAGCAAAATCAAAAAGTCGGGTTATTTTAGTCATTTGGTCATTAATTTAATGCAAATTAAGGATTATTGTTATTAATCACAATATTAATTTAAAATATAGCGGCTCCTACTATTGAATTCTGTAGTTTTGCATCGTTTGAACTTTTTACCGCATGAAAAAATTCCCCAGAATAGCCGAATACAAAGTAATGACCTATAGATTATTACTGGCTTATGTCTTTTATTTTATCGCCCGAATCTTGTTTTATGTTTACAATCAAAGTTTGATAGAAGTAAACAGTATAATCGACTTTTTAAAACTTTGCTATCACGGTTTGGCGTTTGACACGACCACGATTTTGTATACCAATGCTTTGTTTATCATAGTATCCGTTTTTCCGGTGATTATCAATACTAAAAAGGCTTACCAGAAAGTATTGTTTTATTTGTATTTTACCACCAATTTATTGATGTATTCGGCTAATTTCGTTGACTTTATTTACTATCGTTATACCTTCAGCCGTAGCACCAGAGCTTCTTTAGATTCCTTAGAAAATGAGAGCAACAAAATGGCTTTGCTGTTTAATTTTATGTTGAATTTTTGGCATGTATTCCTGCTGTTTTTTGCCTTGGCTTACATTTGGATTTTGCTTTACAAAAAGAGTAAAGTAAAACACGTAACAGAAAAACCAACATTCAAATATTTTGCTTCTTCCATAGCCGGTTTTCTTTTGATTATTACGCTTTGTGTTGGTGGCATCAGAGGCGATTTTAAGAAAAGCACCCGACCAATCAATATGTTGGATGCGAGTAGGTATGTGCAAAATGCCGGTCAAGCCGACGTGGTTTTGAATACGCCTTTTGCCATCATTCGAACTTGGAATGCCAATACGTTTAAAAAAGTCAATTTTCTTCCCAAAGCTACGGTTGACAGTTTGTTGGTTCCTATCAAGCAATATAAAAACAACCCTAAGACTAAGCCTAATATTGTGGTGTTTATCTTGGAAAGCTTTGCGCGTGAATACAACGGCGCATTTAATAAAGGCACTAAAATTCCAAATTATGAAGGTTATACGCCATTTGTAGATTCTTTGGCCCAACACAGTTTAATTTTTACCAATGCTTATGCCAATGGTTGGAAGTCAATTCACGGCATGTCATCAGTTATTGCCGGTATACCATCGTTTAAAGACGCTTTTACTTCTTCGCCATATCCGAAACAAAAGATTGAATCACTGGTTTCTACTTTGGAGAACGAAGGTTACAATACTTCCTTTTTTCACGGCGCACCTAACGGTTCAATGGGATTCTTAGGTTTTTCTAATATTTTGGGTTACGACCATTATTATGGTAAAAACGAGTACAATAACGATGCTGACTTTGACGGCGTTTGGGGTATTTGGGATGAACCGTTTTTCCAATTTTTTAATAAAACGTTGACACAGAAAAAAGAACCGTTCATGGCTACTTTGTTTTCGGTTTCTTCACACCAACCTTATAAAGTACCGGAAAAGTTCGAAGGTAAGTTTCCTAAGGGAAAAGTCAATATCAACCAATGTATTGGCTATACCGATTACGCTTTGAAGCGTTTCTTCGCCGAAGCCAAAAAACAGTCGTGGTATAACAACACCATCTTTGTTTTGGTCGCCGACCATGGGAATACCATTGCCTACGATGAGTATAAAAAAGAATTCAACAAACATACGGTTCCAATATTGTTTTTTACGCCAAGTGGTAAATATGTTGGTGTGAATAACGATTGGGCACAACAAATCGATATTTATCCAACTTTATTAGACATGATTGGTTACGAAAAGCCTTTTAGGAGTTGGGGCAGAAGCTTAATCAGTGACAAACAAGTTGCTCCTTTTGTAGTGAAGCACAGTGCTAATGTGTACCAATTTATGAGCGGTAACTATATCTGTACCTTTGATGACAAGAAAGCTATTGGATTTTATGATAAAAATGACAAAGGCATGAAGAAGAACCTAATTGGTCAACGAAATGCCGAAATGGATGCTTTAGAGTTAAGGTGTAAAGCGTTCATTCAAGACTATATGGAAAGAGTAGTAGATAAGCGATTGACAACAGTTAAATAAACAAAAAAGAATTGCCGAATGTCCACTGGACATTTATTTCATACTGTTCGACCTATGGTCTCGGGTCTCCTCTTAATATCAAATATTCAAGACTATATGGAAAGAGTAGTAGATAAGCGATTGACAACGGTGAAGTAATTTTTCTCCAGAATTGTCATTTCGACGAAGGAGAAATCACATAAACTTAAGCACAACCACCAAGACAATGTGATTTCTCCCTTTGGTCGAAATGACAGAAGACAATAAAAAAAGCGACTTTTCAGTCGCTTTTTTTTATAATTTGTAATTCGTAATTCTTTACAACTTATGCATATTCTCCGCCAAAGTCTCGATAAACTTCGAAATCGGGCCTTTGATCATCATGGCCATCATCGGGTTGAAATCGCCTTCAAATTGTAACTGAACGCCTGTAGAGCTTTCAGAAACACCATCAAGATTAGCGGTTAAAGTAAACGGTAATTTATCGCTGGCAGCGGCCAGATTTACTTTAGAATGCGGTACACCTTCTTTTAACCGCAATTTGATTTCGGGCATGCCTTTTAAACCAAAATTGAAAATATCGTCGCCCAATACTTCAAACTTAGCAATGTTTTCCGGCATTAGTTTCTCGAAGTTTTTCACATCGGATAAGGCGTTGTATAAATATTCGGCTGATTTTGCTACCGTAACTTTTGGGCTTTCAAGGTTCATTTGGTTATTCGGTTATTTGGTTATTTGGTTATTTGGTTATTTGGTTATTTGGTTATTTGGTTATTTGGTTATTTGGTAATTCGTAATTCCTAATTCCTTTAAACGTTCCACGTAGAAGGACTTTTACGCCATTCTTGTAGTGTTGCCAATTCATTTTCTGAGATATAGTTTTTGGCAACAGCCAAATGTAACAAATGTTCGTAATCGGCTAAAGTATTTAACGTAACGTTGGCATTTTTAAAATTTTCTTGGGCTACATCGAAACCATAAGTGAAGATGGCTACCATACCTTTAACATGTGCGCCGGCTTCTTTTAAAGCTTCTACGGCAAGCAAACTGCTGTTTCCGGTACTGATTAAGTCTTCTACGACTACCACGTTTTGACCGCTTTGTAAAAAGCCTTCTACTTGGTTTTGTCTGCCGTGTTTTTTGGGTTCCGGGCGAACGTATACAAAAGGCAATCCCATGTATTCGGCCACGAGCATACCAATGCCAATGGCTCCGGTGGCTACGCCGGCAATCACGTCGGGTTTACCAAATTCTTTTTCAATATGCTTGGAAAATTCTTCGCGCACAAAATTTCTTATCGCCGGAAACGATAGGATTAATCGGTTGTCGCAGTAAATTGGAGAGTGCCATCCTGAAGCCCATGTAAAAGGATTTTTAGGATTCAATTTAATTGCATTTATTTGTAAAAGCAATTCGGCTGTTTTTTCGGCTGTGTCTTTATTAAAAATCATAGTACAAATGTATAAAGTTTTTGTCAACGATAAACCACTTTTTTTAACCAACGAAGTCGCCAAAGAAACCGATTTTCAGTTGTTTTTATTGGAAAGTGTTGATATTGAGCAAGTCATCATCAAAATGTTCCAGAACAAAATTCAGAAAGCGTATTTGTATTATCCCGATGAAAAGGCCATACTGAAAAAAGTGAAGGAAAAAATTCCCGTTTGCAAAGCCGGCGGCGGATTGGTTTACAACAAAGCCGGAGACGTTTTGTTCATTTTCAGAAACGGAAAATGGGATTTGCCCAAAGGCGGAATCGAAAAAGGCGAAGAAATTCAAGACACGGCCACCCGTGAAGTAGAGGAAGAAACCGGCGTTGACAATTTAAAAATTACCCACAAACTCCAAAAGACTTATCACGTTTTTAAACGAAACGGTAAGTATAAATTAAAAGTGACGCATTGGTTCGAAATGCGCACCAATTTCGAGGGAACGCCAAAACCCCAAGCCAACGAAGGCATCGAAAAAGTAGCGTGGCTCAACCCCGAGCAAATTAAAGAAGCACTGAAAAATTCGTATGAAAATATCAAATTGTTGTTTGAAGAAGAGAAGCTTTTGAAGTAGTGGTCAGTGTTCAGTTGGCAGTAAAAGTTTAACCACAAAAGCATCAAAAGGGTTCAAAAGTCACAAAAGAGTTCTTTGTGTCTTTATTTTTCTTTGTGTCTATTGTGGTTAAAAAGTATTAATTGGTTTATTGAGTTTTTCCGGGGGAGTTTTTAGCAGTTATTATTCTTTAACCCTGTAAACCGGATACTGCAAATGCGCTTTCTCATAAAGCGGGGAGTTTTTGTAAACCCAATCCAATTGCGCGTCGGGATTTTCGGCAAAGGCTTTGTCTTCTTTTATTTTTTGTGCCAATTGCGCTCTGAGTTCGGGATGTTGCTTTAAGTATTCTGCGGCGGTATCCTCAAACACATAATCGGAATAGCCTTCTTTTTGTTGGAGTATGGTATCAAAGAAATTCCAATTGAAAAAACTGTCCACTGCTTCAGGTTCCAAAGTTTCCAATAAATACTTCACGCCGGCTTGGTTCGTTTGGAACAGGTAATCGCCTTGGCGAAAACGCACTTCATCAACACTTACCGAAACAACGGTATTGCTATGGGGATAATGGTCTTCGTAGGCGGTTTTAGCGGTTTTGTAGTCTTCAATTCGGTAGCGTTCTACTTTGATAATGGTGTCTTGGCGTAACCTTGTATATTCTAATTTGTTTTCTTTCAATAAATCAATCACTTTCCATTGCCCTTGCGGAATGACATAGGCTTTGGGAATGACAATCGCTTTGGTTGGTTTGTACGTTCCGTAAAACGAAATCTCTTTTTGATACGGTTTTTTTCTATCGTAATACAATCGTTGTCCGGTGGTCACTTCACTTTTTTTATAACCGCTTTCGTAACCCAGGAAAGTCATTTTTTCCACCTTACTGCTGTCAATAGTCCATCGGATAGGATAGGAGTGATTTGCTTTGTATTGTTCAAGATTTTGCGCTCTTTTGTTTTTGATGCGCGCCACATTTTTATCGGCGTAATTGATGGTCGAAACCATGAAATCATAAGTTACTTTAACCCTTTCGGCATAAGGTTTCAGCATGTGGGTTTCTACTACATAGCCTATAGTATTAAAGAGCGATGTATAACCGGTGGCGTATCTAGGCGTATCGCTGAACTGCGCAAAACCATCAGCCGGAGTGCCGTGCCAAACGTTGACATACGGTGTGCTTTCGACTTTCTTTAGTTGTAAATCTTTCACGATAGCCGGAGTCATTTCGGTTTTGACAAATCCGCCTAAATTATTTCCCAATCTTTTGGGTTCGGTCATAATATACGTGAGTTTGTATTGGTAATCGGCACCATTGCTCACGTGATTGTCGATAAAAATATCGGGACAGAAAAAGTGGTGAAACGTTTTGGTGAACGCTAAGGTGTTTTGGGTATCGGCTTTAATAAAATCGCGGTTCAAGTCAAAGTTTCGCGCATTTCCCCTGAAACCGTATGTTTCCGGACCGTTTTGGTTGGCTCTCGAGGTCGAATTTCGGTTGAGCAATCCACCAATATTATACACAGGAATGGCAATAACCACTACATTTTTAGGAACGGTAATTCTCTTTAAGGCCAAATCGCGAAACAATTGCATAGAAGCATCAATTCCATCCGTTTCACCGGCGTGTATTCCGTTATTGATGAGTAGAAAAATTTTCTCCGATTGGGATTGATAATCAAAAGTTTTATCGGTGTCAAAGATTACAACGCTCAGCGGTTCGCCGCTATCGGTTAATCCGAAAGTCTGGGTTTTAATAGTTTCGAAATCAGCATCGAGTTGGTTGTAAAACCGCATGACTTCTGCATAATCGGCCGATTGATTGCCGTTACCTTTTTCAAAATAAGTCGCGTAAGCATCATTTTTTTGAGCAAAAGAGGTCAACGAAAGGATTAAAAAAAGCCAAAGTACTTTCATTACTTTTCTTTTTTAACCACTACGCTTTCCGGCACCAAAACGGTGTAATCACCACCATTTCTGATGACATCACGAACAATACTCGAGGAAATATAGGAAGTTCTGGAAGCAGTCAGTAAAAAGACCGTTTCTATTTGGGATAGTTTTCTGTTGGTATGGGCAATGGCTTTTTCGAACTCAAAGTCGGCCGGATTTCTCAACCCACGCAAGATAAACTGCGCGTCTAATTTTCGGCACAAATCAATGGTCAAACCTTCATAAGTAATCACCGAAACTCGGGGTTCGTCTTTAAAGGCTTCTTCAATGAATCTTTTTCGTTCTTCCAGAGAGAACATGTATTTTTTATCGGCGTTGATACCAATGGCAACCACTACTTCGTCGAAAAGAGAAACACCTCTTTTGATAATATCATGATGTCCCAACGTTATGGGATCAAATGAACCGGGGAAAACTGCTTTTCTTTTCATGACTGTATTATTATTAGATTCGGATTCAAAGTTCAAAGTTAAACAACCTTAAACCTTAAATATTATTTATTTAAAGCCAATTCCAAAGCGTTCGTAAACAAGTCGGTCAATGAAATCCCGGCTTCTTTGGCTTGTTGCGGGATCAAACTTTCGGTGGTTAATCCCGGAATGGTGTTCATTTCCAACATATGGGGTTCGCCGTCTACGATGATAAACTCACTGCGGGAGAAGCCGCTCATTTTCAATACTTCGTAGGCTTTTTTGGCCACAGCCGAAACCTTCTCGGTCATTTCGGGTGAAATTCGGGCCGGAGTGATTTCCTGTGATTTCCCTAAATATTTGGCTTCATAATCAAAGAAATCATTCTCGGAAACAATTTCGGTAATGGGCAAAACCGTTACCTTTCCTTTATAATTGATGACTCCAACCGAAACTTCGGTTCCGTCTAAGAAACTCTCGATGATGATTTCGTTGTCTTCTTTATATGCGGTATCAATGGCCGGTAGAAATTCTTCTTTCGACTTTACTTTGGAAATCCCAAAACTCGACCCCGATTTATTGGGTTTGACAAAACAAGGTAAGCCAACCGTTTTTAAAATCGCTTCTTCGTCAATGGCATCGCCTTGATTTAAGTAATAGGAAGTCGCTGTTTTAATACCATAAGGTTTCAAGACCGACAATAAATCACGTTTGTTAAAAGTCAAAGCCGCTTGGTAATAATCGCAAGAACTTTGCGGAATGCCCAATAATTCAAAGTAAGCTTGCATCAAACCGTCTTCACCAGGTGTGCCGTGAATGGCATTGAATACTACATCAAAATTGATTTTTTCACCGTTTACAGTAGTAGAAAAGTCATTTCGGTCAATGGGGAATTCGTTGTCGTTGGCATCTACATAAACCCATTTTTCTTTTAAGATATGAATGCGATAGCCTTGGTATTTATTTTGGTCTAAAAATTGATAAACCACATTGCCGCTTTTAAGTGATATTTGATATTCGCTTGAATATCCGCCCATGATGATGGCTACTTTTTTCATTAGTAGATGGAGTTAGGTTGGTGTTTTAGTGATAACAAAATTATCATTTTTTTTCAAACCATATACCTTTATGTTTTTTATATCTTTGCTCAAATAAAATTTGTCTATGAGTTTACGCCAATATTTAACCAGTCGGGTCTTTTTTGCCCAAATGATTGCCGCCATGGCCATTTTTGCGATTATCGCTTATTTGTTTTTCCACTGGATTACCTACACGACTAATCACGGTCAGGAAATCACTGTACCCGATTTGGGTAAACTATCAGTAGAACAAGCAGAAGAGAAATTGGATGCCCTTGATTTAGACTATATTATTTTGGATACGGTTGATTTCAGACCGGAGTTTCCTAAGTTGACTATTGTTGAGCAAGAGCCCAGAGCAGGAGCAAAGGTGAAAGAAGGCAGAAAGATTTATATTAAAATCAATGCTTCTAAATATACTATGGTTGTTGTTCCCGACTTGATTGAGAAGACGTATCGCCAAGCCGTTCCGACTTTGGAAGCGGTTGGGTTAAAAGAAGGAACCATTACTTATAAACCTTATTTAGGAAAAGATATGGTTTTGGAAGTTCGAATGAATGGTAAAAAACTAAAAGCCGGTGATAAAGTATTGAAATCTTCCAAAATCGACTTGGTTTTAGGAGACGGAAAAGTAGGTTTTGTTGAAATCGATTCGACAGAAATTGACTCAATGGAAATTCCTTTAGGTAATGAATAATTCAAACGATGTTACCGATTTAGAAGAGGAATTGTTCGAACACCACCGATTTGTTTCTCCTAAAGGACAATCGCTGTTGCGTGTAGACAAGTTTTTGATGCAATTGATTGAAAATGCCACCCGAAACAAAATACAAAATGCCGCTGAAAAGGGCAATATTTGGGTGAATGATGTACCGGTAAAATCCAATTACCGAGTGAAGCCTTTTGATGTGGTTCGCGTAATGCTGGAACATCCGCCATTTCAAAACCACATTATCCCCGAAGATATTCCTTTGGATATAGTGTATGAAGACGATGCTTTGTTGGTCATCAATAAACCGCCCGGATTGGTAGTACATCCCGGACACGGCAATTACACGGGAACTTTGGTCAATGCTTTGGCCTTTCACTTTGATAATTTACCGATGAATTCCAGCGAACGACCGGGATTGGTTCATCGAATTGATAAAAATACTTCCGGACTTTTGGTAGTTGCCAAGACTGAAGCTGCGATGACCCATTTGGCCAAACAATTTGAAGACAAAACTTCGGAGCGTGAATACATCGCATTGGTTTGGGGCAATGTTAAAGAAGACGAAGGGACGATTGAAGGCAACATTGCCAGACATCTCAAAGACCGTATGCAAATGGCTGTTTTTCCTGAAGGCGATGTCGGCAAACACGCAGTGACACATTATAAAGTTTTAGAACGATTTGGTTACGTGACTTTGGTTTCCTGTAAATTGGAAACGGGTAGAACGCACCAAATTCGTGTTCATATGAAATATATCGGTCACACTTTATTCAATGATGCACGATATGGTGGCGATTTGATTTTAAAAGGAACCACTTTTACAAAATACAAACAGTTTATTGACAACTGTTTTAAAACCTTACCAAGACAAGCGCTGCACGCCAAAACCTTAGGTTTTGAACATCCTACAACCAAAGAATTCATGCGTTTCGACACGGAGTTGCCTTTAGATATGCAGGAGTGTATTGAAAAATGGCGCAACTACGCTAAGTCACATTCAGAAGTTAACGAAGAAGACGCGAGTTAGTAGAAAGAACGGTATGACGCAAATAGCAATAAATAAAAAGTCCCGAATTATCGGGACTTTTTTATGTTATAAATCATCTTCAATAGGCTTCTCAGCCATAAAGACGTAGTAGATTCCGACCAAGATAAAAGGAATACTCAACCATTGTCCGGTGCTCAAGAGTCCGAAACTTTCTTCAATACCGCCTTGACTTTCCTTTACATATTCAACCACAAATCTGACTGACCAAAGTAGGATTAGGAAATACCCAAACAGTAAGCCTTGTTTTTCAGCGGTTTTGGTTTTCCAATACAAAAAGAAAAGGATTAAAAACACAAATACATACAAACCGGCTTCATACAATTGGGTCGGATGCTTGGCAGGAACTTTACCCAAAAGTGCTGCATACTGCGGATCACTGACTAAAGCGTTATAAGCGTCGTTTACATTGTTGATTTTGGTAGCGTTGACCACATCTTTAGAGGAATAATAATCTCTGACAAATCGGATTCCGAAAGGAGAATCAGTGATTTTACCCACTATCTCTGAATTGAAAAAGTTTCCGATTCGCACAAAAACAGCACCACAGGCTACCGGAATAACCACTCTGTCTAAAACCCACAGTATAGGTCTTTTGATGACTTTTTTACTGTAAAAATACATGGTAATGATAATGGCAATAGCAGCACCATGACTGGCCAAGCCTCTAAAACCTGTGAATTCAAATTCGGGTTCAAATTTAAACGGTAGTAAAATTTCTGAAGGATTATTTCTGAAATATTCCCAATCGTAAAAGAACACCTGACCCAATCTGGCACCTAATAAAGTGGCAATTACGGTCCATATAAACAAAGTGTCTAATTTTTCGATGGTTTCATTTTCTCTGTTGTAGATATGCTTCATGATGTACCATCCTAAACCAAAAGCAATTACAAACATTAAGCTGTAATAA
This sequence comes from Flavobacterium sp. J49, assembly GCF_011742145.1. GTDB lineage: Bacteria > Bacteroidota > Bacteroidia > Flavobacteriales > Flavobacteriaceae > Flavobacterium. The sequence continues at coordinate 9,096 of NZ_JAAQQU010000100.1, read as the reverse complement.
CGAACAGTAAAGAAGCCGAGATCAATACCTTCTGATGGGTTCCAAATCATAATCGGGGAATTTTTTGGGGTTATGTTAAAGGGTAAAAATAGTGAATTGTTTGGAACTGAAAAAAAATTAACCTTTTCTTTAGTGAGTACATTTCTTTTCAGGGACTGGATCGTAACCGCTTTTTCCCCAAGGATGACAACTTGCAATCCTTTTCACACCCAAATAAAATCCGTAAAATGGACCGTGAATTTTTAATGCTTCAATGAAATAGCTTGAGCATGTTGGCTGAAACCTACAACTCGACGGCATTAAAGGAGATAAAACAATCTTGTAAAAGTAGATGAGCAATAGAAGCGGCGCTATTACAATTTTCTTCAACATTTTATTGAATGGTAAAACTGGTTCCTTCTTTTCCGTCTTTTAATTGAATGCCTAAGGCCAACAACTGGTCACGGATTTGGTCAGAAAGGGCAAAGTTTTTATTGGCACGAGCTTCCAAACGCATGGAAATTAACATTTCTACCACGCCTTCTAACTTGTCTGAATTATTAGCCACCAACTTTTCATTTCTGATGCCTAAAACATCAAAAACAAAAGTGTTCAAGGTTTCTGATAACAATTTTAAGTCTTCAGCAGTCAAGGTTTCTTTTCCGTCATTGACCAAATTGACAAACTTAATCCCTTCAAATAAATTGGCAATTAAAATCGGTGTATTGAAATCATCGTTCATTGCCTCATAACATTGTTGCTTCCAAGCTGCAATATCTAATGAAGATGTTGCATTGGCTTGTAATTCTTTCGCAATGTCTAAGCCTTCCATCAAACGGTTAAACCCTTTTTCAGCCGCTACGATTCCGTCATTGGTAAAATCCAAAATACTGCGGTAATGTGCTTGCATCATGAAGAAACGCGCCACATTAGGGGGAAAAGCTTTGCTCAAAAACGGACTTCCACCGTTGTATATTTCGTCCGGAAGAATATTGTTTCCGGTTGATTTCGACATTTTCTTGCCATTTAGCGTCAACATGTTGGCATGCATCCAATAGTTCACCGGACTGTGACCGGTGCAAGCTTCATTTTGGGCAATTTCACATTCGTGGTGCGGGAATTTCAAATCCATTCCGCCACCGTGAATATCAAACGTTTCGCCTAAATATTTAGTACTCATGGCTGTACATTCCAAATGCCAACCCGGAAAACCAATGCCCCAAGGTGAAGGCCAACGCATGATGTGTTCGGGTTCGGCTTTTTTCCACAATGCAAAATCCTGTGGATTCTTTTTATCGCTTTGCCCGTCGGTATCACGGGTATTGGCTAACATTTCGTCAATATTTCGACCACTTAGTTTGCCGTAGTGATTGGTCTCATTAAACTTTACGACATCAAAGTATACTGAGCCATTAGTCTCATAAGCAAAACCTTTGTCGATAATTTGTTTTACAATTTCAATTTGTTCAATAATATGTCCGGTAGCCGTAGGTTCAATGCTAGGTGGTAAAAAATTGAACTGGTTCAGAACATCATGAAAATCAACGGTATAACGTTGTACGATTTCCATGGGTTCCAATTGTTCAACACGTGCTTTCTTGGCAATTTTATCTTCACCATCATCTACATCATCTACAATATGGCCTACATCGGTAATGTTACGCACATAGCGCACTTTATAGCCCAAGTGTAACAAGTATCTGAAAATCATATCAAACGACATGAATGTTCGAACATTGCCCAAATGTACATTGCTGTAAACCGTTGGTCCGCAAACATACATCCCGACATTGCCGGCGTGTACCGGTTTGAAAAGTTCCTTATCTCCCGAGAGAGAGTTGTATATTTTTAGAGAATGGTTTTTATAAAGTTGCATTTTTTTTTGGAGCTATTTCCCGCTTTCCGCGCTACATGGTAGCCAGCTGCAATCGGGGCTATTAAAATTTAGTTTCTAATCGAATATAATCTAAGAACTCACGTTTGGTTAATTCATCACTGAATTTACCGCCGAACTCTGAAGTAACGGTGCTGCTTTCAATATCGCGAATACCTCTTGAATTCACGCACAAATGTTTGGCATCAATCACGCAAGCTACATCTTCGGTACCTAAAACTCTTTGTAATTCCTGTACAATTTGCATTGTCAAACGTTCTTGTACTTGAGGTCTTTTGGCAAAATAATCAACAATACGGTTCATTTTGGAAAGGCCTACCACAGTACCATTAGATATGTAAGCTACATGAGCACGACCAACGATAGGAAGTAAGTGGTGTTCACAAGTAGAATACACCGTGATGTTTTTTTCTACCAGCATTTCACCGTATTTATAGTTGTTTTTGAAAGTAGACGAGCTCGGTTTTTTATTGGGATTCAAACCACCAAATATTTCTTTGACAAACATTTTAGCCACACGATTTGGAGTCCCTTTTAAACTGTCATCAGTCAAATCCATCCCAAGGGTAGTCAGTATGTTTTCAACATCTTTTTTGATTAATTCTATTTTTTGATCATCCGGTAAATCAAAGGCATCATTTCTCACCGGATTTTGGGCACTGGTAGCTATATGATTTTCACCTAAATCGTCGTTAATCATTTCATTTTTTGTCATTAAATACGCTGTTAATTTGGGTTAAAAATTGAAGGCACAAAGATAAATAATTATAATTAATTTGTAGCCAATAGTGTTAATATTTGAAAATATTTCACTTTTAACACAATTATTTCTTAAAATTATGTAAATTTCGCTCCTAAAAAATAGTCGTCAGTAATGAAAAAAAATTACATCTACCTGCTGCTAATAAGCTTATTTTCAATTAGTACTGCTTTTTCACAAGGAGCAACTTGTGCCGCCTCCGATGCCTTTTGTGCCGGTGGTGCGGGACTAACTTTTCAAAACTCCACAGGAACCACCACTCAAACCGGAATCAACTATGAGTGTTTGGGGTCTCAACCCAATCCGGCTTGGTTTTTCATGCAAATTAGTCAGGCAGGAAATTTGAACTTCTTAATTTCCCAAACTTCTAATGCAGGGAATCCGATTGACGTGGATTTCATCGTTTGGGGACCCTTCCCGGGACCAATAGATCCAACTTTGCCTTTTCCGTATTGTGGTCCAACAAACCTCAATCCGACATCAAGTGTTGATTGTAGTTTTTCTGCAGCGGCTGTTGAAAATTTTGACTTAATCAATGCTCAAGTAGGACAGATATACGTTGTTTTATTGACCAACTACAGTGGTCAAGCCGGTCAAATTTCCTTGACGCAAACCGGTGGTAACGGTGCTACAGATTGTAACATTGTTTGTCCACTCTCTTTACAAGATCAAGTTATTTGTGTTGGCGGGCAAGCCATATTGACGGCTACTATTGATGGTGCAACTACCTATCAATGGTCTGGTCCAAGCGGACCAATTGCCGGTAATGTTCAATCCATTGTAGTAACGCAACCGGGAACTTATACTGTTGTAGTTAACAAACCCGGATGTGTAGCCAATGCAACTACAAGTGCAACGGTTTCTTATTACGCTCCACCGGCAATCAATTCACCGGCAAATTTGACGCAATGTGCTAACTTGCCGACATTCAATTTAAATGATGCAACAGCTAATATATTCAATGGCACCGGACTTAATCCCGGAGATTTTGAATTGTCTATACACGATTCGGCGGCGAATGCGCAAGACATTATCAATCCTATAAATAACACTTCCACTTATCCCGGTCCGGCCGGAGGAGCAGGTGCTTGTACAACTCTATATCTTTCTGTAACCGATAATGGACCAACATCCAGTGGATGTGTATCTGTTTTCCCTTTTACAATCTGTTATGAGACATGTTCAGTTGACCCTGAACAACCTGATAATTTGACATTGTGTGAAAGTAGTTTTGGTAGTGGTACGGCCGTATTCAATTTTGTTCCTCAAACGCCAGTTGTTTTAGGAACAAATTCTCCGGCAGATTTTACTGTTACTTATCATTTATCACAAAATGATGCCGATTTAGATCAGGCTGCCATTAGCCCTATTAATGCTTTTACCGGAACTAACGGACAAATAATTTATGTTAGAATGGAGGAGAATGCGAATCCATTGACTTTTGGAACTACCTCTTTCCAATTATTTGTTAATCCACTGCCGACCGCTACTATATCAGGGACGGCTACTATATGTTCCGGAACTAATACAGTAATTACTTTTAACGGTACACCAAATGCTCAAGTAACTTATACGGTAGATGCAGGACCTAATCAGAACATCGTTTTGAACGGCACAGGTACAAATACAGTTACTACACCAAATCTCACAGCTAATTCGACTTATACATTAGTTAGTGTGTTGAATCCGACAACCAACTGTACTCGTAATTTAACAGGTTCTGTGACAGTAACGGTGAGACCATTGCCAACGGCTACAGTTGCAGGTACAACTTCAGTTTGTCAAAATGCAGCAAGTCCGAGTATAACTTTCACAGGAGCCAACGGTACTTCTCCTTACACCTTTACATATGCAATAAATAATGTTGTTCAACCTACAATTACTACTGTAGCGGGCAATAGTGTCACTGTACCGGCGCCAACCGGAACAACCGGAACTTTTGTTTACTCCTTGATTAATGTTCAAAGTTCAGGTACTCCGGCATGTTCACAAAACCAAACAGGTTCAGCGACAATTACTGTTAATCCTTTACCAACCGCAACCATTTCAGGTAGTGTGGCAACATGTTTGGATTTTCCTTCTCCGCAATTAGTATTGACAGGGGCTAACGGTACTGCACCTTATACATTTGTTTATTCCATTAATAATATTCCTCAACCGGCAGTGCAAACCAGTGGAGGTAATTCAGTGATTATTGATGCTCCAACAGATGTTGCCGGTACTTTTACTTATGATTTGATTAGTGTTCAGGACGCTAGTGCCAACACTTGTTCTCAAACACAAGCAGGTTCTGTTGTGATTGCGGTTAATACCGCACCAATCATTAATACCCCTACCGATTATGTGGTTTGTGATGACAGTAACAACAATGATGGTTTTTATTGTAATTTCGATTTGAATACAATAATTAATCAAGTGAATGGAGGTAATCCTAACATTGTAGTTACTTTCCATGAAACGTTGACCAATTCTCAAACCGGAGCCAATCCATTGGCAAGTCCATATTGTAATATAGATCCGGGAATACAAACCATTTATGTAAGAGCTTATAACAACGGTTCTCCGGCTTGTTACAGCAATACTACTTTTAATTTAATTATCAACCCATTACCTTTAGCCAATCCGGTGATTACGGATTACGAGCTTTGTGATTACAACAATCCGGGTGATGGCGTGGAAGTGTTTACCTTAAACACTAAGGATGCTGAAATTGCCAATGGTCAGACCAATGTTACCATTAGTTATTATTTGACGCAAGCCGATGCTCAGACACAGACGAGTCCACTTCCGAATTTGTATACTAACATCAGTAATCCACAAGAGGTTTGGATTAACATCAGCAATAACACTACAGGTTGTAATACTGTAAGTTCGTTTAATTTGGTGGTAAATCCGGTTCCACCGGCGACTACTCCGGAACCTATATTCCAATGTAGTAATGGAGTAACAAATCAGGCCTTATTTGATTTAACAATTAACGAGGGAGTTGTTACTAATGGTAACGTTTCCGGGCTGACTATAACATACTACACTAGTTTATTGGATGCTCAAAATGAAAATAGTGCCAATTCGATACAGGACCCTTTGGCTTATTTAGGTACGGATAATGAGATAGTTTATATTAGAGTAGAGGACAATAACACAGGTTGTTATGCTGTTACAACTCAATTGTTGAGAGTAACTCAAGGGCCGCTTGCGGTTACCCCACAAGCATTACATTATTGTGATCCAAACAATGATGGATTCGGCGTATTTGATTTGCAAAGTGCCAGTATAGAGATTATGGGTGGTTCTGCAGTTGCCGGGGTGTCTGTGAGCTATTACGAAACAGAGACCGATGCTTTGATTGGCGCAGCTCCATCACTAACGAGCCCTTATGACAATATCAATCCATGGACACAAACCATTTACGTTAGAGTGTATTAT
>NZ_JAAQQU010000100.1:1135-2987 GCF_011742145.1 Flavobacterium sp. J49 | reverse complement strand
CTACCAGCGGAACTTACTACATCAAAAGTACTGCGGGTTCTTGTTTTGACATTGAGCCGGTAACGGTAACCATAAATCCCGCACCGGTTTTAAGCATTACCAATCCTGCAGCAGTATGTTCTCCTGCAACAGTGAATTTAACCTTACCGGCAGTAACAGCAGGCAGTACAGGAGGCGGCACTTTGACTTATTGGACTGATGCAGCAGCTACTATTGCATTGACTACTCCAACAGCAGTGACTACTAGCGGAACTTATTACATCAAAAGTACAGTTGGTTCTTGTTTTGACATTGAGCCGGTAACGGTAACCATAAATCCCGCACCGGTTTTAAGCATTACCAATCCGACAGCAGTATGTTCTCCAGCCACGGTGAATTTAACCTTAGCTTCAGTAACTGCTGGAAGTACAGGTAGCGGCACTTTGACTTATTGGACTGATGCAGCAGCTACTGTTGCATTGGCTACGCCAACAGCAGTGACTTCCAGCGGAACTTATTACATCAAAAGTACTGTTGGTTCTTGTTTTGACATTGAACCGGTAACAGTAACCATAAATCCTTCGCCAGTTTTGAGTATTACAAATCCTGCCGCGGTTTGTTCTCCTGCCACGGTAAATTTGACATTACCCTCAGTAACAGCAGGAAGTACAGGAGGCGGAATTTTGAGCTATTGGACTAATGCAACAGCTACTACAGCATTAACAATACCAACAGCAGTAGCCACTAGTGGAACTTACTATATTAAAAGTACAGTTGGTTCTTGTTTTGATATAGAACCGGTCACAGTCATCGTTAATCCAACTGTAACGCCTACTTTCAATATTTCCCAAACAACGGTATGCTCAGGAGGAACTATTACACCATTACCAACAACATCATTAAATGGTATTTCCGGGAGTTGGTCACCGACACTAAACAATACTGCTACTACTACTTACACTTTTAATCCTGTATCAAGTATTGCAGTTCCATGTCCTGTCTCGGTTACTTTTCAAATTGTTGTAATCCCTCAAATTGATCCGGTAGTTTCGATAGTTGAATCTTGTAATTCAAACTCGGTAACTGTAACTAATCCAGTTGGGTTCAATTATGAATATTCTCTAGATGGGGGTGCCTATCAGTCAAACCCTATTTTTAATAATTTAGCAACAGGAAACCACAGCATAGTTGCTTTACAAACTTTGGCGAATTGTGTTTCTAATGCAACCAATTTCACTATTAATACAATTACAAATGATGTAGTTGTAACTAATCCTCAACCTTTACATTATTGTGACCCAAGTAATGATGGTTTTGTCACTTTTAACTTGTCACAAATTATTAATTCGGTTACCGGTGGTAATTCATATTCAGTTACTTTTCATGAAACTTTAACCGATGCCAATACTGGAGGAACTCCTATTCCTGATATTGTTAATTATGATAATATTAATCCATGGTCACAACTTATTTACATTAGAGTTGAATCAAATACTTCAAGTTGTTTTGAGATAGTTCCTTTGCAGTTAATAGTAGACCCAACACCTGAAGCAACTGAGCCGGATGATTATGTACTATGTGATTACACAGGGCAAACCGGTTTTGAAAGTTTTGATTTAACCACTACAATACCGCAGATTTTAGGAGCTATTGACCCGACTACTGTTACAGTTACTTTCCACACCACTTTTGCTAATGCCCAAGGCGATGTTAATGCTATTGGCGGTGTTACCAATTACATCAACCAAACGCAGTGGAATCAAACTGTATATGTACGAGTAGAGTTTAACACCACGGGTTGTTATGATATAGTGGAACTGGACTTAATGGTAAATCCACTACCGAATGCTACCCAACCGAATTATCCGCAATA
>NZ_JAAQQU010000100.1:0-1085 GCF_011742145.1 Flavobacterium sp. J49 | reverse complement strand
AATGTTTCTCACCCTGATTTGCAATACCCGAATCAAATTATTTATGTACAAACGTTAGGTATTCGCATTACCAATAGTACAACGGGCTGTTACAGCATCTCTACGATAGACATCAGAGTAGTTCCGCTACCATCTCCAATTCCGCCAACAGTACCGTATACTGTTTGTGATGAGAATCAAGACGGATTCTCGTGTGAGTTTGATTTGGCTTCTTTATTACCGGATTTATTGAATGGAATCACAACTTACAGTATCACATTCCATGAAACTTTAACGGATGCTCAAATCGGCTCGACTCCTATAGACACATCAATGCCATATTGTTCTATTATCCCATTTGTTCAAACGATATACGTAAGAACAGTTGATACCAATACCGGATGTTGGAGTGTCATTCCAATTGAACTTAATGTGAATCCAAGTCCGATTGCACCGATTGATTTAGATGATATCGTGGTTTGTGATGATGACAACAATACTCAAAATGCCATTACCACTGTTGATTTGACCGTAAATACCGCAAGTGTTTTGGCCCAACAACCATTGGCTCCGAGCAATTATGTAGTCACCTATTACAATTCTGAAACGGCGGCACAATTAGGCACCTCACCAATTATAAACGATACTAATTATACAGCAACAAACGGTGAAACCATTTGGGTAAGAGTTGAAAATATTATAACCGGTTGTTTCAATATAGGATCGTTTGATATCGTAATTAATATCCCGTTGTTGCTAACAACCCCTGCACCGCTGAGTGTTTGTGATAATGACACTAATCCGAATGACCAATACCACAGTTTTGACTTAACGGTAAAAGATGCTGAGATTACACAAGGATTTTCAGGTTATACAGTAACTTATTATCCCTCTTTGTTAGATGCTCAAAATGGTACTAATGTTATAATCACTCCAACAGCTTATACCAATGCAATACCTCCTGTTCAAACCTTAGGAGTGGTAGTTACCAGTGCCGCAGGATGTCAAAGCATCACCACTTTAGACATTAGAGTCTTGCCGGTACCGACCCCTAATACCACGCCGAGCCCATTGGCACCGCTTTGTGATGACAACAATCCGGGTGA
>NZ_JAAQQU010000099.1:283004-289437 GCF_011742145.1 Flavobacterium sp. J49 | reverse complement strand
CATTATTATACATAGTGCTGTTATTGGCATAGATATAAGAGTTAATCGTAGCCAAAGTCTGGTTACATTGGTTCGTAACTACTTGAGAAACTAACGGAATAACCGGTGCAGCAGGCGTAGTAAAAGTGGCTGTATTACCATTGTAAGGTTGCTCTTCCCCGTTTACGATAGCCGTAGCCTGAACTTCATATGTGGCTGAATAGGCTGCAATGGCCAATTCTGAAATAGCGAATGTGCGCGAAGCTCTTTCAAACTCTACAGGAGCAGCTGCCGGAGAAGTTCTGGTTACTTTGAATTTGTGTACAACTGAACTTCCTGAATAAGGAGTTGTATTAGTAGCCACAGAACAAGAAATATCCGTAGTCATCGCAGCCAAAGTACCACTTGCTGTGGTAATGTTAGAAACAACAGGCGCATGACCGTTGAATTTAGAACCATCACAATCCTCGTCAACATTGTTGAAGTTGATTTCTGAAGTACCAGGATTAATAGCACCGTTGCCATCATTACAATCAGTATTGTTAGTAGAGAATCCTGTTGGTGCTACAGCAGCACTGGAAGAACATTCCATACTGCTGGTAGTGCTTCCGTAACCATCACCATCAACATCAACATAGAATAAATATTTGGATTGAACAGCAATGACAGCGGTATTATTTGTTGTAACAGTCAAGATAGGACTGGCAATATCAGTTCTTTCAACTTGAGTAATTGTAAGGGTTTGTCCGTTAAAAGATGCCGGTAAAGTAACTGCGAAAGTAGCAAAGCCTGAAAGATTAGCTACAACGCCGGCAACTGTTTGATTAGAACCGCCATTAATATTATAAGTAATGGTAGAAGTACTTTGAGGTAATAAACCTGTAATATTGAAAGTACCCTCACTGCCATCACAAATAATTTCAGCTAAACTTTGGGAAACACTGCCAAAAGTTGGTGGTGAAGCCGTTGTGGTAACTGATTTTGTGTTTGAATTGGCAGAAGTACTGTTAGCACTAAAAGCTCTTACTCTGAAATAATATTGAGTAAGAGGGTTTATATTGGTATCAACATCATAACTGACAACATTTCCAACGTTTAAATCTTGATAACCGGAAACAAAGCTAGGGGTGAAATAGGATTCATCACCTGTAACTATAATATCATCTATACCCGCTCCAACAGTTCCGTTGGCTCCCAACGTTTGAAAACGAATTTTAACCTGTGAACCGGTATAAGAACTTAGATTAAATAAAGTCATGGCATTCAAGGTTGTATTGAGTGGGATACGAGTACCCAATGTGGTCCAACTAGAACCATTATTGGTCGTTATTGAGACTGTAATGGTATTATTAGAAGCATTAACTCCACCAAAAGTTCTGGCTTTAAAATTAAGATTGATATTAGAATAATTAGTCAAATCAATAGTTGGCGAAATAACAGTAGATGAACTACTCACTAGGCTTAAATATCCACCCGAACCCTGAGTTACATTGGTTTCAGTCCATCCGCTTGCTCCTATAGTTCCTGAATTACTAACCAAAGTTTGATTCAAGTTAGTAGTTGAAGTTCCAAAATTTGGTAATGTACTTACATCTAGCCTATAAGAACTAGCTCCGTCAACAGCGGTCCAGTTAGCCGTAAATTCATTATGAGCAACATTTGAAACATCATTAGCAGTTGGAGCAGCTAAGCCTGAAGTAGTAAAGTTAAGAACACTTCCGTTAACAGTACCTGTTGCATCTGTAGCAAAAGCTCTGTAATAATAAATTGTATTCGCTTGTAAACCGGTAACCGCAGTATTCAAAGCAACTGTAGTACTAGATGACATATTGTTATTAATACTATACTCGATTCCTGAATTAGTCACTTCGGAACAACCTTGAGCATACGAACCGCTTAAAGTAGCTCCTATAGAACTTATACCGGAAGCCAAACCTGTGGTAACCGAAACTGGTGTATTAACTCCGGTTCCAGTAGCTCCAAATGTAAAATCTGGGGAAAGTCCACCTCCACTTACAGCAATTGTTCCACTAAAAGCACCTGTTGTAGAAGGAGTAAACTTAACCCAAACTTGTTGAGCTGTTAATGACGTTGAAGAATTAGTAATAGACAACGGATTGGAATAAGTACCGTTTTGTGTTAATGAAAAAGTAAGTTCAGTAGATAATGAACCAACAGTTAAATTAGTACTGTTCAAATTGGCACCATCAAAAGTAAAACTTCCTATTCCGAATGAGTTAGATCCTGTAGTACAAACATTCACAAAATCAGCTAACGGTGTAGTTACAGTTAAAAACGCTGCTAAATTTTCCAAAGTGGTACCACTTGCTGTTGGTCCGAAACCTGTTTCAACAGCAGCAACATTTCTGGCTTTTACATCAAAAGTGTATAATGTATTACTTAACAAACCTGTAACTGTTAATGCAGAAGACCATTGCGGCGTTTGCGAGGAACCGTTTTCATATTGCCAAACTGCAGTAGCCCCTAAAGTTCCATCTGATTGAACATAATAAGTATTGGAACCCGATTGAACTCTTATAGCAATTTGGGTATCTGTATTGGGTGATGATGCAGCGGATAAATCTAAATCCAAACTATCCACCTCCGGATTACTTACAGTAATTGCCGTGGTTGGAGTTTGGGCCAAAGTATAAAAAGTCACTGAATTTCCATAAACGGTACCGTTTATATTCGCAGCATAAGCACGGAAAGAATATTGTTTATTCGATGCCAAAGAAACAGTAGTGCCTAAAGTAAACACTCCTGTACCGGTACTGAAACTACCATTTGCCTCCTGAGTTACTCCGGCACCGTTTATTGTAGGGTTCGGATTATCACTGGTCAATGCTATAACAATTCCATTTCCGGTTATGGCCGAACCACCTATGTTGGTAACATTCCCACCTAAAGTTGCAGAGGTTGATGTAATATTTGAAGCAGGTGAAGTAGTTGTCACAGTGGGTGGAGCAGATTCAACTGTTCCATAAATCACTACATCATCTAACCTGAAAGTCCCTGCTGATGATGCAGCAGTACCTGTTAAGTCTACTCTTTGTGTACCATAGGGATACAATCTGAAAGTTACCGTTCCACTGACTGGAGAAACAAAGTCATCAAAATCCCAAGTTAAGGTAGTTGCGCTTGTTGGCGTTAAAGCTATATTACCCATTGAAGTAGAAGTAGCAAAACCATCTATACTATAACGCACTTCCAATTGATTCGGAGCAGTATTACTTCCCGAACGCAAAAATGACATCTTTGTTAAATTTAACCGATATCCTGTGGCTGCAGTAGTTGAAAATTGTACGTAGGAAGCATTATTAATTGAAGCTGTGTTGTTCAATGTATTGGAAGTAAACAAATTCGCCGAGGTAACACAAACCACAGTTGACCTTGTCGCCTCATTTCCTGAAGAATTCAATGCAGTAACAGGAATATTTCCTTGAGTTGGACAAGTCCCGGTAGTACCGGTAAACTGGTTCAAATACAGCGCCGTTTCCACCAATCTGGTTTGCATTAAATCAGGTGCCGCAGCATAATTGGTGTTTCCGGCTTGTTTGGCAGTGATAGTTACCGAACCTATACCAACAATAGTTAGAACATTCCCATCAATTGTAGCCACATTGGTATCTGAACTTTCAAAAGTCACAGGCAACGCTGAACTGGCAGTAGCTGATAAGGTAACGGCCGGCGTTAATGACGTTAAAGTTGGAATCGGACCAAAAAAGGTAATGGTTTGTGTCAATGGTGTAATGGTCGCATTGGCAATAACCGGCTGTGTCAACAAATAATTTCCGGCTTTTGTTCCGCCAAGGGTATAACCGGAGACGGTTACAGCTTGTAAACCCGAATCAGCGGTTGCAAAATTTGCAATAGGCGTACCGCTTATAGTAACATCATCTCCATTAATTGGTGCTGGATCCAAGACAGCAGTTCCCGTCAAGGTAGCTATTGTTGTACCATCATAAGGTTTATCCAAAGCAGAAATTCCGGTAATGGAAATCCCTAATGGGGTAACAGTCAAATTTTGTGTTACAGCAATAGCTGGATTATGAGTACCGCTTCCGGCTTGTGAGGCGGTGATAGTAGTCGTGCCCGCACCAACAATTACAGCGGTATTACCCGATATTGTGGCTACACTAGTATTAGAACTAGAGTATGTGATTGGGTTCCCTTCCGGATTATCTGAGGTAGCCAATAAAGCCACACTAGCCGTTCCATAAAGGACATCAGTGAGTGATGGAAAGGTTATAACTTGATTCAACAAACTTGATGGAGTAATACTTCTATCAGTAACCGTAGGTTGTGCAAGAGAATAGTTTCCGGCTTTGGTTCCGCTAAGGGAAAATCCGGTAACAGTAATGGCATAAGGTCCGCCAACTGCAGCCGAAGAATAATTGGCTACAGCCGTACCACTTAAAACTACATCATCTGAAAACAATACGCCGTTTAGCGTTGGAGTTCCTATCAAAGTAGCAGTAGTAGTACCGTCAAACTGCTTGTCTTGTGAATCTAATCCGGTAATGGTTAACCCTAAAGGGCTTACTGTATTTCCGGAAGCAGAAGTAACAATATTTACAGTTGTTGCAGAACCACTGGATAGAACCACAGCATTTTGTCCATTATAATTTCCGGCACTGGCGTTATCTTTTAGCCTCACTAAAAAAGAGATGCCTCCGGCATTAGCTTCAGCAGCAGTATAAGAAGCGCTAGCCCCATAAGAAACATCATCATTTCTAGACACTTCAAAACCGGTTTGTGCTGTTGCTACTAAATTATTAGTAAGTAAGGATCCTGAAACAGCAAAAGATTGAGAGGCTGAAGCGGTTCCATAAGTCGTTGAAAAAGCTGTAGTAGAGGTACCTCCACCATTAATTAATGATGATGCAGAAGTTACACTTGCCCAAGTAGTACCTGCTCTTACGCCATCAATTATAAGTGTTGGAGCATTTGCAGCAGTCCCTTGTCTAAAATAAGCTCCCGTGAATGCACCTTGGTCAGTTGCACCACTACCCGTTGTCAAAGTTGGAGTACTCTCTGTACCTCCCAGAACAAAAGAAGGAACAACCCATAAACTAACAGTATCATCCGTAGCCGTTCCTGTATTATAAGTATACTTAGCAACAATATAATATGTTTGGTTAAAAGTTAAAACTCCAGTATCATAGACTGGTGTTGCATTTGTTTTACCAACCCCCATCACAAATCCTGCTCCTGATGATTTAGCATAGATTCTAACACCAAAACCTGGGGATGAAGCTGTGCCTGTAAAAATTCCTGTAAAATAATCTCCCGTTGATTGAGCTGCGCTAATACGAACCAAAAAAGACATGTAAGCTGTTCCGCTAGTTATTGAAGAGGTGAATAATTTCCCGACATCTTCACCGCTTGTTGTCATTGGTAATCCAACACCAATTCCATTAGAAGGAGATCCGGTATATGTTAGACCCGTACCCCCAACGGTCAAGTTATTTGTCCCAGTACCTGAGGAAGCAGTATAACCATTTAAAATCAAAGTTGTTCCACTAGTATAATTAAAATTCTCAGTGAAAACAACTTGCCCAAATCCCTTTCCATGGAAAAGCAAAAAAAGCAAAGCAAAACTCCAAAACAAAAGCCCTTTTGGCTTTCTAAAAAGTAAAATATTTTTCATATAAAAAAGTTTAAAGCAGTGGTAAAACTAAACAATAATTGTCTTTTACAAATAAAAAGATATTAACTAATTGTTAACCAATTAGAAACATTATTTTAGTCGATTTTTTAGGTAGTTTGTCGATAAAAAAATCTTAAATTAAGATTATAAAGAAAGAATTTTACTGCTTTTTAAGCACATTAAGAAAGCTACAACGCAACTTTTAAATCCCTAAAATGAAAATCCCCTTCTCATGATTACGAGACAGGGGATTTTATTTTAAGCATATTATAAGAATGCCCGGTATTTTAATTAAACTTATCTTTTCACTACACGAAGTGTTTTTACTACTTCATCTTGGGTGATAATTACATTGTAAACACCACTTGGGTATTGGTCACCTAAGATGCCTTTCTTTAATTCTGATACCGAAACGGTTCTTTGGTCAACTAATCTTCCAACCATATCATATACTTTAACATCGATAGAAGATTGACTTGATGTCTCAACAGCTAAAGTGAAGTTTGTAGTAAACGGATTCGGATAAACCGTTGCCTCAAATCCTGTAACCATAGCCGGTGTTGATTTAGCAGCAAATGCAGGAGTTGTCACCGCACAGTCTTTTCCGTATGGCCCAAATTCTCCAAACATTTCAACCGCCACTGTAATTACATAAGTAACACCCGGCTGAAGTCCTGTAAATTGGTTTAAACTAACGTATTTAACCGGTCTGTCAACATACTGGCTGTAAACCGGTACTTCCGGAGTTGGCGACATTTCATCAAACAATTCCAAGCGGAAACGGTATTGAGTGGCACTTGT
>NZ_JAAQQU010000099.1:0-282954 GCF_011742145.1 Flavobacterium sp. J49 | reverse complement strand
ACAGAACAAACTGTTTCACTCCAATTTGACCATTGTTGTGTTCCGAAACTATTTACTCGGTAACGAACCTCAACAGCATACTCTTTGCCTAAACCAATAAATAAGTTGGTCAACATGGTCAATCTAAAGTAAGGCACAATTCTTTGAATGGTTTCCTGAGTAACGGTTACCGGAGCATCTCCAAGGTGAGGAATACGAGTAACTCTAAATTCATACAAATTGGCACTTCCAAGATTACCTGAGGCATATACAAAAGAATTGATTGAAGCCAATTCCTGACCACATTGTGAAGCTGCTACTTGAGCTAAAGGCATGCTTGGTGTAGTAACATTACATTGGGTACTGTAATTGGATCTGATTTCGCTACCATAGCTGTTATATCCGTAACGTACTCTAACTTTATAAAGCGTTCCGTAAGTTACAGGTATAGACAATGAACTCAATTTAAAGTAGGGAACATTTGTACTGTAAACTTGTGTATGTGTCAATATATTGTTTTCGTATCGCTCTACTTCAAATTCAACAATCTGTGCATTATTATACATAGTGCTGTTATTGGCATAGATATAAGAGTTAATCGTAGCCAAAGTCTGGTTACATTGGTTCGTAACTACTTGAGAAACTAACTGAATAACCGGTGCAGCAGGCGTAGTAAAAGTGGCTGTATTACCATTGTAAGGTTGCTCTTCCCCGTTTACGATAGCCGTAGCTTGTACCTCGTAAGTAGCGGAGTGTGCCGCAATGGCCAATTGAGATATAGCAAACGTTCTTGTCGTACTGTTGATATATTCTACAGCCAAAGTCGGAGCTGTTCTGGTTACTTTAAAGCGATACAATACTGAACTTCCTGAATAAGGAGTTGTATTGGTCGCTACCGAACAAGTAATAGTACTAGTCATTAAAGCTAAAGCACCACTTGGGGTGGTTATATTTACCACTACCGGTGCATGACCATCGAACAAGTTGTTGTTACAATTCTCATCAAAATTATTGAAGTTAATGTCAGGAACCCCAGGATTTATACTTGCAACAGCATCATTACAATCAGTATTGTTGGTTACATAACCCGGTTCAGAAGCATTACAAGAAATTATAGAAATAGCTGCATTTCCATAACCGTCATTATCAGCATCACGGTAGTAAGTAATATTTTCTACTACAGTAACAGTTGCTGTTCCCGATTGTGTTTGAGAACAAGCCGCAGCAGTACTATCTTGAACACTTACCAATGAATAGCTAAATACACCAGCTGTTGTGGTTGGGATAGTTATTGAAACAGTACTATTGCTTCCGATAGTTGAAATAGTTTGATTGCTTCCGCCATTGAGTTTATAAGTAAAGATATATGGTGCAGTACCATTAGCACCCGTAAAGGTTACTATTGGTGCTGGTGCGCCATTTCTACATAGCGTTGTTGTTCCGCTGATAGTTGCCGTTGGTCTAGGCGTTGCAACAACTGTAACATCAGCATTAGCCGTACATCCATTTCTTGTGGCAGTCACAACATATTGAGTTGTTGCAGTCACACCGGTTGCTAATGGATTAGCGATAGTACTATTGTTGAGGAAAGTACTAGGTGACCATGAGTAAGATGTTACCGGTATTTCAAATGAGTACATTTGTCCGGGAGCAGGCCATGCGGCGGCAGTTGTAGTTGAAGATGTAGAACCGTTCACGCCATTTAAATAGCTACCTGCGGTATCTCTGATACCAATTGTTCCGGCAGATACAGGTGTTCCGGCATTTGTTCCGTAAATGATATCTATTTTACCAGGTTGTGAACTGCTTGCTCCCCATAACACTATTTGGTAAGTTATATAGGTAGTAGCACTGGTTCCGCCACTTCCTGCTCCTGCATATTTATTCATTTGGAAAACATATTTTCCTCCGGCAGCAGGACCATGTGTTAAGTCACCACCATTGTTTGTATTAAGATTTCCATCTCTACCAAAGGCATAAATTACATTTCCTGAAATCGAAGTAAGACTTGACGGTACAGTTGATGAATTTCCACCAAGCACTATATAGCCGTTTGTTCCAACACTGAAAGAAGTATAATTAATCCCGGTGTAATTGAATGTAAACGATGGATTAACAGTGATATAACCATCATCATTAGTTCCTGATGTTACAGTAGTTACTGTTGTTGGCGAAGTAATCGTTAACAATGATTGACCGGTACTGCTGGTGTAAATATAATTGGAAGCAGGTGAGTTTGTTGTTGCTGATAATTGTGAATCCGAACCGCTACAAACCGTAGATGGAGTCGCTGTTAAGCTAGTAATAACCGGGCTTTGGAATACAGTGACTGTTGAAGTAGCTGTATTTGTACAACCATTTCCATCAGTACCGGTTACGGTATAAGTTTGCGAAGTTGTTGGACTTGCATTGACGATACTCGTTGTAGTATTTGATAATCCGGCTGACGGAGACCATGTATAGCTAGACGCTCCACCGGCAGTAAGTGTTACCGCAGTTCCGGTAGGAGAACAGTAGGATGAACTATTTGGTGTAACCGTTACTGTTGGCAGTGAATTAACCACCAAAGCAACAGCATTACTAGTTGTACTTAATGAACTACATACTGTTACAACCACATCATAGTTTCCGGCACTTGCAGCGGTAACGCCTGTTAACGTTAAAGTTGTAGTAGTAGCACCCGATATTCCTGTTCCGTTAATCAACGGTACACCATCTTTTCTCCATTGATAAGAAATAGGCGACACTACACTAGTTGCCGCTACTGTAAATGTAGCAGTCTGGCCTTGACATTTTGTAGAAGCCAAAGGTTGCGTAGTAATTGTTGGCGATTGAGTTAACACATTCACTAATACAGATGAAGTAGCCGAACAGCCGCTAGGAGATGTAACTGTTAAGTTATAAGTAGTTGCAACTGTTGGGGTAGCTGTAGGATTCTGCAAACTTGAAGTAAATCCAGTAGGAGTAGAAGTCCAAGCATAAGTATAGTTAACTGCTGGTGTTCCTGTAATTGAAATATTATCAACTGCAGGAGCAGAGAACGGTGCTGCAGAATCTGATTTATAGGTGAACACTAAACGTACTGTAGTTCCTGCCAAAGAATTTGGTAATGTTACTGTTCGTAATGTATAGTTACTGTATACGGTAGCAGTATTTGAAAATACTTGCGTATAACCCGTTGAAGGCACTGTACCAGCTACCGGTGTACGTGAAGTTGTAGTTGCATACACATACAAATAATCAAACGTATCATCTGTAATTGCCATTTTCAAATAAAAACTCAAAGAAATATTATTTAATCCAGCCGGAATTACAATATCTCGATAGAAGTGATTCACACTAGCAATACCAGTAGCAACATTGTTAGCTCCTACAAACGCAGCATTTGTACCTGCTTGAACTCCGGCAGAAGTACCAACATTCCATTGGTTATTAGTTCCATTGATAACATTCCATCCATTCAATGGGAAAGTTGTGCCCGATTCAAAACCTCCATCTGTTGAAGGATTCAAAAATGTCTGAGTCGTTGAGTTTACAGTTGATGTCGCAGAATTAAGCTGTACAGTAGAACCCGGACAGGATAGTGCAGTAGCATTTGAAGCTGTAACGGTTATTGAATCAGAATAGTTAACAGTAGCTGTAGCAGTGTTAGTACATCCAAATGTATCTGTTCCTGTTACGGTATAAGTAGTATTGCTTGAAGGTGTAGCCAATACTGTGGCGCCGGTGTTAGTGTCTAATTCCGTACTTGGTGACCAAGAGTAAGTACTTGCTCCACTTGCAGTAAGTGTTACGCTTGTACCCGGACTACAATAAGTCGCAGAATTAGGAGTAACGGCAACCACCGGTTGATGGATGCTTATAGTAGCCATATTGGATTGTAAATCAGTACATTTTCCAGGTCCTGAACCACTGCCTATAATAATTGCTTTATAATAATAATTTCCAACTGGTGTAGTAGCGGATGTCGCTACAGCTAAATTATAATTATTCGCAGTAGGGTTTGTAGCGGTATAAGTTGTACCAGCAGGTGTATTATTGGTTACTGACGGCAATGCTGTCCAGTCGGCAGGGTTTGGTACTGTAGAATATTTCCACACTACCGATGATACCGAACCGGCTGTTTGTAGGGTTAAGTTGCTGGTGTTAGAAACTCTACACAAGTTAACAGTCGCTGTTGATAAATCAGTTACAACCGAAATAGGGGTATTTACTGTTAATGTTGCAATTGCACTATCTAGGAAGAAGTCTAATTGACATTTGAATTGATAGTTATTATGGGTTGCTGTTATACCTGAAACATTCAGCGTTTTGGCAGCCAAGTCATCAACCGGAGCAACAGTAAAGGTAAGACCTGTCAAGGCATCAAAACCATCAACGATATCCGTGAAGTTTGCACCGTTGTCGGTACTTATTTGCCATTGTATGTTATAAGGTTCATCGCCTGACGTTACGACACTGAACTGAGTGCTCGAATCCCCACATAAAGTAACATTTGCAGGTTGGGTAATAAATCCTGTTGAAGTTACGTTTAATGTACCTTCTTCTGAAATCATGTCAGTACAAGGATTATCACTTTTCACAATACATCTGTAGCGATATGTATCAAACGCTAAGGTAATGTTTTGAAGACTTAATGTAGCGGTATTAACACCTAGATAATTACCTGTGTTTTCATCCACATAATCATTAGTTAAGAACTGCCAACCGTCAACATTGTTATTGACTTGCCATCTGTAAGTTAAATTTGTTCCCCCGGTAGTAGTTACTACAAAAGTAGTAGCTTGATCCGGAGCTACAGTTCGTGACGGTGTTATTGAATCAATTGTACCTGGGTCGTTAACTGTAACGACTACTTGTTGGGTATTTTGACATGCCGGGGTAGTATCGTTACTGGTAGCAGTTACATTGTAGGTAGTTGTAACAGTTGGACTAACAGTTCGCGGATTACCTGTTAAAGTAGCACCGCCACCAACTGGTGCCCAAGAGTAAGAATTACTTCCCGAAGACACTGCTGTTAAAGTTCCTGTTTGTCCTTTACAAATGGTAATAGGAGCCACGGTAAAACTAGGTAAAGCAGTTACGTTAACGGTAGTATTACCAGTTGCTGTACATCCGTTATTGCTAGCAGTAACGGTATAAGTTGTATTTGCAGTTGGCTTAGCGTATACTGTTGTCGCATTTGAACCGTTTACATAGGCCACATCAGGCGATAATGAGGTATAAAGAGTACCTGCTGATGCGGTCCAAGTAGTTGGGGCACTTAAAGAAGCATCACCTTTAACTTTAACTTCATCAACTGCCCAGAACCAACTCCAATTTCCTTCATATCTGAATCTGACTTTTACGTTAGTTTTGTTTATGAATTGTGCAGGAATTGCAATCGTTGTTGCATTAAATGCCGATGGGGTTCCTAAATCGGTTACTATGTCATTACGCAGAACAGTAACTGAAGCAAAATTATCATCTGAAATTTCAACGGCAGCTGCAGTATTTGGGTTATTTAAATATTCATTAAATTGTAATGATAAATTGGTATAACCGGTTGTGTTAAATGATGCTGATATTAATTGAGTGTTTGTAAAAGCACTAAATGATCCTCCAACATCAGAATTAGCTAAAACAAAACCACCTGTTGAACCACTAAAAGTATAAGTAGAAGTATAAACATAACCGTTTGCTCTTGCTGTCCAATCTTGAGCAGTAGTTGTTGAGCTATTAACTGTTGTAAATGTGCCCAAATCGCTTGTGAAGCTTTCACTATAGATAGTTTGATTAGTTGAATTAACCAAACCACCATTAGCTGATAAAGTAACTGCACTGCCACTACATACCTGACTGGCACTTGATAATACTGACACTGCACTTGGTGTTTCAACAATCGTTACTGTTACTGTACCCGGATTTGCCGTACATCCATTAGTGTCTATTCCATTTACAGTATAAGTTGTTGTTACCGAAGGATTGACAGACGGTGTAGCTGACGTCGAAGTAAATCCGGAAGGGTTTGAAGTCCATGTATAAGAAGCTCCTCCCGAAGCGGTTAATGTTGTTCCGGAACCACCACTACAAATGCTTGATTGTGCTGCACTTGCAGTAAATGTAGCCGGCGTATTTATTGTTATGGTTACCAAATTTGAATTTGCAGTTGAACTGTCTGTTCCACAGGTAACACGTAACCAATAATAACTGGTTGTACTAATTGCACTAGTTGTTAACACTGAAGGGTTTACTTGTCCGGAAATTGCTGTCCCGGCATTTGGATAATCTGCAGCATTGGTAGAAGAATACCATTGGTAGGTAGTGCCTGAACCGAAAGAATATCCACTAGCGGCAATACTTGGAGTCCCTGAAGTACAGAACTGCGCGCTGCCTGTAGCTGTACCGCCATTGGCAGTTATACAAACCGGTATAGTAAATTCATCAGCTCCTAAATCAGGAGTAGTAAGATTTCTGGTTTCTCCATCAATATCTGTAGTAACAGTAGCAATAGGCGTTCCTAAATTATCCAAACCTACGCTGGAAGTTGCGATGTGCAAATCAGTTACAGATGTAAATACTGGAAGAACGTTAGCTGAGTTTGTATCTTTTGAAGTTGCTGTTTGCCAAGCACTTAATGAGGTTTGATCAGCAGTTGTATTAGTTGCTAAAACATTACCGGTACCGGCTCCTACATACAAATCGTTATAATCAGAAGTTAAACTGGTTACAGTGGCTATAGATCGTAAAGCATAATGTTTACCGGTTCCACCGTTTCTTGTATTGCTTAAAATATTGTTTTTGAAATTGGTAGTACTTGCAATACTATAATAGTAGGCAGCAGAATTACTAGCTCCTGAAACAGTACCTGAAATAGCAATTGTATTGTTGTAAATATCAAAAAGCCTTCCGGTACCCGCTTCGTCAAATATACCATAAACCGTTAATGGAGTTGTGGCGTCAAGTGAAATCATATTGTTTGTTATGGTTCCTGTTGAGCCGGTTTGCATATTTACTAAATGAATACCATATACACTTGTAGTTGCACTTGTTTTTAAATCATAGATTTTGTTCCCGGTAAAAGTGAAACCTTCTAAAGTAGTGGTTCTAAATAATGCTCCTATTAAAGCAGTGGTTTGAGTGGCTACTTCGTAAATGTTATTACCACTGTAAACAGTCCCAAGAGTACCACCACCTTCTCTAATACCATTGACAGAGAAGTTAAAGATATTATTGTTGCTTATGATATTTCCTGAATTTTTAGTAGTACTGTTTGTGGCAGTACCTGCATTAGTGATACCAACACCTGTAGCGGTAGCACCCCCGGAAATATCGTTGTTTTGAATAGTATTATTATCATTCCCGTCCGTACCTGTTGTAGTACTTAATAAGATAACACCACTAGTGGTTGCTGTACTAACCCCATTTAAAATTGAATTTTTAATATTGTTGTTAGAAGCTTCATTAATGAAGGTAATTGTAGTACCGGAAGTATTGGTATTGCTGATGGTTAAATTTTTAGTTGTACCACCAACAGTATTTGAACCGTCAATTGTTAGATATTTAACTCCATTCAAATTGAAGATAGCAGTAGCATTAGAACCACTTATACTACTAACAATACCAGTTGCTGGTTTGATAGTCAATGTATTTGTTGCATTGGCATAGGTGTTTACATTGATACTAAGTGGGAATGTTTCAGCACTTGAATAAGAAGAATCAGTTAAACTAAAGGTAACAGCTCCGCTCAAACAAGCCGAATTATAAGCGGCAATTGCTGAAGTTAATGTGGTATAATTTCCTCCTGTACCAACAGTATATACGCCAGACAATGTAATGTTATTAGTATAGGTGTTTGGAGTTGTTGGAGGTGTTCCTGCTGCCGGTGGATTGGTAGTAAACCCTGATGCACCAGTTGCAGGTGAAACCGCTACATTGACATTAGCAGAATTATCTTGAGCAGCAATATAGTAGGAAATTACATCACCGGCCACTGAGCCTGTTCCTATTGTAAAATCGTATAAGTCTCCTGATGTGTTTGTTCCTGTTACAGCATTGTAACTACCATTATTTGCTTTCCAATATAATACCGGTAAACCTACTCCTGAGGTTGGAATTCCACTCGTATCAGTAATGGTAGCTGTGATGGTTCTGGCACCCGGAGTACAAGTATTGGTTAAAGGAGTATATGTGATTGTTGGAGGAACTAAATCCACTGATTGTTCATGAGCTCCGATAAAAGGAGTTGTTGCATTTCTTGATATGCCATTTATATCTACAAGAACAGCTAAAGGTGTTCCGGCTCCAGACAATGTAGTGCCAAGTGCCGGTATTAAATTAGTCGTAGATGTAAATAATGGATTAGCTGAAATTGAATTTGCTCCGCCACCAATAGCAGTATTTAAAGCGTTCAAGTCAGCTTGAATAGTTGGAGATGATGTACTTCCTGTTCCTGCAAATCGAGAATAAGCCCCTGAAGTAAACAAAGAGTTATAATTAAAGCTAAGATTACTGAAAGTTGTACTGGCAGTAGTAAATGCATAAGATGCAATTGTAGCACTCAAAGTTCCTGAAGCTGTTGAGATATTGTATAAGGCATTGTTTTTTACATCAACAATAGGATTTGAACCACCAATAGCTAATGCGGTACTTGGTGAAGTTCTTGTTCCGCTTCCTGACATTGAAACACTATTGTAGTATACTTGAGTTGTAGAACCTGTTCCACCGCCAACATAGATACCTGCAGTAAAATCACTTGGTGAAGCATTTCCGTTTATCGCAGCAATGCTGTTGTTCGAAATTTGAGTAGTTCCCGAGGTTGCAGGACAAACCACTATACCAAAACAAGAGCTTCCTGAACTTGTAGTAATGCTGGTAAGTGTATTTTTGCTAATAGTAGCACCGGTAACTTCATCAGTTGTTCCTGGGGAATATGTGTTAAATGTATTAACACCAAGATTGACACCATAAACTGCTGATGATCCGGTGATGTTCTCAATTTTATTTTCAGTAATTAGAATACCATTTTCATTTCGGGCAAAAATTCCACCAACATTCAACGAAGCTGCACCTGAACCATTAAGTAAATTTTGTTTGATTACAGTTCCATTATTTTTGGTAGAAGTTGAAACTCCGAAAGAAAATATACCATACTGACAACTTCCGATGGAGTTGTTTTGAATAGTATTGTTATTATTGGCCGCTAAAGATAATCCACTTGTGCTGATGGTACTTCCGCTACCGGAAAATATTCCAACAAAAGTTGTTGTTTTTGAGTTTCCTGTAATAACACAGTTTTTAATAGTATTGTTTGTAGCTCCATCAGAAGCAGAGGCACTTGCAATCCACACAACAGCATTCCCAGAGGATGCTGTGCTGGTATTAAGGAAAGTTAAACTTCTATCTGTTCCACCGCTATTGCTTCCATCAATGGTAACATAATCTACACCGTTTAATTTTAGTAGGGCTCCGGTGCCTACAGTACCACTAATAGTGGCAGTAGTTGCCGGTTTTATAGTTAAGGTGTTGGTAACACTAGAACTTACATTAGAATTTATAACGATTGGGAAAGTTTCATTTGTGCTGTAGGAAGTGTCGGTAAGATTAAATGTTACCGAACCTGTCAGACAAGATGAATTGTAAGCTGCAACTGCAGCAGTTAAAGTAGCATAGTTACCTCCGGAACCAACAGTGTAGGTGCCTGATAAAGTATTTAAATTAGTATAACTGCTTGGTGTTGTCGGTGGGGTTGAAACTGCCGGTGGATTGATACTGAATCCAGAGGCACCAGCAGAAGGAAAGACACTAGTATTTGGAGTACCTGCGGTATCTTGAGCAACAATATAATAGGAGATAACATCACTAATGGCAGAACCAGAACCCAATGTAAAGTTATAGGTGTTTCCTGATACATACGTAGCTGTACTTGAAGTGTATGAGCCTGCGCCAATTCTCCAATACAATACCGGCAATCCTGCACCAGAGGTTGGTACACCAGTAGCATCAGTTATGGTAGTAGTTAAAGTTCTGTCACCACTACCACAATTATTGGTTAGTGCGGTAAAGCTGATTGTTGGCCCCACTAAATCGATTGCTTGTTCATAAGCACCTATTGAAGGTGTTGAAGCATTTCTAGTTGTACCAATTAAATCGATAGTTATTCCTCCAATAGGAGTAGCAGTTCCAATTACAGGGCTTCCTGTTTGAGGAATTAAGCTAGTTGTAGAATTGAATAAAGGGTTTCCGGTAATAGAGTTTGTGTTTTGGCCAAAACCAGTTTGGATAGCCGCTAAATCTGTTCTGTCAGAAGTTAAGAAACCTAAAACTCCTTGCGCTCCACTTACAAAATAGTCATTGTTATTGATGTTTGTAAAAGCAGTATTGGCTGCTGTACTATAAATAGCATATGATTTAGGTTGATTAGTTGTAGCTGTTTGAGTATTAGCTAAAATGTTATTGCGTATATCAAGATTTGCCGCAGAGGAGTTATTAATCATAATAGCCGAAGATACAGATGATGGTTTAGTTGTGGCCACTGCATCTCTATCACCGCTCATATTGATACTGTTATAATAAATATTGAAACCTGTTCCGGCACTGGTATAAATCCCTGATGTAGAGAAGCCGAGACCACCGGTACCATTACTAATAATGTTGTAAAATACGTTATTGTCTATTGTAATATTTGCCGCGTTTCCGGTGGCCAAACCAATACCAGAAGACCTATTAGTTCCATTATTAATCAAGTCATGAATTGAGTTTCTCGTGATTCTTGTATTGGTAACACCTGCTCCTAAACTAATCGCATCAAAACTTGAACTTTGAGTTATTCCTAAAACTTCATTCAAAGAAATGGTTGCTGAATTCGCTTGTACAAGATTAATGGCATTTGTATTTAATGCACTTGCAGAAACTAAAGTACCCAGTGTATTTTGAGTTATTAGCAAGTTGTCAGTCACACCGGTTGCATTTGCACTTGAGAAAACTGCAATATTAGCCAATGTGATTACATTATTCTGAATAGTGTTATTATCATTATCATCTCCAGCGTTACCCGGTGTTGAACCACCTAAAGCAATACCGTAGCTGGAAGTTTTGGTTCCTGTGCTTATTATAGAATTTTTAATTGTATTATTAGTGGCACCTGCACCTGTTCCTAAACTTATTAACGAAATTGCAGTTGGAGAACTAGTTGATGTATTAGTAATAGTCAAACTTCTGTCTGTTCCACCACTATTGCTTCCATCAATGGTAACATAATCGGCACCGTTCAGTCTAAGTAGCGCACCTGAACCCACTGAACCACTAATAGTTGCAGTAGTCGCCGGTTTAATAGTTAAAGTATTAACAGCACTTGAACCCGAGATTGCATTCACAACCAACGGGAAAGTTTCAGTTGTACTAGAATAATCCGATTGCAAAATGAAAACTACCGGACCGCTAACCCCATAGGTGTTTAATTCAGTAATTGCATCTGTCAATCTAGTAAAGTTTGGTGAAGATTGAGACGCACCAATCAAATAGGTTCCATTCAATTGTGCTTTGATAGTTCTTGTTCCTGTCGGATCAGTTACCGTTGGTGTTTGAACGGTTCCATAATCAACACTTACACATTGAGCATCTAAAACATTGTTTACTGTAGCTGTAGGAGCTACATCATATACCAACCAGAAATAATTTGTGCCTTCTGCCAAAGATGCTGAGCCAGTTACGGTAAAGGATCCGGAAGGTGAAGTGATATCTGCACCAAATTGAGTTGTAGTGGCAAAAGTATTGCTAGTTCCTGTGTAAAATACTCTTGCTTTTGCTATATCACTTGCATTAGTACTTCCAGTCGTATTGAAATTTAAATTAGATAAAACTAATGGATTTGCATTTCCAACTGTAACAATTTGAACACCCAATATCTGTTGATTTGTTGAAGATGCCAAACAGAAAGCGGTTGAGGCTTGTGTTGTAGTACTTGAAACATACGACATGCTAACGGCTCTAGTTCCTATA
The DNA here is from genome assembly GCF_011742145.1 of Flavobacterium sp. J49. Classification (GTDB taxonomy): domain Bacteria; phylum Bacteroidota; class Bacteroidia; order Flavobacteriales; family Flavobacteriaceae; genus Flavobacterium. The sequence continues at coordinate 270,996 of NZ_JAAQQU010000099.1, read as the reverse complement.
GCGAAGAATCCCGGTAAGCTGGTTGCTGCCGGTGCTGTAGATTGAATACTGGTACCCGCCACTATGGTTGGATTAATTCCTCCTACAAGATCATAAGTTCCATTAACAGTAGAGCTTGAAGCAATACCACTTGTTGAAGCAACAGAAGAGTCTGTAAGTTTGATGAATGAGTTGGTAAAGCTTGATGGATTTGTAATCACCGAAGCCGCCCAATATCTATTGGTATTTAATGACCCAATATTTGCTCCCGCAGTTCCATTAGAATTGGCGTCAAAAGCTTCCGCTTTGATTACAGCTAATGAAGTGCTTGAAGTAGTATTAGGGCTTAACAATTCAAAAGGGTTGTAAGTTCCTTTACCAACAGGGAAGATATATGTCCCTGTAGTATTATTTGCAGGTAATGTTCTGGCTATTGGCCCGTTAACATAGCCCGAGCTTCTGCTGACACTTCCTGTTGTAGTCCCGGTTACGGTAACTAAATTTGTATCAGTAGTTGTTAGTTGACCAGCAGTTAATGTTAAAGTATTTGTGTTTACCGGTTTGTTTAAAATTGTCCCTTGAGCATTATTAATAGTTAATGTTGTTAAAGGGGTAGTTGTCCCAACACTATTTGGTAATTCTGCACCGGTGGTTTGAGCAGCAGTACTTGTGCCGTAAGTATAATTAAGTGTCGTTGGTGTTGCAACTCCAAAAGAACTTGTCGTAGCAGACAATGAACCATTGGTTCTGGACATTACAAATGACTGTGTAACAGCTCCACTTTGTATAAAAGTAATATCTCCGGCGCCGCCAACTGTCAAGACTCCCGATGTTAAGGTTAATGTTGAACCACCCATCAATGATAATCCTGCAGGAATAGTAACTGTACCACCCGCAAAAGTATTATTTATGGTTAAAGACGGTAATTGGTTTCCGGTTATTGTACCGTTGTTGGTAATTGACTGATTTCCAAATGAACTTGTAAAAGAAAATGCTGTCGTATTACTTGAATTGATAGTGAACACAGATGGTGCATTACTAATAGTAATGTTACCCGGATTGGTAACGGAATTACCTCTCATGGTCAACGTGTTACTGTTATTAGTGAAGGTACCAGTACCATTTAGGGTAAGGTCACCACGTACTTCCATTGCACCACCCAAAGTGATTCCGGGATTGTTGGTGGCATTCAATACTATACTTGGTGTAACTCCGGTATAAGTTCTGAATGTTGTGGATGCCGGTGTTGCTGCAATGGCAGGTGTAGTGACAGCAGCTGTTCCTAATTGAAGTGTACCACCGGTGATATTTACTGTTGCACCAGTTACAGGACCTCGATATTCTCCATTAGTTGCAGAAGCCGCTCCTCTCACAACTATACTACCACCACTCATGGTGAATGAAGTTGATGTTGAAGTTCCGGCATCAAAACTTGCTAAAGTAGTACTAGAATTACCATTTGCGGTATTAACATAAACAGTTCCGCCGCTTTGATTATAAGTAATGTTATTGCCTGCACTACCAACTCCAAATCGAGCTACAGAATTAACAATACCTGAGCCTTCTATGATTATATTGGCACCACTGTTGAAGCCCATGCTATTGTTAGTTGTTCCAATAGTAAAAATACCGTTTGAGATTCTAAGTAAACCACTTAATGTTGACGAACCGGCCTGACCTTGAACAACAAAATTAGGATTGTTTAACCAAAAACCAAGTGTTGAAGGAATACTATAGGCAGCAGTTGAAAATAGTGTTCCGCTGAATGTATTCGTTCCGCTGAATTTTATAGTTCCTGTTCCGGAACCGCTTAATAACAAAGCACCTGTTGCAGAAGATGATAATCCTCTAACCGAAAAATTACTTAAATTAAAATCTACCAAATTAGCCAAAGCTGATTTCGACATTGTTATGCTATACAAATCGGTAGTTGCTCCGGTTCCCGATACCAATTGATTGGCGGCTCCTGTAAACGTAATACCGGCTGCTGCTCCATTAGTATTAGTACTAAAATCTAATGTTCCATTATTGGTTATATTACCGGCTATAGAGAGCGCGTGTGTTATAACACTTCCTGAGGCAGCACTTTGAAAAGTTCCTCCTGAAGCGATGCTAAGATTACCACCAACAGTTATCGTTCTGGCAGCTGTTGAGTTAAAAATTAAAGTACCGCTGGTGCCTTGTCCAACAGTTAAATTATTACAGGTTGCAGTTGCAGTTGCATCTATGGTTATGGTATGTCCGTCAGCTATGGTAACGTTATCTGAAGCTGTTGGTATACCACTTGGTGACCAAGTTGCCGCTGTGCTCCAGTTACCACTTGCAGTATTACTAACATAATTGATTGGACTGGCAGAGGTTAATGAAATGTTATCTAATGAAACTCCAGGTGAAGTTCCTCCTGCACCATCATTTTGCCAAGTAAAAATCAATCTAAAAGTAGTTCCTGACAATGCCGCCGGAAGTGAAATAGAGGCAGAAGTATAAGTCGCCTGAGCATTATTTGCCTGAGTATAAACCAAAGTAGCATTAGTTATAGCTGTAGAATTCGAAACAGGATTATTAACAGTTGGAGTTACCGAAGTTGGGGCTGTATAGACCAATAATCTATCCCAACCTGACTCGCCACTTCCTTTCCATTGAAAAGACAGGTTTATGTTAGTTTCTCCTGCCGGAACGGTAATTTCCCGGTAGAAATGAGAAGTTTGGGAAGTACCGACTGTGTAAGCCCAAGCACCACCTCCGTTATTTGATATGTAAGCAGCTCTTGTCCCTGCAAAAGCAGTTGAGGCTGTTCCAACTTGCCAAGTATTGGTGGCAGCATTAACCGTTGTCCAACCATTATTGGTTAAGTCAGTTCCTGTTTCAAAACCACCGTCACCGGTAGGAGAAATCAGTGTTGTTTGTGCCTTGACACTAAATCCTCCTAATAAAATCATAATCAGCAATATAGCTCTATAAGCATGATTTTTAAAGGCATTTTTGGGATAATCAGAATTTGATTTAAAATTGCAACAAGTCATAAATGACTTAACAAACAATGAAAAATTATTGCTTGTACTAGGGTAATTTAAATGCATAAAATAGTGGTAAATTTGATTAATACGAAATACGAATGTAACTGATATGCGTTCAGTTGGTAAAATTTAATTTTAAATTATCGATGAATGACATCTTTTTTTGGTCAAATATTTTAAAAATGATAAAAATCAAGTAAATAAACAAATAAAATACTACAATAAATTTTGTTGATAAGTCAAGTATTTTGTTGAAATCTTCTAAAAATATTTTTTTTTAGGGATTAAAATGCTTCAAAAACACCTAAGCCAAAAAGTGCAAAATCATATTTGACAGGATCGTTTTTATCCATTTTTCGAAGCTCATTGTCTAACTCTGAAACAGCCTTAAAATCGTTCTGTTTTCGGGTGAGTAATTCAAGCTTACGCGCAACATTTCCGGAGTGAACATCAAGCGGGCAGGAGAGTGCTGACATTGGTATAGTCTCCCATATACCAAGGTCTACGCCGTTATTGTCCTTGCGAACCATCCATCGTAAATACATATTTATTCGCTTGGCAGCCGAACCTTGTAATGGGTCAGAAAGGTGTTTTTTTGACCTTTCAAAATTCGTGAATTCAAAAAACTTCTTTTTAAAGAAATGAATATTGGTTTGCAGATTCAGAAATTCGCCTTCTTTGTGGTTGGAAAAAGCATTTTCTAAGCCGTTGTGATTTGTATAGATATGGCTTAATCCCGAAATAAAAATTTTAAAATCACTACCGTTAAATGTGCGGTGGACAAATGAGTCTAAAGACTCTAAATGATGGTTTTGGTGACTCATTACAAAATCATAAGGCGAATTACCCATCAAGTCCATCATTCGTTGGGCATTTTTAATAATCATTTTGCGGTTTCCCCAAGCAATGGTTGCCGTAAGAAAACCGGCTATCTCAATATCTTCTTTTAAAGTAAATTGGTGCGGAATCTGAATCGGGTCGCTTTCTATAAAGTTCGGATTGTTGTACAAAGCTACCTTTTCGTCAAGAAACTCTTTGAGTTCTGTCTTAGTCATGGTTTTTTGTTTTTTGGGCATAAAAGCCTTCTCCTAATGTCTTACCGCGTACTTGCGGAACGACATGAAAATGGGTTTCAAAATAATCCAATTGCTCTTCGTTTACGCAAGGTAAATTACCATTTCCGGTTATCCAAAATAATTTTGCTTTGGATGGCGATTGGTATTCTAGATTGCCTTTGACAATTTTGGTGTAATCGTGTTTTTCTTTAGTGTTGGGTTGTGGATAAATGATGTTCTCGAAATGAAGCGTGCTGTTATTTTCCAACAATTTATTGTGAGTCAATGCACGGAATGATATTGGCACAAAAACAAAAATACCTACCACTATGAAACTCAAGCTAAGTATTCCAAGGATAAGTTTCTTTTGGGTGAAAAGGACGGAAAGAAAAACCAGTCCGAAAAAAATCGTGAAATAAATATAAAACCGATACTGAGGTGAACTAAAAACAAGCAAAATCAGTAATGTGATGAACACATAATAAATGTTGTGAAGCTTTTGTTTCGGATAATATTTTGAAATTATAAAAGGGGAAATTATCAGTAAAAATAAGGTAGCCAAACCCATTATACTGTCAATACCACTATGCAAAAAATACTGCTTGATGAGGTCAAAAAACGAAGCTCTTTCAAAAGTACCAAATCCCATATAAAAGGAGTGCATCATTTCTTGACCAAAGAAATAGGACATGATATCCATTGGCACCACATAATCTGCACTAGAATAAGGAAAAAAAGGCAACGGATAAAGTGGATAACCGGTTAGCATTATATTTTTGATGGCGAAAAGAAACAAGACTAATCCACCCAAAAGACGAATCGGGACAAGTTGATTCTTGAAATGAATAAAGTGTTTTGTTAAAAGTAGAAAAGGTAAAACCAATAGTACTACAGCGGTAATTTTGATGTAAATCGCAAAAAGAACCAAGATGGTTGTGAGGTTAAACTTTTCTAAGGCCTCATCTTGTGTTGGCTTTAAATACATTGAAAACACTAGCATTGCGATAAGATAAACCGGTAAGTCAGGTGATGGAGCGCTCACAAATTGAAACAGAAAAACATAAGTCAAAGGCAAAAGACCAAAAGTCAAGTCCAATCGGTTGCCGTTGGTAAAATAGCTGTGAAGTTTCTGAAAGGCCCAAAAATTAGCCATGAGCAATAAATACCCATTCAAATCATTAAAGCCATCATACAAAAACGAAAAAGAGTAAACACTCTGAGTGATATGCCAACCGCTGGTTTGTCCTAAAAACAAGTGTAAATTAGCCAAGCCGGGTACAAATCCGTATTCGTTAAGCCATTGAATGGTTTGAATGTAATAGGTTTCGTTGTCAATTATAAAGGGCAAAGTGGCGCTTTGGCCCAAAATTAAAAGACTGCTAAAGGCCAAAAGGACTTTTGTTAGTAATGAAAAGGAGGAAAGTTGGATAAATGTATTTACAACTATCGCTTTTAAATTGGTCTTATAATAATACCCAAGACCAATTGATGTACCTAATAGAAAAACATGAAATTCTATAGATATCGGACCAAATATTGCCCAAGAACCGGCCAAAAGGGTAACGCCGAATAAACCCAGAATACATGTGATGACAACATTTAAAGATTTGACCTGAAAAAGCCTTGCAAAGCCTATTCCTAAAGTGATGGAAGTGAAGAATGTATACAGCCAACTAAGTAGAATAAGCACCATATTTTCAAACGATTAAGCCGTCTTTCATGACTAATTTTCTATCGGCCATGTTGGCTAACGCTTCGTTGTGGGTAACGATGACAAAGGTTTGTCCAAACTCTTCCCGAAGCTTAAAAAACAATTGGTGCAAATTCTCAGCCGATGCGGTATCTAAGTTGCCCGAAGGTTCATCGGCAAAAATTACGGCAGGTTTGTTTATCAAAGCTCGGGCAACTGCTACACGTTGTTGCTCACCACCCGAAAGTTCGTTAGGCTTGTGATGACTTCTTTCGGCTAAACCTAAATAGTCGAGCAGGCGTTTGGCTTCTGCTTCAGTCTCCTTTTTTTCTTTCCCGGCAATATAGGCCGGAATACAAACATTTTCCAATGCCGTAAATTCCGGTAAAAGTTGGTGGAATTGAAAAATAAAACCCAAGTGCAAATTTCTGAACTTAGACAAGGCTTTATCATTCATTTTCAGTATGTTTTCACTATTGATCTCCAATGAAGTGTTGTCTGATTTAGAAGCGTTATCCAATGTGCCCAAAATTTGTAACAGTGTAGTTTTACCGGCGCCGGACGCTCCTACAATGGAAACAATCTCTCCTTTTTTTATGTGTAAATCCACACCTTTTAAAACGTGTAAACTATCGTAATATTTGTGGATGTTTTTGGCAATAATCATCAATCGAATTTTTCACAAAGTAACAAAGTATTTTCTTTTAATGGCTGATATCATTTTTTTTTATGCTTGAATAAATAATAAAGTTCTGTTAATTAAATTATTTTGTTTAATTATTAATTACATTTGTTAAACAAAAAAATAATTAATTCTTATGAACACACCCATTGAAAAAGAATTATTTGAACTGATAGGTGACAATCATCAAATGACTTCTGCAGAAACACCGTTGCGTCCCGACGCATTTATCAAATCAGATAAGCAAAAGATGGATGCCATCGAAAAACATTTCCATAGTATTATGGAGGAGATGGGTTTGGATATGACCGATGACAGTTTGAAAGGAACACCACACCGCGTGGCCAAAATGTTTATTCAAGAAATATTTTCGGGCTTGAATCCGGCAAACAAGCCAAAAATTTCGGTTTTTGAGAATTCTTATCACTATGACAAAATGTTGGTTGAAGCCGACATTAGTTTTAATTCCACTTGCGAACATCACTTTTTACCCATCATAGGAAAGGCACACATTGGTTATGTGTCCAGCGGAAAAGTGATTGGGTTGTCTAAGTTGAACCGTATTGTTGATTATTATTCTCGCAGACCACAAGTTCAAGAGCGATTGATTATGCAAATTTTCAACGAATTGAAAACCATTTTGGAAACCGACGATGTGATTGTGGTGATGGAAGCAAAACACCTTTGTGTATCAAGCCGCGGAATTCAAGACGAAAGCAGTTATACATCTACCATACAATATGGCGGAATCTTTAAAGAAAAAGAAAACAGAAACGATTTCTTTAATTTGATTAAAGAGAAGTAGCATTTTAGTTAAGTTGAGTATTTTGGTAAAAAGTCCTGAGTGTTAATTTACTCGGGGCTTTTTTTATCGGGAACCAAAAAACCCAATCCCATACTTTTCAACATCTTCTTTTCAAATGCCCAAAAGAAAGTAAACTGCCCGAAAATAAATCCGAAACTAACCAACAAAACCTGATAAATAGGGAAAATGAGAATGATGTACAAAGGGTAATAAATCCAATTCGAAACTTCATCCTTTATGATTCCGAACAATTCCAAAACCGGTTTGGAAAGATAAGCCGAAGTTGAACCTGTAACCGCAAAAACGACCAAAATAACAAACACTTGCCAGTTTGATTTGATGTTCCAACGCTCTTTAAAACTTGCCATAAGGTGATTTTCTACAAAGATAAGAGATTATTGTTTCGGAACAAATCCGGCCAATTGTTGGTTGTAGCGATTCTGAAAGTAAATAAAATAGTTGTAAATCAGATAGTTGACTTCATATCCGTAGCGAATATTAGGATCGTAATTGATTTGCATTTCATATAAATTCGGATTGTACTGCATTGGCAACATCGCCCTGCGATTCCATTCTGCAACATACATTCGGTTTTTTATTTCAAAATAACTCTCAGCATAATAACCTCTCGGTCTGGCTCTTCCGACTAGCCATGAACTGAAACCAGGATCAATAATGATCACTTCGTATTCTAAACTGTCATTGGCAATTTTAACGGTATCCGAAACTTTGACCATACTATTTTTATCCGCATTAGCTATTGTTTTGGAACTGTTGCAACCAATAATAACCAGCAGTAGTAACCCAATAGACACTAATGTTTTCATTGTTTCAATTTTTCATAAAATTACGCAAAACACCTTATAAATTATACTGTTAATATGTTAAAATAAAAAAGCCACACTTTTCAGTATGGCTTATATCTATAGTTTTTGTTTCTAAACTTTCTCAGCTTTCAACAAACTAATAATTTGTTCTGCCAATTCTGTTCCGATGCGGTCTTGTGCTTCTAAAGTCGCCGCACCAATATGAGGCGTCAACGAAATCTTAGTATGCATTAAAATCTGTATTTCAGGAGTTGGTTCTTTTTCAAAAACGTCCAATCCGGCAAATAATACTTTGTCATTATCCAAAGCTTCTACCAAAGCAACTTCATCAATCACACCACCACGCGCACAGTTTACAATACCAACGCCGTCTTTCATCAATTCAAATTCTTCTTTTCCAATCACATAACCGTCTTGTGCCGGAACGTGAAGCGTAATAAAATCAGAATGTTTAATCACATCTTCCAAAGGTTCGGTTTCAAATTCCACATTGATGAACTGACCATTGTAGAAATCGACTTTTACTTCGGCTTTGTCCACAAATTTATCGGCAGCAATTACTTTCATCCCCAAACCTAAAGCCATTTTGGCCACAGCCTGACCAATGCGTCCAAAACCAATAATCCCCAAAGTTTTACCACGCAATTCGATACCGTTAGCATACGCTTTTTTCAAACCGTCAAAGTTGGTATCGCCTTCCAAAGGCATATTTCTGTTGGCATCATGCAAAAATCTAACGCCTGTAAATAGGTGCGCAAATACCAATTCGGCCACACTTTCCGAAGAAGAAGCCGGCGTATTAATCACATGAATCCCTTTGCTACGGGCATAATCAACATCAATATTGTCCATTCCAACGCCACCGCGACCTATGATTTTTAATCCCGGACAAGCATCAATAATATCTTTTCTAACTTTAGTCGCACTGCGAACCAAAATCACCGAAACATTATTGGCATTGACATAATTCGCTACTTGCTCTTGTGCTACTTTGGTGGTGATTACCTCAAAACCACCTTTTTCTAAAGCCAGAATACCGCTTTTTGAAATTCCGTCGTTGGCTAATACTTTCATTCTTTATCAATTGTAATTTGTATATTTTTTAGGAGCTGTTTCCCGCTTTTCGTTCCAATCTTTTCATCTCGTTCTGAAAACGAGATAAAAAGGATTTCCACTGCAACCTGCCTGCCGGCAGACAGGTCGGGGCTATTATTCTGCTAATTGCGATTGTGTACTGTATAAGTTTTCAAATTCCTTCATCACATCGACCAAAACTTGAACGCTTTCTAATGGCAAGGCATTGTACATAGAAGCCCTGTAACCGCCTACAGAACGATGTCCGGTAATGCCCGAAATACCGGCTTCTTTCCACATCTTGTCAAACGATTCCTGAAGTTCAGGATTTTCCAATAAGAAAGTAGCATTCATAAAACTTCTGTCTGCCACCGCTGCGGTTCCTTTGAACATGGTGTTGCGGTCAATTTCTGAATACAATAAATTGGCTTTGGCTTCATTGATTTTTTCAATTGCAGCGATGCCTCCTTGGTTTTTCAACCATTGTAAAGTCAACAAACAAGTGTACACTGCAAAAACAGCCGGTGTATTGTACATACTTTCGGCCTTAATGTGTTTTTCATAATCCAAAATACTCGGAATCGTTCTACCTGATTTGCCCAATATTTCTTCTTTCACCACAACCAATGTTGCTCCGGCGGCGCCCATATTTTTCTGAGCTCCGGCATAAATTAAGTCGAATTGAGAGAAATCTAAAGTGCGGGAAAAAATGTCCGAACTCATATCACAAACCACCGGGATATCGGTTTTAGGAAAAGATTTCATTTGGGTTCCGAAAATCGTATTGTTACTCGTACAGTGAAAGTAACTCGCATCCGCAGGAATCGTATAGTCGGTTGGAATATGATTGTAATTTTGCTCTTTGGAAGATGCAACCACTACAGTTTCACCAAATAGTTTGGCTTCCTTAATCGCGTTGTTGGCCCAAGTTCCGGTATCTAAATAAGCCGCTTTGCCATTCACTTTCATTAAATTATATGGAACCATCAAAAATTCTAAACTCGCGCCACCTTGCAAAAACAATGCTTGGTAACCTTTGCCTTCCAAACCTAATAGCTCTAAAACCAACGCTCTTACTTCGTCCATTACGGCTACGAAATCTTTGCTTCGGTGTGAAATCTCTAATAAAGACAATCCGGAATTATTGAAATTCAAAACTGCCTGAGCAGATTTTTCAAAAACTTCTTGCGGAAGTATACATGGTCCGGCGCTGTAATTGTGTTTTTTCATGATGGATTTCCAAAAAATTAAAGTGCAAATTTCGGAAATAGTGCCAAAATAAGCGGTTAGAATTCCGCAATAATAAGCCCATCTTATTAACGAAAACGTTTTAGTTTATAACATTTATTAGGAATCTTTCAATCAGATTTGTAGTAAAAACTCCAAAGTATCCAAATTATCCGCATAGTCCCAAAGTTCAGGCTGTTGGGTTTTGCCAAAAGGAATACTGTTTTTAACCAATCCTTTAGAAACAATACACTGAATTTGGTCCGCATCGTTTTTCAACTGCTTTTTAATGTCTTCAATATTTTCATAGTATTCATAAAACACCGAAGAAATAGGCGAGGCGTAACTGCTGTCTTCTTTCAACGTTAAGAATTCGTTATCCAATAACTTAAAGTTACTCATTAAGAAAACGGCTTTGTTGTAATCGTAATTGTTAGAATATTTTTCGTAGAAGATTACGTCTTTGTATTCGTAAATCGCCTGAAAGAATGGCTGAAAGTCGTACCCTTTCGGGACAAATAGTTTGGAAACATTTCGGCAACCCAACCCAAAATATCTAAAAATGTCTTCTCCTAATTGCACCAAATCTTCCTGCGTTTCCTCTCCGGTTAAAAGTGCTACTGAGTTTCGATTTTTGCGAATGATACTCGGCTTGTCTTTAAAATAAAACTCAAAATAACGAGCCGTGTTGTTGCTTCCGGTGGCGATTACCGCATCAAAGTTTTCTAATTTACCATCGGTAAAGGTGATGTAGTTTTCTATTTCCGGGTTGACAGCGATTAAATATTGGGCCAAAAATTTAATTAAATGTTGGTCATTCGAAGAAGTCTTTACCAAAACTTTATGTCCTGAAATTAATACGGAAAGAAAATCGTGAAAGCCAACCAACGGAATATTTCCTGCGAGTATAAGGCCAACGGTTTTTGGCTGTACTTTCGAGAAATCATAATTTGATAACCATTGGTTCAAATTATCTTCTTGCAAAGCTTTCGCCCAAGATTGTACCGAATGATACACTTGTTCCGGTGTAAACCATCCATTGTGTGATTGGGACAATTCAATCAAAGCAACAAAACTATCGAAGAACAAATCATTATGAAGAACAGCCTCGTTTTTACTGTTTTGTTCCAAAGAAAATTGGCTTAAAAATCGGCCTAATTCGTTAAAACATTTTTTTTTCTCGATTTGTAACATCAGTCGCTTGTTTATGAATGGTTTTGATTGTAATTTTGCACAAAAATAGTGAAAAAGTAATGAGTTGGAAGTATTGAGTTGGGAGTAATTAGAAAACGCCTTGCTTGTAAAACTCCAAACTCTTAACTCCAAAACTCCAAACTAGAACAAAATGGCTATCATAATAACTGACGAATGTATCAACTGCGGTGCCTGTGAACCCGAATGTCCAAACACTGCTATTTACGAAGGTGCTGACGATTGGCGCTATAAAGACGGGACCAAATTAAAAGGCAAGATTATTTTGCCAGACGGCACTGAAGTAGACGCTGATGCTGCTCAAACTCCAATTTCAGACGATATATATTACATAGTTCCGAGCAAGTGTACGGAATGTAAAGGTTTTCACGAAGAACCACAATGTGCAGCCGTTTGTCCTGTGGATTGTTGTATTCCTGATGACAACCATGTAGAAAGTGAAGAAACCTTACTTAACAGACAATCATTTTTGCACAACGAATAATCATTTAAACCTCAATTTTTTGAGGTTTTTTTATTTCTGAAAAACAAAAACCCGAACACAAGTGCCCGGGCTTTCCCAACAAAACATGAAATATATTAAGGCTTCACAACAATAAATTTTTCAAGGACTACTGTGTCTGTTTTTTCATCATAAGTCTCTAAGACTAGATTTCCTTCTGCATCAAAATAACCAACAGAGAGTTTATCCTTGTTTTTATAAATATAATTGTTGTTGGAAGTTCTTCTCAAAACCGCGCGTTCCTGATTGTCAGGAATGGCCATCGTATAACCGCTTTTGTCAATGGCAACTTGGTATTTTTGACCGTTAAAAGTGTAATATGCCGATCGGTCTACATCAACAAATTGGGTTACGCCGTCTACAGCTAATTTGGTTTTTTTAGTCACATCAACTTCTTGGTCAGCTTTCATTGGAATGTTTAAGCTATTGGCTTTGGCCTCTTCCAATTTGATTTTCTGCACTTCTTTAATCTCCTCCGTTTTTACAATTTTTTTCTCACCTTTAGAATCCTTGATGGTTTTGGTGGTTGTTTTAACTTCAGATTTCACATTGGTATTTTGAGCCTGACTATTAATCGTAAACAGCAAGGTAAGTGTGCTTAAAAGTAGAACTTTCATAATGTATAATTTTAATGATTAGTACATTACAAATCTATTCCCAAAACCAATATTATATGTTACATTATTTTACTTTAATGTTATAAGATACACATAAAAAAAAGTCCCGAGCTAAAACTCAGGACCTTTGTGATATTAATATTTAGTTTAGAATTTGAAGTTCATTCGGGCATAATAGTATGCACCACCAAAGCCCATTTGTACCGCATCCCAATAACCGCCGGCTTCCACCCAGTCGTCTTGTTGATCAGGATAAACGTTGAACAAGTTATTACTTCCAACACTCAATTTGGTATTTTTGGAAAGGTTGAACCCTAAAGTCAAATCGGTTACAATTTTAGCCCCGTAAGTATCTGTAGCGGCTTTGATTTGATTGGCAAAAGTGCCATAATCCGCAACGTCCTCATACATTTGATAGTCTAACAATTTTACTTCGCTAAAGCGGGTAAAAGCCAATCCGGCATCAAACCATTTACGCGAGTAATTCAGGTTTAAAGCAAATTTATTATCCGGAGCCGAAGCCAAAAGGAACGCTTTTTCTCTTTCTCCAAAGAATGTCTGTTCGTCTAAAGTTCCATTGTTTACTTTGTCTACTTTCATATCATTGATGTTTCCCACTAAAGTAGCAGCAAAGGAATTGTCTCCAAATTTCTTTTTCCATGAAATAACCACATCCAAACCGGTTGTTTTGGTGTCAACACCATTTACGAAAAATTGCGCTTGGTCAACACCAATGTTTAAAGCCGATGCATCGAAATAGCCGGTCAACACAATTCTGTCGGTCACATTTACCATATAACCATCGATGGTAGCGGTGAAATCACCATAAGAAGCTGTGAAACCAAGCGAACCGTTGATGGCTTTTTCTTCATTTAATTTACCAATTCCAAAGGCTTGAGTTACCGGACTATTATTAGGCGACAATAAAATTTCCGAAGCGCCGCTCGAAGAGAAATTGGTGAAACGAAGGTTGTAATAAATCTGTGCCAATGAAGGCGCTCTGAACCCCGAACTAATAGAACCTCTTAAATTAATGTTTGCTCCGGTTTTTAATCGCGCGGCCAATTTTCCATTAATAGTACTTCCGAAATCACTGTAATTTTCAAAACGCAAAGCGGAACTTACCATGAAATTATCGTTTACATCCAATTCACCATCAGCATAAAGCGACACATTGGAACGGCTTCGGTTGACTTCATTATCCGGACTGTATCCCGGGAAACCCTGTGAACCGCCCGGTCTTGGTTCTCCGGTATTAGGGTCATTTGGAATGGTTTGATTCAATGGGTCTGTTATCGGTTGTCCGTTTACGTCATAAGTGGCATAGGAACCTTCTTCTCCTGCAAAAATGGTGAATTGTTCGGTTCTATATTCGCCACCAAAGGCCAAGTTTAATCCGTTTAGAACGCCATCATAATTTTTAGACAAATCCAAGTTAACCGTGTTTTGGCTCAAAGTGTGACCACCGGCATCAAATTCTGTAGGTGAAGCTTCTTCCAGTGAGGCGTTCAAAGTACCTTTAATATAATAATGGAATAAGTTTTTACCATAAGTATTACTGATGTCCAAATTCCAGCCACTGGCAGTTTGGGTTCTGAATCCGGCAGAAACCGAATTGTCAATTATTAAAGAGGTAATTCTCGGCGTAAATCCGTTCGGGTAAATATCGGTTACAATTCTCGGAGAAGGATTGTTTCGGGTAAAGGCATACGCATCAGTATCTCTGAAATTTCTACCACCAAATGCATAAAACTTGGTTTTATCCGAAACCGGAATAGCCGCATTGACAAAGAAATTAAAGCTTTCAATCGAAGCTTCACCAAAACCACGTCTGAAATCAAATCCCGGGCGCAATGTTTTTTCCTTATTTAAATACTCCGCGGTAAAGTTGGCAAAACCGCCTTTGTCACCAATTTTAGTTCCATAGTTGGTCGTTAGCTTGATAGAATTTCCATCAAAGCTTTTTCCGTCGGCTGTTTTGTTTCCATCGGCATTCGTGTCTAGAAAATTGTCGCCGGTATTGGCTGTTCCGGCAGGGAAATTGCCATCAGCATTGGTACTGTACATACCATATGTAATAGTTCCGGTGAGTTCATCAACATTGTCATTCAAAACGATATTGATGACACCCGCAATGGCATCAGAACCATATTGTGCTGCAGCACCATCTCGAAGAATCTCAATTCGCTTGATGGCCGCCGCCGGAATCGCATTCAAATCCGTACCGGTATTCCCGCGTCCTCGAGTTCCGAATAAGTTAATCAATGATGACTGGTGTCTTCTTTTGCCGTTAATCAAAACCAAAGTTTGATCGGGTCCCATTCCTCTCAAAGTGGCGGGGTCAACATGGTCAGCACCATCAGAACCCGATTGTTTGTTGGCGTTAAATGAAGGTGCGGCATATTGCAGTAATTCATTGATTTCTATCTTACCGCTTTGGGTAGTAACGCTTTTTACATCAATGATGTCAATCGGAACGGCTGAATTCACCACTGTTCTTTTGGAATTCCTCGAACCTACAATCTTAATTTCTTGGAGTTCGTTGGCTTTCGTCGAGTCTTTCTGAGTTGTATTCGGATTGTCTTGTGCAGCTAGGTATCCGAATTGTAATGAAAATAATAAAAGTGTAATTTTTTTCATAAAGTTGGTTGGTTAGGTGTTAATTAAATGCAATATAATATTTTTTTAGTGTTGTTTTAACACATTTGATAAAACCATTTCAACAAATTAACTAACATTTTACTGTCTTTTTAATTTTGAACAAAATTTTGCTAAATTTGTTTAAACCCTAACTGAGAATGAAACAATATTACCTGCTGTTTTTATTGGTTTTTAGTCTTTCAATTCACGGTCAAACTGTTGAAAAGTCACTGATTTTAAAAGACTCAGAGACGAATCTTCCAATTGAAGATGTAACGGTTTATATCTTAAAGACCAAACAGTCTTTGTTGAGTAATTCTGATGGCAAAGTGACTTTTATGCTTAATGGTTCCTCCAATATTCAGGTTACACATTCCTCTTATTTAAAAGTCACGGTGCGTTCTTCGGCTTTGCAAAAAACGGATAATGTGATTTATCTTAAAAGCAATGTCAATGATTTGGATGAGATTATTGTCACCAAGCAGCATCCGCAGAAAATACTAAAAAATATAGTCGAAAATTCCACCAAAAAATTAACGGTTCCGGCGAGATTGAAAGTTTATTCTAGGGAGTTTTTTAAAATGGATGGTCATTATGCTTACTATAATGATGGCTTGATGAATTTTCAATTATTCGGCAAAGATAAAAACTTCAAGAGTACTATTTTGGTGGAGCAAAATAGGTCATTCGGATTGGTGTTTGACCAAATTAACTCAGACGTTTTGGGTTACAACCTCAATGATATCATGCAGAATTATTACAATTTTAAATACTTAGAACCCATATTGGAATCGGGAGCCAAAAAGAAGTATGATTTTTTAATTAAAGCTTATTCTTCTAATCAGGATTACAATGTGCTCATCGTAACACCAATGGATAATAACAAGGGTTTACGTGATGATTTTAAAATTATTTACGACTGGAAAAAGAAAATTATCATCGAGGTGAACACCACCGTTTCACCAACAACCATTGCCGAGGTTAAGGAGAAAAAAACCATTGGTTCTAAGAATATTTACAAGTCGATATTCAAATCAATTTACAGGTTAGATGGGGAAAACTATTATTTAGTCAGTTCTAAAGAAGAAATTGGTTTTGAGCGCATTGATAAAAATAAAACCACTGATATTGAAGTCCGAAACTACTTTGTAACCACTAATTTCAGCAATCAAAACTACAGTTATAAAGAGAGTGAAGTCTTTAAGGACAAAACACTTTACAACAAAAAAAACACCATATTGTCAGACTATTGGAATGTCTCGGGATTGGCCGCTACTGAAGAAGAACAAGCCATCATTGAGCAATTGGTCGACCGCGCAAATTAACTTCCTTTTTTTGCCTTTTGATGCACTTTGTTACTTGGTTTTATTACGCTATATTTGCACACTTTTTATAACAAAGAAACAAAATGAAAGCAGGAATTGTAGGATTACCCAATGTTGGAAAATCAACTTTATTTAATTGTTTATCAAATGCGAAAGCCCAAAGCGCCAACTTCCCGTTTTGTACTATCGAACCTAATATAGGAGTGGTAAACGTTCCTGATCCCAGAATCAACAAACTGGAAGAATTGGTCAAACCCGAACGCGTTCAAATGGCTACTGTAGATATCGTTGATATCGCCGGATTAGTGAAAGGAGCAAGTAAAGGCGAGGGTTTGGGTAATCAATTCTTAGCCAATATCAGAGAGTGTAACGCGATTATTCACGTGTTGCGTTGTTTTGACAATGACAATATTGTACACGTTGACGGCAATGTAAACCCGATTCGTGACAAAGAAACTATCGATATCGAATTGCAGTTAAAAGACTTGGAAACCGTTGAAAAGCGTTTGGAGAAAGTCAACCGCGCCGCCAAAACCGGTAACAAAGAAGCCCAAGTAGAAAAAGCTTTCTTAGACCGAATCCGCGAAGCTTTATTACAAGCCAAATCAGCCAGAACCGTTGTGCCTCAAAACGCCGACGAAGAAGCTTTGATGGAAGATTTTCAATTAATCACTACCAAACCGGTTTTATACGTTTGTAACGTAGACGAAGAATCGGCCGCTACCGGAAATGCTTACGTTGACCAAGTACGCGAATTGGTCAAAGATGAAAATGCTGAAGTAATCGTTTTGGCCGTTGGTACCGAAGCCGATATCACCGAATTGGAAACCTACGAAGAGCGTCAAATGTTCTTAGAAGATTTAGGCTTAACCGAACCGGGAAGCTCTGTGTTGATTCGTGCGGCTTATAAATTATTGAAACAACAAACGTATTTTACGGCCGGTGTTAAAGAAGTTCGTGCCTGGACCATCAATATAGGCGATACCGCACCTAAAGCAGCCGGTGTAATTCACACCGATTTTGAAAAAGGATTTATCCGTGCCGAAGTGATTGCTTATGAAGATTTCGCTCACTACGGTTCAGAAGCCAAAGTAAAAGAAGCCGGAAAACTTAGAGTGGAAGGTAAGGAATACATTGTAAAAGATGGCGACGTGATGCATTTCCGATTTAATGTGTAAGCAAGAATATAGAAAATAGAAGAGAGAATATAGATAAGCTGCTGGAGAAATTCAGCAGTTTTTTTTATGTAAAACAGTCTATTCTCTTTGCTCTTTGTTCTTTTTTGTCTTCAAAAATTTGTCAAAAACATTCTTAATAACTTTGATAAATAACTTTTCAAAACTCAGTCTAATTCCACTATATTAGCTGAAATTCGTTACTTTTTAAAATGTCAGAACAAAATCAATATACTGAAGACAATATCCGTTCACTCGACTGGAAAGAACACATCCGAATGCGTCCCGGTATGTACATCGGAAAGCTCGGTGACGGCTCTTCGCCCGATGATGGTATTTACATCCTACTCAAAGAAGTCATCGATAACTGTATCGATGAGTTTGTGATGGGAGCCGGAAAAGTGATTGAAGTGACCATCAAAGACAAAATGGTTACGGTTCGCGATTATGGTCGTGGTATTCCGTTAGGAAAAGTAGTCGATGTGGTTTCCAAAATGAATACCGGTGGTAAATATGATTCCAAAGCCTTCAAGAAATCTGTTGGTTTAAATGGTGTCGGTACCAAAGCGGTTAATGCGTTATCGAATTATTTTCGGGTGGAATCGGTTCGGGATAACCAACAAAAAGCAGCCGAGTTCTCTGCCGGAAATCTAACAATTGAAGAAGACATTCAGGAGTCTACCAAGCGCAAAGGAACCAAAGTGGCTTTCATTGCCGATGAAGCCATTTTTAAAAATTACAAATACCGCAATGAGTATGTAATCAAAATGCTCAAAAATTACTGTTACCTGAATACTGGTTTGACCATTTATTACAATGGTGAAAAGTTCTATTCAGATAACGGTTTAAAAGATTTATTGGAAGAAACCATTACAGAGGAAGACATGCAATATCCAATCATCCATTTGTTGGGTGACGATATCGAAGTGGCTCTGACACACAGTAAATCACAATACTCAGAAGAATACCATTCGTTTGTGAATGGACAAAATACCACGCAAGGAGGAACGCATTTGGGGGCTTTCCGTGAAGCAATTGTTAAAACCATCAAAGAGTTTTACAATAAAAACTTTGAAGCATCAGATATCCGAAAGTCGATTGTTTCCGCCATTTCGGTAAAAGTAGAAGAACCGGTTTTTGAATCGCAAACCAAAACCAAATTGGGTTCAACTGATATTGGCCCGAAAGGCCCGTCGGTGCGTACGTTTGTCAATGATTTTATCAAAACCAAACTCGATAACTATTTGCACAAAAACCCTGAAGTAGCCGATTTGTTATTGCGCAAAATCCTTCAGGCGGAAAGAGAACGTAAAGAATTATCGGGAATTCGGAAGTTAGCCAAAGACAGAGCCAAAAAAGCGAGTTTACACAATAAAAAACTACGCGATTGCCGAGTGCATTTAACCGATGCCAAAAATCCACGAAGTTTAGAAAGTACACTTTTCATCACCGAGGGAGATTCCGCGTCGGGTTCTATTACCAAATCGCGTGATGTGAATACACAAGCGGTGTTTAGTTTGCGCGGTAAGCCTTTGAATTCGTATGGTATGACCAAAAAGATTGTCTATGAAAACGAAGAGTTTAACCTATTGCAAGCCGCTTTAGACATTGAGGAAGATATGGGCGATTTGCGTTACAATAACATCGTAATCGCAACAGATGCCGATGTAGACGGGATGCATATTCGCTTGTTGCTAATTACATTCTTCCTGCAATTTTTCCCTGAGTTGATTAAAGATGGTCATTTATACATTTTGCAAACACCATTATTCCGTGTGCGAAACAAAAAAGAAACCATCTATTGTTACAGCGAAGAAGAAAGGGTAAACGCCATCGAAAAGCTAAAACCCAAACCGGAAATCACGCGATTCAAAGGATTGGGAGAAATTTCACCTGATGAGTTCAAACACTTTATCGGACAAGACATTCGCCTTGATCCGGTGATGTTAGACAAAGCCACATCGATTGAAACCTTACTCGAATTCTACATGGGCAAAAATACCCCGGACCGACAAGATTTTATTATCAATAATTTGAAAGTGGAATTGGATGTGGTTGAGAAATAGTGACAAAGTTACAGAGTTGCAAAGTAGCAAAGTATTTTTTGTACTTATTAAACTCTATAGCTTTAAATTAATATTAAAAAAGTAAATAAAATTACAAGTAAAGTAGTAGCCTAACTTTGGAACTCTGCAACTTTGCAACTTTGCAACTTTTTATATGAAAGACGAAGAAGAAGACGATATCATTCCCAACGAAGACGACAACAACGATGAGTTGAACGAATCAACGAATGAGGAAACTGCAGAAGAAGGTTTTGAAGACGTAATTCGGCCTTCCACCGGCAGTCATTTTTATGAAAACGATGAAAATCCCGAAGATACCATTACCAAAGTAACCGGTATGTACAAGGATTGGTTCCTCGATTACGCTTCTTATGTAATTTTGGAACGCGCCGTTCCCGCCATAGAAGATGGTTTCAAACCGGTACAACGCCGTATCATGCATTCCATGAAAGAGTTGGATGATGGTCGTTACAACAAAGTGGCGAACATCGTTGGACACACCATGCAGTACCATCCACACGGAGATGCAAGTATTGGTGACGCCATGGTGCAAATCGGGCAGAAGGACTTGATTATTGATATGCAAGGAAACTGGGGAAATATCCTCACGGGCGATAGTGCGGCAGCTTCTCGTTATATTGAAGCGCGCATTTCTAAGTTTGGCCACGATGTGTTGTATTCACCCAAAATCACCGAATGGGGAATGTCTTATGACGGTCGACGTGCCGAACCGATTAATCTTCCGGTAAAATTTCCGTTATTGCTAGCTCAAGGTGCCGAAGGTATCGCTGTTGGTTTATCGACTAAAATATTGCCTCACAACTTTAACGAACTGATTGATTGCTCGATTAAAGTTTTAAAAAATAAGCCTTTTACATTATTTCCTGATTTCCCAACAGCCGGAATAGCGGATGTGTCCAATTATAATGATGGTATGCGTGGCGGTCGTGTAAGAGTTCGTGCCAAGATTGGTCAACTCGATAAACAAACGTTAGTCATTACCCAAATTCCTTTTTCAACCAATACTTCAACTCTGATTGACAGTATACTGAAAGCCAATGAAAAAGGGAAAATCAAAGTCAAAAAAATAGAAGACAACACCGCAGCCGAAGTAGAGATTTTAATCCATCTTCCGCCGGGTGTTTCTCCGGATAAAACTATCGATGCACTGTATGCGTTTACGGCTTGTGAAACTTCAGTAGCGCCATTGGGTTGTGTGATTGAAAACCACAAACCTTTGTTTATCGGTGTTTCGGATATGTTGAAAATTTCGACACATCGCACGGTGGATTTGCTCAAACGCGAATTGGAAATTCAGTTAGACGAATTAGAAAACAAATGGCATTTTTCCACTTTGGAAAAAATCTTCATTCGTGAAGAAATGTACATCGATTTCAAATTGTACTCCGACAGAGAATCGCTTTATGTTTATATGTATGACCGTTTCAAACCGTTTGTAAAATCGTTTGTTCGTGAAATCAATGATGACGATTTGCAGAAACTAACGCAAATTCCGATGATTCGTATCACGCGTTTCGACTCAGACAAAGCGGATGATGCGATTGCTAAGTTGGAAGCTGAAATGGAAGAGGTTAAACATCATTTAGATCATATCATTGACTATACGATTGATTTCTTCCAAAAGTTAAAAGACAAATACGGCAAAGGTCGAGAACGCCAAACCGAGTTGAGAAGTTTTGATACCATTGAAGCGACGAAAGTGGTTTTGAGAAATACCAAACTCTATGTCAACAAAGAAGAAGGTTTCTTTGGAACCGGTTTAAAGAAAGACGAATATGTAGCCGATTGTTCCGATATTGATGACGTTATAGTTTTCTTGCGTGACGGAAAAATGATGGTGGCGAAAGTTGATGATAAAAAGTTCGTGGGCAAAGACATCATCCATATCGCGGTTTTTGATAAAAATGACAAGCGTACCATTTACAATATGATGTACCGAGACGGTAAAAACGGCTCAACGTTTATCAAGCGTTTTAATGTTTCCGGGATTACCCGTGATAAATTCTATGATTTGACCCAAGAAAAAGCCGGTTCGCAAGTACTGTATTTTTCGGCTAATCCTAATGGTGAAGCGGAAACTGTTACGATTTTGTTGCGCCAAATCGGCAGCGTGAAGAAACTCAAATGGGATGTCGATTTCTCTGATATTGCCATTAAAGGAAGAGCTTCGCGAGGCAATACCGTGACCAAATATCCGATTAAGAAAATTGAACTCAAAGAAAAAGGCATCTCTACTTTGCGTCCGCGTAAAGTGTGGTTTGACGATACAGTACAAAGATTGAATGTAGATGGTAGAGGAGAATTACTGGGTGAATTCAGGCCTAATGACCGCTTACTGATTATCAATCAAAACGGAAAGTTGAAAACCATTATTCCGGAGTTGACCACACATTTTGAAGAAGGTATGATTGTTTTGGAAAAATGGCATCCTAAGAAACCGATTTCGGCGATTTATTATGACGGAGAAAAAGAACGTTATTTTGTTAAACGTTTCTTGGTTGAAAATGAAAATAAAGAAGAAACCTTTATCACAGAGCACGAGAAATCGCAATTGGAAATTGTTTCAACGGATTGGCGACCTATGGCAGAAGTAATTTTTGCCAAAGTCAAAGGGGTGCAAAAAGAGACCATCACGGTCGATTTAGAACAATTTATCGCCGTAAAAGGTATAAAAGCGATTGGTAACCAATTGACAACGGATAAATTAAAACAAGTCAATCTCCTAGAACCATTGCCATTCGAAGAACCGGAAGAAATTCAGCCTGAAGATGTAGAAGTTACCGGCGAAGATAATGTTTCTGATAACATTCAGACGGAAACTGATGACGACGGACAAATAACACTATCCTTAGAATAAAAAAATCCCGTCTTTTGGCGGGATTTTTTTTAAACATATGTGGTCAATTTCAAAAAGTATTTTTGATGGATTAACTATGGGTTTGTTTCGTTAGTTTTTTGGACAATATTATGAATAATACGATCCAACTTTTCAGCAGAATCACTAATATAATCGACCAATTTATCATCGTTTACGCCTAATTCACGATTGTCTTTTAACAAATGAATTAAACCTAGCAAGTTGGCGAGAGGCGCTCTAACCACATGCGATTGTGTCCAGGAAATATCTTTTAGCGCTTTGTCTTGTAACTCAATTTTATTCATTTTTTCTAAAGCTTCTGTCAAATCAATCATGGCAGCTATAATTCGGGTAACTTTACCTTGATTATTTCTGATTAAAATACCCTTGTGCTGCACATAAGCAATTTCATGATTTGCTTTTAAGAATCGGTATTCAGCATTAAAATATTCTTTGGTCGGGTTTTTTAAAGCCCTATTCAAATCATCCAGTATCTTTTGACTGTCATCAGGATGAATGTTTTTGACCCATAAATAATTGTCGCTATTGCTTATATCATAACCAAATATGGTGTTAAAACCTTCACCCCAAAAAACCTTGTCGTTAATAACATCCCAATCTAAAATGGCTTCAGCAGTTGCTTTGGTAAGTGTCTTAAACCGTTCATTGCTTTCCAATATCTCCTGTTCGTGCATTTTTCTTTTGGTAATGTCTAATACAATACCCTCTAATTGAATAGGATTGCCATCGTTGTCTCTGATCAGATGGATTCGAACTAATATCCACTTTAACTTGCCTGAACCAACAGTAATCCTAAGTTCGTTCTCAAAGATCATTTTCTCATCAAAATTGTAAAAAACCTCAGGGTCAAAATACATTCGATCCTCGGGATGAAAATAGGTCTGAATATTATCCATGGTTAGTTCAAAGTCTTGTGGATCGACTTCAAATATTTTATAGATTTCATCAGTCCAAACAATTTTTGATTTTGTCAAATCATTGGTCCAATAGCCCAGATTGGCCAATTCACTAGCTAACTGGAGCCTGGAGTTGGTCTCTATCAGTTTGTTTTGAATTTCTATTTCCGCTGTGATATCTACTGCAGAAACCAAAATCCCTTTTTTTCCTTCAAAAGTAACATGAGAAGTTTTAATTTTTACCTGTATGATGTCACCATTCTTTTTTCGATGTCTCATAACCCCTGAAAAAGAAGTGTTTTCGTTCTCTAATGATTTATGCAGCAATGCTTCCATTTGCGGAATGTCTTCCGGAGGACGGATATCCCTTAAGGTCATTGCCAAATATTCCTCTTGTGAAAAACCATAATGTGTACAAGCCATTTCATTGACATGCAAATACTGTAGTGTTTCAATATCAAAAATCCACATGGGTAATGGACTGTGGTTAAATAAAGAAATGTATTCTTCTTTAGATTGCTTGGAACGAATCTCGGATTGTTGTTTTACATGAATTATTTGCTGGTAATAAGTCGATAATCGTTCAATATTTCTTTTGACCAATAAGTGAAGTAGAACAGCTGTGATGAGGATAAAGGCCAATCCTTTTACCGTTTGCAGTTTGGATATCAAAAAGGCATCAGATACAAAGACTTCCAAAAAAAAATCTGAAGTGAAGATATAAAAGGCACTAACAATGGCATAAACCAAAACAATTTTAAAAGAGGAGAATTTGCGTAATAATCTTATTTTTTTTTCCATAATTATATCCAATTTACTAAAGTCATACCTCACAACTTAGGTAAAAGTAATTTTAATTGAGTTAAAAAAGCATGATATTCATCATAAAATCATTTGATTAGAGACAAGTATGTATTTTAAGGATATTTCTTACGCAAAGAACTCCTAAGCGATTATTAGGAGTTTGAAATTTAAAAGTTTTTTTCGGTAGAATAATATTTGTTAATGCTTTTTTTTGCGCATTTTCATGTTGATAAATTCTACTGCTAAAGAGAAGGCAATGGCAAAGTACAAATAACCCTTCGGAACAGTTCCAACGTGTTGTCCGGCTAATGAAGCCTCGGATAAATGCATACTTTCTGTGATAAGCATGAATCCGATTAAGATTAAAAATGCTAAACCCAGTACTTGAATAGAAGGATTGGCATTGACAAAATTTCCAACCGGAACGGCAAACAACATCATTACCCCAACTGAAATTACTACAGCGGTAATCATTATAATTAGTGCACCTTCAACGCCGCTAGTCATTCCTACAGCAGTTAAAATACTATCGACAGAGAATATCAAATCAATTAAAAGTATTTGCACAATTACATTGCTGAATGATTTGGCGGCCGAAGTTTTTAAATCTTTTTCCTCTTCGCCTTTATGGTCGACTTTTTCGTGTATTTCTTTAGTGCTTTTATAGATCAGAAATATTCCACCCAATAATAAAATCAAGGCTTGTCCTGTGAAATTAGCGCTAAACCAACCCCAATCAAAACTGAAAAGCGGTTTTTTCATGGCAATCAAAAGGGTAATTCCGAATAATAAACCGATACGCATAAACATGGCCAAGAACAAACCAATTTGGGTGGCTTTTTTGCGTTTCTCTTCGGGCAATTTTCCGGTTACGATTGAAATGAATATGATGTTGTCAATTCCGAGAACAATTTCTAAAAATGTTAAAGTTAAAAGCGCTATCCAAGCATCGGGATTTAAAAATACTTCCATGGGTTAAATTAAGTTTGTATCGGTTAAACGGGATTATTTCATTTTTGTTACAGTGCCGCGTTGTTTTTTGGCATCGCCTACAAAAGAGTAGTCAAAAGTATAACTATTCTCGTCAGTAGCCAAAATAGTCATGCTGATGGCTTTTCTTTCGTTCATGGTTTTGGGATGCAGTTTTTGCAACACAAATTCGCAGTCATTCACCCAACGAACTGAAGCGGTATCAGTTTTACCATTGAAAGTTTCAATTTGCAATGTTTCTGTACGGGTAAAAGTAGAGGTGACTTTCTTTCCGTTGATCTCTTGTGTAAATTCAAAAGTACCGGTCTTAAAATCTTGACACTTGCGCTCTTTTTGGGAACAAGAAAAGAGGGTTAAAGCGAGTATAAGTAGTGTTGTTTTTTTCATTTTTTATCAGGAGCTATTTCCGGCTTTTCGCGCTACAGGGTAGCCAGCTGCAATCCGGGCTAGGGTTTTATTTTAATCGATTCAATTCGTCATCCGTAAAGTTCTTGATGCTTTTGTCTTGCGCAAATTTGTCGGCATTATAAGCGTTAGATTTGTTTTTAGGAATGGAGAGCGAATTCCATTCGGTATTTTTTAGCATTTTGGCATAAAATACAATTTGCCCAATGTGATATGGGTAATGGGCCAATTGACGATTAATAGCTTCCACCACGGTATGTCCTTCATTTCGAATATAAACAATGGTTGCTAATTGTTCAGGCGTTAAAGTATTAATGGCATTAAAAAAACAATCCCAACCTTTTTGCCACAAAGCCATCAATTCCGTTTTATTAGAAATCATTTCTTCAAATTCACGGTCACGGTTTCTCCAATCTTTTTCGCCATCGCTGGTCAAGAACTCTGTAAAGCGAGAAAGCATATTGCCGGCCAGATGTTGGATAATCATCGCAATCGAATTGGTGTCTTCATTTACTGTGGCAAACAATTGTTCCGGCTCGAGTTGGTCAATGGCTTTTTCTGCTATCGCTTTGTAATACAGAAACTGCTTTTGTATGCTTACTAAATAATTATTTTCTATCATGGTCGAAGAGCGCATCAGTTAAGGTTTTTATTCCTTTAAACATAAAATATACGGCCAATCCGCTTAAAAAAAGTCCCACAGCCAAAACCAGCCAATGCCAAACATTCTGCTTGTTGATAAAGGCATTGTAAATCACACTCGGCCCAATAAACATCAAAGGTAAGGCGTAAAGCATCAATTTAATTCCTTTGTCGAGAAGTTGTTTCTTAACAGACATGATTTAAAATTTTAATTGGAAGCCAATGCCATTTTGATTGGCAATAGCGTTGAGATTTACGGTAGTGTTGGTGGCACCTAATTTTAATTCTTTGTGTTCTGAATTGTAAATAGAAACCGCTTCTTCATAACGCTTTTTTCTGCCGGAAAGTACCGGTACCGAAATGACTATTGAGCCAACCCCAACATAAGTCATGGCCGTTGGATATTCTTTATCCGAAAACAAACCAATGGCCAAATCGCCAACAGTCAGTCCGATACCAAAGCCCAATAAAAATCCGCCTAATGCTTCTTTTGATTTGGCTTGTTTGTAAAGCGCAGCAGCTTTGACATTGGTAGCAAATAAGTTTCGGGCTTCTCGGCTGTCAATTCGGTTGCCTCCGAGATAGAATCGTCCTTTTTCCATGGTCATTTGTTGACAATAAGAAAGCATTGAGACGAACAATAGGGCTAAGGTGATGTTTTTTTTCATAGTTGATTTAGCTGATTATAATTGGATCCAATTGGAAAGCAATTGTTTGTCTGAAGACAATTTGCCCGCCACTCGGTATTTTGATTTTATCAATAATGTGGATTCCATAAATTTTTCTTTAACCACTTTAAACGGACGCGCACCGCTGGAATGGATAAAAAAGTTGCCTTCATCGGATAAATATAAGAAACCGGTGTGATTGTCTAATCCGACTACGTAAATGCCGTTCCCTTTTTCTTTTAAAGTCTTTTCAAATTCTTGGATATTTTTGTTGGAAAAACGATAAATATTGTCTTCTGAAACCAGCTTTTTAATCATTTCCTCAGAAGCGCATTGTGCCAATTTTACTCGGTTGATATCAACACCAATGTCTCTTAAAGTAGTGGTCACAAAATACCCGCAAGCAATGCTACCTTCGTTGGGTTTTTGACTGGTGCCATTGAAATTCCAATCGGTGCCATACCAATAGGGAAATATTTTATCCGTCAGTTGGTTGGTGAATGATTTTCCTATTTCAGCTGTGCTTTTTCCTTTCAATTGGCTTCTGATTTGTCTGATACTGTCTAAAGTTTTAGGATAATCATCCGGATTTAATTCCGATTGGTATTCAACCACAGAAGCCCTTACGGAATTGCGATAGGCATAAATACCGATTGCAGTCGCAAAAATTAAAAAGAGTATTATTTTGATCGCTTTTTTCATCCTAACTTTGGTAAGCTTCAACGGCTTTTCTAACGCTTCCGTGTTTTTCCAGCAAAGCTGATGCTTCTTCATAACTTACCGGAATTTCTCCCATAATCATGCGAACACCTCGGTCAACGAGTTTAACGTTGCTCAATTGCATATCGACCATTTTATTGCCTTTTACGCGACCCAATTGAATCATAGTTGCGGTAGAAATCATATTCAAAACCAATTTCTGTGCGGTTCCGGCTTTCATTCGAGAACTTCCGGTTACGAATTCGGGACCAACCACAACGACTACCGGAAATTGAGCAGTCAAGGCTAACGGACTTCCTTCATTGCAAGTAATACAACCGGTGATGATATTATTCTCATGACATTTTTCCAAACCGCCAATCACATAAGGCGTTGTTCCCGAAGCAGCGATGCCAATAACAATGTCATTTGAAGAGATATTTTCGGCAACCAAATCTTTCCAAGCTTGGTCTCTGTCATCTTCAGCAAATTCAACTGCTTTGCGAATGGCTTTGTCACCACCGGCAATGATTCCGTTGACCAAATCGAATGGCACACCAAACGTTGGCGGACATTCAGACGCATCTACAATACCTAATCTTCCTGAAGTTCCGGCACCAATGTAAAACAATCTCCCGCCAAGTTTCATTTTGGCTACAATTTGGGTAACCAAAGTTTCAATTTGCGGCAAAGCTTTTTCCACAGCCAAAGGCACGGTTTTATCTTCGTTGTTGATGTTGGTTAACAAGTCGAGAACCGACATTTGTTCGAGACTTTCGTAGTGTGAGGATTGTTCGGTGGTTTTGGTGAAGGACATGTTTGATTGACTAAGGTTCTGAGTGGCTAAGTTACTAAGTTTCGTTTAAATTTTTAAACAAAACAAGCCAACAATATCCCGAAAATAATCATCGAAATTTTGGCGATATTAAATTTATGTCCTTCGCTGCTTTCAAATATAATTGTCGAAGAGATGTGGAACAGAATTCCAATGACAACCGCTGTGATTTCGGTATAGTATTGGGTTATTGACGGCGCTGAATCGGAAACGAATGTTCCTAAAGGCGTCATGAAAGCAAACGAAATCATAAAAACAAACAAAGCTGTTTTATTCAACTCGGCATTGAGGAAAAATGTCGTTAAGATAATGGCAATAGGCAAGTGGTGAATGGCAATTCCGTAAGCCAAATCGTGGTGATGTCCAACGGGAAAGCCTTCTAAAAAAGCGTGGATGCATAAACTGATGAACAACAACCACGGCATTTGCTTGATTTTATCATGACCGTGAACGTGTCCGTGTTCCGCACCTTTGGAGAAAAATTCCAAAATAATTTGGAACAAAATTCCCACCATGATAAAAACACCCACATTGTGGTTGTGACTTTCATATACTTCCGGGAGCAAATCCATTACAGTGATTGACAACAAAAACGAACCGCTAAAGGCCAATAACAGTTTTAGATTGTTCTTCTTTTTAGGTTTAATAATCAATGCAATTGCATAACCTAAAAGTACTGAAAGTAAAGGAAGTATGTAATTCATTTTTGTTGTTGATTTGTTGATTTGTCAATTTGGTGATTTGTAAAAAACAAATAACCGAATCACCAAATAACCGCATAAACTATTTAAATATCATTATTAATCTTTCGCTCGTATTCTTGTGGAATTTTTTCAATTTATAATCACCAAAAGTATCCAATAAATAGATCCCCGCTTGGTCCATCATGCGTTGAAAATCTTCTAAAGTATAGGCTTTTACTTTTTCTACAAAGTGGAATTTTTGACCGTCAGCTTCAAAATCTATTTCCTTGATGATAAAATGATTGGCTTCATAGCGTTTGATGTTAAAAGTAATACCATCGACTTCTTTGGTTTCTTCCGGAATTAAATTTTCTAAAACCGTGTAAACATTCATAAAATCAATTACAGCAAAACCATATTCCGAGAGACTTTCTTTGATGGCAATCAAGGTTTGCAAATTGTCTTCTTCGTTTTCAAAGTAGCCAAAACTGGTAAACAGATTAAAGATAGCATCAAACTTCTGTTCAAAAGGTTCTCGTTTATCATGCACTACAAAGTGCAGTGTTTCATTGGCATTTTTGTTGGCTTCATTGATGCTGTTTTCAGATAAATCAGCACCCATAACATCGTAACCCAATTGGTTCAGATAGATTGAATGTCGGCCTTTTCCGCAAGCTAAATCAAGGACTTTGGCTTTCTCCGGTAAGTTTAAATAATGGGTAAGATTGTCCATGAAGATTTGTGCTTCACGGTAATTTCGGTCTTTGTATAAAATGTGGTAATACGGTGTATCAAACCAGGAAGCGTACCAATTTTCGGATTTACAATTTGTAGTATCTGACATTTATTCTTTTCAAATGAATTCTTCACCCGCAAAATTAGTGTATTTTTGCCGAAGAAAGTGAAAACCTTTCCGATTTCCTTTTGTGACTTGTTTAACTACAAAGGCACACAAGAAAAACAAAAGAGACAAAGGAATTTAACTTTTGTGTCTTTTGTGGTAAAAATTATAATTGAAAATGGAGAATTTTAAAATGGTAGCCAAAACCTTTTTTGGTTTTGAAGAAATATTGGTTGAAGAATTACAGCAATTAGGTGCACAAGAGGTCGAAATTGGTACGCGTGCCGTGAGTTTCAAAGGCGATAAAGGCTTTATGTACAAAGCTAATTTGTCTTTGCGAACGGCTTTAAAAATCTTAAAACCTATTTACCATTTCAGGGCTTTTAACGACCAAAGTTTGTACAAAGGCATTCAGGGAATTGATTGGAGCAAGTATATGAATGCCAATCAGACTTTTGTAATTGACACTACCATTCATTCGGATCATTTCAAGCACTCTCAATTTGTTTCCCAAAAAGCAAAAGACGCGATTGTAGATCAATTTCGCGATAAATTCGGACAGCGACCAAGTATTGACAAAGACTTTCCCGATTTAAGAATCAATATTCACATCGACCGTGACCAATGTTCAGTTGCACTGGATACTTCCGGAGCTTCATTGCACCACAGAGGTTACAGAACCGCGACGAATATCGCTCCGATTAACGAAGTGTTGGCGGCGGGAATGTTGTTGCTTTCAGGTTGGGACGGAAGTTCCGATTTTCTCGATCCGATGTGTGGTTCGGGAACGATTTTAGCAGAAGCTGCCATGATAGCCTGTAATATTCCGGCGAATATCAATCGCAAGGAATTTGCTTTCGAAAAATGGAACGATTGGGACAATGATTTGTTTGACCAAATTATAGATGCCTTGATGAAGCGCACCAAAGAATTCCACCACAATATTATTGGTTACGACAAAGCGCCGAGTGCGGTTCAGAAAGCGAAAGACAATATTATCAATGCCAATTTAGACGATTATGTAACGATTAGTCAGGCGAATTTCTTTGATACCAAAAAAGAAACGACCGGACCATTGCATATGGTTTTCAATCCGCCATATGGTGAACGTTTGGATATTGAATTGGAGCGTTTTTACCGCGAATTAGGCGATACTTTGAAGAATAACTATCCCAATACCAATGCTTGGTTTATCACAGGTAATTTGGAAGCCTTGAAGTTTGTTGGTTTAAGACCTTCTCGTAAAATCAAACTTTTCAACGGAAGTTTGGAAGCGCGTTTGGTGAAATACGAAATGTATGAAGGCAGCAAGCGTACCAAATTCCAACAAAACACTGAAGAATAACTACTTGAAAAGATAACCAACGGTAAATCGGGCGTAACCGTTATTGGCTTTGACTGAACTGCCGGTTGCGTAATAGTTATAACTGTAGATTGTTGTTAAACCTTGGTAAATCCCAACTTCAAAAAAGAGTTTGTTTACTGTAAATCCGGTGCCAAGATTGAATCCGAAGTCTATATCAGACTTAGCGTCTTGACTAAAGCTGCTCATTGCTTTTTCATTGATTAAAAAGCCTAGTTGTGGTCCGGCAAGCAAGTAGATTTTGTTCCAAAATTTAAATTCTAAAGGAATATTGATATAAGTCAATTTTTTATCAATTTGGTCCATTTCAAAACCGTTGCCAATCACCATAGGGTCAAAGTTGATTGTTGCAGGTGTTTTGGTTCTGTCTCCTTGTTGGGAAAACATCAACTTCGGTCTGAAATGCACTTTAGGGGCGATTTCCTTTTCATAAACAATTCCCAATTGTAATCCGAATGATTCTTCTGCCAACACTTGTCCGCCCGGAGTATCTGTGAAATAGGAGTAATTCAGTCCTGTAAAAGCGCCGAGTTTATTTTGGCCAAAAGAAATACAACAAGTAAATACGGCTGCAAACAGCGTGATTTTTTTCATGAAATGAGATTTAGTATTTAAGAATTCCTCTTAGCGATTTCCTCCTTGATTTTTTTAATGTTGGTGAAGTTGACAATCAGCATGGGTAAAAACGCCAGCGGAATAAAAGTGAAGACATTAAAACCTTTGCTCACCGTTAAAAATAGGCCTATTCCAAATTGGATAGCAATGATTACCGCCAACATTACAGAAGCTGTTTTCGTGTTTTTAGCTCTTTTTTCAAGCTCTTCTGTAGTTAATGTTGAAAGATCGGTTTCTTTTTTCATGACTTAATTTTTTGGTTTAGCTAAACTCAGTTCGCCTTATGGATTAGGGGTAGTTTCTAATGTTTTGATGATGCCTTTTACTTTTTCGGCTTCAATGCGCTTGGCTTTGATGACTTTGTTTTTATCCAAAATATAAATCACCGGAGTAGAGTAGACGTCATATTTTTCAATGGCATTATTGTAATGTGCACCGTCGTAAACATTTATAAACGGCAATTTGTTATCGGCGATGTATTTCAAGTATTTGTCACCTTCATGTTGCATATAAACACTAAAAACTTTTACATTTTTCTTTTCCAGAATCAATTCGTTATAAGCTTTTACCAATACCGGAATTTCTTTTTGGCAGTGTCCGCAATCGACATCCCAAAAAACCAGTATGGTGTAATCGGCTTTGACTTCACTGAGCTTGACCCACATTTTATTGACTTCGTTTATATTTTTATAAAAGACTTTGGTCATTTCGTCGCTGTTTTTGGCGTCTTCAAATCCCATGGCTTTCATTTTATGAAAATCCTCCGCCCGAATCATTGACAAATCCATGGCTTTGGCGCCAACCAAAAGAGGTTTTAATTTGTCAGCGCGTTTGATGATTCTTTGCACAACATCGGCATCATCGTAAATGCCGTTGGCTTTTCCGGTTTTGAAATACTTATCGGAAAGATGGACAAAAACTTTATCAAACCCCATTATTTTTGAGGATTCGTAAGTATAAGTTAAATGGGCTAAAACCAATTTGAAAAGCAAACTTTCGGGTTTCATCTTTAGCAGAAGTCGGTCTATTTCTACACTGACCGAATCGGGATGTGTGATAACAACTTTATCAAAATAGGTTTTTAATTTGCTGAACAAAAAAGGATTGCGCATGACGGCATCGTCTTTAAAATCAACGTTTCTCCAAAAATTACTTTTATAATAATTGTAAACAGCGGTGCTGTCAGGTCTGCCGTTTGAAGCGTTGGGCACATTTTTGAGCGTTTTCTCCATTTTTAGATTTAACACTGAGGCAATGTAACTTCCTTGGTGTTTGGCAATAAAATTTTCTTCGTAGTTAGCGATGTTTTGTTCCAATTCCAACTGTTTTTTATTGAGAGCCAAGGTGTCGTTTTTAGTTGTCAAAACATGCTGTTGCTTGTATTCAAAAAAGGCTTTGTTTTGTTCGCCTAAAAATTTGAGATAATTAAAGAATTCATTTTGTCGGTCAGAATTGAGCGCGGTTAACTCCTTGTTGATATTGCTTCCGGCTTCACTTTTTAATTGGAGTTTTTGAGTGTCATCATCTATAAAAAAATCGAAAAGAATGGTTTTTTGTTGGCTCACCAATGAATAGATACCGGTATCCAATTTGTTTTTACCATTAAAGACAATGCGTCCGTTTTTTATGGTGGTGCAGGTGTCTTTGATTAAGGTTTTGTCAAATCGATAAAACGTTAAGTAAGCCAAAGTATCATTGCAATTTTTTAAATCGATGGTGATTTCATAGCCGGTTTGGGCTGTAGCATAAAATGAAGAGCAGTAAAAAATAAATGCAGCCAGAAATTTCTTCATAGACAAACGCTTTGTAGTTTATTTGATATTCAAAAATAATGTATTTTTCAAATAAAAAGCAGTCCGTTTTTTAAAGTTTCCTTAAAAAACAAAAACACCCTTATTTTGGGTGTTGTTGTGGTTTATTTTGACTTGTATTTCAAAGGATTAAAACTCATCAAAAAGGACAATGCCTTTTCTTTCAAGATTGTTTTTGATTAAAAGTACAGGCAAGTTGTATTGCGTAGACAAATCTGCAATGGAAATGCCTGAAAAAAACAATTCCACCAAAGTATCTAAAATTACCGGGTTTATTTCCTCATTGTGGTTTGGTTGATAACCATATTGGCCAACCAAATTTCGTTTTGATTTATGAAGTGCATCAATGATAACATCAATGTCATTACTTGGAAATTCAAATTTGTTAATTTCGAGATTGTTGAGAGAGACTTGTTTAAGCACAACCGTATTGGTAGTCTTCTTCTCATTTTTTAAGTCAATAGTGTAGTTATAAACATTGCTCATAGTTAAGGCAGTTTTAAATTTAAGTAAATTTGGGTATCGCAAAAATAGCAATTCTGTTTGAAAACAAATGTTAATTAACAAAAACATACCGACTAATATTGGAATACTGGTGGGTTTATGAGTGAAAAGTAGGATTAAATATGGCTTATTCTTACTTATTTACATGATTTTCAATATGATGCCTTAACTGTGACTTTAAAGTTTCGAGGTATTGTTTGAGTTCTGTGGTGTGTACTTTTTTGGAAGTCGTTTCGCTCAAGTACAAGGGTGTTTCATTCAAATACTTGTACAGTTCGGGATAGTTGGTTTCAATTTCAGTAGTTAACCGGATGATATCCTGCATGATTTGATTAATAGTTTTCATAGTCAATAACGATTAAGTTAGGAAATCAGTTGCTTCTCCTTAAAATGAATTGTTACTATAAAAATACTAATTTTTACGGATTTGGGAATTTGATTATTTGAGTATCTTTGACGCACAAAACCAAAAACATGACTAACAAAACAAAAGCTTTACTCTATAATCTGATTTGTTTCGCCGCAATTTTTATACTGGTTCGTTTTATTCTGGATCTTTACACGGGTTTAACAGGTCTTTGGTTGCCGATAACCGCATTTATTGTGGGAACAATTTTAGCTCCAAAATTCCAAGCCGTTAAGACCCATGAAGGCGAAAAGGTTTATATGAAATGGATTTTTATCAAAGGAATTAAGCAGCTTTAGCTATTTCTTTTGGGCAGTTTTTGACTTCTTATCGGCTTTTTCTTTTGCCTTTACGGTTGATTTGTATAAAGGAATAAAATAGGAAACCGTGTAGTTAAATCCAACCCCAAAATCACCGTTATACGTTCGATTAAATCCGGGAATGTATAGGTTTTCAAAGTTATTGGGTTGCTTTTGAGTTACCAATCGATTCAATCTGAAACTGAAACCCACAAAAACGTTATTGAACACTTCTGCTTTCATACCGGCCACCACTTCAATCCATTGTGCTGATAACCCGTTGAATTCATTATTCGTCGGATAAATGGTTGGTGCTTCTCCGAAATATTGGTTGTTGGGATCATAAAGTTGGTAACTATTCAAAGTCTGGCTAAAACTACTCACTCCATAACGCAAACCTATCGAAATGATATTTTCCATATCGAGCCAATTCTGATAACTGTTGTAATCAAAACCCACTTTAAGATAAGTACCTTTGGTGGTGAAATTCAATTGCTCGTCGTCAACGGTTTTGTCTTCATTACCAATTTCTGCCGCTAAATAATGTTTTCGTGTCAAACGGTAATCACCTACGAGTTCCAAACCGCGATAGTCTTTTTCGTAAAACGAACGCGTTAGTTTGAATAAATCTACGCCAAGACGCAACCCATAACGTTCCATTTTAGGCGGAATGCTGTCTTTTTTAGCTGTGGTCTTTTCTTGTGCATTGCCTGTCAACGAAAGCAATACCAAGGCTATACTAAAAGTAAATTTTGATATGTACTTCATTTTCGGTTTCAATGTTATTGGTTTGTATGTTGATGTTTCTTATCCAAAATTGATCAGGTGTAGCGGCATCGGTACGAATAACACCATTGGGAGAATCCAATTCATATATTGTTTTGTATCCGCAAGCTCTGGAAACATAAACGTTTTGACGGGTGTAATCAAACTGCAAAAAGTCTTCGTTATCTGTTCCCGTTGTACTGGTGCTGTTTAAAATCAAACTGTACTTGGTCATGTCTTCGGTATTTTTAAGTGGCAAATAAATTTTGCTTACACCATTAAAAGTTCCTAAGTTTAAGTCATTGACGGCACCTTCGCCTTTAATTTTCAGATTGGTAACATTTTTAGTGTTCACCGGATTGGCATCATCGTAAAATTCTAAAACCAATCGCGGCGTGGTTTCATCTACACAAATATCATCTTTTTCACAACCGGAAAAGGAAAGGGTAAGTAGTAAAAGGACAAGTATTTTTTTCATGTTTTATTGTCTAACTAACATTTTTTTGAAATTGGTTGGATAACCATCTATATTTTGCATGACTATGGTATCCTTGCTGACTTTTATTATCTCAGAACGTGAATAGGTATCGTTTAAAATACTATAACCATTATCAGTTTTTCGCCATTGATCAGCACCTAAAAGCATACATAAATATCCATCATTGGTTACTTGAGGTCCACTTATCAGAAATTTTTTATCACTTCTAAATATATATATTGTATTCAAGTCGCATTCTATTAGACCGTCCGAGGTGAAGGTATTGTCAACTAATACCTTTTCGACTTTCCATTCTCCAACAATGTAATCAGTGTCATCATTCTCACAACCTGAGAAGGAAAGGGTTAGTAGTAACAGGAAAAGTATTTTTTTCATAGCAGCAAATCGTAATTCGTAATTACTAATTCGTAATTCTTTTATCTTCTCTCCAAAAGTACAACATTTTCCACGTGATGGGTTTGCGGAAACATATCTACCGGACGAACGCGTGTTACTTTGTATGTTTCATCCATCAAAGCCAAGTCTCGTGCTTGTGTAGCCGAGTTACAACTGACATACACTACTTTTTCAGGAGCGATTTTAAGGATTTGTTCTACAACGTCTTTGTGCATGCCGTCTCTTGGCGGATCAGTGATGATAACATCCGGTTGTCCGTGTTGAGCAATGAAGTCATCGTTGAATACGTTTTTCATATCGCCAACGAAGAACTCACAGTTGGTAATACTATTTCGTTTGGCATTTTCTTTGGCATCAAAAATAGCTTCGGGAACGGCTTCTACGCCAATTACTTTTTTCGCTTTTTTAGAAACGAATTGGGCAATAGTTCCGGTTCCGGTGTATAAATCGTAAACTACTTCATTGCCGGTTAACCCTGCAAATTCTCGGGTGATTTTGTACAATTCGTAAGCTTGGTCTGAATTAGTCTGGTAAAACGATTTGGCATTGATACTAAAGTGTAAGCCTTCCATTTCTTCCAAAATGTAATCTCTGCCTTTAAACAATTTAATGTCTTGGTCATACAAAGTATCATTGGCTTTGCCGTTGATCACATATTGTAGCGACGTAATTTGTGGGAATGTTTCAAAAATGTGATTCAACAACAATTCACGTTGCGCTTTGTCTTCTTTGTAGAATTGAATCAACACCATAATTTCTCCGGTAGAAGCGGTGCGAATCATCAAGGTTCGCAACAAACCGGTATGATTTCTGGCATTGAAGAATTCCAATTCATTTTCAGTAGCAAAACGCTTGATTTCGTTTCGAATTGCATTGGATGGATCTTCTTGTAAATGACATTTCTCGATGTCTAATATTTTGTCCCACATGCGTGGAATATGAAAACCCAAAGCATTTTTATTGTCAAATTCAACTCCGGATTGGATTTCAGCATCGGTCATCCAACGCGTGTCGGAGAATCCAAACTCCATTTTGTTTCTGTAAAAGAATTGTTTTTCCGAACCTAATATTGGTTCAAAATCAGGCAACTCAATTTTCCCAATACGTTTCAGGTTATTAAACACTTCTTGGTTTTTATAAAACAACTGTTTTTCATAGTTCATATTCTGCCATTTGCAACCGCCACAAGCACCAAAGTGTTGGCAAACCGGCTCAACTCTATCCGAAGAATATTCATGAAATTTAATGGCTTTGCCTTCAAAATAGGCTTTGCGTTTTTTAAGCGTTTGCACATCTACCACATCGCCGGGAACGACATTGGGTATAAAAATGACTTGACCTTCCGGAGCTTTGGCCACCGATACGCCTTTGGCACCGGCATCTAAAACAGTAATCTTTTCAAAAATGACTTTGTTGGTTTGTTTTCTTCCCATAGCGCAAAAATAAACTATTGGGCAAAACTGAATAGACATTTAAGAAAAAAATATAAATTAGTAGAAAATTATCAACATGCATACCCATTTGGCTTTACTCCGAGGCATCAATGTCTCCGGTCACAAAATGATTAACATGGTCGCTCTGAAAAAAGCGCTAGAAGGCATTGGGTTTACCAATGTGGTTACTTACATCCAATCGGGGAATGTGTTTGTAGATACCGAAGAAGAAAGTCCGGGGAAAGTTGGTTTCCTAATTAAGCAGGAAATTTTCAAAGAATTTGGTCATGATGTTCCCGTGATTGTCATTGGTAAAGAAGATTTACAAGCGTGTTTGGACCGAAACTTATTTCTCAACGATGAAGGCGTTGATTTAAAGAAACTCTACGTTTCCTTTATTTCTTCAGAATTGCCGGAGAATATGATTACCCAACTCAACTTAAACTTTATCAAGCCCGATGAAATTCAACTCGACGGTAAAAGAATTTACTTGAAATATGACGTTTCACCGGCCAAAACCAGACTCGATAACAAATGGATAGAGAAGAGTATGAATGTGGTTTCTACAACGCGCAATTGGAATACCGTAAATAAACTGTTGGAAATGTTTAATGGTCATTAACATTGTTTAAATTTGTTGGAAAGGAGTAAAATTTAAAGCATTGTCATGGGTTCAAAAGTCAGTTTTAAAAGCGCTATTTCGGGAGTAGACTTTCCGGAGAAAGAAAGGGTGTACGGACACCAAATTAGGCAAACGGTTTTAAACCTAATCCAAAAAGACCATCCGGATTTTAAACATAATGATTGTATCTCGAATAGTGAATTAAACATTTACCGAGAAAAATACATTTCAAAATACCTCCAAACCGAAGTAGGCGAATTGTCTGAACTGCAGCAAAATGTCTTGAAATCATTATCCAATGGAAAATCTTTGGTAAGCAAAGTTGAATACGAGAAAGACAATCGAACTTTTGGGCAAAAGATAGCCGATAAAGTAGCTGATTTTGGTGGAAGCTGGACGTTTATTATTTCATTTTTCATCTTTATTTTGATTTGGATTGGTTCCAACGTGTATATTTTACTCAATAAAGGTTTTGATCCTTATCCGTTTATTTTATTAAACTTGATTCTCTCTTGTCTGGCCGCCCTACAAGCTCCGATTATCATGATGAGCCAAAACCGTCAGGAGGAAAAAGACCGTGCGAGAGCCAAGAAAGACTATATGATTAATCTGAAATCAGAATTAGAAATCAGACTTATTGATGACAAATTAGACCATTTAATCCAGCACCAACAGCAAGAATTGATTGAAATACAGAAAGTACAAATTGAAATGATGAATGATATATTGGAAAGAATTAAGAAATAGTAATAAGTTAGGAGTTGTTTGGTGAAAATCTAAGTAGTCTAACTTTCTAAAAATCTAACAATCTTTTTATACTTTTACCGAAGATATGGATGATTTCTCTCCAAAAGAAGGAATAACGTTTTAATAATTAATCTGTATAGTGAGAGCAGATTAAAATTCGAATTACAATGTCAGTTTTAGAAAAATTAACTTCAGCCGATGCGATTACCTTAGAAGACAAATACGGAGCCCACAATTACCATCCGTTACCGGTAGTGCTGAATAGAGGTGATGGAGTGTATGTTTGGGACGTAGAAGGGAAGAAGTATTATGATTTTCTTTCGGCTTATTCAGCCGTGAACCAAGGCCATTGTCACCCGAAAATTGTCGGAGCAATGATAGAACAGGCCCAAACTTTAACCCTAACTTCACGCGCTTTTTACAACGATAAATTAGGTGTTTACGAAGAGTACATTACCAAATATTTTGGTTTTGATAAAGTGTTGCCTATGAACACCGGTGCCGAAGCCGTAGAAACCGCTTTGAAAATCTGTAGAAAATGGGCTTATGAGAAAAAAGGCATTCCCGAAAATGAAGCCCAAATCATTGTTTGCGACGGTAACTTCCACGGAAGAACCACTACCATTATTTCGTTTTCCAATGATGAAAATGCCCGCAAAAACTTTGGTCCATACACGGCCGGATTTATCAAAATAGCTTATGACGATTTAGACGCTTTGGAAAAAGCCATTACATCCTCAAAAAATATTGCCGGTTTCTTAGTCGAACCCATACAAGGAGAAGCTGGCGTTTATGTACCGAGTGAAGACTATTTGGCAAAAGCCAAAGCTTTGTGCGAAGCCAATAATGTATTGTTCATTGCCGATGAAGTGCAAACCGGTATTGCCAGAACGGGTTCTTTATTAGCGGTTTGTGGCAATTGTACTTGTGAAAATCAATGTGAGAAACAAAGCAGCTATGTCACTCCGGATATTTTAATTTTAGGAAAAGCGGTTTCCGGTGGTGTTTATCCGGTTTCAGCAGTTTTGGCCAACAATACAATTATGAATGTCATCAAACCGGGACAACACGGTTCTACTTTTGGAGGGAATCCGGTAGCTGCAGCGGTTGCTATGGCTGCTTTGGATGTTGTAAGTGAAGAACATTTGGCCCAAAACGCTCGAAGATTAGGAAAAATTTTCCGTGCTGAATTGGCGAAATATATTGAAACTTCCAATGTGGCGACTTTAGTTCGCGGCAAAGGATTGCTGAATGCAGTAGTGATTAATGATACGGAAGACAGTGATACCGCTTGGAATATCTGTATGAAATTGGCAGAAAACGGTTTGCTGGCCAAACCCACACACGGAAATATTATCCGTTTTGCACCGCCATTGGTGATGAATGAAGTACAATTGTTAGATTGCGTGGCAATTATCATCAATACGTTAAAACAATTTGAAAAGTAATCACTCAACCAATTAATAACCAACCAACCCTTTTATTATGGAAGAAAATCAAAATTTCGGATTGCAATTGCAAACAGCTGCTCAGGATTATTTAAGAGAAAGTGCCAAATGGTCTATGTTTTTAGCGATTTTGGGCTTTATCGGAATAGGATTTATGGCGCTTATGGCTATTTTAATGACCTCGGCCATGTCTATGATGCCGGAAATGCCCGGCCCATTCGGAGCCATCAAAGGATTTATTTCGATACTGTATTTGGTCCTTGCCATTTTGTATTTGTTCCCAATTTATTATTTATACAAATATGCGGATAGTACCAAAAAAGCACTTAATTCACAAAACACCGAATTATTGACAACTGCTTTCAGTAATTTAAAATCACACCACAAATTCTTGGGAATTTCAGCTATAGTTGTTATTTCCTTATATATTTTGGCCGCTGTTGTTGTGGTCATCGGATTTAGTGCTATGCGATAATTTTCAAGTAATGTAAAATAGATTAAGCATCTTCTGTTGAAGGTGCTTTTTTTATGTCGTTTACCAATAAAGTTTACTATTTTTGAAGTCAAAGAGTATTCCATGAAAAAACTTGTCTTTCCTTTTATGATTGTGGCCATTATAGTAGGGTTGTATGAGCAAACTAAGACCAAACCCAATGTCTATATTTTAGTCATTGCTGTTGCCGTATTTATGTATGGTATCATGAAATTGAGTGCCAAAGTACCTAGCAAACATTCAGAAACCGAAGCAGAAGAAGATGATAACTAAAGGTGATAAAGTTTCGGTGCTTGACGAT
This sequence comes from Flavobacterium sp. J49, assembly GCF_011742145.1. Lineage (GTDB taxonomy): Bacteria > Bacteroidota > Bacteroidia > Flavobacteriales > Flavobacteriaceae > Flavobacterium. Next base: position 229,039 of record NZ_JAAQQU010000099.1, on the reverse strand, counting down.
GCTATTGATGGTGTTGTGGTTGATGTAAAAGGCAATGAAGTAACGATTGAAACTAACGATGGTTTCAATTTGACTTTTAAAAGCAGTGAGCTCATCAAAATTGGCAATAGTCGAGACATGAATTTTAGTTTTAATAAAAATCAGGTTATAGCCGAGAAAGAAATTCCAAAGCCTAACTATATCAATACGGAAAAGAAATCCAAAAAAGACCTTCCGGTTCCCGAGTTTGATTTGCATATCGAAAAGTTGGTCAAAAACTACAAATCAATGAGCAACTTTGATATTCTGACCAAGCAAACAGAAACAGCCAAATATCATATTGAATTTGCCATCAGAAACCGAATTCCGAAAATTGTATTCATACATGGGGTTGGCGAGGGAATTTTAAAATCGGAGCTCGACTTTATGTTGGGCCGATATGAAAATGTTTCTTTTCAAGATGCCAATTACCAGAAATATGGCTCCGGCGCTACCGAAGTTTATTTCAAACAAAATGTAAAATAAAAAAAGTCCCGATTCTCATATCGGGACTTTTTTTTAAAACTAACCAATTATATTTAATCTAAACTTAACTTAGAATTTAATTAGGCTACGCTGCTTTCTTGAGAACTTACTTTCTTCAAAATTGATCTGATTAAAACACTGTTAGTGTTGATACCGGAATTGATTAAAGCTTTTTTGCTGAAGCTAACATTTGATTTACTTCCTGCGGTTTTGTTAGTTCCCATGAACCAAACTGCGAAATCCATAGAGGCAACAGTAGTTTCGGTAGCAATAACAATAGAATCATTTTTAGAAACTGAAACTTCAGTTGTAGCGGCTACCTTGGTAACTTCTGCTTTAGCCTGACCAAAAACGCCGTTGCTTGATAATACTAATAATACGAATAAAACAAATAATCTAACGTTGGTTACATTTTTTTGAGCTACTGTGTTATTTGTTGTTGTCATAATGAGTGTTTTAGTTTCGTTCTTAATTCTTGGTCAAAACTACTTCAAGACTATTCGGCACTGAAATTTTTTCGATAACTAACCCCAAAAGTCGTTTAATCGACAAATTCAATGAATTCGGGGGTTTTCAGCGTTTTTATCGTGCAGTTAGTCTATAAAATGTTAAAAAAACATGCATTTCATCGATGAAAAACCAAAAATTTCTGTGAACTGCACACTCCAAATCACAAACCTTTGAGCAAATGCCAAAAAATGGCAAAATCTTCCTAAATTAGCTTCGGATTAAATTATTTACCCTAAAATGAAAGTCGAACAAAAAGGCCACACTACTATTATTAAAGATACGCTCGGACAAACAGCGGAATTTTTAATGAAAGTCACTCACGAACACAATACATATAAGAACAACAATCTCATATTGGATTTATCCCATGATAAAAATTTATCACTGGAAGACGTAAAGTCGTTTGCCGAACTAATTAAATTGCACAAAAAGCAAAAGAAATCCATAGTGCTTGTATCCGATAATGTTAATTTTAATGCCGTGCCCAAAAGCATTACCTTGGTGCCAACTCTTTTAGAAGCACACGATATTATTGAAATGGAAGAAATTGAGCGCGATTTAGGATTTTAAACCACATGAAATTAACCATATTGGGTTGCTACGCAGCCACGCCAAGAACCATAACCAATCCGACTTCACAGATATTAGAAATTCGAAACCGAATGTTTCTTATCGATTGCGGTGAAGGTACTCAGGTGCAACTGCGCAAAAACAAACTCAAGTTTTCCAAAATCAACCACATCTTTATTTCACATTTGCACGGTGATCATTTTTATGGACTCGTGGGATTGATTTCTACCTTTATGTTGTTGAACCGCCAAACCGATTTGCACGTTTACGGTCCCAAAGGCATCAAAGAAATTATCTTATTGCAATTGCGTTATTCCAATTCGTTTACCGGTTACAATCTGTATTTCCATGAACTGGAGTCTAAGGAAAGCGAAGTGGTGTTTGAAGACGAAAAAGTTATCGTCAAAACCATTCCGTTGAAACATCGGGTGTACACCAACGGTTATTTGTTCCAAGAGAAACCTAAAGAACGCAAACTCAATGTCGAAGCGGTTGAGAAGTATAAAATAGATACCGCTTACTTCAGAAAAATAAAATACGGAGGCGATATTACACTCGACAACGGAAAAATAATTCCCAATGCCGAATTGTCCTTTGACCCTGAACCGACCAAAAGCTATGCCTTTTGCAGCGATACCATGTATGACGAAAGCATTATTCCGCTGATTCAAGATGTTGATGTCTTGTACCACGAAACTACTTTCCTGGAAAGTGAAGCAGATAAAGCCGAAAAGACCATGCACAGTACCGCCAAAGAAGCCGCAAGAATCGCCAAGTTGGCCAACGTCAAACAATTGCTTCTTGGACACTACAGTACACGCTACAGCAGCATTGAGTTGTTTAAAGAAGAAGCCGAAACGATATTTCCTAATGTATTGTTGGGCGACGACGGCAAGGTATTCGATTTTGGATAATGTCAGGCTGAGTTTGTCGAATTCAGGAGCGAAGGGCTAGGGATTTATCGGTAATGGCAATTCCTGCTGTCCGTTGCAATCTTATTGTATTTTCCTTTCGCTTCGCTTCAGGATAATCCAAAAGGATTTCCACTGCCATCAGGGCTAAAAAGTTATCCGTTTTATATTCTGAAAACTTAGTAACTTTACCACATACAAGCACATTATACAATGAAAGACTTAAGCAACTACAGAAAATCCTATGAAAAGAGCGAACTTTTGGAAACCAACATTCCCGAAGATCCTATCAATCTTTTTCACAAATGGTTTTACGAAACTGAAGAATATGGAGGAATAGAAGAGGTTAACGCCATGACGGTTGCTACCATAGGCTTAGACGGATTCCCTAAGAGTAGAGTAGTGCTGCTCAAAAAATTCAATGAAGAAGGTTTTATTTTCTACACCAATTACAATTCCGAAAAAGGAAAAGCCATACTCAACAATCCTAAGGTTTGTTTGTCTTTCTTTTGGCACAGTCAAGAGCGACAAGTTATCATAAAGGGAATCGCTGAGAAAACAACCGATATCATTTCCGATAATTATTTTGATTCCAGACCCGACGGAAGTAAACTGGGCGCCATTGTTTCTTCGCAAAGCGAAACCATTCCGTCACGAGAATACTTAGATAATAAACTAAAGGAACTCGAAAAAGAATTCGAAGGCCAACCCATTCCAAGACCCGATTATTGGGGCGGATTTTTAGTGCGTCCCGTTGAAGTTGAGTTTTGGCAGGGAAGGCCCAACAGGCTACACGACAGAATCAGATACCGTTTGTTAGCCGACTATAATTGGCAAATTGATAGACTTTCACCTTAAATCATATAAAAAATCCTGAAAATTATATAAACCACTCATCGGAGTGGTTTTTTAGTTTTGTCAATATGGTATAACAAACTGTTGAAACGCATAAATAAGTAAGAATATATCTTATTAAAAAATAAAAAAGATGCATTTCATCGATTTTATTTGTGTTTTAATCGATGTTTGTACTAATATTGCTCAACCAAATCAAACAATACGTTCTTAAAATATTCTATAAAGTGTTTGCCCCACATCTACTTTATTATAATCTGTCAACATTAATCGAAATAAAGTGTTTGCCCCACATCTACTTTATTAAAAAAACTTAACCTACTACTATGAAAGCAAAAATGTTTAGAGCATTGTTGCCGTTAGCAATCGTGTTCACTATGGTATCTTGTTCTTCTGATTCAGAAGAAGCAACAACAGACAAAAAAGTTGTAACTACCTATAATTACAACGAAACCGAATCAAAATTAGTCGTACTAATTAATGATTATCGCGCAAGTCTTGGCCTTAATACCTTAGAAGTGATCAATCATATCTCTTACAAATCGGAAGAGCATAATTATTATATGATTGATAACAATGTATTTAACCACGATTACTTTCAACAACGTTCTGATAATTTAATCAGAGTTTTAGGCGCTGAAAAAGTGGGCGAGAATATTGCCTACAATTACCAAACGGCTGAAAGTGCATTTGCAGCTTGGTTAAGCAGCCCAGGACACAAAGACAACATTGAAGGTGATTACACGCACTTAGGAATATCAGTTACAACCAATCCGGACACCGGAAGAAAATATTACACCAACATGTTTATAAAAAAATAGTTTGATTATTGTTTTGTTTGATTTTGACAGATCGCTAAAAACCCGTTTCCCCAAGCGGGTTTTTTTGTTTTATATCATGTCTTCAGGTTTTACCCAAGCCTCAAAATCTTCCGCAGACACATAACCCAATCGAATCGCTTCTTCTTTTAGAGTTGTTCCGTTTTTATGGGCGTATTGTGCAATTTCAGCGGCTTTGTAATAGCCTATTTTGGTATTTAAAGCCGTGACCAGCATTAGAGAATTGTCAAGCAATTCCTTGATGCGTTTTTGATTCGGTTGAATTCCTTGGGCGCAATGTTCATCAAAAGAAATACAAGCTTCGCCGATTAGTGTTGCCGATTGTAAAAAATTGGCCGCTATAACAGGTTTAAAAACATTCAACTCAAAATGACCTTGCATGCCGCCAATTGAAATGGCTACATCATTTCCTAATACTTGAGCACAAACCATGGTCAGCGCTTCGCACTGGGTTGGGTTCACTTTTCCCGGCATGATAGAAGAACCCGGTTCATTTTCAGGGATAAGGATTTCACCGATTCCAGAGCGTGGACCGGAAGCCAACAGTCTGATATCGTTTGCGATTTTATTTAAGGAAACCGCCAGTTGTTTCAGAGCACTGTGTGTTTCCACTATGGCATCGTGTGAGGCCAAAGCTTCAAATTTATTGGGCGCTGTTACAAATGGATGACCGGTGAACTGAGCTATATAGTCAGCCACTTTGGTATCATAACCGTTGGGTGCGTTCAAACCTGTTCCTACAGCGGTTCCGCCTAAGGCTATTTCGGACAAATGAGGCAAAGTATTTTTTAGCGCTTTTAAACCGTAATTTAGTTGGGCTACATAACCGGAAAGTTCTTGTCCTAAGGTTAATGGCGTGGCATCCATCAAATGCGTTCTCCCGATTTTGACGGTATTTTTAAATTCTTTGGCCTTGAGGTCTAAAGTAACGAGAAGTTTTTCAATTCCCGGAATAGTAATTTCAATGACAGCTTTATAGGCTGCAATGTGCATGGCCGTTGGAAAAGTGTCGTTAGACGATTGGGATTTGTTGACATCATCATTGGCCTTTACCAATTGCTCACCTTCCCCAATTTTGAAACCGGCCAAGACTTGCGCCCGATTGGCGATGACTTCGTTGACATTCATATTGCTTTGTGTACCCGAACCGGTTTGCCAAATGACTAACGGAAATTGGTCGTTTAATTTACCGGTTAGGATTTCCTCGCAAACTTGGGCTATGGCATCGCGTTTTTCGACCGATAAAACCCCTAAGTCGCAGTTGGTAAAAGCAGCGGCTTTTTTCAGATAGGCAAAACCTTCTATGATGGTGAAAGGCATGGAAGCGCTTGGGCCTATTTTGAAATTGTTGCGAGAACGTTCGGTTTGGGCGCCCCAATATTTATCGGCGGGTACTTTTACTTCGCCCATGGTATCTTTTTCTAATCTAAATTCCATATTGTGCAGTTTTATAGTTTAGCCCCGATTGCAGCTGGCTACCGTGTAGCGCGGAAAGCGGGAAATAGCTCCTTAAAATTACGTCAAAAATTGTGGATAAACTATTTAATAAAAAATGTTTTGTTTTTTGGTTAGCCCAAATATTACGCTTACATTTGCGTATAATTCAAAAAAATTCCGGAAAACATGTTTGAATTTCAACAGTATTTAGGTTTCTTGGCTTTCTTAACCATTCTTACGATTGGTTTTTGGTTGATGATTTTCTTAATCACTTTCATTGTTCCTTATTGGATTTTTGGTGGTGTGAAAGAATTATTAGCGGAAAGAAAAGCCCAAAAAGAAGCCGAGCAAACAGCCTAGTTTTTAACTAGATGTTCATAAAAAAGCCCCGAAATTCGGGGCTTTTTTAATTGTTTATCCGGGGAAATCTCCGCCATCATCTTGTTGACCGTTACGCGGTTTTCTCTCTTTTTCATTTTTCTGTACGTTGAATCGGTAGGTAAACGAGAAGTTGATTTGTCGAACTCTCCATTGCATTTCGCCATAAGAGTCTACTTGTCCGGGAATATAAGTTTCAGAAATTCTTTTTCTGGAATTGAATACATCGCTTACATTTAGTGAAACGGTTCCTTTGTCTTTTAAAATATCTTTGCTGAAACCAAGGTTCATACTAAAATTGCCTAAACTTTTTCCTTGGGCTTGTTTTTGTTCACCGTTGTAAGTTGCATTGGTTTGCCAATCTATTTTATAAGGCAAGGTTATTTTTGAGGTTAGTCGGGTAAACCAAGAAGTGGCACTAAAATCAAAATTTTGGGATACTAGATTGTCATTAAAATCGGTATAAGTGTAATCTCCATCCGTTTCGTTGTAGAAGAAGTTGAAATTACTGTTTAATTTCCACCATTTGTAAGGTGAATAATTTAAGGTAAATTCAAATCCAACTCTGTATTGTGTAGCCAAATTTATTGGCGTAGTAATGATTACCGGAATATTGTTTTGTAATTCACCACTTGGTCTTCTTACCCATTGAAATGAATCGTTTGTTTTGTTACCGTAAAGCGAAGTGTTGAAAGTTAATTTGTTCCAACGTTTGATGAATCCTAAATCGATTGCATCGGTAAAAGCCGGATTTAAATCGGGATTACCTATAAAGATATTTACGTTGCTGGATAAGTTATTAAACGGATTTAACATTCTTCCTCTTGGTCTTTGAATTCTTCTACTATAACTAATGGAAGCACTGGTTTGTTCTCCAATTTCATAGGTGAAAAAAGCACTCGGAAAGAAATTATCGTACTTTTTGTTATTGAAATCATCGGTTGCTAATTGGTTAACATGAATATTGGAATCTTCCCAACGCGCACCAAAAAGGAAAGAGAATTTTTTAACTTTAAAACCATAACTTGAGTAAAATGCACTCACATATTCTTTGTATTCTAGAGTATTGGTGAATTGTGGCTCCGGAATACCGTCATTGATTACACTATAGTTGGTAGTGTTTTTTGAATAATCACCTTTGTAACCGAATTCGAATTGGCTTCCTTTTCCAATAGGATAAACATAGTCTGCTTGAAATAAATTTCTGCTTTGTTTTTGATTGTTGGTGGTTTCATCTAAGCCGATAACACTGGTATTGGTTGCAGTATCAGAAATCAAAGCTAGGTTTGTGTCAGTATTGGAAGAAAATGAACCGTCAACGGTTAGTTTGTGGCCTTCTTTCTTGAAGTTTTTAGTAAAGTTGGTTGAGTATTCTACATTCTTACTTTTACTGTCTTCGTAGTTTATACGATTTCTGGTGTAATCATAAACACGGTTGGCATCGTAATAGTTTTGCAACACATTATCGATATTGTCACCCATGCTTCTTCTGAAATTGACAATGTTTGTCCAAGTGAATGATTTAGTTAAGAACCAGTCGAAACCAAAATTTCCATTGTAAGATTCATTCAAACGATCATTTTCACGGGTTTCGAACAAATAGTTTCTGGTTGAATTATCACCGTTTAAATACCTCGAGTTTGTTAAAGCTTTTCCGGGACTGTTTCGATTGCTGTAACCTTGAGTGGTAAACAAGTTAAAATTTTCTTCTTTGTAGTTTAGTGTTCCGCTCAAACTATTGTTTTTTGGATCTCCAATGCCACCGATGAATGTTCCGTTGATGCCTTGGTTTTTTCCTTTTTTCAGAATGATGTTTAATAATCCGCCGCCGCCTTCAGCATCATAACGCGCTGATGGATTGGTGATTACTTCCACTTTATCTATAGCATCAGCGGGTATTAAACGCAATGCTTCAGTAATATTTATGGCATTTGATGGTCGGCCGTCAATTAAGATTCTCACGTTTTCATTACCTCGCAAACTCACATTTCCTTCTACATCCACAGAAACTGAAGGGATATTGTCTAATACGTCGCTAACGGTTCCGCCTTTGACCATTAAATCGTTCCCAACATTGTATACTTTTTTATCCAGTTTTATTTCAACAGTTGTTTTTTCGGCTCTTACGACTACTTCGTTTAACTGGGTGGCGTCTTCTTCTAAAGAAATGGTACCCAAATTAGTATTACCTGAAAGTTTTTTTGCTTTGATTTCGGTTGGTTTAAACGAAATAAATTCGACTATGATATCAAATTCACCTGCCGCAGCATCTACCGAAAAACTACCTTTATTGTCTGTAATTGCGCCAAAAATTTGTTTAGGATTTTTAGTGTTTTTTAAAGTAATGGTAGCGTATTCTAAAGGAATCTTGCTTGTTTTTTCAATCACATTTCCTGTGACAACTATTTTAGTCCGCGCAGGATTTTGTTGTGCTAATGCTAAAAAAGAGCAACAAAATAATAGGAGTGTTGAGATAATCTTAATTTTTTTCATCTAAAATGTTTTGATTCTTGCTTAAGAATGCAAAAGTACACTTTGGTTTAAGCGACAATTCCCAAATCTTTGTTAAAAATAAACTGCCTATTTCAGAGGAATTTTTCGAGTTTTTCAAGATCTCTACCAATGATGGCTTTAGGACCATTGATTACAATTGGTCTTTCTATCAAGATAGGATATTCTGCTAATGCCTTGATAATTTGCTTGTCGGTCAATGTTTTGCCTTTGAAATTTTCAATCCATACGGTTTCTTTTTGACGAACCAACACAATGGGTTTGAGGTTTAATTTAGTAATCAATTCATTTAACTCACTTTCAGAAAGCGGGTTTTGCAAATAGTTTCTGATTTCGTATTCGACTTTTGAATTTTCAAGGAAAGCCAAGCAATTTCTTGATTTTCCGCATCTTGGATTGTGGAGTATTTGTAACATCTTTTTTTTGGCAAAGTAATAGATATTAATAGAAAAAACTTAATTTAGGCGAAACAAAAATTGCTAAATCATGTTTATAGAAAACGGGTTTTTTCCGGAAAATAAATTTTGGAAATACATACTAGGTTCAATATTAATAATTCTCGCGTCAACAATCGGACAGATACCTTTTGCCGTTGCAGTAGCGGTGAAAGCTTTTTCTTCTGGGGAAACCTATCCAACCACTAACGAAGCGGTAATGAAATTTTTATCGCCCAATCTTACTTTGTTTTTGTTGCTTTTGTCATTTGCTTTTGGGTTTGCGGCGATTATTTTGGTGGTCAGATTTTTTCACAAACAAACACTTTTATCGGTCACTACTTCTCGAGCCAAAGTTGATTGGGGAAGAATCTTTTTTGCTTTTTTTGTTTGGGCAATTTTTACGGTAGGTTCAACGGTTGCCCTATATTATTCTACACCGGAAAATTTCACTTGGAATTTTAAACCCTTTCCGTTTATGATATTGGCCATTATAGGAATTCTGCTGATTCCCATTCAAACCAGTACCGAGGAATATGTATTTAGAGGATATTTAATGCAAGGCTTTGCCGTTTTGGCCAAGAACAGATGGTTTCCATTGGTGATGACCTCAGTAATATTCGGAACCATGCACATTGCAAATCCCGAAGTCGAAAAAATGGGTTATGTTGTTTTGGTTTATTATATCGGTACCGGACTTTTCCTTGGCGTTATTACCTTGATGGATGAAGGCATGGAGTTGGCTTTAGGTTTTCATGCGGCCAATAATTTGGTTACGGCTTTACTCGTTACTTCTGATTGGTCAGCTTTCCAAACCGATTCTGTGCTGAAAGATGTATCGACACCTTCGGTAGGATTTGAAATTTTGACACCAATCATTATTATTTTTCCGTTACTATTATTTATCTTTAGTAAAAAATACAATTGGACCAACTGGAGAGAAAAACTAACCGGAAATATTGTCAGCGAAGAATCCACCCAAAACAGCGAAAGTCATGAATAGTCCAACATACGAAAACGTACACAATCAATTTAAATTGAATGGATTTCATCTCAATCGAGAAGATTTATGTCGTGTGGCCTACAGTTTTATTAAAGAAGGAGAAGATTTTGAGAAACCGGTAGGTGATTTTCTTTTAGATTGGTTTGACAGCAAAGATTATATTGAAATGCAAACTTCGGGTACGACCGGAACACCTAAAACAATAAGTGTAAGTAAACAAGCCATGGTCGAATCGGCTCTGGCAACCGGAGATTTTTTTGAATTACAACCCGGAAATAAGGCGCTGCAATGTTTACCGGTAAAATATGTGGCCGGAAAAATGATGTTGGTTCGCGCCATGATTCTCGGTTTGGATTTAGAATTTGTAGCACCAAGCTCGCATCCAATGCGTCACAACGAAATTGATTTTGATTTTGTGGCCATGGTACCGTTACAAGCTCAAAACTCATTACCCGAATTGAAGAAAGTAAAGAAAATGATTGTTGGTGGTGCAGCCATTAATAAAAATTTGGAGAAGCAATTGTTGAAACTGCCTACCCAAGTTTTTGAAACCTATGGTATGACCGAGACAATCACACATATAGCCGCCCGTAAGTTGGGAGAAAAGGCCTTCACAGTTTTACCGGGTGTTACGATTTCGTATGACGACAGAAATTGTTTGGTAATACATGCTCCTCGAATTTCCGATGATGTTATTGTAACCAACGATATTGTAGAATTGGTCAACGAAAATCAATTTGTGTTTTTAGGTCGAATGGATAACGTGATTAACAGTGGCGGGATAAAATTAATTCCGGAGCAAATAGAGGAGAAGTTAGCACACAAAATACACCAGCGTTTCTTTATTACTTCTAAACCTGATGCTGAGTTGGGTGAAAAAGTAGTTTTGGTTATTGAAGGTGAGAAACACGATTTAGGAGATGATATTTATGAAGACTTAGACAAATATGAAAAGCCTAAAGAGTTGATTTTTATTGCCAAATTCAAAGAAACCGGTAGTGGAAAAGTCATTAGGAAAGAAACCATGCAATAAATCAAAAACGCACTAGAGTAATCAAACCTTAGTGCGTTTTTTTTGTTGTTATGGGAATTACAACATTTATTTTTGCATTTTGAAATAGTAGTCTGCCGAATGTTTACCGCTTCCGTAAATAGTGTAAAAAACACTGAGTGCCAAGGTAACTGTGGCTACCAGTAAATTCATCGCATTCATTTCGCCAATGAAATTGATTAAAACCGCACCCAACAGAATCGGTAATTGGGCAATCAAAGCCCAGCGTGTCAATAACCCGAAAATAATCATAATCCCGCCCATAATATGAGCCGAAGCAATGTAGTGGAAAGTCAACATGCCGCCGAGAAAATTACTAACCGGAGCAATTAAGTCTTCAAAATCCCTACTATTACTGATAAAATAAGCGCCTTTATAAATCAAAAATACACCTAGAAGAATTCTGAGCGTATCAAACCAAATTGTCGAATGAGCATTCGCCCATTTGTTCAAACCTTTTACTGAAGTATCCATAATAAGTAAGTTTAAAGTTTAATCTAAGTTACTATTTATTAATTAGATACGAAAAAAAATCATTCTTTTTTTAGTTGTGTTATCGCGTCAAGATGAAAAATTTATTGGCTAATATCTTAACTTGACTGATTTCTTTGACTTTTAAGTCTGTAGCAACCCAATTGTTTTTAGGGTAAATTCTGATGGTTTTGCTATCTAAAACAAGATCAACAGGCATTTCAAAGTCGGCTTCTACATTAGTCCAGCGCGCTTCTAACTTGTTATTGGTTGTCTTTAATTCTAGTTTAGGGATAGTAGTTTTGTTTAAATACTGGTTAAAAATCGGAGTCAAATTCATCCCGCTCTCTTTATTGAAAAAAGCAATAACGGTTTCGTTATCAATGATTTTATGTCTGAAAGTATTAGAATAATCCAAAATCATTTTCCACCATTTGGCATCATCATTCACAACATGTCGTAAGGTATTGAGCAACAAAGCTCCTTTGGGATACATATCACCCGAGCCTTCATTGTTTACACCATAATGACCAATGATTGGTCGGTCGTTTTGAACATTCATGCGCAAACCGTTGGCGTATTGCATCGCTTTTTCATAACCTAATGTGCATTCAACATAAACAATTTCTGTATATTGGGTGAAGCCTTCGTGTATCCACATATCAGCAATATCTTTCGATGTGATGCTGTTTCCAAACCATTCATGACCACTTTCGTGTATGGTAATATAATCAAAAGTTAGCCCTATGCCTGTCCCGGATAAATCCATTCCGAGATAGCCTTTAAAATATTTATTGCCATAAGCTACAGCACTTTGGTGTTCCATACCTAAATAAGAAGTTTCAACTAATTTATAGCCGTCGTCTTTAAACGGATACTCTCCAAATTTACTTTGGAAACAATCCATCATCGGTTTTACCTCTTCAAAATGGGCTTTGGCTTTGGCTTCGTTTTCTCGCAGTACATAGTAATCCAAGTCCAATCCTTTGTAGTTATCGTGTAGGTGAACATAATCGGCAATATTCACTGTGATGTCATAGGTATTGATAGGATTTTTAACTTCCCAATCCCAACGCGTGTAGCCATTTTTCAAATCTTCTGAACCCAAGAATCTACCGTTAGAAACATTCATCAAACCATTGGGAACAGCTACTTTGATGCTTGCACCTCTGTCCGGTTCGTCACTTTGAGAATCTTTTACCGGATACCACAAACTCGCACCGGTTCCTTGAACAGCAACGCCAATCCAATCTTTACCGTTGGAGTCTTGTGAAAAGACAAAACCGCCGTCCCAAGGTGCACGACGCGCAATAATAGGTTTTCCGGAATAGTAAAATTTAATCGACTGTTCCGGCATATCTCTTAATAAAGGTGTTGGGAAATTGATAAAAACAGCATCAAATTCTCTTTCATAGCTTAGTCTTCGCTTGTTGTAAACGATACTGTCAACTTTCATGTTCTCAAACAAATCGATTTGAATGGCTGTGGTATTTTCTACCGGTTTAAAAGTTATCTCATTGTAACCGACGATTGTTTTAGCTTTGGGGTCAATTTTAATATTCAAATCATAGCGCAATACATCAAAAGATGTTCGTTCCGGGCGCAATCCACCTTGCAGCGTATCTTTTCGAGTAAATACTTTTTGAGCCGTTAATGATTGAAAACCCAACAGTAATAAGGAACAACCTATCAATTTTTTCATATGGAAAGTGTTTTTCAATGAGTCTCAAAACTCACGATTTGTTACGAATCTAAAATGCAGCAGCTACAGTAACTGTAACGGTTTCTTTTGAAATGGGATGACTAAAAGTAATACTTTCTGCATGCAAATGCAAACGATTCGCTTTGGTTCCATATAAATCGTCACCTACTATTGGGGTATTAAGGCCCAAATTATGTGCAGCATGTACTCGAAGTTGGTGCGTTCTGCCGGTAATCGGGTAGAAGTAGACTAAGGTTTGATTATTTCTGCGTTCAATCACTTCCCATTTTGTCTGAGCCGTTTTTCCGTGTTCATAGCAAACCATCTGATTCGGGCGATTGTCCAAATCTACACGCAAAGGCAAATCAATCAAGCCGCTATCTTCTTTTAATAAGCCATCAAGTAAAGCCACGTAACGCTTTTTGACTTTTCTTTTAATAAATTGAGACTGTAATTCTTTGTGTATTTCTATGTTTTTAGCTATCAAAAGCAAACCGGAAGTTGCCATGTCTAAGCGATGGACTATCAATGGACCGGTCGCATTAGGATATAGTGATGCAACACGGGCCGAAACAGAATCTTTAACTTGTTTTCCCGGAACTGAAAGGAATTCAGCCGGTTTGTTTACTATGGCCAAATAATCATCTTCAAAAACTACCTCTAGTTCTTTTCCTTCAGCCGGGTTTATGCCGAATGGGTTATCGTCCATAGGGATATCTTTAAGCATGTGTGCTAAAATGGGTTCACATTTTCCGGTGCACGCAGGATAAAATTGGCCATGCTTTCTAACTTCAGACTTTGGCGATTGTCCCCACCAAAACTCCGCCATCGCTATCGGTTTTAAATGGTGTTGAAAAGCATAATGCAACAATTTTGGTGCCGCACATTCTCCTGCGCCTGCGGGTGGATTGCCGTTAAAGATTTCGGCCAAGCTTTTTAATTCTTTGTACTGGTTTAGAAAGGAATATTCCGCAAAAATTTGCTGTTGTAGGGCTGCCGATTTCAGACTGCGCTCTTCTTTGAGTTGGTTGATTTTATCGGTAAACCGACTTAGTTTTTCTTTGGTTTCAGCAAGCTGATTTTCCAAATATTCGGTCAGTTCACGAAATAGAAACTTGTCTTTTAAACTTTCCCGCACCAATTCAGCCATGATAATTTCTAAATCAGCTTTATCCGTGATTTCAGTCTGGGCTTTTTTGCGTTGTAGTTTGCGGGCCTTTTTGGCTTCGCTCATTTTGATTTTTTCGGCTTCTAATTTCGCTGAAGCCAAAGCTTTTTCTGTTTGGTATGTTTCGGTTAACAGAAGAAATTCGGGATTGTTTTCTAAAGTTTCGACTTCTAAATTGATGGCGTTGAGTTCTTTTATCCCGATTAAAAAAAAACTATTTTCTTCCAACATATCAAAAACGGTCGGCACAAATAAGGGTAAATGATTTTGGTCAGCCAGTTTTCCGGAAAAAGCCCAGAGGTAGCCCAATTCACCTTCGCTATTTTGCACTACTAAGACACCAAACATTTTTCCGATGACTAAGCCTTCTTTTTCAGTATCTAAGCCAAAATTGTGCTCAAAATCGGTTTGGGATTCGAGGTAGTTTTGCAATTCATTTGCAGCAATTCTACTTAACTCGTGCGGTTCATAATAAAATGGAAAGGTGAATTTTTCTGGTAAAGAAATACCTGAAATATCATGATTGAAAATTTGAAAAAGGGTGGAAGACATTGGATTATCTTAAAATTTTGAGTTTAATCAAGTATTTAATAATTGATTTTGCAATGCAAAAACTCAAGACAAAGATAAGTGCAAAACAGAGAAAATTGGCATCATAATGATATCCATCATAGAACAAATCCAAAATTAATCCCAATCCTTTGAATCGGTATTCGATACAATTCCCATCATCTGTAAAAAAAATAAAACCGGTTAAAATTACGACACCTATGAAAATTGGAAGTGACAAAAAGAAAGATAATATATTGACATGAATTTTAGTCAAGACTATACTTTTAACAAAAATTTCAAATTTTCTATAGTACGAATTTCAGATTTATAGAATTGCAGTGCGGTTGGCACTACTTTATCTGAAGTGTCACGAGGCGATTTTTTGACAATTCGAGCGGTCGTTCCGGTGAAGTTTAGCGTATGATCTTGATCTAAATCCTTCAATTCTGTGGTGAATTTTATAATTTTATTTTCCACTTTCCAAGTACCTTTTCCTTTCTTCGTCGTGTCGTGATTGCCACGCATGTCAACAACTCTGTTGAAACTAGTGTAAACAAATGTCTTATCGGGATTGAGTTGCATTTTATAATCCAGGATATGACCATCTTTTGCTTCAATCAAAAAATAATAGCTTCCAGAACAATCCTCTTCCGTTTGAGCAATAGTGCTGAAGCTTGTTATCAATAGCAAAATAATGAGCAGTCGTTTCATACTGATATACTTTAAACTTGTATTACTCCTAAATTAAACTTTTTCTCAATCGGCGCATGATTGGCAGCTTCGATTCCCATAGAAATCCAAGTACGCGTTTCTAACGGGTCAATTATCGCATCTGTCCACAATCTTGCTGCAGCATAATAAGGAGAAACTTGCGCATCGTATCGCGCTTTGATTTTATCGAATAATTCTTGTTCTGTTTTTTCGTCTACGGTTTCGCCTTTGGCTTTTAATGATGATGCTTCAATTTGGGCTAATACTTTGGCGGCTTGCGTTCCGCCCATTACGGCTAACTCTGCACTTGGCCAGGCGAAAATTAATCTAGGATCATAGGCTTTGCCACACATGGCGTAGTTTCCGGCACCATAAGAGTTACCAACTACCACAGTAAATTTGGGTACAACCGAATTGGAAACCGCATTCACCATTTTGGCTCCGTCTTTAATGATGCCACCGTGTTCACTTTTGGAACCAACCATAAATCCGGTTACATCTTGCACGAAAACTAACGGAATTTTCTTTTGGTTGCAATTGGCAATAAAACGAGTGGCTTTATCAGCCGAATCCGAATAAATTACACCACCAAATTGGATTTCGCCTTTTTTGGTTTTAGAAACCGTTCTTTGATTGGCAACAATACCGACAGCCCAACCGTCAATTCGGGCATAACAAGTGATGATTGATTTACCGTAATCGGGTTTGTACATGTCCATTTCGGAATTGTCGACCAAACGTTTGATGATTTCCATCATATCGTATTGTTCGGCTCTCGATTTGGGTAAAATACCATAAATTTCTTTTTCGTCTAAGGCTGGTTTTATTGCTTTTTCTCTATTAAAACCTGCTTTATCATAATCGCCTATTTTACCTACTATACTTTTAATTCTATCTAAAGCGTCTTTATCGTCTTTGGCTTTATAATCGGTCACACCAGAGATTTCGCAGTGCGTTGTAGCGCCGCCAAGCGTTTCGTTATCGATGTTTTCGCCAATGGCTGCTTTTACCAAATAACTTCCGGCCAAGAAAATGCTTCCTGTTTTATCTACTATCATGGCTTCATCACTCATAATCGGAAGATAGGCACCACCGGCAACGCAACTTCCCATAACGGCTGCAATTTGGGTAATGCCCAAGCTGCTCATGATGGCGTTGTTTCTGAAGATGCGTCCAAAATGTTCTTTATCAGGGAAAATTTCGTCTTGCATAGGTAAATACACACCGGCAGAATCGACCAAATAAATAATCGGCAAGCGATTTTCCATGGCAATTTCTTGAGCACGTAGATTTTTTTTAGCGGTAATCGGAAACCAAGCTCCGGCTTTTACGGTAGCATCATTGGCTACTACTATACATTGTTTGCCTTTGATATAACCCATTTTAACCACCACGCCACCGGAAGGACAACCTCCGTGTTCCGCATACATACCATCGCCTACAAAAGCACCGATTTCAATGCTGTTGGCTTTAGCGTCAAGCAAATAATCGATGCGCTCGCGAGCGGTCATTTTGCCTTCGGAATGTAGTTTTTCTATGCGCTTTTCGCCGCCGCCAACCCTTACTTTGGCGAAACGTTGTTTTAAATCGGTGAGTAAAAGTTTGTTGTGATCTTCGTTTTTATTGAAGTTGATGTCCATATAATGGTGTTTGTTTTATTCGGATGCTAAGCTACGAAAACGTTTTCAATAAGAGAAATCAGGGTAGAATTCGCAGCTGTTTTTTTATGTTAACAAATTGTAAAATCCGATAGAAATAGTAATAGTATATTTAATATTCACTTAACATTAGAGTAATACATTTGCATCAAATTTTAACACTATGTCAATAAACAGTATTTTCCAGTTTTTAGTTCCAAAAGATAAAAAATTCTTTCCTCTTTTTGAACAAGCCTCTTCAAATTTAGTTTTATTAGCGGAAACCTTGCACGAAGCCGTAAATGCTCCAAAAACAGAACGTGAAGATTATTTCAGAAAAATCGAAGAGTTGGAAGCAACTATCGAAGAGATTACTCATAAAACACACTTGGAATTGAGTAGAAACTTTATCACTCCTTTTGATAGAGAAGACATTCACTCCTTAATTAAAGCGATTGATAATGTGGCAGATTATATGCACGGTGCAGCGAGTAGAATGCGTTTGTACCAAGTGGAAAAAATCACCAAATCGATTCGTAAATTAACCGAAATTAATTTAGAAGCTTGTCAGTTGATTAATGTGGGTATCAAAGAATTGAAAGACATGAAAGACCACAAAGCGATAAAAGATACTTGTAAAAAAATCAATAAATTAGAAAGCAAAGCCGATTCAGTATTTGATAAAGCGGTAGCGGATATCTTTGAAAATGAGACTGATGTAAAAAACATCATCAAATACAAAGAAGTACTTTCTGCTTTGGAGTCAGCTTCAGACAAATGTAAAAGTGTTTCCAACGTAATGGAACAAATTTCAGTAAAACATTCATAAACAGTTATAATAAAAACCAACTTTTATGGATTTTACTTTATTATTAATTATCATCTTTCTTGCTTTAGTTTTTGACTACATCAATGGTTTTCACGATGCAGCCAACTCAATTGCAACGATTGTAGCGACAAAGGTTTTAACACCTTTTCAGGCCGTACTTTGGGCAGCGCTTTTTAACTTCTTGGCGTATTGGGTTTTCGGATTCGGTGTAGCCGATACCGTAGCCAAAACAGCCCATACCAGCAGTATTGACTTGACGGTGATTTTAGCCGGAGTTATTGCGGCTATTATTTGGAACTTAATCACTTGGTGGAAAGGAATTCCATCTTCATCGTCACATACTTTAATTGGTGGATTCGCCGGAGCAGCTATTGCTCACGGGTTCCGTGATGTAACTGATCCCGAGCACGCCGGATTTAAAATTGTAAACTGGTTAAAAGATGCTAAAGAAGGAGAACTATTGCCTTCTGGAGTTGTTATAGTAATCTTGTTTATTGTTTTTGCTCCTTTGTTGGGAATGATTATTTCCTATTTCATTTCTCTATGGTTAATGTATTCTTCTAAAAAGAATGTTTGGCCAAAAGTATTGACTGTGGTTTTAATGTTATTAGCGCTTTGGTTTTTTGTTTCTGTATTAAAATTTGATGTCGAACCTAAAAAAGCATTATTCCATAACAAATTTTGGTATTTCATTAGCGAACCATCCAATATCAAATGGTTTTTAGTAGCTATCATTTTTTACAGTTTGGCTATTTTTAACTTGGTCTTTAGTAGTTTCTCTACTGCCAAAGCCGAAAGAGTATTAAAGCGAATGCAGTTGTTGTCTTCAGCCGCTTTCAGTTTAGGCCACGGTGGAAACGACTCTCAAAAAGTAATGGGAATCATTGCAGCTGCAGTAGCAGTTTACATCAAATCTAATCCGAATATCGATATGTCTGCCGGTTGGTTAGACCTGAATGTGGTTTTACCTTCTGAAAAAGACGGTGTGAAAATTGACGGTGTAATGCCGGAATGGATTCCGTTGACTTGTTATACCGTAATCGCTTTAGGAACTTTAAGTGGTGGTTGGAAAATTGTAAAAACCATGGGTTCCAAAATTACTAAAGTAACCGCTTTTGAAGGCGTAGTTGCCGAATCAGCGGGTGCGTTAACTTTATTCTCTACAGAACACTTTAAAATCCCTGTATCGACTACACATACCATTACAGGTTCTATCATTGGAGTAGGAGTGACTAAAAGGGTTTCAGCCGTTCGTTGGGGTGTAACTGTAAAACTATTGTGGGCTTGGATTTTAACTATTCCGGTTTCTGCAGTTTTAGCGGCTTTGGTTTACTATTTATTAAAAATATTTATCTAAAAAATTTATATGCAAAAAAGCCAACTGTAATGGTTGGCTTTTTTTATAACTAATCCTTATTTGTTATTAAATCATTTACTAAACATCAATTTATCATTAAGACTAAACAACAACACACACAACTAAACATGAAAAAAGTATTACTCATTGCTACTTTACTGGTATCAATATCAATCTCGGCTCAGGTTACTATTGAGCAGACCAAGCATGACAACGATATCAAACTATCGGCCTTGCCTTATTACAGTTTTGGTAAAGGAATCGGAATAACATCACCGGATAGTTTGTTCCAAATGAACATCCGTTTCCGAATGCAAAATCGCGTTTCTTATATTGAGAACGATGGTGAAAATGGGGCTTATGACGGTCAAGTGCGTCGTTTGCGTTTGCGATTTGACGGTTATGTTGGTAATCCAAAATTCTTATATGCTATTCAATTGTCATTTGCACCGGGAGATGTGGGTGAAGTCAAAGAAGGCGAAAACATTAACATCATCAGAGATGCGGTAGTATTTTATCGTCCTACTAAAAATTGGAACATTAGTTTTGGTCAAACCAAATTACCCGGAAACCGACAACGTGTTAATTCTTCCGGAGGTTTGCAACTAACCGATAGAACCATTAACAATGCCAAGTTTACTATTGATAGGGATTTTGGTTTTCAAGTCCATGACATGAACGAATTCAAAGACAAATTCTCTTATAACATAAAAACAGCACTTTCAAGTGGTGAAGGAAGAAACCAAACCGGTAAAGCCGATGATGGAATTGCGGTGACAGGAAAATTAGAGTTAATGCCTTTTGGTGCTTTTACCAAAGACGGGACTTATTTTGAAGGCGATGTAATCCGTGAAAAGAAACCAAAATTATTGTTATCCGGTGCTTTTCACCAAAACAATCACGCACAGCGTACGCAAGGGCAATTGGGTAATGATTTATTCGAAAGAAGAACCATGAAGTCTGTTTTATTAGATGCCATGTTCAAATACAACGGTTGGGCAGCCATGATGAGCTACATGTCGAGAACCACGAACGAAAATGCGTTAACTTTCAATCCCGATGATATTACCGAAAGCAATTATGTGTTTGTTGGTAACGGATTTGACTACCAAGCCAGTTATATCACTAAGTCTAATTATGAATTCATTGCCCGATATTCGACTCAGAATGTGGGTAAAGATATTGAAACCTTGACACCAAATACCCGTGAATATTCGGTTGGTTTGACCAAATACATTTGGGAACACACTTTCAAATTGCAGGCCGAGTTGAATTATGACACTTTGAAATATTTCGACGGCAGTTCTAAAAACAATTGGTACTTGCGCTTTCAAGTCGAAATCGGAATCTAATACTAAAGTCTCTTCGGAGACTTTTTTTATTTAGTATGGTATTAACTTTTGTTTTACCATTTAATAGTTAATTTTGGGCTAACTAATTTAACTACTATGAAACTAAAAAAAATCATCATGGCGATAGTACTGTCATTGTCATTCAACAGTTTTGCCCAACTCACTGCTGTCGACTACAAAGACGGTGAACAAGTGTTAAGCGGCTTTGGGATTAAGCCAAAAAGTGTGTCAAAAGACAAACCGGGTGTATTGCTTCTGCCGGCTTGGTTTGGCATTGACGGCCATTCTAAAGAAAGTGCAGAGAAATTAGCCGAACTGGGTTACTATTCTTTCGTTGCCGATATTTACGGAAAAGACAACCGTCCGAAAAACAGTGCCGAAGCCGGAAAAAATGCCGGTTATTACAAAAAGAATTATGACGAATACCAAAAGAGAATTCAATTGGCATTAGACCAACTCGTAAAACTGGGTGCGAATCCGGATAAAATTGTAGTCATGGGGTATTGCTTTGGCGGAACCGGAGCAATTGAAGCAGCGAGAGCCAATTTAAAAGTGCAAGGTGTAGTTTCTTTTCACGGTGGTTTAGGGAAGGACATATCAAGACCGATAGGAAAAATTAACCCAAAAGTTTTAGTGCTTCATGGCGCCGATGATCCTTTTGTGCCTAAGGAAGAAGTTGATGCTTTCCAAACCGAAATGAGAGCTTCCGGTGCCGATTGGCAAATGGTTTATTATGCTAATTCGGTTCACGCTTTTACTCATAAAGATGCCGGAAGCGATAACAGCAAAGGCGCAGCCTATAATGAATTGGCCGACAAACGTTCGTGGATTGCTCTTAAAGATTTTTTAAAAGAGGTTTTATAAATTGATTCCAGTTTAATAAAAAAGCCCAAAATAGTCATCTACTTTGGGCTTCGTTAGTTCTATAAAATACAAAAGTCGATCTGGAGCGATCGACAATTGCGGTGAGGTGTAACTTCCTTTACGGAATCCTCGTGGCAAATATAAAGCTTAATAACGAATTACGAATTATAAATTACAAATTATTTATCTCTTCGTAATTCGTAATTTCAAATTCGTAATTATTTATTAGAGTCTCTTACCATTCTTTTCAAAATGGCCCATTGTTTTAAAGCATCGCGAGCGTCAATGGCAGGATAACCCAAAACTGTTTTTCCGGCTTCAATATCACAAGCTACTCCCGAACCGGCACCAATAATAGCACCATCGCCAATAGTAGTGTGGTCTTTAATCGAAGCGCTTCCGCCAATAATTACACCGTTCCCTAAAGTTACGGAACCGGCTAAACCGGAATTCCCGGCCATGATGCAGAATTTGCCCAACTTAGAATTGTGCCCAATTTGTACTAAATTGTCAATTTTACAACCATCGCCTAAGACAGTTGAGCTAAATTTGCCTCTGTCAACACAAGAGTTGGCGCCAATTTCAACACCGTTTCCTAAAATTACATTTCCAATTTGCGGAATTTTAACCAAGCCTCTTTCCGGACAAGGTCTGAAACCAAAACCGTCTGCGCCTATAGTACAATTCGGATGCAAAATACAATGACTGCCTACATGACAACGTTCTCTGATGACAGTGCCCGACCAAATGATGGTGTTTTTTCCAATTGTACATTCGTCTAAAATAGTCACATTAGGATAGATAGTGGTATTTTCACCGATAGTAACATTTGGTCCAATATAACATCCGGCGCCAATTCGGACACCGTTTCCTATGGCAACAGAATCATCGATTACCGCTGTGGGATGAATGTCAACTGAAAATACCGGTGGAGCAGGAGCAAAGAGTTCCAACACTTGTGACATGGCTAAGTCGGCATTTTTGACTTTGATAAACGCACGATTGTCACCGGGTTCTATACTAATGTCTTGGTTTACAACGGCAACACAAGCTTTGGAAGTTGCCCAAAGCTTTTCATATTTTTTGTTGCCAATAAAAGATATTTCTGTTTCAGCAGCAGATTCTAATTGCTCTGCTGCTGTGATTTTATGCGATGTATGACCTACGATTTCTCCTAGTAATACATTGTTGATTTCTTGAATTGAGAAAGAACTCATGGTGGTTTTGGTTGGTTATAGATTTCAAATAACTGAAAACAGATTTGAATATCCTAATAATCCAAAACAGAAATTGACTTTATTCATCCTCTTTTTGACCCATCATCATCAAATAGGCTTTCAGGAATTCATCGATATTGCCGTTCATGACGCCTTCAACATCGCTGGTTTCGTAACCCGAACGCACGTCTTTTACCAATTTGTAAGGATGCATCACATAGTTCCGAATTTGAGAACCCCATTCGATTTTCATTTTTCCGGCCTCGATGTCACTGCGTTGGGCTTGTTGTTTTTTTAACTCTATTTCATACAATTGCGATTTCAACATTTGCATCGCCCGTTGGCGGTTGTCTTGTTGCGAACGCGTTTCTGAACATTGGATTTGAATTCCGGTTGGCTTGTGGAATAACTGTACTTTGGTTTCTACCTTGTTAACATTTTGTCCACCGGCTCCACTTGAGCGAGAAGTGATAATTTCGATATCGGCCGGATTGATTTCAATTTCAATAGTATCATCCACTAATGGATACACATAAACCGAAGCAAAAGATGTATGGCGTTTGGCATTACTGTCAAAAGGCGAAATTCTCACCAAACGATGCACCCCGTTTTCGCCTTTCAGGTACCCAAAAGCATAATCACCTTCGATTTCTAAAGTCACGGTTTTGATTCCGGCTACATCGCCTTCTTGAAAGTTCAACTCTTTGACTTTATAGCCTTGATTTTCGGCCCACATCAAATACATACGCATTAACATCGACGCCCAATCACAACTCTCTGTTCCGCCAGCACCGGCTGTAATTTGCAGTACCGCACTCAAACTATCGCCTTCATCCGAAAGCATATTTTTGAATTCTAAATTTTCGATGTGCGCATTTGTAATTTCGTACTGCTCATCAAGCTCTGCTTCGGTGGCATCGCCGTCTTTGAAAAATTCGTACACCATTTGAAGTTCTTCCGCCATAGCATTGCCTTTCTCAAAATCTTCGACCCATTTTTTCTTGGAACGCAAGTTTCTGACAATGATTTCGGCTTCTTTGGCGTTGTTCCAAAAGTCGGGCGCGAAGGTTTTTTCTTCTTCGTTGGTAATTTCTATAAGCTTGGCATCAATGTCAAAGATACCTCCTCAACGCACCAAGGCGTTCTACAATACCTTTTATTTGTTCGGTATTTGTCATAAATAATGTAGTTTTGTGGTTTACTATTGAACCCTAGCCCCGATAGTAGTGAAAATCCTTTTTGTTTTAGAAAAATGCCCTTCGACTGTGCTCAGGGTGACAAAACAAAAAGATTGTAGCGAATAGCGGGATTAGCTTCTAATAAATATAATGCGAAAGTAAGCTATCTTCATAAAATATGGAAATTAATTTAATCAGCGATACCGTAACCAAACCTTCTCCCGAAATGTTGCAAGCCATGTTCAACGCCAAAGTAGGTGATGACGTGTTTAAGCAAGACCCAACCGTAAATGCTTTTGAAAAAATGGTAGCCGATTTATTTGGCAAAGAAGCCGCGTTATTTTTTCCTTCGGGAACTATGGCGAATCAAACGGCGATTAAATTAAATACCAATCCCGGTGACCAAATTATTTGTGATAAATGGTCGCACATTCACTTGTACGAAGCGGGTGGAGCGTCATTCAACAGTGGCGTTAATTTTAATTTATTGGATGGCAATAGAGGTATGATTACAGCCGAACAAGTCAAAGCCGGCATTAATGACCCCGAGTTTTATCACGCGCCCTTATCGAAAATGGTCGGGATTGAAAACACCACTAATAAAGGTGGCGGCGCTTGTTATGATTTGGAAGAATTGAAAAAAATCAAGCAAGTTTGTGTCGATAATAACTTAAAATACCACTTAGACGGCGCGCGTTTGTGGAATGCCATTGTCGAGAAAAAGCAACATCCAAAGCAATTTGGGGAATTGTTCGATACGATTTCCGTTTGTTTTTCTAAAGGATTAGGTGCGCCAATTGGTTCGGTTTTAATTTCTGATGCCGAGACGATGCATAAGGCTTTGCGTATTCGAAAAATTTTTGGTGGTAACTTGAGACAATCCGGTTATTTGGCGGCAGCCGGTATTTACGCTTTGCAAAATAACATCAATCGACTAACCGACGACCACAGAAGAGCTAAGGAATTAGGCCAAGCTTTGCAGCAATTGTCTTGGGTGGATAAAGTAGAACCGTCGGAAACCAATATTTTAATTTTTGAAGTCAAAAAAACTCTAAACGAAAAAGCGGTTATTGAAAAACTAAAAACCAAAGGCATTCTTATCAGCTCTATGGGACAAGGTAAATTGCGTATGGTTACACACTTAGACTACCGTCAAGTAATGCATGAGTATGTACTAGAAGCCTTAGCAAAGATTGAATTCTAAGTTCAAAACTGTTAATTTTTAAGTTTATAACTTCCTGTACTGGTCAATAATTATGCGGGCATAATAGTTATTTTTGTAGTTGATAATAAACAACTCCATGCCCGAAACTATACTATTACCGCCAAAAGCTACGATTATTCCACACACGATGGAAAAGCATGGTCATGTTCGCACCGATAATTACTATTGGTTAAACCAAAGAGAAAAACCGGAAGTCATTGAATATCTCAATCAGGAGAACGAATATTACCAACAATCTACCGCGCATACCAAAAATTTTCAAAAGGATTTATTCGAAGAAATGAAAGCCCGTATTAAGGAAGATGATGAATCGGTTCCTTATTTTTACAATGGCTATTACTACATCACGCGTTTTGAAAAGGGCAAAGATTATCCGATTCATTCCCGCAAAAAAGGCAGTTTGGATGCCCAAGAAGAAATTATGTTCGACTGTAATGAAATGGCAAAAGGACATGCCTATTTCAACTTGGCCGGATTGAGTGTGAGTGAAGATAATGTTTGGGCCAGTTTTGGAACCGATACGGTTTCGAGACGACAATATACCATACAAATTAAGAATTTAGTTACCGGAGAAATACTTCCTGTAAAGATTGAAAATACCACCGGTGGCGCGACTTGGGCGAGTGATAACCAAACCTTATTTTACTCGCGCAAGGATGAACAAACCTTACGTCCCGATAAGATTTACAAACATAAAATAGGTACAGCTTCCGATAAAGATAAACTGGTTTATTTTGAAAAAGATGAAACCTTTGATGTTTCTGTGTACAAATCAAAATCGAAGAAATACATTATCATCAATTCTAATAGTACGCTAACTACGGAATACAGAACCGTTTTGTCGGCTACGCCTGACGCTAAGTTTACTATTTTTCAAAAGCGATCGCGCGGATTAGAATATTCGATGTCGCATTTTGGAGACCATTTTTACATCGTAACCAACAAAGACAAGGCTACCAACTTTAAGTTGATGAAAACGCCTGAGAAGGCTACCACTAAAGAAAATTGGGTAGATGTGATTCCCCATCGCGAGGAAGTTTTGTTGGAAGATATTGATATTTTCAAAGACTATTTGGTCGTGACCGAGCGTTTCAATGGTTTGAATCAAATTCGAATTATGCCGTGGAGTGGAAAAGGAGACTATTATTTGCCGTTTGAAAGTGAAACCTACATGGCTTACACAACGACAAATGTTGATTTTGATACTCAAATCTTACGTTATAGCTTTCAATCTTTGGCGACACCGTCTTCAGTAATTGATTTCAATATGAAGACCAAAACCAAAACGGTTTTAAAAGAACAGGAAGTTTTAGGCGGACAATTCGACAAAAACAATTACACTGAAGAACGACTTTGGGCAACAGCCAAAGACGGAACAAAAGTGCCTATTTCCATGGTATATCGCAAGGGTATTCAAAAAGACGGTAATAATCCAACGCTTTTGTATGCCTATGGTTCGTATGGTGTAACTATGGATTGTCATTTCTCATCGGTGCGATTAACTTTATTAGACCGAGGATTTATTTTTGCCATAGCTCACATTCGTGGCGGAGAAGATTTGGGTCGACAATGGTATGAAGACGGCAAGTTGTTGAAAAAGAAAAATACGTTTACCGATTTTATTGATTGTTCCCAATTTTTAATTGACAACAAGTATACTTCACCAAAACATTTATACGCAGAAGGCGGTTCGGCTGGCGGACTTTTGATGGGTGCAGTGGTAAACATGGCACCGTATTTGTTCCATGGAGTCATCGCGCAAGTACCATTTGTAGATGTAGTCACCACGATGTTAGATGATACCATTCCGCTAACCACAGGAGAGTATGACGAATGGGGCAATCCGAATGTAAAAAAATATTACAATTATATGCTTTCGTATTCGCCATATGACAATGTAGTTGCACAAGACTATCCGAATATGTATGTATCGACAGGATTACACGATTCTCAGGTACAATATTGGGAACCAGCAAAATGGGTCGCCAAATTAAGAGTATTGAAAACTGATAATAATCAGTTATATTTGGATACCAACATGGATACAGGTCACGGTGGAGCATCGGGAAGGTTTGAAGCAATTAAGGAAATCGCCAAAGAATACAGTTTTTTGTTAGATTTAGAAGGAATAAAAAGATAGTTTAAAATATTTTATTAAATTTGCAACGTTTAGAAGTCTGTAATTTGGGCTTCATAAATACGCCTTGACTAATTTATTTTATGAAAGAAGATATAAAAGCTCACGATAATGTGTTAAGTTTAATAGGGAATACTCCACTAATTAGACTTAATAAAATCACAGAATCTTTACCTGGAAATTTTTATGCTAAGGTTGAAGCTTTCAACCCCGGGCATTCCACCAAAGACAGAATTGCATTATATATTATTGAAGAAGCTGAAAGGCAAGGAATTTTAACTCCTGGTGATACCATTATTGAAACGACATCGGGTAATACCGGGTTTAGTTTGGCCATGGTTAGCATCATCAAAGGATACAGCTGTATTTTGGCGGTAAGTTCTAAATCTTCTAAAGATAAAATAGACATGTTGCGCAGTTTGGGTGCCAAAGTGTATGTTTGTCCGGCACATGTTTCTGCCGATGACGAGCGTTCTTACTACAATGTGGCCAAGCGTTTACACGAAGAAACCAAAGGTTCTATTTATATCAATCAGTATTTTAACCAATTAAATATTGATGCACATTACAAATCAACGGGTCCGGAAATTTGGGAACAAACCAACGGAAAAATAACCCATTTGGTTGCGTGTAGCGGAACAGGAGGAACAATCTCTGGTGCTGCGAAATATTTAAAAGAACAAAATCCGAACATTAGAATTTTAGGTGTCGATGCTTTTGGTTCGGTATTGAAAAAATACCACGAAACCAAAGAGTTTGATGCGGATGAAATTTACCCATACAGAATAGAAGGGTTAGGGAAAAATTTAATCCCAACGGCTACCGACTTCGACGCTATCGATCATTTTATGAAAGTTACCGATGAAGAAAGTGCACATACGACCAGAGAAATTGCCAAAAAAGAAGGTTTATTTGTTGGCTACACTTCGGGAGCTGTGATGCAAGCGATTAAACAATATGCCGAAGAAGGGGAGTTTGACGAAAACAGCAACGTAATCGCCATTTTCCCTGACCATGGTTCGCGCTACATGAGCAAAGTATACAGCGACGACTGGATGAACGAGCAAGGTTTCTTTGACAGTATTAATGCAGAAGAAGCACAGAAAATAGAATTTATCAAATAAGTTGGATGGCGGAAGCCGAAGATGAAGATATAAAAAAACGCCGAGCATTTGCTTGGCGTTTTTAGTTTTAATGGGTTGCAGATTACTACTTCTAGCCCCGATTCCTTCGGTAGTCGCTAGGCTCGTGTGGAGCAAGCTACCCTGCCTGTCGGCAGGCATGTAGTGTGGATAGCGGGAGCAGTGTTCTAAGAAATCCAAAACGTTCTGCTCCTAAAAACAAAAACGCCAAGCAAATGCCCGGCGTTTATATCTACTATGTGAAATTTAATATCTGATATTACTCTTCCATCGTATGATACACGTTCATCACGTCATCATCTTCTTCGATTTTTTCGATTAGTTTTTCCACGTCGGCCATTTCGGCTTCTGTTAGTTGCTTGGTGATTTGCGGAATGCGTTCAAATCCTGAGGATAGGATTTCGATACCACGATTCTCTAATTCTTTTTGAATGGCGCCATAACTTCCGAATGGGGCATAGATTAAGATACCGTCTTCATCGGCAAAGATTTCTTCGGCACCAAAATCGATGAATTCCAATTCCATTTCTTCAATATCGATGTTGGTATTCGGAATTCTGAAGTTGCAAGTGTGGTCAAACATAAATTCTACCGAACCTTGTGTGCCCAAAGTACCGTTGCATTTATTAAAATAGCTTCTGATGTTGGCTACAGTTCTGTTGTTATTGTCGGTTGCCGTTTCAATTAAAATAGCAATTCCGTGTGGTGCGTAACCTTCAAATAAAACCTCTTTATAGTTGGCCGTATCTTTGTCGGTGGCTTTTTTGATGGCACGTTCTACGTTTTCTTTCGGCATGTTGGCCGATTTAGCGTTTTGGATTACGGCTCTCAAACGGGCATTGGCTTCGGGGTTTGGTCCGCCTTCTTTTACCGCCATAACGATATCTTTTCCAATGCGTGTAAAGGCTTTGGCCATCGCAGCCCAACGCTTCATTTTTCTTCCTTTTCTAAATTCAAATGCTCTTCCCATTTCTGATAGAATGTTATTTATTTTTGTGCAAAAATAAGGGTTTATTCGATTATTGCAAACAAATTAACCAACGGGAACATGACCTGAAATAAAATTATCTCCGGTAGTATTCCAATTGCCGATTATGGTGTTTTTTTCTTGTAAATTGGCGTTGTTAATCTTGTTGAAATTGTCGATTTCCTTGTTGATTTGTTTGACCATGCCATTGTAGTTGTCAATTTCCTCTTTGGTTCTGTCTTTGTCTGATTTGGATTCCAATGATTTTCTGGCGGTATCAAATTTTTCATTGAACATTAAGAAGTCGACCACTTTGGGAGCGTATTGCAAAGCTTCTTTTTTATAGTATTCCAAAGCTTTTTTGGTCACCAAAACCATAGTGTTATCGCCATTGTAAGGTTTAATGGCTTTTAGTTTTTCCAACCCTTCGTCAGCATACTGTATCAAGGCACTGCTGTTTTGTTGAATGGCGCCAATGTCTTTCTTTTCGATGGCTTGCGACAAAAACAAATCGGTGATATTGGTTTTGAAGAATATCAGGTACAATTGGGTGTGGTAATCAAAAACTTCTGCAGAAATTTTCATCTTTTTGCCCAATTCGCTCGTGTCTTCAGATAGGTTTATATTGTATTTGGCGGCGAAAGTTTTTTGGGCCAAACTCACTTTTTCATATTCGGCATCGATTTTCTTATTGACCAAATCACGAGTCATGATGAATGCTTCCATCAAGTCATAAGATTGCTCAGCAACTTCTTGCATGTTGATGATTTTATCGTATTCTTCGTTGATGTTTTTTTCAGAAATGTTTAAGAATTCAATCACTTGATTTCGATATTCTACATCGCCTTTGTAGCCGTCTTTTAGTGCGCTGACTTTTTTGTTGGCGGTTTGTATGCTTTTTACCAAAAGCTTTCTTGTGTTGTCAATGCGGCGTGCGCTTTTAGAATGGGCGACAGCAGAAGTGTACTTCCACATGCTTTTTGAAATGTTCTCTTGTTCTTTACCAATATAACTCAAATAGTCGACCGGTGTTTTGAATTCTTGGGCTTTTAAATTTAAACAAACAAAAAATGTGATAGTCAATAATAATTTGATTTTCATAAAGTTATGGTTTAAAATTTTTAACATCGTTTAAGATGTTTAAGGCTTCCAAAATATGGTAGTTTTGTTTGATTTCTTTGATTCTTTCTATATTACAGCTTTTCAAATAGTCATCATATTTTTGGTATTCATTATCGGTAGAATTTTGCTCAACAGTTATCGGATAAATTCTTTCGCTGGTGGATTGGATTTCTTTCCAAAGCTTGTTTATCTTAGCCACATCATCAAAGACGGCCGAAAATTGCAACAGTACCGGTGGCAAATCATTATCGTAGAGCGGATTGATTTTGGCATTCAGCAGTTTGATATCACTTGCTAATTTGTCATTGTCAATGCGATATTGGCTCAAAGAGATGGCGTTGGTTTTAATGCGCTCGTTGGCCAATCGATGGTATTTAACATTGATCCCGATTTCATCATTTTTTAAGGCGGTTTTGTTACTGTCTTCTCTTGGCATTTGCTTGTCAAACAACAAGGGAATTTCCACATCCGGAATGATACCGTTGTATTGATTGCTTTTTCCGGTTACGCGATAAAATTTCTCCAGTGTCAGTTTTAAAAATTCATTGTTTTCTGTATTAAGCGGAAATATTCGCTGCATGGAAGCTTTCCCCAAAGAACGGTTGCCAATGATTAGGGCCCGACTGTAATCTTGCATGGCATTGGCAAAAAACTCACTGGCAGAAGCCGAAAAACCGTTGATCATGACGATCATCGGACCATTATAGATGGTGCCGCGATTCATGTCTTTTAAGATTTGCTTTTTGTTTTTGTTGTCATTCATTACGGCCAACGGACCGGCATCAATAAACAAGCCCGAAAGACGAATAGCTTCTTCCATTGAACCACCGCCATTGTTTTCTATATCGATGATTAGCCCGTCGATTTGGTCTTGTTGCAGTTTGTAAATTTCCTTGGCTACATCACCACTGACACTCGATTTTCCATTTTCAAAAGTAGCGTAGAAGCTCGGAATTCTGATGTATCCAAAAGTACCGTTCTCTTTTTTCAACTTAAAACTGAAAACATTATTCTGGTAATCTTTCATTATTTTTTTGCTGAGTCGAACGCTGTATACTTCACCACTTTTTTTTCTGAAGGTGAAATCGGCAGTTTTGTATTCGTTAGATGTAATGATTTCGTCTATTTTCTTTACAGAGGAACAGGCAATCTCATATTCTTCATTTTGGTATTTGACTTTTAAAAGCGTGTCCCCTTTGTCGATTTTCTCAGTAAAATAAGCCGAACTTCCGGGAATGATATCGTCTACGGTCATTTCGTCCTTCTCGGTCATCGAAATATAAAGCCCAAAAGTAAGGTTGTCTGAGCTCACCGTGGAGTAAAAGGACGACTTTTCGTTTTCTGAAAAATATTCGGTGTGTGGATCAAAATAGGAGCAAAAGACCGTAAAGAAAACCGAATTAAACTCGGCTTTGCTCATTTCGTAAGTTTGGATTTTACATTCACTCTTTTCAAAAATCTTGACTTTACTGGCCGCAGCTATGGTTTCAAAATTTGCGGTAAGTGAATCTTTGTTGGTACTCAATTCCGCCACATCGCGAAGTATATTGTAAAGCAATCTTTTTTTGTACAAATGCTTTAACTCTTTCTCTTCTTTGGCATAGGGAAAAGCTTGTTTTGAAAAGACCACTTTCTCGGAACTGCTCAACGGAAAAGGTTCGTTCTTGATGGCTGCCAACAAGACTTTGTATCTCGCAATGGTTTTAGAGTAGGCGGTATAAAATTCGTCTAAAAATTGACAGTTGTTTGTTTTGAGATAGTCATCAATCTTGAGCTCGTGTTTTTGAAGTGCTTTGATTTCGGGTTCAATAAACAATCGGTTTTCATCGTCTAATTGACTGAGGAATGTTTTAAAAACATAAACCGATAAACTATCGTCTACCGGTTTTGGCTTGTAGTGATTCTCTTGAATGAGCGAGTTGATTTTTGATAAAGTTTCACAAGGATTCTTTTCAGCTTGGCCAAAAAGAAGGAAAGGAAATAAGCTCGCTAAAACAAGTAATTTGTTCACATCTATTGTTTTTTATAAAAAGGTAGTTTCACCACTTTTGCTTTTACTTTATTGTTTCTGATTTGGATGTAGATATCGCTGTCAACCGCTGCAAATTCGGTTTTTACATAACCCATTCCAATACCTTTTCCCAAAGATGGTGCCATAGTTCCCGAAGTTACAATTCCAATGTTGTTGCCATTTGCGTCTACAATTTCGTAGTCATGACGAGGAATACCTCTTTCTACCAATTCGAAACCTATCAGTTTGCGACTAACACCGGCTTCTTTTTGTTTTAAAAGATTCTCTGAATTGGTAAAAGTTTTGGTGAATTTGGTAATCCAACCCAAACCGGCTTCTAAAGGAGAAGTAGTGTCATTGATGTCGTTTCCGTACAAACAGAATCCCATTTCTAATCTTAACGTATCACGTGCTGCCAATCCGATAGGTTTGATGCCAAAGGTTGATCCGGCTTCGAATACTTTGTTCCAAACTTGCTCAGCATCCTCATTCTTGCAATAGATCTCAAATCCGCCTGAACCGGTATATCCTGTAGCAGAAATAATTACGTTTTCAATTCCGGCAAACGGACCTACTTCAAAATGGTAATATTTGATAGCCGATAAATCAACGGATGTCAAGGATTGCATGGCTTCCACCGCTTTTGGACCTTGAATGGCCAACAAAGAATAGTCTTCCGAAATGTTTTTCATATCAACACCTAAATCGTTGTGTGATGAAATCCAGTTCCAGTCTTTGTCGATGTTAGAAGCGTTTACCACCAATAAATATTGGTCTTCTTTCATGCGGTAAACAATTAAATCATCTACAATTCCGCCATCATTGTTAGGCAAACAAGAATATTGTGCACGCCCGATTTCAAGTACCGAAGCGTCATTAGAAGTTACTTTTTGAATTAGAGCCAGCGCCTTTTCTCCGGTCAATAAAAATTCTCCCATGTGTGACACGTCAAAAACGCCCACGCCATTTCTCACCGTTTCATGTTCGGCATTCACACCTTCATATTGTACCGGCATGTTGTATCCGGCAAATGGTACCATTTTGGCCCCTAAACTTTCATGAATGTGTGTTAAAGCTGTGTTTTTCATTTTGTTTTTTTTTTGACCGCAGATTCGCAGATTATCTAATTTGATTTCCGAATTAGCAGTTTAATTATTTATTTTATTAGTTTTAATCCGCGAATCTGCGGTTAATTTTTATTTTCTCACGAATGGTGGTAAAAGTTTAGTTTCTACTTCTCCAAAACCAATTCGAACCGAACTATTTTGGCAATAACCTTTCATAATTACAGTATCGTTATCATTGATGAACTTACGTTCGGTACCGTCTTTCATAATGATTGGGTTTTTTCCGCCCCAAGTTAATTCGAGCATGGAGCCAAAACTATCCGGTGTCGGCCCTGAAATCGTTCCTGAACCCATCATGTCTCCCGAATTCACGCGACAACCATTTGAGGTATGATGCGCCAACTGCTGTGACATGGACCAATACATATATTTGAAATTCGATTTAGAGACCAATGTTGGTTCTACATTTTCAGGTTCGATGTAGACTTCTAAATTAATATCGAAAGCATTTTTCCCTTTTTGTTGTAAATAAGGAAGAGGCATCGGCTCTTGGTTTGGTCCTTTACATCTGAAAGGTTCTAAAGCGTCCATGGTAACAATCCACGGAGAAATTGATGAAGCAAAGTTTTTGGCTAAGAATGGTCCGAGCGGGACATATTCCCATTTTTGAATATCACGGGCACTCCAATCATTCAACAAAACCATACCGAAAATATAATCTTCAGCTTCAGTCACAGGAATATTTTCGCCCATGATATTGGCATCGGTAGTGATGAAGGCGGTTTCCAATTCGAAATCAACTAAGCGAGACGGACCAAAGACAGGCGTGTTTTCACCGTTCGGCAATGTTTGTCCCATGGGTCTGTGAATCGGAATTCCCGATGGAATGATAGTCGAACTTCTTCCATGATAACCCACCGGAATGTGCAGCCAGTTAGGCAACAAAGCATTTGCCGGGTCGCGGAACATTTTGCCTACATTAGTAGCGTGCTCTTTGCTCGAATAAAAATCGGTATAATCGCCAATTAAAACCGGAAGTTGCATTTCTACTTCTTCCATTTTAAAAATCACTATTTCACGGTGTTCTGGATTGTCTCTTAATTTTGGATTGTTGCTGTCGAAAATATCTCCTATGCGATTTCTGACCAAACGCCACGTTTTTTTTCCATCGGAAATAAAATCATTTAGCGTGTCCTGCATAAACATATCGTCGGTCAAATCAATCCCTTCAAAATAATTAAGCTGTTGTAATGCGCCTAAATCTATCGCATAATCGCCAATTCTGGTTCCGATAGTGATGACATCTTCTTTGGTTAAGAAAACGCCAAATGGAATATTTTGAATTGGGAAGTCACTGTTTTCGGGGACAGTAAGCCAAGATTTGCGATTAGGATTATTAGTTGTAATGGGCATGATGGTGTTGATTTAGTTGTTGAAAATTTAGCAATCAAATATATCATTAACTATTAATTTAACAAACGATTTTCGTAATTTTGACCTCAATTTAACGAAATAATTTCAAATGCAACGCGACGAACAAATTTTTGACTTAATTCTTGAAGAACAAGAAAGACAAATCCAAGGAATAGAACTAATTGCTTCTGAGAACTTTGTAAGTGATCAAGTGATGGAAGCAGCCGGTTCGGTATTGACTAACAAATATGCTGAAGGCTATCCCGGAAAACGATATTACGGTGGCTGTGAAGTAGTAGATGTGATTGAGCAAATCGCTATCGACAGAGCCAAAGCTTTGTTTGGTGCCGAATATGTTAACGTGCAACCACATTCAGGCTCTCAAGCCAATACAGCGGTTTTTGCGGCTTGTTTAAAACCGGGGGATAAAATTTTAGGTTTCGACTTGTCTCACGGCGGACATTTAACGCATGGTTCTCCCGTAAATTTTTCAGGGAAATTGTATACGCCAAGTTTTTATGGTGTTGAACAAGAAACCGGTGTGTTGAACTATGATAAGATTCAAGAAATAGCGACTAAAGAGCAACCTAAAATGATAATAGCAGGTGCTTCAGCCTATTCTCGTGATATGGACTTCAAGCGTTTCAGAGAAATAGCCGACAGTGTTGGCGCTTTGTTATTGGCTGATATTTCACATCCTGCAGGACTAATTGCGAAAGGATTAATGAATGATCCGATTCCGCATTGTCATATAGTTACAACTACAACACATAAAACTTTACGAGGACCAAGAGGTGGTATGATCATGATGGGGAAAGATTTCCCTAATCCTTGGGGATTGACTACGCCAAAAGGAGAAATCAGAATGATGTCACATGTATTGGATATGTCGGTTTTCCCGGGAAATCAAGGTGGTCCATTAGAGCATATTATCGCAGCCAAAGCTGTAGCGTTTGGGGAAGCTTTATCTGATGAGTTTTTTGCTTATGCGATGCAGGTTCAAAAAAATGCCAAAGCCATGGCGGAAGCTTTCGTAAAAAGAGGATACCACTTAATCTCAGGCGGAACGGACAACCACATGATGTTAATCGACTTGAGAAACAAAAACATTTCCGGTAAAGACGCCGAAATTGCTTTAGGTAAAGCCGAAATCACCGTAAATAAAAACATGGTGCCTTTTGATGACAAATCACCGTTTATAACTTCAGGTATTCGTGTGGGAACGCCAGCCATTACTACTCGTGGTTTAGTAGAAAGTGACATGGAAACGATAGTGGATTTAATTGACAGAGTATTGACAAATGCTACTAACGATGAGTTATTAGAAGAAATTGCAGAAGAAGTAAACGATATGATGAGCGAAAGAGCAATTTTTGTTTATTAATTCCTTCCAATGTTGATAAAAATCAAACCTTCAAGAGTTCGCTTTTGGAGGTTTTTTTATGATAATTGTTAGGCTTTCTCCTCCTCAATTGTTGTAAATTTGAAAGACAAAATTCATAAATACCAAGTTTAATGAAATTGCTGAAAGTTCTCTGTTTATCCTACATCTTCCTTATTGTTTCTTGTTCCCAAAAAGACAATGGTGAAATCCAACCCACCAAAGGCAGTATTACCGAAAGCGTTTATGCCTCGGGCGTCGTGAAATCTGAAAATCAATATACGGTTTATGCTACGGTCAGTGGTGTGTTGCAAAAAATCAATGTCACGGCAGGGCAAACAATTGTTCAAGGACAATCTTTGTTTCAAATAGAAAGTGACAAAGCAGCGTTGAATACCGAAAATGCCCGATTGGCTTACCAATTGAGCAATGAAAACAACCGCTACATTCAGGATAAGATTGCCGAAATGGAAACCAAAGTTCAAGCGGCCAAAGACAAATTGGCTTTAGACCAATCGGTTTACAACAGAAACAAAAACATCAAACAATACAACGTCATTTCGGAAGTAGAGTATGAGCGCGTTGAATTGGCGTATAAAAATTCGAAATCCAATTACGAAGCCGCTGTAAAACAGTTGTCTCAATTGAAATCCCAACTTAAAAACGAACAGAGCAGAAGCAATATCAATCTTAAACTCAATGAAAAATCCCAAAGTGATTTTACGGTGAAAAGCGCTATCAGCGGAGAATTATTTGATGTCTTGGTCAAAGAAGGTACTTTGATAAATCCGCAAACGCCTTTGGCCATAATCGGGGAGAAAAACACTTATGTACTCGAATTGGATGTGGATGAAAATGATATGGTTCGGGTAAAATTGGGTCAAAAATTAGCCGTAACCATGGACAGTTACAAAGGGCAAGTTTTTGAAGCTACTGTGGATAAAATCTATCCGATAATGGATGTGCGTTCCCGAACCTTTAAAATCGAAGCTCATTTTACCAATCCGCCAACAAAGTTGTATCCAAATCTCACGGCAGAAGCCAATATTATTATTCAAATCAAAAAAGAAGCTTTGACGATTCCTAAAAGCTATTTGATTGATAACAAATATGTTTTGGTCAATAAAGATGAAAAACGTCAGGTTAAAGTAGGCCTAAGCGATTACCGACATGTTGAAATTTTGGATGGATTGACCGCTGGAGAAACCATCTATAAACCTAAGTAATGAACTTCAAGCTTATTTTAAATATTGCTATTCATTTGTTGCGAGCGCGGCTAAAGCAAACAATTGTGGCGGCTGTCGGCGTTACTTTCGGAATAGCTATGTTTATTACTCTGGTCAGTTTTATGAACGGAATGAATGATTTACTCGATGGTTTAATGCTCAACAGAACACCACATGTTCGTTTATATAACGAAATCAAACCGTCTGAAAATCAACCTATTTCTTATTCAGAAAAACACAAAGACAACACTAATTTTATTGCTTCGGTTAAACCCAAAGACAGAGGCAAAGCCATCTACAATTGCAAGTCGATTATGCACGATTTAAAACAGGACAAACGCATTATTGATGTGGCGCCAAAAGTAACTGCGCCGGTATTCTTTAATTCGGGAACCATTGAAATTTCGGGTGTTATTAATGGAATAGATGTTTTGGCAGAAGAAAAGTTGTTCAAAATCAGTGAGTACATCATTGAAGGCGAAGTGCCCGATTTGCTCCAAAACAACAGCATTATTATCGGTAAAGGATTGGCCGATAAAATGCTCTTAGAGAAAGGTGATGTCATCAAAGTGACTACTTCCAAAGGCAATTTGGCTACCTTGAAGATTGTAGGGATTTCTCAGGTTGGCATCTCCGAAATAGATGATGTTATGAGTTATACATCATTGGTTACCGCTCAAAAAATCTTGGGCGAACCCACCAATTACATTACCGATATTCAAGTGAAAACGTATGATATTACAACCGCACCGGCTTTGGCCAAAGAATTTGCTATCAATTACGATTTGGATACTATTGATTACCAAACCACCAATTCCCAATTTGAAACCGGTAGTTCCATCCGAAGTATAATATCATATGCTGTTGGGATTGTGTTACTGATAGTCGCCGGATTTGGAATTTACAACATTCTAAATATGATGATTTTTGAAAAAATGGACAGCATAGCCATTCTCAAAGCAACCGGATTTTCGGGGAATGATGTCAAGTGGATATTCATCTCACTGTCTATGATTATTGGGATAACCGGAGGTCTTTTCGGCTTGTTTTTCGGCTATGTTTTTTCTAACATTATTGATGTTGTGCCATTCAATACCGCGGCTTTGCCAACCATTAAAACGTATCCCATCAATTACAACCCGATGTTTTATGTCATCGGAATTGCCTTTGCTTTGGTAACCACTTTTATCGCCGGTTTGTTTCCGGCACTCAAAGCCAGCAAAATTGATCCGGTAGAAATTATTAGAGGAAAATAATTATAGCCATGAAAACACAAGTATGCATAAATTTTCGTGGCTAAAATTTATAAAAATATAGTATGAGCAACAAAGTTTTAGAAACCAAAGGTTTGACCAAGTACTTTTACGACCCGATTCAGTTTCAGGTTTTAAAGGCCATCAACATGAGCATCAATCACGGTGAATTTGTTTCGATTGTAGGGAAATCCGGTTGCGGAAAATCGACTTTGTTGTATTTACTTTCAACGATGGATACCGATTATGAAGGACAGTTGTTCATCAATGAAGAATTGATTACCGGAAAATCAGATCAAGAGTTGGCCCAACTCCGCAATGAAAAAATAGGCTTCGTGTTTCAGTTTCACTACTTGCTTTCCGAATACAATGTCTTGAAAAATGTCATGTTACCGGGAATGAAACTCAATAAATTTTCTGAAGAAGAAATCGAGCACAACGCTATGGAGCATTTGAAAACATTGGACATGCACGAGCAAGCCTTAAAAATGCCGAATCAATTAAGTGGTGGCCAAAAACAACGGGTGGCGATAGCAAGAGCACTTATCAATAATCCGCTAATTATCATGGGCGATGAGCCTACGGGAAATCTCGACAAGAAAAACAGTGATATTGTTTTCGATATTTTCAATCATTTGACCCAAGACCACAATCAAACCCTTTTGGTGGTTACCCACGACAGTGATTTTGCTTCAAGAACGCAAAGAACCATCACCATGGAAGACGGCATGATTATTTAACTACGATATCGTACTTTTCCAATAATCCTTTTAAACCATCGACAGAGAAAATTGCTTTCTTGATTTTATTCTTTTCCGGGTCAAAAGCGTAATCGTAACTGGTTGAAAAATCAGCTTTGTTGGCGATAGTGTCTATGAAAACCGCTCTCCGTAGATTGCAATTATCAAATAACACTTCGGTTAAATCACTCGCCATAAAATCGACCGCTATCATGCTGCAGTTGATGAATTGCATCTTTCGCATTTTCAAAGCGTAAAATTTGGCATAATCCAACAAACAATCCTTGAAGTGAAACTCAAAAATCACTTGGTCGGTCATAGCAAAATTAACATTGGTGAAATTACACTTGGTAAACCAAACCCCGCGCAGCGAAACATAATTGATTTTGGTGTCTTTAAAATTACAGTCAAAGAAATTGCAATCGACAAAAGTCACGGTTTGAAACGTACAATCGGTGAAGTCGATGTTGTAAAACGTACAGTTGTCAAACTCTTTGAATTTAGTATTGACATCGTTAAAAACGTCATCTCTGAATTCTTGGTCTGTAATGTAATCTGAGTGCATAAGTGATTTATTGGTGCGTAAAACTACTAAATTAAATCGCAATAGCTTACTAACAATTGTTGATAAATTTTAAACATTGAAAATGACTTTTTATCCTTGGCTAAGGCGGAAAAACGATACATTTGATTGTATTGAAATTTTTGACTTATGAGAATCGAAACCGACCTAAAACTGGGCTTTAAAGATGTGATGATACGACCAAAAAGATCTACTTTAAACAGTAGAGCGCAAGTGTCATTGGAAAGAGAATTTAAATTTTTGCACAGTTCTCATGTTTGGACCGGAGTTCCGATTATGGCGGCCAATATGGATACAGTGGGCACTTTCGAAATGGCATTGGCTTTGGCCAAAGAAAAACTGTTTACCGCCATTCACAAACATTATACAACAGCACAATGGAATGATTTCCTTAAAACTGCTCCAAGTGATATTACAGATTACATAGCCGTAAGCACAGGAACAGGAAAGCATGACTTCAAAAAAATGGAGGAAATCTGTTCTCAAAATCCGACACTTAAATTTCTCTGCATTGATGTGGCCAATGGGTATTCGGAGCACTTTGTGGAGTTTCTCAGACAAGCACGCAAAAGATTTCCCGACAAGGTCATCATTGCCGGAAATGTAGTCACAGGTGAAATGGTGGAAGAATTGCTCTTAGAAGGCGCCGATATTGTCAAAGTGGGCATTGGTCCGGGTTCGGTTTGTACTACCAGAGTAAAAACCGGAGTAGGTTACCCGCAGTTATCTGCCATTATTGAATGTGCCGATGCGGCTCATGGTTTAGGCGGACATATTATCAGTGATGGTGGTTGCGCTATTCCGGGCGATGTGGCCAAAGCTTTTGGTGCCGGTTCTGATTTTGTAATGCTCGGCGGCATGTTGGCCGGACATAAAGAAAGTGGCGGAAAGTTAATCGAAGTTAATGGCGAAAAGTTCAAACAATTCTATGGTATGAGTTCAGAGACCGCGATGAAAAAACATGTGGGAGGCGTGGCAGAATATAGAGCTAGTGAAGGAAAAACAGTCAAAGTTCCTTTTAAAGGCGATGTGATTGAAACGCTTCATGATATTCTGGGAGGCATAAGAAGCACTTGTACTTATGTTGGAGCCTCCAAATTGAAAGAACTCACCAAACGAACTACTTTTATCAGAGTGACCGAGCAAGAAAACACCGTTTTCGGAAAATTATAATCATGACAGAAGGTACTACTTTTTTCAAATTTTGTCCCCATTGCGGTTCGCAAGATTTTGTTTATACCAATAATTTTAAATTCAGTTGTCACACTTGTGATTTTGTATTGTACCATAACATAGCTGCTGCTGTAGCGATTGTTTTTACACACCAAGATAAAATTTTGTTTACCGTGAGAAATGTTGAACCCGACAAAGGAAAACTCGATTTACCCGGCGGATTTATTGATCCGGATGAAACTGCGGAACAAGCAGCTTGTCGAGAGATTAAGGAAGAGTTAGGGTTAGCCATTGCATCACAAGAGTTGAAGTATATCACCACTTCTCCTAATAATTATTTGTACAAAAACGTGGCTTACAGAACTATGGATATTTTTTATGAATGTCCGTTGTCTGATGAATTGATTGAAGTCGCCGCCAAAGATGAAATCAAAGACCTGATTTGGATAAGAAGAGACCAAATTAATTTGCAGGCCATTGGGTTTGTATCCATCCGAAAAGTGATTCAGGAACGCTATCTTTCGGAATAACCTGTTTTGATTGGTTTTTCTGTACTAAAAAATGTTATTTTTGAATCAGCTAATTCTTTCAGAATGTCATCCAATCAAAATAAAATCACAACGCTTTTTAGTTTAATTAAGCAATCCTTGAAAGGCGAAGAACGCGATTACACTCAAGGCAACGTTAAAACGGCTATTCTTTTACTGTCGATTCCGATGATATTGGAATTGAGTTTGGAATCGGTCTTTGCTGTGGTTGATATGTATTTTGTAGGTCACTTGCCCAATGCTGATGTAGCGGTTGCAACCGTTGGTTTGACCGAAGCCGTAATCTCTTTGGTTTATACTATCGGAATAGGTTTAAGCGTTGGAGCTACAGCCATAGTGGCCCGACGTGTTGGAGAAAAGGATTTTGTAGAAGCTTCTAAATCGGGAGCGCAAGCCATTGCGGTTTCTTTGGTAGTGGCTGTTCTTGTCGCCATTTTAGGTGTTTGTTTTGCCTCAGATATTTTAAGGTTAATGGGCGCACAACCCGAAGTAATTCAGGAAGGTACTGCTTTTGCCCAGATCATTTTTGCCAGTAGTCCATCGATTATTTTATTGTTTATGATCAACGGAATATTCCGTGGTGCAGGCGATGCTGCTATGGCCATGCGAAGTCTTTGGATTGCCAGTATCATCAATATCATTCTGTGTCCGCTACTCATTTACGGTTACGGACCTTTTCCGGAACTGGGTTTGGTTGGCGCTGCTATTGCAACAACAATTGGCCGAACAATTGGAGTTTTGTACCAATGTTATCATTTATTTACCAAAAGTAGAACCATCAAAATTTACAACCGTTACTTTAAACCCAACTTAGAGATTATCAAATCGTTGTTAAATATTTCCACACCCGCGATGTTGCAGTTTTTTATTCAAAGCGGCAGTTGGATTGTCTTAACTTATATAGTTTCGATAACCGGAAGTACGGATGCGAGTGCCGGTTATCAAATTGCGATTAGAAATGTGGTCTTCTTTATTTTGCCGGCTTGGGGATTGAGTAATGCGGCGGCGACTTTAGTTGGGCAAAATTTAGGTGCCAAACAACCTGAACGTGCCCAGCAAAGTGTTTTATTGACGACCAAATACAATGTGATTTTTATGAGTTTTGTAACCTTATTGTTTGTTTGTTTCTCCGAAGTAATCATCAGTTTTTACACAGCGGATAAAGTGATTTTAGCTTATGGAAGTCAGGCACTAAGAATCATCGGGTTCGGTTATATCTTTTACGGTATCGGTATGGTGATGATACAATCACTCAATGGTGCCGGTGATACCAAAACACCAACTTGGATTAATGTCGTTTGTTTTTGGATGATTCAAATTCCGCTGGCCTGGTTCTTGGCCGTTTATATGGAACTCGGACCTTTAGGCGCTTTTATTGCAATCCCTTCAGCGGAGACGGTTTTAGCCTTATTGGCATTTTATTATTTCAAAAAAGGGAAGTGGAAGACAGTGGAGGTTTAATAGGGTCTGGCTTCGCTTTGACAGGAATGGATTCACTGAGTGCATCCTTCAAAGCTCCGCTTTGATAATTCTATAAAACAAAAAAAATGATCAAGTAAACTTGTCATTTCATGTGTTTTCAAATATATTGGATTCACTACGTGCATCCTTCAAAGCTCCGCTTTGATAATTCTATAAAGCAAAAAAAATGATCAAGTAAACTTGTCATTTCATGTGTTTTCAAATATATTGGATTCACTACGTGCATCCTTCAAAGCTCCGCTTTGATAATTCTATGAAACAAAAAAAATGATCAAGTAAACTTGTCATTT
The DNA here is from genome assembly GCF_011742145.1 of Flavobacterium sp. J49. GTDB lineage: Bacteria > Bacteroidota > Bacteroidia > Flavobacteriales > Flavobacteriaceae > Flavobacterium. Next base: position 185,238 of record NZ_JAAQQU010000099.1, on the reverse strand, counting down.
TTTTTGTTTTATAGAATTCATTCGTGACCTCGACTGGATTCAAACCAGTAACCTTCTGAGCCGTAATCAGATGCGCTATTCAGTTGCGCCACGAGGCCTTTTTGTGGGTGCAAATATAGTTATATTTGTATAACTTGCAAACCAAAATTCATTTAAAACTCAAAAAAAATGTCATTAGAAAAGTATATACGTGAGGTACAGGATTTTCCAAAAGAAGGAATTGGATTTAAAGACATCACGCCTTTGTTATTAGATTCGGAAGCCAGAAAGGAATGTTTGACCATTTTGCTGTCCTCTGTTAAGGATAAAAGAATTGACAAAGTAATTGGGGTAGAAAGCCGTGGTTTTTTCTTTGGGATTTTATTGGCGGAGGCCTTGAATGTTGGTTTTATTCCCGTGCGCAAGCCCAAGAAATTGCCTTATCATACTATTTCCGCTTCGTATGATTTGGAATATGGTTCCGATGCATTGGAAATTCATATTGACGCCATACAGAAAGGGGATAAGGTTTTAATTCACGATGACGTTCTGGCTACCGGAGGAACGGCTAAGGCAGTTTGTGAATTGGTCGAAAGATTGGGTGGTGAAATTGTACAGGTCAATTTTTTAATGGAATTGTCTTTTTTAAATGGTCGGGAAAAGTTGACCGGAAAAGAACTCTTTGCCGCACTGACTTATTAATCTAAAGCTTTTGTAGTAACATAATAACGCCATGCAATGATGGCCAGTTGCCATTTTTTGGCTTTTGCCAAATCTAAGCCACGCTTGGTGAAGCTTGGTAGTAGGAGCTTGTTGAGTTTTGCCAAAAGTTTGTACATGTGTTTACTTTATGGTAAAGATAAAAAAAAACCGCATTTCAGCGGTTTTTTCTTTTTATGCTTTTTGGGTTTTCAAACCCTTTTTTGTTTTTTGGAGTTCCTTTTTGGCCTTCTCGAGTTCTTCTTTTGCTTCTTCTAATTCTTTCTTAGAATCTTCCAAATCTTTATCGATTGATGATTTGTTGCCTGATTGGCTTTGTTGCATCAATTGATCAATTTGTTGTTGCATTTTTTTCATTTGCTCAGCCAAGTCGCTATTGCCATTGAAACGGAAGTTATAAATGTCATCATTGTTAAAGCGTTTTGTTGGGTTATTTTTCTTAATCTCTTCAATTTCCTCCAACGAATAATCTTCACCGCCTTCGACAACCTCACCATCTTCAATCACCAAAGGTTTTTTACCGTCTTTCTTGATGATAATCTTTGATTTGGATTGTCCGAAAGATTGTGCGTTCGGAAGCTTAAACTCGAATTTATCGGTCGATAAACTGTCTTGGTCAAAATTGAAATTGTATTCTTTTAGAAAATTTTCATTCCCGGGAAAATCGGTGATAAATGGATTTCCGTCAAATGAATTACCGGCATTACCAAATCCAACTTCATCACCATTTTTGAAAAATTTAATGGTAGAAATTGGATTTTTATTGTCATAACTCAAAGAACCTTTGTTACCGTTTTTGTCTTCAAAAGAGACATTAATAGCGGTGATTTCGTTTTTAGCATTACGTTTAACATTGTTGTATTTAATCGTTACACCATACTCACTCAAAGCTTTGATGTCGTCTTTCATTTCTTGCTCAGGAGTGTTTTTGTTCCAGGTCATTACAACATTGTCTTTTGGACTTTTGGGGTTCCAAGAAAATGATTTGTTACTGGTTTGGGCAAAATTAAAAACAGGGCAAAGTAACAATAGGCTAATTACTAAACTCAATTCTTTTTTCATGATACAAAATTTAAAAATTAAGGTTATACAAATGGTCTGTCAAACTTAAGAAGTTCTCTTTTTTGACAAGATTGATTTACAATTTTTTAACTTTTACTTTGTTTTTTTTAGTTCTTCTCTGGCTTTATCCAGTTCGGCTTTGGCTTTTTGCATTTCTTCTTTAGCCTTAATCATTTCAGCTTTGGCTTGTTCCATTTCGGCTTTGGCTCTTTCAATTTCAGGTTTTGAGAACTCCATTTCTCTTTTAGCGCGTTCTATTTGAGGTCTGGCTCTTTGCATTTCGTCTTTGGCACGTGCCATTTCTTTTTTGAGGATTTCTTTTTGTTTCCCCATTTGCACTTTGACATTGGCCATGGCATCTGCTCTGAATTGGCCAACATCTTTACCGTTAATCATCACGCGACTTTCTTTACCGTCTTCACTGTCAACAGTGATGCTGTATTGTCCTTTGGAACCGGCCTCTTTTAAAGCTTTTTCAATTTCAACATCATCAGACAATACTTTTCCGTTAATGATCACCATAGGTTTTTTATCTCCTTTTTTGATGACAATCTTTGATTCTTGTAAATTGTTCCAATTCATTTCCGGAGCTTCGGGTGCTTCGGGCACTTCAGGCAACTCCGGTGCTTCCATGTCAAAATCGAAATCAAAGTGGAAATCCTTCATGTCCGGCAAACTGTCATTGAAATTAAAAACAAAAGCATCGTCAGCCATTTGAATACCGGGTGCGTTGGCGTAAATACTAACGTTTTTAGGTTTGCCAAACCCAATAGATTCTTTGTTTTTGTAGAAATGTATTGGTGCAATCGGTTCTTTACCGTCAACTTGTGAAACGCCTTTGTTACCGTTCTTGTCTTTGTATTCGACTTTGATTGCAGTGATTTCACCATTGGCATTTCGCTTGATTTTGGTACATTTTAAGGTGATACCATGCTTTTCCTTTAATCTTTTGGCTTCTTCTTTTAATTCGGCTTCTGTGGCATTTTTATCGATTACTAACCGAATTTCTTCGCGGTGTTGTAATGATTTGGCCAATTGTGCATTGGATTCTTTTTCTTGAGCAATGGTTTTGATTTGGAATAGCACTACAAAACCGATTAAGGCCGGAATTACTAAAGCATACTTCCAAGAATTTCTTTTTTGGGATTGATTTGTGTTTAACATAACGATTCGTTTTTTGATTAATGATTGATAAAAATTATTAGTGATGGATAAGCAGTTTTGATGAGAAATTGCTTTTAAAAGTGCTCTTTGATACACTTTTGGGTCTTGTAGTTGTTGCACCGCTTTTTGGTCGGCGATGTATTCTAAGTTTTGAATAATGGCTTTTTTGTACAACCAAACAAACGGATTGAACCAAAATAAGATACAGAAAATTTTGGCCACCATTACGTCAAAAGAATGTTTCTCTTGGCTGTGCACTTTTTCATGTAAAAGGATGCTTTGCAACTCTTCTTGGGTATACAAAGATGAATTAAAAACAATATAGTTAAAGAACGAGAATGGAGCAATGTCATGGTTTAAGTCAACTAGCGTAAAGCTTTCATTTTTAACTTTTTGTTGCTGATAAAGCATTTGAAAAAGCGAAATAAAATTAATGATAATCTTAGTCAATAAAAAAAGCGCAATTAGGATATAACCCATCCAAATAATTTGCATCCAATCAAAGGTTTCCGCCACCGGAACTTCTTGTGGAACAGAAGCGTTGTTAGTGTAGGCAACCAAATCTTGCAAATTGATTTTAGGTCTTTCTACATACACAATTTTCTTAATAAAAAACAAAGGCAATAGGAGTGAAGTGAACAATCCTGTGATTAAAAACCAACGGTTACTGTTGAAGAATGTTTCTTTGCGAACCAAAAAATGATAGGCCAAATATAACATAGCGATTAATCCGCTCGATTTTAAAAGATAAATGAAAAGCGTTTCCATATTACTCCTTTTTCTCAATGATGGCTAAAATCTCTCTCAATTCCTTAGCCGAAATTTTCTCTTCTTCGGCAAAAAAGGATACCAAATTTTTATACGAACTATTGAAATAATTCTCAATCGCCGTATTCATAAAGCGCTTTCTATAGTCTTCCATTTTAACAATAGGGAAGTATTGGTGCGTGTTTCCAAAGGCATTGTGACCCACAAATCCTTTTTCCTCCAAATTTCTGATGATGGTCGAAAGGGTGTTGTAGTGCGGTTGGTCTTCAGTGATTTCGGCTAAAACTTCTTTGACGAAAGCTTTTTTGAGCTTCCACAAGATTTGCATAATCTCTTCTTCCTTATTGGTTAACTTTTGCATGTTGATCTCTTTTAAACTGTTTATCTGAATTGACAAAACAAACGTATAACTATTTTTCTAGTTACGCAACTACATTTATAGTTATTTAACTAAATTTTAAGTAATGGAAAACAGAAGAAAGGTGTAAGTTTTTAATTTACTGCAGTTTATGCTCTTTTTGAATCAGTTTATAAACCCAATAACCACAAATGGTTCCGATGAGTCCGAGTAATCCCATGTAAAGCCAATTCATTTGATAGCCGTCTTTTTTATAATATTCTATGATTTCCATACCCACTTTGGCACTGAGGATGTGCGCCAAACTAAAACTCATAGCATAAATAGCCATGTAGCGACCTTCGTGACCTTTTGGAGCCCGACTTAACGCAACGGCATTAGAAAAAGGAAAGGCAAACATTTCGGCAAATGTCATAAACAACATCATAATGACTAATATACCGGCCCAAGTATTAATCAGCATCAAAAACATACTGATAGCCATCATGAGACAGCCTAAGTAAACAATTTTAACTTTATTGATTTTCTTGCGTTCGGCATAGCTTACAATGGGCATTTCACAGAAGAAAACCAATATGCCGTTCATAGTGAGTAGTAATCCTGTTTGAAATTCAGTCAAATTAAATTGCTCTCTATGGTATAAAGGAATAGTGGTAAACATTTGAAAGAATAACACACCGGAAACCAAACAGGTAACTTGAAAAAGCCAAAACGGCTTGTCTTTAAAAACGGAATGGGTTAAGACTTCGCCCGGATGTTCTTTATCAGTAAAAGCCGATTTTTTCTTTTCTTTCACTTTAATCCAAAAAATAAGAATCGCTACGATGCAAGTTATACCATCCGCCCAAAACAAACCTTGATAACCAACATACATGATGATTAAACCGCCCATTGCCGGACCCGCTGCAAAACCAAGGTTAATGGCCATTCGGACTAAAGTTAAGGCGCGCCTTCTGTTTTCGGGTTTGGCGTAGGCCGCAATCGACACAAACATGGCCGGGCGATACATGTCGGCCACCGTCATGATGGCAAACATACTGATGCAGAGCCCAATAAAACTTGTGATGTATTGGATAACAAAGAACATTAAACCGCTTGTAAGCAAACTAAAAATCATGATTCGGTAAAAGCCGATTTTATCCGAAAGTTTTCCGCCAAGCCAGGAACCAAGCATGGAGCCAATACCAAAACAAACCATAATCCATCCGACTTGACTATAACTGAAACCCAAATCTTCTTTTAAATATTTTGATAAAAAAGGCAAAACCATGGTGCCCGCTCGATTGATAAAGGTAATAATAGTGAGTATCCAAATTTCTCTGGAAAAGCCTTTAAAGTTGTCAATATAGCGTTGGGATGCGGTTTTGAGCATGGAGAAAGTTGCAAAGTTTCAAAGTCTCAAAGTTACAAAGTTAAGTTGGGATTTTCATTTTCTTTTTTTTTGACTTTGCCACTCTGCTAATTTGAAACTTTGCCACTTTTAAAGTATTTTTGTTAAAAAGTCACCCATGAAAAAAATACTTTCTCTTTTGTTATTACTCCATGTTTTGCTGCTGAACGCTCAAGAGACCTCAAAAGAATTTCAAGATACCCTCAATAAAGAATACGGAACGCGCGAGGAAAGTCCACTGACGGAAGAAGATTTTAAAGTATTCAAAGGCTTGGACTTTTTTCCCATCAATGAAAAGTTTATAGTAGAAGCAAAGTTTACCCGAACGCCAAAGGAGAAAGTGTTTAAGATGAAAACTTCAACCGCACGATTACCGGAATATGTAAAATATGGTGAATTGGCTTTTAGCATTGAGGGAAAAGCATTCAAATTAAACCTGTACCAAAATATCGATTTGACTAAGAAAGAAGGCTATGAAGATTATTTGTTCTTGCCATTTTCCGATTTGACTTGCGGCAAAGAAAGTTACATTGGCGGACGTTATATTGATATGCGTATTCCCAAAGGAAATACGGTCACTATTGATTTCAACAAAGCTTATAATCCTTATTGTGCTTATAACCACAAATATTCTTGCCCGATTGTACCTTTGGAAAACGATTTGAACATTGAAATCCTAGCCGGAGTTAAGAAGTTTCACGACTGATGTCTTTTTACAATTTACATACACACAAATTCACCAATGACGCCAATACTATTGAATTAGTCAACCAATATCCATGGGAATTCATCAATGATATTCCGAGGTATTCCATAGGGATTCATCCTTGGTATATCAATGAAAGTCGTTTGGAAATTGATTTGCAATTCATTGAAACCAAACTACAACAGCCCGAATGTTTGGCATTGGGCGAATGTGGTTTAGACAAGCGAATCGACATACCGATGGCTTTGCAAACAGCAGTCTTTGAAAAGCAAATTGCCTTAGCAGAAAAATATCAGAAGCCTTTAGTATTACATTTAGTAGCGGCTTATCAGGAATTGGTGGAAATCAAAAACCGATTGAATATTTCGGTGCCTATAATACTCCACGGGTTTTCAAAGAATGAGCAAACTGCCAAGCAAATGATTGACAATGGTTTCTATTTGTCATTTGGCAAATATCTTTTAAGAAATCCTGAATTGAAACAAGTGTTTCTTTCCGTTCCCAATGACCGATTCTTTTTGGAAACTGATACTATTGAAGAAACCTTGGAGGAAGTTTACTCTCTGGCAGCTCAATACAAAGGAATATCGATGGAAGCCCTTCAAGAGCAAGTTGGGACCAATTGGAAGCGGGTTTTTGTTGATTATTAAGGCTTTAGCATAAATTTTAAACTAAAAAAAATACTTTTATAGTTGTTTTTAGGTTAACTTTATAGGCTAAAAATCAAACAAATGAATCCTAACAAAGCATTATGGGAAAAAGGAGATTTTACACGCATAGCCGCCAATATGCGTGAAAGCGGAGCAGCATTGGTTGCCTCGTTGCAAATCACCAAAGGGCTTGATGTACTCGATCTTGGTTGTGGTGACGGAACTACCGCCATTCCGGCAGCCAAAGCAGGAGCTAACGTTTTAGGGGTAGACATTGCCAGTAATCTTGTAGCCGCTGGTAATCTAAGAGCCAAGGCTGAAGGTCTTACAAATTGTACCTTTCAAGAAGGTGACGCTACCGATTTACAAGGGCTGAATGACGCTTCTTTTGATTTAGTGATGAGTATATTCGGGGCTATGTTTGCACCAAAACCGTTTGAAGTAGCCCAAGAAATGGTTCGTGTGGCTCGTCCGGGCGGAAGAGTAGTGATGGGTAATTGGATTCCGGGTGATCCGACTTTAGTTGCTCAAATTTTGAAAATAAGTTCTGCTTATACGCCACCGCCGCCGGAAGGATTTATCAGTCCGATGCTTTGGGGTGTTGAAAGCAACGTTATTGAGCGTTTTGAAAACGCCGGTATTCCGAAGGAAAATATAGCCTTTGCCCGAGAGACTTTTGTTTTTAATGCACCTTATGCACCAACCCAATTGGTCAACGTTTTCAGGGATTACTATGGTCCGACAATGAACGCTTTTGCTGCTGCTGAAGCCAACGGAAAAGCTTCGGGACTTCAAATGGAATTAGAAGATTTATTCAACAGTCAAAACCAAAGTACTGTTCCTAACACGGCAAAGATACCGGCTACTTTTTTAAAGGTAACTGTGCAGTGTTAATTCCCCACTTTTAAATTAAATGGGTTATTTTTTATTTTAAAAAGCATTAGTCGAATTTTATCGCTTTGAAAAAGAAGTCAAGCAAAAAGACGTTGAAGAGGTATCCTGCAAATGGTAGAATGACTTCTATTTTGGGTCAAAACTTATCATCCATTGAATACCGAATTGATCGGCAAACATGCCAAAATAAGAACCTCCAAAGCTTTCTTCTAAAGGCATTTCTATTGCTCCGCCGGCCGATAGACCGTTGAACAGTTTACTGGCCTCTTCTTTGCTTTCAGCGGTTATAGAAATCGTATATCGGTTGCCGGTTACCAGTTCTTCATCCATAAATTGTTCTCCTACATCACTACCTATAAGTGAATCTGAATTTCCTATCGGCAGGGCAATGAATACTATTTTGTTGGCCACGCTTTCTGTAAGTGGGTTATCAGGATCACCGGGTAAATCTTTCATGCGCATAAGCGTGGTAAATTCGCCGCCAAAAACCGATTGATAAAAACCAAAAGCGACTTCTGTATTGCCTTTGAAAAGCAGGTGAGGATTTATTTTTGCCATTTTGTATTTTTTAGAGATTAAATATAGTTTTATTTTTTTAATGATTGGCAAAAATGGAATTGTCAGTGTTAACCGTTTTGTGGACACGGATTAAAAATCTCTGTACTATCGTGTTTTTAAAGTTTAATGCAGTAGGTGAAAGCTAAAATCTTTAATGAAAGTTAAAATTTCATTAATCAATTAAAGTAATTTAAAAATAACGTAGTTTCGCTTTTTTTAAAAATTAAACCTATGAAACACGAATTTAAATTAAGTTTATTCTCATTATTTATCTCCGCTTTTGTTTATGCCCAAGTTCCGCGTGTAACTTCGCTTGATTATTCAGATGTATCAATGCTTGGAAGACAGTATTCTAAACAACCTTCAGATGTTAAAGGTTCGCCTTATATCAATAAGGTTTTTGCACCCGGCAAAGTAGTGAATGCCGCTGATAATGTATTTTTACGATACAATGCCTATGATGATGCTTTTGAATTTATAAGCCAAAAGAATGATACTTTAGTACTAAGTAAAACTGAGGCCTATAGTGATATCATATTTACGGGTTCAAAGATAAATTACCGTCTGGTAAATTATACCGATAAAAATGATAAACCAACTAAGGGATATTTAATCCAACTTCATCAAAAGAATGACTTTATCCTTTACAAGAAACAAAAAATAAATTATGCATCAGCCAGACCGGCTGTTTCATCTTATGCCGAAGATTTACCGGCAGAATATACAATAGCTGCCGATGTTTTTTACCTAAAAGGTAAAGACCAAGACATATTTGAGTTTCCAACCAACAAAAAAGGGTTGCTTAAACGCTATCCGGATCGAAAAGAAGCAATAGAAACTTTTCTAAAACAAAATAAGATTAATTTTAATTCAGAAGCCGATTTGATAAAGCTGACGGATTTTTTAGCTACATAAGAACTTGGTTTTTAAACCACGTTTTCTAATTGAAATATTTTGCAATATACTGGGCTAGATTTTCATCACTCATTCTATTCGAAGTACTTTCAGTAGTAAGCGCGTTTTTATATTGGGGCGTATCTGCCAAAAACTTCATGAATTGTTCCTGAATTTGCCCGGTGCCTGTGAGGTGAATTTCATCAATATTGGGCATCGTGTGGGCGATTTCTTTGAAGTACTTTTGTATTAAAGTAATTTCTTGATTGTTTGAGGTCTTTTCATTTGAGTTAGCATCAGTGCCAACGTTTTTTACATGCCCGATAACTATAAAATCACCATTATTAACTTCTTCTTTTCCTACGATTGTTGCGGTGTGGGAATCCATCCAAACACCAAACTGTTTTTTGTTTTTATCTGACATAATTTACTTTTTCTTAAAGGTAAGCCCTTTTTAAAGTAAAGATTTGATTTTGGGTTAAGATTGTGATATCAAGATTGGTTTAAGCTTTATTTGTTAATGCTTTATAACCCGCAAAGTCATCTGTCTGGGTAGTAGATTATGAGCTGTTGTTAGTGGTAGTTTTATTTTGTTAGACTTGTCAAATATTCATTCCAAGATGTTTTGGTAATCCTTTTCGAGGACTGATAACTTTTTTGAAAGACAATCACGGAATCCGCTAAACTGGTAGCGTCAAGAAAAAAATAGTCGTATATCTTATCCTTATTGCGAAATTCAATTTTTAAATCAGAATTTGGACAACAACAATAACCGGTTGATTTAGCGCTTTTAAATAAGTTTCTGAATTCTTGTATTTCATCTTCCTTATCCGCAATATATTCGGGTTTGGATGTAAATGCAGAATCTTGGCGTACCCCTTTACTCATATTATTTTTATTGATTCGAAATGCAATCATATCACTATTGTCAATTGCAGAATAAAATTCACCTTTGTTATAAACAGCAGTAATTTTTTCATCTAGTTGTTTACAACCAACAATGAATAATAAAATAAAGGTTATGGAGAAAACATTTTTCATTTTCTGATGATTATCATTAATATGCCTCGATTTGTGTAAGTTTAGACAATTAATCGATGATTGTTCTAAAGTTGAAACTACAATCTTGGCAGTTGTTGCAAACTGCTGTTGGTGTTAGCTATTATTTTTTAGCACCAAATTTCTCCCATAATTTAGGAAATTTATTTTTCAATTCTATTTCATCTTCATCCCATTCTTCACCAGTAATTTCAAAATTTTCTTGAATTCCTTGTGGCATATCGTTTCCTGTTTTACTTTCGTAAACTTCAGTAGCAATGTAGCTCAAGCCTTCCCAATCTCCATCGTTGGTTTCGGTTAGATTAGAAAGTGTTTCAATATTATTTACAGCATTTTCATAAATAGTTTTTCCTTGTCCAATTAACCAACCTCGAAAATCAGAAAAACAATCATCAGAACATCCTCCATTTATGATATAAGCTGCTGCCCAAAAATCCCAATCGTAAATTTCTCCTCTTAATGTTCTAAACCTGTTATCAAATTCTAAAACTTCTTTTGCACTAAGTTTTTGCAATTCTTTTTTGAGTTCAGTTTGCTGTTTGTCGTAATCTCCCAAACTTTTTGATTTACTCATTTCAATTATTCTCCAAAATTCTTCAGCTACCATTAATTGTTTAGAATCTTGAACAGACTCTTTAAATGTAGTATCAGCATTTTGATGTTCAAAAAACTCTTTAAAACTTTTAGCAAAACCAAAATGATAAATAGCCATTGAATAAACAAAAATCATAACCAAAAGTGGAATTTTATTTATAAAAGGTGTTGCGAATGTTCCTAAACCAATTAAAGCTCCTAAAAGAGCTATAGAAAATAAAACAATTGATAAAATTCTAGCCCAATTCTTTCCTTTATAAACCGCTATTAAAAGACCAATAGTCAATAAAAGCCTTACTAATTGTTGGATTAATTTTTCTGTTTCTATTTCCGGTCTTACCGAATGATAAAAATATATGGTGTGAATTGAAACCAATACAATACTGATTGAGATTAGTATTGTATTTTTCTTTCCTATTTCAGCTAGTACATTCATTTTTAATCTTTATACAGTTTTATTGCCAATGTGGCTACGTTCTGATGAATTGTAACAAAACTCATTTTAACGTCTTTTATCAAAATCACTCTTTCCAAATCTACCAAATTTCTTCCTGCCAACCAATCCCATCAATAGGGAATTGTAGCCAAGTTATTAACATAAAATTCTTATAAATACATTTTAACCGCCAATTTTAATGCCTACTAAGTCATAGATAAGTCATAGATAAGCCATACTAAAGCCATAGATAAGCCATAGATAAGTTATGGTAAGCCATGATAAGGTTATGCAAGACCTTTTAAAAACTACTGCGTCATAGTAACGTCATATATACGTCATATTAACGTCATGGTAACGTCATGGTAACGTTATGTAAAAGTGCAGTAAGTACGAGTCACAAAACTTAACAAATACCTATTCCTTTTTGCTTATTTTTGCACCTTATTTTTAGTCTAATAATCTAACAATTTAATAATCTAAAATGGCAAAGTGGCAAGAAAGAGCAGCGCTTTTATTTAAAGAAGAAGGATTAAACAATTTAAAGAATGCCAATGTACTGGTCGTAGGACTTGGTGGCGTAGGCTCGTTTGCGGCTGAGTTTTTGGCACGTGCCGGTGTGGGCAATATGACTATAGTTGATGGCGATGTGGTAGATATTACCAATGTAAACCGTCAGTTACCGGCTTTGCATTCTACCGTAGGCCAACCCAAAGTTCACATAGTGGGCGATAGGTTAATGGATATTAATCCGGAATTAAACTTAACCCGATTGGAAGAATTTCTTTCTCCGGAAAGAGCTTATGAATTGGTGACACCCGACTTTGATTATGTCTTAGATTGTATTGACAGCGTAACGCCTAAACTCAACTTATTGATTGCTTCTAAGCGCAAGAAGGTAAAAGTCATCAGCAGTATGGGCGCCGGCGGAAAATATGAAGCGAGCAAAGTAAAAGTACGCGACATCAGTAAAACCGAGTATTGCCCGTTGGCCAAGAACATGCGCAAACGTTTAAAAGAAGCCAAGATATCCAAAGGCATCAAAGCCGTTTTTTCAACTGAAGTTCCCGATGAAACCAGCATAAAACTCACAGACGGTAAGAACTATAAAAAATCCTTTTACGGTACCAACAGTTGGATGCCCTGCCTTTTTGGGTTGCACGCCGCAGAAACAGTGGTAAAACATTTGCTAAAAAAACAAAAATAACTTCATGTCTGAATTACCAAGACCTATAATCAAAATTCCGTTGACTACTACTGACAAAGTGGTTGAAGTTTTCGGTCTTTTAGTATGCCTGGCTTTTTGGCTTTTTAATTTATTCCATTATAATCAGTTGCCCGATATTATCCCTACGCATTTTGGCGGTGGAGGAAAACCTGATGGTTATGGTCCTAAGTGGTCCATTATTATGTTACCGCTGATAGGTACTTTTATCTATGTATTTTTAACTATCGTTGTCAGATTTCCCCACAAGATGAATTATATGGCTACCATAACCGAAGACAATGCCGAAAAGCAATACACCAGCATGACTAAGATGTTGCGTATGTTGAAAGTGATGCTGCTTTTGGTATTCTTTGTGATAGACTACAAAACGATTCAAATAGCTTTAGATTGGCCGGATGTCTTCGGGCGTTGGTTTTTATTGTTGGTCTTTGCTATGGTCTTTGGTCCGGTATTTTATTTTTTAATTCAATCCTCCAAAAACTCCTAATCTTACAGTGTCAGCAAATCAGGCACTCAGCTACTAAAATATGATACAAACAGTAATTTTCGACATGGATGGCGTAATTGTAGATACTGAACCGGTACACCATTATGCCTATAACCAGCAATTCAAACAATTGGGCATCGATATTTCTCCTGAAATGTACGCTTCGTTCACCGGAAATTCTACCAAGAATATCTTTGAGCGTTTGAAAGCGGAATTCAATTTAGAGCAAGAGGTAGAGACTTTGGTACAAACCAAACGCAACTTATTCAACGATGCTTTCGACAACAAAGAAGACTTGTACCTGCTAGACGGTGTAGAAGATTTGATCAAAGACCTGCACCACAACGGCATGCAGTTGGTTTTGGCTTCATCCTCAGCAACCGTCACCATTAACCGTATTTTCAATCGGTTTAATTTAGACCAATATTTCACCCATAAAGTCTCCGGAGAGGATTTCCCTAAGTCGAAACCACATCCGGCTATATTTCAGCATGCGGCATTTTTAGCCCAAACTCCGGTAGAAAACTGTATCGTTATTGAAGACAGTACCAATGGCGTTTTAGCTGCTAAAGCAGCCGGAATTTATTGCGTAGGGTATGATAGTTTCCACTCCAAAATGCAGGATTATTCTAAAGCCGATAAGGTTATCACTCATTTTAATGAATTGAGTTTCGAGCAGATAAGAAACATAAAAAATCAGTAACTTTAAACAATGAAAAAACAATTTTTAGTCCTAGTCATATTATTCATTTCCTTTCAAGTTTCTGCCCAGCAAAAGCCTTATTGGGATGAGATAAAAGCCTTTAGAACACAAGACAGTATTCAGCAACCCAAAGACGGTATGCTGCTTTTTATAGGCAGTTCCTCTTTTAGAATGTGGAAAACACTCAAGGAAGATTTTCACAATGAAACTATCGTCAACCGTGCCTTTGGCGGCGCTACCTTGGAAGATTTGATTTATTGGCAAAATGATGTAGTGTTGAAATACAAGCCCAAAAAGATATTCATCTATTGTGGAGAAAATGACATTGCCAGCTCTGAGAAAGTAACTCCAGAAATCGTTTTTGAACGCTTTAAAACCCTGCACACTACTTTAAGAAAACAATTTCCGAATACACCGATAGTGTTCGTGTCATTAAAACCTTGTGTTTTGAGATGGGCTATGAAAGACCGAATGATGGCTGCCAATGCTTTAATCAGTGACTATTTGAAAGAAGATCACAAAGCTGTTTTTGTCAATATCTGGGACAAGATGTTGGAAAATGGCGAGCCCATGAAAGATATTTTTATCCATGATAATTTGCACATGAATGCCAAAGGGTATGCCATTTGGACCAAAGCCTTAAATACCTTGGTAAACGAGTAATCTTGTTGTTAAGACATAAAAAAAGCCGGCTCACACCGGCTTTTACTTTTTATCACTGAAAGTATTTTACTTTTTGATTTCAACATCAACGTCTTTGCTGTCAACATCTACACCGTCACCGCTTATTTTTACTGAAGTGCCGTCTTTTTCTTTAACAGTGTCTTTTACAATGACTGTTTCTTTTTCGATAGTGTTTGTTTCTATCACTTCGGTTGTTTTTTCTTCTTTCTTATCGCAAGCCATTAACAATACCATTGATAACATACTTAATCCAATACCCACATTTTTCATAAAACTAATTTTAAGTTATTGGGAAAGGTAGTGATTAAATCCCGGTTAAACTATTAATTTTCAATCAATTTGGTTTGTCCGACTTAATCAGGTGCTTTGATTTGTCCTCTCTTGTAGTGTGTGTTTTTCCAAAACGCGTTTGCTGTCGCGCTTTACTTCTTCCTTTTTGCGCATGCCCCAAAAGAAATCGGACGACTTTTTACGGGCTTCTTCTAAGTTAACAAGTGGTAGCGGATAATCAAGACCCGGCGTAAATTGGTGAAAGACTTGTTCGATAGGAGTCAGTTTCCAAGGTTCATGCACAAATGGAATCGGTAAAGACGTCAATTCGGGTACCCATTTTTTGATAAATGTTCCTTCTTCATCATGTTCCAATGAATTTTTTACCGGATTGTAAACGCGTAAAGTATTGATTCCTGTAACCCCGGCTTGCATTTGTATCTGCGGATAATGAATTCCGGGTTCAAAATCCAGGAACTGTTGGGCCAAATGCGGACTGCAATTTTGCCAAGGCTGAAACAAATGGTGGGTGTAAAACGACACCACCAAAGCCCGCATTCGGAAATTTAAATAACCGGTAGTGTTGAGGCATCGCATACATGCATCTACGATAGGGACACCGGTTTTGCCTTCTGTCCAGGCTTGGTGCCAAACCGGTTTTACCGTTTGGTGAAGATTTCGATAACCTTTGTTTACGGCTACAAATTCCATCTCGCATTCCATTTCAAATTTTTGAATGAAGTGGGCTTGCCAACGTAGACGTGATGCAAAATTGGCAATCTGACGTTTGTACTTTCCGCTTTGTGCTCTTTGCATCGCCGCTTGATACACTTGTCGAATAGAAAGATTTCCCCAAGCAATGTAAGGAGAAAGTCGGCTGCAACCTTTTCGAGCCGATTCCGGTTTAGAAATGTGCCGACTGTAATTTTCAACTCTGTCTTGTAAAAATGAATTGAGGTAACGAAGTCCGGTAGTTGTTCCTCCTTTTTGGAACGGTGTGTTTGGATTTGTTTTTAGACTCGGCACCGAAAAATATTTCTCAATCTCTTCCAGTTCGCGGTATTTGATAAAACTTCGACTGTCGGCTTCAAAACGAAAAACAGGTTTGGCCATCAAATCATACCAATCTTCTTTCCAGTTTTTACGATTTTGGAGTCCGCGAATAACACCATTGGTAACATATTCGTACCATGGTATTCCGTGTTCTCTGAACAATTCGGCAACATCCAAATCCCGATCAAAGGTGCGTTTGATTCCGGTTTCTTGGTGAGAATAAATTCCGCTTATGGGAATCATGTTGATGAGCTTCTTGAAAACAGCAGTAGCTTCTTCTTCAACAATCAAAATTTGGGTGTGAAAGGGAAGCAGTTCTTTTTGGAGTTCTTCTAAAGATTGTTTGATAAAATCAAAATGCCTTTGGCTGTAATGGATATCGTTGCGTAATGACGGTTCGAATATGTAAAGCAACAACACTTTGCCCGAAGACTGTAAAGCTCGGTACAGCGCCTCGTTATCGTGCAATCGAAAATCTCTTTTAAACCATACAATGTTCATTAGCCTACGGCTTGTTTATATACAGTTAGACATTTTTCTCGGGCTTCTTTATGATCTACAATCGGTTGGGGATAGTCTAATGAATTTAACTCAGGAATCCACTTTTTAATATAAGCTAAGTCTTTGTCAAACTTCTTGATTTGCTCTGTTGGGTTAAATATTCTGAAATAAGGCGCCGCATCTACACCGCTTCCGGCAGCCCATTGCCAATTGCCCACATTGCTGGCTTGTTCGTAGTCTAATAGTTTTTGAGCAAAATAAGTTTCACCCCAACGCCAATCGATTAACAAATGTTTGCATAAAAAACTGGCGACTATCATGCGCACCCGGTTGTGCATGTGGCCAGTGGTATTTAATTCTCGCATGCCGGCATCAACAAAAGGATAACCGGTTTTGCCCTCGCACCATTTCCGGAACAAAACTTCGTTATTGTCCCATTGTATTCCATCATATTTGGCTTTAAAACTTTGGTTTACCGTATGCGGAAAATGCCAAAGGATTTGCATAAAAAACTCGCGCCAAATGAGTTCCTTAAGAAAAGTTTCGTTTTTACTTTCTAAAGCTTTGCTCACCATTTTTCGGATAGAAACCGCGCCAAAACGAAGATAGATGCCAAGATATGAAGTCTTATTCATCGCCGGAAAATTACGTGTGGCTTCGTAGTTATCAATCAGATTGTCTGAAATGTCATAAGGTGTAACTTGGATAGTGGACTCAACAAAACCTATGGCTGCCAAACTTAAAAACGGATAGGAGTGAAGGGCTATTTTTTCTAAATAATCTTCTGAATTGTAATGTACTAACCGTGTCTTCTTAAAGTGTTCTTTCCACTTATTAGAATAAGGAGTATAAACCACATAAGGCGTTCCGTCTTCTTTGACCACTTCGCTTTTTTCAAATATTACTTGGTCTTTGCTGGTTTTAAATTCGATCTTGTATTCCTTGAACAAATGGTACAATTCCAAGTCGCGTTTGCGTGCGTAGGGTTCATAATCGTGGTTGGTGTAAACGGTTTTAATTTCGTTTTCAGTGAGTATTTTGTTATAGACTTCAAACGGATCACCGTAAAAAACAGCCAAAGATTTACCTAATTTTTTGAGTTGATGTTGAATTTTGGTCAATTGTTGGTGAATGAAAGTCACCCGAGCATCATCTTCCGGTAACTGCGAAAGTATATTTTCATCAAAAATAAAAATAGGCAATACCTCCTCACCACTTTTTAAAGCGTGAAAGAGTCCGGCATTGTCCTCTAATCGCAAATCGCGTCTAAACCAAAAGATGTTCATAGTATAAATTTAGGCATTCACCAATAAAGTAGACATTCCGCCATCTACATGGAATATTTGTCCGGATATCCAACTGCTTTTGTCGCCTAACAGAAACCCGGCCATTTGTGCCATATCTTCTGAAGTACCAACGCGTTTCAGTGGATGTCGTTGTGCTGATTTTTCTCTTTTTTCGTCATTGTTCAAAAACTTCACGGCCAATGGCGTATCGGTTAAAGATGGAGCAATGACATTGACTCTGATTTTCGGGGCATATTCGGCCGCTAAAGCTTTGGCAAAACCTTCAATAGCGCCTTTGGCGGCAGCCACACTGGTATGAAAAGGCATGCCCATACTTGCGGCTACTGAGCTGAATAAAACAATACTCGATTGTTCTGAAGCAGTTAAATTGGGTAAAACAGACTGTATCACTTTGACCAAACTGATAAAATTGATTTGTAAATCGCTTTCAAAAGACTCAGGTTTCAAACCGCGAAAAGGTCGCAGGTTAATGCTTCCCGGACAATAAACCAAGCCGTGAATTACCTCAGGTAACTTGGAAGTGTCTAAAGTATCAGTAGTGGCATCAAACAGAATGTGAGTCACATTCATATCAGCAATGGTTTCATGTGTTCTTGAGGCAATAAATACTTTATTTTCGAATTGCAGTTCTTTGGCTATGGCCAAACCAATACCATAAGAGCCGCCTATTAGTAGTATATTTTTCATATTATGCTTCTTTAAATTCTCCAAAAAGGTCAATTAATTTTTGCCTGCGGTAATCAAATATTTCTTTCAGTTTGGGTTTTACTAAAAACGGATGCACCATTTGCCCCAAAATGCCCATAGGAACTTTGTAATCTACAATGTCTTCCATTTCTACACCACCCGGAATTTCTTTTAGAAAGTGTTTGTGGTGCCAAAGCGCATACGGGCCAAAACGTTGCTCATCCACAAAATATTCTCGGTCAATTACATGGGTAATTTCCGTTACCCATTTCATCGGAATTCCCAAAACAGGAGTTACAATGTATTGAATGATTTGTCCGGCAAACATAGGTCGATCATCTCCTGAAAGGGTTTTAAATCCCATGTAATCAGGTGTTATGGTCTTCAAATTTTTTGGATCTGAGAAGAAAGCCCAAGCCTGTTCAATGGTGATTGGCAGCTTTTGTTTGGTGTGCAATGTATAAAGTTTCATTTCAATTTTATTGTAAAAGTACAAATTTGTTTAATATATAAGCAAAAAGATTAAACAATAATATTTTCATTTAAGTTTATATTAACATTTGAAAGCCTAACAATTTGTAATTTTGAGCAAACTAAAATCAACATTATGAGAAAAATTATTTTTGTATTGGCTATGATTATTGCCAATTTTACGATTGAAGCTCAAGTCAAAACACCTGCGCCTAGTCCGAAATCAACTTTAAATCAAGTAGTTGGATTAACGGATGTTACCATTGAATATTCTCGTCCGAGTGCTAAAGGCAGACCTGTTTTTGGTGATTTAGTGCCATTTGGTAAATTATGGAGAACCGGAGCTAATCAGAATTCGATGATTACGTTTAGTGAAGATGTTGTAATTAAAGGCACTACATTAAAGAAAGGGAAATACGCTATTTTCACCACGCCAAAAGCAGACATGTGGGAAATTATTTTTTATACCGATACAGAAAATTGGGGAACACCTGAAAATTGGGATGAAAACAAAGTAGCTTACAAAACAAACGTTGATCCAATTTCTTTGGGAAATAATGTAGAGACTTTTACTATTGCTATTAATAACCTAACTAATGACAGCGCAACGCTTGACATTTCATGGGAGAAAACAATGGCCTCTATTAAATTTGAAGTACCGACACAAAAAGCAGCGATGGCCAGTATTAATAAAGTATTAGCCGGTCCAACCGCTGGAGATTATTTTTCTTCAGCACAGTATTTATACCAATCAGAAGGTGATTTGAACAAGGCTTTAGAATATGTAAACAAAGCGGTAAGTATGGCAAAAGCCGGTGAAGACGCTCCTTTTTGGCACTTAAGATTAAAGTCTTTAATCCAAGCTAAAATGGGCAATAAATCGGGAGCAATTGAAACCGCTAGATTATCATTAGCAGGAGCTGAAAAAGCCAACAATGGTGACTACGTTAAAATGAATAATGACAGCATCAGAGAATGGAGTAAAAAATAGTTTACCCTATCCAAATAACAAACCACAAATTCCTTACTGGAGTTTGTGGTTTTTTTTTATGATAATACTTTTTGTTTACCTTTTGCGCCTAATTGCATTAGTATTGATAGCACAACGGTTAATGATGCTCCAATGAAATTCAACCACAAATACCCTAATTTTTCTTGTCCGTTAGGATAGATATGTATGGCGTAATAATAGATAAAGAATATAGTGGTTTGGCTGATGACTGCGCTGTAGAAAATGGCATTGGCCTTGACATATTTGATATAGAATCCAACCAAGAAAACGCCCAAAACAGTACCGTAGAATATAGAGCCAACGATGTTTACCAACTGAATTAAATTCTCAAAAAGTGTTCCTACACAGGCAAATAAAATGGCAATCACTCCCCAAAGTAAAGTAAAATACTTGGTGGCATTCACAAAATGTTTTTCGGATTTTTCTCCTTTGATGTTTCGTTTGTAAATATCAATGGCCGTGGTAGAAGCCAAAGCCGTTAATCCCGAAGCCGAAGACGACATGGCTGCCGACAGAATTACTGCCAACAAAAGCCCAATCAAACCCGAAGGCAAGTAGTTTAAAATAAAATAGATGAACACATAATCTTTGTCGTTGGTTTCAGCTTTGCTGTCGACTTTGGCGATGATTTCTTTGGCTTGGTCATGCAAGTCTTTTTCTTTACCAGATAGAGAAATCAGTTTTTGACGGAGTATAGGATTGTCGTAATTCTGATTCAAATGATCAATGTACAATAAGTTGAATTCTTTTTTCTCTTCAGAGAGTTGGGTCAACTGTTTTTCGAGCGATTGGTATTCCTTGGCATAAACAGATTTTTCAACGGCAGTTTTATTTACAGGGTTGAAATGCAATGGCACGGGATTGAATTGGAAAAACACGAAAACCATGACACCGGTCAATAAAATAAAGAACTGCATCGGTACTTTCAAAAAACCGTTCATGATTAAACCCATTTGACTTTCTCGATCTGATTTCCCGGATAAATAGCGTCCCACTTGTGATTGGTCAGTACCAAAGTAAGACAGCATCAAGAAAAAACCTCCGGTGATGCCGCTCCAAAAGGTGTAACGGTTTTCGGGATCCACAGAAAAATCGAGTATGTTCATTTTGTCATTGGCACCTGCAATATGCATGGCATTGGAGAATGTCATGTCATTGGGCAACAAATGAAGAATGAGGAAGAACGTAATAAACATTCCGCTCATGATAATAAACATCTGTTGCTTTTGGGTAACGTTTACGGCTTTGGTACCACCGGCAAAGGTGTAGATGATCACTAAGATTCCGATGATAATGTTGAGCAAAGTCAAATTCCAACCCAAGATTGAAGATAGAATAATCGCCGGTGCATAAATGGTCAAACCGGTTCCTAGTCCGCGTTGGATTAAAAATAAAATCGCTGTAAAAGAACGGGTTTTTAAATCGAAACGCTGTTCTAAGTATTCGTAGGCAGTAAAAACTTTCAGTCGGTGGTAAATAGGGATAAAAGTCATCGAAATGACCACCATGGCAATAGGTAAACCAAAATAAAACTGTACAAACCCCATTCCGTCATGATAGGCCTGACCCGGCGTAGAGAGGAAAGTAATAGCGCTGGCTTGGGTTGCCATTACTGACAAACCAACCGTCCACCAAGGCGTTTCTTTGTTGCCCAAAATGTATTCTTCTACATTGGCACTTCCCTTGGTTTTATAAACGCCATAAGAAACTATAAAAAGTAGCGTAACCGATAAAACGATCCAGTCGAGTTGTTGCATATCAGAAGAATAATTGCATTAGTAAAAAGAAGATGATTATATAAATGGCATTGGCGACCAAAACCCAAGTATAGCTATTCTTCCAAACTGATTTTTTTTCCTGTTCCATTTTATTTTCCAATTGCTAATAAGTTTGCCAAAAGTCTGAACGCTCCTGGAACGCCTTCGGGCAATTCTCTGAAGAAACTCAGTCCGGTATAGATGTAATTTCCTTTGCCGTATTTGGCAACCAATAAAGCACCGTTTTTAGGTTTTTCGCCTTTATCGTTAGCCGAAAGGATAGGAGTGAAGTTGGGATCCCATTCACTAGGATAATACAAGCCTTGCTCTTGTTTCCAGCCTTTGAAATCTTCGGAGGTAATTTTGTTAGGGTAATTTAGAACTTGATGGTTTGGCGCTAAAAAGCGTACTTCGGCATCTTCTTCGGTTACTCGGTCTCGGGACAATTTCAAAGTAAAAGGGGCCATTTCTTTGGTTACTAAATCGTCCAAAGTATTGTATTGTACAATCATAGTTTTGCCATTCTGTACAAAGTCTAATAATATTTTTTGCTTGTAAGCCAAAGCATTCACCACATTATAAGCTCTGATTCCGGTCATAACCACGTCGAATTCAGTCAGTTTTTCAGCAGCGATTTCTTCGGGTTTTAAAATGGTCACTTCGTAACCCATTTGGGCCAAACTCTTTGGTATTTCATCTCCGGCACCCATGATATAAGCGATTTTTTCGTTTTTCGTTTTTATTTTTAAACGAATTCCTCTCGCTTCAGCCGGTTTCAAAACCATTTGCTTATAAATATGAGCATAGTTGATGTCGATTTTTTCTTTGTCGAAAGTTTGGCCGTCAACGGTAACGATACTTTTAATGTTGATTTCACTCGCTTCTTTTGAGGGAGAAACGGAGAATATGGCCAGTATTTCCTGTCCTTTTTTGTCAATAGTAAACGGAACTTCTGCCGGTGATACTCCCCAATCCTGAGGAATCGCTAATTTAACATGGCCTGAAACATTGTCTTTTCCTGCTTTAACTTTTACTGTAATCGTTTTGCTTCGGTCATTATTAAAGATGTAAACTTTCTCAGCAATTGAAGATGTTGCTGCCGGAACAATATCCAGAGGTTGGTACACTTCACCTTTAACATCATCATTGTATTTGTAAACCACATTGCGTTCGAAAGGAATCGTCACATTGTTAATTCCAATCCAAAAACCAACTTTCACTCGGCGCAATACATCGGGAATGCCAATATTTTCTTGATTGTCTACTAGATACATTCCAACAGTTCCTTTTTCGTTTAACCAATACGCATTGGTATACTCAAAATCATTTGGCAGTTGCAAAGTATTAGTTACAGTATAAGGAATGTTATTTTTTAAAGGAATATTGTCTTTTTGGTCAGCTGCATAAACCGGTACTGTTCCAATACCTTCTAAGTTGATGGCTATATTGCTGCGGTTGATGGCTTCAATTTTAATTTTTAATGGACTTCCCGGGGTTACTTCCTGCGCATCGGCTACGGCTTCTAAATATAAACCGGCGCAAGCGGCTATGATTTCTTTAATTTCTTCTGACTTGATGGTTTTCCAATGCTTGTCTTCTAATGCTTCAATCAAAGCAAAAGATTTCACCAATTCAGGAATGCTGGCCGAAGGATTTTTAAAGTCGAAGTTTTTCTCCACAGCAGTTAATATATCGCCAATTTCCTTTCCGCCTTTTACGCGATTCCATGTGGTATCGATTCCTTCGAATAAATTGGTTTTGTCTTTAGGCATTTCTCCTTTAAGAAATTCTAAATATTCGTCTTCTTCACCACGGCTTCCGGTGGAACCAAAACCTTGCGATTGATGGCGACTGCGACTCAAAGCAGCAATTTCTTGATTGGATTTGCCTATCGATTGGTAATAAGTGCCGATTTTAAGATTAATTAAATTGGTTTTGTCGGCGGCTTCAAATTTTTCCCGACTTCCGTAAAACCACCAAGAAGTATTGAAAAACAGTCTTTTGGGTTGCCAAGTTGAAACATATTGTAATTGTTCAGGATATTGATTGGCATCATTAACCAAATCAAATGCCTCTATACTGAGCATGGCTGAAGAGGTATGATGTCCGTGTGTGGTACCCGGTGAACGATGGTCAAATCGATTGATAATAACATCGGGTTGGAATTTACGAATGGCCCAAATCACATCGCTTAAAACTTGGTCTTTATTCCATATTTTTAAGGTTTCGTCGGGGTTTTTAGAAAAACCAAAATCATTGGCTCTGGTGAAGAATTGTTTTCCGCCATCAATTTTTCGAGCTTCAATCAATTCCTGTGTTCTGATAACGCCCAATAATTCTCTTAGTTCGGGACCAATAAGATTTTGACCGCCATCACCACGAGTTAACGATAAATAGCCGGTTCTGGCTTTTTTATCATTAGACAAATACGAAATCAAACGGGTGTTTTCATCATCAGGATGTGCGGCTATGTAAAGCACAGAGCCCAGAAAATTCAGTTTTTGAATTTGATTGTAAATTTCTACAGCATTGGGCTTGGCGGGTTGTTGTGCCCAAATAAACTGTGTTAAAAGGAATAAAAAAATAGTAGATAGAGAGTAAAGCTTTTGCATTGGTATGACTTTAATAGCAATAGCTTCAAATATAAACATTAAATAAAAAGCAGCGTTTTATTTAATTAGTTTTTAACAAATGTAAAGAAATGAGCTGCTATTCAGATGATGCTGTTTGATTGATAAAGCGTCCTTTGGAATTGTAAGGGTACAATTTTTTGTGGATTTGTAACAAATTGTATGGCTGATCATCATCATAATCGGTGATGGTTACTCTGGCTTTGTTGTATAGAGAATAACCTCCATAATTTTTTGGTAATTCGGGTGCTGTTTTCCAAACGCCGTTTTCCTTGTAGTAATATACCATCTCAAGATTGTCGAAATAGGCTTGTAGGTTGGGGAAATAGTAATATCGGATATAGCAATTGGTTTTCTTATCTATAGGTAGATTTTCTTTTTCGGCTTTAGTATTCTGAGCATGAGAGCTGCTGAAAGTCAAAACTAAAACAAGCGCTAGCATTACTTTAAGTGTTTTCATGATTTTGTAAATTTGGGGTTAACAAAAAATATCAATCAACTGATTTAAATCAAGCCAAAGATATTCATAATTTATCTATTAAATGTAATTTTTTACGTTGAATTGCAATATTTTATGTAAAAGTTAAGAAATGTACTATATTAAAATATTGATAATAAGCGGTTTAAATAAAATTTGTTAAGTTAAATAAACAAAGAGCAAAAAATAATCCTTGCCCTTTGCAGTAAAGTGTTTGATTAATGTTTTCCTTTTCCATTGCCTTTTCCGTTACCTTTTCCGGGTTGACCTCTGAATTTCCCATTTCCATTACCGGGTGAGTTTTTATAATATGCCTTGTTTTTCCAGTTACCGTTGCCTTTGTATTTTACTTTGTGGGTTTTATAATGGGCGTAAGGTCTGTTGCCTTTGTAATCGGTTAAATAAACGGTTCTGCCTTTGTATAAGTCATAACCTCTGTAATAGGCCGGTAATGCAGCAGAACGATGCCAACGACCATTTCTTAAGTAGATATATCTTCTGGCCGGCACATCATAGTATACTTCAATGTCCGGAAGATAATAATAGTGAACTTCCACCGGAGCGGCCGGTGCCCAAACCGGAGGTGTACCTACATTAACGTTAACTGAAACTTGAGCTTTACTACTTACCGCAAACGCTAACAGCGTTACCAATAAAAAAAATAACTTTCTTGTTTTCATAATACTTAGTTTTAAATAAAATTTATTTTTCTTTCAAACTGTTGAATCAATAAGATTCAACTTAAAAGGAAAACAAATTTCCCTGTTCTTTGAATTTATATTTCAAAATTAGGGTGATTGTATGCTAAGTATGTTATAAGATTTTTGGTAAGATTTATAAAATTAAAATCTAATCGGTGAATTCTTTGTCCTCAAACTTGGGTTTGACTATGGAAATTCCCTTTTGCAGTAGTAAGTTGTTAGGGTAAACCATGAGTTCGCCGTCTTTGGTAATTAAATCAGTGTGGAAAGCATTGATGTCTATAATTTCGCCTTCAAACGGAAAATCTTTGTCGTGTACTTTGATGACGTCTCCAATTTTAAAGGGAAACGAAAAGAATAAAATAATTCCGGAAGTGATATTGCTTAGGATTGACCATTGTGCAAACATGGCCACACCAACAACGGTAGCAATAGAAGACAAGGTAATGAGAATGTCATTTTTTTGTACACCCCAAATCACAATTAGTGAAATGACGGCTAAAATGTTTATCAACAAGTGAATGTATTTGATGACTAAGTTCGTTCTTTTTTCAATCCCGGTATGCGATCTTGAATACCTTTTTACCGCTTTGGTTACAATGATTCGCAAAAGAATCACAATGATAATTACCAAGCCGGTAGCAATTTGTTCCTTCAGATAGTAATCAAAAAAGTTCATGATTTTATAAATTAGTTAGATATGCATAGACTTTATCGGTTGGCATTCCCACAACATTGGTATATGAACCTTCTATTTTAGCAATGCCGATTAATCCAATCCATTCCTGAATTCCGTAGGCACCGGCTTTGTCAAAAGGTTTATAATGGTCTAAATAATATCGGATGGACTCATCGCTAAGCCTGTTGAAAGTCACTTTGGTCACTTCAAAAATAGTTTCAGTTTTAGCGGTAGTTTTGAAACAAACTGAGGTAATTACTTCATGCATTTTACCCGACATGGATTGCAACATTTGAAATGCGTCATCATAATCTTTGGGTTTGCCCAAGGCTTTATTTTCGAACCAAACAATGGTATCACTGGTGATTAAAATCTCATTCTCGGCTATTGCTCCTTCAAATGCATTGGCTTTTAAGATGGCCAGATAATTAGTAATCTCAACACCTTGCAAATTTTCGGGATAAATTTCTTCAATTTCTTTTAATCTGATTTCAAAATCGATGGCTAACTCTTTTAAAAACTGCTGTCTTCTGGGCGAACCGGAAGCTAAGACGATTTTGTAGTTTTTATTAAGCATTGTTTTTGATGTTCAAATTGATTACTAAAATAGACATTATTCCGAAGAAGATAATCCATTTTAACACCGAACTTAACAAATGGAAATTCTTTTTAGACTTGGCATTCCAAATTCTAATCACAAAGAAAATCATTGGGCCAACCACAAACAGTAAGGCGTAAATCACAGCATAATACAATTGGTTTTCCATCAAATAAGTGTTGATGTACCAAAGTAAAATGAGTGTGACTGTAATCCCGAGACCGAAAACTACTTTGGCCGTTCTGCCAATACCAAGTGCAATAGGTAAAGTATTCATTCCTTGATTGTAATCTCCATTTACATCTTCCATGTCTTTAACAATTTCACGAATGAAATTAATAAGGAAGGCAAATAAGGCATAGTCTAAAAGCAATGAAAAATACACGCCCATTTCTTTTTGATTGCTCTCAAAAGTAAGCGGCAATAAATCGTATACACCTATGATTAAAATGCTAATGGCTAATAGAAAGGCAACGATTAGATTTCCAATCAACAGCATTCTTTTAAAGGTTGTGGCATACAAATACAACAAGGTGACGATGATGATAAAAATCCCCGCAAACGTTGGTTTTTGTATGGTATTTGACAAATAAAATCCAATCCCTACACCGGTAACATTCAAGGCAAAATAAATATTATAGGCCATGGCTTCCGATATGCCTTTACCAATGACCATTTTAAAAGGTTTATTTTCACTGTCGGTTTCCTGGTCCATAACATCATTGATGATATAACCGGCTCCGGCAATCATCATAGTAGACAAAACCAATAAACCGTATTGAAAATCATTTAAAAACAAATAAATAGCTTCGTGCTTCAGAAATCCGTATCGGAAAATCAACTGCATAAAAGCGAGCAGGAGCAGGTTTTGGTATCGTATTAGTTTTAAAAAGTTCATGCTGTTTGGTTTTATATAAATCTGAAATCCGGGTTCTTACTTCTTCAATCTGTTATCAATCATGCTTTCCGTTGTAGTACATATGCCATTTGCCTTGGGCTTTCATGACTTGTTCAATCACTTCACGAACTGCACCTTTGCCGCCATTTTTATGCGAAATGTATTTGGAAATCGCTTTGATTTCCGGACTGGCATCTTGCGGACACGTTGGTAAACCTACCAATTGCATCACGTGAAAATCGGGAATGTCATCGCCCATGTATAAAACTTGTTCGGGTTTGATGTTGTACAATTCCGTGTATTCTTTGAAAGTAGCCACTTTATCCGGCGAAGCCAAATGAATATCGGTGATGCCCAAATTTCTCAAACGAATACGAACTCCTTCATTGTTTCCGCCCGAAATGATACAGACATTATAACCACTTTCTACCGCTGCTTTCATGGCAAAACCATCTCTGATATTCATAATTCGGAGCATTTCACCGGTTGGTGTCACATGAACCGAACTGTCGGTTAAAACGCCGTCAACATCCAAAATAAATGTAGTGATATCATTCATGATTTCTTTATAACTTTTTTCCATGATCGATTATAGATTTGGTTAGCAATTTATAGATTTCTTTTTGGTTTTCCTCTTTTAAAAAGGACAGATGTGCATTGATGGTTTGGGTATCGTTTCGTTTGGCCGGACCGGTTTGCGCTTCTTTTGGCGAAAGCGTCAAAATTTTGTGAGCCGTTTCTTGAATCAAAGGTTTTAAAATATCGAAAGACAAATGGTTTTCGATGCAAATTTCATTGCCCATTTGGTACAAATGATTGACAAAATTCGAGACAAAAACAGCCGCTACGTGCAGGGCTTTTCTTTGTTCAGAGTTGACAGGGTAAATCACATTAGAGATTGATTCCGCAACGGTTTCAAGTGTTTTGTAATCACTTTCATTTTGGGCTTCCAGGCAAATCGGAATGATTTTAAAATCGACAGTTTTTGATTTAGAAAACGTTTGTAACGGATAAAAAACACCTTTGCGGTTTCTGGCATTTAAGGTGTCAATATTCACACTTCCGGAAGTATGCACTACCAATTGATTTTGGAAAGGAATTTGATTCGAAACAGTAGCAATAGCATCGTCGCTGACAGCAATTATGATTAAATCAACCGGTTGGAGTTGGTTGTATTCAGATATTATTTGTGTAGTATTTACAATGTTGGCAACCGCATGAGGCTTTCTTGAAAATACTTGAACCAACTCAATTTCAGCCTTTTCACTAAACGCTTTGATGAGATGACGGGCAACATTTCCTGAACCAATAATAGTCACTTGAATCATGTGGCTAAATTATCAAAAATTAATTTCATTTTTTATTTTAAATCAAAGAAATACACAAGTCTTAAAAATGTATTAAAACAGTAATTAATTGAACTATATATCTATTTATTTACCCTATTTTTGTAGCACTTTTTTAAAAAATAATTCCAACTCATGGAAAAAAAATTATACTCTTTTTTATTCTCCACACGATTAATGGCTGTTTTGTTTTTGGGTTTTGCCGCAGCAATGGCAGCCGGAACGTTTATTGAAAGCGAATACAACACCGATACAGCCCGAATTTTAATTTACAATGCTTGGTGGTTTGAAGCCATTATGTTGTTTTTTATGATCAATTTCATCGGAAATATCAAACGCTACCAACTGTACAAAAAAGAAAAGTGGGCCACACTATTGCTGCATTTGTCTTTTATTTTCATCATTGCCGGTGCTTTTATTACGCGTTATATCAGTTATGAAGGCATGATGCCCATTCGTGAAGGCGAAAGTTCCAAACAAGTGTATTCTGATCGTTGCTATTTAACAGCTCATGTTGACGGAATGTACAATGGTGAAATGATGCGACGTATGTTTGAAAAGCCATTGTTGCTTTCTCCTATAACCGATAATCATTTTTCGGTGAATGAAAAATTTGCCGAAATTCCGTTTGAAATTGAATACCAAAATTTTGTTTTTGATGCCAAAGAAACCATCAAAGCAGATCCAAATGGCGATACTTATTTGAAATTAGTCGAATCGGGTGACGGAACACGTCACGAGCACATGCTCAAAGCCGGAGAAGTGCAAAACATCCACAATGTTCTCTTTGCTTTAGACAAACCTACCAAAGGCGCCATAAATATCGATTCCAAAGCCAATACTATTACGTCACCTTTTGACGGTCAGTTTATGAGAATGGCCGATAAAATGCAAGGCAAAGTTACCAAAGACGTGGTTGAACCTTTAATGTATCGCTCACTATACAATATGGGAGGAACCCAATTTGTAATCCCCGAATTGCCTAAAAAAGGAGTGAAGTCGTTTGAATCAAGCGGCGATTTTAAAAACAAAACGGGCGAAGATGCGCTTACTATTAAAGTCAAAACCGGCGGCAAAGAAAAAGTAGTAACACTGGTTGGGGCAAAGGGCAAACAAGGCGAACCTACATCTTTTAAATTGGGGCAATTAGAGTTCACTTTGAGTTACGGTAGCAAAATATATGAGTTGCCTTTTAGCTTAAAACTAAATGATTTCATCGCTGCAAAATATCCCGGAACGGAGAAAAGATATTCTTCTTTTGAAAGCAAAGTAACGGTTTTAGATTCGACAGATAAATTTGATGCGCATATTTACATGAATCATATCTTGGATTACAAAGGATTCCGATTTTTTCAAGCCAATTTTGATCCGGATGAAAAAGGAACCGTACTTTCTGTTAACCATGATTTTTGGGGTACAACCATCACTTACATCGGATACTTTTTATTGTTTTTCAGTATGATGGCCATATTGTTTGTAAAAAACACCCGTTTTGACGACTTGAAGCGAAAACTGGAAAATGTGAAACGCAAGAAAGCCAAGCTGACTACTGTTTTGGTTTTGTTGTGCTCTTTGAATGGCTTGGCCCAAGAACACGGCAGTCACAAAAATGCAATGCCTACACAAAAGCAGATAGATTCCATTCTCAACAAATACAAAGTTTCTGAAAAGCACGCAGCTCAATTTGGTCGTTTGGTAATTCAGGATGATGGCGGAAGAATGAAACCCATTAACACCTTTTCTTCTGAATTGTTGCGCAAAGTGAGTAAAAGTGATACTTACAAAGGCATGAACTCTGACCAGGTTTTTATTTCAATGACGCAGTTTCCGACGGTTTGGTTTGAAACACCGCTGATTTACATCAAGAAAGGAAACGACAGTATTCGAAAAATAATAGGTATCAAACCCGAAGATAAATATGCTTCTTTCCATTCCTTTTTTGACAAAGATTGGAACTATAAATTGTCTCCTTATTTAGAGAAAGCTTACAAAGCCACAATTCCGAGTCAGTTTGAAAAAGATTTTATTGAAACCGATAAGAAAGTAAATCTTCTGAATACCGCATTGAGCGGAAAAATATTGAAAATATTTCCGGTGCCGAATGATCCCAACAATAAATGGGTTTCGTTCCTGGAAATCAATCACACCACCGGAAACGCATTGGATACCATCAAAGGCGCTTTGCCGGTTTATCTGGATGCCTTGATGAAAGCTACCGAAACAGATGATTACACTCGTGCCAATACCTTCTTAGTGGGCATGGAAGATTATCAAAAAGTATATGGAAAAGCGGTTCGACCTTCCGATGACAAGATTGATTCGGAAATCCTGTATAACAAATACGATGTGTTTAAAAACTTGTTTTGGTTGTACATGCTGACCGGCTGTTTGATGTTGGTTTTAGTAATCGTCAATATCTTTTTTGACAGTAAGATTTTAAAATTTACAGTCAATGGGTTTCATCTTTTTATAGGTTTATTATTCGGAATTCATACGCTTGGTTTGATTGCCCGTTGGTACATTTCAGGACATGCACCTTGGAGTGATGCTTATGAAAGTATGATTTATGTGGCTTGGGCAACGATGTTCTTTACTTTGGCCTTTGACCGAAAATCGAAATTAACCGTGGCTTCGGGAACCTTTGTAGCCTCGATGATCTTGATGATTGCCCATTGGAACTGGATGGATCCGGCAATAGCCAATTTACAACCGGTGTTGAATTCGTACTGGTTGATGATACACGTTGCGGTTATCGTGGCCAGTTACGGTCCGTTTACTTTGGCCATGGTTTTAGGGATAGTATCGCTGTTGTTGATGTTGTTTATCAATAAAAACAACAAAGCCAAAATGGAACTCAACATCAAAGAAATCACCTATATCAACGAAATGGCATTGACTATAGGTTTAGTGATGCTGACCATTGGTAACTTTTTAGGCGGTCAATGGGCTAATGAGAGTTGGGGAAGATATTGGGGTTGGGATCCGAAAGAAACTTGGGCTTTAATCAGTATTATGATTTACGCCTTTGTAATTCACGCCCGATTTGTTCCGGCGTTGCGCAACAAATGGGTTTACAACGTCATGTCAGTATTTGCATTCTATTCGATTATGATGACTTATTTTGGAGTGAATTTCTACCTCACCGGATTGCATTCTTATGCCAGCGGTGATAAAGTGGTTACCCCATCCTTTGTTTATTATTCTGTTGCCTTTATTATTGTTTTGGCTGCATTGTCTTATTTCAAATACAGAAAGTATTTAAAAAAATAAATTCATTTGAATTCAATAAAAAAGTCCCGAGAATATCGGGACTTTTTTATGATTGCTAATTTAAATTATACTTTCCCTAAAGTATACAATTTCTCAAGTGTTGGCGATTTGCTTCCGCCGGCAGGTTCCAAAGTGATTCCGAAAGCTTCAGCTCCGGCATTATTGTCCACTTTAAATAAGGAATTGTCTGCGGTAAAGTTTTCTAACAAACCAACGCTTGTTGGGGTTAATGGTTCGAGTTTTAAAGCCCAAACTTGATACACCATGCCTTCCGGAGGTTCCGGTAAGCCCGAAGCGTCTACATAAACCACTTGTTGTTCTTTGTTCCAATATACTTTGGCCGAGGCGTTAGGGTCAATGGCTTGTCCGCCCAATTGAATCACTGATGTTTTGGTATCTCTAATCACATTCAAAACAGTAGTGGTTTCTTTGTTTTTCAATTCTAAACCAACAACCGTTTCCTGTAATTTATTTTTCTCTACCTTAATGGTTTCAATCTGTTGGTTGCTTTCATTCAATTTTGAATATTGAAATCCGATACCGATTAGTAATGCTACTGAAGCGGCCCAACCAATATAAGTGGCAGTATTATTTCTCGATTTGAAGTCGACCACTCTTCCGTGTTTCAGTTCGAGTTGGGCTTTGATTTTTTCAAATTGGCTGTGCGAAATAAAAGGAGAGAAGCTACTCGAAAGATTGATAATAGCTTTTTCAATCGAGTGGATTTCGGCTTTAACTTCGGGGTTTTTATTGGCCATAGCGTTTACTTCATCGTTTTCTGATTCGGTAAGTAAACCATAAACATAGAGTTCTAATATGCCTGATTCTATATAGTCTTTAGTTTCCATTATACATTCAAAAATTTACGTAGGTCGTTCATACACATTCTATTTTGGGTTTTTACAGTTCCCAAGGGGATTTCTAATTCTTCAGAAGCTTCTTGTTGGGTATAGCCTTTAAAAAAAAGCAGGTCGATAATTTGGATACACTTTGGTTTTAGTTTTTTAACAAAATCTAAAATCCCGATGGTATCAATACTATTGGTTAGTTTGTTACTGTCATCCAACAGATGTACGAAATTATCAGAAGACAGGTTTTTTTGGCTATTGTTAAAACCTTTAGAGCGCAGCTTGTCAATAGAAGTATTTCTAGCAATATTGAGCATCCAAGTATACAATCTCCCTTTACTTTGATTGTAAGTTTCGATGTTTTTCCAAATTTTGACAAATACTTCCTGAAGCACATCCTCGGCTTCTTCGCGATCCTTAATCAAATTGGTGATAATACTGAAAAGACTTTTAGAATACATGTCGTAGAGTATTGTAAAAGCTTTTTCCTCCTTCCTCAGGAGCAAGGGTAATAATTCTTCTTGTGTCATACCTAATTTTTTTTATAAACGTAAAAATAAAGAAACTTTAAGTAAGATTTCATAATAATTTTAACAGAGCACTTAAAATAAGGCAATCAGAAAACCAAGATAGCGTTGGTTCCGTAAATAGAAATAAGGGAAAATCTGCTATGAGATTTTGTTTAGGTTTTTGTTTTGTGGCAGAAATTAATTTTTGTCATGTTTGAAAGCTCGATGATTGAAGAATCATTGGGCTTTTTTATTTAACAAAAACTTTAGCAATTGTATAACAGCAAACTATTGAATAATGACTAATTTTATAAAAAAATATTAAGATGAAAAAACTAATGCTACTGAGTTGCGGCGTATTGCTACTTTGGAGTTGCCAAAACAATGCGCAATCAAAACCGGTTACAAATACCACAGAAAATAACAAAGAGATGAACACAGTAATTAAAGCACAAACCATTTACCAATTCAAGGTAAAAGATTTATATGGTGAGGAATTTGATTTTGCCTCATTAAAAGGAAAAAAAATACTAATTGTCAATACAGCTTCGGAGTGTGGACTAACCCCACAATACAAAGACTTAGAAGCCATTTATAAAAAATACAAAGACAAAAATTTTGTAATTGTTGGGTTTCCGGCCAATAACTTTGGAGCACAAGAACCCGGAAGTAATGAACAAATTGCCAAATTTTGTGAAATGAATTACGGAGTAACGTTTCCAATGATGAGCAAAGTTTCTGTAAAAGGGGAAGACAAAAGTGAAGTTTATCAGTTTCTGACCCAAAAAAGCAAAAACGGTTTGCAAGACAGCGAAGTAGAATGGAACTTCCAAAAATACTTAATTAATGAACAAGGTGAATTGGTCAAAGTATTATCACCAAGAGTATTGCCAACCGACGCCGCTATAGTGGGTTGGATCAATGAAAAGTAAAATAATTGTATCTGCAATGTAAAACCTGATGAAGCCCTTTATCAGGTTTTTTGCTTTAAAATAATCGACAAACATCACTGAGCTCGTGGTTTAAAGAGTTTTTTATCCTTTCAACGATTTTTAATTCATTGTTAAACTATTGTTGCTAGCTTTGAATTCAATATCAACTACCACAATGATAATTATATGAAGAATATTTTTAACCCGGTATATAGAGAGGATTATTTGGAAGGTTATGCAAACGGCCACAATCCTTACATTACAATTTCTGAAAATAAAAATGAAGCCTATAAATTTGGCTTCGAACAAGGAAGATTAGAGTACGAAAGACTAAATGGAAAAGTAGCTTACGGAATACCCCAATTAATAGTCACCAACAAAGTACTGGAAGATTTTCTTTTAGCCGGAATGTTGGGAATGGATATCGATTCTGACGGATATACCGGTTACCAAATTGATGTCATTCAGAAATGGTACCAAAGCGGTGTAGAGAAATATAACGCGAACCAAAGCAATTATTTGCTTTCCATATTAGAAGAAAACGGCATCGAAATTGCCTGACAAATACCCCTGACTTTTAAAAAAAACTGATGAAACCCTCATCGGTTTTTTTGTTTTAAAGCAGTGACTTCAATCTCAATTTTCATTCGAGTATCGGCTAAGCCTGCAGAAATCATAGTGGCAGCAGGTTTGCTTTCGCCAAAATACTTTCTTAGTATTGGCCAACACAGCTTAAATTCTTCCGCATTAGGCACGATATAAAGTACCCTAACTACATCGGTTATTTGTGCATCGGCTTTTGCTAAAGCAGAAACAATATTTTTCAAACATTGTTCTGTTTGCGCTTCAATCGATTCCGAAATGGTCATTGTTTCATAATCAAAACCGGTGGTTCCGGATACAAAAACCCAATCGCCTTGAACTACAGCACGAGAATAACCGATTTCTGTTTCAAAAGTGGAGCCTGAACTAATGAGTTGTCTCTTCATAAATTAGTTTTTAAAATTATTCTAACATCAATTGCATGATCTGAGAATGCAACCAGCGGTCGAATTTAAAACCGGTTTCTTTGAGTACTGCCACTGTTTTAAAACCAAATTGCTCATGAAAAGTAACGCTGCTTTGGTTTTCTGAGTCAATCACGGCTATCATGGTGTGCAGTTTTTGGTTTTTGGCCAAATGAATCAAATTTTCCATAATCAATTTACCGATGCCTTTGCCATGATAATCATTATCAACATAAACGGAATGCTCGACAGTAAAACGATAGGCTTCTCTAAAACGAAACTCGCTGTAGTAACCAAAACCAACTACCTCTTCATCAATAGCGGCAACAATCACCGGAAAACCTTTTTTTAGTTTGTCTTCAAAAATCGCTTCTTGCTGTTCTAAAGTCCGCGGTTGATAATCGTATAAAGCGGTTGAATGTAAAATGTTGTAATTGATGATGGCTACTATAGTTTGCGCATCTTCTTTTCGATAAGGTCTAATCTTGATTTCCATGGGGTAAAAGTGAATTCAAATGTAATAAAACTATTCAAAAGTATTGAAAAACCTACACAACTTTGTACCTTTGTAATCCATAAAAAACAACAATGATTTATCCCAAAATACCGTTGGCACAAAGCATTATTGAGATTTGTAATGCCAAAGGAGTTCACGATATTATTATTTCACCCGGTTCCAGAAACGCACCGTTGACTATCGGATTTACCAATAATCCTGATTTTCGTTGTTATAGTATTGCAGACGAACGTTGCGCCGCTTTCTTTGCCTTGGGTATTGCCCAACAAAAGCAAAAACCGGTTGCTGTTGTTTGTACTTCAGGCTCTGCATTATTGAACTATTATCCAGCTTTTGCAGAAGCTTTTTACAGCCAAATCCCGTTTATCGTCATATCAGCCGATCGCCCTTTTGACAAAATTGATATTGGTGACGGTCAAACCATTCGTCAGGAAAATGTTTTTAGTAACCATTCGCTGTACAATGCCAATTTGATGGAAGAAGCTTCTGAAGAAAACGATGTACACATCAACGAAGCCATCAACGTAGCCATAGTGCATAAAGGTCCGGTACACATCAATGTTCCTTTTGAAGAGCCATTGTATCAAACAACAGACAAATTGCTGGTGGATGTTAATGTAACCGGCTTAAACAATCCTCATCAAACCGTAAGCCTTGAGGATATCATTGCTTTTTCAACCTTGTGGAACCACACTGAGAAAATTTTGGTCTTGGTAGGCGAGTGTGCACCCAATTCGATTGAGCAAAAGTGGATTGACCAATTGGCTGCTTTTCCTTCGGTTGTTGTGCTGACAGAAACGACTTCGAACTTGCATCATCCGAGTTTTATCAATAACATCGACACGCTCATAACGCCATTTACTGATAAAGAATTCAAAGAATTACAACCCCGAATACTCCTCACTTTTGGAGGCATGATAGTATCCAAAAGGGTAAAAGCATTCCTGAGAAAATACAAGCCAAACCACCATTGGCACATTGACGAACTAAGAGCTTACAATACGTTTGGTATACTAACCAAACATTTTGAGGTTAGTCCGAATCAGTTCTTTTCGCAGTTTATGCCACATTTAAATGAAGTCAAAAGCAATTACAAATCGACTTTTGAAACCATACACCAAGACCGAAAAGTCAAGCACAGCGATTATTTGGCCAAAGTAAAATTCTCCGATTTAAAGGCTTTTGAAAGTATTTTATCGGCTTTGCCCCAAAATATACAACTGCAAATCAGTAATAGTGCTGCTATTCGATATGCCCAGTTATTTGATATCGATGCATCGATACAGGTTTTTTGCAACCGAGGAACGAGCGGTATTGACGGTAGTACTTCAACGGCCATTGGAGCAGCTGTAGGTAGCGGAAAACAAACCGTTTTGATTACCGGAGATGTTAGTTTTTTATATGACAGTAATGCGCTTTGGAACAATTATATTCCGAAGAATTTTAAAATTATATTGATCAATAATGGTGGCGGCGGAATTTTCAGGATTCTTCCCGGTCATCAGGAAACCGAGACTTTCAATACTTATTTTGAAACATCACACTGTTTGACGGCAGAGCATTTGGCCAAAATGTACCAATTGAACTATCTCACGGCAAGCGATGAAGAGAGTTTAACCAAAGGTTTGAAACAATTGTACAACAACAACGACCAACCTACGTTATTAGAAGTTTTTACCCCAACGCGAGAAAACAATAAACTGTTATTGAACTATTTTAAAGCCTTGGTCTAAATTTATATCTTTACTAAAATTGATTACGCTGTGAGCCAAACCAACAAACTAAAAATATTCAACGATCCGATTTATGGGTTTATTACCATTCCTAACTCGTTGGTGTATGATTTAATTCAGCATCCTTATTTTCAGCGTTTGCGTCGTATTTCCCAAATGGGTTTGTCTTATTTGGTTTATCCGGGAGCGCATCACACGCGATTTCACCATGCATTGGGCGCCATGCACATGATGCAACAAGCGGTGGAAGTCCTTCGTTTTAAGGAGGTTTCAATTTCAAAAGAGGAAGAAAATGCCTTGTTAATTGCCATTCTTTTACACGACATTGGACACGGACCTTTTTCGCATGCCATGGAACACAGCATCGTGGAGGAAGTCAACCACGAAGCGATTTCGTTGTTGTTTATGAACAAGTTAAATGAGGAATTTGGCGGGCAATTGAGTTTGGCCATCCAAGTTTTTAAAGGCGAATACCATAGAAAATTCATGTTGCAGTTAATCTCAAGTCAGTTAGACATGGATCGCATGGATTACTTAAAACGAGATAGTTTCTATTCAGGCGTGGCAGAAGGCAATATCAATTCTGATCGCTTAATCCAAATGATGAATGTGGTGGATGATGTTTTGGTTATGGAAGAAAAAGGGATTTATTCGATAGAAAAATTCTTAATGGCACGCCGATTAATGTATTGGCAAGCCTATTTACACAAAACCAGTTTGGTCGCCGAATTGACTTTGACCAAGACCTTGCAAAGAGCCAAAGAGTTATTGCAAAAAGGCATTGAGGTTGAATGCAGCAAGCCATTAAAGTACTTTATGGAGCGCAAAGTTACGTTGGAGAATTTTTCAACGCATGATTTAAATACTTTTGCGCAATTAGATGATTTTGATGTTATTAGCGCTTTGAAAATTTGGCAGTTTCACGAAGATTTTATCTTGAGTAGTTTGAGTAAAATGATCATCAACAGAGACTTGTCGAAAATCAAACTCAACAGCGAAAAATTTCCGGTGGAAGTCCTTCAGGAAATGTCGACTCGCTTTGCCAA
This sequence comes from Flavobacterium sp. J49, assembly GCF_011742145.1. Lineage (GTDB taxonomy): Bacteria > Bacteroidota > Bacteroidia > Flavobacteriales > Flavobacteriaceae > Flavobacterium. The sequence continues at coordinate 146,654 of NZ_JAAQQU010000099.1, read as the reverse complement.
AGAACACAACATCACCATTCAGGAAGCCAAATATTTTATCTTTAAAGGAAAGATTAAAAATCAGGCCTACAGCAAAGAAGCGGAACCAATTCGCATTTTGAAGAAAGACCGAACGATAGAAGATGTTGTAGAGGCATCGGACCAGTTGAACTTGAAAGCGTTATCCAAACCGGTAACCAAGTATTTTATCTGTTATCCGAAACTCCTGGCTGAGATTTAACATTAAATTTTTTTTTATACTTTTGTGTCGATGAAACGAACTACCTATATCTTGATACATTCATTTAGAATTGCTCCAAGTGAGTTCCATCTTATACCTATAAAAAACAAAATAGCATAAGATGAAATTTACAGCAGCTCAAATAGCAGGATTATTAGATGGCGAAGTCGTTGGAAACCCGGATGCCGAAGTATTCAAATTGTCAAAAATTGAAGAAGGCACTAAAGGCTCTTTGACTTTTTTAGCCAACCCGAAATACCTCAATTATATTTACTCCACTGAGGCTACCATTACTATTGTCAATTCGACCTTTGAACCTGAAAGTGAAATCAAAACCACTTTGATAAAAGTGGAAGATGCTTACCAATCTTTTTCAAAATTACTGGAGTATTACAATCAGGTAAAGCTGATGAAATCCGGTATCGAGCAGCCTTCAGTGATTTCGGAAAATGTTACGTACGGAGAAAATTTATACTTGGGTAGTTTTAGCTATATCGGTAGAAATACAGTGATTGGCAACAATGTGAAAATATACCCGAATACGTTTGTTGGTGACAATGTAATCATAGGCGACAATACCATTCTTTTTGCCGGTGTCAGAGTATATTCTGAAACGGTTATTGGGACCAATTGTACCATTCATTCCGGCGCTATTATTGGGTCAGACGGATTTGGTTTTGCGCCCACCGAAGACGGTTCTTACAGTAAGATACCGCAAATTGGCAACGCCATTTTAGAAGATTTTGTAGACATTGGAGCTTGTACTACTATTGACAGAGCTACTTTGGGTTCCACAATTATCCGAAAAGGGGTAAAACTCGACAATCACATTCAAATTGCCCACAATGTTGAAATAGGAGAGAACACAGTAATTGCTGCTCAAACCGGTGTGGCAGGTTCGACCAAAATTGGCAGTAATTGTATGATTGGAGGACAAGTAGGCATTGCCGGTCATTTGACCATTGGCAATAATGTTCGTGTTCAAGCCCAATCAGGAATAGGAAAAAATATAACTGACGGTGAAACCATTCAAGGTTCTCCGGCTTTTAATTATGGAGACTACAGCAAGTCGTATGTGCATTTCAGAAACTTGCCGAAGATAGTAGCCGACCTAGAAGAATTGAAGAAAAATAAATAACAAACTAATAAATAAGCATACCAATGGTTAAACAGAAAACCATCCAAAACGAAGTTTCCTTGACCGGAGTTGGTCTACACACAGGAAAAGAAGTAAAGATGACTTTTAAACCCGCACCGGTTAACAATGGCTACACCTTTGTCAGAGTTGATTTGGAGGGAAGCCCAGTTATAGAAGCGGATGCCAATTATGTGGTGAATACACAAAGAGGAACCAATCTGGAGAAATTAGGAGTGAAAATTCAAACCTCTGAGCACGTACTTGCCGCTTTTGTAGGTTGTGATGTTGACAATGTAATCATTGAACTAAACGAGTCAGAGCCGCCAATTATGGATGGTTCTTCAAAGTTTTTTGTAGAAGCTATTGAAAAAGCCGGCGTTGTAGAACAAGACGCTGAAAGAAATTATTATATCGTAAAAGAAGTAATTTCTTTTACCGATGAAACTACCGGAAGTGAAATTTTGGTAATGCCGTCAGAGGATTATCAAGTTACCACTATGGTTGATTTTGGTACCAAAGTATTAGGCACACAAAATGCCACTTTGAAAAATATAGCCGATTTTAAAGCCGAGATTTCAGATGCAAGAACCTTCAGTTTCCTACACGAATTGGAAACTTTGTTGGACAACGGACTAATCAAAGGAGGCGATTTAAACAATGCTATTGTTTATGTTGACAAAGAGATTTCCGAGAAAACCATGAACAACCTGAAGGTGGCTTTCGGAAAAGACAATATTTCCGTAAAACCAAACGGGATTTTGGACAACCTGACGTTGCATTATCCTAATGAAGCCGCGCGCCACAAACTACTGGATGTTATTGGGGACTTAGCCTTAATCGGAACCCGAATTAAAGGTAAAGTAATTGCCAACAAACCGGGCCATTTTGTCAATACACAATTTGCCAAAAAGTTGTCTAAAATCATCAAAATCGAACAAAAGAATCAAGTACCGGTTTATGACTTAAATGCTGAACCATTGATGGATATTCATCAAATCATGAATACTTTGCCACACCGTCCGCCATTTTTATTCGTTGACCGAATCATCGAAATGTCAGATAGTCATGTGGTTGGTTTGAAAAATGTAACGATGAACGAAAGTTTCTTCGTAGGCCATTTCCCGGAAGCACCGGTTATGCCAGGAGTTATCATCGTTGAGGCCATGGCACAAACCGGGGGAATCTTAGTGTTAAGTACCGTTCCCGATCCTGAAAATTACTTGACCTTCTTTATGAAAATCGACAATGTGAAGTTTAAACACAAAGTACTTCCGGGTGATACTTTGATATTCAAATGCGATTTGATTACCCCAATCAGAAGAGGAATTTGCCACATGCAAGCCAAAGCTTATGCTAACGGAAAGTTAGTGGCTGAAGCCGAATTAATGGCGCAAATAGCTAAAAAACAATAATTAATTATAAGTGTACAGTTTATGGTTTATGGTTGAAAAACGATATACCACAAACAACAAAAACATAAATATATGAATCAACCGTTAGCTTATGTACATCCTGGTGCCAAAATCGCTAAGAATGTTGTTATCGAACCTTTTACCACCATTCACAATAATGTGATTATTGGGGAAGGTACTTGGATAGGTTCCAATGTGACTATCATGGAAGGCGCTCGTATTGGGAAAAACTGTAATATCTTTCCCGGTGCCGTCATTGCCGCTGTACCACAAGATTTAAAATTTGGCGGAGAAGATTCGCTGGCCATCATTGGCGACAATTCAACCATTAGAGAATGTGTGACCATCAACCGCGGAACTATTGCTTCGGGGCAAACGGTAATCGGAAAAAACTGTTTGGTCATGGCAACTGCCCATATTGCTCACGATTGTCATATCGGTGATAATGCCATTATCGTAAATGGCGTGGCTTTGGCCGGACACGTAATCGTGGGGAACTATGCCATCATTGGTGGTTTGGCAGCGATTCATCAATTCATTCACATTGGTGATCATGCTATGATTTCCGGAGGTTCATTAGTACGTAAAGACGTTCCACCATATACCAAAGCTGCGAAAGAACCGCTTTCTTATGTTGGAATCAACTCGGTAGGCTTAAGAAGAAGAGGTTTTACTTCTGAAAAAATCAGAGAGATACAAGATATTTACAGAATATTGTACCAAAAAAACTATAACACTTCTCAAGCCATGGCTATCATTGAAGGAGAAATGGAAGCCACACCGGAACGCGACGAGATTTTGGATTTTATCCGAAATTCATCAAGAGGAATCATGAAAGGTTATTCAGGATCTTATTAAAAACAAATAAACAAATAAACGCATTAACAAATACACATTACAATGGCATCGACATCAGATATTAGAAACGGATTATGCATTAAGTTCAATCACGATATTTATAAAATCATCGAATTCCTTCACGTAAAACCGGGTAAAGGTCCGGCTTTCGTTAGAACCAAATTGAAATCGTTAACCAACGGTAAGGTATTAGACAATACTTTTTCGGCCGGACATAAGATTGATACGGTTAGAGTGGAAACGCAAAATTTCCAATATTTATATGCGGAAGGGAATCAGTTTCATTTTATGAATACGGAAACTTATGAGCAAATCACTTTGGATAAAAACATCCTTGACGCACCGGATTTATTAAAAGAAGGGACTAGCGTAATGGTTCAAATCAATACAGAAACCGATTTGCCTTTATCGGTTGATATGCCGGCTTCTATCGTTTTAGAAGTAACTTATGCCGAACCGGGTGTAAAAGGAAATACCGCTACCAATGCTACCAAACCTGCGAAAGTGGAAACCGGAGCTTCGGTAAACGTTCCTTTATTCATTAATGAAGGAGATAAAATCAAGATTGATACCGCTACCGGTTCTTATATGGAAAGAGTAAAGGAATAGTGGTCAGTATTCAGTGGTCAGTTAGCAGAAAAACTGAACACTTAAGACTAAACACTGAACACTAAAAATATGAAGTTCCCAAGAATACATACGCTAAAAGAAATCGCTGAAATCATCGACTGTCACTATGTTGGCGCCGATGATTTTGGGGTTCATGGCATGAACGAAATTCACGTGGTTGAACCGGGTGATATTGTTTTTGTTGACCATCCTAAGTATTATGACAAAGCGCTACAATCGGCGGCGACTATTGTTTTAATCAACAAAGAAGTCGATTGTCCGCAAGGCAAAGCGTTGTTGATTTCCGATGATCCTTTCAGAGATTTTAATAAGTTGACCAAGCATTTCCGCCCTTTTGTAGCAGCCAATGCCAGTGTTTCGGCTTCTGCCAAAATAGGCGAGGGAACAGTGATTCAACCCAATTGTTTTATTGGTCACAATGTAACCATCGGTACAAACTGTTTGTTGCATGCCAACGTCATAGTGTATGATAATACTGTGATTGGCGATAATGTCATTATTCATTCGGGAACCATTTTGGGCGCCGACGCCTTTTATTATAAAAAACGTCCGGAAGGTTTTGACCAATTGCTTTCGGGTGGAAGAGTAATTATTGAAGATAACGTTGGGATAGGTGCCTTGTGTACCATTGACAAAGGCGTTACGGGAGATACTACCATAGGTGCCGGTACTAAAATTGACAATCAAGTTCACGTGGGTCACGATACCATTATTGGAAAAAAATGTTTGATTGCGGCCCAAACCGGAATTGCCGGCTGTGTAGTCATTGAAGATGAAGTGACGCTTTGGGGACAAGTGGGAACCACCAGTGGTATAACTATTGGTGCCAAAGCGGTAGTCTTAGGTCAAACCGGCGTAAGCAAATCAATCGAAGGCGGAAAAACCTATTCGGGAACGCCAATAGATGAGGCTCGTGAAAAGATGAAGCAATTTGCCTATATCAAGAAAATACCTGAAATTTTAAATAAACTAAAATAGATATGAGCGCTAAAGCTATCGTTCAAGAATTTTACAAATCGGATGTATTGTTAGACGCTGATAAAGTGAAAGCTTTACTGCATCCTGATGTTGTTTTGGAATGGCATAGTACCAAAGGTTTTTTGAAACTTCACAAAAGTCAAATCGTTGATTTGAGTATGGAATTGAGTAAAGCTTATGTTCGTTCCAAATCAAGAATTTCTCATATCGTTGCCAACGGTAATACGGTTGCTGTTCGTTATGCTCATTACGTGAAAACGATTGAAAATCCCAGAGAGGAAATGATGTTGGCGCACTTCATGGTCGTGTGGGAAGTCAAAGACGATAAATTATACCGCGGCTATCAGATGAGTCAACTATAGTTGTTTATAAAAAAATCCCATGAAAAAAATAGTATTAATACTTACTTGTCTCTCTTTTTTTTACTCTAGTGCTCAGCAATGGAAAACGGTTACACCATTTAACACCACTAATGCCATTCGCGATATGGAAACCACCCCAAACGGAACAACTTATGTTCTTGCGGAACTTCCTGTTAGACTGTATAAGACCACAGATGGCGTTACTTGGTCCATGTTTCTAAATTCTTCAAACACACCATCTGATTTGTTTATGCTGGATAATAATACGGGATATCTCATTAATACTTTCGGCGGTTTAATAAAAACAACTGATGGATGGCAAACTTTTTCAAATGTAAATTATGGTAGTACAGTTACCCACAGAAGAATTTTTTTTCTTAATAACAATGTAGGCTTTATAGCAGGTTATCGACGATTTATTCAAAAAACACTTGATGGTGGCCAAACATGGACCAGTATAACAATTTCATCTACTCTGATGGCATCCGGAATTGATATTACTGATATTCATTTTGTAAACGATCAAATAGGATTTGTTATCACAAGTAACGGAAAAGTATTAAAAACTACCGACCAAGGAATAACATGGAGTATGACCCAATTGCAAGCCAGTTCTTATACGCTAAATGAGTTGCTTTTTGTAAACGAGAATATAGGTTTTGCTGTAGGCTCATTAGGAGAAGTATACAGAACTATTGACCAAGGGGTTACATGGTCTCTTACAGATACTGAAGTAGGACTTGCTTATGATATTCGTTTACATAATGGTAATTTGTACATGGTGGGTAACAGTAGGGCTTTTACCATGTCTACCGATTTAGGAGCTACTTGGTCTCCGGTTCAAACCATAACGGTTCCCGGCGGTAATACCGGAATAAGCCGTATGTATGCGGTGACCTTCAGAGGGAATGATATTATAGTTGCGGGAGACGGAGGAACTATTTATAAAGCCAACAATCCTTCGGGAACTGCTTGGTCTATTTTTTATGACCCTATTTTAGGATACATGCCTACTAATGACATCCAGTTTATGAACAATAACGAAGGAGTCATGGTTGGTTCAGGGCCTACCCAGAGTTCAATTTATTATACTTCTAATAGAGGAAATAGCTGGCAGCGTAAAGCGTTAGGTTCCAATTCCCTCTATAAATCAATTAGTATGAAACAAAATGGGAATGGACTTGTAGTAGGACCAACAGGTTATGCCACAACCACCAATTTTGGACAAAATTGGACCAGTCCAACTCCAATTCAACCTTCTTCATCAGCATATACCAAATGTTGGCTAAAGGATAATGGTGATTTCTTTGTAGGGACTAATCCGGGTGCGCCAATAAATGATGGTTTGATTAAGCGAAGCGGAACTACTTGGTCTCAATTTACAAACATGATTCAAGTGGGAGAAGTTAAATTTGCTAATGAACAAATTGGTTTTGCAGCAGTTGGCACTTCTACTTATTCCGGTATGATGTGGAAAACTGTTGATGGCGGAACAACTTGGAATGAAGTAACTTCATTTATATATGGAAAAGTAGCTGAAATTCAAATTGTTAATCCAAATAAAATATATGTTAGGAATCTTGGAACCGGCTCTTGGGTTTATACTGAAGATGGAGGGCTAACATGGAATTATGTCAATATTAACTTTCCGCAAAGATTTTATTTCTTTGATGAATTAAACGCTTATGGCATCAATACCAACACTAAAGATGTATATAAAACTGAAGATGGTGGACAAACTTGGCAAATTATTATATCTAATGATAATACCCTTTGTGGCAACCACCTTTATGTATGGTTTCAAGACAAAATAATACATGCTGGAGGTGAACTTTTAGTTTGCGTTTTAGAGATTAGTCCATCTCTGCAAGTTAAACCTATAGTGAATACTCAAAAACCTAAAATTGTGGTATATCCTAATCCTTCAGTCGGTATTTTAAATATAAGTGAGTTTGCAAAGGAGATTATTTTTATGGACATTACAGGAAAAACACTTGACTCATATCAATATACAAATGAAATCAATATTTCAAGTTTCAAAAAAGGAATATATTTTTTAAAGATAATTACTGAAGATGGGGTTAGTCATGTTCAAAAAGTTATTAAAGATTAAACATATTTATATTACAATCTTTAATACGAATATTATTCATTTTAAAGTGACAACTATAGTAATTTTACAAAAATCTGAATACTGAATACTGAACACTGAATACTATTTCATACTTTTGCAACACATAAAATAAACACAAATAAACAAACACAAACATGAGCGTTTTAGTTAATAAAAATTCAAAAATAATAGTACAAGGATTTACCGGAAGTGAAGGAACCTTTCACGCTTCTCAAATGATTGAATACGGCACCAATGTAGTTGGTGGTGTAACACCGGGAAAAGGTGGTTCAACCCATTTAGACCGTCCGGTTTTTAATACCGTTAAAGATGCTGTAGAACAAGCCGGAGCCGATACCTCTATCATTTTTGTACCGCCTGCTTTTGCCGCTGATGCTATTATGGAAGCTGCCGATGCGGGAATCAAAGTAATCATTGCTATTACTGAAGGTATTCCGGTGGCTGATATGATTAAAGCGTACAATTTTGTAAAAGGAAAAGACTGTCGTTTGGTAGGTCCGAACTGTCCGGGTGTAATTACACCTGAAGAAGCCAAAGTGGGAATCATGCCGGGTTTTGTATTCAAAAAAGGAAAAGTAGGGATTGTATCTAAATCAGGTACTTTAACTTATGAAGCGGCAGACCAAGTAGTAAAACAAGGATTAGGGATTACAACCGCTATCGGAATTGGTGGAGATCCAATTATTGGAACAACCACTAAAGAAGCCGTAGAATTATTAATGAACGATCCTGAAACCGAGTGTATCATCATGATAGGTGAAATCGGAGGCCAATTAGAAGCGGATGCTGCTCATTGGATTAAAGCCGACGGTAACCGCAAACCGGTAGTTGGTTTTATCGCAGGGGAAACCGCACCAAAAGGTAGAACAATGGGGCATGCCGGTGCTATTGTTGGTGGTTCTGATGATACAGCGGAAGCCAAAAAACGAATCATGAGAGAATGTGGTATCCACGTAGTAGATTCTCCTGCTGAGATTGGTAAAAAAGTAAAAGAAGTGATGGGATAATTGATTCCGCAACTTTATATATAAATGAAAAGCCTCGAGAAATCGGGGCTTTTTTGCTTTGGCACCTTATTTGTTCTCTATATGTAACAAAAAAACATGTAACAATTATGATTGTTACACATAAACTTGTTACAAATGGAAAAAAAAAGAGCCTACCTCAGAAATGAATTAAATCTGACTCAAGAAGAAATGGCAATGCTATTAAAGACTAAACGTTTGCAATTGGCACTATATGAGTTGGAATCAAGAGAATTACCAAGTATCGCTTCAAAAAGATTAACAGCAATAGAATTTTTCATGGCTACTGCCAAAGCACCTGAAGCAAAGGATTTTCCAAAGCTAGAGGAAGAAAAAGAAGTATTTCTCCAAAAAGCTTTAAAGGACTGTGAATATTATCAGTTGGGTATCATTAGAAAGTTACCCAAAATGGAAGAAGCTTGTCAATCGGCATTAAAACTACTCCAACTGATTGATTATTTAAAAAAACAGGTTAATGAAGAAGCACTGCATCCCGGAGCTATATCAATTTTAAAAGAAAAAGTCCAAAAGAGCCTTGATAAAAACGGTCCAAAAGAATTGATGAAACTTAAGTTACAACTGCAAGTATTACAAGCAGAAGAAGCCTTGCTAAAAAACTTAATTGAGGGTAGTGGGCTAGAAAAACAATTGTAGAGACGCGATGCATCGCGTCTCTACAATAAATGTTATATTAATTCGGAAACGGATTGGACCATTTCGGGTCGGTGTACACATTATTTCCGGATAAGGTTCTAAGAAACGCCATCACGGCATTGACTTCGGGTGCGGTTAAATGCAGTTGCTGTCCAAAACCATTTGGACGTAACCTTGGGTCTAAATTAGTGTTGCCAGGTGCTAAATTTATGGTGCCATAATGACCAATCGCAGCTTGTAATGTCGTAATTACTCCGGTATGCATCATGGGACCGTTAGGCGTTCCATCCGGTTTTAACAAGTCTCTTAAACTCGGTGCTCTGGTATTGGTAATGTCGATTCCGGTTCCGTTAATGGTACCAATAATACCATTGTTTCCGGTATTCGGATTGATATCAAACTCAGGAGCGGCATGGCAACCGGCACAACCTAATCCGCCTGCGGTTCTATTACCCGTAGCATCAAAAACAGGAGGCGATAGGAATAAGTTTTTACCTTGGTTTTCTTGTGGTGTAAAATTCACAAATGGTTGTCCTTCGTTAGCGGCTTGCGCTCTGCCAATATCATACTTGCTGTCAAATGATTGTATGCTTCTGATGAATTGCGCCAAAGCCAATTGGATTTTGTTTTCGGTAATTTCTTCGCTGCCATAAACAAATTGGAACAACTCCTTGTAATAACCAATATTGCTAAGCTTGGTAATCAAACCACTAAAGGCCTCGTCTCCGTTGGTACCGCTAAAACCCATTTCGCCGTGGTCTTTGATAGGCATCGTCGTTTGGGTTTCCAGGTTTAGAGCGCGTTCATCCCAAAAGAATCGTACTTCATTGGCAAAACGGGTATTGATTAAACGCATGGAATGTCGGCCTGTCGTACCATTTACACCGGTACTGGCAATACTGGTATCACCAAAAGCATTGGCCTGTTGGTGACAACTCGAACAAGAGATGGTATTGTTAGAAGACAAATTTTTGTCATAAAACAAAACCCGACCCAAAGTAGCGCCTTTGTTCGTAATCAGATTTCCGGCGGTATTGTCTTTAGTGATGTAATTGGGAATGGTTTGATTGGCGTAATTGGCCAAGTTATTAGGATTGATATTACTTCCAAATGTTGCGGTTATATTGGCATAAGGGTCAATTTCTACATATTCGGAAGATTCGTCGCTACCACAAGAATAGGAGAGGGCAACGACCACAACGGCGGCGATTTTTTTAAACATAAAATTGGTTTTGGTTGGTTAGTTGAGTGCTATGACTTAATAAAAAGGAAAAGGTTTAAAAAATGAAAACATTTTTTTATATTAATGAAATTGCTTACATTTATGTTCAGATTCCATACAAATGAAAAAAATTACTTTCACTTTCGTTTTTTTTATGGTTGCATGTTTCTGCAAGGCACAGATAATCAACTTCCCTGATGCTAATTTTAAAGCAAGATTATTAGCAGCTGCACCGGGTTTGCAAATTGCCAGTGGTACTGCATCTATACCGGGCAACCTTTTTGTGAAAATAGATACTAATAATGATGGTGAGATTCAGGTTTCAGAAGCCCAGATGGTGACCAAATTATGGCTTTACAATGCCAACATCACCAGCCTTGTTGGTATTGAGAATTTTGCCAACCTAAGCGAACTCCAAATCTACGGAAACAATATCCCTAATCTTGATTTAACTTCATTGACACAACTTACAAATTTAGCACTGGCTTACAATCATATTACTTCATTGAATGTTGCTGGTCTTTCTCAAGTGCAATGGTTTAGCTGCCAGGGAAATCAATTAACAAGTTTAGACGTAACAGGAATGACTGCAATGTCTCTTTTGCAATGTTTTGATAATCAGTTAACCCAATTGACACTTGGCAATGCGAACAATATTCACTCCCTTTATTGTCAAAATAATTTATTAACAAACCTGGATGCCAGTAATGTTACCAATCTTTACAATTTAAATTGTTCCAACAATAATTTAATCCAATTAGGGCTTAGGAATAATTTTGTGGAATCATCGGTTGATTTTTCGGCGAATCCAAATCTGCAGTATGTTTGTGCCGATGAAATGCAAATGTCGGATATACAAAATAAAATTACCGAATATGGTTATAATAATTGTTTTGCAAACACCTTTTGTTCTTTTGTTCCCGGAAACCCGGTCTATGGTGTTGCGGGATTAACAAGATATGATGAATTGACCGACGGATGCGATAATACAGATATTATTTTTCCTGGATTACAGTTTACATTTTCAGATGGTACTAACACCGCAAATATTTATTCTAATAACAGCGGAGTATTCAATACAGCTTCTCAGTCTACGACAATAACCATCACGCCGCAATTGGCAAATACAACATATTTCTCGGTGTCACCAAGTTCCCAAACACTATCGCTTACGAGCACAACAACACCATTAGTCCAAAACTTTTGTGTCACTCCAAATGGTTCGCATCCAGATTTGGAAGTTACATTGATAAGAACAAATGTAGCATCAAATGCCTATCAGTATTATTATTTATTAACCTATAAAAACGTTGGTACAAATACACAATCAGGAAATGTTAGTTTGACTTTTAATGATAACCAACAAGATTATCTGTCTTCTGTTCCAACAGCAGCTGCATCGACAAACCTATTGAACTGGGATTTTTCAGATTTGAAACCTTTTGAGTCAAGAACCATTGAAATAATATTTTATATGAATTTCGGTACCACTTTAAATGAAGGCGATATGCTTCATTATGAAGCTACAGTTTCATCTTCAGTAATTGATGAAACGCCAAATAACAATTCATTTATCATAGACGAATTCTATTCTACCGTAGTTTTAGATACTCCTAGTTTATCTTTTTCGGATTATTTTGCTTTGTACCCTAATCCGGTTCACGATGTTTTAAATCTTAAAGTTAAAAACGATATTTTGGTAAAAGAGGTCACAGTTTATAATTTATTAGGACAATCGGTTCAACAGATTAAAGCGGTATCAAATGATTCAGCTATAGATATTTCCCGACTTTCAAAAGGAACTTATATCATAAAAATTGTCTCTGACAAAGGAATCTTCAATAGTAAGTTTGTCAAGAATTAATACATAGGATTTTGAAATATACAAACCCGAATATCAAAAACTATTCGGGTTTTTTTACAACTTGTTTTTTAAAGATTTTTATTAGTTTATATTTGTAACAGAATTTTTAAACGAAATAATTAAGCATATGAAATTACTAGAAGGAAAAGTAGCCATCATCACCGGCGCAAGTAGAGGAATCGGAAGCGGTATCGCTAAAGTTTTTGCCCAACACGGAGCCAATGTGGCTTTTACTTATAGTTCTTCTGCCGAAAGTGCTTTGGCATTGGAAAACGAATTAACTGCTTTAGGCATCAAAGCCAAAGGATACAAATCAAACGCAGCCGATTTTAACGAAGCGCAAAAATTAGTAGACGATGTTATGGCCGATTTCGGAAACGTTGACGTATTAATCAACAATGCCGGAATCACCAAAGACAACCTTTTAATGCGTATGACCGAAGAGGATTTTGATAAAGTAATCGAAATCAATTTGAAATCAGTTTTCAATATGACCAAAGCCGTTCAGAAAATCATGTTAAAAAACCGCAAAGGTTCTATTGTAAACATGAGTTCTGTCGTTGGTGTTAAAGGTAATGCAGGTCAGGCCAACTATGCCGCGTCAAAAGCCGGTATGATTGGATTTACCAAATCGGTAGCCTTAGAATTAGGGTCGAGAAATATCCGTTGCAACGCGATTGCGCCGGGATTCATTGAAACCGAAATGACCGCCAAATTAAACGATGATGTAGTACAAGGTTGGAGAGATTCTATTCCGTTAAAACGCGGTGGAACTCCGGAAGATGTTGCGAATGCTTGTTTATTCTTCGCTTCGGATATGAGTGCTTACGTTAGCGGACAAGTATTGAATGTTTGCGGAGGAATGCTTACTTAATTAGCAATTACGAATTACGAATTAGGGATTCTAATCGAGACACTTAAATGACGACAAATACTATTTTATTGATATTACTTTCATTCGGAATAGCGTTTGCTGTGTCATTTTACCAATATTTATATAAGGCCAAAAGCAAGTCGAAAGTGACGTTGCTTTTGGCTTTTTTGCGTTTCTTTTCAGTCTTTGGCTTGTTGCTATTGTTGATAAATCCAATCATTACGCGCAAAACGGTGGAAACGGTTAAAACGCCTTTGCCTATAGTGATTGACAATTCGGCTTCGATGGCCGATTTGAAGTCGGATAAGCAAGCGCTGGAATTGTTTGAGAAACTAAAAGATAATGGTGCTTTAAACGATAAGTTTGAAGTGCAGACATATCAGTTTGATGCAGACTTTTTGCCATCGGATACGATAGATTTTAAAGGCACACAATCGAATATTGATGTTGTGGCCAAAAACCTGAAGAACATCTATAAAAACCAAACGTTTCCCACGGTTCTAATCTCTGACGGAAACCAAACATCGGGTGAAGATTATGTTTTTGGATTTAATCCCAATAATAAAGTCTATCCTCTAGTGGTAGGCGATACGACTACTTATTTGGATTTGAGAGTAACACAGCTGAACGTTAATAAATACGCTTTCCACAAAAACCAATATCCTGTGGAAGTTTTCCTGAATTATTCGGGGACCAAAAGCATCAATGCTTCATTTAAGATTACTCAGGGTAACTCGGTTTTAAATGAGCAAACCGTGGCTTTTTCACCAAGCAAAAAGTCAGCTACACTCAATGTTTTACTACCGGCAAACAGCGTTGGATTGCAGATTTTGAAAGCCACTATTTCTTCGAAAGAGACGGAAAAAAACACTTATAACAATACCAAGAATTTTGCGGTTGAAGTTATCGATCAAAAGACCGAAGTCGCCTTAATTTCAGACATGTCGCATCCTGATTTGGGTGCCATAAAACGCAGTATTGAAACTAATGCCCAACGAAAAGTAACCATTCTTAAACCTAACCAAGTCAGTAGTTTAGAGAACTATAATATTTTAATTTTTTACCAACCCACTGTGGCTTTCAAAGCGGTTTTTGAAAAAAATGCCAATGCCAAAATCAATACGTGGATTATCACAGGGAATGACACTGATTTCAATTTTTTGAACCAAAATCAAAGCCAGTTTAGCTTTAAAATGAGTTCGCAAAAAGAAGATTATTTGGCTTCGTTTGACAGCCAATTTAATTTGTTTGCTTTGGATAATATCGGTTTCGAGCAATTTCCACCGTTGGAAAATCCATTCGGAACCATTACTGCCAAAGGAAATACAAACACCTTATTATCATCCACCATTCGCAATATCGCCACCAATCAGCCTTTGTTGACTTTCAATGAAGAGCAAGGCAAACGCTCGGCTTATTTATTCGGGGAAAATATTTGGAAATGGCGCGCCGATTACTTTTTGGCCAAAAAAGACTTTATTGACTTTGACATTTTCTTAGACAAAACCATACAGTATTTGGCTTCTAACAATGCCCGAAAATCTTTGGTCGTTAACCACGAGCGCTTCTACAATTCGGGTGAAGGCATTGAAATTACTGCACAATATTTCAATAAAAACTACGAACTAGACGAAAGGGCAAGATTGACGATTTCGGTGACCAATACCAAAACCAAACAAGTCAAAAACTACGACTTACTCAGAACTACGAATGCTTTCCAAGTAAATCTGGATGGACTAGTAGCGGGGAATTATAAGTTTACTGTTAAAGAACTGAACTCCAATTCTTCCTATTCCAGTGGTTTTGAAGTGTTAGATTTTGATATTGAGAAACAATTCGTCAATCCGGATTGGAATAAGTTGAATCAATTGGCTACCCAAACCCAAGGGAAAGCTTATTTAGCAAGTCAAATAGATGGATTAATCAAGCAATTGTCGGAAGACGAAAGCTACAAAGCCATTCAGAAAACCATCACTAAGAAATCGCCTTTGGTAGACTGGGTTTGGTTACTCGTTTTATTAGCGTTATCGCTCGCTGCCGAATGGTTTATCCGCAAGTACAACGGCCTATTATAGGGTTTGTTGCTTCGAAATAAATCTTTCGGAAACCATCACCATCACAATACCGATAATATAAGCCAAAATATCTTCCCAAGAAAAAGAAGTACCGATTACGATTTTGGCTATTTTGTTGTTTTCCAATCCTAATTTTTCCACAATGGCTAAATATTGCAGCGTTTCAACAGTAAAAGCAAACAGCAGAACAGCAATGGCTGCTTTGGTTACGGATACTTTCAGAAACGATTTTACAAAACAGTAAATCAGGATTACGACCAAAACATCGCCTATATAAGGCCTAACAAAGTTATCGTGAACAAATAAAGCAATACAGACTTCGGTAACAAATAAAAGCAGAGTGAGCAGAAAATAGGTTCGGTTAAATAGCAACATAGAAAATTAGTGTGTCTTTCGGGTTATAGTAAAAAACTTCAGTCGGAGATAATCGTAAAACAAGGCAATTATCAATACAAATGAAGCGATCAGCAAGGTTTTAATTTTGAGATAACCATAAGCAAATCCACCCAAAACACAACCGATAAAGAAAAATGAAATGATGGATAATCTCAGGTAAATGTTGGTTTTAAGTTTGGTCTGCTGTTCGGGTTTTTTGTAAAAGAACAATTGAGACAGTTCAATTCCCAAATCGGTAAATAAACCTGTCAAATGAGTTGTTCTCACGGTCGACTGCGATACTTTGGTTACTAATGAATTTTGAATACCCATGGCCAAAAGCAACAGAAAAGCTTCGATTTTTCCGTGAACCTCATAGATAGTTGAAGTTCCAAAAAACAAAGCCACACCCGTAAGTATTACAATCTCTAAAGCAATGGGAACCACATGAGCCAATCTGGGTTTCTTTTGCAAAACAATTTCTACGATAGTATTTGCGGTAAACGAACCCAATAAAAAGCATAAGGTAAAGACCAAAAAAGTAATCGCAATTGAATAATCCTTGCGCATAATCTCTTCGGCAAAGTAGGCAAAATGTCCGGTAACGTTTGTGGTAAGCGTTTTTAAAGCCAAAACACCGGTGATATTTACAATACCGGCAACCAACGACAATAAAGCTGCCAGTCGCAGGTTGTGCAAAAAAGTCCGGGCTTTGCCTTGGTGTCTAAACATAGATTAAATGTAATTATAATTCCGGTTCAGACTATTGTTGCCAACTTAAATTTTTCTAAAAAGATAACTTTTACCACCTTGGAGTAAGGTCATTTGTTTGTCGGCTAAAGCAAATTTTATTTTGATTCCGGCTACTAAGAATTGAAAAGTATCTGCACTAACCGCGTCTAATGGGAATTCCCCTTGTCCGGTGGCTTGAGCGAAGAGTTTATCTGCTTTTCGGGTTACTTTAATGGTCATTGCCAATTCCTCACTGGCATAATTTCCCAGGTATTTATCCAATTCTTCTTCTGTAAGCGAAAGAGTTTTGAAGACCGGCAGTTCAAAAGGCAAAGCATAATAGGTGTTTAACAAAGCGATCATGATATCATTGTTTTCATAATTGCTGCCATTTGAGGTCAAAGCCACAGAAACGTTGCTGTCGGGAAAGTAATAAAGTGCCGAACTGAAACCATCAATACCTCCGGTATGACCAAAGCCTTTTCTTTTATCATACGGCACTTGAAAAATACCCATGCCATAATTGTCTTTGATGACAGTCATTTGTTCTAAACTTTTTTTAGAAATTATTTTTCCGGCAAATAAGTTTTCGATGAATAAAGTTAAGTCGGTAGGATTTGAAACCACCGCTCCGGCGCCAATGGGAATAGAGGGATCGGTTTCTTTTTCGGTTACCCATTCTTCTTTATACGAAAACGAATAACATTCATTTTTCCCTAAACTGATTCGGTTACCCAAATAGGTGTTTTTTAAATTCAACGGTTTGGTAATTTTTTCGGTCAAGATTTCCCCGTATGCTTTTTTGTAAACCTTTTCTAAAATATAACTCAATAAAATATAATTAGAATTGCTGTAGTCGGCTTTGCTGTCAGGTTCAAAATCGCTTTTGGTCTTGGCGATAATAGCTACCATTTCAGCTTCGGTTTTGGGTTGGGTGTAATAGGTCCAATAATCACCGCTGTTGGTGATATTGTAAATCCCGCTTCGGTGGTTTAACAGGTTAGAAACGGTTATTTTATTCGCATTGGGAACCGATGGAAAATAAGAATCAATGGTTTGTTCCAATGATAATTTCTTTTCCTCCACCGCTTTAAAAATCATGGCTGCGGTAAACATTTTGGAAATAGAGCCTATTCTGTACTTGGTTGCGGCTGTAGCTCTTTTTCTGGTGTAGATATCGGTTACTCCGACAGATTTGCTGTAAAGTATTTTTCCGCCTTCACTAATGGCAACACTTCCCATGAATTTGTTATTGCTTTCCAAGAGCGTAAACAAACTGTCTAATTTGGCATAATCGTTTTGGGCGAAAGAAGTGGTGGTTAAAAATAAAAAAAGAAGGGAAACGGAAATTCGCTTAGTCATGATGGTAAAGTTTTTTTTGAGTGATAAATGTATTGCAAAAACAGTTTCTATAAAAGAACATTTGAAGTTTGCTAAAGGAAAACAAAATAGAGTAATGCCCAAACCACTATAAAAAACAAGCCCGGATAAACTACTTTACTCAAATTTTGTTTAAGCTCTTTTTTGATGATGGCCAAATATAAAACATACAATATAAAAAGTATTACAAAAACAATTGGCATAAAAATTCTCATAATCAATAGGTTTAATTTTTAGTTAGATTCTTGTTCTATTGCTAAATATTACTACTGTAAAAGTATTGAATTAAAAATGTAAGTCAAAACAAAGGGTCTAAAATATCCATTCAAGTTCCGTTAAACAAACAGGTTCAATGAATTAAAATTCGCCTATATTTGACAAAAATTAAAACAATCATGAAAAAAATACTTTTAGCATTTTTTATGCTATGCGGTTTAACTGCGGTTTCGCAATCCACAGACTTAGATCCGTTTGACATTAATTATTCTTATGTGGCTTTGCCGGCCAAACCCATTTTAGAAAAGAAGAACCGTACGTATTCTTTTGTGACTAATATTGACCGTAATCTGCAATACAGCAAATCAAAATTCTTTATTGAAAACCAAGTTACCATTTCGGGATTTGAGAAAAAAGAAAAGAACGGTTATTTAAGTATTGAAGTTGTATTGCAAAATCCGGCAATTACTAAAAAAGACATCACTTCAAGAACCAGCTCTTCTAAAGACAAAAATGGTAGAGTGACCAACAAATACTACTACACCGTTGAATATTCTTATTCGCAAGACGGAAACGCCAAAGTGGTGAGCAATGACGGAAAAGTGAACAAAATAATCAACTTTACCGCCCAAAAAACTGCGAAGAGTCAGGAATATGAGAGCTATTCACAAGCGGAGAGTTTTCAATACGGGATTTACAATTTGATCCGAAACAACTTCACCAATGAGGTGGTCAATACGATGAATAACGAATTAAACGATGAATTCGGTTATCCGGTTAAATCAGGTACGGATAAGTTATGGATTTTGGCCAATAAAAAACACCCGGAACAATTGGCGGAATACAACGCGTATTTGACTGTGAAAAATGCTTTCGAAAGAATGAACTTTGCCGAACCAACCGCCGATATTGAAACCGAAGTAAAAGACGCTATTGCTTACTTCGAATCATTACCAAACAAATACAATCAAGATGAAAAAGCACACCGTAAAATCAGATACAGTGCTTATTTTAACTTGGCTAAAATCTACAGTTTACTTGACAAACCCGCTAAATCAAATGAGTATTGTCAAAAACTGATTGCCAATGATTATGATAAATTTGATGGAGAATCGATGTTGAAAGCCAACAACGAAATGCTTACTCTTTTCAAAGCCAATCAAATTACCAATCGCCATTTTGCGGTTGAAACCAAAAACTTTGTCTTTGAAGAAAAGCAACCGGTTTATTCTAACAATACGTCGAGTGCGCCGGTAAACAATGCGCCTTACAGCATAGAAACCGATCAAAACTACATCTTGGCTTACATGCTTACCATTAAAAAAGACACGATTGCCGGTTACATGCACAAAAGCAGATCGATGAATTTAAGTGAAGCTGTTACCGTAACCGTTAAAGATTTTCAAGGTAAATTTTCTGAAAGAAATTTCAAAGCCAATGAGGTTTCTCGTTTGATTTTGAGTAATGGAGAAGAATACGCTACAGTAGCTTTCCGTGTATCGGTTGATAATGGCGGTATGAACATGGCTTCAGCGACTAAAAAGTTTGCCAAAGAAATGTTTGTAGGCAAAAAAATCAGTGTTTACCAATATTTCAACGGTGAGGTAATTATTAAAATGGCAAATGATTCCGAAGGCAAGTCAAATGCCTCTGCCGGTTGGATGCTCGGACCCAAAAAACGTTTTGAAGAAATGGCCAAAGGCTGTCCGTCACTCTTAGAAAGGGTTGACAAAAAGGAATTCAAAAACAACCTCGAAAGTATCCTGTCCTTTGCAGAAGCGCTCGAAGCTTGTAAATAATATAAAAGTCTCTCTTTCGAGGGACTTTTTTTTATCCTATTGGTTTAGTTTCTTATGCTTTAATAAATAGGCGGAACTTTGATAGTACGCAATCGTTTCCTTCACCAAATCTTCTCTCAAAGCAGTCATTGGTTTTTCTTCAAAGTGTGTTTGGAATTCCTGTTTTATCCGTGGCTTGATTTGTGGGATTAACTGAAATTGTTTTACTTTTTTAACGGGTGAAATCACTGTGAGTACATTGTCTTTAATCAAGCCTAAATCTTGATAAGTAGCCACAAAAGCCCTTGGATGGTAGTTTTTATCAAATACATCTTGTCCGTAAAATTTACTGTTGTAATCAAAGTGAAGTAAACCAAACAATGTTGGCATTACATCAATTTGCGACATCAAAGTATTGACATGTTTGGGTGTTATAAATCCCGGTGCATAGACCATAGCAGGAATGCGGTATTTTTCTAATGGCAATTCGGTTTTTCCCGAGCTCGAGGCACAATGATCTGCTAAGATGACAAACACGGTGTTCTTAAACCAAGATTGTTTTTCGGCCATTTTGAAGAATTGTGCCAAAGCATAATCAGTATATTTCACACCGCCATCTCTCGACTTAGCCATTCCCGAAATATCTATTTTTCCTTCAGGATAAGTAAACGGACGATGGTTGCTCACCGTCATGATGTGGTTAAAGAAAGGCTTGTTTTGTTGGGCTTCTCGATTCATCTCTTTGATTGCCTTTTGGTACATATCTTCATCACAAACGCCCCAAATATTGGCAAACGTAATCTCTTCGGGCAAAAAGCTGTTTTTATCAATAATATCATAGCCGTTTCCGCCAAAGAAGTCTCCCATATTGTCAAAGAAAGCATCGCCGCCATACAAATACTTTACGCTATATCCCTTTTGTTTGAAAACGTTTCCGGTAGAATATTTGTTTTTGTTGTCGGCTCTTTTTACTACGCTTTCCGCTGCACTTGGTGGCAAGCATAACGTAACGGCTTCCAATCCACGAACGGTTCTGTTGCCTACTGCATAAAGATTGGTGAATTGTAAACTCTTTTCAGCCAAAGTATCCAGGAAAGGCGTAAGGTGTTTTTCATTGCCGTATTCGGTCATAAAATCTTCGCTCAGACTTTCAACGGTAATCAGCACCACATTCTTGTGAAGTTCGGTCGAATCACTTGACACGGTTCGCAATGTGCTTTCGTCTTTTATTCCGGCCAATTGTTTTTGCAGCAAAGCAAAGGCTTCGTCGTTGGATATAGTTTTGTAAAACTTATCAAAAGCCAATTCGTTATTTCTAAAAGCCGTGTAGAATTTGTACATTCCGTTAGCTTCCAACTCATTGACATAAACATTGGTGTTGTTTTCTTGTTGGGCTATTATCGGAACAGCAAACAATGACAGCATTAATAGCAAGGCATAAATCCCGAATCCGAGGATTTTATCTCTAAAAGTAGGCAAGCGATGCAAAAACGGTTGGGAACGTTTTACAATGCTATAAGTAATTGCCAGAGTCATTAACCCAACCACCGTAAATAAAGGAATCACCGGATAAGACTCCATGATATTACCGATGACAGTATTGGTGTAAACCAAATAATCAACGGCGATAAAGTTGTAACGCACGCCAAATTCATTCCAAAAGAAAAACTCACTAACGGCATTTTGAACAATTACCAAAACAAAGATGAAAATGGCTATTGAGAATAGGATCAATCTTAATGGTTTTCGGTATTTAGGTAAAAACAATAACAATCCGAACAATAAGGTTTTTAAAGCGATAAAGCTGATGGCAATTTCGGGTAATGAACCACCGTATTCATTAAGTATTGTATTAAAAAAGGAAACATATAACAGCAGCAAAACCAATCCGCCAAAGATAAAATAGCCCCAAGGTTGGTCATACTTTTTATTGGATAAAAACAACAAATAAAGCCACAAAAAAGCACTGCCTATTACAAACACCAAGGTGTCGGAAATTAATCCAAAACCAAAGATTTTAATGATTTCAGAAAAACTAAAACTCGACTGGGTGATGGTTTGGAAAAGCAAAACCAAACGAAGGATAACATTGGTAATGAGAAACAAGAACAATAGGCTAATAATTGGAGAGTGCTTTTTGAAATAATTCATAGAGGATTGACGAATTTAATTACAGTTGGTTTTATAACAAGACAACACCTAAAAACCCTAAATTAAAATTAGCTTAAGAAAAAAGTTCTTGTTAAAAAAGAACAATAAAAAGATAATTTTACTCATTGAGGTAGGGTAAATGAATCCTAACTTTCTTTACATAAAAAATCAATCATGAAACGCCTTTTTTTAATTGCTTTTGTATTATTAACGGCCAATGGTTTTGCTCAAAACTGGACTAATAATTTCGAAGAAGCCAAAGCCACTGCCGCCAAAGAAAACAAAAACATCTTATTAGTGTTTTCCGGTTCCGATTGGTGCGCACCTTGTATCAAATTAGACAAAAACGTATGGCAATCAGCCGAGTTTAAAACTTATGCCGAGGGCAATTTAGTGTTATTGCGTGCTGATTTTCCTAAAAAGAAAGCCAATGTATTACCCGAAGAACTCAAAAACGCCAATTTGGCTTTGGCCGAAAAATACAACAAGGAAGGATTCTTTCCTTTTGTAGTGGTTTTAGACAAAACCGGAAAAGTAATTGCCAGAAAAGGGTATGAAAACCAAACCGCCGAAAAATACATAGCCGAATTACAAGCCCTGATTAAATAACATGAATCGATTCCTCTTAATAGTATTTCTTGCCGTAGGTTTGGGTGCCAATGCCCAACTGATTCACAAACGAAAAGTGAGTTTGCTGGGCAGTCCGTTTGAAATAACGGTGGTGGCCAAAGACACAGTGCAAGCCAATCAATATGAAGACATGGCTATAGCCGAAGTCAAACGCATTGAGAATTTAATTTCCGATTGGATTCCCACCACACCATTATCACAAATCAATCAAAATGCCGGAAAGCAAGCGGTTAAAGTGCCCACAGAATTAATCGAATTGATTGAGCGCTCCATAAAAATCTCAAAA
The DNA here is from genome assembly GCF_011742145.1 of Flavobacterium sp. J49. Taxonomy (GTDB): domain Bacteria; phylum Bacteroidota; class Bacteroidia; order Flavobacteriales; family Flavobacteriaceae; genus Flavobacterium. The sequence continues at coordinate 123,660 of NZ_JAAQQU010000099.1, read as the reverse complement.
CTTACCGATGGTGCTTTTGACATTAGTTATGCCTCTATGGATAAAATATGGAAATTTGACGGCAGCATGAAAGAAATGCCTTCGCCGGAAGCCATCAAAAAATCGGTAGAAAGAGTAGGGTATGAGAATATTGTTATCGATACAGAAAAACAAACTGTTTTCTTAAAACTCGAAGGGATGAAGCTTGGTATGGGCGGTATTGGTCAAGGGTATATCGCCGATAAAATCAAAGCCTTATTATTTTCTAAAGGTTGTGTCGCCGGATTGGTGAATGTTTCTGGTGATATCAGTACTTGGGGCAAACAGCCTAACGGAGAACAATGGAAAGTGGGAATTAAAAATCCCATGAACAAAAACAAAATATTTGCCACATTCCCGCTCGAAGATACTGCGGTAGAAACTTCTGGCAGTTATGAAAAATATGTCACCTTCAACGGCAAACGCTATTCACATATCATCGATACTCGTACCGGTTATCCGGCCACGGGTTTAATCAGTGTAAGTGTATTTGCCAAAACCACCGAACTGGCCGATGCCTTAGCCACAGGTGTATTCGTAATGGGCAAAGACGCCGGAATGAACTTGGTCAACCAATTACCCGGCGTAGGTTGCATTATGGTGGATGAAGAAGGTAAAATAACGACCTCAAAAAATATCGATATAAAAAAATACCAACATGACTAAAGTATTTGGATTATTAGCAATGATTGTTTTCATGTCTTCTTGCACAGTGGTAAAAGAATATGAAAAAGAATATATCAACGACACCGAAATGAAATTATCGGCCAAAACTGCCGAGCGCTATGAAGTAACTTTTCAGGTTTACCGGGAAGCGGCTGCAGGTGCCAATGGTGGTAAAACAGGCGGAGGTTGTGGTTGTAATTAAAAAATAAAATGAAAAAATACATTTTCCTATTTGCCTTATTAAGCGGTTATTCTTCTTTTGCTCAGGAAAAAGACAGTACCGCTGTTTTTAAAAAACGAGTTCTCGACGCTACCGAAGTTGATTTCTTAATCAGTTATTACAAACAAGACGGAGTTCACTCTGCTGTTTCGGGCGGAATGGGTTCGGAAAAACTGACCGACTTGGCTTCGAATATCGTGGTAAGCATTCCCATGAATGCCGATGATATTCTAACTGTTGATGCCGGTTTATCGGCTTATACTTCGGCTTCTTCCAGTAACATCAATCCTTTTAACGGGAGTGGTGCTTCGGGCGGTGATGACGATGACGATGATGATGACAAAGCCGGTTCGCCTTATGGTACGCCTTGGTTGGCTTCTTCGGGCGCTTCGGCTCAAGATGCGTTGACGAGTATAACCATCAATTACAGTCATAGCTCCGACAGCAGAAACTTTATTTGGAATGCCGATGTGTCGTTTTCCAATGAATATGATTATACTTCTATAGGTTTTGGCGGCGGTATTGCCCAATTGTTCAACGAAAAAAACACCGAGTTAAGTTTGAAAGCCAATGTTTATCTCGACCAATGGAGACCAATCTTACCAACAGAGTTGCACGAATATGACCGCTATGGCAATGGTTTCTTAAACAACGGCTATTTCAGTGGCGTGACGGTTTATGACCAAAACGGAGTGTCAACTACCGGCTATTTGCCTTCTCAGTTTGAAGATATCAAATCGGTGAATCGAAATTCTTATTCGTTGTCGTTTACCTTTTCTCAAATATTGACCAAAAAACTACAGGCTTCCCTTTTCTTTGACGTGTTACAACAGCAAGGATTATTGTCAACGCCTTATCACCGCATCTATTTTGCCGATAAGTCCAATTATTATATTGGGCAAAGCCAATACATACCGGTATATGAAACACCTGAAAATTTGGGTGTTTATCGCTTGGCCGATGACATAGAGCGTTTGCCGGATACGCGTTTCAAACTGCCGATAGGCGCTCGATTAAATTACTATATCAACGAAACATTTAAACTGCGCACTTACTACCGTTTTTATACCGATGATTGGGGCATTCAAGCGCATACAGCCAATATAGAAGTGCCGATTAAGTTAAATGATCACTTCTCCATTTACCCAATGTATCGTTATTACACCCAAACAGAATCGAAGTATTTTGCCCCGTTTGAAACGCATGTGTCTACTGAAAAGTATTATACATCAGATTATGATTTATCTACGTTCAACGCCAGCCAGTATGGAGTAGGAGCTACTTACCTTGATATTTTTACCAAAGCCCACATCTGGAAGTTTGGCTTAAAGAATATCGATTTCCGTTTCAACCACTACCAACGCAGTGATACTTTAAGCGCCGATATCGTTTCGATGGGCTTTAAGTTTGTAATGGACAAGTAGGGTGTAGGGGTTAGGAATTGGGGTTTTGTTTCACAGAGGTTTTGGTTCTCTTTGTCATACTGACGAAGGAAGTATCACATTATATTTATTGGCGTAATGTGTTCCATTCGTTGCAGGCATGACAAGATTTCTACGAGTATTTGTCATACTGACGAAGGAAGTATCTCATTATATTTATTGAGAAAATATGCTCCGTTTCCTCCGTTGTCGAAATAAGAGTATTACTGATTTTTAAACCGATCATTCAAAAACTCAAATTGAGGATTGAAAACTCTAATCAATTCGAGTTTCTTATCTCTTCTCCAACCTTTTATTTCTTTTTCTCTTGCAATAGCTTGTTGCACCCAAGTAAATTTTTCATAATAGACTAAATGCTCAATATTGTATTTAGAAGCAAAGGTTTTAATACCTTTTTCAATATTCTCTTTGTGCTGTTTTAATCTCACACCAAGATTGTTGGTCATTCCAATGTAATAGGTTGAGCGGTATTTATTGGTAATGATGTAGACATAATAAGAATGATAACCCTCATTATATTCAATCATTGTGTTGTTCATTTTACTTAAGTTTTATTGCTTTAGTTGTTATGTGTTCCCTCCGTTGTCGGGATGACAAGGTTTCCGAGTGTATTTGTCATACTGACGAAGGAAGTATCTCATTTTGTTGGATTTTATTTATATGTTCCCTCCGTTGTAGGGATGAGAAGATTTCTACGAGTATTTGTAATACTGACGAAAGAAGTATCTCATTATCTTTATTGGTGTAATGGACAAGTAAGGGTTAGGAGTTAGGGTTTTGCTTTTTGGCAATATTCGTAAGCGATACGACTCCTATAGCGACAATCACTGCAGCACATACCATGATGATGATATGATTGGCATTGTCTTTTTGGACTTCAAACTTTAGCATATAATTGCCGAATACCAGTAATCCGCCGAAGATCATACAGATGGAACCGTTCTTTTTAGATTTGTTTTCCATGTGCTGAATTTAATTGGTTTTAAACAGGGATTACTTTTTACCCATACTTTTCAAAGTCAATTGGTGATTTCTGGCTGCGGCATCTTTGTGAATGTAGCTGTACTCACTATAGGGTTGACCGTTTTTAAGCAGTCTGTTTGGGTATTGTATGACCGATACAAAAATGGTCTTATCCTCTGTTTGATAGGTTTTTATTGCGATGCCTTCTTCAACACCGATTAACTTGCTTTGGTCTATTTTTTCTTCTCTCAAAGTTTTAAACATTTCTTCCAGTTCGGCCGTGTTTGTGGCTTCATTACTCGAGAATTTTACCTCGGATATTTTCCCGTTTTCAGTAGTCACATTCAAATCAGAAACCGAACCAATCTCCTTTGAAAGCTCAAAACGATTGATGTTGAATTCATCATCCATCACCTTAGTAAAAGAAGACGCCATAGGCAATGAAGAGAATTCAGTACCAATACTTAAAGCGCCTAATCCTTTAAATTCGTTTTTAGTTTCAACACAGGAAATACTAAGTAGGCCAAGGGCTAATAAAAGAGTTTTTTTCATAATGGTGTTTTTAACTTTCTTTCAATTGAATAGTAAATAAAAATTTGTCCGATAATCAAAATAGATAAAACTATTAAACCGGCGTCGTATTGCAAGTAATGAAGTATTGCTGATAACAACAGTAAAAAAGAGTACAGTAAAATCAAATAGTTTGCGGCATTTTGGTTGGCCAGTTTCCAATGTTCCGGACTCTTTTTAGCACTTCCTAATTGATAGCCATAATAAAAGTTGGGCTTCTTAGGCGGAAAGATTTTAATGAGAATGGCAAAGACAAAGAGAATGATTAATATTATGTTCATTTTTCTTTTTTTGATATTATTTTTTAATAAACCCAAGCGCGCAGTTGTTGCAAACTGCTGTTAGCTGCAGGTTTTTGTATCATTCCTTTACAGGAACATTTAGTACGAACTTTTTAAATTCTTTATTAATCTTATAAGTCAGTCTGATTACAAGATTGCCATTTTCCAAATCCTTTTTTTCAGGAGACATTTCGACAATTATTTCATTATTCTCAAAACTTAAAGCACGAATTGTGCGACCAGCGAGAGTAACATTTTTCGGTTCAATATTCTGAAACTTAAATTTAGTTAACGTTGGAACATTTACTTTCAAATAATTGTTACCGGTTAGTATTTCAAACTCTATTTTTTTATTGCCATCAACATATTTAAAATTTGCATTTTGCGCAATATCTTTTTTCGGAGCACAATTGGTCAAACAAAATAAAAAGATGAATAAAAAAATCGTTTTTTTCATTTTTAAAGTATTTACTTTTTAGCACTTATTAAAATTTGCAGCTAACGTTCCGCGGCTTCGCGGCAGTTGTGAAGCCAGCGAACTAATTATTTTCTGTTAAAGATAAAAGTTTTTCGTGAACGCGTAAAAATAAAAACCAACAATTGCGCGAAACCGCTGTTACCAGTAGTAGCTTATAAATCTTCATTAACAGTGAATTTTTTGGATTCCACATGAAACCTCAAACGTGATACATTTGTTTCAAACCAGCCATGAAATCCAATTATAAATTCTTTTGTCACTAGTTTTTTTACTTCTGATGGGTCTTCACTAAAATCTAACAGTTGTATTACTATGATTTTCTCTTTCCGGTCATTAATGTACCCAAAAAACTGTTTATAATATTTACTAACATTATTCGCTTCCTTTTTTAGCGCTAACTTTTGTTCTTTAAAACGCTCTTTATCATCCATTGCCTTTTCCCACTGGTTATTAAACTTCTGAATTGTTGAATAATATTTTTTTGGTAGTTCTTCGTCTATAAGCTTAATTGTTTTCTCGTCTGGAGTAAAGAAGCCTATAACAGTATCTGTTGAATCTTCTATGAAAAGTTTTTTTGCATATTCAGCAGGGAAAATTATCCCTTTCGATTCTTTTAGAGCAACAACTTTTATCTCTGTAACAGAATCTGTTGTCCTCAAACTAGGAATAGTTTTTTGAGCTGAAATAAATGAACAATAAAATAATATTAATATCAGCTTCGAATGTTTCATTTTTTGCAGGATGTGTTTGGCTATTACTGGTAACTCTCCAATAAGTATAACTCTTACCAGTAGATTAATATCAAACTTACAAAATTCCACACCACCAATCAATCCCCATCAATAGGGAATTATAGTGAAGTTATTAACATAATTTTCTTATAAATACTAATATTCATGTAGCTACTACGTCATAGTAACGTCATAGTAACGTCATGTATACGTTATAGATAAGCCATAGTAAAGCCATAGTAAAGCCATAGATAAGTTATGGTAAGCCATGTCAAAGCTTTTTAAAAAACTACTACTCCCTATCAAAGCCCAATCAAAGTGCAGGGAGAGTGCAAAAACACAGCAATAGAAATTATGGGCTTCACTTTGTAATCAATCAAACGGTTTCCAAATTAATTTTCCCTTAAAAACAAAAACTTCACTATCGCCAAAACATAAAAAGCAGTACATTAGCACTACAAACCCAAGGACATGAAACACATTCTAATAGTAGAGGATGAAGACGGCATAGTACAGTTCCTCAAACAAGGCTTAGAAGAAGAAGGCTACCAAGTGTCGGCGGCCAACAACGGAAAAGCAGGACTAGAGCTTTTTCAAAACACCAAGTTTGATTTAGTGCTATTGGATTGGATGTTGCCCAAAATGACCGGTCTTGAAATATGCAAAGCCATCAGAGTCCAAAACACCAAAGTGCCGATTATATTCCTCACGGCCAAAGATACCGTGCAGGAAACCGTTGAAGGACTCAAAGCAGGCGCCAATGATTACATCAAAAAACCCTTTAGCTTTGACGAACTAGTAGAACGCATCAAAGTACAGCTGCGCGACCAACCTGAAAATGAAATCTTAACTTTAGGTCCGGTGGAAATCAACTTGCAAAAACACCAGGTAACAGTCGATAAAAAAGAAGTGTCACTCACCCAAAAAGAGTTTGATTTATTGCATTATTTGGTTAAAAACAAAGGAACGGTTTGTTCCAGAACCCAAATCATTCAAGACGTTTGGGACATTCATTTTGAATACGATACCGGCGTAATCGATGTGTTCATGAACGCTATCCGAAAAAAACTCAACCTAAAAGTCGACGAAGACTATATCAAAACCATACGCGGCGTAGGGTATATTGCTAATGACGAATTATAAAATGCAACAGTTTTCTTTTAAAAACAGAATCGCTTCCAATTATATAATTACCACCGCCTTATTGATTTTGGTGGTGTTCTTTGTAATTTATTCTATCGTTAGATTTAGTGTTTATATCAGAGTCAATAACGAAATCAAAACTGAAGTCGCCAAGCATTTAAAAGAAATCGAAGTCATAGAAAACTGTGTACTCTTAATCGAAGAAGAAGAGTGGAAAACCAGTCAGTTCAATAAAGTAGAAGTCAGCCCGGCTTTTATTCAGTTTGTGGATGAATTGGGTGCTATGGTAGAAAAATCTCCCAATTTGAAACAAAAGCAGCTCACTTATAAAGCCAATGCACCGGTCAATGAATTGTTTGATACCAAAATTGAAAACATCGCCGTCCGTCAAATTCAAGTCCCGCTTTACCAAGGCACTAAAATAATAGGATATCTTATTGTGGCCATGTCCTTAGAAGATTCGGCTATGGTATTGCATAACTTGTTTATCATCATGTTAGTGGCTTATCCCATCATCTTAATCATATTATTCCTCATCGCTCGATTCATTGCCGGCCGAAGCATTAAACCGATAAGTGCGATCATAGAAACTTCTAATATCATTACCAAAGACAACCTGAAATCGAGAATTCCTTTGCCTCAAAACCGTGATGAATTGTATATCCTGTCACAAACCATTAACAACCTGCTCGATAGGGTAGAAAATGCCATAGAACGCGAAAAACAATTTACTTCAGATGCCTCGCATGAACTCAGAACGCCATTGGCAGTAATTAAAGGTACTTTAGAAGTATTGGTTCGTAAACCCCGTAATCCTGAAGAGTATAAGGAAAAAATTGATTTCTGTGTAAGCGAAGTGAATCGCTTAAATCATTTAGTTGATGAGCTGCTGTTATTAGCACGTTTTGAGAACCAAAAACAAACGCTCAAAATTGAAAAAGTATCGCTCAATACGATTTTTCTTGATGTTATTTCCAGAAACGCCACCATCATTGGGGAAAAGAAACTCAAATGCATCGCTCATTTTGACAAGGATTACTATGTCAATACTGATGCCTATTTGCTGTGTATTATTGTAAACAACATTCTTACCAATGCAGTGAAGTATTCGAAGCCTAATGATACAATCAATTTTGACATTATTGAAACCGATAACGAATTGCTGTGTTCAGTTTCAGACCACGGTATTGGCATAGCCGAAGAGGATTTGCAAAAGATATTCGACCAATTCTATCGCTCAAAATCAAACGAACATCCCGAAATAAAAGGCACCGGATTGGGATTATCCATCGTAAAAAGATTATCACTGCTGTTGCAAATCGACTTGCAAATCGAAAGCGAAGAAAACAAAGGCACCAAAGTTATTTTGGGTTTCCCTAAATAATTATAGACCTGATAATTATCATACCAAACACTGTTTATTAATGCTATTTTTGATACAAACTAAATTACTTAAACTATGAACGACGCTCATTTACACCTTTTAGTCAACCATTTTCCTATCATTGGGACGATTTTTGGATTGGGAATTTTAATTGCAGGGATTGTTTTTAAAAACAATTCGGTAAAGAACACTGCTTTTGTATTACTGATGGTTTCGGCTGTTTTTGGCTTTGTGGCCATGTCTACGGGTGAAGGCGCAGAAGAATTAGTAGAAGACATGCCAAGTGTTGGTAAGAAAATCATTCACGAACACGAAGAATTAGCCGAGAAGTTTATTTTAGTACTCTATGTAACGGGTGCTTTTGCTTTATTGTCATTGATTGCCAATCTTAAAAAGCATTCTAAAGCGAACCTTTTTACCTGGATTACTTTATTGTTAACCATAGTAACCGCAGTACTGGTAAAAGAAGTAGGAACTTCAGGTGGTGAAGTCCGCCACACCGAAATCAGAGCCAATGGCGGCAATACCGAAATCGCAGCCCCGGAAACCGGAGGAGAACACGAAGAAGATTAAATTAACGGAATGTCATCATATCCAAACCTAACAGTTTTCTGTTAGGTTTTTTTATTTTAAAGCGATATAAATTGAGATATTTCAATAAAAAATACGCATTATCAATTATCTGCTAATTTTTAAAAAACGCTTTGTCAGCAAACGACAATAAAGTATATTTACGTTTTATGTAAAATGAAATTTAGCATGCGCAGAGCCGAAGACCATGTAGCGGAAGATTTACCCATCAAGAAAATTATTGAACCCCAACTCAATATTATTTTAACCACCGACGAAGACGACGAAAGACCGGTTTATATCTCCGGAAACTTCAATAATTGGGTAACCCAAGACAAAAACTTTGAAATGGAACGCGTAGGTCAAGGTTTGTACCATTACAAATTTGCCCACGATTTCACGTATCCCGACGAATTGTTATACAAATTTACCCGCGGCGATTGGAGCGAAGTTGAGATAGACAAATTCGGCAACCGTACCGAAAACAGAAGTTGTACACAACACAATGGCGTCCGCAAAGAACACGTGGCCAAATGGCGCCACAATTGGTTGCCCTTCAAATCCAAGTTTTTACCCAAAGTCCATTTGATTTCCGAAGAATTTGAAATCCCGCAATTGAATAAAACGCGTCGAGTATGGGCACTATTGCCTCATGACTACGAAAAAACAACTGAAACGTATCCGGTGTTGTATTTACAGGACGCTCAGAATTTATTCAATGAAAAAGCCAAATACGGCAACTGGGAAATCGATAAAAAACTAGCCGTAATGGCAGAATACCAAATTAGCAAAATCATCATCATCGCTGTTGAACACGCCGAAAAGGAACGCATCAAAGAATACAATGTGGGCAATACAGTCCTCGGAAGCGGAGAAGGCAAAAAGTACATTCGCTTTATGACGGAAACTTTAAAACCCTTTGTTGACGCTAATTTTAGAACCAAGCCTGAACGCGAGCACACCGGTATCGGCGGTAGTTCTATGGGTGGTTTGGTCAGCATTTTTTCGGGGATTATGTATCCGGAAATCTTTGGCAAACTGATGATTTTTTCACCATCACTTTGGGTAGTGCCAAAAATTAAATTGTCTTTCTTAGACATGGATGAACCCCAAGACACAAGAATTTACCTCTATGCCGGAGGTGATGAAAGTGCCACCATGATAGATCATGTAAAGAATTTCAAGAAAAGATTATTAAAAAAAGAAGGCTTTGCCGATAAAATGAAAGTTCGCTTGAGCATCAATATGGAAGGCAAACACAACGAAAGATATTGGAGTGACGAATTCCCCAAAGCGATTGAATGGCTCTATTTTAGCACCAAAGAAGAATAAACAACACTATGAAGACAAAACAAATCAAAACCCTTGACGGATTTACAGGAACCATTTTAATTCCGGTTTACGAAACCAATTCCAAAAGCATAGTTCCCATCGAATACCACGGCGTTAGCGTTCCGGCCAAAGTATTCTACGGCAAAAAGGACACGCATTATTTGGTCGAAAAATACGATTGTACTCATGTCTTCATCGGTTTAGGAAAGGAGACTGATTACAAATCACTGAAAACTACTTTCAGAAGAATTGCGGCCAAGCAAAAAGAAGTTTTCGGGCAAAATATTGCTTTGGTCTTCCCGGATAAATTCAGTGCTGACGATGTAGAAGCCACTGTTTCCGGATTGGTTTTGGGTACATACAATTTAGGCCATTACAAGAAAAGTGAAGCACATCCTTTTTCTAACGACAATTTCGAATTACAATATTTAGCCAAAGCCGAAGTGGCAGAAGCCATAACCAAAGGCATTAAAATAGCCAAAGCCCAATTAGAAACGTTCAACTTAGTCGATTTGCCACCAAACAAAGTCAATCCGAAATACTTAGCCGATTGGGCCACCGAAACCGGCAAAAAGTACGGTTTCGATGTCACCGTTTTTGGCAAAGAAAAAGCAACTGAGGTTGGTTTGCATTCGTTCCTGTCTGTTGGAAAAGGCAGTGCCAATGAACCGCAATTCATCATCATGGAATACAAACCTGAGAAAGCTAAAAAACACATCGGTTTGGTAGGCAAAGGAATCACCTTTGATACCGGAGGATTGAATATCAAAACGGCAGGTATGGTTCAAATGAAATGCGATATGGCCGGAGCCGCTGCGGTTTTAGGGGCGATGCAATTGGTAGCCGATTTGCAATTGCCTTATTGGGTAACAGCGATTGTTCCCGCTTGTGAGAATTCTGTCGATGCACACTCATTTATGCCAAGCGATGTGATTCAAAGCTATGCCGGACATTCGATAGAAATCATTGATACTGATGCGGAAGGCCGATTGATTTTGGTGGATGGATTGTCTTATTTAATCAAAAATTATAAACCGGAAACGGTAATCGATTTAGCCACATTAACCGGAAGTGTCGTGGGTACTTTAGGTTATGAATGTGCCGGATTGTTTACCAATAACGAAGAGTTGTCCAAAAAACTACAGCAATCAGGTGATGCAATAGGGGAACGTTTGTGGCCATTACCGCTTTGGGATGCCTATAAGCCGGATATCGACAGCGAAATTGCTGATGTGAAAAACTATTCAGGAAAACCGGTTGCCGGAGCCATTTCGGCAGCGAAGTTTTTAGAGTATTTTACCGAAGACCACAAATCGTGGGCTCATTTGGATATAGCCGGTGTAGCTTTTGGCGATAGCGAATTTGCCAAAACCAAACATGCGACGGCTTATGGCGTGCATTTAATTACTAAATTTATTGAAAATCTGTAGCGTATGGAAAATCCAATCAAGAATTTCATCTGTATTTCCAATTACTTTAAAGGGAATGATTTCTTAATTAATTTAAAGAAGCAAGGCAATAAAGTCTATTTAATCACTTCCGAGAAGTTGCGAGACAAACCTTGGGCGTTTGAGTATATAGACGAAATTTATTTTATGCCAGGACAAGATGTTGATTGGAACCTTGAAGAATTACTAGCCGGTGTCGCGGGATTAATGCGAGAAAGAAAGATAGATGGTATAGTAGCCTTAGATGATTTTGATGTGGAAAAAGCAGCGTACTTGCGTGAAAACTTGCGCATGCCCGGAATGGGACAAACCACCGGTAGGTATTTCCGCGACAAATTGGCGATGAGAATGCGTGCCAAAGATGCCAATATTCCGATTCCGGCTTTTAGTCCGCTATTTAACGATAGCGAGATTAATAATTTTGCCGATACAGTTTCGCCACCATGGGTTTTAAAACCACGCTCGGAAGCATCGGCTTCCGGAATTATGAAAGTACATTCCAAAGATGAGCTTTGGGAAAAAATCCACGGCTTAGGAGACAATCGAATCAAATATCTGGTTGAACAATTCAAGCCTGGCGCGGTCTATCACTGTGACGGATTGAATTGGCATGGCAAAACGTTGTTTTCAATAACTTCACAATATTTGGCCACACCCATGGAAATCTCCCAAGGTGGTGGTATTTTCAGAAGTGCCAATATTCCTTATGATTCTGATGATGACAAAGAAATTAAGAAGCAAAACGAGCAAGTTTTAAAAGCATTCGGTATGCAACATGGTGCCAATCATACCGAGTTTATCAAATGCAACGAAGATGGTAAAATTTACTTTTTAGAAACGGCTTCAAGGGTTGGCGGAGCACATTTAGCAGAAATGGTAGAAGCTGCGTGTGGTATAAATCTTTGGGCTGAATGGGCCAAAATTGAAGATGCTTTGGTCAAAGGCAAAGAATACAAGTTACCCATCATCAGAAACGAGTATGCGGGAATTGTATTGACCTTATCCAAATTTGAACATCCTGATTTATCCGGTTTTAATGATGGAGAAGTTTGTTTCCGTGTTCCTTTAGAGTACCACGCCGGATTGGTAGTGAAAAGTGATAATCACACACGTGTTCGCGAGTTGTTAGACGATTATGCAGAACGTTTGATAAGAGATTTTGCCACAGTAGCCCAACAAGAAGCGGTTAAGAAATTGCATTAATAAAATCAACCGTAAACTCACGAATTATAATTTTCGAATTTGCGGTAAAAAAATATGGCTAATAAAACCTACACCAAACTCAATTTTCACTCTCACACTTTCTGTATCTGGAAAGAAGTGCCATTTGCAGAAGTCGCTGCCATGAAAATCAGTTATACCAGTCAATCCGGTAGCCAGTATATTTTTACGGCTGAAGGTTTGTATCGCATTTCCAACCATTGGGGAAGAGTGGCGAATTGTCATTGGCGTTTGATTCCTTTGACGGAATTTAAAAACCAAAATGTTACAGTTGCTTTTGCCAATTGGACTGACTTCTATTCAAATGATGATACTTCAAAGTTGTTTTTTGTAAAAGTGAATTGGGAAACCAAAGAAGTGAATTTTTACCACAAACTAACAGTAGAAAATAATACTAAAGTTGTACTGAGAAATGCCAAAGAAACCGCAAAAACCATCAGAACCATCAAAGAAGTTTTAACCCAAGAAGATTGGGCAAAGTATTTAAAATACGAGGATTTAGAAGCTTTGAGAAAAGAAATTGTAACCGAATTGGTGAATACTTCCAAGAGCTTTTTAGAGGTGAAGAAAAATCATTTATCATAATATTGTCATTTCGACCAAGGAGAAATCACATAAACAATAATGAGATTCTTCCCTATGTTCAGAATGACAAAACAAAAGTTTACTTTTCAAACATCCCAACCGTGCCGCCAACCCAATCTTTGTCTTTATTGAATTTGACGCCTATCATTTCGCCTCGGCTTAATCGAACCAAATTTGTAACCAAAGTAGGCGATGGCGCGTCTTTTTTCCAAACGGCTAAGAGGCGAACTTCAGCTTTTACCTTACCGTCGGGCGATTGTATGATGGGTTTGTAGTTGACTTTTTTCTGAAGAATGTATAAGTCTTTTTCTTTAACGGCTTCAATATCTTCGGGCTTAACGTGGAAAATCACACCGCTTCCTGAGAAAGAAAATAGCGGTTTTAAAACATAGTTTTCCAAATCAGTCGGGATTTCTTTTAAATCGGAAAGCAAAGTGGTTTCGATAAAATATTTTCCTTTCAAATAAGGTAAAATAAATTTACTGATTCTGAAAAACCAATTCGGATGTCCGGCCCATTCTACGTCGTAGCTTTTTGAGAAATCGAAGTTCAGCTGTAAATCAGTGCGCAAATCCAATTCATCAAAAATCACGCGGTTGTAAATGCGTTTCACTTGAATGGCTTCGCCTTGTTTATTTTTATAGAAAAGTTGGTTTTCCTTTTCATACAACTCAGTCACACAAACTATCGGAATACCCAAATCGCTTTGACAGTAATAGAAATCTATCTTAGTATTTTGTTTTTCGGGCTCTATTTCAAGGAGAATTACGTTTTCTTTTGGAAAGTTATTACCAATAACACCATCCATTAACTTCAAATAACTGTCAGAATTTAATCCGCTTAGGAATGGCGTCAATTCAGAGAGAAAAGGGTAGTGGTTGACGAATTTTTGAGACAAATGATTTTGAAAATTGAATAACGAAGGAAAACCTTGTACCTCAATTAGCTTGGGAACAATCTCGCCGTCTTCTTCACAAATCCCGAAATCAATAGCTAAAAACGTGGTATGATTGTCTTCATTCGGCACTTTTCTATTTAATTCTAAAGCCTTGTTAGTAAGCGACTTGAAATTATCCTTTTGAATGAAATTAATAACTTCCTGACAACCTTCTAACAATTGATTTTTTAACTCATTCGAAATAAAGAAAGGTGTTTCACCAATTCGGAACGTAACTTTATAATTGAAATCAGCGGTGATATCATCCTGCATGGCTTCATATTTGGCCACGGTAAAGTTGTCGTTGAAAAGTTGGCGGTATTTAGAATTCATTTTTTAAGTATTAAGATTGAAGTATTAAGTATTAAGATCTAAAATCTAAGACTAAAATGTCTTGATAATTAATACTCAGTACTTGATACTAATTTGATAATGATTTTCTGTGCTTCATCAAATCATTAATGGCAATGCGCAAAAAATTCGGGATAATGGTTTCGTTGGTTTTATAGATTTTATCTTCATCTAATAAATCTTCTAACATATCACGGAACTTGGTTTTGCCTTTCATCGCAATGATGTGTTCTCGTCTTTCTTTGTTCTTTAAATTCGCTACAAAACTCAGGGCATCTGCTTCGGGATGGAATTGTAAACCGACAAACTCATCTGAAAAACGCACGCCCATTATGGCACGTTCGTATTCTACATGTGTTCGTATTTTTTCTAAAGCGATAATCATTGCACCTTTTTTGCTAAAAATACTCAACTTAGGCTGAACAACTTGATAATCGCGGCTGTCGATGGCATAAAAAGGGTTATTCAAACCTTCTAAAATAGGGTCATTGCTTCCGGCTTCGGTTTTGTGAATGGTCATCACGCCAAAAGAAGTGGCTTTTCTTTTATTAATCGTGGCCAAACCGAAGTGATGACAAGCCATTTGGAACGAATGACAAATAAATAACATGTGTTTTTTTACTTTTTGGTCTTTGTTCCAATGCCATAATGTATCTATAAAATCATACCATTTCAAATCCCAGCCATCGCCTTCAAGAGGATTTCCCGGTCCGCCTGTAGAAATAAAAATATCATATTTCTGAATATCCGGAAACTCCGATTTGCCTCTGACATCAAAAATTTGGAACGTTGCTATTTGGTTAAATCTATTGATAATATCAATGATACAACGCATTCCCTGATTGGGTTCGCCGTTGTACATGTCTAAAATCGCTATGCGAATGGGGTGACTCATTTTTTTACAATTTGATGAGGCAAATTTAAGCAATAGTGTTCAGTGTTTCGTTTTTAGTTAATAACAATTCCATTAACAACACTACAATCCTTTGGTGAATTCGCTGGTAATCATGTCTACTACTTTGGTCAAATCTTGGGTATAATTAAAGACGGCCAATTGTTTGTCGGCTCCGGTGCCTTCTTTTAGAATAGTGTGAACATAATTGATTTCGTCTCGACTGCCTAATTCATCAACCACATCATCAATAAACTCGAGTAGTTCGAGAATCAAACATTTGGTATCTACTTCTTGTTGCAAGCCAAAATCAATCATGTTGCCTTCAATGCCGTAACGCGCAGCTCGGAATTTATTCTCTTTAATCAAAGCAATTCGGTAGATGTTGAAACTGGTATTGGCCATGGTCAATTTGTATAATTTAGCCACAACCGCTTGGATGATTGCTACGATACACATCGCTTCATCTACCGTCAAGCTCATATCGGTAATGCGAAATTCAATCGTATCATAGAACGGATGCAAACGCAAATCCCACCAAATTTTCTTAGGATTGTCAATACATTTGGTTTTGACCAAAGTTTCTAAATAATTGTCATAAGCTTGAACGCTATCAAAATATTCAGGTAAGCCGGTTCGAGGAAATTTGTCAAAAACTTTGGTTCTGAATGATTTATAACCGGTATTACGGCCTTCCCAAAACGGTGAATTGGTGGACAACGCAAAAATATGCGGCAAGAAATAAGTCGCTTGATTCATGAGTTGCAAACCAATTTCACGGTTTTCAATGCCAACGTGGCAATGCATTCCGAAAATCAAATTGGAGCGCGCGGCATCTTGTAATTCGTTTACGATGTGATGGTATCTTGGATCGTCGGTAATCGGTTGGTCTTGCCAACGTGAAAACGGATGAGTTCCGGCGCCACCAACTACTAGGTTTTGTTTGGCTGCGAGTTCTACTATTTTACTTCTGAGAAAACGGATTTCGGCTTTGGCTTCTTTGACATTTTTACAAATATTGGTTCCGACTTCCACCACAGACTGGTGCATTTCGGCTTTTACTTGTTCGTTTAAAATGATTTTGGCGCCATCAACAATTTTGGACAAATGAGAGCGTAAATCACGGGTTTGCGGATCTATAATTTGGTATTCTTCTTCAACGCCCAGGGTAAATACGGGTAATTTCTTCTTCATTTTTTACTTTTAATTAAAAGAAAGTTATTATTTCTCACTCACGGCGTTTTTGATAAAATCGCCCCAAGTTAGGTTGACTTTACCCGGTTTTTGTTTTTTGGCGAAAGCTATTGCCATTTTGGCCGCTTCTTCCACCACCCATTCGAAGTTTTCGGCACCAACCGAAGTATACTCAGCATCAGGAGCCGGATTGCCAAAGTCGATAGCATATGGTATTCCGTCACGCACCGCAAATTCCACCGTGTTAAAATCATAGCCTAAGCCTTTGCAAAGGCGAAGCGTGTAATCTTTAATCGTAGCCATTAGTTTCTTATCGGTATTTGGATTCTCGACTACATATCTTAAATGGTGTGGATTTCTGGGTTCGTAAGGCATGATTCTAACCGCTTTTCCGCCCAAACAATACACGCGATAATAGTCTTGGAATACTATTTCCTCTTGTAAAAGCATAACCAATTGTCCTGTTTCACGGTGTTTTTCAAAGAATTCTTCTTTGTTTTCCAATCGGTAAACGTTTTTCCAACCGCCGCCGGCATAAGGTTTCATATAAGCAGGAAAGCCTATGTAATCAAAGATTCCTTCCCAATCCATTGGATACTTCAGGTTTCTGAAGGATTTGGATGTCGTATCCGTCGGATGTTCTGCAGAAGGTAGAATAACTGTATTGGGTAACGGAACGCCCAAAGTATCAGCCAAACAATTGTTGAAAAACTTATCATCAGCACTCCACCAAAACGGATTATTGATAACATTGGTTCCGGTTAGTGCTGCATTTTTCAAAAACGCTCTATAGAAAGGAACATCTTGTGAAATTCTATCAATAATCACTGCATATTCGCCACCTTTGTTTTGCACTACTTTGTCTATAGTTACCGCTTCGGCTACGATGCCTTTTTCGTTTTTTGAATTGACTCTTTCTATAAATGCATAGGGGAAAGTGTCTTCCATTCCGAATAAAATACCAATCTTTTTCATGTGTTTTGATTTTATGTTTTGACTTACTTCTTGTTGTTAAAAAAACTTTATTCTGGATAAATAGTGCGGAAACATTTCGCGCCAAACCGGCCAATCGTGTTCCCGTTCTTGTCGAATGTCCAGCCAATGGGGAATGTCTCTTTGGGAAAGAATTTTACTCAGTTTTAAATTGGCATCAAAACAGATATCCCAATTTGAAGTGCCGAGGATGATATCCATGTTCCATAATTCTCCGTCGTTTAATCCGTGAAGATAATCTTCCGGGCTGTTATAAAACACGTTGTCATCCCAATGACCATCCATAAAACTTTTGATCGAAAAAGCACCACTCAGCGAAAACATATGACTTACATAACCGGGATGTTTGAAAGCAAAGTTAGCGGCGTGATAACCGCCAAAACTGCAACCGGCAACCGCTACTTTTCCGGCATAGGTATTGTTTTTGACGCGTTCTACAATTTCGTGGCAAATCATTTTATCATACCAAACGTGGTTTTGGATGCGATGAACCGGATGGATATTTTTGTTGTAAAAACTGTCTTTGTCAATACTGTCCGGGCAAAAGATTTGAATCAATCCTTGTTCAATATACCAGCGGGCACTTTCGATTAATCCTTGGTCTTTATTTTCGTGGAAACTTCCCATTGAAGTAGGGAAGAGGATAACCGGATATCCTGCATGTCCGAAAACCAACATTTGGATTTCACGGCTTAAATTAGGTGAATACCACTTAAAATATTCCTCTTTCATAATTGTTATTCTTTTTAACAATTATAATGAAAAATTCGTTGTATAATACGTAAATCTTTGAATTGTATTAAGTTTTACGATAAAATATTTATTGATATTTAGTTATTGAAAATTATCCAAAAAAAGAAGGAAATACAAATAGAGAATTTAATTATCATTAAGAAAAGTCAAAAAAATAACGCCATTAAACATTGTAAACAATAGTTAAAATGGCGTATTCTTTATGATTAGCGTTAGTTGTCAGGGATTGATTTCAATTAATTGGATTTGACTTTTTAATCTTTCAATCAACATGTTCATCATGCGTTTGTTGAGATTAGAGGAATTTTGAATGTATTCTGCATATTCCTCTAAGGTAAAAAAGGCGATGACCATTCCTTTTAAGGAGTTTCTGAATTTGATATCTCTTTGGATAACATTTTCAATGTAGGCCATTTTCTTTTCGGGTGTTAATGAGAAGAAAACGTTTTTTTGTTTTAGAGCATAATTGATAAAAACCTGAATGAATAAATCATTCTGTAACTTTAAAATAGGGCGGAGGGTTTTATTCTGAAAAACTTCCTCGAGTGAGGACTGATTGGTGATTGTTCCTAAAGATTCTCCTCTTAATTCTAGAACATTATTGTCTCTGGCTTCCATAGTGGGATTTTTTTAGTGGTTTTTATTTGTTTGAAGCGAACTAAAGTCTGTGTACCTGAATTTCAATGGTCGCTTTTCTCTTAATGTCACACAAGCTAAACAACTGCCGAAGGAAACATCTTCTGCTTCCATTTTTATTTAAAGTTATAAAAAAACCTCTGTCGCAAAACAGAGGTCATTTTATAGTTATCAATAATTAATTGTTAATTAGTTATCTTGAACACAGCCTTGCGAACTAAGCGTCGGGCGTACTCAGAATTCTTGTCAACCGAACTGTCGATTCCTGCTCCTTTAGCGTTTAATCTTGAAGGATTGATACCGGCTTTAACCAAAATGGCTTTCACATTTTCGGCTCTGGCTGATGCTAACTTCTTGTTATTCGCACTTTTTCCAACTTCATCAGCATAACCTGAAATCTCTACTGAGGCTGAAGGATTGTTTCTTAAATAGTTTAATACAAAGCCAATATTATCGGCCGATGCCGGTGTTGGTTGTGAATAGTTTTTATCAAAATAAACTGCGATGTAACCTTCGTTAATCAACTGCTCTAAGATGTTTTTAGACAATGCTGTATTGTTGCTGCTGTTATTATTGGTGATAGAGCTATCAATATACTTTTCTAGCTCGTCCGGAACCCCATTAGTGTTTTTGTCAACCATTCTACCTTTGGTGTCAACAGCCACTCCGGCAATAGAATTGTTTTCAACATCCAAATAATCAGGCACACCGTCTTTATCGCTATCGTTCATCAAGGTTTCGATTTCACCAATTCTGTTGTTTAATTCTGCTATTTCTTTGTCTTTTTTGTCTTGGATAATTGCCCAATCTCCGTGGATTTTCTCTCTACCGAAAGAATATGACAAGCCAAATGACATTAATATTTGTTGTCCTGAAAGGTTGTTTGTGCTTTCAGCATAAGAACCATCCCAATTAAAATGTTGTCTGTAATTATTCATGGTGCTCAAATCGGCAAAAAGAGCTAACGAATTGGTTAATCTGAATTGTGGAGAAAAACCAACAATTAAACCACCATTCCATTCATGTCTTCCCTTGTTGTGACCCGGAGCTTCTGTTTGTGGCTGCATGTAAGCAAAGTTAAGTCCACCATGTAATAACAAACCA
Organism: Flavobacterium sp. J49; assembly: GCF_011742145.1. Lineage (GTDB taxonomy): Bacteria > Bacteroidota > Bacteroidia > Flavobacteriales > Flavobacteriaceae > Flavobacterium. The sequence continues at coordinate 103,748 of NZ_JAAQQU010000099.1, read as the reverse complement.
AATCTTCCGGCAGCTTCTTCAATTCCGAATAAACGAACAGCATTCACAACTCCTTGAATACCGGTTCGGTATTGAACCATTTCAAACTCTAAGCTTTCGCTACCGCTTTGGTTTTTGAAATTTTCATAGTTGAAGTCGAATTTTAAACCAAATTTCGGGCTGATCATGTATCGAGCTCCAATCCCAAAGGAATTAAGCTGTAATCCTCCGAAAACTTTGTCCGGATTACTGGAAAAATAGCCATCAGCATATGGCTTAACACCTTTTCCTTGTCCGACTGAAAGTTCAATGGACCACTTATTATAACTATCACCGATGATTCCGGTTGTATCTACAGCAACTTGTGAATGGGCAGCATAAATGAATAAAAATGCAAATAGGGTCAGTAGGTTTTTTTTCATACTTGAATAATTTAATTTACAATTAAATGTTAAATGTATGCAAATATAAATGTTTACAGTTAATAATCAACTTTTTTCCCCTTTAATGGCAGAAGTGTTTCGGTGTTTGAGTAAACTTTACAATTAATCAATGTGACCTTAATGCCTGAAAACGTTTTCGGTTAATGAATTGCCAAAAATGGTATAGCACTAACGAAATTCATTAATTTTGCTTAACAAATTATTTCCTATGAGATTTCATACCAGAAAATGGGTAAAACCCGAAGATTTAAATCCTAACAGTACTTTATTTGGCGGTAGACTTTTGGCTTGGATTGATGAAGAATTGGCCTTGTATTCGATAATCCAACTCGAAAATCCCAAAATAGTAACCAAACACATGTCGGAAATCAATTTCAGAAGTTCGGCTAAACAAGGTGATATTGTAGAAATTGGAATAGATGTGGTGAAATTCGGTAAATCGTCGCTGACATTGACTTGTCAGGTCAGAAATATGATGACTCGAGAAATCATTATTACTATTGATTCGATTACTATGGTAAGTCTGGGAACAGACGGTAAACCAAAACCACATGGAAAAACACAAATCGAGTATATACAGGACCGATTGACCGGTTATTGATCTACAAAGTCGCTTTTGCCTGAAGGCATTTCGTAAATTTCCAGGTCAAAATAAGGAATCGAAGCAAAGATATGGTCAAAAATATCGGCCATAATATATTCGTAGTTCTCAAATCTTTTATCGTTAGAGAAAGTATAAATCTCCAGCGGAATCCCTTGAGCCGTAGGTTGCAACTGACGGCACAACAAAATCATATCCTTATTCAAACCCGGATATTGGCTCAAATATTGGGTAATGTATTTTCGGAATAACCCAAAGTTGGTCATATTTCTACCGTTAATTAACAAAGACTTATCAATGCCGCGTGTTGCATTAAACTTGTCAATCTCGGTTTGACGATGCTCAATGTAATGCGTTACCAATTGGATTCGTTTTAATTCTTCCAGTTCTTTTTCATCCAAAAAACGAATGCTTTTGGCTTTGATAAGAATGTGTCTTTTGATTCTTCTTCCACTGGAATCCAGCATACCACGCCAGTTTCGGAAGGAATCAGAAATCATGCTGTAGGTTGGAATCGTTGTCGTAGTGTTGTCAAAATTTCGAACTTTTACTGTAGCTAAATTGATTTCGATTACATCGCCATCCGCACCAAACTTGTCAAATGTAATCCAATCACCAATCCGAACCATATCATTTAAGGACACTTGAACACTAGCCACAAAACCTAAGATGGTGTCTCTAAAAATCAAAATAATGATAGCCGAAATGGCTCCAAAAGTTCCCAACATTGCATTGGTACTGATGTCAAAAACTTTGGAGACTATGATGATGAAACCAAAAGTCCAAAGCACTATCATAATTACTTGAATGTAACTGTCAATAGGCTTATCGCTAAAAGAAGGGTTTGATTTTAAATGATCTCGAAAGGCATTGAGTATGGTTTTGATAATCCACAAACTCAACAACACAATATAAATGCCAACCAGTTTCCCGAAAATGCCTTCCCAATAGACAAAGTTTTCCAAAATGATTGGAACCGATTTGTAGATAAACAATAACGGAATCAGATGAGCAGTATATTTTGCGGTTTTATTGGAAACTAATAAGTCATCAAATCTTGTTTTGGTTCTTCGGGCAATTATGATTAGGATTCTCACTAAAGCATACCTAAAAACCAAATAGATAGTGTAGGCGATAAAACCTAAAATAAGGATGTTAATCGCTAAGCTCAAGTAAGAAGATAGCGTTTCGCCAAAATCCCATCTTTTGAACAAAGGATAACTCCAACCAAATATTTTTTCGAAGATTTTATGCATTTGTCACATATTTTTTTTCCACATAAAAAGTGGCAAAAGGCAATAGGGAAGCCAATTGAACGATGGCCAATTCTTTTAAACTCCAATGCTGACTTTTATAAATGACAAAAGCCAAGGCTACATAGCCAATAAACAACAAGCCATGCGCCATTCCTATGGGAAATAACAAAGTTTTATACAAATCCGTATTTGAGGGTTTGATGACTAACATGTTAAAGAATAAAACCAGATAAGAAATGCCTTCTGCAATGGCAGTAAGTTTAAAAAGCTTGGTCATGATTTTCAGAATTTATCCGCAAAATTAAGTAATAACATTCTAAACCAACCAAAAAGCGGTTACTTTTGTTCATATAATTGCACCATGAGTAAAAGAGATTTAAAAAAATACCTAACGGAACTTTCCAAAGAACAACTCGAAGAACAAATTATTGAGCTTTATGACAAATTCAGCGGCGTAAAAGTATATTATGATTTTGCCTTCAATCCCAATGAAGACAAGCTTGTTCGGGAAGCAAAGTTCAAAATCTCTAACGAATACTTTCCGGTAAAAGGGAAAAAACCCAAAATGCGTCGTTCTGTGGCTCAGAAATTCATCAAACACTTTATATCGCTTGGTGTTGATTCGTTTATCATTGCCGATTTAATGCTTTACAACCTAGAGATTGCCCAGACATTTTCGGCGGAAAGAGTGGTCAAACAGGAACTCTTTTTCAAAAGCATGCTGACATCTTACCAACAAGCCGTAAGCTTTATGATTGAAAAGGGAATTTTGACCGATTTTAAAAGTAGAGTAGTGGCTGTGAAAGAGGAAACTATTACTCAAAAATGGGTTAATTATTATGAGTTTATGGCCGTTGTAGAAAGGCTTGAATATTAATTTTTTGTTATTTAGAAAATTAAATTGCCGGATAACTCTTTTTTAGCTGTACTTTTGCAAAATTGTACAAATCGCTATGTCTCAGAAAGATTTTAATGTCGAAATTGAAGAAAAAAAGGAACTTTACAGTTACCAGAAGGGCGATATTGACAAAATTTTTGACCGATTGGACAATGCGCCGAGTGATCATCACTTGCTGTACCAATTGCCAACCGGTGGCGGAAAAACGGTGATTTTCTCTGAAATTGTGCGACGATATTTATCCCAACACAATAAAAAAGTAGTCGTATTGACCCATCGAATTGAGCTTTGCAAGCAAACTTCTAAAATGCTTAAAGGATTTGATGTCAAAAACAAAATCATCAACAGTAACATCAAAGAGTTGCCGGATCAAGATGAATATTCTTGTTTTGTGGCCATGGTAGAAACACTTAAAAACCGTCTAAATGATGAGAAACTGATGATTGACAATGTTGGTTTGGTGATTATAGATGAAGCCCATTACAATTCTTTCCGAAAATTACTCAGTCAATTCAAAAAGTCTTTTATTTTAGGTGTTACTGCGACGCCTTTGAGTTCGAATATTAAGTTGCCAATGCATCAAAACTATGACGAATTAATTGTGGGTGACACGATTCAATCGCTTATAGATAAAGGTTTTTTGGCCAAAGCAACGACTTACAGTTATGATGTTGGGCTGACTTCACTCAAAGTGGGCATCAATGGCGATTACACCGTAAAATCTTCTGATGATTTGTATATGAATATGGTGATGCAGGAGAAATTATTGCATGCTTACACCGAAAAATCCTTAGGAAAAAAGACTTTGATTTTTAACAATGGGATCAATACTTCCTTATATGTTTATGATACTTTCAAAGAAGCCGGTTTTCCCATTAAACATTTAGACAATACTACGTCAGCAGAAGATCGAAAAGATATTTTGCAATGGTTTAAAAAGACACCGGATGCTATTTTAACGTCGGTTGGTATCTTAACCACCGGATTTGATGAACCTACAGTAGAAAGTATTATTCTGAATCGTGCTACCAAATCATTGACATTGTATTTCCAAATGATTGGTCGTGGTTCGCGTAAACTGCCGCACAAAGATGAGTTTACTGTAATCGACTTAGGAAACAATGCTTTGCGATTTGGATTATGGAATGATCCGGTTGATTGGCAGCATATTTTTAAGTCTCCCGAATATTATTTGGAAAGTCTGCGTGATGATGCCGAGATTGAGTTTAACTTTAAATATACGATGCCGGAAGCCATCCGGAAAATGTTTGCCAAAACTGCCGATGTGTCTATGGATATCGAAGAAGAGTTCAAAAAGAATACGGCTTTGAATTTGCGTTCCAAAGAAGTGTTGGAAAAATCAATTAGCCAACATGCCGTAATGTGTGTTGAGAATTCGACCGATTTAAACGGAGCTCGAATGTTATCCAAGTTATTATCTGATGATATTGAAAGTCGTGTCAAACGGTTTGTAAATTGTCTGGGCAAAACCAGCAAGAATTATCGCGAATGGTTAATCGAAGATTATAAAGCCAAACTGAGTTTAGCCATAGGAAAGAAATTCAGAGAACTAAATTTTTAGAATGTATAATTTAAATGAGGCATTCTATATTGTAGAATATTAAGAACTTACGATATTATTTTTGAAAGATGTAATTTTGTTACTTTTAGAACTATAATTTATATTATGTAAAATAGAATGTTTCAAAACCAAAACCCACATCCACTGTTTTTAGTTTTCAAATGTTTTTAACAATCAACCCTATCTTGCCTAAACCTTTACTATTTTTGTGAAGTCAAAAACAAACAGATTTATTTAAATTATTGCCATGAGTAATTCTATTGCTGAAAATATTGCCAACTTTTTAAAAGAATATCCGCCGTTTAATTATTTGAGCCATGATGAACTGATTCAAGTTGCGACCAGCATTGGCGTGGTTAACTTAGACAAGCATAAAGTTTTGTTTCAAATTGACGACAAACTTCACGATAGTTTTTATGTAGTGGCTTCCGGTGCGATTAATCTTTCTGTTGTTGCTGATGCTGAGGAAACCTTACTCAACAAGTGTTATGCCGGTGATGTTTTCGGATTGCGTCCGTTTTTTGCTAAAAACAACTATATGATGACTGCCAAAGCTCGTGAGGACAGCATTGTATATGCCATTCCAATTAGTGTATTCAAACCTTTTGTAGCTCAGAATCCGCAGGTTTTAGACTTTTTATTGGAGAGTTTTGCCACCAATACCCGCAACCCTTTTGATAAAGAAAATCGTGGAAAACTTATTACCGACAACGTTTATACAGAAAATCAAACCAACGAGATTCAATATTTCCAATCTTTGGCTTACAATAAAACACCGCTCAAGATTGCGCTGAATACCGCAGTAAAAGATGCAGCACAGTTAATGACCGAAAACCTCATTGACAGTGCTATCATTTTAGAACAAAATAACCCTATTGGTATAGTTACTGACACCGATTTTAGAACTAAAATTGCCAACGGACGTTTTCCTATTTCTACTACTGTTGACAAAATCATGTCGGCACCGGTAATTACCGTACCCGAAAATGTTTCGGTAGCTGAGGCTCAGTTGTTATTGTTGAAATACAATGTCAGCCATTTGTGTGTAACGCTGGACGGTTCTGATAAATCAGAAGTAAAAGGAATCATTTCAGAGCACGATTTGATTGTAGCACAAGCCAATAACCCCGGAGTTTTAATTAAAGAAATCAAACGTTCTTTATCGCCTAAAGAATTAAAAATGGTGCGGGAAAAACTAACCGATTTGATTCAAACTTCTATTGCGAAAAACATTCCATTACCACACATATACAATATAACGGGAGAAATTATAACTGCCATCATCAAACGCTCTGTTGAACTGGCCATTTTAGACCTGGGTTCTCCTCCATCGAGATTTGCTTGGTTAAGCATTGGAAGTCAGGGCCGAAAAGAGCAATTGTTGTTAACTGACCAAGACAGTATTTTGGTCTTTGAAGATGTTGCTCCTGAAAAATATAGAGATGTCAAAGATTACTTCTTAAAATTGGCCAAAAGAACTACAGTTATTTTGGAAAAAGTGGGTTATCAATTTTGTCCAAATGGTCACATGGCCAGCAATATGCTTTGGTGTAAGTCATTGAGTGATTGGATGAAACAATACAACAATTGGATGAAAACACCGGGTGAAAAATCGAATGATATCAGCAGTATCTTTTTTGACTATGAAATTGCTTTTGGTGAAGGCAAAATTGAAGATGCCATTTCCGATTTAATTTTCAAAAACACCAAGAATAACGCCTTGTTTTTTGACTATTTGGGTAATGATGCTTTGCGCAAAAACCCACCGCTTAATTTCTTTAAAAAATTCAATCTGGAAGAAGAAGGCGAACACAAAGGTAAATTTGACATCAAAAACAGAGCCATCATGCCTTTGGTCGACGGCGCCAGATTATTTGCTGTCAGTTTGAACTTGCGCGGCATTAACAATACCTATTCTCGTTTCAAACAATTGGCTTTGGTTGATCCGAAGTTTTCAGAAATCTATTTAAATTGTGCCGATGCCTTTCTGATATTGTCTAAATTCAGAACGCTTGAAGGCTTAAAAAATGACAGTTCAGGAGATTTTGTCAATATTGAAGAGCTGACTAAAGTTGACCGTGAAAAACTCAAAAATGCCTTGTCTCCTATGCGTGAACTGGAAGACCTGATTAAAGATAAATTTCAATTAACACAATTCTCCTGATATGCTGGATTGGATTAAAAATATCAATAAAGAGCATCCTGAATTTTGGAAAACTTACTTGGCAAAGTTTGAATCTAAATCCAATCGGTATGTTATTTTAAGTACTGAAACTACCGGTTTGAACCCCAAGAAAGATGTGATTTTATCTTTTGGCGCTATTGCAGTAGTGAATGATGTAGTGGTCATAGGGGATAATTTTGAGGTGGTCATACTACAATATAAATACCTTCATGATAATGGCTTATCCAATGAATTTCTAATTGAAAGCAAGCTGCCCAAGTTAGCGGAGTACAATGCCATTCAAGCTTTAGTGGAATACATAGGCAATGCGGTATTGGTAGGCCATCGCATTCATTTTGATATAGAACTCATCAACGAAGCTTTGGAAAAAATGGATTGTGGTAAGTTGAAAAATGAAGCCTTAGACATCGAAATTATGCATCAAAAATTAATGGATATTACCAATAAATCTTTTTCCATTGATGATTTGGTTAAGCATTACAAACTTCCTTTGAGTGAAAAGAGTTCGGCGTCAGATGATGCATATGCCATTGCTCTTTTATTTTTAAAATTAAAAAATCGCTTAGGTTTTAAATAATTAAAAAACCCGCTTTAGAGGCGGGTTTTTAGCGATCTGTCAAAATCAAACAAAACAATAATCAAACTATTTTTTTATAAACATGTTGGTGTAATATTTTCTTCCGGTGTCCGGATTGGTTGTAACTGATATTCCTAAGTGCGTGTAATCACCTTCAATGTTGTCTTTGTGTCCTGGGCTGCTTAACCAAGCTGCAAATGCACTTTCAGCCGTTTGGTAATTGTAGGCAATATTCTCGCCCACTTTTTCAGCGCCTAAAACTCTGATTAAATTATCAGAACGTTGTTGAAAGTAATCGTGGTTAAATACATTGTTATCAATCATATAAAAGTTATGCTCTTCCGATTTGTAAGAAATATGATTGATTACTTCAAGGGTATTGAGTCCCAAACTTGCGCGATAATCATTGATTAGTACAACTAATTTTGATTCGGTTTCGTTGTAATTGTAAGTAGTTACAACTTGTTTGTCGGCTGCGGTGGTTTCTTCTGTATCAGAAGAACAAGATACCATAGTGAACACGATTGCTAACGGCAACAATGCTCTAAACATTTTTGCTTTCATAGTAGTAGGTTAAGTTTTTTAATAAAGTAGATGTGGGGCAAACACTTTATTTCGATTAATTTGACAGTTTTTAATAAAGTAGATGTGGGGCAAACACTTTATATATTTTTAATTTAAGAACGTATTGTTTGATTTGGTTAAGCAATATTAGATAAAACATCGATTAAAACACAAATAAAATCGATGAAATACATCTTTTTGTTTTTTTAATAAGATATATTCTTACTTTTGTGCATTTCGTCGATTGTTTTTATAAATGTTAAAAAACAAAAAAACCACTCCGAAGAATGGTTTGTATCATAAAATAATAGGTGTACTAGGCTGATTTATAAATGCGGTTTATCGGAATTGAATGTCCTTGTTTTAAGATAACCCTTTGATCGGTCAAAGCCCAAACGGTAGTTTCTACCACTTTTTTGGATTGATTGTCTTCAAAATAAATTTTGATTTTGGAGTGCTCCAAATTACCTAAGGCCAACGCTCTGTACAAATCTAAATGACGCTGTTGAATTTCTTCATGTGTTTCTAACACATCCGATTTTGGAAACGAAAGAAGCTGTATCGTCTCTTTCTCAATGGTTTCAAAGTTGGGTTTCATAATACATAGATTAAGTTTGTAAATAGATTAATGGGTGGAATAAAATTAATAAAATATATTTGTGAACCAAACTTTTACTAAAAAAACACCCAATCTACTTTGACGACAACTATCTCAAATTCAATACTCTCAGCCAAAATTAATCACCAAGGAGCTGAACTTATTTCACTACAATCTATAGAAACCAAAAGAGAATACATTTGGGAAGGAAATCCCGAGTTTTGGGGAAAACACGCTCCTATCCTATTTCCGATTGTTGGTACTTTAAAGAACAATACGTATCAATACCTAGACAAAATGTTCTCTTTAAATCGTCACGGATTTGCCAGAGATTTTGAGTTTCAATTAATTCAGAAAGAAACAGATAAAGTAGTTTTTTCTTTACAAGACAATGGGTTGACTTTTAACATTTTTCCTTTTCATTTTGAATTACAACTCATTTATACTTTAAAAAAATCAGAATTAATAGTCACTTATAAAGTTATCAATAAAGACCAAAAAACGATACCTTTTTCAATCGGCGGACATCCGGCTTTTGCTTTAAAAAACAAATTTGAAAACTATAGTTTGCTATTTGAAGCAGGCGAAAAATTAATTTGTTACCAACTGGAAGAGGATTTACTTTCTGAAACAACTCAAAATATTGAACTGAAAAACAACCAATTACCACTCACCTATTCCCTATTTGAAAAGGATGCCTTAGTCTTCAAGTGTTTGAAATCAAAACATATTAAAATTCTTGAAAACAATCTGCCCATTTTGAATTTCAAGTTTAAAGACTTTCCAAATTTTGGTATTTGGACCAAAACAAATGCGCCTTTTATTTGTCTGGAACCTTGGTTGGGCTACGCCGATACTACACATGCCAATGGAAATATCTTGGAAAAAGAAGGAATTCAATTTGTAGAAAGTAATTTTTGCAAGGAATATAGTTTTAGCCTTGAAATTATATAAATTTACAAAAAACGAATGTATGCTAACCATCAATTTCCATCCCTTTCAAAATATAGAAACCGAGCGCTTACTCTTACGCCGAATTGACGAAAATGACGTTGAGGAAGTTTTAGCCCTTCGCGGTAATCCTGATATCATGAAATACATACCGAGACCTTTGGCCAAAACCAAAGAAGATGCTTTGGGACACATTGCCATGATGAATGAAAAAATCGAGAACAATACCGGAATCAATTGGGGAATTACCATCAAAGGAAATCCTAAAATCATTGGTATCATAGGCCATTACAGAATACAGCCCGAAAATCATCGTGCCGAAATCGGTTATATGTCGTTACCCGAATACAACGGCAAAGGTTACATCACAGAAGCGATTAGAGCTGTAGTCGAATATGGCTTCGAACAAATGAACCTGCATTCCATTGAAGCCGTTATCGATCCCGGAAATACAGCCTCTGAAAAGGTTTTACAAAAAAATGGTTTTGTCAAAGAAGCCCATATATTAGAGAACGAATTGTGGGAAGGGAAATTTTGGGACACCGTTATTTATTCTTTACTGAGAAGAAATTTCAAGAAATAGTTAGTTTAAATCTAACTTCGGAAGTGTCTTGATATACAATGCTTCCACTTCTTTCCTAGCCCAATCAGTCTTGCGCAAAAAAGTCAAGCTCGATTTAACACTCGGATTGCTGTTAAAACACTTAATTTTAATCAGTTCACCCAAAGTGTCAAAACCATAATAATCAACCAATTGCTCCACTATTTTTTGAAGCGTAACACCGTGAAGCGGATCTTTTGAAGGTACTCTTTCCATGAGGCAAAGGTAAAGATTTCAAAATAAAAACCGCCAATCAATCAAGAATGGCGGTTTAAACTCCGACGCAAATCGGAAAAATCTATAACTATTAATTTAATTAAAACACAAACTTAAATCCGAATGATAAAGGTGTGGTCAAACTTCCACCACTTCCGTACAAAGCGTTATTGTAAGCTGACTCAACATTAGCTACATGAGCTATAGAAAAATCAGTCACTGTCGTTTTTCCGCCGCCATCATTCTTCAATGTAGTTTGACTGAAATTTACAAGGTTATAGGAAAACTCAACAGAGAAGTTTTTAGTAACAAAGAAATCAAAACCTCCCGACATAGTTGCGCCAAATTGGTTAATTTTTAAATTCGTTGTTTCTTCTTTACCGGTTATAATTGGTGTGGCAACCTGCCCAAAGAAATAGAAGTTTCCGGCAACATTCCAATATTTACGTGCCAAAGGTTGGATAACATATAGTTTTGAATTCAAATCTACGGTTGAACCACCAACAGGTGCATTATCTGCTTTGACATTAAGGTAACCTATACCTGCTCCAACAGCTACTGATGGAGTTACAAAGGTTCCAACGATTGGTAATACCATAAGGTTAGTACTTTTTACATCACCTGATTTTGTTTGTTGGTAACCAAATTGTGATGTGGCAAACCATGCGCCTTGTAATCCTTTACTTTGTTCTTGTGCTTGAGCAGTTAAACCAAAAAAAGCCAAACCTGCTACTAATAATAATTTTTTCATTTTGATTTGTTAGTTTAAAATTATACCCCAAAATTAGCGGTAAGATTTTGCGGAAAAACTGATATAAATCATAGTTTAAACATTTTTTTTATTGATAATTTCGTCCCAATATGAGTTCAGAATTAAGCATTAGTTTAGTACATTTGCCATCCAATGTTGAAAACGATAAACATACTTAACAAACGCGCTAAGTTCGATTACGAGATAATCGAAACTTACACGGCCGGTATTGTCTTAACCGGAACCGAAATCAAATCGATTCGCCTGGGTAAAGCCAATATCACTGAAGGATTTTGTGAGTTTCACAACCACGAATTATTCGCCATCAATACCCAAATTGACGAATACTTATATGGCAATCAGTTCAATCATAAGGCCAAAAGCGAACGCAAGTTGTTGCTCAATAAAAGAGAGTTAAAAAAGCTCGAAAGAGCAATGGATACTAAAGGATTGACTATTATTCCGCTGAAATTGTTTACCAATGAAAAAGGTATAGCCAAATTGGATATCGGACTTTGCCGCGGAAAGAAGACGTATGACAAACGCGAAAGCCTTAAAGAACAAGATGTCAAACGCGATATAGACCGAATTAAAAAATCATTCTAATTTTTATCTTCTAATAAAGGCACGAAACGGAATTCGCCAAACTCGTGTTTTTCGAATTGGGTCTCGTTTTTACGGATTAACATGGTCATTACTTGTTCACCTTCGCCTAACGGAATGACTAATCTTCCTCCTATTTTCAGTTGCGCCATTAAGGGTTTCGGAATTATCGGTGCGCCGGCAGTTACGATGATACTATCAAAAGGAGCGTGATTGGGTAATCCTTTATAACCGTCACCAAAGGACAAATGTTTTGGGCGAATGCCTAATTTTGGCAGCAAAGCTGAAGTGATTTTAAACAATTCATTTTGTCGCTCTACCGAATATACTTTGGCTCCCAAAGCCACTAAAACCGCTGTTTGATAACCGGATCCGGTTCCGATTTCCAGGATTTTATCGTCTTTTTTTACCTTTAACAATTCTGTTTGAAATGCAACGGTATAAGGTTGCGAAATGGTTTGTCCCGCGGCAATAGGAAAGGCTTTATCTTGATAAGCAAAATCTTCAAAACTCGAATTCAAAAACAAGTGTCTGGGAATTTTTCGAATGGCGTCTAAAACACTTTTATCGGTAATTCCTTTTTCTTCCAACAGCTTAGCCAGTTGATTTCGAAGTCCTTGATGTTTGCTGGTATCTTTCAAAGTAGGTTGAGATTTATTTTGGTAAAAATAGAAGTAAAAATTCCAATAAACAAATTCCAAATTCCAATAAACTTTTAAACTCTTAAACTTTTAAACTTTAAACTAAAATGCTACTTTTGATAAAATTTATCTTTATGCTCAAAGTTGGCGTTTTAGGTGCCGGTCACCTCGGAAAAATACACTTGCGATTACTACAACAATCTGAAAAATACGAATTGGTAGGTTTTTATGATGAAAACCATGAAAACGGGGCCAAAATTGAAGCCGAATTTGGATACAAGCAATTTGATACTATTGCCAAATTAATCCATGCGGTTGATGTAATTGACATCGTTACACCCACTCTCTCACATTATAAATGTGCCAAAGTCTCCATCAAAAGCGGCAAACATGTGTTTATCGAAAAACCCATTGCTACAACTGTTGCCGAAGCGGAGGAAATTATAGCCTTGGCCAAAGAATACAATGTCAAAGGGCAAGTAGGCCACGTAGAAAGATTCAATCCTGCATTTACCGCAGTGAAAAATCAAATCGAAAACCCAATGTTTATTGAAACCCATCGTTTGGCAGAGTTCAATCCGCGCGGTACTGATGTTCCGGTGGTTTTAGACTTGATGATCCACGATATCGATGCGATTTTGAGTGTGGTCAAATCTAAAGTAAAAGCGGTTCATGCCAGCGGCGTTTCGGTGTTGAGTCAGTCACCCGATATAGCCAATGCCCGAATCGAATTTGAAAACGGCTGTGTGGCTAATATTACTTCGAGCCGCATTTCGATGAAGAACATGCGCAAATCGCGTTTCTTCCAGAAAGATGCTTACATTTCGGTGGATTATTTAGACAAAGTATGCGAAGTTGTAAAAATGAAAGAAGCTCCGGAAGTACCGGGCGATTTTGACATGATTTTGCAAAATGCGGAAGGTGAAAAGAAACAAATTTATTTTGCCAATCCGGAAGTTTCTCCCAACAATGCCATTTTAGACGAATTGGAAACTTTTGCTGATGCTATCAATAACAATACTACTCCTATTGTCACTTTAGAAGACGGAACCGAAGCCTTGCGTGTGGCTTATATGATCATTGATTCTATGGAAAATGCCTAACCTAAATGAATAATTGGCTTCGAAATAAATGGTTTTCATTGCTGTTTCTGGCAGTGGCGTTCGGATTGATTTATAATCCGCTAACTAAGTTTCCCTTTACTTTCGGGGTCATTATCCTTTATATACTTGGGGTTACTTTTTGGCAGGACAGTAATTTAAAAAGTTTGAACTTTAACAAACTAGGGCTAAAAGAATTCAGGATTGTTGCCATCTGCTATGTTGTTTTGGAGTTACTGATGGATTTTGTTTTTCAACCCGCGGTAAGTTGGGTTTTTGACGAACCTGCAGATTATAGTGCTTTTTCTATAATTGAAGGCAATTCGGGACTTTATGTCAAATGGTTGTTCAACATGTGGTTAAGCGCAGCTATTGGAGAGGAATTATTGTTTAGGGGATTTGCTTTTGCACAATTGGAACGGATTATCGGAAATAAAAAGACAATCATAATTCTTGTTTCCGCGGTTTTGTTTTCGTTACCACATTTATACCAAGGCATTTCAGGGTTAGTAATGACTTTTATCTTTGGAATTGCCTTTGCCTTGATTTATAACAAATACAGAAACATTTGGATCAATATTCTTGTTCATGGTCTTATCGACACTTTATTCCTGACATTGAGTTATACAGGCCATATCGAATTTTATAATTTACTTGGAAAATAAACAAAAACTAAACCAATATAATGAAAACAATTGCTGTAATAGGCGCAGGAACCATGGGTAACGGAATTGCCCATACATTTGCCCAAAGCGGTTTTACCGTAAAATTAATTGATGTTTCCGAAAAATCTTTGGAAAAAGGTATGGCAACGATTGCTGCCAATTTGGACCGAATGGTAACCAAAGGTACAATTACTGAAGACGATAAACACAAAACTATCGGTAACATCATCACTTATACCGATATCAAAGATGGTGTGGTTGGTTGTGATTTAGTGGTTGAAGCTGCAACTGAAAACGTAGGCTTGAAACTCAATATCTTCAAACAACTAAGCGACATTTGCGACCACAACGTAATTTTGGCGACCAATACATCCTCCATTTCAATTACCCAAATCGCAGCACAAGTCGTTCATCCGGAAAGAGTGATCGGAATGCACTTTATGAATCCGGTGCCGATTATGAAATTGGTGGAAATCATCCGAGGATACAATACTTCAGATGAAGTGACCAAAATCATCATGGATTTATCGGTCAAATTAGGAAAAACACCAACCGAAGTCAACGATTATCCGGGTTTTGTAGCCAACAGAATTTTGATGCCAATGATTAACGAATCCATCGAAACTTTATACAATGGTGTGGCCGGCGTAAGCGAAATTGACACGGTGATGAAACTCGGAATGGCACATCCTATGGGGCCATTGCAACTGGCAGATTTTATCGGATTGGATGTTTGTCTTTCAATCCTAAACGTGATGTACGACGGCTTCAAAAACCCGAAATATGCCCCTTGTCCGTTATTAGTCAATATGGTAATGGCCGGAAAATTAGGCGTAAAATCAGGAGAAGGTTTCTATGATTATTCAGAGTCCAAAAAAGCTGAGAAAGTATCAAAACAATTTATTTAGCATCAGCAAATTTCAAAAAAGCTAAGAGCTAACAGCCCAAAAAAATGAGCAAAATAATCCCTTTCAAAGCCGTTCGTCCTACGCCCGATAAAGTGGCGTTGGTCACTTGCCGAAACTACGATGATTACAGTTCGGCCGAGCTTGCCGCTTGGTTGAGTTTTAATCCGTATTCGTTTTTGCATGTCATTCATCCTGCTTATATGTATTCGCAGAAAATTACTTTGGACAAACGCTTTAAAGGTGTCGCGCACAAATACCAAGATTTCAAAGATGACGGGATTTTTATGGAAGAAGACCAAGCGGCTTTCTTTTTATATGAAATCAAAACCAAATCACAGTCATTCACAGGAATAGTTGCCGGAACTTCAATCGAAGATTACAAGAATAACGTCATCAAAAAACACGAAGACACTTTGCAATATCGTGTGGAATATTTTAAGGATTATTTGCACCAAACAGGTTTTAATACCGAACCGGTTTTGATTACCTATCCCGACAATGAATCGTTGGATGCTTGGATAGCCGAAAAGAAAAAAAGCACTCCAATCTACAATTATTCCACTACCAACAAAGAGCAACACCAACTTTGGAAAATTGAAACCGAAGCAGAAATCCATTGGCTTACCCAACAGTTTGAAAATATTCAAGAATTATATATTGCCGATGGGCATCACCGCTCGGCTTCAGCCGAATTGTTATATGATGAAGACAAACATTTAGGCAACGAAAAACTGAACTATTTTATGAGTTTCCTGATTGCTGAAAGCAATGTCAAAATCTATGAATACAATAGAATCATTCGTGATTTGAATGGGTTTTCTAAAGAAGATTTTATGACCCAACTTTCCGAAAACTTTATCATTAAAGACAAAGAGCAAGAATTGTGGAAACCGCAAAGCAAGTTTGAGTTTGGGATGTATCTCGACGGCAGTTTTTATGCGTTGTTTTACAAGCAAGAGAAAAGCCAACCTTCCATTTTAGAAAATTTGGATGCACAGATTTTGTATGACAAAGTACTGCAACCGTTATTAGGCATAGAAGATTTGCGAAACGACGAACGCATCGAATACATACCGGGTAAACAATCTATTTTGACCATAAAAGAATTGGTTGACGAAGGCGAATTTGAAGTCGGTTTTATGCTTTACCCATCAGATATCTCTGAAATCAAAGCTTTAGCCGATAACAATTTGATTATGCCGCCCAAAAGTACATATATAGAACCGAAGTTCAGAAGCGGATTGATGGTGTATGAATTGTAAGTTAGAAGTACGATTTACGAAATACGAAGTAAAAAAAATTAAAACAATTGAATGTCAATAGCGCAAAACCTTCTCGAAATAAAATCCTCTCTTCCTGACAATGTAACCTTGGTAGCGGTTTCTAAAACCAAACCCGTAGCCGACTTGATGGAAGCTTACAATGCCGGCCAACGCATTTTCGGGGAAAATAAAATCCAGGAAATGACCGAAAAATGGCAGCAAATGCCAAAGGACATCGAATGGCATATGATTGGCCATGTGCAATCCAACAAGGTGAAGTATATGGTGCCTTATGTGAAACTGATTCACGGTGTTGACAGTTTGAAATTGCTCAAAGAAATCAACCGCCAAGCCGTTCGCTGGAGAAAAAACATCCATTGTTTACTGCAAATTCACATCGCCGAAGAAGAAACCAAATTCGGCTTAGACGAAAAGGAATTGGAAGAATTACTGAATTCCGATGAATTCAAGAACTTTCAAAATATTATAATCGTTGGTTTAATGGGAATGGCAACGTTCACCGATAATCAAGACCAAATCAAACGAGAATTCGAACATTTAAAAACTATTTTTGATAAATACCAACAACCGACAACCAACAACCGACAACTGACAACGCTTTCCATGGGCATGAGTGGCGACTACCAATTGGCAATCGACTGCGGAAGCACCATGGTTCGGATTGGAAGTAGTATCTTTGGCAACAGATAATTTGAAAATGTGTCAATTTGAAGATTAAATTAGATTTAAAAACAACTTACAACCGATAACTGACAACACACAACCGACAACTATTTTGTACGCCATACTCGACATAGAAACTACCGGAGGTCAATTTAATGAAGAAGGCATTACTGAAATCGCTATCTACAAATTTGACGGTCACGAAATTGTGGATCAGTTCATCAGCTTGGTCAATCCCGAAAAACCAATTCAGCCCTTTGTGGTAAAATTAACCGGGATTAACAACGCTATGCTGCGCTCTGCACCAAAGTTTTATGAAGTCGCCAAACGCATCATAGAAATTACTGAAAACTGTATCGTTGTCGCCCACAACGCCTCATTTGATTATAGAATTTTGCGCACTGAATTCAGCCGACTAGGTTATGATTATATCAAACCGACACTTTGTACGGTTGAATTATCCCAAAAATTAATTCCGGGGCAAGCTTCTTATAGCTTAGGGAAATTGGTTCGCTCGCTGGGAATTCCCGTTACCGACAGACATCGCGCCAGCGGTGATGCTTTGGCGACTGTGAAATTGTTCAAAATGATTTTGGACAAAGACGTCGAAAAAGAAATCCTAATCAGTTTAATCAAAGCCGAAATCAAAAAAGGTTTATCACCTAAATTGCTGGATATCGTAGAGAGTATGCCAACGCGTACCGGTATTTATTACATCCACAACGAAAAAGGCGATTTGATTTACATCGGCAAAAGCAAAAACATCAAAAAGCGCATCAACCAACATTTCACCGGAACAACCGGCAAATGCAAAAAAATTCAACGTGAAGTTTTTGCCGTCACTTACGAAGAAACCGGAAGCGAATTGATTGCCTTGCTCAAAGAAAGTGAAGAAATTAAAATCAACAAACCTATTTACAACCGTTCGCAACGCAAAACTATATTTCAATATGCCTTGTATGCCGAAAAAGACGAAAACGGTTATTTGGCATTGAGAATCCAAAAAGCCGATGGCCGAAAAAAAGAAATTACTTCTTTTACTTCGGTTCAAGAAGGTAAAAATTTGTTGCATAAAGTCACCGCAGAACACCAGTTGTGCCAAAAGATAAATGGATTATACGATACTAAAAACGGTTGCTTCCAATTGAAAATCAAAGAGTGTAAAGGCGCTTGTTTGAACCAAGAACCGCCGGAGGAATACAACGAACGCGTAGAAGAGTTCATCAACGAAATGAAGTTTGACAACAACAATATGGTCATTATTGATCGTGGCAGAAACACCAACGAACGTAGCGCAGTACTCATCGAAAACGGCATTTACAAAGGCTATTGCTTCTTCGATTTGAATTACCAAGTTAACAACATCGAAATACTGAAAAACCTAATCATCCCGATGCAAAACAACCGCGATACAAGAACGATAATCCAAGGTTATTTGCGACGTCACAAAGTAATCCGAATTGTAAAGTTTTAATTTATCAGGAGCTATTTCCCGCTATCCGTTGCAATCTCTTCGAGGATTTCCACTACTATCGGGGCTAAAAAAACAAAGTGCATTGAATTACCTAATCACCATCATAGGACCAACAGCCATCGGAAAAACTTCCCTGAGCATTGCTTTGGCCCGGCATTTCGGTTGTGACATTCTATCCTGTGACAGCCGACAGTTTTTTAAAGAAATGTGCATTGGTACAGCCGTTCCAAATGAGGAAGAACTAAAATCAGCCACACATCATTTTATCCAAAACAAATCTATTTTTGAATCGTATTCGGTAGGCGATTTTGAACAAGAAGCGATTGCTAAACTGGACGATTTATTTACCCAAAACAATATCCAAATTATGGTTGGCGGTTCGGGTTTGTATGTGGATGCGGTATTAAAAGGATTCGATGATTTTCCAGACATAGACGAATCCTTTAGAGCGCAAATAAATGCTGATTTTGAAGAGTTTGGAATTGATTACCTGCAGCAAAAATTAAAAGAATTTGACCCTCTATATTTCCAAAAACTAACTACAGAAAACCCACAAACATTGCAAAATCCGCAACGGATGAAACGCTTTGTCGAAGTTTGTTTAGGTACCGGAAAACCATATTCGAGTTTTATTGGACAAAAGAAAAACAGCCGTCACTTCACTCCTATTGTCATCGGTTTAGAAGCCGAGCGCGATATTATGTACGACCGAATCAACCAACGGGTTGACCTGATGGTTAGTGAAGGTTTGTTGGCGGAAGCCAAAAAATTATATCCAAACAAACACTTGAATGCCTTGCAAACCGTGGGTTACAGAGAATTATTCGATTACTTTGACGGAAAAACCACGTTGGAATTCGCCATAGAAGAAATTAAGAAAAACACAAGACGCTTTGCCAAACGCCAACTGACTTGGTTCAAACGAACCGAAAACGCAATGTGGTTTGACTACAAAACTGCTCCAAAAGAAATAATCAATCATTTACAATTCATAATTCATAATTCATAATTCATAATTATTTATATGCCCATAGCGCCAAACTTTACATCAAAATTGGAACAGAATTGGGAAATCACATTTCTGCAATGCTATCCGAACGGTTATTTGAAATACACCGACTTATGCAACATTCTGCAATTGACGGCCGGTTTGCATGCGGAATTAGGTGGCATTAGTTTTAGCGATATGCAAGTACACCATCAGGCTTGGGTTTTGAGCAGAATGCGAGTTGAAATCAGTCGTTTGCCTAGATGGCGCGATATGGTAACGGTTAAGACTTGGATCAACTCTTTGGAAAATTCACGTTCTATTCGTTGTTTGGAAATGTACATTGGAGACGAGAAAATTATAGGATGTGAAACATTTTGGGCGGTATTTAACACTAAAACCCGACGTCCTGAAAATTTGGCTTTACCACATGAACATTTTGAAAAATATCCTGATAGAGCAACAAGTAAAGCTTTTGGCAAGATAGATTTCCAACACGAAATGCAAACAGTTGGTCATTACAAAGTGAAGCTGTCTGATTTAGACATTGTTAACCATGCCAATAGTGTGAAATATTTAGAATGGTGTTTGGATGTCGTTGATTTTACAATTGTTCAAAATCAAAAAATCGATAGTTTTGAAATGAACTATCTTAAAGAACTCTCACTCAACGATACAATTGAAATCAAAAAGAAAGTTTCAAATAACGATATCATTTTTGCCATTCAGCGAGAGGAAAAAGCCAATTTTGCACTACAATTGCACTTAAAATAAAAAAGCTCCGATTTCTCGAAGCTTTTTACTTTATTTTTTTACGACCAATCGGAAACCTTCTCCGTGAATGTTAAGGATTTCAACATCTGGATCTTCTTTTAGGTATTTACGCAATTTGGCAATATACACGTCCATACTTCTTGAAGTGAAGTAATTGTCTTCTCTCCAAATTTTGGTTAAGGCCAATTCTCTCGGCATAAGATCATTTTCGTAAATCGCCATCATTTTTAACAAATCGGACTCTTTTGGTGACAATTTAATGGGTTCATCATTACCGAATTTTAAATAGCGTAACTTAGAATTTAAAAGGAACTTACCGATTTGGAATTCAAATTTGGCCGGTTCATTCTTCGTTTCGGCAGATTTTCTTTGGATAATTGCTTTGATTTTCATTAACAAAACATCAGAGTCGAAAGGTTTGTTCAAATAATCATCAGCCCCAACTTTGTATCCTTTCATAACATCTTCTTTCATTGACTTTGCAGTCAAGAAGATTAAAGGGACGTCTTTGTTTTTTTCTCTGATTTCTTTTGCCAAAGTATAACCGTCTTTGTATGGCATCATGACATCCAAAATGCACAAATCATAGTTGTCTTTTTTGAATTTTTCGAACCCTTCCATACCGTTTTTGGCTAGTGTAACATCAAAATCGTTGAGTGTAAGGTATTCTCTTAATACGATTCCGAAGTTCTGGTCATCCTCGACTAAAAGTATTTTTTTATTTGCTTCCATAGTAATTTTTAATTTATGAGTGGGACTTTTATTATAAATGTACTTCCTTTTCCTTTTTCACTTTCTACAAAAATTTGACAATTGTGGTCGTCAAGAATTCGTTTAACATAGGCCAATCCTAATCCGTGACCTTTTACATTATGCAAATCACCGGTATGTTCGCGGTAGAATTTTTCAAATATTCTTTTTTGTGCTGCTTTTGTCATTCCGGCACCTTGATCTTTAATTTTGACAATTACAAACTCCTTCACGTTTTCCGTATATATATCTATAACGGGATTATCGGGAGAATATTTTATTGCATTGTCTAAAATATTAACAAAAACATTGGTAAAGTGAACATCGTTCAGTAAAACCGTTGTTCTTGTGGCGTCAAAATGAGTTGTTATACTTCCGTTTCTATCGTCAATAATCAAATTTACGTGATCGATGGCATCTTCTATAATGCTGTGGATATCATTGGATTCCTTATTGATTTCTAACTCTCTTTTTTCCAATTTAGAGATGCGCAATACATTTTCCACTTGGGCATGCATCCTTTTATTTTCATCCCTAATCATTTGAAGATAACGGTAGATTTTTTCTTTATCTTCAATGACTTTAGGGTTTTTTATCGCATCTAAAGCCAAATTAATGGTGGCAATAGGTGTTTTAAACTCGTGTGTCATGTTATTGATGAAATCGGTTTTGATTTCAGATATCTGACGTTGTTTTATCAATTGGTTTAACGCACTTGAATAGGCGATGATAATAATCAAAGTGAATACAATTGACAATATGCAAATCCCTATCAATTCTGAGAATAAGAATTTCTTTTTCTGTGGAAAAGTAATCAACAATTGGTACTTATTATTACCGTCATTATCAATAAAAACCGGGATAGAATAAGTTGAAGCCTTTTCATATCTGAACCGCTCCGACTTTATTTTGGTCGCTAAACCATTGCTGTAAATGTTGTACTCAAATGGTGTTTTAACACCATACTGATTGAGTTCATCAGACAATAACTTTTGCAACATTTCGTTTTTAACCCTTTCTTGGATTGGTCTCAAAGCGGCGATGTCTTTGTAGAAAATTTCAAATTGCGCATTGTCTAACAATTCGGTTCTGCCTTCTTTTTCAATTTTGATGTCAGGTGATTGCGATTGCTTGATTGATGTATTATCAATATCGTCTGTATAAATCTCAGTTTTTCTCTTGGCTGTATAGTTTTTAATTTCTCTTAAACTATCGATTTTTTTATCAAAGAACGATGATGTAATTCCGTAATCTTCGGATATAATGCTATTAGAATAGATAATGGTTTCATTGGTTCTGGAATCTCTTTGGTAATAACCAAATTCTAAAAAATCACTTTTATCCGGTGCTTTACCGGTGCTGTCTATAACATTATTATATTTTTCATAATACGTATAGGCTTCATTTTTTTGTAATTTTTCGGCAACATTTCCAAGAACTTGTTTGACATGAAACTTGAATTGTTCTTCATTGTTTTCAAATGACTTATCAAACCAATACACTTGAACAAGAATTATACCGATTAAGGATAAACTCATCAAAATGACCAGTAAGCGAAAAAACAATTTATTCATTAAACAAATTTAGTATTTTAACATTTATACAATAAATACATTAACCAAACATTAACATCTCAAGTTAATATTGTTGATTTTTTAATAAATTAAGAATATTATCCACTTGATTCTTAGTATCTTCCACCGAGATATTGTGAATTACAAAATGACTTTTTGCTATTTTTTGTTCTTCAGACCATTGGTTTTTCATTCGGCTTAAAACACTTTCTCGATCTGTTTTATCACGATCGATAACCCGCTGTAATCGAGTCTCAAAAGGCGCGGTAATTGTAATAATACTGTCACAATATTTGTAGCTTCCACTTTCAAATAAAATAGCGGCCTCTTTTATTACAAAAGGAAAATTTTGATGATTTTTCAACCAAATATCGAAGTTTTGTTTAACGATTGGGTGAATAATAGTATTGAGTTTTTGAAGTTTTTCGGGACTGTTAAATACCAGTTGGGCCAATTTTGTCCTGTCAATTTTTTTATCTGAAATGACACTATCACCAAATGCAGTTTCAACCAATTGGACAACTTCTTGCGTTTCCATTATTTTTTTGGCTTCTTCATCAGCAATGTATACAGGAATTCCTTTTGACCTGATATAATTGGCTACCAAAGTTTTTCCACTGCCTATTCCACCGGTTAATCCTATTACTTTTGTCATGATTTTACTTTAAAAAACAACTCAGGAAAAGCCACTTCAGGCTTTTGTTTTTGGAGTTTGATCTTAATATATGATTCTAAAAATCCCCTACCATAACCAAAAAATTGCTTTGTAACTGCAATTACAGATAAGAATCCGATTTCGGGATTTTTAGTTTGCAATGTAGCAAAGACAAAAATCAGGATATAATAAAAAGCATAACACAAAATTGGGAAGGTTACACCCATCAGAAAAAGAAAAATTGAAATTGAAAATCCGAGAATAAAAATGGTTGGGAAGAAAAAAGTCAGCTTACTGTATTCGGGATACCAACTGTCTAAAATGGGCCTTGCTTTACCAAATTTATTGACTTGAACAGAAAACTTATCCCAATCAATTCTTCTTTTATGATAAACAAAAGCTTTGGGAAACAACCTTGTTTCAAAACCCAATTTCCATAATCGTATAGATAAATCAGGATCTTCACCGGGATGTATATTTCCAAATCCGTTTGAGGCTTCAAAGGCTATTTTCGCTATTCCCATATTAAAACTTCTCGGTTGAAATTTATTCAGCTTTTCTGAACCGCCACGGATACCACCGGTCGTTAAGAACGAGGTCATGGCGAAGTTGATGGCTTTTTGGATATTAGAAAAAGAGTCTAAGGCAGCATCAGAGCCACCAAAACAATCAACATAATTCAAAGTTAACTCCTTTTCTACTTCGGTTAAGTATTGTTTTGGAATTATACAATCTGAATCAAAAATGATAAAGTAATCTCCTTTTGCCATACGCATTCCAAAATTTCTGGAATCACCGGGACCGCTATTTTCTTTGAAGTAATAGGAAATATTGAGTTTGTTTCTGAAAGCATCAATTTCCTTATCACAAGGTATGGAGGAACCGTCTTCTACAATTACAATTTCGAAGGGTTTATAATAGTCAGAAAGCACAAGACTTTCTAAGAGCTCTTTGATTTCATCAGGTCTGTTGTAAACCGGAATTACAATTGAAAAATGCATAGCCTAAATTTTAACAAAGATAAGTTTTATAAAAAAGAAAAACCACCTAAAATTTAGGTGGTTTAAACTATCATAAAAGAATAAAATTTACTCTTTAATCACTTTAATGGTTTTAACTTGATTGTTAGCAGTTACTTTTACCATATAAGCACCACTGGCTAAGTTAGACATGTCTACTTGACCTTGATTGGTACCGATAGTATTAGCACTCATTTTTTGACCTAGCAAGTTATACACTTCAACATTTGTGATTGCTTGACTATAAGTCAAATTCAACACGTTCTTAACCGGATTAGGATAGTAAGAGAAACTTGAGCTATCAAAACTTGTACTGGCTAAAGAAGGATCATAAGCTGAAATTCTGAAAGTTCCGGTTTCATCATTACCATAAGAGAATATACGGAAGTATAAGGTCTCACCCACTGTCAATCCAGTTAAATTAAGCAATGAAAAGAAACCAATTCCTGCGTCATCATTACAAGCAATTGAAGTCAATCCTCCCGGACAAGTTCCTGAGAACACTTCTAAACCGGTATCTGTAATAGAATCATCATCGGTTTGTGTTTCAACTGTTAACGTCGCAGAAGGTACTACAACACTGAACCAAACATCTCTACCGTCATAGAAAGAACATGCCGGATCTGGTACATTCGAGTCAGTAGCTCCTAAGTTGGTTCCAACAGCATCATAATCTTCAAACACGTTACCAGCAGTTAAAACAATAGCTCCCGAACATTCGTCGTTAGCCGGAGCCGGAGCAGGTGTTACAGTCAAAACACCACTACCAAAAGTAGCTCCATCCCAGAAGTTACCATTGTATGGAGATGAAGCGTTAATTCCACCATAAACAAACGGACCGCCGTTTAAAGTAAATCTTGTAGCATAGTAATATGTTCCAGGTGCTAAAGTAGTTCCAATCACAGCTTGATACTCGTCGTCATTACCTGCTTCAACATTGAATGTAGCAGGAATCCACGTATTCCATGTATTTGGATTTGAATTCTCTCCTTCCGGACTAATTCCAACCCAAGCAAGTACTCCTGGTGCTTGACCTGAAGTAGTATCCGTTAGACCTGGCTCATAAACTCTTCCGTAAACAGTTGTATTACCACCTTCTGTAATCGTAGCGGTTGGTGGCCATTGTAAGTTAGCATAATCAACAGTATCGGTTGGTTGAGCTTCAGTTGTAAAACTCCAAACTGAACACCCGATCGCCTGACCGGCTGCATTTCTGGCAATAACTTGCCAATAGATTGTAAAACTGTATTGTCCAACAGGTCCAACAGCAGGAATTGTAGTAGCAGTAAAGTTTCCTCCAAATATTAAATTATTTGCAGCTGTTCCCGTATAAACATCGTATGAAGTTGCAGGATCACCGGTTGTAGGTGCTGTCCATGATAAATCAAAAGTTGCAAAAGCAGGAACGGTAGTACTTCCATTTGCAGGAACCGGATTCGAGGCACAACCCGGAAGAACAGCAGCTGTAGAACAAACAATTCTTCTTTCTCTTGATACATTTTCTGTTCCGCAAGTTGAATTGGTATGAATATAAAATCTTACTATGCCATTGGCGGTCGGTGTATAAACTACACTTCCCGTTCCCACAGCATAACCAGTTAATCCATCTGCAGAGGAAATTGTTATATAATCGGTAGCAATAGAAGTTGAAAAAGTATAGGTATTACCTGAAAACACTTGAACATTTGAATATTCTCCTGCCCATGCATCATCGATAGGCACATTGACAGTAGTACCATCACAAGTATCAACTGTTAATGTTTCTCCTGGGTATAAATTTGCGTTCAAACACAAAACGCCACAGATTACATTGGTTGTTCTTATGGCGTCTTGAGTTCCACAAGCCGGATTAGTATTGATATGCACTCTAATAGTTCCGGTAACTGTTGAAACCCAAGTAAGTGGTTGTGTTCCAAAAGCAGCAGCGGAAGCACCATTATCAGTACTAATAGTAAAATAATCGGTAGCTACTGAACTGGTAAACTTATATGTTTGCCCATTAGTTACTGCTACATTAAAATAATCCCCTGCCCATGATTCATCAGACACTTGATTAGGTGTTAAACCATCACATGTAGACGGAGTAAAAACTCCGGAAGGAAAGTTAAATCCGGTCAAACAAGGTGGTGGTATCGATTGTATAACCGGTGAGTCAAAACAAAAACCCCAGTTCCAAGAACCACCTGCCGGATTATCATCATAAGCAATACGATATCTGAATCCAGACAACTGAGTTGGGGTAAAAGACGCTATGTTAAGGATGGTTGTTGTATAGTTTGTCTTTGGAATGCTACAAAAGTTATCGGTAACAATAGTGTTATTACCGGGTATATTTCCTCCCCAAGCAACCCATGTTGCCGTATCTGCATTCCAATATTCAAAACGTAAAACATCAGGAGCTAAATATCTATAGCCGTACTGAACATCTACTTTCAACAAAGTTTCCCCTGCAGTAAATGCAGGTGTTAAATTAATTATCGGTGACTCAGCTGATATATTATCCGCGCTGGGATTACCGGCATCATCGTCATCAAAAGCAAAATTTGCAGTAGTTGTAGGATTAGCTTCAAATGCTAAAGCTGAATTGTTGTAAGTTCCTGTAACTGTCCAAGCAGGGTTAGGCCAACCGGCATTTTGGTTCAGTACTTGGGCGTTTATTTGCCAGACCGAAAATAAGGCAAATAACAATAAGTAATGTTTTTTCATTTGTTAAAGATTAAAAGTTAATTGTCTATAAAGATATATTAAATTAAAAAAACCCACAAATATTTGTGAGTTTTTATATCTTTTCGTCAAAATAATTAACACATTTTAATTAACAATACTTGGAATCTGAGTCATCTCATTTGCCTCAGCAGCATAATCAACGCCGTCAAATCCGAAGCCAAATAAATTTAAAAAGTCTTGTTTATAGCCGGCCAAATCTCCAATTTCCGATAAATTTTCTGTAGTAGCCGTTGCCCACAATGCCTTTACTCTTTCTTGAATGTCTTCTCGCATTTCCCAGTCATCAATTCTGATTCTACCTTTATCATCGGTAGGAACTGCAGCGTTTGTATAAAGTCTGTCTGCAAAAAGTCTTTGAATTTGCTCAATACAACCTTCATGAACTCCTTCTGCTTTCATTATTTTATACAATAAAGAAATATAAAGCGGAATAACCGGAATAGCCGAACTTGCTTGTGTAACCAAAGCTTTATTTACAGAAACATAAGCTTTTCCGCCCAAAGATTTTAAACTGTCTGTAATTTCAAAGGCCGTGGCTTCTAAGTGGTCTTTGGCCCTACCAATTGTTCCTTTTCTGTAAACCGCTTCAGTCACTTCCGGTCCGATATAAGAATAAGCAATAGTTGTGGCTCCTTCTGCTAAAACACCTGCATTTTTTAAGGCTTCCATCCACATCGACCAATCTTCTCCACCCATAACAACAACAGTGTTGTCGATATCATCTTGATTGGCGGGTTCAATTGAAACTTGAGTTACATTACCCGTATGAAAATCAACTGTTTTGTTGGTGAACGTACTGCCAATAGGTTTTAAAACCGAACGATGCAAAACACCGGTAACCGGATGCATGCGAACCGGTGAAGCCAAACTGTAAATTACCATATCTACTTGGCCCAAATCGGCTTTGATTAAGTCAATTGTTGCTTGTTTTACTTCATTTGAAAAAGCGTCGCCGTTAATACTTTTGGCATACAAACCGGCTTTTTGGGCTTCTTGTTCAAACGCAGCTGAATTGTACCAACCCGGAGTAGCGGTTTTTCCTTCAGCAGGTTCTTTTTCAAAGAAAACACCAATCGTCGCGGCATTAGAACCAAAGGCTGCTGTAATTCTTGACGCCAAACCAAAACCGGTTGAAGCACCAATTACCAATACTTTTTTAGCTCCCTCAATCGATCCTTTAGATTTTACATAACTAATTTGATTTTTAACGCTTTGAGCACATCCATCAGGATGAGCCGTTAAACAAATAAACCCGCGCATTCTTGGTTCTATAATCATATTCTGTGAAATTAAGTTGTCTGTATATTAAAATTAAAGTGGTACAAAAATAATAAATTAAAACGGTTAGTTCAGTAATGCCTTGGCATGATTCAGTGCAGAATCTGAAATATCTTTGCCCGAAAGCATCTCGGCAATCTCAATAATTCGCTCCTCATTGGTTAACAATTTCAATTCAGAAACTGTATTCTCACCCAAAACAGTTTTGAAAACCTTATAGTGTGTATTGCCTTTAGCCGCAATTTGTGGCAAATGCGTAATCGCGAATACTTGCATTGATTGACTCATCTCACGCATAATCTCTCCCATTTTATTAGCAATCTCGCCCGAAACTCCTGTGTCTATTTCGTCAAAAATAATCGTCGGCAATTTGGAATATTGAGATAAAATAGATTTTACTGCCAACATGATTCGGGACATTTCACCGCCGGAAGCCACTTTTTTCAGCAATCCAAAATCGGTTCCTTTATTGGCGGAAAACAAGAACTGCAGACTGTCTTTTCCGTTGTTATAATAGGTTGACGATGGCGTTATATCAATCTTGAATCGAACATTGGGCATGCCTAATAAATTCAGAATGTCGATTAGTTTTTGACTAAGATTCGGAATGGCTTCACTCCTACTTTGTGATATTTTTACCGCCAAAGCATCCAATTGAATTTCAAAATCATTGAGACTTTTTTCCAATTTCACAATTTCCTCTTCCAAAGTCACTACAGAAACCACTTTAGTTTCCAATTCATTTTGAATGTCAATCAATTCCTCAACCGTTTGTACTTGGTGTTTCTTTTGCAAACCGTAAATGAGTTGCAGTTTTTGGTTGAGGAGTTCTAATTTTTCAGGATCATTAAAAACCAAGTCCGATTCGCGATTCAGTTCTTTGACTATGTCATCAAACTCAATCAGGACTGAATTGGCGCGTTCGAAAAGCGATTCGTATTCGGTTGAGAAACCGGCATTTTTTTGCAATATCGATTTAAACTCCTTAAGGTTTTTCAACAAACCAAATTGGTCCTCATTGGCCAAAGTTAAAAGCGTTGAAAGATTTTCCTTGATAAATTCAACATTGTTCAGCGCTTCATAAGTCTTTTCCAATTCTTCCAGTTCTCCGGGTTTTAAGTTGGCCGAATGCAATTCGTTAAATAAAAACTCGTTATAATCTTTCTCTTTTAGAATGGCTGATAAACTGCTTTTTTTAGTCTCCAAAGTTGTCTTAGCCGAACGATATTGTTTGAGAACAAACGCATATTCTATCCGGAATTGCTGATTATCTGCAATGGCATCAATGATTTTAAACTGGTATTCTTCTTCCGACAACTCTAAGGTTTGGTGTTGCGAATGCACATCGATTAAGTAGAAACTCAAGTCTTGTAACTGTTGCAAGTTCACCGGACTGTCATTGACAAAAGCCCTTGATTTTCCTGAAGGTAAAATTTCCCTCCTAATGATGGTTTCCTCTTCATAATCTAAATCATTGGCGTCGAAGAAAGCTTGTAAATCGTATTTTGCGAGGGCAAAATTGGCTTCAACAATACATTTCTCTTCCTTATTTTTAAGAGAAGTCAAATCGGCTCTTTTGCCGAGCACCAATCCCAAAGCGCCGAGAAGTATTGATTTTCCGGCTCCTGTTTCCCCGGTAATAATTGAAAAACCCTTAGAAAAATCAATGTTCAATTTTTCAATTAAGGCAAAATTTTCAATCGAAAGCGAAGTAATCATGGGCGAAAAATGAAGTAAAGTTTAAGTAGTAAATATACTAATTACAACTTGATAGTTGCCCATTTAGTTGAATTGAGCGGTGAAATTTTATTCAAAGTTTCGATAGTGCTTGATATTGAAACTTTAGGGCCGCCGGAAAGTATGGAGACAATTTCATCACCTTTGGCATCAAAAAACACCCTGGTCAAAAAAGCATTGGAACGCACTTTGTAAATTCCGCTTAAAGTAGAGATGGATTCCAAAATTTTCTCTTTAGAAGCTTTCAAATCTTTGGTCATATTATCCAAACCTTCTCTGTGGTATTGGTACATCGCATCTCTGAAAGCATCATAAGTTCCGGAAAGCATATCGTTAACCAAAAAGAACCGATTCTGATTGCCATCGGCTTGGCTCCAACCTTTATAACCGCTTTGTTGGGCTACAGTTAATATTTGTTGGGCCACATCAAACCAAGGTTTTCCGCCATAAAGCGTATATGTATCCGCATCAAAACCAAGGATCATATAGCTGTAAAAAGCCAAAACAGACACCAAATTGGAGTCAAAATTCGACGGATTAAAAAGCAAATTTTCAAACTCTACATAGCGAAAAGAAAAATCCTTGTCGTTGTAATTAAAAACCGGTGAAGAATAAGTTGAATTAAAGATTGGTCGGGAAGATTCTACTTGAATTGTAGCCGAAAATTGGTTGGAATCATAAGTATTTAAGATAATAACCATAGAGCAGTTAATCTTTTCATTTTGCTTGAAGCTTTCCCCAGTCCAATCTGTCTTATTGACGAACTCACTGATAGATTTCTCTAAATTTTTAAAAATCTGATTGTTGGTACTGGCTATTTTATCTGAATTGACTTGAACAGAACAATTCAATTGTTGCGCTTGGGTTACGCCAACCAAAAACAATAAAAGAAAACTAGCTATTTTTTTCATAATGTGTTATTACTTTAGTCATGATATCATCCGCTACTGCTTCTTTTGATTTTAATGGCATGGGTTCAATCACAAAATCCTTGCCAATAAATGTTACTTTATTTGTAGAAGTTGCGAAACCGGCACCTTTATCTTGTAGCGAATTTAAAACAATCAAATCTAAGTTTTTTTTCTGAATTTTCAGCTTCGCATTTTCAATTTCATTTTCGGTTTCCAAAGCAAAGCCAATTAAATATTGCTTTTGTTTGATTTGACCCAAAGACGCCAATATATCTTTGGTCTTTTCTAATTCGATGGTAAAAGCTACTTCTGTTTTTTTAATCTTTTGGTCAGCCACAACTTTGGGTCTATAATCCGCCACAGCTGCGGCACAAATAGCTACATCAATACCATTAAAATATTGATGACAAGCCTCATACATCTCTTGAGCTGAAGTTACTCTTACCAAATTAACTTTAGAATCTTGTATCGTCAAATCGGTTGGCCCCGAAATCAAAATTACTTCTGCGCCTAGTTTGGTTGCACTTTTGGCAATATCAAAGCCCATTTTTCCGGAAGAATGATTTCCAATAAACCGAACCGGATCAATAGCTTCGTAAGTTGGACCTGCTGTAATCATGATTTTTTTTCCTCTCAATGGCAATTGACTTTCTAAATCATTTTCTAGAAAGGCAATAATATTTTCTGGTTCAGCCATTCGGCCTTCACCGGATAAACCACTCGCCAATTCACCACTTTCAGCCGGAATCATGATGTTGCCAAATTGTTTCAACAAATTAAAACTCGAAAGCGTTGAAGGATGTTTGTACATGTCCAAATCCATAGCCGGAGCAAAATAAACCGGGCATTTGGCCGATAAATAAGTAGCTATTAATAAGTTGTCGCAATTGCCATTCGCCATTTTGGAAAGCGTATTGGCAGTTGCCGGAGCAATCAGCATCAAATCGGCCCAAAGACCTAACTCAACATGGTTGTTCCATTGGGCATTGTCATCTTCTTCATTGTAAAAAGTGGAATGAACAGGATTTTTGGAAAGTGTGGAAAGTGTTAACGGTGTTACAAAATCCTTAGAAGCCGGTGTCATGACCACTTGGACATCAGCACCGGCTTTTATAAATAATCTGACTAATGTGGCTGTCTTGTAGGCGGCAATTCCTCCCGAAACGCCGAGTAAAATCTTTTTACCGCTTAAAACAGACATCTGAATTAGTCTTTTGTAGTATCTCTGTAGTAAATTTTGTCATCAAGCCATTCTTGAACAGCCAATGCGTGTGGTTTTGGTAACTTCTCGTAGTATTTAGAAACTTCGATTTGTTCTTTGTTCTCAAAGATTTCTTCCAAACTATCGTTATAAGTGGCAAACTCTTCTAATTTCTCTGTCAATTCTTTTTTGATTTCAGAGTTGATTTGGTTTGCTCTTTTAGCCATTATCGTTATTGCCTCGTAAACATTGCCGGTACGCTCTTCAATTACAGTTTTGTTGTAAGTGATTGTGTTAACCGGTGCATTCGTCTTTTTTAAATCCATGACTTTTTTATTTAGTAAATTGTTTTAAATCTGTATCAATTCTAGCCAACATTTCGTCGGCTTTTGCTTTGTATTTTGTATCAGCTTTGTGCTTAATTAATCCGGCATAAGCTGCTTTGGCCTCTTTCAAACGTTCTTCCATTTTAGACGGCACACTGTTGATGGCTAGATTGTAAGCCGAATCCAACTTGTAAAACAAAGCATCTTCTTTGTAAGGTGTACCCGGATAATTAATAATAAAATTATCAAAAGCAACTATGGCCGCTTTGTAATTAGAAATAGTATTGTAGATTTTGGCATTTTCGTAGGCCTTTTTCTCTAATTTCTCTCTCAATGCTTTGGCTATAGCATTGGCATCTGCCAAATACTGTGATTCAGGATAAACGTCTATAAAATTTTGCAGTTTTTCAATCGCTTTATAAGTATCAACCTGGTCTAAACTGTAAACCGGAGACAATTTTGAAAAACATTTAGCACCTAAAAACAAAGCTTCTTCAATTTTTTCACTCTTGGGATAACTTGAAGCAAAACTTTCAAA
This sequence comes from Flavobacterium sp. J49, assembly GCF_011742145.1. Lineage (GTDB taxonomy): Bacteria > Bacteroidota > Bacteroidia > Flavobacteriales > Flavobacteriaceae > Flavobacterium. Next base: position 70,731 of record NZ_JAAQQU010000099.1, on the reverse strand, counting down.
TTGATAACCCGCTAAATAAAATTGATTGGTTTTATAAAGTGATTGTGAATACATGTAAAACATTTTCTCTGCTTGCGGTTTGCCTTTGTAGGCCGGAGCAATTTGTTCAAAAAGTCTTATCGCTTTACCGTATTTTTTGGCATCATACATTTTGGTTGCCATATCAAACTTGACAGCAATATCTTCCGATTTTAATGCTTTTTGGTATTCGCTACACGACGAAAAAAATACTATGAATGCAAATAGGGCTAAAAATTTCTTCATTATAATGTTTAATGTTGCTGATTTTAAAGACATTTTGTGATTAAAAAAGCAACTGCAAATTTAGTTATTAATTGTTTACTACAAAATATTTTTTTCGACTGTGAAAAAACTACATTTTTGAAATTTTATTGGTAAAATCATGCAAGCGTTTGGCTAAGTTTTCATCGACGTTTACCAAGGGCAAGCGAACGGTATTCTCTGATAAGCCCAATGATTTGAAGACTTCTTTAATTCCGGCCGGATTACCTTGTTCAAAAATCATGTCAATTGAATCGGCCAAAAGGTAATGCAATTTATAGGCTTCCTCTACTCTTCTGTTCAAACCTAAATGCACCATTTCTGAAAATTGCTTTGGAAAACCTTCTGCAATTACCGAAATAACACCCGAACCTCCGGCTAAAACCATTGGCAACGTAATCATATCATCTCCTGAAATCACTAAGAAATCTTTTGGCTTGCCCTGAATCAATTTCATAGCTTGAACAATATCACCTGCCGCTTCTTTTACAGCCACTACATTTTTAAAATCATTGGCCAAACGAATAATCGTTGACGGCAACATATTGCTCGCCGTTCTTCCTGGTACATTATACAAAATAATCGGAAGCGGAGACGCTTCAGCAATCGCTTTGAAATGTTGGTAAATGCCTTCTTGTGTTGGTTTGTTGTAATAAGGAGAAACCGAAAGTATGGCCACAAAATCGGAAAAATCTCTCGATTTTAATTCGGCTACTACTTCCTGAGTATTGTTGCTTCCAACCCCTAAAATCAAAGGCAATCGTCCCTTATTGGCTTCTACAATTGTCTTTATTACCAATTCCTTTTCGTCTTTAGACAAAGTAGCGGTTTCAGCTGTGGTTCCCAGAACGACTAAATAGTCAATTCCGTTATCCACTTGGAAGTTAACAATCGCTTTGAGCGCCTCAACATCTACAGAGAAATCTTTTTTAAATGGGGTAACAAGGGCAACTCCGGTGCCAATTAGTGATTGCATTTTAAATTTTGTTTAGAATTTTTAAATATTTGAACAGTTCGTCCATAAAGACTTTGTAATTTTCTGCATTGGTATTAATCATAAAATGATTAAGCCTTTTATCGATGGAAGCAAAACCTACTTTAAAGCCGGCTTTTGACTGATGTGAAACCAACAAAAGAGCCACTTTTTCGGTATCGTAATAATTGATTAACAAATCAAACGGCTCAGTAATAAAATCTTTAACTTCTTTTTTATCCACAGTACCGTGCCAACTCAAATCCTTGTGGCTGAAAGTAGGATAATCAAAAACTTCATTCTTTTTAATTTTGTTTTTGAAAACCAGCACTTTAATGTCATTTTCGGCAATTCCGTTCTTAATTAGTTCTTGAACTAAAGCTTCTCTTTCGTAAAAGTAAGTTTCATCGAATACAATCCCGACAGTTTTAATTACGCCATCAGAAGCCAAATGTTTAACATTTGATAAACTATTCTTAACTATTTTTTTTGTTGAAAAATCCTTTAAGTAATTTAAAAACATACTACTTTTACTTGAAATACAAAATTACTAAAATTAGCGCCAAAAGCGATGGTAAAACTAAAAAACTATAACGTTGTATTAAAACTTTTTGTTTTATTATTAACATTTACAAGCCTTATTTCCTGTGCGGAAAAAAAATACCACATCACCCGTATTGAAGGTAAAGAAATTGCGGTCACAGACAAGAATTCGGAAGTCGCTGAAATTGAAAACTTTATCAAACCATATCGCGACAATATCGACAAAGACTTGAGTTTAGTATTGGCCAAAGCTCCGGAAACCATTGACAAATCGGGCGAATGGCAAACGCCTATGGGTAATTTTTTATCCGATATTACTTTTGATAAATCAAATCGCATTTTTCAGCTTAGAGAGAAAAAATCAATAGACATTTGTTTGCTCAATCATGGCGGAATCCGAACAATTATTTCCAAAGGTGATGTAACTGCGAGAAATGCTTTTGAAATTATGCCTTTTGAAAACAGTGCGATTGTAGTTGGTTTAAAGGGAGAACAAATCCTGGAAATCGCCAACTATATTATTTCCGAAAAAAAGCCTCATCCGTTAAAAGGGTTGACTTTCACTATTGGCAAAGACAATCAACCTAAAAACATAGCCGTCAACGGTAAAGCTTTGGAAAACGATAAAATCTATTATGTCGTGACTTCTGATTATTTGGTCAATGGTGGTGACAACATGCTTTTCTTTAAAAAAAGTATTGAAAAATATGACTTAGACTATAAACTTAGAAACATCATTATTGATTATTTCAAAGCCAACCAAACGATAATAGCCAATAAAGACATCAGAATCAACAAAGAATTGTAAGATGAAAAGAAGAGAATTTATCCAAAAAACTGCGGCTAGTTCGACCTTATTAGGACTTGGCGGACTTTCATTGAGTAGTTTCAAAACTTTGAGTACCAAACATCTTACGGTGCTTCATACGAACGATGTTCACAGTTATATTGATCCTTTTCCGGCCAATCATCCGAAAAACCCAAATTTAGGAGGCGTGGCTAGAAGAGCGGCTTTGATTGAAAGCATACGTAAAGAAAATCCCAATGTATTATTGCTGGATGCCGGAGACATTTTTCAAGGAACACCGTATTTTAACTATTATGGTGGTGAATTGGAATTCAAATTAATGAGCATGATGAAATATGATTTGGCAACCATTGGAAATCACGATTTTGACAATGGAATTGAGGGTTTGTATGCCCAATTACCACATGCCAATTTTGAATTTGTTTCGGCCAATTACGATTTTAAAAACACAGTGATGCATGGCCATGTGAAACCTTATAAAGTGCTAGATAAAGACGGAATAAAGGTTGGTGTTTTCGGACTTGGCGTAGGTCTAGACGGCTTGGTGGATAAAAAAAACTACAAGGAAACCGTTTACAATGATCCATTAGCAGTGGCACAGGATATGGCGCGCATCTTAAAACTCGAAAAAAAATGTGATTTGGTCATTTGTCTTTCCCACATTGGTTACAAATACAAAGACGAACCGGAGAAAATTTGCGATACCAAACTTGCAACTTTAACCAAAGACATCGACTTAATCATAGGCGGGCACACCCACACTTTCTTAGACAAACCTACGGTTCTTAAGAATGTAGAAGGCAAAGATGTTTTAGTGAACCAAGTAGGCTGTTACGGGATTAACTTAGGCAGAATCGATTTCTATTTTGACGATGACAAATCTCTGTCAACTAGCGGAAAATCCATCTTGGTTTGATTTTTCGGCAATTACCACATATTTGTAAAGAGAAAAGAAAGCCAGCGTATTAAAAGTCATGGCTAATGGTCTGAACAGTTTTTGAAACTCGTTAACCAAAAAGTACTTTTCTATAAAGACCGTAAACTGCAACATTACAAACAGCAACACTGATATCAATAGCACAGAGTTTTGCTTGTTATCATTCATGACATAGCTTGAAAGCGCAATGCCGGCAAATATGGCGATGAGTATATTTTGAAAAATTAAGAAGTAAAAACTATTGGCCGGAATTTCATTGGTTTCTATAAATAAATAGAAAAAAATCAACAGAAAAGGCGTCGTGGCTATAATCAGTGGAATATAATCTTTTACTTTTTGCAGCGTAAAAATAAGATAAATGACTACAATCCTATGAACTGTAAAGACAATTAAGGCGTAATAAAGATAAATTGGCGTATCGGGTATAAAGAAAATATTAACCACCATAGAAAGCAACAAAGCAATGACAAATATTGGGTTTTTATGGTCTGAATGAATCAAGTAGATTACGGCCAACATTAATGGAATTAATGGTTTCAGAGAGCAAATAAAAGGTGTATAGACAAAGTATTCTGAAACAATTTCAAAAAAAGCTATGACAAAATAGCTAAAGGTCAGTGATTTTAATATGTTATCTTTTTTAAACATGAAAATCATTTAGAAATATTAAAATTAAGACAAAATACTAATAAATGATTAAATCACTTAAAAATTAATCTTTACCCTTGCTAAGAAATCATTGCTAAAAAGTCATCTTCTGATATAATTGGGACTTTTAGTTGGTTCGCCTTTTCCAATTTGGCCGGACCCATATTATCACCGGCGACCACAAAATCAGTCTTGGCCGAAATGGAACTGCCTACTTTTCCGCCGTTATCTTCAATGGCTTTTTTCAAATCGTCACGGGAAAATTTTTCAAAGACACCGGACACTACAAAGGTTTTGCCAGCTAATTTATCGGTAGCATTGGGATTGTGCTTTTCTATGAGTTCCATTTGAACGCCAAATTGCTTCAACCGTTCAATGATGCGGACATTTTCTTCATTTTCAAAAAACTCAATAACACTTTGGGCAATCTTCTCTCCTATTTCATCTACCAAAATCAAATCGAGTAAAGAAGCATTTTGAAGCGCATCAATAGTTTTGTAATGTTTGGCTAATTTCTTGGCCACGGTTTCTCCAACATAGCGAATTCCGATAGCATACAAAACCCTTTCAAAAGGCACTTCTTTAGATTTTTGAACACCATTGACTAAGTTCTCTGCCGATTTTTGAGCCATTCTGTCTAAAGGTAAAATTTGCTCAACGGTGAGTTCGTACAAATCGGCGTAATCTTTTACCAAACCATTGTTGTACAATAAAGCTACTGTTTCTCCTCCCAAACCTTCAATGTCCATAGCTTTGCGCGAAATGTAGTGTTGAATTCTACCAATAATTTGTGGTGGACAACCATAAAAATTCGGGCAATAATGATTGGCTTCGCCTTCAGTTCTGACCAGTTCCGAATGGCATTCTGGACAATGAGAGATATACAGTGTTGCTTCAGAACTTTGATTTCTTTTCGTCAAATCGACCCCAATAATCTTGGGGATAATTTCGCCTCCTTTTTCCACAAAAACGGTATCGCCAATGCGAATGTCTAATTTTTCTATTTGATCAGCATTGTGCAAAGAAGCTCTTTTGACTATAGTTCCGGCCAATTGCACCGGTTCCAAATTGGCCACAGGTGTAATCGAACCGGTACGTCCAACTTGATACGAAATCGAATTTAATTTAGTAGAAACTTGTTCGGCCTTAAACTTATAAGCCATTGCCCAACGCGGAGATTTCGCAGTATAGCCTAATTCATCTTGATGTTGAAAACTATTCACCTTAATTACAACGCCATCGGTTTCATAAGGTAAGTTATGTCGGTGTTCATCCCAATAATTAATATATTCGAATACTTCTTCTAAACTATTGGCTAACCGTGCTTCTTTTGGAACTTTGAAGCCCCAATTCCGTGCGGCCTCCAAACCTTCAAATTGGGTTTTGATGTTGAGATTATTGCCCACAATAAAGTACAACAAACATTCTAAAGGTCTTTTGGCCACTTCGCTGCTGTCTTGCAACTTTAGACTTCCGGACGCCGTATTTCTAGGGTTAGAATAAGGTGTTTCCCCAATTTCAATCAGTTCCTGATTCATTTTTTCGAAACCTTCAAAAGGCAGAATAATTTCGCCGCGAATGTCGAATCGGTCAGGATAACTTCCTTTTAATTTAAGCGGAATCGATTTTATGGTTTTGATATTATTGGTCACATCATCGCCTTGAAAACCATCACCTCGAGTTACGGCTCGTTTGAGTTTGCCATTTTCATATGTAATGGAAATCGAAGCACCGTCGTATTTTAATTCGCAAGTGTATTGCAAGGGTACATTGCCTAAAACTTTCTGGATTCGGGTTTCCCAATCGATTAAATCTTCTGTAGAATAGGAATTGTCCAACGAATACATGCGGTAATCGTGTACTACCGTTTGGAAATTTTTGGTAATCGTTCCGCCAACACGTTGTGTTGGAGAGTTTTCATCGAAGTATTCCGGGTGTTGATTCTCGAGTTCCTGGAGTTGTTTTAGTTTTTGATCAAATTCAAAGTCGGAAATGGTTGGTTTGTCCAACACATAATAATTGTGGTTGTGTTGGTTGAGTTCGTCACGTAAATCCTGAATGATTTTGGGAATATCCATAAAAAGAAATTGGCTATACTAGTTGCAAATTGTGTGCACTAAAATAGCCAATATTTTTGAAAAAGGAATAAACTTTTATGACTGAATTATTCCGTTGATTTGCAGATACAATTGTCCGTCGCTCAAAATAGCACCTTGCTTAATCAAATCAAAAATAGCTGTGTTTCGCTCTTGTTCGTATTCTTTTTTACCCAAATGGATTTCAACGGTATCAGTGAATAAGTTATCACTTAGCCATTGCAAACCTTCTTTTTCCATAAAATTGACATCCGGTTCTAAAGCTTTCAAAACGATAGACTGAATTAATTTTTCCTGACAGTGAAAAAGGAATATGTGATTTTTGGAGAAATGCTCTAAATATTGCGCATTGGTTAAAACGCCTTCCCAAATCAAATCGGAGAACACGTCCAGTTCTTGTTCGGCTACTTCCGGCTTATTGGTTTTTATCGAATCCCATTCGGCTTTGTCTATGGATTGTGTGGCTAAGAAGTTACTGAATTCCTGATGTAAAGCTTCGAATTGTTCTTTGGTTAGTCTTTTGTATTTCATTATTTAAACTTTCAGACGTTAATGACTTTAATAAAAGGTGCAAATGTATTATTTTGGAGATTAATAGAATAACTTACTTTTTAAAAAAGATTGCTTTAATGGAAACAATGTTCAATGGAAACTCAACAATTACATGAAACATACTTAAAAAAAACAAGGCGATAATACCCACTTTATAGCTGTAAGTGTACAATGCTATTGAAGCAATCCAAAGAATCAAAATCAATAAAAACTTAGGTTTAGAGAGGTTTTTATTCCAACCTATGATGGAGGTTTTCGAAAACCAATTCAAATAATGATAAGTATAAGCAAATGCAATAAAGGATTGGATTTTGAGTATTAATCCGGAATTAAAGTTGAATTCTGAAATCGGAATTTCATTCCACAATTGGTTAAACGAAACAATAACATTTTTAAATCGAGATTCTAAAAAAATAATTTTAACCGATTCAGAAATCTGCCATGGAAATACAAATGGATTATAAAAAATAAAAAAAGGCACAAAAACCAACATTATAATCGCTGCAACACCATAAATTGAAGGTGTTTTTAAAACCCCAAAGACCATAAATAACATAGTAAACAAATACACATGGATTAAAGTCGGTAAAAAAACACCAACCATCACGAATGAAAAAGGAATAAACTTTAAAAAAAGTCCTCCTAGTACAATAGCAGCAATTAATGATACAATGATTTTTTTTGTCTCTTTAAACAAAATCAGGCCAATCGAAAAAAACAAACTGGAAACGATTAAGAGATTGATCAACCATTTAGAATAAGAAAATAAATACCCTGAAAAAAAAGTCTCAATCTTTAAGTATTTTAAAAGGGAAATTACAGTTATTGATACTGTAAAGCCCAACAATATCCAGATGTATCTTTTATCTCTGACAAAATAATCTTTTTGATGAAGCCAATTGATTTCAGTCATATAATGTAATGGTCCTAAAACCGCATAAGAAAAAAGAAAAAGTTCAAAAGGAATAATCAATGAAACAAACAATGACAAAAAAATCAATACGATATTTAATAAGTCAATTTTAACCGCTGTAGTCATAGTCACTTTTTCTAAGATAAAAAAAAGTCCCGACTTACATCGGGACTTTCAGTTTTGTATGTTGAAATATTATTTCTCAGCTACAATTTCGTATGGCAATTCGATAACCACTTCTCTGTGTAATCTTACAGTAGCAGCATATTTACCAGTACGTTTTACAACTCCGCTAGTGATGAATTTTCTGTCGATTGGTTGACCGGCAGCTTCTAATGCAGCAGCAATGTCAATGTTTGTAATCGAACCGAATAATTTTTCTCCACCGGCTTTAGCTGTGATTTTAATCTCTAAAGCTTTTAAGGCTTCAGCTAATTTTTTAGCATCGTCTACAATTTTAGCTTCTTTGAAAGCTCTTTGTTTTAAGTTTTCAGCTAAAACTTTTTTTGCAGAAGGTGTTGCCAATTGAGCAAACCCTTGCGGGATTAAATAATTACGACCGTAACCGTTTTTTACTGTCACTACGTCATCTTTAAATCCTAAATTTTGAACGTCTTGTTTTAAGATCAATTCCATGTTGTTGTCCTTTATTAGAGAAGTTAGGTTTCTGTTACGAAAACCAACAACTATTGTTTAATTATTATTTTAATAAATCGGCCACGTATGGCATTAAAGCTAAGTGACGAGCTCTTTTAACAGCTACTGACACTTTTCTTTGGTATTTTAATGAAGTTCCTGTTAAACGTCTTGGTAAAATTTTACCTTGCTCGTTTACGAATTTCAATAAGAAGTCAGGATCTTTGTAGTCTACATATTTGATTCCTGATTTTTTGAAACGACAATACTTTTTAGTTTTGTTAGTTTCGATGTTCAAAGGCGTTAAATATCTGATATCTCCGTCTTTTTTTCCTGAAGCTGATTGTTGCAAATTTGCCATAATGATTAAGCTTTAGAGGTTTCTTTTAATTTAGCTCTTCTTCTTTCCGCCCAAGAGATAGCGTGTTTGTCTAAACTTACAGTCAAGAAACGCATCACTCTTTCGTCACGTCTGAACTCAGTTTCAAAAGCAATCAAGGCTTCTCCTGATACTTGGAATTCGAATAAATGGTAAAAACCACTTTTCTTGTTTTGGATTTCGTAAGCTAATTTTTTTAAGCCCCAATCCTCTTTGGATACCATCTTTGCTCCTTTTGACGTAAGAAAATCTTCAAATTTGCTTACTGTTTCCTTTACCTGAACTTCAGATAAAACGGGATTTAAGATGAAAACAGTTTCGTAATGATTCATAATAAATTTTGTTAAATTTTAAATTGGGCGCGAAGATATAAAATCTTTTTCGAAATACAATCACAACAGCCCCGAAATCGTCTAAAAGTAAAAAATATCGTTTAAAAGCAAAAAAAATCGATAAAATGCTTGGTGGTTCCAAAAAAACTATATACTTTTACATCACCAAATCTATAATAAATAATATTATGAAACTAAATTGTGTTGTTGTTGATGATAGTTCGATCCAAAGGATGATCATTGCAAAGTTAGTAAATAATCACCCGAATCTACATTTAGTAGGTGATTTTTCTAATGCAATTGAAGCAAAAAATTGCATGTCGGTTCATACTGTTGACCTAATATTCCTCGATATTGAGATGCCGGTTATCAGTGGTTTTGATTTCTTAGACGGCTTAAAAGTAAAACCCCAAATTATTTTTATCACGTCAAAAGCAGAATACGCTATGAAAGCGTTCGATTATGATGCTACGGATTACCTACAAAAACCAATAGCTTTAGATCGTTTCAATGCTTCTGTTCGAAGAGCGATGGATTTCCATATGCTTAAGAAAGAAAATCAAGAAGAAGAAGGAGAACACATCTTTATTAAGAGTAACTTGAAAAAACTTAAAGTTTATACCAATAAAATTAAGTGGATTGAAGCTTATGGAGATTATGTAAAAGTAGTAACGGAAGAAGACAGTAATCTGGTACTTTCTACTATGAAATCGTTCGAACAGGATTTGTCAAAAGACAAGTTCATCAGAGTTCACAAGTCTTACATTATTAATATTGATAAAGTGGAACGTTTCAACAGTAAGTTTGCCGAAATCGGAGTTACCAAGATTCCTTTGAGCCGTAACAAAAAAGAAGATTTAATTAAAGCTTTAGCTATTGCTTAAATTTACTCAATAAAAATCGACATTTACAGTAACTTTAATGGTTCTGTATTGCGATACCACCTCAAAACTATTCAGGACTTTCTGGATAGTTTTTTTTGTGCTTTGTAATGACGCGTCAGCAGGAATTTTGACCATAATGGTACGAATGTATTCATTGCGAATTCGGCTAATAGCCGGTTCTTCCGGACCAAGAACAGGAATGGATAGGTTTTGTTTTAAAACTTGATACAACCACATCGAACCTTCTTTCAATTTGTCAAAATCTCGATGCTTCAACGTTAACTTTATCAAACGATAAAATGGCGGATAGTGATAAATCTTCCGTTCGTACAATTGTTCCTTATACATGCCTTCATAATCGTTGTTGGTGACTTGCTGAATCACATTGTGCAACGGGTTGTAGGTTTGGATAATTACTTTTCCTCTTTTTTCACTTCTTCCCGATCGCCCGGAAACCTGTGTCATCATTTGGTAACTTCTTTCAAACGCACGAAAATCGGGATGATACAACATATTGTCGGCGTTCATGATACCCACCAAAGATACATTGTCGAAGTCTAATCCTTTCGCGAGCATTTGCGTTCCGACTAAAACATCAATTTCACGATTTTTAAATCCGTCAATGATTTTTTCAAAACTGTATTTCCCACGAGTCGTGTCTTGGTCCATGCGTTTGATGTTCTTATTCGGAAATAATTCGGCCAATTCCAATTCGATTTGTTCGGTGCCGAATCCTTTGGTTTCCAAGTCTACACTCGAACAAACATGACAATTAGAAGGTTTGGCCATATTGTAACCGCAGTAATGACAACGCAATTGGTTTTTGTATTTATGATACGTCAAACTCACATCACATTGCGGACATTGCGGTACATGACCACAAGTAATACATTCTAAAACCGGAGAAAAACCACGACGGTTTTGAAATAAAATAACCTGTTCGTTATTAGCAAATGCTTCGGTAATTTGCTCGATGAGTGTCAAACTGAAATGACCTTTCATCTTTTTACGGAAGTAACTGTCTTTTAAATCAACCAATTCAATTTCGGGCATTGGCACTTTGCCGAAACGCTCTTTTAACATCACCAAACCAAATTTCCCCGAAGTTGCATTATAATAGGTTTCAATACTTGGCGTAGCCGAACCTAACAGAACCTTAGATTGATGGGCATTTGCCAAGACTATAGCCGAATCTCGCGCATGATATCTTGGCGCCGGATCTTGCTGTTTAAAAGTTGGTTCGTGTTCTTCATCCACGATAATTAATCCCAAATTGGAGAATGGCAAAAACAACGCCGACCTTGCTCCAATGACGACTTGCGCTTTTTCGGAACGATTTAAAACTTGGCTCCAAACTTCTACCCTTTCATTATTACTGTACTTTGAATGGAAAACGGCGACTTTATTGCCAAAATGCTGCGTCAAACGCCCTACTAATTGTGTGGTTAAAGCAATTTCAGGCAACAAATACAGCACTTGCTTTCCGTCGGCTATATAATTTTCTATGAGTTTGGTATAGATTTCTGTTTTTCCGCTGGAAGTTACGCCGTGCAATAAACAAACGTCTTTTTCTTCAAATGATTTCTCGATTTCATCAAACGCATTTTGTTGCGCTTCACTCAAAGACAATTTGTTTTCTGTTTTGTTTTTATCAAAATTGACTCTGTCTTCCTGAATATAGTATTCTTCAAAAACACCTTTTTCCACCAAAGCTTTTACGATAGCGGAGGAAGTTTGAGCCATTTCGGTCAATTGCTTTACTGAAATGGGCTTCTTTTCTTGGGCATGCAATTGGAAATATTGAAGTACTACATTTTTTCTTTTTTCCGATTTTAAACTGTCCAAAAGAGCAATTAAGTTTTCTTCAGCCGAATAATCTTGGTGTAAACGAATATAACGGATAAGTTTGGGTTTGTATGCTTCCTGAATTTCCTCTTCAAGCGAAATGATATTTTTGTGGATTAACTTTTGAATAACCGGCAAGACCGTTTTCTTGTTTAGGATATCAATAATATTCTGAACTTTCAACGAACTCTGATGTTGCAAGGCTTCATAAATCAGGAACTCATCGTCTGACAATTCGGCTTCGGTTACAATCGTTTCTTTGCGTTGGGAAATAATCGTTTCGCTTTCCAGCAACAAGGCTGACGGCAAAGCACCGCGATACACATCGCCAATATTGCACATATAGTAAGATGCAATCCAAAACCAAAGATTGATTTGAAATTCGTTTACGATGGGTTTTTCATCCAAGATTTGGTGGATTTCTTTGGCTTCGTATAATGTGGGTGCATTTTGATGCAAATCGATTGCGATGGCAGTATAGATTTTATTTTTACCAAAAGGCACTGCAATCCGCATTCCTTTTTTAATAAAATTATATTCAGCATCCGAAACCTTGTAAGTAAAGGTTTTAGGGAGAGAAAGCGGAATGATAACTTCAATAAAAAAAGACATGGCAACTAATTTAAAAAAGGCGGACAGTTTGAGTTTTAACCCTGATCGCAGCGGCATCTCGTCTTTTTGGACGAGATAGAGCGAAGAGCAGGAATTACATTTAAAAAAAGCCTACTGTTGGGTTTCTTGCGCTTCTAATTCTTTTCGTTTTTCACGTTTGATATGATTGATAGAAGCGTTTAAATCGAAACCTAAGAGCAATACCATACAGTTGATCCAAATGTAAAACATCACCACGAGTAAAGTTCCGATAGAACCGTAAAGCTCATTGTATTTGGAAAATTTCACGACCCAAATCCCGAAGAAATAGGATGAAATAATAATCAAAATTGTCGTAAAAACAGAACCAATCGAAATAAAGGAACGGTTGGCTTCTCGCTTGATTCCAAACTTGAACAACAAAGAAGTCGCGGTTAAAATCATTAGAATCACGAAAGCATAACGTCCCATTTCTATCAAGGGAATATTGTCTGACAAGACATCTTGAATTTTGGTTTTTTGAATCAAAACTTCAAACACCACTATAGCTGCAACGGTTATTATCAGAAGCAAGGACAATAAAATTGAAAGTCCTAAAGACACAAAATATTGCCTGAAAAACTTTCTTTTCAGCATGATATTCATATGGTGAGAACTCTCAAATCCGCCTAAAATAGCATTAACACCATTGGTCATCAATAAAATGGCCATAAAAAATCCCGTTGAAATTAATCCGGAATTACTGTTGTGCAAAATATCATTGATGATTTTAAAAATTGCATCATAGGTCGTGGGTGGAACGCTTTGTCTCACAAACCCTAAAAAATCGTCTTGAAAACCTTCTATTGGAATGTACGGAATCAGATTCAGAATAAAAAGCGCAAACGGAAACAAGGCCATAAAGAAACTAAAAGCAATGGCTCCGGAACGGTAAGAAATAGCACCTTCGAAAATTCCGATAAAATAAATTTCGATTAAATCATATAGTGACAGACCGTGCAACCAAGGCAATTGGATTTTTTGCAACAACAAAACCAATTGTCTGACTACCGGAATTTTTTTTAACCTGGCTTCGATTTCGACACTCATTTTAAAAGGCTTTTAGACTTAAATCCATATTGTAAACCGAATGGGTCAAAGCGCCGGAAGAAATGTAATCCACGCCGCATTCTGCATATTGTCGAATAGTGGTTTCATTGATGTTTCCTGATGATTCCGTCAAACATTTATCGCCAATTAGCACTACAGCTTTTTCGGTATCTTCAAAATTAAAGTTGTCAATCAGTATGCGATAAACACCATCGTTTTGAAGGATTTCTTCAATTTCGGCTAAGCTTCTGGCCTCGACTACAATCTTTAAATCTAAATTATGATGTTTTAAAAAAGCTTTCGTTTTGGTAATGGCTTGGGTAATTCCACCGGCAAAATCATTGTGATTGTCTTTCAACATGATCATGTCATACAACGCAAAACGATGGTTTTCACCGCCGCCGATTTTAACGGCCCATTTTTCACAAGCTCTAAAACCGGGAGTCGTTTTTCGAGTATCTAAGATTTTGGTTTTGGTGCCTTCTAAAAGTTGGACGTATTTATTAGTCTTTGTTGCAATCGCAGACATTCTTTGCATCGAATTCAGTACCAAACGTTCCGCTTTCAAAATAGATTGTGAACTACCCGAAACGTGAAAAACAACATCACCATGTTTTACGGGCATTCCGTCTTCAATAAAAACTTCGACTTGCAAAGTTGGGTCAACATTCTCAAAAACCATTTGAGCAAATGCTACTCCGGCAATAATTCCGGTGTCTTTAACTAAAAGTTTGGCTTTTCCTTTGGCATCATCGGGAATACAAGCCAGCGAACTGTAATCGCCCGGACCAATATCTTCACGAATGCCATTTTGAATAATTATATCAAGTTCTGTTTGAAACTGTTTCTCTGAAATCATTAGACAAGTATTGTTTGGCTAAAGTAGTATTAAATTTAGTGATTTAAAAATGAAAATTGAATTTGAATTTCTATTTTTGCAGTACAACAACACAACACATGTACAAACTACTCCTTCGCCCAATTCTTTTTTGGTTTGATCCGGAAGAAGTGCATTATTTCACTTTCTCTTTGGTTAAATTCATCTCCAAAATTCCTTTTGTTCCCAACCTTTTAAAATCGATTTATGAAGTCGAAGACAAACACCTGGAACGCGAAGTTTTTGGCTTAAAATTCAAAAATCCGGTCGGTTTAGCGGCAGGTTTTGACAAAGACGCCAAGTTGTATAATGAATTATCACATTTTGGTTTCGGCTTTATCGAAATCGGCACTTTGACACCAAAACCTCAAGACGGAAATCCTAAAAAACGTTTGTTCCGTTTAAAAGAAGACAGCGCAATCATTAACCGAATGGGATTTAACAATGGCGGTGTTGAAGCGGCTGTTTTGCGATTAAAAGAAAACAAAGGCGTTTTAATTGGCGGCAATATTGGCAAAAACAAAGTTACTCCAAATGAAAATGCAACTTCCGATTACTTGATTTGTTTTGATGCCTTGTTCAATTATGTGGATTATTTTGTAGTGAATGTGAGTTCTCCGAATACGCCTAACTTAAGAGAACTTCAGGAGAAAAAACCTTTAACAGAGTTATTAAACACTCTACAATCGCACAATTTGTTGCACAAAAAACCGAAGCCAATTCTATTAAAAATTGCGCCCGATTTGACCAACGAGCAACTATTGGATATTATTGATATTGTAAATGATTCTAAAATCGCTGGTGTTATTGCAACCAACACTACAATTTCTCGAGAAGGTTTGCAATCTGGAAATAAAGTCGAAACCGGTGGCCTATCAGGTAAACCGTTAACCGAACGTTCCACAGAAGTCATTCGTTTTCTTTCGGAAAAAAGCAACAAAGCCTTTCCTATTATTGGGGTTGGCGGTATCCATTCGGCTCAAGATGCGATTGAAAAGCTGGAAGCCGGAGCGAGTTTGGTGCAATTATACACCGGATTTATTTATGAAGGCCCGAATTTGATTAAGGATATCAATCAGGCCATTTTGAGAAAATACAAAGCATAATTGTAAAGCAATCCCACAACGAAAGCAATCCCAAAACTCAACAAGGTTCCGATGAGAACATATTCGGTCAGCTTTCGGTCTTTGGCTTCTTTTAAATCTCCGAACCTGAAGATAGATTTGGCGGCCAACAGAAATCCTATGGCTTCCAAGTGTCCTGTAATCACAAAATAAAACACAAATAGTCGTTCCAAGATACCAATATAATTCCCGGCATTCTGTAAAGAAGTGTCGGGTTTTTCAGTTTTACTTTCCGGCGTCCAAATCGAAATGATATTTTTAATAAGTATAGATGTCGGTTTGCTTAGCAATATCAAAGCAGTTGCTAAAACCCAAACTTGTTCCCCAATTAAAGTAAAATCGAGACTGATATTACCATACCAAAAGGCGATTAAAACCAAAATCCCCAAATGCAATAATTGGTCAACAATAAACCAATTTCGCTTAGTGGTTTCTTTCTGAAAACGCAACTTGATAAAATCAATAAAGCCATGTGACAAAGCCAAAGCAACAGCATAGCCTATAAAATTTGCTTTTCCAACGACTATAAAAGCCATAACGCCGTGTAATAAAGTATGCAAGTACAGGTAAAGACTACGGTGAACTTTCCTTTCTTTGTCCAAAACCCAAGAAGTCGGTTGGAACAAGAAATCGCCCAACAAATGCACCAAAAGAAGCTTTACAAAAATAATCATACGCTTAGATTTCTAATTTTTTGACGGAAATAATGATCGGTTTCCAAGAGCAAGTCATATTGCGCACGTTTTCTTCTTCGGCTGACAGCGGCTTGATTGATGCCCAACTTCTGCCCGATTCCTTCCTGTGACAACGTTGGGTTTTGCATGGCAACCTGAACCAATTCTGCCGATTGCGGCAACCAGCTGTCCATGAACGTTGAGGCCAAACGCAGTTTTAAGTTCAAATCAAAATCTAACTCCGCGTTTCCCGTATTTACCGCTAAATTCACTTTTTGTTTTTTTAATGTTTGAAAAACTTCTCCCGACCGCAAAAAGGCAGACCCGTTGCTTTCGGATATTTTCTGGGCGCTATATGTTTTGTCTCCAATCCCGATGCTCATTCGGGCATCTAATTTCAAAGTTTTGAAATAAGCTTTGATTTGTAAAGCCGCAAAAAATGCTTCTTCCGGATTTTTTATCTCTAATTGAAATTCATCACCACGATAGATTTCCCAATCATTCGGACTCCTTCCAAACGAGTTCAATAGAGTCTTTAAGCCGTCTATCCAAACGTTGGAAGACAGCTTTCTGGAATTGACAATATCGCCGGTTATAATGCTTATCATAACTCAAATATAGGCAATAAATTTTATAAACCAAATTTTATTACCAAAATGTGTAATAAATTAAATTATTACCAAAATGTGTAATATTTAATTTTATTACTCAAAAAGGTAATGCTTGGTCAAAATATAAATTTTAAAAAATGGCGAGTTTTAGTATCTTTGAAATCGATTATGAAGCCTATCAAAATTATAGAATGTCCGCGCGATGCCATGCAAGGCATTAAAACCTTTATTCCAACCGAGAAGAAAGTAGATTATATTCAATCCTTGCTTCGCGTTGGTTTTGATACGCTTGATTTTGGAAGTTTTGTTTCGCCTAAAGCCATTCCGCAAATGCAAGACACCGCGGAAGTCTTAGCACAATTGGATTTATCCCAAACTCAAAGCAAACTTTTGGCCATCATTGCCAATACCCAAGGCGCACAATTGGCGTCTGTTCACAAGGAAATTCAATATTTAGGTTTTCCTTTTTCGATTTCGGAAAACTTTCAAATGCGTAATACGCACAAGACTATTGCTGAAAGTTTAGTCACCTTACAAGAGATTCTAGACATTGCCAACGCATCAAATAAAGAAGTCGTGGCATATTTGTCAATGGGATTCGGCAATCCTTACGGCGATCCATGGAATGTGGAAATTGTAGGCGAATGGACGGAACGATTGGCCAATATGGGCGTAAAAATTTTATCGCTTTCGGATACTATCGGGAGTTCTACTCCTGATGTGATTGATTATTTATTTTCGAATTTGATTCCGAAATACCCTGATATAGAATTTGGCGCCCACTTACATACCACTCCCGATAAATGGCACGAGAAAGTAGATGCGGCCTACAAAGCCGGTTGTCGTCGATTTGACGGAGCGATTCAAGGTTTTGGCGGATGCCCGATGGCCAAAGACGATTTGACCGGGAATATGCCAACGGAAAAACTGCTCTCCTACTTCACCACTCAAAGAGAAAATACCGGTACGAGTCCGATGAGTTTTGAAAGTGCTTATAATGAAGCCTCTAAGATTTTTAATGCTTATCATTAAAAAAGTTAAAAACTTCGTAATTCGTTCTTCGTACTTCTAACTTTTAACGTATATTTGCTCGCAATTTAACTACAACTACAAATTGCAACATGAAAGCACACGCCACTAAAATCGTTGGTGAAGGACTTACCTACGACGATGTACTGCTAATCCCTAATTATTCTGAAGTTTTACCGCGCGAAGTCAGTATACAATCGAAGTTTTCAAAAAACATCACTTTGAATGTTCCTATAGTGTCTGCAGCGATGGACACTGTAACCGAGAGCGCTATGGCTATTGCTATGGCTCAAGAAGGCGGCATTGGCGTATTACACAAGAATATGACTATTGAGCAACAAGCCGCTAAAGTTAGAAAAGTAAAACGTGCCGAAGCCGGAATGATTCTCGATCCGGTAACTTTGCCTTTAACAGCTACTGTTGGTGATGCTAAAATGGCCATGAAAGAGTTTGGCATAGGCGGAATTCCTGTAGTGGACGAAAACGGTATCTTGAAAGGAATAGCCACCAACAGAGATTTGCGTTTTGAAAAAATAAATTCCCGTCCTATAACTGAAGTAATGACTTCTAAAAATTTAGTCACGGCAGCGGTAGGTACAACATTACAAGAAGCTGAAGGCATTTTGCAACAAAACAAAATTGAAAAACTACCGGTGGTGGATACTAATTATAAATTGGTTGGATTGATCACCTTTAGAGATATCACCAAACTTACCCAAAAACCTATTGCGAATAAAGACAAGTTTGGCCGTTTAAGAGTAGCCGCTGCATTGGGCGTTACAGCGGATGCCTTGGAAAGAGCAACTGCATTGGTAAATGCCGGTGTAGATGCTGTGATTATCGATACGGCTCACGGACATACCAAAGGTGTGGTAAGTGTTTTAAAAGAAGTAAAATCAAAGTTTCCCAATCTAGATGTCGTAGTGGGAAACATTGCTACACCCGAAGCCGCCCTATACTTAGTTGAAAATGGTGCCGATGCGGTTAAAGTGGGAATTGGACCGGGTTCAATTTGTACAACCCGAGTGGTGGCCGGCGTTGGATTTCCGCAATTTTCTGCTGTGTTAGAAGTTGCCGCCGCTTTAAGAGGCACAGGAGTTCCTGTTATTGCCGATGGTGGAATTCGTTACACAGGTGATATTCCGAAAGCGATTGCTGCCGGTGCTGATAGTGTAATGCTGGGTTCATTATTAGCCGGAACCAAAGAATCTCCGGGAGAAACCATCATATTTGAAGGCAGAAAATTCAAATCATATCGCGGCATGGGCTCAGTTGAAGCCATGCAAGAAGGTTCGAAAGACCGTTATTTCCAAGATGTGGAAGACGATATCAAAAAATTAGTTCCGGAAGGCATTGTAGGTCGCGTACCTTACAAAGGTGAGTTAAACGAAAGTATGCAACAATTCATTGGCGGACTCAGAGCCGGAATGGGATATTGTGGTGCCAAAGATATTCCAACCTTACAAGAAACCGGACGTTTTGTTCGCATCACCACCAGTGGTATTGGTGAAAGTCATCCACACAATGTGACGATTACTAAAGAAGCGCCGAATTATTCGAGATAATTAAGCCATTAGGCAAAAGTAAAAAGGCATAAGTAAATTTCTTATGCCTTTTGTTTTATATGCATTTAGGGAATTATATGCCTAAATAATTGCTTGGTGAAATCGCCAACAATTCCGCTTTAATATCATCCGAAACATTTAATGTTCCAATGAAAGCGTGAATTGATTCTTTGTTCATTACTTCATTCGTTCTGGTCAAACCTTTTAAAGCTTCGTATGGATTAGGATAACCTTCACGACGCAAAATGGTTTGAATGGCTTCGGCTACTACAGCCCAGTTTTTCTCTAAATCTTCTGCAAACTTTGATTCGTTTAACAACAATTTGTTTAATCCTTTCAGTGTCGCTTCAAAAGCAATGATTGTATGTCCGAATGGAACGCCAACATTTCTCAAAACCGTACTGTCCGTCAAATCGCGTTGCAATCTTGAAATTGGTAATTTGGCAGACAAATGTTCGAATACCGCATTGGCAATACCTAAGTTCCCTTCAGAGTTTTCAAAATCGATTGGATTGACTTTATGTGGCATAGCCGAAGAACCAATTTCGCCTGCTTTTATTTTTTGTTTGAAATAATCCATCGAAACATACGTCCAAATATCCCGGTCTAAATCGATTATAATCGTATTGATTCTTTTCAATGCATCAAAAAACGCTGCAAAATGGTCGTAATGTTCAATTTGAGTTGTTGGAAAAGAATGCTGCAATCCCAAAGTTTCTTCTACGAAAGTGGTTCCGAATTGTTTCCAATCTACATTCGGATAAGCCACATGATGCGCGTTGTAATTTCCGGTAGCGCCACCAAATTTGGCCGCAAACGGAATATTGAACAACAAACGCATTTGTTCTTCCAAACGTTCTACGAATACCAAAATTTCTTTCCCCAAGCGGGTTGGTGAAGCCGGTTGCCCGTGTGTTCTGGCCAACATCGGAATATCCTTCCACTCCATGCTTAACTCTTTCAACTTAGCAATCAAAGCAATCAAACTTGGCATATACACTTTTTCAAAAGCTTCTTTCGTCGAAAGCGGAATCGCCGTATTATTGATATCTTGTGAAGTCAACCCAAAATGGATGAACTCTTTGTAATCACTCAATCCTAAAGTTTCGAATTTGTCTTTGATAAAATACTCAACGGCTTTCACATCGTGATTGGTTGTTTTCTCGGTTTCTTTTATGACTAATGCATCTTCGGTTGTGAACTTTCTATAGATATTTCTAAGCGCTTCAAAGCTACTTTTATCAACTCCTTTTAGCTGAGGTAAATTGCTTTCACATAATGAAATAAAATATTCAATTTCAACCAAAACTCTATATTTAATCAAAGCTTCTTCGGAAAAAAAAGCCGCTAAAGGTTTGGTTGCTTTTCTGTATCTTCCGTCAATCGGTGAAATGGCATTTAAAGTAGTTAGTGACATGTGTTGTGTGTTGTTGTTTGGAGGTGCAAAAATAAGGAATAGTGTTCAGTGTTCAGTCTTTAGTGTTCAATTTTTTATCGAAAATGGAGTAATTTTTGTCTTAATAACGGAACCCCTTCTGTGGCATTCTTTGGAATCACTTCTAACGGATTTTTCAAATCATATATTGTAGCCGGTTTGGGATCAATATAAAACACCGGAACATTTGGGTTGGCGTAATGCATCAAACCTGCGGCAGGATACACTTGAAGCGAAGTACCAACGACTGCCAAATAATCGGCGGTTTCCACAATTTCTATTGCTTCTTCTAACGCAGGAACCGCTTCCCCAAACCAGACAATATGAGGCCGCAACTGATTTCCGGCAGTATCAACATCGCCTATATTTAAATCGGAAGTCCAATTTAAAACCTCAAACCGATGATGATCGCTTCGTACTTTTAACAATTCGCCATGCAGATGCAAAACCTTTGTACTTCCGGCTTGTTCGTGAAGATTGTCAACATTTTGAGTAACAATATGCAGCTCGAAATCATTCTCCATTTCGGCTAAAGCAATATGTCCTAAATTCGGCTTAACCTCGTGTAATTGCCTTCTTCTTTGATTGTAAAAATCTAAAACCAAGGCTTTGTTTCTGAGCCAACCGTCATAGGAAGCCACTTCCATTACATCATGACCTTCCCACAAACCATCGGCATCTCGGAAAGTTTTGATGCCGCTTTCTGCAGAGATTCCGGCGCCGGTTAAAACGACTAATTTTTTCTTCATTGTTGTAATTTGGATTTAAAGCTACACATTTTTGTTATTTTTGACAAAACGAATTTTATGATTGACCTCGATTACCTAAACTATCTCGAAGATTTTTTAACCGACAGCCGAAAAGAGCGCTTTCTAAAGGTTTTGGAAAACCGTACCAATCATTTTACTATTGCGGTTGAAGATGTTTACCAATTCCACAATACGAGTGCAGTGATGCGCAGTTGCGAGGTTTTTGGGATACAGGAAATCAATATCGTTGAACAACGATTTGGCAAAAATATCGACAAAGAAATTGCAATGGGTGCGCAAAAATGGGTTGATATCAATAAGTTTGACAACATTTCCAATTGTATACAAACCTTGAAAAATAAAGGTTATCAAATTATTGCCACGACTCCGCATAATGATTCTTGTTTGTTGCATGAGTTTGATGTGACCCAAAAAAGTGCCTTGTTCTTTGGTACCGAAAAAGAGGGATTGTCTCAAGAAGTGATGGAACAAGCTGATGGATATTTAAAAATCCCCATGGTTGGATTTACTGAAAGTTTAAACATCTCGGTTTCGGCAGCGATTATCATTCAGGACATCACTACTCGCCTACGCCAATCAGAAGTCGATTGGAAATTGACTGCGGAAGAAATTTTAGAAAAGCGTTTGGCTTGGGCCAAAAACTCTATTAAGGATATTAAGCGGATTGAGGAGCGGTATTATGCTGAGCAGTAATTACTCTTTAACATACTTTTCGTGCTTTTTGGTCAGCACTTTGTATTGTTCATAACATTCGCTGATGGCATCCATAATTTGTAAATCATTAGCCGTTTGAATGAACGATTCTGAATAATTACAACGTTGCAGGATTTCGGCAATTTCTTTTTTATCTACGCCTAACAGTACCGAAATCATTTCTCGGTCGAATTTAGACTCTAAAAGATTGCGAACCGTATCGTCTTTCTTCATTTGTTTCAGCTTCTTAAGCTCTTTGGGTTTGTTGCCAAAGAAATTATACAGCATGTCTGCAGGATTGAAAATAGAGCCCAACACTCGGGTAAAAGCATTTGGAGAACTTTCGCCGGCTTCATAAGCGGTAGGCAAACCGGAAATGCTGTAACGGTAATTTTCTTTTTCGGGAATCAATTTAGAATCGACTTCCAAATAACCGGTCAAATCATATTTTTTAACGATTACTTCTTCCAAAGCAATGGCTTTCTCGGTCATTAAAATTTTGGCCGTACCATTTTTCAACCAGTCATTGGTTACTCTAATCCTCAAAGATTGATACCCCAATATGGAAATGTGCAAAGTGTCACTTACACTGACTTCCATTTCAAAATAACCGCTGGCATTGGTCACTACACCTTTTACTTTGTTGATGTTGATTATATTGGCATTGGGAATTGGCAATAAAGAATTGTCATTTACAATGGTACCACTAACCTTTTGACCGGTAGGATTGTCTTGGGCAAAGGCACTTAGTGAAAATAGAAACAGAAATAAAAGGGTAAAATATCTCATAGCTGATTTTGATGGTTTAAAAGTATGAAACTCTTTTAAGATATTTTGCAGTTTGTTTAGAGAATTAGAACAAAATTAACAAAAGCTCCAATTACGAATCAGAGTTTAAATAAAAAAAACTCCGTTCCTACCTAAGTAAAACGGAGTTTGATAATATTTAACGTGATTACTAATTTGTAATTCGTAATTTAAAAGTTATTAGCTTTTTCTCGGTCTTCTGTTTTTAGCCGCTTCAAACGAGCGTCCTGCCGGTCTGTCTGAATTGCTTTCAGCAGAACGTCTTGGCGCTCTTTCTTCTCTTTGAAAAGAACCCGGTTCTCTTCTTGGAGCTGCATTTCTGTCACTTCTGAAACCGCCTTCTCTCGGAGCCGAACTTCTTTCACTTCTGAAACCACCTTCTTTTCTTGGGCCAAAACTTCCGCCACCACTTCTACCGCCGAATCCGCCTGAGCTTCTTCTTTCTCCTCCACCACTTCTTCCGTTATGGTCACGTCTTTCGCGGCTTCCACCATCGTTTTTAGAAATCTCAACATTGATTCTTCTTCCGTTTAGGTCAAATCCATTAAGGATAGACATCACTTTATCAGTATGTTCTCCATCAGTATTAAAGAAAGAGAATCCTTCTTTTACATCTACTTTGAATACGTCATCACGACCTAAGTCTAGTGTTTCTTTTAAGAAATCTTTCAATTGCATCCAATCAAAATCGTCTCTTGAACCAATGTTGACGAAATAACGAACAGGATCTCCGGCTCTGATTTCTCTTGGCTCTGAACTTCTTTCGCTTCTTTCTCCTTTTTCACCGGATAAATCGCGTTTCTTTTTGTAGTAATTGATAAAACGATTGAATTCAACCGAAACCATTTTCTTGATCAATTCTTCTTTAGACAAACCATCAAGTACTTCGTTAATCGCCGGAAGATAGTTGTCTATCTCGTGGTCTACCTCGGTATCTTTGATTTTATTGGCTAAGTGTAATAATTGAATTTCGCAGATTTCGATTCCGCTAGGAATGGTTTTCTCCACAAATTTTTGTTGGATGATTCTTTCGATAGACGAAATTTTACGCAACTCACTTTTGGTGATGATTACGATTGAAGTTCCCAATTTACCGGCACGACCGGTACGGCCTGAACGGTGATTGTACGTTTCAATTTCGTCCGGTAATTGATAGTTTACTACGTGCGTAATGTTATCAACGTCAATTCCACGAGCCGCAACGTCTGTCGCAACAAGCATTTGAATTTGACGACCACGGAAAGATTTCATAACACCATCACGTTGCGCCTGAGATAAATCTCCGTGCAAAGCTGCGGCGTTATATCCGTCTTCAATTAGCTTTTCAGCCACGGCTTGGGTGTCTCTTTTGGTTCTACAAAAAACTACCGAGAAGATGTCCGGATTAGCATCGGCCAATCTTTTCAAAGCTTCGTAACGGTCACGAGCATTCACGCAATAAAATTCGTGTGATACTGTAGCAGATCCTGAATTTTTAGTTCCAACGGTTACTTCTGCCGGTTCGTGCATGAATTTTTTAGCAATTCTGGCAACCTCTGCAGGCATAGTAGCTGAAAACAACCACGTATTTTTTTCATCGGGAGTATCAGACAATATCGAAACGATATCCTCATAAAATCCCATGTTTAACATCTCATCCGCTTCGTCAAGAATACAGAAGTTAATGTTCTTAATGTTAACAAGCCCACGATTAATCATGTCTTGCATTCTTCCCGGAGTTGCCACAATAATTTGTGCTCCACGTTTTACATCTCTGGCTTGTTCCGTAATGCTTGCACCACCATAAACTGCCACTGTATGTAAACCTCTTACATATTTTGAGTATTGTTTAATCTCGTTGGTGATTTGTAAGCATAGCTCACGCGTTGGTGATAAAATTAACGCCTGTGTATTTCTGTTTTCGGCATCAATTTTTTGAATAAGCGGAAAACCAAAAGCGGCCGTTTTCCCTGTTCCTGTTTGCGCTAAGGCAACCAAGTCTGTGTTTTGTTCCAATAGTACTGGAATCGCTTTTTCTTGTACTTCTGACGGATTCTCAAATCCTAGATCTTTGATCGCCAGCAGTAACGATTCATTCAGACCTAATTGTTCAAATTTATTCATATAAAGTTTTAAAATTTGGTGCAAAGGTAAGTTTTAAAAACCATATACGCTAATTTGTTTTGATTTGATAATCAGAAAGTTAACTTTTACACAACAAAGCAACTCTGTAGCTGAGTGGCTGAGTAGCTGAATATCAGACATTTTTTATGCAAGTTTATAGTGTAATTAGGAGCAGTAATTTTATCTTACTCTCGCTTATGTTCCCGCTATCCGCGCTACACGCATGCCTGCCAGCAGGCAGGGTAGCTAGCTCCTATCGGGGCTAATTAGAACGTTAATTTTTATTCAGCCACTCAGCGACTCAAAAACGCAACCAATTGCTTTACTGCCAAACCGCGATGACTTATAGTTGATTTCTCTTCTATAGTCAACTCTGCAAAGGTTTTAGTATGACCATCAGCTACAAAAATCGGGTCGTAACCAAAACCATTCGTACCTATTTTTTCTTCGATGATTTGGCCGTTGATAATTCCGGTAAAAAGATGTTGTTGCCCATTTATCTTCAGGCAAATGACGGTTTTGAAATTGGCTTTTCTATTGGTTTTATCTTTAAGATTATCCAATAATTTGTCCATATTGTCATTCGCATCTCTTTGTTCGCCTGCATAACGGGCAGAATAAACGCCGGGGTCACCGTGTAAAACTTCCACTTCCAAACCGGTATCATCGGCAAAGCAATTGTATCCGTATTTTTCAGTGACATAATTGGCTTTAAGTATGGCATTGCCTTCGATGGTGGCAGCAGTTTCAGGAATTTCTTCAAAACAACCTATTTCTTCCAAACTCAATATTTGAATGTATCCAGGAAGTAAAAGTTGTATTTCCTTGATTTTGTTTTGGTTGTTAGAGGCGAAAACGAGATGCATAAATTTGAATATTAAGTTCACAAATATAATAGATGAGAAAGTCTTAAAACATATTTTCATAATCTTTAATTTCAACAATATAATTACTATTTTTGCCTCGTTTTTAAATACACTTTACAATGGTAAAAGATTTATTCGAAAGAATACAAAACAATAAAGGTCCATTAGGAAAATGGGCTTCTCAGGCGGAAGGCTATTATGTATTTCCAAAATTGGAAGGCGAATTGGGCCCAAGAATGAAATTTCACGGAAAAGATATTTTGAACTGGAGTTTGAATGACTATTTAGGCTTAGCCAATCACCCGGAAGTACGCCAGGCTGATGCTGATGCTGCAGCACAATACGGTGCAGCTTACCCAATGGGGGCTCGTATGATGAGTGGCCATACCGATGCACACGAACAATTAGAAAAAGAATTGGCCGCTTTTGTACAAAAAGAAGCAGCTTACTTATTAAACTTTGGCTACCAAGGAATCATGTCATGTATTGACGCTTTGGTAACCAAAAACGATATTATTGTTTACGACGTTGATGCTCATGCTTGTATCATTGACGGTGTGCGTTTGCACATGGGTAAACGTTTCACTTACAAACACAACGATTTGGAAAGCATGGAGAAAAATCTTCAACGTGCGACCAAAATGGCGACTGAAACCGGCGGCGGAATTCTTTTCATTACCGAAGGTGTTTTCGGAATGCGTGGGCAACAAGGAAAGTTGAAAGAAATTGTAGAAATGAAAAAGAAATACAATTTCCGTTTGTTAGTCGATGACGCTCATGGTTTTGGAACTTTAGGAAAAACCGGTGCCGGAGCCGGTGAAGAGCAAGGTTGTCAAGACGGAATTGATGTTTACTTCTCTACGTTTGCCAAATCAATGGCGAGTATTGGTGCTTTCTTGGCCGCTGATAAAGACATTATAGATTATTTAAAATACAATTTACGTTCGCAAATGTTTGCCAAAGCGTTGCCGATGATTCAAACCGTTGGGGCTTTGAAAAGATTACAATTGTTGAGAGACAATCCGGGATTGAAAGCCAAACTTTGGGAAAACGTAAATGCGTTACAAAACGGATTAAAAGCCCACGGATTTAACATTGGTGATACCAATACTTGTGTTACTCCTGTTTATTTAGAAGGTTCTATTCCTGAAGCGATGGTTATGGTGAATGATTTAAGAGAAAACTACGGTATTTTCTTGTCCATTGTGGTTTATCCTGTGATTCCTAAAGGGATTATCTTATTGAGAATGATTCCAACAGCTTCACACACTTTGGCCGATATCGAAGAAACGCTTACGGCTTTTGATGCAATCCGTGAAAAATTAGTTAACGGAACTTATAAAAAAATTGCAGAAGCTACTACGGTTGACGTATCCTAATAAAAAGATATTTTTATATAACTAAAAAACCATCCTTAAAGGATGGTTTTTTGTTTAAAGACTATTAAAATTTATTGTACTTTGACTATTTTGCTCTCATCAATGTTAAAGGCTTTCAATACCGCTTTGTAATCCTTTAAGTTTACTCCGTTGGTTTTGTTTCCGAAATAAGCCGGTACTACTACCACTCTAAATACTTGATTCAATCTGAAACTTGAACTTACTCCCGCTAAATCAAAGCCTTCCATAGAGACTTGTGCGTCAAATCGGGTAAAGTCAAAATCATAGCGTAAATCTAAGGTACCGTCTCCAAAAAAGTAAGTTTCAGGTAGTGGTTTCCAAACATCTTCTCCTTGAAAAGTTCCTGATAATCGGTAGACTAAAACCATATCAGAATTGTAAATAGAATGAGGGAAAACCAATACTGAAGTATAGTCATTTGGCAAAAAATTTACATTGCTATATTCAAATACCTCACCGATGGTATCGTTATCAATTCCATCACTGTCATTATCGTTAACGGTGCAACTTTGTAGCGTTATCATCCCGATAAAAGCTAAAATAAGGGTAATCTTTTTCATGGTTTATAATTTTAAATGATTGATGTTTTGGGCAGTTCAATATTGATGCCAAACTTTCTTTTTAACAAAAATTTGTACTTTTGACGAATGGGAAGAAATAATCCGAGAAACATCAAAGCGCACAACGACAAACTTCACAAGGCGCAAGATAAGGAAAAAGCTAAGAAAGTGGCGCGTGCCGAACTGTTAAAAACAATGGTTCGAAAATTTAATGAAAGCAAAGACGAAAAATAAAAACCCCACATTACTGAGAGTTTTTTTAAATATAAAAGCCTTTGTTTTACATATTCCGTCTATACTGTCCGCCTACTTCAAACAAAGCTGAAGTAATTTGACCTAACGAACAATACTTAGTGGCTTCCATCAATCTTTCAAACAAGTTTTTATTGGAAATGGCTGCTTCTTGCAACATATTCAAATGCTCTTCTTCTAAACCGGTATTGGCTTGGTGAAGCGTTTCCAATGTTTTGATTTGGAATTGTTTTTCTTCTTCAGTGGCACGAATGACTTCCATCGGCACAACCGTTGGCGAACCTTTCGAACTTAAAAAAGTATTTACTCCGATAATTGGAAACTCACCGGTATGTTTCAAAGTTTCGTAGTACAATGATTCCTCTTGAATTTTGCTTCTTTGGTACATCGTTTCCATTGCACCTAAAACACCACCACGTTCTGTTATTCTGTCGAACTCTTGTAAAACAGCATCTTCTACTAAATCGGTTAGTTCTTCTATAATAAATGAACCTTGGATTGGGTTTTCGTTTTTGGCTAAGCCCAATTCTTTATTGATAATCAACTGAATCGCCATCGCACGACGTACTGATTCTTCCGTTGGCGTAGTAATCGCTTCGTCATACGCATTCGTATGCAATGAATTACAGTTATCATAAATAGCATACAAAGCTTGTAAAGTGGTACGAATATCATTGAAGTCAATCTCTTGAGCGTGTAATGAACGTCCCGAAGTTTGGATGTGGTATTTCAGCATCTGTGCTCTTTCGTTGGCGCCGTATTTATTTTTCATGGCTTTCGCCCAAATTTTACGCGCTACTCTTCCGATTACAGCATATTCCGGATCAATTCCGTTGGAGAAAAAGAATGATAAATTCGGTCCGAAATCATTTATGTTCATGCCACGGCTTAAATAGTATTCCACGTAAGTGAAACCATTCGCCAACGTAAACGCCAATTGCGTAATCGGATTCGCTCCTGCTTCTGCTATGTGATAACCCGAAATCGAAACCGAATAGAAATTGCGGACATTCTTTTGGATGAAATATTCTTGAACATCACCCATCAATCGCAACGCAAATTCAGTCGAGAAAATACAAGTGTTTTGTGCTTGGTCTTCTTTTAAAATATCCGCCTGAACCGTTCCGCGAACTTGTGTAAGCGTTTTGATTTTGATTTCGTCATAAACTTCTTTGGGTAAAACCTGATCTCCGGTAACGCCTAAAAGCATTAAGCCTAAGCCGTTATTTCCTTTGGGTAAATCGCCGTTGTATCTTGGACGCGCTACATTTTTTGCTTTGTAGATTTCGTTGATTTTCTCTTCAATTTCCACTTGAAGATTGTTCTCAATAATGTATTTTTCACAGTTTTGGTCTATAGCCGCATTCATAAAGAATCCTAACAACATGGGTGCCGGACCGTTAATGGTCATCGAAACCGAAGTCATCGGATGACTCAAATCGAAACCGGAATACAATTTTTTGGCGTCATCCAAACAACAAATAGAAACTCCGGCATTTCCGATTTTCCCGTAAATATCCGGGCGCAAATCAGGGTCATTTCCGTATAAAGTTACTGAGTCAAATGCTGTAGACAAACGCTTTGCAGGCATTCCAAGGGAAACATAGTGAAAACGACGATTGGTTCTTTCCGGTCCGCCTTCTCCCGCAAACATACGAGTTGGATCTTCACCTTCTCTTTTAAATGGATACAAACCTGATGCAAAAGGGAATTCTCCCGGAACATTCTCCTGTAAGTTCCATTTTAAAATGTCACCCCAAGCCTTGTATTTTGGCAGGGCTACTTTTGGAATTTGAGAGTGAGACAAACTTTCGGTATGCGTTTCAATCTTGATTTCCTTGTCGCGCACTTTAAAGCTGTACACCGGATTTTTATACTTATTGACCTTGTCATTCCAAGTCAGGATAATTTCCCAGTTGAATGGATCGAGGTTCATTTTTACGCGGTCAAACTCTTTAACCAATAAGTTTAGGAAGTCTTTGTTATCATCATTGAAATTCAAACTATTAACTTCAATTCCTGCCTTATCAATTTCAGCCTGTTTTTTGCTAACAGATTCAATGGTTTTATAGATACCATATAACTTTTGAGCTACTTCCACTTGCGTTAAAACCGTCTCATCATATTTGCGGTTGTTCTCGGCAATCTCCGATAAATAACGGGTTCTGTGTGGCGGAATGACGAATATCTTTTCGCTCATTTCACGGGTGATTTCGAAAGTCGATTTTAAATCGGCTCCGGTTTTCTCCACAATTTTATCCATGATTTTTTTGTAGAGCGTATTCATTCCCGGGTCATTGAACTGTGACGCAATAGTACCTATAACGGGCATATCATCCGGATTCGTATCCCAAAGATTGTGGTTGCGTTGGTATTGTTTTTTCACATCGCGAATCGCATCCAGCGCCCCGCGTTTGTCAAACTTATTAATCGCTACCAAATCAGCAAAATCCAACATATCGATTTTCTCCAATTGCGTGGCAGCACCAAACTCAGGCGTCATTACATACAGCGACACATCTGAATGTTCTAAAATTTCAGTATCGCTTTGACCAATTCCGGAAGTTTCCAAAATGATGATATCATATTTTGCGGCTTTCAATACCTGAATTGCTTCGTTTACATATTTAGACAGAGCCAAATTTGACTGACGAGTAGCCAACGAACGCATGTAAACTCTAGGATTATTGATAGCATTCATACGAATTCTGTCTCCTAATAAAGCGCCACCGGTTTTGCGTTTTGATGGGTCAACCGAAATCAATCCGATTGTTTTCTCCGGGAAATCGATTAAGAACCTGCGAACCAATTCATCTACCAAAGACGATTTTCCGGCGCCACCGGTTCCGGTAATTCCAAGAACAGGTATATGTGTGGTTTCATTTTTCTTATGAATGGCCTCTAAAGTTTCTTTGGCCACATCAGGAAAGTTCTCAGCAGACGAAATCACTCTAGCAATAGCCGTTGGATTTTTTTCTTCCAAATGATTGATTTCTCCGTTCAATTCGTCACCAACAGGAAAATCAGATTGTTTTACCAAATCATTAATCATGCCTTGTAGTCCCATAGAACGACCGTCATCCGGAGAATAAATTCTGGTAATGCCGTATTCGTGAAGTTCTTTGATTTCACTAGGCAGAATTACGCCGCCGCCGCCGCCAAATATTTTGATATGTCCGGCTCCTTTCTCCTTCAATAAATCGTGCATGTATTTGAAATACTCGTTGTGTCCACCTTGGTAGGAAGTCATTGCAATGGCATTGGCATCTTCTTGTATAGCAGTATTTACGACTTCTTCTACGCTGCGATCGTGCCCAAGGTGAATTACTTCCACACCGGTGGCTTGAATAATACGACGCATAATGTTGATGGCGGCATCGTGACCGTCAAAAAGAGAAGCTGCAGTTACAATTCTTACTTTATTTTTAGGAATATAGGGTTGTTCTTGAACCATTGTTAAATAAGTGTCTGTTTTGAGGGTGCAATTTACAGAATTATTAAAAAAGTACCATTTAAAATCTGAAAAATAAAACCAAAAGTCGCTTTTAGAAAGAATGATTAAATTAACAGAAGCCTAACTTTTTCGACATGAAGATTGCTTACTTTTGAAAAACAAAAGAATACGACTATGAAAACAAAAATCGCTTTACTCCTTTTAGTTCCTACTTTAGGTTTTTCACAGATTAAAATTTTGGATGAAATTAAAAAAATAGTTCCATCAAACAGTTCTTCTTCGGGATTGGGTTCGCTAAGTTCGTTAGATATCTCGCAAGGATTAAAAGAAGCTTTAAACAAAGGTATTGAAAAGCAAGTAACCAAATTGACCGCAGTAGATGGCTTTTACAAAAATGAAATGGTCAAAATTTTACTCCCGGAGGAATTGCAAAGAGTTGATAAAACATTGCGCAAAATGGGCATGAGTTCTTTAGCAGACAAAGGAATATTGATGCTGAATCGTGCGGCTGAAGACGCAGTTAAAGAATCGACTCCTATTTTTGTGGATGCCGTAAAGAACATGAGTTTTGCTGATGCCAAAAATATCCTAATGGGTAGCGAAAATGCCGCAACCTCTTATTTACAAACAGAAACTACAAGTCCACTGTATGCCAAATTTAATCCGGTTATTCAAAACTCTTTTGTCAAAGTAGGCGCTGATAAAGTTTGGGCCAGCATAATTAAAAAGTACAACAGTTTGCCAATGGTTACCAAAGTCAATCCCGACTTAACGGATTACACCACCAATAAAGCCTTAGAAGGTGTGTTTAAAATGATCGCTGTTGAGGAAAAAGACATCAGAACCAATCTGAATGCGAGAAGCACCGACTTACTAAAAAAAGTATTTGCCAAACAAGACAAAAAGTAAAGCCGAAGCTCAATTAAAATTTTAGAAATCAATAACATAAGAATAACATAACCTTAACATAAGAACTCAAAAACGAGCCTTATCTTTGTATCGTAATAAATTGGTTTTTTATTATTTGGTTAGGTTAGTTAAAAAATTGCCGGTGTTCGAAAGAGCATCGGCTATTTTTTTAGGCTATTTTTTCGTGAAGTATTTTAAAATATCCAAAGGCTTTAACTATGCGACTTCCGTACCAAGAAAACATTTCGCCATCAACAAAAACTGTCTTCGCATGATGGGTAAATCGACCTAATTCAAAGGCATGCTCATCAGTAAACGGAAATGGCTCTGAAGACAACAAAACCAAATCGGGATCGCCTTGTATGCGCATTTTTTGGATAATCACTTCAGGATACCTTCCTTCGTACTTGGGATGATTATCATAAATATTTTCGAATTTATTTAGCTTCAATAATTCATTGATAAAAGTATCACCACTGGCAACCATATAAGGGTTGGCCCAAATAAAATAGGCTACTTTATTCACGGGCTTGTCTATGATGAAGTGTTGAAAATCAGCGTGTGCAAAATTGATTTTGTCTATCCATTTCCGCGCTTCGGTTCTTTTGTTGAAAAGCGTGCCGAAATCTGCTATCATTTTCAGATTGTCTTCCAAAGTAATGATATCGGTTACCCAAACCGGGCAGATTTTGGATAACTCTTCTACAATTTCTATGGTGTTTTCTTCTTTATTAGCAATGATAATATCTGGCTGTAGTAAACGGATTTTTTCGAAATGAACTTTTTTAGTCCCGCCGATAATCTTTTTGGTAGACTTGAAATGAAACGGATGCACACAGAATTTAGTAATTCCGACTATATTTTCTTCTAAACCCAGATCATATAGAAGTTCTGTTTGCGACGGCACCAAAGAAACAATGCGTTTTGGCACGATTTCAAAAGAATGAGTCTTTCCTAGTTGGTCTGTAAAAGTTTTCAAGCTGAATTAAAATTTCATTATTTCTGCCATTTCCTGTTGCAGTTTTAAAGCTTCTTCCCTAGCCTTTTGAGCAAAATCAATCCCATTGGAAGCATAAATAATCGCACGCGAGGAGTTGATTAACAAACCGACTTCTTCATTCATTCCGTGTTGACAAACATCAGAAAGACTTCCGCCTTGCGCACCAACACCGGGAACCAGGAAGAAACTGTTAGGGACGATGTTTCGAATTTCAGCAAAATATTCTGCTTTAGTAGCGCCCACAACATACATTAAGTTTTGACTGTTTTTCCAAGTCTTGGAAGTTTTGATGACCGTTTTATACAATTCTTCACCCTCAACATTTTTAGTTTGAAAATCAAAAGCACCTTCATTTGACGTTAGTGCCAACATGATAGTGTGCTTGTTTTCAAAAGCCAAAAACGGTTCAACCGAATCTTTACCCATATAAGGTGCTACAGTTACGGAATCAAAGTTCAAATCTTCTAAAAAAGCTTTGGCATACATGGTTGATGTATTGCCGATGTCACCGCGTTTTGCATCGGCTATAGTGAAAATTTCAGGGTGATTTTCGTTAAGATAATTGATGGTTTTTTGTAATGATTGCCAACCTTTTAAACCATAAGCTTCATAAAAAGCCGTGTTGGGCTTATAGGAAACACACAAATCGTGTGTGGCATCAATAATGGCTTTATTGAATTCGAATATAGGATCTTCCAGTGCCAATAAATGCTGTGGAATTTTAGTTAAATCAACATCTAAACCTATACAGAGAAAAGATTTTTTTTGACGAATTTGTTGAACGAGTTGTGTTGTTGTCATTTTTTAGTAGTTGTGTGGCAAAGTTACTAATTGAAATGTGAAAAGTGAAAATTTTATAACATAAGCTGAAAATTATATAACGCCTAACTTTTATGGCTGAAATATCTTTGTAAAGCTAATAATAAGTAATGCCTTAATTATTGTTGGCAACAATAAAAGTTGGGGTTAGAGAGAGAAAAAAAGCCGTATTAATTTACGGCTTTTTTGATGGAAATATTTTGTTACTTTTATAGACAATAATAAATCCGTATTCATTTATGAAAATTTTTATCAAATTTGACTTTAATGCTGTGTGCCGCAAAGTTTTAGAAGAAAAACTCATCAAGCACGAAATCAAGCATCGAATTTTGGGGTTTGGCGAAGTAGAAATTCTTGATAAAACCAACTCAGAAACTTTCCAGGAATTCACCGATGAACTCAAAGAATATGGAATTGATATCATTGAAAACCAAAAAACTGTTTTGGTTCAGAAAATGAAAGACACCATTATAGAAATGATTCACAGTCCTGAATTAGTAAATGTCAAAAGCTCTGTTTATCTTGCAGAAAAATTGAGCCACAGTTATGGCTATTTGTCTAATTTGTTTTCAGATGTAACCTATACTTCTATAGAAAATTACATCATTATGCAAAAAATAGAATATGCCAAACAACTCATTGTGAGCGGTCAACTAAGTTTAACCGAAATTGCCTTTAAACTTAATTACTCGAGCGTAGCTCATTTGAGTACTCAATTTAAGAATGTCACTGGAATAACGCCCTCGGCTTTCCAAAGGATTATAAACAAGAGAAGAGAGATTGCAAACAAAAAATAATTTATGGAGAAGGAATATATACATATTATTTTGGCGGATGATGATGAAGATGACAGGCTGTTTTTTACTGATGCGTTTGAGGAATTAAAAATTAATACCAAAGTAAATACGTTTAATGACGGTGTTGAACTCATGAACTATTTGAACCAACCTGATGCGGTTTTGCCCAATGTGTTGTTTCTTGATTTAAACATGCCCAGAAAAAACGGTATTGAATGTTTGGACGAAATAAAAAAAGACAATCGCTTTGATGACATTGCGATAGCAATTTTTTCAACTTCTTCTTCTGAAGAACATGTGGAAGAAACCTTTATCAGAGGTGCTAATATTTACATCAAAAAGCCAAACGACTTTGCAACGCTGAAAAAAGTATTATCGGATGTGGTAACCATCAATTGGCAATACCATACTTCGGGATTAAATAAGGAAAATTTTTTACTAAAAATATAAAGCCCGAATCATGAAACTAAATGCCTTTTACAAATCTCCTATCTTTCTCAAAAGCATTTTTGTGGTTTCAATTTTTGCTATATTTTTTATATCCGCCGTTACTTTTAAGCATATCAATTTGTTGAATAACTCCTCCAAATGGGTGAATCATTCTTATGATGTCAACCTCGAATTGGAGCGCTTATTTTCCTATTTAAAAGATTCCGAAACCGGTCAGCGTGGTTTTTTGATTACCAAAGACTCTACCTTTTTAGAACCCTATATCCAAGCCAAAAAGAAAATTGCCCATTCCTTAGACATTGTTAAAAGTTATTCTCAAAATGATCCTGACCAAGAAAACAACCTCAGAAAATTAGAATTTTACATTAATAAAAGACAAAATTACCTTTCGGCAGCATTGCACCTTTCTTTAAACAAATCATTAAATGACACCGTCTTAAAAGAAAAACTGTTGGTAGGCAAATATACCATGGACAGTGTTCGCAATCAAATTAATGTGATGATTCTTTTGGAGAAAAAAAACTTAAAGACAAGAGAATTGAGCTATAAAGACACCATCAAAGTAACTCCGATTTTTATTTACATTACTTTGCTGATTACCTTGGTGCTGATTTCTATTTCCTACATCAGAATCAATCGCGATTTAGAGAAAATGCAAATATCCAACAACCGTTTAACCGTACTCAACGAATCGAGTAATTTGGCAGAAATAGTGGGTAATTTCGGGAGTTGGCAACTCAATATTGACACGGATGAATATACCTTTTCAGACAATATTTACAGGTTATTGGGTTGCGAACCACAATCTTTTAAAAACGGGCAAAATGATTTTTTGAAATACGTGCATCCGGAGGACAAATCGTATTTTGAAGGAATAAATTCAAAGCGATTAGAAAATGACAATCTTCCGTCTTTCACCTATCGCGTGATTAAAAAAGACAAGAAGTTACGATACTTCAGAACTACCGGTCGAATTGTGACCAATAAATCGGGAAACAAACTTTTGATTGGTACCACCAGTGATGTAACCGATGAAGTATTAGCTTCTTTATCATTGGAACAACAAAATATTGAACTTGAAGCCAGTAATAAAGAACTTTTGGCGTTTAATTATGTGGCCAGTCACGATTTACAAGAACCATTGCGAAAAATTCAAACCTTTATTTCACGCCTTTCGGACAAGGAATACGATAACCTTTCTGAAAACGGAAAAGAGTACATTACCCGAATTCATTCCTCAGTGGACAGAATGAGAATCCTTATTGATGATTTGTTGCAATATTCCAGAGCCAACAAAACAGAAAAGATTTTTGAAAAAGTCAATTTGAATGAATTGTTGGAAAATGCCAAATTTGATTTGGCCCAATCTATTGAAGAAAAAAATGCCGTTATTCAAAACGATGATTTGCCTAAAATGACTGTTATCCCTTTTCAAATCCAACAGTTGTTTATTAACTTGATTGGGAATTCACTCAAATACAGTAAGGAAAATGTCGTACCCGAAATCAAAATATCGTGCAAAAGAGTGTCCGCTTTTGAAGAAGATTTAATCCCTAAAAACACCAAAGACAAATTTTATAAAATCACTTTTGAAGACAATGGTATTGGTTTCGAACAAGAATATGCCGAAAAAATATTCATCCTTTTTAACCGATTACACAACAAAAACGAATATGCCGGAACCGGTATCGGGTTGGCCATTTGTAAAAAAATCGTAGAAAATCACAAAGGCTACATCTTTGCGGAAGGCAAGCCCAATGAAGGTTCAATCTTTACCATCTATCTCTCGGAAGATTGCTAAGAAGATTCAGCTTTAAAATATCAATCCTGTGTTTTGCACAGGATTTTTTTTGTCTTTAATGGAAATTCTGTAACAATTTGAAAAATTATTGTAACGCAAAAAAGGGCAAACGATTGCAACTTTGTATCGTTGTTAAGCCTTGATTGATAAGGCTAAATTTGGGTAAAAATTAATTCATAAACACACCACCATGCAAAATTTATTATATACCATAGCGGTAGTATTAGTAATACTTTGGTTTTTTGGATTCCTTGTTTATAATGTAGGCTCCATAATTCACATACTATTGGTTATTGCAGTAATTGCAATATTGCTTAGAATCATTAAAGGAAAAGAGATATAGAAAAAAAACGACGCTAACAATTATTTAAATTCTGTACCATGAAAACTATTCTTAGAAATTCCGTGAATTTTGTTGTAGTACTGTGCCTTTTTGGAACACTTACAACCTTTGCTCAAGAAGCACCGACAAAAAACTATGACCAAGGCTTCCGCTTAGGATTTGGACTTAACGGTGGTCTTCCGCTTCAAGATCCGTATGATTACAATATTGGCGCCGATATAAGACTGCAATATGATTTATCCAAAAGATATTCATTGACCTTGACAACCGGTTTCAGCAATTTTTTTGTAAGCGGAAAAGACAATGACTTGGGATATATACCCTTGAAAGGTGGATTTAAAGCTTTTGTTTTAAAAGATAAACTGTATTTGTTGGGCGAAGTTGGAGCGGCTTTTGCGGTAACTAATAATTACGATAAAACATCATTGTTGATAAGTCCGGGAATTGGTTATGCCACCGAAACCATCGATCTTAGTGTAAGATACGACTACCACAGTGATTTTCCTATAATAGAAAACAACACAATCGATAAAGGTTTGGGATTAATTGCTTTGAGGATTGCCTATGGATTTAAGTTGTAATTTATATTGAAAAAATAAAAAGGGCTAACATTTTGTTAGCCCTTTTTATTTTAAAAAACTTCGCTTTCTTTTAGCTTTTCGGTATTGGCAACCAATTGAAGTTCATCAATCATTTTCTGAAGGTTACCATTCATAAAACCATCAAGGTCAAAAATACTCAAACCAATTCGGTGGTCGGTGATTCTTCCTTGGGCATAATTATACGTTCTGATTTTCGCCGAACGGTCACCACTACTTACTTGAGACGAACGTTTAGTCGCATCTTCCGCTTGTTTTTTGGCCAACTCCATTTCGTATAAACGCGAACGCAAAACGGTTAACGCCTTGTCTTTATTCTTATGTTGTGATTTTTCATCCTGACATTGGGCTACCAATCCGGTTGGGATGTGAGTCATACGCACTGCTGATTTGGTAGTATTTACCGACTGTCCGCCCGGGCCTGAAGAACAGAAGAAATCGATACGAACGTCATTCATATCAATTTGCACGTCAAATTCCTCTGCTTCCGGCAACACCATTACGGTAGCGGCAGACGTGTGAACCCTACCTTGAGTTTCAGTTTGTGGTACGCGTTGTACACGGTGAACCCCGGCTTCAAATTTCAAAGTACCGTAAACATCTTCACCCGTAACTTCAAAAATTACTTCTTTAAAACCACCGGCTGTACCTTCGTTCATATCTACAACTGAAGTTCTCCAGCCGCGGCCTTCACAATATTTGGTATACATTCTGTACAAATCTCCGGCAAAAATAGAAGCTTCGTCTCCACCGGTACCGGCACGGATTTCCACCATTACATTTTTCGCATCTTCAGGATCTTTTGGAATCAGCATGAATTTAATCTCTTCTTCCAACTGTGGCAAGCGGTCTTTGGCTTCGTCCATTTGCATTTTAGCCATTTCCACCATTTCGGCATCAGAACCATCATCTAAAATTTCATTGGCTTCAGCGATATTGTCTGTTAAACGAACGTACTCATCACGCTTCTCCATTAACGCTTTTAATCCTTTGTATTCCTGATTTAACTGTACATAACGCTTTTGGTCGGCGATAACATCAGGTTGGATAATCAAATCTGAGATTTCGTCGAAGCGCTGTTTTACATATTGTAATCTGTCTAACATGTGTTTGTCTTTCTATTTCGGAGTGCAAAAATACAATTTTTTGTTTCAAGTTTAAAGTTAAAGGTTTCAAGTTTTTTTCTTAGTATTGTATTATCATAAAAAAACAACATCATGAAAATCTTAATTACAGTAGGAATCGTTTTATTATTGGCTTCATGTCAAACCAAGTCGGAAAAAAACTTTGACAAGTTAGAGCAAATGAACTGGCTAATTGGACAATGGGAAAATAAAACACCTGAAGGCCGTTTGACAGAAACTTGGACCAAAGACAACGATAGTACTTTTTCGGGACAAGCTTATTTTATTGTTAAGGAAAAAGACACTGTACATTCCGAAAGTATTGTATTAACGCAAGTCGATGATGATTTAATTTACCGACCAACTGTAAAAGGGCAAAATAATGAGAAACCTGTCGATTTTAAATTAACAACTGACGTTGCAAACAGTTTTGCTTTTGAAAACCCAAAACACGATTATCCACAGAAAATCACTTATAAAAAAGTCAATGAAAAAGCATTGGTGGCTACTATTTCGGGGTTACAACAAGGAAAACAAAGCTCAGAAAGTTATCCGATGACAAAAAAATAACCCTCTTAATCTTTATAAAACTTCAATACCTCACCCATTTGGTGAGGTTTTTTTATTTCTAAAACTTAGAAAATCAACAGTATAAAAATTATTATTTATATTTATTCTAAATAAGTTTTGTAATTTAAAATCGCCTTTTATATTTGCATAATTATTTTTAATCAATCTAAATAAAAATGAAAAACATACTAATCCTATCCGCTTCATTGCTTTTTTCAACGACTCTTTTGGGACAAACAACACAAAAAGATTCTATAAATACCTTAAAAGAAGTT
Source organism: Flavobacterium sp. J49 (assembly GCF_011742145.1). Classification (GTDB taxonomy): domain Bacteria; phylum Bacteroidota; class Bacteroidia; order Flavobacteriales; family Flavobacteriaceae; genus Flavobacterium. Next base: position 30,316 of record NZ_JAAQQU010000099.1, on the reverse strand, counting down.
GAAATCAACACTAACAAATACAAGTACAAGAGAGAAAAAAGTACCACTGTTTCTAAAATGCCGCTAAACAATATTGAAAATCCACAAGTCTACAATACAGTTACCAGTGAACTCTTAAAAGAACAAGTTGTCACCAATTTTAATGATGCTCTTAAAAATGCTACAGGTGTTTCAAGGCTATGGGAGTCAACCGGTCGTGGCGGAGATGGTGCTGAATTTTATATCGTTAGAGGTTTTGCCACGCAACCAACCATGATCAATGGATTTGCCGGCATCAATAACGGAACCATAGACCCAATTAACATTGATAATATTGAAGTAATAAAAGGACCTTCGGGCACATTGTATGGCAGTAGCTTAATTTCCTATGGTGGATTAATCAATATCGTAACTAAAAAGCCCTATTCAAAATTTGGCGGCGAAATTGGTTATAATGCCGGAACTTATGGTATGGACAGAGTCACTGCCGATGTCAACATTCCTATAAATTCCAATGTTGATTTCAGAATAAATACCGCTTACCAAAAAGAAGGTTCATTTCAAGATGCCGGTTTCGGAAAATCGTTGTTAGTAGCACCATCTTTAAGTTATAGAGTTAATGACAAACTTTCCTTTTTAATCAATACTGAATTTTACGAAAGAACATCAGCCAATGCCCCGATGATATTCTTAAGCAGGTATTCTCCCCTTTCATTCGATTCAATAGATTTATTTGAAAAAAGCTATAAAAAATCATATACTTCCAATGAATTAGCCATCAGCAATCCTACCTTTAATTTGCAAGCACAAATGATTTACAAACTATCTGATCAATGGACTTCACAAACTGTTTTGGCCAGAAGTAACAGCAAAACCAGTGGTTATTACTCCTATTTGTGGGACTCAGCTAACGGGGATGAATTTACCCGATACATTTCAAAAAGAAACGGGGAAACCTTAACCACCGGTATCCAACAAAATTTTATTGGTGATTTCACTATCGGAAAACTAAGAAATCGCATGGTCGCCGGAGTTGATTATTTCAGATCGGATATTTTTAACGGCAGTACCGGATGGGTTGGCAACGGAATAGTTTCTTTGGTAAACCAAACTGACAGCGGTGACTTGACGCAAGCCGGCGTGGACAATCTTTTGGTTGGTTCTTTTGAAGGCAATTCAACCGCTGAAAGCGAAATTTTAAGTGCTTATGTTTCAGATGTATTCAATATTACCAACAAGCTCTCAGTGATGGCCAGTTTGCGTGCCGATGTTTTCAAGGGCAAAACCGCTTACTGGTCGACAGACGAAGTAAGCAGCCAAACCAGTATCTCTCCTAAATTTGGAGCCGTATACCAAATTATAGAAAACAAAGTTTCCGTTTTCAGCAACTACATGAATGGTTTTATCAATGTAGCGCCTCAACAAGTTTCTGATGTAGACGGTTCCAATCCGAGAATGAAATCTTTCGACCCGGAACAGGCCAATCAATACGAATTCGGATTAAAAACAAATCTTTACAAAGACATTATTTCAGCTTCAATCAGCTATTATAACATTGATGTTAAAAACCGATTGATGACTGACCCGAATAACATCAATAATGCCATTCAAGGCGGTGAAGTAAACAGTAAAGGTGTAGAAGTTAGTTTTACCGCCAATCCCATGAAAGGGTTTAACATTATTGCCGGTTATGGGTATAATGATAGTGAAGTGACCAAGGACAATCCTGGAGACGGTTATTTGGGATTGCGCCCGGAAGAAGCCGGACCGGAAAATTTAGTGAACTTATGGGCCAACTATACTTTTTTAAGTGGAGATTTAAAAGGATTCGGATTCGGATTTGGCGGAAATTATGCCAGCGAATATAAAACCTTAAACCGGAGCAATATTGGTACTTTCGAATTGCCCTCATACACCGTTTTGAATTCTGCCCTGTCTTACAACAGCGATAAATTCAACATTACTTTAAAAGTAAACAATTTGCTTAACGAAAAATATTATTCAGGTTGGTCTACAGTAACTCCGCAAAAGCTGAGAAGTTTGACTGCCGGACTAACGTATAAATTTTAATTCTTCATTAGAATTTGGTTTCCTGTTTGTTTAATTAAACTCCTCATTTCGATGGGGAGTTTTTACCCTTTATAAATGAAAAATAGCGCTTTCAAAAAAATCATCAGAAGCATCCATCTATGGCTTGGACTAAGTTCGGGCATTATCGTTTTTATCATTGCTGTTACCGGTTGCTTTTATGCCTTTCAAGAAGAGATTTTAAACATCACTGAAGAATATCGCTTTGTAGAAAAGCAAAATGCTCCTCTCCTTTTACCCTCATCATTGGAAAAAATTGCCCGAAAGGAATTCCCGAACAAAGTCCTTCACGCTATTAAATACAACGGTTCAAACAAATCGGCTGAAGCCATTTTTTTTAGTCATGACGATGTTGTTGAAAGCAATGATTATTACAATATTATCTACCTTAATCCCTATTCCGGAGAAGTCTTAGAAGTGGCAGATATGTATTCGGGTTTTTTCAGATGGATTTTGGATGGCCATTTTTACCTTTGGTTACCACATGAAATCGGACAAACAGTTTGTGCCTCGGCTACCTTAATCTTCATGTTCATGTTAATTACGGGTTTGATTCTTTGGTATCCCAAAAACAGAAAAGCAGCCAAACAACGTTTTTGGTTCCGTTGGAGAGAAGGCTTAAAATGGAAACGAAAAAACTACGATTTGCACAATATCACGGGATTTTATGTAATGTCCATTGCGCTAATCTTTGCTGTTACCGGATTGGTTTGGGGATTCCCTTGGTTTGCTTATGGTTATTATACCCTAATGGGTGGTGATAAATCTTTGGTGTACGAAGATCCGGCTTCCAAAAAAGAAATCTCCTTTGCTTCCGTGGAAAAACCCTTGGATAAAGTATTTATATTAATGAAAAAGGAATATCCAAAGGCTCAATCCATTGAAGTTCATCCACCTGAAAGCGATTCCGGTTCCATTGCCGCCAATGCCAATTTGGACGAAGGTACTTATTGGAAAACTGATTATCGCTATTTCGACCAATATACCTTAAAAGAAAAAAAGGTCAATCATATTTACGGTAAGTTGCAAGACGCCACCACTTCTGATAAATTGATGCGAATGAATTATGATATTCACACCGGCGCCATATTGGGTTTACCGGGAAAAATATTTGCCTTTTTGATTAGTCTACTAATTGCCAGTTTACCCGTTACCGGCTTTTTGATTTGGTATGGAAGAAGAAATAAAAAAACGCCTAAATAATTCAGGCGTTTTTTTTTGTTTGTAGTATTCAGTAAATCAAAGTATTAAATTCAAGCTGTTGAAAACTATTTATATTTAATCTAAATAAACTTTTTTATTCGATTTTCCGTATTTATATTTGCATCGTTATTTTAAATTATTCTAAATAAATGTATAAATATATTTCCATTCTCGCCCTAACACTTACTACTAGTGCCATTGGTTTTTCCCAAGAGACCAACAATAATTATCAAGAAGAACTTTATGCAGTAAATGATACTGTAAAAAACAAAAAAGGAGAAGTCCTTCAAGAAGTAGTGATCATTTCACAACAACAAAAAACTATTGTAAAAGGTGGTAAAACGAATATCAAGCCCTTAGATTTACCACAGGCCACTTTTGTAATAGGAAAAGAAACCATCAAACAACAACAGATTTTAAGACTATCAGACGCTTTAAAAAATGCTAATGGTGTTTATGTTTCCGGAGCGAGTAATGCTTCAGGAAACAACCAAGAAGAGTTGGGCTCTAGAGGTTTTACCTTTAGCGGCGGTAATACTTTTAAAAATGGGATTCGTTTCAACGGCTCCTTAATTCCCGAAACGAGTTCTTTGGAAAGCATTGAAATCTTAAAAGGTAGTGCCGCACTTCTATACGGAAACGTTGCACCGGGTGGAATCCTGAACCTTATCACTAAAAAACCAAGATTTGATCATGGTGGTGAATTATCTTTTAGAGCCACTGAATATAATTTTTTCAAGCCAACCGTTGATGTTTACGGCGCTGTAAACAACAGCAATACAGTTGCTTATCGATTCATCAGCAGCTACGAACAAGGTAACAGCTTTAGAGATCAAGTACAAACGCAACGCATTTATTTTAATCCGTCTTTCCTATTTGATATTTCTGCCAAAACAAACATTATTGTAGAAGCGGATTACACCAAGGACAACAGAACACCTGATTTTGGTTTGGCCGCCATTGACTATAAAGTAGTTGAATTGCCCATAAACACTTTCTTAGGTTTCAATTGGGGAAGATTTGATTCGGAGCAAATAGGTTTCACTTCAACCATCAACCATGATTTGAATAAAAATTGGCAATTAAAAGGCATCTTTTCGTACCAAGGCTACAGTACTAATTTGTTGTCGAGTTTAAGACCAAATGCTGGTATTAATGACCCAAATAATTCCAATAACAATTTAGTTCGTGCCAATGGCGATTGGATTCGTGGGGTTCAAAAAGCCGATACTGAGCAAGACTATAGTTTGGTTGAAATTGATTTAAACGGAAAATTCAATACCGGAAAAATCAAACATACCTTATTAGTTGGTGCCGATGCCGACCAAAGCAATACCACAACTTTGGCTTACAAAAACATCAATTATTACGACAAAATAAACATCTTCAATCCATATTATATAATTTCAAAGAATTCAATTTATGACAATACTGTTGTGCCTACCTTGGATAAAAACACTAATGCCTTAGCCAATATAAAAAGAGCCGGTGTTTATTTCCAAGACTTAATTGAATTACATACAAAATTCAAAGTATTGGCCGGTTTGCGTTACAGCTATTTGGAAAGCACTACCAACACTTTGACCTTTACGACAAACGCTAACGCTGAAACTACCTCCAACGATAATATAGTGTCACCAAAAATTGGTTTTGTATTCCAACCTACCACAAACAATTCCATTTTTGCCAGCTATTCTGATTCATTTGTTTTGAATACCGGAACCGACAGAAACCTAAATGCTTTGCCTCATTCCACCATTAATCAATATGAAGTGGGAATCAAAAACGAATTCTTCAAAGGTCACTTGGTAGCCAATTTGACTACATACTTAATCGACTACAGCAATTTGGCACAAACCGATTTCTCCAACGGAAATACCAACACCAACATTAAAGAATTGGCCGGCGCTTACGAAAGCAAAGGAGTTGAACTAGATATTACCGGTCATCACAAAGGATTAAGATTGATTGCGGGTTACAGTTTTAATGAAACAAAGTATACCAAAAGTAACATTTACAATGTTGGAACTCACCTGAGATTCTCTCCAAAACACACAGCCAATGCGAGTGCTTTCTACACTTTTGAAAATACTAAGTTAAAAGGATTGGAATTGGGTGTACAATCAACATATATCGGAGAACGCCTGGGTGGAAGATTAAGACCAAACAATGCTTCTACTGCAGCAGAAATGGCCAGAAAACCAATTCCCGTGGAAGGTTTTTTACAGTTTGATGCTTCAGTGGGTTATTCCATCAAAAATTTTGCTATCAGAGCCAGATTAGCCAACTTAGGCAATGTAGTCAACTATTACGTATACGATGACAACACCGTGACACCAATTACCCCAAGAATGCTTACTACAACGCTATCCTATAAATTCTAAAAAATGAAGCAAACCACCATCAGAAATTTGCACCGCGACTTAGGATATTTTTACATAGGATTAATTGTTTCGTTTGCCTTTTCGGGGATTATGATGAACCACAGAGAAAGTTGGCATCCCGAAAAATATACGGTAGAAACCAAAGCCATCGAGGTAAAATTACCATCCGAAGACAAAATCAGCGAGCCTTTTGCCGATTCCTTAGGTAAAACTCTCGGGATTGAGGATAAAATCAGACGTCATAATGTAAAAGAAGGAAAATTTAAAATTTCTTTCGAAAAACACGATGTTGAAATCGACATGACAACCGGAAAAGGCGAAATTGTTTCTTTCCAAAAAACACCATTGATCAGTCACATGATGAAGCTGCACAAAAACACCTCCAATTGGTGGATTTATTATTCAGACATTTTTGGAATATCATTGATAACTATAGCTATCACGGGCGCGATTATGATTCCGGCCGGGAAGTTTACCTTTAAACGCAGGGGTTGGAAACTGGCCATCGCCGGGTTACTTTTCCCACTGTTGTTTTTATTCTTATTGGGTTAATAAGATGCGAAAAGCTCCCTTTCTTGGGAGCTTTTTTATTTTACATCGAATAATTCTTAAACATATAAATCCATATCATCCTCGACAGCCGAATGTTGAAACAACTTAGCAATACAATAACAACAGCGATAATGGGGATGATTCTCAAATCGAAAGTTTTGTCAAAAAACGGACTTGCGATAAGATAAGTAATAATGCCTTGCCCTACAGTCAAACCATAATTGACGAACATGGCGCCAAAAAAATAACCCGGTTCTTTTTCGAACTTGAAATGACAATGGCTGCAGTGTTCATGCATTTTGGGAAACCCAAAACTAAAGAAGAAACTCTTATCAGCAAAGACTTTGCCTTTGTGACAATTAGGACACTCATTTCTGAAAATATGGTATAAACTACTTAGCATGATTTATTTTTAGGCAAAGGTAAAAGGATTATGGCAATCAATTGTTTAGTATCTTCGCTAATAATAGCACAATAAAGACATTTTGAAAAAACATCCGATTTACAATATTGACCATTTTAAAGCCGATTTGGGCAAAAAAGAGTTGTACATCAACACTTTCAAAAACCATTTGAAAGCCCACAGTTTTATAGAAAAACCGCATCGACACAACTTTTATTTGTTGGTTTTATTTACGAATGGCAGCGGCACACACGAAATTGATTTCACTCGTTATGACATCAAACCCGGAAGCTTGTTTGTACTCCAACCCGGACAAATACACCACTGGCAATTATCCGAAGACATTGAGGGATATATTTTCTTTTACGCACAGGAAATTTACAACCTCTATTTTGGCAACAAAAAAATTGAAGACTATCCTTTTTACCAATCGGTGATGAACCAACCGGAAATCGTTTTTGAAATCGGTGAATTAGCCTCTATTCTACCCTATTTCGATTTGATGATAGCCGAAAGCCAAAACAACAATCAAAGAAAAGAAGACAAACTATTAAACCTACTCGATAGCATTCATATCGAAATCTCCCGAAAATACCTTTCTACAGCAAATCATAAATCACATTCTTATAATTACAAAATTCATCAGCTTGAACAACTTTTGGAACAGCATTTTAAAACCGAAAAGTCACCGTCGTTTTATGCAGATAAAATGAGCATCACCTTGAAACATTTAAATCGAATTTGCAAAGATATTTTAAACCAAACCGTAACAGAATTAATTACAAATCGAGTCATTTTAGAAGCCAAGAGACTTTTAACCAATGCTTCAAAAACGATAAATCAAGTTGCTGATATATTGGGATTTGAAAATTATTCTTATTTCACTCGATTATTCAAAAAGCAAACCGGAATGACGCCGAGTGAGTTCCGAAAAAAACTAAACTAAAAAACCTCGTCTATGGCTAAACGAGGTTTCTATTTTCTATTTTCTATATTCTATACTCTATTTTTTCTCTGGTATATTCGCCAAAATCTCCAAGAAAAACTTCCAAAACTTCTGTGAAGATTTAATCGAAGCTCTTTCATCAGGACTGTGAGCACCGTGAATCGTAGGCCCAAAAGAAATCATATCCATACCCGGATAATTGGTTCCTAAAATACCACATTCTAATCCGGCGTGACAAGCCACTACATTGGGTTTGCTGCCATTTTGCTTTTCGTAAATATTAACCAAAACGTCTAAGATTTCAGAATTAACATTCGGAGTCCAGCCCGGATAACTGCCTGAGAATTCAACTTCACAACCAAACAATTCATACGCCGAACGCAGCGCATTGGCCAAATCCATTTTAGAAGTCTCTACAGAGGAACGTGTCAAGTTCTGAATTGAAATTTGACCTTCTTTTACAATCACACGAGCGATATTATTAGAGGTTTCCACTAAATCAGCCATGTCAGCACTCATACGGTAAACACCATTGTGCGCGGCATAAATCGAACGCAACAAACCTTCTTGAACACCCAAATCCATCACTTTAGAAGGCAAATCGCTTTTTACGATTTCAATCTCAAGTTTGGGTTCCATGGTTTTGAATTCGGTTTTAATATCGTTGATGATTTCTTGCATGTCAAATACAAACGCTTCGTCATACATACCGGCCACGATTACTTTGGCCACACTTTCACGAGGAATCGCATTGCGCAAACTTCCACCACTGATTTCGGCAATTTGAAGTCCAAAATTTTCGAAACCGTCAAATAACAAACGGTTCATGATTTTATTGGCATTTCCTAAACCTTTATGGATATCCATTCCCGAATGCCCACCATTCAAACCTTTTACGGTAATGGTGTAACCTACCGAACCTTCAGGCGTTTCTTCTTCAGTATAGCTTCTGGTAGCTGTAACGTCAATTCCACCGGCACAGCCGATATCAATTTCATCGTCTTCTTCGGTATCTAAATTCAACAAAATTTCTCCTTTTAAAATACCGCCTTTTAAATTCAAAGCGCCGGTCATTCCGGTTTCTTCGTCAATCGTGAAAAGTGCGTCAATCGCAGGATGCGGAATGTCTTTGCTCTCCAAAACCGCCATGATAGCCGCAACACCTAAACCGTTGTCAGCGCCAAGCGTCGTTCCTTTAGCACGAACCCAATCACCATCCACATACATGTCGATGCCTTGGGTCAAAAAATCAAAAACGGTGTCGTTATTTTTTTGGTGAACCATATCCAAATGCCCTTGTAAGACAATGGTTTTACGGCTTTCCATGCCCGGAGTAGCCGGTTTGCGGATGATTACGTTTCGGATGTCATCTTCAAAAGTTTCCAATCCCAAACTGTTTCCAAAGTTTTTCATGAATTCAATCACGCGTTCCTCTTTTTTGGACGGACGAGGCACCGCATTTAAATCGGCAAACTTGTTCCAAAGTGCTTTGGGTTCAAGGTTTCTAATTTCTTGGCTCATTTATTTAGTTTGTTAGTTTCAAAGTAGCAAAGTTACAAAGTTGCGTCGTCAGTTCGAGTGATTTTCGACAGAAAATTGACACGAGGCTTTTAGCCGAACTGAGCAAAGCTAATCAAGAACATTTCATCTTCAAAACTATTCTCGATACATTTTTTATTACATAAAAAACACTCGAATTGACGATTGTGCAAATTGTGATTATATTTACATTTTTAAAAATTGACTTTGAAACGCAAACATATACTTCCTTTATTTTTAGTAATTCAGATACTCTTTCTGAAAATCCTCGCCTTTTTTCCGGAAACGGTAGAACATTTTTACAGTAATGGATTGTACGTTTTGATTTCGCGTTTTTCCAGAACGATGTTGGGCAAAATTCCTTTTTCAGTAGGCGATATTATTTACGGAATTACCATTATCTATTGTATTTACTGGTTTTACAAGAATCGAAAACTGAATTGGAAAGACAAGATTTGGGCTTCTTTAAGTTTTGTTTCGGTAATGTATTTTATCTTTCACTTTCTTTGGGCTTTCAACTATTACCGTGTACCGCTTTTCGAAAAAATGAGTATCAAAAGAGAATACACTGAAAAAGAATTGGTCGCTTTTACGGAAAAACTGATTATCAAAACCAACGAAGTACAATTGGCCATAACCAAAGACAGCACTAAAAAAGTGGTCAATCCGTATTCGCAAGACAGTGTCTTTAAATTAACACAAAATGGTTATGATCATTTGGCCAAACAGTATCCTGTTTTCAAATATGAAACCCCAAGCAAAAAGAAATCCTTGATGAGTTTACCACTGACTTATATGGGGTTTGGTGGCTATTTGAATCCGTTTACCAATGAAGCACAAGTCAATGACAAGTTACCGATGTATGGTTTCCCAAATGTCGTTTGTCACGAAATGGCACACCAAATAGGCTTTGGTAGCGAAAGCGAATGTAATTTTATAGGATTTATGGCTGGTGTTAAAAATGAGGATTTGTATTTTCAATATTCCGCTTTGACAAGTGCTTTACGCTATTGTATGTCGAATATAGGAATGAAAAATGAAAAAGAATTCAACCGTTTAAAAGTCAAAATCAATCCGGGAATTTTGGAAAATTACAAAGAAAGCGAAACCTTTTGGAAGCAATATGACACCATAATTGACAAAGCTTTTCACGCTTTTTATGACCAATATTTGAAGTCGAATCAACAAGAAGATGGCATTGACAGTTATAGTAAGTTTGTGGATTTGCTCATCAATTACTATAAAGACAAGGAAATAAAATAACAAAGCATAATGGAATAAAAAAACCACTGATTTCTCAGTGGTTTATCTTTTAATCACACAAGGATTTTTGCTGCGCAACATCCTTCAAAGCTCCGCTTTGATAATTTCTTAAAAACAAAAAAATGATCAAGTAAACTTGTCATTTTTTCTGTTTGAATGAATTCATTTGTGATCCCAGAAGGATTCGAACCTTCGACCTACTGCTTAGAAGGCAGTTGCTCTATCCAGCTGAGCTATGGAACCATGCTAAAAAAAATGTCTTGAAAATTGTCGGGGTGGCAGGATTCGAACCTGCGACCTCCTGGTCCCAAACCAGGCGCGATAACCGGGCTACGCTACACCCCGAGAGCGGAGAGACAGGGACTCGAACCCTGGCGACGGTTACCCGTCGACAGATTAGCAATCTGCTCCGTTACCACTCCGGCACCTCTCCTAAATTTTCAATTTTGTTTAAGAACATTTTCTTTAAGCGGTTGCAAATGTAATTTATCATTCTATAATTTACAACTATTTCATTTCTTTTTTTAAATTTTAATTAAAACCGCTTCTCTTTCAATCAAGTAGAAAATAAGATTTCTTTATTTATTCTCAAATCAACATTTATTATGACACAAATTCATTAATTTTCCAAGAAAAGATTAGTTTTGCAATACATTTGATATTAAGAGGAGAATGTCCTGTGGACATTCGGCAAAACAGACTTAACATTAATGCCGAAGCAAAAAACAAACAACAAAACAAGCATATTATCATGAGTAAAAAAGTAGTTATCGTATCAGCTGTCAGAACCCCTATCGGAAGTTTTATGGGGAGTTTATCGACTGTTACTGCGACACAATTAGGCGCCGTTGCCATCAAAGGGGCGCTAAATAAAATCAATTTAGATCCCAACTTAGTAGACGAAGTTTTAATGGGTAATGTAGTCCAGGCAGGCGTTGGGCAGGCTCCGGCTACTCAAGCGGCCATTTTTGCCGGTTTACCGAATACTGTTCCAACAACAACCGTCAATAAAGTATGTGCCTCGGGTATGAAAGCCGTGATGCAAGGCGCACAAGCCATCATGAGCGGTGACGCCGAAATCGTAGTGGCAGGTGGTATGGAAAACATGAGTTTGATTCCACATTATGTTCATTTGAGAAACGGTGTGAAGTTTGGTCCAACCACTATGGTTGATGGTATGCAAAAAGATGGTTTGACCGATGCTTACGATGGAAACGCCATGGGTGTTTGTGCCGATTTGTGTGCTTCAGAATATAAAATTTCCAGAGAAGAACAAGATGCCTTTGCGATTCAATCTTATGAGCGTTCGGCTAAAGCTTGGTCTGAAGGAAAATTTGACAATGAAGTAGTTCCGGTTGAAATTCCGCAACGCCGTGGCGAACCGATTATTTTCTCTAAAGATGAAGAATACACCAATGTAAAATTGGACAAAATCCCTACGTTAAATGCCGTATTTACTAAAGACGGAACTGTAACCGCTGCCAATGCTTCAACCATCAATGACGGAGCAGCTGCTTTAGTTTTAATGAGTGAAGAAAAAGCTCAGGCTCTAGGTCTAAAACCTTTGGCTTACATCAAATCATACGCCGATGCAGCACAAGAACCAAAATGGTTCACCACTACTCCGGCAAAAGCATTGCCTATCGCTTTAAACAAAGCCGGTTTGTCAATAGCAGATGTTGATTATTTCGAATTCAACGAAGCATTTTCTGTTGTTGGTTTGGCGAACGCCAAAATCTTAGGATTAGACAATAACAAAGTAAATGTTAACGGTGGTGCCGTTTCGTTAGGCCATCCTCTGGGATGTTCAGGAGCAAGAATCATTGTAACTTTGATTAACGTTTTGGAACAAAATAATGCTAAGATTGGTGCTGCAGCTATCTGTAATGGTGGTGGTGGTGCTTCTGCCATAGTAATAGAAAGAATTTAAAATAATTACGAATTACGAATTATGAATTACGGTTTGATTAATTCATAATTCGTAATTAATAATTCATAATTGATTTAGATGTTTGCCATTTGTAACCTTGCCATAATTCCTCTACGAGCCGAACCCAGTGATCGAAGCGAAATCGTTTCTCAAGTCTTGTTTGGTGAGCATTTTGAAGTTTTGGAAAGTCAAAACCAGTGGGCCAAAATCAAATTGCAATACGACGATTATGAAGGTTGGGTTGATTCCAAGCAATACCAAATCATCTCCGAAAAGAACTTCAAAGATTTATCCAAAGACGCAATCATTCTAAATTCTGATTTAGTGGAATATGTAACCAATGCCAAAAACATGCTCTTACCTATTCCGTTAGGCGCTTCACTTTCTTTTTTGAATCACAATGACATCAACATTGAAGGTTTTGAATTTGAAGGCATGCGAACCAGTGGCATAAAAGCAAAATCAGATTTGATTGCCACAGCTTATATGTATTTGAATGCCCCATACCTTTGGGGTGGCAAAACACCTTTTGGAATTGACTGCTCCGGTTTTACCCAAATGGTTTACAAATTAAATGGTTATCATCTATTGCGAGATGCGTCACAACAATCTGCTCAGGGCGATGCCTTGAGTTTTATTGAAGAAAGTGAACCCGGTGATTTGGCTTTTTTTGACAACGATGAAGGCAAAATTATCCATGTTGGCATCATGATGGAAAACAACTACATCATCCACGCCAGCGGCAAAGTCAGAATTGACAGACTCGACCATTTGGGGATTTACAATGCAGATCAAAACCGTCATACCCATCGACTGAGAGTCATCAAGAAAATAATTTAAACCGAGACAACTGTTTCGGTTTTTTTATCTAAATTAGTTTTTTTTAATTCCTTAACAATGAAATCCATCAGCAAAATTTTATTTTTAGCTTTAGGCTTACTTTCGGTAAGCTGTATGAAAGAAAAAAACGGTGAAACCAGTGATTCACGCTACCAACCCAAAGAATTCGTTGAAGTTAAACATCCTGAGTGGAGCAAAAATGCAACGATTTATGAAGCCAACATTCGACAGTTTACACCCGAAGGCACTTTCAAAGCTTTTGAAGCGCATTTGCCCAGAATAAAAGCCATGGGCATTGACATTATTTGGCTGATGCCGATTCATCCGATTGGTGTTGAAAAACGAAAAGGAACTTTAGGCAGCGAATATTCGGTAAAAGATTATTACGGTGTTAATCCTGAGTTTGGGACAAAAGAAGATTTCAAACATTTGGTAGACAAAATCCACAGCATGGGCATGCATATTATCATTGACTGGGTGGCCAATCACTCTTCTTGGGACAACCAATTGGTCAAAGACCATCCGGACTGGTATACTAAAACAGAAGAAGGCAATTTCCAACCAACACCTTGGTACGATTGGGATGACGTAATCGACTTTGATTATGATAAACCCGAACTTCGAAAATACATGACCGAAGCTTTAGTATATTGGGTAAAAGATTTTGATATTGATGGCTACCGTTGTGATACTGCCGGATTTATTCCAACTGATTTTTGGGATAATGCTCGAGCCGAAATGGATGCGGTAAAACCTGTTTTTATGCTGGGTGAATGGGAATCTCGTGATTTGCATAAAAAAGCTTTCGACATGACTTATTCATGGACCCTATTCGATAAAATGGTCGCCGTAACCCGCGATAAGAAAAGCATAGCCGGTTTGGTGGAATACATGGCGCATGACGTGAGCACTTTTCCGCGTGATGGATACAGAATGCTTTTTACCGATAACCATGATATGAATTCTTGGAATAATAATATGGAATATAATTTTGGTGACGGATTAGAGGCTTCTATCGTTTTAACCGGAACCATCAACGGAATGCCGCTAGTCTATGGTGGACAAGAAGCTGGTTTGAATCGTTCGCTCAAGTTTTTCGATAAAGACTTGATTGATTGGAGCAAAATGCCTTATGAAGGATTGTTCAAAAAACTCTTTGCCCTAAAACATCGCAACCCAGCTTTGTGGAACGGTAATGAAGGCGGTGTAATGGTTCGCCTGTATAACGACAAGATGGAACAAGTGATTTCATTTTCTCGAACCAAAGACAAAAACAGGGTAATTCCGATTATCAACTATAGCGATAAACCGGTAACCGTAAAACTAAATTCCAAATATCTGAAAGGTGATTATACCGAAGTGTTTTCAGGCAAGAAAACAGCACTCAAAGGAGATGATATCCTAACGCTAAAACCTTGGGAGTATGCAGTTTTGGAAAAATAACACCATTGGTTCAATTGTACCGAGAATCCACTTTATTTATATTGATAGAGTGGATTTTTTGTTGACAAAAAGTAGTTATTCTCAGCATAATTTTCTAAATTTGATAAGGATTTTTGCTTAATTTCAATCTATGAACAACAATTCCAAAGTTGTAGCATCATTTAAGAACTTTTTAATTGAAATTGGCGAACTCTCCTATTTCACCGCTCGTTTTTTTAAAGAACTTTTCAATCCTCCTTTCGAACTCAAAGAATTTTTGCGCCAATGTTACAATATGGGTAATCGCTCTTTGTTGCTGGTAAGTGTAACCGGTTTTATCATCGGTTTGGTTTTTACATTGCAATCGCGGCCCACTCTAGAAGAATTCGGAGCTGTTTCTTGGATGCCGTCAATGGTCAGCATTTCTATCATAAGAGAAATAGGCCCAATCATTACAGCTTTGATTTGTGCCGGAAGAATCGGTTCGGGTATTGGAGCCGAATTGGGTTCGATGCGCGTTACCGAACAAATCGACGCTATGGAAGTATCGGGAACCAATCCTTTTAAATATTTAGTCGTAACCCGAATTCTGGCAACCACAATGATGCTGCCAATATTAGTGTTCTTTGGAGATACCATTGCCATTTTTGGTTCGGCCATGGTAGAAAACATAAAAGGCAATGTCTCTTTCCTACTTTACTTTAATCAGGTCTTTGACAGCTTACAATTCAGCGATTTGATTCCAACCACATTTAAAACTTTTTTCTTTGGTTTTGCCATAGGATTAGTTGGTTGCTACAAAGGGTACAATTGCAAAAAAGGAACTGCCGGTGTAGGATTGGCAGCCAATTCTGCAGTTGTTTACACCTCGATGTTGTTGTTTATTATAGATTTTATAGCTGTATTTGTCACTAATATTTTTTATGGTTAGCCCAATGGATAAAAAACCCATCATAGAAATCAAAAACCTGAGAAAAAGCTTTGGTGACAACCATGTCTTAGAAGGTTTTAACATGGAATTATACGAAGGCGAAAATTTGGTCATCATGGGCAAATCGGGTTCCGGAAAATCGGTGATGATTAAATGTCTTATTGGTTTGGAAGAACCCGACAGCGGAACGATTACCGTAATGGGCAAAAACATCAACCAACTCGAACATTGGGAATTGGATGAGTTGCGTACCGAAATCGGTTTCTTGTTCCAAGGCAGCGCATTGTATGATTCGATGTCGGTGAGAGAGAATTTAGAATTTCCGCTGCGAAGGCATACCAAGAAGTTCGGAATAATCGAAGACACTACGCCTTTAGTAATGGAAGCTTTGGAGAATGTGGGTTTGGCTCACGCCATAGATTTAATGCCCAGTGAATTGTCAGGCGGAATGAAACGCAGAATTGCTTTGGCACGAACCTTAATTCTGCAACCGAAAATAATTTTGTATGATGAACCCACCACCGGTCTGGATCCGATTACATCCAAAGAAATTATACTATTGATGATGTCCATTCAAAAGAAATACAACACTTCTTCCATCATTATCACTCACGATGTGGATTGTGCAAGAGTTATTGCCAATAGAATGATTTTACTCATCGATAATATCAATTATGCCGAAGGAACTTTTGAAAAACTTTCGGCTTCAGAAGACCCAAAAATTAAAGCCTTTTTTAAGTAAATTAGCATATGGAAAAAACAGACACACAAAAAATTCGCTTGGGGTTATTCGTCATCATCGGACTAACCTTTTTTGTTTTGGCGATTTATTTTATCGGCAACAAACAACAGATGTTTGGTAAAACCGAACACCTGAAAGCTGTTTTTAACAATGTCGGTGGACTGCAATTGGGAAATAACGTTCGGTTCTCAGGAATCAATGTTGGAACCGTTAGAGGTATTGAAATTGTAAACGATTCTACCATCAGTGTTAACATGCAAATTGACAAAGCCATTTTTCCACACATTAAAAAAGATGCCGTGGCCACTATTGGTTCGGACGGTTTAGTGGGAAGTGTAATCATTAATATCATTCCCGGAAAAGGCAATATGCCTCCTGTAAGACCCGGAGATGCCATTCAATCACAAAACCGGGTACGGACAGACGATATGCTGACCACTTTGAATGTAACCAATCAAAATGCGGCCCAACTCACAATAGATTTACTCAAAATCACTAATGAAATTAATCAAGGCAAAGGCACCATCGGGGTTTTACTTCGGGATACTGTGATGGCCAAAGATTTAAAAGCAACCATCCACAACCTCAGAGTTACCAGTGAAAGAACCAATCAAACCATGGACAATTTGAACAAACAAATTGCCGCTTTAGATAACAAAGACAATGTAATCGGAGTTTTAAAAGATACGGTTGTTGGCAATAAAATCAGAAAAACAGTGACCAATCTTGATGCTTCAAGTCAGGAAATCAATAAAGTTGTCAGCAATCTTAATGCTACGATTTTAAACATCAAAGAAGGAAAAGGTGCCATAAACTATTTATCAAACGATCCGAAACTGGTAAAGAAAATCGATTCGACTATGACCAATATCAACGAAGCCAGTAAAAAACTCAACGAAAATTTGGAAGCCTTAAAAAGCAACTTTTTGTTCAGAGGCTATTTCAAAAAGCAGGAAAAAGCCAAAAAGAAAGCCGAAGCTAAAAAATAAGTCGTGTGATCAACATAAAAAAATCTGCACTATGGCAGATTTTTTTATTCATTGTAAACTGAAATGATTACTTCATTAAAAAATTGAGACCGATATTAAAACTTGTACGGCTATTGGTCACTGCAGAATAATTATTTTGCTTGAAAATATCGGTTAAACCACCTTGACCGTCAAGTTCAAAAAACAGCTTTAACTTGTTTGAAACCGGTATCTTAACTCCAATCCCCAAGGCAAAACCAAAATCATTTTCATTGAAAGCCTCCGTAATATCTTCTCCATATCTGGTTTCCTCTGCATTGAGCAGAAAACCAAAGTAAGGTCCGAAATGCAAATACCAATTCCTATTGTTTCCAAAATGCCAACTGGCCATTACCGGCAAAGTGACATAATTTAAATTAAAATCGGTAGTAAAAGAGCCAAACTCGTCTTCAATAAAGCCATTATCCCATCCTTTTTGATCATAAATTAATTTTCCTTTGATGCTCCAAGCATTTGAAAAATAATAGTCAATTGAACCGGCAAAATTGTATCCAATACCGGCATCCGAAGCAGTATGCGCGTCAGAAACAGAATAACTGTTATAACCTACATTAAAGCCAAACTCGACATCTCCTTTTTTTTGAGCCGAAAGAGATAACGATAATCCCAATAAAGCAATCGCTGATAATACAATATTTTTCATAAGCTGGTGTTTTGTCAATCAAAAATACGCTTTTTTTAAAAATTATAAAGCAATTTAGATTTCTTTTAAAACTTTAACTAAATAGTCAATTTCTTCTTTGGTATTGTAATGGCTGAATGAAATACGTAAACTCGGTTTAGTCAAATCTTCCTCCGAAAGCATTTCTGCTAAAACATGCGAAGGCTTGATACTTCCGCTTTGGCAAGCACTTCCACGAGAAACAGCGATGCCTTTCATATCGAGATTAAACAAAATCATAGTGGTTTTTTCAGGAGAAAAAGGCAATACTACATTCAGTATGTTGTAAAAAGTATTCGCTCCGTTTTGTTTTACTGTTGGAAAAGCCATTTGCAATTGTTGCAAACAATAAGCTTTCAAATCAGCTATATAGTTTCTTTCTGTTTCCAAATAATCATAAGACAACTGCAAAGCCTTGGCCATCCCGGCAATTTGATGTACCGATTCGGTTCCGGCGCGCCAACCTTTTTCTTGTTCACCACCAAACAACATAGGCTGTAAAACCAAATTTTTCCGAACAAATGCCAATCCAATTCCTTTTGGACCATGGAATTTGTGCGCACTCGCTACTAAGAAATCTATGGGCAATTGTTGTAAATCCAATTCCGTTTTGCCAACAGATTGCACAGTATCACAATGGAACAATGCTTTGTTTTGGTGACACAACACTCCTATTTTGGCAATATCGTGAATGACTCCGGTTTCGTTATTGACATGCATCAAAGAGACCAAGGTCTTGGTTTCCTCCGAGAGCAATTCGGCCAACTGTGCATAATCTAAACTACCATCATGGAGCACTTTTACAAAATCAACGGCTATCCCGAACTCTTCTTGTAAAGCTTGTACCGTATATAAAGTGGCATGATGTTCAACCTTGGAAGTAATGATTCTTTTGACGTCGAAATCTTTAACAGAACTCCTCAAAATCCAATTGGTCGCTTCAGTAGCGCTTGAGGTAAAAATGATTTCCTGGGCGTTGCAATGCAAATACTTAGCTATGGTTTTACGCGAAGTTTCTATAACAGCTTTGGCACTTCTGCCGATGCTGTGGGTAGAGGAAGGATTACCAAAATCAGATTGCATCACGCTCACCATTTCATCAATAACTTCCTGACGAATGGGCGTTGTAGCGGCATTATCGAGATATACTTTTTGCATAATGCAAATATAAAACGAGTATCCTAATTAAATGATAAAAGATAAATTTAATAGTATAAAAAACTTATTTTTGCTAAAAATCTCTATACCAATGAAACGAATTTTAGGGTTATTAGCCGTAGCTTTATTTATCAATGCCTGTGATGATGGTGATTTAACCGTTGACACTATTGACTTTGCCGATGTATCGATTCAAAAATGTCCTCAAAAAGACATTCTATATAAAATAAGCGACAACAAAATGTTAATCTTAGCCATTCCGGCAACGACATTTGTGAATGACGAAACCCCTGATAACGATCCCATTGAAGTGCAAATCAGCGGGAATATCGAAGTAGTTTACAGACAATATAACGGAACACCCACTGATGATAACATTTGTGATGTAGTAACCGCAGCAACGCCCAATTTGTCAGAGGAATGGAACGCTACTTCGGGCACGATTTTAATCACTTCCACCGCTATAAAAACCGTAAATTCAACTACCGGGATAACCCAAATTACAGGTTACAGACATTACATCGTTTTTGAAGACATTGTCTTTTTAAAACCAGACGGTACAACCCAAACCTATGCCGGAAACTCTTTTGTATTTGGAAATTATAATGCTACCCAAAGTCCGTTAGCCTTCGGATTTAACGAAGAAGCCGCCAAAAGCACTTGTGCCGGTGACAACCGAATATTTAATTTTAACAGTAGCGAAGCTTTTGTATTAGACTTAGCCGATTTTGGTACGCTATTTCAAAATGAAGTTACAACTACACCCAGAACGGCTTTGATTAGCTCAACCAATAAAGTGGTCTATAAATTATTCTCCGGAACAATTAATAATGATTATTTCTGTACTATTCCGGCACCGGTTACGCCAACATTAAACCAAGAATGGACCGCCAATTATGGTGATGCCACTGCAGGAACCGGAATTATTGAAGTCAGCACAACCACTTCTACACCGGGCTTTTTTCTGCATACCATCCGTTTGAAGAAGGTGACTATGACCAAAGGAAACAGCGATTTTTATTTGGGTAACGACTATTTATACGGAACGATAATCACGCCTTAATTGAAAGTTAAAAACCCTTTTAGTGGTTTCAATTTTCTTATTTTTACAAAAAAACAAACATGCCAAACGACTGTATCAGCTATCAAAAATCGGGGTATTTCTCTAAATTAATCGTTGATTATTTAGATGAAAAACCAGAACTGAAAGCCTTGTACAATCGATTCCCGAAGTTGGAAAACTTCAAGCCTCAAATAGAAGAAAAGGCGAAAAACTTCACTGGCAACAGACAAACTTTGGTAAGCGCTTTAGAAAATCAATACCGAGGGTTTGAGATTTCCGAAACTACTAAAACCAACATTTCGCTCTTATCCGACAATAAAACCTTTACCATTACAACCGGTCATCAATTGAATTTGTTTACCGGACCACTGTATTTTTTGTATAAAATCATTTCAGTAATTAATCTTTGTCAAGAATTAAAGCAAGCATATCCTGACTATAATTTTGTCCCAATCTATTGGATGGCAACTGAAGACCACGATTTTGAAGAAATCAATTATTTTCATTTCAAAAACGTGAAAATACAATGGGACAGAGAAAGTTTCGGACCAGTAGGACGTTTGTCGACAGCAGGTTTAGAGGAAGTTTATGAAGTTTTTGCTCAAGACTTGGGATTAGGAGACAACGCCAATTATTTGAAATCATTGTTTGATAACAGCTACTTGAAATATTCGAATTTGGCCGATGCAACAAGATTTTTAGCCAACGAATTGTTTGGCCAAAAAGGTTTGGTAATCCTTGACGGAGATGATGTTGCGCTAAAGCAATTGTTTACTTCTTATGCTAAAGAGGAATTACTTCACCAAACATCATTTCAAAATGTCACTAAGACTAATGAACTGTTGCGTGACTATACCATTCAAGTAAATCCAAGAGAAATTAATCTTTTTTATATAGAGGATAACCTCCGCGAACGCCTCGTTTTTGAAGATAATCAATTCAAAGTCAATAACACTAATTTGGTCTTTTCAGAAAGCGAAATCCTGACGCTTTTAGAGAGTAATCCGGAAAAATTCAGTCCGAATGTAATCCTTCGACCACTTTACCAAGAAGTCATTTTGCCTAATCTGTGCTACATTGGCGGTGGCGGCGAGATTGCTTATTGGTTACAATTAAAGGCTAATTTCGAAGCAAATCAAGTTACATTTCCGATACTTTTAGTGCGTAATTCTGTAGTTTTGGCAACCGAAAAGCAACTGCAAAAAGCAGACAAACTAAACCTTTCGTGGTCCGATTTATTTTCAAATCAGCAAGATTTATTCAACAAAAAAACACAAGAGTTCTCGCAATTCAATCTTGATTTTACGGAACAGAAAGAACATTTGAAAAAGCAGTTTGCCACTTTACATCAAATGGCGTCACAAACCGACAAATCTTTTGGCAATGCCGTAAAAGCGCAAGAAGTCAAACAACTAAAAGGGTTAGAAAACCTTGAAAAACGTTTGCTCAAAGCAGAGAAAAAAAATCACGCAGAAAAATTAGAACGTATTCTTCAATTGCAAAACGAATTGTTTCCCAACCAGTCACTACAGGAAAGAAGAAACAACTTCTCTGAATTTTATCTTGACTTTGGAAATGATTTAATTCAAAAATTATTGAATGAATTAAAGCCTTTGGAACAAACCTTCACAATTTCAATTTTATAATTGTACTTTACTTGCAAATAGGTTAAAAAACACTACTTTTGCACCCAAATTAAAAAAACAAACAAAATGGCAACGAATAGAACATTTACTATGATTAAGCCTGATGCTGTGGAAAACGGACACATCGGTGGAATATTAAATATGATTACTGAAGGTGGTTTCAGAATTGTATCTTTGAAATTAACACAATTGACTGTAGCTGACGCTCAAAAATTCTATGCAATTCACTCGGCTCGTCCTTTCTTTGGCGAATTAGTAGAATTCATGACTCGTGGTCCAATCGTTGCAGCTATCTTAGAAAAAGACAACGCAGTAGAAGATTTCAGAACTTTAATCGGCGCGACTAATCCTGCTGATGCTGCTGAAGGGACTATCCGTAAAAAATATGCTACTTCAATCGGAGAAAACGCCGTTCACGGTTCTGACTCTGACGAAAATGCAGCAATCGAAAGTGCTTTTCACTTTGCCGGTAGAGAGCAGTTTTAATTTAACGCTTAGTTTTCTGTGATTAGTTCTCAGCTTAATCACTATTTTACAATACAATCCCGTTTCGTTTGAGACGGGATTTTTTTTATGCAATGAGGAAATTGGTAAAAACATTTGGCTATATTTACGGTCCTGAATCTCTTAACAAAATGAATGATTATCAAACCCTGACGGATCATTATCGGCCCGAAATTTTTTTTGATATTTCTGCGGATCTATTTTTCATAGCCGGATATGACGGTTATTTCAAAAAAGTGAATCCTGCTGTTTGCAAACTTTTAGGTTATACCGAATCGGAATTATTGTCGCGACCTATCAACGAATTTATATATCCCGAAGACCTTGAAAAAACCATCCAAAGCAGAGAACTGGTGAAAAGCGGAAAACCGCTGCTTCACTTTGAAAACCGCTATATAACCAAAAGCGGTGAGATTGTTTGGTTGGCTTGGACTTCTATGCCACACATAAATCACGAACTTGTTTATGCCATTGCCAAGGATGTAACCTACCGTAAAAAAATAGAAGTAGAACGCAACAATTTGCTTGCTAACATCAAGAAAATCAACCAGGATTTAAAAAAAATCACCTATACCGCTTCACATGATTTGCGTTCTCCGGTAAACAATTTGTTGTCGGTATTTGAATTGTTGGATGTCACCAAAATTCAAGACCAAGAAACCATCGAGTTTATCGATATGCTTAAAACGACCACTAAAAATTTGAAGACAACGCTCAACAGTTATGTAGATAACATTAGTCATCACGACCAGTTGAACATTAAAGTTGAAAACTTGTCTTTAGAAAATGTGGTCCGCTCTGTGCTCCATTCAATACAGTCACAAATCAAAGAGTCTAACATAAAAATTGAACTTGATTTTGAGGCCTTTGACAAGGTCCTTTTCAACAGGGTTTATTTGGAAAGTATTTTTATTAACCTTATCACCAACGCTATTAAGTATAGCCAACTTGGAGTACCTCAGATAATTACCATTAAAACCCAATTCCAAAATGGTGTGGCCCAACTGGTTGTGGCCGATAACGGTTGCGGTTTTGATATCGACAAAGTAAAAGACAAGATTTTCGGGCTCAATCAAAAGTTTCACCAGCACATTGACAGTCACGGCATAGGACTTTACTTGGTTTATAATCATGTGACCGATATGGGTGGCCAAATTGACGTGACCAGCGAAATAGGAAAAGGTACAACATTCACCATCAGCTTCAAAAGTAATTCCTAAAAACCGGCAACGATAAGCCGGTTAAATCACAATACAACCGCTATGGATAAAAACAGAATCTATAAAATGTCATTTGCCGGAGTCTATCCGCATTATGTGAACAAAGCCACCAGAAAAGGCCGTACACAAGCAGAACTCGATACCATTATCTGTTGGCTAACGGGTTATGATACCGCTACTTTAGAACGACAAATTGACCTTAAAGTAGACTTTGAGACTTTTTTTTCTCAAGCGCCACAAATCAATCCGAATGTATCAAAAATCACAGGTGTAATTTGTGGCTACCGTGTGGAAGACATAGAGGATGACTTGATACAAAAAATTCGCTACCTCGATAAACTGGTCGATGAATTAGCCAAAGGCAAAGCTTTAGACAAAATTTTAAGAATCTAGTTTCGCCATACGATTTGCTTGTGTAACATCATGTCGCTTGGTTTGCCTATTATTATAAAAGTCCCGATTTCTCGGGACTTTTTATTATTTCAAACTTGCTAAACTCTGCTCTATCGTGGCAATCTTTGCCAAAGCATCGGCTTCTTTCTTGCGTTCGTTATCTATGACCTGTGCCGGTGCACCGGAAACAAATTTTTCGTTGGCCAGTTTACCTTGTACACTGCGTAAGAAACCTTGAGTGTATTTCAACTCTTCGGTGAGCTTAGCAATTTCGGCCGCAATGTCGATATTTCCGGAAACGGGAATAAAGTATTCGTTTGATTTTACACGGTAAGTTAGTGCGCCATCAATTTTATCGGTGATGTATTCTAAACTAGTGATATTTCCTAATTTGGTAATCACGCTGTCAAAATAAGTGGACGCCTTTTCATTATTCACCACTTTCAAATCAACGGCCTCTTTCATCGCGATGTTTTTGTCTTTGCGAATGGTTCTCACACCGGCAATTACTTCGGCTGCAAAATCAAAATCGGCTATCAATTTTTCGTTAAACGAAGTTACTTTAGGATATTCCGCAATGATTAACGCTTGTTCCGGAGTTCTTTCGGCGATGTATTGCCAAATTTCCTCTGTTAAGAACGGCATAAATGGATGCAATAATTTCAAGTTGGCTTCCAACATTTCAATCGCTTTGTCAAAGGTCGTGCGGTCAATTGGTTGTTGGTAGGCCGGTTTTATCATTTCTAAGAACCACGAACAGAAATCATCCCAAACCAATTTGTAAATGCTCATCAAAGCATCGGATAAACGGTATTTTTCAAAATGGTCTTCGATTTCTACCAGCGTTTGTTGCAATTTGGCTTCATACCATTCTATCGCTACTTTAGAACTTTCCGGCTGTGCAATATCGACTACTTCCCAACCTTTGATGAGTCGGAAAGCGTTCCAAATTTTGTTACCGAAAGCTTTACCGTTGTTGCACAATTCTTCATCAAACATAATATCGTTTCCGGCAGAAGCGCTCAACAATAAACCAACTCTAACGCCATCGGCACCAAATTTTTCAATCAGTTCCAAAGGCTCGGGCGAATTCCCCAATGATTTCGACATTTTACGACGTTGTTTGTCGCGAACCAAACCTGTCAAATAAACATTGGTGAATGGTTTTTGTCCGGTATATTCATAACCGGCGATAATCATACGCGCAACCCAAAAAAACAAAATATCCGGTCCTGTAACTAAATCATTGGTAGGATAATAGTATTTAAAGTCTTCATTTTCCGGTTCCATAATACCCCCAAAAACAGCCATTGGCCATAACCAAGAAGAGAACCAAGTGTCGAGAGCATCGGCGTCTTGGGTTAAGTTGTCGGTTGTCAGTTGTGGTTTTTTGGTCTTTTCCTGCGCTAGTTTTAACGCCTCTTCAATATTCTCAGCAACAACAAAATCTTCTTTTCCGTCACCATAATAGTAAGCCGGAATTTGTTGTCCCCACCAAAGTTGGCGTGAGATATTCCAATCGCGGATGTTTTCTAACCAATGACGATACGTATTGTTAAAGCGCGCCGGATAAAGTTTTATTTCTTCGGTTTCTAAAACGGCTTTGATGGCGGGTTTTACCAAATCTTCCATGCGCAAGAACCATTGGTCAGACAAACGCGGCTCGATTACGGCTTTGGTTCTTTCTGAGGTTCCTACTTTATTGAGGTGGTTTTCGGTTTTGGCTAGCGAACCGATTTTTTCTAATTCTAAAGCGATTTCATCACGAACAACAAAACGGTCTTTGCCTTGGTAATGCAAACCATAAGAATTCAACGTTGCATCTTCATTAAAAATATCGATGATTTCTAAGTGGTGTTTTTCACCTAATGTCTTATCGTTGATATCGTGTGCCGGAGTTACTTTTAAACAGCCGGTTCCGAATTCCATATCTACATACTCATCAAAAATGATTGGGATTACTCGGTTGCAAATTGGTACAATCGCTTTCTTTCCTTTCAAATGGGCATAACGTTCATCATCCGGATGGATACAGATGGCAGTATCACCTAAAATCGTTTCAGGACGTGTAGTCGCTATGGTTACAAACTCGTTTGAACCTTCGATAGCGTATTTTAAATGGTATAATTTTCCTTGCCTTTCTTCGTAGATTACTTCTTCGTCAGACAACGTAGTTTTGGCCTCCGGATCCCAGTTGACCATACGGTAACCGCGGTAAATTTGGCCTTTGTTGTATAAATCTACGAAAGAACGAATTACAGACGCCGACATGTCAGGATCCATGGTGAATTTGGTTCTGTCCCAATCGCAAGAACAACCTAATTGTTTTAATTGTTCTAAAATTGTTCCACCGTATTTTTCTGTCCAATCCCAAGCATGTTTTAGGAATTCTTCACGGGTTAAATCGTTTTTGTTGATGCCTTCGCTTTTCAACTTTGCCACCACTTTTGCTTCCGTTGCAATCGACGCGTGATCTGTTCCGGGAACCCAACAAGCATTGAATCCTTTTAAACGCGCACGACGAATCAATACATCTTGAATCGTGTTGTTCAACATGTGTCCCATGTGCAATACACCGGTCACGTTTGGTGGTGGAATTGTTATGGTATAAGGCGTTCTATGGTCGGGTTTGGAATGAAAATAGTTGTTTTTCATCCAGTAGTCGTACCACTTTTTTTCTACGGCGGAGGCATTGAATTGAGCTGGAATCATATATGAATAATTCGTTGATTTGTTAATTTGGTTATTTGTTTACAAATATGCAATACGAAACTCTTTTAGCCCCGATTATAGAGGCTACCGTGTAGCCCGGAAAGCGGGAAAATGGATGGCTGATAGTCACTGACCATTCGCTCCAAAACTATGTGGCACGCATTTTGCAAACTGAACTGCAAAAGTAATTAATAAAGACTTTAGAAAAAATTAAGAATTAAATTTTTGTGTATTAATTTAAACGGAGTATTTTTACTAACCAAATATTAAATTTTGACCTATGAAGAAATATTTACTTATCGCGGCAATCCTTGTAAATGCAGTGGTTTTTGCCCAAGTCGGTCCAAAAATTGAATTTAAGGATAAAGACAATACCATAGATTATGGTAAGGTTACTAAGGAAGAAGACAGTGGCATTAGGGTTTTTGAGTTCACCAATACGGGAACTGCTCCGCTGATCATAACAAATGTACAATCGAGTTGTGGTTGTACGGTGCCGTCAAAACCAACAGAGCCAATTGCTCCGGGAAAAACCGGAAAGATTGAAGTGAAATACAATATGAATCCTGGTCCTATCAGAAAAACCATCACGGTAGAAACTAATGCCGTCAATGCAGAAGATGGTCGAGTGGTTCTAAAAATAAAAGGAGAAGTAATCGTTAAACCCGTTGAAAACCTCTTAGAAAAGAAGACTAAAAGTCCGATGATGCAATAAAAAAAGCCCCGAAATTTCGGGGCTTTTTTTTATAAGATACTTTTGAGTTGGAATTTATAAGTAAGAATTACGCCTTTGCGTTCTACTTCTATTACTATGGTTCTACCTTCCTCTGATTTAAGGAGTTCGTTTATATTTTCAATGGTTAAATAATGGGTGTTTCTACCGTTAATACTGATAATACGGTCGTCTTTTTTGACTCCGGCCTGTGCTGCAGTTGATCCTTCCCGCACATTGAATATTCTGAAAACCGGCTTTAATTCAAACTTGATTTTCAGATTGTCTTGCACATGTCCATCGCTGCCTTGCGTGGCTTTGAAAACGGCAGCTGTACTGCTACGGTCTTGATAGGTTTGGGTTACCCATTCCAACCCGTCGTGCTGGACTTCAAGTCCACTCATGTTAAAGTTGAAAGGATTTCCAATTTTAGCGCCGGGTTTAGAGTACAGACAATTGTTTTGGTAATCAAAAAACACCGAGAATCTCGAGAGCACTTCGCCTCCCAAAGAGCCTACCCTATTCTCCACAAAATTGACACTTCGTAAAGAAGTTGAATCCGGAAAAGTACCGATAGGATTTTTAAAGGTCTTATTGCCAAAAGAAAAATTATCGATTCTGGCTCTTTGTCCGTAAACATTACCGCTAAAACCTCTTCCTAAAAAACATTGTATGGATTTAGCCGGTAGTTTTATATCCTCGGCTTCACTCAAAAACAGCCAAATAGCATCACTATTACCAGTGTCTATGAGCATTTTGCAAGGGCGTGATTGTTCTGCAGTAACTACTTTGGTGACATAATAGGGTTTATTATTCTCAATAGTAATCGATTCTTTGTGGTAGGACTTGGCCATTCGCTTTCGTATTTTTTGATTGGATTCATTGTAAACGATGACTTTTTTTCTATCATAATCAATTTCGACCAAGTGGTTTTTAAAAAAATGATAGCCAATAATACCGTTCACCGGTATGCCGACTTGGGAAGAAAAATTAAATTCTTGATCGAGAACCAAATAAATTTCATGCTCTAAATCAATAAACCCTTTGGCGTCCAATTTATTCTTCGAAGATTTATAAGCAGCCACAGCCTCATTGCTGCCCAAACCTTTCAGCATTATCTTTTCCATATTAAAGAAACTGACTTGTTCTTTATCATCCAAGCTAAAAAGGACGGTTTCTTCAACTCCGGTATCCAATAAAAAAGTCAAGGTTTCTCCATTAACTTCGATGGGAATAAAAATCAAATTATTGATAAGTTGGAAAGGAATAACTGTTTTTTTTTGATTCTTTTCAAATTGGAAACCCGACTGACAAAAACAAGACACAACAGTGGCGAAAGACAGTATTAAAGTGAAAAAGAATCGCATCAAGTATGATTTTTTATAAATTTAGTAAAAATAGGCTGTCAAAAAATATTTTTTAACAATTTTTAATCCAAAGAATGAATTGCTTTCAAACTAAAAAAATCGCAAATTTGCACCACTAAATTCAACAACATGCCTAAGATATCATTGAAAGGTCAGCAAATGCCTGAATCACCTATTAGAAAATTGGTTCCGTATTCTGAAATTGCTAAAAAGAAAGGACACAAAGTATACCATTTAAATATTGGTCAACCCGATATCAAAACTCCGGATGTGGCGCTGAATGCTGTAAAAAATGCAGACATCAGCGTGTTAGAATACAGTCATTCGGCCGGATTTGAAAGCTATAGAACCAAGTTATCGGCTTACTACAAATCACACGGTTTACCTATTGATGTGGCCGATATTATCATTACAACCGGTGGTTCTGAAGCTCTGCTTTTTGCCATGGGAAGTACAATGGATTCAGGTGATGAAATCATTATACCTGAACCTTTTTACGCCAACTACAATGGGTTTTCAACGGCTTCAGGGGTAAAAGTTGTTCCGGTAATCTCTACTATAGATGAAGGATTTGCCTTGCCTCCGATTACAGCTTTTGAAAAATTGATTACCCCAAAAACCAAAGCCATTTTAATTTGCAATCCGGGAAATCCAACCGGATATTTGTATTCCAAAGAAGAAATCATGCAGTTGGCTGAAATCGTAAAAAAACACGATTTATTCCTTATTGCCGATGAAGTTTACAGAGAGTTTATCTATGATGAAAACGACAAACACTTCTCGGTAATGAACGTTCCCGGTTTAGAAGAGCATGCCATTATGATTGACTCTGTTTCGAAAAGATACAGCATGTGCGGCGCAAGAATTGGTTGTATTGTTTCCAAAAATAAGGAAGTAATGGCAACAGCTATGAAGTTTGCTCAAGCCCGTTTAAGCCCGCCTACTTATGCACAAATTGCCAGCGAAGCCGCTTTAGAAACGCCACAAAGTTATTTTGACGATGTGATTTCCGAATACAAAGACCGTAGAGATACCTTAATTGCCGAGTTGCAAAAAATTGAAGGTGTAAAAGTAGCCACGCCAAAAGGTGCTTTCTATTGCATCGCTCAATTACCGGTAAAAAATGCCGATGATTTTGCCCAATGGCTTTTAGAATCTTACGACAACAATGGTGAAACCGTTATGGTCGCTCCTGCGGCTGGTTTCTATTCTACACCTAATGTTGGTTTAGACGAAGTGAGAATCGCTTACGTCCTTAAAAAAGATGATTTGATTCGCTCTGTGGCCATCCTAAAAGAAGCTTTAAAAGTGTATAACCAATAATAATAGTTCACTTTTCTCAATACTAAAACGCTTCAATTGATTGAGGCGTTTTTTATTTTCAGGAGCAGACCTATTGTGTTTTTTTCACTTCTGCTCCCGCTTTCCGCTCTACGCGGTGCCGCTGCAATCGGGGCTAACGACACCCTTTGATTTTCTATCACAACAAAAAAGCCACTCGTTTGAGTGGCTTTTTTGATAAGTGTATTTTCTTTTATCGTTTCAACGAGAAGTGTGCTTTAAATTGCTTCATTGTTCCTTGCTCAGGGAAATCTACCGTAAACCAATAGTCTGTTGAAGGTAATGGTTT
>NZ_JAAQQU010000098.1 GCF_011742145.1 Flavobacterium sp. J49 | reverse complement strand
ATCATTACGGTTACCGTTGAAGGCTGGGGAACGTATGAATACAGTTTGGATGACGGTCCAAGACAAGCGAGCAATATCTTTGAAGGCGTATCACTTGGTCAGCATGAAATCCATGTTTGGGATATCGAAGGAGGTGTAGCATTTAGCTGTGAAGAGCTAACAATATATCCGGTGATGGTGATTGACTATCCTTTATACTTTACGCCAAACGGTGATGGTATACATGATACTTGGAATATTGTTGGATTGGATGGACAACCTAACGCAAAAATTTATATATTTGACCGCTATGGAAAATTACTGAAACAAATCAGTTCTGATGGAGACGGTTGGGACGGAACCTACAACGGAAAACCCTTACCATCAACAGATTACTGGTTTAGTGTAGAGTTTTTAGAACAAACCGCAGCCAAACAATTTAAAGCCCATTTCTCATTAAAAAGATAGTTACAATGAATTTTAGAAAATTTTGTTTATTAGCATTACTTTTTTTATCACAAATTTCAAATTCCCAAGAAGGATTACCGGTTTATTCTGATTATTTATCGGACAATTATTATTTGCTACATCCTTCAATGGCTGGAGCCTCTAATTGTGCAAAATTAAGATTAACAGCCAGACAGCAATGGTTTGGACAAGAAGATGCACCAGCATTACAAACACTAAGTTTCAATGGTTCATTAGGAGAAAGATCAGGAGGAGGAATTATAGTTTTTAATGATAAAAATGGTTATCACTCACAAACAGGAATGAAATTAACCTACGCTCACCATTTAATGTTCTCACGTGACAGAGTTGACTTAAATCAGTTGTCTTTTGGAATGAGTGCCGGTTTTGTGCAAAGTAATTTAGATCAAAGTACTTTTTATACGAATGACCCAACTTATGATCCGTTAATTTTTCCTTCATTACAGCGTGCTTCGTATTTTAATGTTGATATTGGAGCATCTTATAATTTCCTTGATTTTTATGTTCATGCAACGGTTAAGAATGCTTTAGCCAGTGACAGAAAGTTATATTCAGACAGAGAGCCGGTTAATCTTAGAAGATTTATTTTGAATTCGGGTTATACTTTTGGAGATGAGGAGACTATACTTTGGGAACCTTCTTTTATGTTCCAATTGGTTACCCAAACTCAAGAGAAAACGGTTGATTTGAATATCAAAGCTTATAAAGAGTTAGACTTTGGTCGATTATGGGGAGGAATATCTTATAGAAGAAGTCTTGATGGTGCTCAGTTTGTAGAAGGAAATGCGGTGTCTGATCAAAAAATGCAATATGTGACACCTATTATTGGGGTTAATTTCAAGAACTATATGTTCTCGTATACCTACTCTCATTTATTGGGTAATGTAAATTTTGATACCGGCGGTTTTCACCAAGTTACTTTAGGGATTAATTTATTCTGTAAAGCGGAGAAATACCACTGTAATTGTCCTGCGATTAACTAATTTTAATATTCGTCCCGATTTATCGGGACTTTTTTTATGGTCATAAAATCTGTAAACGGTAAACATCCGCAAATCCCGAATGATTGTTATGTAGCTGAAAATGCTACTATTGTTGGTGATGTTGTTTTAGGCAGTTCTTGTAGTGTTTGGTTCAATGCCGTTATTCGTGGCGATGTGCATTTTATTAAAATTGGCAACAAGGTCAATATTCAAGACGGTGCTATCATTCATTGTACTTACCAAAAGCATCCGACAGTTATTGGCAATAATGTTTCTATTGGGCACAATGCGATTGTTCACGGTTGTACTATTCATGATAATGTATTGATTGGTATGGGCGCTATTGTGATGGACAATTGTGTGGTAGAAAGTAATTCGATTATTGCGGCCGGAGCGGTTGTTACCCAAAACACCGTAGTGGAATCGGGGACAATTTATGCCGGTGTTCCTGCCAAGAAAGTGAAGGACATTGACCAATCGAATTTTGCCGGAGAGATTGAGCGTATTTCTAACAATTACGTAATGTATTCGAGCTGGTTCAAGGACGAATAAAAGGAGCCGACAGTTTGACTTTAGCCCCGATGGGAGAAGTTACCCTGCCTACCGACAGGCAGGCGTGTAACTCGTACAGCGGGAAAACGGTTTAAACAATTTCCAAGCGATTGGCTCCTAAAAATCTTTACTTATTACTTCGTATTCGTGGTTGAGAATATCACTTAAAACTTTTGGATTGGCATTGGTGTAGAAAGTGGCTTTTCCTTTTTGGGGCTTGTTGCTCAAACCTACGCTTTCACTTAAAACTTTTTTAGTTTGGCGGGCCACGGCTTCCCCTGAATCGATGATTTTAATGTGATTTGGGAGGATGTTTTTAATTTGTGGTATCAGGTAAGGGTAATGGCTACAGCCCAGCACCAAATAATCGATATTGGCTTCAATCATGGGCTCCAAATAGGCGTGAAGCAGTTGGTTCATTTCGGGCGAATTGATATCGCCGTTTTCGATGAGTGCCACTAATCCGTGGCCGATTTGCTCAATGATTTTAGTGTCTTGATATTTTTCAGCGGTTTGGTGAAAAAGGTCACTGTTTAAAGTGCCTTGAGTAGCCAAGATTCCAATGACGTGTTTTTCAGAATTCAGCGCTGCGGGTTTTATCGCCGGTTCTATTCCGATAAAGGGGACATCATATTTATTGCGTAATTCTTTAATGGCGTTAGTAGTTGCTGTATTACAAGCCACCACGATGATTTTAGCATTTTGGTTGAGAAGGTATTCTGTGTTTTTAATGCTTAAATGGATAATTTCTTCTTTTGACTTTTGTCCGTAGGGAGCATTTTTACTATCAGCAAGATAGACGGTGTCTTCGTTTGGAAGCAATTCGTGGATTTCTTTCCAAATAGAAGTGCCGCCAATGCCCGAATCAAAAAGACCTATAGGATTATTATTCGTCATCTAACAAAAATAAAAAAAACTGCTCAAACCTAAAGGGAATGAGCAGTTTTAAATAAGTATTTTTTTGTTTTTTAGAAACCTAAGTCTTTTTTAACGTCAGCAGTTAAATCCGGACCATCAGCTAATAATAAATCAGCTAAGTTTAAAACGTATTGGTAACCTTTGGCTTTGCCCACTTTAGTGATAGAAGCTTTGATTTTTTCCATTAAAGGTTTTACTAAATCTGATTCTTTCTTTTGTAATTCTTTTTGCGCATTGTCTCTGTATTCAGTAATTCTTTTTACTAAATCCTGTACTTCAGCTTGACGGGTTTGGTTCACGGCATCACCTACAGTACCGGCTTCTTTTTCGTATTTATCAACTTTAGTTTGATATTCCTGAGCCATAGTTTTGTATTCTGCATCATAAGTAGCGCTCAATTTTTCCAATTGCTTTTGAGCATCTAACATCGCCGGCATTTTAGAAATAATTTCATTTACATCTACGTGTGCAGTTTTAGCTTGAGCACTGATGGTTTGGCTTGTTCCTAAAAACAATACAGTAGCTATTAGTAATGATTTCAATCGTTTCATTTTAAAAAGTATTAATTATTTATTTGTTATTATTTATTCTTCTTTTTTCGGTTCCCCGGTTTTTTCTTCTTTGGCTTTTTTCGCAGCCTCTCTATCGGCTAGAGCTTTTTTCTTTTTTTCCTCTAAAGCTTTTTTTCGGTCATCTAATTCTTTGGCTTTGGCTGCTGCCTTAGCTTCTTTCGAGTTAGGGTCAACGGCTGTAGAATCTGAAGGCTTTTTAGCTGTTTCTGGAGCGGTTGTTTTGTCGCTTGTTGTTTTATCTTTAGCAGGAACCGTGCCAGTTTTTTTGGCTTCTCTAGCTTCTGCGGCTTCTTTTCTTTTGTCGTCTTGTTCTTTTTTCTTGGCTTCAGCAGCTAATTTTCTGTCTTCCATTAATTTATCTCTGGCGGCTTTTTTCTCTTCCAAAGCTTTTTTTCGGGCAGCAAGTGCAGGATTTTCGTCTTCAACGTCTTCCATGTACTCCTTTTTTTCCTGCTCTTTTAAATCTTTTTTGGATAGTTGCTCTCTTCTTTCGGCTCTGGTAATGCTTCTGACTACTTGGTCGCTGATGTCGTGTCTTTTGGCAGAAAACAACATGGTTAAATCAGAAGATTTATCAAAGATAAAATCGTATTTTTTAAGTTCAGCGATGTCTTGAACCGCATTGAAAACTTGGTCTTGTATGGGTTTTACCAAAACCGCTTTTTGGGTCATTAAATCTCCGTTGGGGCCGAATTTTTTTTGTTGAAAATCTAAAAGTTCATCTTCCTGAAACTTGATTTCTTCTTCACGTTCCTCGATTAACTCTTTGGTAAGTAAAGCTTTTTCAGTTTTTAAAGCATCTTTTAACTTTGCTATTTCTACTTTTTTGACTTCTATATCTTGCTTCCATTTTTGAGCTTTTTGCTCTAATTGGTTGTTGGCTTCAGCATAATCGGGAACATTTTGCAGAATATATTCCATGTCAATGTAGCCAATTTTTACACCTCTTGTTTGAGCATTTGCTTCAAAAACAAGGGATAAAAGTAATATTGATATTGCAAAATATTTTTTCATACGATTATGATTTATAAATATGTTCCAAATATAATTAAAATTGTTGACCAATTATAAAATGTGTTTCCCAACCATTCTTTTGAGAGTATCCCGGCAGCGCATCAAAACCATGAGCAAAATCTATACCTAATAAACCAAAGGCAGGCATAAATATTCTGATTCCAAATCCGGCAGAACGCTGTAGTACGAAAGGATTGTATTCTTTAAATGTATTATACGATGATCCTGCTTCTAAGAAAGTTAAGGCGTAAATTGATGCCGCCGCTTTTAAAGTTAAAGGATATCTTAATTCTAAGGAAAATTTATTGTAAACTGTTGCTCCGTCTTGATCAGACAATGATTGGTTCGGATATCCTCTTAATTGGATTACTTCACGACCATCTAAAGAGAAATTGGCCAAACCGTCTCCACCCAAGAAGAATCTCTCGAAAGGTACTAATCCTCGGCTGTTGTCGTATGCGCCTAAATAACCAAACTCACCCAAAGCTCTTAAGACCAATGCCTTTGACTGAGAACCGGCTAATCGGGTGTACCAATCGGCTTTGAATTTCAATTTGTAATATTCTAACCAATTGAATTTTTCTTGGTCTACTTTTGATCTGTCAGCGGTAGCTTGTGTATAATCTGCACCAACGGTTTGATATATTCCTGAACCAGAAGTAGTCTCCGCCAAATAGTCGCCTACTGCTGGGATTTGTCCTGAGGCTGTTTCGACGTAATTAATTCCGGCGTTTTCTCGGTATCTGAGCTTAAATGCTTTTTGATTTTCCAAATCGCCATAGTTTATGCCGTTGAACAACGAATACGGTAAAGTGAATTTCGCAGAGACACTAAACTCTGAACCCGATGTTGGATAGATTGGATTCACCCCTTTATTGTTTCTGCTCAACCCAAGTGTAAAGGCTAAGTTGCGCGAGGCACCATCTCCAAAAGTAAACAGACCGGTGTTGTAATTATTCAAATCGTAGTATTGGAAGCTTACAGAGTTGGAGAATACAAAGAAATCATCCGGCACAGTTAATCTTTTAGCATATCCTACCGATAAAGAGGTTATGTTAAAACTTTTACTTCGGTCTACATTGGTTGATCTTCCGGAGTATAAAAATTGCTTACTGTGTGATAGTGAAGTCGAAAATTGAATTGGTTTTTTACCGCCTAACCAAGGTTCTGAGAACGACAAACTGTAGGTCTGAAAAAATGAACTGGCTTGTAATCGCAAGGCCACTTTTTGTCCGTCACCCATAGGCAATGGTTTGTAAGCCTCTTTTTTGAACATATTTCTGGCCGAAAAATTATTAAAGGACAACCCTAAGGTTCCAATGAACCCGCCGCCGCCATAACCACCTTGTAATTCGATTTGACTTGATCCTTTTTCCACTACGTTGTATTCAATGTCAACGGTTCCGGCAGCAGGATCTACGTTTTTAAATTTAGGGTCAATGGCTTCAGGGTCAAAGAACCCTAATTGTCCAATCTCCCGAATGGTTCTCACCAAATCTTCTTTGCTGTATTTTTGTCCCGGTTGGGTTCTTAATTCTCTGTAGATTACGCGGTCATTGGTTTTGTCGTTTCCAACTACAGTAATATTATTGAAATAAGCGATTGGTCCTTCCAAAACTCTGATTTCAAAATCAATTGTGTCATTGGTGGTTTTTACTTCCACTGCATTGATGTTTGAAAACAAATACCCGTTGTTTTGGTATAGGTTGGTAATGTCATCGCCATCAGGTTTTGATTTGTCAGCGATGCGTTTTTCTAGTAAAACTCCATTGTAAGTATCTCCCTTTTTAATACCCAATATTCTACCCAATAATTGGTCTGAATATACCGAGTTTCCTAAGAATTTGATATTACCGAAATAATATTTTCTACCTTCTTCCACTTTAATATTGATGGCCAGTTTCGATTTTTTGGCATTTAAAAACACCGAATCTTTTGTTACGCGGGCATCTCTGTATCCTTTCTCTTTGTATTTTTCTACAATAGAAGTTAAATCTTCCTGGTATTTATCCTTGATGAACTTTGAAGCTTTAAATATTCTGATTGGGTTGATTTGTTTGGTGTTTTTCATGGCTTTTCTCAGTTTCTTTTTTGAGAATTTTTCGTTGCCTTCAAAATTGATTTTTGAGATTTTCAATTTATCACCTTTGTCTATGTTAACCAACATCTTTACTTGGTTGCCTTCCGTGGTGTCAGGAGTGGTTGTGATAAATACTTTGGTTTTGTAGTAACCGTCTTTTTTGTATTTATTTTCGATATAATTTTTGGTGGTAGTAATCAAATTTTCATTGACAATTTTACCTTTTGTCAATTCGTTTTCTTTGATTAAATCTTCAGCTTTTGATTTTTTTAAACCTTGAATTTTTACTTCGTTCAGTTTAGGGAGTTCGGCTATGTCTAAATCAAGCCAAATACTGTCGCCTTCTGTTTTGTTTACATAAAAATCAATGTCGCTGAATAATCCGAGCTTCCCTAATTTTTTGATGGCATTACTGATTTCTTCGCCAGGAACGGTCAATTGCTGTCCTTTCTCCAAACCGGAAAACGTCACGACGGTTTGTTCGTTATAACTGATTTTGCCATTTACCTTAACGTTGGCTAAAATATATTTTTTTCCTTGTTCAAAAGGGATTCTGTCTTGGGCTTGTAATTGAAAAATACTTCCAAAAAATAGGATAATTAGAAATATTTTTGAGGTTTTAATCTGCACTGAAATTTTATTTAACTTGTTCACTTGTTTTTCCAAATCTTCGTTCTCTTTTTTGATAGCTGATGATGGCTTCATATAAATCGTCTTCTTTAAAATCGGGCCACAGTACGTCTGTAAAATAAAATTCTGCATAAGCAATTTGCCAAAGCAGAAAGTTACTGATCCTGTGTTCGCCACTGGTTCTAATTACCAAATCTACATCAGGTAGATTGTGCGTGTAAAGATGCTGATTAATAATTGATTCATCAAGACTGTCTATCGAAATTATATTATTTTTAACTTTATCACTAATAATTTTAACAGCATTTAACAATTCCTCTCTTGAGCCGTAGCTTAACGCCAATGTAAGCGTCATTCGGGTATTGTTTTTGGTCTTTTCAATTACGGATAAAAGTTCTTTTTTGGCTGATGCCGGAAGCATGTCAATGTTTCCTATACAGTTTAACCGGATGTTATTTTTTTGTAGGGTTTCTAACTCTTTCTTTAAGGAAGAAATCAACAATCTCATTAAAGTGTCTACTTCCAGTTTCGGACGGTTCCAGTTTTCAGTAGAAAAAGCATAAAGGGTTAGATTTTCAATGCCCAGTTTGGCACAACTTTCTACCGTTACTCGAACAGCTTTGGTGCCGTTTTCATGACCAAATGCTCTCAATAAACCTTTTTGTTTTGCCCAACGACCATTCCCGTCCATGATGATGGCCAAGTGCTTGGGTAAATTGTTTTTGTTTATTTTGTCTAGTAAATTCATGCTTTATTCTGCGCAATAACATGGTTTTTCGGTAAAGGTATACGTTAGTGTAAACCCTGTAAAAACATACCAATCTTTGCTGTTTATGTTGCCAAATTGCAATGGCGCTAAATTTTTATTCTTAGGCAAACTTCCGTCCAAATTATCGGTGAAAGTATACCTAGCGCCCACTTCAAGCCCTAGCACCAAATGATTCGAAATATTGGTTTTGACACCAACAATCATCGGAATGGCAAAAGTGCTTTCTGTATAATCTTCCTTAGTCTTTCCGTTGATTACATACAACTCGTCGTAAGCAAAATAAGAAAGTCCGGTAAAGACATATGGCGTCATTTTTCTTTTTAGTAATTCATGCAGGTTGAAATCAAAAAAATTGAATTCCATTCCCGCAGTAAGCTCTTTGATGTTATTTTTAAATTTATAACCTCTCAAATTCCTTCCCGGAACTTCGGAGTCTAAATCGTTTCCTGAAATAGTCGACTGCATATAGGAAAACCTATACGAATGTCTTGGGCTTTTGTTCCATTTGTATAAAATCCCGAAAGCCGGCTCATTCGGAGCAATGTAATTGGTTTTACCCACATCGCCTATGAAGTTGCTTCCGCCCAAGAAAACACCAATCTCGTTGATTTGTGCCTTCAAATTATTTTGGAAAACCAAACAAAAAAATAATACTAAAATCTTTTTCATCAAATTGAAAATAGCGTGCAAATATAACAATTCTCAGTACTTATATAGCATGAATTTCGGATTTCTGCCAAATAAAATAAAGTGCTGATAATTACTAATGTTAGCAAGGTTCTATTCTAAAACGGTTTTTTTAGAATTGTAGTATAAATGAAGGGTAAATTTTTCTAATTTCTCTTGTCTTCTCCCCAAAGTAATTTGGTCCGAAGTGTCTTAAAAAACGTTTCTTCCGGAATTTCCACCATATTAATGTTGAAAGGGGTTTTCTTAATTTTAATGACCGAATTGTTATTCACCGAAGTGATTCTAGAATCCAAAGAAACCAAATATTGTGCTTCTCTACCCGAAACTTTCAAGGTGATTTCGGTGTCATCAGGGATAACTAAAGGTCGTGCATTGAGATTGTGTGGCGCAATTGGAGTAACAACCAAACCTTTTACATCGGGTGTTAAAATAGGTCCGCCACAACTCAGAGAATAGCCGGTCGAGCCGGTTGGCGTGGCAATAATTAATCCGTCAGCCCAATAGGAACTGAGGTATTCACCATTCAAAGAAGTTTCTATCGTAATCATCGAGGTAGTGTCTTTGCGACTCACAGCCACTTCATTCATCGCAAAATTAATGTCGATTTCGGCATTGTTGGGTGAACAATCAATGGTAAGTAATGTTCTTTGAGAGATGGTGTATTTTTTTTCTAAAACAATTTGCAGAAAAGATTCAATGTTTTCTTTCTGAACTTTGGCCAAAAACCCTAATCGTCCGGCGTTAACGCCCAAAATCGGAATACCCGAATCGCGCACAAAAGTTGCCGCTCTCAAAATAGTTCCGTCACCGCCAATACTGATTAGAATATCAAAACTACGGTCTAAATCACTATGTGTAGAAAAGGTGTTGTATTGTTTTTCTACAATTTTTTCTTCATACAATATCTTCAAAAATCTTTCTTCAATCACCAATTCGACATTGTTTCTGTTGAAAAAAACAAAAATATCCTTGATAATAGGTCGTGTGTCGTTTTGATAATATTGTCCGAAGATGGCAACTTTCATAGGGTTTAGATTTTACTTTGTACCTCGTATTTCCGATTTGTCTTTAAATTACATATTTAAATATTTGTCCAAATACTCAGAACGTTCTTTTAGGGTATTCAAATAATCATCTTCGTGGTGTTCCGAAATGATTTCATAATTATATCGTCTGAATGATTGAATGATTTCATTCATACCGCCCAAAGTAATCTTAACCGTCACTTGTACTTTTTCCGCATTGGCTTCCGACACAAAAAGGCCCAAAAGTTTGCCGTTGTTGCTTTCTACAATTTGGGCTACTTGACTCATTGAATAATCATTGATTGATTTTTCAACCACAATAATGCCGCCGGTTTCTTTTAAAAAAGGGGTTTCGTTTAAAAATTTAATCACATCCGTGATTTCGTAATAACCAATGTATTTATTGGTTTCGTCCAAAATCGGAACCACATTGGCATTGTTTCGGGCAAAAACCTCTAAAACATCGAGCCAAATCATCCCGATTCTAACAAAAAAACCTTCTAAAGCATACCGATAATCGGTGATGCTTTTTTGCGTTTCAAAAGTTTCAGCATCAACAGAAGATATGCAACCCATATAAACACCATTGTCCAAAACCGGAAAATGGGAATAAGTGACTTCGGCAAAAAAATCTTGGATATCAGCGACAGTTTCTTGGCTCGAAAAAGGTTTAAAATCGTTGTTGACGTATTCTGAAAGTTCTCTCATGTATTCTTTTCTTTTAGCGACTGCAAAATAATCAAATTTTGGGACATGTGCGCTTGGTTAACTTTGTATTTTTGTGTAAAAATTAATTTACCGCAAAATCGCAAATGGTTTCTGTTTAAACTAAAAAAAGTGCGAATTTGCGTTTCAAAAATAAAGCATGACAAAACTAAGCGTAAACATTAATAAAATAGCTACTTTGCGAAATGCCCGAGGCGGAAATGTGCCCGATTTATTGCAAGTCGCTAAAGACATTCAGCAATTCGGAGCACACGGCATCACCATTCATCCCAGACCCGATGAAAGACACATTCGCTACCAAGATGCGCGCGATTTAAAGCCGATTGTTTATACCGAATTCAATATCGAAGGCAATCCGCAACACAATTTTATCGATTTGGTGTTAGAATGCCAACCCGACCAAGTAACATTGGTTCCCGATGCGATTGGAGCAATTACGTCTTCAGCCGGTTGGGACACCATAAAATTCCAAGATTATTTGACGGATGTCATAGCCGAATTTAAAAGGAATGGTATCCGAACTTCCATTTTTGTCGACCCAATTTTAAACATGATTGAAGGTGCTAAAAAAACCGGAACCGACAGAATCGAATTGTACACGGAAGAATTTGCTCATCAATACAGTTTGGGTAATAAAGCTGGTATTGAACCTTATGTAAAAGCGGCTGTTTTAGCGAATGAATTAAATTTAGGCATCAACGCCGGACACGATTTAAGCTTAGACAACATCAAATTCTTTAAAGAAAACATTCCCGGTTTGTTGGAAGTTTCCATCGGTCACGCTTTGATTTCTGAGGCGTTGTATTTAGGTTTGGATAATGTAGTAAACATGTATTTGCAAAAACTAAAATAATTCATAACTCAAATGTTGTATTCAAGAATTGAAGGCGAAGGCCAACCACTTTTAATCATCCACGGTTTTCTTGGTATGAGCGACAACTGGAAATCATTTGGGTCACTTTATGCCGCCGAAGGGTTTCAAGTCCACATGCTCGATTTGCGCAACCATGGCCGAAGTTTTCACTCGAATGAATTTAGTTATGCGCTTATGGCGAATGACGTTTTAGAGTATTGTCAGCATCATCAATTGAAGAATATCAGTGTCATCGGTCATTCTATGGGTGGCAAAGTGGCAATGCTTTTGGCTACGACTTATCCCGAATTGGTAGAAAAATTAATTGTCGCCGACATTGGGCCCAAATATTATGCACCGCACCATCAGGATATTTTAGCCGGATTAAATGCCGTAGATTTCTCGACCAAACCGGATAGAGCGGAAGTGGAAGAAACCTTATATCCGTTTATTCCTGATTTTGGCACACGCCAATTCCTAATGAAAAACCTTTATTGGGTAGAATCCGGGCAACTGGCGTTCCGATTTAATTTACCGGTTTTTAATGCCAAAATTGAAACGATTGGAGAAGCTTTGCCTAATCAAAATCACTTTGACAAACCCTCTATGTTTATCCGTGGCGGCAATTCAAAATATATTTTAGACAGCGATGTGCCCGAAATTCAAAAACATTTTCCTAATTTTAAATTAGCAACGATTCCCAACGTCGGACATTGGCTTCATGCCGAGAATCCAAAGTTGTTTTTCGAAGAGACTATTAAATTTTTAAAATAAAACTATGAAACTACTTTTCAGAATACTGATCACTGCCATTTTAGCTTTAGTAATATCAAAACTAATGAAAGGCGTAGTGATTGATGAATTCACCACAGCTTTAACGGTAGCCATCGTTCTCGGATTACTTAACTTTTTTGTCAAACCCATATTGGTGCTGTTTACTTTGCCGATTACCTTCTTTACGCTCGGTTTATTTTTGCTGGTCATTAACGCCATTATCATC
Organism: Flavobacterium sp. J49; assembly: GCF_011742145.1. GTDB lineage: Bacteria > Bacteroidota > Bacteroidia > Flavobacteriales > Flavobacteriaceae > Flavobacterium. The sequence continues at coordinate 234,638 of NZ_JAAQQU010000098.1, read as the reverse complement.
TTGCTTTGTGATGAGTTTGTTGACGGATTTGATGTCAGTTCGTTCTGGACCGCCATGCTCTTCAGCATCATCTTATCGCTTTCGCAATCATTGGTTTACCAAATCACAGGCGACACAAAATAAATAGCTAAAAATCAATAAAATAAAAACTTGGTTGGGTTGCAGAAATGTTTTAATTTTGCAACCCAATTTTAGTATGTAAAAAACACAAGAAATGAACATCACAAGAAATAATGTAGACGCATTAAATGCTGTAGTTACTGTTGAAGTATCTAAATCGGATTACGCAGAAAAAGTAGAAAAAGTTTTAGCAGATTACAGAAAAAATGCTGCTATTCCGGGATTCAGAAAAGGAGCAGTGCCGATGAGTTTAATCCAAAAACAATACGGAAAAGCCGTTTTATTGGATGAAGTAAACAAATTGTTGCAAGACAATCTGAACAATTATTTAGTAGAAGAAAAATTAGATATCCTAGGCAATCCGTTACCTAAAGTAACCGAAGATTTCAACTGGGATGTGGAAGATTATAAATTTGAATTCGAATTAGGCTTAGCTCCTGAATTCACAGTGGATTTAACGGCGAAAAACAACGTAGTGCAATACAAAATCGTTGCCGATGACAAAATGCTAAACGACCAAGTAGCCCGCATCCAAAAACAATACGGAAAACTAATCGCCAAAGATACCGTTGAAGAAGGAAACGACGTGTCGGGTGTTTTTGCCAATGAAGAGAAAGGCATCAACAACAGAACGACTTTATCCTTAGACGTTTTTGCTGATAAGAAAACCGCAAAAGCGTTCATCGGTAAAAAAGTAGGAGATGTAGTGACGTTAAAAACCAAAGGTTTATTTGATGACGATCACAAATTAATGGATTATTTAGCGGTTGGACACGATGACGTTCACGGTTTAGATATCGAAGTGACTTTCACTATTGACGAAGTAACGACTCACGAGCCGGCTGTTTTAGACCAAGAATTATTCGATAAATTATTCGGACCAAAAGTAGTAACATCAGTAGATGAGTTAAAAGCCAAAATAAAAGAAGACGCCGAAAAGCAATTCGCCCAGCAAGCCGATCAAAAATTCTTAAACGATGTGACCGAGTCATTAATCGCCAATACGAAATTTGATTTACCGGCGGAATTCCTTAAAAAATGGATCCAGTCAGCAGGCGAAAACCCACTAAGCGCTGAAGAAGCTGAAGCAGAATACGCGAAATCTGAAAATGGTTTGCGCTACCAATTAATCGAAGGCAAAATCATCAACGAAAACGGTTTGCAAATCACCTTCGAAGACTTAAAATCGTACACCACCGAAATCATCAAAAAACAAATGGCGCAATTCGGTCAAATGGATCCGTCTGATGAAGATGTTCAAGGCATTGTAGCCCGCGTTATGTCAAACCAAGACGAAGTTCGTCGTTTGTCTGAGCAGGTAATGAACGAAAAAATGTTGAACTTATTCAAAGACAAAGTAAAAGCCAAGTCAAAAGAAGTAAGCTACGACGAGTTCATCAAAGCAATGTATGGTGAATTAAAACACTAATAAGATATTTTACTATATTTGAGCGTCAAAGTAATTTGGCGCTTTTTTATTTGAAGCTTTTTCCCGCTTTCCGCGCTACATGGTAGCTTGCTGCAATCGGGGCTAGGATTCTGATTTAGCGACACATTGTCACCTTAAAAACAAGGCACGAACTTTGACTAAGTTTAAGAGTAATTTATAATTCATAATTTAAAATTTATAATTTCATTTAATATGGACTACGGAAAGGAATTCAAAAAATTTGCTACCAAAAAACACGGCGTAAACAGTATGTATTACGATAAAATCGTGGGTAGCATGACACCTTATATTATTGAAGAACGCCAATTAAATATTTCGCAACTCGACGTGTTCTCGCGTTTGATGATGGACAGAATCATCTTCATGGGCACCGGAGTCGACGATTATATGGCCAACATCATCCAAGCACAATTACTGTTTTTGGAAAGTGTTGATGCTTCAAAAGATATTCAAATCTACATCAACTCACCAGGCGGAAGCGTTTATGCCGGTTTAGGGATTTACGATACGATGCAATACATCCGACCAGATGTAGCTACGATTTGTACCGGAATGGCTGCGTCAATGGGTGCCGTTTTATTGTGCGCCGGTGCTGCAGGAAAACGTTCGGCCTTGCCACATTCAAGAGTCATGATTCACCAACCATCAGGTGGCGCGCAAGGTGTTGCGACCGATATGGAAATCAACTTAAAAGAAATGTTGAAACTGAAAGACGAATTGTACCAAATCATTTCACAACATTCAGGGCAAACTTTCGATAAAGTGCACAAAGACTCCGAACGCGATTACTGGATGATTGCAGATGAAGCTAAGGAGTACGGAATGATTGATGAAGTGTTAAGAAGATAATTAAAGTTCCAAAGTCGCAGAGTTTCAAAGTTCTAAAGAAAGGACTTTGCCACTTTGCCACTTTGCTACTTTGCAACTAAAAAAAATGGCAAAACAAGTTTTAGAATGTTCCTTTTGTGGACGAAAAAAACCGGAAACCAATTTATTGATAGCCGGAATAAATGCGCATGTTTGTGATCGATGTATTGAGCAGGCACACGGGATAGTTTTAGAGGAATTAAAAGGCTCGGGCGGTTTAAAACCATCAGCCGATTTGGTATTAAAAAAGCCAAAAGAAATTCGTGCTTTCCTTGACCAATACGTAATCGGACAAGACCAAACCAAAAAAGTAATGTCGGTAGCCGTATACAATCACTACAAAAGATTGATGCAACTCCAACACGAAGAAGACGTTGAGATTGAAAAATCGAACATCATTATGGTCGGCCAAACCGGAACCGGAAAAACATTGGTGGCGAAAACCATCGCAAGAATGTTAGATGTTCCTTTAGCCATAGTCGATGCAACAGTTTTAACCGAAGCCGGTTATGTGGGAGAAGATGTGGAAAGTATTTTAACCCGTCTGTTGCAAGCTGCTGATTACGACGTGCCGAAAGCCGAAAGAGGAATCGTTTTTATTGACGAAATTGATAAAATTGCCCGCAAAAGCGACAATCCGTCGATAACTCGTGATGTTTCCGGTGAAGGTGTGCAACAAGCTTTACTGAAATTATTGGAAGGAACCATGGTAAATGTACCGCCAAAAGGAGGTAGAAAACATCCCGATCAAAAATTCGTAGAAGTCAATACCAAAGACATATTGTTCATCGCCGGCGGTGCATTTGATGGTATCGAAAGAATTATATCTAAGCGATTAAACCGTCAAGCGGTAGGTTATAGCACCTCAAAAAATGCGGATGGAATCGACAAAGACAATTTGTTGCAATATATCATTCCGAAAGACATCAAAGATTTTGGTTTAATTCCGGAAATCATTGGTCGTTTGCCGGTGTTAACACACATGGATCCATTAGACAAAGCGACTTTGAGAGCGATTTTAACCGAGCCCAAAAACGCCTTGATCAAACAATACGAGAAGCTATTCGCGATGGATGATGTGAAATTTACCATCACTAATGAAGCTTTAGATTATATTGTTGAGAAAGCTTTGGAATACAAACTCGGTGCTCGTGGATTGCGTTCCCTTTGCGAAGCGATACTAACCGATGCGATGTATGATTTACCAAGTTCAGACGAAAAAGAACTTCACATCGACTTAGATTACACTCACGATGCATTGACCAAAAACTTATTGAAACGTTTAGAAATAGCGTCCTAAAAAAAATCCCTCAATTGAGGGATTTTTAGTTTACTAATTATAACCATTTATTTTAGGAATCCTCCTCCCGAGTTGGTTTTCTCGGTATTTATCTCTGTATTGTCTTTCTTCAAATTCAAATTCCCGAAGTTATAAGTCAAGGATATTCTAAACGTTCTGCTGTCTTGTTTTTGATAGAATTTGGTTTGTAAATTGGTTGAAGAAACCAATGCATTCACTTCATTGGCATTGAAAACATCAAAACAATGCAAACCAATTTTCAGGTTTTTGTTTAAGAAATCCCTGTTGAAGGATATGTCAAATTGTTGAATCGGTTTTTCAATCTGATAGATTTCCCAAGTTCCTTTTGGCAAAATAAAATAAGACATGGTGTTCTTAATTTCCCAAGGCAAAATAAATTGTGCTTGTGCCGAATAGTTCATGATGGGTTTGTTTTCAAAAGAAAAAGTATAGCCTTCTGTAGTGGTTTTGATGTAATTGATATTTAAGAAAATGTAATTCATCTTGTCCATATTGTTCATGCGCTTGTCAAATTCTGCTTTTCCTTTAAAGAAATAATCCAAAGGAATAGGGAATGAGGCAAACAAACTCATTGTTTTTACTTTGTCAAATTGCTGGAAGGTTTGGTTGCTTACCAATTCTCCGGGTTCGGCGGTAAAAATAAAACTGTTTCGGTCGCGGGCAATGGTGTAATTTCCGCCCAAACTCACAAACTGGAATGCGGTAAGTTTGACTTCAAAATTGTCAAAAAAGGCGGGCTTTAGAAACGGATTTCCTTGCGAGGTATTGTATTGGTCAAAGTTGGCAAAATTATTCGGGTCCAATACATTATAATCCGCTTGGAAGATTTTTTTGGAATAAGACGCCGCCAAATTTACGTTATCACTAAACTCATACAACGCACTGGCATTGGGAAAGAAGTTTGAGTTTTCAAAATTGATTTCCGTTTCATTGCCTTCTTGAATGGCCAAACGGTCAACTTTGTAATCTTCAAAGCGGAGTCCGGCAGTTAGGCTTAATTTTTTGATTTTTTTTCGAACTTCGGTATAAAAGGCCAAGTTGGTTTCAGTGTAATCAAAATCGATAATGCTGTTGGTTGGCGTGTTTAGGTTGTAAATTCCCTTATCTTTCACTTTTAGGGCATTGTATTTTCCTCCGGTATTGATAGATAAATCCAATTTTTTAAACGGAATAGCAAAGTCGTATTTCAAGTAATAATTGGTCAAACTAAAATCGATTTTTCCATTGTAATAAGTGGCATCGCCATTGTTTTGTCCTCTTGATGTTGTATTGGGATTTCGATTGAAAAAGTTGCTGTAAGCTGTGACATCTAAAGTTCTACCGATAGTGTCCAATTTGGTTTTGTATTGCAAACTCAACTCGTTAACGCTGTTTTTCATTTTCGACAAACCGTTGTTTGAAAAGTCGATACCCGTTCCAATAGTGCTAGATTCATTGGTGATACGGTCATTGCCCAAGTTCAAATTGTAATTGAACAACAAGTTCGACTTTTCGTTCAGTTTGTAATTGGTGCCGGTTCGGAAATAGAAATTACGGTTGGTGAATTGGGCAAAATTCTTTTGAAATAATCTTTCATTTGGGGAAAAAGAGGTGAAGGTTTGGTCATTTCGGTTTTTACTTTCGCTATCCATATAGTTGTAACCAATCATTGTTTGCCAACTCAATTCTTTTACTTTTCCGTTTAGTAAAATTTGCGGACTTGGTTTTTGGTATTGGTTAAAATTGTAATTGATATTAAAACTGGCATTCAATCCTTTTTTGCGTTTGGTACTCGTAACAATATTAATAATCGAACCGCTGGCATCGGCATCAAATGAGGCACCGGGATTGTAAATCAATTCTACTTTTTCAATAGCGTTGGCCGGAAGTGTGGACAAATAATTTTGTAAATCATTTCCACTTAGTGAACTCGGAGCACCATCGATATAAATGGTCACCCCTTTGCTGTTTAATGTTATCGTTCCGGTTGGTGAAGTAATGACACCGGGAATTTTTTTTACGGCTTCAAGACTGCTGCCGCTATTTAACATGGCATTGTCGCGAACGCTAATAGTGGTTTTGTCGGATTCGACTTTGAGGTACTGTTTTTTGTTGCCGTAAACAGTAATTTCTTTTAATTCGTTGGGGTTTTCTGAAGTTTTTTTCTCTTCTGTTTTCGGTGCTTCTTGCGCAAAAGAAAATGCAGTCGCAAGCATGCACAAGGCAATACTTAGTGATTTCATTGGTAATTGATTTAATGGATGTCGGTTAAGAGACACCCTGATTGATTGATGATTATCTCGTAAGACTTCTAAGCCAATCAAATGTTACAAACCAAATGAAATTTTTTAACAAATATCTTTTAAAAGAAGCGTTTTGTGCTTTGGGATTTCTACCTCACATCGACTTGGACCACAGCCCAATCTTCTTGGGCCACAAGAGGTTAGAAAACATAAAAAAAGGAGTAAGATGATAGGTTTTTTCATTAGAATTTTGGGCTTGAAATTTTACAATTTAGAATTTACACCATGCTGCATTTGTTTCAACTGTTCCAAATAATCCCTTTGGTTCGAAAGCCGCGGAATCTTGTGCTGTCCTCCGAGTTTGTTGTTTTCTTTGAGCCAATCATAGAACAGATTTTCTCTGGCGACATTGATTTTGAGTTCGTTTAAGGTCATGTTGTTGTAGCGCTTGGCTTCGTAATCAGAGTTAACCGATTGAATATTTTCGTCCAATACTTTTTGGAACAAAATCATGTCTTCCGGATGTTTTTTGAACTCAATCATCCACTCGTGTGCTCCTTTTTCTTTGCCTTCCATAAAAATCGGAGCTACGGTATAATCAATGACTTCACAGTTTAGAGCCGAACAAGTTTTGGCAATGGCGGTATCGGTATTTTCTACCATCAACTCTTCGCCAAATACATTAATATGGTGTTTTGTTCTTCCTGAAACGCGAATTCTGTACGGACTTAAGGAAGTAAAGCGAACCGTATCCCCAATCATATATCGCCACAATCCGGCATTAGTCGTGATGACCATAGCATAATTTTTGAACAATTCCACCTCGGCCAATCGCACTATTTTTTGATGCGGTGTGCCAAAAGTATCCATCGGAATGAATTCGTAGAAAATGCCGTAATCCAACATCAACAACAAATCATTCGAATAATTCAAATCCTGAATGGCAAAAAAGCCTTCAGAAGCATTGTAAATCTCGTAGTATTTAAAGTCTGATTTCGGTAAAATCTTTTTGTATTGTTCGCGGTAGGGCTCAAAACTCACGCCGCCGTGGAAATAGACTTCCAAATTCGGCCACAACTCAAACATGTTTTCTTTTCCCGATTCGGTTAAAATTCGGTTTAGCAACACCAACATCCAAGAAGGCACACCGGCAAAACTGGTTACATTTTCGGTCTTGGTCTCGTTGATAATTGCGGTGAGTTTGCTTTCCCATTCGCTCATCAAAGAAATCTTGTTGCTGGGCGTACTGCTGAATTCGGCCCACATCGGCATGTTTTCAATCAGAATCGCAGATAAATCACCAAAAAAAGTATTGTTGTTTTCATAAATTTGAGAACTGCCGCCGAGACGCAAACTTTTGCCCAAAAACATTTCGGAATTCTCGTTATTATTCAAATACATACAAAGCAAATCTTTGCTGGCTTTGTAATGACAGTCTTCTAAGGCTTCGTTGCTAACCGGAATAAACTTGCTTTTGGCATTAGTTGTTCCGCTCGATTTGGCGAACCATTTGATGGGTGTGTTCCAAAAAATATTCTGATAACCTTTCCGGGTTTCTTCAATCAAAGGTTCCAAATCTTCATAAGAAGAAACCGGGATTCGCTCGGCAAAGGTTTCATAAGATTTAATGCTGTCGAAATCGTATTTTTTGCCTAAAACCGTTTCGTCACAATTCCGAATTAAGTTCATCAACAACTCATTTTGCACTTCATGAGGGTATTTTAGAAACAACTCAATCTGGTGAATGCGCTGTTTCAAAACCCAGGAGGCGATAGAATTGATAATTGGAAAAGGCATATTTTAGAATTGGGAATTATGAATTACGAATTAGTAATGATAACTTTACCAAATATAGAAAATAATTTTAAAATTAGACATGACTTACGAAGGTGTATTAACCAAAATGCAAACCGAGTTCTCTAATCCGATTCAGTATTATCTGGTGTTTGAGAACAGTTTTTTGAGCCTAAACCAATTGTTAGACAAATCGTTGGAAATCTCTTTTCAGGGTTACCAATGTTTGAATTGCGGTAAAAAGAAAAAGATTTTCCGTCAGGGATTTTGCTATGATTGCTTTATGAGCTCGGCTGCAGCGGGCGATTGGATTATGAAACCCGAATTGAGCACGGCTCATCTAGACATTGAAGACCGCGATTTGGAATATGAAAAGAAAGTGCAGTTGCAACCTCATATTGTTTATTTGGCCTTGTCGAGTGAAGTGAAAGTCGGCGTAACCCGAAATACCCAAGTTCCAACGCGTTGGATTGACCAAGGCGCAGTGCAAGCGATTCCGATTGTAGAAGTGCCAAATCGTTATTTGGCCGGAATTACCGAAGTCGCGCTCAAAAACCATTATGCCGATAAAACCAATTGGCAAAAAATGCTCAAGAACGATGTGCCCGAAGTTGATTTGATGGCAGAACGATTAAAACTCGAAAATCTGATTCCAACCGAAGTGCAAGATTTTTTTAACCCAAACAAAGAAGATTTATATGAATTGCATTATCCGGTACTGCAGTTTCCTAGTAAAGTAACTAGTTTGAGCTTGGATAAATCACCGAATTTCACTGGAAAACTAACCGGTATCAAAGGACAATATTTAATGTTTGAAGACGGAACTGTTTTCAACGTCCGAACTTTTGAAGGTTATGTGGTTAAAATCAACATTTAAATAAAAAACCCTTTCTCAATTGAAAGGGTTTACTTCGTCAGTTCACTTCGTTCGTGACTTTTTTTATTTAGTTGGCGTCGGTGTCGGTGTTTCCGTTTTTGGCGCTTCTTTTTTCTTTTTGTTGAACAAATCTTTGATCAAGCTGTTCGCTTTGGTTTGCACGTCTTTCTTCACATCGGTTTTGGTTGAATCGGTTTTGGGTTTGGTGGCGTTTGAAATCACATTGTTCAGCGCATCTCTTCCGCCTGAAACCAATTTGTCTTTTTGTTGTTTCACCAAGTTGTTGACCAATGTAGTAGTGGCTTGTTTCACGTCGGTGGTTACATTCGGATTTTTGAAATTCCCGCTAAGTAAAGCGTTTATTGGAATCGTTTCAAATTTCTTAGCGTCAGCCGGCGTCAGTTTTCCAATCAAATTATTGATATCGGTGCCCAAATATTTAGCCGGAACATCCAACTCAACTTTGTAATTCATCAATTGGTCAAAACCGTGTGTTCCGCCGATTGTTGCTTTAATATCTTGGTATTTTATATCAAAAGGTTTTACGTTGACTTTTCCGTCTTTGAAAGTTAAAGCCGCTTTCAAATCATTTAAGTTTAATTTGGTCAAATCCACAAAGCCCAGTTTATTGTCCAAAGCGGTCAATAACGTTGAATTGCTTGAATTTACTGTAGTGGAAAGCAATTGACCCAATAAATCGCCCGAAATGCTTTTTAAATCAGGTGTCATTTCTTTGGCATCCAGATTTCCCGATAGTTTAATTTTGGAATTTAATTTGCCGTTAATCACACCGGCAATGGGCGCAATTTTACTCATCATGTCTAATTGGGTAAAGGTTTGTTGAATGTCGACGCCGTTTAATCCTAAATCCATGTTGAATTTCGGTGTTTTTTCTTTGGTGGAAACATCTCCGTTAAAGGTAATGGCGCCACCAAAAATATCGGTTTTCCCGTTTTCTAAAGTAGCTTTTTGATCCTTGATAATTACTTTTCCGGAAACATTTTTCAATACTAAATTATCGTATAAAACCGTATTGGCTTTGGCCGTTAAGGAACAATTCAAAAACGCCGGAATTTTCATGGGCTCACTGGCTTTGGCTTCTTTTGTAGTTTCTGTTCCCGTGGTCATAAAATCACTAACCGCCAATTGATTTGAACTCAGGTTGAAGTCGCCTTTCAACTCTTGGTTTTTAAAGATAAAGCCATAGAAATTTTCCAAAACGCCGGTTACGGCTAAATCAGTTTTTCCGGTTGTGGCATTGAATTGTTTTAAATTCACCCGACTAGGATCAAATGAGACCAATGCGCGACTGATTTTCATCGTTTTCCCGTTTTCGTCAGTATAGTTGAAACCGGTTAAATCCATCGTTCCTGCATTTTTGATTCGGGCGTAATCACTTTTTTCAACCGATTGCATATCAAATTCTGTTTTTACATCAGCTTTTAAAACGCCGGTTAACGGTTTGTCTAATTTTACAGGATAAGCTTTGGTGACATTGGCCAAATTGATTGTGCCTTTGAGTTCCGCATTGACCAAAGCATTTTCGGCTATGTTTTTAATATTCGCCTTGGCATTGAACACGTCTTGATCGATTTGGAAAGACAGTTTGTCTAAGTTGACATAAGTATCGTTCATCAAACCGGTTTCGTTGATGATTTTAGTATCGATAATAATATTTTGAACCGATTTCGGCAAATTCGGATATTGGAACGAAGCGTTGTTGGAAGCAATATCAATGTTGAATTTCGGTACCGTAGTGTCGGTTAATTTTCCTTTGGCAAAACCTTTTACGGTAAAATCACCGTTGGTTTTTACGCCTTTCAAATTGCTTGAATATTGCGCCGGAATCAAGCCCAAAAAGTTTTTAAAGGAAGAAGACGGCGTTTGAAAAGTCAAATCATACACTTGTCCGTCGTCCGTCATTTGGATAAAACCATCAAATTTCAATGGCAATTCGTTGATTTTGGCCTCGTTTTTCTTGAAAGTATATTTACTTTGGTCTAAATCGATTCCGAGAACGGCATACAAAGAAAGCGCTACATTTTTCATGTAGTTGACTTTGTCCATATCGAGCGAAACTTTGGTGGTGGTTTTGGTAGTCAAATCCAATTTGGAAGCCGCAAAATCACCTGTGCCTTCGTGATTGATGCTGTCTAAAACCATTTTGATTTTGGACTTCTCATCGTAATATTTGAACTTAAAATTTTCTATAGAATATTCCTTTATTTTTAAAGAAAGCGGTTTGCTTTTGCCATCATCGGTTTTGCTTTCTTCTTTTAAGGCGATGTCGTAATTGCCAACACCATCTTTGTTGAAAATAATGTTAATCAGTCCGTTTTTCGAATCGATTCCGTCAATTTGCATCGGTTCGTCATCGCTGTTGAACAATTGCCCAATAGACATTTTTAGGTTCAATTCTTCAAAAGCCACTAAAGTATCGCCTTCAAATGGCGCTTTGTTGATGATAGAGAGTTTTTCAATGTTGACACTCGCATTCGGGAAGTTTTTGAACAAACTCAAATCGGCATCTGAGAAAGCGACTTTAGCATCTACTTTTTCATTGATAGCCGTTAGAATTTTGGCCTTGATTTGGTCTTTAAAGAAATACGGAATCGCAAAAGCGGAAACCACTAATAGCAACAAAACAATTCCGACAATTTTCAGGATTTTCTTTAACATGATGTGATAGATTTAGTTACGCATTGGCTAAACAAAAATAATGCCTTTTCGGCATAAAGCGGTTACTATTTATAGAAGTTTTATGATTTTGAGTCAAATGAATTGTTGAGAAATTGTTATTAACAGTCGGTTGGTTTTTGCCTATATTCTGAAATAGTTTTAGTTAATTTGTGCTTCTATGAACAAGCAGCATCAAGTCATTCTATCATTGGGCACCAACCAAGGCAACCGTCTCGAAAACATTGAGCGTTGTATTGATGATTTGCATCAGGAAGTCGGGACAATTATTAGGGTTTCCAAACTTTATGAAACACCGTCTTGGGGTTTTGAAAGCGAGAAGTTTTACAATTGTGCGGTAATTATGAATACACACAAATCGGCACACCAAATCTTAGAAGAAGTCTTGTTGCTCGAGGAAGCCTTAGGCAGAGTTCGAGAAGATAAAGAAGGGTATCAAGCCCGAATTATAGATATTGATGTCATCGCTTTTGATGAAGAAATCATTGCTTCCGAAAAATTGCAAGTGCCGCATCCGGAAATGCAGAATCGTTTGTTTGTGTTGTTGCCGATGCGCGATTTAAACCTGGATTGGCGTCATCCCATTTTGCAGAAATACCTACACGAATTATTGGTGTTGTCGGAAGATAAAAGCAATTGTAAAGTGGTGCAAAACCTCGAAATCCCGATAGCCAAAATCAAATTAGACCATTTCAATTATATTGCGATAGAAGGAAATATTGGCGCGGGGAAAACCACATTAACCAATAAATTAGCAGAGGATTTCAATGCTAAAACCGTATTGGAACGATTTGCAGACAATCCGTTTTTGCCAAAATTTTATGAAGACCAAAGTCGGTATGCGTTTCCGTTGGAGATGTCTTTTTTGGCCGACAGGTATCAGCAAATATCTGATGATTTAGCACAGTTTGATTTGTTCAAAGACTTTATCGTAGCCGATTATCACATTTTTAAATCATTGATTTTTGCCAAAGTGACTTTGGCCGAAGATGAATTCCGTTTGTACAAAACGATGTTTGATATCATCTACAAAGAAATGCCTAAGCCCGATTTGTATATTTATTTGTACCAAAGCACCGAAAGACTTTTGGCCAATATCAAAACCCGAGGCAGAAGCTATGAGCAGGAAATTCCCGCGGAGTATTTGGAAAAAATCAACAACGGATATTTAGATTATATCAAATCTCAAAAGGATTTGAACGTATTAATAATTGACGTAACCAACAGAGATTTTCTAAACAATCAGGATGATTATGTTTTTGTGTTAGAAGAAATTCGAAATAAAATTCAGTAATTTTTTATCTCAACATTGCAAAATGTCCTTTAATTTCCGGTGTGCTGTCGTTTATTTTGGCTACAAACCAATAATCGGTTGAGGGTAAAAGATTGCCGTTATAAGTGCCGTCCCAAAATGGATTGTAATGATTTAAAACCGCAATCATTTTTCCAAATCGATCAAAAATCAGTACTTCTGCATTGGGGAAGAAATTGGCGCCTTTGATTGACCAAGTATCGTTAATATTATCTCCGTTTGGCGTAAAAAAAGCGGGAACAGAGATTACTATAAAGGTTTTTTGATCAAAGCCACATTGGTTTCTTTCCCGGACATAGCCTATATACATTCCGCCTTCACTTACCGTAAAAACATTCGAATTTTGGTATACAATGCCATCTAAGGAATATTCAAAATCACCACTTTGGGTGGTGTTGATGGTTACTTCTAAACCATTAGTTTCTATAGATGAAATTACCGGTTGCGCATGATAAGTTATGCTGAAATTCTTTGTTTTAGAACAACTTTCCGGTGCCGGTGTTGTTACCACAACTGAATAGTCGGTTAAGCCATTGCTTACAATGGTTTGTGTTGTTTCTCCGGTCGACCAAAGATAAGTCATGTTTGGATTTCCGGCACTAAGAACAGCTGTATCTCCTTCACAAAGTTCAATAACCTCGTCTGTCACTACAGGTGAGGCATAAACTTGAATTTCAACAGTTTCTCTATCAGAAAGACAGCCGTTATTATTGGCTTCAGCATAGAAAAATGTGTCTTGGTGAATGTTGGGCACAGCAAATTGAGTTCCGGTAAAAATGGGAGAGGTGCTTGTTGGACTATCATACCAATAGATTATGCCCGAAGTCGTAACCAAATTGATAGTTGTATTGCTCCCGTCACACATAAAATAGGGAGAACTTACCGTCAAAACAGGCTTTGGTGTTACCGAAGCGGTCACCGGAATTCTTGAAGTGTCAGGACAACCGCCCGAATGGGCCGCTGCGTAAAATAGGGTGGTAGAAGCTATGTCGGGCGTGGCAAAAGAATTGCCGGTGCCTATAGGTGTTCCGCCTGTGGGAACAGAATACCAATTGACCGTTCCGGTATTTGAAACGGCTTGCAATGTAACCGAACCCGTGCCGCATCTTGAGGCCGAGGTAGAAGAAGTAATGGAGGCAACAGTCAAAGTTGTGCTTGTGGCAATATTTAAGGTAGGGTCGCCAGGAGTACCGCCATATTCCACTATATATCCTTTGGGTTGGTAATTTCCACTGGTATCTCCTGTATTGGATAAATCATTCCAAGAGCCCGGAATCCCCACTCCCGGAGCGGTAATGTGGGCATAATCTTCATTGCCGGCATTGTTGGGTTCTCCCGAATTCCAAAAGGCGTAATTGTTGGTAAAACCTGTCGCAGTTCCGTTCCAGAAAACAGTGCCGATTTCCGGACCGGTCATCCATTTCCAAATCCCTTCTGTTTCTTCGTCGCTTCCGCCGATCCAACCGGCACCGGTGGTTTGTTCGCCTGAAATTTGCGCTTCTTCTGCTGAGGTTATGGTCGCCAAATAACCTTGCAATCCATAATAAGTGCTGTTTTGTGCCGCTATTTTAGCGGAAGACCAGGTAATGCCTAAATTGGGAATGTAAAGATAATAATGACCATTTGAAGGAAGATAATTGGCCTGTCCGATAGTTATGGAAAAGTTACGAGTGCCGGAAGGATTTGCTGCACCGGAAGTAAATTCAATGTCTTTTATGGCTGCAACCAATTCAATATAAGTCGGTTGCCCTGTGATGCCTGTCAATGTTAATGTTCCTGTTGTAGCGTTCCAGCCTGCATTTATGTTGGGATGTGTTCCGGTCAATGTCAAAGCATCATTCCCTAAATCATAACCCGATGAAATCTGGATGTAAATAGCATCAATTCCTGTGTCATCCGGATCAGTGATGGTCATATCAGTAACTATCTTCATCGATGTGCCCGGACAATAAATTTGATTTCCTACAGCAGTCAGCGTAGGAGCAATATTGGCAGTTTGTATTTTGCTCAGAGAAAGAGATGCACTCCCATAAGTGAGGGGTGAGGTGCAAAACAGTATTACTAAGAATGCAATGAAATTCTTTTTCATGGCCATAAAAATAATCAAAAACTGACCTTTTTTGTTATAAAATTATCTTAAATGTAAGTTGGAAATTAAAATTTCATCTTTTGGAAAAAATCCCAAACTACAATTCCGGCACTAACGGATATGTTTAAGGAATGTTTGGTGCCGATTTGAGGGATTTCAATGGATCCATCACAAAGTTCTATGGCTTTTTGAGAAACGCCAAAGACTTCATTGCCAAAGACTAAGGCATATTTTACGGTTTTATCTACTTTGAAATTCTGAAGAAAGACCGCGTTTTCAACTTGTTCTACAGCAAATACTTTAGTGTTTTCTTTTTTAAGATTTTGAATCACGTTGGTGACATCCTTTTGGTACTCCCAAGTAACCGTTTCGGTAGCGCCTAAAGCCGTTTTGTGAATTTCTTTGTGTGGAGGAATTGCGGTAATGCCGCACAGGTATATCTTTTCAATCAAAAAGGCATCGGCTGTTCTGAAAACAGAACCGATATTATGAAGACTTCTGATGTCATCAAGAATGATAATGATGGGTGTTTTTTCGGCTTCTTTAAAGTCGGCAACCGATTTGCGTTCTAATTCTTTATTTTCAAGCTTTCGCATTTCTTTCTTTTTATTTATATGATTGCCTCTCCGCAATACGGCAAAGATATTCAAAAAAAAAGTCCCGATTAAATCAGGACTTTTTAGAATTTATAATTAAGTACGATTAGCTTTTTGTAGGCTCAACTTTAGTTTCAGCTGGCAATACATTTCCTTTGATTGTCAAAACTTTATTTTCTTGACCTACTGCGTTTGATTTTACAGTAACTGTTTTTTGGAAAGATTGTCCGGCTCTTGAAGTGTCATATTTCACTCCGATTACACCTCTTTCTCCTGGTTGGATTGGTTTTTCCGGTTTAGAAGGAACGGTACATCCGCAAGAACCTTGAGTGCTTTCAATGATTAATGGTTTTGTTCCGTTGTTAACGAATACAAATTCTCTTTTTCCGTCAGAGTTAGCAGGAATTGTTCCGTAATCAATAGTTTCGTTTTCGAATAACATTCCCGGTCCGTCAACTTTTGGAGTTTCTGCTTTTGCAGCTGTTTTTGTAGCCACTTTTTTTGCTGTTTGAGCATTAGAGTTTGTAACGCCAAAGGCAACTAAGGCAGCAAGTAAAATTATTTTTTTCATCGTATTATGTTTTTAAGTTTCTGTAGCAAATCTATCCAAAATTTAAAACCGAGTCATTTTTTTTGCCTTAATATTAAATTAATTTTTTTTGCATCAGCAATTCGGTCTAAAATAATTAAATTCGCTTTCTTATAAATTTAATACAAAATCCATTGTCAGCCAAAGAAAACAAAGCCAAGGAAACGCCTTTAATGAAGCAATACAACGAGATCAAAAGAAAGTATCCCGATGCGTGTTTGTTGTTTAGAGTAGGCGATTTTTATGAAACCTTTGGGGAAGATGCGATTCGGGCTTCTAAAATATTGGGTATCGTTTTAACCAAACGCGGCGCCGGTTCAGAAACAGAAACCGCTTTAGCCGGATTTCCGCATCATTCTTTGAATACTTATTTACCTAAATTGGTTAAAGCCGGACTACGCGTAGCAATTTGTGACCAATTGGAAGATCCAAAAATGACCAAAACCATCGTAAAACGCGGAGTAACCGAATTGGTAACACCGGGCGTTTCGATGAACGATGAGGTTTTGAATTCAAGGGCTAATAATTTTTTGGCTTCGATTTATTTTGGTAAGAAACAATTAGGCGTTGCCTTTTTAGATGTTTCTACCGGAGAATTTTTAACGGCACAAGGCAATGAAGAATACATTGATAAACTGTTGCAAAATTTCAACCCGAGTGAGATTCTAATCCAAAAGAACAACAAAGGGCAATTCAAAGAGTCTTTTGGGGAAGATTTTAATGTGTTTTATCTCGAAGATTGGGTTTATAAGGAAGATTATGCGGTAGAAACTTTGCAAAATCATTTTCAGACCAATTCGCTCAAAGGTTTTGGCGTAGAGGAATTACCGGATGGTATCATCGCTTCGGGCGCCATTTTGTATTATTTATCGGAAACCCAACACAATAAAGTTCAGCACATCACCAATATCCAACGCATAGCCGAAGATGCTTATGTTTGGATGGATAGATTTACCATTAGAAATTTAGAATTATACCACAGTCATTCTCAAAATGCCGTAACGCTTTTGGATGTGATTGACCGAACGCTTTCGCCAATGGGTTCGCGTTTGTTGAAGCGTTGGTTGGCTTTGCCATTGAAAGACATTAATAAAATAAGAGGTCGTCACGAAGTGGTTTCTTATTTGAAAGACAATCAGGAAATTCTTCAAAAAATCCAATACCAAATCAAGCAGATTTCCGATTTGGAGCGCTTGATTTCTAAAGTGGCTACCGGAAAAATTTCACCTCGCGAAGTTATTTATTTAAAAGAATCTCTGGATGCCATTATTCCGATAAAGACCATAGCGTTAGCAAGTAAGCAAGAAGCGGTTCGCGTGATTGGAGACAATCTGCATGCTTGTGATTTGCTTCGAGAAAAAATAAAAACGACACTGAATCAAGACGCACCGGTAGCGATTTCAAAAGGAAATGCGATTGCGACAGGAGTTCATACTGAATTAGACGAATTAAGAAGCATTGCATTTTCCGGCAAAGAATATTTGGAAGGCATTGAAGCCCGAGAATCTGAGCGCACCGGAATTTCTTCGTTGAAAATATCTTTCAATAATGTTTTCGGCTATTATATTGAAGTTAGAAATACACATAAAGATAAAGTTCCGACAGAATGGATCAGAAAGCAAACATTAGTCAATGCCGAAAGATACATCACCGAAGAACTCAAAGAATATGAAACCAAAATTCTTGGCGCCGAAGAAAAAATCCACCAAATCGAAAGCCATTTGTTTGAACAATTGGTGATTTGGATAGGTACTTATATCAAACAAGTACAGTTGAATGCTAATTTGGTAGCCCAATTGGATTGCCTGACTTCATTTGCGCAACTGGCGATTGAGAATGATTACGTGTGCCCGATTTTAGACGAAACTTTCGAATTGGAAATCACAAACGGTCGTCATCCCGTGATTGAAAAGCAATTGCCGGTGGGTGTTCCTTATGTGGCCAACGATGTTTTCTTGGATAGAGAAACCCAACAATTAATTATGATTACCGGACCAAATATGTCGGGTAAGTCAGCGATATTAAGACAAACCGCTTTAATTGTTTTATTGGCACAAATGGGAAGTTTTGTTCCGGCAGAAAAAGTAAGAATGGGCGTGGTCGACAAAATATTTACTCGAGTGGGTGCGAGCGATAACATTTCAATGGGTGAATCGACTTTTATGGTGGAGATGAATGAAACGGCTTCCATCTTGAACAATATCTCAGACAGAAGTTTGGTTTTGTTAGATGAAATCGGTCGAGGAACCAGTACTTATGACGGAATTTCGATAGCTTGGGCGATTGCTGAGTTTTTACACGAAAATCCGGCAAGACCAAAAACACTATTTGCGACGCACTATCATGAGTTAAATGAAATGAGTGAACTGTTGCCAAGAATTCAGAATTATAATGTTTCGGTCAAAGAGTTAAAAGACAATGTGCTTTTCATCAGAAAATTGGTCAAAGGCGGAAGCGCCCATAGTTTCGGAATTCACGTAGCCAAAATGGCCGGGATGCCACAAATGGTGATTCAGAAAGCTCAAAAACTTTTAAAGAAACTCGAGAAAAACCATTCCAGCGAGGCGCTCAACACCATAAAATCGGCCAAAGATGAAATGCAGCTCAACATTTTCAGCATGGATGATCCTTTATTGGAAGAAATCAGAGAAGATATTCTGAATTTAGATATCAATACTTTGACGCCGGTGGAAGCTTTGATGAAACTAAATGAGTTAAAAAGAATGTTGTTGAAAAAATAACGTTATCGGTTGATTTTGCTAATCAGGGAATTAGATTTTCAAAAAGTTTTTTTCCAAAAAAGGTTTGTATAATTCAATTTTAGTATTACATTTGCATCCGCAATACGGTACAAGTGTTGCGGTTCTTACAAAATTTGAAATGCGAAAATAGCTCAGTTGGTAGAGCGCGACCTTGCCAAGGTCGAGGTCGCGGGTTCGAGCCCCGTTTTTCGCTCAACTACTTATAATGCTCGAGTGGTGAAATTGGTAGACACGCTGGACTTAAAATCCAGTGAACAGCAATGTTCGTGCGGGTTCAAGTCCCGCCTTGAGTACAAAGCCTCTAACTTTATGTTAGAGGCTTTTTTTATGTTTTTCACTTTGATTTTTAAATATGACTGTAGCTTTTGCGGATTCAACTTCGTAACTTCGAAGCTGCTTTGAAAGCAAAAGCCTCTAATTAACATTAGGGACTTTTTTTATTTTAATTACTTTAAATTCTTATGGGAACTTTTGTTATCACTAAAAGATTGAATGACCTTTACAAATTTGAGTTTGTCTCCAGGAAAGGGAAGACTATTTTTACCAGTGCCGATTACGAACTTCGTTTTGAATGTGAGGAAGCTATCGAGGATTTCAGGGTTTCGATCGATGCTTGTCGGTTTCTTAGGTTTAAAACCGCTAAAGGCAAGTGTTTTTTTAAGTTGATGAAGGCCGAAACGGTTTTGGCGACGAGCCGAAAGTACTCGACGGAGTTGATGATGCAAAAAGGGATTTCGGAGATTGTTAAATACGGTTCTAAAGCTGAAATTCTTGATTTTTCAGCCGGAGACTCTATTTTTTCAGAGCTGTAATTTTTTTTTTGGAGTTTATATAAAAAAAGAAAGCCACGCATTGCGTGGCTTTAATTCTTTTAAAAATAATTAGTTACTAATTATTTTTTTTCAGCTGGAGCTTCAACTGCTGGAGAATCAACTGCTGGAGAATCAACAGCAACTTCTGGAGTTTCAACAGCTGGAGAATCAACTACAGTTGTATCAGCAGCAGCAGCGTCAGTAGCCTCAGCTTGTTTACAAGATACTACAGTTAATGCAGCAACAACAGCTAAACTTAAAAATACTTTTTTCATCTTACTTAATTATAAAAGGTTAATTATTAATTCGGAGCAAAGATATAAATTTTTTTATTTGGAAAAACTTTTATTTAACTTTTTTTAAAAATCTCTATTTTGCTTCGGTTTTTACTTCACAACAATCATGCCAAAGCTTAAGAATTGCTTAATTTCTTCTATTTTTTCTTTGGAGTTATAATTTTCATCTCTTTGATTAAATTATCCGCACCGGCAAATTTATCGATTACAAACAATACATAACGGATGTCAACCATGATGTTTCGGCATATTTCAGGAGAGTAATAAATGTCGCTCATTGTTCCTTCCCATACTCTGTCAAAATTCAGGCCAATTAAATTTCCGTTAGCATCAAGTGCCGGGCTACCGGAGTTTCCTCCTGTGGTGTGATTTGTAGCTATAAACGCTACCGGCATTTTGCCTTTCACACCGTAATTTCCGTAGTCCTTAGTATTGTATAAATCTATTAGTTTTTGAGGAACATCAAATTCATAATCACCCGGAATGTATTTCTCCATCACACCGTCTAAATAAGTAAACGGTTCGTAAACCACTGCATCATTAGGCTTGTACCCTTTAATCTTACCGTAAGTCACTCTAAAAGTACTGTTAGCATCCGGGAAAATTCGGTCTGACTTTTGGCTCAATTCTAAAATGGCTTTCATATACGTTCTTTGTGTGGCCACATTTCTCAAATTGATTTCATCATATTTTGGTGCCACGTTTTTCAAATAACCATCCGCCATGGCTTTAATCACTTGGAATCCTTTGTCTTTATTCAAGTTTTCTAAAACGGTTTTGCTTTCACCGGTTAGTAATACTTTTATTTTGTCATAACTCACCAGTTGCGATTGTGTAAAAACTTCGGTAGCCAAACTTGTAGCATTGACATTTTCAAAAGCACTAGGCAAAAACTGTTTCGGATATTTTTTCGCGTAAATTTCTATCAATTTTTCAAAGACTTTTTCGTCAACATTCGCATTAAAATCTTTGTAAAAATCGCCTAAACCATTGATTAAATTGTTTCTTCGGTCATTGAAAGATTGCTCTCCTTTGGTGTTGTAAATTTGCTCTAACTGGTATAATTTATAGCCCAAACTCAGAATTTCAGTGTTGCGCAAAGCCACTTCTGTAAATACATCTCTGGCCAAAGCATAGTCTCTGATTTCTGCGTAATTTTTTTCAAAATCAGCCAATAAATTACCATATTCTGCTTGTTTTCCGGCAGCGGTTACTTTTTGCTGAAAGCCGGCTTCAAATTCTTTTTTAATACCTACAGCATTAGATTTTTTCAATCCTTTGGTTTCGCCCATCCATTTTTTCCAGGAATTGGCCATGCTGGCATTTTTAGAGGCGTATTGAATTTTAATCGCGTTGTCTTTTCGCATGAATTCGTTTTGCACTTTCAATGCGGCATCGCGAATCTCAACTTTAGCCGGATTCAAAGTGGTTACAATTTGCTCAACAGCCACTGCCGGTAAATATTCTTGGGTTCTTCCCGGATAACCCATTACCATGGTAAAATCATTTTCTTTCAATCCTTTGATAGAAATAGGGAAGAAATATTTGGGCTTGTAAGGAACATTTTCGGGAGAGTAAGCCGCCGGGCGATTGTTTTTATCGGCATAAATTCTAAACAATGAAAAATCACCGGTATGTCTTGGCCAAACCCAGTTGTCCGTATCGGAACCGAATTTTCCAATAGAACTTGGTGGTGCGCCAACTAAACGCACATCGCGGAAAGTTTCGGTTACAAATAAGAGGTATTGGTTGCCGTCATAAAACGTTCTGATGCTGTTTTCCTGCCAAGATTCTTTGGGTAATGTTCGACTCAAAACACCTATATTTTCTTGAATTTTTTTCTGCTTTTCTGTTTCAGAGGACAAACTTGTTACGCCTTCAAGAACCTTTGTAGTTACATCTTCAATTCGAATGATGAAGGTTACAAATAAGTCCTTGTTGGGCAATTCGTCTTCCATTTTATAAGCCCAAAAACCATCAGTCAAGTAATCGTGCTCAACCGTGGAATGACTTTGAATGTTGTCATAACCACAGTGGTGATTGGTTAAAATCAATCCTTTGTCGGATATGACTTCTGCAGTACAACCACCGTCAAAATGAGGTACGGCATCTTTTAAACTGGATTTATTGACAGCATAAATGTCATCGGCACTGATTTTCATGCCTAAATTTTTCATTTCGGTTTCGTTCATTCCTTTCAATAAAGAAGGAATCCACATGCCGCCTTGTTGGGCCTGGGTTTGAACAAAAACAAATAAGAGAAGAAGTCTTAAAAATTTCATGAGCTTGGTTTGTTTGTTAAGTTTATTTGTTTGTTTTTAGTTTGAGTTGTTACAAATATGCCTCAAAATAACATCGGTGGCGCCGATATTCATTTGGACAAAAGTCTCGCAAATGTGTCCTTTTTCATGGCGAATGTCTTCGTTTGAAATTAAATTTTGCAAAGCATCATTGAGCTCACTTTGATTTGAAATGGAGATACAACCTTCCATATTAACCAAGGCCGTAGCTTCTGCAAAATGCGAATAATTCGGACCAACCACAATCGGAATTCCAAAAGTTGCCGGTTCTAAAATATTGTGCACGCCCGGATTACCAAAGCCGCCGCCAACATAAGCAATATCAGCATAACTGTAAATTTTGGTCAAAATACCGATGGTGTCAATGATAAAAACTTGAAATTCGGTCAAATTTCGGTTTTCCTTTTCCGAAAATAAAACAGTTGATTTTGTAATTTGAGATTGAAGATTCGAAATTTGTTCCGTTTTAATGTTATGCGGTGCGATGATGAACTTGACATCGGCATTGGCTTGGTTGATAAAGTTCACCAATAAATTTTCGTCTTTGGGCCAAGAACTTCCAATGACAATCGTTGTGGTATTGTTTTTAAATTGTGCTATAAAATCCAACGAATTGTTCCGCTCTAAAATAGAAACCACTCGGTCAAATCGTGTATCGCCTGAAATTTTTACATTTTGGTAACCCAAAGATTGAAGCAATTTTTTAGAGCTTTCATTTTGGACAAAAAAGTAGTCAAAGGTTTTCAATGCATTGCGATAAAATCCGCCATACCACTTGAAAAAAGCTTGCTTCTCTCTGAAAATCCCGGAAATCAAATAGGTTTTGATATTCGATTTCTTCAATTCATTCAAATAATTCGGCCAATATTCATATTTTATAAAGAAAACCAAGTCGGGATGAACCCATTTCAAAAATTCTTGAGCGTTCAATTGGGTGTCCAAAGGCAAATAAACCGTTACATCCGCAA
Source organism: Flavobacterium sp. J49 (assembly GCF_011742145.1). Classification (GTDB taxonomy): domain Bacteria; phylum Bacteroidota; class Bacteroidia; order Flavobacteriales; family Flavobacteriaceae; genus Flavobacterium. The sequence continues at coordinate 211,566 of NZ_JAAQQU010000098.1, read as the reverse complement.
TCGGATTGTTTTTGCGAACTTCATAACCCGAAGGCGAGAAAAAAGTCAGTACAATTTTGTGATTTGGAAATTCCTGCTTGATGCGTTCCATGACCGGCAACCCTTGTTCGTATTCGCCTAAAGAAGCCGCATGAAACCAAATGGTTTGATCTTTGTGATTAATTTTGGCCGCTAAAGTTTCAAAAACACTTTTTCTGCCGTTGACAAACAGTTTTATTTTGGGACTGAAAAGTGCCAATACTTTCACAAGTTGTGAAGCCAAAACCAGTAAAATATTGTATAAAAAAAACATCCCTAAAATTTTGATGCGCTAAAATACGTTTCTTTTACGGAACATGGAATTCTACTTCAGAATTTCTTACTTTTGCTACTCATAATTTTTTAGAACATGAGAAAAATTCAGATGGTTGACTTAAAAAGTCAATACGAAAAAATAAAAGACACCGTAAACGCTTCGATTCAGGAGGTTTTAGATACTACTACTTATATTAACGGACCATTGGTTCACGAATTTCAGAAAAATCTTGAGGAATATTTAGACGTGAAACACGTGATTCCTTGTGCCAACGGAACTGATGCTTTGCAAATTGCTATGATGGGCTTGGATTTAAAACCGGGCGATGAAGTCATTACTGCCGATTTTACGTTTGCCGCCACTGTTGAAGTAATTGCATTGTTACAATTGACTCCGGTTTTGGTGGATGTGGATATCGTAAATATGAACATTTCTATCGAGGCGATCAAGAAAGCGATTACGCCCAAAACCAAAGCCATTGTACCTGTACATTTGTTTGGTCGCGCTGCCAACATGGAAGCCATTATGGCGATTGCCAAAGAACATAATTTATATGTAATTGAAGACAATGCCCAAGCCATTGGCGCCAACTGTAAATTCTCTGACGGTACTAAAAAGAAAGCGGGAACGATTGGTCACGTAGCTTCAACCTCATTTTTCCCTTCTAAAAACTTAGGTTGTTACGGCGATGGTGGTGCCATTTTTACCAACGATGATGCATTGGCACACAAAATCAGAGGAATAGTAAATCACGGAATGTATGTGCGTTATCACCATGATGTAGTAGGCGTAAATTCTCGTTTAGATAGTATTCAAGCCGGTGTTTTGAATGCTAAATTGCCTTTCTTAGATGCTTATGGAAAAGCGCGTCAAGATGCGGCTCGTAAATACTCGGCAGCCTTTGAAGGCCATAAAAATATTATTGCACCAACGATTTGTGATATCTGTGATTGCCACGTTTTCCACCAATATACATTGAGAATTATTGATGCCGACAGAAATGGTTTGATGGAACATTTATTGGCGAAAGGAATTCCGTGCGCGATTTATTATCCGATTCCGTTGCACAGTCAGAAAGCTTATGCGGATTCACGTTACAAAGAGGAAGATTTTCCGGTAACTAATCAGTTGGTAAAAGAAGTAATTTCATTGCCAATGCACACCGAATTAGATGACGAACAAATTAAATTCATCACCGACAGCGTTTTAGAGTTTTTAAAATAGTTGATGGTTTATGGTTGATAGTTGATGGTTTTTCATCTAACAACCGACAACCAACAACCGACAACTTAATTTATGAAAGTAGTAGTAACAGGCGGATTAGGATTTATAGGTTCACATACCGTGGTTGAATTGCAAAACCAAGGTTTTGAAGTAGTAGTGATTGATAATTTGTCAAATTCATCCATTGCGGTTTTAGATGGGATTGAAAAGATAACCGGGAAAAAGCCTTTTTTTGAAAACATCGATTTAAGAGAAAAAGCAGCGGTTCAAAATTTCTTCAAAAAGCACCATGATGTAGTAGGCGTTATTCATTTTGCAGCCTCAAAAGCGGTAGGTGAGAGTGTCGAAAATCCTTTATTGTACTACGAGAACAACATCAATGCGTTGGTTTACGTATTGCAAGAACTCACAACATTGCCACAAGCTAATTTTATTTTCAGTTCTTCCTGCACGGTTTACGGTCAGGCTGAAGTCATGCCAATTACCGAAGATGCTTCGATACAGCCGGCAATATCTCCTTACGGAAATACCAAGCAAATTGGGGAAGAAATTATTGTGGATGTTGCCAGAGTTACCAATTTAAATTCCATTTTACTTCGCTACTTTAATCCAATCGGAGCACATCCAAGCGCTGAAATTGGTGAATTACCCTTAGGTGTACCGCAAAATTTAGTGCCATTTATCACCCAAACCGCCATGGGTTTACGTCAGGAATTATCGGTTTTCGGGAATGATTATCCAACGCTTGACGGCACTTGTATTCGCGATTATATTCATGTAGTAGATTTGGCGAAAGCACACGTTGTGGCTTTACAACGTTTATTAGACCAACAAAATTTAGAGAAAGTAGAAACCTTCAACTTAGGAACCGGCACCGGAAGCTCTGTTTTGCAAGTAATTCAGGCATTCGAAAAAGTATCCGGACAAAAATTACCTTATAAAATGGTAGCTCGAAGAGAAGGCGATGTGATTCAGGCATACGCCAATACTGATAAAGCAAGAGAAGTTCTGGGATGGAAGACTGAATTGTCTTTAGAAGAAGCTTTGGCCTCTGCCTGGAAATGGGAGCAAAAAGTTAGAAGTTAAGACTCTAAAAACAGCAACTTAAGTGTTGCAAATCTCTTTTTTAAATGAATGAAAAACCCGATTTCAAATTATTATTCTGTCTATTTACAGTAGCGGTAGTTTGGGGTACCACTTATTTAGGCATTCGTGTCGCCGTTGAAACCATGCAACCTTGGTACATAACTTCCACCCGACAAGGTTTAGCGGCTTTGATAATTTTGGTTATTTTATTGTATAAAAAACAATTGGCTTGGATTGGGTGGGAAAACTTTAAACTCCAATTTATACCGGCGATTTTGATGATTGTTTTGGCCAATGGCTTTACTACCATTGCAGAGCAAAGTGTTCCGAGTGGTTTGACTTCTATACTCAGTGCACTTTCGCCCTTGGTCGTTTTTTTAGGCGGAACCATGATTGGACAACAAAAACCAAGTATCAAAGGATTTCTGGGTGTAATGGTGGGTTTCTTAGGGGTCGTTTTTATATTCAGAGATGGCTTAGGCGATATTTTAGATCCCAATTACAAAACCGGAATCTTTTACTTGAGTATTGCTATTTTATCTTGGTCAGTTGGAACGGTTTACACGAAAATGCACACGCACAAGTCGAATAACATTGCTTTGAATTTATTTTACCAATTTTCAATCGCTGCGATAATTCAGTTTGTTTTGGCGCTAATATTAAATCCTGATGTGGATTTCAATGCGTGGAGCTCGAGAAGTATATTTGCTACTTTATACCTTTCCGTTTTTGGCTCCGTGATTGCTTTTTTCGCCTACCACTATGCTTTGAAAAGAGTCACAGCCACTCAAGTTTCTGTACTCAATTATATCAATACTATTATTGCGGTTTTCCTGGGTTGGTTGTTGTTGGATGAAGTGATTACCTTCGACTTTGTCATTGCTACTGTCTTGATTATTTTGGGTGTATTTATTACTAATTACAAACGAACCCGTGGTAAGTCTAAACAGCCCGACACGAGCGACAGCGAACTGGCGAAGCAATCTAAATAAAAAATCCTCACTTTTAATGAGGATTTAATTTCTATTTAGCCGATTCTTTTAATTTTTTGGCGGCTTCTTCCAATTTGGTGGCGCTTTTGATTTTAGCGCTGTCAATTTCGGCTTTGGTTTTTTCTTTTAAAGAATCTAATTTGCTCTCCGCTTTGACTTTTGCCGAATCAATTTTTTCTTTTACTTCTTCGGTTACTGCGTCTTTAGCTGCATCAAGCTTTTCTTTAGTTTCGTCTTTGCAAGAAGCTAATAAAGCTATCAAGGCAAAGGATAAAATTAACTTCTTCATGATAATTATGATTTAATTTTTAATAACAAATTCGGGTCAGGACAGTTCCGCAAATAGAATGCTAAGGTTTTTGAATTGCAAACGCCTGGATAATCACCTTTTTTATTTTCCATGTCGATGATGATTTGAAAATGCAAATGCGGCGCATAATCACCATTAATAGGAGGCAAGCCCAAGGTAGCGATTTGTTCGCCTTTCTTAACAAAATCACCTACTTTTTTGCCGGTTAAACTATCCAAACTCAAATGACCGTACAAAGTATGGAAAGTGAATCCTTCGATTTCGTGCTCCAAAATAATCGTCGGACCATAATCACCCAAGGCATCATTATTTTGAAAGCTGTGGATTTTACCTTCTAACGCGGCATAAATGGGAGCCGATTCGTTAATCCATAAATCTAAACCAATGTGAATGTTGCGTTCGTCGGTATTGTTATTTTTGAAAACAGTACTTCTTTGGTATAAATTACGGATTTCGTTATAACCGCCAAAGGCAATTTGAGCTTGATGATTTTCTAAATAATTCTGAATGTAATTCTCGTAATCTTTAGCCGTGGCTAATTTTTCAGCAGCCAAATTTTCATTGGTCACCGATAAATCCAACGACACATAATCCGCATAAGCAATGTCATTTGAAATGACTTTAGCCGATTCGGTTTGACGCAAGATTTCGAGTAAGTCTTTCATTAAGCCGAAATCGTTTCCACTTCTCTGTCGATTTTATTCACCAAGCCAACCAATACTTTTCCGGGTCCAACTTCCGTAAAACTAGTCGCGCCATCTTTTATCATTTGTTGCACCGATTGTGTCCATCTTACCGGAGCGGTCAATTGGATGATTAGGTTTTTCTTGATTTCGTGGGCATCAGATACCGCGCTTGCCGTAACGTTTTGATAAACCAGACAACTCGGAGTGTTAAAGGTTGTAGCTTCAATTGCTGCGGCCAATTCTTCGCGAGCCGGTTCCATCATTGGCGAGTGGAATGCGCCGCCAACAGGCAACAACAAAGCTCTTTTTGCACCTGCTGCTTTCATCGCTTCACAAGCTTTTTCTACTGCTGAAAATTCACCTGAGATAACCAATTGTCCCGGGCAATTATAATTTGCCGCCACCACAACACCATCAATAGAAGCACAAACGTCTTCTACAATTTTGTCTTCCAAACCTAAAACTGCAGCCATCGTTGAGGGTTTGATTTCGCAGGCTTTTTGCATGGCTAAAGCTCTTTGGGAAACCAATTTTAAACCGTCTTCAAAAGACAAAGTCCCATTGGCCACCAAAGCAGAAAATTCGCCAAGCGAGTGACCGGCAACCATATCAGGGGTGAAGTTTTCTAAAGTTTTGGCCAAGATTACCGAGTGCAAAAACACTGCGGGTTGCGTTACTTTGGTTTCTTTTAATGCTTCTGCGCTACCCTCAAACATAATGTCGGTGATGCGGAAACCTAAAATTTCGTTGGCTTTTTCGAACAGCTCTTTGGCTACGGCCGAATTTTCATATAAGTCTTTGCCCATACCGGTGAATTGAGCACCTTGACCGGGGAATACGTATGCTTTCATTAGATTACTTTATTGTTTTGAAAAGCAAAAATAGTATTTTTTTGGGAGCGGAAGGGTTTGGGGCTTATTTGGTTTCCATTTTCCCGCTTTTCATTACAATCTCTTCGAGGATTTTCATTACAATCGGGGCTAAAAGGCTACTATTCGTTTTTTGGTAATCTTATAGTTCAATCGAATGGATAATCCCCAGCAATTGTTGGTTCAACTCCGGATTGGTTATGCCTTTTCCAATTTCAAAATTTTCATTGAAACTTGGTAGCGAAAAACTGCCTTTTACAACGCCGCCTTGAAACGGCATCCGTTTTACAGCAATGTCCAAAACAGAACTTCCTCCTCGTGCACCCGGCGATGTAGCTAATAAAAGCATGGGTTTTTCCTGAAAGGTTTTGCCGTTAATGCGCGACATCCAATCCAATATGTTTTTAAAAGCGGTTGTGTAATTGCCGTTGTTTTCGGCAAAGGAAATCAGGACAAAATCAGACTCGCCAATTTTTTGGTAAAAATCTTTAGCCAATTGAGGAATACCGTCTTTCTTTTCCCTGTCTTTGGAATAAATAGGCATCTCGTAATCGTTTAAATCCAAAAGATCAACGGTTGTTTTTTTAAACAGTTTCGAGGCATAAGTAGCCAATTGTTTATTGATAGAATCGCTGCTGTTGGAAGCGCCAAAGGCTAGTATTTTTTTCATTTTTCGTTGTTTAAATAATAAGTCAATGCGCCTGAGGGACACTTTTTGATAGTCTCAATGATTTTTTCTGTGGTGGAACCTTCAGGGGTAATCCACGGTTTTTCCTTGGGCTTGAAAACATCCGGATTATTGCGCACGCAATTGGCAGAATGTATGCATTTTCCCGATTGCCACACTATGGTTACTTCGCCATTCGTATATTCTTTGGTTAGGTCTTTAGGATCCATTATAGAGTGGTGTTAATGGTTATTTTATTTTTCAGAATTTTTGAAATCGGACATTTCTCTGCAATCAAAAGCAAGCGATCTTTTTGTTCGTCACTAATGTTGTTGGGGAAAGTGATACTTCTTGAAATACTAGTTTCCAAATCGGGATTCAGCTCTTGTGCCAGATTCAGCGATATATAAATTTCCGGAATGTCCCAACCTTTGCGGTCGATATACATGCGTAAAGTTGACAAAGTACATCCTGCCAAAGAAGCCAAGAAAGTAGAAAACGGGTCGGGACCAATATTTTGTCCACCAACATTTTCAGGTTCGTCCATCAGCAAAGTCCCGTTGCGCCAAGAAATAGTGCACAAATAATTTTGGGTGCCGATTTTTCCTTCTACGTTATTTTCTAAAAGATTTGCCATGATTGTAAGGTTATAAAACGTCTCTAAATTCGGGAACTTTGTCAAAAACGCTTTTGGCAAACGGACAAAGCGGAATAATCTTGATACCGTTTTCACGAGCATATTCTACGGCTTTGACAACCATTTTTTTACCAAAACCCTTTCCTTCATTTCCGGGTTTTACTTCGGTGTGGTCAATAATGATCTTGTCTTCACCTGCAAAAACAAAAGTCATCATGGCTTCGTGTTTACCATCGACATCAATGTAAAAAAAGCCTTTATTTCCATCGATTTTTAATTGTACTTCGTTGTTCATATTTTTTAAAGTTTACCGCAAATTCGCAAATTAAATAATTCGTGAATTTGCGGTTATTTTTATTTACTGAATCATTGGAACTTCCATTAATAAAATTTCAGCATCGGTTGTAGCTTCGAACGTTACTTTGTCGAAATCAGTGATGCCTAAACCATCGCGTTCGCCTAAATCTTGTCCGTCTGCTTTAACACTACCTTTAATTACGAAAACGTAAAGTCCGTTGCCTTCTTTTTTGCGGTTGTAGTCTAAAGTTACTCCTTTATCCAAATTGCCCATGTGAAACCAAGCATCTTGATGAATCCAAACACCGGCATCATCAGCAAAAGGGGAAAGAATTTGTTGCAATTTATTGTGACGGTCAGACGTGTCTAATGTAATTTGTTGGTAACGCGGTTCTACATTTCTGTATTTTGGGAAAACCCAAATTTGCAACAAATTGGTTCTTTTGTCCGGATTCGGATTGAATTCCGAGTGTTGAATCCCGGTTCCGGCACTCATGACTTGGACATCTCCAAATTTGATCACTTCGGTATTGCCCATGCTGTCTTTGTGTGCCAAATCACCTTCAAGCGGAATGGTGATAATTTCCATATTATCATGAGGATGTGTTCCGAAACCCATGCCGCCGGCAACGATGTCATCATTCAAAACCCTCAAAACGCCGAATTGTACTCTATCCGGGTTATAATAGCTGGCAAAACTAAAGGTATGGTGTGCGTTTAACCAACCGTGGTCGGCATGTCCTCTAGTATTGGCTTTGTGTAAAACGGTATTTTTCATTTGTCTTTAATATTTGTTTTTAGTTGTCAAATGCAATCGCTATAACTTTTTTCTTTTATTTGTTAGATTGCAATGGCGATGTCATAATGTATAAATTTACTAATTATTATGATACAAATTTACAATCATCAAGCGCGTTCTGCACTTAATGTAGATTAAGAAAGAGGTTTTCTGAAGGCAGTGTTCGGAAAGGAATGTTTGGAATTGCAATTACTTTCGTAAAAGCCGACTCTTCATCTTACTAAAGAATTCCGGCGTTACGCCAATAAAAGAAGCGATTTGCTTTTGAGGTACTTTTTGAATGAGCGTTGGGTATTTTTTGCAGAACTTGTCAAAGCGTTCTTCTGCGGTAAGACTGAGGTTGTCCATTAACCGCTCTTGATAGGAAACCAATGAGTTTTCGACTATGATTCTGAAAAAACGCTCCAATTTTGGGATTTGATGGTAGAGTTCTTCTTGGTTTTCTTTGGAGAGCAAAACCACTTCAGCATCTTCTAAAACTTCGATAAAAAGATTGCCGGGTTTTTGTGAAAGCAAACTGTACATGTCGCCAATCCACCAACCTTCGCAGGCAAAGCTCAACACATGTTCAACAATGTTGTCATTGATATTAAAGCTTCTGAGCAAGCCCGAATTGACAAAATAAGAATGTTTGCAAACTTCACCCGCACTCAAAACGATGGTTTTGGCTTTGTAGTGTTGGGTTTCAATTTTAGACAAAAAAAGTAACTCTTCCTCGGGAGAAAGAGTTACGATTTTTGAAATATTATCTAGGATTTGAGCCAAGCGTAAGTTTTATTTTCTTGGAAGTAATTTGAATTCTGTTACAACAAATACATTGTTTTTTAATTCCCCAACTACTTCAGCTTTTCTTACCGCTGAACAAAATCCGTCAGCAGCATGGGCATCGCCGTGGTCATCTAATTTTGTGCCTTCTACAAAGTAAGGTTTGCCATCTACCATCACGGCTAAATCACATCCTTTTTTGATTTCTTTCATGCCAAACATACATTGTCCGCAAGCCACTTCTACAATTACGGGTTCTTTGGCTACAGCTTTTTTCTCTTGAGCATTCATGGAGGTTACGCCCAACATAAAGGCAAGAATTAAAAATACTTTTTTCATTTTTTACAGGTTTATGGTTACTAATTTTGCTACTTCTTTCGCCTTTTCAGTGACTGTTTCAATGTTGGTTCCCAATGAATCATGGGTTAAAACAACACCCATTCTGCGATAAGGTCTTGAAGTTGGTTTTCCAAAGATACGAAAATCTGTTTTAGGTAAGGCAGCTACCGCTGAAATTCCGGAATAGGTTGGGTTGTTGGAATTGCCATGAGCCAAAATTACCGCACTAGCTCCGGCTCTTTCCTGTGTGATTTCGAATATAGGCAAGCTTAAAACCGCACGCAAATGCAATTCAAATTCGTTAAAGTTTTGCGTTCCGGCTAAAGTAACCATTCCCGTATCGTGTGGTCTAGGCGATAGTTCTGAGAAATAAACGCCTTCATCGGTCAAGAAAAATTCTACACCGAAAAGTCCTGCACCACCAAGCGCTTCGGTTACTTTGCGAGCCATGTCTTGTGCTTCTTTGAGGTCTTGATCTGAAACTTGTGCCGGTTGCCAACTTTCCTGATAATCGCCGCGTTCTTGTCGGTGACCAATTGGCGCACAGAACAACGTTGGATTGTCATTTTGAGTAACGGTCAACAAAGTAATCTCGGAGTTGAAATTGACAAAGGCTTCTACAATCACTTCCACGATATCGCCACGCGAACCTTCTTCGGCGTATTGCCAGGCTTTGGCAATATCGGCTTCGGTTTTGATGGTCGATTGTCCTTTGCCGGAGGAACTCATTAACGGTTTTACCACGCAAGGAATGCCAACTTCCGCCACTGCTTTTTGCAATTCAACGGCTGAAGTTGCATACCGATAATTGGCCGTTCGCAAGCCTAAATCTTTGGCGGCTAAATCGCGAATCGCTTTTCGGTTCATGGTGAAATTGGCTGCTTTGGCCGAAGGCACAACGGTTATGCCTTGTTTTTCGTAATCGTAAAAACGCTCAGTGCGTATGGCTTCGATTTCGGGAACGATGAAATCAGGGTTGTGTTTGGCTACAATGCGGTCTAGTTCGATGCCATCGAGCATGTTGATGACTTCAAATCCGTGTGCGACTTGCATGGCCGGAGCGTTTTCATAACTGTCGACAGCAATTACGGTTTGCCCGATGCGTTGGGCCGCGATAACGAATTCTTTGCCGAGTTCGCCTGAGCCTAAGAGAAGTATTTTTTTAGTCATGGTTTGTAGTTAGCAGGGTTTGCGCGAAGGATTGGAGCAAGTACCGTGTACTGCGGAAAGCCTGGCCCAATGGGCGCGCCCTAATTAATAATAAAAAAAGCCCCAAGTTTCCTTGAGGCATACTATATTTTAAGCCAATGCTTCTTTGATTCTTTTGAACGCTTCGGTTAACAGTTCTTCGCTGGTGGCGTAAGACAAACGGATGCAGTTCGGGTTTCCGAAAGCGTCTCCGGTTACGGTCGCTACATTGGCTTCGGAAAGCAAATACATCGAGAAGTCATCTGCATTGGCGATTAATTTGCCGCGTAAGGTTTGGCCGAAATAAGCCGAAACATCCGGGAACAAATAGAAAGCACCTTCGGGCACGTTGATTTTGAATCCGGGGATTTCTTTGGCTAATTCTACCACTAAGTTTCTGCGGTTTTTGAATGCGGATACCATGTCGTTTAAAACGCTTGGATTGGCATCAACGGCAGTAATGGTAGCTCTTTGCGCAATAGAGTTTGCACCGGAAGTGACTTGCCCTTGCATTTTGGTGCAGGCTTTGGCGATAAATTCGGGAGCACCGATGTAACCAATTCTCCAACCGGTCATGGCGAAAGCTTTGGCTACCCCATTTACGGTAATGGTTCTGTCGAATAAGCCCGGAATGGTAGCAATACTGCAGAACGTTCCCGAGAAATTAATGTGTTCGTAGATTTCGTCAGAAACGATATAAATATTAGGGTATTTTTCTAACACTTTACCGATGGCTTCGAGTTCTTCACGGTTGTAAACCGAACCGCTTGGGTTACACGGTGAACTGAACCACATCATTTTGGTTTTGGGAGTGATGGCTTTTTCCAATTGCTCTGCGGTCATTTTGAAATCGCTTTCCACCGATGTTGGTACTTCCACCGGAACACCGCCGGATAATTTGATGATTTCGTAGTACGAAACCCAATATGGCGCCGGCAAAATTACTTCGTCTCCGTCGTTCAACATGACTTGAGCCACGTTGTATAGCGATTGTTTCGCACCGGTTGATACTACGATATTGGCCGGTTTGTAATCAAGATTATTGTCTCTTTTGAATTTTCGGCAAATGGCTTCTTTTAATTCTCCGTAACCATCTACAGGCGTATAAGTACTGTAGTTTTCGTCAATCGCTTTTTTGGCTGCTTCTTTGATGAAATCGGGCGTATTGAAATCGGGTTCGCCCAAACTTAAACTGATGATGTCTTTTCCTTGGGCTTTTAATTCTCTGGCCAAAGCCGCCATGGCCAATGTTTGTGAAGTAGATAAGTTGTTAATTCTGTCCGATAAAATGCTCATTGTGTTGTTGTATAGGATGTTAAATAAAGAGACGCCAATAAAGGCGTCCCGTTTTATATTATGCTAATTGTGGTTGTCTACCCAATTCTCTTAAGTGCTTGAAATGCGAGGCAATAGCAGCTCGAGTAGTTTTGAATTCGTAATAAGGCAGTTCACATTCTTTGGCCGTTTGTTTTACGATTTCTGCGATTTTGCCGTAGTGAATGTGGCTGATGTTAGGAAAAATGTGGTGTTCAATTTGGTGATTCAAACCACCGGTATAATAGTTTACCAGCCAGTTTTTAGGGGCAAAGTTGGCAGTGGTAAACAATTGGTGAATGGCCCAAGTGTTTTCTATTTCACCGTTTTCATCCGGTATAGGGTTGTGGGTTTCTTCCACTACGTGTGCCAATTGGAATACAACGCTTAAGATAACTCCGGCGGTGTAATGCATCACTAAAAAGCCCAAAACAACTTTCCACCAAGTAACCCCCATAACCATAGGAAGTACCAACCAAATGGAGAAATAAATGACTTTAGTGATGATTAAAGTGGTCCAACGAATCACCGGTTTTTTGAATTCGCCATAAGACAAGTTTCTTTTCAGATAGCGTTTCATTTGAAGAAAATCGGTGGTTATGGCCCAGTTGAATGTTAATAAACCATATAAAAACACGGAATAATAATGTTGGAATTTGTGAAAGCGGTACCATTTGGCTTCTTTGGTAAAACGCATAATTCTTCCGGCTTCCAAATCTTCATCGTGTCCTAAAATATTGGTGTAAGTGTGGTGTAAAACGTTGTGTTGAACTTGCCAATTGTATACGTTTCCGGCCAAAATATAGATGCTGCCACCCATGATTTTGTTGACCCATGATTTAGAAGAATAAGCGCCGTGATTGCCATCGTGCATAACATTCATTCCCACGCCGGCCATTCCGACTCCGATAACAACATTTAGTAGAAGGTAAGCCCAAAAAGGCATATCCATGGCCAATAAAATAAAATAAGGGGTTAAGAAAATGGAGAACATTACGATGGTTTTCAAGTGCAGTTTCCAGTTTCCGGTTTTGTCAAGATTGTTTTCTTTAAAGTAGTTGTTGACTCTTGAATTCAGTGTTCTGAAGAATTTCAAACTGTCCGTTTTAGAGAAAATAGGTGTTGTGGTATTCATTTGTAGTATTTCAAATTTTGCTCAAAGATAATTATAATACTTTTTGAAAGATTATAAACAAATCATAATTATCAACCAAAAGCACTATTTTTGTTGAAAATTCAATTTATGGAAGAAATTATCAAACAATTTCCTAATCTTACTGAGAATCAACTCCTACAGTTTCGAAAATTAGAAGCGTTATACCAAGATTGGAATGCGAAAATCAATGTAATTTCCCGAAAAGACATAGATGAATTATACACCAAGCACGTTTTGCATTCTTTGGCTATCGCCAAAATCCAGCCGTTTGAACCCGGAACCTATGTTTTAGACGTTGGCACCGGTGGTGGATTTCCCGGAATTCCGTTGGCTATCCTGTTTCCGGAAACGCGTTTTTATCTGATAGATGTGATTGCCAAAAAAATAAAAGTAGTCCAAGCCGTTGTTGACGGATTAGGGTTAAAAAATGTCAAAGCAGAACAAATGCGAGCCGAAAATGTCAAAGGAGATTACGATTTTATAGTGAGTCGGGCCGTGACCAATATGCCCGATTTTGTGTCTTGGATAAAAGATAAAATCAAGAAGCAAAACAAACACGAATTGAGCAACGGTATTCTTTACCTCAAAGGCGGAGATTTAACCGAAGAGCTCAAAGATTTCCCAAAAGCCAAAGAATACAATATCGCGGAGTTTTTCTCCGATGAATTTTTTGAAACCAAGAAAGTAGTGCACTTGCCGCTTAAGTTTAAAGCATAAAAAAAGCCTCTCCATCGAGAGGCTTTTTTTTAATCTTTTACAATTTTCTTGGTCACACTTCCGTTTTCATTACCAATAGTGATAAGATAAACACCTTTGGTCAAGGCAATCGGAATTTCAAAGGTACCGCTGATGGTATTGTTTTTAGACTGATAAATGGTTTTGCCCAAGAGGTCATTTATTGTAATCTCGGCATTTTCTAATGTATAAGAAGTATTGATTTCAATTGAATTGGCTACCGGATTCTTAATCCAAAGCGTTTCAAAAGCCGGATTTGTTGTTGCCAATGAACCACTGATGATTTCATTCAAAGCGAAAGTCACGTTGATTTGATTTAAAGTCACATGATTTTCATTGACGGTCGGTATAGAAGATGCTACGAATGGCGTCACCGAAGCGCCGGTTACCGGTGTATATAAATTATTGGTTCCTGAAATGGCCATGGAACTCCAAGTTGGAATAAAGGTGAAATAATCGGCATTGAGATTGTCAAAAAATTCAACTAACAATGGATCTGTTCCCGCATCGGCTTGAAAACCACCCATGTCAAATCTTCCGCCCGGAGCAGTATCTAAACCATCAGTGTACGTCGGCGATTTTGAATTGGCCAAACTTTCATATACAGTCAGCCAAGTGCCAAAAATAAGTGTTTGGCCTCTGAAGCGACTTACTTGATTGGTAAGATTGGCTGCCGGTGTGAATCTTTGGTTAATAATTGCTCTTTGGGTTGCGGTAACATTAAAAGTATGATTCATGACCTCAAAATTCGGGCTGTAATTCATAGTGCCATTGCCGGCGCCGTTTGAAATAGAAACGTTTCTCACTGTAGTTGGGAAACCCATCGCATTTAATTCGTTTTGAAACGCATTTCTAAAATTGGGAGCACCGGTCGGAACCAAAGAAGCTGATGCGGTATTGAATTCAAAACTACTTCCGCTTTGCAAATGACCTTCCATATGGTCAATCAGCATTTGTCTGGCGGCGGAACTTTTTATCATTCCGTCTACAATAGGTTGCAGCGCGGCATTCCCCAACGGGCCATAAGCCATATAATTAAAAAGGTGTTGGAAACCAATAGGTACGTTAGCTCCTTGGTGTGGTGAATCAAAAGAAATGTACAATCGTGTGTCGTGAGTCAAAGCATTCATTTCCATATATCGCAAAGCATAACGAGAAATCAAACCACCCATACTTGGTCCGATGATTACATTTTTTTGGGTCCCGACTTTTTGCGCATTGATTTGATTGATTAGCTCCACCAAAACAAAGGCATTTCTCTGGATAAAGTCGACACCGCCATCAACTACCGTTGTTGTGTTGGGTCTGGTATAGGTTGGAAAGTTGACTAAAATGATATCAAAACCTTGTGTTCTTAAATAATCGGCCAAGTTTTGTCCGGAACCATAATCCAAACTGGCATAGAACAACGGAATGGTATTAGAATCACCGGGATCAAACCCATCAACTATAAAAACAGGTTTGTCTAACACGCCGTCAACGATGTCGGGAAAAATTTCGTATTCACCTTGACCTAAGTAAGGAGCTGCCTCTCCGTAACCTTGATACGGAATTGTAGCGGTGATGGTGTTAATGACATTGGGTTGTAAATTATTTTGCGAGTTTCGGGCATTACTGTTGCTGTTTTGGTTGTCAATGTTTAAAACAAAAGACGTAACTACAGTTTCTCCATTAGAGAACAGGATGCGACAGTTTATGGTCTGTAAGCCACCGGAACCAAATTGTACTGAAGTCTGCACATTTCTGGAAACGGTTTTCCAAGCTTCATTTCCATTGATTTGAATGGCTATATTTTGAATGGTTTTGTTGGTAGTGTTGAAAATCAATTCGTCTTTTAAAATGAACGAAACCAAACTGCTTTTAGATTTCGCCAATAACGGAGCAATCAAATTAAGCGTATGTTTTTGAAACACATTTTGCGCGTTTGGTTTAGATTGAAATTGATTGTTGGCCGTTAAAAAAACATCTCCGTTCTCAATTGCCGTGGAATTTATTTTTTCAAAGTCGGTAATCAAAACGCCCAACGGAACTTGATTTTTAGCAAAACCCAGATTGGCTGCTTCTCTCAACTTTTCCAATTTTGGTAAGCGTTGCAAAAAGTCGGCACGCTGTATTTCGTGATACGCTTGCAGAAAATAGTTTGTGTTGATTCCTTTTTTCTCGGATTCCGTGGCATTGGAAATGCTGAATACACGGTCGTAAAGAATTTTGGTTTCTGTTTTGTCTCTAAGCAAATCATAGGATTGGTCTTGAGCGATAGCAGTAATTGAAAAAAAGGAAAATAATAAAAGAGTAATTTTTATTTTCATAACGCGTTGGTTGTTAGTTTTTGACATCCGAAGATACAAAAAAAATCATTTTCCAAGACATAAAAAAAGCCCAAGTAAAACTTGGACTTCTTATGATACAGAACTTTAAAATTATTCTCCTAAAAAAGGGTAACGGTAATCTTCCGGAGTAACAAAGGTTTCTTTGATGGTTCTTGGCGAAACCCAACGCAATAAATTTTGCATTGAACCCGCTTTGTCATTGGTTCCCGAAGCTCTGGCGCCACCAAAAGGTTGCATTCCAACAACAGCTCCGGTTGGTTTATCGTTGATATAGAAGTTACCGGCACTGTTTTGTAACGCTAAAGTAGCTTCTTGAATCGCATAGCGATCCTGACTGAAAATCGCTCCGGTCAAAGCATATTCTGAAGTGCTGTCAACCAATTGTAAAGTCTCAGCCCACTTAGCATCTTCATAGACATAAATGGTCATCACCGGTCCGAAAAGTTCGGTTTCCATGGTGGCGTATTTTGGATTGGTGGTAACAATCACAGTAGGTTCAATAAAGTACCCTTTTGATTTGTCATAGTTTCCTCCAACAATAATTTCGGCATCGCTGTCTTTTTTAGCTTGGTCGATAAAACTCGCTAACTTGTCAAACGAACCTTCGTGAATTACGGCAGTAATGAAGTTGCCAAAATCCTCCGGAGAACCCATTTTCATCGATTTTACATCGGTGATTAATTGTTCTTTCACTGCCGGCCACAAACTTTGTGGAATATAACCTCTCGATGCGGCAGAACATTTTTGTCCTTGGAATTCAAAGGCACCACGGGTAATTCCGGTCACAACTTGTTTTACATTCGCACTTGGATGCGCCAAAACGAAGTCTTTTCCGCCGGTTTCCCCAACAATTCTTGGGTAAGTTTTATAAGTGTGGATGTTGGTTCCGATTTTTTTCCAAATTTCTTTAAAGACAAAGGTGGAACCGGTATAGTGAACACCGGCAAAATCTGGACTGGCCAAAACCGTATCGGTAATCATTACCGGATCGCCAAAGACTACGTTGATTACTCCATCAGGAACGCCGGCTTCTTTGAACACATCGATAATTACTTTGGCCGAGAAAACTTGGCTGTCACTTGGTTTCCAAACTACCGTGTTGCCCATCAAAGCAGCACTCGCCGGAAGATTTGCGGCAATAGCCGTAAAGTTAAACGGAGTGATAGCATAAACAAATCCTTCTAACGGACGGTATTCTACGCGGTTCCAAATATCGGATACCGATTTGGGTTGGTCGTTGTAAATTTGAGTCATAAACTCCACATTGTATCTCAAAAAGTCAATCAATTCACAAGAAGCGTCAATTTCGGCTTGGAAAATAGTTTTTGATTGCGCAATCATGGTGGCTGCGTTGATTTTGGCTCTGTAAGGTCCGGCGATTAATTCGGCCGCTTTTAAAAAGATAGCTGCACGTTGTTCCCAAGCCATGTTGGCCCATTTTTTTCTGGCTTCTAAAGCAGCTGCGATGGCTTTTTCGATGTGTACTTTTTCGGCCAAATGGTATTTTCCAACCACGTGTTGGTGGTCGTGTGGCGCCGTCATGTTTCGGGTATTTCCGGTGCGAATTTCTTCGCTGCCAATGTAGTTAGGAACCTCGATAGTTTCGTTCCACATTTTTTTGTAAGCCGCTAAAACAGCTGCTTTTTCAGGTGAATTTGGTGCGTATGATTTTACAGGTTCATTGACCGCTTTGGGGACATGAAAAAAACCTTTAGGCATAGTTATATTATTTTGAAAATTAGACAAATTGAAAATGAAACAACCCAAAAACTATGGATTATTAAATTTTACACAAAAGTACAAAGGAAAATTTGAATTTTTGACAAGAAGTCATTTCAAAATTAATTCAAAGCAAACGGCGCGCTCAATTTGAAGGTGGGCACGATTACTTTAAAGGTTTTGGTTGTAGTAAAATTAATCATGTTGAAGTAACCACTCATCGCTCCGAACGGGGAAGACAACAAACAACCCGAGTTGTAGGTGTGCTTTTCGCCTGGTTTTAAAACCGGTTTTTTACCAATTACGCCTTCGCCGTCAACGATTTCTTTGTCATTAAGCGAATCTAAAATTTCCCAGTGACGAGTATTCAATTGAACCGAATCTTTGCTGTGGTTCTCGATGGTGATTTCATAACTAAAGGCAAAGTGAATCTTGTAGTTTTTGAAGTAAGTACCTTCAAAACTAGTCAAGACCGAAATCTTTATGCCTCGTGTTATTTGTGAAACCATGTAGTATTCATTTGATTACGTTGTCAAATTTACAAAAAATACAATTTGTAACGTGAATTAGATGTTAAATTTTCTAATTGGTAATATCGACCGAACTGGCTATTCCTTTGCCAATAATTCTGTCGTAGCGTTGGTTGTTTTCTCGGTAGTATACTAAAGCAAAATAATTGTTTTCTGTTTGGTGGAAATTCCCGTCGATGGCATTTTCTTCATCAATTTTGCCGTTGGCATCGGCAATCACATATTGGAAATTGGTAAAACCTTGCTTAATCATGATGGCTTTTTCATAAACACCTTTCTCAGCGTTGTATTCCATTTTGTTTTCTTCACCGATGGCGAAGTTGTTAAACATTCCATTGATGTAAATCGGTTTTTTGCCATAATAACTCGGTGCCGAAAGGCTAAAGAAAACCCAAGCATAATCGGCTTCAATGTCATTGTTTTGCGCTCCAATATTTTTCACTATAAAATTCCCATTGATGTCGGGATAATAGGTGTAAGGCACATTGGCTCGGGCTTGGCTTTGGTACAAATAGGCATTATAAACGCCGCCTTTTGAATCCACACGGGCTATGCTGTTGTTGGCGGCACGAATGTCTTTGTTCTCAAAAAATAAATATTCATTTCCGGCCCAAAATTGGGTTTCCGTATCATATTTATAAATCAAATCATTACCGATGGTATACTGTGGTTTTACATTGGTGATAGCGTTGTCGAACTTGCCGTTTTGCAACAACATGACTTTGACATTCTTCAATGGACTCTGAAAATTAATAGTAGCCGATTTTATGGTAAAATCCAAGTTGTGTTTCTGGTTGGCGACCGATAAGTTTCTGGCTCTTCTGACTTGCATCGGAACGGTAACCAATTCTTCATAGAGAATAAATTTTTTGGTGAAGACTACTTCTTTATCATCATTTAAAATTTTGATAACGTAGTTGCCACTTACTCTGAATTGGGTAAATCTGTTCGGAAAAGACAGTTTGTAATGGGAGTACAATTGTAAAGTCGTCAATGAGTTGGTATAATCCTGAATTCTCTGGTCGTCAAAACCATTGATGTATTCGGCTTTGGCCAATTGTGATGGATTCCAATCGTAATCACAATGGGTTATGGTGTAAAAATAGTTGGCTTCATTGCCATATAAATCATCAAAATGGATTTGGAAACTGTCGCCCAATTGGAATATTGGAACTGCATTTTGCCCGTTTTGAACAAAGCTGACGGTTTTAATATTGTAGGGTGGCGCGATTTCTTTTTCGGGTTGAGAGAAAATATTTCCTGAAAGAAGAATAAATACAAATGTGAATATGCTCTTTTTAAACATGGTTTTCATTTTTCGAATGGTAAATATAATAATAATTAACACATGAATTGTGCCGTTAATATTCCTATAAGATATAGTAACGCTAATATTTCGTTAAAAATATTTTTGTAAGTATTTATTTTATTAGTTTCACAATAAATGTAATCTTTATCCGTTATCTTTTTTATAAATAACAAAACCAAAACTTTTATGAAACAAATTTTAAAATCGGTACTCTTTCTTTTGCTCATTCCGGCGGCCAATTTTGCCCAGGATTTAAAAGGAACAGACGCAATTCCCTTTGATGCTGAGGTGCGAAAAGGAACCCTGAAAAATGGATTGACCTACTACATAAGAAAAAACAAAAAACCCGAGAACAAGGTCGATTTGAGACTCGTAATCAATGCGGGTTCCATTTTGGAGAACGATGACCAACAAGGATTGGCGCACTTTATGGAACACATGTGTTTCAACGGAACCAAGCGTTTTCCTAAAAATCAATTGGTAGATTATTTGCAGAGTATCGGCGTAAAATTTGGCCAACATTTAAATGCTTACACCGGTTTTGATGAAACCGTTTATTTCCTTCCGATTCCGTCTGATGATGCTGAAAAAGTGGAAAAAGGATTCCAAATTATTGAAGATTGGGCTTTCAACGCCAATTTAACACCCGAAGAAATCGACAAAGAAAGAGGCGTAGTTCTTGAAGAATACCGACTTGGTCTTGGAGCCGATAAAAGAATGGAAGACAAGTACATTCCGAAAATGATGTACAATTCGCAATACGCCAATCGCCTTCCAATTGGTAAAAAAGAAATTTTAGAGAATTTCACGCATGATAAATTAACCAGCTTTTACAAAGATTGGTACCGACCTAATTTGATGAGTGTGATAGTTGTTGGAGATATTGATGTGGAAGCGATGGAGCAAAAAATCAAAGACCACTTCGAGAAATACCAAAATCCTAAAAACGAAAAGCTCAGAAAAACTTTTGAAGTGCCAAATCACAAAGAAACTTTGGTGTCTATTGAAAGCGATAAAGAAGCAGCACAAACGCAAATCCAATTGCTGTACAAAGATTATGGTTTGCCAAAGAAAGTTAAAACCATCAATGATTTAAAAGAAAGTTTGGCTGAAGGTTTGTTCGCTACCATGTTAAATAACCGATTAAACGAATTGACCAATTCACCAACGCCGCCATTTACCTATGGTTTTACCTATCACGGCGGTACATTTGCCCGAAATAAAGAAGGATTCCAATCCTTCGCCATGATTGATGAAACTAAGCAATTAGAGGCTTTGAAAGTATTGGTGTCCGAAAATGAGAGAGTGAAAAAATTTGGTTTTACCGCAGGTGAATTTGAAAGGGCTAAAGCCGAAATTTTGGCCAGAAGTGAAAGCAGTTACAAAGACAGAGACAAAAAAGAATCGGAAGATTATGTTTGGCGTTACCAATCTCATTTCTTAGAACAATCACCTTCACCGGATGCAGAGTGGTCCTACAATGCAACTAAAAATTTGTTACCGAAAATCAACTTGACTGATGTCAATGCTTTGATCAAAGAGTATCTTAAAGATGACAACCGAGTAATCGTAATCACTTCGCCCGAAAAAGAAGGCTTGAAAAAAGTAACCGAAAAAGAAGTTTTAGCTGCGATTGCGGTAAATACAGCTGAATTGAAAGCTTACGAAGACAAAGCCGTTGCCAGCAGTTTGTTGCGCCATCCGGTAAAAGCGGGTTCCGTGGTTAAGAAAGAAACCAATGATAAAATTGGTGCGACGACGTTAACTTTATCCAACGGTGCCAAAGTAACCTACAAGAAAACCGATTTCAAAAATGATGAGATTCTATTAGAAGCGGTAAGCTTTGGCGGAACCAATTTGTATTCTAATGAAGAAATCAAAAAAACACAATTTGCCAATGGCGGATTGACTGAAGCAGGTTTTTCGGGCTTAGATCAAAATGATATTGATAAGTTTATGGCCGGAAAAATTGCCAATGTAACACCATATATCAGCAATACAACCGAAGGTTTCAGAGGAAGTACAACACCTAAAGATTTAGAATATGCGTTTCAAATGTTGCATGCCTATTTTACGGATTTGAACTTTGATGCAGCCGCTTTTGAAGGGTTTAAACAAAAACAATCCAACTTTACGGAAAATATGATGTCGCAACCCGGTTTCTATTTCCAATCGGAGTTTTATTCTTATTTGAACAAAGAAAATCCAAGATGGAACGGTTTGGTGCCAACCGCCGAAAAATGGGCGTCAACGGATTACCAATTGGCTTACAACAAATTCAAAGAGCGTTTTGCCAATGCCGGAGATTTTGAGTTTTTCTTCGTCGGAAATGTTGATGACGCAGTGATGGAAGATTTTGCCAAAAAATACATCGCTTCCTTGCCTTCCAACGGAACGAAAGAAAACGCAAAAGATTTAGGGTACCGCCTATTGAAAGGGGATATCAAAAAAGTAGTCAACAAAGGGAAAGATCCCAAAAGTAATGTAACCATCATGTTCTATGGAGATGCTGTTTATTCTCCAAAAGAAGCAGTGGCTATGACAGCACTGGGCGAAGTCTTGACCATTAAGTTGGTGGAAGAATTAAGAGAAAACGAAAGCGGGGTTTATGGTGTAAGTGCTCGTGGCAGTATCAATAAAGTGCCTTATGGTTCTTATAATTTCAATATCGGTTTCCCTTGCGGACCTGAGAATGCCGAGAAGTTAATTGTTTCTGCTTTGGCCGAATTGGATAAAATTATCAAAAACGGTCCGGAAGAAAAAGACGTCAATAAATACAAAGAAGCCGAGGCTTTAGACTATAAAAAGAAGATCAAAGAAAACCGTTATTGGATGACTAATTTCACCAGGTCTTTTATGAATGGTTCAAATCCGGAAGATATTTTAGTAGCTTCTGAAAAAGTAAAAGCAGTAACTGCCAAAGAAATTCAGGAAGTAGCTGCGAAATACTTAAGTAAAGATAAAACTATTGGGATTTTAATGCCTGAATAATTTTTCGTTGAGAATGCCCGAAAAGCCATCATGCTGTAAAGTATGGTGGTTTTTTATTTAAAGCAAACCGGTATGATTTCGCCTTTGGCCAAACAATATTTGGTTACCAATTCCGGAGAAATTTTATTGGTATAATCTTCTTCAATTACTTTAAAACCAATACTTCTTAACTTGTCAAAATAATCTCTTCCGTAAACACGAACGTGGTCATATTGCCCGAAAATCTTAGCGCGTTCTTTTTGATCCACTATACTGTCATCCGAAAAAGTAGTTGCTCTCGACAAGTCTTGTGGAATTTGAAAGATTCCCATGCCGCCGGGTTTTAAAACTCGGTACAATTCCTGCATTGCTTTAGTATCATCGGGAATGTGTTCCAAAACGTGGTTACACAAAATAATATCATAGGCATTGTCTTCAAAAGGCAATTGGCAAATGTCCGCTTTTACATCCGCCAATGGCGAAAGCAAATCGGTAGTGGTATAATCAATGTTAGTTTGCTTTTTGAAACGCTTATAAAATTCTTGTTCGGGTGCAAAGTGCAATACTTTTTTCTTGGTGGTTGCCGTAAAAAAATCAGTTTCATTTTGCAAATACAGCCAAAGCAAGCGGTGTCTTTCCAGTGAGAGTGTGCTCGGTGACAACACATTGTTTCTTTGATTTCCATACCCATAAGGCAAAAACATACGGAAACTTTTCCCGTCAATCGGGTCAGTGAATCGATTTCCTTTTAACAAAAAAGCCAAAACAGGGCGAACCACTATACTCAAACGAATCAGTATCGGTCTTGGAATGGTATTGAGAATGAACTTGAAGATTTTTTTCATTATAATACTAAAGGATTTTTACGAAATTCATCTTCCTCATTACTTTCAATACCCAAAGCTTTATAGATATAAGCAAAGGTCGAAAGCAATTCAGGTTTTCCATCAATCAAAGCAACGTCATGTTCGAAATGCGCGCTTGGTTTTCCGTCGGCCGTTAAGATCGTCCAACCGTCTTTCAATTGCTTGATGTTTTTGGTACCCATGTTAATCATCGGTTCAATGGCTACGACCATGCCCTCTACAAATAATTTCCCGCGACCGCGTTTTCCGTAGTTTGGCATTTCGGGTTCTTCGTGCATTTTTCTTCCTAAACCATGTCCGACCAACTCACGAACTACACCATAACCATGCGCTTCGGTATATTTTTGAATGGCATTCCCCACATCTTCCACACGATTCCCGATTTTGAATTCTCTAATCCCAACATACAGACTTTCTTTGGTTACCTGCAATAGTTTTTTCACTTCTGGTGCGACTTCTCCAATCTCAAAAGAGTAGGCATGGTCACCATAAAATCCGTTTTTTAACGCACCGCAATCTACCGAAATCACATCGCCTTCCTGTAAAGGAACATTGTTAGGAATACCGTGAACGACTTGCGCATTCGGACTCATACAAAGTGAATTCGGAAAGCCGTACATACCCAAAAATCCCGGTTCAGCACCGTGATCTCGAATGAAAGCTTCTGCTAATTTGTCTAAATATAAAGTGGTTACTCCGGGTTTGATTTCGGAGGCTATCATGCCTAAAGTTTTTGAAACGATTAATGCACTTTCGCGCATCAATTCAATTTCTTCTCTTGTTTTTTGGATAATCATCTGCTGTAATTTAACTTCTTTCCTTTCAGTATGTGACCTGAAATCAGTTTGCAAAAGTAATTATTTTAGTAATACTTATTCAGGATTGGCGATGATTTTAAACAGAGTGGCATTCGAATCCAAAAAACGGTTTTCGAGATGTAATTTTGAAAGTTGGGCAGCAACCAAATTATTTTTTGAGAAAATATATTGTAAGAAGGTTTTTCAACAGAAATTTTTTCCATTATCATTGATTATCTTTTGTGTATTTATAATAGAATCACCACCAAATAAATTGGGAAGCCTAAAGTAATGTTGAACGGAAAAGTGACGGCTAAAGCCATTGGTAAAAACAAACCCGGATTTGCTTTGGGCGCCACAATTTTCATCGCAGCGGGAACTGCAATATAGGACGCGCTTGCTGCTAAAACAGCGAATATAAATCGGTTTCCTATATCGTGGGTCACTATTTGACTTGTATAGGCCACAACTATACCATTAAATAGAGGTATAAAAAGCGCAAAGGTCGCCGCAAACCAGCCACTTTTAAAGAAATCGTTTAGTTTTTTACCGCTAACCAATCCCATGTCTAAGAGGAAGATGGCTAGAAAACCTTTGAAGATATCGGTAGTGAAAGGCTTAATTCCCATAGCTTGTTGGTCGCTTGCTAAAAAGCCTATCAACAGGCTTCCTAATATTAGTAAAACACTTCCGTTGGTGAGCGAGTGTTTGACAACCGCAGATAATCTTGTGGCAGCAGTATTATCTTTTCTGTACATCCTCATTAGAATGACTCCTACCACAATGGCCGGTGCCTCCATCAGCGCCATGACCGCTACCATATGTCCGCTAAAAGCATACTTTTGAATTTCGAGAAATGTGATGGCAGTTACAAAAGTTACCGCACTCACCGAGCCATAAGCAGCTGCTATTGCACCTGCATTTTCAACACTAAATTTTCGCTTTAGGATAAAAAAGCAATATAATGGAATCATGATGGCTATACTTACCCCAAAGAGTACTGACCAAAGAATGTCAATTGTAAATTGGCTGTGTGCCAATTCCTGTCCGCCTTTGAAGCCGATGGAAAACAAAAGATACAGAGAGATAAATTTAGAGGTATTGGTTGGAATTTCTAAATCGCTTTTGAGTCGGGTTGCAATAATCCCCAACAGAAAAAAAAGCAGCGCAGGATTGGTTAAATTGTCTAGTAGCAGTTTGATATTCATGGTTATTGTTTACAATTATCGTTATTTATTGATGACTGGCTCTTTTTAGCCTGTCGTTAATGGTTTTTCCCCATTTTTCTTCGGGAAATTTTTCAGATATAATGACCTCAAGATTCATAGCGTCTAAACGGTGTAATGAAGAATATAAATTTGCAGCAGCTTCTTTTAAATCGCCTTTAGCAGAGAGTACTTCTTGATGAGCCACATCGAGATTTGTACTCTTTTGATTGAAAACCAACAAGCCCATTCTTTTACCTTTATGTAAATGGATTGTTTCGCTAATATTGGATGTTACTACCGTCAAAGTTGTTGGAGCATAATGTTTATTCATCATACCCGGCGCTATCGTTTCATTGCTTGTTCCTTTTTTGATTTGTATGGGTCCTATTTCATTTTCTATTTCTTCTACAGTTATTGAACCTAATCGATACAGTACCGGAGCGTCATCTTCAAAACCTATGATGGTAGATTCCAGCCCGTTTTGACAAATACCACCATCAATAATCAAGGGAATACGTCGGTCGAAATATTTGACCACATGTGAGGCTGAAGTAGGACTGATGGAACCGAAAGGATTCGCGCTCGGGGCAGCTAAAGGGAATGGGAGTAAATTTAATAATTGAAGTGTTTTTTCATGTTGGGGTATACGTATGGCAACCGTATCTTTTCCGCCCGTCACAAAATCAGGAACTTTCTCTTTTTTCTTCAACACCAAAGTCAAGGAGCCCGGCCAAAACGTATCCATCAGTTTTTCGGCAAGTATTGGGATATGGTCTGTTAGATCTTCTACTTGATTTTTGGAGCCAATATGAACTATGAGGGGATTTGATAAAGGACGGTTTTTGAGTTCAAAAATTTTTCTGACGGCTTTTTCGCTGTAAATATTAGCAGCAAGGCCATATACGGTCTCTGTTGGAATGGCTACAATTTCTTCTTGGTATAATGCATGTGCCGCTTGATAAATGTCTTTGGAAATCATTTGTGTTAGGGATTACATAGGTTACAATACGTAGGGTCTTCTTTTGTTTTCTCATGAGGATAAAAATGTTCCTTGCTGAAACCACATTTTTTACAACTGTACCAATAACTCAATGTTGAGTTGGTGGGTGAGTTGCACCAGCGGCAAGGGAGTCCGGGAACAGCTTTACTTACCACAAAACCCGGTGTGTCACACTCCGGGCAAACTGACTGAACTGCTTGCAAAAGTTTTAGCGCTGTTTTTTCAATCACGGTCATTCGGGTCGGATTAAAATTCGCGCGCATATCGGTTTCGACGTAAACGGAACCGAATTCTTTTACAAATTCATAAAAGTGTTTCTTCAATTGCGTTACGTCCTTTATTCCTTTGATAACTTTACTAAAATTGTTTTCTGTGGGCTTTAAAATAAGTCCATGAGAGGGGAAATGCACCTTTTTTGCAAACTCTAATAAGTCGGATTCATGGGTAATAATACAAGCATTCAAATTAGTATTCATGCTTAATTCCTTAACCACAATTTCCAAGTCATTTTTTGTGTCTTTCAGCATCATGAGTTCCTCATCTGCAGAGGCAAAATAGGCCATAGGATGAGCGCCGAACGACCCTTCACTAGCGATAACCAAATCACAATGATTTTTTTCCATAGCGAGGAAACATTTTTTTTTAAGGGTCGTAAGGGCGTCATCTTTTCGTGGCATTTCTCCGGAAAAAGTTCCTAAACTATCTGTATCAAATTCAGTTGAGGTAAAGCAAGAAACACCAAGAGACTCTTCAAATAAAGGTCCGATTACCTTCTCTTTACCGTGTTTTGTAGCTACTAATAGTTTACGATTGCGGAACAGATTCATCCAATTCTATGGTTATGAAACTTTTTACAATTAGATTTGATGAGTGTTGTTGAACCAAACTAATCCATGACCTGAGATCGGTTTTGGCTTCTTGTAATTCGGCAACTCTCTCTTTAGAATGATGAGGATGACGATCCATTCGAATGTGGTGACTAAAATCGTCTAATTTGTGGTAATTAATTTTATTATCAATAAGTGTCACAAGTAGTGAATTTGCTTCATTGGGTGTAAAAACGCCATCAATTAATTTAATTTCTTTTTTAGTTTGTTCTTTCATAACTTCAAATTTGTTTTTTTTAGTTGACACAACACGGCTACTACCGTCAAGCCCAAAAGCGCAAATGAAATAATACTTTCAGGTAACAACAGATTAAAAATCAAGGCTCCTAAAAGCAGTAGTAATAGCATGGCTAGTATTAGTTTATGGAATTTCACCCCTAGAGCTTTTTTCATTATTTTACTATTGTTGATTTACCGGACAAAATTCTAAATTAAATTCTATATATTTTTATTTATATTTGTTATGATATACATAAACATAACTTATGAATTATACTTTACATCAACTCCAAGTGTTTTTAAAAATCACACAAACTAAAAGCATTACTAAAGCAGCAGAACAACTTCATTTAACTCAGCCTGCAGTATCTATTCAACTCAGAAATTTGCAGGACCAGTTTGAGATTCCTTTAACAGAGGTGGTGGGCAGACAATTGTATATTACTGAGTTTGGGGAAGAAATTGCGGTTGCCGCTGAAAACATCATTAATGAAGTTTACAACATAAACTACAAGACCTTGGCTTTCAAAGGAGTGTTGACAGGGAAATTAAAAATCTCCGTAGTTTCCACCGGAAAATATGTGATGCCTTATTTCTTGTCCGATTTTACCAATAACAATAAGGGAATAGCTTTGGAGATGGATGTTACCAATAAATTAAAGGTGATTAAGGCACTTAAAAATAATGAGGTTGATTTTGCCTTAGTGTCAACATTGCCTTCCGGTATAGATGTAGAATCAGAGCTTCTTCTGACGAACAAGTTATATTTAGTGGCTAATCATACTCATGCCTTGCCTACACTCAATAAAGTAAAAGAATCTTTGGCCTATAGTTCTCTTATTTATAGGGAAGATGGTTCCGCTACTCGAATCGCTATGGAAAATTATCTTAGCAAACAAGGTATTCAAGCCAAATTGAAGTTACAACTAACCTCAAACGAAGCTGTGAAACAAGCGGTGATTGCCGGACTTGGACTTTCTATTATGCCATTAATTGGGTTGAAAAACGAACTTGAAAGCGGGGTCATTCAGATAATTCCTTCCAAGGGTCTTCCGGTGGTTACAAATTGGACTTTAATATGGTTAAAAGGAAAAAAAATGAGCCCGGCAGCCAATGCTTATTTGAACTTCATCAGAAATGAAAAAGAAAAAATAAAAAGAGATAATTTTTCATGGATTGATTCATTCTAATCTTTTTTTAAAATTATTCCGGATTCGCCATGATTTTAAACAGAGTGGCATTCGAATCTAAAAAACGGTTTTCGATTGCTAATTTTGAAAGTTGGGCCGTAACCAAATTATTTTCTCGGGAGTTAATCAAAAAGACAGAACTTTCACCAAAAGAAAAAAGCCGTTCTTCTGAAGCTAACATCGTACTGTAATCGTTGACCAGGCTTTCAATCAACTGTTGTTGTTTTTCCAATGAAGCGATTTCGGTTTGCTGGGCTTTGATTTTATTCTTCAATTGTACTCTTTCCAAATCTAAATCGAATTTTACGTCTTGTAATTTGTATTTAGCCAACTGTAAACTCCCGCGTTCTTTACGCAAAAATACCGGAAAGGAAAAATTCACGCCTACCTTGTAATCCTGAAAGCGGTAATTGTCAAAATAACTAGGTTCGGATAAATAGGAATAACCAATGTCTATTTTGGGCAAAAGCATATTGGCTTTTAATCTTCTTTCCACTTCGAGCATTTCGATTTTATTTTCGAGCGCATTGATTTTAGGATGGTTTTCCAACGATGGATTTTCCAACATCAAATCATTGGTGCGTAACGTTTCTTTGATGGTTGCGGCCAAATTTTCTTCCGGAATCATATCATCTTGTAACTCCATAGGCACATTATTTTCCAACCAAAGGAAGTTGGACAATTCCAATTGGGCTTTTGCCAATTTCAATTTGGATTCTTCCAAACTCAGTTTTCGGTTTCTAACGATAATTCCGGCTTCTACACTGTCAATCGCAGGTTTGTCACCTTCTTCGATAGATCTTGCGATGCCTTTGTAACGCACTTCGGCATTGGTCAAATAATTTTGGTACAAAGTGACTTCATTAAAATTTCGCTTCCAATTAAAATAAGCAACCGAAGCATCATATAAAACCGAAACCGCCATCAAATTGCGTTCGGCCTGACTCAATTTGACTTGGATTTTGGCTTTGCGCAAATCGGCCATGCGTTGGTTAATGAATAACCCTTGCCCTAGCGGAATGGAAATCCCGAGCGAAGTCAACCCTTGATTCGGAACGGTATTTTCAGGATTCAGGTAAATGCCGTCATTGTTGTCAAAACCGGCTTTGATTTCTACACCATACCAAGTTGGGATTTTAAAACTGCTGTTCAGTATCGAATAATATTCGTTGTCTTTAAATTTTTTCTGTTCAAAATCGACTTCAATTTTAGGGTCAAAACCACCACGCGCCATCATTAAATTGGCTTGTGCCTGATTGAGTTCCAAGTTGGCACTTTTAACCAACGGATGGTATTTTTTGACATAACCTAAAAACTCGTTATACGTAAACTCTTTGGTAGCATTTTGACTCCAAGTCGATAGGCTGAAAAATAAAAAACCTAAAAGAATTGATTTCATTACTTTTTGTCTTTTTGAAGGTTATTTTTGGGTTGGTAATAATTGGGTGGAAAACCGTTAAGCGTTCGCCAAATTTCAAACCAAACCGGAACATTGTCTAATAAGGCTAAAGTTTGCGCACCCGAACCAATGCTGATTTGTTTTGGCCAGGCAGCTTCCGTTTCGTCTGGAGCAATCAACACTCTGAATTTTCCGTTGTCGCTGATAAAATTTTCGATGGCCACAATTTTTCCGCCAAATGTACCGTAGGACATATTAGGCCAACCCGAAAAAACGATGGTAGGCCAACCGTCAAACCAAACCCTAACTTTTTCTCCTTTGTGCAATAACGGTAAGTCAGTAGGCGATACAAAAGTTTCTACCGCAATATCATATTTTGCCGGCATAATGCTGACGATTTGTGTGCCTTCTTTAATCGTTTCACCAATACCCGATTGCAGCGCTCGGTTAACATAACCACTTTGTGGCGCTTTGATGTAATACATGCCGTTTCGAATTTGGTAATTGGTGTATTGGTTTTTGAGTTTGTTGACTTGTGCTTCAGTGTCGTACTGACTGCTGAGTGCCGTGTATTGATCGCTTCGGGCTTTTTGTTCTTTTTCGTTGTATTCGGCAATGATGCGATTGATTTCTACTTTGGCGTTAATCCATTCGTTTTCACTGGCCAAAAGCTTATTTTCTTGGGTGATAATTTTGGCTTCGGTTTCTTGTAGTTTTAATCGTTTTTCTTCCACATCGGTCATGGGTTTTAAGCCTTCTTTGTTCAAGGCCAACGAACGGTTAAATTGTGTGGTCGCGATTTTAATTTGGGTTCTCACGGCTACCAAATCCATGCTGTCGCTTTTGACTTTTAACCGAGATTGCTTGATTTTATTTTGGGCTTGTTGCAATTTTAATTGGCGTTCACTTTGAATCGCTGCAATTTGCGCTTCGAGCGACGTTACTTTACCACCATAAGATTTTCCGGCCAGTTCTTTCGCTTTGAGTTGGCTTTCGGTGTTTTTTACCAAGTTTGGATCCAAATAATCTTCTTTGGTTTCTGAAATAAAAAGAATGGTATCGCCTTTTTGCACAAAATCACCTTCTTTGACATACCATTTTTCAATTCGTCCGGCTATGGCCGAATGAATGGTTTGCGGTCTTTGGTCAGGTTTTAAAGTGGTAACCGCGCCGGTTCCGGAGATGTTTTGTGTCCACGGCAAAAACAAAATCAATAAACCCAAGAGTGAAACGCCGACTATGATTTTGTTCAAAATTTTATAGTGCGGTCGGTTACTAAGTGTTTTAAACGTGCTGTATTTTTCTATGCTTTCGCCAATTCGATTGTTATTTGAAATGTTAAGCATCGTTATTGTTTTTTAGTGTCATTAATAATTTTTCCGTCACTCATCGTTATTTTTCGGGCACATTTTTGTTTCCAATAGTCGTTTTTAGAGGAAACAATTAAAGTCCATTTATTGTCATTTGAAGTAATGAAATCGATGACTTCTTTTGCTGCATCTTCATCCATTTTATCTAAAGCATCTTCATAGAAAAGAATTTTCGGGCGGTTGATAATGCTTCTTGCCAAAAGTATTTTTTGCGCATTAGAAGAAGACAATTGTTTGCCTTCGGGGTAGATTTTAGTGTCCAAACCTTTGGGCAAAGCCTTGATAAAATCACCCAAATGCACGCTTTCAATCGCCCATTTCAAATCTTCTTGAGAAATCAACGGATTGTTGAACGTAATGTTTTCCAAAATAGTACCTTCAAAAGGCGTTTCCCCTATAATAATGGTACTGATTTGCGAACGATACTGTTCTAAATCAATTTTTCGATAGGTATCATCATTGATGTAAAACGAACCCGAAGTAGGTTGCAGTAACCCGGAAAGAATCCGAATCAAAGTTGTTTTTCCGGAACCGTTTAGTCCTTCTAAATAGATTTTTTCTGATTGTTCTATCGTGAGATTGATTTTTTCTAATACATAGTTGGACGCATCGGGAAATTTATAGCTCAAGTTCTCAGCGGCCAATTGAATATTGGTGTAACAATAATCCGCAGCTCTTGACGAGGTTTCTTCAATTTCTAAGTCGGTGATTTGCCCAATTTTTTCCACTGCGGTTAAAACATCATAAAGCGTTTCCAATCCGATAACGATTTTTTCCACTGAATTGATAACCAACAAGATGATGATTTCTGCCGCAACGAATTGACCGATATTCATTTTTTGATTCAATACCAAATAGCCGCCAATCAATAATAATCCGGCCGTGATGATGATTTTAAAAACAATCAGTTGGGTGAATTGTCGTTTGATAATACTAAAATGTCTTTCGCGATAAGTTAAGTATTCAGAAACGAGGCGGTCATTTTTGGTCAAAGCAAAATCGAAGTTGGATGTTTTTTTAAAACTGAAATTGTTTCGGGCCATTTCTTGTAACCAACTCACCACTTTATACTTGTATTTAGATTCTTTTAAGCTGCTGGACAGTCCTGAGTTGTAAGAAAACCTGAAGATTACATAAAGCAGGATCACCAAGAAAAGACCAAAAAATATAAAGAACGGATGGTACAAAGACAAGAGAATAATCCCGAAGGCAATTTGCAAAAGCGCCGAAGAAAAGTCAATCAGCAATTTTGAAGCGCCTTTTTGAATCGTCAAAGTGTCAAAAAAACGATTCGCCAATTCGGGCGGATATTGGTTGTGTAAAGCATCGGTTTTTATTTTAGGTAAGCGAAAGCCAAATTCAAACGAGGAACGAATAAATATTTTTTGCTGCAAATTCTCGGTAATACGCAACTGCATCAGCGATAAAATGCCAACTAACGCCACGCCGGCGATCACAATAAATACCAAAACAATCCAGGAAATACTAACTCTTCCCGACTGAATCAGATTGATAATGGCTTGAATGCCTAAAGGCAATGATAAACTCACCAATCCCGCGAAGATGGCGTAAAAGAACACTTGCGAAATGTCTTTTCGGTCCAATTTCAGTAGGTTAATTAATCTTTGAGATGCGCTTAGTGCCATAGTTATTTGCTTAAAGTTTTTTGGGCCAAGTCAATATAAAATTGGGTTGGCGAATTGTTTTCATTACAATTGGTGATGGTTTTCAAATGGTCTTTTAAAAAGTGTTGGTGGAGCGAACCTTCGACTATAGAAGATGCGAGGCTTTTGGCATAACCATACTCCGGATTGATCTCTTGAATGATGTCGATAATACGGTTGATGACTCTTTTATAAACCAAAAAGAAACCTTCTTTGTTTTCGGCATCTACTTCTTTGGTCAACAATGTTTTGGTAAATTCAGCAATGATGATTTTATTCAAAACCGATTCGTTGATGTGAAGTGTGGTAGAGTCGTCTTCGATTTTTTCGGTCACTATGGTGATGGCTCTTTTGAGTTTTTCTAAAGGATCAACGATGTTAGAAGTAGAAAATACCAAACGGTATTCCATCCATCCCCAATACCAAGAAGACAAATACAACAAGAGTTTGTGTTTGCTTTCAAAATAACGGTATATCGAACTTTCATTAGATCCAATTCTTTCGCCCAGCTTTTTAAAAGTAAAGACTTCAAACCCAATTTCGTCAATCAACAGTATACTTTCTTGGATGATTTTCTTTCCAAGTGCTGAAGTTTCCGGGTCTTTCACGTAAATCTTTTCATTTACCTGAATTTTTAAATTAGATAATATCGAATTCATGCTGATAATATTTTTTGCAAATATAATAGTAATACTATCAATATTGAAATTTTAACTTTTATTTATAATTATTTAAATTTTCTCTCATGAGAAATGTCATATTTTTATAGGGTATTCCGATATAATTTTGTTCAAAATTTTTTAGGTATGAGTAAATATGTTACGGCTGCAGAAGCAGTCAAAGTAGTAAAATCAAACGATAGGGTTTATGTTCAGGCAGCAGCAGCCACACCAACCATTTTAACCAAAGCTTTAGCCGAAAGAGCCGCAGAGCTCCGCAATGTTGAGGTTTGTCACTTGCACACCGAAGGTCCGGCACCGTATGCCAATCCTGAGTTAGTCGATAGTTTTCATGTCAATTCCTTTTTTATCGGAGCCAATGTTCGTCATACTTTAACTGCCGGAAACGGTTCGTACACACCGGTTTTTTTGAGCGAGTTGCCGCATTTGTTTCGCAAAAAAGTATTGCTGATTGACGTAGCTTTTATACACGTTTCACCACCCGATAAACACGGTTATTGTTCCTTAGGCGTATCCGTTGAAGCGACTGTGGCAGCGATTGAAAATGCTAAAATTGTTATTGCCCAAGTTAACCCGCAAATGCCGAGAACCTTTGGAGACGGGATTCTTCATGTATCCGAGATTGATTATTTGGTAGAAGTGAACGAACCCATTTTTGGTCACGCGCCAACACCTTTTTCCAAAGAAGAAGAAAAAATAGGCGAGTACATTGCTTCTTTGATTGAAGACCGAAGCACGTTGCAAATGGGAATCGGTTCGATACCCAATGCAGCTTTGAGCAAATTAACAAACCACAAAGATTTAGGGTTACACACCGAAATGTTCTCCGACGGTGTGATTGATTTGATTGAAAGTGATGTGATTAATTGTAATTATAAAGGCACCTTGCGCGGCAGAGTGTTAGCCACTTTTTTAATTGGTTCCAAACGTTTGTATGACTTTGTCAATGACAATCCGTTTATAGAAATGAAGGAATCCTCCATGGTGAACGATACCGCACGTATTCGTAAAAATCCTAAAATGGTGGCTATCAATTCTGCTATAGAAGTCGATGTAACCGGACAAGTTTGTGCTGATTCAATTGGTGCCAAAATGTATTCCGGCGTTGGCGGACAAATGGATTTCATTCGTGGCGCCTCTTTAAGCGAAGGCGGAAAAGCTATTATTGCGCTACCGTCTATCACCAAAAGAGGCGAAAGCAGAATTGTACCTTATTTAAAACAAGGTGCCGGTGTAGTCTCAACACGTTCCCATGTACAATACATCATTACCGAAAACGGCATCGCCGACTTATATGGTAAAACCCTAAAACAACGCCTGAACGAAATGGTCAAAATTGCGCACCCAACTCATCAGGAAAGTATTGAAAGAGGTTATTATGAGCTGTTGAAATAAAAAAAGCCCCGAATTATCGGGGCTTTTTTTATAATCGTACTAAAAGTGATTTTCCGGTCATGACCTCAGGTTTTGGAACGCCCATGAGTTCTAAAATCGTTGGAGCCAAATCGCCCAAAACACCATCGTGTACTCGGATATGGTCTTTGTCGACCATAATAATCGGCACCGGGTTTGTCGTATGCGCTGTATTGGGTGAACCATCCGGGTTAATCATCGTTTCACAATTGCCGTGATCGGCGATGATAATGGTGGTATAATCATGAGCCAAAGCCGTTTCAACGACTTCTTTGACACAAGCATCTACGGCTTCACAAGCTTTGATGGCAGCTTCCATTACACCGGTGTGTCCTACCATATCGCCATTGGCAAAATTCAAACACACAAAATCGACTTCGCCTTTTTGCAACTCGGGCACCAAAGCGTCTTTGAGTTCAAAGGCACTCATTTCGGGTTGCAAATCGTAAGTAGCGACTTTGGGAGAGTTTCTCAAAATACGGGTTTCGCCTTCAAAAGGTACTTCTCGTCCGCCCGAAAAGAAGAAAGTTACGTGTGGATATTTCTCGGTTTCGGCTATGCGAATTTGTTTCTTTCCTGCTTTTTCTAAGACTTCACCAAGCGTTTCAGTGATGTTGTCTTTGTCGTAAATCACGTGTACATTTTCATAGGTATCATCGTAATTGGTCATGGTGACATAGTACAAATTAAGCTTGTGCATGTTGAACTCGTGGAAGTCTTTTTGCGAAAGCGCCTCGGTCAATTCTCTTCCTCTATCGGTTCTGAAGTTGAAGAAAATCACCACGTCATCGTTTTGAATGGTGGCTAAAGGTTGGTTGTTCGAATCGACAGCTGATAGCGGTTGGATAAATTCATCGGTTACATTTTCGGCATAACTATCGGCTATGCTCTGAACCAAATTAGTGCTGTGTTTTCCCGTACCGTTTACAACCAAATCATAAGCGAGTTTCACGCGTTCCCAGCGTTTGTCTCTGTCCATGGCATAATAACGTCCAATAACCGAAGCTATTTTGGCCGTAGTATTTTGAAGATAATTTTCTAAATCTTGAATATACCCTTTCCCCGATTTGGGGTCAACATCGCGACCATCAGTAAAGGCATGCACAAATACTTTTTGCAATCCAAATTCCTGCGAAGCATCAATCAAACCGCGCAAATGCGAAGTGTGTGAATGCACGCCGCCATCTGAAACCAAACCTAAAAAGTGAACGGCTTTGTTGTGGTCTTTGGCATATTGAAAAGCATCAACCAAAGGCTTTTCCTGACTCATGGTTTTGTGGGCAACTGCCAAGTTAATTTTGGCCAAATCTTGATAAACAATTCTTCCGGCACCAAGATTCATGTGTCCTACTTCTGAATTCCCCATTTGTCCTTCGGGTAAGCCTACGTTTAGACCGTCGGTTCGGAGTTGGGCATTAGGATATTGTTTATATAAGCCGTTAATAAACGGAACGTTAGCATTATCAATGGCAGATACTTTAGGGTCGGGTGATTTGCCCCAACCGTCTAAAATCATAAGGATTACTTTCTTGTTCATTGGGTATTGTTTTATTACATACAGTAAGGCCTATGGCCTAGAGTGAGTAGCAAAGATAAGGCTAAAATTTGATTTTTCTAGAAGTGAATCCTTTCCTTAGGCTTGGTAAACGATTTGTAGAATTTAGAATTTTTCACCGTATTGTAGTCAATAAAATAGCGGATGCTGATGGAGAAAACGTGGTTTAAATTTTCATTATTCACAGCGTCGCGAATATTGGATTCGAGCTGGCGGTTAAATTCTCTGCTGAATAAGGCTGAATTATTGCGATACAAAACCGAAACTTGGCTTCCTGGGGCAAACCACCAAGAATAAGTCAAATCCAAATTCCAAAGGTTGAGGTTTGAATTTCGGTTTTCAGTGTAAGTTGTATTTTGAGTGAAACCACCGTCATCTTGTAACGTCAGGATATCATGATTGGTTACAAATGACCAATAGTGACGAACATTCAGGTTAAAGTTCATTTTGTTGTTGATAGAATATTTTCCTTGTATTGTATTAGTATAAGTAATTCGATTTCTTCGGGCGAAAATGGTATTGTCATTTTCATCAAAAGCAATCCAACCGATATTATTGTTTTGGCGGTTGAAAGTAAAATTGTAAATCAAAGACAATCGATCGCTGAAGCGATATCTCGGACTAAAAACAAATCCATAATTCATGCGTCCTTTCTCGTTGAATTTTGTAACAAACGGATTGATGTCCAATGCCCATTTTCGGTTATAATTACTTGAAAAATAAAAGTAAGTATTGTAATTGTCAGGTATGATCACAAATCGTTCCTCGTTGAAGGAGCGCGGTTCGTAAAAATCGTGAACGTTTAAAGGATTAGCCGTAACACCGAAACCGAAGTAATCATTTTTTTTATCAGTAGTATTAAAATTCAGACGCATGTAGCCCGATTGAATTCTACCGGTTCTGTTATCAAATTCGGAATATGAATTTAAATTAGCCGAAAAGGTATTAAAAACACTGTTGGGGTTTACAATCCGATAACTCGAGTTGGCATAAAATCCGTGATAGTGCGTTTGAAAATTAATCCCCAAATCATTATTGTCAAAATCATCCGATGCATAAACACCACCAATACTAAAACGGTATTTGCCGCTGGTTTCTCCCAAGTTGAAGTAAGAGCTTATTCCTTTTTTGTCTTCAAGATCAAAATGATTATTGATATAACTGTATTTGAAATTCCCCGAAATATTATAGGTGTTTTTCTTGGTATTCAAATCCCAAACCAAAGCCGAAACATTAGCGTCTCTAAATTCACCATTACGAGTTACATTAGTATTAACAAGTGAAACAGAGGAGTTTTTGCGAAAGCGTTGGTCGAGTACCAATACATTGTAATTGGTTAATGGAGAAAGGGTTTCGAGGCGAGTGGTGTTGGTGTCGTTGTTTCGAATATGAACACTGTGTTTTTCCGAAACAGCATTCAATACGCCAATTCCTAACCCGCTCTTTGTTCTCCCGGACACTTTGAATGCATTGATAAGCCTGATATTGCTTGGTTGGTCTAAAACGGTTTCATTATCGGCTACGGTTAAATAATCCGGAGTTTCACCGATTCTTCTCGTGTATAATAAATCACCTTTGCTGAAGAGGTCGGTTCCTTCGGTAAAAAAAGGTCGGTTTTCGGCAAATTGCTGTTCAAAAGCCGTGAGGTTTAATTCTACGTTATCAAATTTAGTTTGACCAAAATCGGGAATCAAAATAGCATCTAACGTAAAAGCATCGTTGATGCCGTATTTAATGTCCATTCCACCGCGAAATTCTCCGTAAGTTCTTTGAGAAGTATTCGAATAAAAGTATTGTGAAGCATAAGGAATCAAAAACAAACGGGTTGGGGTTTGAATGTTTTCAATGCCTTCCAAAATACCGGCTTGAATACTTTCGTTTTCAATTTTTCGGTCTAAAAGCGACCAAGAGTACTGTTGGCGATCCCGTCGAATTTCTCGGTAAAAATTCAAACCCCAAGTTTGTTTTTTTTCCGGTGGAAAACGAAGTGCGGCATAGGGAATTCTCATTTCAACGGTCCAGCCGAAGTTGGTTATTTCCACATGACTGTCCCAAATGGCATCCCAAGAGAAATCCTCACCATAAGATTCGGTGTACACGCCATCTTGTTGAACACCCGCAGCGCTGACGAAAAAGCGAAATTCTTGCTGTCCGTCATTATATCCGTTAAGTAGTACCCCAAAATGATCAGCTACGGCAAAATCATCCCTTAAGGTAAACTCTTTTAAAATTTTATGAGGTTCGTCATCATACATTATAGCAGCAATGTATATGGCGCTATTGTCATAAATGATTTTAACCTCGGTCTTTTTTGCTTCGGCTATTGGTTTGCCGTTATCCGGTTCAATCATGACAAAGTCGGTGGCAATCTCAGCCTCTTTCCAAGCGGACTCGTCAAACTTACCGTCAATAGTGATTTTAGTATCCGTTGAGCGGGTTTGAAGCGTTTTCTTTTGGCTAAAAACTAAACAGGGGAAAAGCAAAAATATAGAGATAAAAAAGTAGGACTTTTTAGGCATTGATGATTTTGTTTGACAAACAAAAATAACTATTTAATTGATATTTACAACCTTTGCGAAAATAAAACCTGTTGATTTCTATTGGATTAAAAAAAATTAAAATTGGCTTAATAAAAACGAAATTATTTGGTTTTGGTAAAATATAATATATATTTGCCCTACCCACGTCTAATTAAACCTATAGCAATCAATGAATTATAAATCCTTCTCTCTATTGTTTTTTGTCTTGTTGATGTCTTTCAACAGCTTTCCCGACAAAACAAATCTGAATCCTATAAGTCTTGAATCTACGGAAAAAAAGGCATCTGAAAATGTATCTGTTTACAGTCAGATAGATGCTAATTCTTTTGTGTTGCCTAGTTTTGAAAGTTTTAATTTGGCTTTAGATGGGTTTAACCATCTTAAAGAAAAAGGGCTGATTCAAAAAAATATCCTGACCATTGTTGACTTTAGTTTGTCATCTACAACCAAAAGACTTTGGGTGATTGATTTAGACCAAAATAAAGTTTTATTCCAAACTTTAGTAGCGCATGGAAGAAATACCGGAGAAGAGTTTGCCCAAGCCTTTTCTAATCAAGCAGAGTCTTATAAAAGCAGTGTTGGATTTTATGCCACCGCCGAAATCTACAAGGGCAAACACGGCATGTCTTTAAAATTAGACGGTTTGCAAAAAGGGTTGAACGATAAAGCCAGAGAAAGAGCTGTAGTAATACACGGTGCCGATTATGTATCTGAATCTTTTATCAAACAAAACAAAAGATTAGGCAGAAGTCAGGGTTGTCCGGCAGTTCCGGTAGAGATGAACCAAAAGATTATCAATGTGATTAAAGACAAATCTTGTTTGTTTATTTATCATCCGGCGGCCAAACAAGATATTGTATCGAAGTTAGCGTCGTAGTTTTTTCCACATCACATAATGAATACCAACCCCGGGAATGTCAAATGAATTCCCAATGATTTCGTATCCCGTTTTTTGGTAAAAACCAACAGCATTTTCACGTGCGTTAAACCATATCAAATCGATATTTTGAAGTTTTAAGGTCTTTTCGGCATGCTCAACTAATTGTCTCCCGAAACCTTTTCCCTGATTGTTTTCCAAAACTGCCATGCCTCTGATTTGCGATTGATGCTTTTCCTTAAACAATGGGCTATTGTTTTCAAATAGCGAAATCACACCTTCCAATTTATCATTTTGATACAAACCAAAATGTTGCGTGGTTGTCAAATCATCCCCTTCGAAGTGACAGCTTTCTATAGTTTTCCCTTTTCTGAGTATCGGATGACGTACTGCAATTGTTTCTAGGGCTGAAATTTTTCTGATTTCTATCATGTGTCTCTTTATAACTAAATGGTTTTCTATGGGTTATAATCGCTAAAATTTTTCACAACATTTTTTCTGAAAAAAATTTGCATCAAAGCAAACTTATTCTATATATTTGCACCGTTAATGCGGAAGTAGCTCAGTTGGTAGAGCTCCAGCCTTCCAAGCTGGTTGTCGCGAGTTCGAGCCTCGTCTTCCGCTCTTAAGTTAAAACCTCTAATTAGTGTTAGAGGTTTTTTTTATGCAATAATGTTAGGGTTGAAGTTTTTTTATTGAAGATTAAAAAATTACCAATAAATAATCTGCGAATCTGCGGTATTTTTTTATTCTCCTAAATAAGCCAAATCTTTCTCAGGAGACAACTCTTCAGGGTCTTTATTTTGCTGAAACAATCTCGCCGTTAAATTCCCTTTTAAAATTATTTTTTCGCCGGTAACTTCTAACCAACTTCCCTCACGTAATCCCAAAACCGGTATG
The DNA here is from genome assembly GCF_011742145.1 of Flavobacterium sp. J49. Classification (GTDB taxonomy): domain Bacteria; phylum Bacteroidota; class Bacteroidia; order Flavobacteriales; family Flavobacteriaceae; genus Flavobacterium. Next base: position 170,784 of record NZ_JAAQQU010000098.1, on the reverse strand, counting down.
GTATTGAAGGCATGAAATTCTTTAATTCTCGTTTCGCGGGTTTCGCCCATGTGCTTGCTGTTCATGTCAGGATCCAAATAATGTGGATTCAAATTAAACGGAATCAATCCCAAAGTTGTAAAACTCGGAGGATAAATAATCGGCATGTCATTCGTGGTTTGCATGGTCAATCCGGTAATGTTGCTTCCGGCACTTGTGCCTAAGTAAGGGGTGCCATTTTGAACTGTTTGGGCTAAAACTTCCATCACCTGATTTTCATATAATTGGGTAACCAATAAAAAAGTATTGCCTCCGCCGGTAAATATGCCTTGAGCATTTTGGATTGCTGCTGTTGGATTGTCAAATTCATGCAATCCTTTTACGTTTTTGTTTATTTTGGCGAAAGCCAAACGAACATTTTCGGTATAATCCTCATGAGAAATCCCGCCCGGACGGGCATAGGGGATAAAGAGAATCTCAGTACAGTCTTTGAAGTGATTTTGTAAAGTGGGCAACAAATAATCCAAATAAGTGCCGCCGTGAACGGTGGATGTGCTGGCAATAATTAGTTTTTTCATTTTTTAATTGATTCTACTCCAAAAGTAGTGTTTTCCCGCTTTTATTTAACAAAAAATTACCAAGCTATTGGCATTTATTTGGGAATGCTCTAAGATATTTTTACCAAATCTAATCGCCTATATGAATCATTTTTTAAAAATAGTGTTGTTGTTGCTGACAGTAAATCTGACTACAGCACAAAATACTGTAGTAAAGGCAATGAAAGGTAAAGTCGTTTCGGAATCAGTCGATTTAGACGGAATTTATATCATTAATCTAAAAACTGAAGCTGCCACAGCTACTGAAAAAGAAGGGTATTTCACGTTGAAAGTCAGTGTTGGTGATACTTTGATGTTCTCTGCAATACAAATTAAAGGCAAGAAAATAGTGGTTTCTCAAGAGGATTTTGACAAGGATTTATTTTTGGTTAAACTGGAACCAATGATCAATCGACTGGATGAGGTTATCGTCAAGCAATACAAAAATATCAATGCAGTTTCCCTCGGGATTATTTCGCCCAATACCAAGCATTATACACCCGCCGAAAGAAAATTTAAAACGGCTACAGGCGATGGAGTTTCCGGAAATACAGACGGTTCAACCGGTGCGTCTGCGGGTTTGGATCCTTTGTTCAATTGGATGTCGGGACGAACGGCTATGCTCAAAAAGGAATTGGAAGTGGAAAGAAAAGAAACGATGTTGCAGAAAATTGAGAACCAATTCAGTATCGATTATTTTGTAAAAAAATTAAAAATCCCCGAAGAGTACGTCAAAGGTTTTTGGTATTTTGTGGTGGAAGACAACAGATTTGTGAGCGCTATGAATGTGAAAAACAAAACCATGGCCACTTTTGTATTGGCTGACCTGGCCACAAAATATATAGATTTATTGAAGGCTGAAGATAAATAGTTACTATTTTTGAAGTTTTGTAAAACCCAGTAGAATGAAGTTTAAAATTTTCTTTCTTTTTGTCTTTATCCAAAGTTTGGGCTTTGGTCAATCGGCTGAATTGACTTTTTTGAGAGGAAGAATTATCTGCCCTATCAAAGAGTTGGGAGAGGTTAATATCTTCAATCTTCGGTCCGAAACGGTTACCAACTCTAATGAAAGCGGAAATTATTCTCTGTTTGTCAAAGTAGGCGATACACTCGAATTTAAAAGTTTGCAAATTGAAACACACAAGATTGTCATTAGTGAAACCGATTTGACCAAACCTCTTTTGGTAACCAATTTAATTCCCAAAACCATTGATTTGTCTGAAGTTGAAATCAAAGATTACAGTCATATTAATGCGGTTTCTTTGCGCATTTTGGAAAAACCGGCCAAAAAATACACTCCGGCCGAAAGGAGATTAAGAACAGCGGAGACTTTTCATTGGTACAGTCCGTTATTAATTCCGTTGGGCGGTATGAGTGTTGACGGGATATTGAATTCTATTAGCGGCAGAACAGCCATGTTGCAAAAAGAATTGGCCATTGAAAAGAAAGAGCGGATGATGGTGAAAATAGAGAACCAGTTTACGAATGACTATTTCATTAAAAAACTTAAAATTCCGGAAGAATATGTCAAAGGGTTTTTATACTATATAGTAGACGATACTAAATTGATAACTTTCATCAATGAAAAGAACAAAGGGATGGCAAACTTTAGGTTGAGTGAATTGGCAACGGATTATTTGACCCTATTAAAAAATAATGGTAAATAACATTTTTGAATGATGAAAAGAGGATTGAAAACAGCCGTTTTGTTGTTGCTTTTTCTGGGGCTGACCTCGATGACGGCACATCGATTTTATGTGGCGATTTACCAAATTGATTATGTGCCGCAGAAAAAAAGATTGGAAATTACCACGCGAATTTTCATGGATGATTTGAATGATGCCGTAAGCAAAGCTTATAAAACACACACCAACATCGGAACCGAAAAAGAAACAGCCGAAGACATACTTTTATTGAAAAAATACCTGTCTGAACATTTCAAACTCACCGTCAACGGAAAATCTAAAGTCTATACTTATTTGAGTCGTGAGGTAGAAAGCAACGTTGTGATTTGCTATTTAAGCATTAAAGAAATTGGAAAAGTTTCCTCGCTTCAAGTCGACAATTCTATCTTAATCGAAGTTCATTCTGAGCAACAAAATATTATCCAATTTAACAATAATGGTAAAAAGCAGAATCTTTTACTGTCTTCGTCAATCACTAAAGGAATGTTAAAATAATTTCCTATTTATTCCATCAACTTAAATTTCTTTACATTTATGACCTAAAAAAAATTAGGCTATGAATCGTAAAACTAAGGTTTTATCAATTTTAGGGTTGTTTGTTATGGGTTTGACCCAAGCACAAGAAGCAGCTAAAACAACCAAATCAGAAGAAAGAAATCCGGATAAATTCAAGCAGATGTATGACTTGTTGGCAACACCCAATATGTATCGTACGGCTTCAGGAGCGCCCGGACCGGAATATTATCAGCAACAAGCAGATTATAAAATCGATGTAGAACTGGACGACAAAAATCAAAAGTTATACGGGACCGAAACCATCACTTATACTAACAATGCTAAGGAATCGTTAGATTATCTTTGGGTGCAACTAGATCAAAACGAAAAAGCCAGAAACTCCAATTCGCCTTTGGTGGAAAGCAATAAAACCGATCCGGCCATTTCTGCGCAAGCCTTTTCCAGAAAATATTTAGAAGAAGATTTTGACGGCGGATTCCGAATCGAGTATGTAAAAGATGCCCAAGGCAATCCAATGACTTATACCATCAACCAAACCATGATGCGTATCGAATTACCTAAGCTTTTGAAGAACAAAGAAAAGATTACCTTTTCTATCAAATGGTGGTATAACATTAACAATTACATTTTGGATGGCGGTCGTTCGGGCTATGAGCATTTTGAAAAAGACGGCAATAATTTGTACATTTTAGCTCAGTTTTACCCAAGAATGGCAGTATACAGTGATGTTGAGGGTTGGCAAAATATGCAGTTCTGGGGTTCGGGCGAGTTTGCGCTGACTTTTGGGAATTATGAAGTCAATATTACCGTTCCTGCCGATCATATTATGGAAGCCACAGGAACTTTGCAAAACAGAAACGAAGTGTTCACGGCCGAACAATTAAAAAGATATGCACTAGCTGAAAAATCTTTCGATAAGCCGGTGGTTGTGGTGACGCAAGCCGAAGCCGAAGCTGCAGAAAAAGGGTTTTCAGACAAGAAAAAAACTTGGAAATTCAAAGCCGAAAATGTGCGTGATTTTGGGATTTCCACTTCCAGAAAATTCATTTATGATGCTATGGCAGTAAAAACCGGAAGCACTACTTCAATGGCGATTTCTCTGTATCCGAAAGAAGGTAACCCGCTTTGGGGCGAATATTCTACCCGAATGGTAGCACATACCCTAAAAAGCTACTCTAATTATACTTTTGATTATCCTTATCCTAAGGCAGTTTCTATCAATGCACGAGACCAAGGCATGGAATACCCAATGATTTGTTGGAATTTCGGACGTCCGGATGAAAACGGAAAATACAGTGACCAAACTAAATATGGTATGCTGGGCGTAATTTGTCACGAAGTCGGGCACAATTTTTTCCCGATGATTGTCAATTCAGATGAGCGACAGTGGACATGGATGGATGAAGGCTTAAACTCATTTATGGAATATTTAGCGGAAAAAACATTTGACCCTAATTTTCCAACCCGTCGAGGTCCGGCGAAAAATATTATTCCTTATATGAGTGGCGACCAAACCGGTTTAGAACCGATAATGACCAATTCGGAGAGTTTGCGTCAATTTGGAAACAATGCCTACGGAAAACCGGCCACCGCCTTGAATATATTGCGTGAAACCATTATGGGACATGACTTATTTGATTATGCTTTTAAAACTTACGCCAATCGTTGGAAATTCAAACACCCAACACCGGAAGACTTTTTCAGAACGATGGAAGATGCTTCGGCAGTCGATTTAGATTGGTTTTGGAGAGGTTGGTTTTATACCACAGACTACAATGATATTGGGATTAAAGAAGTAAAAAAATATTTTGTAAGCAATGAAGCTTCGAAAGAAGTTAACGATTTTATGAAAACCCGTCGCCGCAGGGATTCTCGCAATGGTCCGATGGTTTACATGATAGCAGAAGGAAGTACGTCCTACAAGCCGGAACTAAACAAGCCTTTTAAAATAGAAGATTTTCAAGCTTTGGATGACTATGTGAACAAGAATTTCAGCACGGAAGAAAAAGCCAAATTAAATGAGCCTAAGTATTTTTACCAAGTCACTTTTGACAAACCGGGTGGATTGGTTATGCCTATTATTGTCGAAATTACTTTTGAAGATGGTACTAAGGAAAATCATTATTTCCCGGCACAAATTTGGAGAATGAATGATAAAGAAGTGAGTCGAACTTTTGCCACCAAAAAAGCGGTTTCCAAAATTGTAGTCGATCCCAAGGAAGAAACAGCGGATATTGACACCTCAAATAATTCTTGGCCAAAAACAACGGAAAAATCGAAATTTGATTAGCAGAACTTTGTAACTTTGCGACTTCATAATTAAGCAATTTAAAATATGTTTGGAATAGGCGGCGGCGAATTAATTTTCATCATTTTTATAGCGTTGATGCTTTTCGGCTCAGATAAGATTCCGGAAATTGCCAGAACGCTTGGCAAAATAATGGCGCAATTGAAAAATGCTACCAATGACATCAAATCAGAAATTCAAAAAAGCGCTGACGTTCAGGAAATCAACAGCTCTGTAAAGGAATTGACTTCCACTTTTACCGACGAAGTAGACAAAGTGAAAAGCAATGTTTCTGAAAATATATTACCCGATGTTAATAAAGCCGCAGAAGATTTAGACACTTTAACCGGTCCGATTAAACGCCAATTTTAATGCTTGAAAAAATAATTGACCTCGACAAGGAATTGCTGGTTTTTCTGAACGGTTTAGGTTCTGAAAGATGGGATGGATTGTGGTTGATTATAACTAAGCAACTCAATTGGGCTCCGATTTTTTTATTCGTTTTTTATTGGTTACAAAAGAAAATCGGCTGGAAGAAATTTGGCTTCTATGTACTTTTCATTGCGGTGATGATTCTCATTTGTGACCAAACCGTCAATCTTTTCAAATACAGTTTTGAGCGTTTGCGTCCTTGTAATGATACCGAGATTAATGGTATTATAAGATTAGTGAAAACCAGTAAATCTTTTAGTTTTTTCTCAGGGCATGCGACCAATTCTATGGCCAGTACGGTGTTGACTTTTATGATTTTAAAGAGATACTATAAACACGCTTATTGGCTGTTTCTATTTCCATTGATTTTTGCTTATAGTAGAATTTATCTGGGCTTACATTTTCCAACGGATATACTAACCGGCTATGCTTTTGGCGCCATTGCAGGATTTATGGGTTACAAATTATATTCTAAGTATATACTTCGTACTTCGTAGTTCTAACTTCGTGCTTTATTTCACTCTCGAAACAGTCAAACCATCTCGAATAGGCAATAAAACGGTTTCTACTCTCGAATCATTTTTCAATAATTCGTTATAGGCCATGATAAGTTTGGTGGTTTTATCATTGGGCTTAACTTCTTCTAAAACTTTCCCGCTCCACAACACGTTGTCAGATAAAATAATGCCTCCTTTGTTCATGATGGGTATCACCAAATGAAAGTAGTTGATATAATTGTCCTTATCAGCATCAATGAAGACCAAATCGTATTTTTTATCTAAAGTAGGAATAACGTCAATTGCACTGCCGAGATGTTGAACAATCTGTTTGCCCCATTCGCTGCGGTCAAAATATTTTCGTTGAAAATCGACTAATTCTTCATTTACATCAATGGTGTCAATGGTTCCGTTTTCGGCTAAACCTTCTGCCATGCACAAAGTGGCATAACCAGTATAAGTGCCAATTTCCAGTACATGCTTCGGATGAATAATTTTCGACAACATGCTCAAAACTCTGCCTTGAAAATGACCGCTCAACATGCGAGGTTGCAAGATTTTTTGATGGGTTTCTTTGTTCAATTGTGCCAACAATTCCGGCTCGTCTTGGGAATGTTGGGTTACATAGTGGTCTAATTCGTCGGAGAGGAAATGCATAAGAATCAATTTCAAAAGTCAAAATTACAAATTCCAAAATTAGTATTTCAACTTTATGACTAACTTTGCGCCATGGAAATCGAGAAAAAAGACATCCGAAGTTTGACCAAAGCCCAATTGCGTGATTTTTTTGTGGCCAATGGAGACAAAGCGTTTCGTGGCAATCAAGTCTATGAATGGCTTTGGAGTAAAGCATCACATAATTTTGAAGACATGACCAATGTGTCTAAAGAAACCCGTGCGATGCTCGAAAATAACTTCGTGATTAACCATATCAAAGTCGATACCATGCAACGAAGCGAAGACGGAACGGTCAAAAATGCGGTTCGTTTGCACGATGGTTTAATCGTGGAAAGCGTTTTGATTCCCACAGAAACCAGAACCACAGCTTGCGTTTCGAGTCAAGTAGGTTGTAGTTTGGATTGTAATTTTTGTGCCACAGCACGTTTGAAAAGAATGCGAAATTTGGAACCGGGAGAAATCTATGACCAAGTAGTGGCGATTGACCGAGAAAGCCGTTTGTATTACAATCGTCCGTTGTCGAATATTGTTTTTATGGGTATGGGTGAACCGTTGATGAATTACAACAACGTGATGAAAGCCATTGACATGATTACCTCTGAAGAAGGTTTGGGCATGTCGCCTAAGCGCATTACGGTTTCTACTTCGGGAGTTTCTAAAATGATTAAAAAAATGGCGGATGATGAGGTGAAATTTAAATTAGCAGTTTCCTTACATTCGGCTATTGAAGAAACTCGCAATCACATTATGCCCTTCACTAAAAACTTCCAATTGCCCGAATTGAAAGAAGCTTTGCAATATTGGTATCAAAAAACAAAAAGCAAAGTTACTTATGAATATGTCGTTTGGAAAGGCATTAACGATGATAAAGCCTCGATAGATGCTTTGGTGAAATTCTGTAAATATGTGCCTTGTAAAGTCAATTTAATTGAATACAACCCCATTGATGACGGTGAATTTCAGCAAGCTTCTGACGAAGCAATAGACAATTACATCAAGGCTTTGAGCAAATACGATATTGTAGCCAAAGTACGCCGCAGTCGAGGAAAAGATATAGATGCTGCTTGTGGTCAGTTGGCCAATAAATCATAAAAAAAGCTCCCATATTTGGGAGCTTCTTCTTTTTATAACTAAGTTCAAATAAAATTAATTTCCTAAGTTAATTGTTGTCGTGTTACCGTTGACGGTTAGTGTGGCTTGGTTATCACAATCACCATTTCCGTAATCTAAAGTTGCAGTATTGTTGGTTCCAACAATGTTTACCACTCCGCTAACAATGTGTGGGCAGTCGGCCTCTACTCTTAACGGCGTTGTGATGGTTGAAGTTCTGGTTCCGGCTGGGAAAGTAGTAGTCCAACTTCCTGAAATTGAAAACACATTATCAGCCCAAATCATTGGGGTACCAAATCCTTCAATCATTTCTCTTACTCTGTTTCCTTCTCTATGATAAACATTTCCGTTAGGGAAAGTTACCGTCATATCAATTGACATTGAAGCTACCGGATGAACCGCGGCTAAAGTAGTTGTGCTTTGTAAACTTCTAACAATGTTTCTGTTACCTTCGATTAAGATATCATTGTGGTGGAAATCAACAAAACTGTAAATAATAGTATAAGATGGTGTGTCAAAATTCAAGCTCCCGCTTACTATGATTGTTCCGTCGATTACATTTCCGTTGGGTAAAGTACAATTGTCAAAAGTTACCGTTCTAATCCAAGAAGTGGCCGTTAGTTGAATATCAACAGTAGCACAAGGTGGTAATGCCTGCGTTTCAAGTTCGCTGTTTCTTCCGGCGCCCGGATTGGCCTGAAGGGCATATTGGTCTTCGGCAATTTTGGCTACATCTTCAGTTACCATATCAATTTTGGCACTCACTCTTGCCTCACTTAATTCAGACGAGCTACTGTTGCTCTCATCTTTGCTACAGCTTAGGATAAAAGTTGATAAAGTCAATCCTAATACAAGATTTTTAATTTTCATATCTGTTATTTTTTGGTTCCAATGTTGGAATATAAAATTCACAAAAGGTTTAATCAAAGGGAAATATTTTTTTCAAACGGTTCCATTATTGTATCTTTGAATGCCCGATGGAACTCGGTTGTTATTTTAATGAATATTACTTCGCAAATAAAAAAGCCTATCCAAGAAGAAATGGAACTTTTCGAGAAAAAGTTCTACGAATCAATGACTTCTAAGGTAGCGCTTTTAAACAGAATCACCTATTATATTGTCAACCGAAAAGGGAAGCAAATGCGGCCCATGTTTGTTTTTCTGGTGGCCAAAATGCTTTCTGAAAAAGGCGAAGTCAATGAAAGAACTTATCGCGGAGCTTCAGTAATCGAATTGATTCACACGGCAACTTTGGTTCATGATGACGTGGTAGATGACAGCAATCGTCGACGCGGATTTTTCTCCATCAATGCTTTGTGGAAAAACAAAATCGCGGTTTTAGTAGGTGATTATTTATTATCTAAAGGATTATTGCTATCTATTGACCACGGCGATTTTGATTTGCTTCGAATAATTTCTGTAGCAGTACGTGAAATGAGTGAAGGCGAATTACTCCAAATAGAAAAAGCCCGAAGATTAGATATCGTAGAAGATGTTTACTATGAAATCATTCGAAAAAAAACGGCAACTTTAATTGCGTCTTGTTGCGCGCTCGGTGCCAAATCGGTTTCAGAAGATGAGGTTCAAGTTGAAGCCATGCGTAAATTTGGTGAGCTCATAGGAATGGCTTTCCAAATCAAAGACGACTTGTTCGATTATACCGATGACGCTATCGGCAAACCAACCGGGATCGATATTAAAGAACAAAAAATGACTTTGCCGCTAATTCATGCCCTGAACAATTGTTCCGAAAAAGAAAAAAGCTGGTGCATCAATTCGATTAAAAACTATAACAAAGACAAAAAGCGCGTTAAGGAAGTCATCCAATTTGTAAAAGACAAAAACGGCTTGCAGTATGCCGAACAAAAAATGGTGCAATTCCAAGAAGAAGCGCTTCAAATCCTTGAAAATTTCCCCCAATCTAACTATAGAGACGCGCTTTCGCTTATGGTAAATTACGTTATCGAAAGGAAAAAGTAATTTTTTTAAAAAATATTTTCCGCCGCAAAGCATTGATTTTACTGAGATTCGCAACATTTTTATTTTAAAATTTATTTTTTTTCAAATCATCATGCAACCATTTTTCGATGACTCTCGTCTATGCTAATAGAACAAACTAACCAAGCGTTTTGAAAGTAATCAACTTACATCAAGAGGAAAAAGAATTAATCGAACTGGCTGTCGAAAACAATCGCCACGCACAGCATCAGATTTATTCCAAATACGCTCCGAAAATGCTGAGTGTTTGCCGTCAGTATATTAAAGATATACACCAAGCAGAAGACATTATGATTACGGCTTTTATGAAAGTCTTCACCAATCTTAAGAATTTTGAACACAAAGGCAGTTTTGAAGGTTGGATTCGTCGCGTAATGATTAACGAATGTATTTCGTTTATAAGAGTGCAGAAAAAAGTAAAGTTTATTGAAGACGAAACGTATTTCGAAGAAAGACACAATAATATTGAAAGTCAGTTTTCGGTGGAAGACATACAGTTCTTGATTGACAGTTTACCCGACGGCTATAAAATGATTTTCAACTTATATGCGATAGAAGGATTCAAACACAATGAAATTGCGGCCATGTTAGGCATCAGCGAAGGTACTTCGAAGTCACAATTATCACATGCTCGAAAAATGTTGCAGGAGAATGTTAAGAAATTAAAAAATTATGAAAATGGAACCGAATAAAATAGACAAACAGTTCAGAGAAAAGTTGAATGCCAGAGAAATTCAACCGTCAGCTCAAGCTTGGGACCGATTGGATGCCATGCTTTCAGTGTCTGAAGAAAAAAAAACAAGAAAACCTTTTGGCTTTTTGTTTATTGCTGCCAGCATTTTGGTATTCGTAACACTTGGTTTGTTTTTGTTCAATCAAAATGGTACAGAAATTAATACCATTAATACTGTAGTTGGAACAGAAACTAAAATCGACACAACTCAAAACAAAAGCAATGACATTCAAGCGCCAATCGTAGAAATACAGAAACAGAACGAAGCAATCGCCACTTCGGAGGTTCAGCCAGCAAACAAAAACCGCCAACTGCCAACCAACAATCAAGGAGTTTCAATCAATAATCAATCAACCAACAATCAAAATCAAATCATCAAAGACAAACCAATTGAATTCCAATACTCGTCTGATGTAGCCCAAAAAAGCTTGCCAAAAGTAATGGAGCCAAAGGAAATTGTCATTAGAAAACCCATCAGTGTAAAGTCAGACGAAAGTTTGTTAGCCGATTTAGACAAATCCGCCAAAGAAAAAGCCAGTCAGAAGTCGACTTTAAAAGTGGATCCCAAAAGCTTACTTTCTCAAGTTGATGGCGAAGTGGAATATTCCTTTAGAGAAAGAGTGTTCAATAAGGTAAATAAAAATTACAAAGAAATTAAGGTGGCCTTGGCCAACCGAAATACAGAAGAATAATCATTAATCAAATTTTAAATCACAATCATCATGAAGAATTTTATTATTTATGCCTCATTATTACTGAGTTGTATAGTAACCAAAGCAGTCGCTCAGGAAACCGTAAAAGTAGAGGCGTTGGAAACTACTTTCGAATTAAGAGTCAAGCTTATTGCCAATAAAATTGAGGCGATTACGAAACAAGAAAAAGCAGCTTTAAAAGCGGAAATCGAATCGGTAAACAAAGAATTAGAGTCGGGAACAATCACCAAAGAGCAAGCCGACGAGAAGAAATTGAAGTTTGCCGAAATCCGTTCCAAAAACATCGAAACCCGAGTAGGTGAAGCTCAGGAAGAGTTAAAAGAGTTGGTAAACCAAAAAGTAGCCGGAAAAATTAAAGATGGGAAAGAACAACTTACAGTGAAGTGGAGTTGGAGTAAGAATGATTCCATCAGAAAGAGCAGAGGCGAAAGAAGAACTACGTCACAGTTTGTGTTCGCTGCCGGGGTAAACAATTTGGTAACCGATAAAGCAGTCGCTCACTCTGATTACCGATATTGGGGTTCACATTTCTATGAATGGGGCTTTACTTCAAACACCAGATTGTTCAAAAATGACAATTTGTTACACTTGAAATACGGAATGTCATTAATGTACAATAACCTTCGCCCAACAGACAATCGTTTGTTTGTAGTGAATGGGAATCAAACCAATTTGGAAACCAGTTCGGTTAATTTAAAAGATTCGCGCTTTAGAAATGTATACCTAACGGTGCCTCTTCACTTGGAGTTTGATTTTACAAAATCAAAAGACAAAGACGGAAAGAAAATTTTCAGGACTCATGAGAGCGTTCGTTTCGGAATCGGTGGTTATGCCGGAGCTAGAGTAAAATCTAAACAAAAATTGTGTTATGAATTAAACGGAAATGATATTTCTGTTAAAGAAAAAGGTGATTTTAATGCCAATGATTTTATCTACGGTGTGAGTACTTACATCGGTTACGGTGAAACAAGTCTTTATTTAAAATACGACTTGAATCCATTGTTCAAAGACAATGCTATCAAGCAAAATAACATATCGCTTGGTGTTCGTTTCGACTTCAATTAGAAAATTTATTAGGTTAGTTTATACTTCGAAAAGATGTTTCAGCAATGGAACATCTTTTTTTATTTTTTATTTTAAATTTTACATTCTGAATGTGTAAATTTACCCTCTTTGATTTTTTCAAGATTTCTAACAATCTAACAATCTAATAATCAACTTTGATTACTCGCGAAACCATAGATAAAGTATTTGAAACCGCACGTGTGGAAGAAGTCATCGGTGATTTCGTTCAGCTCAAACGAGCCGGAAGTAACTTCAAGGGCTTAAGTCCGTTTTCGGATGAGCGTTCGCCTTCATTTATGGTGTCACCGGTAAAGCAAATCTGGAAGGATTTTAGCTCGGGAAAAGGTGGAAGTGTTGTGACTTTCTTGATGGAACACGAGCATTTTACGTATCCGGAAGCAATACGTTATTTGGCCAACAAATACAACATCGAAATTGAAGAAACCGAAGTTTCTCAAGAAGACAAAATTGAAGCCAATGAAAAAGAAAGCATGTATTTGGTGTCTGAGTTCGCCAAAAGTTACTTTCACGAAACACTTTTAAATACCGAGGAAGGTAAAGCCATTGGACTATCTTATTTTAAAGAAAGAGGTTTTACCAATGAAACGATTGCCAAATTTGGTTTGGGTTATTCCCCTGAATCATGGGATGCGTTTACCAAAGAAGCTTTGGGGAAAGGGTATCAATTAGAATTTTTAGAAAAAGTCGGATTGACCATCACACGTGAAGACGGAAAGCATTTTGACCGTTTCAAAGGCAGAGTGATGTTTCCGATTCAAAGTTTGTCCGGAAGAAATCTAGGCTTCGGCGGTAGGATTTTAACCAATGATAAAAAAGCCGCCAAATACCTCAATTCGCCCGAAAGTGATATTTACCATAAGAGTAAAGTTTTGTATGGGATTTTCCATGCCAAACAAGCCATTGCCAAACAAAATAACTGTTATTTAGTCGAAGGCTATACCGATGTCATTCAGTTGCACCAAGCCGGTATTGAAAATGTAGTAGCTTCATCCGGAACAGCTTTAACGCCCGACCAAATTCGATTAATAAATCGCTTGACTAAAAACATCACAGTGCTTTTTGATGGCGATGCCGCAGGATTGAGAGCTTCTGTCCGCGGAATCGATTTGATTTTGGAAGAAGGCATGAACGTAAAAGTCTGTACTTTTCCTGATGGCGATGATCCCGATAGTTTTGCCCGAAAGAATTCGTATGAAGATTTGGTCAACTATTTAGAGAATAATGCTAAAGATTTTATTCAATTCAAAGCCTCGCTTTTGATGAATGAAGCCAATAATGACCCCATCAAGAAAGCCGATTTAATTCGCGATATGGTCGTGAGTATTTCCAAAATTCCGGATCGAATTAAAAGAGAAATCTACGTACAGGAAACGGCCCGTATTATGGATATTTCTGAGCAAGTTTTGCTGAATACTTTGGCGCAATTAGTGCAAAAAGACATTTCGGAAGCCGGCAAGAAACTCAAACAAGAGCAAACTGCTTTTGAAGTGGTTAAGAATGAACCGCAAATATCCCAGGAAAAAATCGACATTGTTTATGATTTAGAACGTAAAATTTTAGAAATGTTGTTGCTTTATGGATCGTTAGAAGCCGATTTTGATGATTATATTCTAAAAGCCAATGAAGAAGGCGAGATGACAGAAGAAAAGGAAACAAACACCTTTAAAGTGTTCCAGCGAATCTATCTGAGCTTACAAGAAGATGAAGTAGAGTTGGCCAACCCTATATTTCGGGAAATTTATACTGACTTAATCAATTATTACCACCAAACGGAAGAGTTCAATATAGAGCATTATTTGATGCAATTGTCGCCGGAACATTCTCAGATGGTTACAGATATTTTAATGTCGGAGGAAAAAGAGTTGCTGCACAATTGGGAAACCAAACACATTTACGTGAAAACAAAGACCCAAAATGTGAGTCAGTACGTTTCCGAAACCATTATTTCACTTCGCGAGTATCTGATTAATAAACTGATCTTGGATTTGATGAATAATTTCAAAGCTGAGGAAGAAAATGATTCAACAGAAATTATGGCAACTATTAACGATTACAATAAGTTAAAGGTCAGCTTGACCAATAAAATAGGCAGAATACGTTCAACTTATCTATAAAAAAACCCTCGAATTTCGAGGGTTTTTAGTTTTAAACGATTTCCAAGGTCTTGGCTTTGTTAACAAGGTCAACCAAGTTAGTGACATTGAGCTTCGTTAATAAACGAAGTTTGTATGTACTAATGGTTTTTTCGTTAAGCGCCAAAATCTTAGCGATTTCGTTGTTTTTCTTACCGTCACTAAGGAAACGCAACACCTCAATTTCTCTGTTCGATAGCTTTCGATACAACCGCTCTGATTTGTTTTGTTTCGCAATTAATGCTAGGTTTCTCTTGATTTCTTCATTTAGTATAATTTGTCCTTGGTGTACTTTGACAATGGTTATACCTAAATTTTCAAGTTTTGATGTCTTGTGAACATAACCGGCACAGCCTGCTTTGATAGCATTAGGTGCGTAAATGTGCTCAGACAGACTACTGAAGACGATAACTTTAGTTTTTGGAAAGTTTCTGATGATTGACTTGACCTCATAAATACTTTTAAGTCCTTCAAGCTCTAAATCGATGATTAAGACGTCAATTTCTTTGTTTCTCAAGGCATCGGGAACCATAAAAAAATTTCCTACGTTGGATACTATGCTTATCTCAGGATGATCCTTAAAATAAGCTTTCATTCCAAAGTGTACAACTGGAAAGTTATCAGCAATACATACATTTATCATAATTGTGGTATTTGATAAAAAATTAATAGAAATTTACTGTAAAGTTAAAAAATTATATCGTACGAATGTTAATAAAATAAATATTATTTTAAAAAATTTGGGATAATACATACAGGAATTGGGTTCATTTTGTGTTGATTTATTGTGTTTAACTTCTTATAAATCTCAAAAACTTCTCTTTCTCTACCTGAATAATCCTCAGTTTTTTTGTTGTTTTCGACTTCTAACATCGCCCATTCGAGTTCATCGTAACTCGCGCCTAACTGATCTTCATCGGTTCTTGAATCGCCAAACAGTCCATCGGTCGGAGCCGCATTTTGTATCGATTTAGGAATTTCCAAATATGCTCCTAAAGCATACACATCACTTTTCATTAAATCGGCTATCGGACTTAAATCAACACCGCCATCTCCGTATTTGGTATAAAAACCAACGCCAAAATCTTCTACTTTATTTCCCGTTCCGGCGACTAACAAACCATGAATGCCGGCAAAATAATACAAGGTTGTCATTCGCATTCTCGCTCTTGTATTGGCCAAAGACAAATGCAATTTGATTTCATTATCGGAACCGGGAACGGCTTGCTTAAATGTTTCAAAAACACCGGTCAAATCTGCTTCAGCATTTTGAACATTTGGAAAGCGCTTTTTCAATTGCTCAATATGTTCTCTTCCGCGACTCACTTGGCTTGGGTCTTGATGAATCGGCATTTCAACACACAAAGTGGTCAAACCGGTCTGCGCACACAAGGTTGAGGTTACCGCCGAATCTACACCGCCCGAAATACCAATCACAAAACCATTCACTTTTGCTTTTGTAGCGTAATCCTTTAACCATGTAACAATATAGTCATTGGTTTCCCCTACTTTAATTTTACTTTTTTTAGCCATTTTTTTATGAAAGTTTTTAGAAACGGAACTGTATATTTGCAAATGTAAAAAATCACAAACTTTTCAGTCCTATTTTTGTCATATAAATTCTCTATAATGAAAAAGTATTTTGCAATACTAACGTTGGTTTTTCTAATGGTTTCTTGTGATAAGAAAACCAAAGTGGAAAAGGCAGTCGAGGAAATTCCGGTTGCCTTACAAGTCGATAGATTTGACCAGGCATTTTTTGAAGCAACACCCAAAGATTTGCCGAATTTAAAAGCAGAATATCCCTTTTTCTTTCCGGAAGGCATTGAAGATCAAGTCTGGATTGAAAAAATGCAAAATAAAGATTGGCGTGATTTATATGCTGAAGTGAAAAAAAAATATCCAGATTTCGGTAAGCAAACCAACGAAATTGAGGATTTGTTCAAACATTTAAAGTACTATTTCCCGGAAACTGTTTTGCCCAAAGTATATACTGTAATCGGTGAAATGGATTATACCAGCAAAGCCATTTATGCCAATGACAAATTAATTATTGCCTTGGAGTTGTATCTCGGTAAAGATGTCAAGTTTTACACTTTTCCCGAATATTTTAGACAAAATTTTGAAGAACGACAAATGATGCCGGATATCGTGACTAGTTATGCGTTCAGAAAAATTCCGCCACCAAGCGACAAAACATTATTAGCAGAAATGATTTATTACGGTAAAGAACTTTACCTAAAAGATTTAGTTTTGCCCAATCATACCGATGCGGAAAAAATTGGATATCAGCCCCAACAAATCACTTGGTGTCAGGAGAACGAAAGTTATATGTGGCGTTTTTTTATAGAAGAGAGCTTGCTTTTCAGTTCCGATTCTAAATTGCCGAATCGCTTTATTAATGTCGCGCCGTTTTCTAAATTCTATCTAGAAATTGATAACGAAACACCTGGTAGAGTAGGTCAATGGATTGGTTGGCAAATCGTACGTTCGTTTATGGAAAACAACGAAGTCAGTTTGCAAGACATGCTGAAAATGGACACCAAAGAATTATTTGAAAAATCAAAATATAAACCCAAAAAGAATGAGTAATACCGTTAAATCCGAAATAAAATTCAACGTTGAATTAGACGAAAATCGCATCCCTGAAAAACTGACTTGGACAGCACAAGATGGCGGAGTAGACCAAGAAGAAGCCAAGGCCATGATGCTTTCTATTTGGGACAGCAAAGCGCAGGAAACACTTCGTATTGATTTGTGGACCAAAGACATGCCGGTAGATGAGATGAAATTGTTTTTTCACCAAACTTTAGTGGCCATGTCTGACACTTTTCAACGCGCAACAGCCGATGAAAAAATGGCAGATACAATGAAAGATTTCTGTGATTATTTTGCGGAAAAATTGGAATTGAAGAAATAAAAAAAGAGGTCAATTGACCTCTTTTTTTATAATTCTCCACTTTTAAACATTTGTTCATTCACGCCGTCAATAAAGTCGAGCACTTTGTCTCTTCCGGTGCTTTCCAATGCTGAGGTTACAAAATGTTGGGGCATTTCTTCCCAGTTGTTAGCCAAAAGCGCTTTGCGGTAAGCAGCAATGTGCGAATCAATTTTGGTTTTACTAATTTTATCGGCTTTGGTAAAAATGATGCAAAACGGCACTTCAATTTCACCTAAATAGGTAATAAATTCAAGGTCAATTTTCTGTGCTTCCAATCGGATGTCAATTAAGACAAAAGCACAAACCAATTGCTCTCTTTTTTCAAAATAATCGGTGATAAATTCCTGAAAAACTTCTTTGGTTTTCTTAGAAACACGAGCATAGCCATAACCCGGTAAATCGACCAAAAACCAATTCAAATTGATTTTAAAGTGATTGATTAACTGCGTTTTTCCCGGTTTTCCTGAGGTTTTAGCCAAATTTTTATGATTGGTCAACATGTTGATCAAAGATGATTTACCCACATTGGAGCGACCAATAAAAGCATATTCCGGCAATGGGTCTTTCGGACATTTACTCACATCGGAATTGCTGATTATAAATTCGGCACTAGTAATTTTCATTGGATTGTATTAAAATAAAAAAGTCCCAAAAGGACTTTTGTTTATAAATGAACTTCTTTTAACCATTCATGCAATAATCGGTTGAACTCGTCAGGATGTTCCATCATGGCAGCGTGTCCGCATTTGTCAATCCAATACAATGCTGAGTTTGGCATTAATTTATGGAATTCTTCTGCAACTTCCGGTGGGGTAACTTGATCGTTTTTGCCCCAAATGATACAGGTTTTCACATGCATTTTTGGTAAATCTTTGGCCATATTGTGACGAATAGCACTTTTGGCAATCGTCAAGGTTTTAATCACTTTTATTCGGTCATTCACTACCGAAAAAACTTCGTCAACAATTTCTTTTGTGGCAACTTTTGGATCGTAAAAAACTGCTTCCGCTTTCTTCTTAATGTATTCATAATCGCCTCGTTTCGGGTAACTATCTCCCATGGCGCTTTCGTAAAGCCCTGAACTCCCTGTGATTACCAGTCCGGCAACTTTTTCAGGATACATTTTGGAATGGTACAAAGCAATATGCCCGCCGAGGGAATTCCCTAGTAAAATGACGCGATCAAAACCTTTAAAAGTAATAAAGTCTTTTACATATTTGGCGAAAGCCTTAACATTGGTTTTTAGAATATTTTGGGTATAAATCGGCAACTCAGGAATGACCACTTTATACCCTTGAGATGAAAAATAATCGGCTACACCATTAAAATTACTCAATCCGCCCATCAATCCGTGT
Organism: Flavobacterium sp. J49; assembly: GCF_011742145.1. GTDB lineage: Bacteria > Bacteroidota > Bacteroidia > Flavobacteriales > Flavobacteriaceae > Flavobacterium. The sequence goes on along the minus strand of NZ_JAAQQU010000098.1, from coordinate 152,046 downwards.
AAAACAACAATTGGTGTGCCTTCTCCGGCTTCGAAATAGGAATATCTTCCTTCTTTTTTAAAATTTCCTTCCATGTAATTTTTTTGACTTTTTACCTCGGCAACAAATATATGATTTTATAGATAAAAATTCGGTTATGAAAGGAATATTTACTACTAAAATAAAGATTTTCATCAACATTTTTTCAAATTATCAGTCTGTGTTTTTTTAAAAAACAAACAACTATTTCAAGGTCAATAAAATCAATTTTATGCAACAAAAAGGCTAAAAATGAGATTTTTATATTTTTTTATCTCCTCAAATCTAAATTCATTAAATAATCATCAAGATTTTGATAATGGAGAATTTGTCGGGTTTTCAAGCCAAAAGGGAATGAAGTGGTAAAACTTATCAACAAAGTGGTATTTTGTGGTAAATTGTGGTAATATATTTTATATTTTTGCTGATAACCAAAATAAACGGCAATTGAACTCCATAATCGGAACATATGAATGCAAAGTTGACGCCAAAGGAAGGCTTATGATTCCTTCGGCTCTAAAGAAGCAACTGGCTAATTCTCTTCAAGATGGCTTCGTCTTGAAGCGTTCTGTGTTTCAGCCGTGTTTAGAATTGTATCCGATGACCGAATGGAATTTGATGATGCAAAAAATCAACAAACTCAATCGATTTGTGAAGAAAAACAATGACTTTATCCGTCGTTTTACGGCCGGTGTGAAAGTCGTTGAAGTAGATGATTTAGGTCGATTGTTAATTCCGAAAGATTTAGTGGCTTTTGGACATATTTCAAAAGATATTGTGCTTTCATCAGCAGTGAATATTGTGGAGATTTGGGATAAAGATTTATACGAAAAATCAATTGCAGGCGATGATATCGACTTTGCTGATTTAGCGGAAGATGTAATGGGAAATATAAATGACGATGGAGATGGAATATCATAATCCGGTTTTGTTGAAGGAAACTGTCGATGGCTTGAATATCAAACCGGATGGAATTTATGTCGATGTGACTTTTGGTGGTGGCGGTCATTCTAAAGAGATTTTGAGTCGCTTAGGGCCTAATGGAAGATTGTTTGGGTTTGACCAAGATGAAGATGCTTGGGCTAATGCCTTACCCGATGAAAGATTTACATTGATTCAAGAGAATTTCAGATACATCAAACGTTTTTTGAGGTTTCATGGGGTGAAAAGTGTGGATGGTATTTTGGCTGATTTAGGCGTTTCATCACACCAATTTGATGTTCCGGAAAGAGGTTTTTCTACACGCTTTGATGCCGATTTGGATATGAGAATGAGCAAAAGAAACGAACTCGATGCGCACAAAGTGATAAATGAATATGATGATGCCAATTTAAAAAGAGTGTTTTTGGATTACGGCGAATTGAAAGCTGCTCCGGCCATCGCTAGAACCATTATCGAAGCCAGAGAAAAGAAAACCATTAATACCACTGATGAGTTAAAATCGGTTTTGGCCAAATTTTTACCCGATCAGTTTAAAAATAAAATCTTGGCGCAAATCTATCAAGCGATTAGAATTGAGGTTAACCAAGAAATGGAAGTCCTTAAAGAATTTTTGGAACAATCCCTTGAAATATTGAAGCCCGAAGGAAGACTAAGTGTGATTTCGTATCACTCTTTAGAAGATAGATTAGTAAAACGCTTTATGAAAAACGGACTGTTTGAAGGCGAACCGGAACGCGATTTCTTTGGGAATTTTTCAGTGCCGTTTAAGTTGGTTGGTAAACTAATCGTGCCAGACGAAGCTGAAATTAAAATCAACAACAGGGCGCGCAGTGCCAAATTAAGAATAGCAGAAAAGCGATGAAAAAAGGCGTTTACGGCATATTAAAAGCCAGATTCTTAGTCAATGAAGACGCCACTAAAAACTGGCGATTCATAGTATTTCTGATTTTACTGGCAATTTTGATGATTGCCAACGAACATAGATACGACCAAAAGATTTTCAGAATTGCCGAATTGACCAATGAAGTAAAAGAATTGCGTTCTGAATTTGTAGACAAACGCTCCGAATTAATGAAATTAAAAATGGAATCGACCGTTTCCGAAAGAATGAAAGAGAGAAATATTTTCCCTTCATCGGTTCCGCCTCAAAAAATAAAAATTAAAAAACCGGTAGAAAAAACTTTCTTCCAAAAACTATGGCAGTAGAAGATAAACATATCTCTTACCGAATTTACTTAGTTGCTTTCTGTCTTTTTCTGATGGCATTTGCAATTGCTTTTAAACTCTCTAAAATTCAGTGGGTTGAAGGTGATCATTACCGAAAATTAGCCAAAGAAAGAACCGTAAAGAACTTTGTGATTCCGGCCAACAAAGGAAATATTTATTCCGCTGACGGAAGTTTGCTTGCGACTTCTATTCCCAATTACAATATAAGATTTGATGCCGTGGCACCCAAAGGAGAAGACTTTGCCAAAAATGTAAGACCATTGGCGGATTCACTGTCGAAAATGTTGGGTAAACCCAGTAGTTTCTATCATTCTCAGTTGACTTTGGCCAGAAACAATAAAAACAGGTATTTGTTGGTTGCTCGAGATTTGAGCTATACACAATACATGAAAATCAAGAGTTTTCCCCTGTTCAATTTGGGCGCCAACAAAGGTGGTATGATAACCGAACAAGAAACCGTTCGCGAACATCCGATAGGGAAAATTGCCGAAAGAACTATTGGCTACGAAAGAATTACTCCGGAAGGGAAACCGGACGGAAAAGGTATCGAATGGTCGTTCAGAAAATATTTGAATGGTAAAGACGGTAAAGTTTTAAAACAAAAAATCGCTAAAGGACAGTGGAAACCCATTCGGGACCAAAATGAAGTTGACCCTCAAGATGGTTATGACGTAATTTCCACCATTGATGTTTATATCCAAGACATCGCCCATCATGCTTTGCTAAAACAGTTGCAGGAGTTCAAAGCCGAGCACGGTTGTGTAATTGTAATGGAAACCAAAACCGGAAAAATCAGAGCGATTTCCAATTTAGGCAAACTGAAAGAAAGTGATTCTACTTATTTTGAAACGACTAATTACGCTATAGCTGAATCGCACGAACCTGGTTCAACGTTCAAGCTAGTTGACATGATTGCCCTATTGGATGACGGAAAAGTAGACACCAGTAAAGTGTATGACAGTCGCGGAGGAATTATAGAATATCGTGGAAAAAAAGTCCGAGATTCTCATGAAGGCGGTTACGGAAAAATTTCTTTGGCAAGAGGTTTTGAAGTGTCTTCCAACACGGTTTTAGTACAAGCTGTTTATGAGAATTACAAAAATAATCCAAAAGAATTTGTTGAGAGAATCGACAGAATGGGATTAAACAAACCATTAGGATTGCCATTTCAAGGCGAAGGCAAACCTTATATTCCACAACCTGGAGATAAACATTGGAGTGCGATTTCCTTACCCTGGATGGCTTTTGGTTACGGAGTTTCTGTAACGCCTTTACAGACATTGACTTTGTATAATGCGGTAGCCAATAATGGAGAAATGGTAAAGCCTCAATTTGTTTCCGAAATCAAAGAATGGAACAAAACCATCAAAAAATACAACAAAGAAGTCATCAATCCTAAAATCTGCTCCGACGAAACGATTAAAAAATTAAAATCGGTTTTAGAGAATGTGGTCAAAAAAGGAACGGGCTCTAAATTGTATTCTAAAGACTTTTCCATGGCCGGAAAAACCGGAACAGCTCAAGCCAATTATGGTAAAAACGGCGGAAGTGAAAAACACTACATCTCTTCTTTCGTCGGCTTTTTCCCCGCGGAAAATCCCAAATATTCCTGCATAGTTGTGGTGCACAAACCCAACACTTCAGGCAATAATTATTACGGTGCCGATGTGGCCGGGCCGGTTTTCAAACGTGTGGCACAAAAGATTTTTACCGATGCGCCATCCACCAACGAAATTAAAAATCTGAATAAAAAAATAGCCAAACAGGAGAAGGCATACAGCGCGTACGAAGACAAGTCAAATGCCGACGGGAAAACCATTCCCAATGTAAAAGGCATGAGCGGTATGGACGCAGTTGCACTTTTGGAAAACATGAAAGTAAAAGTAAAAGTAGTTGGGTTCGGAAAAGTAAAACGACAATCCATTCAACCCGGTTCACCTTTGAATAAAAATCAAATCATCATACTCGAATTATCGTGATTATTTTAAAAGACATATTGTATAAAGTCGCCATCGAAGTCGTAAAAGGTTCGACCGAAATGACTATTGGTAAAATCGAATTCGACTCGAGAAAAGTTCAGGAGAATGACATTTTTGTGGCGATTCGCGGTAGTGTTTCCAATGGACATGACTTTATAGAAAAAGCGATAAATCTCGGCGCAACAGTTATTGTTTGCGATACTTTGCCTGAAGTTATAGTTACAGGCGTGACTTATATTCAAGTAAAAGACACTAATGCTGCTTTGGCATTTTTGGCTTCCAATTATTACGGCAATCCGTCTCAAAATTTAAAATTAGTCGGCATAACAGGAACAAACGGTAAAACTACTATTGCCTCACTTTTGTTCCAATTATTCAAAAAAGCAGGTTATAAAGTTGGACTGTTATCTACCGTAAAAATTATGGTGGATGATACCGAATACAAAGCCACACATACAACTCCGGATTCGTTAACCATCAATTATTATTTGGCCGAAATGAGCGCGGTTGGTGTTGAATACTGCTTCATGGAAGTAAGTTCACACGGAATTCACCAAAAACGTACGGAAGGTTTGCACTTTGCCGGCGGTGTATTCACCAATTTGTCGCACGATCATTTAGATTATCATGCAACTTTTGCGGAATACAGAGATGTAAAAAAATCATTTTTCGACCATTTGCCCAAAGCCGCTTTCGCTTTGACCAATATCGATGACAAAAACGGTTTGGTAATGCTTCAAAATACAGCAGCCAGAAGACTGACCTATGCGCTAAAATCGTATGCTGATTACAAAGCACAAATCTTAGAAAACCAATTGTCGGGATTGTTGCTGAAAATCAATGAAAATGAAGTTTGGGTTAGGCTAATCGGAACTTTTAATGCCTATAATTTGTTGGCGATTTTCGGAACAGCGGTTGAATTAGGTTTGGATAAATTAGAAGTGTTGCGATTGCTTTCCGAGTTAGAAAGTGTTTCTGGTCGTTTCCAATTTATCGTTTCCAACCAAAAAATCACTGCAATTGTCGATTACGCTCACACGCCGGATGCTTTGGAAAATGTGTTGAGCACGATAAATGATATTCGCACGAACAATGAAAAATTGATAACAGTAGTCGGTTGTGGTGGTGACAGAGATAAAGCCAAAAGGCCCATCATGGCGAACATTGCAACCACAATGAGCAATCAGGTTATCATCACTTCCGATAATCCGAGAACCGAAGATCCTATTGATATTATTTCGGATATGGAAAAAGGGGTAGAGCCGCAAAATCACAAAAAAACTTTGTCGATTGTAGATAGAAAACAAGCCATTAAAACCGCTTGTCAATTGGCCGGACCCAATGATATCATCTTAATTGCCGGAAAAGGACACGAGACGTACCAAGAAATTCAAGGCGTTCGTCACGATTTTGATGATATGAAAATTGTAAAAGAACTATTAGAACAGCTAAACAAATAAACCTATGCTCTATTATTTATTTGAATACCTCGACAAAACGATGGATGTTCCGGGAACCGGAGTGTTCCAGTACATTACTTTTCGTTCGGCTTTAGCTATTATCCTATCATTGATGATTTCCACCATTTACGGAAAAAAAATCATCAACTTTTTGAGAAACCAACAAGTAGGGGAAACGGTAAGAGAATTGGGATTGCAAGGGCAAAATGAAAAAGCGGGAACGCCTACCATGGGTGGTTTAATCATCATCATTGCGACATTGATTCCGGTGATTTTGTTGACCAAACTGAATAATATTTACATCATCCTTCTGATAGTAACCACACTTTGGATGGGGACTATTGGATTCATCGATGATTATATCAAAATCTTCAAAAAAGACAAACAAGGTTTAAAAGGGATATTTAAAGTAATCGGGCAAGTTGGTTTAGGGTTAATAGTGGGTTCAGTATTGTATTTTCATCCGGGCGTAACCGTTAGAGAGAAAACAGTAACTACTGTTAACCAAACGGAAAACGTAATTTCTCAAACACCAATCGAGCACAAATCAACTACTACAACCATTCCGTTCACTAAAAACAATGAGTTAGATTATGCCAAATTCATTGAATGGACAGGTGAAGGTTATGAAAACTGGGCATGGTTAATTTTTATTCCAATCGTAATTTTCATTATTACTGCGGTTTCGAATGGCGCTAATTTAACCGATGGAATTGATGGATTAGCTGCAGGAACTTCCGCTATTTCTGTACTCGCATTAGGAATTTTCACCTTCGTTTCAGGGAACGTAATTCTCTCCGGCTATTTAAACATTATGTACATCCCGAATTCAGGGGAAATGACGGTTTTCATTTCGGCATTCGTAGGTGCATTAATAGGATTCCTTTGGTACAATTCCTATCCGGCATCGGTATTTATGGGCGATACAGGAAGTTTAACCATTGGCGGAATTATAGCGGTTTTGGCGATTTCGGTTCGTAAAGAAATGTTGTTACCGGTATTGTGCGCCATCTTTTTTGCCGAAAACTTATCCGTGATTATGCAAGTTTCCTATTTCAAATACACCAAAAAACGCTTTGGTGAAGGAAAGCGCATTTTCCTCATGTCACCATTACACCACCATTACCAAAAGAAAGGCTATCACGAAAGTAAAATCGTAACCCGTTTTTGGATTGTTGCCATACTGTTAGCCATCGTTTCCATAGTGACTTTAAAATTGAGATAATGCAAAGATTGGTAATACTTGGCGGTGGAGAAAGTGGTGTGGGAACCGCCATTTTAGGAAAGAAGGAAGGATACAATGTTTTTGTGTCCGATATGGGAAGAATAAAAGATAAATACAGAGACGTTCTTAATCAGCATGAAATAAAATGGGAAGACGAAAAGCATACAGAGGAATTAATCCTCAATGCCGATGTAGTCATGAAAAGCCCTGGAATTCCTGAGAAAGCGCCATTGATTAAAAAACTATTGGAAAAAGGAATTCCAGTCATATCCGAAATAGAATTTGCTTATCCGTTTACACACGCCAAAACCATTGGAATAACCGGAAGCAACGGTAAAACAACGACAACGATGTTGACTTACCATCTACTAAAAGAAGGCGGATTGAATGTAGGATTGGGTGGCAATATTGGAAAGAGTTTTGCCTGGCAAGTGGCCGAAGAAAACTACGATTGCTATGTATTGGAATTGAGCAGTTTTCAATTAGACGGCATCATCAATTACAAGCCAGATATAGCCATCCTTACAAACATCAGTCCGGATCATTTGGACCGGTATGAATACAAGTATGAAAATTATATAGCGTCAAAATTTAGAATAACAATGAACCAAACAGAAGAGGACTTTTTCATCTACGACGCCGATGACGAAGCGATTTCAGGATGGTTACAAAACAATAAAACAAAAGCACAATTAATTCCTTTTTCATTATTAAAAACATTTGAAAACGGAGCCTTTATAAAAAACAATACTATGGACATCATCATCAACAACGAGGAATTTGAAATGAAAACAGCGGACATTTCTTTGGAAGGAAAACACAACATGAAAAACGCTATGGCTGCCACTTCTGTCGCCCAATTGATGAAAATCAGAAAGCAAACCATTCGCGAGAGCTTGTCCAACTTCCAAGGCGTAGAACACCGTTTGGAAAAAGTACTCAAAATTCAAAATGTGCAGTACATCAACGATAGCAAAGCGACTAATGTCAATGCGACTTTCTTCGCTTTAGACAGTATGACAGTGCCTACCGTTTGGATTGTCGGCGGTGTTGACAAAGGAAATGATTACAGCGAGTTGATGCCATTAGTACGTGAAAAAGTAAAAGCAATCATTTGTCTTGGTTTAGACAATAAAAAAATCATAGACGCCTTCAGCGATGTAGTCGATATGATGGTAGAAGTAGACAACATGCGCGATGCAGTAAACACAGCCAAGCATTTAGCCGAGAAAGGCGATGCCGTTTTATTGTCGCCGGCTTGTGCCAGTTTTGATTTGTTCCAAAACTACGAAGACAGAGGAAACCAGTTTAAAGTAGCCGTACAGAATTTATAATTTGGTTATGTGGTTATTTGGTTATTTGAATTTCAAATAACCGAATCCACAAATCGACAAATCCACACTATGAAAGAACTAATTCACAGCTTAAAAGGAGATAAAGTCATCTGGGCATTCGTGGCCTTGTTGGCGCTTTTCTCGTTTATGCCGGTGTTTAGTGCAAGTAGCAATTTGGCCTATATGCGCCACGGTTCCGGAAATGCGTTGACGTATTTGTTGAAACACGGTGCGCAAGTGTTCGTTGGATTTTTTATTCTTTACAAAATTCACAAAGTTCCCTATCATTATTTCCGAACGATTTCTCGATTGTTATTGCCGGTCGTTTGGGTGTTATTGATATATACTTTGCTCAAAGGAACCATTATTGATGGTGCCAATGCCAGCCGTTGGATACAAATTCCGTTCATCGGAATTACGTTCCAAACATCAGCGTTGGCCTCGATAGTCCTGTATGTTTTTGTAGCCCGATATTTATCTAAAAGCAGAGAAATCCCAATAACGTTTCAAAATTCATTATGGGATTTATGGACGCCGGTTTTTATTACGGTAATCTTAATTCTGCCCGCAAATTTATCCACGGCAGCATTGATATTTTCAATGGTTTTAATGTTGGCATTTATCGGGAAATATCCTTTAAAATATATCGGAATCATCGTCGGTGCCGGTATTATTGGATTGACATTTTTTATTTTGGTGGCCAAAGCTTTTCCGGATGCTTTCCCCAATCGTGTTGACACATGGATCAATCGTATTGATAATTTCACCAGCGACAAACCCGATGAGGATGATTACCAAATTGAAAAAGCCAAAATAGCTATTGCTTCAGGTGGTGTGTATGGTTTAGGTCCGGGTAAAAGTGTGCAGAAAAACTTTTTACCACAATCATCATCCGATTTTATTTATGCCATTATTGTCGAGGAGTACGGACTTTTCGGCGGGATTTTAGTATTGTGTTTGTACTTGCTTTTGTTGTTCCGATTTGTTGTCGCGGCGCATAAATCGAATTCACTCTTCGGTAAACTCGTCGTCATAGGTTTAGGCTTCCCAATTATTTTTCAGGCCATGACTAATATGGCAGTGGCAGTAGAATTATTACCCGTAACCGGACAAACATTACCATTGATTAGTTCGGGTGGAAGTTCTATTTGGATGACTTGTATTGCACTTGGCATTATTTTAAGTGTGACCAAAAAAGAAGAAGAAATTGCCGAGGAATTAGCTGAAAAGCAAAAACGAGAAGACGCATTACAACGAATGATTGACAAACAATTGCAAGAAGAAGAGGAAGCCGAAAAAGCAGCGGCACAAGCCGAGTTGGAAAGCTATTCTATCCAAGATAAAGCCAATCCATTGGAGCCAATTTTAAAGAAATAAGATGCGTAAACTAAAATTCATATTAAGCGGCGGCGGAACTGGCGGACATATTTATCCGGCAGTGGCGATTGCTAATGAGTTAAAGTCTCGTTTCCCTGAAGCGGAATTTCTTTTTGTAGGTGCCAAAGACAAAATGGAAATGCAAAAAGTACCCCAAGCCGGTTACAAAATCAACGGATTGTGGATTGCCGGTTTGCAGCGAAAACTGACATTGCAAAACGCTATGTTTCCACTAAAATTAGTAAGCAGTTTGTGGACATCACGCCAAATATTAAAAAGTTTCAAACCCGATGTAGTAATCGGAACCGGAGGTTTTGCCAGCGGACCGTTATTGCAAATGGCGAATAGTTTGAATATACCAACAGTCATTCAAGAACAAAATTCCTATCCGGGAATTACCAACAAACTGTTGAGTAAAAAAGCCAATGCAATTTGTGTGGCTTATGAAAATTTGGAACGATTCTTTCCAAAGGATAAAATCGTTTTTACCGGAAATCCCGTGCGTCAAGATTTGTTGGATGTCGCCACCAAAACAGCCGAAGGGAAAGCCTATTTTAAATTGGATGTCAATAAAAAAACTTTGTTGGTTCTCGGAGGAAGTCTCGGAGCAAGAAGAATAAATCAATTAATCGCAAAAGAACTCGATTTTCTTTTAGAAAGTGGTGTTCAGGTTTTTTGGCAATGTGGCAAATTGTATTTCGACGAATACCAACATTTCAATGAAAAAGAAAATGTTCAAGTAGTCGCGTTTATTGATAGAATGGATTTGATTTATGCCGCCGCAGATTTTGTAATATCTCGCGCTGGAGCATCGTCGGTTTCCGAGCTGTGTTTGGTGGGAAAACCAACCATTTTTATTCCGTCACCCAATGTAGCCGAAGACCATCAAACCAAAAACGCCAAAGCAATTGCCGACAAAAACGGCGCGATTCTTTTAAAAGAAAGCGAATTGGATACAACATTTGAAACGACGTTTTCTGATTTGATTTCAAACGAAGATTTGCAGCTTACTTTAAGTCAAAACATAAAAAAGTTGGCTAAGCCAAATGCTACAAAAGATATAGTTGAACAGATAGTAAAATTAATAAAATAAAAAACTTTGTCACTTTGCCACTCTGTGACTTTGCCACTTTAAGAAATGAATCTAAACCAAATACATAACGTCTATTTTATCGGTATCGGAGGCATCGGAATGAGTGCCTTGGCGCGTTATTTCCAAAACATTGGTAAAAATGTTTCGGGTTACGATAAAACGCCGACCATGTTGACCGACGAGTTGATTGCTGGCGGAATGGACATTCATTTTGAAGACAATATTGGTTTAATTCCAAAAGATTATTACACCGAAAACACTTTGGTAATCATTACACCGGCAGTACCGGTAACCCATTCGGAATGGAACTATTTTTTAGAAAGAGATTATGTAGTTAAAAAACGCGCCGAAGTTTTGGGTATCATCACTAAAGACACGTTTTGCTTCGCTGTTGCGGGAACGCACGGAAAAACAACAACCTCAAGTATTTTGGGTCACATCCTTTTCGAAAGCGGAGCAGATGTTACCGCCTTTTTAGGCGGCATTGTAGAGAATTACCATTCCAATTTAATCGGAAACGGCAAAACTATAACAGTTGTTGAAGCCGATGAATTCGATCGATCATTCCTGCATTTGCATCCCGATATTGCTTGCGTAACTTCAATGGATGCAGACCATTTGGATATTTATGGTGACGCAACGGCTATCGAAGATTCGTTCCGAGAATTTGCTGATAAAGTAGAAGATAGAAACAATTTATTCGTTCCAAAAGGGTTGCCTATAGAAGGTTTAACCATTGGAATTGATGAGGACTCAACGTACAAAGCTTTCAATATCCGAATTGAAAACGGGTTCTATGTTTTTGATGTACAAACACCATCGGAAACAATTACCGATTTGAAATTCGGTTTGCCGGGAAGACACAATTTAATGAATGCCTTGATGGCTTTAGCAATGTCTAAGACTTATGGTACCCCAACCGAGTCCATTGCCAAAGCCTTGGCTTCATTTAAAGGAATTCAGCGCAGATTTTCCTATCAAATCAAGACCAATGACCTGGTTTATATAGATGATTACGCACATCATCCGACAGAAATTAATGCGGTGCATCAAGCAGTTCGTGAATTGTATCCTGACCAAAAAGTATTGGCCATTTTCCAACCGCATTTATTCAGCAGAACGAAAGATTTTGCGAATGATTTTGCCAAAAGCTTGTCCCAGTTCGACGAGATTTTGTTGTTAGATATTTATCCGGCCAGAGAATTACCGATGGAAGGAATTACCTCAAGTTGGTTGCTTTCCAAAATGGAAAATCCAAATAAAAAATTGGTTTCTAAAGGTGATTTAATTCCGTCAATTTTGGAAAACAATGCTAAAATAATTGTCACCATCGGCGCCGGAGACATCGGTGAATTAGTTCCAAAAATTAAATTGGCTTTATCATGAAGATTTTAACTTGGACAAATATCAGATTGGTACTAATGATTTCGGTCGTAATCTTCCTGTTTTCGTTCACTTCGCACCGAAATGCTATGCGAAAAATAAAGAAAACAGAGGTTGTTTTCATAGGCGAAAACATTCTTTTTTTGAAGCCGGAAACGGTTAATAAATTGTTAATAGAAAAAAATCAGGAGCTAAAAACTATCAATAAAGATGGTTTAGATTTGAATAAATTGGAAAAGTCTATCGGTCAACATCAGCTAATTCATAAAGCAGATGTTTTTGTCAGTGTTGATGGGGTTTTAAAAGCAGTGGTAGAACAAAAAATGCCGGTTGGCAGAGTGTTTGACGAAATGGGTTCTTTTTATATTGATTATGAGGGAAATAAAATGCCGTTATCAGAGAATTACACCGCGAGAGTTCCACTGATATCGGGGGAAATTACAGCAGTAAAAAAAGAAAAATTATCTGAAGTTTTGAAGATGATTGCCGGGGATGATTTTTTGAAAAAAAATATCATTGGTGTACAAGTTTTGCCTAGCGGTGGCTTAATTATGGCGAACAGAAATTACGATTATCAAATCGATTTCGGTAGAACTATTAACATCGAAAGAAAATTTAAGAATTATAAAGCCTTTTTTCAGAAGGCAGTTTTGGATAGCACTTTGGACAAGTACCGAAGAATAAATTTGAAGTTTACCAAGCAAGTGGTGTGCATTAAATAGAAGATTATGGAAAAAGAGAATATTGCAGTCGGATTAGACATTGGGACAACCAAGATTGTGGCCATGATTGGCAAGAAAAATGAGTATGGGAAGTTGGAAATTTTAGGTGTCGGTAAATCGAAAAGTCTCGGAGTGGCTCGTGGTGTGGTAAATAATATTACGCAAACGATTCAATCTATTCAACAAGCAGTTCTTGAAGCAGAAAATAATTCTGGTTATAAAATAAACGATGTAGTAGTTGGCATTGCCGGACAACACATTCGCAGCATACAACACACCGATTATGTTATCAGAACAAACCCAGAAGAAGTAATCAGCGGAAGAGATATTCAATTGCTAATCGACCAAGTTAACAAATTGGCGATGTTGCCGGGAGAAGAGATTATACACGTATTGCCACAAGAATTCAAAATCGATGGGCAGTCGGAAATCAAAGAACCCATCGGAATGTATGGCGGAAGATTAGAAGCGAGTTTTCATGTAGTTGTCGGACAAGCATCATCAATCAGAAATGTGGGCAGATGTATCCAAAGTTCCGGTATCGAATTGTCGGGATTGACCTTAGAACCATTGGCTTCAGCGGATGCGGTTTTAAGCCAAGAAGAGAAAGAAGCAGGCGTTGCCCTAATTGATATCGGTGGTGGAACAACCGATTTAGCTATTTTCAAAGACGGTATTATTCGTCATACAGCAGTGGTGCCTTTTGGAGGAAACGTAATTACAGACGATATCAAAGAAGGTTGTTCGATTATCGAAAAACAGGCAGAGTTATTGAAAGTGAAATTTGGTTCGGCTTGGCCGGGTGAAAATAAAGACAACGAAATTGTTTCAATTCCGGGTTTACGTGGAAGAGATCCTAAAGAGATTTCGCTTAAAAATTTGTCGAAAATTATTCACGCCAGAGTAGTGGAAATTATCGAACAAGTGTTCACCGAAATCAAAGCTTACGGACACGAAGATCCACGCAAGAAATTAATTGCCGGTATCGTTTTAACCGGTGGTGGTTCGCAATTGAAACACATTAAGCAATTGGTAGAATACATCACGGGAATGGACACCAGAATTGGATATCCAAACGAGCATTTGGCGGGCAATTCGGGAGAAGAAATTTCAAGTCCGTTATTTGCCACCGCAGTTGGATTGGTAATGAACAGCATCGAAAACAATTCGAATAGTGCTTACAAAATAGAACTGAAAGAAGTGGTAGCCGAGACACCAAGACCAATAGTACAACAACCGGTTTTTGAGCCAAAAGCTGAAGAAAATTCAGTAGTGGTTACTCAAGAAGTTGAAAAAGCTACAGAAAACGACACTGCTGAAAAGCAAATCAAACGCTCGTTTTTTGACCGCTATGTAGACAAGATTAAAGATTTTTTAGACAACGCAGAGTAAAGTGTGCAGTGGTCAGTTTATAGTGATCAGTAGGGCAGGTTGGAAAAAAATAAATAAGACAAAACAGAATACAAAATATATAATACCTAACACCAAAATAGTATGATAAGCAACTCAGAATTTGGAAGTATCTCATTTGATTTACCAAAGAATCAATCAAATGTGATCAAAGTAATCGGTGTTGGTGGCGGCGGAAGTAACGCTATCAATCACATGTTCAAACAGGGAATCAAAGGTGTAGATTTCATCGTTTGTAATACCGACTCACAAGCCCTTCAAAACAGTCCGGTACCCAATAAAATTCAGTTGGGTGTAAACTTAACCGAAGGTCTTGGCGCAGGTGCTAATCCGGATGTGGGACAACAGTCCGCTTTGGAAAGTGTAGGCGACATCGAAAAAATGTTGGACAGCAATACCAAAATGGTTTTTATCACAGCAGGAATGGGTGGTGGAACCGGAACCGGTGCGGCTCCCGTAATTGCTCAATTGGCCAAAGAAAGAGACATTCTTACCGTGGGTATCGTGACGATTCCTTTCCAATTTGAAGGAAAAGTGCGTTCGGAACAAGCCTTGTTGGGTGTTGAAAAATTAAGAAAACAAGTAGATTCTTTGATTGTTATCAATAACAATAAGTTAAGAGAAGTATACGGAAACTTAGGTTTTAAAGCCGGTTTCTCTAAAGCTGATGAAGTGTTGGCTACCGCTTCTCGTGGTATCGCAGAAGTAATTACACACCACTATACGCAAAACATCGACTTGAAAGACGCTAAAACGGTACTTTCTAACAGTGGGACTGCTATTATGGGATCTTCTGTCGCCAGCGGTGATAACCGTGCCAAAGAAGCCATCATTACCGCTCTAGATTCTCCTTTGTTAAATGATAATAAAATCTCCGGTGCTAAAAACGTATTGTTGCTTATCGTTTCTGGCTCAAGCGAGATTACTATTGACGAAATCGGAGAAATCAATGACCACATTCAATCGGAAGCCGGTTACAATGCCAACATCATTATGGGAGTTGGTGAAGACGAAACCCTAGGTGAAGCGATTGCTGTAACTATTATTGCTACGGGTTTTAACGTAGAACAACAAAACGGGATCGTCAACACTGAAGTGAAGAAAATTGTTCACGCTTTAGAAGATGATCAAAAATTGGTGCGCGACTTAACCCAAAAACCGGTGGAAGTTTTCCAAAGTATTGTTGATACGCCAAAAGCTGAAGTAAAAGAAGAAAAAATCGTATTCGAATTAATCGAAGAAGAGATAGAAATGCCAACAGTAGCCACCGCAGCTATTGATGACAACGAATTAATCGCGATGAACCAATTCATCCGCAACTTAGATGTGACTTTCGAAATCGTTTCGCCTATCATGGACATCGATTACAAAGTAACGACGTCAGAAGTACGCGAAATGAAAGTGGTAGAACCGCAAAACATCATCGAAGAAGAGCAAATCACTTTTACTTTCGACATGCCGGCTGCAACGCCTGTGTTTGAAAAAGTAGAAACAGTAGAAGCGGTTCAACCGGTAGAAGAAACCAAAATCGTTTTCGATTTATCTGAAGCTAACGATATCGTGGTAAACGAACCCGTGCAATTCGTTCCGGTAACGGAATTAAACGAAGGTGGCATTATCAAATATTCTTTGGAAGAATACATGGAGTTGGAAAACGATTTGCTCAACTCAAAACCGGCAGCTAAAACAGTAGTAGAAGAGCCAATCGCAGAAGAGTTGAACATCACCATGAAAGTGGATACCGAAAAACCTCAAGCGGTAAACTATTTCGACGAAGTATCTCCGGTAGAAATGACTATCGAGGAAACCTTGAAACACCGAGCCGATGAGCGCAGAAGAAAATTAAAAGAGTTCAATTACAAATTCCACAACAACCCATCAAGAATTGAGGAATTGGAAAAAGAACCCGCTTATAAAAGATTAGGTGTTGACCTGTCAAACAACGCCGACAATAATTCAAACTCAAGAATGTCATTGGGCACTGATAGTAACGACGATTTACAAATCAGAACCAACAATTCCTTCTTGCACGATAATGTAGATTAGTCTGCCATTTTTTCTAATCGGATGACCCGAAAATTTCGTTGAGATTTTCGGGTTATTTTTTTTACCTTCGCAGAGCTTTTTGCAGCGAAAGGTTCGGGCAGTTTCAGCCGTCCTTATTCCCGCTTTCCACAGTATCTCTACGAGGATACTTGTTCCAATCGGGGCTAAAAAGCCAATCTTTTAGAAAAATCTAAAAATCCAAGAAGTCTAATAATCTAATGATCTAAATATGAGTTTAGAAATACAAATCATGGACGAAATGAAAAACGCCATGAGAGCCAAAGACACGGTTGCTTTAGAAGCGTTAAGAGCCATCAAATCGGGTATTATCTTAGCCAAAACTGAAGCCGGAGCCAGCGAAACTTTGTCGGCTGACGAGGAAATCAAATTATTGCAACGTTTGGTTAAGCAAAGAAAAGACAGCGCTTCCATTTACACCGAACAAGGCAGAGCCGATTTAGCCGAACCCGAATTGGCGCAAGTAGCCGTAATCGAAAAATTTCTTCCGGCACAATTGTCTGAAGCCGAAGTAGAAACTGCCGTAGCAGCCATTATAGCGGAAGGCGGTTTTTCGGGTATGGCATCAATGGGTCAAGTTATGGGCAAAGCCTCAGCCGCATTAGCCGGAAAAACCGATGGTAAAACCATTTCAACGATAGTAAAGAAATTATTAGCATAATTGGTTAAAGTACAAAGTACGAAGTTGGAAGTACAAAGTGTTACTTTTACTATCGTACTTTATACTTTATACTTTAAACTTTAAAAACGGCTGCGTAGTTCAACTGGATAGAATATCAGATTTCGGCTCTGAGGGTTGGGGGTTCGAATCCCTTCGCGGTCACGAATAAATACAATAGCCAAGAAAATGTCCAAGCTCGCTTGAGCATTTTCTTGGCTATTGTATTTTCAAAGCGGAGCTTTGAGGGAACGACGTAGTCAATCCCCAGGTTTCAAAGCGGAGCTTTGAGGGAAGGACGTAGTCAATCCCTAGGTTTCAAAGCGGAGCTTTGAGGGAAGGACGTAGTCAATCCCTAGGTTTCAAAGCGGAGCTTTAAAGGAAGGGCGTTGTCAACCTCTTTATTTTCAAAAGCTGAGCTTTAAGGGAAGGGCGTAGTCAATTGCTTTGCGGTCACACAAAGCCCAAGAATTTCTTGGGCTTTTTTTATATCTTTAGCCCATGGGAGTTATTATGTTAGTTGTTATAGGAGCTGCTTTTCTATACTTTTTCATGTTTGTCATGAGTTTACTGGATGATATTTGGATTGCATTATTTCACAAACCACTCTACATTCATCTTTATTTAAAACCTAAAAAAATAAGTCCGGAAGAGGCATTTTTTCTCAGACAAAAGTTTCCTTTTTATAAAAAACTCTCTGAAAAGCATAAGGTTTATTTTCACCATCGATTGGCCAGTTTTAAGGAAACCTATCAATTTATACCCCGACAAGATTTTGTAATCAACCAAGAAGTACAAACACTAATCGCCGGTACTTATGTGATGCTGACCTTCGGAATGCGCCGTTATCTGATTGATTCTTTTGATAAAATAATTATCTATCCCGAGGAATATTATTCCAACCATACTGAGGAATACCACAAAGGAGAATTCAACCCAAAAATGAAAGCCGTAGTCTTTTCATGGAAAGATTTTACAGCCGGATACGAAATCGAAAATGACAACCTAAATCTTGGAATACATGAGTTTTCTCATGTAGTGCATCTTCATAGTTTGCGCAGTAATGACGGTAGTTCACTGGCCTTTCGAAAGCATTACAAAAGGTTGCACAAAGAAGTCAATCATCCGCCTAACCGACAAAGGTTAATCGATTCCGATTACTTCAGGATTTATGCGTTTACCAATCAGTTTGAATTTATTTCGGTCATTATTGAGCATTATTTTGAAACCCCGGATGAATTTAGAATCCAATTCCCGGAATTGTTTAACCATGTGAGTAAAATGCTAAATCACAAACATTAATTCTTACCAAAACTTAGCATATAGAAACACCAAAATCAATAAAATAGCAAAAGCGCTAATATTAAAAGAAGGACTTGTTTTAAAAGTGTTTTTGTGCAATAAGAAACCCTTTGAATCGTCATCTCCTTTGTTTTGCAGCCAACTAATCACCATAATAATGAGTACGGTAATTAAGGTTGTATAGCCCATTTGGTCTAAGAATGGAATGTTTGGGAATATTGATTCTAATGAAGTACCGTTGGCCCAACCTTTTGGCCCGACTTTGAAAAACATGGCCACTGGAATCGAAAGCAAAGCACCCCAAATAGCCGCTTGGTTCGTGGTTTTCTTCCAGAATAACCCCAAAAGGAAAATGGCTAAAATCCCGGGGCTTACTACTCCTGTATATTCTTGGATGAATTGAAATGCCTGGTTGATGCCGCCTAAAAGTGGCGCTACGATTGCTCCAATTGCCAAGGCTGCCGCTGAAGTTATACGCCCAACTTTAACCGTATTCTTATCATCAGAATTTTTATTGATATACTGCTTGTAGATATCCATAGTAAAAATAGTGGAAGTGGAATTCAACATAGATGCGAGTGAAGAAACTATCGCCGCGGTTAAAGCTACAAAAGCCAACCCCTTTAAGCCTGCCGGCAAAAATTGAATCAACCAAGGGTATGCCTTATCTGCCGCGCCATCACTCGGAATGTTTAGCAATCCTTCGGTTCCTAATCGGGCTAACATTTCAGGATCATTAACGATGACGAATGCAGCAATTCCCGGAATAACTACTATAAATGGGATGATTAATTTTAAGAAAGCGGCTAACACAATTCCTTTTTGAGCTTCTTTTAAAGATTTTGCCGCTAAAGCTCTCTGAATAATATATTGATTAAAACCCCAATAATAAAGATTCGCCACCCAAAGTCCGCCAACCAAGACTCCAATTCCAGGAAGATTGATATATTGTGGATTTGATTCGTCCAATATCATGGAGAATTTTTGCGGTGCTTTTTCGTAGATGATACCCAATCCATCCAACATTCCGCTTCCGTTAGAAACAGTATCTAATGCTAAATAGGTTGTTGCCAATCCGCCAAAAATTAAAAAAACTACTTGAATCGCATCAGTCCATGCAATTGAGGCTAATCCACCATAAATGGAGTATGCAGCAGCAAATAAAGACAAACCGATTATAGCATAAAACATATCGACACCCATGATAGTGTTCATGGCTAAAGCACCTAAATACAATACCGAAGTGATGTTTACAAAGACATACAAAGCCACCCAAAATACCGCTAGAATCGTTTTTAAATTCGTGGAAAATCGCTTTTCAACAAACTCCGGAATCGTATACAATCCTTTCTCAATAAAAATGGGTAAAAAGAATTTTCCGACTATGATTAAAGTTATGGCAGCCATCCACTCGTAGGAGGCGATTGCTAAGCCAACCGCATAACCCGAACCCGACATTCCAATAAATTGTTCAGCCGATATGTTTGCTGCAATTAGGGAAGCTCCAATTGCCCACCACGGAAGTGATTTACTGGCTAAAAAATAATCTTCCGCATTTTTTTGATGTCCATTTTTATCTCTCGACATCCAAAGGCCAACGCCTAGGATTAAAAGGGCATAAGCGATAAATACGATATAGTCAATGGTTTCAAATCCTGTGTTCATATCTGGTTTTTTAGTGGTTTTGTTTGTAATGAATGTTTGGTAAGTCTCTTAAAATTTTGGCACTTTGTTCCGGTGAAATATCGCGTTGCGCTTCGCCCAGCATTTCGTAACCAACCATGAATTTCTTCACAGTCGCACTTCGCAATAATGGCGGATAAAAATGCATGTGAAAATGCCACTCAGGATGCGAAACCCTATCCGTTGGTGCTTGGTGTATCCCTGATGAATAGGGAAAAGACGTTTCAAAAAGATTGTCGTATTTTACCGTAATGCCTTTTAGGATTTCGGCAAAAGCTTTGGTTTCTTCGTTGCTCATGGCGATGATGTTACCAAAATGTCTTTTGCTGATGATCATCGTTTCATAAGGCCAAGTTGCCCAAAAAGGAACTAAAACGACAAAGTGTTCGTTCTCCAAAACAATGCGGTTTTGTTGTTTTAATTCTTGGTCTAAATAGTCTTTGAGTAAACTGGTTTTGTTCTTTTCATAATAGGCGCGAAGGCTTTTTTGGGTTTTATCGACTTGTGTCGGTAACGAAGATTGCGCCCAAATTTGTCCGTGCGGATGCGGATTGCTGCAACCCATTACGCTGCCTTTGTTCTCGAAAATTTGGACATAATTGATGAAATCGTGGCTGCCCAATTCGATGTATTGTTCCTTCCAGGTTTGGACTACTTTTTCGATGGCGTCAACTTCCATTTCGGGCAAGGTCAGGTTGTGTTTTGGTGAAAAGCAAACGACTTTATTGATGCCGCGTTCCGGTTTTAGCTGGAAGAGCGATTGTTCTTTGCTTTCAAAATTCACTTCTTCTTGAAGTAAAGCCGAAAAGTCATTTTCAAACACATAGCAATCGGTGTAATCGAGATTTTGTACCCCATTGGCACGATGATTTCCTGCGCACAAATAACAATCCTTGTCGTGCTCAGGGCGATGGTCTTGGGAAATAGTTTCTTTTTGACCTTGCCACGGACGCTTGGCGCGATGCGGAGAAACCAATATCCATTCGTCAAGCAAAGGATTGTATCTTCGGTGTGGATGTTCGTTATGGTTGAATTGTGTCATTTTTGGTCTTGTAAAGTGATGTGCCTTTTGAAATTTTTACTTTGTAAGCTTTTAATTCGATGCCAAAAGCGTTTCGGTATTGGGTTGATATTTTTCCGATGAGTTCTTTTTCCGAACCTTTCTCTACTAAGTTGATGGAGCAACCACCAAATCCGCCGCCCATCATTCGAGAACCTAAAACCGATTTTTCGTGTTGGACTGCATCGACTAAAAAGTCAATTTCATCACAACTTACTTCGTAGTCTTTGGACAAACCTTCGTGCGTTTCCGACATGAGTCGTCCTAATTTTTTAAAATCAGAATTGTTCAATGCCTTTGCAGCATCAAGCACCCGTTGGATTTCTTTGACCACAAAATGACAACGTTTGAAAATGGTTTCACCTAATTGCTCTTTGAGTCCCAAAATCATTTCTTCCGAACAATCTCTGAAAGTTTTTATCTGTGGGAAATGTTCTTTTATAATGGCTAATCCTTCTTCGACTTCTTGTCTTCTGACATTATAACCCGAAGTCAAATGGGTGTGTTTGACATTGCTGTCTAATA
Source organism: Flavobacterium sp. J49 (assembly GCF_011742145.1). Lineage (GTDB taxonomy): Bacteria > Bacteroidota > Bacteroidia > Flavobacteriales > Flavobacteriaceae > Flavobacterium. Next base: position 130,584 of record NZ_JAAQQU010000098.1, on the reverse strand, counting down.
AAAGTAACGAATATTTCTTGAAATCGGCTTTGTAATATTCATATTCCAAAGTGTTGCAATCGAGTTTGATGACACTGTTTTTCTTGCCAAAAACAGAAGCAAATTGGTCCATGATGCCACAATTCACGCCTACAAAAGTATGTTCCGATTTTTGTCCGATGAGCGCAATGTCTTCTTTTGTTAAACCCAAATCATACAGTTTATTCATTGCATAACCAATACCACATTCTAAAGCGGCTGAGGAAGAAAGTCCGGCACCCATAGGAATGGTACTGCTGAAAACCATGTCAAAACCTTTTAGGGTGTAACCTCTTTGTTTGATTTCGTGTAAAACGCCTAAAATATAATTCGCCCACATTTTATCGATGGGTTTTAGGTCTTCATTCAAGTCAAATTTATAGGCTTCGTTGAGATCTTTGGCAATAAGGGTGCAATGCGAATCGCTGTTTTTGGAAACGGCAAAACAGATGTATTTGTTGATAGCCGCCGGCATAACAAAACCATCATTGTAGTCAATATGTTCGCCAATAATATTGATTCTTCCGGGCGATAGAAAAATATGTTCAGGTGTTTTTTGAAAGGTCTTTTCAAAATGTTCCGTGGTATGTTGAATGAGTTTCTTCTTCATTATTTCACTAAAGTTAGGGTCGTAGAAGCCGATTGCAATCCGTTGGCTTTGGCTTCTAATGTTATAGAACCACTTGTTTTTCCGGCCAAAATAATTACTTGGCATTTCCCGTTGAAAGCACTTCGTTGCCAAGCCCCATCTCTGCATTTATCAGGTTCGTGGGAACTTGGATCTCCATTACCTACGCCAATGATTTTGGCATCGCCGGTTAGATAAAACTTAACCATATTATCAGCAACAGGAACTTCGCGTCCTTTGTCATCAGTGATTGAAATATTGACAACAGTTGCATCTTTTCCATCGGCGGTTAAAATGGTTTTGTCAGGCGTCAATATAACTTTGTGAGCTGTTCCGGTAGTTTCGACTTTTGAAGTGATTTTTTTGCCTTTTTTGTAGCCAATGGCTTCCAGTGTTCCCGGTTGGTAATCGACTTGCCATTTTAAATGACTGTTTCTCGGCATTGTTTTTTTGCCTAAAGTTTTGCCGTTCAAGAAAAGTTCTACTTCATCGGCATTCGAATTTACCCAAACTTCGATTGGTTTGCCCACTTTTTCCGGCCAGTTCCAATGCGGTGAAATATGTAGCACGTCTTCGTGGGTCCACCAACTTTTATAGTAGTAATAAATGTTTTTCGGGAAACCGCAAACATCCATAATCCCGAAGTGCGAACTGATATTAGGCCATTTATAAGGCGTTGGTTCTCCTCGATAATCGAATCCGGTCCAGACGTATCCACCTAACCAAAAATCATTTTCAGCGGCTAATTTCCACCAAGTTTCTGCTTTACTTGCCCACCAAGGATGGGTGATGTCCTGGTCGGGAACATAAGCTCTAATGCTGTCTTTTTCATAAATTCCACGAGTCGTTACTGTGCTTCCCATTTCAGTTCCTAACAAAGGTTGGTTGGGATGATCACGATGGTAATCAGCGACCGCATATTCCCGATAATTGAAACCGCGAATCGGAATTACTTCGTTTACGCCTTTATAATCATTGGGCATGTCAGCGGCATAAGTGCTGGTTCGGGTTGGATCTAAATCTTGTTGAATCGCTAAAAGGGTTTGGGCAATTCTTTTCCCATAGTCGTTGCCTTGAATGTTTTGTTCCTCATTGCCGATAGACCATAAAAATACGGAAGGATGATTTCTGTCGCGTTTGATTAATCGTTTGAATTGGTCAACATATTCCGGACTGCTGTTTAACAAACGTTGCTCATCTAAAACCAACATTCCTAAGCTATCGCAGGCATCCAAAAGTTCAGGAGTGGGCGCATTATGGCTTGCTCTGTAGCTGTTTGAACCCATTTCTTTCAATAATTTTACGCGATAATATTGCATATAATCGGGTAAGGCACTGCCAATTCCGGCGTGGTCTTGGTGGTTGTTGGTGCCTTGAATTTTGAGGTGTTTTCCATTTAAGAAAAATCCTTTATTGGCATCAAATTTTACCGTTTTGATTCCGAAACGCGTTTTGGTTTGGTGCGCTATTTGATTTCCGGATTTTACCACCGAAATCACTCTGTACAAATACGGATCTTCTAACGACCAAAGACGAGCGTTGTTCAAATTTAATTTTTGCTTAACGGTAACGTCTTTTCGGATGCCCAAAGTAATTTTTTGTTCAGCAGTTTTACCCAAAACCTTTCCGTTTCTATCGGTAATGTAACTGTAAACTGAGCCGTTTAAAGTTTGTAAATTATTGTTTTGAATTGTAGTTTCGATGCTTACAGTGGCATTTTTTCCTTTTACTTCAGCATGTACAAAAACACCATCATTCGGAATAAATACTTTATCGGTTATGTTTAACCAAACGTGGCGATAGATGCCGGCGCCTTCGTAAAACCAACCTTCGTATTGCGTTGCGTCAACCCGAACCACCAGTACATTTTCTCCTTCGAAATTGATGTAATCGGTAACATCGTAGGAGTTGCCAACGTATCCGCTGAAATTGGTGCCGACATAAAATCCGTTAATCCAGATTTCTGCATTTCTGTAAATACCGTCAAATTGAAGTTCGAAGCGTTTATTGCTTTTTAATTTGTCTACGGTGAAATGTTTGCGATACCAACCGATACTGGTTTCAGGATACATTCCGCCAACCGGTTTGTATCCGTGACTGTCCATTTCAACCTGAGGAGAATTTACAAAAGGAAGTTCAGCCACCCAATCGTGAGGAACGTTTACTTTTGTCCAAGCGGTATCCACAAATTTCGGATTGACCACAGTGGTAGCAAATACATTGGATTTATGGAGTAAAGCCGTTTTGCTGTAATCAAAATCTTTTTCCGGATTAGCGGCATGCCCGAAATGGAACTTCCAGTCTTCGTCTAGGCTTATTTTTTCTTGTGCATTCGTTGAAAGGCCAACAATTAAAAAGAGCGCAAGAATATATTGGTACTGTAATTTTTTCATGTTTTAATTTTCTTTAAAAGCATCCAATGCCGGTGAAGGTTTTCCGTCAGCTTGCCAAGCGCTTAATGCGTAATGACTCCAGCTTCTCGCGCCTTGCGGCTCCCAATACAGTACACCGATTCCTTTGTTGTTTGGTACGTTTTTTACAGCTTTTATTGTTGCAGCTAATAGCTCATAAGTATTTTGTGCTTTATCATCTTCGCCGCCCACTTCCACGACCATAACTTCTTTGCCGTAGCGTTTCGCCATATCGTTTAGGTTGAATTGTAAATCGGCTATGGTTTCTGAATAGTCTTTTTTTATCCAATACGGATAATAGGATAAGCCAATTACATCGTATCTCACTTTTTGTGCTGTGGCATTATCGAAAAACTTCCTGAATTTGACGTTGTTGTTGCCTTCGTCGACATGCACAATGACTTTGATCCTCTTGTCAACGGCTTTCACGGCATCGTAGCCTTTGTTTAATAATTGTCCGAGTTGAGGCCAATTGTCGGTACTACCTTCGGGCCACATCATACCGCCCGGAATTTCGTTGCCCACTTGAACCCATTCCGGAGTTACACCGGCCACTTTTAAAGCATTGATTACGTCAAAAGTATGATGGTAAACATCGTTTAATAATTCGGGGAAGGAATGGTTTTCCCAAGCTTTGGGTTTGAATTGCTTCGCCGGATCGGCCCAAGAGTCAGAGTAGTGGAAGTTAATCATGATTCGAAAGCCCATTTTTTGAGCACGCAATGCCATGGCAACAGTTTCATCTTTACTGCAATGGCCGCTGGCTTTGTCGTCGGAAGGATTGACCCAAACCCGCAAACGAATGGAGTTCATGCCGCGGTCTTTTAATAGTTGTAGACAATCTTTTTCACTGCCGTCGGCATCGTAGAATTTGTAGCCTGTGGCTTCCATTTGCGGTAGCCAACCCACATCGGCACCTTTGGCAAACTCTTTGTTTTGTCCAAAACACATTCCGGTTATCAGAAGCGCCATTAAAGTTATAGATTTTAGTCTCATAATTATTCAGCATTAAATACTTCCAAAACCGGAAGCGAATTATTGTTAAAATCCCAAAGCGATTGATTTTCCCATGGCGAGCCGTTGGTGGATGTCGGCCCTCTAAAAGCTACCCATTCAGCACCCCAATAACAAAACCCAATTCCGTGAGAACTTTGGTTTACCGTGTTTTTTATAGTAGAAAGAAAACCTTTTTGTCCGGATTCTGTTGCCGGATAGGTAGGGAGAATTTGGTTAGACAACCCTATGATGTTATTGGTGTAGTCGTTGTATCCAAAAGTAAAAGGATAAGCGGTTTCGGCGATGATAACCTTTTTGTTGTACAATTGGCCTAACGTATTCATTTTATTTTGCAAAGCGACCAAATCCGTTCCGTGCCAAATAGGATAATAGGACAGGCCGATATAGTCGTAATCAATATTGGCTACTTTGCTATAATACCAATCAGAGCCAGATATTCCGGCGTGGTGAAGCATGATTTTGGTTGTGGTAGATTGGTTTCTTATGGCTGTACTTGCACTTGAAACGAGTTCTAAATACTGAGTTTCATTAGTCGATAATCTGCCCTCAGGCCAAAGCATACCATCGTTGGTTTCGTTTCCAATTTGGATGATATCAGGATTGATTTCCGTCATGACTAAAGAGGTATAATTAGCCACGGCAGTTTTTAAATTAGCGAAAGTCATGCTTTGCCAAGCGGCAGGTTTGGTTTGGTTCCCCGGGTCAGCCCAGGTGTCAGAATAATGAACAGTCAGCCATACTTTTAAACCTGCAGCTTTCACTCTCAGGGCAAAGGCTTTTACCTCGGCCATTCCGGAATGTGCGTCGGATGGATTTTGCCAAAGACGCATTCTGATAGCATTACAACCGGCATTTTTTAAGGTTATAATTGGGTCTTGATTTGCACCATTGTTTTTGTAAACCGTTCCTTCGCTTTCAATAAGAGGTAAGTAGGACATATCGGCACCGCGAATAAATTCGTCTTCAACAATCGGCTCAGTTTCAGAGTTGTCGTCTGATGAACAAGAAAGCAAAGTAATTGAAAGCAAAACGAAAAGTAACTTTTTCATAACTACAGGTTTTCAAATTTGAATGTCGTTTGGTGTAAATATTCCTCGTCTTTTCTAAGGATTGAATTTGGAAAATGCGGGTGGTTAGGAGCGTCAGGAAAATTTTGAGTTTCAAAACAAATAGCGCTTGTCGGATGGTAATCAGCGTTTTCTTTTCCTTTGATTTGGCCAAAACAATTACCGCCTACATAAATATGAACTCCGGGTTGATTGGTTAAAACCGTCATTTTTATTCTGGTTTTTTCACTGTAAAGTGTTGCTGCTTCTTTGCCTTCTAACACAAAAGTGTTATCGATGGCTGTTGGACAATTTTTTGGACTTGAAAAATCGAAATCGTGATTTTTTAACTCGGTATACTTTCCGGTTGGAATTAATTCCTTGGTTGTTTCCAGTATGTTTTTTGCATTGATAGTAAGCTTTTGATTGGTAATGTCTTTGGCATGTCCGTCCAGATTGAAATAACTGTGCTGGGTTAAATTTAGGATGGTATCTTCAGTTGATTTGGCTAAAAAAATTACCTTAAGTTCGTTGTTTTCGGTTAGAGTATAAGTGACTTTTACGTTGAGTTCTCCCGGGAAATTTTCTTCGTTTGCGGCACTGGTATATTCTAATGTGATGGAAGGGTTTGTATCGGTATGGATGTCGGTTACTTCCCAAAATTTTCGGCTAAAACCGTCTAATCCTCCGTGAATTTGATGCGAATGGTGGTTTTTGGTTAGCTGTATTTTTTTTCCATTCAAGGAAAAGGACGCCTTGTTGATTCTGCCGGCATATCTTCCGACGACAGTTCCCAAATAAGGTGCGCTTGGTAAATCAAACGAATGGATATAATCTTCTAAAGTGTCAAAACCCAAAACCACATCGGTTTTACCTCCGTTTGTTGTTGGGACTTTTATAGCCATTATTGTTGCGCCATAATTGATTATAGTGCATTCCATGCCATTTTTGTTGGTTAATGTATAGCTCAAAACAGCTTGGTTGTCAGGTGTTGTTCCGAACAATTTTTCATTTAACCCATTGTAAATTTGTGAAATATGATTTTTTGGCATGGCTTTTTTATCAATCTGATAACGAAATTATGGTTTTATCTTTTTCATCCATACCACTACCTACCGGTTTTTTTGTAACTTACCACCAGTTAATTGTATTTAGATGAAAATCATCAATATAAACAATCAATCCGCACAGCCGAAATACAAACAAATTGTGTTGTCGATTGAAATGGCTATAGCCGAAAAGAGATTGAAACGCGATGAGAAGTTGCCTTCGGTGAATAAAGTGAGTTTAGAGTTTTCTATCTCACGTGATACGGTTCTGTTGGCATATGACGAATTGAAGAAAAGAGGAATTATTTATGCGGTTTTGGGTAAAGGCTATTATGTAAAAAGCGTTGAATTTACTTTGGAACAAAGAATTTTTCTGCTCTTTGATGAGTTAAATGCTTTTAAGGAAGATTTGTACACTTCGTTCATGTATCATGTGAATAAGAACTTTCAGATTGATATTTTCTTTCACCATTTTAATTTGGAGATGTTTAATAAGTTGGTCAATGAGAGTAAAGGGAATTATTCGAAGTACATCATTATGCCCTCCAATTTGGAGATTTCAACTGAAGTAATTAAATCATTACCGTTGAACGACACTTATATTTTAGACCAAACTACGGAAGCTTTTAAAGAATATCCGGCGATTTATCAGGACTTTGTGGCCGATATGTATGACGCTTTGATGTTTGGTTTGGATAAAATCAAAAAGTACGAAGCGTTGATTTTAATCTTTCCCGGAGATAAAGAACCGATAGGTATGGTTACCGGATTTCAAAAATTTTGTTTTGAAAATAATTGTACCCATTCCGTTGTTTCAACTTTTGAAAAAGATGAGATTAAAAAAGGCAGTTTGTTTATCATTCCGAGTGACCGACATTTGGTGAATGTGATTGAGCAAGCTAAAATCCAAAATTTGGCTTTAGGTATTGATTACGGAATCATCTCATACAACGACACTTCGCTAAAAAAAGTCGTGGAAAACGGCATCACCACCATTTCGACAGATTTTAATGAAATGGGTAAAATTTTGGCTGAAATGATCAATACTAATTTGAAGTTGCACGTAAAGAACAACTCCAAATTAATACTGCGACATTCAATTTGATAAGATTATAAGGTGGTGATTTTCTTCAAATCAGCAATAGTCTGTGTTGGGTTTTCTGCTTTAAAAACAAAGTTTCCGGCTACTAAAACATCAGCTCCGGCTTGGACTAATTTTTTGGCATTTTTATCGGTTACACCGCCGTCAATTTCGATGATGGTTGAAGCGCCTTTTCGAATGATTAGTTCTTTTAGTTTTTCAATTTTAGAGTAAGTATTTTCGATAAAAGATTGTCCGCCAAAACCGGGATTCACACTCATGAGGCAAACCATGTCAATGTCTTTAATGATATCTTCCAAAAGCGCCACATTGGTATGTGGATTCAATGCTACTCCGGCTCTCATGCCTTCGGCTTTGATGGCTTGTAAAGTTCTGTGTAAATGTGTACAGGCTTCGTAATGCACGGTTAAAATATTGGCGCCTAAACCGGCAAAAGTTTTGATATATCTATCAGGATCAATAATCATTAAGTGAACATCGATGGTTTTTTTAGCATGTTTTGAAATCGCTTCTAAAACCGGCATTCCAAAAGAAATATTCGGAACAAAAACACCATCCATAATGTCGATGTGGAACCAATCGGCTTCGCTGGTATTGATCATTTCGATATCGCGTTGGAGATTGGCAAAATCGGCTGCAAGGACTGATGGTGCAATAAGGGTATTCTTCATTGTAAAAGGGTTTGTGTTGTTGGTGCAAAGATAACAAAAGATTCTGTTTTAGCAGAGATTGCGTGAAGGATTGGAGCAAGTACCGTGTACTGCGGAAAGCCTGACCTGAAAGGGCACGCCATAAAAAATAAAACTCCGGAAACCCGAGTGTAGCGAACAGACTGGAGTTTTATTTGCCGTGCAAAAAATAAAACTCCGGTAATCAGCCGGAGTTTCAATCATCAATCAAAAAACGAACAGTTAATCAGACTGTTGTTGTCGTTATTAGGATTATCCTAAATATGTTTTTAAAATTTTACTTCTTGAAGTATGTTTTAATCTACGGATTGCTTTTTCTTTAATTTGACGAACACGCTCACGAGTTAAATCGAAAGTTTCTCCGATTTCTTCCAGAGTCATTGGATGTTGGTCACCTAAACCAAAGTACAAACGAACTACGTCGGCTTCTCTTGGGGTTAAGGTTTCTAAAGAACGCTCAATTTCGGTACGCAATGATTCGTGAATCAATTCTCTGTCCGGATTTGGCGATTCCCCTGAACGCAAAACGTCGTATAGGTTAGAATCTTCTCCTTCTACCAACGGCGCATCCATGGATAAGTGACGACCGGAATTTTTCATAGACTCTTTCACGTCATTTACGGTCATGTCTAATTCTTTGGCAATTTCCTCAGCAGAAGGTGCACGTTCGTTAGATTGCTCTAATAAGGCGTACATTTTGTTGATTTTATTGATAGAACCAATTTTATTCAAAGGCAAACGTACAATACGAGATTGTTCTGCTAATGCTTGAAGAATAGATTGGCGAATCCACCAAACAGCGTAAGAAATGAATTTAAAACCACGGGTTTCATCAAAACGTTGAGCAGCTTTAATCAAACCTAAATTTCCTTCGTTAATCAAATCGGGAAGTGTCAAACCTTGATTTTGGTATTGTTTTGCTACAGAAACCACAAAACGCAAATTCGCTTTGGTTAACTTTTCCAAGGCTCTTTGATCTCCGGCTTTTATTTTCTGTGCTAATTCAACTTCTTCATCGGCAGTAATTAAATCTACTTTTCCAATTTCTTGTAGGTACTTGTCTAAGGAAGCAGTTTCACGATTGGTTACCTGCTTGGTGATTTTGAGTTGTCTCATTTAATGTATCTCCTTTACTTTAAAGTGTTCAGGTGGTTGTACGTGCAAAAAAACAAAAAAGTTACAAAAGCATAATGTTTTTTTAATCAAACCGGTCTTTGTACTTCTTGAACAGGCTATTCATGACCAATAAAACGACTCCGACACCCAATAAAACCAAGGCTCTAATCAAGAAATCGGCATTGGATAAATCAAAGAACATTAATCTTACAATGCAGAGTCCAACTAAGGACAAGGATACATAGCGGAAGTATTTTTCTTTGAGCATGATGCCTAAAATCAATAATCCAAGAGCTTCCAAAATCCAGAAGAACGTCAGTGCGCCTTTGTCGAAGGAAAGGTATAAAAAACAACCGATACTCAATGTTGCCGGATAAATCAACCAACTGTTTTTGAGATTAAAATCTTCCATCCATTTATAAGCCAAATAAATATAAATGCCTAACAGCAGGAATATTAAAAGATACACCGGCAAGAAATTAGGTTCGTAAAAATGGAAACTGATGATGCCCAAATGCAAATTGGCCAACAAATAATAAACAATGCTGATGTTTTTTTGAGGACTGATTTTGCGGAAATATAAATACAGATTTAATATTGCCGTTGTTGCCCAAAATACCGGAAGCCATTTGTGTTCCAATTGAGAAAACATGATGATGGATAGCCAAATATTCAGTACGATTTGATAATTAGACTTAAAGGTTTCGATGGTTTCTTTTTTGCTTAAAAGAATGACAAATGCGATTCCCAAAGCGACACTTCCTAATTGCAATGCCCAATCTAAAACTTCAAAACTATTGAGTTTGTTAACACTAAAGAATACCGAAGCAATAATTCCCAAAAAGCCAATAAAAGTAGCAAAGTGTAATTCTGTTTTGATTTTGTTGGAAGTAATCAGCCAGAAATTAAGCAAAGCCAATCCCATAAATAAAACCGGAAGGTATTTGAATTCGACTTGGATAAATAGCAAAATAATTACCCATATGTTTTGGAGGTAAGGCAAGAATCTTGCAAAAAGTTTGCTTTCTTCTTTATCGGTTTTGGATAATAAATAGTAATAGCCAACAGAAATCAAAACACTAGCGGCTTGAGTGATATACAGTATTGTTTTATCAGCTGAGTCAATATTATCAATCGCTTGGTAAATAGAGAATGCAACACCTACAATCATTAGGATAAAAGCATAGTTGTTATAGCGTTTAAACTCAATGAATTTTTGAAACGAAAGGAAACTAATTATAGCTAAAACCGATAAAAGCATCGAACTGTATTCGATTTGTAAACAAGAAAAACCAAACAACAGCGCGTTGAAAAGCAATAATTCTGCATTCAAAAGATTAAAATGGTTCCAATTGGCAAGCGTTTGCTTCGCCTGTTCGCTGACGCTCGAGTCAGACGACTTGTTTTTGATCCTTTTGGCAAACAAAACATAAACTTCCACAATGGAAATTCCCAAACAAGTTAAACCGATTTCGGAATTGGTCAGTTTCCAAGAATGCCACAGCAAGGTAAAGCTTCCCAAAAAGGCTAAGAAATAATAGAAAATGTAGAGTAAAGTTTCATTTTCAGTCGTTAAATATTTCTTTTTGAAGTTAAACCACAAGAATTCGTGATTGAGTAAAGCAATACCAAACAAACTGAAAATATGCAACATTGGATAATCGGATAAATATTTAAATGACAATACCACCAAAGCCACATTGGAACCTAAAATACAAAGAAAAGGAATGATAAAAATATTGTTGTAAAAACGTTTCATCGACCAGTTAAATCCAGTGACAGCGAACAATCCTAATGCAAATGTCCAATCGGCATAAGATTTCTCTTGAGAGTTTAGTAAAAGTATTCCGGCGAATAAGTTCAATCCTAAAAAGAAGAGTCGTCCAATGTCAAATGTTTTGGAATCGTATGTTCGCTTTAACAAGCACCAAAGCAATCCCAAACCAATTACAATATAATAGAAGGAATTGCCAAATGCATCATCCATTTTCAGAATGACAAACATCGAAAACACTATTGAAAGCAATCCGTTTAAGCTCAAACTCTTTTCACCAATAAAAGAATCGACCGTCCAATACTCTTTCTTAATCGTCGAGATAATCGGAACAGCAAGTGAAATGATTGTCAATGATGTCAAACTGGCCAAAACGCTCGTGATTTGAGTTTGTTCCAATGAATCGCTGAAGAGTAAGGCAGCGAAAATGATTAATGCAAAAGCTATAAAATGATTAATGCCAAGGAATATTTTGTACAGCAAAACTTCTTTTTGTTGGTAAACCACAAACAAGCAAACAATCGTCATTAGGTATAAAATGCAAGCGATAATATCAACGCCAACATTCCAATCATTCAGCATGATAATACTCAACGAACAAAGAATAAAAGCGACCATGCCGTCTAAGTTGTAAAGCCAAAATATTTTCTTTTGTCTTGCTTTGAGGGCCATAAAAAAGCAAATAATCGCGCCTGCAAATAGAATAAACGTTTTAAAATGACTTCCGGTAGCATGCAAAATCAAACCGATGGCAAATAAAATCCAGTTAGTCAAATGTGTGATAAATGCCGCTTTGTCGAAATGGGTGTTTTCGTAAACGCTTCGGTATTGCATAAACATACAACTGGCCGAAACCATTACGATACCAAGAATGGCAAAGATATTTTGGGCTGCTGTTAAAGTCATTCCTTCGGCATTGAACCAAATGTCGAAAATGATAAAGGCAACAATCACAATGAGCAAATGATATTCCCATTTTTCTTTATAGGACAACGCTATTCCGATAGTTGAAGTAATTGCCGCCAAGATAAAAGTGACCAATAATTTCTCGGGAATGACACATAAAATCAGCAAACTTAAAACCACGTGAAGCGACAAAAAGGTTTGCTGCTTGATGATGTAACCCACATATAAATTGAGCGCAATTCCGAGTCCGATTAACGAATACCCAAAAGTATTATTGTGTATAAAAGTCAGCGGTTCAATTTGCGAAGCACCAAAACAACCAAATAAAAACAAACTCGCGCCGGCGCTTCTTAACCAAAGTCCGGTTTTGTTCCATTTTTCTTTTTTGGACAAAATATAATACGAACCCATAAGCAATCCGGCATATAGCCACAAGATTAGAACTCGGAAAAGCGGCTCGACTTTTAACGCAGTATAAATACTCAAATAGCCAATTCCGAGCACCATGATAGCGGTCCCCAAAATCCCCGTCCAGTTGTCGGCAAATTGCTTTTCGGCTTTCTTCAGGAAAATAGAGAAGGCACTCTCTTCATAGACATTTTTTGAGGAAGTGTCTTCTTCAATGGTTTTTGCTTTCTCAAATTTTGGCAAAGGATGACTCTCATAACTCAGTATGGGCAACTCCGGGATTTTGGTTTCCTCAATCACGGGTTGTGTTTCAAGAATTGGTGTTTCAATAGGAGTAGAAACTGTTATGGTTTCTTCAAGTGGTTTAACTTCCTCCGTTTCGGGTTTTGGCATAAAAGCCTCTTTTGGAGAAGGTTTATGTCCGAAGGATTTCTTGAGTTCTTCGACTTCTTCTTTTAAATTTGAAAAATCGATTATATACCTATCCAAAATCGATTTAAGAAACTTATTGTCATTTCTTAAAGTATTCAAACTAATGAATAAGACAATAACACAAATGACCAAAACAAAAATAATAAACCCCATAATTTACAAATTTTAGGTTAGCTTTTTAAAATAACAAATCGATTTGATTGTTTAATCGTTGTATATAGTAGTCGACTTTTTGGTGTGCTTTATTGAAAAATAGCTTTCTATCACGCGTTCCCGAAAGATTAAGCGATTTAGAATTCTTCATCTGGTATTTAAAATACTCGGAAGCATTTTTGGTCGTATCCAAATCGTCGGTGATAAAATATCCCAGCATCGTATACGGAATGAAAAGCTTGCTTTTGACATTGTTTTTGACCAAGACACTGTTGTTTAAAATCAGCAAATCATTTTGGTACAAATGATAGTGAATGTCATTCTGACTGGATTTCTCTTCGATATTGAGCAGCATATTTTTTACATCCTGATACAATTCAGTGGCATTGTTAATGCTGAGTAAACCCGATTCGAAGAAATATAATATTTGTTGGATAGTACTGTTAATGGTTGTTTCATTCCAAATTTCATGAACGGTAGCTTTGGCAAAAACATTTTGAATTAAGGAAGAATGTTCTTGTAATTGATTTGAAATGGTGAAACTTTCAAACGATGAAATGTTTTCTTTTCCTATTAACAGATTGAGCCAAACATATAATTTGAATTTAGAAAGTAAGCTTCCGCCTATGGTATAAAACAGTGGAATGTCTTTAGCAGAATAAAAAATGGAAAGATTTTCTGAATTGGCGAATTCACTCAAATGTGTTGCAGAATCTTTGAAGTATTGCACCAAATCGGCTTCTGAATTGACTTCTTTGGTTTTTTCAACTACCATTTTCTTTTCATTATGGAAAATAGTGTCCAGCGATAAGTTATAATGTTGGCATAGCAAAATCGTTTCATCAATAGAAAACTTACTTTTTCCTGAAACCCTTCTGTGTGCGGCATCATAACTAATATCTAAAGCAACAGCAATCGCATCGTTTAAAGAACTCGATGGGGAAAGCTGTTTTCGAATCTCGTTGAGCAGTGTTTCTTGATTGTTCATATTTGCGATAATCACAAATGTAAAAATTATTTTAATTGCTTTTCGTTAAAATTATTGTAAATATCACAATAGTTTTGATTTGAATTTAAAAATCAAATAATTATGAAAACACTATTGGCTTGCTTAAGTCTCTTCTTTATTTCTTGTGGTTCATACAAAACGGTAAAGAATAAAGATTTACAGTATTTGAAAAATAATTTAGAAGGAAAATTTATCGCTGAGGATATGAATTTGGATTCGACAAATAATAATACAAGTATTCAAAGATTATTTGAAATTCAAAATTCGGATTATATGATTGGATTGAAAGTCAATGATAGTAAAGAACTTGAAATTCATTATAAAAATGCTTTAGGCGGAAATCAGGTTAAATTCTTTAAAGGAAAATTTAAAAAGAAATATTTTAAAGTTTTTATAGAAAAAAAACGAATAACATTTCCTCCAATTTATTGGGTTATAAACGTAAACCGCTTAAAAATAGGTTTAGATCAAAAAGGAAGGTTAATAATAAACAAGCATTATGATCATTCAGGAATGGTTTTGTTATTTGCTGCAGGAAGTTCGTATGATTACCAATATATCTTTAAACAATCTCAAAATTAATAATTATGAAAACAAGAATTTTATTGCTTTTGATTTTATCGACTAAAATCATTTATGCTCAAGACACCATTGTTCAGCAAAACAGTATTTACGAACAACGATTTACTCCGGTCGAACAACACGCTCAATTTTTTGGCTTTACACCCATGTCCAAAAAAATAAACAAAGTAAATTTCGCCTTCGGATTGGGTCATGTAGAAAACAGGCGAATTGCCAATCAAACGATTAACGGCTTGAATTTAGAAGTAAATCCGGCGCCTGTTGCCGCTGTTTTTGTGGCTTTTTTGGCGATTATGCATTTGCCGGATGTAATTAAAAACAGCGATTTATCAAGTCGTGGTGATGGAGAAGGATTAAAAATAAAAAATTGGGAATACTCCCCGTATTTAAAAATCAACGGGTTAAATTTAAGTACGGGTTGTTTCTTTACGACTGCCAGCATGAATGGTTTGAATATATCATTAGCCAATAAGTTTAATGATTTCAATGGTGCTTCCGTTACCGTTCTGGGTACAATAATAGACACTCAAAATGGTGTTTCAATAGGTATCTATAATGCTAATAATTCTTTAAAAGGAGCAACTGTTGGATTTTTTAATCAATCCTACGAATTAAAAGGAATTCATGTAGGTTTAATAAATGCTGCCAAATACAATCGTGGTGTACAGGTTGGTATTTATAATCGTTCCTATTCCAAAGGATTTCAAATAGGTGTTTGGAACAAAAATGCAAAACGATCATTCCCTATAGTGAATTGGTAAAATAAAAAACCCGACTCAGCAAAGAGTCGGGTTTTGTTATGAATTAATATATTCTGAATTAACCTTGTGGAGCGTCTTTTTTCTCTTCTCTTGGAGGTCTTGGTAAAAGTGCTTTTTTCGACACTTTTTCTTTTCTGGTTTTAGGGTCAACACCTAAGTATTTTACCATAAACACATCGCCCATTTTTACAACATCGGCAACGTTTTCTGTTCTTTCCCAAGCCAATTCTGAAACGTGTAATAAAACTTCGTTTCCAGGCGCTGCAGTATATTCTACTACGGCTCCAAAATCAAGCATCTTGATTACTTTCACTTCGTAAGATTCACCAACAGTTGGTTTGAAAATGATAGAATCAATTTTCGCTAACACTGCTGCAATTCCGTCCGGATCAGTTCCTAAGATTTCAACAACACCTTGTTCGTCTACTTCGTTGATTACGATAGTAGTTCCCGTAGCTTTTTGTAATTCCTGAATCACTTTTCCACCAGGTCCGATTAAAGCGCCAATGAAGTTACCAGGAATGGTTCTCATGATGATTTTCGGAGCGTGTTTCTTAACGTCAGCTCTTGGTGTTGCAATAGTTTCCACCAATTTCTCTAAAATGTGCATACGACCGTCACGCGCTTGGTTCAAAGCTTGCTCCATAATGTCATAACGCAATCCGTCAATTTTGATGTCCATTTGACAAGCTGTGATTCCGTCTTTGGTTCCGGTTACTTTGAAGTCCATGTCGCCTAAGTGATCTTCATCTCCTAAGATATCAGAAAGCACTGCAAATTTTTGACCGTCAGTAATCAATCCCATGGCAATTCCGGAAACCGGTTTTACCATTTGAACTCCGGCATCCATCAAAGCCATAGTACCGGCACAAACTGTAGCCATAGAAGAAGAACCGTTAGATTCTAAAACTTCAGATACAATACGGATGGTATAAGGACAATCAGCAGGAATCATATTTTTTAAAGCTCTTTGAGCTAAGTTTCCGTGACCAACTTCTCTGCGTGAAGTTCCTCTTAAAGGTTTGGCTTCACCGGTTGAGAATGGCGGGAAATTGTAATGTAAATAGAATTTTTCTTCTCCTTGTTCAGAGGGAGAATCGATTTGGTTGGCTTCTCTGGAAGTTCCCAAAGTTACAGTTGCCAAAGCTTGAGTTTCTCCACGGGTGAATAAAGATGAACCGTGAACAGAAGGCAAATAATCGATTTCACACCAGATAGGTCTGATTTCAGTTGTTTTTCTTCCGTCCAAACGAATGCCTTTTTCAAGGATTACGTTACGAACCGCTTCTTTGTTGGTTTTATAGAAGTATTTTCCAACCAAACCGGCTAAGTCAGCATTTTCAGCATATTCTTCTTCGGTAAATAAAGCTTTACACTCTTCTTTTACAGCAGCAAATTTTTCGCCTCTTTCACTTTTTCCTGAAGCTTCTTGTGCAATCGCATAACATTTGTCATACGCTGCTGCTTTTACTTTTTTGTAAACTTCTTCATCTTCTACTTCACCTTCGTATGTACGAATTTCTTTTTTACCAAAAGCTTCTTGTAATCTCAACTGAGCTTGGATTTGAACTTTAATCGCTTCGTGAGCAAATTTGATGGCTTCTACCATTTCGGCTTCTGAAATCTCTTTCATTTCTCCTTCTACCATCGCCACCGAATCCAATGAGGCACCAATCATCATATCAATATCTGATAACTCTAATTGCGCTTTGCTTGGGTTGATGATGAATTTTCCGTCTACACGTGCTACACGTACTTCAGAAATTAAATTGTAGAAAGGAATGTCGGAAACAGCTAAAGCAGCTGAAGCCGCTAAACCAGCTAAAGCATCAGGCATCACGTTTTCGTCATGCGACATTAACTGAATCATCACCTGAGTTTCAGCGTGGTAATCATCCGGGAATAATGGACGCAAAACACGGTCCACCAAACGCATGGTCAATACTTCGCTGTCGCTTGGACGAGCTTCTCTTTTGAAAAAACCACCTGGAAAACGTCCTGCAGCGGCAAATTTTTCACGGTAATCTACCGTTAATGGTAAAAAGTCAACATTTGGATTGGCCGTTCTTGCGGATACTGCAGTTGCTAAAAGCATACAGTCTCCTAATCTAACAACAACAGCACCATCTGCTTGTTTGGCTAATTTACCGGTTTCGATTGTGATGGTTCTTCCATCCCCTAAATCGATTGTTTCTTGGGTTACTTTTGGAATCATAAAAATTAATTCGTTTAAACAATTAGGTTAGTTGTGTTGTAGTTGTTGTAGTAGTTGTTTGTAACCCAATGAAAAACCGAAACTTTTCTTTTATTTATAAAACAAAAAGAGGCGCGCAAGCACCTCTTTAGATATGTATTATTTTCTAATACCTAATTCTTTGATAATCTCACGATATCTGTTGATATCTTTTTTCTTTAAGTAGTCCAAAAGACTTCTTCTTTTACCTACCAAAAGTACTAACGAACGCTCAGTGTTGTAATCGTGACGATTTTTTTTCAAGTGCTCCGTTAAGTGAGAGATTCTAAATGTGAACAAAGCGATTTGCCCTTCAGCAGATCCAGTGTTTTCAGCTTTTCCTCCGTGTTTAGCGAAGATTTCAGCTTTTGTTTCTTTACTTAAATACATTCCAATATTATTTTAAATGATTATTATGTATGAAATGAGGTTTTCTCAATTCGTGTGCAAAGATAATCTTCTTTTTTGATTAGGCAAGTAAAAAGATAAGTCAAACTTAAAAAAGTTTAGCAACTTCCTCATTTACAAACTCTAAAAATCTTTCATCAGCTTCAGTAAAAGGGTCGATCACATGACTGTCGATATCGATTTGACCTATGTTTACACCATTCACAAAAAGCGGCACTACAATTTCTGATTTCACCGTGAAGCTACAGGCAATGTAATTGTCTTGTGCGGAGACATCCGGAACGACAAAGTTAGCATTGGATTCAGCCACTTGTCCGCAAATGCCTTTTCCGAATGGAATTACGGTGTGGTCGGTTTCAGCACCCACATAAGGTCCGAGGTGTAAGGTTCTGTTGTCGTGATTGGCAAAATAAAAACCAACCCAGTTGTAGTAGTCTACGTTGTCGGATAAGTATTGGCAAAGGTTTTTGAGTTTTACATCTCTTTCAACATCCTCTTCAGAAAGAATAGCAATAACCTGAGGTTTTAAGTTTTCGAAATTCATTTTCAATTTTTATGCAAAAGTAACGACTGCGCTTTTTTTATTTTATATAAATTTGTTAAAAATTCTATTTTGAAGAGTCTACTCCTGCAATACAAGCCGTTTTTACTTTTTCTGGGAAAATTTTTGCTGACTTATGTGTTGCTGACGGTAATTTATCAGTCGTATTTGAACCGGTTTGAGGCTGATCAAAATGAAGTCGATTCGTTTTCACAATTGGTGGCCAATCAAACCCAATCGGTGCTGACTTTGTTTGATGCCAAAGCCCATATCGAAGCGCATCCCACAGAACCCAGCATAAAGATCTTTTACAAAGGACAATACATTTCCCGAATCATAGAGGGCTGCAATGCCTTGAGTGTGGTTATTTTGTTTATTTCATTCGTTGTTGCTTTTACCGGGAAATTCAAACAAACGCTCATTTTTATCCTGTTGGGAAGTGTTTTAATACACGTTTTAAATATCGCTAGAATCGCTTTATTGTGTATCGCTTTATATCATTATCCTAGGTTTGAACATATTTTACACGGCGTTATTTTCCCCTTAGTCATTTACGGAATTGTATTTTTACTTTGGGTTGTTTGGGTCAATAAATTTTCATTACATGCTACAACTACTGCTAAAAAATAAATCTAAAGTGTTTTGGTCATTGTTGCTGATAGGCTTGTTAATCGGCATCCGACTTTTCGAAGACCAATTGTTTTACGACCCGTTTTTGGCCTATTTCAAAAGCGAATATGCCCACGCCAAATTGCCTCATTTCAATGTTTTCAAACTGTTTTTTAGTTTAGGAATTCGATTTTACCTCAATTCGGTGATTTCACTATTTTTACTGTATGTGATTTTTAAAGACACCAAAATCGTCAAATTCTCGATGTTGTTATACATGGTTTTAGGTTCAATATTGATGATAAGCTTTATTTTTGTCTTGACATTTTTTGGTGAAGAAAACAAAATGACACTGTTCTACCTCAGAAGATTTATAATTCAGCCGATTTTCATTCTTCTTTTCATACCCGCTTTTTATTATCAGAAACAAGTTAAAAAGTAAGTGCTTTTTCGTAACTTTACTATTATTCTGCCAGTCGGAATTTAACTTCGTTTACTATGAAAATTGTCAAGCATTCGGGAAGTATAGTTGATTTTAATCGGGACAAACTCAAGAGTTCCTTGCTCAAATCAGGTGCCGATAAAAAAGTGGTGGAAGATGTTTTGCAAATCATAGAAAAACAAATCTATGAAGGCATTTCTACCAAAAAAATCTACAAGTTGGCGTTCAACTTACTCAAAAAGTCTTCTCATTCGCATGCGGCGCGATACAACCTTAAGGCAGCCATTCAATTGCTTGGACCGGCTGGTTTTTTCTTCGAAAAGTACATAGCCCGTTTGTTTATTTCAGAAGGTTATTTGACCCAAACTAATCTTTTTTTATCAGGAAAATGTGTCGGTCACGAAGTAGATGTTGCCATTATGAAGAACGATTATCTCGAAATGGTAGAATGTAAATTTCACGCCAAAAGCGAAACCAATTCTGATGTTAAAGTGCCCATGTATATTTTGTCAAGATTCAATGATTTGAAAGATAGAAACCATTTAATTTTCACCGGAAAAGATAAAATTTCGGGCTGTTGGATAGTCACTAATAACCGATTTACTGCTGATGCTATAACGTTTGCCCATTGTTCTGGCTTGCAATTGCTGAGTTGGGATTATCCAAAGGACTCCAGTTTGCGAAAAAGAATCGATGAAGGGCAATTGTATCCTATTACTTGCTTGACCACTTTGACATTGGCCGAAAAAGACAAATTGTTGGTTCAGGATATTATTTTGGCCAAAGAAATCATCAACAACATGGAAGCGCTGGAACAAATTGGTTTGAGTCCACTTCGAGTGAAAAACGTCATCAAAGAAGCTTCCGAACTCTGTAAATACATTTAAAATGAAAATCAAATTCTTAGGCGGCGCAGGAACCGTAACAGGCTCTAAAACATTAATCGAAAGCAATGGCATTCGCATCCTGATTGATTGCGGACAGTTTCAAGGCATCAAAACTTTGCGAGAACTCAATTGGGAACCGTTGCCAATTTTACCAAGTACTATCGATTTTGTATTGCTTACTCATGGCCATCTTGACCATTGTGGTTGGTTGCCAAGATTGGTCAATCAAGGGTTTGAAGGGAAAATCTATTGCACGAGTCCGACCAAAGACATCACAAAGTTAATCTTGTTGGACAGTGCCAAAATACAGGAAGAAGAAGCAGAGAAAGCCAACAAAGAACATTTTTCCAAACATGAAAAAGCCGAACCCTTATACGATTTGGCTCAAACTGAAAAAGTATTTCCGCTTTTCAGAGTGGTAAAACCTAATGAGGAAGTAAAACTCGATGCCGAAATTACCGCCAAATTCAGCAATGCCGGACACATCATCGGCGCTTGTTCAATCGAATTGCAATTGGAAAACAAAACGGTAATATTCTCAGGTGATATTGGTCAAGATGATGATGTACTAATGTATGCGCCTGTAAAACCAAAACGAGCCGATTATGTCTTTCTCGAAAGTACTTACGGCAATCGAATTCATCCGGCAGAAGACGTTAAATTGTTATTGGAAACTTACATCAACAATACAGTTCAAGCAAACGGAACAGTGATTATCCCGAGTTTTGCGGTAGAACGCGCACAGACTTTGATGTATTTGCTTTGGCAATTGAAAAAAGAAGAAAAAATCCCCGATATTCCATATGTAATTGATACGCCTATGGGCATCAGTGTGTTGGATGTGTTTATGAACAATCGCCATTGGCACAAATTATCCGAACAGGAATGCATAGACATGTGCAGAATGTTTACCATGAACACCGATTATCAGGAAACCATAGCTACAATTTTTGACAAACAAACCAAAGTAATTATAGCAGCCAGCGGCATGATTACCGGTGGAAGAGTATTGAGTTATTTGGAACGATATATTGGTTTGCCCGAAACCACCGTAATCATAGTGGGTTACCAAGCCGAAGGAACTCGAGGAAGAAAATTATTGGAAGGTGCTGCCGAAGTTAAAATCTATGGTAAATACTATCCGGTTTTGGCCAAGATTTTAGAAATCGAAGGTTTATCGGCGCATGGAGACCAAAATGATTTGCTCAATTGGCTTTCGGAACTAAAAGACAAACCCAAAAAAGTGTTTTTAGTCCACGGCGAAAACGAACCCGCTGATGAACTGCGCCTCAAAATTCAAGAAAAATACGGATTTAATTGCAGTGTTCCTATGATGGGACAAGAGTTTGAGTTGTAAGTTTTAAGAACATTTTAAGTTTTTTAGAATCGAATATTGTTAACTTTGCGCTATGAAGTTCAAAAAGCACATTAGTATTTTAACCGCTTTGCTGATATTGGTTTCCAATTCGGGCTTGGCGTTTAGTGTGCATTATTGTGAAGGGAAAATAGCTTCTATTTCTTCTGTTTTTTCGGAAGAAGAAGTCTGTCAAATGCAAGTAGTGGTTGAAGAAACCTGCTGTGCTAAACCCGAAAAAACTCATAAAGACTGTTGTTCCGATAAAAAAGTCGACTTAAAAAACAAAACCGAGAAAATCATCATCAAAACGATTTCACTCGATTTTGAACCTGCTTATTTCTCCGAGTATAAAAATCACTTTTTTGCGGTAGCTGAGGCTCCAAAATTTGTGAATGAAAAAGTGGCTTTCTATTGCGATTCCAACGCACCGCCACTCTACCAACTTTATTGCCAATACACTTTTTACGCCTGATTTAAACTGAATTCTGCTCAGATTCTCATTTTTTTGGTGGGAATCGTTTGAAATCGAATTAATTTTAAATCAACAAAATGAAAAATATACCGTTATTTTTAACGTTGTTATTTTCTGCTTTAGGTTTTTCACAGGAGACTATAAAAAATGATACCTTAAAAACCGTAACCGTAGAAGGCAACCGAAAAGGAATAAAAAAATCACTAAATGTTACCGCCAATACCACTTTGGTTACCAGCAAGGAATTGCTTAAAGCCGCTTGCTGTAACTTGGCCGAAAGCTTCGAAACCAATCCGTCTATAGATGTCAATTTTTCGGATGCTTTGACCGGTACTAAACAAATTAAAATGTTAGGACTCACCAGTCCTTATATACTCATAGCCGAGGAAAATATTCCTTCGGTACGAGGCGCTTCTCAAGCTTATGGCTTGTCATTTACACCTGGAACTTGGGTAGAAAGCATCCAAATTACCAAAGGAGCCGGAAGTGTCGTTAATGGTTATGAAAGTATTTCAGGCCAAATTAACACCGAATTAATCAAACCCATAGGCGATATTCCCTTCTTTCTGAATACTTATGGCGATACCGGAAGTCGTTTCGAATTGAATACCCATTTCAATAAAAAAGTATCCGACAAATGGTCGACGAGTTTGTTTGTTCACGGGAATGCGCGTGTTTCCAAAAACGACATGAACGACGACGGTTTTATGGACAATCCTTTGGGCAAACAATTAAATATTGTCAATCGTTGGCAATATGCAAATCCGGAATCGGGTTGGGTTTCGTTTTTAAATCTTCGTTACATGAATGATGATAAACAAACCGGTCAATTGGATTTTGATCCCGATAGAGACCGATTGACTACCAACTATTGGGGTTCGGAAATCAACACCGAACGCTTGGACTTCAGTTCAAAAGTAGGTTATGTGTTTAAAGACATGCCTTACCAAAGTATCGGGTTCCAAAATGCTTTCAGCAACCACAACCAGCAATCGTATTTTGGGTTAAACCAATACGATATCAAGCAGCAAAGTTATTATTCGAACCTGATTTTTAACTCCATCATCAGCAATACCATGAACAAGTTTACTGCCGGATTGAATTTTACTTATGACAAATATTCCGAGTTTGTGAATTTGGCTGATGTAAGCCGAATCGACAATTCGGTGGGCGCTTTTTTCGAGTACACTTATGACGACAACGATAAATTCAGTTATATTTTGGGTGGGCGACTAGATTACCACAATAGGTTAGGAGCATTTTTTACGCCTAGATTGCATGTTAAATACAATCCTTGGGAAAAATCGGTGTTTCGTTTTTCGGCCGGAAGAGGTAAGCGTGCCGCGAATATTTTTGCCGAAAACCAAAACCTTTTTGCGAGTTCAAGAGTGTTTTCTGTTTTGGACACTAATGGAAAAATTTATGGTTTGGACGCCGAAATTGCATGGAATTACGGTTTAAGTTTTACCCAAAACTTTATGCTTTTCGGAATGAAAGCCGATACTACTATCGACTTCTATAGAACCGATTTCCAAAACCAAGCCGTGGTTGATGTGATGAATTCACCGCAAGAAGTGTTGTTTTATAATTTGGACGGAAAATCATATGCCAACAGTTTGCAGTTTGACTTCAATCTGGAAATCATCAAGCATCTGAATTTGAGAACGGCTTATAAATATTATGACATTTCCACCGATTATATCTCGGGCAGTTACCAAAGACCATTACAAGCCAAGCATCGTTTTTTTGGAAATGTTGAATATGCTACACACATTGTAGACAAAGGAAAGCAATGGAAATTTGACTACACTTGGAATTGGTTAGGCCAACAACAATTGCCCAATACATCAACCAATCCGCACCACGACAGATTCCCCGAGTTTTCACCCTCCTTTTCCACGATGAATGCCCAAATTACCCGAACTTTTTCGAGTACTTTTGAAGTGTATGTCGGAGGAGAAAATATTGGGAATTATACGCAACACAGAGCGGTTTTAGGTGCGGATAATCCTTTTGGACCCACTTTTGATACATCAATAGTTTACGCGCCGGTTTTCGGAGCGATGTATTATGCCGGATTAAGATTCAAAATAAAATAACAGTTTAATATTAAAAATAGAGATTATGAAAAATATAGTTTTAGGAATGTTATTGCTATTTGTAGCATTTACGACACAAGCTCAAGAGAAAAAAAACAAAAATGCCAAGCACAATATTGAAGTCAACGGCAATTGTGAAATGTGTAAAAAGCGAATTGAAAAAGCTGCTTATTCAGTGGCCGGAGTGAAAAGCGCCGATTGGCATATTGATGACCATGTGTTGCATTTGATTATCAATGAAGAGAAGTGTACCGTAACCGACGTTAAAAAAGCGATAGCCAAAGTAGGGCATGATACCGAAGATGTCAAAGCGACTAAAGAAGACTACGATAAACTCCACGGTTGTTGCATGTATGAAAGAAAATAATTTATTTAAAAACTCCTTAATTTTTTAAGGAGTTTTTTATGGCTATTTTAGCCAAAAAAACAATTGCTTTGAAAATAGTATTCGCTTTTATCAGTCTCGCTTTTTTTTCTGCCGGGTTTTCACAACAAACCAAGCAAGATCAAAGAGTTTGGTTTGCTTTTACCGGTCAATATAAAGTATCCAATCATTGGGGTTACCATATTGAAGCACAATTCAGGATGGACAACCAATTGGAGCAAAGCCAGCAAAATTTATTCAGAGTTGGAACCATCTATTATCTTTCAGATACTAAGAACTTATCCGTTGGATACGCATTAGTGAATACTTTTAGCTCGTCGGCGGATGATTTTTTCAAGGAGAACCGCCTTTGGGAACAATTTCAAGTCAATAAAAAATGGCGTGACGGAAAGAATCTCATGACCAACAGATTTCGATTGGAACAACGTTGGGTAGAGAAAATAGGATTAGTGGAAGCTAATGTCGTTTCGATGGGTTCTGATTACCAGAACAGGTTGCGCTATTTAAACCGAAACTTATTCCATCTAACCGATTTGAAATCCACTAAAGAAGAACTTTATTTGGTGGTTCAAAACGAGATTTTTTTGACCTTAGGAGACAATAAAGTAAATGCTAAAGTCATCGACCAAAACCGCTTTTTAATTGGACTCGGACTCAATTATAACAACAATATCCGATTGGAATTGGGTTATCTCAATCACTTTATTACTTCGTCTTTTTCAAACGATGTGATGAACCACACGTTATCGATTTCTTTTATTCAAAATCTACTGTTGCAAAAACCTTAAAATTGCCCATTATCCCAAAAAAAAGCACTAATTTCACGCTCGAATTTTTTACCCACTAATTTTATACTCTATGAGTGATTTTGATTGGATGCAATTGTTGAATCCCGAATTTTACATAACCATGACAGTTGGTGGTGTGAGAGTAGGGCTTTGGATTGTATTGTTTATTGTATTTGCCGAAACCGGTTTGTTTGCGGGTTTCTTTTTGCCTGGTGACAGTTTGTTGTTTTTAGCCGGAATTTACAGCCGTGATTTAGTAGAGAATTTCACTTTTATTGAAAGCGACTTGATTAATGTAACGTTATTGGCCGTTTTGGTAGCCATAGCAGGAATTGTCGGAAATATGGTTGGCTATTGGTTTGGCTCTAAAAGCGGTTATTATTTGTATAAAAAGGAAGATAGTTTTTGGTTTAAGAAAAAATACTTAATTCAGTCCAAAGATTTTTTTGAAAGATATGGCGGAAAGGCCATCATCTTTGCCCGTTTTTTACCTATTGTAAGAACCTTTGCTCCAATAGTAGCCGGAATTGTAACCATGGACAAAAAGAAGTTCATGTTCTACAATGTAGTCAGTTCTATCCTTTGGTCGTTTATCCTGATTTTTTCCGGACATTATTTGTACGGGATGTTTTTAGAGAAGTTTGATATCGATTTAAAACATCACATTGAAAAGATTGTAATTGCCATTATTTTGATATCAACTTTCCCGGTCTTTCTTAAAATGATTAAAAAGACTCCGAAAACGGAAACTGAAGAATAAAAAAAAGCCTCAATTTCTTGAGGCTTTTTTTATTTCATCTCAATAATTATTTCATCGTGTATTAGTTTGCCTTCCTGAGTCATTCCTTCGATAATGGCTTTTACTGTCGGTTTGTTGTAATCGGTTATTTTAAAAAGGAATTGTCCTTCTTCACCGCTGTTTAATAATGATGCCCATTCAATTAACCCAAAATGGTCAAATCCCAGATTATTGGTGTTTTTGTAGTCAGCATTTTTAAAAAAAGGATACAAAGAAAAGGCTTCTTTGATTAGCACATTGTTTGGGTCTTCTTTGATATGGTTTGGTTTGAAATTCTTTTTAGTATAAGCCTTTATAATCCCTGAACGGTTGAGCATTCCTGGAACTAAGGCATTTGAACTGATGTAGATTTCGTCAAAGTCTGACATTCGCATGGTAGTAAATTCAAACTGATTCATAAGTACTCTTCCGTCTATGATAATTTGCGGTGTCGGTCTTTCGGCATTTAGGGTATTTATGACCCGACTGTAAATCGTAGCTTCGCCAAATCTTCTGATGACTGTGAAACCATTTCGTTCGATAAAACTTAGTAAATCAATATTCTCCATTTTTTCATCTACTTTATAACCCATAAGATGACCATTTCCAATCGACCTTTGATAGGTTAGTTTTTTTTCAACTTTAATTTCTTCCAATTGTATGGCTTGAGAAGAAAATTTTGGAAGGTCAAGGTCAGCTAAGGTGTTTTCAGCCTTGATTTCCGGACATATTTGGCTGGTGTTTGGCTTAAACGGATTGTAAAACGGTTTTTTTCGGTTTAAAACCTGGTGTCCTATTTTGGTGTCAACAGCTTCAAAGTTGGGTAGTTTGAGCAAAGTCATGGCTAGTGTGGTAGAGTCGGTCAGTATCAAATTCTCGAATGTGTATTCTCCTTTTTCATTGATTTCTGTCGACTTTATAATTTGGTCTTTAAAAGAAGTTATTTTGACTTTGTAATCGCTATAGTTTTTGACGTTTTTATTGATGTTTCCTTTTAAAGTAAGTCCGATATCAAAACTAAAGTTAGTAGCCGGTTTTGTCGTTTTGATATTCTCCCAATCGTATTTGGGAGCCGTTTGATTCAATAGAAACAAATCCAATTCGTAATTTTTAATTCTTTTGGGCTCAAAGAGATAATAGTTGGCATTTGGTAAAGACTCTTTGATATAAGGATTTATGCCAAGGCCGGCTAAAATACTGTAGTTCTCATTTAATGATTTGGTTTCTGTCGGAACAATTGTTATGCTGAAACTTGTATTAGGTGTACTACTATAGCCAACGAATCCAATTTTATCTTCTTTGCGGTAATTTTTGGTGATGCTGATTGAAGTTTCTTTTTTTGGGGCATTATAAATCAAGCGATTGCCCCATTCTTTTAAATTGCTGTCAATAATTCGTATGGTATTAATTCCCGAGAATAAATCGGTGTTTTGTAGAGAGATAGTTTGTTCCAAACTGTTTTTGTCCATAACAAGGTCATAGATAAAATGTTTGCTGTCTTGGTGAACAATTAAATAAGCTTTTTGTGCTTTAAAGGATTCTATTGTAGCAGGATTGGTTTTAATTTTAATAATGGTCTTGGTTTCAAAAGAAAAATTATTAACCTCTAGACCAAAACCGATGCTCTGTTTGTACGGTAGTGTTTTGACAATTGTTTTATCATTGTGTTTCAGAACAACTTTGTCAAAATCGTCCTCCGGATTGACTTCAAATTTTCCAAAACCGGCTGCGTTGAGATTGACACTTTTGAGGGTTTCTCCTTTTGAGTTTTGTATGGTCGCTACAAGATTTTCCGGAGCATTGCCACGGCAATCTTTTACCCTAATGCCGATGGTATTATTTATTCCGGTTACAAAACTTTTCCCTTCCGGAGTAAGGGTTAAATCAAGGGAATCATCATCTGCTTTTTTGTAATTTTTTATTCCTTCACTTGGGTTAATAATGTTGATTTTGAAAATAGCCGATTCATCTTCGCTAAAATTGTTCATCCAATTGGTGTATACTTGGATGTAGTAATTACCCGAAGGCATTTTGGTATCTAAATCGATAACGCCCGATAAAATACCATTATAAGCATAAATTAATTTTTCGGATACTTGTTTGCCTTTTTCATCATATAGCACTACAAAAACATTAGTGGTAAAAAAAGGTTTCTTGGTTTTGCGATTGATGATATAACCTTGATACCAAATTTTCTCATGGGTTAGAAACGTTGTTTTGTCCAAATGAAGATGAATAGCTTCTCTCTCTAAGAAAAAATAATTTTCAAGAGCTGAAATGATTTTCGATCTATTATCATCAATTGCTTCTTGACTGTAAACAATGTTGGATATCATTAAGATGAAATAGAAGAAAGTGTTTTTTGACATAGTAAGACAAGTCTGTTTTGTTGTTCAAAAATATAAAATTTTATTTACAAAATAAATAAAAAAAAACGCCTCGATTTCTCGAGACGTTTCTGGTCTTTGTATTTTAAATATTGGAATTTATTTCCAAAGGAGATTTTACATCATCCCCGGCATTCCACCGCCCATTGGCATTCCGCCGCCGGCGTTTTCTTCTTTGATTTCTACCAAAGCACATTCGGTTGTTAAAATCATACCGGCAACCGAAGCCGCATTTTCCAGGGCTACACGGGTTACTTTTTTAGGGTCGATGATTCCTGCTTTGAGCATGTCTACGTATTCGTCTGTTTTAGCATTGTAACCAAAATTGTCTTTACCTTCGGATACTTTAGCCACAACCACTGAACCTTCCAAGCCTGCATTTTCAACAATGGTTCTCAAAGGAGATTCGATAGCACGAGAAACGATTTGAATTCCGGTCGCTTCATCAGCGTTTTGGGATTTCAAATTGATTAAAACACTTTTAGCTCTTAAAAGTGCCACACCGCCGCCGGCAACAATTCCTTCTTCTACCGCTGCTCTGGTAGCGTGTAAAGCATCGTCAACACGGTCTTTTTTCTCTTTCATTTCTACTTCAGAAGCGGCACCAACATAAAGTACGGCAACACCACCGGCCAATTTAGCCAAACGCTCTTGTAACTTTTCTTTGTCGTAGTCTGAAGTGGTAGTTTCCATTTGGGCTTTGATTTGGTTCACACGATTTTTAATCATGTCCGCATTTCCGGCACCGTTAACTACTGTAGTATTGTCTTTGTCGATAGTCACTTTTTCGGCTGTTCCCAACATCTCCAGAGTAGCATTTTCTAAAGTATAACCGCTTTCTTCAGCGATTACTGTTCCTCCGGTTAAGATGGCGATGTCTTCCAACATGGCTTTTCTTCGGTCACCGAATCCCGGCGCTTTTACGGCTGCAATTTTCAAAGCACCGCGTAATTTGTTTACTACTAAAGTCGATAAGGCTTCTCCGTCCACATCTTCTGCGATGATCAATAGCGGTTTCCCTGATTGGGCTACCGGTTCTAAAACAGGTAATAATTCTTTTAAAGAAGATACTTTTTTGTCGTATAATAAAATGTATGGTCTTTCTAATTCAACCTCCATTTTTTCAGGATTGGTTACAAAATACGGAGATAAATAACCTCGGTCGAATTGCATTCCTTCTACTACGTCAACATAAGTATCGGTTCCTTTAGCTTCTTCCACCGTAATTACACCTTCTTTGCCTACCTTGGCGAAAGCGGTAGCGATCAATTCACCGATTACATCATCATTATTAGCCGAAATAGAGGCAATTTGTTTGATTTTTTCAGAATCACTTCCCACCACTTGGGCTTGTTTGCCAAGGTCAGTTACGATAGCTTCAACCGCTTTGTCGATGCCGCGTTTTAAATCCATTGGATTGGCTCCGGCGGCTACGTTTTTCAATCCTTCTTTTACGATAGCTTGCGCCAAAACAGTTGCCGTGGTAGTGCCGTCTCCCGCCAAATCATTGGTTTTAGAAGCTACTTCTTTCACCATTTGCGCACCCATGTTTTCTAAAGGATCTTTCAATTCTACTTCTTTGGCCACCGAAACACCATCTTTGGTAACGGTTGGTCCGCCAAATGATTTGGAGATGATTACGTTTCTTCCTTTAGGACCTAAAGTCACTTTTACTGCATTCGCTAAGGCATCAACACCACGTTTTAAACCGTCGCGTGCTTCAATGTCGAATTTTATATCTTTTGCCATTTTGTTTGTTGTTTATAGTCTTAATACTTAATACTCGAATTTTAATACTTATTTAAATAATTGCTAAGATGTCATCCTCACGCATGATGAGATAATCCTTGCCATCGAATTTTAAATCGGTTCCGGCATATTTTCCGTATAAAACAGTATCACCGACTTTAACCGTTAAAGGTTCGTCTTTTTTACCGTTTCCAACCGCTACCACTTTTCCTTTTTGCGGTTTTTCTTTTGCCGTATCGGGAATAATAATTCCGGAAGCCGTTTGCGTCTCAGCTGCAGCCGGTTCCACAATCACTCTGTCTGAAAGAGGTTTAATGTTTAATGCCATAATGTTATATATTTTATGTTATTGTAAAGATGTTTTCGTTTTTTTCAGAAATTATGCCAAGCCAATGAGTCTGCCATTTTTTCCTAAAAAAAATGCCAGCATGTCAGCGCTGGCATTGGTATAAAGATGAACTCTTTATTATTTTTTCTCTTCTGTTGGTGTAACAGGAGCAGTAGTAGCCGGAGTTGATGGCGCAGCTGTTTTTGGCGCTATTTCAGTTTGGTCAATTACTTTTGAATCTGATTGTCCAACCATGCTTGGGAAACTGATACTTGACAACAAAATCAAAATGATTAAGGTCGCAGCTAAAAACCAGGTGCTTTTATCTAAAAAGTCGGTAGTTTTTTGAACACCACCCAACATTTGAGATCCACCCAAAGAAGAAGACAAACCGCCACCTTTAGGATTTTGAACCATAACGGCAATAATCAATAAGAAACAAACTAAAGTTATTAATGCTAAAAAAATGGTAAACATGATATATTGTAATTAATTGTTATTCTCTTGTAAAACTCTAATATCCGAAATTCGGTCTGCAAAGAAACTACTTTTTTCCGGATATTTCAAAATTAATATTTCATAAGCTTGTATTGCTTTGGAATATTTTTTTTGTTCCAAATAAACTCTGGCCAAAGTTTCCGTCATCAAATACGAAGTATCTTCGGCAATTGGCGCTATTACAGGTACAGTAGCGTCTTTGGCAATGGGTGAAATCTTTGGATTGTTCTCGATAAATTTGTCGATTAATTCCAGTTTTTTCTTCTTCTCTTCTTCTTCGGGAGTGACTTTTTTTGGTGCTTGGTCGCGAACAATAGGTTTTAAACGAGACAATTGCAACCATTCCTGAAAAGAGTGCTTTTCGTCTTTAGAAAATTCTAACGGTTTGCCAACACCCAATTTTTCCTCTACTTTTTGCTCTTCTGAAGGCGCTGCTTCTTTGATAGAAGTTAAAATTGATTGTTCTAACGGATCAATGGGAACAGGTTTGTATTCCACAATTACCTCTTCGATTCCCACAACATTCATGTTCATCAACTCTTCGAGCTTCTTTTCATACAAGCCTTTTTGTACCGAAACAAAAGAATCTGAAGTGATAAAGTCAAACAAAATACTTCTGTCCGTAGTGTAGGCGGCAGAAACTTTCAAAGCGTAATTGTAATTGAAACTGTCCTGATTGTACAAATGTTTCAACTTCAACACGCGCGCACTTTGAAAGTACGGAAAAGCACTCAGTACATTGTCTAAGGTTTCCGCATACCTATCGTTGATGGCTTCGGGTTTGTTGAGTAAATAGGTATAATCAGTTAAATTCATTTGTAAATTACCATTTGGCCAAGGACTCATTAAAAATATCTTGCGTAATTCTTTCAAAAATCACGTCTAAAGCTTCAGTTAATTGCGAACCAACCAATTGGCTTTCGCCGCTGTAATCATAGAAAAATGAAAATCTTTTCTCAAAATTATCTGCTTCTTTGTTTTTGTTTGTATACCGAACATTAACAGCGATTGTTAAACGGTTTTGGGCTGCTTTTTGATCGGCTGTTGCCGTCATTGGAGAGATTCGATAATCGGTGATTTCTCCTTCATACATCAAATCGCCGTTGGAATTCGTCAAATTCAAATTGGTTTGATTCTGAATCAAATCCTGTAAGCGCAACGTAAAGGTTCTTTCGATTCCGGGTTCAACCAATTCGGCATTGTTTTGAAAATAATTCACCTGAAACGTCTTGGCATCAATCTTTCCTGTTCCGGTAAAGTTATAAACGCTGCAACTGTTTAGGCTAAAAGCAATGAGTAAAAATAAAATGTATTTTGTGTTTTTCATCTCGATTCCAAAGATATTCTTTTTCGGTTTTATCCGTTGGTTATTTACAAATCAAATTGTTTAATTTTTCGGTATAGAGTTCTCTCGGAAATCCCTAGTTCATCTGCAGCCGCTTTTCTTTTGCCTTTATGGCGTTCCAATGATTTTTTGATGAGTTCAATTTCTTTTTGTTCCAATTTCAATACTTCTTCCTCTTCCACGGTTTCGGCATCTAAATAATTATGATCGTCATCCTCTTCAAATTCCTCTTGGTGAGCTTGAGTTTGCGTTGGAATTACATTAACTCTCGGCGTTTCTTCAAACGAAATTTCGCTTTCGTTTTCTTTGCCGCCGTATACTTTTTGAATCAAACTCGGATTGATATCCTGTACTTTGGCGCCGTTTTTCATCAGTTCCAAAGTCAGTTTTTTCAAATCGTTCAAATCGCTTTTCATGTCGAAAAGGACTTTGTATAGAATATCTCTTTCCGTTGCAAAATCACTATCCGATTTCTTTCCGCCAACCACTGAGGGCAACGTACTGCCTTCGGTCGGAAGATAAGATTGTAAAGTGGCTAACGAAATATCGCGATTGGTTTCCAAAACAGAAATCTGTTCAGCCACATTGCGCAACTGACGAATATTACCACTCCAACGGTATTTTTGTAAAAACTGAACCGCATCATCGCTCAATTTAATAGGTGGCATTTTGTATTTATGAGCAAAATCGGCGGCGAATTTTCTAAACAATAAATGGATATCGTCTTTTCTGTCGCGCAATGGCGGCAAAGGAATATCAACCGTACTCAATCGATAATACAAATCCTCACGGAATTTGCCTTTTTCAATGGCGTCAAACATATTCACATTCGTTGCAGCTACTATACGCACATTGGTTTTTTGTACTTGTGAGGAACCGACTTTAATAAACTCCCCATTTTCCAAAACACGCAAGAGACGTACTTGTGTCGTTAGCGGTAATTCACCGACTTCATCTAAGAAAATGGTTCCGCCATCGGCTACTTCAAAATAACCTTCGCGTGCATTGTTAGCACCGGTAAAAGCCCCTTTTTCGTGTCCGAATAATTCACTGTCAATTGTTCCTTCGGGAATCGCACCGCAGTTTACGGCAATGTATTTGCCATGTTTTCTATGCGAAAGCGAATGTATAATTCTCGGAATACTTTCTTTACCAACGCCACTTTCACCCACCACCAATACCGAAATATCTGTAGGAGCTACCTGAATGGCTTTTTCAATGGCGCGATTGAGTTTTGGGTCATTCCCGATAATTTCAAAGCGTTGTTTTATGTTTTGAACTGATTCCATTTTTTTATTTTTAGTTCCAAAGTTCCAAAGTTCCAAAGTTTTAACTTTGCTACTTTGGAACTTTGCTACTTTTGCATCTCGCTATATCCAACCGCTTCTCCAATCAAAGTGGCGGTGGTACAATCGGTTACTTTAACCATCACGAAATCGCCAACTTTGTAATCGCCTTTCGGGAAAACGGTTACTACGTTTTCAGAGTTTCTGCCACTCCAATGTTTATCTGATTTCTTCGATTCTTTTTCAATCAAAATTTCTACGGTTTGACCCAAGAAACGCTTGGTTCTCTTTTCACTTAATATTTGTTGTAAGTCTACAATTTCTTGTAAACGTCTTTTCTTGACTTCTTCCGGAACATCGTCTTCCATTTTACGAGCCGCCAAAGTGCCCGGTCTTTCTGAATAGGCAAACATATAACCAAAGTCATATTCGACATATTCCATCAAACTCAACGTGTCTTGGTGATCTTCTTCAGTCTCGGTTGGGAAACCGGAAATCATGTCCTGTGAAATCGAACAATCCGGTATGATTTTTTTGATTTTATCCACCAATGCCATGTATTCTTCACGGGTGTGTTGGCGGTTCATTTCTTTTAAGATTCGGGTACTTCCACTTTGTACCGGTAGGTGAATATAGTTGCATACATTGTCGTATTTGGCAATCACATGCAATACTTCTTCATGCATGTCCTGCGGATTCGAGGTCGAAAAACGGAAACGCATTTTTGGAAACGCCATCGCACATTGCTCTAATAATTGCGCAAAATCAGTCGCTGTGGCTTTCTGCATTTCAGTCGCTTTGTCGAAATCTTTCTTCAAACCGCCGCCATACCAAAGGTAACTGTCGACATTTTGACCCAACAAACAAACTTCTTTAAAACCTCGGTCCCACAAATCTTGGATTTCTTCTAAAATACTTTGCGGCTCACGACTGCGCTCACGTCCGCGAGTGAAAGGCACTACGCAAAACGTACACATATTGTCGCAACCACGCGTAATGGAAACAAACGCATTTACCCCGTTGCTGTTCAAACGCACCGGAGCAATATCCCCGTAAGTCTCATCTTTAGAAAGGATAACGTTAATCGCATCTCGACCTTCTTCCACTTCTTTCAAAAGATTCGGTAAATCCTTGTAAGCATCGGGGCCAACGACCATGTCAACAATTTTTTCTTGTTCCAAAAATTGGTCTTTCAATCGCTCTGCCATACAGCCTAAAACACCCACTTTCATCCCCGGATTGATACTGCGTTTTACCGCGTTGTATTTCTCCAAACGCTTGCGTACGGTTTGCTCTGCTTTGTCTCGAATAGAACAGGTGTTCACCAAAACCAAGTCGGCCTCGGCTAAATTCTGAGTCGTATTATAACCTTGTTCGGTCAAAATAGACGCTACAATTTCACTGTCCGAAAAATTCATCGCACAGCCGTAGCTTTCTATAAATAGTTTTTTAGTATTGCCTTCTTTGTATTCCAGCACCATGCTAGTGCCTTGCTTTTTCTCGTCAATTTCCTTTTCCATAAAAATAATCTTCGCTTAATCGGATGGCAAAGATAATACTAAATTATAAAATATGACAAGATGGCAGAAACGGTTTAACAAAAGTTTTGGAGCGATTGGTTCGGGCGCGTTTGGAATCCGTGTTCCCGCTTTCCGTTACAATAACTTTGTCAAAGTTTAAAACTTTAACAAAGTTGATTTCCTCTGCAATCGGGGCTAAAGAGTTGGCGTCTTTTGTATTGGGGAAAGGAGATTCAAAATATTGGATAAAATGAGTATAATATATTAAGGTATAAATTGATTTTTTTTGAGTCAATCATCGTTAAAAAATGACACTAAATCGGTATTTTAAAAAAAACGTTTACTTTTGTCCGCACAAACAATCGGGATATGGCAAAGAATTTAGTTATCGTGGAGTCGCCGGCAAAGGCAAAAACAATCGAAAAATTTCTGGGAAGTGATTATCAGGTAGAGTCGAGTTATGGGCACATTGCCGACTTGCCGTCCAAAGAAATTGGAGTAGATGTTGAGAATGGTTTTAAACCCAAATACGAAGTCTCCTCGGATAAAAAAGCTTTGGTCAAAAAACTGAAAGACTTGTCTAAAAACGCTGAAATGGTGTGGTTGGCATCCGATGAAGACCGCGAAGGAGAAGCCATTTCTTGGCACTTAGCGGAAGAATTAAAATTAGACAAGAACAAAACTAAAAGGATTGTTTTCCACGAAATCACCAAATCAGCCATACAAAAAGCCATCGAAAACCCGCGCGGAATCGATTACAACTTAGTCAATGCCCAACAAGCGCGAAGAGTACTAGACCGTTTAGTTGGTTACGAATTGTCACCCGTACTTTGGAAAAAAGTAAAAGGCGGTTTGTCTGCCGGACGTGTACAATCGGTTTCGGTTAGATTAATTGTAGAACGCGAACGAGAAATCCAAGAGTTCAAAGCCGTAGCGTCTTATTCTGTTACTGCCGAATTTACCAACGAAGCCGGAAAAGTGGTGAAAGCCAAATTGCCTAAAAACTTCGCCACCAAAAAAGAAGCGGAGGACTTTTTACAAAAAAATATTGGTTCAAATTATAAAGTAGCCGATTTAGAAACCAAACCCACAAAAAAATCACCGGCTGCGCCATTTACAACTTCAACGTTGCAACAGGAAGCGGCTCGTAAATTATATTTGCCCGTAGGCATCACGATGCAAATTGCACAGCGTTTGTACGAAGCCGGACTCATCACTTATATGAGAACGGATAGTGTAAATTTGTCACAAGAAGCCATGGCTGCGGCTCAAGCCGAAATCACGAGTTACTACGGAGCGGAATTCAGCAAACCGAGAAATTTCAACACCAAATCAAAAGGGGCACAAGAAGCCCACGAGGCGATTCGTCCAACGGATATGTCGCGTCACACGGTAAATGTTGAAAGAGACCAAGCCCGTTTATACGAATTGATTTGGAAAAGAACTTTGGCGTCCCAAATGAGCGATGCCGAATTGGAAAGAACCAACGTAAAAATAGAAGCCAATAATCACAGCGAAGTTTTCCAAGCCACCGGCGAAGTAATTAAGTTTGAAGGTTTCTTGAAAGTATATTTAGAGGGAAGTGATGATGACGATGAAGAACAGGAAGGGATGTTGCCTGCGTTGAAAGTCAACGAAAAATTGACGAACAACAATATTACTGCAACCGAAAGATATACTCGTCCGGCGTCAAGATATACCGAAGCGTCGCTGGTAAAGAAATTGGAAGAATTAGGCATCGGTCGTCCCTCGACTTATGCGCCGACAATTTCAACCATCATCAACAGGAACTATGTTGAAAAAGGAAACTTAGAAGGTGTAGAGAGAAAATATGTTCAGTTGACGTTGAAGGACAGTAAAGTCGACGAAAAGATTTTAAAAGAAAATACCGGTTCCGACAAAGGGAAATTGGTACCAACAGATATAGGAACAATCGTTAATGATTTTCTGGTAAAAAACTTTGAAGCTATTTTGGATTATAATTTTACCGCCAAAGTAGAACAGGATTTTGATGAAATTGCGGAAGGCAATATCGATTGGGCTAAAATGATGCAGGATTTCTACAACAAGTTCCATCCGAATGTAATTGAAGTAGAAAAAAATGCAGATCGTGAAAGCGGAGAAAGAATATTGGGCACCGATCCAAAAACAGGCAAGCCGGTTTCGGTTCGTTTAGGAAAATTTGGCCCGATGGCTCAAATTGGTGACGCTGAAGATGAAGAAAAACAATTTGCTAGTTTGCGTCAGGACCAAAATATTGGAAACATTACTTTAGAAGAAGCTTTGAACCTGTTTTTATTGCCCAAAAAATTGGGGGAATACAAAGGAGAAGAGGTTGAAGTAAGTAATGGCCGTTTCGGACCGTATGTTCGTTTCGGAAAACAATTCATTTCATTGCCGCGAGGAGAAGACCCATTGGACGTAACCATGGTTCGTGCTCAGGAATTAATTGATGATAAAGTCAAAGCCGATGCACCTATTGCGGTTTACAAAAACATGGATGTTCAAAAAGGCGTGGGTCGATTTGGACCATTCTTAAAATGGAACGGTATCTTTATTAATGTGAATAAAAAATACAATTTCGATAATTTATCACAATCAGATGTAGCTGAATTGATTGAAGAAAAATTGCAAAAAGACATCGACAAAGTAATCCACAATTGGAAGGAAGAAGGAATTTTGGTGGAGAAAGCCCGTTGGGGAAAATCAGTCATTACCAAAGGTAAAATCAAAATCGAATTGAACAAAGACATTGATGCTTCGAAATTGACTTTGGAACAAGTACAAGAAATGATTGCGAAGAAAACGCCTGAGAAGAAAACAGCGGCCAAAAAACCGGCTGCCAAAAAAGCTACGCCCAAAAAGACAACCGCCAAAAAGAAATAACCTATGGAATTCGATTTTCTGTCACCTATTGATTCTGAGATAATACAATATGTAAAGACATTGTCTTCTCAACACTTGGGGAGTAAAGTTGCCTTTCATACGGATAAAGATTTTCCGGATACCGATAAAATTAAAATTGCTATCATAGGCGTTTTAGAAAACAGAGGCGATGTAAATGCTTTTGAAGAAGTTGATTTGAATGCCATTCGAAAAGAATTGTACAGTTTGTTTCCGGGTAATTGGCAAAGTTCTATAGCTGATTTAGGAGATATACTTCCGGGGAATTCCTTAGAAGATACATTTTTCGCTTTGCAAAAAGTTTCTGCCAAATTAATCCGCAAAGGAGTAATTCCGGTTATAATCGGAGGAACACAAGATTTGACTTATCCATTGTACAGAGCTTATGACAGTTTGGAACAAATGGTTAATTTGGTTTCTATAGACAAGAAGTTTGACATTGGCAAGCAAGAAGACGGTATTTCCTCAGGTTCTTATTTATCTAAAATCATCTTAGACGAGCCGAATAACTTGTTTAACTTTAGTAATATTGGTTACCAAACCTATTACAATTCGCAGGAAGAGATTGACTTAGTGGAGAAATTGTATTTCGATGCTTACAGATTAGGAGAAATTTCTAACAATATTGCTTTGTCTGAGCCTGTTTTTCGAGATGCAGACATTGTTAGTGTAGATTTAAATTCCGTAAAGTCCTCAGATTCAGGAAATTTAATTAACTTTACTCCAAATGGCTTTGATGGAAAAGAAATCTGTAGCCTGTCCAGATATGCCGGTATAAGTGATAAGGTAAGTTCATTCGGGATATTCAATCACAACAACAGCAAAGAGGAAGCAGTTTTGATTGCTCAAATGATTTGGTACTTTACGGAAGGAGTTAATTACCGTTCTAATGAATACCCATTTGGGACTAAGGAGCATTATTTAAAATATATCGTACCGCTGGAGAATGAAGAATTGGTTTTTTATAAAAGCAATAAAACCGATAGATGGTGGATAGAAATAAACTTTTTTTCAGGGCAGCACAATAAATTGAAAAAAAATACGTTATTACCTTGTTCGCATGATGAGTATTTGGCAGCCTGCAATCATGAAATACCGGAAAGGTGGTGGAAAGCGCAACGAAAAAACAGCATTTAATTTAAAAAAACAAACAGAAAAGGAAACATATACATAGCTTAATACTTACAAAATGTATTAAAAAGTGTATTTTATCAGATAAAAAGTGTATTTTGTCGATAAAATATTTTTTTAATACCATTTTAAATTCTATTTTTGGAAAGTGAAAGTCTGTGTTGAAAAATAGTATGGTAAAATTTAATACTATTTAATTGCTTTTTTGAAAAATAATAAATAGGTTTACGCCCTTAAAAATAAAACATTCA
Source organism: Flavobacterium sp. J49 (assembly GCF_011742145.1). GTDB lineage: Bacteria > Bacteroidota > Bacteroidia > Flavobacteriales > Flavobacteriaceae > Flavobacterium. The sequence continues at coordinate 91,085 of NZ_JAAQQU010000098.1, read as the reverse complement.
AATAACCCCAATTTATATGAAGAAGGTCATTGCATTCGCATCAGTTTTAGCTTTATTAACGAGCTGTGGACGGTCAAGCGACAAAGGTGAGTTAGTAGGAGTTAAAGGAAAGAAATGGCATCCTGAGAAGCCGTTTGGTATGACTTTGATTCCGGGTGGAGCATACATTATGGGTAAATCTGATGACGATTTAGCTAATGTACAGGACGCCCCAACTAAAACAGTAACGGTTAGATCATTCTATATGGATGAAACTGAAATTACCAATAGTGAATATCGTCAGTTTGTGGAGTGGGTTAAAGATTCCACGATTAGAGTTCGTTTAGCTATTCTAGCTGATGAAGTTGGTCAAACTTCGGGTTCAGGCGGAAAAGGGAAAGGGAAAAATGCCGGGAGTATTGGTGATTTTGCCTTTGATGACAAAGATCCTGCAAAGATGACGCCTTATGATAAATACATGTATGAGAATTATTACAGTGTTGGGACTGATGATGATCCTTATGCCGGTAGAAGATTGAATAAAAAAGTAAAACTGATCAAAGATACAAGTAAGTATCCGGATGAATATTATTCAGAAGTGATGGATACTATGTATTTACCGGTTGCTGAATCTTTCAACGGTTTGAGAACTATTGATGTAAGAAAGTTGAAATTCAGATATTCTTGGATGGACATTCAAGCTGCGGCTAAAGCCAAAGTAGGAAAAAGAAGTTCATTCATCAGAACAGAACAGCAAGAAGTTTATCCTGATACCACTGTTTGGATTAAAGACTTTGCTTATTCTTACAATGAGCCAATGCACAATGACTATTTCTGGCATCAAGCTTATGGTGAGTATCCTGTAGTAGGAGTTACTTGGAAGCAAGCAAAAGCATTTTGTGCATGGAGAACTCTAAACAAAAATGCTTACATCAAATCTAAGAAGAAGAAAAACAGGCCTGATTTAATCAACTCATTCAGATTGCCGACAGAGGCAGAGTGGGAGTATGCCGCTAGAGGTGGTTTAGAGTCTGCTACATATCCTTGGGGTGGTCCTTACGCTAAAAATGACAGAGGTTGTTTCTTGGCTAACTTCAAACCAAACAGAGGAGATTATGCTGCTGACCAAGCATTGTACACAGTAGAAGCAAAATCATATGAGCCAAACGGCTACAACTTATACAATATGTCAGGAAACGTTGCAGAATGGACCGATTCGTCTTATGATGCTGCAGCTTATGAATATGTTTCTACGATGAACCCAACAGTTGGTGATTCTAAAAACATGAGAAAAGTGGTTCGTGGCGGATCTTGGAAAGACGTAGCATACTTTTTACAAGTAGGAACCAGAGATTTTGAATATGCTGATACCGCAAGAAGTTATATCGGTTTCAGAACTGTACAAGATTACATGGGAACTCAAGTAACCAAAAACGGTAAAGCGCCTAGAAAGTAATTTCAAAACCAACTTAATTATATTTAACTTAACTAACTAAAATTTTTATTATTATGGCATTATTAAGCAAAAAAGCAATGAATTTCGCTTACGGAATGGGAGCGGCGGTAGTAATCGTTGGAGCACTATTTAAAATACAACACTGGACTGGAGCAAGTTTAATGCTTATTGTTGGACTTTCAGTTGAGGCATTAATCTTCGGTTTATCGGCTTTCGATCCGGTAGATAAAGAATTAGATTGGTCATTAGTATATCCGGAATTGGCTGGAGGTGAAGCAAAAGAAAGAGGTAAAAAAGAAGATCCTAAAGACGCTCAAGGTTTGTTGTCTCAAAAATTAGACGCTATGTTGAAAGAGGCTAAAATTGACGGTCAGTTAATGGAAAGCTTAGGAAATAGTATCAAAAATTTTGAAGGAGCAGCTAAAGCGATTTCTCCAACAGTTGATTCTGTAGCTTCTACTAAAAAATACGCTGAAGAAATGACTAAAGCAGCTACTCAATTAGAAACGTTGAACGGTTTGTACCAAGTACAATTACAAAGTGCTGAGAGAAACGCAAAAATCAATGACGAAGTTGCTGAAAACAACCTTAAATTAAAAGATCAAATGCAATCTTTAACATCAAACTTGTCTACATTAAACAATGTATACGGTGGTATGTTGTCTGCAATGAGTAACAAAGGATAATTAGTTTTTGAACTATATTTTTATTAACAAAACAATAACTAATTAGAAAAAATGGCAGGAGGAAAACTAACCCCTAGACAGAAGATGATTAACCTAATGTACTTGGTTTTCATCGCGATGTTGGCATTAAACATGTCAAAAGAAGTTTTGACGGCCTTTGGTTTGATGAACGAAAAATTTGAAGACGTTAATAATTTTTCAGATACATACAACGGCAAGTTGTTAGAATCATTAGGACAAAAAGCAGAAGACAAACCAGCTCTTTTCGGTGTGCCTTATGAGAAAGCAAAACGAGTTGAAAAGATTTCAAAGGAACTTTATGATTATTTAGCCACTATTAAGACTGATGTATCTAAAGAGTTTGAAAGAGAAGAAAACGGAAAATTACCATACGAAGCAATGGACAAAGGTGGTTACATCGATGAAAATTGGTTTGAAGGTGACAAATATTCCGCAAAAGGAAATGAAATCGTAGCAAAGATTGAAAAATACAAAACAGATTTAATTGCTGTTTTTGGTAATGATGTTGCATATCAGGCTATTGTTAAAAATATTAAAACTAGATTTAGTCTTGATGATGTAAAAGACAAAGAAGGCGTTAAGAAAAAATATTTATCTTATCACTTTGAAGGTTTCCCTGCAATAGCTTCTATCGCTAAAATTACTAGTATGCAAAATGATGTTCAGACTACTGAACAAGATGCCTATAATGTGTTAATCGGGAATACTATGACTACTGCAATTTCGATGAAAAACTTCCAAGCTATGGTAGTTTTAGAGAAAAACGTATTCTTCGAAGGTGAAACTGTAAAAGGGAAAGTAGTATTAGGAAAATATGATGCTAATACAGTTCCAACCAGTTTCTCTGGACCTGGTAAAATTGAAAATGGGCAAGCTGTAATCTCGATGACAGCTGGTGGTGTTGGAGAAAAAACTATCAATGGTACTTTCTCTTTCATGGAAGATGGGAAACCGGTGCCTTTAAAATTCGAAGGTAAATATGTTGTAGTACCTCGTCCTAAAACAGCCAATATATCAGCTGACAAAATGAATGTTGTTTACAGAGGTTTAGATAACCCAATGACTATTTCATTCGCTGGTATTCCAGACAGTAATGTTAGTGCTTCTGCACCTGGCTTATCAAAATCTTCTGGAAATGGAAAATATAATTTGAACCCTGGTTCTGGTACTGAAGTAGCAGTTTCTGTAACGGCTAAGATGCCTGATGGAACATCAGCCACCGATAAAAAGGTTTTCAGAATAAAAAATATTCCTGCTCCGGCTGGTGCTATTGGAAAGCAAGTAGGTGTGCTTAAAGGGGCTAAATCTCGTTTAGAGGTTTCTCAAGTTACCGCTGAGCTACAAGATTTTTTATATGATCTTCAATTTGACGTAACTAGATTTACATTTAAAGTTCCTGGTCAACCTGCTATCATTGTGAATGGTGATAGAGTCAATGCACAATGTAAAGCTGCCTTGGCAAGAGCAACTAAAGGTGATCAGATTACTATTTCTGAAATAAAAACTAAAATAAAAGGTGGTGCAAATGTTATTACAAAAGATGCATCTCCAGTGGTTTATGAAATCCAATAAATAATTTAAGTTGATAGAAAACCTACTTAAATACTTAAATATAAAAACATGAAAATTAGAAATCTTTTATTAATAGCTTTTGCCGTATTAATTAGCGCTAACTCTTTTGCTCAGTCTAATTTGCTGAATGCAAAAGTGCCTGATGAAATTGGAAAGAAAACTCCGGCTCAGTTAATCTCTGATAATGACAAACCGTTGCCTTATGGTTATGTTCATGATAGAGATGTGTTGATGGGTAAAACGATTTGGGAGTTTATTGATGTTGATGAAAGAATTAATTTTCCTTTGTATTATCCAATTGATACTGCCTTTGTGGGTAAAGAAAGACGCTCCTTGTTCGATGTTTTAATTAAAAATATCAAAAGCGGTAAGATAACTGAGGTGTATTCTGATGATTATTTCAATATAAAGAAGACCTATAAAGATATGGAAAGTTCTTTTAGTTTTGTTGATACTATCCCTGCAGGGAAAGATTATATCAATGATCATTATGATGAATTTTATCCTAAGTCTACTACTCAAAGAGTTAAAGTTAACGGTAAATGGGTAACACAAGAAGTGCCTGCTGCTCCGGCTGCGGTATTAGACCCGCAATATATTAATAAAAAAGAGCTAGATGCCAGCTACATTTCCGGGTATAAAATCAAAGGGTATTGGTATTTTGACAAGCGTCAAGGTGAGTTAAAGTACAGATTGTTGGCACTTTGTCCGGTAACGCCGGAGGCTAGAGATGCCGGTAATGACAATGCAGACGTTATTGATTTATTCTGGGTTTATTTCCCGGCAGTAAGAGATGTTTTGCATGAGGCGAAAGCTTTCAACGACAAGAACTCCGCGATGCCGATTACTTTTGACCACTTGTTGAATTCCCGCAGATTTAGTGGTGAAATTTACAAAGAAGAGAATGTTTACGGTGACAGAGAAATCCAACAGTACATGAAAGACAATTCTCAAATGCAACTTTTGGAAGCAGAGCGTATCAAAGAAAAGATTCGTAGTTTCGAATCGGATATGTGGAATTACTAAGAAAAATTTCTAATTACAATATAAAAACTCTCATCTTTACGGTGAGAGTTTTTTTAGTTTATCATTATGCTTGATTATATCATTGTAGGTTCAGGACTGGCCGGAATTGCTTTTGCAGAAACCCTTTTGCAAAACAATAAATCCTTTGTGGTTTTTGACAACCATTCGCAAAACTCTTCTAAGATTGCCGGTGGTTTGTATAATCCTGTGATTTTAAAAAGATTTAGTCAGGTTTGGAATGCCAACGAGCAGCTCGCTTTAGCGGAAGTTTTTTATCAAAGTATTGAGGCCAAGCTTAACACCCAAGTCGATTTTAAAATCCCTATTTACCGAAAGTTTTTTTCGGTAGAAGAGCAAAACAATTGGTTTGCCGCTTCGGATAAGCCTGCTTTGGCGCCTTTTCTTTCAACAGCAATAGTGCATAAGCAATATAAAGGGATTGATTCTCCTTTTGGTTATGGCGAAGTACTGCATACCGGTTACGTGGATACCGAAGTTTTATTGCATAACTATCACGCCTATCTTAAAGTTTTGGAATTGTTGGTGGAAGAAGCTTTTGTTCACGATGACCTTATCTTTTTTGAGGACCATTTAGCGTATCACAATTTGAAAGCCAAACAAATAGTCTTTGCAGAAGGCTTTGGGATGCATGCTAATCCGTTTTTTAAGCATTTGCCGCTTGATGGTACGAAAGGGGAATTATTTATCATTAAAGCGCCCGAATTGGATTTAGACGTGATTGTGAATACCAGCGTGTTTATTTTGCCGCTAGGGAATGACCTTTTTAAAGTGGGAGCTACTTATAATTGGGAGGACAAAACGCCTACCCCAACCGCTGAAGGCAAACAAGAACTCATTGATCGAATTAAAGAAATCCTAACCTGTGATTTTGAAATTATTGACCATTTTGCCGGAGTGCGCCCAACGGTTAAAGACCGAAGACCGCTTTTGGGTTCGCACCATTTACATAAAAATGTACACATTCTGAATGGTCTCGGTACCCGAGGCGTAATGCTGGCACCGGCTATGGCGATTGACTTATACGATTATATTGAAAACGGAAAGGCTTTGGATAAGAGTGCTGACGTTAAGCGGTATGCTATTTCTTAACCGCATTCTTATCATAATGCACAAAAATATTGATGTAGATGTTTCGTGCCAATCGTGCAGTTATGGGCATCAAAGCAATTAGCGCAACTATAATGGCTACAAAAGAAGCGATAAGGTCTAGACCGATAAAGACTTTGGCTATGATAAAAGCCGCCACACCTATGGCTACTGTTAAGGCATAACTCACATACATAGCGCCATAAAAAAACGAAGGTTCTATTTGGTAATGCAATCCGCAATGACTGCAATTTTCGTGCATGTGGTAGATGTTTTTTAAATTATAAGGGTTTGGGTCAACATACATACTTTCTTCTTGACATTTCGGACAACTTCCTGTTAAAATGCTATTTAGTTTGGATCCTTTTTTTAACATTTGCAAAAATTTTAATTTTATTAGTTTTAGCTCTCGGGCTTCGGGTTTACAAAGGTACTTTATAGCAATCTTTTTACCTGTAACTTTTGTAACAAATCATTATGTTAAACATACACAATTTATCGGTTTCTTTTGGCGGTACGTATCTTTTTGAAGAGGTAACTTTTCGATTGGGTTCAGGTGACAGGGTTGGATTGGTGGGGAAAAACGGTGCCGGAAAGTCAACCATGCTCAAAATTTTGGCCGGAGATTTCAAACCCGATAGTGGTCAAATTGCCACTGAGAAAGAAGTGAAAATGGGTTTTCTTCGTCAGGATATCGATTTTGAGCAAGGAAGAACCGTGCTTGAAGAAGCTTATGAAGCTTTTGTTGACATTAAAGTGGTGGAGAAAAAGTTAGAACAAATCAATCATCTTTTGGTCAGCAGAACCGATTATGAAAGTGATGAATATGCCCAAATCATTGAAGATTTATCCGAGTACACGCATCGTTTCGAATTGCTTGGTGGCTACAATTATGTGGGCGATACCGAGAAAATCCTTTTGGGATTAGGGTTCAAAAGAGAAGATTTTAATAACCAAACCGATACTTTTTCGGGCGGTTGGCGTATGCGTATCGAGTTGGCCAAATTGCTATTGCAATCCAACGATATCTTATTGCTGGACGAACCCACGAATCACTTGGATATCGAAAGTATCATTTGGCTGGAAGGTTTCTTGAGAAATTTCCCGGGCGTAGTGGTAATTGTATCTCACGATAAAATGTTTTTGGACAATGTGACCAATAGAACGATTGAGATTTCTTTAGGCAAAGCATACGATTTCAACAAACCGTATTCTCAATATTTAGTCTTGCGTGAAGAAATTCGCGAAAAGCAATTGGCTACCCAAAAGAATCAAGCCAAGAAAATTGAAGAAACCGAAAAGTTAATTGAAAAGTTCCGTGCCAAAGCCTCTAAGGCTTCGATGGCGCAATCGTTGATAAAAAAATTGGATAAAGTAGAGCGCATTGAAGTCGATGAAGACGACAATTCGGTAATGAATATTTCGTTTCCGGTTTCGATGACGCCGGGAAGAGTAGTGATTGAAGCCGAACATGTAACGAAAGCTTATGGCGATAAAGTGATTTTAAAGGACATATCGCTTTTGGTGGAAAGAGGAAGTAAAATCGCTTTCGTTGGTCAAAACGGTCAAGGAAAATCGACTTTTGTGAAAGCGATTGTTAACGAATTCAAATACGATGGTACAATCAAACTTGGGCATAATGTGCAGTTGGGTTATTTTGCCCAAAACCAAGCCGAATATTTAGACGGAGAAATTACCTTATTGGAAACCATGACCAATGCCGCAACCGATACCAATCGTTCTAAAGTGCGCGATATGTTGGGTTCCTTCCTTTTTCGTGGCGATGATGTAGAGAAGAAAGTGAAAGTACTTTCGGGTGGCGAAAGAAACCGTTTGGCGTTGTGTAAATTATTACTTCAGCCGATTAACGTTTTGTTGATGGATGAGCCCACAAATCACTTGGACATCAAATCGAAGAATGTGTTGAAAGCTGCTCTGCAGAAATATGAAGGCACATTGTTGCTGGTTTCCCACGACAGGGATTTTCTTCAGGGAATGTCGAACATTGTTTACGAATTCAAAGACCAGAAAATCAAAGAATATTTAGGCGATATCAACTACTTCTTGGAGCAGCGCAATGCCAACAATATGCGTGAGATTGAAAAGAAAGATGTGGTAGTCAATGCCAATTCAAATAAAGAAAACAAAAGCTTGTCTTACGAAGACCAAAAGAAAAGCAAATCATTACAAAACCGTTTGAGCAAAATAGAAAGCCAAATCATGCAGCTCGAAATCGATATTCAAAACGACGATAAAGAATTGGCTTCTAATTATGACAAACATATCGAAAACGCTAATTTCTTCACCGCATACAACAAAAAGAAAGCAGAACTAGACAAACTACTAGAAGACTGGGAAGTGGTTCAAGGTGAAATTGATAATTTGTAGCTAATCCGGCTTTCCGTTCCAAGTTTTTACACAAACAGCAACATTTTATAAGGGTTTTAAGAGCTTCCGTTGGTCGCTTTGAAACCCTTTAAAATGTAAAGCCGTTTGCCGTAAAAAGCTTTCCACTTCAATCCGGGCTATGACCTCCAATTACTTAAACGGATGTCTTTGTTGCCAAACCAAAGTTGGTTCTAATTGCGGGAATATTTTAGGCATGAATTGGTTGACCCATTTGTTGGTATGATAAATGAAGCCCGACATCATAATTGGTTCTGCACCAATAGAACTCTTGATTTCCAATGCTGTTCTGCCGAAGATTATTTTATCAAATCGATTTTCTATACCAAATTTTGTCATGTTGTACAGCATGTTCAAATACAACATTTTTTCTTTTTGGACTTGGTTATCATAACCTAAGAAGTAGGTTTCCAAAACGGTCCCGTTTAAAAGTAAAGTGTGAAAACCAACCAAAGTATCATCTAAAAAATAACCCACCAATTTAAATCGGTCACCACATTGTTTTTTGAATGCAGAGAAATGATTTTTCGCCAAGAAAAAAGTGTTGAAAGGCGCATTTTTAGCTACATGATGATACAGCTCGTAAATGCGTTCTTCCTGCCGCGAGATTTCTTCCCACGACAATTCTTTGGTGGTTATTCCTTCTGCCTTTTTATGTGAACGTTTGTATTGGTCGCGGTATTTTTTAGAAAAAGCAGCAACATAATCATCTTGAGTTTGCCAATGCTTTTGCAATTCGAAAATCATGTTAGGTTGTGTATTGAACTCATAAATGTTGGAGAACTGATGCTTTTTCAACTCTTCTGCACAATGTTGGTAGAAATCTTTGAACGAAACAATATGAATTTTGATTTTCTGTTCTTTAAAATACGCTTTGATGGCATTGGCAGAAGCCAAAAGCAAATCAGCGATATCTTTGTAGTCAATGGTTTTAATAAACTCGTAACCGTTTTGCCCGGTTATCATGTTGTTGCCCAAAAAAAGCACATGAGAAGCAAAATTTTTGAACACAAAGTTCCGAACATATGTTTTCAAACATCGGTCTCTTTCGCCAAAGGATTCCAATTTGTTCAGATTCAGGTATTGCGCCAAAGCTACACCAATGAGTTCTTTTTTTTCAAATATGCCGATATAAAAGCACTCCATATTGGTTGGTGCCGAATCTTCGAGCACTTTTAAATAATGGGTTTGCAAAAAAACATTCTCCTGCGCGACCTTATCCCATGTATCAGGAAGCTGAGTTGTAGAAGAGTAAATTTTATACGAGTGTGTATCCAAAGTAAAAAAAATCGCTCCACAAATGTAGAGCGATTGCGTTATAATTAAATGTTAAACTATTTCCAGCCGCAGATAATGGCGCCCATAATGGTCATCGATACAATCCAGTAACCGGCAGTAACCAGTATGTATTTCCAAGATTTTTGTTCAAATAAACTATTGATGGCTGTAATCGGTAAAGCTAAAAAGAGTCCCGACATAAAACCGTGTAAAGCACCATGTTTGAATGTTCTGAAGGCATCACCATAATCTGCTAAGAAGGCAGCATAAGAGGGTTTAGCAAGTGCAGGATCACCGCCGATTAACCCTAATGCTCCCATTTGATGAATTACCAATGCGGGCATGATAAAAGAAAGCATTAAAGAATAAAAAATAGTCAACCCGAAAACTTTCAACATATTAGATTGTTTCGCTTTTTCTTCGGTCATTCCGGTTTCATTCATCCAAATGGTTCCGAAAACTTTTGGACTGTACCAAACAAATCCAACTACTAGAGTCACCAATGCTGACACTAAAACTGCGTAAAAATTAAATGGCATAATGTTTATTTTTTAATTGGTTAGTATATCAAATGTATAAAATTTTTTTGAAATTCTTTAAACTTCAAAAAGAGTAAGAATTGTTGAATTTAACTAATATTTGTAAGATAAATACGTTAAAATATCACATCATGTTGCATTTCATCGATTATTTTTGTTTTTAAACGAGGGTTCTTATAGTTTTACGTCATCATTAACCCCAATTACAAGTGATATGAAATCTATTTTTACTTACGTAGCAGTTCTTTTGGTTTCGACCTCAGTATTTGCAGAAATATCTTCAACAGAGAAAAACGCTTTAATTAAATTATACAAAGCAACCCATGGTTCGCAATGGACTAATAAATGGGATTTGAAATCACCAACCGCAACGTGGTACGGTGTTGAAATCAAAAATGATAAAGTAATCGGAATTAAATTGATGAACAATAACCTTGTTGGTGAATTACCAACAGAATTAGGTGACTTGGCTTCTTTAGAAGTTTTGAACTTGTTCAGAAATGATATTTCAGGCGTTTTACCGACTTCTATCGGCAACTTAAAAAACCTTACCAAGTTGAATGTGGCTTTCAATAAAATTTCGGGTAATTTGCCGGAAGCTTTAGGCGGTGCGTCTAAATTGAAATCTATCGAAATGCACATGAACAGATTAACCGGTGTTTTGCCTGTTAGTATAGGAACTTTGACAAGTCTTGAAACGCTTTCTTTATTCAACAATGAAATAGAAGGGACAATTCCAACGTCATATTATCAGTTAAAATCGCTTAAAGTATTATTGCTAAACAGTAATAAATTAACCGGTAAATTAGAAAAAGAAGTGTCAAACTTGTCTTCTTTAGAGACTTTAAGTTTGTTTGAAAATAAAATGGACGGACAAGTGCCTTTCGACTTAGAAAAATTGCACAACTTAAAAGAAATGAATATTTCTTATAATATGTTCAATGGTTTTGTTTCCAGAAACCTGGCCAAATTGGATGCTTTGAATATGACCATGGTCAATGAGCAAGGTGTTGCAACTACCTTAAAAGTTAGTATAGATAAAAACTCAGCTTTTGCAGCTGACGAATAATATGTTTTGTATTGGTTGTTTAGTAAAAAAGGTCTCAATAGTTAAATTGAGACCTTTTTTTATTCTGCAGCAACTAATTTGGAAGTGCTTCTGTAAATGTAGTCATTGTAAATGTGTCTTCTGGCAAAACGACTTGGCGATTCTGCGTTAACCATTTTGATGTAAACAGGTCTCAAAACCCCAAAGTATTCAAAAGAATTTCCATCCAAGAAAGTGATGTATAAAACACTGTTCTCATAATAAAAATCGGCAATATTGGTACTTGTGGTAATTCGGGTATATTCGGCTTTGTCTTTTTCCAAAGTCTCCGGCGCAATACTTACCAAAAAGTGGTAAGCGGCAATAATTTCTTTGCTTTTCTCCTCAGCCAAATGACGTTCTGTCTCATCTGCAATAGCATCCGGATGACAATCCTTCATGCTGTTTCGGTAAATGGTTTTCAGCTCTTTCAAAGTAGCTGTCTTGGTAACGCCGAGTAAGGCTCTGTACTCGACAATTTTTTTCATGTTCATATAGTGCTTTTTGCTAAAAAAATAAAGCCACTCTTTTCAGAATGGCTTCGTCTTTGTAGCGGGAACAGGACTCGAACCTGTGACCTTCGGGTTATGAGCCCGACGAGCTGCCTACTGCTCTATCCCGCGATGTTTCGAGTGCAAATATACAACGAATATCAACAAATGCAACAAAAAAGGTAAAAAATCTTTATTTTCTCTATTGAACTGATATGACTACCTTTGCAAAAATTAAATCATATTAGATGTCGCATAAAGCAGGATTCGTAAATATTATCGGTAACCCAAATGTTGGAAAATCAACCTTAATGAATGCTTTCGTTGGGGAAAGATTATCCATTATAACCTCTAAAGCACAGACTACTCGTCACCGAATTTTAGGGATTGTGAATGGAGACGATTTTCAGGTGGTACTTTCCGATACGCCCGGTATTATCAAACCGGCTTATGAAATGCAAAAATCCATGATGGACTTTGTGAAATCGGCTTTTGAAGATGCGGATGTCTTGATTTATATGGTAGAAATAGGCGAGAAAGAACTCAAAGACGAAGACTTTTTTAATAAAATTATCCATTCTAAAATACCGGTGTTGCTGTTGTTGAATAAAATAGACAAATCCAACCAGGAACAGTTAGAAGAACAAATAGAGTTGTGGAAAACCAAAGTGCCCAATGCGGAAATATTCCCCATTTCAGCGTTAGAGAATTTTAATGTGAAAGAAGTTTTTGCCCGAATTTTGGACTTGCTTCCGGTTTCGCCACCTTATTATCCGAAAGATGCGTTGACCGATAAACCGGAACGTTTCTTTGTTAACGAAACCATTCGTGAGAAAATATTATTGAATTACGACAAAGAAATCCCATATGCCGTAGAAATTGAAACCGAAGAATTTTTAGAAGACGAAAAAATCATCCGAATTCGCTCGGTAATCATGGTCGAGCGCGATACCCAAAAAGGCATCATCATTGGTCACAAAGGCGCTGCTTTAAAAAAAGTCGGAATGCAATCGCGTGAAGATTTAGAGAAGTTTTTCGGCAAGCAAATCCATATCGAGTTGTATGTAAAAGTCAACAAAGACTGGAGAAGCAATGCTTACCAATTGCGTCGCTTTGGTTACAACCAAAAATAATTACTCTTTGATAACGTCTAAAAAAATAGCTTCGAGTTCATCCATTTGAGGATGGCCTTTTTCTCGAATCTGTCGGGCAATTGCATAGAGCAAAAACCATACGATAACCATAATAAACATCACGATGAAATCCATTAGCATGGGTTCATTGAGCGTGTAATTGGAATAAGCAAACATGCCGAATAGGGTAAAAACGCCGGCAACCACAAAATGCAAAAACATAAACATCGTCCAAAGCGTTTGATCCGGGCCAAATAGACCTCTGATGTGTGTCGCATTTTTTTCGTCGCCTTCTTTTTCTTCCAATTCAATGCTTAAATGCGGTGACCAATAATGTCTTTTTGCTGCCGAAAAAGTAAACTGTATGTGATTGTTTCTCACTTTCATCAGAAAATCGGGTGAGTTGTTTTTTTGTCTGTAAGTGACAAACTTCTCTCGGACTATTGCTATGTTTTGTTCGATGTCTTTATAAAACCGAGGGCGAAGTCTAACTTCATGTTGCGTGTCCATAAACGATTTATTGGTGGTTAATAGAATACTAAAAATAATAAAATAATTGAATTTGTGCTCTTTAATACTACCTTTGCACCATATTTAAAATGATTATGAACAATATTGTAGCCATAGTTGGAAGACCAAATGTAGGGAAATCGACTTTTTTTAACCGTTTAATCAAAAGAAGAGAAGCGATCGTTGACTCGGTTAGCGGTGTGACTCGCGACAGAAATTACGGCAAAAGCGAATGGAATGGAAAAGAGTTTTCGGTAATTGATACCGGTGGTTATATCAAAGGTTCGGATGATATTTTTGAAGGTGAAATTCGCCGTCAGGTCGAATTGGCTATTGATGAAGCCGATGCGATTATTTTTGTAGTCGATGTAGAAGAAGGCATTACTCCAATGGATGCCGAGGTTGCCAAATTGCTCCGAAAAGTAACCAAACCAATCTTATTAGCCGTAAACAAAGTAGACAACGCGATGCGTGAAAAAGACGCTATCGAGTTTTATAATTTAGGATTAGGCGAATATTTTACCATTGCCAGTATCAGCGGAAGCGGAACCGGAGAATTATTAGACAAATTAGTCGAAGTATTACCCGAATTACCCGAAGTTACGGAAGAGGAAGAACAACTGCCAAGATTTTGTGTAGTAGGTCGTCCCAATGCCGGAAAATCTTCTTTCATCAATGCCTTAATCGGGGAAGACAGATTCGTAGTAACTGATATAGCCGGAACAACAAGAGATTCAATCGATACACGATATAACCGTTTTGGTTTCGAATTCAACTTAGTCGATACCGCGGGAATCCGCAGAAAAGCTAAAGTAAAAGAAGATTTAGAATTTTATTCTGTAATGCGTTCCGTTCGTGCGATTGAGCATTCGGATGTTTGTATTCTTTTAATCGATGCTACTCGAGGTTTTGAAGGCCAAGACCAAAGTATTTTTTGGCTGGCCGAAAAGAATAGAAAAGGGGTAATCATCTTAGTGAACAAATGGGATTTGGTAGAAAAAGACACCATGTCTACCCGTGATTACGAAGCCAAAATCCGTGAAGAATTGCAACCGTTTACTGATGTGCCGATTATTTTTACTTCGGCTTTAACCAAGCAACGTTTGTTAAAAGCCTTGGAAGAAACCGTAAAAGTTTACGAAAACAGAAAACAAAGAATCCCAACTTCAAAGTTCAACGATTTTATGTTGAAATTGATTGAAGCCTATCCGCCACCGGCGTTGAAAGGAAAATATGTAAAGATTAAATATTGTATGCAATTGCCAACACCAACACCACAGTTTGTGTTTTTTGCCAATTTGCCGCAATACGTAAAAGAACCGTATAAGCGTTTCTTAGAAAACAAAATCCGCGAAAACTGGGATTTCTCAGGAGTGCCGATTGATATTTACATAAGAGAAAAATAACATAGAAATCCCGAGCAATCGGGATTTTTAGTTTTAAGTTTAAACTAAAAAGATTGTCTTTTAAATTATTTAGTGTTCTACTGTATGATCCCCATACCAATCTTTAAACCTTTTAGATGTTTTGTATGAATCTGTCAGTACAATATAAACCATAAACAGAATTAAGAAAAGACCCAATATGTACAAACTCATTATGGCCTGAAAAGTTACATTCGTTTGACATAAACCGGCAAAAACAAAAACATAAATTGTGGTAAACCAAACCAATTTTATTGCGAAATTTTTCATGACTCAAACTTTTGTTAAAGTTACAATTTATGTTTGAGAGCTATAGTTAAAGTGCTATTAATCAATTGTTAAAAGCATTAAAAGATACCTGTCGACAGATAAAAAAAGCAATAACTGTTAAATTTTTCGTAAGAAATTTTTACATTACATACTAAAATAAGAATTTAGCCGTTATTATTGTTTCTAACCTAATAACTGCTAAATTTTTTATGCCAAAATCTCTCTGTTTATTCTTAGTTCTTTTTATTTCTTCAGTCACTTTTGCACAATCAACCATCACTTTAAAAGGGAAAGTGATTGACGAAACGACCAAATTGCCCATCGAATCGGCCACGGTTTACCTGACCGCTGTCAAAGATTCTACTATAGTAGATTACACTATTACCAATAAAACAGGCAATTTCAACTTCAAAATAAAAAAATCAGACAAACCGGTATTACTCAAGGTTTCTTATATCAGTTATCAGGATTTTAAAGAGGAAAAAGTGTCTTTGGATACCGATAAAGATTTTGGGACTATTGGTTTGAAAGAAGCTGTTAACGCTTTAAACGAAGTAGTCATAAAGTCTGAGATTCCTCCGATTAGAATTAAAAAAGATACTTTAGAATTCAATGCGGCTTCGTTTAAAGTTGGTGCCGATGCCAATGTGGAAGCGTTACTGAAACAATTGCCCGGAGTTGAAATCACGCCCGAAGGGAAAATCACCGTCAATGGCAAAGAAGTCAATAATATCTTAGTCAACGGAAAACCGTTCTTCGGCAAAGACGGCAAAGTAGCCACTCAAAATCTGCCGGCAGAAATCATTGATAAAGTTCAGGTTACGGATACCAAAACCAAAGCCGAAGAATTGTCTGGTGAAGGCTCGAGTTCTAATGAGCAAACCATCAACCTTACCATACAAGAAGATAAAAACAAAGGTTTGTTCGGAAAGGTAACTGCCGGTTCGGGATCGGACAAGCGGTATGAATCGAGTTTGCTCTTAAACACTTTTAAAGGCGAACGAAAAATAAGTGTTTTGGCTTCTTCCAACAACATCAATTCGATTGGGTTTTCTATGGATGAAATTTTTGACAATATGGGCGGTGGAAGAAATATGTCGGTCTATTACAATGAAGACGGCGGATTCGGAATTAACAATATGTCCTTTGGCGGAAGAAACGGCGGGATTACCCGATCGAATATGATAGGCATAAATTATCAGGACAAATGGTTGAAAAAAATGGATCAAAGTTCGAGCTATTATTTTGCCAATACCGAAACAGAAAACCGAAACAGAACCAATCGTATTAATTTATTGCCCGACGGAACGCGTTTTACCAATTCTAATGCCATTACAAAATCGGGCAGTGACAACCATACCGCCAGTATGGATTTTGAATACCAAATTGATTCTACGGCGACGATTTATTTTAACCCAAGATTCCAAAAAGGGAAAACCAGCAACCGATTCTCAAGATCACAAATCACAACCGATGAAGATTTGAACGAATTAAACAGCAGCAATACCGATGATTACAGTGAGAACGAAAACAGTACGTTTAACGGAGATGCTAATTACAGTAAAAAATTCAAGAAAAACCGAGGTTTAAGCATCAATTTGGAAACCGAAGTTAAAAGAAGAAACAATTATCTCGACACCGATTCGCAAACCCTTTTTGCCGATGCTACTCCGGATGATATCAGGAAACAAAACCGATTTGAAACAGAAAAAAATGATTTCGTCAAATTAGAAATTCGCTATGGTGAACCTTTATTCGATTCTATCAGACTCAGTCTTACTTCTGAAGTGACACACAGAGTTATAAAAAGTAAAGCCGCAACTTTTGATTTTAATAGTGTTGATAACGCCTATAATGATTTCAATGACGAACAGTCCAATCAAACACTTTCAAAAATAACGACTTATTTTCCTTCCACAGGGTTGCTTTTGGGCAAAAATAAAACCAACGGTAGAATCAACTTCGGTCCCGAATTTATTCGTTTTGACGCCCAATCAGATTATTTGGGTATCAGAACCAATCGCAACAAAAATTATGTGATGCCAAGGGTAAAAGGCTACATCAGTCACCGAATTACTAAATCAAAATCTATTTACTCTTTTTATGATTACGGTGTGAACTTACCCGAAGCCTATCAGGTTCTGGCTTTTGAGAATTTGTCGAATCCGCTGAATACGGTGATTGGAAATGAAGACTTAAAACCAACGCAAAAGCACCAAATGTATTTTAGTTTTAACGATTATGATTATGCCTCGCGTTCGGGGTATTACATTTATTCAGGTTTTAATCTGAGTACAAATGCTATAGTTTCTTCCACGGTTTTTGACGATAATTTTAAATCGACTACCACTTATGAAAACGTTAATTTGGGTTACAGTTCTTATTTGGGAATCAATTGGAGCAAATCGAATAAAAAGGAGAAAAGAACGTTTCGTTATGGCATGAGCTTAGATTTTAATTACGGATTTGACCAAGGTTTAACCAATGCCGTACAGTTTGAATCAAGAGCATTGTCCATTAACCCCAGAATCAACGCTACTTGGAGTATTGACGAATTGGTGACCATTGCGCCATCCTATCGCTATACTTTCAGAACTACCGATTATGAAAATTATGTACTGAGCAATGCACAAAATTTCATTCACAACGGAAAATTGGAAATCACTTCCTATTTTCCTAAGAAGTTTGTCCTTGGAAGTGATTTTGGTTATACCTACAATTCCAATATAGCTGATGGATTTAAAAAAGATTTCTATTTATGGAATGTAAGTTTAGGCTATAATTTCTTTAAAGACCAATTTTTAGCCAAAGTGAAAGTTTACGATTTATTAGACCAAAACCAAAACACCACGCGCACTATAACGCCCACGGCCATTGTTGATGCCGAAAACACGGTATTAAAAAGGTACGTAATGTTTTCATTAACCTATAAACTCGAAAAATTTGCCGGAAAGAAAAAAGGTGATGGCGGAATTATCATTATGGATTAAATAAAAAAAACCTCGTTCAAATTAAACGAGGTTTTTTTATATTTAAATCTGCCGACTGCTACTGCTGTCTGCTTGCTGAATTACCAACTTCCGCCGGAACCACCGCCAGAGAATCCGCCACCGCCAAATCCGCCACCGAATCCGCCGCCGCCAAATCCACCACCTGATGAACCGCCACCAAATCCGCCACCGCCGCGACCTAAACTGCTTAGGATAATAATATCCGCTAAGTCAAATCCACCACCGCGATTGCCATGATTTCCGCTGCCGCCATTACCTTTGTTTTTGGCAATAATGATAATGATGACTATGATTATAATGATAATCGGTGCAATGGGAAATCCACCGCCTTTTTTATTGGTCTTTCTTTCGCCTTTGTATTTGCCTTTAAAAACATCAAAAAGCGCATCGGCACCTTTGTCTAAGCCTTTGTAATAGCTTCCGGCTTTGAATTCGGGTATGATAATGTTTCGGGTAATTTCTCCTCCGATTCCGGCAGTCAATCGGTCTTCTAAACCATATCCGGCCGAAATCCAAATCTTTCTTTCGGCTTTGGCCAAAAGAATAATCACACCGTTGTCGTTTTCTTTGCTGCCTCCAATTCCCCAAGCTTGTCCCCATTTAGGGGTTAAAATTCCAATGTCTTCGCCTTGCAAACTTTCAATGGTAATCACCACAATTTGCGTAGTCGTAGAATCCGAATAGCGAATGAGTTTTTCTTTTAACTGTGCTTCTTCGTCAGGATTTAGTACGTCAGCATAATCGTAAACAGAGGTTTGCTCAGCAGGTACTTTTGGGATGGTATATTGAGAGAGAGCGGAATTACTATTTAGAAAAAAGGAAAGAAGAATGACTAATTTCAAAACCATATTGGAATTTGGAATTTTCAGGTTTGGAATTTTCATGTTTTATCCTTTTGATATTTCGTTTGACAATTCATTAGTGTCACCATCTTGGTAAGGGAAGTATTTTTGCAGTTGTTCACCGGCGCGAAGAATACCGTCAATTAAACCTTGTTTGTAATGACCTTCTTTAAAGTTTTTAACCATTACATCACGCGTACAATCCCAAAAATCATTCGGAACCAAATCGTTAATGCCTTTGTCACCGCAAATCACAAAGGTTTTGTCTTTGACCGCTAAGTAAATTAAAACCCCGTTTTTCAATTCGGTTTCATCCATTTTTAATAAATGAAAAACTTCCATCGCGCGCTCAAACGCATCGATGGAAGTGTGTTTTTCTATATGTACTCTGATTTCGCCCGAAGTATTTTTTTCGGCCACGCGGATGGCTTCAACAATTTCTTGTTCTTCAGTTTGGGTTAGAAAATCTTCTACTTTAGACATTGTTATGAATTAGAATTTTACTTCTACCGGTTTTTCAGCACCTTCTACTGCTTTAAACGCTGCTTTTTCTTTATAATCTGATAAGATTAAGTTTCGTGGCATTTTTAAAACATAATTGTTGTATGCTTGAACTGATTCGTTAAAACGTGTTCTGGCTGTTAAGATTTGGTTTTCGGTACTGGCTAATTCGTCTTGTAGTTTCAAGAAATTTTCGTTAGCTTTCAGGGTAGGATATTGTTCCACCGAAACCAATAATCTCGATAAAGATGAAGAAAGTCCTGATTGTGCTGAGTTAAAGGCCGCCAATTGTTCCGGTGTAACATTAGCAGGGTCAATTTTAACCGCAGTTGCCTTTGCTCTGGCTTCAATTACTGCTGTTAGCGTGCTTTTTTCAAAATCTGCAGCTCCTTTTACCGTGTTTACCAAATTGCCGATTAAGTCATTTCTTCTTTGATAAGATGTCTCAACATTTCCCCACTCTTTTTTAACTGCTTGGTCTACTTCAATAGCTCCGTTTTTAACATTAACATACCAGAAGCCAATAATCAAGATTAATCCGATTCCAATAATCCAAGGTAAAAATTTTTTAAAATCCATGTTTGTTTTAATTTAAGGTTTGTTATTAGTTTTTAAATTGCTTTGAATGTTACAAAAACCAAGCCTAAAGTTGGTTCTTGATATTTAATAATTGGGCTTTCACCGTTTCCAGTTTACTAATGATTTCAAACTTGTCTAAGGTTTTCTTTTGACCTTCTTTCAAGTGGGTTTTAGCGCCTTCCAGCGTAAAGCCGCGTTCTTTCACTAAGTGATAAATCAGTTGTAAGTTTTTCACATCTTCCGGGGTGAACATTCGGTTGCCTTTGGCATTTTTCTTGGGTTTCAAGATGTCGAATTCTTTATCCCAAAAACGAATCAATGAAGCGTTCACATTAAAAGCCTTGGCTACTTCGCCGATGCTGTAATATCTCTTTCCTTCTTTTAACTCTATATGCATAGTGTTTCTTGTTTTGCTATGTTTATAAAACCTGAACTTTAGTCAAGCGATTGATTCTCCTGATTCGCCAATTTCGAAATAACCGTATATTCCGCTGCTGAAATATTTCCGTAGTAAAAATTCAACGGATTCACCACTTTGCCGTCTTTGTGCACTTCATAATGCAAGTGCGGTGCTTCACTTCGACCGGTGCTTCCCACATATCCGATAATATCGCCACGTTTGACTCTTTGTCCGCGTTTGACTTTGTACTTACTCAAATGCGCATACAAGGTCAAATAACCATAACCGTGACTGATTTCAATATGATTTCCAAAACCTGATTTCGAGTTATCGGCACTTTTCACTACACCGTCACCGGTGGCAAAAATCGGTGTTCCAGTTTTCGCTGTAAAATCCATGCCTTCGTGCATCTTACGCACTTTGGTAAATGGGTCACTGCGATAACCAAAACCCGAAGCCACTCGCTTCATTTGTTCATTCTTTACCGGTTGAATGGCCGGAATCGCGGAAAGCAGTTTGTTTTTTTCTTTGGCCAATTTCAAAATTTCATCCAGTGATTTAGACTGTATGGCCAATTCTTTAGAAATCACATCCACGCGTTTCGAAGTGTTAATCACCAATTCTGAATTGTCAAATCCTTCTAATTCTTTGTATCGGTTTACACCGCCAAAACCTGCTTTACGTTGTTCTGTCGGAATAGGCGAGGTGTTAAAATAAGCACGGTAAATATTATTGTCGCGCTCTTCTACATCGGCCAAAACTTCTTCGACTTGGTCTATCTTTTTATTCAAAATGGCGTAACGCAATTTCATCGTTTCTATTTCACGCGCCTGTAATCGGTCTTTAGGCGTTTCCAGATAGGAACTGTTCAGTAAAACCACAAAACACAAAAAGCCAAACAAACCCGATGCCACTAAAAATAAACCGATGTAACCCAGTTTCTTGGATAATTTCGGCTTGATTTTTCGGTAAGCTAAACTTTCGGTATCGAAATAATACTTTACTTTTTTCGCCATCTTTTATTTTATACTATTTTTGTGCTTGTTTTAAGAAAACAATGGTTGTACGAACAAATTTAACAAATGTTTCAGTCAATCCCTAAATTTATTTTAGAACTGAATATGGTTATTCGTGGATTCGGTTATTTGAAATCACAAACCAACCAAATGACCGTATAAACAAATAATCGAATTAACATAAAAAATGAAATCACAAGACATTCGAAAAGCCTACTTACAATTCTTTGAAAGCAAAGGACACTTAATCGTACCATCGGCTCCAATCGTTTTAAAAGACGATCCAACCCTGATGTTCAACAACTCGGGTATGGCGCAATTCAAAGAATACTTTTTAGGAAACGGGACACCCAAAAGTCCACGTATCGCCGATACGCAAAAATGTCTTCGTGTCTCCGGAAAACACAACGATTTGGAAGATGTAGGTTTTGATACTTACCACCACACGATGTTCGAAATGCTCGGCAACTGGTCCTTCGGCGATTACTTCAAAAAAGAAGCGCTGGCTTGGGCATGGGAGTTCCTAACCGAAGTGTTGAAATTAGACAAAGACCGTTTATATGTCTCTGTTTTTGAAGGTAATCCGGCTGAGAATGTACCGTTCGATCAAGAAGCTTTTGACATTTGGAAACAGTACGTTTCTGAAGACCGAATCATTTTGGGTAATAAAAAAGACAACTTCTGGGAAATGGGTGACCAAGGTCCGTGTGGTCCGTGTTCCGAAATCCATATCGATTTAAGAACCGATGCCGAGAGAGCCGCTGTTTCAGGAAGAAGTCTAGTAAACGCCGATCATCCGCAAGTGGTGGAAATTTGGAACAACGTCTTCATGGAATTCAACCGTAAGGCTGATGGTTCGTTGGAAAAATTACCGGCACAACACGTCGATACCGGAATGGGATTTGAACGTTTGTGTATGGCGATGCAAAACGTAACGTCAAACTATGACACCGATGTTTTCACTCCGCTGATTGCCAAAATAGAAGAAATTACAAGATTAAAATATACTTCGAATGAAGTTAAAAATATAAGCGAGGAACAAAACAAAACCAACATTGCCATTCGTGTAATCGTGGATCACGTTCGTGCTGTGGCTTTCGCTATTGCCGACGGACAATTGCCGTCAAACACCGGCGCAGGTTATGTAATCCGAAGAATTTTGCGTCGTGCGATTCGTTACGGCTTTACGTTTTTAAATACCAAAGAACCATTTATCAACAAATTAGTAGAAGTTTTAGCCAATCAAATGGGTGAATTCTTCCCGGAAATTAAATCCCAACAACAATTGGTGACCAATGTAATTCGCGAAGAAGAAGCTTCTTTCTTGAGAACGTTGGAACAAGGATTACAGTTGTTGGAAAATGTTGTGGCACAAAACAAAGGAACGGAAGTTCCGGGCGCGAAAGCGTTCGAATTATACGATACGTTTGGTTTTCCAAAAGATTTAACGGCTTTGATTTTGAAAGAAAAAGGCATGTCGTTTAACGAAAGCGAATTCGATGCGGCTATGCAGGAACAAAAAAACCGTTCGCGCGCTGCTTCGGAAGTATCGACAGAAGATTGGTCGGTTTTGATTCCGGGTAATGTGGAAACATTCGTGGGTTATGACCAAACGGAAAATGAAGTAAGAATCACTCGTATTCGTAAAGTTGACAGTAAAAAAGACGGTGTTTTATACCAAATTGTTTTAGACAACACGCCATTCTATCCGGAAGGCGGCGGACAAGTAGGTGATAAAGGAACTTTGGTTTCAGCCAATGAAACGATTGACATCATCGATACCAAAAAAGAAAACAACCTGATTTTGCATTTCGCCAAACAATTGCCGGAGAATGTAAACGCTGCTTTTGTGGCCAAAGTCAATACCGATTTGAGAACCTCGACCTCCAAAAATCACTCGGCTACGCATTTGATGCATTTGGCTTTGAGAACTATTTTGGGAACACACGTAGAGCAAAAAGGGTCGTTAGTGAATCCGAACTATTTGCGTTTTGACTTTTCGCATTTCAGCAAAGTTACCGACGAAGAATTGCGTCAGGTGGAAGCCAGTGTGAATGCTCAAATTGAAGCCCAACTCCAATTAGGAGAATACAGAAATATTCCGATTCAAGAAGCTTTGGACAAAGGAGCTATGGCTTTGTTTGGAGAGAAATATGGCGACACTGTCCGCATGATTGAATTCGGCGATAGTAAAGAATTGTGTGGTGGAATTCACGTTAAAAACACGGCGGATATTTGGCATTTCAAAATTGTTTCCGAAGGTGCGGTGGCGGCTGGAATTCGTCGTATTGAAGCGATTACCGGTGATGCAGTGAAAGATTTCTTTACACAGCAGGAAAATGCTTTGGCAACGATAAAGGAAACTTTGAAAAATCCACAAGATACCATCAAAGCTGTAGTTTCTTTGCAAGAAGACAATGCGAAACTGAAAAAGCAAATTGAGCAATTGTTAAAAGAAAAAGCTAAGAACTTAAAAGGCGAATTGGCGGCTCAATTACAAGAAGTCAGCGGTGTAAAATTCTTAGCGACTCAAGTCGATTTGAATCCTGAAGGCGCTAAAGATTTGGCTTATGAATTAGGAACTTTGGGAACCAATTTATTCTTGGTTTTAGCCACAGCTGAGGAAGACAAACCTATGTTGACTTGTTATATTTCAAAAGAATTGGTAGCCGAGAAAAACCTAAACGCGGGAACAGTTGTTCGCGAATTGGGGAAATACATCCAAGGCGGCGGCGGCGGTCAACCGTTTTTTGCTACAGCCGGAGGAAAGAATGTAGCCGGAATTAAAGAAGCTTTAGAAAAAGCTATTGGGTTTATAAAATAAAAGTATGAAAAAGTTAATATCGATTTTATCCCTATTGACTGTAGTTTTGACCTCTTGTTCCGGAAGTGATGATTCGGCTGAACAAGTAGAATTATTGAATTTTCCGAGAAAGACCATAGATTATTATCAAGATAGCGGCAATACTATAGGTTCAAGAGAAGGAACTTTTAATTACAACGATAATAAGCTGAATGAGATTTTCTACAATGCAGCACAAAGAAAGGTGTTTACCTACACAGGAGATTTTATTACTAAGGTAGAATTCTATGAAGCCAATGCATTGCGATTTGTTGAGAATTTCAGTTACAATAATGGAAAGTTAGTGACTTTTGACAAGTTTGATGTTTTAACCAACAGAAATGAAAATACGGTTTATACCCATCAAACAGACGGAACGGTTGATTACATCAAATTGATTTACAGCAGTTCTATTTCTAATCCATCCGAAACCTTAAGCGGAACACTTTTTTTTGAGAACGGTAATTTGGTTGAAGATGTATACAGTCATGTTATCAATAATTCCAGTACAAATGAAATTAATTACATAGATCGATTTTATGAGTACGATACCAAAATAAATCCGTACAAAAACATCAAAGGATTTTCTTTGCTCATACCTTGGATTAATGAAATGAACACCAACAATTTGGTTTTAGATTACAGTTATGTTGATGCTTACATGAACGGGGTTTTGTTTACCAATTATGTGATTGCCAAAGAGTACGTTTTGGAATATGATGAGCGCCAATTTCCAATAAGATTTGATTATTATACCAATGAAGATTTGGGTGGAAACACACTTTATTTAATCCGAATAACCGACATAGAGTATTGATTCTTTAAAAATACAGTATTCTCACAGTTAAAACCCTTTTAATTGATTGATTGAAAGGGTTTTATTTTATCGATTAAAGGCATCTTGTCATTCAAAATATGCCGAATAACAGATTTATTGACTGTATATCGAAAAATTTTCTTCCCAAAGAGCGGCTTATCTACATTTGACTTGAAATAGAACATGCCCCAGCAAAGTCTATGCAATAAACTACTAATGTGATTATGAAAAAAGCGCTACAACTTCTTTTAGTTTCCTTATTTTTTTTAACGTTTGTATCGTGCTCTAGCGATAGTGATGCCGACAATCCGGTGTTGTTGAAGAAATTGACAGCCCTTACTATGGGCCAAAATGCTACACATACATTTTCATACAACGGAACTAAATTGACTAAAGTTAGCTTCGAAATAGAAGCACAAACTGACGGAATCGGGTATGATAAATATGTTTACAACGGTGATTTAATTACTGAAATCAAACGTTTTAATGCTTCAAATCAAAATACGACTACAACGCAGTTTACTTATAACGCCAATAATCAATTAACCGAAGTTGTCAAATTACAACCGGCTAATAATTATGGTTTCAAAAATGTATTTACCTACAACATTGATGGTTCTGTTTTGGTAACAGGTTTCATTGGAGATACTAATTCACAAACTAATTTATCGGACATTACGGAAAAATTCTATTTCCAAAACGGAGAAGTAAGTCAAAGAGATTACAGTTCAACTACTTTGTCTTTTAGCGTTGCTTATGCTTATGACAATGCTCACCATCCAATGCACAATGTAACCGGAATCAATGCCATTAAATTATACAGCTTTATAGCCAACGGATTGTTTGGGATGCAACACAATATGACACAGCAAACTACTACGATTTCAGGAAATGCGGCTACTCAAGTCACTTTGCAAGCCGATTACAACTCCAGCAATTATCCTGTAGCACTTTACAGTGATAACGGCGAATACCAATACCAATTTGTTTATATAAAATAATTAAAGTCAAACACTATATTCAAACCGAAAACCCTTTCCACTGTCAAGGAAAGGGTTTTTATTTTGTATTTTTGAACCAAATTGTAACCTATGAATTTTAACACCAAAGTTCCCGTTGCTTGTTATGAATATCCAATAGACTATAACGTCAAGTTATTGGCTTTGGGTTCTTGTTTTGCCGAGAATATGGGAGATAAATTCCACTATTATAAATTCCAAATGACCACCAATCCGTTTGGGATAATTTTTAATCCGGTTTCAATTGAGAAACTTGTTAATCGGATAGTGAACCAACGCATGTTTACAGAATCCGATGTTTTCTATCACAACGATTTATGGCATTGTTATGAAGTCCATTCAGAGTTGAGTCATGCTGATAAAGAAGTATTCTTAGAAAGGCTAAATCTGATAATCCAACAATCCAACAATCTAATCCTTCAAGCAAGTCATGTGATTGTTACTTACGGAACGTCTTGGGTTTACCGATTAAATTCGACTAATGAAATCGTTGCCAATTGCCATAAAATTCCCCAAAAAGAGTTTGCTAAAGAAATCCTGTCGCCCGAAATCATTCAGCAATCCATCCAAAATACAATCGCTTTAATCCAAAAAGTAAATCCTGATTGTCGTTTTATTTTCACCATTTCTCCCGTGCGCCATATCAAAGACGGTTTCACAGAAAACCAACGCAGCAAAGCACATCTTATCTCGGCTTTGCACAAATTATTGAATACTGAACACTTCGCACTGAACACTAATTATTTCCCATCTTACGAAATCATGATGGATGAACTTCGGGATTATCGTTTTTATGCCGAAGACATGTTGCATCCCAGTCAAATCGCCATAGACTACATCTGGACTCGATTTTTGGAGCATTATGTTGCCCCAAAGTGTTTTGAGACAATGCAAGAGGTTGCCAACATTCAAAAAGCCTTAGCGCATCGTCCGTTTAATCCTGATACGGCCAGTCACCAACAATTTTTGGCAACCCTTAACCAAAAGATTATCAGGTTACAAGCCGAATTTCCGCACTTTCAATTTTAACAAAATACGACATTTGCCGTATTTCCTGCCTTAGTATTTCGCTATAGGTTTGTTATGTATTTAACAACCTAATAACCATGAAAATAAGTAAGGCACTATTGGTAATCGCTTTTTTCCTGCTGTCTGCTCAAAATGTATTGGCCCAAAAACCGGTACTGACAGATGAGGAAGCAGTAGCGGAAACCGTTACCAAAGAAATTGATGAAGTTTTCCAATCGGAGGAATTTCTTAAAAAGAAAAACAAAAAATATGCTGATGTCAAAGGCACTATGGTCATAGACATTGGCGTGGTTCAAAACGGGAAAGTTTCTTCCTTCTTCAAAGTAGACAGTGACATCAAGAATATTGATTTTATCAACTTCATGTCGAGCTACATTCTCGATCACAAATTCAAATTCAAACTGCAAAAACAACAGCGCTATAAAATCCGCTACACCGTTACTTTTTAACCCTAACAATAAAAGCAATAAAACAATGAAGAAAATTACTTTAGTAATGCTGATACTGAGTTTAGCCGTCGCATTACCAGCAAACGCCCAGTTTGGTAAACTAATAGGCAAGGGCAAATCAGCCGGAAAAAAATCGGGAAGTTTTGGAACCGTTTGGGAATCAGAATTTGACAACAAAGCCTCGCGCCTGGCGGTTTCTGTAAACAATGGTAAATATATCTTGGCGACAGACGATAATTCCGCTACGGTTTTGGATGTTAACGGAAAAACCATTTGGAGTGGCGATTACAAAAAAATTACCACCAACAAAACCAACAAATGCGAATACCAATATGTAATTCAAAAAGCAGAAGGCAAAGGCGGTTATTTGTTTCTTTTTGATGAAAGAAAATTGGGAACCGACAGAGTCGCTGTACTCGATATCGTGACCGGAAAAGAATTGTGGAATTCGGAAGAATACCAAAACTTGATTCAAAAAGGCACCAAAGCTGAAGAAGGTGGAGATGAAGGCGAATTGGATACAGTAAAATACATTTATGAATTAGATGCTTTTCTAATTTCACAAAAAGCCTCTGTAATTTTAGTCAAAGCCGATACCGGTGAAAAAATTTGGGAGACCAATCGTTTCAAAGGTGGAGTTGGAAAATATATTTACGATGCCGGCAGAAACGAAATCATCATGATTAATTTCAAACCAACAGCTTTAGGCGCTTTGTTTGCCGGATTTAAAAACCAGTTGGTAAAAATCAATGCGGTCAATGGAGAGATTCTTTGGGATGCGACTTTCTTGGGTACTATCGAAAAAGAATTGGTTACCAGAAGAGCCATCGTGGATTTGTGGATCAAAGGCGATAAGTTATACATGTACTTAGACGGATTACAAGTTTACAACATCAATAATGGTCAAAAACTTTGGGAAGTGACTTATGAAAACGATATGAAAGGGGCCAATGGTGGACTATTTAGTGGTGGAAAACGCTCTAAAATTTACAGAACTATTGCGGATCCTTTATTTACGGATGATGCGGTTTATATTGTGATTTTAGGAACAAGAGACCGCACCAAATATGTAGAAAAACACGATTTGGCCTCGGGTAAATTACTATGGGCTTCAGAAAAAATTACCGGTGCTTTTTGTATGCCGAATATCTATAAATCGGGAGACAAAGTGTTGGTGCAAGTTGGTGGGAAAGTGCAAGTTCAAGAATTCAGATTAGAAGAAACCTCAAGCGGATTGTCTGCCGGAATGGCGTTGGGTGGTTTTGGCGGCGGTAGTGCTAAACAATGGGTGCCTTATATTTATTGGGACTACAAAGCCCAAAAGAATTCTGTCTTGTGTTTAGACGATAAAACCGGAATTACGGCTTGGCGCTCTGAGAAGTTTGACAAACGCATCACCGATTTTATTTTAGAAAATAATAAAACCTTGTTTGTGGGCGATGGCGATGAGTTTTACGGTTATGATATTGCTTCCGGAAACCAATTGTTTGATGTCAAGCACAATGATGCTAAAGTAGGAAAAGCGACAGATGTCATTGACTTTGGCGAAAATGTAGTTGTACTTTCTGAAAAAGGATTGGCTTCTTATTCCAAAAAAGACGGTAAAAGAGTATATGCTACCGAAAAAATCAGAGGTGTTGATTATTTCTATGAAATTGAAGGAAATTATTACTTAAGAGATCAAAGAAACAGTAAAAATATCATCTACGGTATTGATATGACCAATGGAGAAACCAAAGGTTCGGTGCAATCTAAAGGAAAAGGCGGAAGTCCGCAATACGGTGCCGGAATTGACATTACCGATGATGGTGAATTCATCTTTGCTTTTAAAGGTAAAAAAGTGGAGAAAATCAAAGTGAATAATTAAGTTTTTAAGGAAGTTAGTTTTGGGACTGCAAGCAATTGCAGTCCTTTTTTAATCACAATCATTATGAAAAATATATCCTTACTTTGTGCCGCATTCTTTATGCTGCTTTCTGTGAATGCACAGCAAGTGCAATGGGCTAATAAACTCATCAAGTTCTCTTCCGATTTAGGCGGAAAGCAACACGGAATAAAGAGAATATTAGGCAAACCCGATGTTTTTCCGCAAGGTGGTAGTAGCCCGAATGCCTGGACGCCCAAAAAGGCCTTAGACGGTTATGAATGGGTGGAAGTGGGTTTCGAAAAACCACAAACCGTAAAACAAGTAGCCATTTTTGAAAATCTGAATGCCGGTTGTGTGGTCAGTGTCGCTGTCGACGATGGTTCCGGGAAATACAAGCGCGTTTGGTCACGTAAGCCAAATTATAAAACAGTAACCTTCAAAGCGACCATTCCGGCAGATAGGAATTATTACTTTAAACGCAAACGCAGAAAGATTCAGGAAAGTCCAGATGTAATCAATCCTGGTGTGGAATATGCCCTACTTGAAGAAGCCGTTTCGGGTGTGGTGGCGGTACGGGTTGAATTTAATTTCGCACTGCTTCCCGGACAAAAAGAAATTGATGCCATTGGTATTTCTGATTCAGAAACACCAATACAACCCACTGTTCACAGCACCGCAACCTTTGAAAACCTTTCTTTAGCCCAAACTTTGACAATTCCGGGAATAGTACCTTCCAGTTGTTCGGTTTCGGCAGATGGGACTAAATTTTTTGTCACTGCGATAAACGATACCAAGAATGAAATATATTCTTTTACCAAAGATGCGACCGGAAAATGGAGCAATAAAAAGATAGAGCCTGCTCTTAATGCTAATGACAGATACAATCATATGAGATGCATAGGCAACGACTTAATCTTGAAAGGAGGAGGTTCATATAAGAAAGGAACCCATGAGACCGGTTTTGAACTGTTTGCGGTAAACAACGGTAATTATGAGCATTTGGCCCCCATAAAAGTAACGGCTTATAACAATTACGATGAAACGGCAGACGCTTATCTTACTATAGACAGAAAGGTTTTGTTTATGGGTATTGAGACCGACTTTTCTCAAGGCGCCGGGGATTTGTATTTCGCATTGCAAAAAGAAGACGGGACTTACGGTTTATTGCAAAATATGGGCAAAGTAATTAATTCAGCGGCAGATGAAGGCATGTGCCAATTGCTGTCAGACAACAAAACCATGTTGTTCAGTAGTGACGGATTCAGTGCTTTTGGCAGTTATGATATTTTTGTTTCTTATCGATTAGACGATACCTGGAAAAACTGGTCAGAACCCATAAACTTGGGAAGTAAAGTCAATACAACCGACTTCGACGGCTTGCCGTTTTACGATGAAAAGAACGAAGTACTCTACTATATTTCGAGTCAAAACGAAACCAATATTTTAAAATTTATTCCGTTGCCTAAAGCCGATTTGATGAAGCCTAATGGATGAGTAAGTATGGCTAAAATACGACAAATGCCGTATTGATTAACCAAGAGTAAAATGTAAGATTTGCAGTAATAACTTTAACCTTTTTTAAACATGAAAACTATGAAACAATTCGGAATTGTATTAGCCGTTGCGCTAACAACTTTATTATCATCATGCAGTAGCGATGATGGAGGCGGAGGTGGTGCAACAGCATCGTTAGGACAAGTCAAGGCCAAAGTTGGTGGCTCTAATTTTGTCTCTATGGATTTAGCCACTTTTGCCACAAAACAGGTGATAGGAGGCTTTACTACTATTATTGTGCAAGGCAGTGATGCTACAGGAAAGGCAATTCAATTGATTGTGAGTAACTATGATGGCAGTACAGGAACTTATGAAATCAGCGATACGGCCAATATTTCTGCAATTGCCAGTTATATTGAGGCCAATATCAGTAATCCTATGGCTTCTCAAACTTGGGCTGCGCCATATGATGGTTCAGGAGTGGTTGGTTCCATTACAATCAGTGAAATCTCAGATACCAATGTTAAAGGAACTTTTACTTTTACCGGGAAAAACCAAGATGGAGTTGATACAAAAGCAATTACTAATGGTGCTTTCAACGTAAACTTTACTTCAAACTAATTTTTGTAATTTCAACGGAACAAGAAAATACGGCGTATGCCGTATTTTTTTTTGATTTTTTTTGATAGAATTTTACCCACTACATTCAAATAGGTATGACATTTTTCCTGGCAATCGTTTTTCTGATATTAATCGGACTCATTTTTTATCTGTTGCGCAAAATGCTTTCGGAGAGGAATTCATTTGTGTCAAAGATCAAACCTCTGGAGGAGTTTATGTGGCAACTCAACGAAGAGTGTGTAAAGCAATCTCTTCAACTCCACCTTTCAGAAGAGATGAAAAGAAAGATGAAAGAGGTTAATGCCGTTTTGAATAAAAATGTTTTCGAATTGAATTATCAATTGATGGAAGATTTGTGTCCAAAAAAAGAGATTTAGCCATTGAAAATTTTAACATTTTTAATACATTTATGCTATACAATCTCTACATGAAAAACTTTTATTACTTCATACTCATTGCGTTGCTTATTTCGGTAGAGGCAAATGCTCAGGATATTAAAAAAACACTTGGCAAGGCTTTTACCTCTCAGGATTCTTCCGATTATTATTTTAAAATTGCCAAGAAAAGTATCAAAAACACTGAAGACGAAGCACAATATTATTTCTGTAAGAATGCCCGTTGCACCGATTACAACCAGTTGGATAGTGCCATTGTTTACGGACAACGCGCTATAAAATTGCTCCAAAACGGAGGTGATGTAAGTTCTCTTTTGACGGTTTATAATAATTTGTCAAAAGTTTACCGAAAGCAAGGACAATACGATAAAGCCATTGATTACTCACTGCAAGGCATCCGAGTGGCTGAAAAAGAAAAAAAAGAGAACTGGATTGCTTTTTTCAATGCGATGCTTTCCCTGACTTACCATGATTTTGAGAGTTATCCGAAAGGTGTTTTCTATGGAAAGAAGGCTTTGAAATATTGGGTAAACCAAAAAGAGAAAAGTCCGGAAATGATTAGCAATGCTTTGAATGCGATTGCCATCAACTTTGATGATTGGAACAAACCCGACAGCGCTTTGCATTACCACAAAAAAGTGTTCAAGTATTATAAAGGTAAAGACACACTCTACATTGGTGAAACGTACAACAATATCGGGAATACATTACTAAAGCAAAAAAAGTTTAAAGAAGCTAAAAAATGGATCAGTTTGGCACTCAAAATCAACGACAAGAATTTTGAAGTAAACAATGGTGTAAAAGACAATAATTACTATTATGAACGGGCGACAAATTACACCAATTTAGCCACGATAGCCTACGAATTAGACGATTTTAACGAAGCGGAAATGCTATTCGAGAAAGCTTATTGGTATGCCAAAAAAAGCGATAACGCCGAAAAATTAAGGGATTTTTATTACCACAGAGCCCAATTTAATAAAAAGCGAAATAATCTCTCAAAAGCCGTCCAAGACCAAGAAAGTTACATCAAAATCAGGGATTCGGTTTTTGATGTAGAACGAGCCCAAACCTTTTCCGAGCTCGAAGCCAAATACCAAAACGAGAAAAAAGAAAAGCAACTCTTAAAATCAAAGGCAGACATAAGAGAACGCGAAATCGAGATTGAAAATAAAAACACACAATTTCTCATATTGGGTTTGATTTCATTGGCTTTGTTGTGTATCATTTATTTGGTTTACCGCCAACAAAAAATGAAAATCAAACAACAAGAACAAGAGTTTGAACTCAAATCGGCCATAGCCAAAATTGAAACCCAAAACAAGTTGCAGGAGCAAAGATTAACGATTTCAAGAGATTTACATGACAATATCGGGTCACAACTGACGTTTATTATTTCTTCGGTAGACAATATAAAGTACGCTTTTGACATTCAAAATGCAAAACTCGATGATAAGCTTTCCGGCATTAGTGATTTCGCCAAATCTACAATTATCGAGCTTCGCGATACCATTTGGGCCATGAACAAGAGCCAAATTACCTTCGAAGATTTGCAAACCCGAATTCACAATTTTGTGGATAAGGCTAAAGAAGTCAAAGGAGAAATTCAATTTAATTTCACGGTTGGGCCCGAATTAAAAGACCTGCAGTTTTCCTCCATCGAAGGCATGAACATTTACCGAACGATTCAGGAAGCCTTAAACAACAGCATCAAATATGCCGAAGCAAAAAATATTGGTATTTTGGTTGAAAAAAAAGCCGACAAGATTCAAATTATCATCAAAGATGACGGCAAAGGATTTGATTTAGCCAATACAGAAAAAGGCAATGGCTTGATTAATATGCAAAAACGAATCGAAGAAATCAAAGGAAAATTTACCATACAAAGTTCAGAATCAGGGACAAATGTCACCATATCGTTATAAATGTTGTGTATGAAAAAAGGATTGCTGTTTATTGTTTTGGGACTGATAACGCAAGCAGTAAATGCCCAAAATGCCCAGGATATTATAGACAAATTAAAAAAAGAGTTGCAAGCCAATCCCGATGCCAAAAAAACGGCTTCGATTTATTCCGATTTGACTTGGTATTATTCTAAAATCAGCATTGATTCGGCGTTGTATTATGGCGGAAAAGCCGTGGTTGAATCTAAGAAATTAAACGATTCTGCTTTGGTGGCACAAGTTTACAGCGATATAGGCGCAGTTTATTTTATCAAAGGCGATTTTGTCCATTCTAAATTAAATTATTTAACTGCTTACAAAATCAGAAAGCTCAGAAATGATTTGAAAGGCGTGGCCAAAATCAACAATAACTTGGCCAATATTTATGAAAAGACACACCAATACAAACAGGCAATGGCTTCTTTTCTTGAAGCATTAGAATACTTTGAAGGAATTAAAGACGAAAAAAACACCAGCATCATCAAAGGAAATATCGGTTTAATTCACCTCAAGCTTAAAAATTACCCCAAGGCTTTAAAGTACATCAATGAGGTCGTTCTGTATCAGGAGCAGAATAATTTTACCGAAGAATTGTGTGTCTCTTGCCTTAATCTCGGGAATGTTTATTTGCACATGCAAGACACGATAAACGCCTTAAGATTTTATGACAAAAGCGTAAAAGCTTGTACGGCGGTTGGTAATAAAAAAGGTATTTCGAGTGGGTTTAACAACATCGCTTCCATCAAATCGGAGCAAAAGAAGTCTAAAGATGCTTTAGCTCTTTATGAAAAATCAAAACAAGTTAGGGAAGAACTCAACTCCGACTTAGACAAAGCCAATTTCGATTTAAATTTAGCTTTGGAATTGATCACGAATAAAAAATATATAGCAGCCAAAAAGCTATTGGTTTCTACCAAATCATTTTATGAACAAACCCATCACAACGAGAAACTCCAGAAAAATTATAAGTCTTTGATCACAGTTTATTCGTATTTGAACAAGCCCGACAGTGTGGATTTTTATTTAGACAAATTGGCTGTTTTAGACGAACAATTATTAGTCAGCAAAGCCGAAAAACAAACAGCAGAATTAGAAACCAAATACCAAACCGAGAAAAAGGAACGACTCATCCAGAAATCAAAAGCCGAAATCGCCACACGTGAATTGGAAATTAAGAAAAAAGAAACCCAATTTTTAATTTTAGGTCTGATTTCCTTAGCATTGCTAGTGATAATTTATTTGGTTTACCGCCAGCAAAAACTCAAAAACAAACAGCAAGAACAAGAGTTTGAACTCAAATCAGCGATTGCCAAAATTGAAACCCAAAACAAATTGCAAGAACAACGCTTAGATATTTCCCGCGATTTGCATGATAATATTGGTTCCCAATTGACCTTCATTATTTCCTCAGTAGACAATATCAAATATGCTTTTGATATTCAAAATGCCAAGTTGGATTCAAAATTGTCTGGGATTAGTGATTTTGCCAAATCTACGATTATAGAGCTTCGCGACACGATTTGGGCGATGAATAAAAGCGAAATCACGTTTGAAGATTTACAAGCCAGAATCCACAATTTTATCGAGAAAGCGCAAGAAGCTAAAGAAGACATTCAGTTTAATTTTGACGTTGATGCAACACTCAAAAACATAAAATTTACATCAGTAGAAGGCATGAATTTGTACCGAACGATTCAAGAAGCCATTAATAACAGTATCAAATATGCCAACCCGAAAAAGATCAGCATTAGTATAACGCCAAAAGACAGTGTCATTTCAATCACAATTGCAGATGACGGAATAGGATTCGACATGGAACAGGTAGAATTTGGCAACGGAATCCATAATATGCGCAAACGCATAGCCGATAATGGTGGGTTGTTCGAGATTATTTCCGCAAAAGAAACCGGTACAAAAATCAGTATCCAACTGAAAAATCAATAATTTTTTCGGTTTACCACTTTGATAAAAATACGTCATTTGACGTATTTTTTTTGTGGAATGAATTAATCAAATTTGATTAATCAAGTGGTATTGATTTTTACAGAAAAAACACTTAGGTTGTTTTTATTGTTGTCCTTTTCATTTTGAGGTTTATTCAAGCTAAATCACATTTTGAAAAGGACTTTTTTTGTAAATCAGTGGGTTACCTCAAAAAAAATAGTCAAATTTGTTATATAATTTTTTCGCCATGTCAATCAGAATAGCCATAGTAGACGATAATGTTTTTTTGCAAAAAGCAGTAGCCGAAAAGCTTTCCTTTTTTGACGATATGGTTGTGAAATTTACCGCTATTGACGGTAACGATTTACAGAAAAAGCTGGAAGCCAACAAGTGTATCGATTTGATATTGATGGATATCGAGATGCCGGTTTGCAACGGTATTGAAGCTACTAAAATCATTAAGTCGAAATATCCGCAAATCAAAATCATTATGCTGACCGTTTTTGATAATGATGAAAATATTTTCAATGCCATTAAAGCCGGAGCCGACGGTTATTTGCTCAAAGAAGTCAACCCCAAAGAACTCTATCAAGGGATTATTGAAACTTTGAATGGTGGAGCAGCGATGAATCCTTCCATAGCGTTGAAGACACTCAAATTGCTTAGAAATCCGGTGAACTTTGAAGAAAAATGTGAGGATGAAATCAAATTGACTTCAAGAGAAATTGAGGTTTTGGAACAGCTCAGCAAAGGTTTAAACTACAATGTCATTGCCGACAATCTTTTCCTTTCACCGTCAACCGTTAGAAAACATATCGAGAATATTTATACCAAATTGCAGGTACACAACAAACTCGAAGCCATTCAAAAAGCGAAAAACAACAATTTGATTTAAAGCTTACCTTCCAAGCTCTGCCAACCACCACCGTTTATTACCTCAATGCCAACCGATTTTAAAAGAGAAGCCGCTTGCGCACTTCGCATTCCAGAGCGACAACAAACGATTACCG
This sequence comes from Flavobacterium sp. J49, assembly GCF_011742145.1. GTDB lineage: Bacteria > Bacteroidota > Bacteroidia > Flavobacteriales > Flavobacteriaceae > Flavobacterium. The sequence goes on along the minus strand of NZ_JAAQQU010000098.1, from coordinate 54,321 downwards.
GTTTGTCTAATTTTTTGATTTCAGCTAATTTTCCGTTGATATTATCTAACGGAATGTTTTTAGAGCCTTTAATGTGTCCGTCACGAAATTCGCCAACAGTTCTAACATCAATAATGACAGCGCCTTTGTTGACAAAATCTTGAATGCTTTCCGATTTGCTGCCTAAGCCTAATAGGTCTAATAATCCCATAATTGTAATTTTTTCAGCAAAGATATTTCGTAGTGAATTGACTCGCAGTAACAAAGGTTACATTAGTGCTGTAAACTTACTTTTTCCAAAAACAAACCCAATCCACCCGAAATTAAATGCGCAATTTCAGGACGGCTTTGTTTGAGTTTTTCCAAATGAATTAAAACGTTGTGCAATAGTTCGGTGTTGCCCTTTTTATCACAAAGTTCCGCTATTTCTAAGGAAAGTAACCAGTCTTTAGGATGTTTGCTTTGAACTAAATCAAAAGTATTTTCAACAGAAATCACCGCAGTCTTGCCTTCACGGATGTTTCTTATATTAAGATATAAACCTTCTAATTCTTCTCGTTCAGCCGATTTTTTAGCCTTAATGGTGTGACTTGACGGTACATGATTAATCATGTCAAAACTGTTCACGTCGGCCGGACCGGAAAAAGCAGAAATCACTTTTTTACCTACAGCCATATCGTAAATACCCCATTCCGGTTGGAATAAAATTGTGTCGTTGTGTGTTACGGTACAGTTTTTAAAACTGATGATGATAATTTCACCTTGCAAATTTCTCGAACCGGTAATGATTTCTCCGGTAACGGTAACATTTCCTTCGAACTCTAATGTCACTTTTTCAGCCTCGTAAATATCATACGCACGTAAATCTCTCGGACTCATATCTTCAATCGCCAAGTTAATACCTTTTAGTTTTCCAATCGGAGAACCAAAACCTTCAGCGTGGTATTGTGTGCCGTGACCCACTAATTCTTTTTCGCGATAGGACAAAGCAGTTTTGCCCGTAGTTTGTACATAAATCGGTTTGCCTTCATGCTCAATCACATTCGTAAACAAACCTGAAATTTGAATTCCGGTACTGAGTTCTATCGTTCCTAAAGCTTTAGAGTTAATTAGTTTTTGAATGCCCGATAATCCACCGGTACGCAAAGCCATGGTATTGGCAAACTCTTCCAAAACCAAACTCAAATGGGCAAAATCGGGTGTGACATACAATTGAGGTTGCGGTTTGGTAATGTCAAAACTTTGATCTGCAGCCGAAATATCATAAGGAATTTTGGTCACGTTGTCTGTCATGCACCATGCACTTTCCCCAATTGAAGAAAGCAATCCGGCACCGTATATTTTCGGATTGTCAATTGTGCCAATTAAGCCGTATTCCACCGTCCACCAATGCAAGTTTCTGATGCGGGACATTTCAGAGAGTTCTCCCATATTATTTTGCAGAAAATCTACTTGGTCTTCTGCCTTCTTGATTTCTTCTTCAGGCGTGTCTTCCGCTTCTTTTAGGATGGATAACAAACGAATCGCTTCATACATTTCATAATCGCGCGAAGACGAAATGGCTTTGCAACCAATTTCTCCAAAACGACGCAAATACTCCGCATATTCCGGATTGGCAATGATAGGAGCGTGGCCTGCACCTTCGTGAATGATATCCGGAGCGGGAGTATATTCAATATGTTCCAATTGACGGATGTCGGATGCAATTACCAAAACGTTATACGCTTGAAATTCCATAAAGGCATTGGGCGGAATGAATCCGTCCACGGCTACAGCTGCCCAACCGATTTCTTTCAAAATACGGTTCATGCCATACATGTTCGGAATACTATCGACTTCCAATCCGGTTTTTTTCAAGCCTTCCAGGTAAGATTCATGGGCTACTTTTGAAAGATAATCCACATTCTTACGCATCACATAACGCCAAACAGCCTGATTAATCGGAGTGTAATCGTTATAATCCTGCGGTTTGATAAACTGCTTTAAGTGCTTTGGTAATCTGTCAATCAAAGGGTTGCTTTCAAAATGGGCTTCCATAAATATACTTTTGTTGTGTTCGTAAATTTACAAATCTTAGCACAAACAAGTGTGATAAAAATCATAAAAAACTTTGAACAGATTTATTTTTAGGAGCTGTTTCCGGCTTTCCGTTATATCTTTTTCTTTTGCAAAGAAAAAGGATGCCACTACAATCCGGGCTAAGAAAATCTACTGCAATAAAAAAACCGCAATATTTCTATTACGGTTTATATCTTAATCTGCCAACTGAACACTGCCAACTCCTTACTTCTTCTGCGGCGGATATAGCTCTAGTATTTTGGTCACAAATTCTTTAATAACTTCATCTTTTCTGTTAGTGTCTTTCGTTAAAACACCTTCGCCTTCGCCTTGCCAAATAAGCTCTTTTTTCTTGGCATCTATAATATCAATGTACAAAGTGCCTTCGGTATGACGGGAAACAGAAGTATTGCCACCCCATAAATAGGGATTCCAACCCCAGCCCCAGCCATAACCCCAGCCGGCATTGAATTGGTTTACATTGACTTCTTCTCTTTCTTTGGTGAAAAACGAAATTAATAAGTCGGGTGCTTCACTTTTAGTAAAACCTTTAGCCGTCATGACTTCATCAATGGAACGCAGAATTCGCTTTTTATCTAAATCAGAAATCTCCGCTTTGTCAATTCCGGTTTTGTGGAACGCATAAGTTTTATAAGGCGTAAAATCGACTTGTTTGTCATAGTCTGAGTTTACTCTTATTGAACTGCAGGAAACTAAGATGAAGAGTAGAAGTAACGGTAAAATTTTAGTTGTTTTCATATTTCATTTTTTTTTAATTGTTAGACTTCTTAGACTGTCAGATTTAAATTTCACTGTGATTATTTGTCTAAGTAAGTCTAATAATCTAACAATCTAACAATCCATCATCAACTATATTAGGGATGGTGACTTTTAATAAAGGTTGCGTCTGCATGGCTCTTTTTATAGCGAAAATAGCACCTTCATTTCGGGCCCAACTTCTTCGGGAAATTCCGTTGTTCACATCCCAGAAAAGCATTGATTCTAAGCGTCTTGACGCTGCTGAACTTCCATCAAGAACCATACCAAAACCACCGTTTATAACCTCGCCCCAACCAACGCCTCCGCCATTGTGAATCGATACCCAAGTTGCGCCACGGAAACTGTCTCCAATCACGTTGTGAATGGCCATATCGGCTGTAAATCTTGAGCCGTCGTAGATGTTGGAAGTTTCTCGGTAAGGCGAATCCGTTCCGGATACGTCATGGTGATCTCGACCTAAAATAACGTAGCCAATTTCACCGCGGGCAATCGCTTGATTAAAGGCTTCCGCGATTTTGATTCGGCCTTCAGCATCGGCGTAAAGGATACGTGCTTGTGAGCCAACGACTAATTTATTTTCTTGAGCACCTTTAATCCATTGGATGTTATCTGCCATTTGCTGCTTGATTTCTTCCGGCGAATTTTGCATCATTTCTTCCAAAACATCACAGGCAATTTTGTCAGTTTTGGCTAAATCGTCAGGATTTCCGGAAGCGCAAACCCAACGGAACGGTCCAAATCCATAGTCAAAACACATCGGTCCCATAATGTCCTGTACATAACTTGGGTATTTGAAATCGATGTGGTTTTCGGCCATAATATCAGCACCGGCGCGTGAAGCTTCAAGCAAGAACGCATTTCCGTAGTCAAAGAAATAAGTGCCTTTGGCGGTGTGTTTGTTAATGGCTGCCGCATGACGGCGCAATGTTTTCTGAACTTCCTCTTTGAATTTTTCCGGATTATTCGCCATCATTTCATTCGATTCTTCGAAAGTAAATCCGGTTGGATAATAACCACCAGCCCAAGGATTGTGCAATGAAGTTTGGTCGGAACCCAAATCAATATGTAAATTTTCCAGATCGAATCTTTCCCATACATCAACAACATTTCCGAGATAAGCTATCGAAACGACTTCTTGATTTTCTAATGCTTTTTTGACTCTTGGGACTAACTCATCAATATTTTGTATCACTTCGTTAATCCAACCTTGTGAATGGCGAATGTGGGTAATTTTCGGATTGACTTCGGCACAAACGGTTACGCAGCCTGCAATGTTTCCGGCTTTGGGTTGCGCGCCTGACATTCCGCCAAGTCCTGAAGTTACGAATAAACCGCCTTTAGGAGATTTTTTGATTTTTCTGAAACCGTTTAAAACGGTGATGGTTGTTCCGTGAACGATGCCTTGTGGACCGATATACATATAACTTCCGGCGGTCATTTGGCCATATTGAGAAACACCTAAAGCATTCATTTTTTCCCAATCATCCGGTTTGGAGTAATTTGGAATTACCATACCGTTAGTCACTACAACTCTTGGTGCTTCAGGATGTGAAGGGAATAATCCCATTGGGTGACCGGAATACATGACTAAGGTTTGCTCTTCGGTCATTTCGGCCAAATATTTCATGGTCAACAAGTACTGCGCCCAGTTTTGGAACACGGCTCCGTTTCCTCCATAAGTGATTAATTCGTGCGGATGTTGTGCCACGGCGTAATCCAAATTGTTTTGAATCATCAGCATGATGGCTTTGGCTTGTTCGCATTTTCCCGGGTATTCCGAAATAGGGCGAGCATATATTTTGTAATCCGGTCGAAGACGGTACATGTAGATGCGACCATAAGTTTCCAATTCGGCTTTGAATTCGGGAATTAAGGTAGCGTGGTGTTGGGGTTCAAAATAACGTAAAGCGTTTTTAAGTGCTAATTTCTTCTCGTCTTCGGATAATATTTCTTTGCGTTTGGGTGCGTGATTGATTTCGGGTTCGTAGGGTTTGGGTTGTGGTAAAACTGCGGGGATTCCTTGTAAAATTTGTTCTTGAAAGGTCATTTTGGTAGTGTTGTAAGTTGTTTGTTTGAGTTGCTGTGTGCCTGAGTCGCTATGTTTCTGAGTTTTTCTCAGCAACTTAGTCACCCAATAACTTAGTTACTTTTTTTAATAGTTCCTGTTTTTTTATCAAATCCGTACGGGCAATGACGGCAACCACTTTTGCAGCAATAACCGCGTTTTAAATGGTATTTTTCGGTGAAACATCGGTAACCTTCGGGTGTTAAGTAATAATCTTCGCCTTCGATTAATTTATTTTCATTATTTTGCTCGTTCATAGGTACAAATTTAAAGACTTTATCAGTAATGATACTAATTGTTTCGAAATATTTAATTCCGAATGGCTACAGAGGATTGACGGTTTTTCCGTTTGTTTTTTTGAAGTCTGCGAATAGTAAAAGTGATTTGATATTGCTTACCCATGAAAAAATTCATTTGCGTCAGCAATTGGAGTTGTTGATTTTGCCTTTTTTTATTTGGTATGGTTTAGAGTTTTTGGCGCGATGGTTGAAGTGCCAAGATAGAAGTTTGGCTTATCGTAAAATTTCATTTGAACAAGAAGCCTATGCTAATGAAAAAAACCTTCACTACTTAAAGCAAAGGTCTTTTTGGAAGTTTTTGAAATATCTTTAATTAGTAAATTACTTTTTTGATTACAGTTTCACCGTTTTGTAATTTTATGTTCAACAACAAACCGGCATTGTTTTTTCTCAAATTGGAAAGTGTAAAGAAATTGGTGTTGATATTATGGTAAGTGTCTAATTTTTGCCCCAGTATATTGTATACTATGATGGATTCCATTTGAAGATTATTGGAGCTTACCGCCACTTCATCCTTTACAATAACATTTACTGGGTTGTTGGTTGAAAACTCAGGATTACCCAAAGCATTACTTTGATAAACAACCCTAAATCGGTCGTGTATCATGCCATTTGCTGATGTGAATTGGTATGGGCTTGCTTTCAAATCGTGGGTGATGTTTAATAAACCATCTTTTAGATAAATGTTTTGATTGTTGAGCAGTCCGTCAATGGCCGCCAAGGCAATCGTATGGTTTCCGCTAGTTGGAATATTAATACCGATTGGCACCTCGTCATTGATATCAAAAGGTAAAGCCCTACCTTGTATAGATAGTTTGGCATCGTCTAATAAGGAATAAATGGCTATTCCACCGGTATTTTGCGTAATACAATCAAAGAAACTATCGTTGCCCATAGTGGCATTTTCGATGTACCCGAACAAGGTTCTGTCAGAATTGTTATTAGAGTCAATAATGTCTAACCATATTCGGTTTCTTTCTAAGTTTTCAACATTAATACTATTCGAAACATTGGAATTTGACAATCGATAGAATGTACTGTTACTGTAAGTGTTGCTTCGTAAACTGTTGGTAAATGTAATGTTGTCTGATGCAGCCGGACCATCAGTCATCTGAACAAAAAATCCTTGACCTGAACCAATAAACAAATCAGCACCGGCAGTCGGACAACAACTTGTTCCGGTAAAATTATAGGTTAAATAATCGCCCGGACTGTAGTTGTAAATAAAAGTATTGTAAAACGGACTGGCAATTATATCCGGTAAAGTACCATGTGTCCACAGTTTGACATTTCCCATGATTTTGGTGTTGTTGTCAAATAAAAATTGGCTAGCTCTGATGGCTGAAGGATAAGGATTTCCTAATAGATTCCAGTTGTCGCTATAATTTGAGATTTCTGAACCATTGATGCCCACATGATATGAGGTATTGGTGTCATTTCCTCTGGCAATAGGGACTGTAATAATTCCGTTATTAGGCACACCTGTAAAAGATCCGTTAAGAGTTGCGGCTACTGTAGAACTGAAATTGCTTGGACCGCTGGCAATGTATCCTTTTCCGGCAATCATGGCATCACCGCCGGCATTTTCCCAATTGCCTTGTCCGCCATTGGTATTGGCTACTGTGGTATTCCATTTGTACATTCCCCAAAAGGTTAGCGGAGCAGCAATATTACTTAAATTGTAATTAGCTACAGGAGATGACCAATAAACATAATCCAAACTTCTCATAGTAGCGTCTCGTTTGTAGATAATGTTTCCGGTGTTGGCAACGTTGTTAATTTGAACCAAGCTTGCACTACTATTGATTGTAAATGTTCCTGTGGTTGCTACATTTACCCAATCCGTAACAGTGAGACTATTGTTTGAATTTATAGTTAATATTGCTCCGTTCAGAATAGATAATGTTCCGGCTAAAGCACTGTAATTTGTCCCTGAAATCAAAGGGTTATTAGGAGTTACAGGAATAATAACACAATCACTACTGTTCGGAATGGCAATATTGGGTGTCCAATTGCTTGGTTTGTTCCAATCATTGTCTACGGTGCCGTTCCAAACTTTACTAGCGCCAACAGTGACTGTAGTTTCATCAGTTATTTTCAAAGTGGAGCCACTACAAAGAGTGTAAGTAACCTCCGCAGTATAGGTTGTGGTAGTAGTTGGACAAATGCTTAAAATGTTACTAGTCCCAAGAACGGCTCCACTTGTTCCGGAACCTTGGTACCATTTTACGGAGGCTATTGGTGCTCCTGAAGGACTAAATCGCCAAGCTTCATTGGTAACTGTCCAGTTGGTGTCTAATCCGTTTCTGTTAGGAGCAACTACGGCTTGTGTTCCGTTCGCGTTTTGAATACCAACGATGGCATTTCCGCTGTTCCAAGAAGCACAAACATTTTTTTCTTCAATGTAGACTTCAATGATATTGGTGTTTTCATACAATACAATCATTCCGGTATACAATTGGGCATTGCAACTGGAAGAGAACATCGGGATGTCATTCCATGAAGCTACCAAAGCTCTACAGCCTGTAGATAAAGTTATTAATTCCCAGCCAACTTCACCGCCTTTGCTAGGGTCAATATCATGATAGACTCCAAAAATGGTATTTAAAAATAAGGTATTGTTCGGAAGATTGTTGGCAAATGACCATCCGCTGTAACCTCCGGGTGTATTATTAGTGAGGTCAAAGGTAATTGTCCCGTTTGAGCCTATTAAACATTGACTGTAATTGGTGCCATAAAAACAGAAGTTAAACGGCAATGTAACAGTTGGCGACCATACATCATCAACATTGATGCTAACAGAGTTTTGTAAGCAACTAAATTGGTATGGCGGATTATAAGTAATCGGTTGAACAGTATAGTCAGTCGTTTGGTTTAATTGTAAATAAGTAGCTTCTAAATCAACGCAAGTTGAAGAAATACAAGCGTTCACCGGATTGGGGTCGGCACCGCTCAATCCTAAACCTCCTGCAACAATCACAGGGCAATTATTGCTGGTTCCGCCATTTCCGTTGCCACTTGTACAAGGGATGTTTGATGTAACACAAATGGAAAATGTGCCTTGTCCGGAAGTACTGCTGTAACTGTAGACTCTCACATAGTATGTACTTCCAATGGTTAGACCTGTTAGGACAGTTGATTCGTTGGAAGAGATAGTGTCGTCAACACAATCAAGACTAACTAAACTACCACAATTTCCACTGAAAGCCTGTATAACGGCATCAGATAATGTCGTGGGTGTTACAGTTACAGTATGAGAGGTTGTTGTTGCAACAAAGCTGTACCACACATCATCGTCAGCAGTTCCGGCACAACCGGTTTGAGATTGCGAAGCGCCTAGAGTAGTACCTGCGGTGTTTGTACTGCAAGTAGTGGATGGATTTACGGTTAAAACAATTGCTCCGCTACAATTGTCGTTGGCCGGAGGCGTCACCGGACAGTTCAAAATAAAACTCACATTGCCGCCAGCAGAACTCTCAGGGTCTAATAAAAGGTAATATGGCGTTCCGGCAGTTAAACTGAAATACGGACTGTTTCCTGTGCCCGAGAGGTCATCAATACAAGTCCAGCCAATACCGTTACAGCCCGAAGAAACGGGTTTGAATTGGTAGTCAATATAGGCGAATGAGCTAGCTTGAGAAATGGAATAATTTCCGGTTGTTGTTGGTGTGAACGTGTAAATCTGTTCTTGTCCGGGAGTTGTCCAACCACATGCTGAAGTGCCATAGGCGCCAGTTCCGGCAACAATAGTAGTATTTATAGTTGATCCGCAAGAGGCAATGTTCGGAATGGAAGCACAAGGGTTAAAAGGCGTGGTACAGGTTCGGGTAATTGTAAATGTTCCGGTGGTTGTGTCACCAGATAACCAATAGGCTACATACACATAGTATGTCACTCCTAATGTTGCTGTAAAACTAAAGGTCTCTGTTCCGTTAATAGCAGTGTCTCGACAGGCAATATTGGTTAATGAACCACAGGAACCTCTTGATATTGACAACTCAGCATCGAAGCTGGTCGTTGTAACAGCTATAGTATTTAAGTTTCCGTCTCCTGTAAAAGTATACCATTTTCCATAACTACTCATGGTACAGCCTGTATTGTGGGTGAAGCTTGAACTTCCGACAGTTGTTCCTGCTAAGTTAATGGTGCCGCAATTTAAAGTAGCCGCACTTGAACAAGGATTGGCTGCTAAAGTAGTGGCTGATCCGGAAACATAAGAGCTGTTGCATCCGTTACCTGACAAGATTCTGTAATAATAAGTTGTACCGGCATTTAGCCCGGTTATGTTTAAAGTAGTTGTCGGCGCATTGACACTAAAAGGCGATCCTGATATATTATTGGTATATCCGACATCAGTTGTGACTTGAACATGATAGGTGATGGCATTTGCGGAGCCGCCAGTTGGTGCAACCCAATTTAAAGTAAACCCTCCGGATGTTATGCCGGCGGGAGCAACTGAGTTTGGTACAGCCGGACAAGTTATCGCATTGCCGGTTAAAGCTCCCGAAGCGTTATAGACCGGTCCGCCTGTGCAGGAAGTATTATTGTAGGCGTAAATAAAATAGTAATATCGGTTATTTTCTGTTAAACCTGCATCTGTTATGGAGGTTGAGACTCCCGATTGTACAAAAGTCAATCCGGCACCAAGTGTGGCAATATTAGCTGCCGAATAGACAGTTCCGTTTGTAGGTTGGGATGGAGGTGTATTAGTCAAAGAGCGAATAACTAAAAAGCCATTTGCACTACCCGAAAAGGTTGCGGGAATCGTTGTTGAGGTCACTGTGCCCAAAGTAAATCCGGAAGCTTGTGCTGTTGGAGCGATACAAGGTGAAGTAGCTGTAACACAAATGCTGTTTAAAGCCATATTGCTCGAGCCTACATTTACAACTTTTATGTAATAGATTCCATTGCTTAATGTTTGTGTAATCGTTTCTGTTTGTGCTCCGTTAGTGTTGGTGGTATTGGCGCAATTTATCTCTGTCAATCCGGTACAAGCGGCTGTAGAAGAGATCAATTGTAAAAACAGATTTCTATTGCCTGAATCAGCGGTAATGGTGATATCTAAGGGTCCGCCGGAAACGGTAAAAGTAAACCAGCCTTCTCTGGCAAAAGTACCTAGACAAGTTCCTATGTTGGGGATATCTTGCGTTGTATCACTAATGGTTACAGCGGTTGTACAACTCCCATTGATAGTTAAGGCTGTGGCGTTAGAACAAGTAGTTCCTTGGGCGTAAATAGTACTTGAAAAACAACAACTCAAAAAAAAGATACAACTTAAAAAGAATTTTTCAAGGCTATTGGTTTGGTGTTTTAAAGGGTAATGGTGCCTCATTAATAATTGTCTTTTTTAAGTTTTATTTTAAAATCTAATAAATTTTAACTAATTACTTGTGTTATTCTTTGTTAAAGTAAAAATATATTGAAAAAAACTTTTTAGGCTATTTTTTTCTGAGTTTTTCAGCACTTTTAGATTAAGTGTATTTAAATTTCGACCAATGATTAATTAAGTTTAAAAAAGAAAGAATTGACTTATTTTTTAATTTAAAATTTTAAGCTTTCCTGCTAAAAGGTCATGTCTTTCTGTTGAGTAAAATCTGACTCTGTGGGGTGAAAGTGAAGTTTTAAGAAAAAAGTTATATCTTAGCGGTTGTTAATTTTTTTGTTAAGCATTTAAGATGAGTGTGTTATGGGAAAGGTGATTTTTGTTGCGGTTTTATTGTTTGGTTTTTCCTCTTTGGCCCAACTCTATGTTAGTCCAAATAGCTATGTTTTTGTAAAAAATGAATATGTTTTTGTTAAACAAGATGTCAATCTTGAAAATAATGCAATCATATTCTTAAGGAACGAAGCGCAACTTTTGCAAGGAACAACAGGTAGTTCTACAAATAAAGGACAAGGTCTTTTGTCTGTTTTTCAAGAAGGAACTTCTGATAATTTTGATTACAATTATTGGTGCTCACCTGTAGGAAATGCTTCTACATCAACCGGCAATGAAAATTTTGGGATTACAATGATTCAACTTCCTTCATCGGTTATTAACAGTTCGCCTGCAACTATGCTTACTTCGAGTTATGATGGGTTGTCGAGTAACGGCTCACTATCCATCGCTACTTATTGGATTTGGAAATTCTTAGCGGGTGCCGATTATTCAGAATGGATACAATCTGGTGCCAATACTGATATTTCAGCCGGACAAGGCTTTACCATGAAAGGAACCAGTGGAACAGATAATACGAACATTGGGGAAGCTACAGTGAATAATCCCGGTGGTGCTCAGCGGTATGATTTTAGAGGCAAACCCAATGATGGAAATATCACAGTAAATGTTGCCACCGATAATTTAACATTGACGGGGAATCCTTACCCATCTGCCCTACATGTGAATGCCTTTTTATTGGATCCAAGCAATACTGATTGTACGGGGATTGCCTACTATTGGGAACACGATAAAACGGTAGATTCTCATTTGTTATTGGCTTATCGTGGAGGATATGGAACTTATGCTCCTGTGAGTACATCCCCAACAGAATATGGCATTTATGTGCCTGCTACATTTGATTCTTATAATATTGATGGCACTATTAATACGACAGGCGCATCTTCAGGATTGTCTATTCAGAGAAAATATGCACCCATCGGGCAGGGTTTTATGGTAAAAGGAAAGGCAAGTGGCAGTCCGGTTGCAGTGACTTTAAAAAATAGTCACAGGGAATTTTATAAAGAATCGGATGTTTATTCAGAGTTTGAAAGAAATGTCAACAATTATATAGCTTCTACTCAAAGCCCGACTGCTGATCAAGCGGCACAAATTCGTTTAAATACCATTATGAATAACCAATTTACCAGACAAATTGCCTTGGTGTTTTTGCCGACAGCAACTGACGGAATTGATAGGGGAATAGATGCCAAATCGCCGGTAGAAGAAACCATTCCAAATGATGTGTATTTCTTTCTAGATAATAATAAATATGTGATTCAAGGAATTTCATTTGATGAAAACAAAAGAATTCCTATCGGTATAAAGGCGACTGACAATGCTACCTTTAAATTTGATGCCTCAATGGTGGTAAATTTTGATGATTCTCAGTCGATTTTTATGTATGATGCCCAAGACAATAGCTATCATGATATTAAAAACAGCACTTACGAAGTCGTTTTGTCAAGCGGAGTTTACAACAATCGCTTCGAAATTACATTCAAAGATGCCAATTTAAACAGTCAGTCCGATATCAAATCTGACTTGATTATTTCTCAAAATAATGCTTCACAAACGCTTACTGTTTCTAATCCCAATTCATTGGATTTAAAGACGGTTAAGCTTTTTGATATCACCGGAAAACAAATTTTTGACCAACAAAGATTAGGGGCGCAAAACACCTATGAATTTTCCACTAGTGGTATGGCAGAAGCCGTTTATTTAGTTGAGATTGTAACCAATGACAACAGGAAAATGGCACAGAAAATCATAGTTTCTAACCGTTAGTAAACAAGTTAAGAGCGATTTTTAAATCGCTTTTTTTTATCCCAAGACTTTAGCGTTTCGTATCTTTGTCAAAAGCCTTTTTTTGGAAAGCATTAATCAAAAAATCGAAATTAAAAATTCTGACATCACGCTCTATCTTAAGCGTGAAGATTTATTACATCCTTATCTTTCCGGAAATAAGTACAGGAAACTGAAGTACAATTTGGTGCAGGCTAAAGCGCAAAACAAAACAACTTTGTTAACTTTTGGCGGGGCTTTTTCCAACCATATTTTAGCCGTAGCCGCTTCCGGTAAAGAAATGGGTTTTCAAACTATTGGAGTCATCAGAGGAGAAGAGTTGCGTGATATAATTGCAGAAAATCCCACTTTACAAAAGGCTCAAGATTTCGGAATGGTTTTTGAGTTTGTTTCAAGAGCTGCTTATCGGGACAAAAACAGAGCAGATTTTAATAAGATGCTGGAAGATAAATACGGCGATTTTTATCTCTTACCCGAAGGCGGAACCAACGATTTGGCCATAAAAGGTTGTGAAGAGATTTTGACCCAAGCCGATGAAAGCTTCGATTATATCTGCTGTGCGGTGGGAACCGGCGGTACGATTTCGGGAATAATAAATTGTTCAAAAAGTAGTCAACAAGTTTTAGGATTTCCGGCACTTAAAGGTGATTTTTTAAAGGAAGATATTTGTAAATTTGTTCAGAATCCAAATTGGGAGCTGGTGACCGACTATCATTTTGGAGGTTATGCCAAAGTGACGCCGGAATTAGTTTGCTTTATAAATGATTTTTATCAAAAACACCAAATTTCATTAGACCCAATCTATACCGGGAAAATGGTATATGGCATTTTTGATTTGATTGAAAAAGGATGGTTTTCCAAAGGAGCCAAAATATTGCTTATTCACACCGGCGGATTGCAGGGAATTGCTGGAATGAACATGTTGTTAAAACAAAAAAACCAAATCGAAATACAAACCTATGATTAAGAAATTTTTTTTATTGCTGCTCATGATTTTTGTGGCTTCTTGTGGTTCCAACCAATCAGTAGTCAGAACCTCTCAACCCGATCCGAGAAAAACAACAACTCCTGTTGCACAAAGGGTCAAAAAACCCATTTTGAGACCTAATCAGCCCAAAAAATCTGAAGAGGTAGTCAACTCATCTAACTCTTCAAAGCAAAACAATGCTTCTTCAAGTGAGATTTTAGAAGCCACAACCCGAGTTAAGGTTACCACTGAAATGGTTTTGGCCTATATCGATAAATATAAAATTTTGGCCAAAGAAAACATGCAAAAAACTGGAATTCCTGCGAGTGTAACTTTGGGACAAGCTATTTTAGAATCAGGTGCTGGAACAGGTCCGTTAAGCATGCAGGCTAACAATCACTTCGGAATCAAATGCCATAAAGAATGGACAGGGCCTAGTATCCGTTACACCGATGATGAAGAAAACGAATGCTTCCGAAAATATGACGACCCGAGTGGTTCATTCCGCGACCATTCTTATTTTTTAACCAGTCGTCCGCGTTACGCTTCTTTGTTTCAATTGGGCAAAGATGATTATGTGGCTTGGGCCAAAGGTTTAAAAGCGGCCGGTTATGCCACCGATCCTAAATATCCTGAAAAATTAATCGGATTAATAGAGCGCTACCAATTAAGTAAGTATGACGCGGAAGTGTTGGGCAAAGCTTACGTTCCGGTTATAACCAAAAAGGAGATAGCCTATACGGATGAGGTTCAAAAATATACCGTTGTTAAAGGAGATACCTTATACTCTCTTTCCAAAAAGTTTAATATTTCAATAGAAGAGTTAAAGAGAAAAAATAATTTAACCGATAATTCTTTGTCTTTGGGACAAACAATTATCGTTAAGTAGAATCAAAACAAAATTACCTTAAACCATGATTTATCAAAGAAGCAGTCAGTTGTTTGCTGAAGCTGAAAAAGTAATTCCCGGCGGTGTAAATTCTCCGGTAAGAGCATTCAAAGGAGTAGGAGGAACGCCCATTTTTGCCAAAAGCGCTAAAGGTGCTTACCTCTATGACGAAGACGACAACCGATTGATTGACTACATCAATTCTTGGGGACCAATGATTTTAGGACATGCTTTTCAACCGGTAGTCGATGCCGTAATTGAAAAAACCCAAAAAGGAACTTCCTTTGGGATGCCTACGGAATTGGAAACCAAAATTGCTCAATTGGCCATTTCGATGGTGCCCAATATTGATAAGATTCGTTTTGTAAATTCGGGAACTGAGGCTTGTATGAGTGCTATTCGCTTGGCAAGAGGTTATACCAAAAGAGATAAAATCATCAAATTTTCAGGCTGTTATCATGGTCATTCAGATTCGTTTTTAATTGCGGCAGGCAGTGGCTTGAGTACTTTTGGGGTGCCCAACAGTCCAGGAGTTACCCAAGGGACGGCTAAAGACACCTTGTTGGCCAGCTATAACGATATTGAAAATGTAAAGGCTTTATTTGAAGCCAATAAAAATGAAATTGCCGCTATTATCATAGAGCCGGTTGCCGGAAATATGGGTTGTGTACCACCAAAAGACGGTTTTTTGCAATCGCTTCGTGAAGTTTGTGATGCCAATGGCGCTTTGTTGATTTTTGACGAAGTAATGACCGGATTTCGGTTGGCCAAAGGCGGCGCACAAGAATTATACGGAGTAACCGCTGATATTGTCTGTTTCGGAAAAGTAATTGGCGGCGGATTACCCGTTGGGGCATTTGCAGCGCGTAACGAAATTATGAATTATTTGGCGCCGCTAGGGCCGGTTTATCAAGCGGGAACTTTATCGGGAAATCCATTGGCGATGGCTGCGGGATTGGCTATGTTGGAAGCTTTGAACGCTGATGGGGGAATCTTTAAAAGACTTGAAGAGAAAACGGCTTATTTACATAAAGGAATTGACAATGTTTTAAAGGAGAACAACATTGTTTTTACCATCAACAGAGTAGGTTCGATGATTTCAGTTCATTTTGATGCGAACCCTGTAGTTGATTTCCAAACCGCCAAAAACGGAGACAACGAAACTTTCAAGAAATTTTTCCACGGTTTGTTAAACGAAGGCGTTTATATTGCACCTTCGGCTTATGAAACTTGGTTTATAACCGATGCTTTGACCTATGAGGATTTAGATTTTACCATCAAGGCGATAGATAAAGTGGCACAAACACTGTAAAATAAAAAAGTCCTTTCGTTTAGAAAGGACTTTTTTATTTTTGAGATTAACCTTAGTTAATTAACTTCTTCAATAAGTCAGGATTTTTATCCAATTTTTCCATTTGAACTCCATCTAGTGAAGCTCTGATTTTGGCTTCTATCACTCTATTTAATTCAGCTTTTCTTTCAGCAGTTAGAGTTTTGTCTTCAAGAGTCTTGTGTTTTAGTTCAAACAATCTGTAAAAATCATCACTTTGAGTTGCGCTCAATCCCAAGAATTGGGTTAACTCAGTAGCATCTTTTTTTCCTTTTTCAGAAGCAGTCAATTCTTTTTTGTCTTGTGCATTTGCATTTATTGAAAATGCTAACATTAATGTTAAAGCAGCAATTAATTTTTTCATTTTTTAGATTTTTAGAAGGATAATGACTCCAAAGCTAATTTATTTTGACCTAATCTCAAAATTTATTTTTATTTATCCTCTTTAATTGGGTCCAATTTGCCTTTCCCTCTGCGTTCGCTCATTCTTACTTTTACTTTGGCTTTCTTTTCTTCACGGTTTTTTTCCCATTTGGCAAATTGATCCGGAGTCAGAATTTTTTTCATATCAGCCGTCAAAGCAGCTTGGTGTTCTTTGGCTTCAGCCAATCTTTCAGCTCTTACTTGCTCCTTTTTTTTATCCATTTCGGCTTTTTTTGCCTCTCTTTTTTCAACTTCTTTGGTTACAATGGCACGAACTTCTTTGGCTTGCTTTTCATTCAAATCCAAATCCTTAGTCATTCTTTTTACTTGAATGTCCACTTTTTCCTCTTTGGTTAATTTTTCTCTTTCCGGTTTTCTTTCTTTTTTTTCTTGTGCCAAAGTCGTTATGCTTACAAACAACAATAAGGCTAAAAATACTTTCTTCATTTTTTGATTTTTTAAAATTATACCGGTAGGACGACGACAAATCCAAAAGGTTTAAAGCTTAACAAAACTTTATAAAAAAAGGAACTCATTTGAGTCCCTTTAGTATTAATTCAAAACTACTGTTTTGTTATCTCCGTCCACCATTACTTTGGTTAAACCGTGTTTGGCCAAACCTTTCATCGCGGCATCCCATTTTTTACCGCTCAATTGGGATTGTTCTTTTAGTTGTCCCAGAGCTTGGTTGTTTTCTGTTTTTAATAAACCGATGATTAATTTTTCGTCTTCGGTCAATTCAATTTGTTTTTTCTCCGGACGCATTTGCGGGAAGAAAAGAACTTCTTGGATAGAAGCGTTATTCGTTAAGAACATGATTAGTCTGTCCATTCCGATTCCCATTCCTGAAGTTGGTGGCATGCCATATTCCAAAGCTCTTAAAAAGTCGTTGTCAATAAATTGCGTAGCCTCGTCATCACCGCGTTCGGCCAATTGCAATTGGGCTTCAAAACGTTGTCTTTGGTCGATAGGGTCGTTTAATTCAGAATAAGCATTGGCAATTTCTTTTCCGCAAACCATCAATTCGAAACGTTCGGTTAATTCGGGATTGTCACGGTGTTCTTTACAAAGCGGTGACATTTCTTTTGGATAATCGGTAATAAAAGTGGGTTGGATAAAATTGCCTTCACATTTGGCTCCAAAAATCTCATCGATTAATTTGCCTTTCCCCATTGTTTCATCCACTTCAATGCCCATTCCGCGTGCGGCTGCAAAAATTTCGGCTTCGTTTTTACCCGAAATATCAAAACCGGTAAATTGTTTAATAGCATCAGTCATTGTAACTCTGGCGTAAGGCGCTTTGAAATTGACTTTGTGTTCCCCGAAAACTGCTTCAGTGGTTCCGTTTACTTCTTTGGCACAATACTCCAATAAGTTTTCGGCAAACTCCATCATCCAGTTGTAATCTTTATAGGAAACATAAATTTCCATAGCCGTAAATTCAGGGTTGTGCGTTCGGTCCATACCTTCGTTTCTGAAGTTTTTGGAGAACTCATATACACCGTCAAAACCTCCGACGATTAATCTTTTTAAATATAATTCGTTCGCAATTCTCATGTATAGAGGAATGTCTAAACTATTATGGTGTGTGATAAACGGACGTGCAGCGGCACCGCCGGCAATCGATTGCAACACCGGAGTTTCCACTTCCATGTAACCGGCAGCGTTGAAAAAGTTGCGCATCGCCGTGAACAACTTGGTTCTTTTGATAAACACTTCTTTGACGTGCGGATTGACAACTAAATCTACATAGCGCATTCTGTAACGCAATTCGGCATCATTAAAAGCATCGTGTATGTTTCCTTCTTCGTCTTTTTTAGGCAACGGTAACGGACGTAAAGTTTTGCTTAAAAAAGTAAACTTGTCTACACGAACTGATTTTTCTCCTACTTTGGTTAAAAACAATTCACCTTCAATGCCTATGAAATCACCTAAGTCAGTCAATTTTCTGAAAACCTGAGTGTATAAAGTCTTGTCTTCACCCGGACAAATCACGTCGCGGTTAAAATACAACTGAATTCTGCCTTCGCTGTCCTGCAACTCCACAAACGAAGCTTTTCCCATGTCTCTGTCGCTCATTATGCGCCCGGCCAATATAACCTTCTTTCCTTCTTCGAAGTTTTCCTTAACCTGTTTTGACGTATGGTCAACGGGAAATAAATCCGCCGGATAAGGGTTAATGCCTAATTCGCGCAAAGCGTTTAGTTTTTCTCTTCTGATGATTTCTTGTTCCGAAAGTTGCATATCGTATTGTATTTAAGCGTGCAAAGATAGGGATAAGTGTTAAAGTTTCAAAGTGGCCAAGTGGCAAAGTGTTTTATTTTTGGAGCGAAAGGTTTGGGCTTCATCAGCGGGCCGTTTTCCCGCTTTGCAATCGGGGCTAATTGGTAAATCATTTGTATATTTGGCAAAATTAATTTTATGAAGTATATCAAACTTTTACTCGTTTGCACAGCGGTTTTTTGTTTTCAAAGCTGTAAAATAACCGAAACTTTATTGGTCAATGAAGATGGTTCGGGAAAATTCAATTACGAAATGGATGCGTCTCCCTTAATGGAAATGGGCGGAGGTAATTTTGGTGCCTCTGATGACAGTAAGTCTAAAAGAAAGAAAAGAAAAGGCAATGCTGAAGTTCGAGAAAAGAAGATGATTGATAGTACTTTTATGTTTAAGGAAGTATTTGCCGACAAGCAAGACAGTATAGCTAAGCTTTCCCCTGAAGAGCAGGAACGATTCAGAAAAATGGAAAACTTTGGCATCAGAATTTTAATGAATGAAGATGCCAAGCAGATGTCGTATTCCCTTTTTTCTAATTTCAAAAGTATTGAAGAATTAAAAGATATGATTTCGCCGGTAAAAACATTAAAGGAATCGGGTATTGCTCCTAATAAAGGAATGACCGATGCGGCCAAAGCCGAGGCACAAGAAAGTTCTTCTACCACTTATTTTTACGATGGAAAAACTTTTAGAAAAATTGTTTCTGAACTTGACATAAAAGAAACGGAAGAACAAGTTAAAGGCGAAGACACAGCTTTGACAACAGAGGAAAGCGAAAGTCAAGAAATGGCCCAGGTTACAGAAGCCATGAAAGAGTTGTTGGGAAAATCTAGTTACAAAGTTGTATATATTTTTGCAAAACCGGTAAAAAAGGTTTCCATTCCGAATGCGATTTTGAGCGAGGATAAAAAAACGGTAACTATCGATTATCTATTTGAAGACTATATGAAAAAACCGAAGTCATTAGATATTGAAATTGAATTCGAGTAATGAATAAAAAAATCCAACTTCAAGATTTAGGTAATAAAGATTACAAGGCTACTTGGGATTATCAAGAGATGCTTTTCAAGGAAATTGTCGACCTCAAATTGCAAAAGAGAACTCAGCCTGATTTAATAACATCTAATTATTTTCTTTTCGTAGAGCATCCGCATGTTTATACTCTTGGGAAGAGTGGTGACATGTCCAATCTTTTGCTTTCCGAAAAGCAGTTGGAAGCCAAAGGCGCTACCTTTTATAAAATCAATCGTGGCGGTGACATCACTTATCACGGTCCGGGACAAATAGTCGGTTATCCCATATTGGATTTAGAAAATTTTTTTACCGACATCCATAAGTATTTGCGATTTTTGGAAGAAGTCATCATCATGACTTTGGCAGAGTATAATATAATAGGTACAAGAAGTGAAGGTGAAACCGGTGTTTGGCTTGATGTGGGCACACCATTTGCCAGAAAGATTTGTGCAATGGGTGTTAGAGCCAGTCGTTGGGTAACTATGCATGGTTTTGCCTTGAATGTCAATGCCAATTTAGGTTATTTTGATAATATCATACCGTGTGGCATCAAAGGCAAAGCGGTAACTTCAATGCATGTCGAATTGGGCCGTGAAATTGATGAAGAAGAGTTGAAAGCAAAAATCACCAAGCATTTTGCTGTTCTCTTTGAAGCGAAATTTGAAACTTCTGAGATTAAAAGTTCTCAATCATTACTTTAAAACTCCAATTTCAATTGTTCCGGCAATAATCGAAATGACATTCGGTGGTATTTGGTTATACCATATTTTCTGATGGCTTCTCGGTGCTCTAGGGTTGGATAGCCTTTGTTTTTTTTCCAGTTGTACATAGGGAACTCTTCATGAATTTTATTCATATACTCATCGCGATAGGTTTTGGCTAAAACCGAAGCAGCAGCAATGCTTAAATATTTACTGTCTCCTTTTATAATGGTGGAAAAAGGAATGTTGTTAATCGGTTTAAATCGGTTCCCGTCTACAATAATATAATTAGGTGCAGGGCTTAGTTTGAGGATTGATTCTTGCATGGCTCTTATAGAGGCATTCAAAACATTGATTTCATCAACTATTTTATGATCGAGATGTGTTACACTAAAGCTGACAGCTTGTTCTTCAATCAAGGGTTTTAATTGTTCTCTGATTTTTTCAGAAAGTTGTTTGGAATCATTTAGTAATTCCAATTTAAAATCTTCCGGCAGGATTACGGCAGCAGCGGTGACCGGTCCGGCCAGGCAACCTCTGCCGGCTTCGTCAGTTCCGCATTCAAAGGCAAAATCTGAAAACTTATTTCGTAACATTGAATTTTTTTATAAAAATATTAAAATTGACGCAACCAAATTAAGTATTTGCATCATTAATACAATTAGTTATCAATTTCAGCAAAATATTTAACACTTGTGCAATTTTATAAATAACCGTTAATATTTGGTTAATTAAGAAATAATTAAGAAGTTTGCAGAATAACTAACTCAAATAAAATTAATATGAGATCGAAGTTCAAATGGATTTTTACGCTTTTATTGGCGTTTACAATGCAGTTTTCGTTTGCACAAGAGAAAACTGTGACTGGAGTTGTTTCAGATGTAACTGGACCACTTCCTAGTGCAAATATTATTGTTAAAGGGACAAAAAACAGTACCCAAACTGATTTTGATGGAAAATTCTCTATCAAAGCAAAACCAGGTGATGTTTTAGTAGTTTCTTTTACAGGTTACAATTCGCAGTCTATCAATGTTACTGCTGCGAATACTTACAATGTTACTTTATCCGAAGGGGTAAGTTTAACAGAAGTTGTTATTGTTTCTGAGGGGTATAACCGTGCAAGAACAAAAGCAACCACCACTTCAGCATTAACTACTGTAACAGCAGAAGTAATCGAAAACAGACCAAATGCCTCTTTCTTGAATTCATTGCAAGGAACTGCGCCGGGAGCTTCGATTTTGTCTTCTTCTGGTTCACCGGGTTCTGCTAAGATTGATCTTTTGATTAGAGGAGCTTCTTCATTAAATGCGTCTACTGACCCACTTATTGTAATTGATGGAGTGCCTACCAATGGAAATCAATTTAGAAGTCTTAACCAAAATGATATCGAAACCGTATCAATTTTGAGAGATGCTGCTGCTACATCAATTTATGGTAACAGAGGTGCTAACGGAGTTTTGGTAATTACTACTAAACAAGGTAAATACGGATCATCTCTAAAAATCACTTATGATGTTGTGAATGGTGTTAACGTTCTTCCAAAGAACAAATACAACATGTCTAACTCAAGACAAGTGTTAACTATTGAGAAAAACAAAAATACTGGTCTTGGAGCTACATTAACTGATGCTGAGATTGCTGATTATGCAGTAAATACTAACTGGAGAGATGAGTTTTTTGGAGTTGATATTACACAACAACACAATTTAGGATTAACCTTTGGTGGAGAAAATGTATCAACTTATTCTTCTTTTGGTTATTTCAAACAAGGGGGTATGGTTCCTACTACAGATTTCCAAAGGTTTACTTTTAGAAATAACTTAAACGGTAAATCTAAAAATGGTAAATTTACTTATAACTCACAGTTGTCTTTGGCTTACTCAAGAAGAAATGAGTTAAACCAAGAAACAAATAGCGGAGTAAATAACAATACTATTCAAAATCCACTTCATGGTAGTGTAATGGGATTGCCTTATGTTGCTGCAGGTCAATACGCTACAGGACAGGATTTGTATGATGCCATTGGGACAGATTTCTCAGGGCCTAACGATACTTATGTATTGGAAGATATTCTTAAAGAAAATAGCTTGCCAAGTTGGGCTGATGAGAGTGCAGTATTAGCAAATATCTCAGCTTCTTACAAGTTGACTAACGATTTGACATTATCCAACAGATTTGGTATAGATTTCAAGCAAAGTGATAGAGTGTTCGCAAGAGCGCCATGGTCTTATTTAGCCATTGCTGTTAGAGAAAGTAGAGCAGAAGAGTTTGGAGGTTTTGAGAGAATATCTGCTTCTAAAGACTTTACATTTACTAACATTGTTAGTTTAGGTTATTCTAAAAAAATCAAAGAAAAACACAGAATTGATGCTAATTTGTATATGGAATATATGAAGGCTCATTTTAGATCTTCATTCCAAAACCAAAACGGTTTGAATCCATTAACATATGCTCCTGGCGCAGGAACTGGTTATGTTGCCTTCAATCCGGCAACTCCTAACTCTTATATTTCAACCGTTTCTGCCTCTAAAGTTGATGCTGGTACGTTATCTTATTTTGCTACTTTAGATTACGATTACAATGATAAATATGGTTTTGCTGCAGTAATCAGAAGAGATGCTACTTACCGTTTTGTTGAGGACTACAAATGGGGTACTTTCTGGTCAGTTTCAGGAAGATGGAATGTTGATAA
This sequence comes from Flavobacterium sp. J49, assembly GCF_011742145.1. Lineage (GTDB taxonomy): Bacteria > Bacteroidota > Bacteroidia > Flavobacteriales > Flavobacteriaceae > Flavobacterium. Next base: position 31,346 of record NZ_JAAQQU010000098.1, on the reverse strand, counting down.
AGAGAAATTTATGGAAGGTTCTATCTTCTCTATGTTAAAATTGCGTGCTTCTTACGGAACACAAGGTAATCAAAACATTTTGGCTCCAGGTTATGGAACAAACCCATTATTGTTAGGAACTAGTATTGTAAGAGATTTAAATGCTACCGGAGCCGGATACAACAATGATCCTGGTATTTTTGTTTCAAATATTGCTAACACTGATTTAAGATGGGAAGAAATTTCTCAAGCTAACATTGGTCTTGACTTTATTATGTTGAATAACAGAATTGAAGGTAATATTGATGTGTATAGAAAACAAACCGAAAAACTATATAGCGACATTAATCGCTCTGCTGCAACAAGTCTTTATTCTCAAAATGGGAATAATGGTGGTCTAAGAAATACAGGTGTAGAGTTACAATTGAAATACAATGTATTCAAAAACAAACCTCTTGATTTGCAACTTTTTGCGAACATGGCCTACAACAAAAATGAAATCACTTCTCTAACGCCAACTGATCAATCAGGTAATGCTTTAGTTAACAATGTGGGTGATATGGCTTATCAATGGAACTTGATTCCTTATGTTGGAGTAAATCAAGCGAATGGTAATTTATTATTCTTAGATGCTGATGGCAACGTAACAGAGAATCCTGATTTAGTGGCTGATCGTAGATTAACAGGAAAAAGTTCGGTGCCGGTATACCAAGGTGGTTTTGGTTTCAATGCTACTTACAAAGGTTTCTTCTTAAACACTTTGTTCTCTTGGACAAAAGACGTTTGGAGAGTTGATAACCAATTGGCATGGGCTTACAACGTTGATTTCATTGGAGACGATAACGTTTCTTCTGATTTATTAAACGCTTGGACGGCACAAAATCCTACCAATTTCCCTGCTTTGAATGCTACCAATGGTTCTACATACGGATCAACAGCAACAGACAGATTCTTGTATGATTCTTCTTTCTTGAGATTTAAAAACTTAACTTTTGGATATAACTTCCCTTCAAATTTCTTAAAAGGGACATTTATACAAAGTTTACGTTTGTATGCACAAGCTGAAAATTTATATACTTGGACAAAATGGAGAGGTTTTGACCCAGAAAACACTCAAACTTTAAGTGTTACTGCTTTCCCTAATCCAAAGACAGTTTCTTTTGGAGCTAGCATCAGATTTTAATTTAAATAAAACATAATTTTATGAAAAGTATAAAGAGTTTAATAATAATTTTGGGTTTAATATTCTCAGTATCATCCTGTAATGATGCTACGGATATTGTTCAAGACGGTGAGTTAGGTAATAACGTTACCTTCAGAACCGTAAGTGACCTTTCTCAATTCCTTAATGGTTCGGTGTACTCGAGTTTAGGGAATACTAATGAAATCATGCTTTCTGCATCATTTACGGATGAATGTGGTATCGGACCAAACAATGGAGGTCAAGAATTACAGTTACACCGTTTCAATTTAAACCAAAGTACAGGTTATGTGTCAGGTTTGTGGATTGGTCACTATACTGTAATCAACAGAGCTAACAGGTTAATTGAAGCTGCTGAGCTTGTTACGCCTGTAGTAAACGATGTAATTGATGAAACCGCAGAATACAATTCTATCATTGCTGAAGCAAGAGCTATCAGAGCATATTCTTATTTCCAATTGTTAACTTATTTCTCAACTGATTTATCAGATGATAGTGCATTGGGAGTAATGTTGTTTGATTATGTTCCTGCTATTGATGAGAAGTTGCCAAGATCAACTAACGGTGAAGTATTTGCTTTAATCGAAAGTGATTTAGCTTTTGCTGATGACAATTTAATCAATCGTACAGGTGCTTCTGCTTACAAGTATGCCTCTACTAACATGATTAATGCTTTAAGAGCCAGAATGTACTTGTATAGAAAGAACTATACTTTGGCTAAACAATACGCTCAAGCAGTTCTTGATACTTCTGGATTGGTTTTAACTCCTGCCACTCCTTATGTTGCTGCTAATTTCTATAATGAAAATACAACTAGTAATCCATACAGAAGAATTTGGGCTGATTTAAGTCAAGGTGAAGTTTTATTTGCGCTTTCAAGACCTTCAGGTGGTTCTTGGGGTAATATAGCAGGTGGTTTCTTTTTCAATACTACTACTGCTACCGGTGGAGCTTTCTTAGATATGGGTAGAAATTTATTTAATGAGTTACGTCAAGTTAGTGGTGATATCCGTGGGCTTGCTTTTGTTGACCCAACTTCTTTGATCAATCCTGCTTATCTTACAGCTGATGACCGAAATACAACGGACGTATTGGTGATTGATAAATATCCAGGAAAACCTACTCAGCCATTGAGAAATGATATCAAAATCTTCAGATTGTCTGAAATGTATTTTATCTTAGCAGAGTGTGCTGTTGCTGAAAACCAATTAGGAATTGCTGCCGGTTATATCAAAAATATTCGTGATGCCAGAAACAGATTGGGTGCTCAACCTTTACCTTCTTATGCTGACCAACAACAAGCTTGGGCTGATATCTTGAAAGAAAGAAGAAAAGAATTTTGTTTTGAAGGATTCAGATATGTTGATATAAAACGTTTAGGGGTTTTAGCTAATCAAAGTATAGACAGAAACATTACTGACGATTTAATTTTAACATTGCCTACTACGATTTCGAATACTGATTATAGATTTACGTTGCCAATTCCTCAAGATGAGATTGCCGGTAATCCTACTATTCAACAAAATCCAGGATATAATTAAAAAAAGAAACTATGAAAAAAATTAAATTATTAAGTTTACTAGCCCTTTTTTCAGCGGTAGCTTTCACTAGCTGCACCGATGACGATAAAGGACAAAGAGTGTACAAAGGTGATGCTTTGTTAAATTTCCATAACGGTGTTTCTAGAGATGTATTTGTTTTTTCAGGTACAGGTTTCACTGAAATAGATATCGATTATGGTGTAGTTAAGGCTGCAGCCGGGACAAATACTGTGTCTATGGTTGTAGATACGGAAACTTCAACCGCTGTAGAAGGAGTTGATTTCGTTATCATCAATGGTACTGATGAATTAGTTGATGGTGAATTAACCGGTCAATTTAAAGTGAGATTCCTAGAAGAAGGTGCTGTTCAAGCTGGTAAAGTGGTTAATTTCAAGATGTCTTCTCCTACTTTGGAAAGTGCTGCATTTAACAACACTTATACAGTAAATGTTAGCTTGTCTTGTGAAATTACATCTTTTGTTGGTGATTTTAATGCAACTTCATGGTGGTTAGGTACATCAACACACACCGTTGCTGTTGGTCCTGCTGCAAACACTATTCAGATTAATGATTTTTGGGAAGATAATGCTACGGCACCAAACTTTATTTTGTCTTACAATGATTCATTCGTTGTGACATTTGCTGAGCAAAATACTGGTTATTTCGTAGCTCAATACAATGGATATATTTGGGCTAGAATGTCAACAGACGCTTCTCAAGTATCTTCTTTCAATCCATGTACCCGTACTATGACAGTTTATGTGAATTATTACATTCCTGGAGTTGGTTCTTATGGTAACAAACAAGAAGTTTTTACCGGTATTTAATCCAAAAACAGTCAACAAATATTTAAAAAAAAAATCCTAACTTTGTTAGGATTTTTTGATTTATAAAATATATTATTAAAAGCTATGAAAAATACTATGAAAATTGCTTTTGTGCTGATGTTTACTTATACTGTCAGCTTCTCGCAATCTTTTTCTCAAAGACAAGACATTATCAAAGAAACAGATGTTGCTGCTTTGAATCTATTATCAGAGTCATTTAACTTTGAGTATTTACAACGAAAAGAAAGAATCGAATCTTATCTTTTATCTCATCCTGAAGCCAAAAGAGTTTTGTATTTGGATGGTGTGAAAAAAGAGATTTATGATGTTATAAACAACACAGAAGTTCTTTATTATTCTACATCCAATTTCAATGCTGCACGAACCGCACGAACGGACCGTTTGTATTCAGGTGGTAGTTTGGGATTAAACATTCAAGGTCAAGGTATGTATGCTTATGTATGGGATGGTGGTTCTGCTCGAAATACACATGTTGAATTTCCAAATGGTAAAGTGATCAGTCTTGATGGTTCTGCTTTTGAAGACCATGCAACTCACGTTACCGGGACAATTGTGGCACAAGGAATTACTGCTAGTTTAAGAGGTTTGGCATTCAACGCAAGTGCTTTTTCATTTGATTGGAATAACGATTATGCAGAAATGGCAAATCAAGCGGCCAATGGAATGTTAGTGTCTAATCACTCTTATTTTATAGGTGCTTCACAAACTACTCCTTGGAATTTTGGAGCTTACGATTTAAGAGCAAGGCAACTAGACCAATTAACTTATGCAGCTCCTTATTACTTAGCGGTTACTTCAGCAGGAAATGATAGAAATGACTATGAAGATAATATAATTGGACCTTATTTGACGGAAAAATATGGTTACAACCTCATAAGAGGAATGCATAATGCTAAAAATGTAATTACTGTTGGTGCTGTAAACCAAGTTTTAACTTATTCAGGTCCCGGTAGTGTTGTGATGTCGTCTTTTAGTAGTTGGGGTCCAACAGATGACGGAAGAATCAAACCTGAAATCGTTACCAAAGGGGTTTCTGTTAGATCAACTGTTGCTACTTCTGATACCGCTAATAGTGTAATGCAAGGAACATCAATGGCATCTCCCGGAATTTCAGGTGTTTCGTTATTGTTGCAACAATATTATGAATCATTGTTTGCGAATTACATGAGAGCCGCAACGCTAAAAGGTTTGATGATGCACACCGCTGATGAAGCCGGTTCTTATGATGGTCCGGATTATGAATATGGTTGGGGATTGGTAAATGCAGAAGCAGCTGCCAATGTGATTTTGAAGCACCAACAACAAAATGCAGTGATTTACGAACTTGAACTTGCCAACGGTCAAAGTTATACGCTTAATGTTGCTTCATCGGGTACCAATCCATTGATGGCCTCTATCTCTTGGGCAGATCCGGCAGCCGCGGCAAATACCACGAACGCTATTGATCCTACCAATTCATATTTAGTAAACGACTTAGATTTAAGAGTTTCTAACGGAACAGAAACTTATTTCCCTTGGACATTAAACCCGGCTGTGCCTTATGATGGTGCCGTTAGAAATGCCGATAATTTCAGAGATAATTTTGAGAAAGTACAAGTGGATAATCCAAGTGGGGTTTATACCATCACCATTACCCACAAAGGGACTTTGTCAAACGCACCTCAAAAATATTCACTGATTGTTTCCTCGTTAAATAATATTACGTTGAATAATAACCAATTTTCAGCAGCTGATAACCAAATTATGGTTTATCCTAATCCGGCATCAAGTGTTTTGAATTATGGTAGTCAAAGTTTAGCCGAGATTCAAGAAGTTACTATTAGAGAAATAACCGGTAAAGAAATTTATAAAAGAACTAATGCAGCTGCAACAGATACCATTGACGTTTCTTCTTTAGCATCAGGAGTTTATTTTATTACTTTCAAATCGGATAACGTAGTAACCACTAAAAAATTTATTAAAGAGTAAACTTTACACTTTGTTTATAAATTAAACCATCCTGCACAACGGGATGGTTTTTTTATGATTTTATTACAAATTGTTTTGTGTATTTTTGTCCCGAAAATCATTCAGATGAGACATCTTTTAATTATACTTTTTTTGCTTTCAATACCAACTGTTTCTTCGCAAGTCAAAAGAAGCGAAAAGGTTAGTAAGCTTGATAAAAAATTCACACCCGGTCAAAGAAATGATACTAGGACTGATTCTGTTGACTCTAAAACAGTCAAGACAGCACCGCATGATTATTACAGAATCATAACGCTTCAAAAAGACACAACCTATGTCGACACGTCATTGACTATCAAAAAAGAATATGAATACAATTATCTTAGAAAAGATATTTTTGGATTATTGCCCTTTGCCAACGAAGGACAAACCTACACCGTACTTGATTACGGGTATAAGAAATTCTCTGCTTTCCCTGAAATAGGTTTTTCCGGTAAACATTTCAATTACATGAAACCGGATGATATAAGATATTATTCAGTAGCCACTCCTATTACTGAATTGTACTTTAAAACCGTTATGGAGCAAGGACAAACAGTCGATGCGTTAATTGCAGTTAATACTTCCGAACGATTCAATCTGTCGGTTGCCTTCAAAGGATTACGTTCACTTGGAAAATACATCAACCAATTGTCAAGCACCGGTAACTTCCGATTTACCTCAAGTTATAACACACTCAATAAAAGATATTACCTCAATCTGCATTTCACCGGTCAAGATTTTTTAAATGGTGAAAACGGAGGAATTACAACCTTGGAAGATTTTGAAGGCGAAGAAGCCGCTTTCCAAAACAGAGCCCGTTTGGAAGTCTATCTTAGGGATGCCAAAACCTTTATGAAAGGCAAAAGAATATTCTTTGACCACAATTTCAGAATTAATTCCAAAGCCGGAAACAACAATCTCTATTTGGCACACCAATTCAATTACGAAAACAAATTCTTCGAATACAACCAAAAAACGGTAATCTCTACAGTAGGCGAAGACGAAGAACAAGTCTATCGTTTTGGAGACGCATTCGTTTCTTCCGGAGTCAACGACAAAACCCGATACAACAGAATGTACAACAAAGTAGGCGCGGTTTATGAAAATGCACTACTCGGAAAATTCCAATTCTTTGCCGAAGACTTCCGATACAATTATTATTACAACCGCATTTTAATTTTGCCTTCAGGCCCGGTGCCAAGCTCCATCAATGACGAAATCAACACCGTAGGCGGCCAATATGAATACCGCAAAAATAAATGGAACGGAACTTTTCTGTACTCCAATTCCATATCGAATCAGTCGCTGTCCAATTTTGACGCCAAACTCAAATACCAACTCAACGATAAAAACGCTTTTTTGTTCCAATACCAAATGCTGAACAAAATTCCCGATCATACCTACAATCTGTACCAAAGCAGTTTTATAGCCTACAATTGGTACAATGATTTTAAAAACGAAAAAATAAACAACCTTGAAGTTACCGCCAAAACCCAATGGTTGGATGCTTCTGTCCAAGTGAGTTCGCTCAATGATTATCTGTATTTCAGCGATGATTCTACCAATGCACGACAACAATTGATTTCCCCAAAACAATACAACAAAACCATCAATTACCTGTCAGTAAAAGTCAGCCGAGAATTCAAATGGTGGAAATTGGCACTCGATAATACTGTTTTGTACCAACAAGTCGACCAAGAGGACGATATTCTTAATGTGCCGCAAATCGTAACTCGAAATACATTGTATTATACGGATTACTTCTTCAAAAAAGCCTTGTTCCTTCAAACCGGTTTCACGCTCAACTATTTCACAAAATACTATGCGAACGATTACAACCCCGTAACCGCAGAAGCTTTTGTACAAAATAGCCGAGAAATAGGTGAGTTTCCAATGGTCGATTTCTTTGTCAATGCCAGAATTCGCCAAACGAGAATCTTCTTCAAATTAGAACATTTCAATTCTAAAATGACCGGCAACACGTTCTACAATGCACCCAATTATCCTTACCGCGACTTTATGATTCGTTTCGGTTTGGTGTGGAATTTTTTCCAATAATTTTTGGGCGTGAAAACGCGCTGTCCACTATATCTTTTGCCTCGTTTTGCAAACGAGTCAAAAGGATGCCGTTCCCATCACGCACGCAAACGTTTTCGAATTAACGTCCCCCAAACTTGCAAACCTTCTTTTTATCAATATCTTTGTAAACTAAATTAAAAGCTCAGCTACTCAGACCCGAGCCATCTAATGGCGAACGGAATGAAATTAAACTCAGCCACTCAGCGACTTAAAAAAAAATGAACTACGCAGAAAATATATTAGGCACTATCGGTAACACACCGCTTGTAAAACTAAACAAAGTCATAGAAGGAATTGATGCCTTGGTTTTGGCCAAAGTAGAAACCTTTAATCCGGGCAATTCTACCAAAGACCGAATGGCCCTAAAAATGGTAGAAGACGCCGAAGCCGACGGAAGATTAAAACCCGGTGGAACCATCATCGAAGGAACATCCGGAAATACCGGTATGGGTTTGGCCTTAGCCGCCATCGTAAAAGGATACAAGTGTATCTTCGTCATCACCGACAAACAATCCAAAGAAAAAATGGATATACTAAGAGCCGTTGGAGCCAAAGTTATTGTATGTCCAACTGATGTAGAACCAACCGATCCGCGTTCGTACTATTCTGTTTCCAAAAGATTAAGCACCGAAATTCCGAATTCTTGGTACGTAAACCAATACGATAATCCAAGCAATGCCTTAGCCCATTACCAACAAACCGGACCTGAAATTTGGGAGCAAACTGATGGTAAAGTAACCCATTTTGTAGTTGGAGTCGGAACAGGTGGAACCATTTCAGGAATTGGAAAATATTTAAAAGAAAAAAACCCCAATATCAAAGTTTGGGGAATTGACACTTATGGCTCGGTTTTTAAAAAATACCACGAAACCGGAATCTTTGACGAAAACGAAATCTATTCTTATATCACCGAAGGAATCGGAGAAGATATTTTACCCCAAAATGTTGACTTTTCTGTTATAGACGGTTTTACCAAAGTAACCGATAAAGATGCCGCAGTTTATACCAGAAAAATAGCTTTAGAAGAAGGGATTTTTGTGGGGAATTCAGCCGGAGCTTGTGTCAAAGGATTGCACCAGTTAAAAGAGCATTTCACTAAAGACGATGTGGTCGTAGTATTATTCCACGACAGCGGAAGCCGTTACGTAGGGAAAATGTTCAACGATGACTGGATGCGTGAAAGAGGTTTCTTAGACGAAGACATTACCAAAGCAGAAGACGTCATCAAAGACCATAAAGATAAACCATTGGTAATTGTGCGTACCGAAGAATTAGTATCACACGCCATAGAACGTTTGAAAAAATACAACATTTCTCAAATCCCGGTAATCGATACCACAGGGTTTGTAGGAAGCATAGACGAAACCGATTTGTTCAGAAGCTACGTAGAAGACAAAAATATAGCCGAAAAGCCAATCCGCGAAATTATGGGTAAACCTTACCCGATTGTAAGTGCCAACGCACCAATTGAGGAAATTTCCAAACTCATCAACAAAGACAATCAAGCAGTCTTGGTGGATTTAGGAAATGGAAAACACCATATTATTACGAAACACGATATTATCAGTTCGATAAAATAGGACGGAGCGTTAATAAAATGTCCAGTGGATATTTTTAGCGAACGGGCCAGACGGCGTGGTGGCAAAAGGGATAAGGGATTAGGAAGTTCTTATCCCTTTTTCCTTTAATTATTCCCCAATCAATACCCCCGAGATATTCCAAGCACTAAAACTACCACCTTCGGGTAAACCTTGCGGGATTTTAATTTGTATTGTATGCACTCCGGCTTCCAAATCGCCTAAGTCGATAAAGATAGGGTTGGTTACCGTTCCCGGACACCAATTCGATCGGCTGTAATCCGAAGAAGACAACCCATTCGGGAAATTCCCTGAGGCCGGATTGGACAATCGGTACGAACCACAATCTTGTCGCCAAGGCGTAAAACTGAAAGTCTCTTTTCCGTTTAAGTAAATCGAATTCTTTTTGGGCACAAATTCATCACCGTTTTCCCAACCGCCGTGACCTGTAGTGATATAGCGAAGTTTGCAGTTTTTCATGGGTTTGTCCAAGGTGAAAGGCACTTCTAATCCTTTGTCATTATTGAACATTGTTCCATATTCCTGACCGGCCATTTCCATGATGTTATTGGTACAAAACAAAGGCACAATTTGCGTTGGTTTAGCTTTACTTTCTTCTTCAGTATGAATGGTAATATTGGCTGAAACTTTATGGCCGCCTTTGTCATAATTGCCAATGTTAATGCCGAGCCAAACTTCTTTGCCACTCAACAAACTTCTCAAATCGGAAACTTCTTGACGGTAGAGCACGCTTTCGGCCCAAGTTTTATTTTTCAACTCTAAATAATTGTATTGTTTGACCCCGAAAGGGGTAAAAAAGCGCATCAATTCCACAACCGGATAATAGTTTTCTGTGGTTACAACACCTTGGTATTCTTTGCCGTTGCCATTCGTGTAAATCGGTAATGTTTTGGCGCCATTTTGCAAGCCATTCAAAAAAGACAGTTCTTTGTCGGTCGGAATCATAAAAAATGAACCGGTTCGATCATATGCATCGCCATTGGATTGCTCAGTAATGTCTACAAAAATTTGGCTTCCATTTTTGATCTCGGGAAATTTTACTTTTCGCACGGCTATCGTTCCATTGGCAAAACGTAAAATAGAATCATTCGACTTAGAGGCATCAGAAAAATTAATGATTTGGTCTTTAAAAACAGTAATCGTAGTGAATCGGCTTTTCCACAGTAAATCTTTATAAGTCAAAATGTCAACCAACTTCTTGGGTAACGCCATCGCGGGGAATGATTTTATTTTTTCCACTTTAGTGGCTGCAATCACAAAGTTGCCGTTGCGCACCATTTCAAGAACCAAACCTAAATTCTGACCCAAAACAGTTGGTGCGCCTTTGATTTTTAATTCGTCCGTATACCAAAATTCTATGGTATTAGAATTCACAATGGTTTTTGCTTTTTTACAACTGTAGCCTAAAATTTTCTTAGTGTCATTCAAATATTCGAAATTCTGCTTCGCTAAGGAAAGACTGTCCTTCATAGCAATAACCTCCGAAGATTTTAAAGTTGCTGTTTGGTAAAAAGAGTTGTTACTTCTGTCAATTTGCGTTTGTTCAAACGGGGATGTTGCTTTTTGATTGGAGATGTTTTCTGTGCTTAGCAAAGTCTTATCGACACTGGCAAAAACCCAAATGGGATCTTGACCTTCAATCAAACTACCGTTGGAACTTTTCAGGTAAGTAATTTTATAGTTTTGAGCAAAGCTATTTCCTGAGATGGACAACAAAATAGCAAAAAGTAATTTTTTCATTACAAAATATTTTTATTGTAAAAGTAATTTTCTTACTTTAGTTAAAAATTAGTACCGTGAAAGAAGATTTTCTTCATTATGTCTGGCAATATAAGAAGTTTGACTTTTCCAACCTAACGACGGTTGCAGGAGATGAGCTAACCATTCTTAATTCCGGTCAATATTTGAGGCAATCCGGTCCCGATTTTTTTAATGCACAAATTATTATTGGTAACCAAAAATGGGCAGGCAATGTCGAAATACATTTGAAGTCTTCGGATTGGTATTTGCACCAACATGAAAATGATCCTCATTATGATAATGTAATCCTGCATGTGGTTTGGGAACACGATACACCGATTTTCAGAAAAGACAATTCGGAGATTCCGACTTTAGCATTAAAATCTTATGTGGATGATCATATTTTAAAACAATATTTGTCCCTGGCGACGCCAAAATCTTGGATTTATTGTGAAAGCCAAATTGAGGCCGTGGAAGCGTTTGTTTTTAAAAATTGGCAAGAGCGATTGTTTTTTGAACGGTTGGAACGAAAAGCCATTCCGATTGAGGAACTTTTACAGGAAACAGACAATGATTGGGAAGCGGTTTTGTTTTATATGTTGGCCAAAAATTTCGGACTCAATACCAATGGTGAAATTTTTTTAAAAATGGCGAAGTCGATTCCGTTTTCGATAATTAGAAAAGAATCTTTTGAAGTCGAGAATTTGGAAGCTTTGTTATTTGGCAAACTCGATTTGTTGCCTATGGACGCCGAAGATTTTTACGGCAAGGATCTGCAAAATCGGTCTACTTATATCACGCAAAAATACCGATTGAAGAAAACATTTATCGAACCGGTACAGTTTTTCAAGCATCGTCCGGATAACTTTCCGACGATTCGATTGGCGCAATTGGCTATGTTGTACCACAAGCGACAAAATTTGTTTTCCAAAATTGTAACCACACATTCGTTAGCCGATTTTTATAAACTCTTTGACGTAGGCGTTTCTTCCTATTGGGAAACACATTACCAATTTGAGAAAGAAAGCCCGAAAAAGAAAAAACAATGCACCAAATCTTTTATCGATTTGTTGGTGATTAATACGATAGTGCCGTTTCAATTTGCTTACGCCAAAAGTCAAGGCAAAGAAATTTCTGAATCGCTTTTACAGTTAATGGAAACTATAGCGCCTGAAAAGAATATTATCATTGAAAAGTTTTCTAATTTTGGCATACACTCAAAGAGTGCGTTTGAAAGCCAATCGCTGTTGCAATTAAAAAACAATTATTGCAATCACGGGAAATGTTTGCAATGCGCCCTCGGAATCCAACTTTTAAAACAGTAAGACAATGTCACCGGTAATCCAATTAAAATACTTTTTCGAAAAACACGGTTTTCACGTTTCGTCTCGCTTGGCAGACAAACTGGGAATGCGGGCTTCGAATGTGCGTTTGTTTTTTATTTATATCACTTTTGTCACCGCCGGATTGTGGTTTGGGGTGTATTTGACTTTGGCATTTTGGCTCAAACTAAAAGATTTAATTAGAGGGAAAAGGACTTCAGTGTTTGATTTATGATGTTATGACAAATGATAATTCCATATTGCAATCGATTTTAAGTTATTCGAAAAGCCAACGAATTGGAATTATACTGCTGTTTTTAATTATAGTGATTTGTCAAGGTTTCTATCTTTTTAACGATTTCAAGACAGTCAATCCTTCTCCTCAAGAGCAAGACAGATGGTTGGCCCATCAAAGTTTAATTGATAGTTTCAAACTTCGGGACAAAAATTACAAACCTTCGATTTATCCTTTCAATCCCAATTTTATTACCGATTTTAAAGGATACAAACTCGGTATGTCTGTAGCGGAAATCGACCGATTGTTAGCGTATCGGAAACAAAATAAATTTGTCAATTCGGCCGAGGAGTTTCAAGCGGTGACTAAGATTTCGGATTCTTTGTTAATAACAATGTCACCCTATTTCAAGTTTCCTGATTGGGTTAAGAACAAAAAGGAATACAAATCAACTTATACCAAAGCGGACTTTCCTAAAGTTGAAAAAATAACAATTTTAGACATTAACGAAGCTTCGAAAGAAGATCTGATGAAGATTTACGGTATCGGGGACAAGATTTCGGACCGAATTTTGGAGCAAAAAGACAAGCTTGGTGCTTTTGTTTCCATGGAGCAAATGAATGATGTTTGGGGTTTGTCACCCGAAGTGATAGAAAAACTAAACCTACATTTTGAAGTAAAATCAACATCTAAAATCAAAAAAGTTAGCATTAACAATGCTACGGTCAAAGACTTGGCTCAATTTCCTTTTTTCAGATATCCCTTGGCCAAAGAAATAGTCATTTACCGCAGTATGCACGGCGATATACAAATTGAGGATTTGTCAAAAATTAAAGGATTTCCTGTTGATAAAATAAAAATAATTGCCTTATATTTGGAATTCTAAAAAAATAGCCTAAAAAAGTAGCCTTATTTATATGAATTCAACATATTTTACAGAAGAACATGAATTGTTCAGAAAGAGTTTGCAAGATTTTTTGCAGAAAGAAGTAGTATCGCATATTGAAAAATGGGAAAAAACCGGTACAATTGAACGCTTTATTTGGAAAAAGTTTGGCGACATGGGCTTTTTCGGATTAGTTTATCCTGAGGCTTACGGCGGATTGAATTTGGATTTGTTTTACACTGTAGTTTTTTTAGAAGAACTTCAAAAGATAAAATCTTCCGGTTTTGCTGCGGCGATGTGGGCGCATGCTTATTTAGCCATGACGCATTTAAATGCTGAAGGGGATGAAAGAATAAAACAGGATTACTTGGCGCCTAGTATTGCGGGCGATAAAATAGGTGCTTTGTGTTTGACCGAACCTTTTGGCGGAAGCGATGTTGCCGGCATGCGAACCACAGCGGTAAAAAAAGGGGATAAGTATGTTATCAATGGTTCTAAAACCTTTATAACCAACGGTGTTTATGCCGATTATTATGTGGTAGCAGCAAAGACAAGTCCGGAGCTCGGGAATAAAGGAATCAGTATGTTTTTGATGGATACCAATTTAAAAGGAATTACGGCAACCAAGTTAGATAAACTGGGTTGGAGAGCATCTGATACCGCTGAGATTTCCTTTGATAATGTTGAAATTCCCTTGGAAAATTTAATGGGAGAAGAGGGAAAAGGGTTTCCTTACATCATGCAGCATTTTGCCTTAGAGCGATTAATTATGGCTATCAACGCCCATGCCAGAGCCGAATATGCGATTGAATATACCATTGAATATATGTCACAACGAGAAGCATTCGGGAAAACGATAAACAAGTTTCAAGCTTTGCGCCATACTATGGTAGACCATGTTACCGAAGTAGAACATTGTAAGTTATTTAATTATGCTGCTGTAGCTAGGCTAAATCAAGGAGAATACGTGGTTAAAGAAGCCACTATGGCCAAACTAAAGTCTACTAAAGTAGCCGATGAAGCTATTTACAGTTGCCTACAAATGTTAGGAGGTTACGGCTATATGGAAGAATATCCTTTGGCGCGTTTGTTAAGAGACAGCCGTTTAGGACCGATAGGTGGTGGAACTTCAGAAATTCTCAGAGAGATTTTGTCTAAAATGATTATTGATAAACAAAGCTATCAGCCGGCAGTAAAGAAATAAAGGTAAGAGACATAAAGAACAAGGGATAAGTTGTTTTAATAGTCGATTTGTCCCTTTTACTGTATACTGCGTTAGCGATGGGAGCAAGTACCGTGTACTGCGGACAGCGCGGCCCAACGGGAACGCCCGGAAAATATTTTACAATTCATAAGTTATAATTCAAAAATTATATTACTTTTGCACCCACTAAATGAGAGGAGGTGTCCAAATTATGTTGATTATACCAATTAAAGACGGAGAAAACATTGATAGAGCATTAAAGCGCTACAAGAGAAAATTCGATAAAACCGGAACTGTAAGACAACTTAGAGCGCGTCAGGCGTTTACTAAGCCATCTGTAGTGAGAAGAGCGCAAATTCAAAAAGCTGCTTATATCCAAAACATGAGAGACAATCTAGAAGGATAGTTAAATTCCTTATAAGATATTACCGCTGATGATTAAAGTTTCCTAACTTTGAAGTCGGCGGTTTTTTTATGGAAAATTTTAAAAATAAGTTTCAGGATTATCTGTTGTTGGAGAAAAAATATTCTTTGCATACAGTGACTGCTTATATTAATGACATTGGTTTTTTTGAATCGTTTTTATCCGATACTTTTGATGATGATAATTTAATCAGGGTAAATTACAGTCAAATCCGCGCATGGATAGTTTCGCTTTCTGATGACGGGATTTCCAATTCCTCCATCAACCGAAAAATTTCTTCCTTAAAGTCTTTTTACAAGTTTTTGCTCAAAACGAAACAAATCGAAATGAGTCCGCTTTTGAAGCACAAAGCTTTAAAAGCTCCCAAGAAATTACAAATTCCCTTTTCTGAAAAAGAGTTGGATTTGGTTTTGAATCAAATCACTTACACCGATGATTTTGACGGTATTCGAGATAAGCTTATAGTTGATTTGTTTTACACCACCGGCATTCGTAGAACGGAGTTAATTAATTTGAAACTGCAAAACATTGATTTGTCAGCCGGCACCATTAAGGTTTTAGGGAAAAGAAATAAGGAAAGGATTATACCGATTTTGCCTATTGTTGAAAGTCAAATAAAATTATATATTTCAGAAAGGTCACGTTTACAAAGGATTGTAGATGAAGAGTATTTTTTTCTATTGTTAAAAGGCGTTAAATTGAACGATTCGTTTGTTTATCGTCTAATTAATTATTACTTTAGTAATGTCTCAGAGAAGGTTAAAAAAAGTCCGCATATATTAAGACACACATTCGCGACTCATCTTCTAAACAATGGGGCAGATATTAATTCGGTTAAAGAATTATTAGGACATTCAAGTTTGGCCTCTACCCAAGTCTACACTCACAGCAGTTTAGCGGAACTAAAAAAAGTTTACGGTAGTGCTCATCCGAGAAACAAAAAATAGTTCTACAATGTTTAATCAAAAAAAATTTAATTATGAAGGTAAATGTTCATGCAGTAAATTTCACTGTCGACAGAAAGCTGGTTGATTTCATCAATGAAAGATTAGGTAAACTTGAAAAATTCTACGACAAAGTGGTTTCGTCAGATGTTTTTTTAAAGGTTGATAACACTAGTGAGAAAGAAAATAAAATGGTAGAAGTAAAAATTCACGTTCCTGGTGATGATTTTATGGTAAAGAAACAATGTAAAACATTTGAGGAAGCAGTGGAGTTATCATCAGAATCTTTAGAAAGATTATTGGTAAAAAGAAAGGAAAAAATCAGAACGCATATATAAGATAAATTTTTTTCTAAAAATGTTTTGATTAAAAGATAAAATCCATACATTTGCAGTCCGTTAGAAATAGCGGACTTTTTTTATTGTTAATGCCAGCGTAGCTCAGTTGGCTAGAGCAGCTGATTTGTAATCAGCAGGTCGTGGGTTCGAGTCCCTCCGCCGGCTCAATTTTAGGCATACATAAGAAAAGTTGGGGAGATACTCAAGCGGCCAACGAGGGCGGACTGTAAATCCGCTGATTACATCTTCGCAGGTTCGAATCCTGCTCTCCCCACAAGATTTAAATAGGGATTTATCCTAAAGTTTACTTTCGAGTAAATTCAGATTTAAAGCTTGGATAAGGCAACGCCTTATCAGGATCATCAACTGAAAGTTGATAATCCAAACTAATTGGAATTTAGAAATGTGAATTTGGGTTTTCTGAATTCTAAGGTCTAACTTCTGGACTAGGCAAAAGCCGACTTAGCTCAGGGGTAGAGTGCTTCCTTGGTAAGGAAGAGGTCACGGGTTCAATTCCCGTAGTTGGCTCAAAATTGTAAAATTTGAACACTAATATATAAACTAAGATTAAAAATTAAGTAAAATGGCAAAAGAAAATTTTAACCGTAACAAGCCCCACTTAAACATTGGAACAATTGGGCACGTTGACCACGGAAAAACAACTTTAACTGCAGCGATCACAAAAGTATTGTCTGATGCAGGTTACTGTCAAGCGAAATCATTTGATCAAATTGATAACGCTCCGGAAGAAAAAGAAAGAGGTATTACTATTAATACTTCACACGTTGAGTACGAAACTGCTAACCGTCACTACGCACACGTTGACTGTCCAGGTCACGCGGATTACGTGAAAAACATGGTTACTGGTGCTGCTCAAATGGACGGTGCTATTTTAGTAGTTGCTGCAACAGACGGACCAATGCCACAAACACGTGAGCACATCCTTTTAGGTCGTCAGGTTGGTATTCCAAGAATCGTTGTATTCATGAACAAAGTGGATATGGTTGATGATGCGGAATTATTAGAATTAGTAGAAATGGAAATCAGAGACTTATTGTCTTTCTACGAATATGATGGAGATAATGGTCCTGTAGTTCAAGGTTCAGCTCTAGGAGGATTGAATAATGATCCTGCTTGGGTACCAAAAATCATCGAATTGATGGAAGCTGTTGACAACTGGATTGAAGAGCCGGTACGTGACGTTGCTAAACCATTCTTGATGCCGGTTGAAGACGTATTTACAATTACAGGTCGTGGAACTGTTGCTACAGGTCGTATCGAAACTGGAGTTGCTAATACTGGAGATCCAGTTGAAATCATTGGTATGGGAGCTGATAAATTGACTTCTACAATTACTGGAGTTGAGATGTTCCGTAAAATCCTTGACAGAGGGGAAGCTGGAGATAACGTTGGATTACTTTTAAGAGGTATCGATAAAGCTGATATCAAAAGAGGTATGGTTATCTGTAAACCAGGTTCAGTAAAACCACACGCTAAATTTAAAGCTGAGGTTTATATCTTGAAAAAAGAAGAAGGTGGTCGTCACACGCCATTCCATAATAACTACCGTCCACAGTTCTACGTACGTACAACTGACGTAACAGGAGTTATTTCTTTACCAGCTGGTGTAGAGATGGTAATGCCAGGTGATAACTTGACTATCGAAGTTAACTTATTAAGTCCAATTGCATTAAACGTAGGTTTACGTTTCGCTATCCGTGAAGGTGGTAGAACAGTTGGTGCCGGACAGGTTACTGAAATTTTAGACTAATTATCTGATTAAATATATTACCAGCAGAGAGCCTTTTGGTTGCTCTGCTGGTTTTTAATGAAACGGGCGTAGTTCAAGGGTAGAATAGCGGTCTCCAAAACCGTTGATGGGGGTTCGAATCCCTCCGCCCGTGCAAAAAAAATAATTTACAATGACAAAAATTGTTAACTATATATCAGAAGCATTTGAAGAGTTGAAAACAAATGTTACTTGGCCGGAATGGGCTGAGGTTCAAAAGTTCACTATCATAGTGGCTGTATTTTCAATTGTTTTTGCTTTGGCAACTTGGGGTGTTGATGAAGCTTGTGCAAAAGTTATTGCCGGTTTCTTTAATTGGTTAAAACCTTAATAATTCTGAAATGGCTGATATTAATGTAAAAAAATGGTATGTCGTTAGGGCTGTTAGCGGGCAAGAAAATAAAGTGAAAGCTTATATCGAAACCGAAATCAACAGACTGGGCATGGCAGATTATATCTCTCAAGTACTGGTTCCAACGGAAAAAGTGGTTCAAGTAAGAGACGGAAAAAAAATAGCTAAGGATAAAGTATATTTTCCTGGTTATGTCATGATTGAAGCTAATTTGGTTGGTGAAATTCCACACATCATTAAATCGATTACAGGAGTAATTGGTTTCTTGGGTGAAGTTAAAGGTGGAGATCCTGTGCCGTTAAGATTGTCTGAAGTAAACAGAATGCTCGGAAAAGTGGATGAGTTGGCAGTTAACACTGATACCCAAAACATTCCTTTCAATATAGGAGAAACAATTAAGGTTATTGATGGTCCTTTTAATGGGTTCAACGGAACTATTGACAAAATCAATGAAGAAAAGCGTAAGCTGGAAGTGATGGTGAAAATTTTCGGAAGAAAAACACCATTGGAATTAAGCTTTATGCAAGTTGAAAAAGTATAATTTTTGTTACATATATATTATAACCGCATCAATCGCTTCCAATTGAGAGATGTAAAATTTTTAAGAAATGGCTAAAGAAATTAGTAAAGTAGTTAAACTACAAGTTAAGGGAGGTGCTGCGAACCCGTCGCCACCGGTTGGACCTGCTTTGGGAGCTGCTGGAGTTAACATCATGGAGTTCTGTAAGCAGTTCAATGCCAGAACCCAAGATCAACCCGGCAAAGTGTTACCGGTACAAATTACCGTGTACAAAGACAAATCGTTTGATTTTGTCGTGAAAACTCCACCTGCTGCAATTCAATTATTGGATGCTGCTAAATTAAAATCTGGTTCTGGAGAGCCTAATCGTCGTAAAGTGGGTAGCGTAAGCTGGGACCAAATCAAAACGATTGCCGAAGACAAGATGCCTGATTTAAATGCATTCACTATCGAATCTGCTATGAGCATGGTTGCTGGAACAGCTAGATCAATGGGATTAACTGTAACTGGAGATTCTCCGCTAAAACAAGCGTAAGACATGGCAAAATTGACAAAAAAACAAAAAGAGGCTGCTTCAAAAATTGAGAAAAACAAATTGTATTCATTAAAAGACGCTTCGTCTTTATTGAAGAATGTTGCTTCTGCAAAATTTGATGAGTCTGTAGACATTGCTGTTCGTTTAGGAGTAGATCCAAGAAAAGCAAATCAAATGGTAAGAGGTGTTGTAACACTACCTCACGGAACCGGTAAAGATACTAAAGTATTGGCTTTAGTAACCCCGGATAAAGAAGCTGAAGCAAAAGCTGCTGGTGCTGATTACGTAGGTTTAGACGATTACCTTCAAAAAATTAAAGATGGTTGGACAGATGTTGATGTTATCATCACTATGCCTGCTATCATGGGTAAATTAGGTCCGTTAGGACGTGTATTAGGTCCAAGAGGTTTAATGCCAAACCCAAAAACTGGAACAGTTACTATGGAAATTGGTAAAGCTGTTGCTGAAGTAAAAGCGGGTAAAATCGACTTTAAAGTAGATAAAACTGGAATCGTTCACGCCGGTATCGGAAGAATTTCTTTCGAAGCGGATAAGATTGTAGACAACGCTCACGAGATCATTCAAACATTACTTAAATTAAAACCAACTGCAGCAAAAGGTACTTACATCAAGTCAATCCACTTGTCAAGTACTATGAGTCCTGCTATCGCTTTAGATCCTAAAGCTGTATAATTGGTAGTTAAACAAATTTTATTATGACAAGAGAAGAAAAATCAATCGCGATAGAAGATTTAACTGCAAAGTTGGCTGAAAGTAATATTGTATATATTGCTGACACCTCTGGGTTAGATGCAGAAACTACTTCAAACTTAAGAAGAGCTTGTTTCAAAGCAGGTATCAAATTAGAAGTAGTAAAAAACACTTTGCTTGAAAAAGCAATGGAAGCTTCCGCAAATGATTACGGTGATTTAGCTTCTGTATTAAAAGGAAACTCTTCCATTTTTATTGCAGATATCGCTAATGCTCCGGCAAAAATCATTAAAGATTTTAGAAAGAAATCAGACAAACCTGTTTTCAAAGGTGCTTACATTAACCAAGAAATCTACATTGGAGATAACTTGTTAGACAGCTTAGCATCACTTAAATCTAAAGAAGAAGTTATTGGAGAAATCATCGGATTACTTCAATCTCCTGCGCAACGTATTATTTCAGCGTTATTGAACAATGCTGAACAAAAAGGCGAAGCAGCAGAATAATTAGAGCAGACTAAAAAAATAATAATTAAAGAACATTTTAAACGATAGAAAAAATGGCAGATTTGAAACAATTCGCAGAACAATTAGTTAACCTAACAGTAAAAGAAGTTAACGATTTAGCTACAATATTAAAAGATGAGTATGGTATCGAGCCAGCTGCTGCAGCAGTAGTAGTTGCTGCTGGTGGTGGTGATGCCGGAGCTGCTGAAGAGCAAACAGAATTCACAGTAGTATTGAAAGATGCTGGTGCTTCTAAATTAGCAGTAGTAAAAGCTGTTAAAGAATTAACAGGTTTAGGTCTTAAAGAAGCAAAAGACATCGTTGATGGTGCTCCTGCAAACATCAAAGAAGGAGTTTCTAAAGCAGAAGCTGAAGGTTTGAAAAAATCTTTAGAAGAAGCTGGAGCTGTTGTTGAGTTAAAATAATCCAACACCGGTTTTAGAACTAGGTTTAGGCCTTGGACGAAGCGTCCAAGGGCCTAAACCATTTTTCGTATAATAAAATTATATCCAGTTTTATTATCACAATAAGTTTAAAATACGAAAAAGCTTTTAATCAATACGAAGAAAAAAACGAACTAATTTTCCTGGTTCATTTTTAAAGAGGTATTGGTTATCAAAAGGAAAGTATAGATTAAACAGTGTTTTTACACACAACAAATTACTTTTTTTAAATCAAAATTTTGTCCATTGATGATAACAAATCAGACTGAAAGATTGAATTTTGCCTCTACTAAAAACATACCTCAATATCCGGATTTCCTGGATGTTCAGGTAAAATCTTTTAAAGATTTTTTCCAATTGGAAACCAAATCTGACGAAAGAGGCAACGAAGGGTTGTACAACACCTTCATGGAAAACTTTCCAATTACTGATACAAGAAACCAATTTGTATTGGAGTTCCTAGATTATTTTGTTGACCCACCGCGTTACACCATTCAAGAGTGTATCGAAAGAGGTTTAACATATAGTGTGCCTTTAAAAGCCAGACTAAAACTTTACTGTACTGATCCGGAACACGAAGACTTTGAAACAATTGTTCAAGATGTTTATCTCGGAACAATTCCATACATGACACCAAGCGGAACTTTCGTTATCAATGGTGCTGAACGCGTGGTAGTTTCTCAGTTACACCGTTCACCTGGTGTTTTCTTTGGTCAGTCTTTCCATGCTAATGGTACCAAGTTGTATTCTGCTAGAGTTATTCCTTTCAAAGGTTCGTGGATTGAATTTGCTACCGATATCAATAGCGTAATGTATGCTTATATCGATAGAAAGAAAAAATTACCGGTGACTACTCTTTTCCGTGCTATCGGATTCGAAAGAGATAAGGACATCCTTGAAATATTTGACCTTGCAGAAGAAATCAAAGTTTCAAAAACCGGTCTTAAGAAATACGTAGGAAGAAGACTTGCCGCGAGAGTATTGAATACTTGGCATGAAGATTTCGTTGACGAGGATACTGGTGAAGTAGTATCTATCGAACGTAACGAAATTATCTTGGATCGTGATACCATTATCGACAAAGATAATGTGGAAGAAATCATCGATTCTAACGTAAAATCTATTTTGTTACACAAGGAAGATGCCAATCAAGGAGATTATGCCATCATCCACAATACGTTACAAAAAGACCCAACAAACTCAGAAAAAGAAGCTGTTGAGCACATTTACCGTCAGTTGCGTAATGCAGAACCGCCTGATGAAGAAACTGCTCGTGGCATCATCGATAAATTATTCTTCTCTGACCAACGTTATAACTTAGGTGAAGTGGGTCGTTACAGAATGAACAAAAAATTGAACCTTGATATCCCAATGGAAAAGCAAGTCTTGACCAAAGAAGATATCATCACTATCGTGAAATATTTGATCGAGTTAATCAACTCTAAAGCAGAGATTGATGATATTGATCACTTATCAAACCGTCGTGTACGTACAGTTGGTGAGCAATTGTCTCAACAATTTGGGGTAGGTTTAGCCCGTATGGCACGTACCATCCGCGAGAGAATGAACGTTAGAGATAACGAGGTGTTTACACCAATCGATTTGATCAATGCTAAAACATTGTCATCGGTAATCAACTCTTTCTTTGGTACAAACCAGTTATCTCAATTCATGGACCAAACGAATCCATTGGCTGAGATTACACACAAAAGAAGATTATCTGCCCTTGGACCAGGTGGACTTTCGAGAGAAAGAGCCGGTTTCGAGGTACGTGACGTTCACTATACGCACTACGGAAGATTGTGTCCGATTGAAACGCCTGAGGGACCAAACATCGGTTTGATTTCATCATTAGGTGTTTATGCGAAAGTAAACGGAATGGGATTCATCGAAACACCTTACCGTAAAGTAACTAACGGAACAGTTGATTTAACTTCTGAACCAATTTACTTAAGCGCAGAAGAAGAAGAAGGTAAAATGATTGCTCAGGCTAACATCGAAATGGATGCCAAAGGAAAAATTACTGCCGATAAAGTTATTGCCCGTGAAGAAGGTGATTTCCCGGTAGTTGATCCAAACGAAATCCATTATACTGACGTTGCGCCTAACCAAATCGCCTCGATTTCAGCTTCATTGATTCCTTTCTTGGAGCATGATGATGCGAACCGTGCGTTGATGGGCTCCAACATGATGCGTCAGGCTGTACCATTGTTACGTCCTGAAGCACCAATCGTAGGAACAGGTTTAGAGCGTCAAGTGGCGTCTGACTCAAGAGTATTAATCAATGCGGAAGGAAACGGTACTGTTGAGTACGTTGATGCCAACATGATTACTATCAAATACGACAGAACAGAAGAGGAAAGAATGGTAAGTTTTGACCCGGATGAGAAATCGTATAACTTGATCAAATTCAGAAAAACGAATCAAAGTACGTCTATCAACTTGAAACCAATCGTAAGAAAAGGTGACAGAGTGAAATTAGGACAAGTGCTATGTGAAGGATACGCGACACAAAACGGAGAATTAGCATTAGGAAGAAACCTTAAAGTAGCATTTATGCCATGGAAAGGATACAATTTCGAGGATGCGATTGTAATCTCTGAAAAAGTAGTTCGTGACGATATCTTCACCTCTATCCACGTGGATGATTATTCATTGGAAGTTAGAGATACGAAATTAGGAAACGAAGAGTTAACTAATGACATTCCTAACGTTTCTGAAGAAGCTACCAAAGACTTGGATGAAAACGGAATGATCAGAATCGGAGCAGAGGTAAAACCTGGTGACATTCTAATCGGAAAAATTACACCAAAAGGGGAATCAGATCCTACACCGGAAGAGAAATTGCTTCGTGCCATCTTCGGGGACAAAGCAGGAGATGTAAAAGATGCTTCGTTAAAAGCTTCTCCATCATTACACGGTGTGGTTTTAGATAAAAAATTATTCGCGAGAGCGGTAAAAGATAAAAAGAAACGTACCAAAGATAAAGACGATTTGACGTCTTTGGAAATGGAATTCGAAACCAAATTTGTGGAATTGAAAGACAAATTGGTAGATAAATTATTCAACATTGTAAACGGAAAAACATCGCAAGGTGTGATGAACGATTTAGGAGAAGAAGTTTTGCCAAAAGGTAAAAAATACACTCAGAAAATGTTACATGCCGTTGAAGATTTCGCTCACTTGACTAAAGGCCAATGGGTTGCCGATGAAGAAACTAACCATTTGGTTAACGACTTAATCCACAACTACAAAATCAAATTAAACGATTTACAAGGTGCCTTAAGAAGAGAGAAATTTACCATTACTGTTGGAGACGAATTACCAGCCGGTATCTTGAAATTGGCGAAAGTATATATCGCTAAGAAACGTAAATTGAAAGTGGGTGATAAAATGGCAGGACGTCACGGAAACAAAGGTATTGTGGCTCGTATCGTTCGTCATGAAGACATGCCGTTCTTAGAAGACGGAACTCCGGTAGATATCGTATTGAATCCACTAGGTGTACCTTCTCGTATGAACATTGGTCAGATTTATGAAACGGTATTGGGTTGGGCCGGAATGAACTTGGGTAGAAAATTTGCTACACCAATTTTTGACGGAGCAACATTAGACCAAATCAATGAATTGACTGACGAAGCAGGTATCCCAAGATTCGGTCATACTTATTTGTATGACGGAGGAACTGGAGAGCGTTTCCACCAGGCAGCAACAGTTGGAGTTATCTATATGTTGAAACTAGGTCATATGGTTGACGATAAAATGCACGCACGTTCTATAGGTCCATACTCGTTGATTACGCAACAACCATTGGGTGGTAAAGCCCAGTTTGGAGGTCAGCGTTTCGGAGAAATGGAGGTTTGGGCACTTGAAGCTTATGGAGCCTCAAGCACGCTTAGAGAAATTTTGACTGTTAAATCGGATGACGTAATCGGTAGAGCTAAAACTTACGAAGCCATCGTTAAGGGAGAAACTATGCCGGAGCCGGGACTACCAGAATCATTCAATGTATTAATGCATGAATTGAAAGGTCTTGGATTAGACATCAGATTAGAAGAATAAAAATAGTTGGCAGTGGCAGTGTTCGGATACACTATCTGAACACTGAACACTGAATACTGAACACTTTAAATGTTACGACTATGATGAATAGAAATAAAGATACTAAAAATACTATCAAAAGATTTGACAGAATTTCGATAGGACTAGCTTCTCCGGAATCTATCTTGGCTGAGTCAAGAGGTGAGGTTTTGAAGCCGGAAACTATCAACTATAGAACCCACAAACCGGAACGTGACGGTCTTTTCTGTGAGCGTATCTTCGGACCTGTAAAGGATTTCGAATGTGCCTGTGGTAAATACAAAAGAATCCGTTATAAAGGAATCGTTTGTGACCGTTGTGGTGTAGAAGTTACCGAGAAAAAAGTACGTAGAGACAGAGTAGGACACATCAATTTAGTAGTGCCAATTGCTCACATCTGGTACTTCCGCTCGTTACCAAACAAAATTGGCTATATCCTTGGATTACCATCTAAGAAATTAGACATGATTATTTACTACGAAAGATACGTAGTAATCCAAGCCGGTATTGCTCAAAATGCCGATGGTGAATCATTACAAAGATTAGACTTTTTGACCGAAGAAGAATATCTGAACATTTTAGATACGCTTCCAATGGAAAACCAATATTTAGATGACAACGATCCTAATAAATTCATCGCCAAAATGGGTGCTGAATGTATCATGGATTTATTGGCACGCACCGACTTAAATGAGTTGTCTTACAGCTTACGTCACGCGGCTAATAACGAAACGTCTAAACAAAGAAAAACGGAAGCGTTAAAAAGATTACAAGTAGTTGAGTCTTTCCGTGAGTCAAACCTAAACAGAGAAAACCGTCCGGAATGGATGATTTTAAAAGTAATTCCGGTGATACCGCCAGAATTGCGTCCGTTGGTGCCACTTGATGGAGGTCGTTTTGCTACTTCCGATTTGAACGATTTGTACAGAAGAGTAATCATCCGTAACAACCGTTTGAAAAGATTGATGGAGATCAAAGCTCCGGAAGTAATCTTAAGAAACGAAAAACGTATGTTGCAAGAATCAGTAGATTCATTATTTGACAACACACGTAAAGCTTCTGCAGTAAAAACAGAATCAAACAGGCCATTAAAATCACTTTCTGATTCATTGAAAGGTAAACAAGGGCGTTTCCGTCAAAACTTATTAGGAAAACGTGTGGATTATTCTGCTCGTTCGGTAATTGTTGTTGGACCGGAAATGAAATTGTTCGAATGTGGTTTGCCAAAAGATATGGCGGCTGAACTATACAAACCATTCGTTATTCGTAAGTTAATCGAAAGAGGAATTGTTAAAACGGTGAAGTCGGCTAAGAAAATAATCGACAAAAAAGAGCCGGTAGTATGGGATATCCTTGAAAACGTAATCAAAGGTCACCCGGTATTACTAAACCGTGCTCCTACGTTACACCGTTTGGGTATTCAAGCTTTCCAACCTAAATTAATTGAAGGAAAAGCAATCCAGTTACACCCGTTAGTATGTACGGCGTTCAACGCGGATTTTGATGGTGACCAGATGGCGGTTCACTTACCGTTAGGTCCGGAAGCTATTTTGGAAGCCCAATTGTTAATGTTGGCTTCTCACAATATCTTGAATCCTGCGAATGGTGCTCCGATTACGGTTCCATCTCAAGACATGGTTTTAGGTCTTTATTATATGACCAAAGAAAGATTGTCTACTCCGGAAATGACTATTTTAGGTCAAGATTTGACTTTCTATTCTGCCGAAGAGTGTAACATCGCTTTGAATGAAGGAAGAGTGGAGTTGAATGCTAGAGTGAAAATCAGAGCGAAAGACTTTAATGAAAACGGAGAATTAGTTTATAAAATTATCCAAACTACTGCCGGTAGAGTATTATTTAATGAAGTAGTACCTCAAGCAGCTGGTTATATCAATGAAGTATTGACTAAAAAATCTTTGCGTGATATTATTGGAAAAATCCTTGCAGTAACTGATGTTCCTACAACGGCAGCGTTCCTTGATAACATGAAAGATATGGGATACAAATTCGCTTTCAAAGGTGGTTTGTCATTCTCATTAGGTGATATTAGAATTCCGGAGCAAAAAAATAAATTGATTGCTGACGCAAGAGAGCAAGTAGATGTAATTTCTACCAACTATAACATGGGTCTTATTACCAATAACGAACGTTACAACCAAGTTATTGATATCTGGACTTCAGCGAATGCACAATTGACGGAATTAGCGATGAAAAATATCCGTGAAGACCAACAAGGTTTCAACTCGGTATATATGATGCTTGATTCCGGAGCTCGTGGATCTAAAGAACAAATTCGTCAGTTAACCGGTATGCGTGGTTTGATGGCTAAGCCTAAAAAATCAACTGCTGGTGGTGGTGAAATTATTGAAAACCCAATTCTTTCTAACTTTAAGGAAGGTCTTTCGATCCTTGAGTACTTTATCTCTACTCACGGTGCTCGTAAAGGTTTGGCGGATACCGCTTTGAAAACAGCAGATGCCGGTTACTTGACTCGTCGTTTACATGATGTATCTCAAGACGTAATCGTAAACTCTGTAGATTGTGGTACTTTAAGAGGAATTGAAGTTTCGGCTTTAAAGAAAAATGAGGAAATCGTTGAAACATTAGGAGAGAGAATCTTAGGACGTGTTGCGTTACAAGATGTAATCAATCCATTAAACAATGAAATTTTAGTTCACTCCGGTGAGCAAATTACCGAAGCCATTGTTAAAGCGATTGAAGAATCTCCATTGGAAAAAGTTGATGTGCGTTCGCCTTTAACTTGTGAAGCTAAAAAAGGTATTTGTGCTAAATGTTACGGACGTAACTTGGCTACCGGAAAAATGACTCAAAAAGGGGAAGCAGTCGGAGTTATCGCTGCCCAATCGATTGGAGAGCCGGGAACACAGTTAACACTTCGTACCTTCCACGTTGGTGGGGTTGCAGGAGGTGTTTCTGAAGAATCAAGCATCATCGCAAGATTTGGAGGAAAACTGGAAATCGAAGATTTGAAAACAGTGGTTGGTGAAGATGCTGATGGAAACAAAGTTGACATTGTGGTTTCACGTTCAACTGAATTGAAATTGGTTGATGTTAAAACAGGCATCTTATTAAGCACACACAATATTCCTTATGGTTCTGTAATCAGTGTTAAAGATGGTGATACCGTTGAAAAAGGTGCTATTATCTGTAAATGGGATCCATATAACGGAGTTATCGTTTCTGAGTTTACCGGAAAAATTGCTTACGAAGATTTAGAACAAGGACAATCATTCCAGGTTGAAATCGATGAGCAAACCGGATTCCAGGAAAAAGTAATTTCTGAAGGAAGAAATAAAAAATTAATCCCTACCTTATTGGTTTACGGTAAAGACGGAGAATTAATCCGTTCTTACAATTTACCGGTTGGAGCTCACCTTATGGTTGAAGACGGAGAGAAAATTAAAGCAGGTAAAATCTTGGTGAAAATTCCTCGTCGTTCTTCTAAAGCTGGTGATATCACCGGAGGTTTACCAAGAATTACCGAGTTGTTAGAAGCTCGTAATCCTTCAAACCCAGCGGTAGTTTCTGAAATTGATGGTGTAGTTTCATTTGGTAAAATCAAAAGAGGTAACCGTGAAATTATTATCGAATCTAAATTTGGTGAGGTTAAGAAATACTTAGTGAAATTATCAAGTCAAATCTTGGTTCAAGAAAATGACTTCGTAAAAGCTGGGGTGCCATTGTCAGACGGAGCTATTACACCGGATGATATCTTAAGAATTCAAGGACCATCGGCTGTTCAACAGTATTTGGTGAATGAAATTCAAGAGGTTTACCGTTTGCAAGGGGTAAAAATCAATGACAAGCACTTTGAAGTAGTTATTCGTCAAATGATGCGTAAAGTACAAGTGCAAGATCCGGGAGATACCTTATTCTTAGAAGAGCAATTAATTCATACGGCTGACTTTATCGAAGAAAACGATAAATTATACGGAATGAAAGTGGTAGAAGATGCAGGAGACTCTGCGGTGTTAAAACCGGGTCAAATCGTTTCTCCACGTGAACTAAGAGATGAGAATTCATTATTGAAACGTAATGATAAAAATCAGGTTGTAGCTCGTGATGTAATTACTGCTACTGCTACTCCGGTACTTCAAGGTATCACAAGAGCATCGTTACAAACGAAATCATTCATCTCGGCGGCATCGTTCCAAGAGACTACCAAGGTATTAAACGAAGCAGCAGTTGCTGGTAAAGTAGATACTTTAGAAGGTCTTAAAGAAAATGTTATCGTAGGTCACAGAATTCCTGCGGGAACCGGTATGAGAGATTATGATCACACCATTGTAGGTTCGAAAGACGATTACAATGAAATCATGGCTAATAAAGAAGAATACATCTATTAATAGCAATATTAATAGTTAAATTAAACAAAAGCCACTACTTTAAATACTAAATTAGTGGCTTTTTAATATTGTTATGAGTAGCAAAATTTAATATCTAATATCAAAAATTTAATATCAAATGAGTGATAATAATCAACAACAAGGTCAAATCAATATTGAGTTGGATGAAAAGACAGCAGAAGGGATTTATTCTAATTTGGCCATTATCAACCATTCAGCTTCTGAATTTGTAGTTGACTTTGTAACCATTATGCCGGGCGTGCCAAAAGCAAAAGTAAAATCGAGAATTGTGTTAACACCGCAACATGCTAAAAGATTTCTGAAGGCATTAGGAGAAAACATCCACCGATATGAATTGGCCAACGGTGAAATTAAAGATACCGAACAACCACCGATTCCTCTCAATTTCGGTCCTACCGGTCAAGCTTAAAAAAATATCATTATAATAAAAAACCTCTCAAGAAAATGGGAGGTTTTTTTTATGGTCTAATAAGAGCTTGAATTTTATCACTTTTATTTTAACAAAATCTGATTTTTAATTGTAAATATATTTCTTTGAAAAAGAAGAAATAAAAATACTACATTTAATGTTAAAACTATCATTACAACGATTAAAAATGCATATAATCGATATTTATTGCATTTTATCGTCTATTTTTTGCCTGCTATAAAAACCGTAAAACGATTTTTTATGACTTTTCGACGGAATAAAAATGTTATTGGGCTAATTTATACAAAATGGATTACATTACATTTTACATTTGTCTTATAACACGCTTATCCCAAATCTATTATTAACTATTAAAACCTATTATTTTAAAAAAAACTAAAATCATGGAAAATCAAAAACTTAAAAAAATTAAATACCTTATTTGTATTTTGTTCATTGGTTTACTTGCGCATTCTCAGCCAGTTTGGCAATCTTCCACTACTGCCATAGGTAGTTCCTCTAGTGCATCGATAAATGTCCCAAGTGGTACCGTTGCGGGAGATTTATTGGTGGTTGGTGTAATGTTTGAGTCTGGTGATGGTACTACTATAACTGTTCCTGCAGGATGGACTTTAATTAGGAGAAGTAATCAGTCCAGTAATGTGGGTATGGCAACTTATTTTAGAATAGCTGGTTCATCAGAGCCTGCCACATACACATGGGGCTTAGGGTGGAAGAAGTGGTCTATTGGAATGAGTAGAATAACCGGAGCATCTCCTATCATCTCAGTCTCTGCCGATGCATTAGGTAGTAGCTCTTCTACTAGTGTAGTGGCACCTGCGATTACTACTACCACTGCTAATAATCTAATCTTAACATTTTATTGTAATAAAAAACCCGCAACTTATACTATTGCGGTTTCTGGCACTACAGAACGTTATGATGCGCCAAATACTGCTGGAGGAGTTCCTTCAAACATGATGGCTTCTTATGTTCATGCTCCGATAGGTAATACAGGCACAAGAACTGCTACTGCATCACAAGCTGAGACATGGGTAGCTCAAACAGTTGCAATATGTCTTTCAAACACACCAGGGACGCCATCTTCAAATCCGACATTATGTGTTAATACCTTATTATCTCCAATTACAAGAACAACAACAGGTGCCACAGGAATAGGAACCCCTACCGGATTACCAGCTGGAGTAACTGCCGCTTTTGCAAATAATACCATTACCATAAGTGGTACCCCAACAGCATCAGGGGTTTTTAATTATAGCATTCC
>NZ_JAAQQU010000097.1 GCF_011742145.1 Flavobacterium sp. J49 | reverse complement strand
GGAGAACATACTGCTGTCGGATTGGTAATGCTTAAAACCGGTG
The DNA here is from genome assembly GCF_011742145.1 of Flavobacterium sp. J49. GTDB lineage: Bacteria > Bacteroidota > Bacteroidia > Flavobacteriales > Flavobacteriaceae > Flavobacterium. Next base: position 30,071 of record NZ_JAAQQU010000097.1, on the reverse strand, counting down.
CGGGATTTATGGTTACCGTTACCGGCTCAATGTCAAAACAAGAACCAACTGTACTTTTGATGTAATAAGTTCCGCTAGTAGTCACTGCTGTTGGAGTAGTCAATGCAATAGTAGCTGCTGCATCAGTCCAATAAGTCAAAGTGCCGCCTCCTGTACTGCCTGCTGTTACTGCCGGTAAGGTTAAATTCACTGTTGCAGGAGAACATACTGCTGCAGGATTGGTAATGCTTAAAACCGGTGCGGGATTTATGGTTACCGTTACCGGCTCAATGTCAAAACAAGAACCCGCAGTACTTTTGATGTAGTAAGTTCCGCTGGTAGCAACGGCCGTTGGTGTTGTCAATGCGATAGTAGCCGCTGCATCAGTCCAATAGGTCAAAGTGCCGCCTCCCGTACTACCGGCGGTTACTGCCGGTAATGTCAAATTCACTGTTGCAGGAGAACAAGCCACCGGAGGATTGGTAATATTTAAAACCGGTGCATTGACAACAATAGTCATTGTAGTACTTGTACCACACTCACCCGGGTCAACCGGAGTAAAAGTATAAGTTGTAGTAGCAGTATTATTCAAAGCCGGAGCCCATGTTCCAACTACTCCATTCAAAGAAGTAGTAGGCAATGGAGATAATGTATTACCGGCACAAATCGGTGCCACCTGTGTAAATGTTGGTGTTACAGGTGTAATACAATCCGGATAACAGGTTAATGTCATTGGCGCCGTACAGACACCATTCCAAGCTATGGTTAATGTTACCGCTTGCCCTTGGGCAACGCCGGTCACAAAGTAACTGGAAGGTGAAAAAGGAACAGTACCACTGACCGGAGTACCACCATCAATGGTGTAAGTAAAATCAAAACTATGTTGACCAATACTGTTGAAGTCAAATCCAACCTGCGAATCGTATGTATTTGCTGCATCACAAAAAATATTTGAAGGAGAAGATGGTGCAACAGCAAGAGGATCAATGATAACTTCGATAGGAATAGAAACACAACCTGAAACTAAATCTCGGACTGTTGCATAATATGTTCCCGGTACAAGACCCGAAAATGTTGGACTTGATTGATAATTTACTCCGTTTATACTGTATTCATAATTAGTCGCCGCATAAGTGTAAGAACCTATGTTGGTATAATCTTGTGGGTCTATTGCTGTCCAATCGTTGGGATTCCAAGTCATGCTTGGATGTGGAGCAGTGGCTAATCTTCTGTAGGTATAACCTGTTTGACCAAGAGGGGTAAAAACCACACCATTTGACCCCCATAAATCAAATTCAACATCTGCACTGGTGGCCAAGCGAACCGTATCATCTATATTAAAACCTGCACATGGACTCACAACCAAATTTGGCACAACGCCACCCTGATTAGTAACACTTCCTAAGGCAACTACATAGACAGCATTGTTATTTAATGTTCCGGAGAGCTGTATATCACAATTTGGAGAAATAAATGTATTCCCATTATTGTAAACCTTCAATTTATAATTGGCTAAATTCTTAGGCGATCCGGTTCCGTTAAAAATTTCAATATATGATAAAGCACCTGAACTTTCATCAGTAACTTCAGAAATAAATAAATTCGATGGTATTGGTAAAGGTCCTGTATTTAAAGGGCTGGCAAAAACAATTGTCCCGGAATTTACAGCACAAGTCGGTTGTGTGACTGTAACTGTTGGTAAAGGACAAGTGGAAGAAGCCGTCAACCACATATCATCTATAGCAAAATCATTACCTACAAAATCTGTATTGTTGTTATACAATTCGATATTAACACAAGCATTGGTAGCCGTAAAAGTATAAACGACTTGTACCCAACCGTTGTTAGTTGGCGGAGCGGTTGTAGAACCTAAAACTAAAGCTACGCTATTGGCATTGTTGAATTGCACTCCAATATTGGCCAATGTTCCTCCATTGGCATTTGTAAAAATAGAACGAATCCAATAAGAAAAAGTATAGTTGGTCCCAACAGTCAAACCGCAAACTCCACCTCCACCGGTTCCTGCTCTCCAAAATCGCTGCTGTCCTCCTATGTTGGTGCCGTCAATAATCATCATTCTCCCGGTTCCTGTAGTATGGTCACCGGTTGAAAGGAAAGAAACTGTGTTCACCGGTTGCGGATTGTTATTGATGGTCCAATCACCGGCATTGGTTGTACCTGCATACGGTGGTCCAATATAATTATAAGGTGCTCCACCTCCTTGGTAACCAACATTCAAACCACCTTGAAAATTTCCATTAGTCAACAGATTTTGAGAAAATCCTTGGACTGAAAATAATGCAATTGTGGTGAATAAAATATATTTAGAAAAAGTAATTATCTTCATCTGTAACGTTTTAAAGTAGATTTAAATTAGGGTAACTGTCGTCAAACAACAATCAAATATATTGATTTTTAATCTTTTAATAAAAAAACCTCACGCTAATGAGGTGTTTTTTTTTCTATTTTTCAATCTTTCTTCGGTCTCTTTCCGTCTTTAATAAATTCAGTTCTCTACTGGTCTGACCGGCAACGGAAGTATTCTCTTCCGCTCTTCTGATTAAATAAGGCATCACATCTCGAACGGGTCCAAATGGCAAATATTTAGCCACATTATAACCATGCTCGGCCAAATTATAACTGATATTGTCACTCATGCCGTATAACTGTCCGAACCAAATGCGGTTGTCATTTTTCAAAACGCCTTTAGCTTCCATCAATTCAATCAACTTGTAAGAGCTTAACTCATTGTGCGTTCCGGCAAAGATGGCCATTCTGTCTAAATGCTCCATCATATAAACCACAGTAGTATCATAATTAATATCGGTAGCTTCTTTGCTGGCGCAAATAGGTGTTGGATAACCTTTTTCTTCTGCTCGTTTGTTTTCTTTTTCCATATAAGCACCGCGAACTAATTTCATTCCGATGTAAAATCCTTCTGCTTTGGCTTGCTCGTGTAATTGTTTTAAATAGTCCAATCGGTCATGTCGGTACAATTGCAAAGTATTGAAAACAATAGCTTTGTCTTTATTGTATTTGCGCATCATGTTAGTAACAACATCATCCGCAGCATCTTGCATCCAACTCTCTTCTCCGTCAATCAACAAGGCAACATCTTTTTCATGAGCGGCTTTACAAACCAAGTCAAAACGTTCTACTACTCTATCCCACTCCTTTTGTTCTTCAACAGTCAAAGGTTGCTTTTCTCCTATTTTTTCATACAAATAAAAACGCCCGAATCCTGTTGGCTTAAAAACGGCAAACGGAATAGCGGCTCTTTCTTTAGCAAATTCAATGGTTTTTAAAGTCATTTCTAAAGCGGCATCAAATTGCGCTTCTTCTTCTTTTCCTTCAACCGAATAATCCAACACCGAGGAAACTCCTTTAGTAAACATTTTATCTACCACGGTCAAACAGTCATCTTCCGTTGTTCCGCCACAAAAATGATCAAAAACCGTAGCTCTGATTAATCCTTCTACGGGCAAATGGGCTTTTAAAGCAAAATTGGTTACCGCAGTTCCTATGCGAACCAACGGTTCACTGTCAATCATTTTGAATAAAAAATAAGCTCTGTCTAATTCGGTATCTGTTTTGAGGGCGAACGCCACTTTAGTATTGTTGAAAATTTTTTCCATGGTATTGTATTAATGCCACAAATATAAATAGTCTAAGGCGATTATATATCAATTTTTACCTTATTTTTGGGGCACAATTTTGACAAAAAAATGCAGACCATACAAGCCAACGGTTACCCGGTTTTATTCGGAGAAAAAGAATACGAAACCCTGAATAGTTTCATTGCAAAAAACAACTATTCCAACTTGTTCATTTTAGTGGACAGTCACACCAACGAATTGTGCTTATTGCGCTTTTTGTCTTTTTTGGCTACGGATAAAACTATTGAAATCATCGAAATAGAATCAGGTGAAGCCGAAAAAAACATCACTACTTGTGTTGAAATTTGGAATATCTTGACCGAATTGGGTGCCGACAGAAAAACATTGCTTATCAATATTGGAGGCGGTGTAATAACTGATATTGGAGGATTTGTTGCTTCCACTTTCAAAAGAGGAATTGATTTTGTCAATATTCCCACCACATTATTGGCCATGGTTGACGCCTCTATCGGAGGAAAAAATGGGGTGGATTTAGGCAATTTAAAAAACCAAATCGGAGTCATAAATGTGCCGAAAACAGTTTTAATCGACACAGAATTCTTGGTTACTTTACCTCAAAAAGAAATGCGTTCCGGTTTGGCCGAAATGCTCAAACACGGATTGATTTTTGACGCGGCTTATTGGGCACAATTCAAAGATTTGAGCCAAACAGATTTTGCCGATTTTGACGGTTTAATTCACCGTTCAATCGAAATTAAAAACGAAATCGTAATGCAAGATCCTACCGAAAACGGCATTCGAAAAGCATTGAATTTCGGACACACTTTAGGCCACGCCATCGAAAGCTATTTTCTTGAAAACGAAAACAAGAAAACGTTATTACACGGTGAGGCCATTGCCGTTGGAATGGTATTAGAAAGTTATATTTCTTGGCAAAAAGGACTGCTTTCAGAAGCAGAATACCGAGAAATCAAAAAGACCATCAAGTCTGTTTTTGACACCGTTGTTTTTGAGGAAAATGACCTCCAACCCATCCTTGATTTATTGATTCACGACAAAAAAAATGAGTACGGCAAAATCCAATTTGCATTGCTTGAGGGTATTGGTAAAATTAAAATCAATCAAGAAGTTGATAATGAACTAATTACTAAATCTTTTGAAGATTATAAAAACTAACATTTTTTTCACACTAATAGTTGCATTTCGAAAATATTATTTTTTACATTTGCCCTAATGAAAAAAAGTGCCAACACTACTAATTACAGTATTTACAGTCAAGAAATTACAAATCATTTCTTAGCTTTTACTTCTCCTTTTTTAAGACAAAAAAGTGATCCTACTGCATTGTGTTCGCCTATTACCTTTTTATTCCAAGAAAAATTACCGATTATTTATGCTAACATTAGGGTTTGAATGGCAGATTACTTTGTTTTAAAAAATAAATTAATCTAATAATTCTGTATCCTAAATGAACACTAAATATTTCGACTTAATTAACCAAACTTTCTACTTTCCGCAAGAAGAATTCACGCTCAACAAAGACACCCTTCAGTTTCACAATATCGATTTGATGAAATTGGTGGAGCAATACGGCACGCCGTTGAAGTTCACCTACTTGCCTGCTATTTCCAACAATATCAACAAAGCCAAAGGTTGGTTTAGAAAGTCGATGGAAAAAAACAAGTACGAAGCCAAATATTACTATTGCTATTGTACCAAAAGCTCTCACTTCAAGTTTATCATGAACGAAGCTTTTAAAAACAACATTCACATCGAAACTTCTTCTGCTTATGATATCAACATTGTAGAAAAATTGATGGAGGAAGGCAAAATCAACAAAAACACTTATGTGGTTTGTAACGGTTTCAAACGCGATGAATATGTAGATAACATTGCCCGTTTGATGAACAATGGCCACAACAAGACCATACCGGTAATTGACAACTATGAAGAGTTGGATTTATTACAGGAAAAAATCAAAGGCAAGTTCAAAATTGGTATCCGAATTGCCGCTGAAGAAGAACCTAAATTTGAGTTTTATACTTCCCGTTTGGGCATTGGTTACAAAGATATTGTGCCTTTCTACAGAAAACAAATCCAGGAAAACAAACAAGTAGAGCTGAAAATGCTTCACTTTTTCATCAATACCGGAATTCGCGACACAGCCTATTATTGGAACGAATTGTTGAAATGTATGAAAGTGTACATCAACTTGAAAAAAGAATGTCCGACTTTAGACAGTTTGAATATCGGTGGCGGTTTCCCAATCAAAAACTCATTGGCATTTGAATACGATTACCAATACATGATTGATGAGATTTTAAACCAAATTAAAATCTCTTGTGACGAAGCCGAAATTGATGTGCCACACATTTTTACTGAGTTCGGTTCGTTTACCGTAGGTGAATCAGGTGGCGCGATTTATCAGGTTTTGTACCAAAAGAAACAAAATGACCGTGAAAACTGGAACATGATTGACTCGTCATTCATCACCACATTACCCGATACTTGGGCAATTAACAAACGCTTCGTAATGCTGGCCGTAAACCGTTGGAATGACACCTACGAACGCGTACTTTTAGGCGGAATGACATGTGACAGCGATGATTATTACAACTCTGAGCAACACATGAACGCTGTTTATTTGCCAAAATACAACAAGGAAAAGCCACTGTACATCGGATTCTTCAACACCGGTGCGTATCAGGAAACCATTGGTGGTTTTGGTGGATTGCACCACTGTTTGATTCCGCAGCCCAAACACATTTTGATTGACCGAGACGAGAATGGTATTTTGGCCACAGAGGTTTTCTCGGAGCAACAAAGTTCTGATGATGTCCTTAAAATATTAGGCTACGACACAAAATAGTTCGAAAAAAGCAGTTTTATATTTATAATAATTTTTAAAAAAAGTGTTTGCTGTCAGAGAAAAAAAGTTTTTCTTTGACGAGTAAACTACAAACAACAAACAAACAACAATGAGTAAAGGACCAATCAGTCAGTTTATAGAAAAAAACTACCTTCACTTTAACGCTGCGGCCTTAGTTGACGCTGCCAAAGGGTATGAAGAACACTTACTTGACAACGGAAAAATGATGATTACTTTGGCCGGTGCCATGAGTACAGCCGAGTTAGGAAAATCGTTAGCCGAAATGATCCGTCAAGACAAAGTGCATATTATTTCTTGTACTGGTGCCAATTTGGAAGAAGACATCATGAATTTGGTAGCCCACAATTCTTATAAAAGAGTACCAAATTACCGTGATTTATCCCCGCAAGAAGAATGGGATTTATTAGAAAACCACTACAACAGAGTAACGGATACTTGTATCCCGGAAGAAGAAGCTTTTAGAAGATTACAATCCCATTTGTATGACATTTGGCACAATGCCGATTCAAAAGGAGAACGTTATTTTCCTCATGAGTTTATGTACCAAATGATTAATTCAGGTGTTTTAAAACAATACTACGAAATTGACCCGAAAGATTCTTGGATGGTGGCAGCTGCCGAGAAAAACTTACCCATAGTAGTTCCGGGTTGGGAAGACAGTACAATGGGGAACATTTTTGCTTCTTATTGTATCAAAGGCACATTCAAACCTACTACCATGAAAAGCGGCATCGAATACATGATGTGGTTGGCCGATTGGTATCCGAAAAATTCCTCAGGAAGAGGTGTTGGTTTCTTCCAGATTGGCGGTGGAATTGCCGGAGATTTTCCAATTTGTGTGGTACCAATGTTATACCAAGACATGGAAATGCATGACGTTCCATTTTGGAGTTATTTTTGCCAAATTTCAGATTCTACTACAAGTTACGGCTCCTATTCAGGTGCTGTCCCAAATGAGAAAATCACTTGGGGAAAACTTGACATTCATACCCCCAAATTTATTATTGAATCGGATGCTACCATTGTAGCACCCTTAATTTTTGCTTACTTACTGGATTTATAAAAGTTTTTTTTATGAGAAGAATTATTGTAGACTATGCTAAACTAACCGGAGACATACTAAATTTATTAGTAGAAAAATTTCCGGAAGGATATGACGACACCGACATTATTCGTTTCAGAAATGCTCAAAACGAGTTGATTGAAGCGGTTGAAGTGCGAACCGAAGACACTATTTACTTGGTTAAAGTAAGTACCAAACTAGCCAGCCGTATGGAAAAATACGATGAAGAAGACGATATCGATTCTGTAATTGAACCCATCGAACCTATTAAAGGATTGGATGATGATGACGATATGCCTTCTGAAGAAGATGACGATGTTGAAATTGACCCATTAAAAGACAAAGGCGGTTCTGACGATGACGACGATGACGATGTTGATGACGATGATTTTGCTGATTCAGACAATTTTGACGACGACGACGATGAAGAATAAAATAAAGTACTAAGTTTTATTTTCATAGTACAAAAAAATCCCAAATTCAAATATGAGTTTGGGATTTTTTATTGAAGCTAATTTTAAACTTTGCACTTATAAATATCTTTCCTGAAACACCCGTTGGTGGTGATTTTGATGCCCAATAATCGTAAACCCTAAAGCTCGTACCGACATTGGATTGTTGGAAGCAATCCCTTTTCGCAACATTTGTTCTTCTGAGAATGATTTAAACAAAGCTAAAGTTGATTGTCTTACGACCAACATTTCGCTCAATAAATCCTGAATACTTCTGCTGTTGGCATGGGCTTCATCAACATAAGTGTTTTCGTCAAAACTAGCCAAAGGCGTTTGGTCATTTCGGGCGAAACGCAAAGCTCGGTAGGCAAAAATTCGTTCGGCATCAATAAGATGCAATAAAATATCTTTAATCGTCCATTTGCCTTCAGCATAGCGGTAATCAAATTTATCCATTGGAATGTTTTGAACAAATTTCACCAAGCGATGAACCGAAATTTCCAGTTCTTCTGCCAAGTTGTATTCTTCGGTTACATTATCGATATACGTTCCGTAATAAGCGGCGTATTCGTCGGTGTTTAGTTGTGATTTTTTCATGATGATTTCTGTTTATATTATTAAATGATTTAGGCAGAATTCCGACTAGCATTAGTATTCCCAAACAAAGAACGGGTAACCAATTTTTCATAAGTGGTCACCAGCTTTTCATCAAATGTTGCTTGCTTTTTCAACGCATTAATTTGTGACGAAGCATATTGTTGTATCGTCAATAACGGCAACACAATCTGTTCACGCATAGCGATTGAAGCTTTGCCATCGGGATAGTTTTGCATTAGTTCGGTATGACCGGCGATTTTTAACAGTAAGCGTTTGGTTTCTTGAAATTCGTCGAAAATGATTTGCCAAAAAGCCCCAAATTCAGCATCATTCTTCATATAAGCCGTCAAGGCAAAATTACTTTTAGCCAAAGACATCATCGTGTTTTCCAATAAAGTTCTGAAGAACAAAGAGTTGTTGTATAAATTTTGTACTTCTTGCCAACGGTTAGTGTCTTCAAAATGTTTCAGTGCAGTACCAACCCCAAAAAAACCGGGAACGTTTTGTTTCAATTGGCTCCACGAACTCACAAAAGGTATCGCTCGCAAATCGGCGAAGTTCAATTTATCATCGGTATTTCGTTTGGAAGGTCGGCTGCCAATGTTAGCTTTGGAATAATATTTCAGCGTACTCATTTGTTCCAAATAAGGAATAAACTTCGGATGGTTTTTAAAGTCGATGTATTTTTGGTAACCCAATTCCGCCAAAGAATCTATAATCGCTTTTTCAGATTCAGTCAAATTGTTTTCGTCTTTGTTAAAAATCTGATTCGCGACTCCGGCACTCAAGAGGTTTTCTAAATTGTAGCGACAAGAATCCAATGTTCCGAAATTAGAACTAATTGTTTGGCCTTGCACCGTAACTTGTATCGCTTGGTTTTCGATGGTTGAACCCAAAGAAGCATAAAACTTATTGGTTTTGCCACCACCACGCGCCGGCGGACCGCCTCGACCATCGAAGAAAATAACCTTGATTCCGTATTCGCGGGAGATTTTGGTAATCATTTCTTTGGCTTTGAAAATACTCCAATTGGCCATCAAATAGCCACCGTCTTTCGTTCCGTCAGAGAAGCCTAACATCACCGTTTGCTTGTCTTTTCGCTCTTTCAAATGATTTCTGTAGATTGGATTTCGGTACAATTGCTCCATAATTGCATGGGCTTGTTGCAAATCATCAACCGATTCAAACAACGGAATAATATCTACTGTCGGATTTTCCCAATCTAACAATCGGAACATCGCAAAGGTTTCCATCACGTTTAAGGCACTTTCATTATTGCTGATGATGTAACGGTTGCATCCTTTTTCGCCATTATCGTTTTGGATTTCCCGCATTAGTTTTATGGTGTCTAATGTAGAACGTGTCAACTCGCTTTCAAAGTAATGATGATTCAAGTCAAATTTCAATTGGGAAACTATCTCAATTTTTTCTGCCTCAGACATGGTCTCAAAATCATCCGGAAAATACAGTTCTTTTTCTTTCTTCAGTAAAGCCACAATATCATCAAAAACCTGATTGTGAATTTTACTGTTTTGGCGAATATCTAACGAAGCAAAATGAAACCCGAATTGATTGATTTTTTGCAACAACAAATTGATTTCATCCAAATACAGCGATTGGTGATTTTCAATGATAATTTGCTTGATGATATTAAGCTCATTCTTTAATTCCTCCAAAGTAATAAAGACTTCGCCTTGTGAATAAAATACTGACCGATAAAGCCTGAATTCGAGACTTGCTATGATTTTATCGACTTCATTGAATGTCAATTTTCGCCTTAAAATCCGAATGTCGAAATAGTAACATTTCAGAATAGAAGTTCTCAAGCGCTTGGCCACATTCTCAGTGATTTCGGGTGTTACAAATGGATTTCCATCTCTATCGCCACCAGGCCAAAAACCTAAATTGATGATTGGATTCTCAATGATATTGCCTTCAAAAATGTTCTTTTGCAAATATTGCATCATCTCGCCTATCGTTTGGTAAAACACATTTTCGAGATACCAAATTAAGCTAACGGCTTCGTCAAAAGGCGTTGGTTTTTCCTTTTTGATAAAAGGTGTTTTCCCGAGTTGTGCCAATAATTGCTTGATTTTTATCAAATCATTTACGCGAACGGCTTCGGTCAAATCGGTGATAATGCCGAGAACCGATCCCGGATAAAACTGCGTTGGATGCGCGGTTAAAACCGTACGAACATTGAAAGTCTCCAAGAAATCGATTAGTTCTTTGCGCTTGTCTTTGGCTTCGGTTTTTTCTTTAATATCGCGTAATGAACCACGACCTTCCAAATTATTGACAATGGGAAAAGCCGCATCTTCTATAGCATCAAACAATACAATTTGGCGTTCGACATACTGAATAAAGCGAAACATCAAGTCGATTTTTTGGGCTTCGGAAGCCTTATCTAAATACTTATCGGCAAAGAAATCAACAATCTGTTTGGGTGACCAATTGTGTTTAAAACCATTGTCGCAAACTTCGGAAAACAAAGGCAACAAAACACCGGTATTGTCAATGGCATCAAATGGCAACGTGATAAACACACTGTTGTAAATGTGGTACTTTGACAATACATTTTGGTTGAAACGCTCAATTTTAGGTAAGATGTACATGGCGCTGGAATTTTGGCTTAAATTAATAAAAAAACCCCAAGCTTTCACTTGAGGTCTTAAATATATTTTTGAATTTGACTAGTCTAATTCTTGGAAGATGGTATGCATCAAACGTTTTTTGTCATTGATACTTTCTTCTAGTGAAATCATGGTTTCAGTTCTGTAAACCCCTTCGATATCATCAATCATAAAAATTACATCCTTAGCATGTTTGGTGTCCTTGGCTCTGATTTTACAGAAGATGTTGAATTTACCGGTAGTTACGTGAGCAACGGTTACATAAGGTATTTCGTTGATTCTTTCTAAAACGAATTTAGTTTGCGAGGTGTTGTTCAGGAATACTCCAACATAAGCGATGAAAGAATACCCTAATTTTTCATAATCCAAAGACAATGAAGAACCCATAATGATTCCTGAATCTTCCATTTTTTTCACTCTAACGTGAACGGTTCCGGCAGAAATCAACAATTTTTTGGCGATATCCGTAAATGGAATTCTGGTGTTGTCAATCAACATATCCAAGATTTGGTGGTCTACTTCATCTAAGCGAAACTTACTCATAAAACTATCTATTTTGTTTATTTAAAAATCTACGACAAAAAAAATACATTTTTTTTAATAAAAAAAGTTAAATGCTAGTTTTTTATCAAACCATTAACGATTTTTATATTCTTTCCTAAATAAAAATCAGCTTTTTGTTCAATATTCGGAAAATTAGTCAAATTATCAAGGTATATTTCGCCTTGCGCATCAATTACTTGATGACCAAAATAACTTTCCAAATGATCTATTTGAGCAATTCTTGCCTCAAAAGTGACTTTCTCTTTATTCAGAACTTCTTTGTATTGTGCTGCAAAATTGATAATTTTTTCTTTACCATCATAATTTATTTTAACATTTTTATAAACAAAATCATAAAAAACGACTTTATTTTGCGGAATTTTTAAATAATCATCGTTTTTATTGTCAACTACATCGTTTTCGTGTAAATATTGAATTCCAGACAATAAGGCTGTAAAAATGTATTTTCGCGTTTCTTCTCGCTCATAATCTCCCGGAAAATGTCCGGCTTCAAATAAAATTGTCGGTACTTCTAAAAACTGAAACGTATCACCCACACAATTAATGTTAAAAGAATCGTCAAAACGACCAACCTGATTGGGAATCAATTGCTGTAAAACATCATTCATGGTCGCGATAACACTCATGGCTTTAGTGCGGACATCATTAATGTCTCTGTTCTCATTATAAGCCGGAGCCAAAAAAGAAACTGTCGCAGGATTGCCCGAATCCGCTACGCCAAAAATGGTTCGCTGGTCGTGAAGATTGTAGCAGTAATCAGGTTGAAATGCTTCAAAAACTTGTCGCAAGACTTTACTTTCCGGTTGGGTTAAATTCTGAGCATCGCGGTTTAAATCGACTAGATTGGCGTTTTCGCGGGTGTATAATTCAGCCCCATCAGGATTTAGCATGGGCAACAAACAAAAAGTAAAAGCATTTAAAAGGACTTCACTTTCTTTAGTATCGGAATGAAGAAAATTGATTAAATCGAATAAAGCTTTGGTTGTCGTGCCTTCATTGCCGTGCATTTGCGACCACATAAAGATTTTAGTTTTACCGGAACCTAATACAAGTTGGTAAATAGGTTTTCCCAAAACAGAATGTCCAACAATAGTCGTTGGATGTTTTGCTAGTAGCGGTTCAATATGTTTTAATGTAATATATCTTCCGAAAAGACTTTCGGCTTTGTATTGCTGTTGTAGGAGTAAATAATTCATGGGTCAAATTTAGGCAAAAAGAAAACTCCAAATTCAACCCCATAAAAAAACCTTCGATACTTGAGTACCAAAGGTTTTCTAACCAAATTATATAAGCAAATTACTAATTATTCTCTGAAAAGATAAACGCTGCTTACGCCCGGTTCAGCTCGAGAGCTTGTCGGTACAGCATTTACATTTGAATTAGGCAAATCAAAAGTCAGCACTTTACCGCCTCCGTTTAATCTTTCGGCCACGAAAATGGTTTTGGTAAAATTATCATAAGCCACATCTACCGGATTTCCTAAAGAAGTAGCCGAACCGTAAATTCTGATTTGTTTCTTCATCGAAATCGTTCCCATGTTTGGCGTAGCTGCAAATAGTTCGGTAAATCCTTTCAGCACAATCACACCACCATCTGAATCTGAAGTGGCTAAACCAACGTCTGTCAGCACCATGGTGTTGCTTCTTTTAGAATAAGTAATTCCGTGTGTTCTTACCAAACCTTCAATGGTTACAGTTTTGGTCGGTAAAATAGCACCGTCGGCATTGGCAAAGAAATTATCAAACGACAACAAATCTCCGGTTAAATCGGCGACTGCGTACAAAGTGTTCCCTTCTAAATGAATTCCCCATGTTTTGAAATTTACCGTGTAACTGTTTAGTAATGTAAAACCGCTAGCTGTTTTTTGGTAAACGATTAACTTATTAGTATTGTTATTGGCAGCGCTTTGGTCTTGCGTCACCACTACTTTATCCCCGGAAACTGCAATTTCTCTGGCGTTGGTAAAATCAGATGTGCTGTTGTAACTTAAGGGTAAAGTAACCGCATTAGCAGCCACAGCATCATAAACCGCACCATAAGATTCTACTCTATTGTTGCTTCGGGAAGCCAAAATAAGCTCATCACTACCATCAAAATAGTAAACCCCATCAGCATCAACAGAAGCTACTGAAAAGCTGTAGGTTGCAGGCATGGATTCGTTTAAATCAGTAATAGAAACTTTTCCGGTTGTGTTACTGGTAGTAAAAAGAGTGAATTCTTTGTTTGCTGAACGTTCTTGTTTCATTGCATTGTTTGCATCGTCTGAACATGACACCATCACAGCAGACAATAAGGCTAGGGTAAAAATTGTTTTTTTCATTGTAAATAGTTTTTTTGTTGATTATTGACTTAAACTACGTACGAGAAAAAAAATAGTTTGGTTTTAAATTTGGAATTGTCTTTCGGGAAATTTACCCTGAGCGCCTTTAAAATGGGGTAAAATTAATTTCATATCTTCTTCATAATTTCCAGAAAGTGATACCGGCTGTCCGATTCTGACTTCTTTTTTGGAGTAATCAAAAGCGATTGGAATTATAGGAACATTGGCTTTGTAGGCTATGTAATAGAATCCCGTTCTGAGTTGGGTTACTTTTTTTCGTGTTCCTTCGGGTGCAATTGCCATTCGGAAAACTGCTCTGGAATTGAAGACTTCAACCGTAGCATCAACGTTGTTTTTTCCGCCACTTCGGTCTAACGGCGCGCCACCAATACTTCTGAAATAATAACCGAAAGGAAAAGTAAATAACTCTTTCTTGCCCACAAAATTCATTTCGAGACCAATAATACCTCGGCTGAACAAACCGATAAAGAAGTCAAAATTACACGTATGCGGCATGACCATCATAACACATTTCTTGACATTGGCATCTATGCTTCCGGTAATTTTCCAACCCATCAATCGAAAAAAAATAAATTGGTAAAGTTGCTTTTTCATGGCCTTTATTTTTCGTAAATTTAACATTAATCTCTTATTTTTGAGAAAAATATTTATCAATGCTTCGAAGACTGTTCAGCTATTTTGTTCCAATTAACATTTACACGAAAAATTCTGCTGTAAGCAAAACACTTGAAGTAACTTGGAACAACGGGCAATTGGTTCTCGACAGCAAAAACACCAACTATTCCTTTGGCAGCTTGCAACGCATTTTGCGCAAAGGATTGAAATACATAGGCTACGATCGCATTAAAAAGTTTGAAAGCATACTGGTTCTTGGCGTTGCCGGTGGAAGCGTAATCAGGACTTTAACCGATGAAATCAAATTTAAAGGCAAAATTACCGGCGTTGAAATTGACCCAAATATTGTTGACATTGCCAATAAATATTTCAAACTGAATGAAATTTCCAATGTGGAAATCATGATTGACGATGCTTTTGAATTTGTCTTAAAAACGAAAGCCCAATACGATTTAATCATCATTGATATCTTCCAAGACACAACGATGCCTAATTTTTTATTTGAAGATTTTTTTATCAACCGAATCAATAATTTACTCAACACCAATGGGTTTATTTTATTTAATACGATGGTGATAGATAAAAAGGACGAAGAGCGAAATTTAGTTTATAAAAACAAATTCGGAGGCAATTATTCACTTAGAATGTATCCCAAAGTCGAAACACATAACGAACTGTTCACTATCAAAAAACTAAAATAATGGGATTTTTAAAAAAATTATTAATCGGAAAAGTATCCGAAAATTACAAGTCCAAATACAGTCCGATTGAAAGAAGAATACTCAATATCAAATCGATTTGGAACAACGACCATCAAGACGATAACGGAATAGAAAAAATATTTCGCTTGTTTCTTTCAATCTCTCAATTGTTATTTCCCGGTATTTATGTAAAAACTTTGGCTAGCAAAATTGGTTATGCCTACAAAGATTTGGCAATGGATATTTACATATTGCTCAAGGCATTATTCCCGTTACTGATTTTGGTAAATGATTGGCAAAACCAACCCTACTTGATTCCAATTTTGGTCTATCTCATTTTAGAAACCATCCTTTATATTCCAACTTTGATATTTGCATCAGATTTATTCGTAAGTCCAAGATCTTACAAGCGTTCGATGCTGATGTTGTTTTTCAATTACCTGGAAGTGGTGATTGCTTTTGGTGTGTTTTATACTTTGGGAAACAATACCAATATTCCTTTTGAACATTGGTCAGATGCGGTTTATTTCAGCCTAATGACTTCCAATACTATTGGTTATGGCGATTACTATCCGGTGACTACTTTTGGAAAATTTTTAGCTTCTGTACAAGCCATGTTTTTCCTATCATTTGTGATACTGTTCTTGAATTTCTTTTCAACTAAAGTCAAATCAAAAGGGTATTTTAGTAACGAGAACGAAGACAATTAAAGTAATTTTCTGGCTTTTTCTAAATCTTCAGGTGTATCAATTCCGATTCCAACGTGTGTGGTTTCTACCATTTTGATTCGTTTGCCAAATTCTAAATAGCGCAATTGTTCCAATTTCTCAGAAGCTTCCAAAGATTTCATTGGCAAATGATAGAAGGCCAACAAGGCTTCTTTTCGGAAAGCATAAATCCCGATGTGCTTCATATAACGAACGCCAACATTCACTTCTCTCGGATAAGGAATCACAGAACGCGAAAAATACAAAGCAAAACCATTTTGGTCAGTCACAACTTTTACATTGTTAGGATTGTTAATTTCGTCTTGGTCAGTGATTTCAAACATTAGCGAAGCCAAATCCACTTTTTGCTCAAAATCATTCAAAAATACTTCGATGACTTTCGCCAAAGGCGCTGCGTTGATAAAAGGTTCGTCGCCTTGTACATTTACGACTATATCAACGTCTAAATTCTCTACCGCTTCAGCAATACGGTCGCTGCCACTTTCATGTTCTTTGACACTCATAATGGCTTTGCCGCCATTGTTGATGATCTCGTCATAAATTAGAATCGAATCGGTCACGACAAAAACATCCTGAAACAAACCGGTATTGACTGCCGCTTCATAAGTGCGAAGAATAACGGTTTTTCCGCCTAAATCCTGCATGAGTTTGGCTGGAAAACGTGTGGAAGCATAACGGGCTGGTATTACGGCGATGATTTTCATTTTGAGTTGCTGAGTGGCTAAGTTACTGAGTGGCTAAGTTACTAAGTTTATCTTTTTAAAATCAAATATTGGTAAGGTGATAATGAAATATTATTTGAAAGTGTGATGGTTTCATTTGTTAATGCGTTCGTCCAAATACCTTGTTGAGTTGTTGGCACGGTATACGTTTTCGAAGTTGATCGGACATTCACGACTACCAAAACCGCTTCATTTCCACTTTTTTGAAAAGCGGCCACATCTGCCGAACTCAAATTTGTCAACGTTCCGGTTCTTGCGGTAGTGGATGCGTTATAGAAAGCCAGCATTTTTTGGTAAGCTAAAAGCATATCACTATTAGAACTCCAATTAATTGATGCGGTTCCGGCATAATTAGAAGACAGTGCAACACCTACTTCCTGACCACAATACAACATTGGTACGCCTTGCATAAAAATAGTAATCACTGATGCTGCCAATGCACCATATTTTCCATTATAAACAGTAATCGGTGTAGCCTGATTGGATTCGTCGTGATTGGTAGTAAAGCGCAATTTCTTTTTGCCTGATGGTACTACATTGTATTCATTCGTATTGGTGGTAAAAAGTGTGTTGACATTTGATTGATTGAAATTGAACACATTTTTAATATTGCCCATAAAATCCCATGCAAAATTGATTTGGAAACCGGCCGCAAAGTGATCCGATCTTGCGCCTTCGGCCAATAAAATTAAGTCTTTGTTGGGAATGGCATTCAGTGCAGTATTGGCTTGTAACCAAAAATCATAAGGCACATAATCGGCGGCATCACAACGAAAACCATCGATATCAGTTTCTTCTACCCAAAACTTCATAGCGGCTATCATGGCCAAACGCATTTCGGCATTATTAAAATTCAAATCGGCCACATCATTCCAATTGGTTCCGGCCGGACTAACGATTTGTCCGCTGCTATTTTGAGTATACCATTCCGGATGGTCATAAATCCATGGATTGTCCCAAGCAGTATGATTCGCTACCCAATCTAAAATCACCGCTATACCTTTTTCGTGTGCTTTGTCTACTAACAATTTGAAATTGTCCATAGTTCCCAAACTTGTTCTTACACTGGTGAAATTCTTTACACAATATGGAGAACCAAACGAATTAACTTCACCAACGGGATAAATAGGCATGATCCAAATGGTATTAATGCCTAAATCTTTAATATTGTCTAAACGATTGATAATTCCCTGGATATTCTGGTTCGGACTAAATGCAGACGGATTGATTTCATACATCACTATGTTCTCAGTAGCCGGCACTATAAAAGTGGTTGGTGTTGGGTCCGGATTGTTATCGACAATATCATCACTACTGCTGCAGCTTTCTAAGATTGCAGATAAAGAGAGAAATAGGATAATTTTTAGAGTATTTTTCATTTTTTAAAGATACTGAGGTTATAAGATATTTTAGATTTTTTTTTGGAGCTTATACAATTTTAATTTTACTCAGGCATTCAGTGGCTCAGCCACTATTCCACAAAACTTTCCTCCTTAAATCCTATCAAATACAACTTGTCTTTTGCACGTGTAACGGCAGTGTATAACCATCGTACATAATCCACATCAATGCCGTTGGGCAAATAAGGTTGTTCGATAAAAACCGTATTCCATTGTCCGCCCTGGGATTTGTGGCAAGTAATGGCATACGAGAATTTAACCTGAAGTGCATTGAAATATTCGTTGTTTTTAACTTTCAAGAACTTGCGGTATTGGGCTTCGCCTTCGTAATCTTTCATAACTTCTTGGTACAAGCGATTACTTTCTTCATAAGTCAATGAGGGCGATTCACTAGTGATGGTATCCAATAAAACGATGGTTTCCAATGGTTTCTGATTCGGATAATCGACCATTCTGATTTTGACTTTGGCAAACTTGAATCCGTAAAGTTCTTTCAAGCTGAAAATCTCTAAAACTTCTACAATATCACCATTGGCAATAAATCCGGCTTCATCTGTTTCTTTGAGCCAAAAATAATTGTTCTTTAAGACCATCAAATAATCGCCAACAGAAAGTTCGCTTTCTTTATCAAGAATTCGGGTTCGAATCTGCTGATTGTACTGGTTCGCTCTTTTATTGGAACGAACTATAAAACAAGTGTCTTCAATGCTGTAATTGCTGTAAGCACTTTGAATCGCATCTTGTATGTCAAAACCATCGGTCAAACGAACGATGTCTTTGAAACCCTTTAAGTTAAACTGAAACGTATCGACAAAACTGCTTTTCAAAATTTCTCTCAGTTCGGTTGCATTAAATAAAATCCCCGATTTTTCTTCCTGACGCATCACTTCGTCGAGTTCAATCGAAAACACTTCTTTATTGTAATGCATTGATAAGGCATTGGTATCAAGTGCCGGACTCACCTCCAATTGTACCGGTGGCAACTGAGCCGTATCGCCCAAAAGAATTAATTTGCAATTGTTTCCGTTGTAAACGTAAGACATCAAATCATCAAGTAACGAACCATTCTCATACAACTTTGCTTCGGTATTCACATCGGAAATCATCGAAGATTCATCGACTATGAAAATGGTATTCTTGTGTTTGTTGGTTTGCATTGTAAAAGATACACCGCCGCCACTTGCTTTCTTCGGAAAATAGATTTTTTTGTGAATCGTAAACGCCGGTTTGTTCGAATAATTGGCAATGACTTTCGCTGCGCGACCGGTTGGTGCTAACAATACATATTTTTTATTGACTTCTGCCAAATTATTGACGATGGTTGAAATCACCGTGGTTTTTCCGGTTCCGGCGTAACCTTTAAGAACAAAGATTTCTGCTGCATTGGTATTCGTCAAAAAAACGGAAATCTGTTGAAAAAAAATATCCTGTTTTACAGTCGGCTGAAACGGAAACTGTTGGCGTAAAAGACTGTAAAACTGGCTGGAAGTCATAAATAATTGGGAGTCAAATTTGAAGGTCAAATATAGTGATTTAGAGCAAAGAATATAAAGAAAAGAAAATAGACTGCTGGTTGTAAAATGTTACAGATACTGAAACAAGTTCAGTATAAATTTGTAAGTTTGCCAAGTTCGTTTCAACCGAAAGATTATGTGGCAAAACACCAGCGTTACAGATAAAACTTATCGAAAACTGGCTATTCAGGTTTCCCTGAATGGTTTGTCATTTGTGACGTTTGATACTATTCAGAATAAGCCTTTGGCATTGAAAACCATTTCGATGGGTAAAGTCAATGTGACTTCTAAAATCGAAGATTTATTTGGTGAAGCCTTTCAAATGAATCCCGAACTCAAAGCCGGTTATGATGATATAGTGATTATACACAGTAATAATTTGTCGACGTTTGTTCCAACGGCTTTGTTTGACGAAGAATATTTAGGAAGCTATTTGCAATTCAACACCAAAGTTTTTGAAACCGATTTTTTTGCTTTTGACGAATTGACCAACTACGAAATGAATAATGTATATATTCCGTATGTGAATATGAACAATTATTTTATTGATCAATTCGGCACTTTTGATTACAAACATGCCAATAGTATTTTGGTCCAAAAGTTGCTGGAAGTTTCAAAAAACAATGAAGAGCGCAAGATGTTTGTTCATGTAAGCGACAGTCATTTTGAAATCGTAATTGTGCAAAATCAAAAACTTCAACTCTTTAATACGTTTGATTATAAAACCCCTGAAGATTTTATCTATTTTATTCTATTCACTGCGGAACAACTGCATTTGAATCCGGAACATTTTAAATTAGAATTGTTAGGCAAAATTACCGAAGGCGATGCACTATACGATATCGCTTATAAATATGTGCGCCACGTTTTTTTGTTTGACGTGAGTGAGATGCAAAATCAATTCACTGAAGCCGAAAACCGCGAACACTTTATACTACTACACTCATGAGAATCATCTCGGGCAAATACAAAGGCCGAAGAATAGCACCACCCAAAAACCTACCGGTCCGTCCGACGACTGACATGAGCAAGGAAGCGCTGTTTAACGTGCTGAACAATCATTTCAACTTTTCCGAACTCAAGGTATTGGAACTTTTTGCCGGCACAGGAAGCATCAGTTATGAGTTTGCTTCGCGCGGTTGTTCCCCTATATTATGCGTTGATGGCGACATGGGTTGTGTGAATTTCATCAAAAAAACTGCGAAAGAGTTTGACTTTGACATCACGGCTATCAAAAGCGATGTTTTTAAATTCTTAGAAAAACACCATGGCAATTACGACATTATCTTTGCCGATCCTCCTTACGGCATGGCACAAAAGGAATTTGAGAAAATTATCGAAATGATTTTTGAAAACGAATTGTTGGATGAAGAAGGCATGCTGGTTGTTGAACATTCGAAATACACCAAGTTAGACCATATGGCCAATTATTCGTTCCAAAAAAACTATGGTGGTTCGGTGTTCACTTTCTTTGAATTTGAAGGCGATGATGAAGAATCAGAGGCTATTGAAGACGAGGACGAAAGCTAATATTACTTCTCAAAAACCAGAGAAGAAACATCAGCTCCCAAATCAATCAAATGTTTGTTGATGTCGCGTACAAAATCATCCGGACCACAAACATAAAAGTGCTGACTGAAATCGACTATATTCTCAATCAGAAATTTGCGATCTATTCGCTTTCCGATAAAACCAATGGTATTTTCCCTAGTCAAAACATTGATGAAATTTTTCTTCAACATTTTGTACAATTCCTGTCCCATAATAATATCCTCGGAAGTTTTGTTGACATAAATGAGTCGGTTACCGTTGATTAAATTGTGTCGGTACAATTCCCTAAATATAGAAATAAAAGGCGTTATTCCTGAACCCGCCGCAATAAAAACACCCGGCCCTTTGTATTGAATGGCACCGAATACATCATGCAAAATCAATTCATCCCCCGCATTGGTTCGACCTAACTCTTTGGTAACGCCATTTTGTTCGTTGTAGATTTTAATCATAAACTCAAGGTATTTTGATTCCCTTAGGTTGGTAAACGTAAAAGGTCGCAATTGGTCTTTCCATTCCGGAAGATTTATGGATATGTCTGTAGCTTGTCCGGGAATGAATTGATATCCTTCGGGTTTTTCTACTACAAACTTTTTGACATCATGGGTGATAAATTTGGCTTCGAGTACTTTTACAACATGAGCATTCATAAGTTTGAATTTAGAGAATCAATTTTGATGACATCTAAACAAAGTTAAGAATAAAAAAAAGGAATTTGAAAGAAAAAAAGCAGACCTGTAAGCCGGATTCTGTATCCCGATAAACCGGGATCCTTATCATTTATCTCGACCAACAATTGCTCATTGGTTCTAGCTTCCTACCCTTCGACAACGGACGAGTAGCCCTTAAATGCCGATATACTTGGAATTTCACCGCATAGAGTTTACCTGGTTTCACTACAGCCTTACCTGTACATACTTTCTGTTGCACTTGTCCTCATCTCTCGACGGACGGGCGTTACCCGCTATGCTACTCTGTGGTGTCCGGACTTTCCTTCCCGATAAATCGGAACGATAAGGCGGTCTGCGGCGCAAAGGTAAGAATTACGAATTAAGAATTACGAATTAAAAATAGATACATTTATCATAAATCGCAATTTGGAATTCGTAATTATTAATCTATATTTGTGAACACTATTTTTCTATGGAACAATTTGTAGTATCAGCCCGAAAGTATCGTCCGCAAACGTTTAAAGACGTTGTTGGACAACAAGCTATTACCAATACTTTGCTCAATGCCATAGAAAACAATCACTTGGCTTCTGCCCTATTGTTTACCGGACCAAGAGGTGTTGGAAAAACTACTTGTGCGCGTATTTTGGCCAGAAAGATTAACCAACCCGGTTACGACGATCCGTTTGAAGATTTTGCTTTTAATGTTTTTGAGTTGGATGCAGCTTCAAACAATTCGGTGGATGATATTCGAAATCTGATTGACCAAGTTAGAATCCCCCCACAAACCGGACAGTATAAAGTGTATATCATTGACGAGGTACATATGTTATCTTCGGCTGCGTTCAATGCGTTTTTGAAAACCTTAGAAGAACCGCCAAAGCATGCGATATTCATTTTGGCCACGACCGAAAAACACAAAATCATACCGACGATATTATCACGTTGTCAGATATTTGACTTCAAACGCATAACCGTAAAAGATGCTAAAGAACATTTAGCAGAAGTAGCGGCAAGTCAAGGCGTACAGTTTGAAGACGACGCATTACACATTATTGCTCAAAAAGCCGATGGTGCCATGCGTGATGCTTTGTCGATTTTTGACCGTGTGGTTTCATTTTGCGGAAACAATTTGACGCGTCAAGCCGTAACGGAAAACTTAAACGTTTTGGATTACGAGACTTACATCAACATGACCGATTTGATTTTGGAGCATAAAATTCCGGAAGTTTTATTGGCATACAATGATATTTTGTCGAAAGGTTTTGACGGTCATCATTTTATTGCCGGCTTGGCTTCGCATTTCAGAGATTTATTGGTAGCCAAAAATCCAGCGACACTTTCTTTATTGGAAATGGGTGAAGCGGCACAACAACTTTACGGACAACAAGCCCAAAAAGTATCACAAGAATTTCTTTTGAAAGGAATTGACTTGGCGAATGATTGTGATTTAAAATACAAAGCTTCCCAAAACCAACGCCTGTTGGTTGAACTCACACTGATGCAAATAAGCTCTATCACTTTTGATGGAGAAAAAAAAAAGCTGACTTTATAATTCCACCTACGTATTATCGCAGGAATGATTATTCTATAGCCGAAGTACAAAGTACGAAGTTGGAAGTACGAAGTGTGGAGACTACTGAAATAATTGAGAAAGCAGAAAGCACAACACAGCATACGGAAGAAGTTGTAGTTCAACCGACAACCGACAACCGACAACCGACAACCGAGAACGTAGAACCTACAACACAAAATCTACAACCTACAACTCCTGTCATCCCTAACTCAGTCTCAGGACAGCCTAAAGTTTCTGCTTTATCTCTCGCAAGTATTCGCGCTAAGAAAGAAATGGCGGAAGCGCAAAAATCGGTGGTGAAAGACACGGTGCATTTGCCTAGCGAACCGTTTACTGAAACGGAAATGTTGGAACAGTGGTTGAAATATGCACAACGTATGGAAGACAAAGGCTATCGCATTGTGGCTTCCCTTTTAACCATCAATGATCCTATTTTAGACGGAACCACTATCATTCATGAATTGCCGAATGAAAGTTCAAAAATAGATTTTGAAAAAGAAAGACCTGAACTTTTGGGTTATTTGCGTGGCAAATTGCACAACCACGACATACAGATTAATGTCAAAGTAAACGAAACTTTAGTAGTAAAGAAAGCGTTTACCAACCAAGACAAATACAATCGTTTGGTGGAAATCAACCCAAATTTGGAACTCTTGAAAAAGATGTTTGATTTGGATGTTTAAATCGTTTCTTGGTACATTGCTTTAACAATTCCGTCAGCCAAACCAATTTTTGGAACAAACAATTGACGTGCGCCACTCCATTTCATCGCATTCAAATACACTCGAGTGGCCGGAATAATTACGTCGGCACGGTCGGTGTTTAAAGCCAATTCGGCAATTCTTTGTTCGTAGGTTAACGAATTTAAATATTGGTACTGAGAATTCAGGTATAAATAAGACAATGGTTTGTCTTGCATTTTGCCCGACAATTTGAACAACTTATTGATGTTTCCGCCGGAACCGATTAAGATGACGTTTTCGTATTCTTCTGTGTTGGCTTTGATCCATTTTTCGATTTCTTCCCAAACAATGTCGCTTACCATATTGTTCAACATACGAACGGTTCCGATTTTAAAGGATTTCGAGGCGACCATTTTGCCATCACTGAACAAGGAGAATTCGGTACTTCCGCCGCCAACATCTACATATAGATACGTTTGGTCTGTTTTTAGGAAACTGTGTAAATCCGAAGAAGCGATAATGGTAGCTTCAATTTTACCGTCGATGATATCAATATCGATGTCACATTTCTCACGGATAGTATTGGCGACTTCCTTTCCATTATAGGCTTCACGCATGGCCGAAGTAGCGCAGGCTTTGTAACGTTCTACTTTGTAGACTTTCATCAAAAGTTTAAAAGCTTTCATGGCATCCACCATACGGTCGATGTTTTCTTCTGAAATTTCGCCTACGGTAAAGGCATCTTGCCCGAGACGAATCGGCACCCGAATCAAGGCACTTTTATTGAATTGGGTTTCTTTGCCTTTTTGTTCTACAATGTTGGTAATGAGCAATCGCATGGCATTGGAACCAATATCAATCGCTGCATATTTTTTAATGGATATCATTCGGTATACTACTTATTACTTGCTTTAGTTGTTTTGATTTCACAAAAATCCAATCGGTCACGATAATAGTTATAGGTTTCAAATTGGGCGCGGAAAATGGCTTCGCCTTCTTTTCGACTTCTATATTTGTTTTCAAATTTCTCAGAATGGAATCGGGCTTTTACATTGCCTTTCCAACCTACATTAAAGGTATCAATAATCTGTTTTTTGATTTCTTCGTCATAAATCGGACAAGTTACTTCTACTCGACCATCGAGATTTCTCGTCATAAAATCGGCTGAAGAAATAAATACCTCAGGGTTATCGTCATTACAGAAAATATAGGAGCGAGTGTGTTCCAAAAGATAATCTACGATACTAATGGCTTCAATGTTTTCGCTCATGCCTTTGACACCGGGAATCAGCGAACAAATGCCGCGAACCTGCAACTTGATTTTAACACCGGCATTACTGGCTTCGTATAGTTTGTCTATAATCGGGTAATCTGAAAGACTGTTCATTTTTAAATTGATATACGCCGGTCGACCAGCGATGGCATTATTGATTTCACGGTCAATCAATTTATAGAACCTAGAACGCGTGTAATGTGGCGAAACGATTAGGTGTTTGTAACGGTGAATTCGATAATTGACATCAAAGAAATCAAAGATTTTGGCAACATCCTTCAGAATTTGTTGGTGACTGGTAAACAAAGTCAAATCGGTGTAAATCTTGGCAGTCGTCTCGTTGAAATTTCCGGTTGAAATAAAACCGTAGCGTTTCACTTTTCCTTCTTCTACCCTATCAATTACACAAATTTTACTGTGTACTTTTAATCCTTTTATTCCAAAAATCAATTCGATGCCTTCTTGTTGCATTTGTTCGGCATAGGAAATATTACTGGCTTCATCGAAGCGTGCTTGAAGTTCAATTTGGACGGTAACTTTCTTTCCGTTTTTGGCAGCATTGATAAGCGAACTTACGATTTGAGAGTTCTTGGCCAAGCGGTATAATGTAATTTTTATGGTAGTTACTTTCGGATCCAGAGCCGCTTCGCGCAGGAATTTAATCAAATAAGAAAACGACTGAAACGGGGCGTTAACCAAGTAGTCTTTTTTGGCAATTCTGTTTAAAATACTTCCTTCCAATGACAATCCTTCCACCGGCAATGGAGCTTTGGGTTGGTACAGCAAATCAAATCTACCAAGGTTTGGAAAATTCATATAGTCTCGGCGATTGTGGTATCTTCCACCGGGAATGATCCCATCAGACTTTTCAATTTCAAGTTTGTTTAGGAAAAAATTCAGTGTATCTTTTTCAATGGATTGGTCATATACAAAACGTACCGGCTCACCGATTCTACGGTCTTTCACAGAAGAGGCAATCTTTTCGAGCATACTTTTACTCATATCGGAATCAATATCCAGCTGTGCGTCACGGGTGATTTTAATCATGTGGGCAGAGATACTTTCGTAGTCAAAAATATTGAAGATGCTGCTCAAATTATAGCGAATGACATCATCCAGCAGCATTAGATACTGCTTGCCGTCTTTTGGAGGAAGCTCCACAATTCTGTTGGTATTCTTAGGAATTTCTACGATGGCATATCTGATTTCAGGTTTGGGTTTTACCAGACCTAACATTTTGGCTTTTTGTTCGGTTTTCATGACCAATTTAATGGCCAAATAACCGGAAGTATCCTTTAACAATGGGAATTCGGCTAAATCATTTAAGATGATAGTAACCAATTCGGGGCTCACTTTTTGAATAAAAAAATCTTTGACAAAATTCTCATGCTCACCGGAAACTTCGGTTTCATCAATGATAATGATATTCTGTTTGACCAATTCTTTTTCAATATTGGTCAGCACGCGCAAACTTTCGGCTTGTTGTTTGATAACAATTTCGGTAATTTCTTTAACTAGTTGTTGGGCTGAAATACCACCCAATATCTTTTCGCCTGAAACTCCGGATAAACTTAAACGTCTAACCGCAGCAAATCTGACACGGAAAAATTCGTCTAAATTATTGGAAAAAATACCTATAAATCTAAGTCTTTCTAATAAAGGAACGGCTTCGTCAGCAGCTTCTTGTAACACTCTGGCGTTGAATGCCAGCCAACTCTTTTCTCTATCTATATAACGAAAACTTGTTTCTGTACTCATAATTATTTTAAATCGCTGGGGAAAATAACTTTTTGGGTTGTACCTCTTTGGATGTCATTCCAATTCAAACTCTCAAACAGGATGTCAACAAAACCAGAAGTAGGCACATTGTCAATCATAACATTTCCAAATTTATTGACAAAATTTGTAATGGCCTCGTTATGTCCAAAAACAATTAAATGATTGTATTCATTGGGACATGATTTGATGATTTGTTCCAATTTTCTTTCGTCAAAAGTGTATAGATCATCTTTAAATACAATGCTTTCTATGGGAAATGATAAGTTTTGGGCAAAAATCAAAGCGGTTTCTGCTGCTCTCTTCGCCGAACTGCTCCACACTAAAAACGTTTTTGGCATTTGGTCACTTACATGGGATGAAACCAGATGGGCATCTTGTATTCCTCTTCCGGTTAAAGGCCTTTCAAAATCATGAAGTGGCGCATCCCAACTGGATTTTGCATGTCTGACCAATATTAATTGTTTCATGATTGCCTGCTGCTAAATGTTTGAATGTATAAATTTAAGTTTTTAATGGTTATGGCAAACTTTTATTTTGAGTGATTTTTAAAATCAGCATAAAAACAATAATTAATTCACTCATTATCGAAGATTTAGGGGTATAAAAATATTTATAGCATTTTAGTCATTTTATAAATAAATGTTAATTCTGAAAATTAATTATAAACAATTTAATGTTAATTATTATTGTAGTCTTTTACTCTCTAAATATGTTAATTAATACACTTTATCTATGATTTTATGCATTTTATCGATGTTTTTTTTGGTGGATTAAAAAAAACCTTCTACTTTCGATTTGTTAAATAAATTATAAACCATAAAAGTTAAACCCAAAAACCCTAAATCTTATGTCAAAAATTAAACAGAAAAAGCAAAAAACATCGATTCTTAATTGAAAAAAATGAAAGAAAAGTGTCATTTAATCGAGTTTTCAAGTTGTTTGTAGAGAAAATTGAGTCTGTTGGTGCATTGTATATAATTTAGCACCCAATAGTATAACCCAAATATTATATTCCTCAATATGCCTACACTTTTACTTCAAGCCCGAAATACAAATTTTTCAATAAATTATTCTACTAAATTTAATTGTATGAAATCAAAAATTACATTTTTATTACTGACTCTCTTCATGTGCGTTAGTAATTCGTATTCACAATTCACATCAAATTTCCCTGATTTGAGGTTGTGTGGTAACTCACCCAACTACTACTTAGATGTGTTCAATTGTGATTCCAATAATTTTGAGTTAGACAATGTTTTCTTAAGTCTGACCAATGTTAACGGACAGCCGTTAAGTAATACAACTTGTACTATTGGGGTAACCCAACAAGTGTATGTAATGCTAAACTACACCTCTAATGCCAACAATACGCCTAACAACTGTAGGCTATTTGCTGATTTATCCATTGATGGAAACATTACAGGTATTAATGCTTACTTAGGAAGTATTGCACCGGGCGCCGGTCAAAGACAAATTTACGGACCATTCAATTGGACTTGCGGACAAGAACTTATCCTAGATAGAATTCTTGTAGTTTGGAGAACCGGAGGAAGTTCGACTCAATTGTCTTCTTACAATTGCAGCACCTATAATTCGGCTCAATGTGAAATGCCTGGGATGACTGTGATCTCTAAACCTTTGGCAGTACAATTTACTTACAAAGCTTGTAGAGTTGGAAATAACCTTACCGTTTATTTTGATTCTACTACAAACGGAGGTATAGCACCATATACATTTGCTTGGGATTTTGACAATAACGGAACAACTGATTCAACTCAAGAGAATCCGATTCACATTTACACCACATCAAATAACACAGCCAAACTAAGAGTAACCGATTCACAAGGCCTTACCAATACGTATACTTTGCCAATTGTTAGCCCAACAGAATTACTGTTGAGCGAAACTCATGTTAATGTTAGTTGTGGAGGAGGAAATACCGGTTCAATCGACTTAAGTGTTTCTGGTGGTACACCGGGTTACACTTATTCATGGTCAAACGGATCAAACAGCCAAGATTTAAGTGGTTTGGCTGCCGGAACATACACCGTAACTGTAACTGATGCTAATGGGTGTCAAAAAACATTACCGGTGACCATTAGCGGTGGAGATGCGATTAATCCTGTGGTAAATGCTCCGGCAAATACTACCATTCAAGGTTGTGGAACAAGTTCATTGGCAACGGCCGGTTTATTAACTTTCTCCAGCACTCAAGCCACTATTACTATAACTGAATTCAATCAAGCCGGTGGCTCTTTTACTGATGCTTCGGCTATTTCAAGTATAACATATCAAGATACTCAAAGTGGTTCTTGCCCAACTGTAGTTACAAGAACTTTCAGAGTAACTGATTCTTGTAATAATGTTGGAACTGCTGTTCAAACCATTACTATTCAAGATACAACTGCTCCGGTTATTGCAGCTTTACCATCACCTTCAACCATTTCTTGTCCGGCTACTCCTGAATTTGCTCAGGCTACTGCCACTGACGCTTGTGGTGGTCAAGTTACTTTGACTTTCGTAGACAATACTACTAATGGTGCTTGTGCCGGTTCGTATTCTGTAACCAGAACTTGGACGGCTACTGATGCTTGTGGAAATGCTTCTACAGCTACTCAAACCATTAGTGTAACTGATACAACTGCTCCGGTTATTGCAGCTTTACCTGCTCCTTCAACCATCTCTTGTCCGGCTACTCCTGAGTTCGCTCAGGCTACTGCCA
>NZ_JAAQQU010000096.1 GCF_011742145.1 Flavobacterium sp. J49 | reverse complement strand
AATTTCGATTTCTTTTTGAGCAAACTTGGAATAGGAGTGAAGCTTAAACTAAAAAGTTCTAGCGATGGAAAACGCTGGTTTATAACGTGCCGCAGATTGTGATTGTGGCGTTCCTCATTCACTTGCGTTTTCAAATATAACTAAAATTTCAGTCAGCCGAGACATTTCTGACAAACCCAAGACCAGCCATAATCACAAACTGCTGTTAGCAAACGTTTTTATTCAACTGTCATAGGAATGTCAACATATATAAGCCTTGACGCTGAAGAATCTTTCACTGAATAATATTCCTTAATAAATCCTCTCAAATTCTTTTTCCCTTTATTTCTAAAAATTATCTCAACTGGAATAATATTATTTTCACCGTAAACAGTATCGATTTTAGTTTTTTCCAAATTACAGAAGTTTTCGTCAACATCAGTTCCTATGCAAAATATTAAATCCGGATTTAATGCGATTAATGGCTTGTGATATATATAAAATTTTGCAAGTTGATTTTTTTTAATTGACTTTGGGAGCTTTAAGTTGTAGTAATTACCAAACTCTTTTATTGTATCCTTTCCATTTTTAAAATACCATCCTTGATTTGTATACTGATTTCCGCAAATATTTACATATTCGACCACTTTATCCAAAACTCCATTTGTTTTAAAATATTTCCATTTTCCATGTTTCATATTTTGATAAAAAACACCTTCTGATTCTAAATTATTTTTATAATAGTTTTTACAAAACAAAGAGTCTTTTTTTAAAGGAAACTGAACCTGCGAGATAGTTTTGTCATTATTATAGTTTATTATGGAATCAATTAAAACTCCATTTTCGAAATGTTTAACAACCTTTAGATTTCCGTTTTCATAAAACTCTTTGTAAATTCCATCAAATTGTTTTTCATCATTCAACGTATATTCTTTTGTCAATTTTTGTTCAGCATCATATTCTTTAATTTCATTCTTGCAAGAAGTGAAAAAAAGTAATATTGTAAATAATATTGCGAAATACCTCATTGTATACAGGTTTCTAAAAATGTTTGCTAACGTTCCGCCGCTTGGTAGTCGTGGCGACTTTTTAAATTATTGTTGTAAATATAATCAAATTTTGAACTTAGTACTTTCCGGCTAAGAAATGCAAAACCAGCCATGCTACCAAACGGCTGTTAGCACTTCGGTTTTCCTACTAACTTGAGCACGCAAACCTTTTTTAGCGTCAAACTTTGAGCGTAAACTTTTCGGTGTTATTTTGCTTTTTTTATTCTACAAATAACTTTCTGTAAATGAAGATTATTATTCCAATAATTGTCACAGCAACAATGGCTAACAATCGATAATGCCTAGAATTTTGAAGAATATTATATCCATTACTATTTTCTAACTTTTTAAAATTCCGCAACTCTTTTATTGATAAGAACAATAAAATGCAAATTATTATTATCCAAAAAACGTCTTTCATAAATTGTTTTTGTTGTTCAGCACGGGAAAACTGAGTGCTAACGT
>NZ_JAAQQU010000095.1 GCF_011742145.1 Flavobacterium sp. J49 | reverse complement strand
ACGTTATAGGCTATTATGTCGAAAATCCTGCTTAAAGAGAATCATGATTAAAATAGAATTTGAAGAACCGAATATAGAAACTTGCGAATGTTGCGGAAAGGAAACTATAAAACTGACAAGGTTTGTTTACAAAGATGACGATGCATTTGCAATTTATTATCTGAAATTCACCAAAGAGCACGAAGAGAAAATTGTTACTGGAATAATTAGCATTGGAGATTGGCATACTGATGAAGAACCGAAAAAAAGATTTTCATTTCCGTTCAGAATTTGGACGGATAGTGACAATTTTAATGTCGGTCTAATAGATAAAGAAGAATCGCCGTGGAAACAAAGTTTGCTAGGGAATATTTTAGACAGAAAAGATGCATTGAAACATCCGTGGCTAAGTGAAGTGTTTCATATTACAGACCATATTGTTGACGAAGATAAAGAAGTGGTTGAATATTTTAAGTGACAATAACAGCCTATAACAGCAGTTTGTAACTACTGCGCGCTTGGGCTTGCCCCGAATTTTCTTCGAAAATTCAAAAGGAGTTTTATATTTGTAATCATCAGTAATAAATCATCGCAGCAGTCACAAGCTGCGGAACGTTACCGGCAATGTTTAAACCCGCATTTCATGAGAGCACTTATTTTGTACATCGCAATTCTATCTTCTAACATCGTTCTCAGCCAAACTGAAGAAGAGGTATATAAATCTGTGAGAATTGCATCAGTTCAAAGCTATTGTTTAATCTGTGATGATGAAGTTCCAAGAATTTACAATGTTGATAGTTTACGCATCGCATTTAAAACTAAAAATGATAATGAAATATTAGAAATAGCGTTGGGAAAATATTCCAAGTTTGCGGAAAATTATCCTAAATCAGTTTATGTAACAAAAGCGCTTATGCAAAAAGCAAATTTAGAAACATATTTTCATCGTTATGAAATAGCCAAAGCAACTTTAGAAAGTATAATCAAAACAGAAACAAAAGAACCCAAGAATATTTACAATGGCCCAGATTATGACAGAAGTAAAGCTGCATTCAAACTTGCCAAAATTGAAATTTCTGAAAACAATTTCCATCAAGCTATCAAATATTTAGATTATTGTAAAACCTTTAAGAACTATGAATGTGGAAATGACGCGGAGAATTCCATGGAGGAATTCAAAAAATTATATGATATATGCCAAAGTGGATTAAAAAAGAGAAAATAAACACAGCCGGTAACAGCAGTTTGTGATAATGGCTGGTTTTGGCTTTATCGGAAATCTATTCGCTAATTGAAATTTTAGTTATATTTGGAATGGAAAGTGATTGATTTCCGCCACTATCACAAGCCGCGATACGTTATCGCCAATATTCATGACGAAAGTATTAAAAATGACATTTTTCTTGATGTTGCCGCTAATTGTTAGTGGTCAATACGACTTTGAAAAATATCCAGCTGTAAAATTTAAGGCTTATAGCAATTGGAAAATTAATGACGCAAAAGAAAAAGTAGAATTTACACAAACCATTTCAAGCTTTTATAAAAATGGAGAATCTTTGACTATTCAATTGACTTCATTTAAAGAGCATTGGTTTGAAAACTCAATAATTAAGCTTTCCAAAAAAGATTTGGAAATCAAACAATTCAAGGAAAATATGGGATTTAATCCAATCGCCATAGATACAATCAGAGTTGCGGACTTTAATGGAGACGGATTGAAAGATTTAAAGATTATTGCTCCATACATGGGAAACGGAACGGCTTCTATGAATGTGAAAGTTATTTATCTTTTTCAGCAAGTAAATCAAGGCTTCATAAAAATCTCATTTGATGATAAACAATATGAAAATCGCGTTGAAAGAGATTTAAATGGAGATGGAAATTATGAAATAATTACAATGCAATTAATCGGTTATGAAAATCATAGTTATTGGAATTTTAATCTTTTTAACTTCATAAGCGGAAAACTAGTAAACGTAAATACCAAACATAATTATCCGATTTTAGTTCAGTTTTTGGAAAAAGAAAATTATAAAATCACCGGAAAAATTAGTCGCAAAAAAATGAAAAGTTTTGCGCTAAAGTTGCCGGAAGCTTATGATGTGAAAAATTAAAATACTGGCGATAACAGCAGTTTGTAACTACTGCGTGGCTTGGTTTGTGTACCGAATTTTCTCTGAAAATTCAAAAAGTAATTTTATATTTGGAATCAATAGTAATAAATCGTCGCAGCAGTTACAATCTGCGGCACGTTAGCCGTCAGTTTGGTAGAACGAAGAAAAACCGAAATAATTAAACACATTAAAAAACGTTAATAAGAAAATCTAAAAACTAAATCAATTATGAAAAAAATTCTTTTGTCTGCAATAGTTACAATGTCTTTAATTGCTTGTAAAGAAAACACCGAAAAACCTAATGCAACTTCATCTGAGAAAAGTGAAATTAACGCAGAAATTAAAGACACTACTAAAGAGGTAAAATCAGAAATAACTTTTGAAGATTATAAAACTGAATTCAAAGAATCATCTGAAAAAGCTAAAATAGATTTTAAAAGCAATGAGACAGCTAAAGCGTACAAAACTGCAATTTCAGAATCTTATAAAGATGGAAAAGTAAATTTCGCAGGAAATTATATAATTACAACTTGGGGTTGCGGTACATCTTGTATTTCTGGAGCAATGATAGATGTCAGAAATGGAAAAGTTTATGATTTACCAAGTGATGACGAATGGGACGGAATTGGAAATTCGGTTAATTCAGACAAAGAAAGTACATTATTAATAACAAGCCTTTCAGGAATGAATTTAGGTGAAGGAATTGAAGCACTTGAAAAATATTGGAATTGGAACGAAGCAAATAAAAAGTTTGAATTTATAAAAATGGAAGAAGTTAAAACGGAAAACCAAAAATAAAACCGAACGGCTAACAGCAGTTTGCAACAATGGCTTCGCTTGGTAATAATCCGAAAAGACTCTGTCGAAAAAAATTTTGGATATATTTGTAAAAGTCAGTAACAATAAAACGCCACTGTAGCAATCTGCGGCACGTTAGCACTCAGTTTTCCCGTGCTGAACAACAAAAACAATTTATGAAAGACGTTTTTTGGATAATAATAATTTGCATTTTATTGTTCTTATCAATAAAAGAGTTGCGGAATTTTAAAAAGTTAGAAAATAGTAATGGATATAATATTCTTCAAAATTCTAGGCATTATCGATTGTTAGCCATTGTTGCTGTGACAATTATTGGAATAATAATCTTCATTTACAGAAAGTTATTTGTAGAATAAAAAAAGCAAAATAACACCGAAAAGTTTACGCTCAAAGTTTGACGCTAAAAAAGGTTTGCGTGCTCAAGTTAGTAGGAAAACCGAAGTGCTAACAGCCGTTTGGTAGCATGGCTGGTTTTGCATTTCTTAGCCGGAAAGTAC
Source organism: Flavobacterium sp. J49 (assembly GCF_011742145.1). Lineage (GTDB taxonomy): Bacteria > Bacteroidota > Bacteroidia > Flavobacteriales > Flavobacteriaceae > Flavobacterium. The sequence goes on along the minus strand of NZ_JAAQQU010000095.1, from coordinate 72 downwards.
TAAGTTCAAAATTTGATTATATTTACAACAATAATTTAAAAAGTCGCCACGACTACCAAGCGGCGGAACGTT
>NZ_JAAQQU010000094.1 GCF_011742145.1 Flavobacterium sp. J49 | reverse complement strand
GAAGGAAAAGTAAACTTTTGGCACTTTTAGGAAATAAAAAAACCGATTAGTTTCCTAATCGGTTTTCTTTGTGGGCGATGAGATTTGATATTAAGAGGAGGAAGCCCTGTGGGCTTCAGGTATTCTAACTTTAGTTCTTAAGAGATGATGATTACCTTCGGTAATCCCCTTCCGAGGAGCCCTGAACAAAGAAAACCAAAGGCTGTTTCATAGCCTTGTTTTTTTATTTCCTAAAAGCACTCACACGAGCAAAGCGACTGCCGAAGGAAAAGTAAACTTTTGGCACTTTTAGGAAATAAAAAAACCGATTAGTTTCCTAATCGGTTTTCTTTGTGGGCGATGAGGGATTCGAACCCCCGACCCTCTCGGTGTAAACGAGATGCTCTGAACCAACTGAGCTAATCGCCCGTCTTGCGCTTGATTGCGAGTGCAAATATAGACCGTTTTTTTGATTCTGCAAATTAAAATGAAAAAAAATTACAAAATTTCTGCAACAACAAAAGTGCTTCCTCCTATATAAATAAAGTCATTAGCCGTTGCTTTTTTTGTAGCGTTCTCATAAGCATTTGAAACAGAATTATATATTTCACCATTAAGTTCGAAATCTTTGGCTTTTGCAGCCAAAATTTCAGCTTCTAAACCGCGAGGAATATTGGGCTTGCAAAAATAATATTTTGCTTTTTTTGGAAACAAGGGCAGAATATCACTTAGATTTTTATCATTTACTACACCTAAAACAATATGCAATTGGTCAAATTTTTCTTTTTTCAACTGATTTAAAACAATCGATAAGCCATGCGCATTGTGTGCCGTATCGCAAATTATTTTCGGATTTTCTCCTAATTGCTGCCAACGCCCTTGCAAATTGGTATTTTTAATCACATTCAAAAAGCCTTTTTTGATGGCTTCTTCAGAAATAGAAAGCAGTTGTTTTTTTTGTAATACTTTCAAAGTTTGCAATACCGTTTTTTTATTGTGAAACTGATAATCGCCTAATAAGGCTGAAGGATAGTTTTCATGGCTCAAATCGGAAGCAAAGTATATTTCAGAATTCGCATCCTTGGCTTTGGCTTCAAAAACGGGTTTAGTTTCGGGTACATATTCGCCTATAACTACAGGAATATTAGGCTTAATAATGCCGGCTTTTTCATAGGCAATCGCTTCTAAAGTATCTCCCAGAAATTGTGTGTGGTCTAATCCTATATTGGTAATAACAGAAACCAATGGCGTGATAATATTAGTAGAATCTAATCTGCCGCCCATACCAACTTCTATAATGTTGATATCAGTTTTTTCTTTAACGAAATATTCGAAAGCCAATCCGACGCTCATTTCAAAAAAGCTCAATTCATGGGCTTCAAAAAACAACTTGTTTTTGTTGATGAAATCACAAACGTAATCTTCAGATATTGGTTTTCCGTTGATAGTAATTCGTTCTCTGTAATCCTTTAAATGAGGCGAAGTATATAAACCAACTTTATAACCGGCTTCTTGTAAAACAGAAGCGAGCAGGTGTGAAGTAGAACCTTTGCCGTTGGTTCCGGCTACGTGTATGCACTTCAAATGCTTTTCAGGATTGCCTAAATGATTGGCTAATAAAACCGTGTTGGTGATGTCTTTTCTATAAGCTGTGGCACCTTGAGTTTGGTACATCGGCAATTGGTTAAACATCCAATCTAAGGTTTCTTGGTAGTTCATAATAAAAAAAGAATAGCTTTCACTATTCTCCTAATTTGAAATTAATTTCGATAAATCCAATTTGTGTCTCTGGAGCTTCATTATCGGGTTGCCATTTGAATTTTCTAGCGGCAGATAAGGCTGGATTTACTAGGCAAGGATTAGTATTTGTTGTTCCTTGGGAACGCTCCGCTTTGATAACATTTCCTTGACGGTTCACCCAAATTTTAACCACAACTTTTCCATACTCATTACAATCTTGGACTTCTTTTGCTGGAGAACTTAATTTTCTGCCCTTTAAACCCCAACTCGTTCCGTTTCCGGAGCCATTACCGTTTCCGCTGCCATAAAAACTACTGGCATAACGGTCTCCGTTAGGGTCTCCTTTATCACCTGGTAATTTATCATTGCCTTGACTGGCTTCTGCTCCCGTTGTTTTAGGACCATTAATCAAACTCTCCAAAGCACTAGTGGTGCTTTGAGATAACTTTGGTTTTGGTTTAACTACTTCCTTAACTTCTTTTACGGGTTTTTTGGCATCCGTTTTCTTGATGACCGGAGCATCTGAATTGTCTTGGGTTGCTACTTCATCTTCTACCGTTTTTTGTGGCGGCGTATATTCCGGTTGTGGGGAAGATTTGACTGGTTCAAGAGGTTGCACTTCACCTTGACCAACATCAGAGGTGCCAAAGTTGATGGCTATGCCATTTTCAGGCGGCGGATCCATATAAGTTAGCCCGAAAAAAAAGCATAATAATAGCAGAATCACAAAAATTACGGTTGTGATGCCAAATGATTTTTTCTCCTCTTTGGTTTCTAAAAACTTCATGATTCCTTATTTAGGTCTAACAGCCAATACAATCTTCATCTGATTTCTATTGGCAATATCCATTACATAAACAGCTTTTTCTATAGGTACGCCTTCTTCTGCTCTCAGAATAATAGGTATATTTTTATCTTTAGAAGTCAGTGACAATAATTGTGCCTCAATCGAACTTTCTTCAATCGGTGTTTTCTCAATGTAAAATTGTAGGTCTTTGTTGATACTTACAGAGATACTTTTATTACTGTCAGTTTTCCCTTTTGCCTTAGGTAATACCAAATCTAAAGCATTAGTGGTTACCATAGTAGATGTTAACATGAAGAAGATTAACAATAAGAAAACGATATCCGTCATTGACGACATATTGAATTCTGGACTTACTCTATTTCTACCTCTTAAATTCATCTTATTTCTTTTCGTTTAATAAGTCAAAAAACTCAACGCCGTTCAATTCCATTAAGTGAACTACTTTATCCGTTTTTACGACCAAGTGATTGTAGCCAATATAGGCAATTAAACCAACTATTAGACCAACCACTGTGGTTGTCATCGCAGTATAAATTCCTTCTGCCAATGCGCCTACTTCTATTTGTCCGCCACCGCTGGCCATTTTGTGAAAGGCCATAATCATTCCGACTACTGTTCCAAGGAAGCCGGTCATTGGGCCTGCGCCGGCTATAGTGGCTAACATACTCGTATTTTTTTCCAAACGGTAAATTTCTAACTTTCCGGCATTTTCTATAGCTGTATTGATGTCTTCTAAACGATTGCCAATTCTGGAAATTCCTTTTTGAATCAATCTGGATACAGGAGAATTGGTTGAAGCACATAACATTTTAGCTGAGTCAAATCTGCCATTGGAAATGTGGTCTTTTATCTGCATCATAAAATTGTTGTCTATTTTTGAAGCCGCGTTGATGGCCATTAGTCTTTCAAAATACAAATAAAGTGCAAAGAAAAGCATCACAAATAAGGCAATCATAACGATTTGCCCGGCTAAACCGCCACTAGTTAAAAGTTCCCAAATTGAAATCGTTTTTTCAACGGGTGCTACTTCTGTTAAAGCATCTTGAGGTACTGAAAGCGAGTCGGCTTGAAGAAATAAACTCATAGGGTTAATAGGTTTTAAATGATTATTGGATTGATGTAAATGTATTTATAATCTTTTGATGTTAAACAATGTTTTAATTTTTCTTTAACGTCTAAATATATAACGCAAAAAACATTAAAATATTATACCAATTGTTTCAGTGCAATTTCAAAGGCAGTTGCGCTGATATTCTTCTTGTCGGAATTCAAGGCGTGGGCTTTGTCTAAGGCTTTTTTTATCGTTTCCGAAATGTCATAGAAGATGGCTTCGTCAGTCATTTGTACTTTTTTCTCCATGAAATAGGCAAAAACTCTCGCCATACCGCAATTCGAAATAAAATCCGGAATCAAACTTACTTTACTGTCTGTCTCCTCCATGATCGAGCCAAAAAATATCTCCTTGTCGGCAAACGGTACATTCGCACCACAAGAAATCACTTCCAAGCCATTGGCAATTAAGTTGTCGATTTGGTCTTTGGTTACCAATCTTGAAGCGGCACAAGGGGCAAAAATATCAGCGCCTAATGTCCAGATTTTTTCGTTGATTTCGGCAAACGGAATCATATTTTGGGCGACCAATTTATTACCGTCTTTATTCAAGAACAATCTTCTGATTTCTTCAAAAGAAAACCCTTCTTCTTTAATCACACCACCATCGCGGTCAATGATTCCCACTACTTTGGCACCCATTTCGGCCAAATAAAAAGCTGCAGCCGAACCTACGTTTCCAAATCCTTGTACAATCGCTTTTTTGCCAACAACGTCACCACCATAAATGCTGTAATAATGACGAACCGCTTCGGCAACACCAAAACCGGTAATCATATCAGCTACAGTATATTTTCTTAAAACATCCGGAGAGAATTTCGGGTTTTCGATTACCTTAATCACACCTTGACGCAATTGTCCGATTCTGTTGATTTTATCAGCTTCTGTTGGTTTGAAATGTCCGTTAAAAACACCCTCTTGCGGATGCCAAACGCCACATTCTTCGGTCATCGGAATTACTTCGTGGATTTCGTCTACATTCAAATCGCCACCGGTACCGTAATAGCTTTTTAATAGGGGAGAAACCGCTTTGTACCAACGTTGCAACACGCCTTTTTTGCGTGGGTCATTCGGGTCGAAATTGATGCCCGATTTCGCACCGCCAATCGCCGGACCTGAAACAGAGAACTTCACTTCCATAGTTTTGGCTAATGACAAAACTTCATTCATGTCTAGTCCTTTTCTCATGCGGGTTCCACCACCGGCAGCGCCACCGCGAAGCGAATTGATTACTGTCCATCCTTCGGCTTCCGTCTCCGCGTCTTTCCAGTTGAAAATGATTTCAGGTTCTTTGTTTTCGAATTTTTTTAATAAGTCTTTCATTGTGTATCATCTGAGCTCACTTCAGATTCTTAGTTTTAGTTAGAGTGTAATTTAGTTTGTGGTGCAAATATAGGAATTTGAAAATTACGAATTACGAATTGGGAATTACGGATATAAAAACACCACTGAATTAATCAGTTTTCAGACTGTTTTTTAAACTATTACTTATATACTTTTCCTGAAGAATGATCCTTCTTCGCGCCGGTCACACTACTCAAAACATTAATCTCTTTGCGTAATTTCAATACGCCAAGGAGTCCAAAAATCAAAGCTTCTTTGTATTCTAAAGTTTTCGAATCAGGAACTACAAACGATACTTCTGGTAAATAATTTTGCATACTTTCTAACAAAAAAGTATTGTATGCACCGCCTCCTGTGATTAGCATTTTGCCACCTCTGTTTGGTAATGCTAAAGCGGTTTGTTTGGCGATATGTTTTATGAATGTGTGCATTTTGTCTTCAATACTGAGGTCGTAACTTTCCATCAAAGGAAATACAATAGTTTTGACAAATTCAAAACCCAAAGATTTCGGATAGGGTTTTTGGTAATAAGATAAATTGTCAAGTTCTTCTAATAAATTAAGGTCTGTGTCGCCACTTTGGGCTATGTTTCCTTTGTCGTCATAGGCTAAGCCAAGTTTATTGGCATAAAAATTCAACACTGTATTCACCGGAGAAATGTCAAAGGCTATTCGTTTGCCGTTTTGCTCAAAAGAAACATTTGAAAAGCCACCCAAATTCAAACAATAATCATAATCAGAGAATAAAATGCGGTCACCAATCGGCACCAATGGCGCGCCTTGTCCGCCCAATTTCACATCTTGCACCCGAAAATCACAAACGACAGTTTCGCCAACAATTGTGGCAATTTCTTTTAGGTTGCCAATCTGTAAAGTGTAACCGTTTTGCGGTTGGTGCAAAATCGTATGCCCGTGACTGCAAACCGCATCGAGGTTAACAATTTTGTGTTTTTGGATAAAGTCTTTGATGATGTTGCCTAAAAGAAGCGTGAAATCTTGGTTTAATTGCTTCAATTCGCCTTTCGAAAAATCCACAGCCGTTCGCAATTTGTTTAACCAATCGTCGCTATAAGAAACGGTCTCACTTTCAAGGATTTTATACTGCCATTTGTCTCTAGTAACAGTGAAATTAATGTGTGCCAAATCAACGCCATCCAAGGATGTGCCCGACATGACACCGATAACTTTATAACTTTCTTTCAACATTGGCTAAATTTACGAAAACGTTTGAAATTCTAACTTTTAAATCCTATTTTTGCGCACCAAAAGTAAAGAAACAACAAACAATAATCGTTACATTATATGGATTTTAATTTAACCGAAGAGCAGTTAATGATTCAACAAGCCGCACGCGATTTTGCTCAGGCGGAATTGTTACCGGGCGTAATAGAAAGAGACGAACACTCCAAATTTCCAACCGAACAAGTCAAAATGATGGCTGATTTAGGGTTTATGGGAATGATGGTTGACCCAAAATATGGTGGCGCCGGATTAGACAGTGTTTCTTATGTTTTGGCGATGACCGAAATTGCCAAAGTGGACGCTTCAGCTGCGGTAATCATGTCGGTGAACAATTCACTGGTTTGTGCCGGAATGGAAAAATACTGTTCGGAAGAACAAAAAATGAAATATTTAGTGCCTTTGGCCAAAGGTGAAGTCATCGGTGCTTTCTGTTTGTCAGAGCCTGAAGCCGGAAGCGATGCTTCTTCACAAAAAACCACGGCTAATGACATGGGCGATTACTATTTGTTAAACGGAACCAAAAACTGGATTACCAATGGCGGAACGGCTTCGACTTATTTAGTTATGGCACAAACCGATGTCGAAAAAGGACACAAAGGAATCAATGCTTTTATCGTTGAAAAAGGTTGGGCCGGATTTGAAATCGGACCCAAAGAAAAGAAAATGGGTATTCGCGGAAGTGATACGCATTCCTTAATGTTCACCGATGTAAAAGTGCCAAAAGAAAACAGAATTGGTGCCGACGGTTTCGGTTTCAACTTTGCGATGAATGTCTTAAACGGCGGAAGAATCGGAATTGCGTCTCAAGCTTTGGGAATTGCCACCGGTGCTTACGAATTGGCGTTGAAATACTCGCAAGAGCGTAAAGCCTTCGGGAAAGAAATTTTCAAACACCAAGCCATTGCGTTCAAATTGGCCGATATGTATGTGAAAATTACCGCAGCCAAATTGCTAATCATGAAAGCGGCTTGCGAAAAAGACGAAGGCAAAGACATTGCCCACAGTGGTGCGATGGCTAAATTATACGCTTCCGAAATTGCTTTGGAAGTAGCCAATGAAGCGGTACAAATTCACGGTGGAAACGGTTACGTAGCCGAATACCACGTAGAAAGAATGATGCGTGATTCTAAAATCACTCAGATTTATGAAGGTACTTCAGAAATTCAAAGAATTGTCATTTCAAGAGGTTTGGTTTCTTAATCAAACCCAAAACGATAAATCAACCCTTTCTTTTCGGAAGGGTTTTTTATTGGATAAAATTTATACTTTTACTAAATGTATGAAGAATTAAAATATTGGTATCTCCGCGATCACAAATTGTTTTGGACATTGAGCATGAACCAAATCAAGCAGTTGTGTATTATTACCGGTTTTAAAAAGGCCAAAAAAGGCGATATCATTTACTTTTCTTCTTCTGATGTGCCACGTGTTTTTTTACTTAAAAAAGGGAACATCAAAATCGTCTCCGTCGATGAAGACGGCAACGAAACCATCAAAGACATTATCGAAAAAGGCGATTTATTTGGTGAACTGACTTTAGAAAATGATAAAAATTCTAATGAATATGCCAAAGCCTTAACCGATGATATCATCATTTGCAGTTTTCTGCTCTCGGATTTTGAAGATTTGTTGTTGCGCAATCCTAGTTTGGCGCTGTCTTACACCAAGTTTGTCGGACTGAAATTAAAACGCATCAAAAACAACTACGCCAATTTGGTTTCCAAAGATGCTAAAACCAGATTGCTCACGTTTATCAAGGATTGGGCAGAACGCGATGGGAAACACGATGGCAATCGGGTAACGATTCAAAACTATCTCACCCAAAATGACATCGCTCAAATCATTTGTACTTCGCGCCAAACCGCTACTGTTTTATTAAATGAGTTAGAAGAAAACGGACTGATGCATTATGGTCGAAAAGAAATCATTATAGAAGATATTTCGAAGCTCTAAAATTATTTTGTCCCAATTGTAAACTACCCGACAAAACCGCTTTTCATGGCGTTTTACTTTTGCTTTATCAAAATAGATAATTTAAAAATTAAATCTCATGAACAAAACCATTTTAATTTTACTGGTTGCTTTAATTTCAATAACCGGTTTGGCTCAAAATTCAAGAGCAACCCATTTCAATTTAGAATACAAAATTGCCTTGCAAGGCTATGATCCGGTAGCTTATTTTACGCAGAAAAAAGCTGTAAAAGGCAAAAAGGAAATCGCCTCAACTTATGAAGACGTAACCTATTATTTTTCTTCTCAAGCCAACAAAGAGACTTTTGCTAAAAATCCTTCGCGTTACGAACCGCAATACGGTGGTTGGTGTGCTTTTGCCATGGGCGATTATGGCAAAAAGGTGGAAGTTAATCCTGAAACTTTTAAAATTTTAGATGGCAAATTGTATTTGTTTTACAATGCTTATTTCAACAACACCTTGAAATCTTGGAACAAAGACGAAGTCAATTTGAAGAAAAAAGCCGATGCCAACTGGAAAAAAATTAGTAATCAGTAATCAGTGTTCAGTAATCAACGCTAACCTTCTAACAATCTCATAATCTAAAATGAAAAACCCAATTATCCTTTGGATTGTCAAGCTCATCGCAGTGGTAATCCTTTTGCAAACCTTATATTTTAAATTCACCGCAGCCGAGGAAAGTGTGTATATTTTTCAAACTTTAGGCATAGAACCTTACGGAAGAATAGGCTCGGGCGTAGTCGAATTAATCGCTTCGATTTTAATTTTAATTCCGAGAACAACCTTGCTTGGTGCACTTTTAGGATTGGGTACCATGTTGGGCGCCATTTTTTCTCATATATTTGTGTTAGGAATCGAAGTGCAAAATGATGGTGGAACGTTATTTGTTTTGGCTGTAATCACTTTAATAAGCTGTTTGTTTTTGGTGTATACAGAGCGAAATAAAATTCCAGAGTTATTGCGATTTAAGGAATAGAAAACTATTTTTTGACCAAAATCGTAACTAGTAGAATAAACAAACAAAAACTAAAATATGCTCATTCCGGCCATCTGTAAAACCCTCAACGAATTGTCAGGTTTGGTCTTGCAACTTTCGGACGACGAGTATTGTTGTCCTTGTCATGACTTGAGCAATGCCACTATTGGGGAACACACCCGTCACATTATTGAAATGTTTCAGTGTCTCGAAAATCAATACGAATCAGGTGTTGTGAATTATGACCACCGCAAGCGAGATTACCTGATTCAAACTAATACGGCTTTCGCCAAAGAATGTATCGATACTATTTTGAACCAAGTAGATAGACCGAATAAAAACTTGCAATTGCAACAAATTGTCGATGGCGAGGAACTGCTGATAGACAGTAATTACCATCGTGAATTGTTGTACAATTTAGAGCATTGCATCCACCACCAAGCGTTAATAAAAGTGGCGATTATCCAGTCGGATACTGTAGATATAGATGAAAATTTTGGGGTAGCACGTTCCACTATCGAATACCGAAAACAATGTGCACAGTAAGTTTTGTCAACACCAATGGTAAAATTATCATTACGTCAAACCGTGATGAGAAACTGCTGCGTCCGAACGCTATTGAACCTAAAAGTTACCGCCTCAATAATAAGAAAGTCATTTTTCCTAAAGACAACAAAGCCGGCGGCACTTGGTATGCCATCGATGAACATTCAAATGTCTTGGTTCTGCTAAATGGTGCCGAAGAAAAGCATGTTTTAAAAGACAGTTATCGCAAAAGCCGTGGTTTAATCGTACTCGATTTAATCGGTAGCCCTTCGCCTTTGGAAGCTTGGCAAAACATCGATTTGGAAAATATCGAACCTTTTACTTTGGTCTTATTTGAAAACCAAAAGCTGTACCAATTGCGCTGGAATGAATGGGAGAAAAGCAGTTTCGAACTAAATACCAACCAAAGCCACATTTGGTCGTCGTCGACTTTATATTCAAAGGAGATTAGAGAAGAAAGAGCCAACTGGTTTTACACTTTTTTGGATATTAAACCCGAAGTCAACGAAGAAGAACTATTCAATTTTCACCGGTATACTGAAGAAGGCAACACCGAACACGGTTTGGTCATCAACCGAAACGACATCTTAAAAACACTCAGTATCACGCAAACCGTAATCGAAAAGAACAAAGTTGCCATTCATTACAATGATTTGATTGCCGAACGAGATTTTTCCAATACCTTTATTTCAGTTTAAAAATGTCACCCTGAGCGCAGTCGAAGGGCATAACTTATAACTCATCATTCTTGAGACTATTTCTACACAAACTCTTCCATTGGGAATATTGGCCGTTCAAAGTTGTATATATCCCAATTTATTTTCTTTGGGCTTATTATGCTTTGAGAGCGCGGACGATTTTCTTTTTCAATACTTGCAATCCGACCATGCGAAACGGCGGATTTATTATGGACAGCAAAATGGAAATCTATGATTTGATTCCACCACAATTTTATCCTAAAACCAAGTTGGTCAAAGAACAATTGTCATTTGAGGAAGTAGAAGAGATTTTAAATGCTTCCAAAATCGAGTTTCCTTTTATTGCCAAGCCCGATATTGGTTTGCGTGGTTCGGCAGTGAAAAAGATTAAAGATTTGGACGACTTAAAAAGCTATCACCGCAAAGCTGATTTTGATTATTTAGTACAAGATTTAATTCCGTTTCCGAATGAAGTCGGGATTTTTTACGTGCGTTATCCCCATGAAAAAAACGGAAGAATCACCGGAATTGTAGCCAAAGAATTCCTGATTGTGGAAGGCGACGGTTTTTCGACTATTGAAGAGTTGATAAAAACCAATCCTCGTTATGAATTGCAGTTGAAAGCGTTGCAAAAAGAATACAGCAACCAACTCAAAGACATTTTGCCCAAAGGCGAAAAACGCAATTTGGTTCCGTATGGGAATCATGCTCGCGGGGCTAAATTTTTAGATTACAGTCATTTAATTTCACCCGAGTTGACCAAAGTTATTGACGATATGTGTCTGCAAATCGATGAGTTTTATTTTGGACGAATGGATTTAATGTACCATACTTGGGAAGAACTCGAACAGGGCAAAAACTTCTCTATAGTCGAACTAAACGGCGCAGCTAGTGAACCTACGCATATTTATGATCCGAAACATTCGCTGTTTTTTGCCTGGAGAGAATTGACGAGACACATTACTTATATGTATGAAATCAGTGTGGTCAATCACAAACGCGGTTATGATTATTTGCCTCACAAAATCGGAATGGAACAGTACAATTTGCATTTGGAACAAAGCAATAAAATTGTGAATTTTTAATGCAAAACTTAAAAAACATATTCGTTGGTTTTCTGGTGAGTTTCATCGGGTCAATTCCATTGGGTTACCTCAATGTGGTGGGTTTTCAGGTTTATGAAAAATCGGGTTTGACGCCAACAGCCTTGTATTTATTAGGCGTAATCATTATTGAGTTCTTTGTGATTTATTTTACCTTAATCTTTGCCAAAAGATTAGCTGAGAATAAAAAACTGACTAAGTATATTGAAGGTTTTTCGATAGTATTCATGTTTGTGCTGGCATATGTTTTTTATTCCAGCGCCAACTCGAAAAGCGATTTTTCAACCACTTATAATTATGCCCCATTTCTTTTGGGAATCGTGCTTAGTTGTTTGAACTTCATTCAAATTCCGTTTTGGACCGGTTGGAATCTTTGGCTTTTGAACGGAAAGTATATTGAAATTTCAGGTTGCAGAAAATATGTTTTTGTTTTAGGAACGATTGTCGGTACTTTTTGCGGAATGTTAACGCTGATTTTGGCCTTGCATTATTTTGCCTCCAATGTGGAATTTTTGGCCCAATATTTAATGCGAATCATCATTCCGTTGGTGTTTGTGGGGTTTGGAATCTGGCAAGGATTTAAATTTTGGAAGAAATATTGCTGATGGTTTTCAAGTCCGTACTTTTAGTATATTTACGACAAGAAAGAAACCCATGAAGAATATTATTATCACCGGAACTTCGCGTGGCATTGGTTACGAATTGGCACTACAATTTGCTCAAGCCGGACACCAAGTGTTAGCCATTTCCCGAAAAACTCCTCAAGCCCTAATTGAAAACGAAAACATCACTTGTCTCTCCGTTGACTTGGGGAAAGAAGAAGAATTGATTGAAGTTGAAAATTTTCTTGCTCGCACTTGGCAGCAAGTGGATATTGTCATTCACAACGCCGGAAGTTTGCTCAACCGACCATTTTCTCAAACGTCGCAAGAAGATTTTGAAAGCATTTACCGAGTGAATGTTTTTGGGGTAGCCAATTTGACGCGGGTTTGTTTACCGTATTTGAAAAAAGGAAGTCATGTCGTTTCGATCAGCTCGATGGGCGGCATTCAAGGCAGTATGAAATTTGCCGGATTGGCCGCTTACAGTTCGAGTAAAGGAGCTGTAATTACACTTTCGGAATTATTAGCCGAAGAATACAAAGAACAAGGAATTGCTTTCAATGTGCTGGCACTCGGAGCCGTGAATACCGAAATGTTGCAAGAAGCTTTTCCCGGGTATGAAGCACCGATTTCTGCGAAAGAAATGGCCGATTACATCTATAGTTTTGCCTTAACCGGCAATAAATACCATAACGGAAAAATAATCCAGGTTTCATCGAGTACTCCATAAAAGTTGATGGTTTTTGGCGATAGTAGTTGAATATAACTATCAACCGACAACCGACAACCGATAACTGAATATGAGCGAAGTCCTTCAAAAATACTTGCCCGAACACGCTGTGCCGTCTTGCTTTGAGCTAATCAAGAGCAACAATGTGCATTTGAAAATCGTCAACGAACGCCAAACGCGTCACGGAGATTACCGTCGGGCGATAGGAGGAAAGCATGAGATTACGGTTAATGCCAATTTGAATAAGTACCGATTTCTGATAACTTTAGTTCACGAAATTGCGCATTTAGTAGCTTATGAAAAATTCGGACGGTTAATCAAACCGCACGGCAATGAATGGAAACATACGTTTCAAAGATTGATGGTGCCATTTATCCGGCCGGAGATTTTCCCACATTCGGTACTGCCATTGGTGGCCAATCATTTCCGAAATCCCACGGCGAGTAGCGATACCGATGCCCGATTGGCTTTTGCCCTAAAACAATTTGACGAGAGAAAACCCGATATTCACTTTGTACACGAAGTCCCAAGCGGCAGTTTATTTAGAATCAAAAACGGCAGAATTTTTCAGAAGAAAGGCTTGCGTGTTAAGCGTTATGAATGTTTGGAAGTCAAAACCGGAAGATTGTATTTGTTCAATGCAAATGCTGAGGTAGAAATAATTCCGGGATAACTACCATATGACTTTGTAACTTTGTAACTTTGGCACTTTGCACTTCATACAATGAACAACAACTATTACGCAATATTAATGGCCGGCGGTGTTGGCTCAAGATTTTGGCCGGTAAGCACCACCGATTTTCCAAAGCAGTTTCACGACATGTTGGGCTCGGGAGAAACTTTGATTCAAAAAACTTTCAGTCGTTTGTCAAAATTAGTTCCAGTTGAAAATATATTCATTTTAACCAATGAACGTTACAACGGTTTGGTTTTGGAACAATTGCCTATGGTAAAGCAAGTGCAAGTTTTATTAGAACCAGCCATGCGTAATACAGCACCTTGTATTTTATATGCCTCGTTGAAAATTCAGAAACAGAATCCCAATGCGGTGATGGTTGTTGCGCCAAGCGATCATTGGATTGAAGACGAAGTGGCCTTTGCCGATAACTTAGCGCATTGTTTTGATTATTGTCAAAAAGAAAATGCTTTGATGACTTTGGGAATTCAACCCACTTTTCCCAATACGGGTTTTGGCTATATCGAGTTTGATGAAAGCGACACCAATCCAATCAAAAAAGTAAAACAGTTCAGAGAAAAGCCCGATTATGAAACCGCCAAAAAGTTTTTGGAGGCCGGAAATTTCCTCTGGAACGGAGGGATTTTTATTTGGAGTGTAAAGTCGATTTCAACAGCTTTTCAACAATTCCAACCTCAAATGCATGCTTTGTTCCAACAAGGGATGGAAAATTATAACACTTCAAATGAAAAACAGTTTATAGAAGACCATTATGCCAAAGCGGAAAACATTTCCATCGATTATGCTGTGATGGAAAAAGCCCAAAATGTCTATGTGCTTCCGGCCACATTTGACTGGAACGACTTGGGGACTTGGGGTTCACTTCACGAAAAGTTAGATAAAGACGACCAAAATAACGCTGTGGTTAATGCCACTGTAATTTTGGAAAATGCTTCCAATAATATTATTCGTTCCAATGCTAAAAAGCTCGTGGTTATTGATGGGTTGGATGATTATATTATCGTTGATAACGAAAATGTACTCATGATTTATCCCAAGAATAAAGAGCAAGACATCAAAAAAATAACAGCCAAAGCCAACGAATTATAGTCCGGAATCAGCGGTTACTCATTTCTTTCCATCAAAAACTAAGAATTTACACAATCATTAAATTTTTATTGTATCTTTCCATTTAGTTTTGTCAGAAAAAAATAGTAATAATGGATCAGCTGAAATTGAAGTTAACTTTTGTCTTTTTACTCCTAACACAATTGACTTTTAGTCAGTTGTCCAATTTTACCCTAACGGTTAACCATACCGATGAAACTTGTACCGGAAATGGGTCTTTGACTTTCAGTGTGTCCAATACAACTCCGGGTTCAACCATCTTATATAGCATTTATCTGCTGCCCGATGTTGCTAACCCAATCTCAATCCAATCCGGTGGCTCATTGTCGGGGTTGAATGCCGGTACTTACCGAGTAGTTGCCACACAATCATTAGCCGGTAACAGTGGAACGCAGCAACAAGACGTAATCATCCTTGATGAAGTTGAAGCATTGACTTATCAGGTCAACAGTATCAATGAAATTTGCGGCAATGACGGAAGAATTACGGTCAATGTTTTATCGGGAAATCTAACGGCTAATGGCTTGAATTATGAGCTTTTTTCCGGACCGATGATCAGAGAATTGCAAGCTTCCAATGTGTTCAATAATTTGACTGCCGGTACTTACCAAGTTAGGGTTTATGACGCTTGTGGTGAAGGAGTGGTGCAAACATTTACCGTGCAACCAACCAATCCGGCGTTAGATGTCGAATTTTTATCACCGGCTTTGGCGAGTTGTACCTCGGTGAATGTCGGGTTCAGTTTTGAATCGCTATTCCCTTCGCCCTTTGGAGTAGTAAAGTTTCCATTACAAGTTACCACAACTGTTTTTCCGCCAACCGGAGGTTCTATTACTTACAATCAAACAGTAAACGGCGGTTTTACCAGTTTTCAACAAGTTCCTTTTTATACCAATCAACCCTATAATTACAGCATTACGTTTACCGATGGTTGTGGTACGGTTTATACCCATAATGGCGTAATCGATAATTTGTCTATTGCAGCTTCTTACACCGTTTTGCCTCAAGGTTGTATTTACAAACAAGTCAGCTTTTTTAATGTGGCCACAGTCACTTTGGTTTCCGCTCCGGCAGCCTTTACAACTTCGCTGCCACAGAGTTACACAAGCCAAATTGTAAACAATTCTGTTACAATATTGTATTTAGTTGAAGGTACTTATGTTTTCAATACCACCGATATTTGTGGTAATCCGCAAGTGTTTACCATTGAAATAATTATTGTGGAAATCGCACCGCCTTTCATAAGTATTTTTGGGCAAAATTGTACTACGGGTTCTTTGTCTATCTATGGTATTTCTGAAATCATTATGGTTTCCGCTCCGGCGACATACCAGGTTACTTTACCCCATGATTATACGAGTTTAATCAATTCCGCTGATTATATCACCTTTGTAAATTTACCCGTAGGGATTTATATTTTTGACGTTTTGGACTTATGTGGAGCACCACATACACTGGAGATTCATATAGATCCTATATCGGTTATTCCTGAGATTTTTGTACGTGAAGGATGCCAAGATGGAACAGGTGCAATCAGAATGATAGGAGAATTTACTGCTATAAGCTTGATTACAGCGCCGGTGGCTTATCAAAGTACATTACCGCAGAACTTGTATGGTAATCTTATAATAAACAATACGAATTTGGTAATAGACTCACTTCCGGCCGGAAATTATGTGATTCAATCGACCAATTCCTGTAACGTCACAACTGATACTGCTTTTACTATTTTGGGACATCAGGATACTACCAATGTTGCCGTAATTCCGAATTGCGGTTCGTTTGATCTTAACTTAAACAACACCAGTACCAACACCGGCATAACCACTTATTGGTTACAAAAATTGAACACGGTTACCAATGATTGGGGACATCCGGCTACCGGGACTGTTTACGTAGAGGGAGTATTGCCGGATAACAGCAACTCTATTCCTTTAATTAATAACACCATCAATTATAATTTGGCTTACCAAGGACATTTCAGAATTTTGAAAGTTTTTAGGAGTTTTGTGAGCAACAGCATCATTCAAACCAATTGTTTTAAAACTATTTATGAATTTGATTACAACGGATTGCCGATGATTGAAGATGTATATTCCATTTCTTGTGGCAGTACTTTTGAAGTAATTGTAATGGCGGTTGGTTTTGATCCTTTGCAGTACAGGATTACCCTTAAAAACGGACAGCCATTTTTAGTGGAGAACGGAAATTCTAATATTTTTACCGGTTTAGAACCGGCTACGTATAACTTTCAGGTACAGGATGCTTGTGGCAATTTCTTAAACAGTGCTTTCGAGATCGTGAATCCCAATCCGCTCGAAATTACGGCGAATCAAGTGTTCTGTGACGGAGACAACTTAACACTTTCGGTGCCCAATTTTTCATTTTTTCAATACCAATGGTGGAAAGACAACGACACAACCAACATTCTCAGTACAACAAGTTCTTTGAATTTCAATCCTTTTAATGCTGCTGCCAACAATGGAACTTATCACGTTAGCATTAGTTACAGCAACAATCCGAACTCTTGTTTGAATCAGGTATTGAGCTATGTGGTTTTGGTGACGAATATTCCTCCAAATGCCGGAAATAGTGGCTCTTTTAGCTATTGTGGACGACAAGGCACTATCGATTTATTTTCGCTACTGCAATCGCAAGGCAATTATGATTCGGGTGGGACTTGGGATGAGATGACTTCAAGCGGTACACTCAGCGGTAATCTTTGGAACACCGGCACTGTTCCTTATGGCAGTTACGAATTCAGATACCATGTTGATGGAAGTTGTAGTTTGTTTGACGAGGCCTTTATCAACATCATCATTTATGAAATACCGGCGATACCGGTAGCCAGTGTCGATAGTATTATTTGCGAAAGCGGAAGTTTACAACTTTATGCCACTACTATTCTCAATGGAACTTACCAATGGACCGGGCCAAATGGATTTATGTCTACTGAGCAAAATCCGATAATCTCAAATCTCTCGGCTGATAATAATGGAACTTATACAGTTTCTGCCAGCCAAAATGGATGTCAGTCTGGGACATCGAGTGTTGCTGTTTTGGTCAATGCCTTGCCTCAGTTTGATTTGAGTCAGAATTGTATCCAAAGTGAATATGTAGTTACCGCTACGCCAATTGCCGGTTCGTTTGACGCTTCAATGGCGACCTACGCTTGGACTGGTCCAAATAATTTTACTGCTGCTCAAAATCCTATTGTTATCACCGGTGGCGAAGTAGGGCTTTACAATTTAACTGTAACCGATGTCAATGGTTGTTCGGCTTCACAAACTATTGATGTTGTCAGAACGATTTGTTTTATTCCGAATGTGATTACGCCAAATGATGATACTACTAATGAGAGTTTTAACCTGGCCGGTTTTGAAGTCGACCGAATTGAAATTTACAACCGTTGGGGTAGAAAAGTATATGAGAAAAACAACTACATCGATGAATGGCATGGCCAAAATATGAATGGCGAAAGATTACCTGATTCGACCTACTATTACATTCTCAATTTAAGAACCGGAGAAAACAAAGCCGGATGGATATTCTTAAGCGCTAATAGATAGGCTTATAAATCTCCTTTATTCTGAGCTTTTCTGATTTTCTTGAAAAGATTGGAAGAATATACAAAATCGGTAATGGCTTCATTATCGGTTTTGAAGATTTCTTTTTTAGTGCCTTCCCAAGCCAAAATACCTTCTTTTAAAAAGATAATTTTGTCACCGATTTCCATCACAGAGTTCATGTCGTGGGTATTAATCACGGTCGTAATGTTGTATTCTAAAGTGATTTCGTGAATCAAATTGTCAATTACAATGGCCGTTTTTGGGTCGAGTCCTGAGTTGGGTTCGTCACAAAAAAGATACTTCGGATTGTTGACAATTGCTCTGGCAATGGCCACACGCTTTTGCATTCCACCCGAAATTTCAGAGGGTTTTTTATGGTTGGCATTAATGAGATTCACACGATTAATTACAAAATTGACACGTTCTTTAATTTCAGCAGCCGATTTGTTGGTAAACATTTTCAACGGAAAACCTACGTTTTCTTCTACGGTCATGCTGTCAAAAAGTGCGCTGCCTTGGAATACCATTCCGATTTCGGTACGTAAAGTTCGTTTTTCATCCGGTGTCAAATCCGAATAAATTCTGCCGTCAAAAGAAATAGTGCCTTTATCGGGTGAATGAATGCCTAACAAACTCTTGAGCAATACGGTCTTTCCTGAACCACTTTGACCAATTATCAAATTGGTTTTTCCGGTATCAAAAATGGTGGAAATCCCTTTTAATACTTTGCTGTCGCCAAATGACTTTTCTATATCTTTTACTTCTATCATTAGGTCAATAGTAATTGCGTTAATATATAGTTGGTCAAAATAATGGTTACCGATGTCCACACAAACGAAACCGTACTGGCTTTACCAACTTCCAAAGCGCCGCCTTTCATATAATACCCGTGAAACGAAGGAATTGTTGCCAATAACATCGCAAAGACAAAGGTTTTAATAAAAGCATATGCAATATGAAACGGAATAAATTCTTGTTGGATTCCGGTAATAAATTCGTTGCTCGAAGCAAATCCGCCGTAAACTGAGGCAATCCAACCGCCAAAAACGCCTAAGAACATCGCAATTCCAATAACAAAAGGATAGAGTAGTAGCGCAATAATTTTGGGGAAAACCAAATAGTTAAGTGAGTTCACACCCATCACTTCCAAAGCATCAATTTGCTCTGTAACACGCATCGTTCCTATGCTTGAAGTGATAAACGAACCCATTTTTCCGGCCATAATGATGGAGATAAACGTTGGGGCAAATTCCAAAATCACCGATTGTCTGGTCGCAAAACCGATAAGGTATTTCGGAATCAACGGATTGGTTAAGTTTAATGCTGTTTGAATGGAAACAACGCCACCAACGAAGAATGAAATAAAACAAACTATCCCAAGCGAATCAATGATTAAATCATCAATTTCCTTGAAAATCAACTGTCTCATGGCCGACCATTTCGTGGGTTTGTTAAATACTTCTTTGAGCATCAAGAAATATTTTCCTATTTGGGATAAATAGCGAACGAGCATCATAGGTTTAAAATAATGTCAAAAATAGTGATAATTAATTTGAAAATGTACCAATTTGGAAATTTGAAAAGGAGCTCAATTTAATATCTTCAAATTTTCAGATTCTCGAATCTTCAAATTAACTTTTCCTTCATCTTTTTCCAACGGTAGTTTCGGATGAATTGAGCTTGCTCTTTGGTCACTAACAATGGCTTCTTAGCTGATTTAGCTTTCCAAAATCCTTTTATATAATCCAGGAAAAGTAATGGTTTTCCTTTTCGCATGGCCAGTTTTAAAGAAGCAATCGAGGTGATGAAAAAGCCATAGCCTAAAGAATAAAAAGCTTCTCCTTGTTTGTAACGTGCGGTTTTATTGTAATTGGCACCTGTGGGTTTGAGGTGCTTGACTTTTAAAGATGCATCGGTAACGACTTTCCAATGGTAAAATTTACAGAGTAATTCGTCAACCGTGTCCCAACCCATAGCCGGTTTCAATCCACCAATTTGTTGGAATGTAGCTTTTCGGTACGCTTTAAAAGCACCGCGAATGTGGTCTTTATCTGTTAGGTTTTCCAGAATCCAATCGCCGTTTTTTTCGATGTAGGCAAAACCGCCTACCATTCCGATTTGCTCATCGGATTGAAAATGGTTGATTATCGTTTCAAAATAATTAACGGGAAAAATCAAATCGGCATCGGCTTTTACAATGATGTCGTAATTCTCATCTAAAGTTTCCAACCCTTTTTGAAATGCCTGAATCACTTTGCTTCCCGGCAAATGAATGGCGTCTGAAGTTTTATTGACCAAAGAAATCCAAGGATGCTTTTCGGCGAAAGCCAAAACAATCTCAGCGGTGGTATCTGTAGAATTGTCATTCACAATCACGGCCTTGGTGGGCAAAACAGTTTGCTCGACTAACGATTGTAAAGTCAAAGCCATGAATGCTTCTTCGTTATGCGCCGGAATGACAATATAGTAGTTCATTATTTTATCTTCTCAGCATAAACCATGTAATATCTCGGAGTGAAATATCTCAATAAAGGACGGAAACCTAGTTTCTTTACGGGATGTGTAAACTTTACGCTATCCACAATTTTCCAGCCGGTTTTTTCCAAGAGCCAATCGAGTTGCCAATCTTCAAACTCGTGATAATGTCTGTCCCACATATCTGTTTTACTGCGATAAGCCGGAGAAAACCACAAACGCAGCGGAATCGAAATCAATATTTTATTGGCTTTTACATTTTCTAAAACGGTATACGGATTGAGTAAATGTTCGAAGATTTCAAAGGCAGTAAACACTTGGTAGTTTTCATTTTGCAAGGCCGATTGGTCGTTGTCTACATCTTCGCCTTTGGTATTGATAACGGTATAGCCATTGTCTTCCATGATTTTGGAAAACGGATTGGGCACACCTAAATCCAAAATGGTTTCAGCAGTGGTAATGTGTTTTTTTAAAAACTGAAGGGTAATGTTAAAGCGCTTACTTGGGTATGTCTTCTCGTACATTGATTAAGTTACAAAGTTAAAGCACCAAAGTTACAAAGTTTATTACATTCTGTATACAATCGCATTAACATTCATTCCGGCACCAACCGAAGCAAAAAGAATGACATCACCTTTTTGAAGAGAATGGCCTTCGAGATTGCCTTTGACCAATAAATCATACAACGTTGGAACCGTCGCCACGCTCGAGTTTCCGAGTTTGTGAATACTCATCGGCATGATGCCTTCGGGAGCGGTTTGTCCGAAGAGTTTGTAGAAACGTTGAATGATGGCTTCATCCATTTTTTCATTGGCTTGATGGATCAATACTTTTTTGATGTTACTGATGTCAATGCCGCTGGCTTCCACACATTCTTTCATCGCTTTGGGCACCTGACTCAAAGCAAATTCATATATTTTTCTGCCGTGCATTTTGATATAGCGCACATCAGGATCGTGGGTTTTATTAAAAGAGTTTCCGAAGAATAGATAATAAGCTTCATCGTAAGTAAAAGTCGCTGATGCATGGGCTAAAATACCGCCTTCATCCTCTGTGGCTTCTACGATTGTCGCTCCGGCACCATCCGAATAAATCATACTGTCGCGGTCGTGCATGTCAACCACTCTTGATAAAGTTTCGGCACCAATGACCAAACATTTTTTAGCCATTCCGGCTTTGATAAACGCTTGCGCTTGGATTACGCCTTCCACCCAACCCGGACAACCGAAAAGCATGTCGTAGCAAACACATTTTGGGTTTTTGATACGCAAATCAAATTTGACTCTGGTCGCCAAACTCGGCAATAAGTCAGTTTGAATAGCGCCTTTTTTTACGTTGCCGAAGTTGTGTGCGAAAATGATATAATCCAAAGTTTCCGCATCGATTCCGGAGTCTTCTATGGCTTTTCGGGCAGCGATAGTAGCAATGTCGGAAGTTTGTAAATCATCCGTAACATATCGGCGTTCCTCAATTCCGGTGATATCGTAAAATTTTTCGGTGATGACCTCATTTGGAAGTGGAAATGGTGTTCCGTCATCATTAAGAAAAACGTGTTTGGTAAAATCTTTATTCGTAACTATTTCGGTCGGGATATAGCTTCCGGAACCGGTTATTTTAATGTTCATGTGTAATGGTAATAGTTCCACTAAATTATTGATTTAAAAATAATATTAAACACTTTTGTTTGTTAATTGATAATTTTTGCGAATTCGTTTGTTTTTTACCTAGTTTTTTTAACAAAATTTATATTATGACCGTTTTTGTAAATAAATGGATTATTATATTTTTGTAAAAAAAGCAAATGAAAAAAATTTACTTTCTATTAGTTGCCTTTTTAAGTGCAACTGTAATTTATTCTCAAAACGATTTGTGCGCCAATGCTACGGTTTTAGTACCGGGTTCTTCTTGTATAACTGTTGAAGGGACATTTAACGGCGCTACAATTTCAACACCTAAGCCAAGTTGTGCCACTGATGCCTCACAGGATGTTTGGTATAGTTTTGTGGCTACTGAGAAAATGATGGGGATAGTTTTATTTGGAACAGCAGGAATTAGTAACGGATTTGAAGTTAGAACCGGAAGTTGTGACGGGTCGGTAATTATTTGCAGAAATGTCAATAATACTTCAGGTTCTGGAGAGAATTTAATGTACAATAACTTTGAAATAGGAACCACTTATTATATCCGCGTTTTTAATGCATTTATAGCTGCCTCTTCAAATACATTTTCTATTTGTTTGCAAAGTTATCCTCCACCGGCTAACGATAATTGTTCGAATGCTGTTGCTTTGAATCCTTCCTCTTCATGTAATTCAGTTGAGGGCACATTTTCTGGTTCTACAATTAATACTGCTGCTCCTAGCTGTGGGACAAGTGCTTCTCAGGATGTTTGGTATAGTTTTGTGGCAACAGAGAAAACAATGGGGATAGTTTTATTCGGAACTCCAGGAATTAGTAACGGATTTGAAGTGTTGACCGGTAGCTGCAGCGGATCGACATTCCTTTGCAGAAACGCTAACAATACAACCGGTTCCGGTGAAAACCTATTGTATAATAACTTTGAAATAGGCACCACCTATTTTATTAGGGTTTTTAATGCTTTTATAGCAACATCTATTAATACCTTCTCTATTTGTGTACAGAGTTATCCACCACCGGCTAATGATAATTGTGTGAACGCTATTACTCTCCAACCCAGCACAACTTGTGCCACCAATACGGTAGCATTAAGCGGTTCAACCCTGGATGGTGTAGGTTCTATATTTTCGTGTTCGCCTAATCCTTCACAAGATGTTTGGTATAAATTTACAGCAACTAATACAAGTATGACCGTTACTTTGTCAACTGTTGTCGATGTTAGTAATGGTTATCAGGTGTACGAAGGAGGATGTAACGGGACATTAGTCTATTGTAGAAATGTAAATGGCAACGGATCAGGTGAAACTTATACATATACAAATTATACTGTAGGTAACGAGTACTATGTGCGGGTGGTAAACGAGTATTCGACCCCGATAACTACGTCAAGTTTTAATATTTGTTTAGTAGATGCCACTTTGAGTACTCTAGAGAATTTGCTTCAAAACATAGAAGTTTATCCTAATCCGACACATGATTTTTTACAAGTACTTCATTCAGATTATTTGATTAATTATGAGATGTATAATCATTTAGGACAAATTGTTCAAAAAGGTGTTTTTAACTCCAATGAAATTGATGTTCGGTTTTTACAAGCCGGAGTATATGTACTTAAAATGAACAGTGATTCGGGTACTGTTGTTAAAAGAATAATTAAGAAATAAAATAAAAAACGAGAGGTTAACTCCTCTCGTTTTTTATTTTAATCTGCATAATCGTGCCAATACTCAAGGCTTGAGTCTTAATTTGC
The DNA here is from genome assembly GCF_011742145.1 of Flavobacterium sp. J49. Classification (GTDB taxonomy): domain Bacteria; phylum Bacteroidota; class Bacteroidia; order Flavobacteriales; family Flavobacteriaceae; genus Flavobacterium. The sequence continues at coordinate 90,168 of NZ_JAAQQU010000094.1, read as the reverse complement.
TCGGCTTTTTGACCTTTAAAATTCTCATCTACGGCTGTATAAAAATGATGGAGCCAAGTTTTGAACAGTTCAGGCGATAGGTATTCTTTGGCATTGACATCTAAATGAATTTGCGTCAAATTATTGGTATAACCACCGGTGCCCAAAATGGCTTGAGACCAAAAAGTAACCAAAATTGGTAAGTGTTCTTCGAGTTTTATTTTGACTACATCGGTAAAAATATAACTGATAGCATCATCTGATAAAAGCTTTTTGTAAAACTCATCGACGAGTAAATACAAGTCGTCTTGGGTTTGAATGTCATTCATTATTTTTTCATTTGGCACAAAAATAAAACTTCACAAATTTTGTTTTGCTGATTAGAGTCAGCTTTTAAAAGAAAAGGTTCCAAATTTTACAACTTGAAACCTTTTAATTTTTACTTCGTATTTAGTACTTCTAAATTTGTATTACATATACGCCTCAATCGGTGCACAAGAACAAACTAAATTTCTGTCACCATAAGCATCATCTACACGACGAACACTTGGCCAGAATTTGTTTTCGTGAATGTACTCTAAAGGATAAGCGGCTTGCTCACGCGTGTAAGGGTAAGTCCAAGTGTCAGTCGTTAGCATCGCTAAAGTATGAGGAGCGTTTTTCAATACGTTATTAGTATCATCAGCCGAAGCCGCAGCAATTTCTTTACGGATAGAAATCATCGCATCACAAAAACGATCTAACTCGGCTAAATCTTCCGATTCTGTTGGTTCAATCATCAACGTTCCGGCTACCGGGAAGGAAACCGTTGGTGCGTGGAAACCGTAATCCATTAAGCGTTTGGCGATATCCGTAACTTCAATTCCGTTTTGTTTAAAGGCACGACAATCTAAAATCATTTCGTGTGCCGCACGGCCCATTTCTCCTGAATATAAAACCGGATAATGTGCTTCTAAACGGGCTTTCATATAATTGGCATTTAAAATCGCGTGTTCTGTTGAGCTTTTCAAGCCTTCAGCACCCAACATGGTGATATAGCCATAAGAAATCAAACACACTAAGGCTGAACCATATGGTGCAGAGGAAATGGCGGTAATCGCATTGTTTCCACCTACCGGAATGATTGGGTTCGTTGGTAAGAAAGGCACCAGTTTTTCGTTGACACAAATTGGTCCAACACCTGGTCCGCCACCGCCGTGAGGAATCGCGAAGGTTTTATGTAAGTTCAAGTGACAAACATCTGCACCAATAGTGGCCGGATTGGTCAAACCAACCTGTGCATTCATATTGGCACCATCCATATAAACCAAACCACCATTGTCGTGGATGATTTTGGTTATTTCACAAATGGCACTTTCAAAAACCCCGTGAGTTGATGGATAAGTGACCATCAAACAAGACAAGTTGGCTGCGTGTTCAATTGCTCTTGCTCTCAAATCTTCTACATCAATGTTTCCATTCTCCATGGTTTTGGTTACGATAATTTGCATACCTGCCATCGCTGCCGAAGCCGGATTGGTTCCGTGAGCTGAGGATGGAATCAAACACACATTTCTGTGGTTGTCGCCACGAGATTGGTGGTAGGCACGAATCGCCATTAAACCTGCGTATTCGCCTTGCGCACCGGAGTTGGGTTGCAAAGTTGTTCCGGCAAAACCGGTTACTACATTTAATTGTTGCTCTAATTTTTTAAGCATTGTGATATACCCTTCTGCTTGTTCGATAGGCGCGAATGGGTGAATGCTATTCCAATTCGCCATAGACAATGGCAACATTTCAGCCGCGGCATTAAGCTTCATCGTACAAGAACCCAGAGAAATCATCGAGTGGTTTAGCGACAGATCTTTGCGCTCTAATTTTTTGATATAACGCATCAACTGAGATTCAGAATGATGATTGTTGAACACCTCATGTTGCAAGAACGTTGAAGTTCTTTCTAAGGAAGTTGGGAAATTGTTGTTTGAACTTAATTCAGAAACCTTGAAAGCTTCTTTACTAGTCGCTTCTGCAAAAATGGCGATGATTTGGTTCAAGTCGTTTAACGAAGTCGTTTCGTTTAACGAAATAGAAATCGTTTCACCATCTACATAGAAGAAGTTAACTTCGTGTTTTTCCGCAATCGCTTTTACTTTAGGCGCATCCGCTTTTACGGAAATGGTATCGAAGAAAGCGGTATTGGTTTGGTAAACGCCTAATTTATTTAAGGCATCAGCCAAAGTTACCGCCGAAGCGTGTACTTTATTGGCGATGTATTTCAATCCTTTTGGCCCATGATATACCGCATACATTCCGGCCATAACGGCCAATAAAACTTGTGCCGTACAAATATTGGAAGTGGCTTTTTCACGTTTGATGTGTTGCTCACGAGTTCCCAAAGCCATGCGCAACGCACGCTTTCCGTTAGCATCTATAGAAACTCCGATGATTCTACCCGGCATGGAACGTTTGTACTCTTCTTTAGTGGCAAAATAAGCTGCGTGCGGTCCGCCGTAACCCATTGGGATTCCAAAACGTTGGGTCGTTCCTACTACTACAGCAGCGCCCATTTCTCCCGGAGAAGTTAATTTGGCTAAAGATAAAATATCGGCAGCCACGGCTACTTTGATTTCATTTTCATTGGCCTTAGCCATAAAGGCAGCATAATCATTTACCTGACCGTATTTGCCCGGATATTGTAAAATCGCTCCGAAAAAGTCGGTAGAGAAATCAAAAGTTTCGTGGTTTCCAACAACCAATTCCACACCGATTGGCGTAGAACGGGTTTGTAAAACCGATAAGGTTTGTGGTAATATTTCTTCTGAAACGAAGAATTTACGGGTGTTGTTTTTCTTTTGGTCACGAGAACGTACGTCGAACAATAGTGCCATGGCTTCGGCCGCTGCTGTTCCTTCGTCTAACAAAGAGGCATTGGCGATTTCCATTCCGGTCAATTCGATAACCATGGTTTGGAAATTCAAGATGGCTTCTAAACGACCTTGAGCAATTTCTGCTTGATACGGTGTGTAGGCCGTGTACCAACCCGGATTTTCAAAAATATTTCTTTGAATTACTGCCGGAACAATCGTTGGGTGATAACCCAAACCGATATACGATTTGAACACTTTATTTTTTTTTCCTAATTCCTGAATGTGCGTTAAATACTCATATTCGGTCATCGGGGCATCCAGATTTAAGTCGTTTTTCAAGCGAATATCGTCCGGTATGGTTTCGTAAATTAATTGGTCAAAAGTTTCAACTCCGATAGTTTTGAACATGTGGTTTAGGTCGCTCTCACGTGGACCTATGTGGCGTAATGCAAATGCGTCTGTTCTCATTAAATTGTAAGTTCTATAAGTGTGTTTAGTTGTGCGTGTTTTGCTAGAAAACGAGTTTGTTTTTTAACGCCAACAAAAGTAATTATTAATGTTCTAATTTTGTGCTAAACAAAGTCTAATATTTTGAGAATTTTTTAACCAAAATGTACTCTTATTAACACTTTGCTTACTTTTAGCCTATGCTATTTTTAAAACGACTTCTCGATTTTTACATCAACAGCAGTATTCACGTGGCTTTGTCGGTTTATGCTTTGGTACGAATGACGGGTTTTTTGTTTCAAATTTCGGCCATTGAAGCGACTGCTTTTTTTGCTTTTTTCGGGACGATCGTCGGGTATAATTTTGTGAAGTATGATGCTTTGGCTCGAACCCAAAAATTACAAATGCGAACCCAATTAAAAGTAATCGCCGTTTTGAGTTTTCTATCGTTGTTGGCTTGTGGCTTTTACTTTCTGCAATTGGCGCAAAAAACCAAAATCATTGCCGTTGTTTTTTTGATTCTGACTTTGCTTTACACTTTACCGTTCTTTCCCAATAAAAAGAATGCTCGGAATTGGGCAGGAGTAAAGATTTATATTGTGGCTTTGTGTTGGGTTGGGGTGACTTTGTTTTTGCCGATAATTAACGCAGAAATCTCATTGACTACTTATGTTTTTTTGGTCGCGATTCAACGTTTTATTCTGATTTTTGTGTTGATTTTGATTTTTGAAATCATCGATTTAAAGCAAGACGATCCGCATTTGAAAACAGTACCGCAACAAATAGGCGTGGAGCGAACTAAAAAATTAGGTTTCTTACTTTTGTTCGTGTTTGTTGGTTTGGAATTTTTATACGCTGATTTTAATTATCCCATTTTGTTTTTGAAGATAGGAATTGCTGTAACAGTGTTGCTTTTTTTGATCTTTGCCAATGAAAAACGGTCGAAGTATTATTCTTCTTTTTGGGCGGAAAGCATTCCCTTTTTGTGGTGGGTTTTGCTACTTCTTTTCGGCTAAATCTTTCAGCATTTGATTTCTTTTCAATAAAAAATCTTCTAAGTGTTTTCGGAGGAATAATTTGTTGAACAATTTACCCAAAACCCCAAAAGGCACTTTGTATTGCAAAAAATCAATCATAGCCGTATGACCATTTTGAGTGACAAAAGTGTGCTCGTGACGGAAGTATTTAAAATGACCTTTACGCATCTCATCCACAAAATAATTCGGCATTTCCATTTCGGTGATTTGGCTTTGGTGTTGGAGATAAAAGCCAAAGTGTTTTCCCTGAAAAGTGACCGTTTCACCCAATTCAATCAATCCTGAAGTTTTACCAGCAATTGTTTTTTCGTCAGATAGTGCAGTTGATTGTTGGTGAACATCTATGTTTCGGGCCAAATCAAATACGGTTTGAATCGGTGCATTTATTTTGGTGATGAGACGAATGGTGGTCATGATTTTAAAATTTAGGCAATCGCATTTTGTTGGTTTTGATTTTCTCTGGCTTTTCTTTTTCCTCTAAAAAAGAAATACAGATTGAGGAACAACATCAACCCAAGATAGATGGTAAATCCTCCAATTTTATAACTGAGTTCTTCAATAAGCAATTGGTAGCTGTCATCATAAAGATTCATTTCCAAAATCATTAAGGCAAAGCCAAGATTGAGCAAATAGAATCCGGTTTCAAAAAGTTTGTTGGTCGCATTGGCTATTTCTTCTCGGCCTTTAAAAATGTCTAACATGTATATTTTACTGTTTTTGAAAAGTGTTTTAGAAACATAATAAGTGAGAAACAAAGCCACAGGTAAATAAATGGCGTAACCGATTAGAATTTTTGTAGTTTCCATGATAGTAAGTATTTAAATTAATTTTTGAATGTATTTGGTAAGAACGTAAATGTTGAGGTAATGCATTAAGGCAATTGTTCCGATGATGATAGCCGATTTGAAGGCGATGGTTTCTATGAGTTGGTCGAATGTGACAATCTTTTCCCAAGAGATTAAAGTCATAGCACAGTAGCCAATGTTCATCAGATAATATCCCAATAGTAAAACCTGATTGATTTTATGACACAAGTCTTTATGGTCGGGAATGAGTTGGGCGATATAAACATTGCCGTTTTGGTAACAAATTCGGCCTACTTTGACAATGATGACAATGGTTATCAGTAAGTAAATCGCGTAGCCAATGATGTTGAGGTTCATGGCTTTGCTTTTTTATAAATTACAAAAGTTAAATAGAAGGCTAACAAAGGAGGAATACCAATCAAAATGAAGGTTAAGTTGTCATTATATCCAATTTGAGCATTAATAAACCAAAGCGTGAAAAATGCTACTACGCCACCAATGTAAAATTGTAGTTTTCTATCGTTAGGTGCATCATTCAGTAGGCATAAGCCTAAAATAACTTGTATGAATCCTGTTAACATTGTTGACAGAATTGAATATATAAATGCTCCTTCTTTAATGATGGGATATGAAATTAAGATGACGAATGGAAGTCCAACCGCAAAAGCATTGAAATATTGAATGTTTTTCATAATTATTATAAATTTTAAACTTTCAGAAAAAAATGAAAGTTTTGATTAAAAAAGGGTTTATTTCATGAATTTTAATAAAATTTGCGCCAACCAATTGTCTTTGTATTCGGTCATTTTGTCTAAAACGTTGTCGGCTTTAAGAACAAAATCATACAACTTGGTAGTTTGCTCTACAAAATGTCTCTCTTCGGCGGTTCCGTCTGCTTCGATGGAGGACACTTCTTTTAGCACTTTCAAAGCCGGTTTAATTTCTCGTTTGCTGCGTTCTTTGGAGATTTTTACGGCCAATTCATCTAAGTCTTTTTCGGCAGTAAAATACTCTCTACGTTCTCCGGTTTTGTATTCTTTGTACACAATGCCCCAATCCATTAAAGCTCTTAAATTCATGCTGGCATTGCCACGAGAAATCTGCAATTCTTCCATAATGTCTTCCATAGAAACCGCTTCGTTTGAGACCATCAACAAGGCGTGAATTTGTGCCATGGTTTTGTTGATGCCCCATTGTGAGCCCAAGGCACCCCAAGTTTGAACGAACTTATTTTTTGCTTCTTTGAATTCCATAACCCAAAGGTAAATAAAAGTTTTTAAACTTTCAAAAAAAAATGAAAGTATTTAAAAAAAATCATAGCGGGGCGTAATTTTTTACCTAATAAAATTTTGAATAGAATTGCATTTTGTGAAAATAAATTAACTTATTTAAGAAAAAATAAATGTTAAAAAAGTTATTTCTTTAATAAAAAATTGTTGTTATCGTTAAATCATTTATAATGATTTTCAATGCTAATAAAAGAATCTAATTTTGTTTTATTAACCAAATCTTTTTTACAGATGAAAAAAATTACTTTTTTCAATTGTTTTCGATTGCTTAATCCTACGAAATCGAAAAACAATTGTACTTTTTTATTCCTTTTTGTCCTCTTTTTAGGGCAATTTGTGACCGGGCAAACAGTCCTTATCAATCCTACTGCAGAAGGCGGTTTTGAAAACGGGACTACTTTTGTGGACAACGGTTGGACTACCGTCAATGCTGCAACAAATACATGGAATTTAGGAGCAACACCGGCTTGGTTTTCAGGAGACAGAGGTGCTTATGTTTCTAATGACAGCGGAACATCTTGGGCTTATACCAACAATATTGCCAACCGTTCGTTTTTTTACAGAGATGTTACCTTTCCGGCAAATACCAATGCAGTAACTTTAAGCTTTGATTGGAGGGCTAATGGAAATGATGGTAATTATGATAATTTGTTGGTTTATGTTGTAGATACCTCAATTACTCCTATGATTTCAGGACCAACCGGAACAAATACAACTAATACCACATGGACAGGCTATACTAATGGAACTACGGGTTATTATTTGTTACAAAGAAATGGTACTAGTACTCCAACTTCAACAACAAATGTTACCTATAGCTTCACGACAGCGCAATCAACTTATGTGTCGGGTAGTACAAAACGTTTGGTTTTTGTATGGAAAAATGATGGTTCAGGAGGTACTAATCCACCAGCTTCCGTTGATAACATATCACTTGTAGCCTATACTTGTACAGGCCCTACAGCACTAGTAACCTCTGCATTTTCTAGTACAACCGCTACTGTTGGTTGGACTGCAGCTGTTCCTGCACCGGCAAGCGGATATGATTATGAAGTTAGAACCAGTGGCGCAGTAGGAAGTGGTGCTACAGGTTTGTTTACTAGCGGAACTACAACCGGAGTTTCATTGCCATTGACAGGATTGACAGCCAATACTACCTACACTTATTATGTAAGGTCAAATTGCGGCTCAAATGATTTTGGCTCTTGGAGCAGTGGAAGTTTTTATACGGGATATTGTGTACCGTCTTCCACTTCAACAGCTACATATATCAATAACTTTTCCACTACCGGTGGATCAACCAATATATCAAATTTAGCTTCAGGTTACACTACTGGTGGATACCAAAATAATTTCAACACGACAGCTGTAAGTCAATACGCTACAGGAACTGTTAATTTTGCTTCAGATATCGTAGGTGGTTCTGTGGGAACCGCTATTTGGGTTGATTGGAATAATGATTTAATCTTTGACAATGCAACTGAAAGAGTATTTGTTACTACGGCTTTCGGTTTCAACCAAACCGGTAGTTTTGTAGTGCCAAACGGAACGGCTTTGGGAGATTACAGAATGAGAATCAGAATCGACTATAATTCGATTACTCCGGATGCTTGTTCAAATGCCAATGCCAGAACAGAAGCAGAAGATTACAAACTTACTGTAATACCACAGCCGGCTTGTTTGGCTCCATCAGGAGTTACAGCTGCGGCGAATACAGCTTTCACCGCTACTTTAAATTGGACAGCTTCATTATCAAATCCAAGTGACGGTTATCAGTATTATTATGCAACCAACAATACTGCCCCAACAGCAGGGACTACTCCTTCAGGTAGTGTTGTAGCGGGTGTTTTAACAGCTACTTTATCATCATTAACACCAAGTACTACATATTTTGTGTGGGTAAGAGGAAATTGTGGTTCCGGAATCACAAGCGATTGGACTTTGACACCGGTAAGTTTTGCAACACCATGTAATCCTCCATCAATTACAGGAACAACACCTGGCGCTGTTTGCGGTCAAGGAACTGTAAATTTATCGGCTACTGCCAGTGAAGGAAATATCAAATGGTACGCCGCTCAAACCGGAGGGAATGCTTTGGTTACGGGTGCCAACTATACGACTCCAACGATCAACACAACTACTTCTTATTGGGTAGAAGCTAGTGTAGCAGGTTCAACACAAACTTCTGGAAAATCGGCTCCGGCAGCGGCGGCTACAACTTCAACTACAAACAACTGGGGTATTGTTTTCAACGCCACAGCGCCGGTTGAATTGCAAAGTGTATCTGTTTACTCTACTTCTGCAGGAACAATTAATATAAAAGTCACCAATGCCGCTTTGACAGAATTGTATGCAACAGGCGATATCGCAGTTGTAGCAGGAGGAACAACAACACCAAACATCATTCCTTTAAACTTCACTGTGCCGGCTGGAACAGGTTACAGAATTTTGGTTAAAGCCTATTCAGGAGTTAATTTAATTCGTGATAACTCAGGAGTTACTTTTCCGTACAATGGAACAGACGGAGGTTTAAACATTACTGCTTCTGAATGGGGAGGAACCACTACTGCCAATTACTATTATTTCTATGATGTGAAATACAAATCACCTTGTGTATCGGCAAGAACAGAAGTTGTGGCTTCCGTTACAACTCCACCAGCTTTAGCTTTAAGTACTAACAGTACAGCTGCAGTTTGTTCAGGACAATCAACTTCTGCGGTAACTATTGTTACCGGCGCAACAGATTATGATTCTTATGTATGGTCTCCGGCTACCAATGTAACAGGAGATGCGGTAAACGGTTGGGTATTCAATCCATCAACTACTACAGCCTACACTTTAACGGCTTCTCAATCTTCAGGTTCTTTGTGTCAGACTACAACTAACTTGACCGTTAATATAAATTCTAATCCTACTGTAAATGCTTCAGCAACTAACGAAACCATCTGTGAAGGGTATTCCACTACTTTAACTGCTGTGACTGAAACTACGGCTCCGGGGAATGTAACTATTGGAACTGCTACTACACTAACAAGTGCAACCAATCAACCGACTGCATTCTGTAACCGTTGGGCTCAATATTGGAACCAAACCATATTTACAGCGGCTGAACTTCAAGCAGCTGGTTTGAAACCTGGAAATATTAACTCAATTACTTATAATATTACTACCTTAGGAGATGGTGCTAACGTAACTAATTTCTCAGTTAGAATCGGAAATACAACCAACACTACTTTGGCTACTTTCGTTACAACCGGATTGACTACGGTTTATGGTCCGGCTACTTATACTCATGCCATAGGAGCTAACACCATTACTTTTACAACGCCTTATCTTTGGGATGGTGTTTCTAATATCATTGTTGACATCAGACAAAATGGAGCAGATAGTATCAACAATGCCATTACTTACTATACTGCTACTACCGCTAACATGACTCTTTCAGCAATTACCAGTACAACCTTTGCTACTAATCCTATTCAAAATATGGTTAGCGCCGGAACGGTAACGCCAACAACTTCTTTACAACGTTTGAATGTTGTTTTAGGAGGTCAAGTAGGAAGCATTGGTGCAGGAGGTTTAGATTGGACATGGAATCCGGGTGCCTTAACCGGTAACACTGTTTTAGTGGCTCCAGCCACTTCAACGACTTACACCGTAAGAGGAACTAATCCTGCCACAGGTTGTTATGCTGAAACGAACATTGGAATCACGGTTAACCTGGCACCAATTCCTTCAGGGGATGCTGTTCAGGTTTTTGAAGTATCTGACGCAGCCGATGCTACTGTGGCCGATTTAGTGGCTACAGGAACTGATGTAGCTTGGTATGCTTCCGAAGACGATGCGATTGACGATATCAATCCTTTAGCGTTATCAACCCAATTGGTTAGTGGGGCTACTTACTATGCAGTAAATACTTCAGCAGAAGGCTGTAGAAGTTTACCGTTTGCCGTAACGGTTACCGTAACTTTAGGTAATGCTTCTTTTGATTTAGCCGGATTGAAATTGTATCCAAACCCAACAAGCAATTTGTTAAATGTAGAATACACAGCTACCATTACTTCAATTGAAGTATACAACTTGGTGGGTCAAAAAATCACTGCTAAAAATGTCAACGCTATCAGCACTACTGTGGACATGTCGCCATTAGCCGGTGGAACTTACTTTGTAAAAGTACAGGCCGAAAACGCTTCAAGAACCATCAAAGTAATTAAAAACTAAATCTAGTTTATCATTATAGAGAAAGCCACCGCAAGGTGGCTTTTTTGTTTTTAATAGAATTTGGGCCTTCCCCTTTGGGTCGGGCTTTCCACTCCAATCTTTTTCAAGAAAAAGGATTTCCACTGCACACGAGCGAAGCGACTGCCGAAGGAATCCCTAACGCAAACTTCTATGCATAAAAAAACCGAAGCATTAACTTCGGTTTCTAATTATCTAACAATCTAAGTAGTCTAACCATCTAAATCAATCCTGCTCTTTTCAACAAAGCTTCCGGCTTCGGTTCTTGACCGCGGAAACGTTTGTACAATTCCATCGGCAATTCGGTGCCGCCTTTAGAAAGTACATGGTCTTTGAATTTGGTGGCGACATCGGTATTGAAAATACCATTCTCTTGGAAATACGCAAAAGCATCAGCATCCAAAACTTCCGCCCATTTGTAACTGTAATACCCCGAAGAATAACCACCTTGGAAAATATGCGAAAACGAAACACTCATGCAATTTTCAGCCACATCCGGATATAATGTTGTATGATCCATGACAGCTTTTTCAAAAGCTTTTATGTTGTCAATGGTTTGCGGTTTGGCGTGATAAGCCATATCCAAAATCCCAAAACTCAATTGACGTAAAGTCGCCATACCTTCTAAGAAACTGGCGCTCTCTTTGATTTTATCCACATATTGTTGCGGAATGATTTCTCCCGTTTGATAATGTTTGGCAAACAACGCCAAAGCTTCAGGTTCGTAACACCAGTTTTCCATCACTTGACTTGGCAATTCCACAAAATCCCAATACACTGAAGTGCCCGATAAACTCGGATACGTCGTGTTGGCCAACATGCCGTGTAACGCGTGTCCGAATTCATGGAACAAAGTTGTTACTTCGTTAAAGGTTAGGAGTGAAGGTTTGGTTTCGGTTGGTGGTGTAAAATTGCACACGATAGAAACATGTGGTCTTTCGTTTACGCCTCCTTTAATATATTGTGGTTTGAACGAAGTCATCCAAGCGCCGTTGCGTTTGCCCTTTCTCGGGAAGAAGTCGGAGTAAAAGACAGCAACTAATTTTCCTTCAAAGTCTAACACTTCAAAAGTTTGTACATCGTCATGGTATTTTTCGATATCGAATACTTCTTTGAATGTAATACCGAATAGTTTTTCAGCTACGGTAAATGCACCATTTAAAACATTTTCCAATTGGAAATAAGGCTTTAAAATCTCATCATCCAAACTGAATAATTTTTGCTTCAATTTTTCAGAATAGTATGCGCCGTCCCATTTTTCAAGGTTTTCTAATCCGTCGAGTTCTTTAGCGAAAGCGGTCAGTTCGGCAAACTCTTTTTGAGCTGCCGGTTTGGCTTTTTCCAATAAATCATTCAAAAACGATTGCACTTTCTCGGGATTTTGCGCCATGCGTTCTTCCAAAACAAAATGCGCATGCGATTTATAGCCCAGGAGTTGAGCTCGTTCGTGACGCAATTTCACGATGTTCTTCACATTTTCCTGATTGTCGTAATCGTTTTCCTGAAATGCTTTTTTGCCCGCGGCTATCGCCATTTCTTTACGCAATTCACGGTTATCGACATAGGTTACAAATGGTAAATAGCTTGGGAAATCTAAAGTAAATAACCAACCGTCTAAATCATCGGATTTGGCTAAAGAACGCGCCATTTCTTTAGCGCCATCGGGTAGTCCTTTTAAATCGGCTTCGTTGGCGATGTGTAATTTATAACTGTTGGTTTCCGCCAAAACATTTTCTCCGAAAGTAAGTTTCAGTTTGGCCAAAACTTTATCAATTTCGCGCAAAAGTTCTTTTTTATCTTCGGAAAGTAAGGCGCCGTTTCGGGCAAAACTTTTGTATTTTTTGTCGAGTAAAGTGGCTTGTTCCGGTGTTAGTGTTAAGCTGTCTTTTTGCTCATAAACGGCTTTGACTCTTTTGAATAAATCCTCATTTAAGGTGATGTCGTTACCGAAAGCAGTCAATAAAGGCGAAACCTCTTGCGCAATTTTTTGCATTTCGTCACAAGTTTCCGCCGAATTTAAATTGAAGAAAATAGACGACAATCTGTCCAATTCTTGTCCCGAAAAATCTAAAGCTTCAATAGTGTTTTCAAAAGTTGGAGCTTCCGGATTGTGGGTTATGGCATCGATTTCGGCTCTGGCTTTGGTAATGTTGGCTTCAAAAGCAGGTTGGTAATCTTCGATTTTGATTTGCGAAAACGGTGCCGTATTGTGTTTGGTGGTAAATGTTTCGGTTAAGATTTTCATGTGGTATATTCTAAATGTTTTTATAGCCCCGATTGCAGCAAGTATCCTCGAAGAGATACAGCGGAAAGCGGGAAACAGCTCCAAATAAAGCTATTATTTTTTCAGTTCGTCCGATGATTTGTTCACCGCTTCTTTCAAGCTTTCTTTGTAAAAAATGATTTTGTCCAAGACACATTTGTCGTGACTTCCTATAATTTGTGCGGCTAAAATTCCGGCATTTTTGGCTCCGTTTAAAGCCACGGTTGCAACCGGAACGCCACCAGGCATTTGTAAAATGGAAAGGACAGAATCCCAACCGTCGATAGAATTGCTCGATTTTACGGGAACGCCAATCACAGGTAGTGGGCTCATCGAAGCGACCATTCCCGGTAAATGTGCAGCACCGCCGGCGCCGGCAATAATGACCGAAATCCCGCGATGGTGGGCGTTTTTACTGAACTCGAATAACTTTTCAGGCGTTCGGTGTGCAGAAACGATATCGACTTCAGTCGGGATGTCAAATCCTTGAAGAATATCGATGGCTTCTTGCATTACGGGTAAATCTGATTTTGAACCCATGATTATGGCTACTTTGCTCATTGTAGTTTATGATTTGTAGTTTTTAGTTTGTTTAGTATTAATTTAATAAGTTGTATTGTGAGATAAATCAAAAATGTGGCAATTGTTACAATAACGAAATTTGCAATTAAAATATCATAATGAAAAAATTTACCAATATAACAGTCAGCATCATATACGTAATAGGCGACTATTGGAAAACCTATCTTTTTAGCCATACCATTTTCAAAGTTATAACTAAAAGGCAAAAATTGGACTATTGCAAAAATAATAAAAGAGTAGCCAAGTAATTCAAATGTTTTTCTAAACCATTTCGATTTGACAGCACCTATTGTTTTATTTGTTATTAATCTAAAAGGATTTTGCTTTGCAAAAATGCAATATGTCAAAAATACAATGATTGAGTATATAGCAAAATTGAGGTAAATGTTTTGTGGGCGGTCAATAATATGTGTAGTAGAAATTGATGTATTCCATCGATTGTTGCTTTCTGTCGTAAACCAATGCTTGTGGGTTGCAAAAGGAAAACCGACTCTTCCATTATCAAAAATATAAGGTATCCGCTGAATTACAAAAAACAGAATAAAAAAAACAATTGTATAAAAAACCTTCTTCATCTATTTTTTGTTATCAGAACACTAATTACTGACCACTGATCACTCTTATACTATTTTTTACTTCTTCCGCAATTTTTCTGGCTTCTGTCATGTTTTCGTTGACAATCGTCACATGCCCCATTTTTCGAAACGGACGGGTTTCGCGTTTGCCGTAAATGTGTGGCGTTACGCCTTCAATCGCCATGATGTTGGAGATGTTTTCGTAAACCACTTGACCTGAAAAACCTTCTTCGCCAACCAAATTTACCATAATTCCTGCAACTTTACTAGCGGTATTTCCCAGTGGTAAATTCAATATGGCACGCAAATGGTTTTCAAATTGCGAAGTGTAACTGGCTTCAATGCTGTAATGTCCTGAATTGTGTGGACGTGGCGCGACTTCATTGACTAAAATTTCGTCCTCCGAGGTTTGGAACATTTCTACCGCTAACAATCCAACATGATTGAAAGCTTCTGATACTTGTAAGGCTATTTCGGTAGCTTTTTGAGCTACTTTGTCGTCAATTCGTGCCGGGCAAATGACATATTCTACTTGGTTGGCTTCGGGATGGAATTCCATTTCCACGACCGGATACGTTTTTACTTCACCGGAAACCGAACGGGCAACAATAACCGCTAGCTCATTTTTAAACGGTACCATTTGTTCTGCGATGCATTCTACATCGGGCAAATTGACTAAATCAATAGCCGAACGAACTATTTTTACGCCATTGCCGTCGTAACCAAATTGGGCACATTTCCACACAAACGGAAAATCTAATTCGTCTTTTTCGATTGATTTTTTTAAATCGTTGAGATCAACAAGCCGTTGGTGTGGTGAAGTTGGGATATTGTTTTCAACATAAAAATCTTTCTGCTTTCCTTTGTTTTGAATGAGGCGCAGTGTTTTGGGTGAAGGAAAAACCGGTAACCCTTCGGCTTCCAATTTATCCAAAGCGTCCAAATTCACATTCTCGATTTCGATGGTTAACAGATTGACCCTTTTACCAAACTGGTACACGGTATCAAAATCCATCAAACTGCCGATGAAAAATTGTGTCGCGCCAAATTGAGAAGGAGCTGCTTCACTTGGGTCTAAAATGTAAGTTTGGATATCGAATTTTCGGGTTTCGGCCAAAATCATTTTGCCCAATTGTCCGCCACCGAGGATGCCGAGTTTAAAATCGGATGAAAAATAGTTCATTCGTCGTTGTTATTATTTTAATGGTCTCATGCAGTCGCTTCGCTCGTGTCATGCTGTGTTGTTGTAGTTGCTGCAAAGATAAGCAATAGTTAAAAATTATTGCAATCGTTTTAAAAGGTCTTTAACCGCAAAACGATAGCCGGGTGTTTGGTTTTCAAATTCTCGCGAAAGAATAAGTTTTAATTCCTCGTTAATCCAGGAGTATTTTTTGCCAAAATTATATAAAGTCCTCATAGAATAGGCAGCATTGGCGGCTTTGTCGGTTTGGATAAGCCAATCGAGACAAGCTTCTATGATTTTTTCTTCTTGGATTTCGGTTAAGGTTATTTTTTTGCTTTTGGACAAGAACAGACAAATTTTTGACAAAGAGCGAATGGCAGAAGGAGAAGCATAATGCGCTAAAGATTGGCAAAAGGCTTCTTGAAACGGGATGATGAGTTCCAGGCGTTCTTCAAAAATTAGCTCTAAAATCCAGCAGGCTTTGTGGTGGTTTTTATCTTTAGTGTTGAAACTGATTTCGAGTAAATCTTTCAGGAATTCCGGATGTTGAAAGACAAAATCCTTATTGTCGTCTCTGCTTTTTCGATGCGCCGTACTGTTGGCTATGGTTTTATAGTATTCCGGATTCATTTGGTAAATATATCAAATTTGCAAAAAAGTTAAAATACTTGCTACTTGATACTTAATACTTGCGTAAATTTGCACCTTATTTAAAATTCAAACCAAAATGATACACTTACACGATAAAACCTTCGAGCCGTTTATTTCTTCAGAAGAAATTGATTTTGCGATTGCGAATATGGCCAAACAAATGGACGACGATTTTTTTGATGAAGTTCCGGTTTTTGTTGGTGTTTTGAATGGTGCGTTTATGGTGCTGAGTGATTTGATGAAAAAATACCGAGGTATGTGTGAAGTGAGTTTTGTTAAAATGGCTTCTTATGAAGGAACACAAACCACGAATGAAGTCAAACAATTAATCGGTTTGAATCAAGATTTAGAAGGCAGAACGGTTGTCATCGTTGAAGACATCGTGGATACCGGAAATACTATAGAAGAATTGAAAGCCATTTTTAAAGAGAAAAAAGTTAAGCACTTGAAAATTGCGACTTTATTTTTCAAACCCGAAGCTTATACTAAAGACATCAAGATAGATTATGTTGGGATTAGAATTCCAAACAAATTCATCGTGGGTTACGGTTTAGACTACGATGGTTTGGGAAGAAATTTACCCGACGTTTACCAATTGGCACAATAACTTAATAACTCATAATTCATAACTACTAAAATGATTAACATCGTTCTTTTCGGAAAACCAGGTGCAGGAAAAGGCACACAAGCTGAATTTTTAAAAGGAAAATACAATTTGACACATCTTTCAACCGGAGATATTTTCAGATACAATATTAAAAACGACACCGAGTTAGGCCAATTAGCCAAAACCTTTATGGACAAAGGAGATTTGGTTCCCGACGAAGTGACCATTCAAATGCTGCAAAGCGAAGTAGATAAAAACCCACATTCAGCCGGATTTTTATTCGACGGTTTCCCCAGAACGATTGCTCAAGCAGAAGCTTTGGATAAATTTTTAGCATCCAAAGGGCAAAACATCACGGCTACCGTAGCTTTAGAAGCCGATGATGAGATTTTGGTACAACGATTATTGGAAAGAGGAAAAACCTCGGGACGACCGGATGATCAGGATGAGGAAAAAATCCGCAACCGATACCAAGAATACAACGAAAAAACCGCACCTTTGATGCATTATTACGAGGCACAAGGTAAATTTCACGCTGTGAACGGAATTGGTTCTGTCGAGGAAGTAACCGAGCGTTTAAGCAAAGTGATAGACAATTTATAATTGAAATTTTTGGTTAGAAGGTTATATTCATAACTTATAACTTATAACTCATAACTCAAAATGGAGATACTTATTATTCTTTTTTTAATCCTGTTAAACGGTGTGTTCTCGATGTCGGAAATCGCTTTGATTTCGGCCCGTAAAAACCGTTTGGAAACAGCCGCTAAAAAAGGAAATACGAATGCTAAAGTTGCCTTAGACTTGGCCAATTCACCCAATAAATTTTTATCAACCGTTCAAATCGGGATTACTTTAATCGGTATTTTAACCGGGATTTATTCGGGCGATAAAGTAACCGAAGATGTCAACCTTTTTGTAGAAGGGTTTGAAGTGTTAAAGCCTTATTCACACTCGATTTCCGTTGGGATTGTGGTGGTGATTTTGACGTTTTTCTCTTTGGTTTTAGGCGAATTATTGCCGAAAAGAATCGGCTTAAATTATCCGGAAGCCATAGCCAAAGCCGTTGCAGTTCCCATGAAAATGGTTTCGATAGTGACCATGCCTTTTATTTGGCTACTAACGGTTTCGACGGATTTTATTTTGAATGTTTTCAAAATCAAACCCACCGCAGATGGTAAAGTGACCGAAGAAGAAATCAAAGCCATCATTAAAGAAGGAACCGAAGGTGGAGAAGTACAGGAAATTGAACAAGATATCGTAGAACGCGTTTTTCATATTGGTGACCGAAAAGTAAACTCTTTAATGACGCACAGAAAGTCAATCGTTTATTTGTCTTATGATGATACCATCGAAGAGTTAAAGGCCAAAGTGTTAGACGAATTGCATTCGGTTTATCCGGTATGTCATGAAAATTTAGACGACGTGGTTGGCATAGTTTTATTAAAAGATTTATTCGCCGGTTTTGAAAAAGGGCCGTTTGATTTAAAAGCCATCACCAAAGATCCGGTGTATTTGATAGAACACACTTCGGCATACAAAGCGTTGGAGAATTTTAAAAAATCAAAAGTGCATTATGCTTTGGTAACCGATGAATACGGTGTTTTTCAGGGAATTATTACCTTAAATGACATCTTAGAAGCGCTGGTTGGTGATGCCGCGGATTTTTATGAAGACGAATTCAAGCTAATTGCTCGTGAAGACGGCACTTGGTTGGTAGACGGACATTATTCGTTGCACGATTTCTTGACGTATTTTGACATGGATGAATTGATTAACGATTATGATGTAACCACGGTAAGCGGTTTAATCATGACCGAATTAGGGAATATACCCAAGACAGGAGAAAAACTGATTTGGAACAAATTTGAATTAGAAGTTATCGATATGGATGGCGTGAAGATTGATAAAGTGCTTGTGAAAGCGATAAAAGAATAGTTGATGGTTGACAGTTGACAGTTGATGGAAAAATAAAGCCAGCAACCAGTAAGCAACAACCAGTAACCAACAAATTGAAATTATGACAGAGGGAAATTTTGTAGACTACGTAAAAATTTATGTTTCTTCCGGAAAAGGAGGAAAGGGTTCTTCGCATCTACACCGAGAAAAATTTATTGAAAAAGGCGGACCCGATGGTGGAGATGGTGGCAGAGGCGGGCATATCATATTGAAAGGAAATAAAAGTCTTTGGACGTTGTTTCACCTAAAATTTGCGCGTCACGTCAAAGCCGGACACGGTGGCGATGGCGGAAGTTCTCGCAGTACCGGTCATGACGGAGAAGATAAAATCATCGAAGTGCCTTTAGGAACCGTAGTACGCGACAAAGAAACCGATGAAATTTTATTCGAAATCACCGAACATGGTGAAGAAAAAATATTGATTAAAGGCGGAAAAGGCGGTTTGGGCAACTGGCATTTCAGAAGTTCAACCAATCAAACCCCAAGATACGCTCAACCCGGAATGCCTGCGGAAGAATTAGACATTATTTTGGAATTAAAAGTCTTAGCCGATGTAGGTTTGGTGGGTTTCCCCAATGCTGGAAAATCTACTTTATTGTCGGTGCTGACTTCAGCCAAACCAAAAATTGCCGACTATCCGTTTACAACTTTAAAGCCGAATTTAGGAATTGTAGCTTACAGAGAATTCAAATCTTTTGTAATGGCAGATATTCCGGGAATTATTGAAGGTGCAGCCGAAGGAAAAGGTTTAGGTCATTACTTTTTAAGACATATTGAGCGCAATTCGACCTTGTTGTTTTTGGTACCAGCCGATGCGGATGATATCAAAAAAGAGTATGAGATTTTATTGGATGAGTTGAGAAGATACAATCCTGAAATGCTCGACAAAGACCGTTTGATTGTCGTTTCCAAATGTGATATGTTAGACGACGAATTGAAAGCAGAAATGCGCCAACAATTAGACAAAGACTTCAAAGGTATTCCGTACATGTTTATTTCTTCTGTCGCTAATCAAGGGTTGACAGAATTGAAAGACAAACTATGGGAGATGCTGAATGTTGATGCTGAAGAACCTGAGAATAGTCATGGTATATAAATAGAAAATCCCGCTTAAATTGCGGGATTTTCTATTTATTTCTCGTTTTCATCTTGGCCGAAATAGGCAGCACCCATCCAGATAAGTCCGAATCCTATACCTGCTGATGCGGCAAGCTGAAGCATATCAAAAATAAATCCTATAGCAAATCCCAGAATTACACAGATAAAAAATATCAGTAATGCCTTTCTAAACGCGGGTTTCCTAGTTTCTTTCTTAACAAATGCTAAAAATTTATTTCCTTCTGTTTGATTAGCCTCCATAACGATATAGTTTAAATTTTGGACAAATGTTTTTTAAACTTAATGTAGTTTTTTTTGTTGCAACAAAATGATTATTTGTTAAATATAAAAAAATAATTTAAACTATGCTCCGAATTAAAGACAAACTATGGGAGATGCTGAATGTTGATGCTGAAAAACCTGAAAATAGTTATGGTATATAAATAGAAAATCCCGCAATTTAAGCGGGATTTTTTGTTTTTATAATTCAGTAATTAGAATCTGTAGCCAATACCCAATTTTATAAAATTTGCTGTGGTATTGTATTTTGTGTCCGGAACACCTTCAGGAGTATCGCTTACTTTTATGACATCATATTGGACTTGAGCAAACATTTTTTTGGTGAAATCAAAGGAAAAAGAGACATTGAAATTAAAACCGCTTAAGCTCTCAGATTCATTAAAATTAATGATTTCTTCCCCAGTATCGCCACTTCCGCTTGAGCTGAATTGCATAAAAGTATAGCCTATTCCAAGAGCAGGATGTAATCTTGGAACCCCTTTTAATTTAAGTTCGCCAAAAACCCTAGGTTGTAAATTATAATTTTGGGTTTTGAAATTAACCCCCGGATTATCATAGGTATAGGTTAAATAATTGGCATTTAAGGATAAACCAAAAGTAAAATCTTCTTTGTCTGAAAATCGGTATTTAAAACCAACATCTATCAGACCTTTGTAATTGCTCATAAAATTGTCACCTTTAGGAATGGGATAATTTAATTCGACCGAGGCTTTTTGTTGCGAAAATACTTGTAGCGTTGTAAATAGAACCAGTAGTGGAATGATTTTTTTCATGGATAGGATTTATGGGGCTAATGTAAAAAAAAATATAGTTTTAAAGGGAATACTCTTATGTAATTAAGCTTGAATATTTTTTTTGTTTCAGGAAATAGCTATAACGTTATAGTTTTTAACAAAATTTTAAATTCATTTCCTGAAAAAAAAGTATCTTCGCACTCGTTTTTAGATTATTTGATGTAACAATTATTTTTTCAGATAGACTACTAACATTCAAACTATTAACATATATCAATACAATGAAAAAAATTATTTTATCCTTGATTGCTGCCATTATGCTTGTTCCGACAAGTGTTAAAGCTGACGAAGGAATGTGGTTTTTGATGTTTATCGAAAGATTAAACCACAGAGACATGCAAAAAATGGGCTTACAATTGACAGCCGAAGAAATTTACAGTATCAACAACCACAGTCTGAAAGATGCCATTGTGCAATTCAACGGAGGTTGTACGGCAGAAATCATTTCCAAAGACGGTTTGGTTTTGACCAACCACCACTGTGGTTATGATGCCATAGCCGAATTATCTACAGCTGAGAAAAATTTGTTGAAAGACGGTTTTTGGGCATCAAACAGAAAAGCTGAAATCAAACCGGCAAGTTTGTTTGTTCGTTTCTTCGTAAGAATGGATGATTGTACCAAACGTATTTTGGCTAAAGTTAATCCTTCCATGACCGAAGCAGAAAGAGAAAAAGCCATCAATCAGGAAATCGCTGCTATTGAAAAAGAGAATAACGAAGGTGGAAAGTATACCGTTTCTGTTCGCCCGTTTTTCCAAGGAAATGAGTTTTACTACTTTGTTTACCAAGACTATAAAGACGTTCGTTTGGTAGGAACACCACCGGAAAGTTTAGGTAAATTTGGAGGTGATACAGACAACTGGGAATGGCCACGTCACACAGCCGATTTTTCTATGTTCAGAGTATATGCCGATAAAAACGGTAACCCTGCAGAGTATTCAGAAAACAATGTGCCTTTACAGCCTAAACATTATTTACCGGTAAATATTAATGGTGTAAAAGAAAATGATTACGCTATGATTTTAGGTTATCCGGGTAGAACCAACCGTTGGATGCCGGCTGGCGGAATTGAGCAAAATGTAAAATTTGCTTATCCGGCTTGGGTTGAAGGTGCTAAAACCGGTATGGACAACATGAAAAAATACATGGATCAAAGTGATGCTTTGAACTTGGTTTATGCTTCAAAATATGCTTCAACAGCCAACTATTGGAAAAACCGTCAAGGAATGATTGATGCTTTAACCAAATTTGGAACGGCTAAAACCAAAGCAGCGCAAGAAGCTAAATTTAACACTTGGGCAAATAAACCGGCGAATAAAGCGAAATACGGTAATGTTATTGCTAATATCAATAAGTTTTATGCTTTGACCAACGAAAAGTCAAGACATGATAATTATATGCAACAATTGTTCAGAACTACAACTTTTGGAACGATTGGAAGAACTTTGGGAAGACAATTAGATGTTTATGTTAAAGCTGACGCAGCTAAACGTGCACAAATGGCTCCGGCTATCGAAGAAATGGCTACAGAAATGTACAAAGAGTTGCACATCCCTGCAGAGAAAGACATTTTGGCGGCTCAATTAAAATTGTACGCCACCAAGTCAAACGGATATGCTATTGCACCTTCTGTAAAAAAGATTGGAGATGAGAATAACAATGATTTTGCTAAATACGTGAACGCGGCTTTCGATATGAGTATTTTTACTTCATTAGACAGAATCAAAGCTTTCTTGGTTATTCCAAGTCAAGGGGTTTTAGATAATGATCCGTTGTATGTATTGTCTAATGATATGTTAACGCATTTCGGTGCAAAATCAGACGAAATTGCCAAAGCTCAAAACGATTACAGTGCTTCTTTCCGTTTGTTGGTAGAAGGTTTAAGAGAATCTAAAATCGGAACAATCAAATACCCGGATGCTAACTCAACTTTGCGTTTGACTTACGGAAAAGTACGTTCGTTACCGGCTGATAAACGCAATGATGCGAAAATCAACAACTATACTACGCTTGATGGTCAGGTGAAAAAATACAAAAAAGGAGACCAAGAGTTTGACTTACCGTTGAAAGTTTTGGAAATGAACAAAAACAAAGATTACGGTCGTTATGCTGATAAAGACGGTTCGTTACACGTAAATTTCTTAACCGATAACGATATTACCGGTGGTAATTCAGGTTCTCCGGTATTGAATGGTAAAGGAGAATTAATTGGTTTGGCTTTCGACGGAAACATCGAAGCTATGGCCGGTGACGTTATCTTTGACAGCAAATTGCAAAGAACAATCAATGTTGATATTCGTTATGTATTGTGGGTAATTGAGAACTTCTCAGGTGCTAAACATATTGTAGATGAAATGACTTTGGTGAAATAATTTCAGCTTAGTTTGCAAAAAAAAAACGTCTCGAGCAATCGGGACGTTTTTTTTGGGTTAAATTATTAATTAATGAATCAATTTCTTTTTGACCACTACATCATTCTCCAACGTGATTTCGGCTACATAAATGCCATTAGGATAATTAAAACTGTCTGTAAGTTGTTTTGAGGCATTCGCCAAATGATAACGGTTAATCAGTTTACCCGATATATCATAGAGGTTGATGGTTTTAATATATTCACTAGACTCTACTTTAATCGTATTGTGATTTATACTGGCAAAAGTTGTGCTGGTATCAGGATTAGTTACGCCTAAAGCATTGGATACATAAACAATTTCAAATCGGTTTTCAAATGTGCCGGCTGTGGTTGTAAAACTATAAGCTCCTTCTTTGATGTTATGGTCTATTCCCAATAAATTATCTCTGAGGTAAATGTTTTGATTCTGTGTAAACAAGCCATCTAACTCATCAATGGCTATGCTGTAAATACCGCCGTTAGTTATTCGGTAACCTAAGGGAACAATGTCATTTTCATCAAATGGCAAGCCTCTTCCTTGAATGACTAATTTTCTGTTGTCCAAGATAGAATAAAGGTCAATTTCGTTGGTCGTGAAACTATTACCGTCATATAATCTGTCATATCCATTTGTGGCCTCTGCTTTGTAATTAACCATCATTTGTCTGAAGTTGGTTTCGTTGTATAAATTAAGCCAAATTCTATTGTTTTCTGATACGTCTACATTTGGATTACCGGTTCTGAAAAATTGACTGTTAAAATCTGCCGCACGCATACTATTGTTGAAGGTAATATTTCCATCAGCAAAAACTTGAGCAAAGAAACCTTGTCCGGCAGCAATTTTACCGTTTGGTTTTAAGCTGTTGTTACTTGGATCAGTGGCAGGTGCCGTTCCTGTTCCACCGGAAAGATTCCAACTTCCATAGTCTAAAACATTATAGATGCCGGTTCCGGTGTAAGTAGTAATTGAAGTCCAAAAGAATAATGTTCCTCCTAATTCGGTATTGTTCGAATGGGTTAAGAACGAGGTTGCATCAACCGCACTCGGGTAAGGATTCGCTAAAAGTACCGTGTTTCCGGCAACCATAGAACTTGAATCAAAGCTGTCAACCGGTACGTTTATGGCACCGTTGCCCGGAGTTCCGTTAAAAATAAAATCAATGGTGCCTGTTCCTGTGCTGAAAGGCGCTACGTTGCTTACACGGGTTATAAATCCGTTACCTTGAGTAATCGAAGATAGTCCTAGCCAGGTTCCTGTGGAAGTTCCGGATTGCCAAGCAAATTTATAGTCAAACTCAATTGGAATTTGGCTGTAAGCATCTTCAACAATTGGTGAGCCCCAATAAACATAAGCCCAACGCGTCATTGGACGTGTGGTTCGGGTCATTTTTATACTTCCCGAATTGATTGCGGCATCATTAGTTTGGATTAAACTGGCGCTGTTTTTTATGTCAAATAATCCGCCCGATTTAACAATTACTTCATCGGTTATAGTGATGTTGTTTGCGGGTTCTATGGTAAGATTAGCTCCCGTTTTAATGGTGATGTTTTTTCCGAAAGCATCATAACTTGCGCCTGAAATTATTGGGTCAAAAGGAGTGTCAGGAATTACAATACAACTATTAGCAGTGGGTTTCCCCAGAGGTTTCCAGTTTTCGTCATCATCCCATAAGCTATCAGTCCCGTTCCAAATTTTTGTATTGTTTGTTACAGTTATGACTTGTGAAGAGGTACAGCCATTATCTAAAACCGCATTGACCGTAAAATTAAAGCTGGTAACTTCTAACTGCGCTAATGTTGGCTTAACATAAATTACAGCAGCTGTTGTTAAAGGGTCGTAAGGAGTGGTACAAGCTGCATCTATAAAGGCCGGAATGGTAGTAGTCCAATTTAAGTTAACATTAGGTCGGTTACCGAATAATTGCACATCATCGATAGCAATTCCATCACACCAATTGTTGTTGTAATATCTAACTCTCACTTTAAATTGATTTACACCAACATAAGCTGATAAATCATAAGTCAGGTCCTGAAATTTAGTTCCAATACCAACATCTTCTGTAAATCGTTTTATTTCAATCCAATTGGTTCCATTGTTAGTCGATACATCTATAGTCACATATTCCTCAGCCGGATAGATACCATCCATGAAATATCTGGAGTAAAACATTCTCAAGCTTAAGGTAAGACTGGTAAAGTTAACTGTACTAACGGCTGAAGAAGCGATTTGATTCTGAACATATGGAAAAGCATCTGCGAAGTCAGAAGTTGCCATAGCAAAACTATCACCGCTGATTCCTGAGGATATCGCCGGATACCAAGTATTTGTACCTGAAATGGCTGTTGGGATGTAGGTGCTGGTTCTGTTTTGCCATTGTGTATCTGCATTGCGAATACTTGAGGTAATATTGGTATTGGTAAAAGTGCCTAATCCGGAATTGAATTTTTCATCAATTAAGTAAACTTCCTCTACGTCTCCCGTGGCTGATAATTCAACACCTTGTTCTTCGCCACAAGAAACCGGATTTAATGGCAAATAAGTTAAATTAGGAATTGGACTTACAATAGCTTTAATTTCCGTTCTCGTAAGTGATTCACAGCCATTATATGCGGTTACATAGTAATTCGTAGTAGTGTTGATAGAAGGAGTTGTCCAGCTTCCGCTACTAGTAGTACCTACTAACGTTGAGCCTGTAGGAGTTGTATACCATCTGAATTCTGTTACCGCCGGGATAACAACTGAACTAGCGGCTTCAAGAGTTACCGTCCCAGGACCACAAGTTCGGCCTTCGGTTATACCGGTTATTGTAGCATTACATTTAGCCACAACTGTAAATAAATAATCTTCTGTTTCTCCTTCGTTGTTTAGATTGCCGCAAGCAGTAAAAGTAGTTGAACCACCACCGTCGTTTATGTCTACACGAACTCTCAGTCTATAGTTTCCTAAGGCCTGGTTTATAGGAATTACAAATCCAAACGTTGTTGAACCGGTTGATATGGTTCCTGAATTATAAATGATCTCTGTGGTGTTATCAAAAGTGCCATCTTTATTCCAATCTACCCAGGCCTTCATGAAGGAAGAGTAGGTAGCCTGTACAGAAACATTAACACCTTCTCCTTGTGCTTGTCTGGATAAGTTTGCTAAGCCGGTAAAGTCTTGATATCCCAAAGGACTTGAGGAATAAGTAGAATAATTCGATACATCGTTTAAAGTTCCTACGAAACTAACCTCGGTCAAATAATTAAGGCTTTCTCTTCCGCTTGTTACTGAGGGAACACAATAATTAGAGGTTATGGTAGCGATATTTCCGGTTAGCGGGTTGACTAAATTATAAGTGGGGCCGCCGGTACA
The DNA here is from genome assembly GCF_011742145.1 of Flavobacterium sp. J49. GTDB lineage: Bacteria > Bacteroidota > Bacteroidia > Flavobacteriales > Flavobacteriaceae > Flavobacterium. The sequence continues at coordinate 63,769 of NZ_JAAQQU010000094.1, read as the reverse complement.
AATTGAATTATAAGCGAAAACAAAGAAATAATAAGTGGTCAGAGTAGTTAAAGAGGTTGCTGTGAATGTGGTGTTGGAGTCAATATCCACAACAGTTCCTCCGGTAATAGCACCGCCTACAGTATAAGTTGTGCCGTTTGTTGGAGTTGGGACTGTTCCGGTAGTATTGATAATAACCAAATAATTGTTGGGCGCGGGATCAGCGGCTGTAAAACTTCCTGATACAGTTGTTCCGGTTGAGCTCAAAATTAAAGAGGTTGGTTGTGTTGTTGGCGCAGCACAAACTACAGAGTTTGCTATGGTTACTGTATAATCCTCTGTTTCGCCGAAACTGCCGCTCATGGTACAGCTCAAAGTTGATGCCATGGTGACTTTTTGGGCATAGCGAATTCTCATACGGGTTTGTCCCAAGGTTGCCCCGGCCGGAATTGCAACGGCTATAGTATTTGTTGAATTTGCAATGATATTATTTCCAATCAGGAAGTATTCACCGGCATCAGCAAAAGAACCATTTTGATTGAAATCAATCCAAAGTGCAGCTCCGTGTTTTTTATTTCCGTGTCCGGTCCCGATGCTCAAATTAAAAGTGTTTCCTCTAATTAAAGTGGTCGTTTGACCGGCAGTAGCGGCATAATTAATATAGCCTCCGGGAGCACAGATACTACTGTTGTTGATGGTGTTAAAAGTGACATTGGCAATATAATCACCATTGGTAGCACAGTCTAAACTTCCAGTTGGTATACAATAACTGGTGGCCAAAGTAGTGGTGGAGTTGTTTAAAGGACTTGTTACAAGATACAATGGAGTACCGGTACAGATTGAATTATAAGAAAAGACAAAGATGTAATATACGGTTGAGACTGATAGCCCTGTAGCAACAAAACTGGTGTTATTGTCAATATCAACAACAGTACCGCCTGTAATTGCGCTTCCAATTGTGTATGTTGCCCCATTGGTTGGTATTGGCGTTGTTCCTGTTGTATTGATTACCACTAAATAATTGTTAGGAGCAGGAGATGCCGCCGTAAAGCTTCCCGCTAATGAGGTGCCACTAGGCGATAACACCAAAGCAGTCGGTTGAGCTGTTGGGGTAGTACAAGCTGGAGGCGCTACAATATTTATGGTATAATCTTCAATTTGACCATAGGTGATAGTGCCACAAGCCGGAGGATAACCGGTTAAAATTCGGTTTATCACCCTCATTCGAGTAGTGCCGGTAACCGCATTAAGTGGAACAGTTATGGAAGTTGTAAAGGCATATGTTCCGGTATTGTAAGTCCCCAATTGGGATTCTTCACCGGCATCAAAAGTACCATTGTTATTCCAATCAAACCATACACTAGTATAGGCCGGATTGCCATTGGCTCCAATCACATTTACCGAAATAGTATAAGAGTATCCTGCGGTTAATGAGGTTGAAATAGAAGTAAAGTTTTCATAACCTGTAGTTCCAACAACAGCATTATTTATAGTGTTAAAACTAACGGATGAGATTGCGTATACATTGGTAGCATTGGCAGTGCAATAAGTCCAACATCCAATACCGATTGGCGTACTGATTGTCACGTCATCGAATGTGCTACCACATCTGCCGTTATCAATAGTCCAACGCAAAGTAGCAGAACTGCCAAGGATTAAGCCTGTAACAGTTGAGGTTGGGGAATTAGGAGAGGTAATTGTTGCTGCGCCACTTACTACTGTCCAAGTTCCTGTTCCGTAGGCAGGTGTATTTCCGGCTAAAGTAGTCGTTGTTCCACAAGTTAATGTTTGGTCAGAGCCTGCTGCAGCGATAGTGTTTGAAGGACAGCTAAAAGTTATTTTCATATAACCACCTGCACCAGCACCACCGGCTTTGTTTTTATTTCCGCCACCGCCACCGCCACCGTAATTAACTCCGGGACACCCTTCACCACCGGCACCGGCACCGCATGCGCCACCTGAACCACCAGTACCTGTACCACCGGTACCGGCAGCACCCCCTGTCGCTGAGGTCGCGGTTGCACCATTAGTTGTAGTTCCGGCACTCCCGCCACCTCCACCTCCTGTTGTCGTGGTGCCAATAAAACCATTTCCACCATTAAAAGTTCCGATTCCTCCAACTCCTGCGATTGGAGCGGTTGTTGTAGTTTGTGTTTGTCCGCCGCTACCTCCGTTCGCGGTTAATAAATTGCTTGCGCCAAGTAGGAAAAGGGTGTTTCCACCGGAACCACCATTAACACTATTTGTTCCGGCTGTACCGCCGTTACCAATGGTGACTGTATAGGACTGTCCTGGGGTAACCGGTAAGGATATGATTCTTTGATAGGCGCCGCCACCGCCACCAGCACCTCTATAACCGGTTCCATTGGCTGAGCCACCGCCACCACCGCCGCCGCCCCAAGCTTCTACTTGGATTGTGGTCACCCCTTCTGGACAAATCCACGTTCCTGAAGTTGTAAAGACAGAAGGGGATTGTGCTTGCAAAGATGAAAAGACGCAAAGCAGCAGTAGGGTAGTTAAAATTTTTATTCTAAAATGTAGTGTGGGCATTGTTTTGTAATTGTTTTTCATGCGACATATAATTTTCATTCCACAACTTTGATTTTACTATCAAATATAATAAATAATTATGTAACTATCTGATATTTAGATTATTTGATAAGCAATAATCTTCATGAATTTAATTTTGATAAATTGTTATTATTTAAGATTATAATCTGTTGTTTTTTATATAATTGTCAAAATTGTTTTATGTTTTCGAATGATTCTTGAAAATAAAAGCGCTCATTATAAGCGCCTTTATTAAATGCTATGCTGATTTTAGGAAAGTTTTTAATTCTTTATAATTTTTTGACTGAATTTTTTGTTGGAGTCGGTAGCCATTTTCACAATATAAGTACCATTAGCGATATTGAGAATGGGGATTCTTATGTTTTGTTGGTCAGAATTTTCAATACTGTATGTTGAAATTAATTGACCCAACAAATTGAAAAGACTCACTGATTTTAAATTCAAGTTTAAGTTCGGATTTTTTATGTTTAAGCTACTGTCATTGTTGGTGAAATAGATGATAGGATTAACTTCCGCAGGGTTGTTAATACTTAATGCTTGTCCTGAAAAGCGCAATGAAAATTGGTTGTTGTATTCCCCAATCGGAAGCGCAATCACAAAATCGCTGTTTCTGATATTGTGGTCAATTCCCGTTACGTTATCGTGTATGTAAATTTCTGTTGATTCAGCAATGTTTTCCAAACCGGCAATTTTTATAGTACTCAGTCCTTCAATAGAGGTTTTTAGTCCAATAGGAATTATTTGATCTGTATTGAAATTAGAAACCGCTTGGATAGTATATTTTCCTTCACTTATGTTCCAATACAAATCATCCGAATGGGCTTCAATTAGTGGCGCATCATAACCAATATCAAAAGAGTTGGTAGCATTTTGATCAACTCCAACTAAAATTTGTCGGTATACTTGATTAGGTGATTCAAAAACCAATCTGATTTTTTGTCTTTCATCGTTTACCGAATCAACATTTTGCGAATCATTTTGATTTCTGAAAAATACGGAGTTGGCAACCGACTCAACTTTAAATGCTCGCTGGCTATTTTTAAAGGTTATTGTTCCTCCGGTAACCGGTGTGCTTAAATTTGGATTATTAGAGCCTAAGTCAGTACTTGGGCCTGTTCCGATAAAGAATCCTTGTGCAACGGGAATATGTCTTTTAGGTGTTTTTGTACCACTGCTTCCGTTATTGGCGGTCAGCGGATCGTTTGATAAAGCTACAACACCACCCATCAAAGTATAAGTCGCATAGCCACCTACATACTGACCCAAAATATGAGTCTGTCCACCAAAATGATCCCAGAAATACAAAGCGCCATTAAAGATATTGCTTGCTGCTCTACCATCTCCGTCTTTGATGTTGTCTTTGATGAATTCATCTGCATCTAAAGCTGATGGGTAAGGATTCCCAACAAGATAAGATTGATTTAAACTAATGTTTAATCCAATGGTTCCATTGTTTGGTTTTCCGGTAAAAACATAATTCTGCTCCACAAAAGCTGATCCGGTTCCGGTTGGGCCTTTCATAGTGAAGCCTTCTGCGGGATTAACGGTTCCGTTTTCTCCAATGTGTTGCCATCCGGCATAAGAAGAACTTAGACTGGTAAATTTATACATCCAGCCGGTACTTAATTTAGCCGGAAATGTCAAGGCACCATCTGCAAAATTAAGATCAGCCCCAAAGCTTAACAAGCTTGGATTGAAAGGGTTGGAAGCTGAATCAGAGCCATCTCTTAAAACGCTGCTAATGGTATAGTTACTGCCGTTATTTGTAACCGGAGAGGACCAATAGTTATAGTGGTAACTGCTTTGCGTTCCTTGTTGGTCTTTTAATATTCTTCCGGTTCCGTTTGATGGATTGGCAGTAGTTCCGTTTTGTACCAATTGGGCTTCACCAGTTAAGCGTAAATCACCACTAAGTAATGATAAATTATTTTCTACAGTCAACTCAAAACCATTAACCACACTAATTCCTCTGGCTGTATTTGAATTGTTGAGAGTTAAATTATAGAACGTTTCGTTGGTTTTGATACCAAGATTGATGGTCTGAATTTGGTTTGCTGTCGAACTATTGAATGTTACTGTTCCGGCTCCGGGTAAAAATGTCCCGCTGTTTTTCCAATCTCTGCTTACATATAAATCTGAATTGGTGGCCATTGTCAAAGAAGCATTATTAGCAATAATTACATCTTGCGCACGGGCAATGTTGCCGTACAATGCTGCAAAGCTTGAGGAGGAAGGATCAATAATTGGCATTCTTACCACTCCGTTAGGAATTTGCGCATTGATAGTTGCCGAAGGCATACCACCGGCCCAATTTTTACAATCAAACCAATCGTTACTAATCATGCCTGTCCACAATCCCGGAGTTCCGTTTAAAACAGTAACCACAGCAGCGCCGGTAATATTGGTTGAATTTGCGGTGCATTTTGAATCACTCAAGGCCGTGATGGTAAAAGTTCTGTTGGTTGTAATCCCATTTACATTGAATACATAGGGATTAGTATTGATGTTATTCACTGTGGTGGTGGTTGAACCATTGCTATACGTAATGCTCCATGGTGCTGAACCGGTTAAGGCAACGCTGAATGTGGCTGGATTTCCCAAACAAATGGTTTGTGAAGGGCCAATGTTAGCGGTAGGTCTTTCATTAACATTAACAGTGATATAAGTAGTTCCCTCAGGACCATAACTGGTACAACCGTTCAAATAGGAAGTTACGGCATAAGTTGTAGTTGTAGTTGGACTCACAGTAGCTGTTGCAGTAGTACTGATAACTTCACCGGTAATAGAGTCAATCCATTGTGTTGTCAAATTGGCTGGTGATTCAGGAATTAAAATATTATCTATGGCCCATGAACTATTAACAGTGCCGTTATATACAAAACGAACTCTTAAATTAGGTTGGCCAATATAATTGCTTAAATCAATACTTTGATTTGGAAAAGCATTGTAAGGACTTCGGATACTTGGTCCGGTAAAAGAAGCAAGTACTACTGTGTAGGTTGTTCCGCCATCCAACGATAATTCAACCGAAACTGAAGCGCCGGCTTGTAAATTAAAAGCATGGTTAAAGCTTAATTCTGCGGTAGTCAAACCATATGTATTAAAAATAGGCGTTTGCATGATTGAGTTATAGCTCCCGTTGGCAATGGCAAATTTACCCATAGAGGTATAATTGATACCAGAGTAAGTCCCACCATTAGTGGCACTCAATCTGAAAGGTCCTTCAGTAGTGTTACTACCACCGGCATTCAAACAGTTTCCACAACCGTCAACTAACCAGTTGTCGGGATTGGCATTACTGAAAGTTCCGCCTTCTGCGATGTAAGAGCTAGTGGCAAATCCACTCTCAGAATACAATACTGACGAGCCACCAACACAAATGGTTTGTGGAGTAGCTGTTACCGGAGTGGGTCTGATATTAGGGATTACATCCACTAAAACCACATAAGAATAAGCCAAATTACAAGTAATGCCGTTTTGAACTACCGCTCTGTAAAATGTGGTTTGCGTTATATTGCTGTATGTTAATGTAGTCGTAGTGTTGGTAATTGGTGTCCAAGTTACCCCGCCGTTTGTTGTTGACTCCCAACGGATAATATTTCCTATGTGACCGCTTAAGTATACGTTTCCGGATCCAAAATGACAAACAGTAGTGGTTCTCACCACAGGCGTTACATTAGGTAAAGAAATTGAAGCTGTTCCGCCAACACTTTGCTCGTTTACCGTTACAGTAGCATAATCAGTGGCTAAATCGCTATTACATCCATTGCTGACAATACAATGATAATCGACAGCAGAGTCTGCGGGTGTAATTAAATTGAAAGTTACAATCGGAGTCGTTACTCCAGAAATGTTTCCGCCATTAACCAAAGCAGTAGCTCCTTTAAACCATTGATAAGACAAGTTGTCTCCGGCAGCAGTAAGTGAAAGAGTAACCAAATTGTTTTCGCAAATTGTTTGACTTACAACAGGTTGTGTTGTTATTGACATTGATTGCGGAACCACTATACTATTTGTTGTATTGGAACAAGTAGTTGTGTCATCTGTAAAAGTAAAAGTTACATTTCCATAGTTTATGGCGGTTACCAAACCGCTATTGTCTATTGTTGCAATAGAGGTATCATTGCTTGCCCAGTTTCCGCCTGTGCTTGGAGAGAGTTGTATTGTACTTCCGATACAAATGCTGCTTGGAGCAGTAATTATAGGTGATGCATTAACAGTTACCGTAGTTGTAGCCGAATTGGAACAGCCATTACCATCAGTAAAGGAGTAAGTTATCATTGCGTTTCCATTTGTTAAACCGCTTACATTTCCAAAACCGTTAATCGTAGCAATAGAAGGTGAAGCAGAACTCCAACTTCCGCCAGATGTAGTATTTGAAAGCGTAGCTGTTCCACCTGCACAAAGGATTGTAGTTCCCGTTATGGCATTTACTGTAGGAAGCGGATTAATCGTAAAGCTTGTCGAGCTTGTTGCGGTACCTTGTGGAGTTGTTAAAGAAATCGTTCCTGAAGTAGCTCCGGTTGGCAAGGTTGCGGTCACTTGAGTGTTGCTGTTTTGAACAAAAGTGGCTGAGGTACCGTCAAAACTCACAGCATTAGTACCTGCGATATAATTTCCGGTTATTATTATAGATGCATTAGATCCTTCACAAGCACTCGAAGAGAAGAATCCAATAGTTGTATAATGAATTGTAATTTTAAGGTAGTCCACTGTAGCAGTTAAGCTATTGTTGGCGTTTACCGAAATCACTGCGCCGAAATTAGTAGCATTGATATCAGCCGGTGTCCAAGTTGTACCCCAAGTGTCAGTTGAAGAGCCATAAGTTGCTACAGAAAAAATAGTGCCGTATGCTGTAGTTACAGCTTTGTTGTTTCCGGTTATTACGCCATTTTTTACTAAGCTCACAAAATTGTCTTTGGTAATTCTTCCGGCATTGGTGGCACTTGTTCTTCTATTAACTGTTAATACAATACCATTAATGATGGCATTGTTTGGTATTGAAAAGCCATAATTGCTTCCAATAAGATTGTCAGTGTTAGCGGCGACTGCAAAAACAGCAGTTGTATAATTAGCGTCGGCAGTATTTGTTATGTTTCCTGGTGTTGTCCAATCTACATTGGCTCCAGCAACAAAAGTACCATTACTTGGATTGTTTGGTCCGCTAGTTTGGGCCGATGAGGATGCACTTGCTAAAAGTAAAAGCGCAGCTAGAAGTAGGATGTATTTTTTTGATAAAAATAATTCTAGCAATAAATTAATTTCTGTTTGCATGTAGTTTTTTTTCATAGGGCGATGAATTTTAAACTCCGTTAATACTTTTACAAATTTAAAGTGGGCATCACCAGATGATTACATTCTTAGTTATACTGCCTCAAAAATCGATAAACGGCATTTTTTTTGTTTTTTAGGTAGCTTTTTTGGGGTTAATTGGAAATGGTTTTTATGTAAATCATTTAAAAACAGCAGTTTACGATTTGAAAAAGCATGCATTTCAACGATAGTTTTTCACCGTTCACAGATTGTTTTTATTTGAGAAATCAAGGATTCTTGTAAATAAAAGCCGATTTATTTGTGATTTTTAGGGCTAAATTCAGTACAATTCAATAGAAGGAAATACTATAAATTGTCTATATTTGTTTTTCACTAAACCAAGATAAGTTTGATGAAATTTTTTTTAAAAATCATACTTCTGTTTCCGCTGATCATTTCCGCTCAATCTGATTTTGAAAGAGGTGAAAAGTTGTTTTTACAAGCCAAATATGTTTTGGCAAAACCAATTTTTGAGGATGTTATCAAGGAGAATCCAAACGACTTAAAAGTATTGGAATACTTGGGCGATATTGAAGGCGCCAATAAATCATGGGACAAAGCCATGAACTATTATGATAAATTGAGAAAACTCAAACCGGCAGAAGCCAATTACCATTACAAATATGGCGGATGTCTTGGGATGAAAGCCAAAGAATCCAATAAATTCAAAGCCTTGGGAATGATTGATGATATCAAAGCGTCTTTTGAAAAGGCCATTCAACTCAATGCTAATCATATCGAAGCACGTTGGGCTTTAATCGAATTATACCTTGAATTGCCGGGAATTGTTGGAGGAAGTGAGCGAAAAGCACAGAAATATGCCGGAGAATTGTTCAAAATTTCTCCTGTTGACGGTTACTTGGCCAAAGGTCGTATAGCTGAATATTTTGAGCGATACAATGAAGCAGAGAGAAATTATGCCAGAGCCATTGCCGTAGGCGGTTCTAAAACGACCTATCAAAAATTAGCCAATTTGTATAAAAACAAAATGAATCAACCTGAGAAGGCCAAATTGTTGATGCAAGCCTATCAAGAAAAAAACAAACCATAGTAATGCGAACACATTTCATAGCCATTGGCGGTGCAGCCATGCACAATTTAGCTTTGGCCCTACACCATAAAGGATACCAAGTAACCGGAAGCGATGATGCCATCTTTGAACCGTCTAAGTCAAGATTAGAAAAGAAAGGATTATTACCTGTTGAAATGGGTTGGTTTCCAGGAAAAATTACTTCCGATATTGAAGCAGTTATACTTGGAATGCATGCCAAAGCAGATAATCCGGAGTTGTTGAAAGCTCAAGAACTTGGGCTTAAAATCTACTCATATCCCGAATTTTTATACGAACAATCCAAAAATAAAACCCGTGTAGTCATTGGCGGTTCTCACGGAAAAACCACCATTACTTCTATGATTTTGCATGTGATGCATTTTCACAATATTGAAGTCGACTACATGGTAGGTGCACAATTGGAAGGTTTTGATACTATGGTGCATCTCACACACGACAATGATTTTATCGTTTTAGAAGGCGATGAATATTTGTCATCACCAATCGACAGAAGACCAAAGTTTCATTTGTACCAGCCCAATATTGCTTTACTTTCCGGAATTGCTTGGGATCATATCAATGTGTTTCCAACCTTTGAAAACTATGTGGAACAATTTGAAATTTTTGTCAGCCAAATTACCAAAGGCGGTATTTTAGTCTATAATGAAGAAGATGCAACCGTTAAAAAAGTAGCCGAAGAAAGCACCAATACCATTCGAAGATTGCCTTATCAAACACCAAGTTATTCGGTAAAAGACGGCACAACTTTATTAGACACACCCGAAGGTCCAATGCCAATTGAAGTTTTCGGTGCACACAATCTCAACAATTTGGCCGGCGCCAAATGGATTTGCCAAAATATGGGTGTCGATGAAGCCGATTTCTATGAAGCCATTGCGAGTTTCAAAGGCGCTTCCAAACGTTTGGAAAAAATAGCCGAAGGCAAAGGCAAAGTGGCCTACAAAGATTTCGCACATTCACCAAGCAAAGTATCGGCAACCACTAAAGCCGTTAAAGCTCAATATCCGGATAGAAAATTAGTGGCGTGTTTGGAATTGCACACCTATAGTAGTTTGAACGCTGAGTTCCTAAAAGAATATGAAGGTGCATTGGATGCCGCTGATGTAGCGGTCGTTTTTTATTCACCAGATGCAGTAAAAATCAAACAATTGGAGGAAGTAACTTATGACCAAATCGCGCAATCTTTCAAACGAGATGACTTGATTATTTACACGAATCCGACCGAGTTCAAAGACTTTTTGTTCTCTTATGATTTGAATAATTCCGCTTTGCTGTTAATGAGTTCAGGAAATTATGGTGGATTGAACTTTGATGAGGTGAAAGGCTTGATTGAGTAGTCTTCAAATTACTTCTCATATTTGAAATGCCCAACAATCTCATAACTAAAAAGACAATCTTCTAAAACCTGTCCGCCACCAACATTATGCACTATCATCGGATTACCGTCCGGTGATTTTTTATGGGTTATGATGCCAATGTGCGGCAATTTACCGTTAATCATCCATGTTACTATTTCCCCGGTTTTGTAATCTTTGGCTTTTTGGGTAACGGCTAACTTTTGTCCTTTTCTGGTAAAGAAAACTTCTAAATTGGGTACTCTTCTGTGGTCGATGTTGGTATCGGGTTTTTTTAATCCCCATTTTTTAAGATTGGGATATTTTGAGAAATTGGTTTTCAAATCTTCATGAACTTCTTTTTGCAAATCAATGCCTACTTTTCGATAGGCTCGAATCACAACATCAGTACAAACACCGGTTTTGGCTGGAACATCGCCATTGGGGTATTTTATTGAAACATAGTTTGGCGTATAAATGATACTCGGGTCAACAATAGAAATGGCAGCTGCTGATAATTGCTCTTGAAATGAATTAGGGTTTGTTTCCACAACATTATTCTCATTGCTTTTTTGTGCGCAAGTCAAAAATGTAAGTAAAATTAGCGATAAATAAAAAGTTTTCATAATTTTATGGTTTGAATAACTAACGATAAATCTTTCATTTTAGTATTTTGCCTTGGAACAAAATTTTTCCATAAAACATTGGTCAGAAGACGATAAACCACGCGAAAAGCTGATGCTGAAAGGCAAAGCAGTTTTAAGCGATGCTGAACTAATCGCGATTCTCATTGGTTCAGGAAGCAGGAATGAAAGCGCCGTTTCTTTGAGCAAAAGAATCTTGGCCAGTGTCAATAATAACTTGAACGCTTTAGGAAAAATGTCTTTAAAACAATTAATGGAATTCAAAGGAATAGGAGAGGCAAAGGCTGTTACTATTGCGGCTGCTTTAGAATTAGGGCGAAGACGAAGAACCGAAGAAACTACTGTTTTAGACAAAATCACTTCAAGCAAAGCCGTTTTTGAAATCATGCAGCCTATTATAGGTGAGTTACCTCATGAAGAGTTTTGGGTGTTGTATTTGAACAATTCCAACAAAGTCATTTACAAAGCGCAATTGTCCAAAGGCGGCATTACCGGAACCGTGGTGGATGTTCGTTTAATCTTCAAAATGGCTTTAGAACACAATGCTACGGCTATTATTTTATCCCACAATCATCCTTCGGGTAAATTAATGGCCAGTGATGCCGACAAAGAAATTACTAAAAAGCTTAAATTTGCCGGAGAGCAACTCGATATCAAAGTGCTCGACCATGTTATTATCACAGAAAAAAGTTATTTGAGCTTTCAGGACGAAGGCCTATTTTAAAATGAAACACATCACCGATATTTTTTTTGACTTAGATCACACACTTTGGGATTTCGACCGCAATTCGGTCTTGGCTTTTGATAAAATATTCAAAGTGCATCATCCAACTCTAAATACAACCAAATTTATAGAAGTTTACGCGCCCATCAACCAAGCTTGCTGGAAGTTGTACCAAGTGGATAAAATTACCCATGAAGAACTGCGTTATCAGCGGTTGAAACAATCGTTTGATGCTTTAAACTATTCTATTTCGGATGAAGCTATTGATCAAATCGCCCATGATTACATCGCTTTTTTACCCGAAAACAACCAACTGTTTGAAGGAGCCATTGAAGTTTTAGATTATTTGTTGCCCAAGTACAATCTGCACATCATCACCAATGGTTTTGCCGAAGTTCAGTACAAAAAAATCAACAATTCAGGTTTGGGAAGTTATTTTAAAACGGTAACCAATTCAGAAATGGCCGGCGTTAAAAAACCACATCGAAACATATTTGAATTTGCCTTATCTTTGGCTAAAACCAACAAAGAAAATGCCATCATGATTGGTGATTGTATCGATGCGGATGTCAGAGGTGCTATTGATTTCGGAATGAAGGCGATTTTGTTTGACGAGAAAAACAACCATAATATACCTGAGGTGCAGACCATAAATCGTTTAGTAGAATTAAAAAATATATTGTAACATGAAAAAAATAATGCTGTGTTTGATTTTGTTGATGTCTCTTGCGTCTTCTGCACAAAGTGTGAATGATTATCAGTTTGTAATAGTACCCAAAAGATTTGATTCTTTTAAAGAAGACGACAAGCATGGTTTAAATACCTCAGTGAAATTATTACTTCAAAAATATGGTTTCAAAGCCTATTTTAGTGATGATTCTTTTTTTGATACAAATGTTGGCAACCGTTGTGATTTTTTAACCGCCGATTTAATCAATGAAAGTGGATTGTTTGTAACCAAAATAAGAATTGCTTTAAAAGATTGCAAAGGCAATGTAGTTTACCAAACTGAAATCGGAAGCAGTAGAGAAAAGCAATATTCTATCGCATACAGTCAGGCCTTAAGAGCCGCAGCCAAATCATTTGAAACCCTGAATTATAAGTACAACGGTTCAGTGGCTGTTGAACCGGCAGCCGAACCAAAACCGGTTGTTAAAGTAATCGATTCAAAAATCGATACCGTTCCGGTTACTACCAATGAAGTTTTCTTTTTTGCACAACCAACCGCCAATGGCTATCAAGTGATAGACAATGAGCCCAAAGTCATTATGCGTTTGTATAACACTTCCCAAAAAAATGTTTTTATGGCCGATAAAAATGGGGTGAATGGAACCGTTTTAATCAAAGAAGGCAAATGGGTTTTTGAATACTATGATAACGGCAAACTAGTTTCAGAACCGATTAACCTGAAATTCTAATAACCGTATTTATCTTTCCAGCGATTCTTTAAAAATGTCCGCATTTCGTTCTCACGGGCATTGTTTCCGGGTTTGTAGAAATTCGTGTTTTTAATCTCATCGGGCAAGTATTCCTGTTCCGAAAAGTTATTGGCGTAATTATGCGAATATTGGTATTCTTCGCCATAACCTAATTCTTTCATCAATTTGGTAGGTGCATTGCGCAAGTGAATCGGTACCGATAAATCTCTGGTTTGTTTGACCAAAGCCTGTGCTTCGCCAATGGCCATATAACTTGCATTGCTTTTGGGTGAAGTGGCCAAATAAATCGCACACTGGCTTAGCAAAATTCTGCTCTCTGGATAGCCAATAGTCGAAACGGCTTGAAAAGTATTGTTGGCCATGATAAATGCCGTCGGATTGGCATTACCGATATCTTCACTTGACAAAATCAACATGCGTCGGGCAATAAATTTGACATCTTCGCCACCTTCAATCATTCGGGCTAACCAATAAACCGCACCATTGGGATCGCTCCCGCGGATAGATTTGATAAAAGCCGAAACAATATCATAATGTTGCTCGCCGGTTTTATCGTAAAGCACCGTATTTTGTTGTACCAATTCTAAAACTTTGTCGTTGGTAATCGTAATTTGACCTTCAGGGCTGGCGTTTACGACCAATTCAAAAATATTTAATAGCTTGCGTCCGTCACCGCCCGAAAGGCGCAATAACGCTTCGGTTTCCTTTAATTTTATTTTTTTGGCAGAAATGATTTGGTCTTCTTTCATCGCTCGGTGAAGCAAAGCCAGCAAATCTTCTTTGGAAAACGGATTTAGAATATATACCTGACAACGTGACAACAAAGCCGGAATCACTTCAAAACTCGGATTTTCAGTCGTGGCGCCGATTAAGGTTACCCAACCTTTTTCGACTGCCGCCAAAAGTGAATCTTGTTGCGATTTGCTAAAACGGTGAATCTCATCGATAAATAAAATCGGGTTTTTAGCCGTAAACAAACCACCACTGGTTTTGGCTTTTTCAATCACGTCGCGGATGTCTTTTACACCGCTGTTAATCGCACTCAATTCATAGAACGGGCGATGGCTTTGTTTGGCTATGATTTGGGCCAATGTCGTTTTTCCCGTTCCCGGAGAACCCCAAAAAATCATCGACGGAATGACACCACGCGCAATTTGTTGTGTTAGCGAACCATTGTCGCCAACCAAATGCAATTGGCTGATGTAATCCTCTAAACGTTGCGGTCTGATGCGTTCGGCAAGTGGTGCTTCCATGCTGTAAATTTATGTTATTTTTTTGATTGTCACATTGAGCTTGTCGAAATGTTGGAGCCAATCGCTTGGGCGTTTTTTAAATCATTTTCCCGCTTTCCGTTTCAATCTTTTCTGTTTTGTCACCCTGAGCGCAGTCGAAGGGCTTTTATTTAAAAACAGAAAAGTATTTTCACTTCAATCGGGGCTAAATACAAACGGTTGGCTTCTTTTAAATTTTTCTAACTGACAAATTAGCATTACTTTTAATTTGGCTGCGTTTTTGACAAGAATCTACAGTTAAATTGAAACCATGAACGATTATCATCATTTTAAATTTTCACCTTCTGTTTGGTTGGTTCCTTCTTTATTGTTGGGCTTTATATGGGTTGTTTTTCTGTTTGAAAACATGACCAATATTGATTTGACTACTCACGGCATTTTGCCTCGAAACTTTTCGGGTTTGCAGGGCGTGATTTTCAGTCCGTTTTTGCATGGAGATTTGAATCACATTGCCAATAATACCATTCCCTTATTTGTGCTGACTACAGCGCTTATTTATTTTTACCGGTCAATCTCTTTAAAAGTTTTGTTTTACGGTGTTTTGTTGTCGGGGATGATTACTTGGGTAATTGGTCGCAATTCTTTTCACATAGGCGCGAGCAGTTTGATTTATGTGTTGGTTTCCTTTATTTTTTTCAAAGGATTAATGTCGCAGTATTTCCGTTTGATGGCTTTGTCTTTGGCTGTTGTGATGTTTTATGGCGGAATGATTTGGTATGTTTTTCCGCAGATTGATCACAAAATATCTTGGGAAGGGCATTTGGCGGGTTTGATTACCGGGTTTTTATTTGCCAAATGGTTCAAGACGCCCGATTATAACAAAACCATACAGTATGAATGGGAGAAGCCCGATTTCAATCCGGAAGAGGATAGCTTTATGAAGCATTTTGATGAAAACGGAAATTTTGTCAATACCCCAAAACCTGAGGAAGAAGCGCCTGAGGAGCGCACATCGTTTCTTAATTATTTTTATACTTATAAGGAAGATAAAGAGGATAACAAATCTGCGGAATAGTTGGCTTTTTAGCCCCGATTGCAGCGGCACCTGCCGGCCTGTAGGCCGGCGGAGTAGAGCGTAAAGCGGGAATAGGGATTGCCGATATATCCCAAGCCTTTCGCTCCCGGCTTTAATACTTCGACTTCGTTCAGAAAGTCAAGCTAAGTCTGACAAATTATTTATTGACGTTGGCGAACGGTTTCATAAAGAAACGCTCCACAAGCCACGGAAACATTCAAAGAACCAATAGTTCCGAACATGGGTAATTTGGCTTTTTCATCTACGATTTTCAACACAGACGGGTTGATGCCGCGGTCTTCGCTTCCCATGATGATGGCTACGGGTTGGTTTAAGTCGATGTTGTAAATACTGTCCTCAGTTTTCTCAGTTGCCGCTACGGTTTTGATGCCGCTGCCTTGCAGATAAAATATGGCGTCTTTAATGTGGTCTACTTTGCAAATAGGCACGTTGAAAACGGCTCCGGCTGAAGTTTTTACCGTGTCACCGTTTACTGGTGCAGAACCTGTTTTTTGAACGATGATTCCATCAACGCCTGTGCATTCTGCGGTTCTGATGATGGCTCCGAAGTTACGGGCATCACTGAGTTGGTCCAGAATTAAGAATAAAGGTGTTTTACCACTTTCTACAACACTGTCGACTAGTGTTTCCAATTTCACGAAGGTGATAGGAGCAATGGTGGCAACCGCACCTTGGTGGTTGTTGGCGGTTAAACGGTTAAGTTTTTCTACGGGAACATAGGAGAAGTTGACGCTGTTTTTTTTCATCACTTTCATCAATTCCTGCATCAATTCGCTTTGGGCATCGCTTTGTATAAATACTTTGTCGATTTCTTTTCCTGCGTTGATGGCTTCTATAATAGCTCTGATTCCGAAGATTTGGTTTTCTTTTTCCATGGCGCAAAGATATAAAAAAACCACCAGTGAAAACTGGTGGTTTTAAGAGTTTTGAACTTTACCGTTTTATGGTTGTAAAGTCAAGTTTGGCCAATTGGTACCATCTGTTCTAGTCAGAGTGGTATCACCGAATTCGCCGTAATCATTTTCCCAGTGGAATGACATGTTAGCGCCATTAATCACTAGGTTAGAGAAGGTAAATACTTCATTATACTGGTCAACACCATCGTAGGCTATTTCGTCACAAGAGTCAACTAATTGTACTCCTGTAGCAATATTTCCAGGGCCGTATAAACCGATCCAACCACCAAAAGAAGCGTCAGAGATGTTGTATACTCCGGCACCGGCAGCTGTGAAAGTTACAGTTCCAGTAACAGGTCCGGCAACAAAACCACCTCCCGGTTCCCCGATGTTAGTAGTAGTGTAGCTGTAAGTTCCTGCTAAGTCAGAATAGCAATCAATAATTGAAAAAGTCAATTCTTGAGAAGCTATAGAGGCATTAGAAGTGTTAGCATTGCTAATACGAAGTGTAAATGTTTCAGTCTCTTCGTCTTCATCATCAGTTAAGATTTTAATTTCTCCAGAAGCAGAAGTAGAGTAAGCAGGGATTACGATTTCATGATCGTATTCGAAGTCATGATCGTCAGCATCACCTGCAATTTGTAAAACAGATACGTGAATATCAACAGGTTGAGGATTGTCTAAAGTGATGGTATAAGTGTATACTCCTTGATCTCCCTCACGAACTGTTTGCGAATTTGTTAAAGGACTGACTAAGTTGATAGTACCTACAACATTTTCATTGACTATTAAATTACTATAGCCTGTTGCATCGCCTGAATCATCACATGCTACAAAAAGCATGGGTGATAAAAGCAAGGCAAAACCAAATTTATAATTAAATATTTTTTTCATAATAGTGATTTAATATTATTCAACAATTTTTTCTAAAACTTGATAGAAAACTCTTGGACCTACTGCGCCAGAGGTTGTGTAATAACCAAAAGACATTACCAATCTGTCTTTTCCATCAACATCATCTCTAATGACATAATTGGAATTTCCGCAGTATACCGGTGCCATATCGGCTGGATTGGTTTGACAAGTGATAAATGGCTGTCCATTTCCGGATTGTGGTGTTCCATCAGGAGTGTTTTCTGGATAACCAATGACATCATTTTCATCAATTGTAAAATAATATTCGTTTCCGCTAAATGCAGCAGCACCAAAATATTCTACAACTCTATAGGTAGTAGAGTTTACAGATTCAATAGTAGTTGAAGCTGGCCAGTTGGCTGTTGAATAGGTCAAAACACCTAGTCTGTAGTATTCAGCATTTATACATCTGTAATTACCGGCAAATCTTGTTCCGACAGCTACTTTTGTAGTACTACGGTTTAAAGCTTCATTACCACTTGATGTTTTTGATACATAACTAAGAGTCCAATAGTCACCGATTTCTAAATCTGAATCAGAAGTTGGTAAGGGTTGACCATTTACAACAATTCCTTGAGTAAGTTCGTTATAAGTAAAGTTAAAAGTGATATTTTCCATTTGGTCAACATTTGGAAAAGGTACATTTTTAAGGAATACTTTATTAGAAGTTACCCCATCAACAGAGGTAAACTGTTTGTAGATATCTACAGATTCTACTTGAACGTCACCTTGAAATGCTCTAAGACCTGCGGAGTATTCAAAGTCATCACCATTACCTACAACATAGGCTACTAAGTTGTTTTGAACGTTTAATAGACCGCCTTCGTTGTTATTACCGGTAAGAAGGTCATTATCATCCTCTTCGCATGACACAACACCTAATGATGCTATTGCCATAAATAAATAAATAAATTTTTTCATAGTTTTTTTATTAATTCATCCACCAAACTTTTGAAAGCATTGTATCACCGTTGTCTAGTAAAGCTACGGCTGCTTGATAGTTTGTTTGATTAAAGTTTTGTGAATCAGTTGAATAATAGAATCTTTTTGGTATCACACTAATTTGTGCATCTACTACGGGAGATAAAGCCGGTTGTCCTGTTCTTCTCCACTCGGTCCAAGCTTCTATGCCTTGGCCATATAGTGCAAACCACATTTGTAAACCTATTTTTTCTTTCCCTCCAACAACTGTAGTGAAATCTAATGAAGGTTGCGACAAATAAGTTGTGATTTGTGAGGCAGAAACACCGTTGAAATTCATATTAGCTGCAATTCCGTTTCTGTAGTGATTATCAGCTGCTGCTACACCGCCGGAAATAATTCCTGTTAAAGCAGCTTCTGCTAAATAAAACTCAACTTGTGCATACGACAATAATACACCCGGTAAGTTTGGAGACAAATAATCTACTCCCGGAGAAGAGAAACCATTGTAGTTTCCAGGATTTTCAACGCCAGGGACATTACCAACATAAGCACCTACATCGTTTACTTGAGCAAACTTGCTAAGTCTAGGGTCACTTAATTGGTTTAATTTATCTACTAAAACAGAACTTACTTTATATTCTGCTCTGTTACCAAATACAATAGTTTCGTAAATTGGGTTCGCATCCGGTTGTGCAGAAGTGTAAGCCAATTGAGCAGAATCAGCGTTTGAAGACATCAAAAGCCCTGAATTAACAAGTGCATTTACCTGAGCAGATACATCTCTTTTACCGGAGATTCTCATTAAGGCTTTCAATTTAAGTGAAGCACCAAATTTTCTCCATTTAGCAACGTCGCCTTGGTAGATAAAGTCAGCTGTTGTGGTAAAATCACCGGTTCCAGAAGCAAATAATGTTTCTGCTTCATCCAGTAAATCTAAAATTCCATCGTATACAACTTCTTCAGTATCGTGTACTGGTTTAGTAATACCAGGAACTACAGCTTCATGGAAAGGTACAGGACCAAAAACATCAGTTAAGATTTGGAAATTATTGGCCTCTAACACCAAGCTAATAGCTTGTAAATTAGTGTTCCCACTTTCTCCAGCTAATTCATAAGCAGCCTTGCATTCTGCAATAGCGCTTGCGTAAAGATTAGTCCAAACCGAATTCATAACCGCTCTTCTCGGAGTGTATCTTTCTTCGGAATTGTATTGAACTTTTGACCATTGTTGTGCCCAGCAAATACCCATATCACCTCCAATTTGTGCGTTGTACAAAGTGTTTTGAGTTGTAATCATTGCTGATGATAGCAATAGATTAGGGTCTGTTGTCTGAGAGTTATTTGGAGAGGTGTTGATCTCTTCAAAATTATTATCGCAACTCCATAAAACGAAGGTTGCCATAATTAAAGAAAATATTTTTTTCATAACTTTTTTTTAGAATTTAATGTTAATGTTAAACCCATAAGTTCTTGCAGATGGTAATTGACCAAATTCTTGACCTTGTTCGCCATTAGCACTACTGAAACCTGTTTCAGGATCAATGTGAGGTACTTTTTTGTATAGAATAGCTAAATTTCTACCTACTACAGATACTCTGAAATCTTGAATAAACGTACCGTTTAACCATTTTTTAGGTAATGAATACCCAAAGATAATTTGTCTTAATTTTACGTAGCTGGCATCGAATACACCACTTTCTGTAAAATTAGAATAATCGTAAGCAAATTGGTTGAATGTTTTTGCGTCAACAACTACGTTGTTAGGAACATAACCTCCGTTTCCGTCAGCTATAACACCATTTCCAATAACCCCAGTTTCTCTACCGATAAGAGATTCTTCCAAGGTTCCGGCATATCTACCCCACATGTAGGTCATTGAGAATATTTCTCCGCCCATTTTTGCGTCTAATAGTGTGCTTAAATCAAAGTTTTTGTATTTGAAAGTGAAGTTTGCACCACCAGTCCAATCAGGGGTAATGTTTCCAAGGACAACTTTTTCGGTATTGTTTACTTGAGGCAAACCATTTTCGTAAACGATTTGACCGGCATCATTTCTCAAGAAAGGATAACCAACAATTGAACCATAAGCTTCACCAACTCTGGCTTGTAGCTCCATGTCCCATTGTCCGCCTAAAACATAAGCATCAGTTATACCTAAACTAACTACTTCATTTTTGTTTTTAGCAAAGTTTAAATCCACATCAAATGAAAAATCACCTTTTTTCAATACAGTAGCACCTAATTGTAACTCAATACCTTTGTTGTTCATTTCTCCTGCATTTTCCCAAGATGAAGTAAATCCTGAAGCAGCATCAATCTGTAAAGGCAAAATCAAATCTTTACTGGTTTGATTATAATAAGTTGCACTAAAACGAACTCTGTTGTTGAAGGCATTCAAGTCTAAACCAAACTCAACTCCTGTTGTGCTTTCCGGTTTAAGATTTGGATTCCATTGGGTATTTGGAACTGATGATACAGTACCAAAGTTGTTATTGGCAAGGGCAAATGTTCTGTTCAAGCTATATGGCTCTAATGGACCAATACCTCCAACTTTTGACCAACCCCCTCTAAATTTAGCATAGCTAACTTTACTGCTTGTAAATCCAAATATTTCAGATAATACTAATGAACCTGAAACAGCAGGATAGAAGAATGAGTTGTTTTTAGCCGGTAAAACACTAGCCCAGTCATTTCTACCTGAAAAATCAAGGAAAGCATAACCTTTATAAGCCAATTGTCCAAAACCTAAAACACTATTAATTCTTTGTTCTGTATAATCGCTATCAATGTTAGGAGTTGTTCCTGCTTTTACATTTGAAAGCGTGAACAATCCCGGTAATTCTAATCCTCCCGATAACTCTCCTAATTGTCTTGTGCTGATTCTTTTCATGGTGTTCATACCAGCATTAAGAGTCATAGATAAATCATTGGTTATGTTTCTTTGGTAATTAAGAATTGCTTCTGCGTTAATCTCAGAATATCTTCTGGAAATTTCAGCATAGTAACCATCTATATTTTCATTAGACCCTTTTTCGTTTCTTAACGTTTCTCTTTGAGAGTATTGGTCTAACATTAATTTACCATTGATGGATAAATTATCAGTGAATTTGTAATTCAAGAAAGTATTACCTGTAATTCTGTCTTGATCAAAAGTGTTGATATTTGTTTCCAAATGCCAGTAAGGGTTATTTTGGAAATTGGTATTCCAACTTATTGGAGTTCCGGCGGCCGGAGTGTTTGCACCTGCTAATGGGAAATTTCTCCAATCTTTTAAGTCAGTAAACTGAACGTTACGGGCAGACCAAATGAATTGTTGCACTACGTTTTGACTTGAATACCCTACAACCGGTAAGTTATCACTTTTGTTGTTGAAGTAAGTCATGCTGATACCAGCCGTTAGTTTTTTTCCTAAAGTCATGTTTCCATTGAATCCAACATTGAATTTTTTGAACTCAGTAAAAGGAATCATCCCTTTTTCATCACTATTTCCGATTGATAATCTGAAGTTAGAGTTTTCACCTCCGCTAATGATTGAAATATTGTTGGATTGCGCCACACCTGTTTCGTAAAAATCTTTTACGTTATCTGGATGTGAAACCCAAGGAGTTGGTAATCCTCCATTTTTAAAGGAATCCCATTGTACAAAAGACAAACCTCTGTCCAATGCAGGCCCCCAGCTTTCGTCAACACCATCATTGTAACCACCACCGGCACCGTCTACGAACTCAAAGTAATCCGAGGTAGCACCTTGACCGTATGAGTTTTGGAAATTTGGTAATGCTAATGGATTAGAGAAAGTAGTATTTGAGTTGAAAGACACTTCAAATTTGTCTTTTTTCTTTCCGGATTTTGTGGTTATCAATATAACCCCTTTACTTGCGCGAATACCATACAATGCCGCAGCAGTTGGTCCTTTTAGCACCGTTACCGACTCAATGTCGTCCGGATTGATACTGGCAGCGCCATTTGGTAAATCTCTACCACCGCCGGATCCTGAGTTACCATAGCTGGTATTGTCAAAAGGAACACCGTCAATTACAAATAAAGCTTCATTGCTACCCGTAATGGTTGAATTACCTCTCAAAACAATTCTTGAAGAGGAACCAACTGCTCCAGATGAGTTTGTAACATTGACCCCGGCAACTTTTCCGGATAATGCATTAACTAAATTTGACTCTCGGGCTTCAGTTAAGGCGCCACCTTTAACAGATTGCGCGGAATAGGTCACTGCTTTTTCGGATTTTTTAACACCCAAAGCAGTTACTACTACTCCTTCTAACTCAACAGCATCGTCTTTCATGTTTACATTAATTGTAGTTGAAGAAGCCAAGATTTCTTGGGATTTCATGCCTACATAATTAAAAATTAACGTTTGAGTCGGAGAGGCACTGATGGAGAACTTACCATCAAAGTCGGTTTGTGTGCCTAATTTAGTTCCTTTAACAAGAACATTAACTCCCGGAATTGGTAAACCGCTATTGTCTGTAACAACACCAGTAACAATCCTTTCTTGCGCAAAAGAGATTTGCACCAACAACGCTATAAAAAGCGTCAAGAATCCATTTAACTTTGTTTTCATTATTTAATTTGGTTATAATTAGTGACCCAAAAGTCTTAAAAAAATCTTAAAAATCCTAATTAAATATTAAATTTTAATGTTAAAGTTTTAAACATTTAGAAACTTGCTTTAAAGCTGATGTGAACTATTGAATTTGAAAGCTTGATGGCTTGATTGTTGGTGCTTCCGTTGGCGTAAACAATATTGAATAATCCGTTTTTTGACAAAAGTCCGAAACCAAATCCAAAGCCGAGAAGATTTGCCCGATTGTAGGTGGTGTCATCTTGTAAAAATCCATAGTCAAGAATAGAATGAAGGTAAAGATTTGAGGTGAGTACATGTCGATATTCTGTCAATAGCGAAGTAAAAGTGTTGCCTTGCAAACTGTTTTCATTAAATCCTCTAATGGAATTTATACCGCCAAAACGAGCCAGCTCATTGACAATGTAATTATTGCTCTGCAAATAGAAATTATGTGACTTGAGATTGATGATGTTTTTTGGGTTCAGATAAAAATTGTGTTTTAAATACAAACTTCCAAAGAATTGATTGTCGGACAGGAGTTTTGACTTTCTTTTGCCGCTGCCTAATTTTAAATTGAAGCTTGTTTTTTCCGGAAACAGAAAATCATCATTATTAAAATCAGTAAATTCCAATGCTGTGGTGAGGTAGGAATTGTCAAAGTCGCTCAAGCTGAGAGTGTTTGCGTTTTGAATATCGCTTGATTCTGTTGATTGATGGCCGATATACAAACGGTTGTTGTAATTGAAGTAATAGCCAAGTTCAATGTTGGTTCGTGTGTTTTGAAATGTGCTGTCTTGTTTGAAAATATTGAGTTCTGTTTTAAGTCCCATTGGGCTTTTAAAGATATAGGGCAGTTCAAGGCCCAGGTTAAATGTCTTTTGATCCTGACCGTCACTTTTCCAATACAGAGAGAATTTTTCTCCAGAGTTCAATATGTTAATCAATGTCAAATCTAAATACCCACTCAAAATTAATTTGCTTTCTTCATCATTAGTAAAGCCTATATAGCCGTCAAAAGAATTGGGCTTAGCCTTTTCCAAATACACATAAACTTTGGTGGAATCTTTGGTAAACAAGATTTCGGGGTATTTGGTTTGCTTAACAAATCTGAATTTTTCAAAATCATTGAAGAGTTTTTCCAGATTCTTTTGATTGAAAACCTTATTGCGGTAAAAGCGTGAAATGTTTTTTTTGTGACTCTCAGGAAATTTGTCGTAACCGTTTATCACGATGCTGTTGAGTTGTCTTTTGTTTTCTTTGGCTACCTCTAAATCAGCAATAATGTTGTTGTCTTTGTAATGGAGGTTGCTGAGTTTGACTTTGGACATTGAAAAACCGTTGTTTTCTAGTTTTATCAAGGTGTTGTTTAAAAAAGCATCAATCTCCTCGTAAGAAAGGTGCAGGGTGTCGTTTTTTAGGCTGTAAGTTGCGGGTATGTTTTCACGGTTTTTTATACCTATATATATGCGTGCATAATTTATTTTTTTTCCGAGGCTGTATTTGTAGCAAAAAACACTGTCATTTAGCTTGAAGTTTTCTATGAATTGAGCGTTTAAATAGCCTTTTTTGGTTAGCTTTTCGTAGAATGAATTATTCTCGTTGGTTATGGATTTGAGATTTTGGTGTTTTTTGATGTAATCGATACTGTCAATTGACCTGTTTTCAGATTCATTTTGGCCGACAATTTTGAGATAGAAATTTTGGGCGGAGACATTCCGGTTGATAAGTAGCAGAAAAAAAAGGAGGAAAATCTTTTTCAAAGACTAAAAGTTTGCTTCAAAATAACGCAAAAAATCTGTTTTTATTGTTATTAATCTATTCTAAAAACAATCTGTTTGAAAATTAATTAATTATGATTTGTTTCATTAAAAATAATTACTACATTTGCAACCCCTAAAAAAGCGGGATTTTAATAAATAAAGAAATTTTAGTATTTAATTATGCCAACAATTCAACAATTAGTAAGAACAGGAAGAACTCAAATCACTAAGAAGAGTAAATCGGTTGCTTTAGATTCTTGTCCTCAAAGAAGAGGTGTTTGTACGCGTGTTTACACTACTACTCCGAAAAAACCAAACTCAGCGATGCGTAAAGTAGCGCGTGTACGTTTGACTAACGGAAACGAAGTAAATGCATACATCCCCGGAGAAGGACACAATCTACAAGAGCACTCGATAGTATTAGTGCGAGGCGGAAGGGTAAAAGATTTACCAGGAGTTAGATACCACATTGTGCGTGGTGCGCTTGATACCTCAGGTGTAGCAGGAAGAACACAAAGAAGATCTAAGTACGGTGCTAAACGCCCAAAAGAAGCTAAAAAGTAATTTTAAAACTTTTAAAGAAAAGACATGAGAAAAAGAGCGGCAAAGAAAAGACCACTTTTACCAGATCCGAGGTTTAACGACCAATTGGTAACACGTTTTGTAAACAACTTAATGTGGGATGGTAAGAAATCAACAGCTTTCAAAGTATTCTATGATGCAATTGATATCGTAGAAGCAAAAAAGAACAATGATGAAAAGTCATCATTAGAAGTTTGGAAAGATGCTTTAACAAACGTTATGCCTCACGTAGAAGTACGTAGTCGTAGAGTAGGTGGAGCTACCTTTCAAATTCCAATGCAAATCAGACCGGACAGAAAAATATCTATGGCCATGAAGTGGATGATACTTTATGCACGTAGAAGAAACGAAAAGTCAATGGCTGGAAAATTAGCTTCTGAAATTTTAGCTGCGGCTAAAGAAGAAGGTGCTGCTGTTAAAAAGAGAATGGATACTCACAAAATGGCAGAAGCAAACAAAGCATTCTCTCACTTTAGATTTTAATATTTAAGAAATGGCTAGAGATTTAAAATTTACAAGAAATATCGGAATTGCTGCTCACATTGATGCTGGTAAAACAACAACAACGGAGCGTATATTATTCTATACCGGAAAATCACACAAAATTGGTGAAGTGCACGATGGTGCAGCAACCATGGACTGGATGGCGCAAGAGCAAGAAAGAGGGATTACCATTACTTCTGCTGCGACAACTTGTGAGTGGAACTTTCCAACGGAACAAGGTAAGCCTTTACCGGAAACACAATCTTACCACTTTAACATTATTGATACCCCGGGACACGTTGACTTTACTGTAGAGGTAAACCGTTCTTTGCGTGTATTGGATGGATTGGTATTCTTATTTAGTGCGGTTGACGGTGTTGAGCCGCAATCAGAAACTAACTGGAGATTAGCCGACCAATACCGTGTGCCTCGTATGGGATTCGTTAATAAAATGGACCGTCAAGGTTCTAACTTTTTGGCAGTTTGTCAACAAGTTAGAGATATGTTGAAATCAAATGCAGTAGCAATCACTTTGCCAATTGGTGAAGAGAATGATTTCAAAGGGGTGGTTGATTTAGTAAAAAACCAAGCGATTATTTGGCATGATGCAACTCAAGGGGCGACTTTTGATATTGTTGACATTCCTGCTGATATGGTTGCTGAAGTAAAAGAATACAGAGATATCCTTATTGAAGCGGTAGCTGATTATGATGAAAACTTGCTTGATAAATACATGGAAGATCCAGAATCTATCACAGAAGAAGAAATCAACAAAGCGTTAAGAGCTGCTACAATGGATATGGCTATCATCCCGATGATTGCCGGTTCTTCATTCAAAAACAAAGGTGTTCAATTTATGTTGGATGCTGTATGTAAATATTTACCTTCTCCTTTAGATAAAGAAGGTATCCAAGGGATTCACCCTGATGATGCTGATTTATTAGAAGAAGATCAGACTAAAATCTTACGTCGTCCTGATGTAAAAGAGCCGTTCGCAGCTTTAGCATTTAAAATTGCTACTGACCCTTATGTTGGTCGTTTGGCTTTCTTCCGTGCTTATTCAGGTCGTTTAGATGCAGGTTCATACATCTTGAACACTCGTTCAGGAAACAAAGAAAGAATTTCGCGTATCTACCAAATGCACGCTAATAAACAAAACCCAATCGAGTACATCGAAGCAGGTGATATTGGAGCAGCAGTTGGATTTAAAGATATCAAGACCGGAGATACGATGTGTGACGAAAAACACCCAATCATTCTTGAGTCAATGAAATTCCCTGCACCGGTAATTGGTATCGCTATCGAGCCAAAAACTAAAGCTGACGTTGATAAAATGGGTATGGCTTTGGCTAAATTGGCTGAAGAAGATCCAACGTTTACAGTAAGAACAGATGAGGCTTCAGGTCAAACGATTATTTCAGGTATGGGTGAGTTACACTTAGACATTCTTGTAGATCGTATGAAACGTGAATTCAAAGTTGAAGTGAACCAAGGTGAGCCTCAAGTAGAATACAAAGAAGCTTTCACAAAATCTGCTCAACACAGAGAAACCTATAAAAAACAATCTGGAGGTCGTGGTAAATTCGGTGATATCGTATTTAGATTGGAGCCTGCTGATGAAGTTGATGGAAAAGTGCCTGTAGGATTACAATTCGTTAACGAAGTAAAAGGTGGAAACGTTCCTAAAGAATATATTCCTTCTGTAGAGAAAGGTTTCAGAGAAGCTATGAAAACTGGTCCGTTAGCCGGATACCAAGTAGATAGTTTAAAAGTAACTTTATTGGATGGATCTTTCCACCCGGTAGATTCTGATGCGCTTTCTTTCGAGTTGGCTGCTAAAATGGGATACAAAGAAGTAGCAAAAGCTGCCGGAGCTGTAATCCTTGAGCCAATCATGAAAATGGAAGTAATTACTCCGGAAGAAAACATGGGAGATATCGTAGGTGATATTAACCGTCGTAGAGGTCAAGTAAATGACATGGGAGACAGAGCTGGTGCTAAAACCATCAAAGCTAACGTGCCATTGTCTGAAATGTTTGGTTATGTAACAACCTTAAGAACATTGTCTTCAGGTAGAGCAACTTCTACAATGGAATTTTCTCACTACGAGCAAACTCCTGCTAACATTTCAGAAGAAGTAATCAAAAAAGCAAAAGGTAACGCTTAATTCTTATCAAGATGAGTCAAAAAATTAGAATAAAATTGAAGTCTTACGATCACATGTTGGTTGATAAATCAGCAGAGAAAATCGTAAAAACTGTGAAAAGCACAGGTGCTGTTGTAACAGGTCCTATTCCGTTACCTACACACAAAAAAATATTTACTGTATTGCGTTCTCCACACGTTAACAAAAAAGCGAGAGAGCAGTTTGAAGTAAGTTCATACAAAAGATTACTAGATATCTATAGTTCTTCTTCGAAAACTATTGATGCTTTAATGAAACTTGAATTGCCAAGTGGAGTTGAAGTAGAAATCAAAGTGTGATAAAACAAATTTTCTGAAATGAGTATCAGGAGTAAATTTATTCCTGATACTTATTTCTTTATCAAAAAGTAAACAAGTAATAATTATAAATAGTTTAATATGTCTGGGTTAATTGGAAAAAAAATCGGCATGACTAGCATTTTCGATGAGAACGGGAAAAACATTCCTTGTACTGTAATCGAGGCTGGACCTTGTGTCGTTACCCAAGTCAGAACCAATGAGGTTGACGGGTATTCAGCTCTTCAACTTGGTTTCGATGACAAAGGCGAAAAACACGCTACTAAAGCTGACTTAGGTCACTTTAAAAAAGCGGGTACTTCTGCTAAGAAAAAAGTCGTTGAATTCCAAGGATTTGAAGAAAATTACAAATTAGGTGATAACATCACTGTGGAAGTATTCAGCGAAGGAGAATTTGTTGATGTACAAGGTGTATCAAAAGGAAAAGGTTTCCAAGGGGTTGTAAAACGTCACGGTTTTGGTGGGGTTGGACAAGCTACACACGGACAACACAACCGTTTGAGAGCGCCAGGTTCTGTAGGAGCATCTTCTTATCCATCACGTGTATTCAAAGGAATGCGTATGGCCGGAAGAATGGGAGGTGATAATGTAAAAGTACAAAATCTTAGAGTTTTAAAAGTAGTAGCTGAAAAGAACCTACTTGTAGTTAAAGGAGCAATTCCTGGACACAAAAACTCTTACGTAATCATTCAGAAGTAATGGAAGTAAAAGTTTTAGATATCAACGGAAAAGATACTGGAAGAAAAGTGCAACTTTCTGATTCAGTATTCGGCATTGAGCCAAATAATCACGCAGTATATCTTGATGTTAAGCAATACTTAGCAAATCAAAGACAAGGAACGCACAAAGCAAAAGAAAGAGCTGAAGTAGCGGGAAGTACTCGTAAGATTAAAAAACAAAAAGGTACAGGTACTGCACGTGCAGGATCTAAAAAGAGTCCATTGTTCAAAGGTGGAGGAACAGTATTCGGTCCAAGACCAAGAAGCTATTCTTTCAAATTGAACAAAACCGTAAAAAGATTAGCAAGAAAATCTGCTTTCTCTTTAAAAGTTAAAGAATCAAATTTAGTAGTTGTTGAGGATTTCAATTTCGAAGCACCAAACACTAAAAATTTCATTAACGTTTTGAAAGCATTAGGATTAGAAAACAAAAAATCTTTGTTTGTGTTGGGTGAATCAAATAAAAATGTATATTTGTCGTCACGCAATTTGAAAGCTTCTAGCGTTGTAACTAACTCAGAATTAAGCACTTACGCAATTTTAAACGCTAATAATTTAGTGCTATCTGAAGGTTCATTAGAAGGAATTGTTGAAAATTTAAGCAAATAACAGGCCATGAGTATCATAATTAAACCTATCATAACAGAAAAAATCACCAAAGATGGTGAGGTTTTCAACCGTTTTGGTTTTGTTGTTGACAAAAAAGCCAACAAAGTTCAAATTAAGAAAGCTGTAGAAGCTGCTTACGGAATTACTGTTGTTGCTGTGAACACGATGAACTATAGAGCTGACCGATCTACTAAATACACAAAAAGTGGTTTGATCAGCGGAAAAACGAACAGCTACAAGAAAGCTGTCGTACAAGTACAAGAAGGAGAAACAATAGATTTTTATAATAATATCTAATAGAAAATGTCAGTTAGAAAATTAAAACCTATTACCCCTGGTCAGCGTTTTAGAGTTGTGAATGGTTTTGACGCCATCACGACTGATAAGCCGGAGCGTTCATTGATCGCACCGATAAAAAACTCAGGTGGTAGAAATAGTCAAGGAAAAATGACCATGCGTTATACAGGCGGTGGTCACAAACAAAGGTATCGTATCATTGATTTCAAAAGAACTAAAGTAGGAATTCCTGCTACAGTGAAATCAATCGAGTATGATCCAAACAGAACAGCGTTTATCGCGTTATTGTGGTATGTTGATGGAGAGAAAACTTATGTAGTTGCTCAAAACGGCTTACAAGTAGGACAAACGGTTGTGTCTGGTGAAGGTGCAGCTCCTGAAATAGGAAATACTTTGCCGTTAAGCAAAATTCCTTTGGGAACTGTAATTTCTTGTATTGAATTACGTCCGGGTCAAGGAGCAGTAATCGCTCGTTCAGCTGGAACTTTTGCTCAGTTAATGGCAAGAGACGGAAAATATGCAACCATCAAAATGCCGTCAGGAGAAACAAGATTGATCTTGTTGACTTGTTCAGCAACTATTGGAGCAGTTTCTAACTCTGACCACCAATTAATTGTATCTGGTAAAGCAGGTAGAAGCAGATGGTTAGGAAGAAGACCAAGAACAAGACCGGTAGCAATGAACCCTGTAGATCACCCAATGGGTGGTGGTGAAGGACGTTCTTCTGGAGGTCACCCACGTTCTAGAAAAGGTCTTCCTGCTAAAGGTTATAGAACTCGTTCTAAAGTTAACCCGAGTAATAAGTATATTGTTGAACGCAGAAAGAAATAATTAGATAGACATGGCACGTTCATTAAAAAAAGGACCTTTTGTACACTATAAATTAGATAAAAAAGTTCAGGAAAACATCGCTGGTGGAAACAAAGGAGTAGTAAAGACTTGGTCTAGAGCTTCTATGATTACCCCGGATTTCGTTGGACAAACTATCGCAGTTCACAATGGTCGCCAATTCGTTCCGGTTTATGTAACCGAGAACATGGTAGGACACAAATTAGGAGAGTTTTCACCAACCAGATCTTTTAGAGGTCACGCTGGAGCAAAAAATAAAGGTAAAAAATAAGAAGCAATGGGAGTTCGTAAAAGAGAAACAGCAGATGCGAGAAAAGAGGCTAATAAGTCTATTGCTTTCGCGAAATTGAATAACTGCCCTACTTCACCTAGAAAAATGCGCTTAGTAGCAGACTTGGTAAGAGGTCAGAAAGTGGAAAGAGCACTAAATATCTTAAGATTTAGTACTAAAGAAGCTTCTAGAAAATTAGAAAAACTATTATTATCAGCGATCAACAACTGGGAGCAAAAAAATAGTGAAGGTAATGTTTCAGAAGCAGGCTTATTCGTTAAAGAAATCCGTGTTGACGGTGGAATGATGTTGAAAAGACTTCGTCCTGCCCCACAAGGAAGAGCACACAGAATTAGAAAACGTTCTAACCACGTTACTATCGTATTAGGACAATTAGATAACACACAAGCAAATTAATTAAGATGGGACAAAAGACAAATCCAATTGGAAACAGACTTGGGATCATCAGAGGATGGGATTCAAACTGGTATGGTGGAAATGATTACGGTGACAAAATCGCTGAGGATTATAAAATCAGAAAGTATATCCACGCTCGTTTATCAAAAGCTAGTGTATCAAAAGTAATCATCGAGAGAACTTTGAAACTTGTAACCGTTACTATCACTACTGCTCGTCCGGGTATCATTATCGGGAAAGGCGGACAAGAGGTAGACAAGTTGAAAGAAGAACTTAAGAAAGTTACTGACAAAGAGGTTCAAATCAACATCTTTGAAATCAAAAGACCTGAGTTAGATGCTTATCTAGTTGCGACTAGCATCGCTCGTCAAATCGAAAGCCGTATTTCATACAGAAGAGCTATTAAAATGGCTATCGCAGCAGCAATGCGTATGAATGCAGAAGGTATTAAAGTTTTGATTTCAGGTCGTTTGAACGGAGCTGAAATGGCACGTTCAGAGCAATTCAAAGAAGGAAGAATTCCTCTATCAACTTTCAGAGCCGATATTGATTATGCTTTGGGTGAAGCTCACACTACTTATGGTAGAATGGGTATCAAAGTATGGATCATGAAAGGTGAGGTTTATGGAAAAAGAGATCTTTCTCCACTTGTTGGCATGGACAAAAAACAAGCCGGTCAAGGTGGTGGAAAAGGAAATGATGCTCCACGTGGTGGAAAATCAAACGGAAAACCAAATCCTCGTAAGAGAAAGTAAATTTTTAAACTAAAGAAAAATGTTACAGCCTAAAAGAACAAAATACCGTAAGGTACAGAAGGGTAGAATGAAAGGCGTTTCTCAAAGAGGACACGAACTTTCTAATGGAATGTTTGGAATTAAATCAGTACATGAAAATGGAATGTTCTTAACTTCACGTCAAATCGAAGCTGCGCGTATCGCTGCAACTCGTTTTATGAAAAGAGAAGGACAGTTATGGATTAAAATATTTCCGGACAAACCAATTACCAAAAAACCTCTTGAGGTACGTATGGGTAAAGGAAAAGGAGCAGTCGAATATTGGGCTGCTGTTGTAAAACCAGGAAAAATTATGTTTGAAGTTGGTGGCGTGCCACTTTCTGTTGCAAAAGAGGCTTTACGTCTTGCTGCTCAAAAACTTCCTGTAAAAACTAAGTTTGTAGTTGCTAGAGATTTCGAAGCATAATCAAAAAAATATTATGAAACAATCAGAAATTATCAATCTATCTGCAGCTGAGTTGCAAGTGAAACTTACTGAGTTGAGAAAAGCCTATTTGGATTTAAAATCTGCACATGCTATTTCTCCAATTGCCAATCCACTTCAAATCAGAAGTGCCAGAAGAGCCGTTGCTAGAGTGGCAACAGAGCTAACTAAAAGAGAGTTACAATAATTGTATGCTAGCTGAAAAGATGGAAAAAAGAAATTTAAGAAAAGAAAGAATTGGTGTTGTTACGTCAAACAAAATGGACAAGTCTATTGTTGTGGCTCAAGTAACCAGAGTAAAACACCCGTTATATGGTAAGTTCGTGTTAAAAACTAAAAAGTTTCATGCACACGACGAAACAAACGACTGTAACATCGGAGATACCGTAAAGATCATGGAAACAAGACCTTTATCAAAAACCAAATGTTGGAGATTAGTTGAAATCATTGAAAGAGCTAAGTAATTATGGTACAACAGGAATCAAGATTAAAAGTAGCAGATAACACAGGAGCAAAAGAAGTTTTGACTATCCGTGTTTTAGGAGGAACGAAACGTCGTTATGCCTCTGTTGGAGATAAAATTGTAGTATCAATTAAAGATGCAACACCAAACGGAAACGTGAAAAAAGGTGCTGTTTCTACTGCAGTTGTTGTACGTACCAAAAAAGAAGTGAGAAGAGCCGATGGTTCTTATATCCGTTTTGATGACAATGCTTGTGTTCTTTTGAATGCAGCAGGTGAGATGAGAGGAACACGTGTTTTTGGTCCGGTTGCGAGAGAACTTCGTGAAAAACAATTCATGAAAATTGTATCATTAGCACCAGAAGTGCTTTAATTCGTTAGTAAAATGATAAAGCTAAAAATAAAATCAGGAGACACAGTAACTGTTATCGCAGGTGACCACAAAGGTACTGAAGGTAAAGTGTTACGTGTTGACCGTGAGAAAAACAAAGCAATCGTTGAAGGAGTAAACATGGTTTCGAAACATACAAAACCAAGTGCTAAAAACCCTCAAGGAGGAATTGTTAAGAAAGAAGCTCCTATCCATATTTCAAACTTGGCTTTGGTAGATCCAAAATCTAAAAAAGCAACCAAAGTTGGAATCAAGACTGAAGGAGATAAGAAAGTGAGATTTTCAAAAAAATCTAATCAAGTATTATAGTTATGGCTTATACACCTAGACTTAAGCAAGAATATAAGGACAGAGTAGTTTCTGCCCTTAAAGAAGAATTCGGTTATAAAAACGTAATGCAAGTTCCTAAATTGGAAAAAATCGTTTTAAGCCGTGGAGTTGGAGCAGCAGTATCTGATAAAAAACTAGTTGACTATGCAGTGGACGAGTTAACAAAAGTTACTGGACAAAAAGCAGTATCAACAATCTCTAAGAAAGACGTTGCGTCTTTCAAATTGAGAAAAGGTATGCCAATTGGTGCAAAAGTAACTCTTAGAGGAGAAAGAATGTATGAGTTTTTAGACAGACTTATCACGTCATCTTTACCACGTGTAAGAGATTTTAATGGTATCAAAGCAACTGGTTTTGACGGAAGAGGAAATTACAACCTTGGAGTTACTGAGCAAATCATTTTCCCTGAAATTGATATTGACAAAGTAAACAAAATCTCTGGTTTGGATATTACTTTTGTAACTTCTGCAAAAACAGACAAAGAAGCAAAGTCATTATTGGCTGAATTAGGTTTACCTTTTAAAAAGAATTAAGATATGGCTAAAGAATCAATGAAAGCCCGTGAGGTTAAAAGACAAAGAGTGGTAGAAAAATACGCTGAGAAAAGAAAAGCTTTATTAGAAGCCGGAGATTACGAAGCGTTACAAAAATTACCAAGAAATGCTTCTCCAGTTCGTTTACACAACCGTTGTAAATTAACCGGAAGACCAAGAGGGTACATGAGACAATTTGGTATTTCACGTGTAACATTCCGTGAGATGGCCAACCAAGGATTAATTCCAGGAGTAAAAAAAGCCAGCTGGTAATAGTTGGAATTTCAGCAGATAATTGTACATTTGCCGGATTTTTGCCGGTAACGTGCAATTATCTGTTGTTAAAATAGAGTTTAATGGCTTCAGGTTCAATGGAATAGTTCTATTGAAAACCGTTGCCGCAATTTAATAAATATGTATACAGATCCTATTGCAGATTATCTTACGAGAGTTAGAAATGCAGTGATGGCTAACCACAAAGTGGTTGAAATCCCGGCTTCCAACTTGAAAAAAGAAATCACAAAGATTTTATTCGATCAAGGATATATCTTAAGTTACAAATTTGATGACAGTACTGTTCAAGGTACCATCAAAATCGCTTTGAAGTATGATAAAGATACTAAAGAGTCAGTAATCAAAGATATCCAAAGAATTAGTAAACCAGGTTTACGTAAATATGCAGGTGCATCAAAATTACCTAGAATCCTTAACGGTTTAGGAATTGCTATTGTTTCCACTTCAAAAGGTTTAATGACCGGAAAACAAGCTAAGCAATTAAATGTTGGTGGAGAAGTAATTTGTTACGTATACTAATAAAAACAGTTAAACAATGTCAAGAATAGGTAAAAATCCAATTTCGATTCCTGCTGGTGTAACTGTTGAAGTTAGTGAAACAGTAATTACAGTTAAAGGAAAATTAGGTCAACTTACACAAGATTACGCAGACGTAACAGTAAAAGTTGAAGAAGGTCAATTAGTAGTAGAAAGACCATCTGATAGTAAAGATCATAGAGCAAAACACGGATTATACAGATCATTAATCAACAACATGATTATTGGTGTATCTGAAGGTTTTACCAAAGAATTAGAATTGGTTGGAGTAGGTTACAGAGCCTCAAACCAAGGACAAAAATTAGACTTAGCCTTAGGGTTCTCTCACAATATCGTTTTAGAAGTTGCTCCCGAAGTAAAATTGGAAACAATTTCTGAAAAAGGGAAAAACCCAATCGTGAAGTTAACATCTTTCGACAAACAATTAATCGGTCAAATCGCTGCGAAAATCAGAGGTTTCCGTAAGCCTGAGCCTTACAAAGGAAAAGGAGTTAAGTTTGTTGGTGAAGTATTAAGAAGAAAAGCAGGTAAATCAGCGTAAAAAGTAGTATTATGTCATTAACAAAAACTGAAAGAAGACAAAGAATTAAATTCAGAATCAGAAAGATTGTTAGCGGTACTGCTGCTAAACCAAGATTATCTGTATTCAGAAGTAATAAAGAAATCTATGCACAACTAATCGATGATGTGAATGGAGTTACTTTATTGGCTGCTTCATCAAAAGATAAAGGAGTAGATATTAAAGGTACAAACGTAGAAGTTGCCGCAGCAGTTGGAAAACTAGCAGCAGAAAAAGCGTTAAAAGCCGGAATTACAGAAGTAACTTTCGATAGAGGAGGTTATTTGTACCACGGTCGTATTAAATCATTAGCAGAAGGCGCAAGAGCCGCTGGACTTAAATTCTAATATATTATGTCTAAATACAAAAATGTAGAATTAGTAAAACCTAGCGGTCTTGAATTAAAAGATCGTCTGGTAAGTGTAAATCGTGTTACCAAAGTAACAAAAGGAGGTAGAGCTTTCGGCTTTTCTGCGATTGTTGTGGTAGGTGATGAAAACGGTGTAGTAGGTCACGGATTAGGAAAATCTAAAGATGTTTCTGAAGCTATTGCCAAAGCAGTAGAAGATGCAAAGAAAAACTTAGTTAGAATTCCTTTAAGTGGTCAATCTGTACCTCACGAACAAAAAGGAAAATTTGGTGGAGCAGCAGTATATTTGATGCCTGCATCTCACGGTACCGGAGTAATCGCTGGTGGAGCTGTTCGTTCAGTTCTTGAATCAGTTGGTATCCACGATGTATTGTCAAAATCACAAGGTTCATCAAACCCTCACAACGTGGTAAAAGCAACTTTTGATGCTTTATTACAAATGAGAAGTGCCGTTACTGTTGCAAAACAAAGAGGTATTTCTTTAGAAAAAGTTTTTAAAGGTTAATTCAAGGAAATTATGGCTAAATTATTAGTAAAACAAGTTAGAAGCAAAATCAATTGTCCTCTTACACAAAAGAGAGGATTAGAGGCTTTAGGTCTTCGTAAAATGGGACAGGTTGTGGAGCATGATTCAAATCCAGCTATCCTTGGAATGATAAATAAAGTTAAACACTTAGTTTCCGTAGAGGAAGTTAAATAACAAATCATAGTTATGAATTTAAGTAACTTACAACCTGCTGAAGGTTCTACACACAATCAAAACAAAAGATTAGGTAGAGGAGAAGGTTCTGGTAAAGGTGGTACCGCTGCAAGAGGTCACAAAGGAGCTAAGTCTCGTTCTGGATATTCTAAAAAGATTGGTTTTGAAGGAGGTCAAATGCCACTTCAAAGACGTGTGCCTAAGTTTGGTTTCACAAACATCAACCGTAAAGAATATCAAGGGATCAATCTTGATGCACTTCAGTTATTGGTAGATAACGGAACTGTTACAGATACTGTAGATTTTACAGTAATTGTAGAAAACCGTTTGGCTACTAAAAACGAATTGGTAAAGATTTTAGGAAGAGGAGAATTAAAAGCAAAATTAAAAGTAACTGCTCACAAATTTACTGCTACAGCAAAAGCGGCTATTGAAGCTGCCGGTGGTGAAGCCGTAACCTTATAACTAATAGAACAATGAAGAAATTTTTTGAATCATTAAATAATGTTTGGAAAATAGAAGAACTAAGAACCAGAATAACTTTAACGTTACTTCTTTTATTAGTTTACAGATTTGGAGCGCATGTAACTCTTCCGGGAATTGATGCTACACAATTAGAAAACTTAGCTGGTCAAACAGATAAAGGGATTGGATCAATCCTGGATATGTTTACCGGTGGAGCTTTTTCTAAAGCGTCTGTTTTTGCTTTGGGTATCATGCCCTACATTTCAGCTTCAATTGTTGTTCAATTAATGGGTATCGCCATTCCTTACTTGCAAAAATTGCAAAAAGATGGCGAAAGTGGCAGAAAAAGATTGAATCAAATTACAAGATGGTTAACCATCGCTATCACCTTGGTACAAGGTCCGGGTTATATTTATAACCTATACACCACTTTACCTCCGGGAGCATTCCTTTTAGGATTTGATTCATTCCAATTTTTGTTCTCTTCAGTATTGATTCTAACTACAGGGACAATCTTTGCCATGTGGTTAGGTGAAAAAATTACAGATAAAGGTATTGGTAACGGTATTTCACTATTGATTATGGTGGGTATCTTAGCCAGATTGCCACAAGCACTATTTCAAGAGTTTACCTCTAAAGTGACCAACAATAATGGAGGTCCTATGTTATTGGTATTTGAAATCGTAGTTTGGTTATTGGTGATTATTGCTTGTGTACTATTAGTAATGGCGGTTAGAAAAATTCCGGTACAATACGCACGTCGTACAACAACCGGTGATTTTGAACAAGACATGATGGGTGGTAACAGACAATGGATTCCATTGAAATTAAACTCAGCTGGAGTTATGCCAATCATTTTCGCGCAAGCGATTATGTTTATACCGGCAGCAGTAGCCGGACTTTCAAAATCTGAAACGTCTCAGTCTATTGCAGGTACTTTTAGTAATATGTTCGGATTTTGGTACAACTTTGTATTTGCTTTGTTGATTTTAATATTCACATTCTTCTACACTGCAATTACAGTTCCAACAAACAAAATGGCCGATGATTTGAAAAGAAGTGGCGGTTTTATTCCTGGAGTTAAACCCGGAGTAGAAACAGCTGATTTCTTAGACAGAATCATGTCTCTTATAACATTCCCTGGTTCATTATTTTTAGCATTAATCGCTGTGTTCCCAGCCATTGTTGTTAGTCTTGATGTACAACAATCTTGGGCAATGTTCTATGGTGGTACTTCATTAATCATTATGGTTGGTGTTGCTATCGATACTATTCAACAAATAAATTCTTATTTATTGAATAAACACTATGACGGATTGATGAAAAGTGGTAAAAATAGAAAAGCAGTAGCTTAATTTTTATGGCAAAACAATCAGCAATAGAACAAGACGGAACGATCATTGAAGCATTATCAAATGCTATGTTTCGTGTAGAATTAGAAAATGGACATATTGTGATTGCTCACATCTCCGGTAAAATGCGTATGCATTACATCAAATTGTTACCTGGTGACAAAGTGAAATTGGAAATGAGCCCTTATGATTTGTCAAAAGCAAGAATTACTTATAGATACTAAAGCTACTAATATGAAAGTAAGAGCATCAGTTAAAAAAAGAAGTGCCGAGTGCATTATCGTACGTCGCAAAGGCAGATTGTACGTGATTAATAAAAAGAATCCTAGATTTAAACAAAGACAAGGATAAGTTATGGCAAGAATAGCAGGGGTAGACATCCCAAAAAACAAAAGAGGAGTTATCGCTTTAACCTACATCTTCGGAGTAGGCAGAAGTAGAGCTATTGAGATTTTAGAAAAAGCTCAAGTAAGCCAAGATAAAAAAGTTCAAGATTGGAATGATGACGAAATCGGAGGAATCCGTGATGCGGTATCATACTACAAAATTGAAGGTGAGCTTCGTTCAGAAGTGTCATTGCACATCAAACGTTTAATGGATATTGGATGTTATAGAGGTATCCGTCACAGATCTGGTCTTCCGTTAAGAGGACAAAGAACTAAGAACAACTCTAGAACAAGAAAAGGTAAAAGAAAAACTGTTGCTAACAAGAAAAAAGCAACTAAATAATAAATAGTATGGCTAAAACGACTGCAAAAAAACGTAAAGTTATCGTTGAATCAACGGGTGAAGCTCATATTAATGCTACCTTTAATAACATCATCATTTCGTTAACCAACAAAAAAGGTGAGGTTATCTCTTGGTCTTCAGCCGGTAAAATGGGCTTTAGAGGTTCTAAAAAGAACACTCCATACGCCGCTCAAATGGCAGCAGAAGATTGTGGAAAGGTGGCTTTAGAAGCTGGTCTTAAAAAAGTAAAAGTGTATGTAAAAGGACCGGGTAACGGACGTGAGTCTGCTATCAGATCTATTCATAATTCAGGAATTGAAGTAACCGAAATCATCGACGTTACTCCAATGCCACACAACGGATGTCGTCCTCCTAAAAGACGTAGAGTATAATTATAGTATAATCAAGATTGGCGAATAGATTATCGAAGGATGTGACCTGAATTCATAATCTCAATCTTAAAACAATTTAAAATGGCAAGATATACTGGTCCACAAACTAGAATTGCTCGTAAATTTGGCGAAGCAATATTCGGAGAAGACAAATCCTTCGAAAAAAGAAATTATCCACCCGGACAACACGGGATGGCTAAAAAAAGAGGTAAAAAATCTGAGTACGCTGTTCAGTTAATGGAAAAGCAAAAAGCTAAATATTCTTATGGAATTTTAGAAAAACAATTCAGAAACCTTTTCGAAAAAGCAGCAGCTTCTAAAGGAGTAACAGGTGAAATCCTTTTACAATTATGTGAAGCTCGTTTAGATAACGTTGTATTCAGAATGGGAATTGCGCCTTCAAGAAGAGCTGCAAGACAAATCGTTTCTCACCGTCACATCACTGTAAACGGAGAATTGGTTAACATCCCATCGTACCACCTAAAACCGGGTGACAAAGTTGCTGTTCGTGAAAAATCTAAATCTGTTGAAGCTATCGAGCGTTCATTAGCCAACTCTTCTCACGTATATGAGTGGATTACTTGGAATAATGACACTAAAGAAGGAACTTTTGTTTCAGTTCCTCAAAGACTTCAAATTCCGGAAAACATTAAAGAACAATTAATCGTAGAGTTGTACAACAAATAATAATTGACAATAGTCTAAATTATATGGCAATATTTAATTTTCAGAAGCCCGATAAAGTTATCATGATCGATTCAACCGATTTTGAAGGTAAGTTTGAATTCAGACCTTTAGAACCGGGATACGGATTGACCGTTGGTAATGCACTTAGAAGAGTTTTACTTTCTGCGTTAGAAGGTTATGCCATCACTTCGGTTCGTATCGAAGGTGTTGAGCATGAGTTCTCTACTATTTCAGGAGTTGTTGAAGATGTTACTGAAATTATCCTAAATCTAAAACAAGTACGTTTCAAACGTCAAATCGAAGATGTAGATAATGAAACAGTTTCTATCTCAATCTCAGGAAAAGACCAAATTACAGCTGGTGATTTTCAAAAATTCATCTCCGGTTTCCAGGTGTTAAACCCGGAACTGGTAATTTGTAACTTGGATAGCAAAGTTAACCTAAACATGGAATTGACCATCGAAAAAGGTCGTGGTTATGTTCCTGCTGAGGAGAACAAAAAACAAAATGCAGCCATTGGTACTATTTTTACAGACTCTATTTTTACCCCGGTAAAAAATGTAAAATATGCCATTGAAAACTTCCGTGTGGAGCAAAAAACAGATTACGAAAAATTAGTTTTTGAAATCAAAACTGATGGTTCAATCAATCCAAAAGATGCCTTAACAGAAGCTGCCAAAGTTTTAATTCACCACTTTATGTTATTCTCTGATGAGAGAATTACTCTTGAAGCTGATGAAATTGCTCAAACAGAATCTTACGACGAAGAATCTCTACACATGAGACAGTTGCTTAAAACTAAGCTTGTTGATATGGATTTATCAGTAAGAGCTTTGAACTGTTTGAAAGCAGCCGAAGTTGACACCCTTGGAGATCTTGTATCTTTCAACAAAAATGACTTAATGAAGTTCCGTAATTTCGGTAAAAAATCGCTAACTGAGTTAGATGAATTGGTTGCCAATAAAAATTTAACTTTCGGAATGGACTTAGGTAAATACAAATTAGATAAAGAATAAATTACTTCATATTTTGCGCTCCCTAGAGGATTGAAGCAAGATGAAGGTTAAAAAAAGACGTCATGAGACACGGAAAAAAAGTAAATCACTTAAGCAGACAGACCGGACACAGAAAATCTATGTTGGCTAATATGGCTTGTTCTCTTATCGAGCACAAACGTATTATTACTACTGTTGCTAAAGCTAAAGCGCTTAAACAATTTGTTGAGCCATTAGTAACAAAATCAAAAGAAGATACTACGCACAACAGACGTATCGTTTTCGCTTACCTACGTAACAAATATGGTGTAACTGAACTTTTCAGAGAAGTAGCTCCAAAAGTAGGTGATCGTCCGGGTGGATACACTCGTATCATCAAAATGGGTAACCGTCTTGGAGATAACGCTGATATGGCTATGATCGAATTAGTAGACTTCAATGAACTATACAACGGAGGTAAAAAAGAAGAGAAAAAAGCCAAAAGCCGTCGTGGTGGAAAAGCTAAATCAACTTCTACTGCAGCTCCTGAAAAAGTGGAAGCTCCAGTGGTGGAAGCAGCTCCTGCACCTGTGGTGGAAGAAGTTGTGGAAACTCCGGTTGCAGAAGTTGTTGAAACTCCGGTGGTTGAGGAAACTCCAATCGCTGAAGCAGAAGCTCCTGCAGCAGAAGAAACTCCGGAAGCTCCGGCTGATGAAGAATCTAAAGAAGAGCAAGCATAATGGTTGCCCATTCTTAAATATAAAGGATAAACGTTTTGTTTATCCTTTTTTTTTGGCTCGAACTGAACAAAGATTTGGTTTTAAAGTCAGGAGCGAATCGTACGGGCTTTATCAGGAATCCATATTCCCGCTTTACGTTACAATCTTTTTGTTTTGTCACCCTGAGCGCAGTCGAAGGGCCGTATTTCAAAACAAAAAGGATTTGCACTGCAATCGGGGCTAGGAAGGAAACTAAAGGAATGTTTATAAACTTTTATAATTCCTTTTTATTATCACAGTACAATAAATTAATTTTGTTGATTAAATAGGCAATAGGCAATAGGCAATAGGCAATAGGCAATAGGCAATACTTTGCGTCTTAGCGTCTTTGAGAGAAATTTAGAACAATCAGCAAAACAGACAATACACAACTTACAACGAATGACACGAGCGAAACGAGTGCATGAGACCTTAAAAAAACAATAACTACGACGAATGAAATACACAACAAGACCACAAGCCCTCTTATTACTAGCAGACGGCACTATCTTTTACGGCAAATCCATCGGAATCTCCGGAAAAACCTTTGGCGAAGTTTGTTTCAACACCGGAATGACCGGTTACCAAGAAATCTTCACCGATCCTTCCTATTTCGGACAAATCATGGTGGCTACCAATCCACACATCGGAAACTACGGAGTCAATGCCAACGAGGTTGAAGCCGACAAAATCATGATCTCCGGCTTGGTTTGTAAAAACTTCAGCTTTACCCACTCGCGTCCCGATTCAGAAAGCAATCTTTACGATTATTTCGAAAAAGAAAACCTAATCTGCATTTCCGATGTGGATACAAGAGCGCTGGTAAGTTACATCAGAGATCACGGAGCACAAAATGCAGTAATCTGCACTGACGGAACTTCGGTAGAAGAATTAAAACAATTATTAGCCAACGTTCCCGATATGAAAGGATTAGAGTTGGCTTCCACAGTATCGGTGACAGAACCGTATTTCTTTGGTGACGAAAATGCTACTTATAAAATCGCAGCCCTAGACTTAGGAATCAAAAGAAACATCTTGAGAAACCTCGCGAAAAGAGATTGTTACATCAAAGTATTTCCATACAACACCACTTTCGGAGAATTGAAGGCATTCAACGCAGACGGTTACTTCTTGTCAAACGGACCGGGCGATCCTGAACCGTTAGAAGGCGTAATTGCTGTGGCAAAAGAAATGATTGCTTCAGATATACCGGTTTTCGGAATTTGTTTAGGACATCAAATTATTGGCTTGGCCAACGGCGTGTCAACTTATAAGATGTTTAACGGTCACAGAGGAATCAACCATCCGGTGATGAATATCTTAACCGGAAAAGGGGAAATCACTTCACAAAACCACGGATTTGCAGTCAATAGAGAAGAACTCGAAAAGCATCCCGATTTAGAAATCACCCATTACCACATTAACGACAATACTGTTGCGGGAATGAGAATGAAATCAAAAAATGTATTTTCGGTGCAATACCACCCGGAAGCCAGTCCCGGTCCGCATGACTCTTCTTATTTATTTGATGATTTTATCACCAACATAAAAAAGGCAAAAAGCTTACTCGAAGTATAAATCTTTTGCCTTTACAAGCTTAACTCTAAACGGGGAATTATTTGGTAACAACATATTTGTCATGGATGTTTTCAAATTCCCCGTTGTTTTTTAAGAAAGTACCATTGGTTACAAACCAACTGTCATACAATACTTTTTTGGCAGTTTGAAGGGTGTTAAAAACAGTATAAAACGAATTCTTTTTGGTGTTATAATTCCTAACGACTTGGTTGTAATTAGCAACAGTCTCGTTGGTTTGTGGTGCTTTTGAATTTTTTAAGATTTGAAGTGCATTGTATTCATCCACATAGTCATTAAATAAGTTGGCGAATTTGGCTCTCTGGTCATTGATAAAATTCGAATATTTTATGTTGGCCGCGTTAAGTGTGTTGTCTTTAAAAGCATTATTGTACTGAGTAGTTTTAGCCAAAGTCGCTTGGTGCAAATCGGTTATGCTATTCAAACAGTCGGAAAAGCCTTTTTTGTCTCTCGCCGAAATTACTGAAGTCAGTTTTTGATCAATTACATTGATTTTATAAAACAATACGTTTTGTAGGGCATTGTATTCTAAAACATTTTTGCTGTTACTGCTTTTTAAAATCATATTGTATTGGTTTCCAAAGGCTTTTTTGCTTTTTTCGTAAATTTTCATCTCTTCATAATAACTGACAAGGTCTTTTTCTTTCTGATTAAGATTTATCCCAATTTCGCTTAATGACAAAGTGCTTTGGTATTCATAATCGTTTAAAATCAAACTCCCGTTAAGCAAAGACGATATAGTTTTTTGATTCATTTTAATAAAGCTGTCTCTAAGTGAAGTGTTGTTCTCAAAACCTTTGTTGTTATTTCTTAAATTGGCATTCATGCTTTCCAATTTTTCAATAATTTTCCCCGCAGCAGCATTAGACCTTGAAGCCAATTGCGACTCTACGATAGT
This sequence comes from Flavobacterium sp. J49, assembly GCF_011742145.1. Taxonomy (GTDB): domain Bacteria; phylum Bacteroidota; class Bacteroidia; order Flavobacteriales; family Flavobacteriaceae; genus Flavobacterium. The sequence continues at coordinate 19,314 of NZ_JAAQQU010000094.1, read as the reverse complement.
AACCGAATAATCCATCAATGTTTTCTTTACAAACATTTCGTTCTTGCCGAAATCATCCATATAAGCATTGATATTGCGATAATCTTGTGAGTGTGCGGAAGTTGGAAGTCCAACCAATAACATTAAGCAAATCATAGTTAGCAGATTGCTTTGAAGACTGTTTTTATGAGTAGAAAATTTCATGACAAAAGGGTTTTAAATAGTACTGTAAAATTAGACTGGACTTCAAAGGCAGTTGTTATGTAATATTGTATTAAACTTGTATAATTAACAGTAAAATGAATTGGTGTTAAATTTTTAGGAAACTAAATCGATTGCGTTTATAAGTTGTGCAAATAATTAATAATAGCTTTTTTAAATTTCTTAAATTTGTGAACCTTATTAAAATCTAAAAACAAAATACAATGAGCATAATCATCAAAGTTCACGCAAGACAAATTCTTGATTCAAGAGGAAATCCAACAATAGAAGTAGATGTAGTAACCGAAAACGGCGTTTTAGGTCGTGCGGCTGTACCAAGTGGTGCTTCAACCGGCGAACACGAAGCTGTAGAATTAAGAGATGGCGGAAAAGCCTACATGGGTAAAGGGGTTTTAAAAGCGGTTAAGAATGTAAATGAAAGTATCGCTCCTGAATTAATGGGTGTTTCTGTTTTCGAACAAAACCATATTGACCAATTAATGATTGAATTGGATGCCACACCAAACAAATCCAACCTTGGAGCCAATGCTATTTTAGGTGTTTCTTTAGCGGTTGCCAAAGCAGCGGCGAATGAGTTAGGTTTGCCATTATACCGTTACATAGGTGGTGTTTCTGCCAATACTTTGCCGGTACCAATGATGAACATCATTAATGGCGGTTCACATTCTGATGCGCCAATCGCGTTCCAAGAGTTTATGATTATGCCGGTAAAAGCAACGTCGTTTACGCATGCGATGCAAATGGGAACAGAAATTTTCCACAACTTAAAAAAAGTATTACACGATAGAAATTTGTCAACAGCTGTAGGTGATGAAGGTGGTTTTGCTCCCAATCTAGCCGGTGGAACAGAAGATGCTTTAGATACCATCAAAAAAGCGGTTGAAAATGCCGGTTACAAATTTGGAGATGAAGTAATGATTGCTCTTGACTGTGCCGCTTCAGAATTCTATGTAGACGGAAAATACGATTATACGAAATTCGAAGGTGCAACCGGAAAAATCAGAACTTCAAAAGAACAAGCAGAATATTTAGCGTCATTGGCCACCAACTATCCGATTATTTCTATCGAAGACGGTATGTATGAAGATGACTGGGAAGGTTGGAAATATTTAACCGAATTAATCGGAAGTAAAACCCAATTGGTTGGAGACGATTTATTCGTAACCAATGTTGAGCGTTTATCAACCGGAATCGAAAAAGGTATTGCCAATTCCATTTTAGTAAAAGTAAACCAAATCGGAACCTTGACAGAAACCATTGCAGCCGTTAACATGGCGCACAACGCCGGTTATACTTCGGTAATGTCACACCGTTCAGGAGAAACAGAAGATAACACTATTGCGGATTTAGCGGTAGCGTTAAACTGTGGCCAAATCAAAACCGGCTCGGCTTCTCGTTCTGATCGTATGGCCAAATACAATCAGTTATTGCGCATTGAGGAAGAATTAGGCGGCACCGCTTATTTCCCGGGCTTAAGAGCTTTTAAGCAGAAGTAATTTATTTAAAATATTTAATTTGCACCTGACAGGTTTCTAAAACTTGTCAGGTGTTTTTTATTTACTTTGATTATTGTTGGCATTCAAACAAATAAGCGCTGGCAAACACAGCTTTTTTCTTATTTTAGCACTCGAAACAACTAGCAACTTAACTATGAGAAAATTTTACTTATTGCTCTTTTTCCTTTTTGGATTGTTCCAAATATCTAAAGCGCAAACTACCATTCCAATTTATGATAACGTTTTGTTTTATGACGGCTACGCTGCGCTGGTAAACCATCCTACTGCACCCGATGTAACCAGATTGAGAAACGATTTATTTACCAAAAAACTCACCCCGGAAGTATTGTCGCAAATTGGCAGTACTTTAATTCTAGATATTTCAATTTCAGCGGCTTGTGATAATTATGACCGAATCGGAAATATCAATTTGGCTTTGGTGCCCAAAGGTTCTCCGTTTTACAGCCCGGCCACAACGAGCAGAATTGAATTGGCTAGGTTTATAACACCGTTTATGAATAAAAATGTAGCACCCAATTTGGTGCCTTACACTTTTACGGTAGATAACGCAACCAAAATATTAAAAGACGAGTATCTCAATACACTTTATGATTTTTGGATAGAGTTTGAATTGTTTGGTGTGCCTTATGCAGCCAATACACAAATCGCCGGATGTTCAGGGCGAAATGATGTGTTTTACGGAACATTGAATTTTGTTACTAATACTGATGCCACAGTGCCTGACGATACTTTTATATTGCCTTTAAATTTCAAAAAGGATTTGAATAATTATGCAGCCGGTGCTTCGGATGCCATAGGAACAACGGTCAGAACCATCAATTTTAATCTTGATTCCCAAATAAATAATGCTAAATTTTATTTGATTACTTCCAACCACGGAGCTAATTCGGGTGGCGAAGAATACAACAGAAGATGGCATTATATCTCTTTGGATTCCAATCAGATTTTAACGTATCGTCCCGGCGAACTTACTTGTGAACCCTATAGGATTTACAATACACAGGCCAACGGAATTTATGGTCCAACTCCAAGAACACCCTCGCAATGGCAATCATTTAGCAATTGGTGTCCGGGTTCGGTAATTCCAATTCGTGAAATCAGTTTGGGCAATTTAAGTCCGGGTGCTCATTCATTTCAAATTGCGGTGCCTGATGCAGTATTTGTAGGCGCACAAGGTTATATCCCGGTTTCTCTGTATTTACAAGGAGAGAATGCCGTTTTAGGCGTGCAAAGTTTTACCCGGTTAGATTTTGATTATTATCCTAATCCGGCCAAAAACAGCATCACGGTTATGGCCAATAGCATTATCAAATCTATTCAGTTGTGTGATGTACAAGGAAGGGTTTTATTGACTCAAATTACCGATATGCCACAAGCAACTATTGATGTTTCTAATTATTCGAATGGAATTTACTTCTTAAAAGTAGATTCAATCAGCGGTGAAAAGACTAAAAAAATAATAAAAGAGTAGGCAAGGTTCTTAAAATTTGCGGCAAAAGAAAATTCCTTTAAAGATTCTTCTCTTGCCGTTTTTTATTTTCAATCGAGAGTAGTACTTTTGCGCATGCAACACAACGTACTTATTTTAGATTTCGGTTCGCAATACACACAACTTATTGCACGCCGCGTTCGCGAATTAAATATATTCTGCGAAATTTTTCCTTTCAATCATTTTCCAGATGATTTATCGTCCTACAAAGCAGTTATCCTTTCGGGTAGCCCTTATTCCGTAAGAGCCGAAGATGCTCCTCATCCTGATTTATCTCAAATTCGCGGAAAAATGCCCTTGTTGGCAGTTTGCTATGGTGCCCAATATTTAGCCCATTTCAATGGTGGCGAAGTTGCGCCAAGTAATATTCGTGAATATGGTAGAGCCAATTTGTCTTTTGTCAAAGACGATGAAGCTTTTTTTGATGAAGTGGCTTTAAACAGTCAAGTTTGGATGAGTCACAGTGATACCATTAAGCAATTGCCTACCAATGGGGTATTGTTAGCCAGTACCAAAGACGTAGCTAATGCTGCTTACCGAATTGAAGGTGAGAAAACCTATGCCATTCAATTCCATCCGGAAGTATATCACTCTACCGATGGAAAACAAATTTTAGAAAACTTCTTAGTAAAAATAGCCGAAGTACCTCAAAATTTTACCCCTAATGCTTTCGTTGAAGATTGCGTGAAAGATTTGAAAGAAAAAGTAAAAGACGATAAAGTCGTACTCGGACTTTCGGGCGGTGTAGATTCTACCGTGGCAGCTGTATTGTTGAATAAAGCCATTGGTAAAAACCTGTATTGCATTTTTGTAAACAATGGTTTACTTCGCAAAAATGAATTCGAGAATGTATTGCACCAATACAGAGACATGGGATTAAACGTAAAAGGCGTTGACGCTTCCGAACGTTTTCTTTCAGCTTTAGACGGCGTAGAAGATCCTGAAGCCAAACGAAAAGCCATTGGTCGCGTGTTTATCGAAGTGTTTGACGATGAAGCGCATCGCATTGAAGATGTAAAATGGTTGGCCCAAGGAACCATCTATCCCGATGTAATCGAGTCGGTTTCTGTGAAAGGACCATCAGCTACTATTAAATCACACCACAATGTGGGCGGTTTACCCGATTTTATGAAACTCCAAATCGTGGAACCTTTGCGAATGCTTTTCAAAGATGAAGTACGTCGCGTTGGCAAAACATTGGGCATTGATCCTGAACTTTTGGGAAGACATCCGTTCCCGGGACCGGGATTATCGATAAGAATTTTGGGAGCCATCACACCGGAAAAGGTAAGGATTCTGCAAGAAGTAGATGCTGTTTTCATCAACGGATTGAAAGAGCATGGTTTGTACGATAAAGTTTGGCAAGCCGGGGCTATTTTGTTGCCGGTCAACAGTGTAGGGGTGATGGGAGACGAACGTACATATGAAAAAGTAGTCGCGCTTCGCGCCGTAGAATCCACTGACGGAATGACCGCGGATTGGGTTCATCTGCCTTACGATTTCTTAATGAAAATATCCAACGAAATTATCAATAAAGTAAAAGGAGTAAACAGAGTGGTTTATGATATCAGTTCAAAACCGCCTGCCACGATAGAATGGGAATAGTTTTTGTTAACATAAAATAGTTAATGAAAAATGAAGCAATAAACATTGCAAGTCAAAAGTTTTGTTAACTTTAACGTTAAATAAATGACCAATTTATGAAAAACCGAATTATTTTCTCACTGCTTTTTGTACTGATTGTCTCGTTTAGCTCTTCGGCGAAACAGGACAAATACGTCAAGCACACTGTGGCGCAAGGGGAAACGATTACGTTAATAGCGCAAAAATACAAGGTAACTCCTTTTGACATTTATAAACTTAATCCCGATTCCCAAAACGGAATCCAACTGAACAGCGTTTTATTGATTCCGCCATCATCGGCAGAGCCAACGGTAATTGTGCCAAAGCAAACGCAGCCTAAAGCCGGTTCAAATCCAACCACTCATTTGGTACAACCGAAAGAAACCTTGTTCAGTCTTTCAAGACAATATGGTGTTTCGGTTGAGGCTATAAAAGAAGCCAATGGTGATTTGCTAAAAGAGGGTTTGAAAATTGGTCAAACCATTAAGATTCCTTCCGTTGGTATAGCAAGTAAGGATACTTATGAAAAACCACCTCTAGAAAAACCGGTTTCGGCACCAAAAGAGACACCGAAAGTAGTCGTGAAAAGCGAACCAAAAGTAGAAACTCCAAAGGCAAATGCTGCTTATCACATCATCGAACCAAAGGAAACCAAGTACGGTATTTCTAAAAAATACGGAATGACTATTCAAGAGTTGGAAAGATTAAATCCGGCGATTGTTTCCGATTTTCCGGTGGGATTAAAATTAGTGGTTTCGGGAAATGCACCTGCGGTTGCTTCAAAGCCTGTGGAATCGGCCGAACCGATAAAAGACAAACCCAAAGACGCCAATCCGAATTCAGGAAAAAAATACCTGCAGGAGTATGTGGTGAAACCTAAAGAAACCATTCAAAGCATAGCCAATGATTTCGGTATCACAGAAACCGAATTAATTCAGCTAAACCCTGAATTGAAAAAAGGAATTAAACTCGGCATGATTTTGCGAGTGCCCATGGGTGAAAAAGTAAATATCCCCAAAAAGGAGCAAGGCAATTTAATGAAGAATTTAAACACCAATGCGAGAAAACAACTCGCATTACTTTTACCCTTTAACATCAGTAAGATTGAAAACGATACGGTCAATTCGACCCAGGCGCGTTTGAAAAAGGACAAGTTCCTTAACCTGACTTTAGATTTCTATTCCGGCGCTTTGATGGCTATTGATTCTGCCAAAGTACTGGGCATGAACGTTGATATCAAAATTTTAGATTCCCAAGAAACCAAGAGCAGTTCCAACGTTGCCACATTGGTGCAGCAAAACAGTTTAGCAAGCATGGACGCGATTATTGGGCCGTTTTACCAAGCCAATGTTGAAAAATTAGCCGAGTTAGTTGAGCCAACCAAAACACCGGTTATTTCTCCGTTATCCAAAGAGATTGGAAAGAAATTTGCCAATTTGTACCAGTCAATGCCTTCTTTAGAGCAAATGCGCGGTTCTGTTTTTCAATATATGAAAGCCAAAGGCGGTAATATTATTGCTGTTATTGATGCCAAAAAAGGAAGTGTAAAACAATACATTCAGGAAATGCAAAGCGATACTAAACTAGTTGGTTTAAGTGCCAAAGGAAGTTTTGTAGCTGACAGTTTGCGGGTGCATTTACAAAAGGACAAAATGAACTATGTACTGTTGGCTTCCGAAAGTACCGGGATGATTTTGGCGATGACCAATGCAATGCTGGCTGCGCAAAAAGACTATCAAGTACAATTGGTCATAATGGAACCTAATGAAACATTAGATTTTGAAGAAATATCTTTAACCCGTTTGACGAAATTGAAATTACTCTATCCGTCCTTGTCCAGACCTAACGAAACTATTGAAGCCAATCAGTTTGATGCGAAGTACAAGAAGTTCAATAAAATCATTCCCAATCAATACGCCATAAGAGGTTTTGATGTGACATTTGATGCTTTACTGCGTTTGTCTCAGGAAAAGACTTTTGAAGAAACCATTCAAACCGATGCTTCCGAGCAAATAGAAAACAAATTCGATTATACCCAAAATACTAGCTACGGTTATTCTAATAACGGAATTTATATTTTGTATTACGACACTGATTTAACCATCAAAGAAGCTTTATAATGCCCACATCCAAAGTTACTTATTTAGGAGATTTAAGAACCTCTTCCATTCACTTGCAATCAGGAAGCGAAATCATTTCAGATGCACCATTAGACAATAACGGCAAAGGAGAAGCTTTTTCTCCAACCGATACTGTCGCCAATGGATTTGCGACTTGTATGATGATCGTTATGGGAATCAAAGCCCGAGAAATGGAAGTGGATTTTACCGGTTCAACTGCCGAAGTAACTAAGATAATGGCCGCCGACCCAAGGAGAATTTCCGAAATTCACGTGACTTTCGAAATGAATGTCGAAGCCGATGAGAAGACCAAAACTATTTTGGAAAGAACAGCATTAACTTGTCCGGTGCATTTTAGCTTACATCCTGATATCAAAAGAGAAATCGTTTTTAATTGGAAATGATTTAGAATAAAGAGAATAGAAAATAGAACATAGATTCTTTCTCATTAATTTCAAGTCTATGTTCTATATTCTTTATTCTATTTTCTTTTAATGAATTCACAACAACAACTTCTTATCAAACTAGCACACACCAAGATGCCTTTCGGCAAATATGAAGGCTACTATCTGATTGACTTGCCCGAATATTACGTGGTTTGGTATTCGCAAAAAGGATTTCCGAAAGGACAACTCGGTGAGCAACTCCAACTTGTATACGAACTCAAATTAAACGGTTTGGAAGAATTGGTGCGCAATATCAAAAAGCAATATCCTAGACCAATTTAATTTAGCTTCGCTCAATTCAGGCTTTGCCTTCGGGTGAAAATTTAACGATTTGAAGATTTGAAAATTTTGTTTTATTAAGTATGAATTATCATTTTCAAATTTTCAAATTAACACCTCTTCAAATTGACTTTAATATTGTATTTTTGCCTCGTTTTTTACAACAACAACACAACAACATAATTTACAATGAACCAAACACAAACAAAATACATTTTTGTTACCGGCGGTGTGACATCTTCCTTAGGAAAAGGAATCATCGCAGCTTCCCTAGCCAAGTTACTACAGGCTAGAGGTTATCGAACGACCATACAAAAGTTTGATCCTTACATCAATGTTGATCCCGGAACTTTAAATCCTTACGAGCACGGAGAATGTTTCGTAACGGATGATGGTGCGGAAACCGATTTGGATTTAGGCCATTACGAGCGTTTCTTAAACGTTCCGACTTCACAAGCGAATAACGTAACTACAGGAAGAGTATATCTTTCGGTAATAGAAAAAGAGCGAAGAGGTGAATTTTTAGGAAAAACGGTTCAAGTCGTTCCTCATATTACCAACGAAATTAAAGACCGCATGCAATTGCTTGGTCAATCAGGTGATTTCGACATTGTGATTACAGAAATTGGCGGAACAGTCGGTGATATCGAATCGTTGCCTTATATCGAATCTGTGCGTCAATTGGTATGGGAGTTGGGAGAATCTAATTCATTAGTAATCCATTTGACCTTGGTTCCTTATTTGGCGGCAGCCGGAGAATTAAAAACAAAGCCAACCCAACACTCGGTAAAAACCTTGATGGAAAGCGGAATTAAAGCCGATATCCTAGTTTGTAGAACCGAACACGAATTGTCAGACGAATTGCGTCAAAAATTAGCGTTATTTTGCAATGTTAAACGCGAAGCCGTTATTCAATCTATAGATGCTTCAACGATTTATGAAGTGCCCAATTTGATGTTGGAAGAAGGTTTAGACATCGTAGCTTTAAAGAAATTAAACTTGCCTAAAAAAGCCGCTCCGGATTTAAAAACCTGGAATACTTTTTTACACCGATTAAAACATCCGAAACAATCGGTTAACGTTGGTTTGGTTGGAAAATATGTAGAATTACAAGATTCCTATAAATCGATTTTAGAAGCGTTTATTCACGCCGGTGCTGCAAATCAGACCAAAGTAAACGTAATCAGCATTCACTCAGAATATCTTGATGAAAACTCTGCAGCGGAACAATTACAAGGATTAGACGGAATTTTGGTGGCACCTGGTTTTGGCGGTCGAGGTATCGAAGGAAAAATTGATACGGTTCGTTATGCCCGTGAAAACAACATTCCTTTTTTCGGAATTTGTTTAGGTATGCAAATGGCGGTTATCGAGTATGCAAGAAATGTCCTCGGCTTAAAAGAAGCCAATTCTACTGAAATGAATGAGGAAACCAAGCATCCGGTAATTTCCATTATGGAAGAACAAAAAAACATTACCGACAAAGGCGGAACGATGCGTCTAGGAGCATGGAAATGTGATATTAAAGAAGGAAGTTTGGCCCATGAAATTTATGGCAAAAGCCAAATCCAAGAACGTCACCGTCACCGTTATGAATTCAATAATGAGTACAGAAAACAATTGGAAGCTGCCGGTTTAAAAGCTTCGGGAGTTAATCCTGATACCGGTTTGGTTGAAATCATTGAATTAGGAAATCATCCTTTTTTCATCGGTGTACAATACCATCCGGAATATAAGAGTACTGTTGCCAATCCACACCCAATTTTCGTTAGCTTTGTGGCCGCAATGGTAAAACATAAAAAATAAAGTGGTAACAATTAATCCCTTGTTGCTTCATATGACAAATAATTAAAAAATGGAACAAAAGAAATTTGATTTTAATTCGATTATCGGTTTTGCTTTAATCTTTGTGATTATCCTTTGGATGATGTACAATAACAGAGAAGATGAAGTAAAGAATCAGGACAAAGCCAAAACAGAAAAAGCGGCAGAAACAAAGGCAAAAGGGGAAACCACAAAAGAAGTTGCCCAAACCATCACCGATACTACTGTAGCCGATTCGGTTAAAATTCAAAAACTACAAGGTACTTTAGGAAGCTTTGCTTACTCAGCGACTTTACCTTCTGCGAAAGAAGAGTTTACCACCATTGAAAACGAATTGATGGTGCTGAAAATTGCCAACAAAGGCGGTTATATAGCTGATGCCACGCTAAAAAAATTCAAAAAATTTGACAAAAAGTCGAAAGAATTGGTTGAGTTAATCAAAAATAACAATGCTAATTTTAATTTGCAGTTGCAAACCAAAGACAACCGAGTGTTGAATACCAAAGATTTATTTTTTGAGCCAACCTTGACTAAAGTTGATGGTAACCAAGTGCTTTCGATGAAATTGAAGTCGAGCGCCAATAGTTATTTGGAATACAAATACGTATTAAAACCGAATGATTACATGCTTGATTTCGATATTCGCTCTCAAGGTTTAAACACCACTTTGAATACTTCAAAACCGGTCGATTTCCAATGGAACATGAAAACCTACAGAAACGAAAAAAGCATCTCTTATGAAAATCGTTATGCTGAAATTGTTTTTGAATATGAAGAAGGAAAAGACGATTATGTAGGCCAAGGAAAAGATAAAGAAGAAACGCCGGAGAAAGTAACTTACATTGCCTATAAACAGCATTTTTTCTCTTCAATCTTGTTGACCAAAACCCCTTTTGAGACTGCCAAGTTGCATTCACATGATTTAGTAGATGATGTTTCCAAAGACACAATTTTCACTAAAGAATTCAAAACTAACTCTGCCTTAGCTTATACCAATGGCGAGTTAGATTATAAAATGAATTGGTATTACGGTCCGTCAGACTATACCATTTTGAACGATTATGACAGAAACTTAGACGAGATTATACCATTAGGTTGGGGGATTTTCGGGTGGATTAACAAATTCATTTTTGTGCCGTTATTTGGTTTCCTGAGCACTTTTATGGGATTGGGAATTGCAATTATTGTCTTTACAATTTTAATCAAAATTGCGATGTCACCTATCACGTTCAAGTCGTTCTTGTCACAAGCCAAGATGAAAGTATTGCGTCCCGAAATCATGGAAATTGGAGAAAAATTCAAAAAAGATCCAATGAAAAAGCAACAGGAAACGATGAAATTATACAACAAAGCAGGAGTGAATCCGATGGCAGGATGTATACCGGCTTTGATTCAGATTCCGTTTATGTATGCGTCTTTCCAATTCTTCCCGTCAGCCATTGAGTTGAGACAAAAAGGATTCCTTTGGGCAGAAGATTTGTCTTCTTTTGATGCCGTAATTACTTGGGATACGCACATTCCTATTATATCAGCTATTTATGGCAATCACATCAGTTTGTTCCCGATTTTGGCTGCTATTGCGATTTTCTTTTATATGAAAATGACTTCAGGTGATCAAGCTATGGCCCAACCGCCACAAGAAGGTATGCCGGATATGGGTAAAATTATGAAAATCATGATTTACCTTTCGCCGATAATGATGTTGTTGTTCTTCAATAACTACGGTTCAGGTTTGAGTTTGTATAACTTTATTTCCAACTTGATTACCATTGGCATTATGTTGGTGATTAAAAAATACTTTATCGACAGTGATAAAATTCATGCTCAAATTCAGGAGAATAAAGCTAAGCCTAAAACAGAAGGAAAGTTCCAAAGAAAGATGCGTGAAATGATGGAGCAAGCCGAAGAGCAAAAGAAGCTTCAAAACAAAAAGAAATAATTACCGAATTGTAAATTTTCAAAACTCTGTTTAATAAGATACCTTTAAACAGAGTTTTTTATTTTACACAACTGCTGCCGTAAAAGCGGCCAACTATAGGACATTAGAATTAGGGTCATAAAAAAAGCGCAGTGTGAACTGCGCTTTTCTATTTCATAGCAATGGGTTAATTATAACGATGGTAATAATACGTTATTGATTACATGGATTACGCCATTTGAACCTTGAACATCTACTGCAACAATGCCGGTTTGTCTGTTGGCTTCATCCGTTATGGTGGTTCCGACAATAGTGAATGTTCCTGATTCCAATGTAGTAATTGGTGTTGACGGAATTCCTGTAGAAAGTACATTGGCACCTCCAACTACATGATAAGTTAAAACAGAGGTTACTTGAGCCGAAGTCAAGCTCGCCAATACACCTGGATTTTGTGATTCAAAAGTGGTAAATGCGCCGTTTGTAGGAGCAAAAACTGTGAATGGTGAACCGGCTGTTCCGCTTAGTGTTGGAACTAAACCAGCGCCACTTACTAAGCCCACTAAAGTTGTGAAGTTCGGGTTTGCTACAGCATGGTTTACAACTGTCGGCAGACCAATCACATTGTCAACCACATGAATAACACCGTTAGACGCTTCAATGTTGGCAGTTACTACAGTTGCACCGCCATTGCTTGCGCCACCGTTTAATTTTACTGTAGAACCAATTTCTACATACATACTCAAAGTGTTTGTGCTGGAAGCAGCGCCTTTAGCTAATGTTTTTACATAACCGGTAGCCAATTCGTTACTGTAAAATGAACCGGACACAACATGGTTTTTCAAGATTTCAGTTAGTAACGGAATAGGAACGGCATTAACATTTGCGAATCCGTTAGCGGTTAAAAAAGCTTGAAACTTGTCATTCGTTGGAGCAAATACGGTAAAATCTCCCGGACTGTCAAACGTTGAAGCTAATCCTGTTCGGGTTAATGCCTCAACCAAAATACTGAAGTTGGCATCTGCAGCAGCAATTGCAGCAATGGTTTGAAGTTGATTTGAGTTGTCATCGTCATCGCTACACGAAAAAGCAAAAACGGACAGCAAAGCAATTCCTACTAATTTAGTTAGATTTTTCATAGTTTTTTTGTTTAAATGTTTGTGCTAAATTACTTCTTTTTGTTTAACGAAAATCACAAAAAAATAAACAAAACAAATTTTATAAATATTTTAACAGTTTTGTTTAACAGGTGTAAGTGTCATTAAAACAGTGGTTTATATTGTTTTTCGTAAGTTTTGTCAATTTCGACTTCTAAAGTTATGTGTAAAAAGTTAAACAAAACGGGTATCGATTTTAGAATATTTTTAACAATGGGCGTTATACTAAAAAAAAATATTTGCCGTTTCTATATTAACTATAAATTTGTACATAGTTTTTTATCCCGTTAACCACTTTCTCTTATGAAATATATTTTTCTTTTTTTATTGAATACCTTTTTTCTCTTCGCCCAAAATTTTAATCAGTTAGACGAAAATGGCAAGAAGCACGGTCTTTGGAAAGGTATTTATGAAGAGTCGAAAAGACCAAGATATGAAGGAACTTTCGACCATGGAAAAGAAGTTGGTGTTTTTAAATTCTTTGATGATACCAAAGCGGGGACTGTAATTGCTACCAGAGATTTCAGTGCCAATGACAATTCATGTTATACAACTTTCTTCAATCAAAAGAACAATAAAGTCAGCGAAGGCAAAGTGGTTGATAAACAATTTGAAGGCGAATGGAAATACTATCATCTCAATTCTCCAGTTATCATGACTTTGGAAAATTATACCAATGGAAAGTTGAATGGGGTTAGAAAGGTTTACTACAACAGCGGAAAAATTGCGGAGGAAACCACCTATAAGAACGGAATTAAAGAAGGACCGTATAAAAGTTATGCCGAAAATGACGTGGTAATGGAGGAAAGTAATTATAAGAATAACCTATTGGATGGTTTGGCGATTTACAGAGATGCTACCAACAAAATTACCGGTCAAGGTGTATTCAAAAACGGAAAGAAAATAGGGATCTGGAAAGTTCTTGAAAAAGGAAAAATAAAAGAGGTCAACATGAACTACGAAAATAAAAACTTCAAAAGACCCAATATGCCTAAACAACCAAAAGAGTAATTTTTCAAATTCATACCAATAAGTTTATAAGTTTTGGTTACTTCAGAATTGCTTAAACTAATGAGCGTTGATTTAATTATTCATATTTTGACTTAACTTTGCAGCAAAATATTTTGCTGTAAAAATGAAAAGAGTTGTTGTCGGGCTTTCCGGAGGTGTTGATTCGAGTGTTGCTGCTTATTTGTTAAAAGAACAAGGCTATGAAGTCATCGGTCTTTTTATGAAGAACTGGCACGACGATTCGGTAACCATTTCCAATGAATGTCCGTGGCTGGAAGACAGTAACGATGCATTGCTGGTGGCTGAAAAACTGGGAATTCCTTTCCAAACGGTTGATTTAAGCGAACAATACAAAGAAAAGATTGTCGACTATATGTTTAACGAATACGAGCAAGGAAGGACGCCAAATCCTGACGTGTTATGTAATCGTGAAATCAAGTTTGATGTTTTTATGAAAATCGCATTAAGTTTGGGCGCCGATTATGTGGCAACCGGACATTATTGCCGAAAAGGAACTATCCAAAAAGACGGAAAAGAAACGTATCAATTGTTGGCGGGAATTGACGGTAACAAAGACCAATCTTATTTTCTTTGTCAGTTGTCACAAGAACAATTGTCCAAATCTTTATTCCCTATAGGAGAATTAACCAAACCCGAAGTGCGTGAAATTGCCATGCAATTGGATTTGGTTACTGCAGAAAAAAAAGATTCTCAAGGCTTGTGCTTTATTGGTAAAGTGCGTTTGCCTGAATTTTTGCAGCAACAATTACAACCCAAGGAAGGCTTGATTTATGAAATCGCAGCCGATGATAATATCTACAACCAAGAAATTCCAACTTTTAATTCATTAGAAGAGCAATTGGCTTTTGAGTCCCGTGGCATTTCCTATACTTCAGAAAATGGAAAAGTGGTGGGTAAGCATCAAGGTGCTCATTATTTCACCATTGGTCAAAGAAAAGGATTGAACGTTGGTGGTACTAAAGAAGCCCTTTTTATCATAGCCACTGATGTAAAAACCAACGCGATTTATACGGGTCAAGGGGCGAACCATCCAGGTCTGTTTAAAAAAACGTTGTGCGTGCAACCTTCAGAAATTCATTGGATACGAGAAGATTTGACGCTTAAAAACGGTGAAACCATGCAAGTAATGGCTCGGATTCGTTACCGTCAGGCTTTACAAAAAGCTACTTTGTATCAATTTGAAAGCGGTTTATATGTTTCTTTTGATGAACCACAATCAGCGATCACGGAAGGGCAGTTTGTCGCCTGGAATATTGGAGACGAATTAGTTGGTTCAGGAGTAATTTCATAAATTAGCACTTTACAAAAGTATAGCTATGAAGAAACTGTTACTTTTTGCATTCTTTCTGTGTAGCTTAATAGGCTATGCTCAAGAAGATGCTTGGGTTTATTTTAATGGCAAACCCAATGCGCAAACATTCTTAAGCAATCCTTTATCCATGTTAACCCAAAGGGCTTTAGACAGAAGAGCAGCACAGGGAATTGCTTTGGCTGTTAGTGACGCGCCCATTGAACAATCTTACATCGACCAAATCACAGCCGCTCAAGGCATTCAAGTAAAAGCCCAGTCCAAATGGCTTAATTGTCTTCATGTACGAGGTAGTTTAGCCGATATTCAGGCTTTGTCCGCATTGTCCTTTGTAGATCATATACACTATGCAAATCATTCTCTTAATGCCAGAATGAGCAGACCTAATACGATTGTTGCGGTAAATAAGCAAATGGATGTTCAAACTACTTTTGCCTATGGGAATTCAGCCAATCAGGTGCAAATGTTAAATGCTCATTTGTTACACCAACAAGATTTTACCGGTTCAGGAAAAATAATAGCCGTCATGGATTCCGGATTCTCGGCAGTCAATACCATTATTCCCTTCAACAGGATGTTTAATAATGGTTTGTATTTGGGCGGATACAATTATGTCGGTGGAAATACAGATGTTTTTTCAACCCATAATCACGGAACTATGACGTTGTCCTGTATGGCAGGTTTTGTCGATGGACAGTTGGTAGGAACTGCTCCCGATGCACAGTATTATTTATTTATTACAGAAGATGTAGTGGCTGAAAATCCTGTAGAAGAAAGCTATTGGGTACAAGCAGCAGAAGAAGCTGACAGGCTTGGTGTTGATGTTATTACAACTTCATTGGGGTATTTTGGCTATGATAATCCGAGTTACAGTTATACCTATACTGATATGACGGGAAATAAAGCGTTTGCTTCACAAGGCGCTAATATGGCTTTCAGTAAAGGAATGATAGTGATTGCCAGCGCAGGAAATACCGGAAGTACAGTTAATCCGCATATTGGTGTTCCGGCTGAAGCTACTAATGTTTTAGCGGTTGGCTCGGTTCAGTTTGACGAGACTTATTCAAATTTTAGTTCTATCGGACCTAGTTTCGACGGAAGAATAAAACCCGATGTAATGGCCAAAGGTCAAAGTGCAACTTTATCAAATACAAGCGGAGCTATTGTAACGGCCAGCGGGACTTCTTTTTCATGTCCGATTATGGCGGGTGCAGTTGCCAGCTTTTGGCAAGCGATTCCTTGGGCAACCAACCAGCAAGTGGTTGATTTTGTCAAACAGTCTGCTGACAGATTTACGAGTCCAACAAATCAGTACGGTTATGGAATCCCCGATTTTCAGAGTGCTTTAACTATCGCTTCGTTGTCAGTAAACAATACTACTATGGGTAGGTTTTTGGTTTATCCGAATCCGGTTGATCATGTTGTTTCGGTGTCTTTTCCTTACGGTTTTGAAGTGGCAACTATGTCACTTTACAATAACTTGGGCCAAATGATTTTAGAGCGAGACATTATTTCCAATCAACAACTTTCTTTAGAACATTTGACTTCCGGTATGTACTATTATATAATAAAAAGTAATTCATTGGTACAATCCGGAAAAATTATCAAGAATTAAACCCTAAGTATTTTCTTTTTAGATGAATAAAATAACCCAACTTTTTAATATTAAATACCCAATAGTTCAAGGTGGAATGATTTGGAACAGCGGTTATAAGTTAGCCAGTGCCGTCAGTAATGCCGGTGGATTAGGTTTGATTGGTGCCGGTTCTATGTATCCTGAAGTATTGAGGGAACATCTTCAAAAATGCAAGGCAGCAACAGACAAACCTTTTGGGGTTAATGTTCCAATGTTGTATCCCAATATTGAAGAAATTATACAAATCATCATTGAAGAAGGAGTGAAGATTGTGTTTACGTCAGCCGGTAATCCAAAAACATGGACGGGTTACTTAAAGGAAAGAGGTATTACGGTGGTTCATGTGGTGAGCAGTTCCAAGTTTGCCCTAAAAGCCCAAGAAGCGGGTGTTGATGCTGTAGTTGCTGAAGGTTTTGAAGCCGGTGGACACAATGGAAGAGAAGAAACAACTACATTGACTTTGATTCCAATGGTCAAAGAACAAATTTCGATTCCCTTGATTGCTGCCGGAGGTATTGCTTCGGGTAGAGGTATGTTGGCTGCTATGGTATTAGGTGCTGATGGTGTTCAGATGGGATCGCGTTTTGCAGCATCTTTTGAAAGTTCAGCCCATGAAAATTTTAAGCAAACCATTGTCAATGTTAAAGAAGGAGATACGCAATTGACCCTAAAAGAATTGGCTCCGGTTCGTTTGATTAAAAATAAATTTTATAACGACCTACAAGAACTATATGCCAAATGTCCAACAACAGAGGAGTTAAAAACACTTTTAGGCAGAGCAAGAGCCAAACGCGGGATGTTTGAAGGGGATTTGATTGAAGGGGAATTAGAGATTGGTCAAATCGCCGGAATAATACATGAAATCAAATCGGTAGAGGAAATTATAAATGAGATTATTTCTGAGTTTGAATTGGCAAAGAGAGAAATCCAGCATTCGATTTTTTAATTACTTTCTTTTTACAGTTTATTGTTAATAGGTTTACGTCAACGCGTAAAGTTATTAACAATTTTTATTTTTTATTGATTCTATAAGATTGTTGGTAACCCTATTTTTTTGGAGAGTATTTTTTTAAATACCAATATATCAAACAGATGTAATGTGGTCGATGTGTTGAAAAGGTGTTAGCAATGTTGATTATTTTGTTTATAACATTTTAACAAGTGAATGTTTGCCACCAAAATTATAGGTAATATAGTAGTGGTAATTTTACTTCGACCAATACTATGGATTTTTGCTATAATCGGTTGCTAATTGAGGTTGAAGTTTTATTGTCTCAAAATGAAGAGGAGTGATGTTGTACGAATTCAAATGTATTAAATAGAACTGCTTATGAGAATAACTACTCTCGCCAAAAATTACTTCTTTTACTGTGTTTTAGTATTAACACTAATTGGGCAGAATGGTTTTATTTATTCTCAATGTCCAACAGTGACAAATACCACTCAATCTTTTTGTGATACCCAATCGCCAACTGTTGCCAGTTTAGTCGCTACCGATAATGGTGGTGGTATTAAATGGTATGCGACAGCTACTTCAAATACACAATTGAACAATTCTACGGTTCTAGTTAATGGAGAAGATTATTTTGCTGATGACAATACGGGAAACTGTGGTCCAAGACAAAGCGTAACAGTAACCATATATACCGCGCCAACCGGAGCAAATTTCCAAGGGGTTTGTGTGACCAGTTTGAATCAGGCAACGCCTTCAAATCCTCAATTTGTTATTTTTGGAAATAATTTGCAATGGTATACAACTCCAACTGGCGGGACGGCACTTTCTCCAACAGATATTTTAAATGATAATACCATTTATTATATAAGTCAAACGAATCCGGATACCGGTTGTCAAACTTCAAGGTTGTCTGTTTTTGTCAATGTTGGTTTGGTACCGCCGCCAACGGGAAATGCTGTTCAGGAGTTTTGTAACATACCGGGAAGTCCACCTACAGTTTCAGATTTAGTGGCGTCGGGAAATAATAATTGGTATCTGACTCCGGTTTTCGGAATTCCTTTAAATCCGGCTACGCCGCTGGTTAACGGACAATCTTATTATGCTTCAACTGTTGATCCGCCTTGTGAAAGTGTTGATAGACTTGAAGTCTTGGTGAATCTTTATGAGCCAAATGATGCTGGAGCAGATGGGGATAGAAGTATTTGTGTCAATGAGATAGCTGCAACAGCACCTTTTGATTTGTTTAATCTTTTAGGTGGGTCGCCGGATAATACTGGTGTTTGGAGTGGGCCAATAGCTACCACAAATGGTTTTCAAGGTACCTTAGATGTTACTACGATGATACTTGCTGGAAGTCCATATGTGTTTACTTATATTGTTTCTTCTGCGCTATGTGCTCCTGACGTAGCAACGGTAACCATTACAATATTACCATTACCAATAGTGAGTGTAGCGGTGAGTCCAACGACTATCTGTGCCAATGATAGTGCTACTTTTACTTTTACAGGTACACCTGATGCAGTAGTTACTTATAACATTAACGGCGGAGCCAATCAAACGGTTACCTTAAATGCAGGCGGAATAGCTACCATTATCGGAACATTTTCGGCTGACACCACTATCAATATTGTAAGTGTAGCGAGTTCGGGTACACCGAGTTGTATTAACCCGCAAACCAGTAGTGTTACCTTAACCGTTTTACCATTGCCAACGGCAAGTATAACGGTGAGTCCAACAACTATCTGTGCCAATGATACCGCAACTTTTACTTTTACAGGCACACCCGATGCAGCCGTTACTTACAACATTAA
>NZ_JAAQQU010000093.1 GCF_011742145.1 Flavobacterium sp. J49 | reverse complement strand
ACGTTACCAGCAATTTATGAGACGACTACTTTTAACGACATCTTTTCTTTTTATTTTGAGCTGTAATAAAACAGCAGAAAATCATCAAGAAATAGAAAATTTACAGAACAGGATTTCAATTCTTGAAGAAGAAAATAAAAAACTACAAGATTCATTGTCAAAAAGTGAAAAAGATTTCTTGTGGCGTCAATTAATTGGAATACCTGAAAGCCGCAAGCAGAAAGTTGGTAAAAAGAATAATATTGTTATGCTGTTGCATGAGTTTGATAAAAAATTACCGAAATATGAAATCTTTCGAATTATTGACGGCAAAGAAATTAAAGTTGGGGAAAATGATGGAACGAGATTTGACTACGAATTTATACCAACGTCAACAAAAGACAACAGCCCAAAGTTTCTAATAAAGATGCGTCACAAAGGAAAGATTATTGAAATTCCGGGAGAATTAAGGCTTGAAGTAGAAAAATAAACTGCTGGTAACAGCAGTTTGTGATTATGGCTGGTTTTGGGTTTATCAGAAATGTCTCGGCTGACTGAAATTTTAGTTATATTTGAAAACGCAAGTGAGTGAAGAACGCCACAATCACAAGCTGCGGAACGTTACCACACATTTTAAAAGAAAGACGACACAAAAGACCAAATGAAGACAACTGCCATTTTACTACTGATTTTTTTTAACTCAATGTTCAGCTTTGGACAAATTGAAAATCGGTGGCAACCTGACAGTGTTTACAAAAACAAGAAAGTTAAAAGAATTTTTGTTTACGAAAATTCACCCAAAGACTTATCCGAAATTGTTGAACTTGACAGAAACGGAAAAATTATTCGTATCGAAGAACATAGTGCATCATACAACAAAAGAACAAGGAAGTCAAAATTAATTGATAGAGTGACCACCTATATTTATGATGAACTTGGTAAAACTACCCATAAAATAGACACTTTAATTTATCATCATAATAATTCAGTAAGCACAGAAAAAACATTTTTTTATTATGAAAACAACTTATTGATTTCATCAAAGTATTTTAAGGGTAATTTTGAAAATCCAAGTAGTGAAACAACTTATTCTCATAATCCCTTCACTTCGACAACTTCAATTAAGATAGACACCGTTATCACATATAGAAAGACAAAGGAATATGAAAGAGATTTTTATGTAAAAAGGTTTTACGGATATGTTTTGGAAGCAAAATTGAAAAAAGAACAAATTACAATTAATGGAATAACTGAAACTTATTCATATTCAGATGATACCGATAGACAAAGATTTGATGAAGAAAAAATAATCAAAAATATATTTAATGGATATGGACAACTTTTAACATCTGAAATTAAAAGTGTATTTAGAAATGACAGAACAAGTGAATACAATCTGACCTACACTTATGAAAATAATGGACTTTTAAAAAGTATTAGAGGATATGTACCACTTTACTATAAATATGAATACTTCGAATAAAAAAACGTGTGGTAACAGCCGTTTTGCAAAAGCGGGGGTTTCGTGCTTCTATGAAAGTGAAGTGCTAAATTCAAGCTTTGTGCATCTAATGAAGTTTAGTGCTGAAAATCCCCGCCTTCGCAAAGCGGCAAAACGTTATGCGTCAGGCTAAAAAATCTGCTAAAAAAGACATATGAAGTTATTTACAAAATTATTTCTCCTCACAATAATTGACTTTATTATTATATGGTTTTGGGTGAAAGAAATTGACCCTGAACCAAGCATTTCAATCGCCATAGTAATTGTAGTTCCAGCAGTAATATTTATTAACCTTGCAATTGCTTTAATTTTATATTTCACCAAAAAAGAATACTCAAAAGTTTTCGTTATAAATTCATTTATTTCAGCAATCTTAATGTATTTTTTATTTCTGAACGGTATAGAAAGACATCAAAATCTTAGATATGAGAGTTGGAAATTTAACAGAAAAGACACAATTTTTGCAATTATACATTCGAAACTTGACAACACTTTTAGTATGACAGAAAGCACGAATCAAGGCTCAACAACCGAGTTTCTAGAAGGAAAATTTAGGAAAAATGGAAACGAATATTATTTGACAACTGACTCAACAGAATATAAAATCAGAAATGAATACTTATTTGGATTCAGAAACTCAACAGACAGTATAAAGTTGACTAAAATTGAGCGATAGTGAAACTAAAAGCCCGAACGCATAACAGCCGTTAACCGCTATTGCTGGATTTTCGTGGTTTCACGTCTGTTTTTCACGTAAAACTATTATCTTAGCTGACAGTACGCAGTTCGCTGGCTTCGCAACAGTCGGTTAGCGGCGAAACGTTACCGCTAAGTTTTGGTTGCGTTTTAAAAATCATATTCTTCGTCTTTTTGTGGTTTAATTTTAATGGAAAATTGAGCCGAAAAGATCAAGTTTCTTAAGTTTTGCGCTGAAAAAAAAATATCTGTAAACGAATTACGTTTCTGAGCTTTGTTCTTTTTTTGTTTGGTAAGGTTTAGGCTTTGTGGAAGTTCAACAGTAACTTGTTTGGACGCTGATTACGTTTCTCGGCTAAGTCTATTTTGTGTCTGTAATCGAAGTGTAAAACCTAGCGGTAACAGCCGTTTGCAACAATGGCTGGTTTTATTTTTCTTAGGCGGAAAATACTAAGTTCAAATTTTAATTATATTTACATCTAATAATTTTAAAAGTCGCCACTGTCGCAAGCGGCGGAACGTTA
>NZ_JAAQQU010000092.1 GCF_011742145.1 Flavobacterium sp. J49 | reverse complement strand
CGCGAAGCCGCGGAACGTTAGCAAACATTTTTTCAACTGCAAACAACAACCAAAATCTTGAAAATGAAAAACCTATTGTTCTTATTATTTGCTTTGTTGACTTTGCTTTCAAGTTGTAAAAAAGATTTACCAAAAGAGACTGAAAATCCAAAGTTTGTTAGAATTTGGTATGACACAGTCCAGATGATACCATTTAGAGCTACATTAGACATTAAGTCAAACAAAACTTTTGAATATAGAAGCGGTGCATGCCAATCCAGCTCAAAAAGTAACGGAACTTGGAAAATCGAAAATGATACCATAGTTTTGAAAAGTCTAAAACCAAAAGGTTGTCTTTTCCAAAATCGTTTTGGTGTTTATTGCATAAAATTCAATGACAAAAGTTATTTTGAAAACAACAAGACAATTAAAGGTTGTGAACCAAGCGGTAGTGAATCTGAATATGAAATCTTTGAAAATGAAAAGTTCATAATCGAAAACGACACTTTGATTCACATAAATCAAGCAAAAAATGATTGCGGCCAAATAAGAGTTGCATTTTCAACAAAAGAGAAAATGCGACGAAATGTTATTAAATAAAAAAACGTTTGCTAACAGCAGTTTGTGATAATTGCTAGGCTTGGGATTATCCCGAGTTTTCTCCGAAAACTCAAAAAGGAATTTTATATTTGTAATCATCAGTAATTAATCGTCGCAACTATCACAATCTGCGGAACGTTAGCAGTAATAATTCAGGACGAAACTCATAATAAGAACTTATGAATAAGAAAACCAAAAAATGGTTATTAATATTATGCTTTTTGGCAATTTCAGTTTTCTTGTTTTTTAAATTTAATGAAAGGATTAAATTGATTGAATTAACTTCAATTCATGTTGAAACAGAAAACCAACTCGACGTCGAAAAAGTAATAGTTTATCAAGGTCATTACACAATAAATAGAAAAAGTGATGCCGAAATGTTTGATAATAAATATGACCGAATTGTGTTTGAAGGAAGCGGAACGGGAAAAATTAAAACGGAATATGGTGAAAATGACTTTTTAGTGACTTACGATAATAAATATTATTTTCAGTTTAGACAGTTTTGTACAAATGACAATGACCACTACAAATACAATCTCACGGTTTTAAAAAAAGACAACAGAATCTATTTAAAAGCGGACATCGACGGCGGAATGAAATTTGAAAGACAAATGAACTTGATAAGTGATGCTGGAAAATTGAGATGTAACAAAACTATAGATGATGAAAAAGGTCATTATAACGGATTGGAATTAGATTAAAATTACTACTGCTAACAGCCGTTTGGTAGCATGGCTGGTTTTGCATTTCTTAGTCGGAAAGTGCTAAGTTCAAAATTTGATTATATTTACAACTAATTATTTAAAAAGTCGCCACGACTACCAAGCGGCGGCACGTTAGCTGCTATATTCACAACTTTATGGCTAAATTTCAACATAAGAATGACCATCATACGATTCCTCGGTGTTATTTGAAAAATTTTTCAGATGATGGAAAATTTATATACAGAAAATTAAAAGAGAAAAATGATTATGGAAAAGAGAATCTTGATTTAAAAAAACCAATTTCTCTTAAAAGCGCAACTGTAAAAGATAATTTCTATACTATTAAGAAATCGCCAGAACCAATGGTAATTGAAACTGTTTTTTATGATTTCGAAGTTGAAAATCATTATGAAAAGCTATACAAAAAACTCATCGGTAATGATTCTGAGATAATTATAACAATGGAAGAAAGAACTCGATTATTAATGTTTTTCCTTTCTTTACATTGTAGAACTCCAAAACAATTTGAATTATTCTTCAAAAATATTCCAAAAGAACTCGAGCACGAAACAGAACTTATTAAAGAAGAATACAAAGCTGGACATATTGGGAAAACTTTAATCGAGTTTACAAAAAAACATGAATATAAAGTATTCAAAATAGTAAAGTTATCTGATGGCTCTGAATTTTTAACAAGTGACAATCCATTTCTCATAGTTAATGAATTCGGACATTTAAAAAACATGGATTTTAGAGAGCAATTTAACGAGGAAAACAAATTCTTAATTCCTATAGATAACAAGCATTGCCTCATAATGACAAACGGAAATGATAAAAATGGAATTCCAATTAGCGGAAAAGTTTTTTATAACAAAATTGAGAGAATTGATGTTGATTGCAATTTTGCCCAAAATATTAATTTTTTAACACTCGAAAGTGCTGAAAAACTAATTTTTGGTTCAGAAAAATATATAAAGGCTTTTTTTAGTTTTATTAAACTTAATTAATACAATACAGCAGCTAACAGCAGTTTGCAACAATTGCAGGGTTTGGGCTTTCACCGAATTTTCTCCGAAAATTCAAAAAGTAATTTTATATTTGGAATCGGCGGTGATTAAATTTTGCAACTGTTGCAAGCCGCGGCACGTTGTGTGCAATTTAGCGCTCGAAACCGGATAAATAGCTGTAAAATTTTTGAGGAAAAGGATAGAGTTAAGAAGCGGAAAAATGATTTTATTTTTTCGTCAAGCCTTGCAAACGGGTTTGCTGAAAATGTATTTTCAAAGCGAAGACGCTAAAAGGCTTGCCAAAGTTACAAGAAAAAAATTACAAAGTCAAATTTTATATCATGTAACTAGTTTAACTCTAAGCTTTTGTAAAAATTTTAATGCTGAGATTTTAAAAAACTGTACCTATCATCCCGGCGTGATAGGAACAATATTTTAAAATCATTTATCTAGTTTTCTTCACGGCTAAACTGTTCCTGCTTTTTCTTATCTTAGTCGACAAGAAAAACAGCACACAACACACGATTGTTACAATTGCCTGCCGCAGGCGCAACACAGGCAACTGTAGCAATCGTGGGAACGTT
>NZ_JAAQQU010000091.1 GCF_011742145.1 Flavobacterium sp. J49 | reverse complement strand
ACCTTGAACTTGACCATCACGCCAAGTACTTCAAACAGTACTACTGCTTCGGCTTGTGATAGTTACACTTGGTCAGTAAACGGGACAACATATACAGCTTCTGGAACTTATACTTCAGTAGTAGGTTGTCATACTGAAACCTTGAACTTGACAATAAACTCTGCAGAAACTCCAACAGGTGCTTCAACTCAAATCATTTCGGTTACTGATTTAAACGAAGCAACTTTGGAAGATTTAGTAGTTAGCCCTGCCAATGTAATTTGGTACGCTTCTCTTGCTGACGCACAGAATCAGATAAATCCTTTGGCTATTACTACAGTAGTAACGAATGGCGCAACTTATTATGCGGTTAATGTTACCTCAGGATGTTCGAGTACACCATTTGCAGTTACAGTTACCGTTGCATTAGGTGTTAGTGGTTTTAATGAGGCTAATTTTAAAGCATATCCTAATCCGACTTCCGGGATCTTTAATATTGCTTATTCAGAAAATATTTCTTCTGTTGTTTTGATTAATGTATTGGGTCAGGTTGTTTTAGAAAATCAGTCTAATTCTGATCAAGTATCTGTAGATTTATCATCATTGCCATCAGCAACTTATTTTGTTAAAGTTACCGCAAACGGAAAAGTTAAAGTAATTAAAGTAGTAAAAAGAGAATAGTAGTTAATTCAATTTGGGTTTTGAAATTAATGAATAAAACCACTAACATTGTTAGTGGTTTTTTTATGGAGAAAGGTTCAAAACTACTTTTAAATAAAGAGAAAAAACCTTTTGATTTTAACAGTTGTTTTTTTTAAAAATCCTTTGAATATAAGGCTTTTGAGAGGTAAAAGACTTTTAAAATTCATTAAATTAAAAAGTGTTCTTTTTTTTTGTATGGGTATAAATAATAGTTTTACTTCCACAACAACTATTTATTAACCAATTCAAATAATTATGTTTATCAATTACTTTTTGAAAAGTTCATTGCTAAATTCTTCGTCTTCAGACGGGAATCACTTTGGACAAAAACCAAAATCATTTGGTTTTGCATGGTTAGCTTTGATGCTATTGTTTGCCGTTACAGGTATTCAAGCACAAACGACCATTATCAATCCGGCGACGGATGGAGGATTCAATCTTGGGAGCACTTTTGCTGCCAATGGATGGACAGTTGCTAATGAAGGAGTGAGTTCGGTAAAATGGGCTGTAGGAACTGCTGCGTCGGGGACGACCTCAGTGGGAGCAACAACTAATGCTTCAGCTACAGTAACTTTAACAGCTCCTAATGCCAACATTGCTGTAGGGCAAATTGTTTATGGTTCAGGGATACCTGCAAATACCAGCGTTTTGAGTATTTCAGGTACCACTTTAACTTTGACACAAAATGCTACAGCAACAGCTTCGGGAGTTACCCTAGGTTTCGGAATGTTTTCCGGAGGGATTAGTGTTGGGACTACCCAAACTACAAATACTTCAATAGCGGTTAATACCTATTCTGTAACTTTATCAGCTGCAAATCCCAATATTTCAGTTGGGATGGCTATAGCTCCTATAGCAGGATTTATAGATGCGGGGACTTACGTTGCCAGCATCAACGGAGCTACATTAGGATTGTCAAAAGCTTCATTGAATGGTTCAATTTTGGCTGTTGCACAAACAATGGTTTTTAGTGCAACTTCTTCTGCCATAACAGGTAATGCTGCTTACATTTCAAATGATAATGGTTTTACCAATTCTTATGCCGGTTATCCGACAAACAGAACAGTATATTTCTATAAAGACATTACTACTATACCATCTACTGAAAAGGCGATGACTTTGACTTTTGATGTAAAATCGGCTCCGGCTTCAGGAGCAGGATGGCAAGTATGGGTGGCTCCAATTTCTCAAACTATAGTTGGTACGGATACTCAAGTTACTTCTCCAAACACTTATGGTGTAAATTGGCCTGGCGCTACGTTAATTTCTTTTAACGCGACACCACAAGTAGCTACTACTAAAATAACAGCATTTATTCCTAAATCTTTTGCGGGAACTTCTTTCCGTTTGATTTTTGTTTGGAGTAATGGGACTTCGGCAGGAACACTTCCTCCGGCGGCTATCGATAATATCTCTTTGGTGTCAAGAGTACCTGAAGAAATTACTTGTGCACAATCAGGACTTTGGTCACAAACTTCAACTTGGGATGGTGCTAAAGTACCTACACCTGCAGACGTTGTTGTTCTTGACGGAACTGAAACCGTTGTGGTTGACTCAAGATATTCTGGAGCTGAAGATTTAATTTTAGCAGGAACTAATTCAATAGTACAGTTTGCTGCGAGTGGTACTATTATAGATGACTTTACGATTGCTAATGATTTAAATATTAGCGGAAGTGGCGCTCGATTTAATGGTCATGACGGAGGGACTAATGGTAAACATATTATGGTAGGGCACGATGTTTATGTTGGTTCGGCTGGTTGTAGATTAGATATTTCAACAAACAGTACAATAGTAAAAAACGGAAGATTAACGTTAAATGGTTCTACATTACAAACAGTAACTGTTGAAGCAGGTGGTTTTTGTGGTGGAAGTGCTGCGGGAATTAATGCTTTTGGAAACCGTGCACGTGTTTTGAATCAATTGATTGTAGAGAACACATCGACAGCAACTCCAAATGTTGTCTTGAATTTAGACGGTTCAGTTATCATTAACGGTAGATTAGAATTAACCTCTGGTCGTGTGAGTGTAGCAACTGGTAGATTGGTTATTGGAAATTTTGGACAGACAGGAAATGTTTTTGTTAATCCTGGGTCTGGATTTACAGATGGTACTATTTCAAGGTTTATACAAACTGCAAATACTGCTAACATACAAACTGGTACAGAATATCCAGGAACAAATAATAATAATAAGCCTTATTGGTTCCCTTTTATTAGTGGCGCTAATATGGATAGAACTTTGTATTTGTTGCCTGATGTTAATCCGACAGTTGCTGGTGAAGTTGCCGTAACTTATACAGATTCAAATATAGTAACAGGTAGTTTGTCAATTGCTGATGGATCTTATACTATCAATAGCAGATATGGTGGCAATTGGACTTTCAGCACGCCTGAAACGGGAGTTATTGCTCCATCAATTGTTCATACAAATGCCTCAGGAACTTATAGAGCTATGGTTTATGCCAATGGTGCTTATGAAGCTACCAATGGTTCTTCAAGATTAATGAATTTGAGCGCGGCTCTTCCCGGTGCTCACCAAGAAGGAACTGCACAACCATTTGTGATTAGAACAGGGTTAACGTTAGCTAACTTGACTGCTGCTCCTATATATGTTGGAGTTAATGATGGTTCTAAAATAAATACAACTGCTGCAATTACCTCTGCTGCTTCTGGTTCTTGGAATTCTCCATCAACTTGGGTTGGTGGTGTGGTACCTGGCTGTAGCAATAATGTTGTTATTGCTTCAGAGCATACAGTAACGGTTACTTCTACAGCAAATGCTGCTGGTGTAGTAATTAATGCCGGAGGTACTCTAGTAAATAACGGAGGTACTATGACGGTTGGCTGTACAAACAACAATGCTCCTTTCTATAATTATGGAACGCATACTATGACTGCGGGGACTCTGAAAGTTAATGGTTTTGTTTCCTATAAAGCCAATAGTTTCTTCAACCAATCAGGAGGAGAAATCATCATTGACTCTAATGATAATGGGAACGCTGCTACTTCAGTTGCGTTTGGTGGTTCTTCATGTAAAATTGAAACGGATAAATTAGCGTTAACGGGTGGTACAATTACCATTGTTGACCCGCTAGTAAATGAAGAAACCCCAATAAATGTAACTTCTGCCACTAGTGTTGATTTGTCAACGCCAGCAAGTGGGACATACCAATATAATACAAGTGGAGCTACAGTAATCAATTCTCCTACCGTGGTTATGGCTAATCCTAATCTTTTTTATGTAGGGCAATCCATTTCTGGTACTGGTATTGCACCTGGAACCACTGTTACAAGTGTTACAGCGGTAAATGCTACAAGTAACTCTCCATTTACTCTTGGATTAAGTAACAATACAACAGCAGCTATAGCTAGTGGTACTTTGTTAAATTTTTCTGCCATGCAAAATGGTGCTTCTTCAGTAGTTGTGGGGCCTAATGCTAATAACGCTCTCATTTCTGTTGGATCGCTTATTTCAGGTTCTGGAGTTCAGCCAGGAACTACTATTACTTCGATAGTTTTTAGTGGTTTCGATGCTGCCAACACAAACGTAAAAATTAATTTATCTCAACCAATTTCAGGTTTATCTACTTCTCCTGCAACCTCTGCAGTAACTTTATCAATGCCAGCATTTACTATAGGTGCAAGTAGTGTCATATTGTCTGCCGCTAATCCTAGTTTGGTAATTGGTATGCCGGTAAGCGGAACAGGTCTTTTGGCTGGTACAGTTATTTCAAATATTGAAGGAGCTAAAGTTACCTTCACTAATCCTATTCAGTCTGGAGCTCCGACACCGTTTGTATTTAATGCTTATACATTTAATACCATATCTAGCGGTTCATTTATTTATTCACATCCAAATCATTATGCTGCTGGATTGAATCATACGTTACAAATAGGTGATGGTATTTCTACTCAAAAACCAGCAGTTACTACTAACGGTTTCAATTGTCAGTTTCAAGGATTTAGCACAGGATTATTTTCTCTAGGAAATCTTATAGTAAATGCTCCAGACGGGGAGAATAGATTTATGTCTAGTAGTAGTAATAATCAGAATAATAACTATTACATGAATGTTCAGAATAATTTCACAATCACTAGTGGAAGTGCTTTTAGAAGAACATTAACCAATACCAGTATTTATGTTGGAGGTAATATTGTGAACAACGGTAGCTTGAATTTACAATGGAGTTCAGGAGGTCTATATCTTGGAAACCGTATCAATGGAGTTGAAGTGCCAACTACACTTCCACAAACTATTTCAGGCTCGGGTACTTTTTATGCTAACCAATGGGCTCTAACAGGTAAACTTGTCCCGGGAATGTCTGTTGCAGCTTTTGTAATTAACAATACAAACCCTGCTGGGGTTACTTTGAATGTGCCTAATTTTAGAGTAGCAACTATGGCGCTTACCAACGGCATACTTCATACTTCTGCAACTTATCCAATTTATTTAAGTTATGCAGATGTTTTAGATGATACTCTTAGTGGAGGTAATTATCCTGTTGGTAGTGCCACAGCTTACATTGATGGTCCGGCGGCTCATGCTAATAAGTCTAATCTAAGTACAATTACACAATATAGATCATTTCCTGTAGGGAAAAATGGTAAGTTTCTTCCAATTTCAATTGCATCTACTGGTGGTGTTGAATTAATGGTTGAGGCTTTCGATACTAACTCAGGTACAGTAAATCCTAATGTTGGTTCAAACTTAAGCTCAGCAAGATGGGCTGTGACAAGAGTAGGTTCAGCAGGTAATTTTACAGGATATAATGTTAGATTAGGAGCTGCTCCAAATGTTAATGTTAATGCATCAAGTCTTATTGTTCAATCTGCAACAGCAAATGGAACATACGATGTTGTATCCACACCAGCTTCTGCAATTACTTTTACATCAGGAACTCCAAATACCATAAATTTAGCTACTGCTCAAACAGGAGGTATGTTAGGTAATTTTGCTTATTCTGATGGTGTAGCATGTACTGGTACCCCTGCTCCGGGAGCGACTATCGCTTCTTCTGCAACTGCTTGTTCAGGACAGCCAATTACTTTAAGTTTAACTACTGCTACAACAGGAGCAGGAGTAACTTACCAATGGCAAAGTTCTACCAATGGTGGTTCAACTTGGGCTAACGTTTCAGGTGCTACTGCTGCAACCTATGTAGATTCTCCGACTGTTAATACTTCTTACAGATGTAATGTAACTTGTTCTTCAAGTACAGGTACTTCAACTCCGGTTGCTGTAGCTATATCAGAATCAGTGGCTGTTGGAACAGGTGATACAATTTGTGAGAGTGGTGTAGCAAATTTAACTACATCAGGAAGTTCAGTTTTAAATTGGTACGATGCCCCAACAGGTGGTAACTTAGTGGCTACAGGTACTGATTATAGCCCTACTTTATCAACAACGACAACTTATTATGTGTCTTCTGCTTCTGTATCTTCAGGTTCAGTAAATACCGCAGCATTTGCAGGAACGGGTGCTTCATCAGCATTATTCAAAGGTATTGCCTTTGATGCAACTAATAAATTAAAACTAAAAACTGTTACGGTTTATCCTAAAAACACAGCCTCTCGTACAGCCATCACAGTTGCTTTATTTGATGCAACGGGGAATGTTGTTGCGGGAACTTCGCCGGTAACTTTTATGCCGACATTAGTAACAGGTACTATTGGTACAACTTCTCAAGTAGTAACGCTTAATTATAATGTTCCGGCAGGTAACGGTTATAGATTAGTAGTTACTAATGGTTTGGTTGCTACTAATAATACTTTAGGAAACAGTACCGGAACCATTACTTATCCAACATCGGGGCCGTTAAGATTGACAGGAAACGTTTCGGCTCTTAATGATGCGATTGTTACTACAGCCAATACTACTAACTGTTTCCATAATTTAACTTATGATGAGATTTGTGAGTCTACAACCAGAACGCCAATAGTTGCTACAGTAGGTTGTACTAAGAACTTGAAATTGTTCATCGAAGGATATTACATCGGTGGTGGTGCCATGACGCCTGTAAAAGCGAATCAAGGTGTAGGAACCAGCACTACAGATGTAGATGATGTTACGGTAGAATTGAGAGATGCTTCTACTTATGCTCTTGTTGCCTCAACCAGCGCTGTTTTAAAAACAGACGGTTCAGTTGCCGCTAAATTAATAGCACCGGCAGGAAATTATTTCATCGCAGTAAAACACAGAAATGCAGTTCAAACATGGAGTGCTGCTGCTGAAGCTTTTGGAACGTCTACAGCTACTTATGATTTTACAACGGCCGCTAACAAAGCATACGGTAGTAATATGGCCAATTTAGGTTCCGGAGTATTCGGATTCTATTCGGGAGATATTAATCAAGATGAAAGTATTGATTTAGGAGATTTCACTACATTATTTGGTGATAATGACAATTTTGCCTTTGGATACTTTAATACGGATTTAAATGGTGACGGATCAGTTGATTTAGGTGATTTCCCAGTAATATTCGGTAATTCAGACAACTTTATCTTCTCAAATCACCCATAATTAATTTAAATTCAAAAGAGATGAAAATAATAAAAAATAATTTAGGCAAGAGTTTATTACTTTTTTGCTTAGTAATGTTTTCCTTCTTAGGAAATGCACAAGTAGCCGGGACTCACTTTACAGTGAGTCTGGCCAACGTAACCTCAACTTCCAATACTATGGAATTTGATGTAATGTTAACTGTTGACGGTACCGGGGCTGCTGCTTCCGGAGTGAAAATGTCTGCTATGTCTGTTGGGATTAATTACAATACTACTGTTGTAAACGGTGGTACATTAACCTTATCATATGTAGCAGGGACAAAAAGTACAGCCATTGCACCTTTAATAAATAATACTTTAAATGCAGTTACACCTGGGCATTTGAGAATTGGCGCTACAGCATTAACAATAGATAATGCATTTGATGTGGTAAATGGTACTTATACATTCGGTAGATACAGAGTTACAAATACTGCTAACTGGGTTCAGAATTCTAATGCTCAATTGTGGTTACAACCAAACAATACAGGAGGTAAAACCAATACTGTTGTAAACGCATTTCCTTATGGGGCTACTACAGGTGCTTTATCATATTCTTACAACTCAACTTCTCCATCGGCTTCGCCGGGAGTTAGTTTGGTATATACTCAGGCTAGTACATTAAGCCATGCATTAAATACTAATTGTGGAATAACTTCTCAACCGGTTAATCCAACTATTTGTAAAGCAGTTGGTGGAACAGCTTCAGTATCTGTTACTGCTATTGGTACTTCTGGTGCTACATATCAGTGGGAAACACAAACACCAACCGGAACCACTTGGGCGGCAATTGCTAATAACTCAAATTATTCCGGAGCTAATACAGCGACTTTAAATATTACGAGAACTACTGCTGCAGTTCCTGCAGTTGGTACAAAATATAGAGTGATTATTAATGGAGGTGTTTGTAATAATGTAACTTCTGATACAGTTGTTTTACAAGAACAAACGGTTTTGTCTAAAGCTGCGGCCATTACGGCAAAATCTTCTACTAACGCAACTTTATCACCAGCCAATACTACTTGTCAAGGGAGTTCTGTTAATTTAACATTAGCGGCCGGAAGCATTGGTAATATTCAATGGCAGTCTTCTACCGATGGAATTAATTATTCTAATGTTGGAGATGTAATTGCTCAATCTACATTATCAGCACTTAATCCTGCTTTAACTTTTAGCACAAGTGTTTTAACACAAGATACTTGGTTTAGAGTTGTTGCATCTAATGGTATTTGTAGTTCTGTTAATGGAACTGCTCTTAAAATTACGGTAAGTTCTCCGGCCGTTGCAGGAACAATTACCGGTGGTGATGTGACAGTTTGTGCTTATTTAGCTTCAGGTACACCTATGGATACCACCGGAAACTTTATTACTTTGCCTTATACTAATAGTACTACTATGACTATCAATGGGAATAATGGTACTGTACTTTGGCAAAAATCTATCAATTATAATACTGCAACCCCAGTATGGTCTAGTGTTACAACCGGAATTGTAGGAAATCAATTGACAGTTGCTAATTTAACAGCTGATACTTGGTACAGAGCAATTATAAGTAATGGCGCTTGTAAGGCTACAACTGCTGTAACAAAAATTACAGTTAATAAAGCAGCTAAAGCTGGAGCTATAACCTCAACCATAAATAATGTTGTTACTTCGAGTGTTTGTACCGGTGGAGATATTACCTTTACTTCTGCAGCTTATACAGGTACTTCAATCCAATGGGAGGTTTCAACGACTTCTGCTACAGAAGGTTTTACAGTGGTAAGTGGTCAAAATGGACTTGTGTTTACTATGAATAACGTAGCTTATCCTCCGTTGTCAAAATTTTATGTTAGAAATGTAGTTTATAGCGGTTCTTGTACTATGGCAAGAAGTGCTGTTAAAACAATTACGGTTAATCCATTGTCAGTAGCCGGAACGGTTACCGGTGGAGGAACAGTATGTGCTAACAGTGGAGGAACGGTGAAAGTGGCCGGAAATGTTGGAAAGATCCAATGGGAATATTCAACAGATGGCGTAAACTATTTATTAGCACCTTACTGGAAAACAGTGGCGTTTGTGTCTACTTATTTTAATCCGAGTAATACTACTGAATTCAATACCACTACTTCAACAGGAGTGGCAGCCACTTATGTTTTCACTAATCTTACTTCAAATGTTTATTTTAGAGCAAAAATTACCAGTGGGGCATGTTCTTCAGTATACACCAATGCGGTACAATACGTAATTGGATCGGCTGCTGTTGCAGGTACAGCCTCTGCAACAAACACAACCATTTGTCCTGCAACTAGTACAACGTTAAATCTTACCGGTGCGGTAGGAACAATTACTTGGCAAAAGTCAACCAATTGGGCTACTGCTTTACCAACATGGACACCTATTTCAAATTCAAATCTGAATTCAATATCAACAGGTAACTTGACCGTTTCAACGGCTTTTAGAGCTTCTGTTACAATAGGTAGTTGTTCAACGGAAATTAGTAATTTTGTAGTAGTTAATGTTGTCGCTAAACCAGTAGCAAAATCTATCACAGCTAGCGTTACTTCTCCTTCAGGTGGTGCAACAACTCCTTTATGTACTTCAAATGCTTCTAAAGTATTGACTATTGGTGCGGGTTATTTAGGAAACATTCAATGGCAAACATCCACTACTTCTTCAACATTAGGATTTAGTGATATTGCCGGTCAAACAGGATCAAGCTATACTATTGCCAATCCGGTAGTAGGAGTTAACTATTATAGAGCTTCATTTACCAACTCTTGTGGGGTTGTAGTATATAGTGCGGCTGTAGCGGTTTATTACCAAGATTGTACTACGAAAAGTGTAGAAAATGCAACTGAACGCGCTCCTTTTGCAGTAATTGCTTATCCAAATCCTTACAGTGAAAACTTTAATTTGAGTTTAACCACCACAAGTGAAGCAAATGTAAGCGTTATGGTATATGATATGACCGGAAGATTAGTAGAACAACAAGAAGTTCGTGCCGATAAAATGGCTGAACTACAAGTTGGGAACAATTATCCTACTGGAATTTATAATGTAATTATTACGCAAGGATCCGAAGTTAAAACACTTCGTGTTGTGAAAAGATAATAATACTCCTAAGTAATTTTTTTTATTTGAAAATCCTTCTCGATTTATCGGGAAGGATTTTTTTATTTTTTTATTATGATTTTGTAAATTTTATGATTTATTTTGATGGTTTAAAATATTACTTTTGTCTTTATTAATCAATATATTTGCTACTGTTGGGCTTTTAATGCTTAGCAATACAACTTAAAAGAACGTGAATTGTCTTGCTAAAATAAACAGGTGTTTTTACTTTATTTTACTCTTTGGATTCTTCCATACGACTATCAATGCGCAAACTTTTTTGAACAAGCATCACTTGTCCGAAGATATTGAAAGTTTAATCAATTCAAATCCCAATCAAGCGCTCAAAATTGCTCAGTATTTATTGAGTAAAACCAATACAACAGATGAAGAAAAATCTCGGGTTAATTTTTTGATTTCTAAAGCTTATAAGGTAAAAGGCGATTACAGCAGTGCTTTAAATTTTCTCTTTGAAGAGAAGAATTACGAAGAGTATTTGAGCGAAGAGGAA
The DNA here is from genome assembly GCF_011742145.1 of Flavobacterium sp. J49. GTDB lineage: Bacteria > Bacteroidota > Bacteroidia > Flavobacteriales > Flavobacteriaceae > Flavobacterium. The sequence continues at coordinate 18,806 of NZ_JAAQQU010000091.1, read as the reverse complement.
AAAATAAGCATCGAAATCAATAAGGTTATACTGTTGAGAGAATTATCGTTGGACAAACAAGCCAAAAAAATCCTGGCCAAGTTAGAAAGTAGCCTCAGTAACATAGCAGATCTCCAGTTAAAGTCTTATGCAGAAGTTTCAATTGATATAGAAAAAGCCCATTTTTTATTGAAAGAAGGTCAAGTAAAAAAAGGAATCAAATTACTTCAAAGGCAAGAGGCTATTTCTGCTAAAATGGCCAAAGACTTTAAAGAACTAAAGTTGTATTTTGATATAACCCTCGGTCAATTGTTTTTGGAAGAAACAGATTTAGCAGCTTCAAAAAAATATTTTGATTATGCCATCAACATGATTAACGAGCAAAATGGCGATAATGCCTATTCAAAAATTGATGCTTTGTATGGTTTAGCGAGTGTCGCTTTTCACAAAAAAGCACACAAAGAAGTTATCAATTTATCTGAAGAAGCTTTGGTTCAAGCTAAAAAATTAAACAATCTTTTCCTGCAAGTAAAGATTATGCAGCTGCAAAGCGCCAGTTATTTGGCATTGAATGATTTGGCTAATTATAAATCTACCAATGTTAAGTTTTTTGAGGCCCAAAGCGAAACGGAAGCCCAAGAACAAGAAGCCATTAATACTACTTACAATCTTATTTCTGACGAGTATTCTGATGAATATGCAAAAGACAAATCAAACTATATCAGTTTTCTGTATGTAGTATCGGCCCTATTCTTGATTATCATATTGATTTGCCTCTTCTTTTGGCAAAAAACCATGCAACGCAAAAAAGGCTTAGATGAGATTATAAGCTACATCGAAATTACAAGAAGTAATCTTTTGGAAAGTTTTAGCGTAAACGACAAAAAGCATGAACCTAAAAAGAATGTCATTCTCAAGGAAACGGAAGAACAAATTCTTAGCAAACTCAAGAAATTTGAAAACTCCAAACGCTTTATCAATAAAGATATTTCTTTGGCTGTTTTAGCCGGTCAACTCGACTCAAATACAAAGTACTTGTCGGAGATTATCAACACCCATTATAACGTTAATTTCAACACCTATATCAATAAATTGAGGATCAATTACATTATTGAAAAGCTTAAGACAGATCCGAATTTTATCAATTATAAGATTAGCTATTTGGCCGAAAACTGCGGTTTTTCTTCCCACAGTAGTTTTGCCACAGTGTTTAAATCCATCACCGGTATATCACCTGTGAAGTTTATTGAGTTGTTGAACCAAGAAAAGGAAAATAATCTCTTAGAAGAATAAATGAGTACCAAGAAAAACATATATTTTCTATTGCTGTTATTAGTGGCCAAACTAGTAACCGCTGATACGGTGCATTCTCAAAACTACAAAAGAATTGATAGTATACTGAGAGTAGCTTCTACCGAAATTTATGTCAATCCTGATAAAGTTATCAAGTTAGGACATACAGTGGTGAAGCTTTCCGAGGAAAATATAGATTATAAAATCAAAGCCTATAAGTTGATTTCTGATGCTTATTCTTCCCGAAGAGATTATGAAAAATCGTTAGAATATGTCATAAAAGCCAATGAGTTGTTGGGTGAATCCAATGATAAGTTGCTTAAAATCATTATTGTTAACAAGATGGGAATCCAGTACCATCAATTAAAAGTGTATGACAAGGCCATACAATATTTGGATCAGGCAGAACAACTCATAGGAGAGTATCCGGTCAAAGATTCTATACATACTGAGCTTGGTAAAAATTATATTGTAAGAGGATTTATTTACAAAGAGAAACTCAGTTGTGCCATTGCCATTGCCTTTTTAGACAGAGGTATAGCCGAGTTGACCAAGTCAAAGAAAGAATCCGATTTGTCGAAAATCAGTATTGCGACTTACAATAAGGGGAACTGTTATTTGTTGTTAAAGAACAATCAATTGGCCCTGGAAAACTTTCAAAAATCGGTACAAATCGCCAAAAAAGTTAATGCTAAAAGTTTGCAGGCTTTTGCCTTAAAAGGATCGGCTAAAGTCTTCACTTTAGAAGGTAAAAATATAGAGGCGATTAAAGCACTAAACGAAGCATTAAACCTTTCGTCAGAGGTCAATGATTTGATTTTGAACCAAGAAATTTATATGGGTTTGGCCGAGAATTATTTGTTTATAAACGAGTGGGATCTGTTTAAAGAAAATCAACTTAAGTTTATAAAGACTCAAAAATTAATCAAAGATCGCGAACGTTTATCGGTTGGCGAATCCTTAGGTGTTAAAGAGGCAGAATCAAAGGCTATGCGTTCCGAACTTTCAAATCAATTTTACTATTTACTCCTCTTTTTATTGTGTGTTTTAACACTAATTGTTTTGTTTTTCTACGTATTAATCAAAAGAAAAAACAAAGAAATTGAAGCCATAAAAAGCCAAATCTATATTTTGCAAAATAAGAAAGGGAAAGAGGCTTAAGTCTCTTTTTTACTCCTAAATTTTCTCCAAATCCCCTCGTTATACTTTATAAATTCAGTAAATTATAAAGTAAAACCATTTTCCGACTGTGGCTATTTGCGTACCTTAGTGTAAAGAAACATAAAATACCTGTAAATACAAGTGTTTTATGCTGTAAATCAACATTTTATTTGTTTTGTGATTTCAGTAATTTTCTCTTATTTGCATCCTTTTTTAGGTCAAAATAGGTCAAAATAGTGTTTGAAAAGAACCTGGTCTTACATCCAAAAAAATCAGAAGAGCATTCAGTATAGATTTTAACATTTCAAAGCGGTTTTATTTTCAAAAAGGCAAAAATTTCAAGTCAGTTTCGGTTAAGATGATTTGGTTTTTTGGAGCAAAAAAAATTTCAAAACTAATTTGCTGTATATCGATACGAATTTAAAAAAATCGAAATTAATTTTTTTGAAGTGAAACACTAAGATAGAAGAATTGATTTTTAAAACGAATTAACATTACCAACTAAATAATTTACAAAATGCAAAAAAATTATCCCTTTTTTGAAACTAATCTTCCAACCTTTATCAAAGGTCTTTTTCAAAAAAACAGTATTAATGTTGAAACCTTAAAGAACAACACGGTGTTTTCAAAATTTACTGTACTGTTCTTGTTGGTCCTTACAAGTTTGGGTTATGGTCAAGTTGAAAACTTTAATTCCGGCATCCCGGCAACTTGGGCAATAACCAGTAACCAAACAGTTACTAACAATTGGGTACCAAATCCAGCAGCGGGATTAAATGGTACAGGATGTGCCACAGTAAATCCGGCATCAAACAATACACAAGGGCAAACAGCCGAGTATTTTTTGATTTCGCCACAATTGGTAACACCAACCAACGGAGAAATCAGATTTTATGTCAAGCAAGGTAGCTTTACCAATAGAGGAACTATTTTTCAATTAAGAGTTTCTACGGCCAATCAGCCTGATATCAGTAGTTTTAACGTGACTTTGCAATCATGGACAGAAGCTCAATTAAATACTGCAGCCACCACTTGGCAAGAAAAAATAGTTCCTATTCCTAGTATACCTTCCGGAATTCCGATTTATTTGGCTTTAGTTGCTATTACAAATCAAACAGGAACTACCGCTACCAGTGGAGATACTATTTTTGTAGATAATTTTAGACTGATTCAAAGTTGTGTTCCGGTTACCGGAATCAATACTGTTATTACTTCAGATTCTGCTCAAATCACTTGGACACATCCAACTGCCACTCAGTTTGGAATTGAAGTAGTTCCTGCCGGCGCCGGTCATGGTGCTTTAGGAACGCCGGTTTCGGGGACATCCTACACCGCTTCGGGTTTAGACCCTTTGACAACTTATGATGTTTATATTATAGCAAATTGTGATGCTGAGACCTCCAGCTCTTGGGCAGGACCTTTTTCATTTACTACAGCGGCGATTGGTTTAACCTGTCCTACGGCTATTCAAGTGCCTTCAGATGTTACGGTTACACCTTATGTATACAGTAATAATTTGAACCAATTTTATGATGCCAATACGTATGTCAATTACAATAGTCAGGATTTAGCTTGTCAACCGGCCGGAACGCCTTCTACATGGAATTTGTTATTAGGAAATCATGCTTACTTTTCATTCACGCCGGCTACTTCAGGTTTGGTAAATATTACTCAAACCGCGAATGTGATTTCTGGCGGTGGAGGGAATAATTGTTACAATGCGTCCTCAAGTCTTTTTATATTTAATGGCTGTGCCGGTGTAGGAACTTCTGCCGGTTGTTTGGGTGGAGTAAGAACCGATACCAATATGCTTACCGCTGGATTTTACAACTTTTATGTTACAGCGGGACAAACTTATATTCTTTTAGTTTCTTCGCCTTATCAAAGAACTAATCCGGGTGCAGGGATTTGTTTTACGTTAACCATCAGTGGTTCTAATTGTCCGGCTCCGGCAGTGATTACTTATGAAAATTTACAGCAAACCAGTATTACAGCTTCTTGGAATAATGTGCAAAACTTAGTTAGCGCCTGGGAATACATAGCTTTACCCGTTGGTGATGGCCCTCCATCAACAACACAAGTAGGAACTCCAACTAATACCAACATAGAAAACCCTGTAACAGGTTTGATACCGGGAACCGATTATAATTTATATGTTCGTTCTGTTTGTAATGGTATTCCGGGACCGTGGAGCGCACCAATGCCTTTTACCACTCAGTGTAATCCATTGCCATTACCATATTACACAGGATTTACAGGAACATCAACGACTAATCCTGAGCCTTGTTGGACGGTATTGAATTTAAATAACGACCCTTATAAATTTACTTTTGGGAATAATGCCTTTTCAGAACCTTGTGCCCGATTGAGAACAGCTGATGCTGCTCCTAACGATATGTTGATTACACCACAATTTGTTTTTGATGGTGTTACCCAAAAAAGACTTAGATTTAAGTATAATGTTTACGGAAACTGGGGTCTTATTGTTAACAATCCACCGGGAGGTCCGGGTTCTTTTGAAGTACTGCTTTCTAACACAGGTGTTGGAGAAGATGACTTTACCACTGTATTAGTGCCTTTAACTTCCTATGTTACCCAATACAATTTTATTGAAATGATTGTTCCCATTCCGGCTAACATTGTTGGGAATGTTAATATCGCTTGGAAATTGCCTCAGGGATCATTACAAACGGGAATACAGTTTTATATAGACGATGTTTATGTTGAAGACATGCCGGCTTGTTCAGAACCACTTTATCCGGTGATTACTCCGGGAACTATTACTACAACTTCATTGGAATTGTCTTGGACCAATGGTTATAACAATACACAATGGCAGATTTCTGTGCAACCTGAGGGAACCGGAACACCAATACCTAGCTTTTTAGTTAATACAAATCCTTACACTATTACCGGGTTGACTCCGGGAACAAGATATGAGATATATGTTAGGGCTTATTGTAATGAGACAGAGCAAAGTATTTGGGCCGGACCAATCTTCTTCCATACACTATGCGACCCACAGCCGGTTCCGTATTATGAAAGTTTGAATGATAGTGACCCGAACACTAAAAAGTTCTGTTGGTCAGTCAGAAATATAGGTAATGACAATACTGAGTGGCGTATCAATGAAAATGATGCTTCTATTAGGCAAGCTCCTTCATTTTTCACCCCTTTTGCAGGGTTTGATGATTGGTTGGTAAGTGGGCCTATTAATGCAGTTGGTTTGAAAAGATTGCGTTTTAACTACAAAGCGACTGTCAATGCTTTTGCACCGGTAGCTAGAGGTAATTTTGAAGTATTAATGTCAACTTTACCCGATTTTAGTACTTACACTACTATTATACCGTCTTTTGATTTTACCAATACCAATTATATAGAAAGTACCTCTTTATTTACAGGAACAGGAGTTGTTTATATAGCTTTCAGAGTTCCGCCAACTATGGATAATCCTGGCAATTCTGGTCTTATGATTATCAACGATGTTACTATTGATGACGCACCGGCTTGTCCTTCTCCAACCAACTTAAATGCAACCAATCCGACTACAACAGGAATAACTTTTAGTTGGACAGCTGGTTATTTAGAAACGGCTTGGGAAGTGAGTATTCAAGAACCAGGAGGAGGCGTGCCAACAGCAAACGGGATTTCGGTACTTACTACACCAACCTATACAGTTGGAGGTTTATTGCCTAATACACAATACGAGTATTATGTTCGTGCAGTTTGTGATGTAAACACCAAAAGTGAATGGATAGGTCCAATTTTATTCAGAACAGATTGTTCAATTTATCCTTCTCCATTTATTGAAACATTTGAGCCGAATTCTGATACAAAGGCATGTTGGAAAATTACAGATGGCAATACCAACGGAAACACTTGGTCTTTAAATTCTACAGTTCAGCCTATTTTTGGTCAAATGATGGCGGCTATGTTTACCGGTACCAATGGAAATAATAACGATTGGTTAGTGTCTCCAACCATTACAGTACAACCAAACCAAAGATTGCGCTTTTATTACAAAGTATATGATAGTTTCTTTGAAGAAGATTTAAAAATAAAAATTTCTACTAACGGTTCTGATATTAGCCAGTTTAACACAACTATATATGAGAACAGTTTGGCAGCGGATACTGATGCTACAGGTGTTGTAGAAGGGTCAAATAGCATTACTTTAGCTTCGGCAGCCGATGCTGCAAGGGTAAGACCTGGCGATTTTATATACATCCCTGGATTTCCATTCCCGTATCCGACTTATGTTGCGTCAGTTTCCGGTAATGTGGTTACGATGACTACCACTGCTACCATTACTCAAACCGGGGTTCAAAATGTTCAATTTGAGCATGAAGCTATCAACAACGAGGAGGTTAAAGAGATGGTTATCAACCTTACTGATATAACGGCACCAACAAATATTAATTTTGGATTTTATATTCCTTATTTCCCACCTAATCCCTGGGCTTATCGCAGTCAGTTACTTTTCATAGATAATTTTATTATTGAAGACATTCCGGCTTGTCCTAATGTTACGAATGTGACCACTTCTGATATACTTGATGTTTCAGCAGTAATTAATTGGGATCCTGTTGGTACAGAGACAACTTGGGAAGTATCCGTACAACCTTATGGAACTCCTGCACCAATAGGCAATACATTGCCGGCTTATCTTCACACAACTACTTCTCATCCTTATACTATTAATGGTTTAATACCTTCAACATTATATCAATATTACATTAGAGCGGTTTGTAGTAGTACTTCACAAAGTGAATGGGTTGGACCATTTGAGATTTTAACCAAATGTGATTATGTAAATGTATGTGAATATACCATCTCACTAACCAGTGGTTCAACCGGTCAAGTGGCTCAACAAATTAATGTCATCCAAAACGGTGGTGTAGTTCAGGTATTAGAATTTCCCGGTTTTGGACAACCTGCGACTTTAGATTATACGGTTTTCTTGTGTACAGGAGTTGAGTTTTCTTTATATTGGTTAGGATTAGGAAGTGGTACTCAATATTCCCAAGCTCAAATCGTTGTTAAAGACCAGTCAAATAATATTATTTGGACCAGTCCATTAGGCTTAGGGGATAATAATACGACTCTATTTTCAAGTGTGGCCAATTGTGGTGTGGTGACTTGTCCTCAGCCAACTAATTTAGCGGTTAACAATCAAGGAACACTTTCTTGGACACCGGGAGGAACAGAAACGCAATGGGAAGTTTTTGTACAACCTTATCAAAACGGAACTATTCCGCAATCGGGAACCATTGTGAATACACCTTCTTATACACCATCTGCTTCTGACTTTATAGATGCAACAGCCGGAACTTATGAGTTTTTAGTTCGTGCCGTTTGCGGACCAAATGACAAAAGCTATTGGTCAGGACCACAAGAGTTTATCAGGAATAACGAAGCTGTAAATGCGATTCATTTACCGGTTAACAGCACTGAAATGTGTGATGCCTACGGAGCAATGGCTTCCTTTATTGGAGCGACACCTTCTGCAGAGCCAACAACTTGTGGAGGGGTTAATGGAGGCGATGTTTGGTTTGATTTTGTCGCGACTTCTAAAGTTCACTACATAGAAATTAAAGATTTAGCTCCTGGCAGCTATTATGTTTCATCCTATGAACCTGAATTCCCGAGAATTATGATGTCATTGTACCGACAACTGCCGGATAACTCTTTGGTAGAAATGGGATGTAGTGATAACAATTCATTCACAGCCATCTATTCAACAGAGTTGGTTGTTGGGAATACTTATAAAATCAGATTGAAATTAAACAGTACTTTGACTAATGAAAAAACATTCTCGGTTTGTGTGACTACACCGAATGATTTGTGCGATATCAATGCTTTTAATTACAGTTTCGAAAAGCCACCTATGCAAACTGTTACCGGAATTTCAAGTTTTTTAACTTCAATAGTGGTTCCGGGTTGGAGAACCAATACCGATAGAGGAACCATTTTCTTCCAAGAAGAATTAAATACTATCGGTTCATACCCAACTTATGAAGGAGGGCAAATGATTCAATTAATTGCTGATGATCCTAATACTTGGAATCCGAATGATCCTAATATTAAAGGGTTGTATAAAGATTTTGATACTTCAGAATTGACACAGGTGGATTATAGTTTCGCAAGTGCAACCCGAACAAATGGTTCTACCTTGCAACTTTATGCCGGACCACCAACGGGGCCATTTACGTTGGTTGCCACACATTTTGCCAATGAAATAAATTGGGAATTGGTTACCGGAACTTATATTGTACCAACAGGACAACCTAAGACAAGGTTTATTTTTAGACCGGAAGGTAATGAAATTGGTCATCTTTTAGATGCCGCAAATTTTAAAGCACCGGTTGATATTCTTACTAACGATAGTATTACTTTAGATTGTGATGCCACATCGACTACTTTAGAAGCCAGAGGAGTTGGTCAATGGGAAGCTGATGTCAACAATCCTGTTGCAGCTACAATAGCCACTCCTGATAGCACTACAACAAACATTACAGGGATTACCAGTCCGGGAACCTACGTTTTCTATTGGAAAACCCGTTATTGTGAAAAAATGGTTACAATTGCCAAACAAGGAACTAATGAAACTACCCAAGTAGTTAGTCCGGTTGTATATTGTGTTAACGATGTTGCTACACCTTTATCGGCAACGGTTAATTCAGGCTATACTGTTAATTGGTACAACCAAGCCGTTGGCGGAACCGGAACTACTGTGGCTCCGACACCAAGCACCTCAACAGCCGGAAATTCACAAGTGTTTTATGCTGCAGCAGTTGATACCAACGGTTGTGAAGGACCTCGTGCTGAGGTTATGGTACAAGTAAATGATTTACCAACAGCTACGATTTCAGGAACTACTACAATTTGTGAAGGAAGTACAGCAGTTATAACATTTAACGGAACTCCAAATGCTGTAGTAACTTATACCGTAAATGGAGGTTCAAACCAAACAATTACTTTAGATGCAATAGGAACGGCTACTTTAACAACAGCTGCTCTAACCGCTAATACAGGTTATGATTTAGTAAGTGTAACTTCTTCAGGAACCAATCCGTGTAGTCAACCTATAACCGGAAATGCACTTGTTACTGTTGAAGCATTGCCAACAGCAAGTATCTCTGGAACAACAGCTATTTGTGAAGGAACAACAGCTACCATAACATTTAATGGAACTCCTAATGCTACAGTAACTTATACTGTTGATGGAGGAGTCAATCAAACCATTGTGTTAGATGCTTCGGGAACCAATACTGTTACTACTCCGGTATTGACAACGAATAGTACTTACAGTTTAGTAAGTGTAACAGCTTCTGGTACTTTAGCTTGTAGCCAATTACAAACCGGTTCAGCTGTCATTTCAATTAATGCCTTGCCAACTGCAACTATTTCAGGGACAACTTCAATTTGTTCAGGTGCAACTGCAGTAATCACGTTTAGTGGAACGCCAAATGCTGTTGTAACTTATACTGCTGATGGTGGCGCCAATCAAACCATAACTTTGGATGCTGCAGGAAATGCAACCCTTACTACACCGGCTTTGTCTGCAAATAGCACTTATGCTTTAGTAAGCGCTACTTCCGGAACGACTACTTGTAGTCAGACGGTAGCGGGTTCTGCAACAATCACGGTTGGAGCATTACCAACGGCAACTATTTCAGGAACGGCAACTGTTTGTCAAAATGCAGTCAGCCCAACAATTACATTTACCGGTGCCAATGGTGCCGAACCTTATACCTTCACCTATACTATCAATGGTGGAGCAAACCAAACTTCAACAACAACTACCGGGAACAGCGTTTCCATCAGTGTGCCAACTACTTCAGTCGGAGTATTTACTTATGACTTAGTAAGTGTTTCAAGCGCCGGATTAACGTCGTGTTCTCAAACACAATCAGGTTCAGCTGTAGTAACAGTTGAGGCATTGCCAACAGTAACGATTTCGGGAACGGCTACAATTTGTACCGGATCAACAACTGCGATAACATTTAACGGAACGCCAAATGCGACTGTGACCTATACAGTAAATGGCGGAGCGAACCAAACGATAGTTTTAAATGCATCGGGTACTGCATCAATTACTACTGCGGCTTTGACCGAAACTACTACCTATGCTTTAGTTAATGTAACGGCATCAGGAGTTGCTTCTTGTAATCAGAATATTTCGGGTACTGCTGTGGTAACAGTAGTAGCTTTACCAACGGCATCAATTTCGGGAACTACCACTGTTTGTCAAAATGCAAACAGTCCAAGTATTACATTTACCGGTGTTGGTGGGGCTCAACCTTATACTTTCACTTATAATGTAAACGGCGGTGCTTCTCAATCGGTAACAACCACCAGCGGAAATAGTATTTCTGTTAGTGTGCCAACTACTTCTGTTGGTGTATTTACTTACCAATTATTGAGTGTGTCAAGTGCCACATTGTCTTCATGTTCTCAAACTCAATCAGGTACTGCAATAGTAACCGTTGAAGCATTACCAACAGTGACGATTTCAGGAACTACTTCAATTTGTACCGGATCAACTGCCACGGTAACATTCACGGGAACACCAAATGCTACTGTAAACTACACCGTAAACGGAGGAAATAATGAAACAATAGTCTTAGATGCTTCAGGAAATGCTTCGATCACCACAACGGCTTTAACAGCGACAACCACTTATGCTTTAGTTAGTGTAACAGGAGCGGGAACTAATCCTTGCAGTCAAGCTATTACAGACTCTGCTGTCATTACCATTACTCCGGAGTTAATTTTTGCTATTGATGATTCTTGTCAAAATAGTATGTTGACATTAAGTATAGTCGATGCTAACTTTAATACCGATGCAGCAAGTTATACTTGGACATATGGAACAACTACGGTTGGAACAAATGACTCTCTCAATGTAGAAGAATTTATGACTCAAAATCCAAGTTTGGTTTTACCATTAACTTTCACGGTTTCAATAGGATTAAACGGATGTGATACTACACAAAGTTTTACAGTAGAAAACAATCCTTGTAGAGTAATTCCAAGAGGAATTTCGCCTAACAATGACCAGCTGAATGATACATTTGATTTAACGGGTTATGGGGTAAAAGACATTATCATTTTCAACCGTTACGGTACCAAAGTGTTTTCTTTCTCAGGAAACTATACTAACCAATGGAAAGGACAATCTGACGGCGGAGATGAATTGCCGGACGGCACTTATTTCTATAGCATTCATACCAATGAAGGGGTTAATAAAACAGGTTGGGTATATATAAACAGACAGTATTAATCAAATAAGTATAAACAGTTTGTTTGCGTTTTACCAACAAACTATTATTAAATAAAATGACACACCTAATGAAAAAAGGATATTTAGCACTGGCATTACTATCATTGTTCGCATTGGAAGTGAAAGCGCAGCAAGATCCACATTATACACAATACATGTATAATATGAACGTCATGAATCCGGCATATGCAGGTTCAAAAGAAAACATTTCGGGAGGATTACTTTACCGCCAACAGTGGGTTGGGTTAGAAGGCGCTCCAAAAACAGCCACTTTTGCCATTCACAGTCCGGTAGGTAAAAATGTGGGATTAGGATTGTCTGCTATTTCAGACAAAATAGGCCCTGTGGAAGAAACCAATGTATACGGAGATTTCTCCTATACTGTTAATATGGGTGGCCAAAGTAGACTGGCTTTCGGTTTGAAAGCCGGGGCCACTTTCCAAAAAATCGGTTTGTTTTCAGATATTGGAAATGGATATACCCAACAACCGGGCGACTTTGCTTTTGATGAAAACAGCAACAATATCAAATTGAATATTGGAACCGGATTATTTTTCTATACCAATAAATATTATGCTGCTTTATCTGTGCCTAATATGCTGGATGGAAAACATTTAGATATTACCCGAAACGGACAAGAATACCAATTTGGAAGTGATACCCAACACTATTTTTTAACCAGTGGTTATGTGTTTGACTTATCGGCCAATACCAAATTCAAACCGTCATTTATGTTGAAATCGGCTTTTAAAGCACCGACCTCGTTAGATTGTTCGGCTAACTTCTTGTTCTTTGAAAAATATGAAATCGGCGGTACCTATCGTTTAGACGACTCTTTCGGAGCTATGGTTAACTTTGCGGTAACGCCTTCGGTTAGAATTGGCTATGCTTATGATCACGTTATTTCAGATATCCGAGGAACATCTCCGGCTTCTCATGAGTTTATGTTGTTATTTGATTTAAATTTGTCTAAAAAAGTTTCTGTTTCACCAAGATTTTTCTAAAAACACCAACCATGAGATTGAAGATTCACGAATTCCAAAAAAACGACATTAAGCTTATGAGTAATAAAACTTATATCACCTTTAGTTTGCTCTTACTGCTAACAGTAAGTTACGGGCAAAATAGTGCAACAGCCAAAGCCGATAAGCTTTTTGAAAGCTATCAGTATGTTGCGGCTATCGAGGAATACCAGAAACTAGCGGAAAGCAAAGGTGCTAATGAATATATTTATACGCAATTAGCCGAAAGTTATTACAATGTTTTTGATTCAGAAAACGCCTCAAAATGGTACGCTAAAGCTACTGCTAAAGGGAAAGCGGAAGCCGAAACGTATTACCGTTATGCGCAAACTTTAAAAGTTTTGGGCAAATATGCTGAAGCCAATAAACAGATGGATGTTTTTGCCAAAATGATGCCGAATGACGACAGAGCTAAGGAACATTTGGCTAACCCCAATTATATCCCGAGTTTGGCCACCAATTCTAAATTGTTTGATGTCGCTGAAACGAATATAAAAAGCAAAGGACAAAGCGATTTCGGCGCTTTATTGAGCAATGATAATACTTTGTATTTCGCCAGTACCAGAAACAGTTCCAACAAAACGGATAAATGGAGCAACCAACCTTATTTAGACATTTACCAATCAACCAGAGATGACAAAGGCATTTTTTCCGAACCTACACCGGTTAGAGAATTAAACACTCCTTTTCATGATGGTCCGCTTACTTTGAGTGCCGACGGAAACACCATGTTTTTTGCCAGAGACGGTCACAGTGAAGGGCAATATGAGAAAAGCAAAAAAAGCAATACTAAAATTGGACAACAAGGAATTTACAAAGCCACAAAAGTAGCCGGTAAATGGACCAATGTTGAAGCGTTGCCTTTCAATAGCACCAGTTATTCAGTAACCAATCCAAGTTTGAGCAAAGATGGGAAAACCTTGTATTTTGCTTCTAATATGCCGGGCGGATTGGGAGAATCTGATATTTGGAAAGTAGCTGTTGAAGCCAATGGATATGGTAAACCTGAAAATTTGGGCCCTAATGTAAACACAGCCGATAAAGAAAATTTTCCTTTCATCGCTGAAGACAATACCTTGTATTTTGCTTCATTAGGAAGACAAGGTTTGGGTGGATTTGATGTGTACAAAACCAATTTAAACGGTTCAGACCAAGCCATAAATCTTGGCAAACCGGTAAATAGTGAGAAAGACGATTTTTCTTTTAGCTTTAACAAAAATGCTAATATTGGATATTTTTCTTCCAACAGAAATGGTGACGATGCCATCTTTTCGGCAGCACCACTTTGCAAAGCTGAAGCCATTGTATTGGTGACTAATGCCAAAACCAAATCGCCATTGGCCAATGCATCAGTAGCTATTTTGGACTTAAAAGGAAATGTAATCGCCACTGAAAAATCAAATGCAGAAGGAAAAGTGAGTTACCCGATTGAATGTAATTTGGGTTACGGTTTACAAGTAGCAGCTCAAAATTTTGAAACCGCAACGTCAGCGGTAAAAGCCGTAAAGGCAGGAGAAACCGTTGTTGAGGTGGCTTTAGTACCATCATCAGTAATTATTACCGATACCGAAGTAATCTTGAATCCGATTTATTTTGAATACGATAAAAGTAACATCACCGCTCAAGGTGCTGTAGAATTGGATAAGTTAGTCAAAGTGATGCAAGACAATCCTTCTATGGTGATTTTTGTCAAATCACATACCGATTCTAAAGGTAGTTTGAACTACAACTTAAACTTGTCGGAAAGAAGAGCGCAATCAACCGTTCAATATTTGATTTCTAAAGGAATCACACAAGGACGTATTTCAGGCAAAGGATTTGGAAGTACCGAGCAAAAAGTAAAATGCGGCACCAATTGTACTCCGGAGCAAGATGCTCAAAACAGACGTTCAGAGTTCTTGATCGTAAAGAAATAAAACTAAAATATAACATAGAATACCCAGTCATACTGTTAAAGAGTAAAAGTTAAATAGATTAATGATTGGTTAATGATAGCTAATCTCGATGGAAATTGAGATTGGCTATTGTGCATAAATTAATGATTCAATGAAGAAAGTTTTAACGATACTATTGTCCTTTGTTTTTGCCAATACACTTGTAGCCCAAGTAGAACCCAATGATTGTGTCAATGCTTTGACTGTTTGTGGCAACGGTACTTTTTTTTCCAACGCAAACGGTATAGGTAACAATCAGGAAATTAATTCCTGTGGTGGATTTGAAAGCAATTCTCTTTGGTTAGAAATCAATATTGTGCAAGGAGGAACATTAGGGTTTAATTTGATTCCGGATGATCCGAATATTATGGTCGATTATGATTTTTGGGTATTCGGACCTAATGCGGTTTGTGGTGCCTTGGGAGCGCCTATTCGTTGTGCTACAACCAATCCACAACAAGCCGGTTTGACGTCAAATTGGACCGGAATGTATGGATCCACTCTGAATACACAAGTAGGTCCGGGACCAAGTGGCAATGGTTATGTAAGATGGCTTAATGTATTGCCGGGACAATCTTATTACATTGCCATTGACAGGCCTAATGGTGATGGTGGTTTTCAATTACAATGGATAGGTTCGGCTACCGCAGGGACCGGAGCTTTTCCTTCACCGCCAAGTGCAGCTTCAATTCCCGATGTGATGACTTGTAGCAATACTCCCAATGTTGGTATTTATGATTTAAATTCGGTTAGACCACTGATAAATGCCGATACTACTGGTAATAGTATAACTTTTCATGAAACTGTTGCAGATGCAAATGACAACATCAATTCGTTACCTAATATTTATTCAAACATATCCAATCCGCAGACTGTTTATGTGAGAGTGACTGATAATAACTCGAATTGTTACAGCATAGCTGAGTTTGATTTGGTAGTCAATTTAGTTCCCAA
This sequence comes from Flavobacterium sp. J49, assembly GCF_011742145.1. GTDB lineage: Bacteria > Bacteroidota > Bacteroidia > Flavobacteriales > Flavobacteriaceae > Flavobacterium. The sequence continues at coordinate 3,177 of NZ_JAAQQU010000091.1, read as the reverse complement.
TGCTAGTATGAGTGTTTCTCCGACAGCTATTTGTTCAGGAGATAGTGTAACGGTTACTTTTTCAGGAACACCGGGAGCCAATATTGATTACAGTATTGGTGGCGGACCAACACAAAACACAAACTTGAATGCCTCAGGGACTTTTACTTTAACACAATCTCCTACATCAAACACAACTTATGCGCTAACAGCTGTTAGAGCTTTAGATGCATCGGGAGCTACTATTTGTTCGCAACCTCTAAATCAATCGGCTACTGTGATGGTTAATCCTTTACCATCGGCCACAATATCGGGAACAACAACTATTTGCTCCGGAAACACCACAAACGTTATGTTCAATGGGACACCCAATGCCACAGTAACTTATACCGTCAATGGCGGGAGCAATCAAGCTATTGTTTTAAACGGATCCGGTATGGCAACGATTACAACTCCAATCTTAACTGCTGATGCAACCTACGAGTTAGTAAGTGTGGCTTCATCGGGAACTCCGATTTGTAGTCAGACCCAAACCGGTTCGGCTATAATTACGGTAATAGCTTTGCCAACTGCTACAATATCCGGTACAACATCTGTTTGTTCCGGCTCAACAACAATTATAACTTTCAACGGAACACCAAATGCCACAGTTACTTATACTGTAAATGGAGGGACTAATCAAACCATTGTTTTGGATGGTACAGGTTCAGCTGTATTAACCACATCGGCATTAACCTCAAACACCACTTATGCTTTGGTGAGTGTTGCGACTTCCGGAACACCTGCTTGTAGTCAAACCCAAACCGGTTCAGTAGTAATCACTATAAACTCGGCACCAACGGCAACCATATCAGGAACTACAACTATTTGTTCAGGAAACACCACTGTTATCACTTTTAACGGGACACCTAATGCAACCGTAACTTATACTATTAATAACGGTACCAACCAAACCATACTTTTAAACGGATTAGGTACGGCTACTTTAACAACAGCAGCATTAACAACTACTACGGCTTATGATTTGGTTGAGGTTACGCTATCCGGAACACCGCCATGTAGTCAAACGTTGGTGGGCTCGGCTTTAGTAACTGTAAATCCTTTACCTACGGTAACAATTTCGGGTACAACCACAATCTGTTCAGGAACTACTGCTGTAGTTACCTTCAACGGAACTCCTAATGCTACTGTAACTTATACAGTAAACGGAGGTGCCAACCAGACCATTGTTTTAAACGGTTCCGGTTCGGCTACTGTTACGACCCCAATTTTATCGGCAGATAGCACTTATGATTTAGTGAGTGCGACCTCTTCAGGTTCTCCTACTTGTAGTCAAACCCAAACAGGCTCGGCTGTAATCACGGTTAATCCGCTACCAACTGCGACTATATCGGGAACCACTACAATTTGTTCAGGTTCAACTACTACAATTAGCTTCAATGGTACACCCAACGCCACAGTTACGTATACAGTAAATGGAGGTGCTAATCAGACTATTGTTTTAAACGGAAGCGGTTCAGCTTCGCTTACTACACCGTCATTAACTGTAAATACCACTTATGCTTTGGTTAGTGTAATTGCTGCGGGAGTTCCGGCTTGTAGTCAGACGCAAACCGGTTCGGCGATTGTTACCATAAATGCTTTACCATCAGTAACAATTTCGGGGACAACAACCATTTGTTCCGGAAATACTACTGTAATAACTTTCAACGGTACACCGAATGCTACAGTTGTTTATACCATAAATGGAGGAGCCAACCAAAACATCGTTTTAGACGGAACCGGTTCCGCTAACTTTACCACTGCAGTCTTAAATACCAATACCACTTATGCTTTAGTAAATGTGACCTCCGCTGGAGTTCCTGCTTGTAGTCAGACACAGTCAGGTTCGGCTGTTGTAACAGTAAATGCATCGCCAACCGTAACCATTTCAGGAACAACAACCATTTGTTCAGGGAATACAGCAGTAATCACTTTTAACGGTACTGCCAATGCAACGGCAACTTATACTATAAATGGTGGTGCCAATCAGACAATTGTTTTAGACGGTTCAGGAGTTGCTACTATAACCACGCCGGTATTAACCTCAAACAGCACTTATGCTTTAGTGAGTGTCGCTTCTTCCGCGGCGCCGTTTTGTAGTCAATCGCAATCGGGGTCGGCAATAATAACAGTGAATCCGCTACCTTTAATTACTAATGTGCCAGCAAGTTTTTCAGCTTGTTCCGGAGAAACAATTATTACAAATGCTTTTGTAAGTTCTCCTGTCGGAGCAAGTTTTAGTTGGACCAATAGTTTGCCATCAATTGGATTGTCAGCTTCCGGAAACGGTAATATTCCTAATTTTGTTGCTGTCAATAATGGTTTATCTGCTGTTACAGCCGGCATTAATATTGTAGCCACTTTAAACAACTGTTCAACAACAGGTTCTTATGCCATTACTGTAAACCCATTACCTTTAGCCAATCCGGTGATTACGGATTACGAGTTGTGTGATTACAACAATCCGGGCGATGGAGCGGAAGTCTTTACTTTAAATACCAAAGACGCTGAGATAGCTAACGGTCAAGCCAATGTTACCATTAGCTATTATTTAACTCAGGCCGATGCTCAGACACAAACGAGTCCACTGCCGAATTTGTATACTAATATCAGCAATCCACAAGAGGTTTGGATTAACATCAGCAATAATACGACGGGTTGTAGCTCGGTAAGTTCATTTAATTTGGTGGTCAATCCATTGCCATTGGCTACGACACCGGAACCTATATTCCAATGTAGTAACGGAGCCACGACTCAAGCTTTGTTTGATTTAACGATTAATGAAGGAGTTGTTATAGCCGGTAATACTTCTCAGGTTAGTGTTACTTATTACAATACTTTGCTTGATGCCCAAAATGAGACGAGTCCGATAGGTACACCGAGTACTTATACCGGTACGGATAATGAGATAGTTTATATCAGAGTAGAAGACAATGTTACGGGTTGTTATTCAACGACGACCCAATTGTTAAGAGTAACCCAAGGGCCGGTTGCCATTACCCCGCAAGCATTACATTATTGTGATCCTAATAATGATGGATTCGGCGTATTTGATTTAGAGTCTGCCACCACACAAATAGCCGGAGGAGTATGGCCACTAACGGGTGTTTCTATTAGCTATTATGAAACTCAGACCGATGCTTTGATTGGCGCAGC
>NZ_JAAQQU010000090.1 GCF_011742145.1 Flavobacterium sp. J49 | reverse complement strand
GACCAAAACCAGCCATAATCACAAACTGCTGTTACCAGCCGTTTTTAATGATTAAATTCTATTATTGGGAAATGAGGTTTCCACATCATTCCTAACCGTTCTTTATTTTCTGCAAATCCAATATCTGTTATTTGGGCATTTTCAAGTTTGTTCTTTAATTTTTCCGAAACATAAATTCCCCATGAATAAAAAGGAATTTTAAACAAGTCAATTTCTGGATTGAAGTTTTTATTAAAGACAATTTTTTCTGTTTCAAAAGAATAACTTTTTCCTGTATTCGTTTTATTTATTTCAACGAAACGCAAAGTTTCCTGATGTGATTTAATTTTTATTTTTTCTCCTAAACTTTCCACAGCAAAAATTTCACTTTTTTCAAAATCAATCCAGTCATAGCTTTCATAAGCGCTTTCATCTGAAAAATCAAGTTCATAGAAATCGTATTCTTTATATTTTTTAATAAAGCCAAATACTTTTTCTTTTCGCAACACTTTAGCTTTGCAAAGTTTATAAGAGATTGTATTACTTTCTTTAAAAATGTTTAATGCTTTTTCGTTCAGAATGTAACCTCTTAATGAATGTAATATATCATTGAGTTTGTTGAATTCTGGATCATCGTACATTTTACATATAAGAGTGTTTTCTCCATTGATACTTGTCTTTTCAGTATCTTCGATAGCTCCTGAGTCGTTAATGTGAATAGTGTAATACTTCATGTCTGAAAATGGCTGGTAACGTGCCGCAGATTGTAACTGCTGCGACGATTTATTACTGTTGATTCCAAATATAAAACTACTTTTTGAATTTTCGGAGAAAATTCGGGGCAAGCCCAAGCGCGCAGTAGTTACAAACTGCTGTTATAAGCAGTTATGATATCATGGCTGTTTTAACTCAAACTTTTTTGTTTTTTCATTTAGAATATAAATTTCGGGTTTACAGTAAGGACAATCTTTAATATAATAACCAAGCGAATCTGGCGGATTGACAATCAACATTCGACTGTCTTTTTGAAATTTATAACCAAGAGAAGATGTTGGAGCATCATATATTTTTCCGGTTCTTCTATCTATCAGCACACTCATTTGACATGGCGAACCACAACCCCAAGTCGCAAGCGTATAATGACCAGCGAATAGTGATTCAGTATTCTCGTATTCTTCCTTTATTCTAGTTCTAAATTTACGCCCAAGTTCGTGTGATCTTAAGTCTGGCTTGACTTTAGCTTTTTCAACCTTTACCTTAAAATCTGAAAAGGAAAAACTCGGTTCGAATTTTATCAATTCTGTTTCCTCTCGCTTTTTCTTCAAAGGCTTTCCTTGGGCGTAACATAACGTCAAAGAGAGAGAAAATATGAATATTAATAAGTGGTTTTTCATAATTGCTTATAACGTTCCGCCGCTTTGCGCAGTGGCGACTTTTTAATAATTTGTTCTAAAGATAAGCAATATTTCAACTTAGTAATTTCCGGCTAAAAAAAACTAAACCAGCCATTGCGCAAAACGGCTGTTAGCGGACGTTTTCTTCGTTTCTAATTTCCCGGTTAACTTCCGTGCAAACTTTCGCATCAACTTCCACACTAACTTTATCCAAGCAGTTGTGGATAATTTCTTTTAATTGTTGCAAAGAACTCAAGTTTTTCTAAACTTGAAGGAAAATGAATTGTAAATACTGTTCCATCTTTTGTGTTTTGCTCAGAATATGGAATTGACTTTAAAAGGTTTTTTACATAGTCTAGTAAAGATTCGTGTTCGCTTGGAACATAAAATAAATTGTTGTCTGGCATAATTTCAAATGTTGAAAAATTAATAAATATGTGATTTTAAGCTGTGGTCGGAAAATGTCCGCTAACGTGCCGCGGCTTGCAACAGCTGCGACGATTTATTACTAATGATTCCAAGTACAAAACTTGGCTTTGAATTTTCGAAGAAAATTCGGTGAGAAACCCAAGCCTAGCAGTTGTTGCAAACTGCTGTTAGCATTCAGTGCTTGTACTATTATTTATGTTTATTTTGAGTGTAAATTATGGTCGTGATATTCGAATATTTTTTTTCGTTTTTGAGTTGGTAAAACTAAATAGTTTTCAAGAACAGGATAGTTTTTAAATTTTTCACCCAAATATTTAATATGGTATTCAAACATAATTATCCTCTTATATTTATTACTTTCAGCATCAATAACTTTTAATTTAGTTTTTACAACTTTGTAATTGAAAAGAATTGAATCTCGCCCATCATTTATATAAAGCTTGCCATTGCTTTTAGTTTTTATTTCATATTTAAGTTTTAATCCATCTGTTATTGTATAAGTAGGTTTCTCTTCCAGTTTTTTGCTTGAACAAGAAACTAAAGCTAAAAAACAGAACATAAATAGATTTTTACTAAACATCTTTTATTAAATAATTATTCTGGCATTGATGCTAACGT
>NZ_JAAQQU010000089.1 GCF_011742145.1 Flavobacterium sp. J49 | reverse complement strand
CTCATCGCCCACAAAGAAAACCGATTAGGAAACTAATCGGTTTTTTTATTTCCTAAAAGTGCCAAAAGTTTACTTTTCCTTCGGCAGTCGCTTTGCTCGTGTGAGTGCTTTTAGGAAATAAAAAAACAAGGCTATGAAACAGCCTTTGGTTTTCTTTGTTCAGGGCTCCTCGGAAGGGGATTACCGAAGGTAATCATCATCTCTTAAGAACTAAAGTTAGAATACCTGAAGCCCACAGGGCTTCCTCCTCTTAATATCAAATCTCATCGCCCACAAAGAAAACCGATTAGGAAACTAATCGGTTTTTTTATTTCCTAAAAGTGCCAAAAGTTTACTTTTCCTTCAGCAGTCGCTTTGCTCGTGTGAGTGCTTTTAGGAAATAAAAAAAACAAGGCTATGAAACAGCCTTTGGTTTTCTTTGTTCAGGGCCCCTCGGAATGGGATCAGGGCTTTAATAAATTATCGTTTAACAAAATTAATCCAACGGTTCTGCCGTGAATCCTGATTCTTTAACGATCTCAATCACTTCCGCTTCGTTTAAAACTGAAGTCGTAACTGTAAGTGTCTTTTTTAGGTTCATTAGATCAACGTCCCATTGATCTTCGCCAAGTTTTTCGTTTAATATAGGAGACGCTTTTGAAATACAGCCGGTACATTTAATGTTGGTTTTGAATTTTAATGTGTTCATGATTTATAAATATTTAATTAATGATTCTATTTTTAAAGTTGGACTAATTTCAACCTCAAACTATTGCCCACAACCGAGACCGAGCTCAAAGCCATAGCCGCGCCGGCAATCATCGGATCGAGTAAAAAGCCGTTGAAAGGATATAATAAACCGGCGGCTACCGGAATTCCGATTAAGTTGTAAATAAAAGCCCAAAACAAGTTTTGCTTGATGGTGGTGATGGTTTTACTCGACAATTTCAGGGCTTTGGGCACCATATTTAAATCCGAGGTTATTAAAGTCATTTTGGCTACATCCATTGCAATATCAGAGCCTTTTCCCATCGCAATACTCACATCGGCTTGTGCCAAAGCATGACTGTCATTGATGCCGTCACCCACCATGGCCACAACTTTTCCCTGCGCTTGCAATTCTTTGACGAACAAAGCTTTGTCTGAAGGCATTACTTCGGCTTTAAAATGGGTCAAACCCACTTCAGTAGCTACAGCTTGAGCCGTTTGTTGGTTATCACCGGTTAACATATACACATCGATACCATTGTCTTGCAGTGTTTTAATCGCTTCTTTGGAGGTCGCTTTTACTTTATCGGCTATGGCAATGGCGGCAAGTGTTTCCTTGGCATTGGAAAAATAAACTACCGTTTTGGCTTCTTTTTGCCACTGCGATGCATGGGTTAACAAAGTAGAATCAATTTTGACCTTGTACTCGTCCATTAATTTTTGGTTTCCGATAAAGAACTCATTACCTTCTTTGCTTGCTTTTACGCCTTTGCCGGTAATGCTTTCGAATTGGTCTATAGGTACCGATTGAATATTGTCTTGTTTTAAAACTTCAGTAACCGCTTCCGCTAAAGGATGTTCGGATTGGGTTTCAATACTGTATAACAGTTGTTTGTGCAATAGACTATCGCTACCATTGTCTTTCCAAAGCAATTCGGTTACTACCGGTTTTCCTTCGGTGATGGTTCCGGTTTTATCTAAAATAATGGCGTTTACTTTATGTCCTAATTCCAAACTCTCTGCATCTTTAATTAGGATATTGTTTTCTGCGCCTTTGCCGATGCCTACCATAATAGCGGTTGGAGTGGCCAATCCAAGGGCACACGGACAAGCAATAACTAAAACTGAAACCGAAGTTAATAAAGCATGTGTTAGCGCATTTTCTGTTCCTAAAACCATCCAGGCTACAAAGGTCAGTATGGCAATTCCTATCACGACCGGAACAAAGATACCGGCAATTTTATCAACTAATTTTTGCACCGGTGGTTTGCTGCCTTGGGCTTCTTGCACCATTTTAATGATGTGTGCCAAAATAGTATCGCCGCCTACTTTTTCTGCTTTGAATTCGAAACTGCCTTTTTGGTTGATCGTTCCGGCAAAGACTTTTCCGCCTTTTGTTTTTTCTACCGGTATGGGTTCACCACTAATCATACTTTCATCTACAAACGAAATTCCATTGGTTACTTCACCGTCAACCGGAATTTTATCACCCGGTTTTACGATTAAGATATTGCCGATCACAACCTCAGCAATGGGAATTTCTCTTTCCTTTCCGGCTTCAATTATAGTAACCGTTTTGGGCTGTAACCCCATAAGTTTTTTAATGGCTGATGAAGTGTTGGATTTGGCTTTTTCTTCCAATAATTTCCCGATGGAAATAAAAGCTACGATTACGGCTGCCGCTTCAAAATAAACGTGAGCATGCAACCCTCTTTCATGCCAAAACTCCGAAAAAAAAGTATTGAAAACACTAAACAAATAAGCGATTCCGGTGCTTAATGCCACTAAGGTATCCATATTGGCTTTGCCGTGTTTGGCTTGTTTGTAGGCATTGGTGAAGAAACTTCTCCCTAAATAAAACACTACCGGTGTTGACAACGCCATCATGATGTAATTTCCATAAGGCATATCCATAAAAAACATCCCTATAACGGTAATTGGGATAGACAATAGAATGGCCAAAATGGTTCTCCTTTTTAGTGCTTCGTAATGTTTTTGCTGTTGTTCTTGTTGTGCTTGAAAAGGATCTTCTACATTAACAATCAAGTCATAACCTATAGAACGGGTTCTGTTTTGAATTTCTTCAATAGTAACTTCATCAGAGTATTCTATCCAAGCCGATTGGTTAGCATAATTAACGCCGGCATCTTTGACGCCTTCGGTAGCTTTGATGATACTTTCCACACTAATGGCACAAGCCGCACAAGTCATTCCGGTTACCGGAAAGGTTTGCTTGTGGAAAATATTCATTTTGTCTTTAATAGGAGTGGTTGGCTTTGTGGTTTCCATGATTGAAAATTTTAAATGGATACTATTTTTGATTGATAAATTGATTGATGATTGAAACTCTTATGCTGATATGATATTGTTTTTTCTAAGATTTTTAAAGTGATAGGTATCAAAACCGGTATAAGCTTTTAATTGTCTTGACAAATGAGAAACACTGCTGTAACCCAATTCATCGGAAATTTCAGTAAGCGATTTATCGGTGTTGATTAGCTCGTCTTTTACTTTAAGTATGCGTTGCGTGATAATGTACTTCTCGAGGGTAATGCCTTCGCAGTCTGAGAAAACGGCGCTTAAATAATTGTAATCTTTGTGCAATGCTGCGCTCAAATATTCTGAAAATTTGATGTTGTCTCTGGTTTCGGATTGCAGATCAATTCCTGCTTTGATCAAATCTTTCATTCTGGCCACCAACAATAGTTTTTTATCACTCAGCAATTCAAAACCATATTTTTGCAATACCGATTGAATTCGATTTTCGTCGACATTTTGAGGCAGTTGTCCTTTGAAAAAAACCTCCCCTAATTTGATGGACGTAATCTCTAAATCAATAAGCGAAAGTTCCTCGAATAGTATGGCTATACATCGGGTACAAACCATTCCTTTAATTTGAAGTCTATTAATTACTTGCATGTCCTTTTGTTTTGGTGAAACAAATTTAGAACCGATGCAATAATAGGTTGTTATAAAATTCCTGATAAGATGTTTAAAATTTTATAATTGGTCTAGAGACTTTCTTTTGTTTTCTTTAACCGACTTGAAGTGAGACGGAGTAAGACCGGTAATTTTCTTGAATTGAGTGGATAGATGTTGAACATTGCTGTAGCCCAACTTATATGCAATTTCACTGAGAGAAAGTTCATTATAGACTAACAATTCTTTTACTCTTTCAATTCTCTGAAGAATGACAAACTGCTCTATGGTTATGCCTTCAGTGGTGGAAAATATAGAGCTGATGTAATTGTAATCAATAGGGATTTGTTGGGCAATAATATCCGAAAAATTTCTTTTAACTTCTACATCATCCTTGCTGTGGATAATGGTCACAATGATGTTTTTCACCTTCTCGATAATCATAGCCTTGCGATCATCCAGCACTTCAAAACCGTGGGATGACAAACCCTTTTTTAAAAGCGCGATTTGTTCCTCTGATAATTCTTCTATGAAAGTGATTTCACCCAATTGAACATTTTCGGCCGTCAAATTATGCTTTTCCAATTCCTGTTTGACTACCATGATGCATCTTTGGCAAACCATGTTTTTTATCGATAATTTCATCGCGAATATTTTGAAGATTAATAGGTAAAAGCAGTAAACAAATTTACAAAATCCCTTTGAACCCAAACCAAATAAAGCCGTAAAGAGCATATCCGATTTAAATCGGACCGTTGTACTAATAATTTAATCCGACTCCAAAACCAAAATCCATATCACTGTCATAATGGGCGGTAATACCCAAATGTCTTGTCAAGATATACCGCAAACCGGCCATGTATTCTTTGTCGGTATTCCACATCAGGTTCATGCGAAGTCGTTTGGAAAGTGGAATGTCCATACGTTCAAACTGCACTCTGAAATTCCCGTCGTCGTAAACCTCTGCTTGAGCTTTGATTAACATAGGCATGGTATATTCGACACCGGCACTGAAAACGCCGCGTTTGTCTTTGGTATTGGTTTGTCCAAACAAATTTTCCTCCATTTCACCTACTTCCATCTTGCGATAACGCCAATCAAACCCAACAAAAGGCATTAACCATTGCATCTTGCCGAAATAGCGGCCAATATGGGTTTCGGTTTCATAACCGTGCATGTCGGTATAGCCCAAACGCCATTCCGTGCCGATACTCCAACGCGTATTTTGAATCATCAAACCACCGTCATTGCCATTGGTAGCAAAATCATTTTCGGCCATGATGTGAAATTCCCGGTCATCAGCAAACAGTTTTCGCTGCGCTAATTTCGGATTGGGAATCAAAGGATTCGCTGCTTGATTTTCGTACGTAAAAACCCGACCCATGCCGCTCATCATGTGATAGAGTATATGACAATGGAAAAACCAATCGCCTTCCACATTGGCATGAAACTCCAAAGTATCGGTTTCCATTGGCATGATGTCGATAATGTTCTTTAACGGAGCATAATCGCCTTGACCATTGATTACTCTGAAATCATGACCGTGTAAGTGCATCGGATGGCGCATCATCGAACCGTTGTACAGGACAATCCTCACATTCTCCCCTTTTTTGATCAATATTTTATCGGTTTCGGAAACGACTTTGTTGTCTAAACTCCATACGTAGCGGTTCATATTCCCCGACAACTCGAAACGCAATTCTTTAACCGGTCCGTCAGGAAGTGTGGTTTTATGCGGTGCTTTGAGCATGACATAATTGAGTGTAACTATATCCGAAAGCGCATTCCCGTCATATGAGTTCGCATTCGTTTCAGTACTTTCTACTGTTTCTTTTTTACTATCATCTCCTGTTATTTCGGGATACATCACCACATTCATGTCCATTTGATTGAGCGACATTTGCATCCCCATATCATCCAAATCCCCATTCATTTTCATCATGCTGTTCATCATTTTCATGCCTTCAAAGTATTTCAACTTGGGTAATGGGGTTGCCGGTTGTTTGGTTCCGATTCCAAAAAACATTGAAGTCGACTTGGTTCTGTCTTCAGCAGTAGCTAAAAATTCGTAGGCTTTGCCTTCTTCCGGTATGGTAATAATGACATCATACGTTTCGGAGACGGCTATAATCAATCTGTCGACTTCTACGGGTTCCACATCGTTACCATCGCTGGCGACTACGGTAATTTTTCCGCCTGAATACGTTAACCAAAAATAAGTCGATGCGCCACCATTTGAAATTCGCAAACGCACTTTATCTCCTGCTTTGAACTGCGGAAACTCATTTTGGGTGTTGCCGTTAATCAAAAAATGGTCGTAATACACATCGCTAACATCCATGGCATTCATTCGCTTCCACTCGTTGGTGACTTTCGTCATAAAATGCCCGCTGCGAATGGCTTCGGTATAACTTTGGGTAGTCCCTTTTTTAATAGCAAACCAGTCGGTGGCATTGTGCAGCATCCTGTGGACATTTTCCGGTTTCATATCGGTCCATTCGCTTAAAATAACTGGAATCGTTGGTAAATCATCAATCCCTTTTCTAAATCGGGGATCTTCTAATCTTTTATTCATAATGAATGAACCATACATTCCTATTTGCTCTTGGAGTTCGGTATGGCTGTGGTACCAATGGGTTCCGTGTTGGATAATCGGGAACTTGTACAAATGAACCGAATGTGGCGGAATCGGCATTTGAGTCAGATTGGGCACGCCATCTTCTTTGTTGGGCAAAAACAAACCGTGCCAATGCATCGAAGTTTCTTCATCTAATTCGTTGTGGACATAAATTTCGGCCGTGTCACCTTCGGTAAATGTTAAGGTAGGCATTGGAATTTGTCCATTGACGGCAATAGCCCTTTTGGGTTTACCGGTAAAATTGACGATTGTATCCCTAACATATAAATCGTAGCGAACAGTTCTTGGCGGATCACTTTTAGGAGTAATAACTGTTTCTGTCGGAAGTTTTTCCTGAACTGCCTTTGGGATTAAAATACTGTCTTTTTTAGTTACAACTTCCTTTTTAACCGAAGCTGTTGGTTTTACGGTTGGATTTTTAGCTGGTTTTTGAACAGATTTCGGTTTGACTTTCTTGGGTTTTTCCTTGATTAAAGCCATGCCGCATTTCGGACAATCACCGGGTTTGGTTGCATGAATTTCGGGATGCATTACGCAAGTGTAAGTCACTGCTTGTATCAACATATGACTGACCTCAACAACAGACAGTACTTTAGCCTTTACATAAGAAAAAGCGAAGAGTAGTGATAATAGCAATAGAATCCTTTTCATTTCTGATTAATGTTTAAGCTTCTTAATCTAAATGCTCTTACTGTTCGGATTCAATGTCACAATGGCGCATAAATCGCTATAGTAAAGTTAGTTATATTAATAAAAAACTAAAAACTTTACCAACAAACAGTAAGCAAAACTTAGGTTCGATAAGCAGGTTACTTTATTCCTCGTCGGCTTTTTCGGTAACCGGTTCGGTGAGTTTCATGCCGCATTTAGGACATTTGTCTTCCTTTTTTCCTTGCACTTCCGGATGCATCGGACAGGCATATAATGCTGCGTGCTCATCTACTGCTGCCGCTTGGTTGTGCACGTTGGTATCGTTATCAGTCATCGTAGTATCTTGATGTTTACTATGAGATTCTGTGGCTGCTTCTTTGTTTTTTTGAACACAAGAAACCAATACGAATGCCATTACTATGGCTAAAAAGATTGTTTTTTTCATTTCATTTAGATTTTAAAACAAGTTACTATTGCTATAATTCATTGTAGTAAAGGTAATTATATCATGGCTTGTCAGACTTACATTATTCCCACTAAAATTATTCGATGGTTTCTTTTATTTTTCCACAGGTAAGCATTTGGTTTCCGTAATAAGGGTTTTTGATGTCTTTTGTTTCGCTGAGCCAAAAAGAACCACCTTCATACATCGGACAGAAATCCTGATACAATTTTTGGGAAGTACCAAAAGTGGTCACCAATTCATTGATACTTTGGCTCAACTGTTGGAAGGCCTTTCTTTGTTTGTCAAGTTTACCGCTATTGGCTGCGATGACTTTCGACTGTTTTTGGGATTCTTCCGCAATTTTCACCAATAGTGGTTTTTGCGCAGCCGTTAGTTGGCTTACATTGATATTTTTAAGAGTATTCTCTAATGCTGTGGCGGTTTGAGCAGCATTTTTACTGTCGCTTTTGACCAATGCGTTTTTGATTTTCAAATAACCATTTACAATCTCACTCGTTGTGAAGGTGGTTTGCGTTATTGCAGTTTCATGAAATGCCTTTGAACTGGCGGTCTCACTTTGTCCATTGACAACAGTACAAAACCCTAATACTAGATTTATTAAAAGAAACACAGTCTTCATTTTATTTTATTTTTCTTTATTGGTTTTAATGAAATCCTGATGATTTCAAATTCGGAAGGGAATTGCCTATTTTAATTTGGGCGCCTAGGTTTAAAGACAATACCTGTGTCAATTGCAAGACATCTTTTTTATCTTCAGAAACTTAACATTAACAGTGCAAAGTACCTTCATTATTGGCTTTTAAGCTTTGCACAATTCCCGAAACGATGTACAAAATTTTCTAATTTATATTGACAATGATTGTTTCATCTAAAAAAATGGCTCTTATCAACACCTATAATGTATTTGAAGAAATACAGAAAATCAAATTATTTTAAAGCATCTATTACTTTTTCCTCATTGGTAATATTCGATAAGTTTATTGCTGTTTCAATTAACGCGAGGTGAGAATATGCTTGAGGGAAATTACCCAGAAGTCTTTTTGTTTCAAAATCTATATCTTCACTAAACAATCCTAAATGATTACTATAGGACAACAACTTTTCAAACTGTTTTTCTGCTTCCTTACAATCGCCGATTTTATAAAGACTATTAATGTACCAAAAAGTACAAATGGTAAAAGACGAAGACGGAAGACCAAAATCATCCTTGTTTTTATACCTGTAAAGCAAGCCGTCATTGTTTAGTTCACGTCCAATCGCCCTTACTGTGCTAATATATTTAGGGTCATCAGCAGTAACTATTCCATACATTTCCATTAACAAAACCGAGGCATCAAGATCAAAAGAGCCATAAGACTGTGTAAAGGCCATGATTTCCTCATTCCAAGCTTTGTCCATAATATCTTTCCGAATCATTTCTTCCAATGGTTTCCATTTTTCAGCCTTCGAATTTTTACCTAAAATTTCAGCTATCTTTATGGCACGATTAATTGCCGTCCAGCACAGCACTTTGGAAAACGTAAAATGTCTTTCCTCGGTTCTGAATTCCCATATCCCTTTATCACTTTCCTGCCAGTGTTTTTCCACAACCCAGGCAATACCCTTTGTAATGTTCCACATCTCTTCACCATTTTCAATATCTGTACTGAAATAAGTAAATTGCTGGTGTATTACATCCATGAGGATACCATAAATATCATTTTGTCTTTGAACATAGGCAGCGTTACCAATTCTAACCGGTTTGGACCCCATATAACCATTCAGATGGTCAAGTGTTTCTTCGGTAAGTTTTTTTTCTTTATTGATGCCATACATAATTTGCAGTTTCTCATCTTTATCTGGCACAAGGTCGATTATGAATTTAAGATAATTCAAAGCAAGATTTTTATGCCCTAATGTAGAAAGCACTTTGACAACCATTGAGGCATCACGAATCCAACAAAACCTGTAATCCCAGTTTCTCACTTCTCCAATGGTTTCAGGAAGAGAAGTTGTTGCAGCGGCAAGAACCGCTCCGGTTTTTTCATAACTTAAGAGCTTTAATGTTATGGCGCTGCGCTGAATTTCTCGATTGTATTTTTGATAGGAAATAGTTTTCTCTGACCAATTAAGCCAGTATACTTTGGTGCGTTCTAATTCCAACTTAATCTTACTTAAGGAAGGCTTAAAAATCTTCTCATTATAGGCAATCTGAAAAAAACAATCACCTTCCAGCGTTATCACTTTTTGGGTATGAATACTCTCCAAATCAAGATTACTGTAAAAATAAAGTGAATCAAATTTTTTATTTCGAGTCAGACTCACCATAAAATCCTTCTTTACATGGGTAATTGTTTCACCAAGGGCATATTCAAGTTTAGGGTTATAGATAACTGAAAATTGCGGCAGCCCTGCTCTATGCTCAAGATAACGAATGATTTCTGGTGGTGTATAAGAACTATTATCTTCTTTGATATACCTTGGCATAAAATCATAAACCGCAAAAACATCTTTACCGTTATTGAATTCTGTAATCAATATGCTGGTGTTTTCTAAATAATATTGTTTGCTGTGATAATCTTCTCCGGTTACAATTTCAAAACTACCTCCAATCTTATCGTCAAGAATTTTGGCAAAAACGGAAGAAGAATCAAACTCAGGAAGACAGCTCCAATCAATTGATCCTGTTTTTGAAACCAATGCTGCGCTTCTGCAATTACCAATTATTCCATAATCCAGGTTGTTCATAAGGTTTTATTTAACAAGTTCAAACGATTTAATTGCTTAAATTTACTAATTACGCTACTCAAATCAAAGAAATTTATGAATACTAAAACAATTATTGTGGCAAACAGACTGCCCATTGAATTTAAAATTTCTTCAAATACTATAGAAATTAAACCTAGTGTAGGTGGATTGGCGACCGGACTCAATACAGTACACAAACAAGGAAAAAGCTTATGGGTAGGTTGGTCAGGATTAGCGGAAGAGCAACTTAATGACGTACATAAAGAAAAAATCCGGGAGCTGGCTTCACAAGCGAAATGTGTTACCGTCTCACTTAAAGAAAAAGAAATTGAAGAATTTTATTTTGGCTTCAGCAATAAAGCTCTTTGGCCTCTATTTCATTACTTTCTAGAATTTACTACCTATGAGCCCGAACAATGGGAAACTTATGTAAAAGTAAATGAACAATATGCTGATGCTGTTTTACAACATGCGGCTGATGGTGATAAGATTTGGATTCATGATTACCAATTGTTATTACTCCCAAAAATGCTTCGGGACCGCAGACCGTCGCTTTCTATCGGCTTTTTTCTTCATATCCCATTTCCCGCTTTTGAAATTTTCAGAACATGTCCATGGCGTG
This sequence comes from Flavobacterium sp. J49, assembly GCF_011742145.1. Taxonomy (GTDB): domain Bacteria; phylum Bacteroidota; class Bacteroidia; order Flavobacteriales; family Flavobacteriaceae; genus Flavobacterium. The sequence continues at coordinate 2,222 of NZ_JAAQQU010000089.1, read as the reverse complement.
AAGAATTGCTGCAAGGAATGCTAGGTGCCGATCTTATCGGTTTCCACACCTATGATTATGTTCAGCACTTCCTCAATTCCGTTCGAAGAATTTTGGGCCTTACCGTGAAGTTCAACGAAATCATGCAACATAACAGAACTATAAAAGCAGATTCATTTCCTATGGGGATTGACTATAATAACTTTTACAATACTGCGCAACTACACAAACATCGAAATAATCGTGAGGTGTCCGAAATAATGTCAAAGCTCAATGAGCACATCATAAATTATCCGGATAGCAAGTTAATTCTTTCTATCGACCGAATGGATTATACCAAAGGTATCCCAAACCGGATTCGTGCTTTTGAGTATTTCCTTGAAAAATACCCTCAATATTTAGGAAAAGTCAGGCTAATGATGCTCGCGGTTCCGTCAAGGTCAAATGTTCCTCAATACCGCAAATTAAAAAAAGACACTGATGAACTTGTTGGGCGAATTAATGGCAAGTTTGCAACCATCGATTGGACGCCAATATGGTACTTTTACAGATCAATGCCTTTTGATGACCTTATTGATTTATATTCATTCTCTCAAATTGCATTAATAACCCCTTTGCGCGACGGAATGAATCTTGTTGCCAAAGAATTTATAGCCACAAGAACCAAATCAGACGGTGTTCTCATTCTAAGCGAAATGGCCGGAGCAGCAAGTGAAATGCACGAAGCCTTATTGATAAATCCAAACAATGCCGATCAATTTGCAGCCGCGCTTCATCAAGCCTTAGAAATGAGCCCGGAGGAACAAAAAACTCGAATTTTGGCATTACAAAAAAGACTTTCACGTTACACTGTCGATAAATGGGCTTTGGATTTCATTAAATCACTAAATGAAACATGCCAAACAACCACAGAACACTCTATCAGCAAATTGCTTGATAAACTAATCATGAATAAAATGCTAACCGAATTCAAGACGGCAAAAAATAAATTGTTCTTACTTGACTATGACGGAACTTTGGTCAATTTTCGAGGTAATCCCGAAAATGCTTCACCTGATATAGGCTTATATGATTTACTGGACAACATCAATAAAAACACCAACACTGAAATTGTTATCATTAGTGGACGCGGACGAGACTCAATCGAAAAATGGTTTGGCCATAAAAATTACACCTTGATTACAGATCACGGAATCTGGATACGTAGGAAGGACAAGGAATGGCTGCAACTCGAAGATCCAAAAACCGAGTGGAAAGAAATCATTCGACCTATTATGGAGAGTTTCGTTGATAGAACACCTGGGGCTTTTGTAGAAGAGAAAAAATATTCACTAGCATGGCATTATAGAAAAGCGGATCCTGATATGGCAGAAATTCGTATGCGGGAATTAAAAATATTGTTAACCGGCTTTGTCTCAGAAAATGGGCTGTCAGTTCTTGATGGCAGTATGGTACTTGAAGTAAAAAATAATATAGTCAACAAAGGGCGTGCGGTATTAAATCTAATTTCCGGCACCCAAGCTGATTTCATTTTTGCTGCCGGAGATGACCACACTGATGAATTTATGTTTGAAGTAATGCCAAATAATGCCTATACCGTAAAAATAGGAAGATCAGAATCAATAGCACTTTATTACGTTAATGATATAGCCGATATAAGAAGCTTACTGGCGAATTTTGAACTAAAACAAATATCAAGTGCATCACAATAACATTTGTAGTAAAATTTCAGGAGCAAACCCTTTTATTTCTTTTCACTCCTACTCCCGCTATCCGCGCTACATGGTAGCTCGCTCCTATCGGGGCTAATTAGGCCTATAGAGTTTCTATCACAACTAAAAAAGCCACTCAAACGAGTGGCTTTTTTGATAATTGTATTTTCTTCTATCGTTTCAACGAGAAGTGTGCTTTAAATTGCTTCATTGTTCCTTGCTCAGGGAAATCTACCGTAAACCAGTAATCATCTGAAGGCATGAGTTTTCCATTGTAGGTTCCGTCCCAACCATCACTTTGGTCACTGGCACTCAACTGTTTCAAGAGTTTTCCGTAACGGTCAAAGATGTAGATCGTGGTTTGTTCCGCAAAATTTGATAAGCCTACTATATTCCAAGCATCGTGTATCCCATCTCCGTTTGGTGTAAAGTATAAAGGATAGTCTATCACCATCACCTGATTTATAGTAAACTCTTCACAGCTAAATGCGACTCCGCCTTCGGTGTCCCAAACATGAATCGTATGTGTTC
>NZ_JAAQQU010000088.1 GCF_011742145.1 Flavobacterium sp. J49 | reverse complement strand
ACGTTATAGGCTATTATGTCGAAAATCCTGCTTAAAGAGAATCATGATTAAAATAGAATTTGAAGAACCGAATATAGAAACTTGCGAATGTTGCGGAAAGGAAACTATAAAACTGACAAGGTTTGTTTACAAAGATGACGATGCATTTGCAATTTATTATCTGAAATTCACCAAAGAGCACGAAGAGAAAATTGTTACTGGAATAATTAGCATTGGAGATTGGCATACTGATGAAGAACCGAAAAAAAGATTTTCATTTCCGTTCAGAATTTGGACGGATAGTGACAATTTTAATGTCGGTCTAATAGATAAAGAAGAATCGCCGTGGAAACAAAGTTTGCTAGGGAATATTTTAGACAGAAAAGATGCATTGAAACATCCGTGGCTAAGTGAAGTGTTTCATATTACAGACCATATTGTTGACGAAGATAAAGAAGTGGTTGAATATTTTAAGTGACAATAACAGCCTATAACAGCAGTTTGTAACTACTGCGCGCTTGGGCTTGCCCCGAATTTTCTTCGAAAATTCAAAAGGAGTTTTATATTTGTAATCATCAGTAATAAATCATCGCAGCAGTCACAAGCTGCGGAACGTTATGTACTATTTTTTATATTGCATCTTTAGAACTACTTCATAAAAGAAGATAAAATGAATAAATTACTAATCATACTACTTGGTGTTTTGTTTTTCAATTGTAATTCAAAAGCACAAAATGATTCTGCCAAAAGTCAGACTGAAAAACCAAAATTGAATGGAAAACAAATTGTTACAGAATTGGAAAAGCTTAACTTTTTCAATTTGACAGCAAAAGAAGATTTAAATGAATCAAAAACTGAGTTTCAAAAATCATACGATGAACTAAGCTTTTTCGAAGGCAAAATGAGAGGCGAAAGCTTGATTTTTACGGACAACAGATTTTATTTTATTGATTGTGAAACTTTATTTGAAGGTGAAGGTTTAACTCAATATCTTGAAACAGTAAAAATAACTTTTGAAAAACTTAATCTAAAACTAATGTACTCAGACGAAATAAGCAACCAAGCTGAAAATCGTTGGGTTCATAAAATAAAGTTGAATGGAAAGCCTTATGTAGCCTATGAAGGTGTTTTTAATGACAATGATTGGGGAATTGCTTTCGTGAATTTCATTGAAATGTTAAACGACCAACTGAAATTACAAAAAAGTAATGAACGTTTTTATCCTATCAGTTCCGGAAATGACGGAAGAATGGTTTTGCTTACTAAGGAACAGTTCGAATTTGTAATGGCAAACTATCCAAATGGAAAAGACAGTCCAAAAGAAATAAACGCTTGGAGAAAAGGTTACGGTCTCTAAAAAAACAGTACATAACAGCAGTTTGTGATTATGGCTGGTTTTGGTCGTATCAGAAATGTCTCGGCTGACTGAAATTTTAGTTATATTTGGAAACGCAAGTCTGTGAAGAAAACGCCACAATCACAATCTGCGGCACGTTAGCAACCAGTTTCAAACCATTATGCATAAAAAGACATTGAAAATAATCGCTATAACTTTAATTCTATTTATTGTAGTTTATAATTTTTTATTGAGCGATTTTAACCCAATGTTTGAAGACGAAGAGTTTGTTTACCTAACTAATTCAATAAAAGTAGCACAAAAAGAAAACTTAAAACCGCTAGTTAATATTTATAATAAAATTCACGAAACCGTAGAAGAAAAAAGATGTCCATGCGAAGTTTCAACAGCTTATATTGGACCATATAGACATGGTTTTTCTTTAACCAAAAAGTTGTACTTATTGAAAATCGAAAAGGAATTTACTCAAGATGATTGCCTAAAATTTGATTTGTTAAACGCTGACTATTTAACTGGAAATATTGGAGTAAAACAAGCGTCTAAATTCTATTTTAATAAAAGTGTCGAACAACTCAACGAAGAAGAAAATATTATGTTGATTATTATGCTTGAAAATCCAAGTCTGTATAATCCTATACGCCGAAAAGAAAAAGTATTGAGGAAAGTTCGACTTTATCAAAGTATATTACATAAAAAACCGGTTGCTAACAGCAGTTTGTGATAATGGCTGGTTTTGGTTTTATCGGAAATATATTCGCTAATTGAAATTTTAGTTATATTTGGAATGGAAAGTGATTGAATTCCGCCACTATCACAATCTGCAATACGTTACCGTTCAGTTTTCGTTCGGGCTAAAATTGGGGAAAATCATTTCAATTTTGGTTTTGTTTTTAAGTGGAAAATGAACAGGAAATTTAACC
>NZ_JAAQQU010000087.1 GCF_011742145.1 Flavobacterium sp. J49 | reverse complement strand
ACAATCTGCGGCACGTTACCAGCCATTTTCAGACATGAAGTATTACACTATTCACATTAACGACTCAGGAGCTATCGAAGATACTGAAAAGACAAGTATCAATGGAGAAAACACTCTTATATGTAAAATGTACGATGATCCAGAATTCAACAAACTCAATGATATATTACATTCATTAAGAGGTTACATTCTGAACGAAAAAGCATTAAACATTTTTAAAGAAAGTAATACAATCTCTTATAAACTTTGCAAAGCTAAAGTGTTGCGAAAAGAAAAAGTATTTGGCTTTATTAAAAAATATAAAGAATACGATTTCTATGAACTTGATTTTTCAGATGAAAGCGCTTATGAAAGCTATGACTGGATTGATTTTGAAAAAAGTGAAATTTTTGCTGTGGAAAGTTTAGGAGAAAAAATAAAAATTAAATCACATCAGGAAACTTTGCGTTTCGTTGAAATAAATAAAACGAATACAGGAAAAAGTTATTCTTTTGAAACAGAAAAAATTGTCTTTAATAAAAACTTCAATCCAGAAATTGACTTGTTTAAAATTCCTTTTTATTCATGGGGAATTTATGTTTCGGAAAAATTAAAGAACAAACTTGAAAATGCCCAAATAACAGATATTGGATTTGCAGAAAATAAAGAACGGTTAGGAATGATGTGGAAACCTCATTTCCCAATAATAGAATTTAATCATTAAAAACGGCTGGTAACAGCAGTTTGTGATTATGGCTGGTTTTGGTCTTATCAGAAATGTCTCGGCTGACTGAAATTTTAGTTATATTTGAAAACGCAAGCGAATGAGGAACGCCACAATCACAATCTGCGGCACGTTACCAGTAATTTTTCAGAACATGAACACATCGAGGATATTTCTGCTTTTAATTTTGGTTTTAATTTTTGTAGAATGTAAGCCAGAAATTGGAAAAGTTGAAGACGAAAATCAAACAGAAAATAAAGTTTCTGAATTCAAAATACCGAAAAATATTGACGACAACTTCAAAGTTTTTCTGAGTTATTTCAGCAAAGATTCTGTTTTCCAAGTTAGCCGTGTAAAATTTCCGCTAAAGGTTATGGAAGTTGACGAGAATAACATGATGGAGTCAATTGAAAAAACAATTGAAAAAGAAGAATACACAAAACTTGACTTTGAATATCCTAAAGATGCTTTGACAAGAGAATTTGACAGATATACACAAAAAGTAAAAACCAACGGAAATAAAGTAACGGTTGAAATTAGAGGTGTTGACAATGGAATTTATACCGATTTTTACTTTGAAAAGGTTAACGGAAAATGGTTTCTAAAAAGTTGGAACGACACGTCTAACTAAAAAAAACTACTGGTAACAGCCGTTAACCGCTATTGCTGGATTTTCTTGGCTTCACTTCTATTTTTCACGTAAAACTATTATCTTAGCAGACAGTACGCAGTTCGCTGGCTTCGCAACAGTCGGTTAGCGGCGAAACGTTATAAGCTAGTTCCAGAACTATAGCAAAATGAAAGACCAAATTGAGAAACTAAATATTACCGGAAAAGTTTATGCTTGGAAATATCTTGAAAACTCAAGAAATTATCCAGGTTGGAATTTTACCGTTGATAAAAAAGCCAGCGAAAGCTTGTTTGAGTTGCTCAATTTAATGGATAAGTGTGAATGGTCAAGCAAAAAGGAAATTCAAACTTCAATTCCAACAGAAAACCAAATTAAAGTTCCGAATAATCAAAACGGAAACGCAAAATGGAAAGCTGCGTCAAAATTGATTTTTAATCTCAAAAAAACGGCGGAAAAAGAACATTGGGAAGTAATAGAAAAAGAAACCGAAATTGAAATTCAGTTTGGTGAAAACAAACTTGTTGAATTTGAGAAAGCAATAACTGGAATTCCAAAAGGAAAAGGAGATTTTGCAATTTCAAGTGATTCAGGGGAAAGCATTTTGTATTTTTGGTGGAATGGGAATAACTAAGAACCAGCTTATAACAGCAGTTTGTAGCAACTGCGTGGCTTGGGCTTCTCCCCGATTTCCTAGCGGAAATCAAAAAGGAGTTTTATATTTGTAATGGACAGTAATAAATCATCGCAGCTGCTACAATCTGCGGAACGTTAGCAGCAACCATAAACAACATTCGTATGTATAAAGTACTAATCTTAATTTCCGCTTTTGCCCTAATAATACTGGCTACAGTAACAATAATTTTAGTAAAATTAAATTGGAGTGAAAAATTATACAGTCCATTATTGTCTTTGGGTTTAGCGGGAACAGTAACAACATTTATAACTGTACTTTTAATGCTAAAAGGTTCTGAAACTGAAACAAATTTCACGACATTGGTCGCAATTGATTCAAGAGATTATTTGATTCCAAATACACATTATCCAACTGATATTGGCATAGGCAATGCAATGACTGAATATTTCTTTTTAACACATCCTGAATTTACAGTTGACAACTATCAAGGAAAATCTTTTGAAACTCCTAAAAATGACACAGAAGCAACACTTTTTAATTTGGAACTAGTTCAGTACGGTATATTTAAAAGTATTTTAGGTTTTACAAATGAAACAAAAAGTTTATCATTCGACATTAATAAAGGTGTTTCAGGTGAGTTCAAAAAGCCATATAAAATGAAAGAGATAGTTACTAAACCTTTAAAAGAATTAAAAACCGAATTAAGTAAAAATAGATTCTCAAATTGCCCAGCTGAATTATTTAGCATTGAACATTTAAAATACAAATTTCCAAAAGGAACAAAAGTTGAATTTAAAAGAATACCAACTTCTCCAAAAACTGGTCCTGAAAAACAGGTAATTATCTTAAGTAAAGAATATTATTTCAAAATAGAAATAATTATTGAAGCTGGTTTGGCTTCAGTTGGTCCAAATTCAGACCCAAAAATCCTGAAAATTGACACTGAAAATGCTCGATACTGTCATACATATCTTTACAACATAACAATAAAAACAACTTTTGAAAAAATTACCGGTGGAAATTGGAGAACAGAAGAATTAAAGAATTGGGCAAGTTGGTTGTCAAATAATATTGAAAATAAATATTCTATTAATTGATTAAATGGCAGCTGCTAACAGCAGTTTGCAACAATTGCAAGGTTTGGGCTTTCACCGAATTTTATCTGAAAATTCAAAAAGTAGTTTTATATTTGGAATCGGCGGTGATTAATCTTTGCAACAGTTGCAAGCCGCAAGACGTTATGCATCAGGCTAAAAATTGCTCTTTAAAGACAAATGAAGTTAATTACAAAAATACTATTCCTTACAATAATTGACTTTATAGTTATATGGTCTTGGGTAAAAGAAATTGACCCAGAACCAAGTGTTTCAATCGCAATATTTGTCGTTGTTCCTGTTGTAATCATAATAAATCTTTTAATTGCTTTAGTTTTATATTTTACCAAAAAAGAATACTCAAAAGTTTTTGTAATTAACTCTTTAGTATCAGCTGTGATAATGTATTTTCTGTTTCTAAATGGAATCGACAGGCATCAAAACCTAAGATATGAAAGTTGGGAATTCAACATAAAAGATACAATTTTTAATATTACACATTCGAAACTTGACAATACTTTTAGCATAAGTGAAAGCACAAATCAAGGTTCGTCAACAGGCTTTTTGGATGGAAAGTTCAGCAGAAAAGGGAATGAATATTATTTGACAACAGATTCAACAAAATATAGAATAAGAAATGACTACTTCTTTGGATTTAGAAACTCTACAGACTGTATCAAGTTGACAAAAATTGAACGGTAATGAAACTTAACGCCCGAATGCATAACAGCAGTTTGTAGCAACTGCAAGGTTTGGGTTTGCCGGAAATCCAAGTGGATTTCCAAAAGTTATTTTGTACTTGGAAATTTTAATGATAAATTTATGCAGCTGCTACAAGCTGCGGCACGTTAGCGGCAATCGCCGACCAATGCATTTAATTAGAACAAAATGAAAAAAATTATACTATGTGCTTTTTTCACTTTATTGATAAGTTGCAAAGAAGAAAAACCTTTTTTTGATTTTGATGAAGTTTATCATTATCAAATTACTAACAAAGAATCAAGTAAATATTTTGGTTCAGATAATAACACAACACAAACAGAAAAGGATGAGTTTAATAAAATTGCTTTATGGAATGGTTATCCTTCAAATCTTAATGATAAATGGTTTTTTGAAAAAATAGAAAAATACTATCCGAAAAAGCAAAAGATTGAACAAAGCAAACTAAAAGAGCTTTCCGAAATCTTTACTGAAAGAAATGAAGAGAAAACTGAGGTCACAGCTTGTGATCCAATCTTTAGAAATATATTTATTTTTAAGAAAAAAGGCAAAGTTGTTGGCATTTCAAAAATATGTTTTGGATGTTTAATGGAGCAAACAATTGGCACTAAAAGAAACACTGAAAATTTTGGCTCAAATGATGAATATGAAAAGTTGGGGAAACTTGTTGGATGGAGCGACAGCCGCTAACAGCAGTTTGCAACAATTGCAAGGTTCGGGCTTTCACCGAATTTTCTGCGAAAATTCAAAAAGTAGTTTTATATTTGGAATCGGCGGTGATTAATTTTGCAACTGTTGCAAGCCGCAAGACGTTAGCTACTATTTTTCACAACATGAAAGTAATAAAGACATATTTATATTTAATTCTCGTTTTGATTCTTTCAGGATGCAAAACTGAAACCGGAAAAGTCGAAATCGAAAAGGAATTAATTGAAAACCATATTCCTGAAAATGTTGATGAAGATTTCAAAACGTTTCTTGGTTTTTTCAGTAAAGATTCAATATTCCAAGTTAGTCGCGTAAAATTTCCGCTTAAGGTTATGGAAGTTGATGAGAATAATATGCTTGAATCAAAGGAAAACGTTATTCAGAAAAATGAATATTCAACACTTGACTTTGAATATCCGAAAGATGCTTTAACAAGAGAATTAGACAGATATACACAAAACATAAAAACCAAAGGCAATGAAACTGTTATTGAAATTAGAGGCGTTGACAATGGAATCTACTCTGATTTCTTTTTTGAAAAAGTGGGCGGAAAATGGTTTCTGAAGTCTTGGGATGACAAGTCGAATTAAAAAACAGTAGCTAACAGCAGTTTGTGATTATGGCTGGTTTTGGTTGTATCAGAAATGTCTCGGCTGACTGAAATTTTAGTTATATTTGGAAACGCAAGTGAGTGAAGAACGCCACAATCACAATCTGCGGCACGTTATGCACTATTTCAGAATGAATATGCTAAAAGAGAAAATACTTTATGTTGATGAAATTGTTCTGAAAAGAATCGAATCAGATTTCGAATTGATTGAGAAAAGTGGTTGGTGTAAACTTTATCAAAACAAACTGGATAAATCATTTTGGCGGCTTGATGAACCGGAAAAATATGACCCGCAAATATTTGTCAAACTTGAATCGGTGGAGAATTGGACGGAATATAATGACCAAGATTTAAGAATTGAGCTTTTGAAAGAACACAGAGGTTTATCAAGCGAAAAATGTAAATGGAAAGATTGTAGCAAAAGCGCTTTAAACAATCTTGTGTTTTGTGAATTTCACGCATATAAAGAAATGGGAATTAGACGGTGATAACAGAATAAAAACAGTGCATAACAGCAGTTTGTGATTATGGCTAGTTTTGGTCGTATCAGAAATGTCTCGGCTGACTGAAATTTTAGTTATATTTGAAAACACAAGTGAATGAAGAACGCCACAATCACAATCTGCGGCACGTTGTGTGCAATTTAGCGCTCGAAACCGGATAAATAGCTGTAAAATTTTTGAGGAAAAGGATAG
>NZ_JAAQQU010000086.1 GCF_011742145.1 Flavobacterium sp. J49 | reverse complement strand
GCTACTCCTGAGTTTGCTCAGGCTACTGCCACTGACGCTTGTGGTTCTGGAGCTACTTTGACTTTTGTAGACAATACAACTAATGGTGCTTGTGCCGGTTCGTATTCTGTAACCAGAACTTGGACCGCTACCGATGCTTGTGGAAATGCTTCTACAGCAACTCAAACCATTACTGTTCAAGACAACTCTGCTCCTGTTTTTGAAGCCTTACCAGCTACTTCAACTATAGAGTGTCCTGCTACACCTTCATTTGCTACAGCTACTGCAACAGATGCTTGTGGTTCAGGTGTTACCTTGACTTTTGCTGACAATACCGTAAATGGTAACTGTGCCGGTAATTATTCTGTAACCAGAACTTGGACCGCTACTGATGCTTGTGGAAATACTGCTTCAGCTTCTCAAACTATTAATGTTCAAGATAACACGGCTCCAACATTTACCGTTCCTGCCAATGTAACAATCAACGCAGGTGCAAACTGTGCTATTGATACTAATCCGGGAACAACAGGAACAGTGACTAATATTTCTGATGCTTGTGATGCTAATCCAACTGTAACTTATACCGATTCTGACTGTTTCGGTAATGATAATGATGCATCAATTAATGCCGGAAATGGAAACTACTTCTACTTTGATGTAACAGGGTTTGATAATCTAACCGCAAAAGACATTGAAAAAGTAGCTTTATCTTTTGAAACTAATCAAGGAAAAGGAAGAGCTGAATTTACTTTGGTTGCCCCTAATGGAACTGCTGTAATTTTGGTTGGACCATATTGTACCGGTGGTGCTTGTGAAGATCCTAATTCTAATGATCAGGAATTATATTTACCTGTATTCTATCCGAATAGCTCAGGATATACCCAATGGAACAACAATAATGTTGTAACTCAGAATATTCCGCAAAACTTTACACCTAATGGTGCATTATCATCCCCTAATACGGTTACCGGATTAACTTCTTATGTTTCTAGTTTTGAGAATTTAACCGGACCTATGAATGGTACTTGGTTTATTTTCTCAAGGAAACAAGCTAGTGTTAATGGAAGTATCGAATTCAATAGTGTTTGTTTAACTCCTTCAAACATTTGTGAAAGCAATAGAGTTATTACAAGAACTTGGACTGTAACTGACGAATGTGGTAATGCTGCTTCAGCTTCTCAAACTATAAACGTACAAGACGTAACTGCTCCGGTTATTGCTGCTTTACCTGCCACTTCAACTATCAACTGTCCGGCTACACCTGAGTTCGCTCAAGCTACTGCGACCGACAATTGTGACGCTGATGTTACCTTGACATTTGTAGACACAACAACTAATGGTAATTGTGCAGGTTCTTATTCTGTAACCAGAACTTGGACAGCTACTGACGCTTGTGGAAATACTGCTTCAGCTTCTCAAACTATTAACGTACAAGACGTAACGGCTCCGGTTATCGCAGCGTTACCTGCCACTTCAACTATCTCTTGTCCGGCTGCGCCTGAGTTCGCTCAAGCTACTGCTACTGATGAGTGTGGTTCTGCTTTCGAATTGACTTTCGAAGATGTAACTACTAATGGTAATTGTGCAGGTTCTTACTCTGTAACCAGAACTTGGACTGCTACTGATGCTTGTGGAAATGCTTCTACAGCTTCACAAACTATAAATATACAAGACGTAACGGCTCCGGTTATCGCAGCGTTACCTGCCACTTCAACTATCTCTTGTCCGGCTGCGCCTGAGTTCGCTCAAGCTACTGCTACT
>NZ_JAAQQU010000085.1 GCF_011742145.1 Flavobacterium sp. J49 | reverse complement strand
CATTATTATACATAGTGCTGTTATTGGCATAGATATAAGAGTTAATCGTAGCCAAAGTCTGGTTACATTGGTTCGTAACTACTTGAGAAACTAACGGAATAACCGGTGCAGCAGGCGTAGTAAAAGTGGCTGTATTACCATTGTAAGGTTGCTCTTCCCCGTTTACGATAGCCGTAGCCTGAACTTCATATGTGGCTGAATAGGCTGCAATGGCCAATTCTGAAATAGCGAATGTGCGCGAAGCTCTTTCAAACTCTACAGGAGCAGCTGCCGGAGAAGTTCTGGTTACTTTGAATTTGTGTACAACTGAACTTCCTGAATAAGGAGTTGTATTAGTAGCCACAGAACAAGAAATATTCGTAGTCATCGCAGCCAAAGTACCACTTGCTGTGGTAATGTTAGAAACAACAGGCGCATGACCATTGAATTTAGAACCATCACAATCCTCGTCAACATTGTTGAAGTTGATTTCTGCAGCACCCGGATTAATAGCACCGTTGCCATCATTACAATCAGTATTGTTGGTAGAGAATCCTGTTGGTGCTACAGCAGCACCGGAAGAACATTCCATACTGCTGGTAGTGCTTCCGTAACCATCACCGTCAGCATCCACATAAAACAAGTATTTTGATTGTACGGTAACTACTCTATTTGAAGTTGTTGGTCCGTTACATCCAAAAGCATAGGCTGTAATTGTGGCTTCTCCTGAGAAAGCAGCGTCCCAATTCATCACTCCGGTAACATCATTAATCACTCCGGCTTCTTCAGGCTCAACACCATAGAAAATACCTCCTGTGGCATTGGCCGCCGTAGCCGTATAAATTTCATTAGGAGCATCTTGACATACCAAAGTAGCACCGGCAGTAAAACTTGGTGTTCCAACTTGAGCACCAATACTAACATGAGAACTATTAGTTGTACTAGTACTATTGGCAGTATTACCCGCAATATCACTTATCGAGATAGAAAAAGAAACAACCGAGCCGGAACAAGTTAAAACGGTAGTGGTTGCTGACCAACTAGTACCACTACCTGATACAGTAGCAGAAACACCATTCAGTACAACAGTTGGAGTTGTGATTGATTCTGTTGTACTAAAACTAAGCGTAACTGTATCACCTGGTACCGCAATTGAAGAGTTACCTGCATTGTTCGAAGCAATTGATACTGCTACAAATCCAGGCGATGAATTATCTATAGTGACAGAAGAACTATCGGTAGTAGTAGTTCGAGTAGCCGTATTCCCTGCCGCATCGCTAATACCTATGGAAAAAGTTACTATTCCGCTAGCGTCACCACCAACTACGGTCTTTGTAGCTGACCAAGTGGTTCCACCACCAGTAACAACGGCAGCATTTCCATTAATCGAAACGCTTGGAGTAACAACGGGAACCTCAGAAGTAGTAAAACTTAAAGTAATGACATTCCCTGTTTTAGCATGACTTGAACTGTTAGCATTATTTGAAGCTATAGTAGCTGAAGAAATGTTTGGTGCTGCGGTATCGATAGTAACAGAAGAACCATCCGTAACAGTATTACGAGTACCGACACAACCAAAAGTATTTTGAAATGAAATCGTAAAAGTTACTAAACCATCTGCATCACCACCAACCACTGTTTTGCTGGCCGACCATGTCGTTCCACTACCTGTTACAGTAGCTGCATTACCATTTATGTAAACGATTGGAGTGACAGACGCAGCTTCGGAAGTCGTAAAACTTAATGTAATGACATCACCGCTTTTGGCGAAAAAAGAACTGTTTGCATTGTTAGAGACTATTGATGCCGTAGTAACAGTCATCACATCACAAATCGTGACATCACCGGTAGTGTAATTAAAACTAATTGTTTTACCACCAACCAAGTTACTGGTCAATATTCTTGAGGTACTACCCCCAAGCTGCCCCGGTAAAAAATCATAAACCCCTGCTGCTTGATTTGTGGACGCAAAAGTAAAAGCTATCGCTCCGGTAGTAATACTGGCCGAATGCCCTCCCTTTTGAACAATTAAGGTTCCGGCATTTACCGCAGTAGAACCTGAATATGTATTGTTAGCTGATAGGGTTAAATTTCCAGACCCCTCTTTAATAATTTTTCCTGAACCACTTATAAGACCCGATATAGTAATATCAGCACCTGAAGTTCCTATAGTAAGATCATTGGCGCCAAGTCCAACAGTGCCAGATAAAGTCAATGAACCTGGCAATCCACTCACATCAGCATTGATTCTGGAAGCTGATGCTAAAGTAATATTACCCGGCCAAATGTTGTTTCCACCTGTACTTCTTAATGAACCATTAGACCCGCTAACGCCAAATCCATTCAAAATGGTTGGATAATTGTCATAAGTTATACCACCTCCTGAAGAAAATAGAGAGAGTGTAGCATTATTTTGCACGGTAACTCCTGAAGTTGTTCCTAGTGCTTGGGCATTTTGAAGTTCACCAAAAGCATTTGTATTGATTGTTGTAGCTCCTGAATAGGTGTTACTCTGATTTAAAACAACCTTTGAACCCACATCACCTCCTATAAAAACATCATTTACAGAAGGAGTACTAGTACTAGCGGCATCTAATCCATTTGAAATTATACCGGGTGTAAAAGTCCCCGAACTTAAAAAATAACCCAATTGTACTTGTTTGGAATTGGTTACGGTTGCGGTTTGTTTCCAAAAAGCATCGTCATTAGAATCTCCATCCCACATATCCGAACCATATACAGAAAAAGAATCAATACTAGCAGAGCCGTTCATCGTTAAATTAAAGGCTCTGTAATCTATTCCATCAACCGTCAAGAAAACGTCGGCAGTAGTACTGGAGGTAATTCTCACTGTAAACCTATAATCCTTATAGCTACTTTGTATAGGTGAAAAACCTAATAATGAAACTCCGGCATTTCGATTTACATACCACTGACCATAATTATCAGTATTCACATAAAGCCTTGATCCGCTGGTTCTGTTAATGTAGCTACTCCCTTGAATTCCTCCTGCATTCAATGAAAAACCAATCTGCCCAAAAGCTCTGGTACAAGCAACAGTAATCACAAAAGTGTCACCAACTTGCAGTGATCTGTTACTACCGGTATTGTTACCAGTTGTCTTGAACGTACGCCAAGCAGCTGCTTGTTTAGGGGTGCCAAAACTATTAGCCCACATCCCCATATTATCTGATGAAGGATTAAAAAAACCTCCTCCGTCATTAAAAGTTACGGGAAAATTTCCGGTTTGCATTACATAAGTAACCGTGGTTTGAGAATTACCAAAAAAAGTAACCGTTAAGAATAAAAAAAATAAAATTCTTTTCATAAAAATAATTTTTTAAAATAGTTATAGTAAAAAACAATAACACCTAGCCAATTTGCATTAAGCCAATATTGATCAAATTGAATTTAGTAGAATAGGGGTGTTTAAAACTACCAAATTAACCAATCCAAATTACAAAAGAAAAAACTGCTACACAAACGAAAACGTTTTCGTGTTAATAAATTATTGATTTTTAGTTAATATACTGTGTTTTATAAAAAAAACACCTGACAAAATTAACAAGTAAACAATTGGCAATTGTAGTAACCATAACGGAGTTTGCCAAATAAAAATCAACAATCAGCTGCAGACATTAAACAACTGCAAATATATTTTTATAAATTTGTAAGTAAAACCATAAAAACAAAATCAGATATGGCAAGAGTAATAGCCCCTTTCAAAATAACGGGAACTATTGATGAACTAAATTTCTATATTGACCAAAACAAAGTAAATCGGGTTAGAGAAAAAGGTAAAACAGGCGTAAGCAGTGAAGAGTTCAAAAGAAATCCTATTTTCGAAAAAGTAAAAAAACACAGTAAAGAGTTTGGCCGAGCAGTAAAATATGCACAAGGCTTTAGAGCTACAGCCTATCATTTTTTCAACAGAGCGAAAGATGGTAGCTTTGCAGGACGCGCGAATAAATTAATGTTTGAAATTATAGAAGAAGATGCCACAAACCAACATGGAGAAAGGACTCTGGAAAATGGCTTACTATCACCGGATACAAATAAATATTTTGAAGGATTCGAAGGAAATAAACTAAGACCGCTAAACAACGTATTAAAAGCTGCTTGGTCATGGGAAGAAACTACAAGCCTATTAACCATCAATAATTTTAACCCGAAAACAAGTATTGATTGGCCCGAAAATGCACAACAAGTCCACCTGGCCATTGCCCGCTCAAATTGGAATTACACAGAAAGTAAATTCACGACACATTTCAGCGAAGAAATTATTTTACAAAAAGAGGAAGCAACTACCAACCTACAGCTGCAAACAAGCATTCCTCCCAGTAATCATTTACAACTGCTATACTTATTTATAGGTTTTTCAACCCAAGAGCGAAAAAAAACAAAAGAACTAAAAAGAAGTAACAATACTGTAACCATCATCTGGTCAAAATGACGCCAATCTACAACTAAAACGAAAAAGTATCCTAGGAATACTGCTTCTCGTAATATTTAGCATATTCACCGGAAGTAACATTTTCCAACCATTCTTCATTGGCCAAAAACCAATCAATGGTTTTTTCCAAACCTTCTTCAAAAGTAACAGAAGGTCTCCAACCCAATTCAGTATTGATTTTAGAAGCATCAATAGCATATCTCAAATCGTGTCCGGGTCTGTCTTTTACATAAGTAATCAACTTTTCAGAAGTACCCGAAACCCTATTTAATTTGACATCCATCTTTTGGCAAAGTAATTTGACCAAATCAATATTTTTCCACTCATTAAAACCGCCGATATTATAGGTTTCATGGTTCTTTCCTTGATGAAAAACCAAATCAATAGCAATCGCATGGTCTATCACAAACAACCAATCTCGCGTATAATTGCCATCACCGTAAACCGGAAGGGGTTTGTTGTGAATAATGTTATTAATAAATAGCGGAATCAACTTCTCCGGAAAATGATTGGGTCCGTAATTGTTAGAACAATTGGTGATCACATAAGGCAATCCGTAAGTTTCACCATAGGCACGAACAAAATGGTCCGAACTGGCTTTTGAAGCGGAATAAGGCGAATTCGGGTCGTAAGGTGTGGTTTCTGTAAACAAGCCAGTGGCTCCTAAACTCCCGTAAACCTCATCGGTGCTTACATGGTAAAATCTTTTGCCTTCAAAATGATCTTTCCAAATGGTTTTCGCGGCATTGAGCAGATTCATTGTGCCAAATACATTGGTTTTTACAAAAGCCAACGGATCGGTAATAGAACGGTCTACATGGGATTCTGCAGCCAAATGAATAACACCGTCAAATTGGTAATTTTGAAACAAATCATGGATAAAATCGGCCTCAACAATATCACCCTTGATAAAAGTGTAATTGGGAGAATGTTCAATATCGGCAATGTTTTCAAGATTTCCGGCATAAGTCAAAGCATCTAAATTAAAAATTTGATACTCCGGATAATTCGTCACAAAACGACGAACCACATGAGAACCTATAAAACCCGCACCACCGGTTATTAGAATCTTTTTCATCTCTCTTAAATATATTATATTAAGGCTATTAAACCTTTATAAAACCCTTAACTCTCTTAACTTCTTCATGTTGAAAACTTACTCCGTAAAGTAACTGAACACTAAAGTCTACCATCTGCCTTTTCATTCAAAACACCCTTAACATCAAACAAAACACCGTTTGTCTTTTTTAGTTTTGACAAATCAATGGTGGTGAATTCTTTGTGAGCCACGCCCAAAACTATGGCATCGTAAGTATCACTTGGTAATTCGGCTGTCGTGGTCAATTGGTATTCGTGCTTGACTTCGGACGGTTTGGCCCAAGGATCATAAATCGTAATGTCAATCCCGTAATCTTCTAAAGCATGAACTACATCTACAATTTTGGTATTGCGCACATCGGGACAGTTTTCTTTAAAAGTGATGCCCAACATCAGTAATTTAGCTTTATTGATAGTGACTCCTTTTTTAATCATTAGCTTAACTACTTGTGAGGCCACATATTCCCCCATACTGTCATTCAACCTTCTTCCGGCCAAAATAATTTCGGGATGGTACCCTTTCTCTTGAGCTTTTTGGGCCAAATAATAAGGATCAACCCCTATACAGTGTCCACCTACCAATCCGGGTTTGAACGGTAAAAAATTCCATTTGGTTCCGGCAGCTTCCAAAACCGCATGGGTATCGATTTCTAATAAATTAAAAATTTTAGCCAATTCATTCACAAAAGCAATATTGATGTCTCGCTGTGAATTTTCGATAACTTTCGCGGCTTCGGCTACTTTTATGGAGGGTGCCAAATGCGTTCCGGCAGTAATCACAGATTTGTATAAATCATTGACTTTTTCACCTATTTCAGGAGTAGAACCCGAAGTCACTTTTAATATTTTTTCAACGGTATGCTCCTTGTCTCCCGGATTAATCCTTTCCGGAGAATACCCGGCAAAAAAGTCAACATTGAATTGTAAGCCACTTACCTTTTCCAAAACCGGGATACATTCTTCCTCAGTAACACCGGGATAAACAGTTGATTCATAAATGACAATATCTCCGACTTTCAATACTTTACCAACCGTTTCACTTGATTTATAAAGCGGAGTTAAATCAGGGCGATTGTTTTTATCTACAGGCGTTGGCACGGTAACAACATAATAATTGCAATCTTTAATGTCCTCAATTGAACTACTGCAAAATAATCCTTTAGTTAGGTTATTTGAGGTGGTGAGTACTGCATTCAAAGTGGCTTCATCAATCTCAAGGGTTGAATCCAAACCGGAGTTCAACTCATTAATTCTATCTTGATTGATGTCAAAACCTACGACAGGATATTTTGTAGCAAATAATCTTGCTAAAGGCAAACCCACATATCCTAATCCAATAATTGCAATTTTAATATTCATTATGATTATTTATTTATCTTTTGTTTTAAAAAAACCAGCAATCTTACTAACTGCCAATAGACTGATATACAAACCCTATGGCTTTCATTTTTTCGCCATCCAAAAGATTCCTGCCGTCAAAGACAAAAGCGGGCTTCAACATACTGTCATAAATTTTTTCCCAATCGTAGGTATTAAACTCATCCCATTCGGTCAAGATAGCCACTGCATGCGCATTTTCACAAGCCGCATACGGATTGTCAAAAGTACTGATTCGCTTCTCGTTTTCGGCCGGCTTTCTGGTTTCTAAATAATCCAAATCAGACAACACTTGATGGTGCTTTACTTTAGGATCATACAAAGCAATATTGGCTTGCTCATTAATCAAATCATCGGCTACGTAAATAGCGGCTGATTCTCTGGTATCATTGGTGTCTTTTTTGAAAGCCCAACCCAAGAAAGCAATCTTTTTGCCCGAAACTGTGTTGTATAAGGTTTGCACTATATTTCTGGAAAATCTTCTTTTTTGGTGGTCATTCATGATGATTACTTGTTCCCAATAATCGGCTACTTCATTCAAACCAAAAGCTTTGGAAATATAAACCAAATTCAATATGTCTTTTTGAAAACAAGAACCTCCGAAACCAACTGAAGCCTTTAAGAATTTAGAGCCAATTCGGCTGTCCATTCCAATGGCTTTGGCCACTTCATTGATGTTGGCTTCTGTTTTTTCACACAATTCCGACATTGCATTGATAGAGGAAACCCTTTGCGCCAAAAACGCATTAGCAGTTAACTTAGACAATTCTGAAGACCAAACATTGGTTTTCAAAATGCGCTCTTTAGGTACCCAATTGGCATAAACCTCAACCAATGAGTCAATCGCTTTTTGTCCTTCAGGCGATGTTTCACCTCCAATTAAAACCCTATCCGGATTCAACAAATCCTGAACTGCTGTACCTTCTGCCAAGAATTCGGGATTAGACAATATTTGAAATTGCACTCCGTTTCCGGTGTTGTCCAGTATGCTTTTTAAAGCTTCTGCAGTTCTAACCGGCAACGTAGATTTCTCTACTATAATTTTGTCATTTTTGGCCACTTTAGCAATTTGACGGGCACAAAGTTCAATGTGCTTTAAATCGGCTGCCATACCCTTTCCGGTACCATAAGTTTTGGTGGGAGTATTTACGGATATAAAAATCAATTCGGCTTCATCAATGGCTTTATCAACATCGGTAGAAAAAAACAAATTTTTGTTTCTGGTATTGGCCACAATTTCATTCAATCCCGGTTCGTAGATTGGAATGTTATTCACGTCATCCGCATTCCAAGCGGCTATTCTGGACTCATTTAAATCGACAACAGTAATTTTTATGTGGGGACATTTTTCGGCAATAACAGCCATAGTCGGACCTCCAACATAGCCTGCGCCGATACAACAAATATTAGTTATTTTCATTATTAGTAGTAATTTTTAGTCTTTTTTTAAATTATTCCAATACCACGCCACTGCTTCTTTCAAGCCTTCTTGAAAAGAAAACTTCGGGTGGTAATGCAACAGTTGCTTAGCCTTGTCTATGCTTGCCAAAGAGTGAGGAATATCTCCAACCCTATTGGGACCGTAAACCACAGGAACTTCAGCAATACTTTGATCAAATTCCGACAAATACAACTTGAGATAATGCAACATATTATTCAAGGTCGTTCGGTCTCCAAACGCGGTATTGTAAACGGTATTCACCGCCTCTTTATTCTGAGTCGACATCGCCAATTCATTCATTTGAATCACATTGTCAATATAAGTAAAATCTCTGGAATAGTTTCCGTCACCATTCACTACCGGACTTTCATGTGCCATCAATTGCATCACAAACTTCGGTATGACTGCTGCATAAGCACCATTAGGATCTTGTCTTCTTCCGTAAACGTTAAAATAGCGCAGCCCTATGGTTTCCAATCCGTAAGTTTTGCTAAAAATCTCCGCGTATAATTCGTTTACATATTTGGTGATGGCATAAGGAGAAAGCGGCTTTCCTATCTTGTCTTCCACTTTGGGCAAACTCTCTGAATCGCCGTAGGTAGAAGAACTCGCAGCATAAATAAAACGCTTTACACCGGCATCTCTGCAGGCAACCAACATATTTAAAAATCCGGAAACATTTACTTCATTGCTCGTAATCGGATCATTAATAGAACGCGGTACCGAACCCAAAGCTGCTTGGTGCAAAACATAATCAATATGCTTTACCGCTTCTTGACAAGTTTCCAAATTGCGAATATCGCCTTCTATCAACTTAAAATTCGGGTGGTTTAAAAACCCGGCAATATTGTGTCGGTGACCGGTGGCAAAATTGTCCAAACAAGTTACTTTATGACCTTTCCCTAAGAAATACTCACAAAGGTTAGAACCTATAAATCCGGCACCTCCGGTTATCAATATGGCTTTTGAATCCATTGTCATAACCTGAATTTTTTTAGTATTCTGTATTTCCATTTGGCAAAAAAGCCTGTTGGCTCATCATCTTCGTGGTAACCACTTCCGTAACCATAGCCATAGCTGTAGCCATAACCGTAACCATAGCCATAACCTACACCGTATTTGGCTTTATTCTCATAACCATTGAAAATAATACTCACATTGTTCAACTCTCCGCGTTTGGTTCTGTTGTTCAAAAGTGTCAACATTTCTTTCTTGGTGAAATTTTGACGGACAATATACAGCGTCACATCACAAAATTGGGCCAACTCCAAAGCATCTGAAACCAATCCAACCGGTGGTGTGTCTAAGATGATGTAATCATAATTTTTCTTCAACTCCATCATCATTTCTTTCATAGAATCGCCAAGAATCAACTCCGACGGATTCGGCGGAATCGGTCCGGAAGTAATTACATCTAGATATGGAATATGTGTATGCTGAATAACTTCTTCTAATTTTCTTTGCCCGATTAAATAATTCACAGCACCAATATCATTTTGGATATTAAAATCATCAAAAATTTTAGGCTTTCTCAAATCCAATCCTAAAATGATGGTTTTCTTTTCGCTCAAGGCAAAAACCGTAGCAATATTAATGGAACAGAACGTCTTTCCTTCACCGCTGACAGAGGAAGTCAACATTAAGGTTTTGGTTCCTTCAATACTTTGTTTTTTGTATAAAAACTGAAGCGAAGAACGAATGGCTCTAAAGGATTCCGACAGCGCCGATTTTGGTCTTTCAAAAACAGACAAATTGGTTTCCGAATGCTTAATCCCAACAATTCCGATCAACGGCAATTGGGTCAATGTGGAAATGTCTTCAATATTCTGAATCGAATTACTGATAAAGAATATAAAGAATACCAACACTAATGGCACCAACAAACCGACAAAAAATGCCAAAACATAATTCACACTGGTTTTCGGCCCCAACAATCCGCCACCAACATCTTTGGCCGGATCAATAAACTGTATGTCTGATAAGTTGGCCGCTTTTACGATAGAAGCTTCGCTCCTTTTTTGTAAAAATGTATTGTAGATATTGTCACTCAAATTATATTTTCTGGACAACTTTAACCATTCTTGCTTGTTTTCCGGAAGTCGGCTGATTTCGCCTTCCACTTTGCGGATTTTCTCATTGGCCAATTCCAAGTCATATTGTAAAGCGTTTCGCAATGAGTTGGCATTTTCCAAGAGTACTTTTTTAACCGATTGAATTTCGTTGTCTATTCTTTCGTAGTAAATATCGCCTTTGATAGAATACCCCAAATCGGAACGTTGTATAGACAGGGCAATCAACTTGGCCACATTTGTGGTAATATTGGGTTCTTCAATACCGGCTACGGTTGGCGCCGGTAACTTTGAGAAATCGACACTGCTTTTCAAGTAATTTTTTAGTGAACTTAAATACGCCAACTTGCGCTCTACTTGATCTTTTTGGGCATCATAATCAAGCAACTGACTTTTGTAAGTCGTTCCGCCTTCTTCGATGTCGATGATATTATTGGTTTTGCTGAAATCTTTAAGTTCATCACCTGAATCTTTCAACTGTCCTTCCATTTTGATCAAGGTTTCATCGATAAAGTTGATGGTGTTTTCGGCAAATTGGTTCTTATTTTCAAGTTGCTTTTTAATCAAAACATCCACTGTAGCATTGAGATAATCAACCATTCTGGCTTTGTTGGTTCCTTCCATTCCCAATTTTAATATGGAACCTGCTTTTTCGTCTAAATCAACCCTCAATCCTTTAAAAGCCGAAACCGTATTGTCAAAAGAATTAAAGCGAACCAAAATCTCTTCTTCAAAGTTTTTCCAAGAAGCTTCAGACAAGGTCAACTTCCAATTCAGAAACGGGAGATTAACTTCTTGCCCAATGCGGTAAACCCTTTTGAACTCACCATTGGGCACATTGACAACTGATTTTATATTACCGGCATAGCGAATTACTTCTGCTTGATTGCCTTGGAAAGGAATGGTCACCTGATACTTATCTTTGGTAATCATTTTGACCTTCACGAATTGGTCTAATAATTGGTTTTTCGACTTATCGATGGTTACTTTGAAAGGTACTTCTCCGTAAACATCCTGCAAAAAATATTTTGTTTGTTTCAAATAATCGATGTAAAAGTTCAACCGATCTACTACTAATTCGTTGTGCGATCTTGATTTTAAGGTTGTTGAAATCATCTGAACCTTATCAGAAGTACCGCCCCAATTGAAGACTAAACTCGTATTGGAAGTAAAGAAAGGGTTGTTTTCCTCTTTTACAGCAATGGTCGTTTCAATTCCATAAATTTTTTGCTTTCTGACATTGACTTGATGCGCAATAGAAAAAGCAATGATTAAACCTATAACAAACCATTTCCAATAACTGATGGTTTTGATTAAAAATCCTTTAAAATCAAAGCTGCTTTGTTTGTCAAAAAAAGTAAAATCTTTTACGTCTAGCATGAAGAGGAGTGTTAATTTCTAAGTAACAAAAAAGTAGTTGTAGCCAATGATAATATGGTTACAATTGTGGTTAAAGATTCTATTCCGGTTTTTCCGGTACCCCACGATTTTTGTTTTAGAGGTTTAACATAAACATAATCATTAGGTTGCAAATAAAAACCAGGAGAATTAACCACTTTGGCATCGGTCAAATCCAAACTAAAAGTTTCACTTCCTTGTGGAAAAGTTCGAATCACTTTCACATCTTTTCTATCACCTATAATGGTTATATCACCAGCGTTAGCAATAGCTTCCATGATATTGACTTTGTCTTGAAACAAGGTCTTTGTACCGGTATTGGTTACTTCACCATTAATGGTATATCGAAATCCTGAGAGTTTTACAATAACAAAAACACCGGCTTCGTTTTTAAAATATTTTTCTAAAAGTAATTTTTCAATTTTGATCCTAACCTCTTCAGTGGTAAAACCTAAAACATTGATTTCTCCCAGTATCGGCAACCTGATATTTCCGTGATCATCTACTGCATATCCGTTAAAATAATTCCCTTGATCGGGTGTAGCCACCATATTCTGAGCGCCGGACGGATTGAATATTTCTACCAATTTGGGGTCAATGGCCTTAATGGAAATATTCAATAAGTCATTGGTTTGCAATCGATAAGGCTTTTGATTAGAAGGAGTAACCGCAGTACTTGTTCCTTCACTTTTGTTTTGAAGGTACACCAAATCTTTGGTAGGAACGCAGGAAGTCAATAAAATACTAAAGAGAAAAAATAAATATATTTTGGGTTTATTCATTAGATTTTTAAAAAAAATTAGCAAACAAAGATAGATTTTTCAAATCTAATTACAAAAATGTAGTGGGCTATTATTTTGCTATAAATTTTTTAAAGAATTTTCAAAAGGAACACGGTTCAAAATACTTCTGCCCAATGTTACTTCATCGGCATATTCTAACTCGTCTCCAACGGCAATTCCTCTGGCAATGGTAGAAGTTTTAACCTCGAAATCTTTGATTTGCTTGAAGATATAAAAATTGGTCGTATCACCTTCCATGGTTGAACTTAACGCAAAAATCAATTCTTCTGACTGTCCCAAAGCCACTTTGTCGACCAAGGATTTAATGTTTAGTTGACTCGGACCGATACCGTCAATAGGCGAAATTTTGCCTCCCAAAACATGGTAAATTCCCTTGAACTGATTGGTGTTTTCTATGGCCATCACATCTCGCACATCTTCGACTACACAAATAATTTTGTGATTTCTCGTCGGATTATTGCAAATGTCACATACTTCTACATCCGAAATATTATGGCAAATTTTACAAAACTTAATTTCCTCACGCATAGTCGTTAACGCCTGAGACAAGAATTGAGTTTGCTCTACAGGTTGTTTCAGCAAATGCAACACCAATCGCAAAGCCGTTCGCTTCCCGATTCCGGGCAATTGCGCCATTTCGGCAACCGCTTTTTCTAAAAGTTTTGATGAGAATTCCATTAGGCAAATTTAGAGAAAAGAAGAAAGAAGAAAGAAGAAAGAAAGCAGAACTTTTCATCAAACTAATCGTCTTTGCTCTTTTCTCTTTTTTCTATATTCTTTTTTGTATTTTGGCGACAATAAAAACATCGCTATGTCACCAACTACCATCTTAATTATCATCGTCGTTTACTTTGGGATTTTGATTTTGATTTCCAATCTTGTCAGCAAAAAAAGCTCAGACAACGACACTTTTTTCAAAGCCAATAAAAACTCCAAATGGTATTTGGTGGCTTTTGGAATGATAGGAACAGCGCTTTCCGGCGTGACTTTTATTTCGGTTCCGGGTGAAGTGGGCAATCCTGATTTACAGTTTAAATATTTTCAATTTGTATTGGGAAATGCTATCGGTTTTTTAATCATTGCCAAAATCTTACTGCCGTTGTACTACCGTATGAATTTGACGTCGATTTACAGTTATATTGAACAAAGATTGGGTACGATAAGCTACAAAACAGCAGCATCAATTTTCTTAATCAGTCGTACCATAGGTTCGGCTTTCCGATTGTATTTGGTGGTGATAGTGTTGCAGCGCTATGTGTTTGATGCGTTCCATATACCGTTTGCGTTGACGGTTTTAATTTCATTGGGATTGATCTTTGCGTACACTTATCGCGGCGGATTGAAAACGATTATCATCACCGATACTTTGCAAACGTTCTTCTTGGTTTCCTCGGTGTTTTTGACGATATATTTCATTTGTGACAGTATGGATTTTGTGGCATTTCAAGCTTTTGAAGCGGTCAAAAACAGCAATTATTCTAAAATTTTCTTCTTTGACGATTATTTGAAAGGGAATTATTTTTGGAAACAAGTACTTGGCGGCATCTTCGTCACCATTGCCATGGTTGGATTGGACCAAGATTTAATGCAGAAAAATTTGAGTTGTAAAAATATAGGTGAAGCCCAAAAAAACATGTTCACTTTTACCGGGATTTTTGTGCTGATTAATATTTTCTTTTTAAGCGTTGGCGCTTTGTTGTACTTGTACGCTGAGAAAAACGGCATTGCGGTTCCGATGATTGACGGTGTGGCAAGAACCGATTTATTGTTTCCTGAAATTGCTTTTAATCACTTAACCATTGTTCCGGCGGTAGTGTTTTTATTGGGATTGACGGCGGCGACTTTTGCCACGACTGATTCTGCTTTGACAGCCTTAACGACTTCGTTTTGCGTAGATTTTTTAGGCATGGATAAAGCCGAAAATCAAAACAAACCCAACATTGTCAGAACTCGACATTTGGTTCATGTTGGATTTTCGTTTTTGATGTTTTTGGTGATTGTATTGTTTAATGCTGTGAATGACGCTTCGGTAGTGAAGATGATTTTCAAGATTGCGTCTTATACTTACGGACCGCTTTTGGGCTTGTATGCCTTTGGTTTGTTTGTGAAATCGAAAACGGTTCACGACAAGTTGGTACCGTTCGTTTGTGTAATGGCACCGGCAATTTGCTTTTTTATCAGTAAATATTCTGCGGAGTTATTAGGCGATTATGTTTTGGACAACGAGTTGATTATAGTGAATGGTTTCATCACTTTTATCGGATTGCTTTTGATTAGCAAACCGGCGACCCAAAACACCCGATATTAAAAAGGATTCCTTTTTAGCCCCGGTTGCAGTGGAAATCATCTCGATTTATCGGGATATTGTAACGGAAAACGGGAACATGGATAACAAATTTGCCCAAGCCATTCGCTCCTGACTTCGACTAGCCCAGTCTGACATTAGTACTGATTCGTAGCCAATAAAACCAGTGTACAAGCCACTTCTACTTTGATGCCGTTGCTTTGCAGCAATTGGTAAAACTCAGGATTTTCTGTGCCAGGATTGAAGATGACGCGTTTGGGTTTGGTTTCGATAATGTAGTTATAATATTCTCTTTGTCTTAATGGATTTAAATACAAAGTAACCGTATCGATATTTTTTAATGGAATATTTTTGGTTCTGATGGCAACTCCGGCTACTTCGCCTTGATTTTGACCAATTGCCAGTACCGAATGCCCTTTTTCGACTAACATATTGATGGCTTTGAAAGCATATCTTTCGGGTTTGGTCGTAGCGCCGAGCACTAGTGTTTTCTTATTTTTCATGGTGCAAATTTAACTAATAATGTTTTTAAATTAACACTTACTTTTATTCTTTCCCTATCTTTGTGGTTGATTCGAATTACTAGAAAAAATGGAAATCTTTTTGAATACTTTTTTTGTCCTGCTAGGCGCTTTATTTTCGGTTTTGAACCCCATAGGTGCCATTCCTTTCTTTGTTGGTTTAACGCAAGACTATGATAAATCGGAGCGTTCAAGGGTTTCTCTTTTGACTGCTATTAATGTTTGTATCATTTTATTGATCTCTTTTTTTATTGGCGAATATGTTTTGAGCTTTTTTGGAATTACGATTTCCGCGCTTAGAATTGCCGGTGGCATTTTGATTGCCAGTTCGGGATTTGGTTTGCTCAATGCCAATCCGAAAAAAAGAAAAGGAATCAGCAAAGAAGTGGAAGAAGATTTGCAAAACAGAAATTCGATAGCACTCACACCACTGGCCATGCCCATGTTGGCCGGACCGGGTTCGATTTCGCTTTTAATTGCGTTTAACCAAGACCATCATTCTACTCCGGAAATTTTATCTTCAGTCATTTCCATCATCATAGTGTCGTTATTGATTTTTTTAATTTTGAGAAGCGCTCATTATTTGGCTAAATACCTTGGTGCCTCGGGCATTGTGGCTATTTCCAGAATCGTTGGTTTCTTGACGGTTGCCATTGGAATTCAGTATATCATTAGCGCGGTTTTGAGTATCATCCGTGGCATATAATTAATTACAAATTAGAATTTACGAATTGAAAAAGCCCAAGATCGAATTGATTTTGGGCTTTTTCATATTTTACTTTAAAGTATTTATTCTTTCGGTAGAAAAATTTCCGCCATCATGCAACGGGCACTTCCTCCGCCGCAAGCTTCAATGGTATCTAAACTGGAGTGGATGATTTCAACGTGCGCTTCTAATTGGGCGATTTGTTTTTTGGTCAAACTTTTATAGGCTGACTCGCTCATCACTAAGTATCTTTTATCGTCTTTCCCTTTAACTTCGAGCATGTTTCCGGCGAAGTTGTTGACTTGGTCTTCGGTGATTAAAATTACTTCTTTGTCATCGCCACGCAGACTGTCTAAAACCATTTTGCGTTCTTTTTTATCGTCGATGCAATCGGCACAAACTACGGCAAACGTATCGCCTAAAGTCATCATGACATTGGTATGGTAAATTAGTTTTCGCTCGCCATTAACGGTTTGGAACGCTTCAAAAATAACCGGTGTGAATTCGAAATCCTCACAGAATTCAATCATCAGTTCTTCGTCGGCCCGTGGAGATAAAGCACAATAGGCTTTTCCGTTTTCGCGGTCTAACAGTAAACTTCCGGTACCTTCGAGGAAAACGTTGTCTTCTTCGGCTAAGGTATAATCCATGATTTCGTTGATTTCGAATCCTTCATCTTCTAGAATATCGAGGATATCTTCTCTTCTTTCGGCGCGACGGTTTTCTGCAAACATGGGGTATAAAACCACATCGCCGTTTTCGTGAAACGAAATCCAATTGTTTGGAAAAATACTATCCGGTGTATTCGGTTCCAAAGTATCTTCAACTACGACCACGTTTACCCCTACTTTTCTCAGCTTGTTTACAAAAGCATCAAACTCGGCTTGGGCTTTGGCATTAACAGTTTCAGGTGATAATCCGTCTAGGACTTTTTGGTAATAATTATTAACCGCAGTTTGTTCGTTCATACGAAACGCCACCGGACGAATCATTAGTATGGCATTGGTAGTTTGTTTCATTTTCTTGGTTGTATGTTGTCGGTTCTCCGTTCTCTGTTTTCAGTTAAAAAAATCAGGTTTTCCAGTTTTCTTCGACATATTTTATAAAGTTAAAAATTTTTGCTCCTAGAATATCATAATCATTGATAAACTTTAAATTATCAGGAATTAATCCTTCGTATAAATTATCTATTTTCTCTAAATGACCTTTTGTTTCCAAACAACTTGAATGGCTAAAAACCAAAAACCTGATAAACTCTGCTTTATATCTTTTTCGCCCGTAACCTTCAATAATGTTAGAAACCACAGAATCGGATGATCTTCTTAATTGACTTCCCAATTCATAAAGTTCATACTTTGGCAAAAGTAAAGTTGCCGGATGAACTTGATAGAACAAATCTAAAGCAATCTTGTAAATATCTAAATCTTTGTAACTATTCATTATTAGAATTTTAACCGACAACAGAGAACCGATAACAGAAAACTAATCTCTAATCAACGGTAAAGTCGAGCACCTCAACAATCCTTCTTGTTTGGCAATTTCTGCATATGGTATTTCTTCTACGATAAATCCGTTATCGCGAAGCCACTTGTTTAATCGGGTAAAGTTTTTTTCCGAAACGACAACATTTTCGTCAATGGAAAACACATTAGAATTCATATGGTACATTTCATCACGCGTAATATGGAATAGGTTTTCTTTGCCAAATAATTTCACCAAGAAAACATAATCCGATTCTTCGCGAAAACCGCTTTTGTAGATGATGCCTTTGTTTTTACCAACCGGTTGAAAACAACAGTCTAAATGTAGGGCATTATCTCGAGCTTCCAACTTGGATTTGACCAAATCAAATTCTTTAACGATTTTGTTTGGAAATAATTCCTTGATATAATTCACACCGTGCATGTTGGTTCGTGCAGTAATATAATCTTTATAATCGGAACCTTTGTAAGTGCCAATAAAAATATAGTCGTTCCAAAGCATGACATCTCCGCCTTCGATATGAACTTCTTCGGGTGGGCGAACCACTTTGGCAGGGTCAATTTGGTCAATAACATACTGAATGGCATCGAGTTCTCTTTCTCTTTCGGGTAAAATATTGGCTTTGACAAAAACATCATCAATGACAAATCCGATGTCTCGGGTGAAAATTTGGTTGTAGTTTTCAATGCAATTCGGGCGAAAAACCTGAACATTGTATTTTTGAAACACCTGGTTGAACGCTTCCATTTCTTTAATCATATCGGCTTCAACGGGATACGTTCCGGCCAGGATATGCTCTAATGATTTTGGGTCATACGCTTCATCTGCGGTTGGCGTTGGTCCATTATTTTTGGCACAACCGAGCACAACGGCTCTTAATCTTGAGGTTTCGTTTTTTACATTTAGTTGTAGCATAAAATAGCTTTTGGCATTGGACAAATATAAAAAAGCTTCTCGGTTAGGAGAAGCTTTGTTTATAAGTATTTCGGAGTAAATTTAATTCTTTATCAATTTCTCGGTGTGAATTCGTCCATCTTCAGAGGTTATGTTGATGATGTAAACCCCATTAGCATAACCACTGACGTCCACTTGGGTTTTGTCGGTCATTTCAATATTGCGATTTAAGACCGTTTTACCGTCGATAGAAGTGATATTGATTTTATTGAACTCGGCATTTTTCATCACGATTTCAATCGTACTGCTGGATGGATTCGGAATGATGGCGAAACCATTGGCTATTTTAATCAAATTGACCACCGTATCTTCAGTGGCACGTACCTCTTTAGTTTCAGGTTCGTTTTCGCTTTGTTGTCTGTAGACAAAATCGGTGGTACAACCTTCAGGATAAGCGGCAAACTGTGATCCTAAAGCGGCTTCAAAACCCGGATTAAGTTCAACATAATTGGCCGCATGATACACCACGCCGTTGCCAGTAGTATTGTCACCCACCGAGACAATGTTGGCGGCTTTAATCCAATCTGATCTTTCTTTTTCTTTGGTTGCAGCTACCGCTAAATTATTCAGGTCATCTGTCGGCGAGGCCAATAACAGAGTGGCCTGACAACAATCGGTAAAAGTCACATCGGGTCCAATATTCGCCGAGTTATCGGAGATTTCGTAAACAAAGGTTCCTGCCGGACAATTAACATTAAAAGTACCATTGACCTGAAACTCAAAATCACCGGATGGATTGGCACCAAACAATGTTGGATTGACCGTAAAACAATAGGTACTGGCCGTCAACGTTGTTGGAGCAGCCATAGTGCCTATCACTACATTATTTTGTAAAATATTTAATGAAATTGTATTGACAACCGCATTAACCGGAGGTTGGAAGGTACCACAAACTTCTATAGGCGTTGCACCTGTCATATCAGGACAATTGATGTTTGTTGGATCAGTACTTAATGCGCCTAATTGAGGAACGGCACAAGTAAATCCACAAATATTATCAATGTAAACGGTTCCAAAATGAGCAGAAGGTTCACAATCACTAACCGTGAATTCGA
Organism: Flavobacterium sp. J49; assembly: GCF_011742145.1. GTDB lineage: Bacteria > Bacteroidota > Bacteroidia > Flavobacteriales > Flavobacteriaceae > Flavobacterium. Next base: position 24,351 of record NZ_JAAQQU010000085.1, on the reverse strand, counting down.
TTCTTCCCGGCTGGTTTAAAATATCCTGCACATTCAATCGGGCACAAATCCAATTGGTGTATAAAACCCTTCTGTTGCTTCCAATTACCAAAGTATTGAACAGACAATTATCGGGATTGGCGATGATACAAATTTCATCAACTATATTATTGAACTGGTCATAAACTCTAACTCTGAAAAAAGGTTGTATCGGTTGTCCGTGAGCCGGTTTATTGTCCATGATTAATGAAAAATTAAAATCAATCGTAGCTTGATTGATCACCGGAAAATAGCGTGACATCGTTGTCACATCCGAAGAACCAAATCCATTGGCATTGTTAAGCTTAATAGATTTTGTTCCTCCATTAGAGTTTATCGTTGGCACATTTACGCCTAAAGCGGCCAAAGTTGGATCATATTGCTGATAGCCCGCATTTGTGCTACTAATCAAAGTTATAGTTGAACCAAAGTTGTTGGTACTTGGGGTAACCATATTTGTTGCTGTTGCAGCTGTTGGCATAGAACAAGACTGAAAAAACCCCGTTCCGGTAGCAGGTTGCGGATAAGCATCAGACCAAAAAGAATAACCGGCGGTATTGCTTTCAAAATCTCCGTTTACACAAGTTTGCATAATCGTTTGAGATGGCGTTTTGGCCAAATAATATTCTTTTTTGTCCGGGTTTTGGAGAAAGAACAACTTTCTCAATTCATAAATTTTGGTATTAACTAAGGCTTTCTGTAATTCTTCATCGGTAAATTCCTCTTCTTCTTTGAGGTGTTTGATGACCTCATCGGTAGTTTCTTTCGATAATTTATAATTCTTAAAATTATCATCCACAAAGCGTCTGATTTCATTTTCCGTTTGTTGTGAAATTGAAATCCTGCTGTTTTCATCAGCCAAATACTCATTGAGCTGGGCTGAAACCGTAGCCGAATTGAAAACAATACAGCTCAGTAAAACTATTTTAAATATCTTGTACATATTATTTAGTTTTTGCAATCAAAGCTTGTATTTGAGCTTTCAACTCTTCAATTTCTTTGCTGTTTTTTTCGATGGCTTTGCCTTGAGCTTCTATTTTTTTATCTTGATCAATGATGTAAAGTGTTAACTCTTCAATTTTCTCCATTTGTTTAGACTGCATTTCAGCAACATCAATTCCGTTTTTCGCTAATGCTTCTGCAGAATCAACACCCGGTAAATGTTTGTTAGCTTTTACAAAAGTTTCAACTTCTTTCAACGGCATTAATTTATAGTCATTGGCAAAAACATAATCCGCCCAGTTGGCAGAACTTCTTAAGGCCACTTTTACTTTCTCGGTCATAATTCCACCTTCAACAAAAAGTCTGTAGTTTCCGGTAGTACTTGGATAAGTAGCTGTTGATCCCAAGTAAATTTTACCATTGGCACTGCTGTTTCCTGTGCTGAACCAAAGGTTACTGTTGTTCATTTCCACAATTCTGTTTCCATTAACGGTGGTCGCTGTATTGATAGCACCATTATCTGCATAAAGACTGGTGTCGTTAGCACTAACTACATAAGGTGTCCCGGATGAACCGTTGCCTATTACTGTTACATTATTTCCTGCGGTTACTGTAGTGGATTGAAGCGTTATTGAACCACCTCCGTTGGATAAAGTAACAATCGCGCCGTTTTGAGTGATAGATTGCGGTCCGTGTGTAGGTAAAACAACACTATTTCCATTAGAGATAGAAAGTACTTGTCCGTTTAAGGTTAAGGTTTGTTGATCGGTATCAGTCATATTGGGAATGGTAACTGAACCTCCGCCATTTGAAAGCGTGATGGTATTACCGGTTTGTGAAAGTGTTTGCGGTACATCAGCCGGTAGTGTAACGCTATTTCCATTAGTAATAGAAAGTACATTTCCTGCTAAAGCTAAATTCTGAGCATCTGTATCAGTATCTACAACGGTCGGAATGGTAATAGAACCTCCACCGTTGGATAGTGTAATCGTGTTTCCTGATAGTGAAATCGTTTGTAACTCATTGGTTACGCTTCCATCAACTTCGGTTAAAATTCCCTGTGGTAAAGTTACCGGAGCACTTGGCACACCATTAACAGTAGTAACCAATTGATTACCGGTAATGCTATTCGATATTGAATTCACTATAGGCGCTGAAGCGGCAATATTATTAACATTGGTCGTCATCAAATTGGCATTAGATGACATTACATTCGAATTCGTTAAACCGGCCATTTTTTGTAATACCACATCACCATTGGCATTTACGGTTAAAAACTTTGTTGAAGTTTGGCTGGCTGGCGGATTAAATTGACTGGTTAAGTTGGTAAATCGAAGTCCGGAGTTACCATTTACACCATGTGTAATTTCAACTTTATTGTTTGGTGATTTATTTCCAATTCCAACTTTACCTTCAACCAACATACCGTTTAGTGGTGCTAAAGTCGTATTGGAAGCAGTAGTAGCGGCATTGGGAACATAATTTCTTCCTATCACCATTCCTCCTCCTAAATCGAGTCTGTTGGCCGGAATTACATTATTCCCTAAACCAATACCTACGTTCCCTCCTTTGTTAATGAAAACCCTTTGGTTTCCTAAACCATCAGCCAAAATAATAGTCGCATCTGTATTATTTCCAGCAACTTTAGCCGAAGATGGTGTAGCTTCCAAGCTAACATTTCCTAAAAAAACATTGTAACTTCCGTTGATTAGGTTTTTTGCGGTTTCTGCTCCAATAAAAATATTATTATTCCCTGAAACTAAATTTTTTGGTGTATTTATCCCTAAGGCAATATTGTTGCTTCCGGTAGAATACAACAACGCACCATAACCAATTGCGGTGTTGTTGCTACCAAAAACATTCGCCTCCATTGCTCTGTGCCCAAATGCAATATTACTTTTTCCGGTTAAATTGTTCCATAAACTTCGAGTACCAAAAGCACTATTAAGTGAACCACTGGTGTTATTTGCCAAAGATTCATTTCCGAAAGCACTGTTAAAACCGCCTGTTGTTACAGACAAAACTCTTGCACCAAAAGCATTATTACTGTGACTGGTGTTGTTCATCAAAGCATCTTTACCGAAGCCGGTATTAAAATTCCCGGTGTTGTTCACACCTGAACCTTCTCCTGAAAATGTATTGTCAACTTGTGCGCTAGTTTCAAAAACAACTGTCAAAAGAACTAACGTCGTAAATAAAAGGTATTTTTTTTTCATAACTAAAAAATTTGGGGCATTAGAAAAATAATTTAAAAACTCATTTATCAGGGTTGATTGGATTTGGCTTAAATTTTATTTATAACACTTTCAATGCATTTTGTAGGTTGCACATTGAAATAGCTTGTAGCGCATATATTTTTACATTGACAAAATTATATTATTTTTTTAAAACATCTATAAAATACATATTTAATCGATTAAATACATCTTTTTATCAATTATAATTGTATTATTCTTACGAATTTTAAATACATGAAATACTAACAAAAGAAAGACTAAATCGGAGCAGTGAAAAAAAAATCAGGATATATTTACATCACTCATTACAAATGAGTTAACAACGACAATAAAAAGGTATTGCCTAAAAAAATGGCTTATACCTGAGTATTGGGTATAAAAAAACTCCTTGCAAAAGCAAGGAGTTCAATAAAATATTAATTGGATTTATCTTTTATCCATTGGTTGGAAATCTCTCAGCGGATAACCCGTATAAACTTGTCTTGGACGTCCTATTGGTTCCTTGTTGATACGCATTTCTTTCCATTGTGCAATCCAACCCGGTAGACGTCCGATAGCGAACATTACGGTAAACATTTCGGTTGGAATTCCTAAAGCACGGTAAATGATTCCTGAATAGAAATCAACGTTTGGATATAATTTTCTGGATACAAAGTAATCATCCACTAAAGCTGAAGCCTCTAATTTTTTAGCAATATCTAAAATCGGATCATCAACCCCTAAAGTGTTCAATACCTCATCGGCTGCTTTTTTGATGATTTTAGCTCTTGGGTCAAAGTTTTTATAAACGCGGTGTCCGAATCCCATCAAACGGAACGGATCATCTTTGTCTTTCGCTTTTGCCAAATATTTATCGGCGTCTCCACCATCTTTTTGTATGGCTTCCAACATCTCCAATACCGCTTGATTGGCACCACCATGTAATGGTCCCCAAAGTGCCGAAACACCCGCAGAGATAGAAGCAAACAATCCTGCATGGGAGGAACCAACGATTCTAACCGTAGAAGTCGAACAGTTTTGCTCGTGATCGGCGTGAAGAATAAACAATTTATCTAAGGCGTCAATTACTACAGGATTTGCTTTATATGGTCCGGTTGGTAATTTAAACATCAACTGCATAAAATTATCAACATAACCTATAGTATTGTCGTAATAATTCAAAGGATAACCCATCATTTTTCTGTACGTCCAGGTAGCAATCACCAAGAATTTACCCATGGTTTTACATACGGCTTCGTACATTTCTTTTTCATTTTCTACATCAACCACTTTGGGGTTGAATGCGGTAAGCGCACTGGTTAGTGAAGACAAAACGCCCATTGGGTGAGCTGTTTTCGGAAAACCATCAATGATGTTTTTCATTTCCTCATTAACCAACGTATATTTTCTGATATCATTTTCAAACTGCTCTAATTGAGCTTTAGTTGGCAGTTCACCAAAAATTACTAAATAAGAAACTTCCAGAAAATCGGCTTTCTCGGCCAAATCTTCAATGGCATAACCACGATAGCGAAGGATACCTTCTTCTCCATCAAGGAAAGTGATGTCACTCTTACATGATCCTGAATTTTTATAACCCGGATCTAGTGTGATAGCGCCCGTTAATGCACGAAGTTTTTCAATGTCGATGGCGGCTTCGTTTTCACTTCCTACAATTACAGGAAACTCATACTTTACGCCATCAAGTTCTAATATAGCTGTTTTAGACATGATATAAAATGGAAATAAATCTTGATAAATTAATAATTTAACAAAATTAGGGAATTCGAAATGAAATAAAAAAGAATTACGGCAACGTTTTCGTTAATTATTTGATAAATTTTGCAAAATTGATATATAAGTAAAAAAAGGCGCACTTGCGTACGCCTTTATCACAATTAATTTAACCCAAATTTATTGCTTCACTAACTTTTCTACTTTAATTCCTTTATCAGATACCACTCTAACAAAATACACTCCGACATTTTGGGCAGCAATATCGATAGTTGTATTATTTTCATTTACTATGTTGGTTTGTAAAAGTCTGCCTTGTACATCAAACAACTGAATTGATTTGATATTAAAATCGCCTTTAATATAGACAACGCCACTGCTTGGGTTTGGATAAATACTGATGGAACGATCTGATTCGAAATTAGGATTGCTAAGCGCTTGGAAAATTGTCTCATAATCATTGGTTTCTAACGGATAATTGTAATCAAAATAGATGTTAGCTCGTTTGTTTACATTATCGCCTTGTTGCAACGAACCTACTGATTTTACTTTGAGCAATACATTGCCATGACCACCGGATTCTAACAAGATGTTTTCGAAAATAAATTCCACGGTATTGCCGGTCACTCTGGTATACATGTCATGTGAGGCACTTAATAATTGTAGTGAACTCACATCAAAATCGGCCGGATTGATATCGGTTCGCACAACAATATTTTCTGCTTCTGCCGTACCTGTATTTTCAAATCGAATCATATAATGTAAATAATCTCCAATCTCACTCGGAGCTACTATATTACCTTCAATACAAGTGATATCATTGGGATCAAACGAACCTGAAACCATTTCGTTATAAACACATAAATTATTCATTGTGTCTTCATCGCCGGCTTGCGGTAATATAGAAGCGGTGTAATTTAAAATATCTCCAATGTTCACCGGATTGGTATCTGTCGGCGCATTGATATTAAAGGTTACCAAAATGGCTCTGCTTTCAAAAGGTCTTAAGTTGGCATAATCCCAAGACAAACTTCCCGGACCCGAGGTTGATGGCGTTACTGAAGTGGAAACCAACTCCATTAAATTTTGATTAAAGAAGAAATTAACGCCATACTGTTGTGACAATGTTTGATTTCCTTTATTGCGATATACAATTTTATAAACCGCATCAAAGCCCGGACGTGCCTGATTAACCGGCGCTACTACAATTTCTAAATCGGGATGGATTCCGTTTGGTGCAATACAAAAATTTTGAGTAACAACATTGTTATTAAAATTGGCAAAGTTGATATTGGCATTTTGTGGTGAAACGGTAAACCAAGAAGGATTTTCAATACTGGGATTGATGGTGAAGTTTCCGGATAAAGTATAGAATGTATATTGCCCTTGTGCATTGGTAAATGTCGCTCCCGGACCGCTAAAGCCGGCAATGTTCATTCGGATATACGGATTAAAACCGTCTCCTGTATCACAACCGTTATTGTCATTGTCTACGGTTACAGTACCTGTGATGGTATTGTAATTTCCTCCGGGGGTAAAAGAACAATACGAATTAACCACAACATTAGACATCCCATTCTCTTGGAAATATTGTAAAAATCCCGGAATTCTGTATTCATCCATACATACATATTGCAAATTCGGATTATTCGTTAGTGGATAACCTCCGTTTATAGATAGTGCCGGTCTTCCGAATTTCATAAAAACACTCACAAGGTTTGGACTATCGGTACAAATAAGTGTAGTAAAATTGTGATTGTTGGAAACATCCACCGTAGTTAGCAAATTGGCCGAACAGTTAACATAACTCAAATTGGGCATATTGCTGAAATCTAGATTAGTTAACTGATTACTGTGCAAGTATAAGGATTCTATTGCGGTCAATCCGGTAAAGTTAATCGAGGTCAATTGATTAAACGGACAATACAATGACTGTAAATTTGTGCAAGAACTCACATCTAAAGTGGTTAAAGAATTGAAGGCGCAACTTAGTGTAGTTAAACTGGTTGTTCCCGTTAAGTTGATGTTTTGCAATAAATTATTATCTACATAAACATAAACCAACTGACTCAAACCGCTCAAATCCAAAGACGTCAACTGACTGTTTTCAGAAACAATTTGAATCAAACTGCTACAACCATTCACATTAAGACTGGTCAAATTAGAACCGCCACAAAATAATATCTCCAGATTAGGCATGTTTGACAAATCTAAAGTGGTCAAATAACTCGTACCGCTATTCAATAAGGTAATATTTTGAAAACTCTGAATTCCGGTCAAATCGTAGATAGGAAACTGACTGGAGTAATTCAAATTATTCAAAGAATACACCAATAATGCTTCAGAAACCTGAATCTCACCATCGGCATTTTGATCAATGGCTATATTATTTCCTGCACTGTCTTTGGCTATGTCAACTGTCGAGTTCGCTGCCAAAAGCCTTGCTTTAAAATTGGCATCCGGTATATTAACTATTTGGGCATTGACCAATCCTGACATCAGCAATAATAAAAAGTATAATTTTTTCATAGTATATAGAATTCGTTTTAGATTGATTTTATTTGATAATATAAATTTACTGTATGTTGTTTTAGTAATCTTTAGCAAATGAGTAATGACCTATTCTGATTTAGAATTCGTTACAACATCTTTAATAATTCCTGTAACCTGTCTTTTTTTCTTTGCGAAATAGGAAGATTACTGTTGTCTGCCATAACCACATAACCGCCGTCTTTTTTGATATAGGATTTCAAATAAGCCAGATTAATCAAGTGACTTTGGTGAATCCGTTCAAATCCGTGTTCGGTTAATAATTCTTCGTATTCTTTCAAAGTCTTCGATATTAAAATCGGTTTACTGTTTTTGATGTAAAACTTGGTATAGTTGTCTTCGCTTTCGCAACGAATGATGTCGCTCACTTCAAAAAGATGGATGCCGTCTGAGTTGGACAAAGCAATGCGTTTGAAATTATCTACTTTCTTTCGAATGTTTTCCAACAACAAATCGATATGCGATACGTTATCATTTTTATCAATAACATCTTTTAGTTTGCCGATTACTTTCTGTAATTCTTCGGGGTCAACCGGTTTCAGCAAAAAATCCAAAGCACTAAATCGGAAGGCTTTGACGGCATACTGTTCGTGCGCTGTGATAAAAACAATTTGAGAATTCAACTTTCCTTTTTTATTGACTTCTTCCAATAAATCAAAGCCCGAACCATCGCCCAAATGAATGTCCAGAAACAACACTTGCGGCGGATTTTGCAATAACAAAGGTACACCGGTTTCGACACTATCGGCTTCTCCAACAATCCTGATTTCGGGTGCGTAACGAGCCAACAGACTTTTCATTCCGTTTCTCAAATTGCAGTCGTCATCAATTAATAAGGCTGTAATCATATGGGTTTGGGTTAACTTTGAACTCGTAACTATTTACTATATTGTATCGGCAAATGCAAAGTTACTTTGGTTCCCAAAATCTCTTCGGGATGGGTTTTTACTTCTTCTATTTTGAATTCTGTTTTTTGTTTGGTCGTTGATTCTATCATTTCCAAACGCTTTTTAGTGATATCCAACGCCATTGATTTGTGGGCAACTACCGAATTTTCTTTTTGGGCTTTGGATTCATTAAAACCAATCCCGTTGTCTTCCACCGTACAAATCAGACTGTCTTTTTCTACCGTAAAACGCACGGCAATACTTCCGATTTCCTTTTTAGGAATCACTCCGTGTATGATGGCGTTTTCCACAAAAGGTTGCAATAATAATGGCGGTAAAGCCACATCGTCTTCTATCGCATCACTTTTAAAAATTGAAAAAGTAAATTTATTATTAAAACGCAGTTGCTCCAATTCTAAATAATTTTGCAAACTCTCAATTTCTTTGTCGATGGGAATCAGTGATTCTTTGGAATATTCTAAAGTCAATCGCATCAATTTAGAGAATTTTGACAAATATTTGATAGCCGAATCAGTTCCGTTTTGCACAATAAAACTCGAAATCGATCCCAAACAGTTGAACACAAAATGCGGATTCATCTGCAAATGCAGCGCTTTCTGTTCGTATTCGGCTAATTCTTTTTGTAAAGTTAAATTCTTTTTGAGTTGGATTCGGTTGTAAATCAAAAAAGCAATTCCGAACAATAACAATCCAAAAATAGCGGCAAAAAAGAGTTGTAAAGTGTTTCGCTTGGATTCTTCTTTGAGCAACAAATCTCTTTTTTCAATTTCTTTTTGGTGGATAGTTTCACGTTTTTCAAAATCAAAATTTAATTCTTCTTCCACGCTTCTTCTGATGTTTTCGGCATTGGTCAAACTGTCTTTGGCACGACTGTACAATTTAAAGTGCGCCAATGCCAAAGCCGGTTTATTTTGTTGGGCGTATATGTCACTCAGTAGTTTTTCGGTGATGACCACTTGCTCTAAGACCTTGATCTCTTTGGCTAAAGCCAATGCTTTTTCAGCCATGGTAATCGCTTCCGACAGTTTGTTCTGTTCCAAAAACAATTGGCCCAAATGAATGTAACTATCGCCTACTCCGAATTTGTCATCAATACTTGCAAAGGTCTTAATGGCCGATTTCCAGTTAGACACCGCTTGCTCATTCTGCTTAGAGGCTTTGTAATACAACCCGACATTATTATACCATTCGCCTAAAGCTCTCGGATTCGGATGCTTGTCTAAAGCGGCTTTGGCTTTGCTGTAGTAATCAAAAGCTTTGGGTAAATTGTTTTGCTTTAAGTAACCGTTTCCAATATTGGTATAAGTAATGCCTAAATTAGGATCATGGCGCTTTTCCTGTATTTTTTGGGCTTTGATAAAATATTCTAAGGCTTTAAAATCGGCCGATATTGATTTGTAAACGATACCGATGTTGTTGTAGAGCTTGGCACACTTTTCCTCGTCTTTGAGTCGCTCATAAATTGTAACCGCTTTCAAATAATATTGTAGTGCTTTCGAATAATTGCTCTGTTCCGAAAAAACAATGCCAATACTCCCTAAGGCTTTGGCCAGTCCTTTTTGCTTTTCGGTGTCATCTTTTACAGTTATGGTTTCAAAAAGATGTTGGGCATCGGTAAAATGTTGCAAGGCTTTGGCATAATTCCCAACAATGATATTGGCGTTTCCCATATTGAGCATGGCATTGCCTTCGGCCAATTGGTAATCAATCTTTTGGGCCAAATCAAAGGCTTTTTGGGCATAATCCAACATCAACTTCGGATCACTTGTTTTGTATTGATCGGCAATTGCATTGAGCAATTCGGCTTTGTCTATATCATTTCTGGTTTTTTGTAAAGCCGAAATCAAACTGTCTGTTTTTTGGTCTTGTGACCAACACAGCACAGAAAAAAACAGCAACCCATATAAAAGAAAGTATTTTTCTATTCTCATTCGTACATTTGTGTAATGTTCCAAACAAAAATAGTATTTCCTTTCGGTTGAAATGCTCAAAATGAGTATTTAGGTGGTTTGAATTAGAATTTGAAAGAGCGGCTCTTACGCTTTTCTTTTGGCAACACAAAAAGTGCTGACACCAAACGGGAAGTTAACCATTTTCAACAACTTGTTCTCAAAAACAATCAACTGCAGTAAAATGCTGTTTACAAAGGTATTCCCAATAGAAATATCGCTTTCGCCGGTTTTGTTTTTTTGGAAAACAGCCGTCAATTTTCTGAAGAGGTAAACCGGTAAAAACAAAAAGAAATTCCAATAACTCGATTTGAGAATTTCCAGGTTTTCATTTGAAATTTTCGCTCTTAACTCGGCATTAGTATACCGTCGGTAATGCATGTTTACTTCATCGTGATAACTCCACAACGACATAAAAGCCGGCACAAAAACATACATCGTTCCACCTACTTTCAGCAAAGATTTCCAGTTCTTCAAGGCTTGTTTATCGTCTTGCAAATGCTCCAAACAGTCGGAAGCCACTATGATGTCAAAAGATTCCGCAAGTGTTATGTTTTGCGCATCCATTACAAAAGTATTGGGAATGCCGTTGGCTTGGCAATTGGCTATAGCCTTGTCGCTGATGTCAACGCCGTACAAATTTTCGAGTGCGAAACCCAATTTTTCCAAGTCTTTTAAAAACACCCCGGAAGAACAGCCAATGTCTAATATTTTACTGTCTTTCGGAACATTTTCCAATAGGTCGAGTAAATATTTTCTTCTTGATTTGAACCACCAATGGTCGGTTTCTACATCGTGGTATTTTTTCTCAAAATCTTTTTTCATAGTTTATTTTCTTAATCTACTCGTTTATCAATAAAATAGCGAGGTCTTTGCTTTACTTCCGAATAAATTTTGCCGATATACTCGCCTAAAATTCCGAAACAAAACAACTGAACGCCGCCCAAAAAATACATGGGTAAAACCGTTGAAAGCCAACCGGGAACCACGTTTCCGGTATACAAAGCAAACAGGGCATAACCGGTCATTATCAAACAAAAGAAAAAGATAACAAAACCAATAATGGTCACCAATTTCAGTGGATAATTGCTAAAAGAAGTCACGCCATTCCAGGCAAAAGCCGCCATTTTTCGGAAAGGGTATTTGGATTCGCCGGCAAAGCGTTCTAATCGGTCATAATAAACGACCTCTTTGCTAAAACCGATGGTTGGGATAATTCCTCGTAAAAACAAATTCACTTCTCCGAATTCGGCCAAAGCATTCAAAACTCTTTGGCTGCACAAACGGTAATCGGCATGGTTGTGAATGATATTGACCTTCATTTTCTTCATCAAATTGTAGAACAGCAAGGCGGTGTTTCTTTTGAAAAAAGTATCGGTAGCTCTTTCCTTGCGAACGCCGTACACTACATCAATTCCCGATTTGTATTTGACTATCATTTCTGCTATCACGCGAACGTCATCCTGCAAATCGGCATCGATAGAAATCAAGGCATCGGCTTCGTCTTTAAAAGTCAGTAATCCGGCTAATAATGCTTTTTGATGACCTACATTTCCGGCCAATTTCAGTCCTTTGATATGGGTTAATTGCAACGCTTTTTCTTCGATGATATTCCAAGTTTTGTCTTTGCTCCCATCATCCACAAAAACAGCAAAACTCTTTTCAGAAATAATATTGCGCGAAACTAAATCGGCTATGATGGCATTCAACTGCACGGAAGTTTCCGGCAACACCAATTCCTCATTATAGCATGGTGACACTACACCAATAATAGGTTTGTCATGATTTTCCATTAGCTGACAGATTTAGTGGTAAAAACAAGTCCCGAAAGATAGTTAACTTTTCTTTGAATCCAAGGCAAGCGGTATAATCCGGCGGCACTCATAATATACAAAGCCACTCGCGCCGGAAACATATAACGCGGCTCCATGTAAGTCAATCCGTGGAAAATCAATAAGGCCACAATTACACCCCAAAAAAGCCAATAATTGTTAAGACTTTTTTCTTTAACCAAAAACAAAGCAGCACCAAGTATGATGATAATATTGATAAAGTTAATGATAAAAATAACCAGCCAATAACCCATAACACCGTGAATAGGTCCAAGATGAAAATCTTTGGGTTTTACGCTGTTGATAAAATACATGTGACCATAAAAACATTTGACAAAAAACTGTCTGGTAAACAGAAAAGGATGTTCTAAAGCGTCATTAATTAAGAACTCTCGGTAAACGTCGCCGTGAGAGCGTTTGGTTTCTTCTATGATTTTACCTAAAGCTTCTCCGCTTTTACCCCAATTTTGATAATCTTTACTATCCGGTCTGATATCGCTTTCCCAAAAACGGAAATCGGTTGGTTCTTCTCTGAATTGAAATCGGCCTTGGTGCGCGACAAAATATAGAAGGCCTTCCTGATTGTAACCGCTTTTGGTTCCGGTAACCATTTTGGCCAATTGTAATGTTCCATAGCCCATTAAACCTACACAAGTGAAAGTCAATACCAGTTTCTTTCCATAGGTTTTAAAGAATTGTTTGTTCTTGAAAAAGGCATAAACCACCAACAAGAACCCAATCAACAATAACAACATTGTGTTAGGTCGGTTGAGGATCAAAAACCAAAGCCCTAACAACAATAGCAGCCAACTTTTAGTTTCTCTTGCTTCTTTTGCAATTCTTGACCAACCGTACAAAGCCAAAGTCAGCGAAAAAAACGCAGGCACTTCAGCTAAAATCCCTAAGGAATAATAGCAATGTATAGGAAAGATAAAGAATAGCAATACACTCAACAATCCCACTTCTTTGGAAAAAAGACTGGAGCCAATTTTAAAAATCAGCAGTAAACTTATGGTAATGATGATAAAAGTAAATACTACGGCATAAACCCAAAGTTGGTTATCTGTAGCGTCCGAAGGCGCAATCAAATAAGGTGCAGTGTAAAAAAATACCGGTCCGGGCGCTTTGGTAATAGTGACTTTATCATACCCGATGTCACCTTTTAAATACAAGGCCAAATGCTTTGCTTCTTCATGAAAGGTCATATCTCCAAAAGGTTTTGCTTTAAAAGGCAAATTGAGCACGACAATCATCATTAGTGACGAAATCAAAATGATCAGAAGGTTTACCCTTTTGGTGGAGAAATTTTTAATATCCATTTACCGTTTGACTTGGTGATAAAAATAAAGTCGAAAAATAATAAAAAAACCCGAGCTTTCACTCGGGTTTTTCACTTTGTAACTTATAAGTTGTAATTTACTTTTAAGACAATGCTGCTTTTACTTGGTCAGCTGCTTCTTGGAATTGTACCGCTGATAAAATCGGCATTCCTGAATTGTCAATTAATTCTTTGGCAATTTCTGCATTGGTTCCTTGTAAACGAACAATAATCGGCACTTTAATAGCGTCACCCATATTTTTGTATGCATCAACAACTCCTTGCGCCACACGGTCACAACGAACAATTCCACCAAAAATATTAATCAAAATCGCTTTTACATTTGGATCTTTTAAGATAATACGGAAAGCGGTTTCCACACGTTTTGCATCCGCGGTTCCACCTACGTCTAAGAAGTTCGCCGGTTCAAAACCTGCATATTTAATTAGGTCCATGGTTGCCATGGCTAATCCTGCTCCGTTTACCATACAACCAACCGTTCCGTCAAGGTCAACATAGTTCAAACCTACTTCTTTGGCTTCTACTTCGATTGGATTTTCTTCACGAATGTCGCGCATGTCAGCATATTTTGGCTGTCTGAACAAAGCATTATCGTCTATATTTACTTTGGCATCAACCGCCATAATTTTATTGTCAGAGGTTTTTAAAACCGGATTGATTTCAAACATGGATGCATCTGAACCGATGTAAGCATTGTATAAAGCCTCCACAAATTTTACCATCTCTTTGAAAGCATTTCCGGAAAGCCCTAAGTTAAACGCAATTCTTCTGGCTTGGAAACCTTGCAAACCTACTGCAGGATCAATTTCCTCCGTAAAAATTAAATGTGGTGTGTGCTCGGCTACTTCTTCAATATCCATTCCGCCTTCTGTAGAATACATAATCATGTTTCTTCCTCTGGCTCTGTTTAAAAGAACTGACATATAAAACTCAGAAGTTTCACTCTCGCCCGGATAATAAACATCTTCTGCGATTAAAACTTTGTGAACTTTTTTCCCTTCAGGTGGTGTTTGAGGTGTTTTTAACATCATCCCGATAATTTGTTCTGATATTTCCTCTACTTGTTGCAAGTTTTTGGCCAATTTTACGCCGCCGCCTTTTCCTCTTCCACCCGCGTGAATTTGTGCTTTGATTACATGCCAACCTGTACCGGTTTCTGCTGTCAATTGTTTGGCTGCCGCTACTGCTTCTACGGGACTGTTTGCCACAATGCCACGTTGAACTCGAACGCCATAACTGGCTAAAATTTCTTTACCTTGATATTCGTGTATGTTCATAATAAATAGTTAGTTTGTGAAGTGCTGAAAATTGAATTCAACCAAATGTGCCACAAAAGTAATTAATTACAACCAAACCAAAAAGAAATGTATACCAATTTAGTATATTTATCAAGTGGAAACTTTTTAAAAAAAACAACGCAACCCTTTTGAAGCTAAATCATCTGATTTTTAAATCAAAAGACCATGAAAAAAGCAATCTTAACATTGGGTATAATACTGCTGGTTTTACAATCAAGTTGCAGTAATGATTCTAATACAAATCCCAACACCGTACAAGGACAATGGAAATTGGTCAATGTAAGCGGCACTTTTGCCGGAATTGACAACGATTTTGAACCCGGATTAATTACGTGGGACTTTAATCCGACCACACAAATGGTTAGTATAGTCAATAACAATACTGATTTAGATAAATGGGACGTATTTGAAACCGGTGTTTACAATTACCAGATTGTGGAGAACCCTGAGTTTACTTGCGGAGAGATTCTTAAAATCGACGGTATTGAAATGGGATGCTTCACTGTTACCAACAACAGTCTCGTAGTTGACCAATCAATTGCAGATGGCTTCAGGCTTCAATTTGTGGAATAGCTTTCAAAAAGCACGAATTCTGCTATTTTTTTCCTTGGAATTGCGCCACTTGAGACTTAGCTTTGCAGCTTAATTAAATAACAATTATGCAACCGACAGAATTAGAACAATTGGCCCGTGAATTCGGGAATCCACTTTATGTGTATGATGCTGAAAAAATTGAGTTTCAGTACAATCGTTTAACCAATGCTTTTGCCAAGGTAGAGAAGCTTAGAATTAACTATGCAATGAAGGCCTTGTCAAACATTTCTATTCTGAAGCTACTGAAGAACTTGGGTTCTGGCCTTGATACCGTTTCTATTCAGGAAGTACAATTGGGCTTGCATGCCGGATTTACCCCCGACAAAATCATCTTTACACCCAACGGCGTTTCATTCGAAGAGATTGAAGAAGTAGCCCAATTGGGTGTACAAATCAACATTGACAATCTTTCCGTATTGGAACATTTTGGCACCAAACACCCGAAAGTTCCGGTTTGTATTCGCATCAATCCGCATGTAATGGCCGGTGGAAATGAAAATATTTCCGTAGGTCATATCGATAGTAAATTCGGGATTTCAATTTATCAAATTCCACATATTTTACGCATCGTAGAAAACACCAAAATGCACATCAACGGAATACACATGCATACCGGTTCTGATATTTTGGATATCGAAGTATTCTTGTATGCTGCCGAAATTTTATTTGATGCCGCGAAACAATTTAAAGATTTAGACTTCTTGGATTTTGGTTCCGGATTTAAAGTACCTTATAAAAAAGGAGATATCGAAACCAACATAGAAGAATTGGGTAAAAAATTAACCAAGCGCTTTTTGGCATTCGAAAAAGAATACGGTCGCGAGTTGACCTTGGCTTTTGAACCGGGCAAATTCTTGGTGAGTGAAGCCGGCTATTTTTTGGCCAAAGTCAATGTCATCAAGCAAACAACCTCTACTGTTTTTGCCGGAATTGACACCGGATTTAACCACTTAATCCGTCCGATGTTTTACGGTTCACAACACACTATTGAAAACATTTCTAACCCGAAAGGGAAAGAGCGTTTTTACACCGTGGTAGGTTATATTTGTGAAACGGACACGTTTGCCAGCAACCGCAGAATTACCGAAATCCATGAAGGTGACACTTTGTGTTTCCGCAACGCCGGAGCGTATTGCTTCTCGATGGCTTCCAATTACAACTCGCGCTTTAAACCAGCCGAAGTTTTATGGAAAAACGGCAAAGGTCATTTGATTAGAGAAAGAGAAACCTTTGAAGATTTGTTACAAAACCAAATTATGGTTGAAGTATAAAAAAGAAACCCCGAAATAAACTTTCGGGGTTTTTTATTATTTATCAAGTACTTCCAAAAGCACTTCGCTTTCGGTCGCATTGGGCAAGGTTATTTTTAACTTTTGGGCCAAAGTCGGCGCAATTTGGGTGATTACTTTTTTGTCAAAAGATTCCCCTTTTTTAATGTTCCAGCCATAAAATATCAATGGAACATTGGTATCATAAGCATAAGGAGAACCGTGTGTGGCGCCGGTCGCGGAATACTCTACAAAACCAGGTTTGTACACAAAATACAAATCGCCGTTTTGGGTTGGATCATAACCTTTATGAACAAATCCCAACAACTGATCGCTAATAGAAGAAGCCAAGATTTCTTCTTCGGTATAAACTCTTTTTACATAATTTTTGGTGTATAAAAAGTCTTTGAAACTTTGTTTTACTTTGGCCAAATCCAAGCCTTTGGTTTTGATTATTTCTTTGTCGAAGTGAACATTATAGCTGTCGTATTTCAACAATAAATTGATCCCGAAATTCTGTTCGGAAAAAGCAATTAAATCTTTGGAAACATCTTTATAACTGATGTTATCTACGTTGTACTTATTTTCTTTTAAGTGGGTTGAATTCTCGGAACACGCATGATCTGCCGTCATAAAAACCAAATAATTTCCTTTGCCTACGGTTTTATCCAAATAGTTTAAAAAATCGGCTATGGTCAAATCCAAGCGCAAATAAGTGTCTTGAATTTCTATCGAACGCGGTCCAAATGTATGTCCGATATAATCGGTAGAAGAAAAACTAACGGCTAAAAAATCGGTGATATCATCTTTCCCTAAAGCTTCTTTCTCGATAGCTCTTTTGGCCAAATTGGCTAAAACATCGTTCCCAAAAGGCGTAACACGCAATACTCCGGCATCGTTTCCTTCATACATTTCCTTTAAATTATATGGAAAAACAGGTTCTTTTTTATACAATTTGCCTTCGTAATTGTTGGCATCTGTCAAACTTTCATTGTAAGTTTGGATGGGTTTTAGCAAAGACCAACCGCTGTTCATATAAGGCAAATATTGTTTCTCTTTATTGAATTCGTCGACCCAGGTTGGCAAAGTATTGCCATAAAATGAGCTTGAGATAAACTCACCGGTCTTGGTATACCAAAAAGCCCAATCCGCAAAATGTCCGGCCGGAAGAATGGCACCACGGTCTTTGATGCTCATGCCTATAACTTTGCCTTTGAAGTTGGTGCTGAGTTTTAGCTCATCGGTGATGGTGGTGGTTTGAAGGCTTTTGGGTGACATTTTGCCTTCTTTCTCAGTTCCCGGCACTAAAGTCGTTACACTCTCATCATCGGTGCAATACACTTCTTTCTTTAACGTACGGTGAAACCATTCGTTGCTCACAATGCCATGCATGGCCGGTGTCGTTCCGGTGTAAATGGAAGCATGGCCGGGCGCAGTATAGGTTGGCATATAATTGTAATGCATATTGTGAAACGTAAATCCGTCATTCATCAATCGTTTGAAACCATTTTCAGAAAAATCACTTTGAAAACGGTATAAGTATTCCATTTTCATTTGGTCAATGACAATACCAACCACCAGTTTGGGTCTTTGTTGGGCCAAAAGACCGGGAACGATAAGGAAGGATAATAAGCAGAATATTTTTTTCATAGAAGAAAGTATTGAAACACAAAAATAGGAATTACAACGCAATCCTTTCTGAATATTTATGTTAATCTAAAGTTAGGTTTATACCAAAAAACAAATGCATACTAATTAAAGTATGCATTTGCGTTCAAAATCCCAATTTTTATAACAACACTCAACAACTAACTTATTTTAATATCATAAAAGTACATCTGCGGTTGGTAGCGTGCTCGCTGTCGGTACAATCATTTTTCGGACAAATAATCAACGGTTTGCTTTCGCCGTAACCTACAGATTTCAGTCTTTTTCGGTCGATGCCGTTTTGCACCAAATATTCTAAAGCCGATGCCGCTCTTCGGTTTGACAATCTTAAATTATACATTTCGGAAGCTCTGGTATCGGTGTGCGATCCGATTTGGATTTCCATGTAAGGGTATTTTTTCAACAAACCAACCAATACATCTAAGACTTGTGCCGCTTGTGGCTTGATGTTCCATTTGTCTAAATCGAAGTAAATATTTTCCAATTCGATTAAAACCGTTCCGTCGTCTTTTTTATTGATGATGTCTTCGGCGTCATAATAGGACTCAACTTTCATTTGCAAATCGATATATACTTTGCCTTTTTGACTGGTATCAAATTCGGCTTCTGCCGGAATATAGAAATCTTTGAAAGCCATGATTTTGTATTTCTTATTCGGCTCAGTATTAAAAGTAAAATCACCATCTTTGCCGACCAAAACTTCTTCGAGCAATTCGCCTTTGTCGTTGTATAATTTCACAGTAGCGCCGGGCAAAAGTTCTAAGGATTTCAAATCTCTTACTTCACCTTCGACTAAATATTGCAGCTTGTTTTCTTCGCGAACAAAAGTGTATAAATTGTCATCACCGGTTCGGTTGGAAGCAAAATACCCTTTGTCATTGACTTCGTCCAAAATAAAATTGAAATCATCCATTTCGCTATTGATGGTCGAGCCAAGATTTAACGGTTTATCAAATTCGGTATCAGTCAATTTATAGCTCATGAATATATCCAGATTTCCATTGCCTTGATGACCATCAGAAGCAAAGTATAACGTACCGTCTTCGGTTACAAAAGGGAATTGCTCACGGTGAATAGTATTAATAGTTTCGCCTAAATTTCTCGGTTGGCTGAAAGTGCCGTCCTGCAAAATATCTACCACAAAAATATCCATAGAACCGATGGTTCCTTTCATATCGCTGGCGAAGTATAATTTTTTGCCATCTTTGGTCAGGAATGGATGCTGTACGGAATATTCATCACTGGAGAAAGAACACATTTTAACATTGGTCCATTTACCATCAACAAATTCTGCTTTATAAATTTTTACCGTAGCCACTCTTTCGTTGCCAATTTCGACCTGCTTATCGCCACTTCTGTTGAAATACATGGTTTTACCATCGGCACTGAACGCAGCATTACTTTCGTGTTTTTTGGTATTGATGATATCCGGAAAAGGCTCAACTTGAACCAATTGTCCTTTGTCATTTACCGAAGCCATGAACAAGTCTAAATATGGTCTGTCATTCCAACCATAGGCTTTTTCATCGGCATTTCTGAGCGATGCAAAAGTTACTTTGTCGCCATAAAACGCAATTCCGAAATCTCCATTGGTTCTGTTTTTGGACATGGGTTCCAATTTGAAACTGTTGGGTGTATTGCGGGTAACGTTCTTCATAAACTTAGGCGTATTTTGATTGAAACCTAAATATTCCGACATGATGGCATCGCCCTTGTCAAAATCTTTGATTCCTTTCAGCGCATTGGCATAACGGAAAAACACTTCTTTTTTAAGGCTGTCTTTATAGGTAAAAAACAACTGGCCATAAGCCCGCACGGCATTATCCATTTGGAAATTGTAGTAGTAACAATCGCCCAAATTCTGCAACACTTTTTGAGACTGTTCGCATTGCTCATAAGCCGCTGCTGCTTTGACATAGGATTTTCGGTCAAACAAAGCATGGGCTTGTTTGACAGTAACTTTTTTTTGGGCAAAAAGAGTGGTGATACTGCAAAAAACAAAAAGTATGTAGAAGATTTTTTTCATCGTATCCATTTTAAAAGAATCTTGGTGATTTATCATACCCTTTTCCTGATAGTCGGCCTAAATCAAGGTCGAATAAAACAAAAACCTCATGCGAACCCGTATTGAACTTTCTAAGGTTTGTTAGTGTATAGTCATAAGAATAGCCAATTCTCAAAGTTGGTGTCACATAAAAACTGGCCAAACCGCTGACAGAATCGTCTAATCGGTAACCTAACCCGGCTTCAAATTTATTATTGATAAGCACATTGGTAGTTAAGTCGATTGACAACGGCGCGCCTTCAACGCCTTTGGCCATGAAAGCAGGTTTGATTTTCAAATTGTCGTTGCCATTCAAAGTAAAGACATAACCGCCTGTCAAGAAATAATGAATGGCTTCCACTCCGGTGGTAACAATGCCGTTGGTGTTTTCGAGATGTTTGGTGGTTAATAAATTTGGTGTAGAAAAGCCTAAGTAATAATTATCACCAAACAAATAAGTTCCGGCTCCTACATTAGGAAAGGTTTGGCTGATATTATTTTCAAAAGCCGGATCGAGCAACGGACTGGTGTATTGAAATCCGTTGAAATTAGTACTAAATAAGGTAACGCCCGCTTTGACTCCAAAAGACAATCTGGTTTTTTCAGACAGTGATAACACATAGGCAAAGTCGGCATAAATATTACTTTCTTCTACTACATCGCCTATTTCATCATGAACAATTGATATACCCATTTCCACTTTTCTCGACAAAGGTTTGTGGGCAAAAAAGGATTGGGTTGTGGGTGCGCCTTCGATACCAACCCATTGGGCACGATAAATGCCACCCATGTTAATCACATCCTTATTTTCGGTTGCATACGCCGGATTGATTACGCTCATATTGTACATGTAGTGGGTAAACTGAGGATCTTGTTGCGCAACCATAGAAGAAGAGGTCAATACTATGAGTATTGCAGAAAAATAGCGAATAATTTTATGTTTCATAGTTGTACTCATCTTCCTTATCTGTTTAGATATACTCTTCCTTGAACTGCTTTTCTTGTGCCGTCATTGAAATTCAAAATGTAGAAATAAACGCCGGTTGGCAATAAATTGTCTCCCAAATTCAATCCGCCTACTGATGTAGTTCCGTCCCAATTTGGAGTATTTCTGTTTCCGGTGTAAATCAAATTACCATAACGGTTGTAGATTTCCAATTTGAAATTCGGATATAAAACAGCCAAGTTTTCAATTTCAAAAGTATCGTTGATGCCGTCATTGTTTGGTGAATAACCATCCGGAATTAAAATATCATCACAGACTGTTAAATCCACAATAACTTCCAATCTGACAGAACCTTCACATCCACTCGCTGAAGTTAGAGCAGCATAATAAGTTGTTCCGTGTACCAATAAATCAGTAGTAGAATATGCTGTCCCACCCGTTGGCGCATTGTACCAAATTACTGTTGGGAATCCGACAAGATTTCCGGATAAATTTTCTATAGTTGGGTTGTCGTCATCACAGAAAAGATTGCCGTCTTGAATGATTTGCGGTGTTCCTAATTGGGTCACTTCGAAATTAGTTGACATAACCACATTCCCAATAACTCCACAAGTTGTAGTTACAGAGTTCAACTGACTAATGGTTAGTGCTGTCGTTCCATTATTAACCAAATCGGTAGCCGGAATAGTAAAACTTCCTATTCCGCCTGTAAAAGTTACAGTTACTGTATTTGAAGCTGAATTGGCACCACTCAAAAGATATTGGATAATATAATCCCCATCCGGCATATTTACAGTACCTGAAATGGTAGCTTGACTCGCATAATTAGCACAAGTATCCTGAACAGTCAAAATTGCTGTATTCAAATCCGGAATCGGATTGATGACAAAACTAACCGTTGCATTTTCATTCGGATTGGTACAACCGGTTGCGGCAATGATTCCAATAATGGTCAAAGTATAATTTCCTGCAGCTGTAAATATTGCAGCAGGAACGGTAAACTGTCCTACGCCTCCGGTAATGGTTACATTTCCGGTCACGCCTGAAGTTGGTGTTGCGCCGGGAATGGAATAATTAAACTGGTAAACTCCATCAGGCAAATTGATGGCATTGGCAATAGTAATGACAACATCGGTTCCGAAACATACGCTATTGG
Source organism: Flavobacterium sp. J49 (assembly GCF_011742145.1). Lineage (GTDB taxonomy): Bacteria > Bacteroidota > Bacteroidia > Flavobacteriales > Flavobacteriaceae > Flavobacterium. The sequence goes on along the minus strand of NZ_JAAQQU010000085.1, from coordinate 1,889 downwards.
CAGTCAGACTGGCACTATCAATATCCGCTAAAGGTCTGACAATGATTTGTGCAGCAACACCAGTTAATGTACTTGAACAGTTAGATACGGTATTTAAAATATTGGTAAAAGTAATTACGGTTGTTCCGGTATTTGGAAGAGATGCGTTTGGTATAGTGAAATTTCCTGCACCGGAGGCAATTGTAACTGTTGTCGTTTGACCCGACAAAGTATTGGCTCCTGCCAAATCATAACTCAAAGTATAAACGCCGTCAGCCATTCCGTTTAAGTTAACAACGACATTGGCTCCAAGACAAGCCGGAGAAATGGTTACGTTAACAGTGGTTAATTGCGGACTTGGTAAAATAGTAAACTGAACTGTTTCGGTATCTGTACCGCATAAATTAGTTATGGTATAAGTATAACTGTATGTTCCGGCAGCCAAATTAATAATAGTGATTGGTGAGGCAACCGTTTGAGCTGAACCATCTGTCCAAGTACCGCCCGAATTTTGTCCGGTTAATAAAGTAGCCAAATCTAAAACACCAACACTTGGACATAATGAAACTATACCTGTAAATGTTCCTGCATTTGGCAAAGGATTAACAACAACTGTTACTGTTGAACTTGCATTTAAACAAGGTGATGTTCCAACAACTGTATAAGTAAAATGATAAGTTCCAACAGCCACTACTGACGGATTAAAAATACTACCTGTCAATGCACCTGAATTATCATCATCATTCCAGGTTCCACCTAAAGTTTGAGTACCATCTAAACCTGTAAACAAATCCAAAGAAGTTATATTGATACAAGTATTTAAGGTTTGACCTGTTCCTCCTGAATTTGGTGCTTGAATTACTATAACCGTTACATCAGCGGTATCAGTAGCACATAAACCTCCCCCAACTGTGTAAGTATAAGTTCCTGCCAAATCAATAGCCGGATTAAAGAATCCTGTTCCACTGGCTAATGCCGGTGACCAAGTACCACCCGCCTGCGCATTTGATCCTAATAATAAAAATAAATCTTGAGCCGGATTATTTGAACATAAAGTAACTGAGCTATCATCGCCTGCATTTGGAACCTGATTAACTATTACTGTTATGACGGCACTATCGTTGTCGCATGGCTGGGCACCGGAAAGTGTGTAAGTATAGTCACCAGCAGCATCTACAGTCGGGTCAAAAACCCCGGTTCCGCTTGCCATGGCAGGAGACCAAACTCCACCGGTTTGAGAATTAGGGCCTAACAATTGAGCTAAATCTTGTACCGGACTGTTGACACAAAGTGTAACCGAATTATTGGTTCCTGCTTCAGGCCCCGGAGTCACTGTTACGGTTACTGTTGAAGTATCATCAACACAAGGAGCAATACCGATAACAGTATAAGTATAAACTCCTGAAATATCAACTGCCGGATTAAAAATCCCGGTTCCACTGGCTAAGGTCGGTGACCAAGTTCCTCCTGTTTGAGGGATGCCCGACAAGGAAGCGAATAAATCAACTGAATTTTGATTCGAACAGATATTCAACGTTCCGTCATTTCCTGCATCCGGTACCGGATTAACCGTTACTTGAACCGATGCAGATGATGGTTGACATGGTGTTGTTCCGGATAGTGTGTAAGTATATGTTCCGCCTGCATCAACTGAAGGGTCAAAAACTCCTATCCCACTCATCAAAGCCGGTGACCAAATACCTCCCGCTTGGGCTGTTGGCCCTAATAACAGAAACAAATCAAATGGTGGACTCAAAACACAAGTTGTTGTATTCGTGCTATTCCCTGCAATTGGCGGATCAACTACCGTCAATATAACACTGCTGGTTTGCGGATTAACACAACTCGGTGTACCTGAACTCGCTACACTCACAATATTTACCGTGGTGTTTGCCGTGTAAGTTCCCGTT
>NZ_JAAQQU010000084.1 GCF_011742145.1 Flavobacterium sp. J49 | reverse complement strand
AACGTTCCCACGATTGCTACAGTTGCCTGTGTTGCGCCTGCGGCAGGCAATTGTAACAATCGTGTGTTGTGTGCTGTTTTTCTTGTCGACTAAGATAAGAAAAAGCAGGAACAGTTTAGCCGTGAAGAAAACTAGATAAATGATTTTAAAATATTGTTCCTATCACGCCGGGATGATAGGTACAGTTTTTTAAAATCTCAGCATTAAAATTTTTACAAAAGCTTAGAGTTAAACTAGTTACATGATATAAAATTTGACTTTGTAATTTTTTTCTTGTAACTTTGGCAAGCCTTTTAGCGTCTTCGCTTTGAAAATACATTTTCAGCAAACCCGTTTGCAAGGCTTGACGAAAAAATAAAATCATTTTTCCGCTTCTTAACTCTATCCTTTTCCTCAAAAATTTTACAGCTATTTATCCGGTTTCGAGCGCTAAATTGCACACAACGTGCCGCGGCTTGCAACAGTTGCAAAGATTAATCACCGCCGATTCCAAATATAAAACTACTTTTTGAATTTTCGAAGAAAATTCGGTGAAAGCCCGAACCTTGCAATTGTTGCAAACTGCTGTTAGCAACAGGATTTTTAACTATTAAAGATTTCCATTTCCTCAATCACTTTCCACGATTCCGCGAACACCGGATTATTATCAATTAACTTATACGGATAATAAAAAGTATAAGCTTGTTTTTCTTCTTTATGTTCAACGAAAACAGCAACTGCATCTGTTTGTTTTTCTTTCAATTTCACGTCATAAAAGATTGCAATTGCTACAAATTCATTTCTTTTCCATCGTAATTCTTTTTTAAGTTCTCCAATTAAAGAAGTTGCTTTTGGAAAGTCATTTTCTGCATCTTCTCCATCATATTCTTCAAGTAAAACTTGTTCAACTTTTCTATTAATGTTTACCGCGCAAGCTAATGGATTAAATTCACCATATTCTTTCAGTAGATTTTTTACGAAAGGAAAATTCACGTCTAATATACTTTGGAAATCTTCCATTAGTTCTTTATTTGCTGATGTTTCTGAATCTTGTTGCTAACGTGCCGCCGCTTGGTAGTCGTGGCGACTTTTTAAATTTATAGTTGTAAATATAATCAAATTTTGAACTTAGTACTTTCCGACTAAGAAATGCAAAACCAGCCATGCTACCAAACGGCTGTTATACAACGTTTTTTTAGTTAACTTGTTAATTTCAAAATTAAATATAACGCAACTATAGAAAATCCAAAGTAGAACAGGAAATAATTACTCAATAGTTTAACTTTAGCTTCTGTGTCCTTGTTCGAGGTTTTATATTTATTGAACATTTTGTCTGGCCGATAGTAAGTGAGAAATAAAATAAAACAAACTAATACAACGAATATCACAACTTCAACGCCTCCGTTTTGTCCTCTCAATTTTAGTGAACTTCTAATCAATCCAGTTACGATTCCAAATAGACTAAATTTTCCTGAAAATGACATTACACTCATAAGTATAAACATAGTTCCACTTAAGTAACCTCTGATATTTGTATTGTAAAATTCAGATGGCTCTTTATAAGTCATATAAATCATTCTCATGCCTAATAATAAAACAAAAAATGAAAATAATATGTTGAATAATTGATGCGTCATTTTAAACTTTTCGGTCTTAAATATGGGGTCGTCAAAAAATGTTGTATAACGTCCTGCGGCTTCACACAGTGGCGACTTTTTCAATTTGTAGTTGTAAATATAATCAAAATTCGAACTTAGTAGTTTCCGGCTAAGAAAAACAAAACCAGCCATTGTGTGAAACTGCTGTTAGCGGTTCGGTTTTATACTTGGTTTACTGAATCAAAATTAACATTCCGAGAAACGTAATCATTTCACAAACTAGCTACTGTTGAATTTCCAAAAGCGAAAAGTTTACAAACACAAAAATTAACATTGCTCAGAAACGTAATCAGTTTTCAGGAATTTTCTTTTTTCTGGAAATTACCAATTTTAAAAAACATATTCAATATTCCCAATATCAATCCTGTTCCAACTGCTGTTACAAAAGATTTCAATAGCAACTTTTTCAACGTTTCAATATTTGAAAAGTCAACATCAATTAATCCGTAAACTAATAATCCAGCGAAAAGACCAACAGTAATTGCTAAAAATGTAACCTTAAAGTAAAAAAATCTATTCATTGTTTTTGTGTTTGGTTTAGACTTATTTTCTCGTTCAGGAAAACTGACCGCTAACGT
>NZ_JAAQQU010000083.1 GCF_011742145.1 Flavobacterium sp. J49 | reverse complement strand
GGAATGCTATAATTAAAAACCCCTGATGCTGTTGGGGTACCACTTATGGTAATGGTATTATTTGCAAAAGCGGCAGTTACTCCAGCTGGTAATCCGGTAGGGGTTCCTATTCCTGTGGCACCTGTTGTTGTTCTTGTAATTGGAGATAATAAGGTATTAACACATAATGTCGGATTTGAAGATGGCGTCCCTGGTGTGTTTGAAAGACATATTGCAACTGTTTGAGCTACCCATGTCTCAGCTTGTGATGCAGTAGCAGTTCTTGTGCCTGTATTACCTATCGGAGCATGAACATAAGAAGCCATCATGTTTGAAGGAACTCCTCCAGCAGTATTTGGCGCATCATAACGTTCTGTAGTGCCAGAAACCGCAATAGTATAAGTTGCGGGTTTTTTATTACAATAAAATGTTAAGATTAGATTATTAGCAGTGGTAGTAGTAATCGCAGGTGCCACTACACTAGTAGAAGAGCTACTACCTAATGCATCGGCAGAGACTGAGATGATAGGAGATGCTCCGGTTATTCTACTCATTCCAATAGACCACTTCTTCCACCCTAAGCCCCATGTGTATGTGGCAGGCTCTGATGAACCAGCTATTCTAAAATAAGTTGCCATACCCACATTACTGGACTGATTACTTCTCCTAATTAAAGTCCATCCTGCAGGAACAGTTATAGTAGTACCATCACCAGACTCAAACATTACACCAACCACCAATAAATCTCCCGCAACGGTACCACTTGGGACATTTATCGATGCACTAGGGGTAATACCTACGGCAGTAGTTGAAGATTGCCAAACCGGCTGAGAATGTGCAAGTAAACCGATGAACAAAATACAAACAAGGTATTTAATTTTTTTTTGTTTTTTAAAAAAGAAGTGTTTGTTTGTCTTCATAATAAAATGTAAATATTATTAATAATAAATTTGGGAATAATTTCGCCACAAACATATGTTAAAGACAATATGAGAGAAAAAAAAAAACGTTGTAATGTTTAATATAATCGTTAAAAAGTAAATCAAAAAAATACAAAAATTGAAGTTCGACAAAAGGCTCAATTTATAGACAAACTACATTAAAATCAATAGATTACATAAATAACATAAAGTCTTATTGAAGGATTAAAAATGATTGATTTTGTAAGCAAGCTTTCTTTGATGAGTAAAAAACAAGTTAATTGAATGATTAGAAATACTTACCTCTTAAAATTAAAAAGTCGGGAAAAACCCGACTTTTTAATCTTTTATAAAATATTTATTTTTTTATCAACTTTAAATATTTTTTATAATCCGCGCCTGCAATCTCTACTAAATACATTCCCGCTTTATAGTCAGTTCCAAATTCATAGTTGGATTGCGATGACAATAAAAACTCTTTAACTAAGATTTTTCCACTGATATCATAAATAGTTACTTTCATGTCCAATGTAGTTGGATTATTTAAAGTAAAAGTGGTGTTTGAGGGATTTGGATAAGCAGTAATAGCATGTTTATTATTGTCATTTGTAACGGTAGTGTTTGTTTCATCCCCTATTTTACTTTGTACAAATGAACAGGATATATAACCCGTAACTGATCCGTTGAAACTTACGTTAACTGCTTCACAAGCATTTGACAATTTAGAAAGTAAAGCACCACTTACAACGGTACTTGAACCGATTTTAGATTGAGACTCTTCAATTAACCAGCCGATTGTTCTTCCGTTTAAAGAAAGATCTTGAGAAACAATAGTGGCATTTTCCATACCCGGATTTGCTGCAACATTTAAAAGCAATGCTACTAATTGACCCGCAAAAACATTTTTCACCTGACTATTGGTTCTGTTTACTTGATTACTATTTGCTAATCGATCTGGAGTACCTCCATTTGGAAGGAAATTCCTAATAGCTGTAACAGTAGTTAATCGCAATGATCTACCGGGCTTTCCAATTAATACACCATTTGGAAAGTGTTGATTCAAGAAACTTACACTCAATGGTGAATTAGCATTAGACCAACCACCTTGTGAATAAGTTACGTAATTACAAACAGGGGTACAATCTTCTATCGTCAAAATTAAAATTGATGTAATACAATTTTTCTGAGAAGTGTAAGTTCCGCTAACACCGTATGTCAGCCCTGTTACATTCCAAAAATAGGTGTCACAGGCAGTAACTGTCGTGGTCTGATTTGCTGGTTGAGATCCAGTATTTATCCAAGAACATGAAGTCGTATTGAAGACAAAATTATCCCAACAGTTTACTATGACTGGTTGTACTGCTTGTGTCCCCGTTATATCCCAAGTACAAGTTGTAGTATTGAAATTGGCTGATTCATAACAAGCCAAGCCGGTTGGAGCTGACGGTTGTGTCCCAGTTACATCCCAAGAAC
>NZ_JAAQQU010000082.1 GCF_011742145.1 Flavobacterium sp. J49 | reverse complement strand
TCACTCTAAATTTGTAGCAATATTTTTGTAGCATTTTATATTGCTACATTTTTTTTGCTACAACTTTTTCACGCAAACTTTTCACGCAAACTTTTTCAACTTTCAAAATTCTAGCGCAATAAATTCCATTCTAATTTCGATTTCTTTTTGAGCAAACTTGGAATAGGAGTGAAGCTTAAACTAAAAAGTTCTAGCGATGGAAAACGCTGGTTTATAACGTGCCGCAGCTTGTGATTGTGGCGTTCTTCACTCACTTGCGTTTCCAAATATAACTAAAATTTCAGTCAGCCGAGACATTTCTGATACAACCAAAACCAGCCATAATCACAAACTGCTGTTATGAGCTGTATTTTTAGAAATCAGCTTTATACAAGTTCTCAAAATTATTTAATTTTCTTTTAAATATTTTTTCTGCATCTTGTTTTGAAGATTTTAATTGGTTTTCACTCAATTTTGTTTCAGCTAATTTAATTTCTTCAATGATTTGTTGCTGTTGAGATATAGAAAAATCCTTTTTGAATTCATTGAAAATTAAATACCACAAATAACTTTTATAATTATCTTTTTCTATGCTATCGCCATCTCTATACATTTGTGCTAAACTCAATCTCATTGATGTTATATTACCACTTAAGTTTAAATTTTCAGGATTTTCTAGCAACGCTAATTTTGTTGCCCATTCAAGCATTTTGCTAGAATTTTTTGTTACTCCTAAACCTTGTTTGTAGCAATTCACAATATTCCACATACAAGTTGCGTCGTTATTTTCGGCACATTTTAAAGCGTATTCAAAGGCTTTTTCATTATTTATTTCAGTTCCAATTCCGTTTCCGTAAGCCATCATCATCGCGTAATGACCATCATTGAAGCCATTTTCAGATGACTTTTTGTACCATTGGAAAGCTTCAATCTCGTTTTTATCAATCCCTACACCATTCTGTAAAAAATATCCAAGATTGTATTGTGCTTCAGCATTTCCAAGTTCAGCAGCTTTTCTCAACAATGGTAATGCTTTTTCGTAATCTCGTTTAGATAATAATTCTTTAGACTGATTATTTAATTCTTCTGCATTTTGTGCAAATGATAAATTCAAAAAGATAAACCCGAATAATAATGTAAATGTCTTTTTCATAGAGGTGTTTAAATATAGCTCATAACGTGCCGCAGATTGTAACTGCTGCGATGATTTATTACTGATGATTCCAAAGATAAAACTCCTTTTTGAATTTTCGGAGAAAATTCGGGGCAAGCCCAAGCGCGCAGTAGTTACAAACTGCTGTTATAGGCTGTTGCGATACCTAACTAATTGACGTTACAGTTATACTTTCAATTAACTTGAGCTTTCCATTTTCTATTTTAAAAAGATATAAAACATGCTCATATATATAATTTTTAAAGTTGACTCGACCAATGAAATAATTGTCGCTTATTTCAGAAAGCGTAAGGGTTAATTTAGTTTTTTCATTATCTCCAATACGTTTTAGTTTTCTGTTTCTATAGCGTTTCCATTTTTTAAAATCTGTAGTAATACATTCAATTGGAGTTTCGATTTTTTTTCCAAACCAGTCAACATCTTCACAAATACTAACGTTAAATTTATTGATTTTTAAGACATTTTCAATATTAAGTTTTTCGCAGAATCTTTTCAATTCAATAGATTTTTTTACTTGAACGAAAGCTTCTGCATAGTATGAATTATAATTTTCTTGAGCGAAAATTGAAGTTGTCCAAAGCAATATTATTATTAGTTCTTTTCTCATGAGGAGTTCTATGAAATGCGAATGAGCAATTGCCTATAACGT
>NZ_JAAQQU010000081.1 GCF_011742145.1 Flavobacterium sp. J49 | reverse complement strand
AAGCCCAAGCGCGCAGTAGTTACAAACTGCTGTTATAGGCTGTTGCGATACCTAACTAATTGACGTTACAGTTATACTTTCAATTAACTTGAGCTTTCCATTTTCTATTTTAAAAAGATATAAAACATGCTCATATATATAATTTTTAAAGTTGACTCGACCAATGAAATAATTGTCGCTTATTTCAGAAAGCGTAAGGGTTAATTTAGTTTTTTCATTATCTCCAATACGTTTTAGTTTTCTGTTTCTATAGCGTTTCCATTTTTTAAAATCTGTAGTAATACATTCAATTGGAGTTTCGATTTTTTTTCCAAACCAGTCAACATCTTCACAAATACTAACGTTAAATTTATTGATTTTTAAGACATTTTCAATATTAAGTTTTTCGCAGAATCTTTTCAATTCAATAGATTTTTTTACTTGAACGAAAGCTTCTGCATAGTATGAATTATAATTTTCTTGAGCGAAAATTGAAGTTGTCCAAAGCAATATTATTATTAGTTCTTTTCTCATGAGGAGTTCTATGAAATGCGAATGAGCAATTGCCTATAACGTGCCGCCGCTTGGTAGTCGTGGCGACTTTTTAAATTATTGTTGTAAATATAATCAAATTTTGAACTTAGTACTTTCCGACTAAGAAATGCAAAACCAGCCATGCTACCAAACGGCTGTTAGCTACAGTTTTTGCTTCGGTTTGATATTATCTAATATTTCCTTTTTACTTCGCGCAAACCTTTCCGTTTTCCTATTACTTATAAAACCATAGTCTGTCCACATAATTTCGGCGCCATCCTCAATATTTTCTTCATAGATTGGAATCAAATCACCAATGCCCACAAAAATCCATTCCATTTCTAATTTACTTTCGTTGGTAAATTTGTATTCGGCTTCTTTTCCAAGTTTCACAGCTTTTTCATAAGCTTCTTCAGGACTTTTAGCTTTTATTAAATGATAATTTCCCCATGTTGTGACTCTTCTTAATTCTTGCTTTTCGTTTCGTTCAACTGGCTCGCACTTTTCAATAATTTCCACGACATACCATTCTCCATTTTGGTTTGGTATTTTTTCGGTTGATTCCATTCACTATACGTGTTTAAAAATTGTAGCTAACGTTCCGCAGCTTGTAACTGCTGCGATGATTTATTACTGATGATTCCAAAGATAAAACTCCTTTTTGAATTTTCGGAGAAAATTCGGAGCAAGCCCAAGCGCGCAGTGGTTACAAACTGCTGTTAGTGCCCGTTATTTTTTTTCACAAACTTGACTTTTTGAAAAACCATTGAATCAATTTCGCTTAAATCAAACACTTTCTTTATTTTTATAAACTTATGATTGTTTTTGATTTCTTCTAATGATTTTCCAAAAACCCAAAACTGATTTGGCCCAGCATCCGCATGGATTTTAAGTTTGCTTGACTGATTGTTTTTTTTCAGGTTAAAAGCATAAGTTACTCCATCGTTTACGGATCTGCTAAAAGAAGTTTTCTCTTGAGGAAAAGAAATTGAATCCAAAACGCTTTGAATTTTCTCCTTTTCGTCACTCTTTAAAATTGTATATGAGGTTTGCTCTTCATATGGATTGATTAAATAAAGTGTATCTGTCGAGTTAAACTTTAGGTAATATGACTCCTGTATATTCCATTTGTAAAATATGAAATCTGAGCCTTTTCGAGACTGACATCCTGCAAAAACTAATATTACAATTAAAGCTAAATTTCTCATGTTGCAGATTCGTTTAATAATGGGCTCTAACGTGCCGCCGCTTGGCTTTCGTGGCGGCAATTTAATAATTAAGTTGAAAGATAAGCAAAATTTGATTTACCAGATTATTTTCCAAGAAAGATAAACCAGCCATGAAGCCAAACGGCTGTTAGAGGCTGGTTTCGTATTTCGATTTTCAAACATCTTTACAAAGCAATATTATAAAGTAAACAATGATCATTAAAAATATACTGCTAATAATAAATCCAATGATCTGCTCTTTCGAGCTTTCTTCCCGCAAACCTATTATCAAATATATTCCGCCAACAATTGCGAGCAAAAATGAAATTAATGCCGTTATACTAACAGCAATGCTCAGAAACTCCAAATCAAAATTCGACACAAGGAATTGAACAATAAATGCGAGCACAAATAAAAGTAAAGCAAGAATTGAATAATTGAAACCACATTTAGTATTCTGCATATTTTCTGAGTTTTTTCGGGAGAAACTTGCCTCTAACGTTCCGCAGATTGTAACTGCTGCGATGATTTATTACTGATTATTCCAAGTACAAACTTGGCTTTGAATTTTCGGAGAAAATTCGGGAGAAGCGCAAGCTTCGCAGTTGTTACAAACTGCTGTTATAAGCTGGCTTTTTTCACTCTGGAACGTATCCCGACTCAAACTGTCTAACTAAATCGGCAGTTTTTTCAAACGCCTTTTTAGTAACATCAAGAATTATCACTTGGTCAATTTCTGTTTCGTATTGATGTGTTATATAAATTCCCTGCCAAATTCCATCTTCAAAGTTTTCCACGCCAGCTGTCATTATCATATGTTTTGGTAAATAATGATCTTCAATATCAACGTCACGAAATACAAGTTCTTCGTCCGCCATATCATGAATTAAATCATGCTGTTTGCCGACACTGAATATATAACCAACATTTCTATCAATTGCTTTTCGTATTATTTCATCAAAGTAATTTTTATTTTCTTCTTCCGCAATAATTATCAAACACCAATTTTCGGTTGGGAATTCTGCAATCCAATTTTTCGAAGTATCGTACACTTCAAATTTTATTTCTCTGTCGTGAATCTGAGCTAATTTTTCCATTTATGCAAAGTGTTCGAAAGCTTGCTTATAACGTGCCGCAGATTGCTACAGTTGCGACGATTTGTTACTAATGATTCCAAATATAAAACTCCATTTTGAATTTTCGGAGAAAATTCGGGACAAACCTAAGCCTAGCAATTGTAGCAAACTGCTGTTATGCTCAGTATTTAACCTTTACTGTATAGTTTTTCCGCTTCTTTCAGTGACTTTTCAAATATATCTGCGCCAAACTTTTCAATTATGAGTTTATCCATTTTTTCAGAATAACATTTTCTATAATCATCCATAATACAACCGCCATCAATGGAGATTATGTTATATTTTGTTTTAAGATATTCTTCGTAAAACGAAATGAAAACTAAATCAGTTTCTTTTGCAAATCCAAATGACTCACTAAAATAATAACCTTGATTCGAATGCTTGATAGCCTTTTCAATTCCGCTTTCACAAGTCCTTTCTGTCCAGACAAGCTTTTTTTCTTGGGAATATGAAATTCCACTAAGAATCACAAAAAAAAATGTTATCGATATTCTCATAATGTCTCTAAATATTGAGCATAACGTTCCGCAGATTGTGATTGTGGCGTTCCTCATTCGCTTGCGTTTTCAAATATAACTAAAATTTCAGTCAGCCAAGACATTTCTGATAAGACCAAAACCAGCCATAATCACAAACTGCTGTTAGCAACCGGTTTTTTATGTAATATACTTTGATAAAGTCGAACTTTCCTCAATACTTTTTCTTTTCGGCGTATTGGATTATACAGACTTGGATTTTCAAGCATAATAATCAACATAATATTTTCTTCTTCATTGAGTTGTTCGACACTTTTATTAAAATAGAATTTAGACGCTTGTTTTACTCCAATATTTCCAGTTAAATATTCAGCGCTTAACAATTCAAATTTTAGGCAATCATCTTGAGTAAATTCCTTTTCGATTTTCAATAAGTACAACTTTTTGGTTAAAGAAAAACCATGTCTATATGGTCCAATATAAGCTGTTGACACTTCGCACGGACATCTTTTTTCTTCTACGGTTTCGTGAATTTTATTGTAAATATCAACTAGCGGTTTTAAATTTTCTTTTTGTGCTACTTTTATTGAATTACCTAGATAAACAAACTCTTCGTCTTCAAACATTGGGTTAAAATCGCTCAATAAAAAATTATAAACGACTATAAATAGAATTAAAGTTATAGCGATTATTTTGAATGTCTTTTTACGCATAATGGTAAACTGGTTGCTAACGTGCCGCAGCTTGTAACAGTTGCGACGATTAATTACTGATGATACCAAAGTTAAAATTACTTTTTGAATTTTCGAAGAAAATTCGGGAAAAACCCAAGCCTAGCAATTGTTACAAACTGCTGTTAGCTACCGTTATTATTGTATTTATATTTTCCAACTGTAAAGACATTTCCACTCTCGGCGTCAATTTGTATAATCCCACATTTATTACATTTTTTTGAAACATGCCAATACATTAATTTTCGTTTTCCTTTTTTATAAGCTAAACTGCTTTTGGGATAAATGTAAGTGTCAAAATATATTTCAATACTGTCACCGGAAATTTCATATTGTTTTGCAATCTCTAAAGCTTCATTTTTTGAAATATTAATTTTATCTGATTTCTCTTTACATCCAAAAAAAATCATAAAAATTGCAATAAAAGGTATAACTATTTTCAAGAAACTAAGCTCAATCTTCATTGTCGTTTAAAGTTAAAGTTGTGTAATGGTAGCTAACGTTTCGCGGCTTTGCGTCTGTTGCGATGCCAGCGAACTGCGTAGTTTCTGCTAAGATAAAGTTTTTTCGTGAAGAAAAAACCTCAAGGTAAC
>NZ_JAAQQU010000080.1 GCF_011742145.1 Flavobacterium sp. J49 | reverse complement strand
TAACGTTCCGCCGCTTGCGACAGTGGCGACTTTTAAAATTATTAGATGTAAATATAATTAAAATTTGAACTTAGTATTTTCCGCCTAAGAAAAATAAAACCAGCCATTGTTGCAAACGGCTGTTACCGCTAGGTTTTACACTTCGATTACAGACACAAAATAGACTTAGCCGAGAAACGTAATCAGCGTCCAAACAAGTTACTGTTGAACTTCCACAAAGCCTAAACCTTACCAAACAAAAAAAGAACAAAGCTCAGAAACGTAATTCGTTTACAGATATTTTTTTTTCAGCGCAAAACTTAAGAAACTTGATCTTTTCGGCTCAATTTTCCATTAAAATTAAACCACAAAAAGACGAAGAATATGATTTTTAAAACGCAACCAAAACTTAGCGGTAACGTTCCGCCGCTTCTCGTCAGTTGCGAACTGCGGAACTGTGTACTTTCGGCTAAGATAAAAATTATTGCGGAAACTGAACTTGAACTTACTACAAAATTCGCAATTGCGAGAAACGGCTGTTATGTGCTGGCGTTCCTACTAACTTGAGTCGTTAACATTTGCCGCAAACTTTTCCAGTTTCCATTTTCGGCGCAAACTTTTCAAGCTTTATTTTTTCAAATACATTTTGGTCAACAACAAATTTTTTCAACGTTTTATTCGCAAACTTTTCAGCGCAAACTTTGCCATAAACTTTTTCAATTTTCTACTTCAGGCAAACTTTTCACGCATTACAAAACATAAACTTTTTCAGATTCATTTCCGCAAACTATTAAAAACTTGAACTGAAAATTTCGACTTGATTTTGTTGCAATAGGTTCTTGAATTGCAGATTCGTGGAACGCTAGCATATAACGTTTCGCGGCTAGTTGCATTTGCGAAGCCAACGAACTGCGTACTGTCTGCTAAGATAATAGTTTTGCGTGAAAATAGAAGTACAACTCAAGAAAATCCAGCATGTGCTACTAACCGCTGTTATAGGCAGTGCTAGCTTTTCGGTTTTTGGTTAAAATTTAAATCAAACTTTAAACTTTCTATTTTTAAGTCTTTCTTGGTTTTTTCAAATTCGGTTTCGTTTAATGGACCAAAAATTCCTTTTTGAGAGTTTGCCTGATTTTTTTTAATGTCAATTATGTAATAACTTGTTTTAGTTTGAGAATTCTCAAGTTGTTTAGCTATAATGTAATTTTTATTATGACCTACTGCATAAACATAACTAGCTATAATTCCTTCTGAACAGCCATCACAATCTTTAATAAGCTTGGTGATTGATCTGTTAGATTCTAAATCATTCCAACCAACTTCATATTCACCGATAATTTTTTGGTGTTGACTTTCGTCTAACCAAGCACAACTATTAATTAAAAATGAAATTATTACAATCAAAAATGGAGTTGTCTTTTTCATAGAGTTGTTTTGCATTGCCTATAACGTCTTGCGGCTTGCAACAGTTGCAAAAATTTATCACCGCTGATTCCAAATATAAAATTACTTTTTGAATTTTCGGAGAAAATTCGGTGAAAGCCCAAACCTTGCAATTGTTGCAAACTGCTGTTATGTGTTCGGCTTTCTATCTTAGCAACCACTTTCACCGACAAACTCTTGCGTTACTTTTTTGCCATTTTTATTTTCAATTGATATCAAACCTTTATTCCACCAACTTTCGTCAGCGTGCTTTTTGGTTTTATCTGCTTTTATTTCAATAGTTATTTTGTATTCTTCAGTGTTATATTTACAAATGTAATCTTCATTCTCAACTGTATTTGGTTTGTAAACTCTGCTTGAAAGCTTGAGTTTTATAACTTTATTATTTATAGAAACAAAAGCTATACTATCAAAATTTGACGCAAAAACGAATTTACTTTGTTCGTAATCTTTTTCATTTTTTGAGAAAATACAAGAGCAACCATCAATTTCTTTCGGCAGTGTTTTAAAGCTATTCAAAGTAAATTCGGTTTCGTTTACTTCTGTTTTACTTTCTTGGTTTTTACAAGCAGAAAACACAAAAAAACCAATAAGAAAGACTAAATATTTTAGATTGTTCATTGTTTCTAATTTTGCAGATTTTTAAGCTGACACATAACGTTCCGCAGATTGCTACAGTTGCGACGATTTATTACTGATGATTCCAAATATAAAACTCCTTTTTGAATTTTCGGAGAAAATTCGGGACAAACCCAAGCCTAGCAATTGTAGCAAACTGCTGTTGTATGCTGTTTTACTTTTCAATTATGTACTTTTCAATATTCTCCGCCAAATTTTCGCAATCTTTATTCTCTTTTGTACTACAATGACATGGCACTAAAAAATAGTAATAATCATTTAAATAAAATGATTTAAAATTAAATTTCCCGCTCTGGAAAAAGCAAGATTGCACAAATAAATATTTTTCAACTTCTTTATTGAAATTTGTATCAATGTCAGATTTTTTATAAACATAATAATTTACTTTTCTTGAGTTGCCTTTTGTATTAATAAAAGTGACATTATATTGGATTTCTTTACCGAGAAAACTGCTTTTTTTCATATCAATTTTTACAGTCCAATTTTCACAGTTAAATTCTTTCCAATCATTTTCCACTGATTGAGATTGGCTGATTTCAAAGCAAAAAATGGAGAATATGATAAAAAATGTTTTCATGTATTAACTACAAAATTTCTATTAAAGCACATTTTTAAAATAGCATACAACGTT
>NZ_JAAQQU010000079.1 GCF_011742145.1 Flavobacterium sp. J49 | reverse complement strand
ACGTTAGCACTCAGTTTTCCCGTGCTGAACAACAAAAACAATTTATGAAAGACGTTTTTTGGATAATAATAATTTGCATTTTATTGTTCTTATCAATAAAAGAGTTGCGGAATTTTAAAAAGTTAGAAAATAGTAATGGATATAATATTCTTCAAAATTCTAGGCATTATCGATTGTTAGCCATTGTTGCTGTGACAATTATTGGAATAATAATCTTCATTTACAGAAAGTTATTTGTAGAATAAAAAAAGCAAAATAACACCGAAAAGTTTACGCTCAAAGTTTGACGCTAAAAAAGGTTTGCGTGCTCAAGTTAGTAGGAAAACCGAAGTGCTAACAGCCGTTTGGTAGCATGGCTGGTTTTGCATTTCTTAGCCGGAAAGTACTAAGTTCAAAATTTGATTATATTTACAACAATAATTTAAAAAGTCGCCACGACTACCAAGCGGCGGAACGTTGTACGCAATTTTTACCCAAAACAGCTGAAAAAGAGAATAAAATATGGACTTTTAACTATTGGAATTACAATATTAGTAATTGCCTGCTACATCTTTTTTGGACTATACTCAATGACAATTGAAGATCATTATGGAGATTATAGTGAGATTTTTTATCAATCAAAAAATGGAGATATTGTTATCAACAAAGAAACGTCTGAAATTGGAATTATTGAAAAAAGCTGGACGAGAATAAATGTCAAGACCGAAAAAATAGACTCAACAGACTTATACAATTTTGCAACTAAGGCTGGCTATAATTCAAATATAAAACTTTACAGAATAAAAAGAAAACTTGAAGTAATGGACATAAACAAAATTGAGAAGTTGTTTAACGAAAAGAAAATAGAACTGATATTGGACTATAGAAATTAATGTTTAAGAAATAACAAAATAATAAAACTGCGTACAACAGCGGTTATCAGCTATAGCTGGTTTTTCTTGAGTTGTACTTATATTTTCACGTAAAACTATTATCTTAGCAGACAGTACGCAGTTCGTTGGCTTCGCTACAGACTGATAGCCGCGAAACGTTATGCACTATTTTTAACCAACGTTTATCTATGAACTATTCGATAAAAATCTGGTTTTTTTCAGTTATCATGTCTCCTATTCTATTGCTGATTTTAGGCACTTTTGTTTACTCAACAACGTTACCGGAAATATTAGAATCAGGACCATTATTATTTTTTATGATTCTTTGTGGATTGGTTCTTTCGATTCCGGCAATGATTGTTTTTTACTTAATAGAAATGAAACTGAGAAATACTTCGCTGTCAAAAAATATAGTGAAAGTATTTTTAAGTTTGTATTCTTTCTGTTCAGTCTGGATTACATTTTATATAGTAGACAAAAGATCTTTTAAAAGTGATTCTAACCTAATATTTTGGGTAATAATATATTCCTTGACAATAGTTTTGGGAGTTTGGATTTTTAAACTCAACGAAGCGAAAAAAACAGTGCATAACAGCAGTTTGTAGCAACTGCGAAGCATGCGCTTCTCTGGAAAATCCTGCGGATTTTCAAAAGGAGTTTTGTACTTGGAAAAGTTAGTGTTAAATTTATCGCAGCTGCTACAAGCTGCGGCACGTTAGCAATAACCTTTTAGAAATCGCTTGGTAAAAATTAAAACGCATTGGAAAATAACTAAATGATAAAAACTAAAATTTCTTTAATTGTATTTACAATTTTACTGGTTATACTTTTTCCATTTTCTATTTTGTTCTGGAAATCAGATTATGCGACTTCGGTAATTCCCGGTTGGCATACAACAATAATTTCGCCTTATTTAACTGCTACATTATTTAAATCGGTACTGTTACTAATTGTTGTGGTTTTATATTGGAAACTGAATAAAGTTGTCAAAGAAATTGACTTAAAAATTTTTATTTTACATTTAACTCTAACAATTCCATCAATATTAAATTCAAAATTACCATTACATTCGTTCATAGAATTTGACAGAAATGATATGACTAAAACTGCAAACGAAATTGAAATTGTAAATTCAATTGTAATTGTACTGAATGTTTTATTTGTGATTGGACAAGTTATTTTTGGAATATATTACGTTAAAAAAAGGAATATCGGGAAAGTCAGTAAATAAAGGCTATTGCTAACAGCAGTTTGCAACAACTGCAAGGTTCGGGCTTTCTCCGAATTTTCTGCGAAAATTCAAAAAGTAGTTTTATATTTGGAATCGGCGGTGATTAATTTTTGCAACTGTTGCAAGCCGCAAGACGTTATA
>NZ_JAAQQU010000078.1 GCF_011742145.1 Flavobacterium sp. J49 | reverse complement strand
CGCCGGTTCAATAATCTAACGCAACTTTTAAAGAAATTTATAAGTTCGTTATTATGAAAAACTACAACCGAATTACACTACAAGAACGTATTGAGATTGAAAAATTATTAGCGCTTAATCTCTCCTATTCTGCTATTGCACTTAAACTTGGAAGACACAAAAGTTCTATTATCAGAGAAGTCAAAAAGTACCCTAAAAAGCAATACCAAGCTTATTATGCTAACTTAAAATCTTACTCTAGAACCATAGACAGAAGATTTGGTAAAAGCAAGATTCTTTTCAATCCAAAACTGCAAAAATTCATTCATCAAAAACTCGCAATGTTTTGGTCACCTGACCAAATATCAGTAAGTTTAAAACGGCTATTTCCTAATGATAAAACTATGCAAGCTTCGCACGAAACCATCTATCTTTACATCTATCTTCACTCTAAAAAAGAGCTCAAAGAAATGCTAATTTCAGAGCTCAGACAAAAAAGAAAACAAAGAGGAAATACACGTCGAGGAACCGACAAAAGAACAACCATTAAAGATCCTGTCAGAATAGATGAACGCCCGAAAGAAGTACTCGGACGTGAAATTCCGGGACATTGGGAAGGTGATTTAATTCTGGGTAAAAACCGAGAATCAGCTATTGGAACTTTAGTGGAAAGATCTACCAGAGCTGTAATACTGGTTCATCTCAAAAACAGGGATTCCAAATCTGTTCGTAAAGCATTCGAAAAGGAATTTAAACAACTTCCAAAGCTGATGAAAAAATCTTTGACTTACGACAACGGAACTGAAATGGCGCAGCATAAATTATTCACTAAAAACACCAAAGTACAAGTTTATTTCACTCATCCATATTCGCCTTGGGAAAGACCAACAAACGAAAACACAAACGGACTTTTAAGAGATTATTTCCCAAAAGGAACCGATTTGTCAATTGTGACTAAAAAACGCCTTAAAAGCGTTCAAAACGAACTTAATGAAAGACCAAGAAAGGTACTCGACTATCAAACTCCTAAAGAAGTTTTTGATAA
Source organism: Flavobacterium sp. J49 (assembly GCF_011742145.1). Classification (GTDB taxonomy): domain Bacteria; phylum Bacteroidota; class Bacteroidia; order Flavobacteriales; family Flavobacteriaceae; genus Flavobacterium. Next base: position 3,702 of record NZ_JAAQQU010000078.1, on the reverse strand, counting down.
AATCATTTTAGAAAAATTATAACTATATTTGAATCAACTAGCGTTGCGCTAGAAACTTGAAACCGCCTGCCAAAAGTTAAACTATGAAGTATCCGTTTTATATCATAATTGCATTTCTTAGCATTTTAATTTCTTGCTCATCAGCCAAAGTCAACAAAGACTTATTAATTGGAAATTGGGGTAAAAATGGAAAGACGGAGTTTCTATTTACAGAAACAAACAAATTTTCCATTTTGTTAGAAGAAGATACAATCTCAAGAAATTATACTATTCATGGAAATAAAATTAGAATACATCAAGCAATAACATGGTATAGTGAGTTGGAAATTATAAAGTTGGATAATGATTCTTTGGTTTATAAAAATGGAAATGAAATACGAAAATATGAACGCACGATGATTAAATAAACGCACTGCTTATAACAGCAGTTTGTAACTACTGCGCGCTTGGGCTTGCCCCGAATTTTCTCCGAAAATTCAAAAAGGAGTTTTATCTTTGGAATCATTAGTAATAAATCATCGCAGCAGTTACAAGCTGCGGAACGTTAGCGACAACCTTGTTGGGAAACTGCTAAAAAAGAAATTATACAGAAATGAACAAAGTTTTTGAATACATAACGGAAATTATTGGATGGTTGCAAATCGTAGCATCGCCTCTTTTAATTGGTTCAGGAATTGGTGCATTTATATATTTTCGAAATCCATCATTAACAAATCTTATCATTGGAATTGTTATTTCAATGTTAGGTTTGATAGTTGGAATAATTTGGGCTACAAAAATTTGGAAAACTAAGGGAACGATGTGGTTTGTTTCTCAAGTTAGCGCAACTCCGGATTTAGATAATCTTGTCGATGCGGAAAAAGAGACGAAACAAGGCAGTCGCTAACAGCAGTTTGTAACAACTGCGCGCTTGGGCTTCTCCCCGATTTCCTAGCGGAAATCAAAAAGTTGTTTTATCTTTGGAATCATTAGTAATAAATCATCGCAGCAGTTACAATCTGCGGCACGTTATAGGCTAGTGCTAAAATCTGCTGAAAATGAAGTCAACATATTTTTACATATTTATTCTTTTTATGAATTGTAATAAAAAACCAGATAATTATATTTTCAACTCAAATTTTGGATATTCAATTCTGCTTCCTGAAAATTGGTCGGAATATGAAGACGAAGAGAATACAAATGCTTTCTTTGACTCCAAAGAATGGACTGGAAATCTTAGAATTACACCCATTAAGATTGACGCAAATAAAAATGCTGAATTATTGAAAAGTGAAATGGAAAGTTTTAATGGAAAAGCGGAACCGTTTAAAACTAAAACAGGATTTGAAGGTTTAAAATATTCTGAAAAGAGCAATAAAGATTTTATTTATTACTGGTATATTATTGCTCAAAATAAAATGTTTATTTGCTCGTTTACAATAGACTTGGATAAAAAAGAAACGCCGGAAAACCAAAAGGAGTTGATAAAAGTGACGGAAATTATTAACTCAATTGAACTCAAAGCACCAGCCCATAACAGCAGTTTGTAACTACTGCTCGTTGGGCTTGCCTCTAATTTTCTCTGAAAATTCAAAAAGTAATTTTATATTTGGAATCAACAGTGATTAATCGTCGCAGCAGTTACAATCTGCGGCACGTTAGCAGTAATTTTTCACACGAAAGGCAAACAACCGCAATTTTAAAAACAAAAAAATGAATTCTAATGAACTTTTAATTGGTAAATATAAGTTAGAAAAAAAAGTGCTATTCTTAATTTTTATAGAAGTTTTTTTAATTGTCATTAACAACATTTCAAAAATAAAAATTGATTTCTTCCTCTTTGACTTATTACGGTTTTATACATTTTTAGTAATCTTCTATATTTTGCTTTTAAATATTCCATTGTATAAATCGAATTTCCAATATACATTAATTTATAATTTTTTTTTATTGTTGTTTAATGATTTGCTAGTTAGACTGTTTTACTATAACAAAGACTGCGATGATTGCACGAATTATACTCTAACGATGATTTTTTTATTGACATTAATAATTGGATCCTTTATAATGTTTATTTATTCTTTCATGTTTAACAAAAAAAATATTTTAAAAAATATTGCCATTTTAGCTATTGGAATTATTTGTAGTTGTGTGATATATTATTTTATAAACAGCTCAATTTTATTGGGTAATAAGGTCGGTGAAAATTTGCTATAAGAGACGCTTTGATTAAAAAACTACTGCTAACAGCCGTTTGGCGCAATGGCTAGTTTTGTTTTTTTTAGACGGAAATTACTAAGTTGAAATTTTGCTTATCTTTAGAACAAATTATTTAAAAAGTCGCCACTTCGCCAAGCGGCGATACGTTATATGCCATATCAAACCAAATTGCTAAAAATGAAAACTCTTTTAGAAACGATATCCGAAATTACTAAATATGGCTTGAACAAAAACTTAGTCGAAGTTGACAAAGAGAGAAATCTTGAGAGAAATATAATTAAACTTTATAGCTTATATTTTGAGATAGAATTCGAGTTTGATGACAAAGATTATAAAGAGTTTGAAAGCCCAGAACCGGAAACCATTATTGAAAATATAAAAAGTAATTTTCCTGAATTTGGTTTTTATAAAATAGTTTTAGACATAAACGATATTGATAATCAAAATGAAAATGCTTTAGGTGACGCAATTGATGATTTGTTAGACATAACGAAGGATTTAATGGAAGTAAAATGGAGAATTGAAAATAATAGCAATGAAGATGGTCTTTGGTATTTTAAATTCTCTTTTGAAAATCATATTCAACAGCATATATTGGATTTATTGAATTACTTGAAAAACAGAACTGAATAAGTTAAATACGGCATATAACAGCAGTTTGTGATTATGGCTAGTTTTGGGTTTATCAGAAATGTCTCGACTGACTGAAATTTTAGTTATATTTGAAAACGCAAGTGAGTGAAGAACGCCACAATCACAATCTGCGGCACGTTACCAGCCATTTTCAGACATGAAGTATTACACTATTCACATTAACGACTCAGGAGCTATCGAAGATACTGAAAAGACAAGTATCAATGGAGAAAACACTCTTATATGTAAAATGTACGATGATCCAGAATTCAACAAACTCAATGATATATTACATTCATTAAGAGGTTACATTCTGAACGAAAAAGCATTAAACATTTTTAAAGAAAGTAATACAATCTCTTATAAACTTTGCAAAGCTAAAGTGTTGCGAAAAGAAAAAGTATTTGGCTTTATTAAAAAATATAAAGAATACGATTTCTATGAACTTGATTTTTCAGATGAAAGCGCTTATGAAAGCTATGACTGGATTGATTTTGAAAAAAGTGAAATTTTTGCTGTGGAAAGTTTAGGAGAAAAAATAAAAATTAAATCACATCAGGAAACTTTGCGTTTCGTTGAAATAAATAAAACGAATACAGGAAAAAGTTATTCTTTTGAAACAGAAAAAATTGTCTTTAATAAAAACTTCAATCCAGAAATTGACTTGTTTAAAATTCCTTTTTATTCATGGGGAATTTATGTTTCGGAAAAATTAAAGAACAAACTTGAAAATGCCCAAATAACAGATATTGGATTTGCAGAAAATAAAGAACGGTTAGGAATGATGTGGAAACCTCATTTCCCAATAATAGAATTTAATCATTAAAAACGGCTGGTAACAGCAGTTTGTGATTATGGCTGGTTTTGGTC
>NZ_JAAQQU010000010.1 GCF_011742145.1 Flavobacterium sp. J49 | reverse complement strand
AGTTTGGAGCGAAACTAAAAGCCAGCTTATAACAGCAGTTTGCTACAATTGCTAGGCTTTGGTTTTTCCCGAATTTTCTCCGAAAATTCAAAAAGGAGTTTTATATTTGGAATCATCAGTAATAAATCGTCGCAACTGTAGCAATCTGCGGCACGTTACCAGCAATTTATGAGACGACTACTTTTAACGACATCTTTTCTTTTTATTTTGAGCTGTAATAAAACAGCAGAAAATCATCAA
>NZ_JAAQQU010000077.1 GCF_011742145.1 Flavobacterium sp. J49 | reverse complement strand
CGGGTACACCGATTTGTGTTAATCCACAAACCAGTAGTGTTACTTTGACCGTTTTACCATTACCTACAGTGAGTGTAGCGGTGAATCCAACAATATTGTGTTTGGGCGACAGTGCTACTTTCACTTTTACAGGTACGCCAAATGCAACGGTTACCTACAATATTGATGGCGGAGCCAATCAAACCATAGTTTTAAGCGGAGCCGGTACAGCCACACTAACGGGAACTTACAC
>NZ_JAAQQU010000076.1 GCF_011742145.1 Flavobacterium sp. J49 | reverse complement strand
GGTTGTATCAGAAATGTCTCGGCTAACTGAAATTTTAGTTATATTTGAAAACGCAAGTGAGTGAAGAACGCCACAATCACAATCTGCGGCACGTTATAAGCCATTTAAACTCCGCTTAAATTTAGAACTTATGTATAAAATTTTCATAATTATCTTTTTTATCAGCATCAATTCTAATGCTCAGAATAATATTGATGAAAAAGAAACAAAAGTTGGTTTAACAGAAGTTGAATTCGAAAAAGCGAAAGAAGATTATTTAAATATGACACTAACCGAAACATACAAAGCAAACAAAATTATTATTACAAAGTTAATTGGAAAATTAAATGGGCTTGCCACACCAAAAGACTTAAGTGATGAAAATGTATGGTTGAATTGGGTTACTGAAAATTTGTCGAAAACGAAATTCAAAAATATTGATGAGGCAATAAAATTAAGAAAGTTATATGTGGAATCATTCCAAAAACAATGGAATGAAAACGCAGATTTGTATCAAATTATGAAAAAAGCAACATTAGAACAAATACACGAAATTTTAAAACCTGAAAGAGCAGGTCGTCCATTTTAAACTTAAAATTAAACGGCTTATAACAGCAGTTTGCAACAATTGCAAGGTTCGGGCTTTCACCGAATTTTCTCCGAAAATTCAAAAAGTAGTTTTATATTTGGAATCGGCGGTGATTAAAATTTGCAACTGTTGCAAGCCGCAAGACGTTATAGGCTATTATGTCGAAAATCCTGCTTAAAGAGAATCATGATTAAAATAGAATTTGAAGAACCGAATATAGAAACTTGCGAATGTTGCG
>NZ_JAAQQU010000075.1 GCF_011742145.1 Flavobacterium sp. J49 | reverse complement strand
AGAACAAGTTGTAGTATTGAAATTGGCTGATTCATAACAAGCCAAGCCGGTTGGAGCTGACGGTTGCGTCCCAGTTACATCCCAAGTACAAGTTGCAGTATTGAAATTGGCTGATTCATAACAAGCCAAGCCGGTTGGAGCTGACGGTTGTGTCCCAGTTACATCCCAAGAACAAGTTGCAGTATTGAAATTGGCTGATTCATAACAAGCCAATCCGGTTGGAGCTGACGGTTGCGTCCCAGTTACATCCCAAGTACAAGTTGTAGTATTGAAATTAGCTGATTCATAACAAGCCAAGCCGGTTGGAGC
>NZ_JAAQQU010000074.1 GCF_011742145.1 Flavobacterium sp. J49 | reverse complement strand
TGTCATACTGAAACTTTAAACTTGACTATTACGCCAAGCACTTCAAATACCACTACCGCTTCGGCATGTGATACTTATACGTGGTCAGTAAACGGAACAACTTATACGATTTCGGGGACTTATACATCGGTAGTAGGATGTCATACTGAAACCTTGAACTTGACCATCACGCCAAGTACTTCAAACAGTACTACTGCTTCGGCTTGTGATAGTTACACTTGGTCAGTAAACGG
>NZ_JAAQQU010000073.1 GCF_011742145.1 Flavobacterium sp. J49 | reverse complement strand
TTTCTTAGCCGGAAACTACTAAGTTCGAATTTTGATTATATTTACAACTACAAATTGAAAAAGTCGCCACTGTGTGAAGCCGCAGGACGTTATACGCCATTTTATGAAACACGTTTTAACAATAATGTTTTTCTTTTTTTACAATTTTTCCAATTGTCAAACTATTGACAAATCGGATTTATTGAGACAAGAAATTACATCTGAATTAAGTGAAAATGGAATAGACAAGTTTTTCTTTTTAAAGAAAACCAGTCCATCGCCGAGTGTAATAGAATATGAAGACAACCGTAGAGAAAGTTATTTTGAATTCACTTCTTATGTATTTTGGGAAGAAAACTCAAAAATATATATTCAGAAATTTGACTTTTCCGGGAAATATCAACCAAGAGTGATTGAAAGTTTTTCAGGGTTTCAATTAATTTCACAAAACTTACAAAAAATGAAAAATGAGTTTGTTAAGCCTTACGAAGAAATAGTAGATGGTAAACAAAATCAATTTGTTAATCCTATACAATATAAATTCAATCTTCATTTTAATATTTACAAAGATGAATTTGAAAATAATTTCGGTGAATTTGAATTGGAGAAAAACCGTGGCTTTATAAATTCTGGCGCCGAAATAAAGAACATAAACTATATCAGCAACAGAGAATTAAAAATTATTGAGTTATTTACTTTATGCAATATAGAAATTCAAAAGTTGGAAAAAGTAAAACTGGAAAGATTGAAATAAAACAGCGTATAACAGCAGTTTGCAACAACTGCGTGGCATGGTTTGTCCACCGAATTTTCTGCGAAAATTAAAAGCCAAGTTTTGTACTTGGAATCATTAGTAATAAATCGTCGCAGCTGTTGCAAGCCGCGGCACGTTATAGGCAAGCTTTCACCAAGTTTGCGAAGAAAAAAAATCTAAATGAAAAAATATTCGATAGAGAATTTAATCATAGTGCATAAACATATT
>NZ_JAAQQU010000072.1 GCF_011742145.1 Flavobacterium sp. J49 | reverse complement strand
CCGTTTACTGACCAAGTGTAACTATCACAAGCCGAAGCAGTAGTACTGTTTGAAGTACTTGGCGTGATGGTCAAGTTCAAGGTTTCAGTATGACAGCCTACTACTGAAGTATAAGTTCCAGAAGCCGTATATGTTGTCCCGTTTACTGACCAAGTGTAACTATCACAAGCCGAAGCAGTAGTACTGTTTGAAGTACTTGGCGTGATGGTCAAGTTCAAGGT
>NZ_JAAQQU010000071.1 GCF_011742145.1 Flavobacterium sp. J49 | reverse complement strand
GGTTTATCAGAAATGTCTCGGCTGACTGAAATTTTAGTTATATTTGAAAATGCAAGTGAGTGAAGAACGCCACAATCACAATCTGCGGCACGTTACCGCTCAGTTTTCCGCCTGTGCTAAAAAGACAAATCGAGAATCGAAGAACTAAATATTATGAAAAAAATTTTAGTGGAAATTGGAATGGAATTCCTGAATGTGATATTTGGAAATGTTTACACCAAAACTGGATTGAGTTTGATGCTTTTACTTATAAGTTCTGTGCTCATTTTTGCTCCAATAACAAATGAACCGGAGAAACCTAAATGGTTTTATATAGTTGGCGCAATATTAGCTTTGATTTCGATCTTTTTAATAATTAAAAGATATTTCGAGTTAAACCAAAAATTAAAAAACAAAGAAAAAAATGTTGCCGAAAGACACGCTGAATTTATCTCCGAGAATACAGAAAATTGAATATTGAATCGGAAAAAGTTTGTGGCAAATGTTGCGTGACTTTGAAACTTAAAAAACCGAAGCGGTAACAGCAGTTTGTGATTATGGCTGGTTTTGGTCGTATCAGAAATGTCTCGGCTGACTGAAATTTTAGTTATATTTGGAAACGCAAATGAGTGAAAAACGCCAAAATCACAATCTGCGGCACGTTGTGTGCAATTTAGCGCTCGAAACCGGATAAATAGCTGTAAAATTTTTGAGGAAAAGGATAGAGTTAAGAAGCGG
>NZ_JAAQQU010000070.1 GCF_011742145.1 Flavobacterium sp. J49 | reverse complement strand
GTAGAGTTTAACACCACGGGTTGTTATGATATAGTGGAACTGGACTTAATGGTAAATCCACTACCGAATGCTACCCAACCGAATTATCCGCAATATACTTTGTGTGATTACAACGGCGCAGTAGGATTTGAGACTTTTGATTTGGCTTCGCAAGTAACGCCGATATTGTTAAACCAAACCGGAATGATTGTTACTTTCTACCCGAGTTTGACCGATGCACA
>NZ_JAAQQU010000069.1 GCF_011742145.1 Flavobacterium sp. J49 | reverse complement strand
AATTGACTTTCGAAGATGTAACTACCAATGGTAATTGTGCAGGTTCTTATTCTGTAACCAGAACTTGGACTGCTACTGATGCTTGTGGAAATACTTCTACTGCTTCACAAACTATAAATGTACAAGACGTAACGGCTCCGGTTATCGCAGCGTTACCTGCCACTTCAACTATTTCTTGTCCGGCTGCGCCTGAGTTCGCTCAAGCTACTGCTACTGATGAGTGTGGTTCTGCTTTCGAATTGACTTTCGAAGATGTAACTACCAATGG
>NZ_JAAQQU010000068.1 GCF_011742145.1 Flavobacterium sp. J49 | reverse complement strand
CAAAATTGTTAGCGGTAAAGGTTGTGCCACCATTAGACCATAAAATGGTATAAGGAGCCGTTCCACCGGTAGCGGTTACTGTTACACTTCCGTTGATTCCTGCAAAACAAGATACGTTGGTAGTGGTATTAGTAGAAGCCAAAGCCGTTGCCGGTTGCGTGATGGTTACACTTACGTTTGAATTACATCCATTAGCATCGGTTACCACGGCGGTATAAGTACCTGCTGCAAAATTGTTAGCGGTAAAGGTTGTGCCGCCATTAGACCATAAAATAGTATAAGGAGCCGTTCCACCGGTAGCCGTTACTGTTACACTTCCATTGTTTCCTGCATAACAAGATACGTTGGTAGTGGTATTAGTAGAAGCCAAAGCTGTTGCCGGTTGCGTGATGGTTACACTTACATTGGAAGTACATCCGTTAGCATCG
>NZ_JAAQQU010000067.1 GCF_011742145.1 Flavobacterium sp. J49 | reverse complement strand
GCTTAAAACCGGTGCGGGATTTATGGTTACCGTTACCGGCTCAATGTCAAAACAAGAACCCGCAGTACTTTTGATGTAGTAAGTTCCGCTGGTAGTCACAGTTGTTGGAGTAGTCAATGCAACTGTAGCCCCTGCGTCAGTCCAATAAGTCAAAGTGCCGCCTCCTGTACTGCCTGCTGTTACTGCTGGTAAGGTTAAATTAACTGTGGCAGGAGAACATACTGCTGTCGGATTGGTAATGCTTAAAACCGGTGCGGGATTTATGGTTACCGTTACCGGCTCAATGTCAAAACAAGAACCAACTGT
>NZ_JAAQQU010000066.1 GCF_011742145.1 Flavobacterium sp. J49 | reverse complement strand
ACCCAAAATGCGATTACCAATGTTGACTTGACGGTGAATACCCCAAGTGTGTTGGCCCAACAACCATTGGCCGCTAGTAATTATACGGTTGAGTACTATACTTCGCAAACAGCAGCCCAAGCCGGTATTGCACCAATTATTAATGATACTAACTACACCGCTATGAACAACCAAACCATTTGGGTGAGAGTAGAGGACAATACAACAGGTTGTTTTAATGTTGGTTCGTTTGATATCATAATTAATATACC
>NZ_JAAQQU010000065.1 GCF_011742145.1 Flavobacterium sp. J49 | reverse complement strand
AGGGATAGGAGCGGCATCCTTTTGATGGTTTGTCGATGTGTTTCTTTTTAGGATAATGCTCTTAACCATCAAAAGATATAGCGGATAGCCCGGCCTGAAGGGGCGCGCCCAAATAAAAAACCCACTCAATGAGCGGGTTTAATATGTTATAAGGAACTTTTATTGTTATGCCAACATCGTTACCGGATTCTCAAGATAAATTCTCAACGTTTGCAAGAATTGTGCTCCTGTAGCACCGTCAACAGTTCTGTGGTCACATGCTAAGGTTAGCGTCATGGTGTTTCCAACTACAATCTGACCGTTTCTTACTACCGGTTTTTCTTCTATCGCTCCTACGGATAGGATAGCCGAATTTGGCTGGTTGATGATAGAGGTGAACGATTGAATGCCAAACATACCCAAATTAGAAACCGTAAACGTACTGCCGTCCATTTCGGCCGGAGTCAGTTTTTTGTTTTTGGCTTTACCCGCTAAATCTTTTACAGCAGCTCCAATTTGTGACAAGCTCATTTGGTCGGTAAAGTTCAATACCGGAACTACCAGACCGTCTTCAACGGCAACAGCAACACCAATATTAACATGGTGGTTGATAATCATCGCATCTTCTCTCCATTGTGAATTCACTTGTGGATGCTTTTTAAGTGCCATAGCACAAGCTTTTACGACCATATCATTAAATGATACTTTCGTATCCGGTACGGTATTGATAACCGCACGAGATTTCATCGCTTCGTCCATCGCTACTTCTATGGTTAAGTAGTAGTGTGGTGCAGTAAATTTAGATTCTGCCAAGCGACGTGCAATGGTTTTACGCATTTGCGAGTTTTTGATTTCTTCGCTGAATTTTTCTCCCGCAGGGACAAATGGTTTAACAGAAGTTGTTGGTTGTTGGTTGTCAGTTGTCGGTTGGGATACTTGGCTTGGTGCAGCTGCAACTGAAGGAGTAAAGTTTTCTACATCACTTTTGGTGATACGGCCGTTTTCTCCTGAACCTTTTACCTGAGACAAGTTGATTCCTTTGTCCTTAGCAATTTGTTTGGCTAATGGAGAAGCAAAAATTCTTCCACCATCCGCTGTTTGAGTGGTTTCGGTAACCGGTGCAGTTGTTACTGCTTGTTCTGTTGCTGCCGGAGTCGCCGCTGGAGCAACGCCACCTTTTTTATAATTTTCGGCTATGCCGTTAATGTCTGTTCCTGCCGGACCGATGATCGCTAATACGCTGTCTACCGGTGCCGATTGTCCTTCGTTGATTCCTATGAATAATAAAGTACCGGCGTTGAAAGATTCGAATTCCATGGTCGCTTTATCGGTTTCGATTTCGGCTAAAATATCGCCTTCTTTCACTTCGTCACCTACTTTTTTCAACCAAGTGGCTACGGTACCTTCGGTCATGGTATCACTTAAACGAGGCATGGTTACTACAACCACTCCTTTTGGTAAAGTTGTCGGTTGACTGTTATCGGTTGTCGGCTGGGTTTCAGCTTGAGCCGGGGCTGCTGCTTTTGCTTCAGCAGTTGCAGGAGTTGAATTACCTCCCGAAATTAACCCTGAAATATCTTCCCCTTCTTTACCGATAATGGCTAAAAGCGAATCTACTGCTGCCGTTTCACCTTCTTTGATTCCGATGTATAATAAAGTCCCGGCATTGAACGACTCAAATTCCATGGTCGCTTTATCGGTTTCGATTTCTGCTAAAATATCGCCTTCTTTTACTGCGTCACCTACTTTTTTCAACCAAGTAGCAACGGTTCCTTCTGTCATCGTGTCGCTCAAACGCGGCATAGTGATTTTTGTTGCCATAATTATAGTCTGTGAGGGATGAAAGGATAATTTTCTTGTTCGTAAACCACGTCATACAATTGTTGTGCTTCCGGGAAAGGAGATTCTTCGGCGAATGTTGCACACTCTTCTACTAAATCTTTCACTCTTTCGTCTATCACTTCAATTTCTGCATCAGTAGCGTACTTTTTCTCTTTGATGACATCCAAAACTTGGGTGATTGGGTCAATTTTTTTGTATTCTTCCACTTCTTCTTTTGAGCGGTATAATTGCGCATCCGACATAGAGTGCCCTCTGTAGCGGTAAGTTTTCATTTCTAAGAAGGTTGGTCCGTCTCCGCGACGTGCTCTTTCCATGGCTTCGTGCATGGCTTCCGCTACTTTTACCGGATTCATTCCATCAACCGGTCCACATGGCATTTCGTAGCCTAAACCTAGTTTCCAAATGTCGGTGTGGTTGGCTGTTCTTTCTACAGAAGTTCCCATGGCATATCCATTGTTTTCACAAATGAATACAACCGGTAATTTCCATAACATGGCCATGTTGAAAGCTTCGTGTAACGAACCTTGACGTGCGGCACCATCCCCAAAATAGGTTAGGGTAACCCCTCCGGTTTCGAAATATTTATCGGCGAAAGCCATACCGGCACCCACAGGAATCTGAGCTCCTACGATACCATGACCACCATAAAATCCGTGTTCTTTAGAAAAGATGTGCATCGATCCACCCATTCCTTTGGATGTTCCCGTTACTTTTCCTAAAAGTTCAGCCATTACTTTTCTTGGGTCAACACCCATTCCGATTGGTTGAACGTGATTACGATAGGCAGTAATCATTTTGTCTTTTCCACCTAAGTTCATAGCGTGCAATGCACCGGCTAAAACAGCTTCCTGACCATTATATAAGTGAAGAAATCCTCTAACTTTTTGTTGAATATAAAGTGCGGCAAGTTTGTCTTCAAACTTTCTCCAAAACAGCATGTCTTCATACCATTTTAAATAAACTTCTCTGGTTACTTCTTTCATTTGTTACTTTTGCTAAAGCGTTATTAAGTTCTAAATATGATTCAACGCAAAATAGTTCACTCACACACAAATTTGCGAAAGGCAAAAGTAAAACATTCCCCGTAAGAAGTAAAATTTAAAGGCAGTAATTTTTACCTTTTTATAAGAAGTTTTTATCGAAGCTTAAAGGCAATAAATTTTTGATGGAATCCGATTTGTAAACCTCACCGCTTTCTCCCATAAAATAGATTTCGATTGGGGAATCTTGTTTGAATTCGTATTCAGAAATGGACTGTCTACAAGCACCACAAGGAGGAATTGGGGATTTGGTTTCGTTGGTATCAGAAGCTGCTGTAACCGCTAATTTTACAATCTTGGCCTCCGGATAAATAGCACCGCTTTGAAAAATTGCCACCCTTTCGGCACAAAGACCGGATGGATAAGCAGCGTTTTCCTGATTGGAACCTAAAACAATTTTTCCGTTATCCAAAAGCAATGCGGCTCCGACTCTGAATTTGGAGTAAGGGGCATAAGCTTTTTTTCTGATTTCGACAGCTTGTTGCATTAACGATTGTACTTCTTGTGGAAGCTCTTCGGTAGATTGGAAAACAGTAAATGAGGTGTTGATGTTTATTTGTTTCATTCGAATTAAATAATTGTTTTTTTATTGGAAAATGGAATAACCATTAGATGTTTTTAATTTATCTCAATTTCTATTTTAATGGTTATTTCATTCGGAAGAATAATTTATTTCATTAATGAGGAAAAAAAATCCAAACTTCAAAGGAGAAATTTGGATGTTGTATTTATTATTGATTAGCTATTAATATTCTTCGTATTTATCGCCAAAGCTAAACGTCAAGGAGAAACGCAAGGTGTTTTCCAGCGGGTTTTTTACTTTCGAAGCGGAGAATAAATAAGACACATCTACTTTGACTACATTGTATTTAAATCCGGCACCCAGTGAGAAAAATTTTCTGGCTCCTTTTTCCGGGCTTTCATTGAAATAACCCAATCGCATCGCAAAGGAATCTTGGTATAAATATTCGGCACCAACAGAATAGGTAAACTCTTGTAGTTCTTCGCTAAATCCACCCGGGGCATCATTGAATGATTTGAAAATACCGGAAACCCAGTTTACTTTGTTGTATTCGGCATTGTTTTGATCTCTTAACGCTAATTCTTCTGGAGTGGTTACTAATCCGTCTCCGTCTAAGTCTGCACTTTGCGGTGTTGGCACCAAAAGTTTGGCCAATTCAACACTAACAGATACTTTGTTGTATTCGTCAAAGATAAAATCATATCCACCGCCTAATCTCATATTAGCCGGAAGGAAGTTGGCACTGTTTTCGTCATCTTGTCCGGCGTCGTAATTAATTTTCGGCCCCAAGTTTTGAAAGTTGAATCCCAATCTCAAACGGCCGTTAAAATCTGACAAAGCGGTTTCTTCTCCTTGATAAAAACCGGCAATGTCAAAGGCAAATGTACTTGCTGGTTTGGCATCGCCGCCTGATTCAGTTGGGAATCTTAATTGAGAGCGTATGTATCGTCCGGCTACGGACATGGCAAATCTTTCGCTCAGTTTCAAAGCGTAAGAACCGTCTAAAGCCAATTCGTTAGGTTTTACAATTTGAGCAGGATCGTCAGCTTCTCTTCTAAACTCGATTTCGCCTAATCCAAAATAACGCAAACTAAAGGCAAAAGCACTTCTTCCATCTTCACCAAAACGGTTATAATAAGTGGCTTGACCTAGGGATATATCATTAACTAAATCAGTTAAATAGGGAGTATAACTGGCAGTGAAGCCTTGTTTGTCTAGAGAAAAAGCATATTTCGCGGGATTCCATTGTTGGGAAAAAGCATCGGCAGAAGTAGCAACTCCTTGGTCTGCCATACCGGCGGCACGGGCATCGGCGGCTACTAATAAAAAGGGAACTCCTGTTGTAATAACACGACTGTCTTGTTGGGCTTTTATCGATTGTATGGTGGTAAATAGTATAAAAAGGACTGCAATTTTTTTCATCTTCATTTTAATAAAAGTTAACAAATATAGTATTTTCCTAAAGGATTACAAGTTTTTCTATTTTTTCTGCTTTTTTATTCGATAAAGTGGATTTTACGGTCAATTTATAGACATAAACCCCTTTACCAATTCGGTCGCCAAAGTCATCTTTTCCATCCCAGGTTATATCCCTGCAAAGGAAACCATCCGTGGTTACGGTTTGGTTTTTAGACCAAACAATTTTTCCGGTAACGGTCATCACCTGTACTTGTACTTCTAAAGGTTCAAATGGTCTGTTGTGTGAAAACCAAAACTCGGTATAGCTCACAAACGGATTCGGATAATTCAAGACATTATTGATGGCTACACTTTCATCACCAATTACAATAAACTGAATTTCGGCGGTAATCGGATTGTTATAAACATCCCATGCTTTGAAAGTTATAGTATGTAAACCTGGCGCCAAATTTCGATAGGGGAAATAAACCCTGCCTTTGGTATAATCATCCAATTCGGTTTCGTAATAGTCATTCATGATGTAAGGATTACTTTCATCGCCATCAAGAATTCCAACTATATCATGACCGATACCGCTGGCCGTATTAATGCCATTGGCGTCTTCTAAGATGGCTAATAAAAAAGGAGAAGCATTGGTAATTCCTCCATTTACGAAAGTCTCGTCATTCATGTACAATCTTACAGTTGGTCCGATGTTGTCTACTGCGGCATTGGGATTGATTCCGCCAATTTTAATGTCGGTATTGTATCCTGTTTTGTCTAATAATATTTGATTGCGTTTGCTGTAGAAACTTACTCTTCCATAATCAAGCGGAATTCTGATGTCTCTGGGCACCACGAATCCAAACTCAAACTGACCGTTATTGATAGAAGCATTGCCTCTGAAAATAGTTTCGCCCAATGCTGTAAACGGCATGGTGGTGGCTAAAGGGCCGGTTTCGGAAACCATAGCATCCGAACCGTCATTTCTGAGGGTATTCACCGTAATGGTTTTGTCAAAAATATTGATCGACAATTCGCCGTTGTAGGATGATAAAAGGTTGTTGTTTTGGTCTAAGACTTCTCCGGATAGTTTCATGTAGGACAACGCTTTGAAATCTTCTATTGGTCCTGTTATGGGCATGTCGTTGACTTTTGTCAGTACAATTTTTGGTTTTGGAATGGCCAGCATTAAGGCCGGATCTCCTAAATAAAAAACGATATTGGTAGCCGAATTTGGTCCGGTGTTTTTGGCCAAACGCAAAGCTTCAGCTATCGATGTGTATTGGTTACTACCGTAGGCAAATAAATATTGGGCCAAAACATCATTGAAATATTGTGCCGTTGATTGACCAATAGAACGAACGGTAGTAATCATTGAAATTGCTCCGCCTCTCGGGTTCCAAAATGTATATTCACCGGCCGTTGGGCGATATGGATTGTCAAACCTTGAAAAGTCACAGGTGATGGTTATGAACAACGGGTACTTGTAGCGATTGGATAAATTTTGACCGTCTGATTTTTCCCAAATACGTTCTTCTGAGAGTCCGTCTTCCCCACCATGTCCCAAATAATTAAATACCAGCGCCCCTTTTTCAAAGGCGGCAAAAATATCTTCTCTGGCTTTCGGATAGCGTTTTCCTCCGGCAGAAGTTTCCTGAACATAGGAGTCTAAAAGAATTTTGTTGGTGTTGATGAACGGTTTTTCCAATGCGATACGGTCGGCGAGTCTGTTTTGGTAAAATTGTAATTGTCGGTCACTGGGTTGGTCAAAATTGGGGTCGTCCCCAATGGCAACGTAAATATTTCTCCAACTGCCGTAGGATTTCAAGTCATGGTATTCAATCACTTTGTTGACCATTTCTTCGGCTTGTTGGGTTGAGCTGACAATCATTCTTCCCACCGCGATATCGATACCGCCAAAATCGTAACCAATGCTCAAGGTTCCGTTTAAAGGGAAAATACCGAAATCCAATCGGCCTTCATCCGGTGACATCATTCCAAAGAAGTCATCGGAAGTAAATGAGGACTCAGATTCGGTAAAGCCATTTAGGCCTTGATAAGTGGGGACGATATTGGTGTTGTTAGGAATTCGGTCTTTGTAATCATAAGAACCATCGCCAAAAAGGTTTAAGTATTTTACCCTATTGCTGGTAGATGAGGCGTTATCGTAAACGTATTTTACAAAATTCCTGATAGCACTGATGTCTTGCTTTCCGGAAGAGAATTCGGTATATATTTTTTCTAAATGGACTACCTTAACATTTAATCCCGAATAATTTCTGTGAAAATTGGCCAGTTTTTCTGCTTGCGTATTGAGGTCTTTTGGCGTTACAATTAAATAGTCAATGTCCTGAAACTGTCCTTGAGCATTATTGAATATGGTTCCTTTTAGGTTTTGATTTTCCACCTTAGATTTAGATTCTTTAGAAGGAGAAAGAAAATCGTTGTTATCGATGGCAATGTATTTTCTGATTTCGCCAAGGTCGGATTTAAATGAGAAAGAACTTTGGGTTGTATTTTCGACTTTGGCTACATTGTAAATATCTGTAATGTCCCATACCTGACTAATGCCGGATGCATTTGTAATTTGGTATTCTCCTATTCCGGTTAGTGAATTGGCTTGGTCGTATTGGAATCGGAATTGTTTTCCATAACCTTGTAAATTTCTCTTGGCTTTGATGTTTATAAAATCCAAGTATCCTTTTGAGCCCGGAACGCCACCGTTGTCATAGGTGATTTTAACACTCACGTTTTCGGAGGAAACCGTAACATTGTTGGTTAAAATACCCACTAAGATTTTGGTGCTGCTCGAAGGGTTTAGGGCGGCCAGATTGATATTGCCCACGAGTTGAGAATTGGCTTCTGCTTTAAAACTGGTGGGTGTAAAAGCAGCTGAACCGGCATGAACCGAAACCTGAATAGGGACGGAAGTCACTAAATTCGGAAAATTAAAGCTGAATTCTTGTTCATTGTCGATATTGAAATCTTCGCCAAACCAAATTCGGCCTAAACGAGTGAAATTGGTTTTCTCCGTTTCGTGAAATTGGTAATCGTCAAAAGTGGTAATGACCGTATTGGCACTTGCCGAAGGTTGAACTAAATCACCAATTCTTTTGCCGTTATCACTGCCGGTTGCGGTTACGTAATAATAAGCTTTTTCGGTATAGATATTTAAATTGGTTTTGTAGTCGTCATTCCAATTGTCTAAGCCTTCAGCATAAAAAAGGATATAGTCCTGGCTGTCAAAAAGGCCGTCGGTTTCTCCGATAAATTGAATGGCGTTCTCCTCTAAATCTATAGGATAGGCAGTAGAGTTTAGCAAAGGAAGCATTCTTCCGCCACTACCGTAAATTTTTATTTTTCTCGGGTCAACATTGGTGTCAAGGCCTAAACTGCGTAGGAAATTTTTGGTGATTTTGTAAACACCCGATTTTTCAACATAAAAGCGATACCAATTTCCGGAGCTTAGGACAGAATTTTGAATCGCATTTACACTGTTGGCGGTATTGCTATTTCTATTCGTTTGATTTTGTTGGATGCTATAACTGAAAGAGACTAATTTTTTAAAAGAACTTCCTTCCTTAATAATGGGAGAAACTGATAGTTGACCATAAAATTTATCACGTGCAACGTTCGTTTTAAATTTGTACTTAAAGGTAGTAGGAATATTTTTCTGGTCTAAATCTCCGAGTTGATTTTCGGTTATGGGTTCATAGACTAGATTTCTGATTTGGAAACTGTTTTCGTCAACAATTCCGGTCAGATTGAGAGTCAGAAGGTAATTTACAGTCTTAGTATAACTGTCAAACTGATAATTTTCAATATTGAATTGAGGAATGTTGAAGGAATAATCACCGTGAGAGAACCCTTTTTTATCGGTCCAATTTAAGGTGATGTTTCCTTGCTCTTGAGAAAAACCTATGAAGGTAATAAATAGCAATAAAACAGTAGTAATCTTTTTCATAGTATACAATAAACGCAAATTTCAACAAAATAGTATAAAAAAGTAAAAAATTTTTTTTTTTGGGACAAAATACAATAAAACTATTATTTTTGCGTTCTATATAAAATCCGTCAGTGAGGGCGGATTAAGTATTAATTTAAAAAAGATGTTGCAATTTAATGGTTAATTCTTATATTGCGGCTCTAAATTTTTACCTACTAAAAGTATGAAAGTAAACAAAATTATTGCTGTAAAATTATTGCTATCATTAGTGATAATGATTGGTTTTACTAGTTGTAGTAAAAAATCCGATTCTAAAGGCGGTTCAAAAGCTACTGGATGGAAAATCAACGATAAAAAAGGAGGTTTTCAGTATGCTTCAAAATTTAAAAAGCAAGCAACGGGTCCAGGTTTAGTTTTGGTTGAAGGAGGAACATTTACCATGGGTAAAGTTCAGGATGACGTTATGCACGATTGGAATAATACTCCAAATCAGCAACACGTGATGTCTTTCTACATGGATGAAACCGAAGTGACCAATATGATGTACATGGAGTACTTGGATTGGTTAAAAAGAGTTTTCCCACCAGATCAAGAAAATTACAAAAATATTTACGAAGGAGCTTCTCCTGATACTTTGGTATGGAGAAATCGTCTAGGATATAATGAAACCATGACCAACAATTACTTAAGACATCCGGCTTATGCTGAATATCCTGTAGTGGGTGTGAATTGGATTCAGGCTACTGAGTTTGCTATTTGGAGAACAGATCGTGTAAACGAGAAGATTTTAGAAGAGCAACGTTTTTTGAAAAAAGATGCTAAAGTAACTGATGTTGCTGCAGATAAAGTATTCAGTACAGAAGCATATTTAGCTTCACCATCAACTGCGATGGGAGGAGATACCAATATTGTATTGCAAAAAGGACAAAAAGCAGGTAAAGCTCCAAAAGGTGGCGGTGCTGCTCCAGCGGCCGGCGCTAATAATACAGCAGGAAATAGCCCTAAAAATGTATATGCACAAAGAAGTTCAGGTTTAATTTTACCTGAGTACAGATTGCCAACAGAAGCAGAGTGGGAATATGCTGCAGCAGCTGATGTAGGACAAAGAGAATACAATGCTTATAAAGGACAAAAGAAATACCCTTGGTCAGGAACCTACACACGTTCAGGAAAAAGACAAGTTAGAGGAGATCAATTGGCTAACTTCAAACAAGGAAAAGGAGATTACGGTGGAATCGCGGGTTGGTCTGATGACGGTGCAGATATCACTAACAAAGTTAAATCATATCCACCAAACGATTTCGGTTTGTACGATATGGCAGGAAACGTAGCCGAATGGGTTGCCGATGTTTACAGACCAATTGTTGATGATGAAGCCAATGACTTCAACTACTACAGAGGTAACGTTTATATGAAGAATAAAATCGGAGAAGACGGTAAAGTAGAATTGGTAACGGCTGAAACCCAAAAATTTGATACTTTATCTAACGGTAAAATTGTTTCAAGAAACTTCCCGGGTCAAATTGCTCAAGTGCCTGTTGATGAAAACGAAACTTACTTGAGACAAAACTTCGACAAATCTGATAACAGAAACTACCGTGATGGAGACAAACAATCTACCAGATATTTTAAATTCGGTAATTCTGAAGAAGGTGACGAAAAAGGAAAGTTAAGAGACGATCAAAGAATGTACGACTCACCAAGACATAATGTTTCTACGGATAGTTTAGGAAACATGGTTAAAAGATATGACAAGTCAAACAAAAGAACAACTTTGGTTAATGATGATGTTAGAGTTTACAAAGGAGGTTCTTGGAGAGACAGAGCTTATTGGTTAGATCCGGCTCAAAGAAGATACTTCCCGCAAGACATTGCTACAGACTACATCGGATTCAGATGTGCTATGTCGAGAGTTGGTCCAAAAGCTGACAAAAAGAAAAGACCTAGAAACTAATTTTAGTTTTATATAATACCAAAAAAGCCCTATTTTTAAGGGCTTTTTTATTTTAACACCATTCCAATGACGATTCAGCACATTCATGACTTATTTTTAAAGTGTTCCCAAGTTTCCATAGATACCCGAAAGATTGCGCCCAATGCGCTGTTTGTGGCTATCAAAGGGGATCGATTTGATGCCAATACTTTCGCTAAAGAAGCTTTGGAAAAAGGCGCTGCTTATGTTATAATTGATAACAAAGAGTATTACATCGATGACAGAACCATTTTGGTTGAAGACAGCTTAAAATTACTACAGGAATTAGCACAATACCATCGAAATTTTCTAAAACTTACCATAGTGGCATTGACCGGAAGTAATGGAAAAACAACCACTAAAGAACTTATTAATGCGGTTTTGTCTAAAAAGTTCAAAACAGTTGCTACTGTGGGTAATTTGAACAATCATATCGGAGTGCCTTTAACGCTTTTGTCTTTTACCAAGGACACAGAAATAGGCATTGTAGAAATGGGGGCAAATCATCAGAAAGAAATAGAATTCCTGTGTGAAATTGCCCAACCTGATTATGGATTTATCACCAATTTCGGTAAAGCCCATTTAGAGGGTTTTGGCGGGGTTGAGGGAGTTATTAAAGGCAAAAGCGAAATGTATGTTTATTTGAAAGCCCATGCCAAATCGGTTTTTGTCAATTTAGATGACGACCTTCAAAACAGCAAAACAACCGATATAAAGCGTTATGGTTTTAGTCAAAAAGACCGTGCCGCAGATGTTTTTATAGAAAGTGTTGTGGCTAATCCTTTTGTAAAAATTGATGCACTAGGTAAGACAATACATTCGCATTTAATTGGATTGTACAATGCAAATAACATTAGTGCCGCGATTACAATTGGCCATCACTTCGGAGTATCCTCTTCTGAAATTAAAGCAGCCATTGAGCATTATATTCCTGAAAATAACCGCTCACAGTTATTGGTTAAAGGCAGTAACGAAATTATTTTGGATGCTTATAATGCCAATCCGAGTAGCATGAAAGTGGCTTTGGATAATTTTATTCAATTAGACAAGCCTAACAAAGCAATTGTAATTGGCGATATGTATGAACTGGGATCAGAAAGCTTGTCAGAGCATAAATTTATTGTCGACTTCTTAGCCAAAGAGAGTTCTTTTGAATGTCATTTGGTAGGTAAAGATTTTTTTGCCAATGCTATAAAAAGCGAATGGCTTCACTTTTATTCCACCTTTGATGACTTCGCTAATTTTTTATCAGGGCATACTTTTAGTCAAAAAATTATTTTGATAAAAGGTTCTAGAGGGATGGCATTAGAACGCACTTTAGAATATATTTAAAACCTACAACTCTTCAAGAAATTGAGGTTTTTTTTTAATTAAAACTATAGTAGCCAGCTGTATAGCTACGAATATTTGCTTTAAAATACTTTTGAATTTCACTAAATTAGAAAGAGATGTTGATTTTAAGTTGAGTAATTGTTTTTATTTTTATAGATTATTAAATAATAAGGTGTGCTCTTGAGCTTTTTTTACGAGTTGAAAGGTCAAAAAGACACACTAGAGAATGACAGTTTTGCAGTTTCTATGAGATTAAACTTATTACTTAATGGTTAACTAATTTAATTTTAATTTATAAAAAATGATTAACACTACTTCAAGCAAGAAACTATTTGTTCTTATTTTTTCTGTGCTTTCCTTCATGGGGAATGCCCAAGTTGCCGGGACTCACTTTACTGTGACATTGGCAAACGTTACTTCAACTTCAAATACGATTGAATTTGATGTAATGCTTACAATTGATGGTACCGGAGATGCTGCAGCAGGTGTGAAACTTTCCGCAATGTCTGTTGGGGTTAATTATAATACTGCCATAGTTAACGGTGGGTCATTGACCTTGTCTTATGTAGGTGGAAAAAGTGCTTCTATTTCAGGATTAGTGAATAATACATTAAATGCTGCAACAGCCGGACATTTGCGAATTGGAGCAACGGCTTTGACAATAGATAATTCATTTGATGTTGTTAACGGCACTTACACTTTTGGAAGGTACAGAGTGACAAATACCGCCAACTGGACCTCTAACTCCAATGCGCAATTGTGGTTACAGCCCACCAACACCGGTGGAAGAACTAACACTGCTGTAAATGCATTCCCTTATGGTGCAACAACCGGAGCCTTATCCTATTCTTATAACTCAACATCACCGGCAGGTTCACCCGGTGTAACTTTGGGGTATACTCAGATTGCTCCCTTGACGGCTATGTTAAATACAGCATCTCAAGATTGTTCAACGGTGGGTACTCCGGTAGTGACAGATGTGACTTGTTTTGGTGGAACTAATGGCGCTGTTACAATAACAATGTCGGCTTTAACACCTAGTATTGCTGCAATTAGCTATACTTTGAATGGAGCTGCTCCACAAAATACAAATTTAGTTGCCGGAGCTTTTACGATTAGTGGTTTAAGTGTAGGAAGTTATAGTGTTGTTGTTTCAAATGCCGGTTGTCCGGATGTAACGGTACCATTTACGGTTGGAGGACCTACAAGTCCTTTATCAAATGTTACCAACCAATCAGCTTGCGATACTTTTACTTGGTCAGTTACAGGATTGACTTACACTTCTACCGGTACATATACAGGTACATCAACCAACTCAAACGGATGTACTGTTAATGAAACTTTGAACTTGACCATCACACCAAGTACTTCAAACAGTACTACTGCTTCGGCTTGTGATAGTTATACTTGGTCAGTAAACGGGACAACATATACGGCTTCTGGAACTTATACTTCTGTAGTAGGCTGTCATACTGAAACTTTGAACCTGACCATCACGCCAAGTACTTCAAATATCACTACCGCTTCGGCATGTGATACTTATACATGGTCAGTAAACGGGACAACTTATACGGCTTCGGGAACTTACACTTCGGTAGTAGGATGCCATACTGAGACTTTAAACTTGACTATTACGCAAAGCACTTCAAATACCACTACCGCTTCGGCATGTGATACTTATACGTGGTCAGTAAACGGGACAACATATACGACTTCGGGGACTTATACATCGG
>NZ_JAAQQU010000064.1 GCF_011742145.1 Flavobacterium sp. J49 | reverse complement strand
TGCGTGAAAAAGTTGTAGCAAAAAAAATGTAGCAATATAAAATGCTACAAAAATATTGCTACAAATTTAGAGTGAAATGGAAACTGGAAAAGAAACCGAAATGAAACCGGAAAATGTTTGTGGTTACTTTGCGTGCTAATGTAATTCAACATAAAACGCCGGATTTATAACAGCCGTTTGGTAGCATGGCTGGTTTTGTATTTCTTAGCCGGAAAGTACTAAGTTCAAAATTTGATTATATTTACAATTATAAATTTAAAAAGTCGCCACGACTACCAAGCGGCGGAACGTT
>NZ_JAAQQU010000063.1 GCF_011742145.1 Flavobacterium sp. J49 | reverse complement strand
GTCGGTACCGGCAAGACTCTAATGTCTAAAGTGGTGATACTTTGACATCCTGCGGCACTGGTAACTACCACTCCTAAGGTTTGTACTGCAGGGGCTATATTGGTATAAGCTGTAAAATCAGTAATGGTCGTAGCGCCTCCGGCTTGTGCCAAAGCCAAACTTGGATAGTAAACCACTGTATAACCGCTTAAGTTTTGGGTAATCTCGGCATCTTTAACCGTTAAATCAAAACTGTGGTATTGGTCATTCGGATTGGTGTCATTATCACAAACACTCAGCGGTGCAGGGGTTGTTAGCAACAACGGTATATT
>NZ_JAAQQU010000062.1 GCF_011742145.1 Flavobacterium sp. J49 | reverse complement strand
CAACAATCAGAACGATTGTTGAAAAGAAAAACAAATATGTTTTGTTAATTATAATGTTCATTTGAAAACAGTTCGTTTAAACTTGCCTATAACGTCTTGCGGCTTGCAACAGTTGCAAAGATTAATCACCGCCGATTCCAAATATAAAACTACTTTTTGAATTTTCGCAGAAAATTCGGTGAAAGCCCAAACCTTGCAATTGTTGCAAACTGCTGTTAGCGGTTCGGCGTGTTTCTATATTTATCAAACTCTGTTTTCAATAATTTTTCAAGCTCATTAAAGTTATAACTTAAACTATTTGATGTTATTGACAACGGAGTTCCATACATTTTTAAGTTACTCTTCATCAGAGTTGCCTTGAATTTTGGACTATTTTGAATAAATTTTTCTGGACTTAAAACATCAATTAAAATGAATTTAGTTGACATAACTTGTTCAGTTCTAATTCCGATTATTTCTGACCATTCAATTAATCCAACACTTGTAAAATTTGAATTATCTGTTATGCCATTTTCATTAACAACTAAACCTGGTTTTTTATCAAAAGCTTTAAAAATTATGTAAATCAAACAAAGACCAAAAAAGATTAATGATGCATAACCAACTATTCTGATTAGTTCAAAATTTCTATGAGAAAAGGAAACATAGCTTTCAGGTTTTAAAATAAATTGTATTCCAAGCGCAACAAATATTATTGATCCAATAAATGCAAAAATTAATTTTCTCTTACTCAATGCAATTCTAATTTCACTCATTTTTTTGTCGTTAAATCTATAAGTTCTGACGCTGACCGCTAACGTGCCGCAGCTTGTGACAGTTGCGACGATTTATTACTGATGATTCCAAAGTTAAAATTACTTTTTGAATTTTCGAAGAAAATTCGGGAAAA
>NZ_JAAQQU010000061.1 GCF_011742145.1 Flavobacterium sp. J49 | reverse complement strand
GCTATTCCGCCTGCATTTAGGGTAACCGTTTGATTGGCTCCTCCGTTAATGTTGTAAGTAACGGCTGCATCGGGTGTGCCTGTAAAAGTAAAAGTCGCAGTATCATTGGCACAGATAGTCGTTGGACTCACCGTTATACTAGCCGTTGGCAATGGTAAAACGGTTAAGGTAACACTACTGGTTTGCGGATTAACACAACTCGGCGTACCCGAACT
>NZ_JAAQQU010000060.1 GCF_011742145.1 Flavobacterium sp. J49 | reverse complement strand
AAAGTCAAAGTAGCTCCAGAACCACAAGCGTCAGTGGCAGTAGCCTGAGCAAACTCAGGAGTAGCCGGACAAGAGATGGTTGAAGGAGCAGGTAAGGCTTCAAAAACAGGAGCAGTTGTATCAGTTACAGTAATGGTTTGAGTAGCTGTAGAAGCATTTCCACAAGCATCGGTAGCGGTCCAAGTTCTGGTTACAGAATACGA
>NZ_JAAQQU010000059.1 GCF_011742145.1 Flavobacterium sp. J49 | reverse complement strand
TAACATTTATCAGTTACAGTATAAGTCACTGTAGTTGTTCCTCCACAAGCACTCGGTGCACTTACTTGTCCATAGCTTCCGCTTGGAGCACAGCCACCGCTTACGGTGAATCCTCCTAACCAAGTAGCAAACGCCGCATTAACCGCTGCTTGGTCTGCATAAGCACAAGCACTTGTTGAGCTTGCTGCCGGTGCATTTACTTGTACAGCCGGAGCCGGTGTAATAGTAAAGCTTCTGGT
>NZ_JAAQQU010000058.1 GCF_011742145.1 Flavobacterium sp. J49 | reverse complement strand
GCAAACTCAGGAGTAGCCGGA
This sequence comes from Flavobacterium sp. J49, assembly GCF_011742145.1. Taxonomy (GTDB): domain Bacteria; phylum Bacteroidota; class Bacteroidia; order Flavobacteriales; family Flavobacteriaceae; genus Flavobacterium. The sequence continues at coordinate 197 of NZ_JAAQQU010000058.1, read as the reverse complement.
CAAGAGATGGTTGAAGGAGCAGGTAAAGCTGCAATAACCGGAGCAGTTGTATCAGTTACAGTAATGGTTTGAGTTGCTGTAGAAGCATTTCCACAAGCATCAGTAGCGGTCCAAGTTCTGGTTACAGAATACGAACCGGCACAAGCACCATTAGTTGTATTGTCTACGAAAGTCAAAGTAGCTCCAGAACCACAAGC
>NZ_JAAQQU010000057.1 GCF_011742145.1 Flavobacterium sp. J49 | reverse complement strand
AATACAATTAAAGAAATTTTAGTTTTTATCATTTAGTTATTTTCCAATGCGTTTTAATTTTTACCAAGCGATTTCTAAAAGGTTATTGCTAACGTCTTGCGGCTTGCAACAGTTGCAAATTTTAATCACCGCCGATTCCAAATATAAAACTACTTTTTGAATTTTCGGAGAAAATTCGGGAAAAACCAAAGCCTAGCAATTGTAGCAAACTGCTGTTATAAGCTGGCTTTTAGTTTCGCTCCAAACT
>NZ_JAAQQU010000056.1 GCF_011742145.1 Flavobacterium sp. J49 | reverse complement strand
ACAAACCTTAGGAGTGGTAGTTACCAGTGCCGCAGGATGTCAAAGTATCACCACTTTAGACATTAGAGTCTTGCCGGTACCGACTCCTAATACCACGCCGAGTCCATTGGCACCGCTTTGTGATGACAACAATCCGGGTGATATGTTAGAGATTTTTGATGTAACGGTTAATGCGGCTTATATTGCCAACGGAGACCCGAACGTTACCTTAACATACTATACCAATGAGGCAGATGCTCATGTACCA
>NZ_JAAQQU010000055.1 GCF_011742145.1 Flavobacterium sp. J49 | reverse complement strand
CGGTAGATTTCCCTGAGCAAGGAACAATGAAGCAATTTAAAGCACACTTCTCGTTGAAACGATAGAAGAAAATACAATTATCAAAAAAGCCACTCAAACGAGTGGCTTTTTTAGTTGTGATAGAAACTCTATAGGTCTAATTAGCCCCGATAGGAGCGAGCTACCATGTAGCGCGGATAGCGGGAGTAGGAGTGAAAAGAAATAAAAGGGTCTGCTCCTGAAAATAAAAAACGCCTCAATCAATTGAAGCGTTTTGTGGAGTCGAGGAGAGTGGCTTCGCCCAACTCCACCGTTCCTTTTTTGCAAATGCAATTTTCAGCCTTTAGAAGGCTGACGGCAAAAAAAAAATCCAATCAAGTGAACTTGTTGGATTTTTTTATTTTAAGCCGCAATAAAATTGCGCTTGGTGTGGAGTCGGGGAGAGTCGAACTCCCGTCCAAACAAGCAACTAAAGAGCTTTCTACACGTTTAGTCTTTGATTGGGTTTTCGACAGTAGGCTATGCCAAAGACAGCGGCCTAATGCTTAGTTCTATCAGTGTCAGAAAGGATTCAGAACATTACCTTTCCTAGGTTTACTTTTACGGTTCCCCTGAGCCAGCCGCCATAAACCAAGGCTTCTGAGGAGAATCCAGCTTCCCGATCTTATCGAGACGTGGCAAATCTTACTTTAATTCAGATTATGCAGCTAAAGCGTAGTTATTTTCGCCGTTTATAAGTTCGTACCCTTGGATTAACGAGCAAAAGGTACCATGCTCGACGTGCTTACTGTTCAATTCGACTTGCTGTCAAAACCAGTCGACCCCAGATTTTTATTCTGATTAGCAAAAATCAGACCACAAAAGTAGTTAATTATTCGTCATTATCCTCATTCAATTTGAACGGATAATCTCCGAAAAGGGAAGCGAGTTTTTTGGATTGGTAAGTTTTCTTGGTGTATTTGTTGGAAAGGGTAATGATGGTAACTTTTTCTTTTCTCAAATTGATAAAAGAAGAGGTATTACCGTGCCACCAACCGTTGTGAAAAAAGAAAGGCTCACCTTCTTCAAACTCCACCATGCGAATTCCGAGACCGTAATTTTTGAGTCCTTTGCTTTCGTAACTATAGCCTTTGTAAACCTTTTTAAGTAAATCGGGATTTAAAAAGAAAGGCGCATAACGAGCCGTGTCAAATTTTAACAAGTCTCTTGGGGTGGAATAGATATTTTTGTCGCCATAAATACCGTCTAAATAGTCGGTTCCGATTTCCACGTTGTTGCCTTTGTAAGATGGTACTATGCTCTCGCGGTCTTTTTCAAATTCGCATACATAAGTATTGTTCATGCCCAATGGTGTAAAAATCATTTCTTTCATAGCTTCCGGGTACTTTAAGCCGGTTACTTTTTCGATGATTAGTGCCAACATGGCATAGTTGGTATTGCAATAACTGAAATGGGTATCGGTTTTGGTTTCCAAAGGAATCTCTTTTTCCACCATTACTTTGACGATGTCCTCATTGGTTAATATTTTTTTTCGGTCCCAATTGTTATTTTCATAGGTGAAGTAAGCATAATTTTTCATACCGCTTCTATGGTTTAAAAGGGTTTGAACGGTGACATCTGGATAAGGAAAACCTTCTATTAAGGTAGTTACTTTTTGGTCAAGTTTCAGTTTTTTGGCATCAATCAACATTAAAGCAGCAGTTGCTGTTAAAACTTTACTTACTGAGGCTATATGTAAGGGAGTGTCTTTAGTGATTTTTTCATCGGTTCGTTTGTTGGCATATCCCATGTAGTTTTCGTAGATGATTTGGCCGTTTTTGGCCACTAAAAAACTCACATTATCATTCTTTTCAGACCATATCTTTTCAAAAAAACGAGAAGAACCAAATTTTTTGTCATTGATGAAAGCGGTAGAAAGTTTGGGTAAGGGTTCTTGTAAAGGTTGCATTACGGGAATTCCCTTCTCGTTTATTTTAACAATACCGTCTTCTGTTTTCTCTTGTTTAGAACAAGAGATTATTATCAAAAACAACGAGTAAAATAGTGGTATATAGTGGGATTTATTGATTCTCATTTTTGCGACTTATGGAAACACAAATATAATTATTCAAGCCAGTAGAAGCGTTAATTTTTTCCAAAGCTTTCAACAGGTTTTTCACAATTTTTATTTTTCCAAAAAAGTTTTGAAAACGTTTTCGTTACAACTACTTTTGGGGCACAAAAATCAACAGCATGAAATTCGGCATTATTAAAGAAAGAAAAAATCCGCCTGACAGAAGAGTCGTTTTTACTCCGGAAGAGTTGGTCAGACTTAAGAATGAACATCCTGAAGCCATTGTAAAAGTGGAAAGTTCAGAGATTAGGATTTTTAACGACGAAGAATATAAAAAGCTTGGAATTGAAGTGCTGGAAGACATTTCAGATTGCGATGTGTTCTTTGGGGTAAAAGAAATTCCTGTGGATTATTTGATTCCAAACAAGAAGTACTTTTTCTTTTCGCATACCATTAAAAAACAAGCGCATAACCGTAAATTGTTGCAAGCCATCTTGGCTAAAAACATCGAATTGTATGACCACGAAACCATAGTCGATTCAAAAAACCGAAGACTAATCGGTTTCGGGCGTTATGCCGGAATTGTTGGTGCTTACAACGGTTTCAGAGCCTTTGGAATCAAGTATGAATTGTTCACTATGCCCAAAGCCGAAACCTTAAACAGCAAGGAGGACTTGATTGTTCGCTTGAAAAGGCAAACTTTACCCAATATCAAAATTGTTTTAACCGGTCATGGAAAAGTAGGCATGGGTGCCAAAGAAATTCTTGATGGTATTAAAATCAAAGAAGTTTCAGTTGACGATTTTTTAAATAAAGTATACTCACAACCCGTTTATACCCAAATTGATGTTTTGGATTATAACAAACGTTTGGACGGACAGGTTTTAGACAACAACGATTTTTATAAAAATCCACAAGAATATACTTCCGATTTTGAACGTTTTACCAAAGTTGCCGATATTTATATGGCGGGACATTTTCACGGGAATAACGCACCGGATATTTTGACCCAAGACATGTTGAAAGCGGCTGATTGTAAGATTAAAGTCGTTGCAGACATTTCTTGTGACGTTGGCGGACCGATAGCTTGTACTTTGAAAGCGTCGACCATCGCTGACCCTTTTTTTGGTTATTTGCCCTCAGAAAACAAAGAAGTTCCCTATACACATCCCGGTTCTATTATGGTGATGTCGGTGGATAATTTACCTTGCGAATTGCCTAAAGATGCCAGTGAGGGTTTTGGTGAAATGTTTATGCAGCATGTGATTCCGGCCTTTTTTAACGGAGACCAAGACGGTATTTTAGAACGCGCTAAAATCACTGAAAACGGTAAACTCACCCCTCGATTTGCGTATTTGCAAGACTATGTAGACGGAAATTAACCCTTGATTGGTATCAATCGGCTTAAGTTTTTTTATTTTTGGCTATTAATCTGCTAAAAGTGAAAAACAAAGTTGTCCTTTTCTTTTTATTGTGCTACTCTTTTGCTGGTGCGCAAGAGTTATTGCCTTTTGTAGAAAACTTTACCAAAAGCAATTACAATGGCGACAATCAAGTATGGAGTGTAACCCAAGGCAATGACAACGCTTTTTATTTTGCCAATAACCATTATTTACTGCGTTTTAACGGTGTTCGTTGGGAAAAATACAGTTTGCCCAACAAAACCATTATAAGATCTGTTTTTTCAGATGGAGATAAAATTTATTCCGGTTCTTATAATGAATTTGGATATTGGAAAAGAAACAACGGGATTTTACGCTATACGTCACTTTCTAGAAACAAAAATTACTTTACCGGTAAGTCAATTAATGAAGAAATTTGGAAGATTTTTAAGCACGATGGCAAAATTTACTTTCAGTCATTTAATGAGCTTTATTCCTTAGAAAAGGGAACGATAAAGAAAATAAGCATACCGTTTCAAATTTCATATTGTTTTATAGTGGACAACAAAATTTATGTTGCCTCGGTTAAAGACGGTGTTTTTGTTTTTGAAAACAACAATTTCAAGAAAATTGAAGCCTGGAATCTCCTCGAGAACAATATCATCCATTCTATTGACAAAGCCAATGGGAAGATGCTGTTTTTTACCCAAAAAAATGGCGTTTTCATAGAAGATAATAAGGTTTTAAAACCTTGGTCACATCCCTTAAATGAATTACTCAAAAAGGAGATTATTATTTCGGCCAAAGTCATTTCAAATAGCAGCTTAATCATTGGGACGGCTTTTCAAGGGGTTTATATTGTTGATTTAAAAACGAATATTTATAACAATGTTTCCCGAAAGAATGCTCTAAAAAACAATTCCATACTGTGCATAGGTCTTGACAAAGAAAATGATTTATGGCTTGGTTTGGATAACGGAATTTCGCATATAGAAATCAATTCTCCTTATCGAATTTTTTCAGACAATTCCGGAATTTTGGGTTCGGTTTATACTTTGGCTCCTTTAAATGACGGCTTGCTATTAGGTTCAAATCACGGTGTTTTTAAATATCATGATAAATCTTTGACTTTGCTGTCTAATTCTCAGGGTCAGGTTTGGGATATGTTACCCGTTGGAAACAAATGTTTGATTGGTCACAATGACGGAACTTATGTGTATGAGAACGGAATTTTGACTAAAGTAAATGATGTAAACGGCGGATGGAAATTCCTGAAAAGTAATTTTCACGACAATTATTTTTTGGCCAACTATTCCGGTATTGTTATTTATGAAAACCCCAATGATTTTGGGAGCTACAAGTATTTTTCAAATCTCACCAAGCCTATTAAAAATATTGTTCAAAATAAGCCCAATGAACTCTGGGCAGTAGACAATTACAGAAGCTTGTACCGAATACTATTTGATGAAAAATTTGTAGTTAAAAAGGTCGAAAACATCACTCAAAAAAACAAAATTCTCAATGATTACGGAATTAAAATGGTGAGCTTTAATAACGAAGCCCTATTTTATATCAATTCAAAATGGTACAGTTACAATGCAATTTCCGACAAGCTCGAACTTAATGCTTTCTTCAATAAATCATTTTCCAATATTTCCGAGTTGATTGCGATTGACGATGAAAACTTTATTGTTTTAAAGGATAAGTCACTTTATTTAATTAACAGAATCAGAAATAAATTCACTTGGCATCTTATTCCGGAGAAATATTATGAAGGCAAAATAATCAATCAAGACACCAAAGTTTTTAAGAACGGCGATGAGTTTTTATTAAACTTGGACGATGGTTTCTTTGCTTTTAAAATGCAAAAATCTAAGTCGTTGCCCGATGCCATGAGCATCAAGATTGAAGCATTTGTAGAAGGTAATTTTGTTGCTAAATCCAGCACCATAGGGTATAACAAATCCATTAGTTTAGATGTTATTTCGGAATATTACGGCTATAATAAGCAGGAGTTATTTTACACTCTTGACGATGTTAATACTCATATTCCGTTGCGGGATTCTAATATAGTTCTAAATAATTTATCGAGTGGCAGTCATGAGTTCGGAGTTTATTACAATGATGGTGATAAATATGTCCAATTGGTTGAGTTCAATTTTAGAGTTGCCATGCCTTGGTACATCTCTTTTTGGATGATACTGATTTATTTATCGATTATTTCACTTATATTTTATTTGTATTACAAATGGAATAAGATTCGATATATAGAAAAATTAAAACTGAAAGAAGAAGAACTCAAACACCAAAAAGAAATCCTGAAGTTGGAAATGGATGCCCAAACCAAGTTAAAGTCACAGGAATATGACAAACACATACTGGAAGTTCAAATTCAGGCCAAGGCTTCTGAGGTTGCCGGAAAATCACTTTCAATAGCCAAACAATCAGAAATGATTGAAAGTATTCAAAAGCTATTGGAAAAAGAACATGATATTGTATCACTCAAAAGTAATATTAAGAAAACCATCAAACTTAATTCTATAAACAAAAAGGAATGGGAAACTTTTGAAAATAACCTTTACAAAAGTCATGAGGACTTTATCAAGCGGATTACGTCAAGGTATCCCAAATTGTCCTCTAAGGACATAAAACTATGTATTTATCTGAAAATGAGTTTGTCATCTAAAGAAATTGCACCACTGATGAATATTTCGTTCAGAGGAGTAGAGCTTCATCGCTACAGACTAAGGAAAAAGCTCGACTTACAGCAAGATGTCAATCTTTCCTCCTTTATGAATATGGTATAATCAAAACCTTTTTTTTTCATTATTGACATTTTTTTTGTTTAAATTTTACTGATTTGATATTCTTCCTTACTTCATCAATAGTACATCATTTGCCTTTTATATTGATAAGTTGTTTGTTTTTTTTTAACATTTTAAATTGCTGAATAATAGTTAATTAAAAAATATATTTTAATTAATGATGTAGTTTTGTAGTGTTTTATTAACTGCAACTATAACGATGTAATAGATAAATTTGTTGAAGTATTAACTCATCCTAAACAATTTATGAAAAACATTTATGTACTACTCTCGTTACTGTTTTTCCCAATCTTTGCGTTTTCGCAAACCATAGAAGGGAAAATAGTTGATGAAAAAGGTATTGCGCTCATAGGAGCTAACATTACAAATACCACCATGAATTCAAGTACGGTTTCTGACATGGAAGGTGCATTTAAGATCAATGCTAATGTTGGTGACAAGATTAAAGTCGCCATGATTGGTTTTGAAACCAAAACCGTAGAGGCAACTCAAGGAATGCAGGTTACTTTAAAAGAAGAAGTTAACCAGCTTCAAGATGTTGTAATTATTGGGTATGGTACCCGAAAAAAAATTGACAACACTTCGGTGATTACGTCATTAAAAGCTGAAGAAATAACCAAAACAAAGGTTTTAAATGCTTCTCAAGCAATCCAAGGGAAAGCAGCCGGTGTTCAAGTTATTGCTTCAGATTCTCCGGGTTCAACGCCAAGCGTAATCATTCGTGGATTAGGAACTGCCATTGGTGGCAGAACACCGCTTTTTGTTGTTGATGGTATGCCCGCGGATAACATTAACAATATCAATGCTAACGATATTGTATCGTATGAGATTTTAAAAGATGCAACTGCTAAAGCCATTTACGGAAACAGAGCAGCCAACGGTGTTATCATCATTGAAACAAAAAAAGGAAAGGTAGGCAAATTGGCTGTTGAAGTCGAAACGTTTACCGGTTTCAGAAGCCCTTTAAGTGTGGTGAAAATGGCCGGAAGTAATAAGTTTTCGTACTATACCAATTTGGCTCTTGGTTCAACTACATTTTCTCAAGACCAACCGGTTAACACGGATTGGTTTAAAGAAATCACCAGAACCGGTCAGTATTCACAAAGCAACCTATCGCTTTCTGGAGGTAGTGAAAACATAAAATACTTCTTTAGTGCAGGTTATTACGATGAAGAAGCAATTCTTAACGGAATGGATTACAGTAGATTAACATTCAGAAATAACAATGAATACAAAGTCTCCAACAAGATTAAGTTATCTCAAAACTTTAGTGTTTCGTATTCAAAGGTAAATCCTAAGCCATTCTCTGCCTTTACAAATGCTTACAAACAATCACCAATTGTTCCGGTTTATTTCCCCTCTGGACAATATGGTGTTTCCTTTGTAGGAGATGACGGTTTTGCTTCTCCAACAGGTTCTTCTTTTAACAATGTGGGTAATCCTGTTGCTCAGCTTGACTTCTTTGATGAACAACAAAAAAGCATCACGCTACAAGGTGGATTAAAATTAGATATCGATATTTTGAAAGGGTTGAAATATTCGTCTGTTTTTAACGGCGAATACTATACTTGGAAAGGCTATAATTATGAAGACACTAAAAATATTTGGTTAGCTGCCGATCCGACACGTGAAGAGGCTGATTATCCTTCAACCTCAAATATCAATTTGTTGACCAGATCCAATGATAGTTATTTCAATTGGAATTTATCCAATTATTTAATTTACAATAAGTTATTTGCTGACATACATGATGTTGAATTAACAGGTGGTATCGAAGCTTCAAGCAGAGGACCAAGAAGTTTCAATAGAATTGTTAGAAAAAATGTAAATGCCAATTCGAATTATTGGTCATTAAATGGTGTTGACTACGCCTCAAATGTAATAAGCTACAATGATGTACTGTATAATGAAGTGAAATTGTCGTCTTATTTTGGTCGTGTACAATACAAATTGATGAATAAATATTTATTGACAGCTACTGTAAGACGTGATGGTTCTTCTCAATTTGGAGAAGATTATCGTTGGGGAACTTTCCCATCAGTAGGATTAGGTTGGATTATAACCAACGAAGATTTTGCTAAAAACTTGAAAGGAATAGATTTGTTAAAATTAAGAGGAGGTTGGGGTAAATTAGGCAACCAAAACGTTCCTTTAAACAGTCAAGCTTTCACTTCAGGTCTAGATTATTATATTCCAAATTATTTGACCGGAATTACAGTTGATTCTCAAGTTGACCCAAGTTTATCATGGGAAGTAACAGAGGAAACATCTGTTGGTTTGGATTTTGGATTTTTAAATAACAGATTGACGGGTACGTTTGATGTTTACAACAAAAACACCAACAACTTAATTCTTTACACAAGACCATATATAACCGCAGGTTCAAGTCAACAATCGCCGGCGCATGTTGGTGAGGTATCTAACAAAGGATTTGAACTTTCCATGAGATGGAATGATAAGATAAACGATGATTGGTCTTACTATGTAAGTGGTAATTTTTCAAATAACAAAAATGCACTTGAAAGCTTAAATAGTTCTAATCTTCCTGATATTCAGGGAGGCGGACTTGGTAACGGACAATACACCAAATTGTTGGGTGCGTCATCAGTTGGAAAACCTTTAGGAAGTTTTTATTTATATGATTATGCAGGATATGACCCTACAAACGGTCAAATGCTATACTACAAAGCAGATGGAACTACCACAACGCAAGGTGGATTGGAAGAAGCTGACAGAAAGTACTTCGGTTCTGTATTGGCTAAATCGATGTACGGATTTTCATTAGGCTTTACTTATAAAAACTTCGATGTGTCAATGGATAGCTACGGAACTTTAGGGTCTAAAGTTTACAACGGTAAAAAAGCACAGCGTTTTTCAGGCGAAAACATTGAGAATTCTTTGGCTTCTAACTTCTGGACGCCTACAAACACCGATGCCGGAAATCCGGGAGCTTTCAACCAAGTGCCTGTGGCCTCAACCTATTACCTTGAATCAGGTGATTTCTGGAGAATAAACAACATAACTATCGGATACAAATTACCAAAAACATTCGACGTTATTTCTTCTGCCAGAATTTATTTTAACGCCATAAACCCTTTCATTACTAAAAAATTCTCGGGCTTTTCTCCTGAATTAAACGGAGATGGAAATCCTTACGGATCACAAGGGGTAGAGTTAGATGCGTATCCTACGCTAAAATCATTTGTTTTTGGTATTAACCTTAAATTCTAAATTATTATGAAAAAAGTATATTTATCTGTCTTTGTTTTGTCGGCACTATTTTTCAATGGGTGTTCAGACGACTTTTTGGAGGTAGACCAAACCGAGACTATATCAACAGCAGACTTGGCGCTATTCAATAACGATGAGGGCGCAAAAAGTTTTGTAACCTCAATTTATTCTAAATTCTTAGATTGGAACATGTCTTCCTTTTCTTGGAACGGAATGTCTAGCATTGCTTCCGATGATGCTGACAAAGGTTCTTCTCCCGGTGATACGGGAACCGATAAAGATTTGATGGATGCATTGACTTACAATGCTTCAAGTCTTTCGGTACAAGAGGTTTTTGAAGCCTATTATCAAGGGATTAACCGATGTAATCAGGCTTTGTATTACATTCCGCAATTAAACAACGCTGATCAGGATTTAAGAGCTCGTCTTATAGGCGAAGCAAAGTTCTTAAGAGCTTTCATGTATTTTACATTAGTTAAAAGTTATGGCGGAGTGCCAATTGTTGACCACATTCCAAATCCTTCTTCCGAAGCAGACAGAGTGATGCAGTTGACCCGTAAAACTAAGGCCGAAGTATATGCGTTTATCGAACAAGATTTAAATGATGCTATAGCGGCTTTACCTGACCGTTCATCTTATGCGCCAAGTGAGAGAAGCAGAGCTTCTGTTGGTGCAGCGAGAGCGCTTTTGGCTAAAGTTTCTCTATACCAACAAAAGTGGCAAGAGGTAATCAACAACTGTGATGCTGTAACCGGGTATTCCTTGGCAACAGATTATGCTTCCCAATACAGAGTGTCTGGTGAATTTGACAGTGAGTCTATTTTTGAAATTTCAGGAATCGGTTCTTCTCCTGCCAAAGGAATCCAAGGTTATTCAGCTTCTCAAGGTGCTCGTGGTGCCGGAGGTTGGGGTTGGGGTTTCAATACACCATCTGAAAGTTTGGCTAACGCCTATGAAGCCGGTGATACCAGAAGAGAAGCTACTATCATTTTTGCCGGAGCGACTTTATATGACGGACGTTATGTACCAATTACCGTTGAAAATCCAAGATACAATATGAAGGCTTATTCTTCCGCTTTCACTGACGGTTGGGAAACAGATGTTAATATTAAACACCTTCGTTATGCCGAAGTTATTTTGATGAAAGCAGAGGCTTTGAACGAATTAGGTCAAACATCTACTGCTATTCCTTTGGTTAACCAAATACGAAACAGAGCAGGTTTAGCCAATACTACCGCTACTTCTCAAGCAGATGTTAGATTGGCAATCTGGAAAGAAAGAAGACTTGAATTGGCTTTCGAACATGACCGATTTTTTGATTTGGTAAGAACAGGGCAAGCTGAAGCAGCCTTTGCTGCAGATGGAAAAACTTTTGTAGTTGGAAGACATGAGGTATTCCCATTGCCACAAAAATTCATTAACGAAGCGAATGGTTTATCAGCTCAAAATCCTAATTACTAATCATTAAAATATTAATTATGAAGAATAGAAATAAAATACTGTACCTGTGTTTGTCGGTATTAACGACACAGTTTTTTATCAGTTGTAATCAGGATAGTATCGACGAGACTAATGCTGCTATCCCTTATGAGCCCATAGGTGGCTATGAAAATTCAGACGATATTGCAGCTGATAATTTGATTGTTAAATGTAGTTTTGAAGACAATATTGCCGATTCAAAATCGGGAATTACTGACGGAGTCGGGACAGATGTAACTTATGAAACCGGAGTAAAAGGTAAAGCCTATAAAGGTTCTTCTACTGCTTTCATTGGGTACAATACTGTTTCTCCGGCGTTGGCCAATCTAAAAAGTATTACAGTGTCAGGATGGATTAAAACCGATCCTCATACCGGTGGTGCACAATGTTTATTCATGTTGCCTAAAACAAGTGATTTCTGGGGTAATATTTTTACCCTAATCGAAGGTACTGGTCCGGCAGATACTATGTTAATTAAAAACCATTTGCAAAAAGATGTTACTCCTAGTATTCCTTGGTCAGGGCAGTGGTTAGTGCATGACGGTTCGAATGTATTGACCAATATGTTCGGAAATTGGAAACATTTGGTATGGACATATGATGCCGCAACTTCTACCTACAGCATGTATGTTAATGGTCAAAACTTGAATTTACCAAATTCAATTGCAAAAAGATATACCAATGATCCAGCTGCAGGCGGTGTGCCTTACGGCGATTTAGCCAATTCAGATGTATCAAAATTTGTGATAGGAGGATTTCAACAACATTTAGGTTCACCTTGGGGTGCCGCTGATGGTTGGATGTTGCATTATTCAGGTTTGCTTGACGAATTCAGAATTTATGACAAAGCCTTGTCCGATACTGATGTACGTTCTTTATATCTTTTAGAGAACGATAACAGATAACCTTATAAGATTATTTATGCCCTACATAATATACACCTGGTTTAAAGCCGGGTGTATATTTTAAAAAATCAAAATATGAATAAAAGCATGTCCTTTTTTTTGTTAGGCCTTTTGTTTTGTTGTTGTTCTTCTTCAGCACCAAGTGAAAGTCCTAGTGGAACACCTTTACCGACAACTACTCCTACACCACTAACAGACACCGAATTACTTGATAAAGTTCAAAGAGATTCCTTTAAATATTTTTGGGATATGGCGCATCCCGTATCTAAATTAGCCAGAGAAAGATACTTAGTTGATGATCCGAATTATGATGCCAATATCATAACTACCGGCGGTTCAGGTTTTGGATTAATGACTATTTTAGTTGGTATAGAAAGAGGTTTTGTACAGCGTTCAGAAGCTGTTTCTCGACTAACTACAGCATTAAATTTTTTAGAAACCGCGGATCGATTTCATGGGGCATGGCCACATTGGATGGATGGAATAACCGGTAATGTAATTCCCTTCGGAACTCTTGATAATGGTGGAGATTTGGTTGAAACCGCTTTCCTTTGTCAAGGATTAGTTTGTGTTAGAGAATATTTTAAAAACGGAAATGCAACCGAACAAGCTTTGGCTCAGAAAGCCGATGTGCTTTGGAAAGGGGTTGAGTGGAATTGGTATACCAAAGGAGAAAATGCACTCTATTGGCATTGGTCACCCAATTATGGTTGGCAAATGAACTTTAAGTTAGAAGGATACAACGAATGTTTAGTTACCTATGTGATGGCTGCTGCGTCTCCGGATTACAATGTACCGGCTGTGGCTTACCACCAAGCATGGGCAAGAAACGGTCAAATTGTCAATAGCGGTTCCCAATATGGTTTTCCTGTGATTTTTAATCACAATGGGGCAAACGGTAATGTCGGACCTCTGTTTTGGGCCCATTATTCTTATTTGGGACTTGATCCCAGAGGTTTGACCGACCAATATGCTAATTATTGGAATGTTAATGTAAACCATTCTAAAATTATCAATAAATATTGTATCGCAAATCCTCAAGGATGGAACGGTTATTCTGAAAAATGCTGGGGATTAACGGCTAGTTATTCCAGAAATAATGATGGTTCTACGGGCTATTCCGCTCATCAACCTAATAATGATGTAGGCGTGATTTCGCCAACAGCGGCGCTTTCCTCGTTCCCTTATACGCCTGAGGAATCATTTAAATTTTTGAGATACTTGTACAACGAAAAAAGAGATCGCTATGTAGGGGTTGCCGGTCCGTATGATGCTTTTTCTCCTCATCACGATTGGGTGACAAAACGTTATTTGGCTATCGATCAAGGAACAATAGCACCCATGATTGAAAATTACAGAACCGGATTGCTTTGGAATTTATTCATGCAAGCTCCGGAAGTTAAAACCGGATTACAAAACTTAGGGTTTGCTTCCACGCAACACGGCTTCTGATATGAAAAGTTTTTTTAAAATTTCGGTAATAGTATTTACCTTAGGGTTCAATTTTTTTAGTCGGGCTCAGGAAACCTCAGGACGTTTTTCTACACAAATAACCACCGCTTACACTTATGGTTTTTTGTTGCACAAGCCTCTGAAAAGTAAAGCCAAAAAACCGCTGATTGTTTTTTTACACGGTTCAGGAGAAAGAGGTAATGATCTGGAAAAATTAAAAGTTCACGGTCCGCTGAAGTACATCATAAATAATGAGTTGGATGCCTATATTTTGGCACCACAGTGTGCTGAGAACGGCAATTGGGAGGCAGAATCATTGTATCAACTGATCCAAAAAATTAGCAGTGAAAATAATATTGACACCAATAGAATTTACCTAACCGGTCTAAGTATGGGCGGTTGGGGAGCATGGGATCTAGCATTGGCACATCCTGAAATTTTCGCGGCGCTGGTTCCAATTGCAAGCTTTGTCAATCTCATGCAACAGGATGATGCTTGTAAGCTAAAGGATATCCCAATAAGAGCGTTTCACGGTTTGCAAGATGATGTAGTCAGTTTGGAAACAGTAACCGCGGTTTATAAAAATCTAAAAGAATGCAATGCCAATATCAAATTGACCATTTTTGAAGATGCCAATCACGACAGTTGGTCAAAAGTATACGACAACAAAGACATCTACGAGTGGATGTTGCAACAGCATAAAAAATAATACAATCCAAAATGAAAATTAAAGCTACCATAATCTTATTACTATTAACAGGTTTAACTTTTGCCCAAAAAGCAAAAAAAGGAAAACCTGTGGCGATAGCACCTAAAGAAATATTTGTTGCAGAATTAATAGCCAAAATGACCCTCGAAGAAAAATTAGGACAATTGAATTTACCTACTTCCGGAGACATAGTGACAGGGCAAGCCAACAGTTCTAATATTGCCAAAAAAATCGAAGAAGGAAAAGTTGGCGGTTTGTTCAATATCAAATCTGTTCAAAAAATAAAAGAAGTCCAAAAAGTAGCTGTAGAAAAAAGCCGTTTAAAAATCCCATTGCTTTTCGGAATGGACGTTATTCACGGTTACGAAACTACTTTCCCAATTCCGTTAGGGTTGTCATGCACTTGGGATATGAATTTAATCAAAAGGAGCGCCCAAATTGCCGCACAAGAAGCCAGTGCAGACGGAATCAATTGGACATTTTCTCCGATGGTGGATATTTCACGTGATCCTCGTTGGGGAAGAGTTTCTGAAGGCTCAGGAGAAGATCCGTATTTGGGAAGCCAAATTGCCAAAGCGATGGTAACCGGATATCAAGGAGATGATTTAAATAAAAGCAATACCATTTTATCCTGTGTTAAACATTTTGCACTATATGGCGCACCGGAAGGCGGAAGAGATTATAATACGGTTGATATGAGTAAAATCAGAATGTACAACGACTATCTTCCACCTTATAAAGCAGCAGTCGATGCCGGAACGGCTTCAGTGATGGCTTCGTTTAATGAAATAGACGGAGTTCCTGCTACCGGAAATAAATGGTTGTTGACTGATTTGCTTAGAAAACAATGGGGTTTCAAAGGTTTTGTTGTAACAGATTACACCGGAATCAACGAAATGACGGATCATGGCATGGGTGATTTGCAAACGGTTTCAGCGTTGGCCTTGAATGCCGGGGTAGAAATGGATATGGTTGGCGAAGGTTTCTTAACAACGCTTAAAAAATCTTTGGAGGAAGGAAAAGTATCAATCTCACAAATTGATAACGCCGTAAGATTGATTTTGAATGCCAAATATGATTTGGGTTTATTTCATGATCCCTACAAATACTGTGATGCTAATCGTGCAAAAACAGAAATTTTTACATCCTCAAATAGAAGTGAAGCCCGAAAAATTGCCGCTCAGTCATTGGTTTTACTAAAAAATGAAAACCAAATATTGCCCTTGAAAAAAACGGGAACTATCGCAGTAATTGGGCCATTGGCAGAAGCCAAAGAAAATATGGCGGGTACTTGGAGTGTGGCCACGAAACAAGAAAACTCTGTTTCACTATTGGCCGGAATCAAATCAGAGGTTGGTGCTTCTGCCCAAATATTATATGCTAAAGGGAGCAATCTTGATTATGATGCCGCTTTTGAAGAAAGAGCTACGATGTTTGGCAAAACTTTGCACAGGGACAACAGAACCAATGAAGAATTGTTTTCAGAAGCTTTGAAAATAGCCAATCAGTCCGATGTGATTATTGCAGCTTTAGGAGAATCAGCCGAGATGAGCGGAGAATCCAGTAGCCGATCTAACCTCGAAATTCCGCAAATGCAAAAAGATTTGTTAAAAGAATTATTAAAAACAGGAAAACCGGTAGTCTTGGTTTTATTCAATGGTCGTCCTTTAGTGATAACTGATGAAAGCCAAACCGTTCCGGCCATCTTGAATGTTTGGTTTGCCGGAAGTGAAGCCGGTTATGCGATAGCTGATGTGTTATTCGGAAACGAAAATCCATCCGGAAAATTGACCGCTACTTTCCCAAGAAGTGTTGGGCAAATACCAATATATTACAATCAAAAAAACACGGGAAGACCACTAGCGAATAAAGAAGGAAAATTTGAAAAATTCCGTTCCAATTATTTAGATGTGGCTAACGAACCTTTATTCCCATTCGGTTTCGGATTGAGTTATACGTCTTTTGATTATTCAAATTTGTCGATTTCTTCATCCCAAATAAAAGCCAACGAAAAGCTTACTGTTTCTGTTGATGTCACTAATACCGGAAATTTTGACGGTAAAGAAGTGGTGCAATTGTACATTCGAGATTTGGTGGGTTCTGTAACACGTCCTGTGAAAGAATTGAAAGGATTTCAGAAAATAAATCTTAAAAAAGGAGATAAACAAACGGTGATTTTTGAAATATCAATAGAAGATTTAAAGTTCTATAATGCTGATTTAAAACATGTAGCCGAAGTGGGTGAATTTGAAGTGTTCGTAGGAACCAACTCTGACACTACTAATAAGATAAAATTTAATTTGGTTGATTAATTTTTTTGTGTTTGTTAACCCTTCGGACGGCTGCTGAAGGGTTTTTTATATACCAACTTATTGCTATCTTTAGCCAAAATATATTTCATGAAAAAACACATAACCATTGCTCTAGTATTGTTGGCTTTTTCCGTAAATGCACAAACCATACAATCGCCTTCAAAAGAATTGACGCTCGATTTTAAATTAACAGAAAACGGTAGGCCGTCTTATACTTTAACTTATAAAACCAAACCGGTCATTTTGAAAAGTCATTTGGGAATTTATCTCAAAGACGATACCGATTTGGCTTCCAATTTTAAAATCGACAGTATCGGAAATTTTACTTTTAATGAAAGTTGGAAACCTGTACTGGGTGAGCAATCTAGCATAGTTAACCATTATAATCAAATGACAGTTGCCTTATCTCAAACCACCACCAAAAAAAGAGTAAATATCGTTTTCAAGGTTTATGATGAAGGAATGGCATTTCGTTATGAATTTCCAAAGCAACCCAATTTGAATTATTTTATCATATCCGATGAAAAGTCAGAGTTTAACTTAACCGGAAATCACAAAGCATTTTGGATTCCGGGTGATTTTGACAGCCAGGAGTATGCCTACAATGAGACCTTATTGTCTGAAGTTGATACTGAAAAGTTAGACCTAAATAACGGCATAGGTTTAAAAAGAATCTTCAGCAAATACGGAGTACAATCGCCATTAATGATGAAAACTTCTGATGGTTTGTATTTGAATATTTTTGAAGCGGCTGTGGTAAATTATCCGGTAATGCATTTAGATTTGGATACCAAAGCATTTGCATTGACTTCTCACTTGGTGCCTAACGCCATTGGTGACAAAGCCTATTTACAAGCACCTTGCGTTTCACCATGGAGAACTGTTATGGTAAGCGACGATGCTCGTGAAATTGTAAGCTCCAAAATGATTTTAAACCTAAATGAGCCTTCAAAAATTACCGATACTTCTTGGATTAAACCGATGAAATATGTTGGCGTTTGGTGGGAAATGCACGTTGGAAAATCCACTTGGGATTATGCCGGAAGTCAAAATGCACAAAATACTGAGTCCAAAGAATTAATTGCCAGTGGCAAACACGGAGCCACCACAGAGAACACCAAGCGCTATATTGATTTTGCCGCCAAACATGGTTTTGACGGTGTTTTAGTCGAAGGTTGGAATGTAGGTTGGGAAGATTGGTTCGGTAATTGGAAAGAAGATGTTTTTGATTTTACCACGCCTTATCCGGATTATGACTTGGATGAAATCAATGCTTATGCTAAATCTAAAGGTGTAAAAATGATTATGCACCATGAAACCTCAGGTTCAGTGGCAAACTATGAAAGACATTTAGACCGTGCACTAGAATTGATGAAGAAGTATGGATATCCGGCTGCCAAGTCAGGTTATGTTGGTAAAATCATACCTCGTGGCGAATTCCATGACGGTCAAACCATGGTCAACCATTTCAATTTTGTAGCCCGAAGATTTGCCGATTACAAAATGATGGTCAACTCACACGAAAGTTCACGTCCTACAGGCTACCACAGAACTTATCCAAACTATATTGCTGCAGAAGCTGCCAGAGGAAATGAATTCAACGCATGGAGCAACGGAAATCCGCCTATGCACGAAACGATTTTGCCATTCACCCGATTATTAGGCGGACCAATGGATTATACTCCGGGAATTTTTGAAATCAAAATGAGTTATTACGACAAAACGAAAAAGGAACAAGTGCATACTACTTTGGCCAAACAATTGGCTTTGTATGTAACGATGTATTCCCCATTGCAAATGGCCGCTGATTTACCCGAAAACTACGAGAAGTATCCGGATGCTTTTCAGTTTATCAAAGACGTAGCCGCCGATTGGAGTGAAAGTAAATACTTAGAAGCTGAACCCGGTGATTATTTAACGGTTGCCCGTAAAGACAAGAAATCAGAAAACTGGTTTTTGGGCGCTGTTACCGACGAAAATGCCAGAAATACAGAAATCAAATTGGATTTTCTTTCTCCAAATAAAAAATACAAAGCCATCATTTACCAAGACGGAAAAACGGCTCATTGGGAGAAAAACCCAATCAACTACGAAATCAAAACCATGACGGTGACTTCTAAAACCAAGCTTAAATTAGTTTTGGCAGCCGGTGGCGGAACAGCGGTTAGTTTTGTACCAATTAATTAAAAAATCACTTTAGATGAAACATCGGACTGCCTTACTATTGCTGTTATTGAGTTCAAATTATGGAATCGCCCAACAAAAAACGTATTGCAATCCGATTAATATTGATTACGGTTATTGCCCGATTCCTAATTTTGTAACCCAAGGAAAACATCGCGCGACTGCCGATCCTGTGATTACTTTCTTCAAAGGCGAATACTATCTTTTTTCGACCAATCAATGGGGTTATTGGCACAGTAAAGACATGTCCGATTGGAAGTTTATTTCCAAAAAATTCTTGCGTCCCGAACACAAAGTCTATGACGAGTTGTGTGCCCCTTCGTTGTCTTTTGTCAATGATACTTTATTGGTCGTAGGCTCAACACACGGCAAAGATTTTCCGCTTTGGATGAGTACCAATCCGGAGAAAGGCGAGTGGAAAGAGCTGATTCATAAATCAGAAGCAGCTGCTTGGGATCCGCAGATTTTTTGGGACAAAGAAAAAGATGAAGTCTATGAATATTACGGTTCGAGTAATTTGTATCCGCTGTATGGCATGAAACTCAACCGCAAAACTTTCCAACCGGAAGGCGAAAGAATTCCGGTATTGGCTTTGAATGATGACGAACACGGTTGGGAACGCTTTGGGGAACACAACGACAATACTTTTCTGCAACCTTTTACCGAAGGAGCATTTATGACCAAACACAACGGTAAATATTATTTGCAATACGGCGCACCCGGAACTGAATTCAGCGGTTATGCGGATGGTGTTTACGTTGGGAATCATCCACTTGGTCCTTTTGAATACCAATCGCACAATCCGTTTTCGTATAAACCCGGTGGTTTTGCTCGTGGTGCCGGACATGGAGCGACATTTACCGATGCCAACAATCAGTATTGGCATATTTCTACTATTGGTATTTGTGTGAAAAACAATTTCGAACGCCGTTTAGGGATTTGGCCTGCCGGTTTTGATAAAGATGATATTTTGTATTCTAACACGGCATACGGCGATTATCCAACTTTTTTACCATCGGAAAACAAAGGGCACTTGAGTGAAAGTTTTGCCGGTTGGATGTTGTTGAATTACAACAAACCCGTTCAAGTTTCTTCCACTTTGGGCGGTTTTCAGGCTAATCTTTCGGTAGATGAAGATATCAAAACCTATTGGTCAGCCAAAACGGGTAACAAAGGCGAATATTTGATCACTGATTTGGGCGAAAAAAGTACCATTAACGCCATTCAAATTAATTATGCCGATCAAGATGCTGAACTTATGGGCAAACCTGAAACGACGTTGGGACACAAATACATCATTTATACCTCCAATGACGGCAAAAAGTGGAGCGTTCTAATCGATAAAAGTAAAAGCATCAAAGATGTACCTCACGAATATATTGAACTGTCAACTCCGGCTTCAGCTCGTTATTTAAAACTGGAGAATATCGGAATGCCAACGGGCAAATTTGCGATTAGCGGTTTTAGGATTTTTGGCAAAGGAAGCGGAGAAAAGCCTAATGAAGTTAAGGGATTCGTGCCTTTGCGCTCGGGACCAAAAGTAAAAGGTGAACGCAGGAACGTTTGGTTTAAATGGCAACAAGAACCCAATGCCGATGGCTATGTGATTTACTTTGGCAAATCGGCCGATAAATTATACGGTTCAATTATGGTGTATGGTAAAACTGAATATTACTTCAACGGTTTGGATAAATCCGATGTTTATTATTTCCAAATAGAAGCTTTTAACAATAATGGTATCGGACCCAAGAGCGAAATCAAAAAAGCAGATTAAGTTTAGTTATTAACAAGCGCAAACGTTGTAATTTTCTTGAAAGATTCGCAAAAATGCCTTTAAGAAAACGTTTTCGTTAATAACTAATTTTGCAGCCATCAATAGTGTTTTACTTATAAATGTATATTTAACCAATGAAGTGAGGCTTAATTTATCGAAATGATAATTTAACAGCCTTATTTTTATGCAAACAATAACTATTTACAACCAAACCAAAAACTATAATTATGAATTCAGAACAAACCAAAGCCAACAATTCGGCGCTTTACACCTTAATTACCGTTTTCTTCTTTTGGGGATTTATCGGAGCTTCTAACGGTGTTTTTATTCCTTTTTGTAAAATAAAATTTGGGTTAGACCAATTTCAAAGTCAGTTAATCGATTTTGCTTTTTATGGTGCATACTATATAGGTGCATTGCTTCTTTTTATTTTTAGTAGTATGGCGAACAAGGATATCCTTAACGCTTGGGGTTTCAAAAAAGGAATTATTAATGGTTTATTAATAAGTACTTTTGGTGCTGCATTTATGATTTTTGCGGTTACTCAAGGAAGTTATGCATTGATATTAGCGGCTTTATTTGTTGTGGCTCTTGGTTTTTCTTTGCAACAAACTTCCGCACAACCATTTGCTACATCACTCGGAGATATCAAAACTGCCTCTAATCGTTTGAATCTTGCCGGAGGAATTAATTCATTTGGAACAACCATTGGTCCAATCGTGGTTTCAATAGCTTTATTTGGCGTAATTGCCGGAGCTAATTTGGAAGAGTTTGCCCAAAAAGCGGATTCATTAGATAAAATGGAAATCCTGTACGTATTTGTTGGAGGTTTGTTTTTACTGGCTGCTGCCTTGTTCTTTTTTTCAAAAAAATTACCATCAGGAAAAAGTGATTCAACATTTGAGCCTGCAAGTAAAGCAATGAAGACTTTAATTGCTATTACAATTATATTAGTTGTTATTTTCGGTTATATTTTTTCAAGATATGAAGATGCGGATTTTATAACTCGATTTATCGAAAATAAAGAGAAAGATTATTTAGGTCTTTATTTGACTATTGCAACATTATTTGTTACCGTTTTCGGATTGTTATTTGCTAATGTTAGAGCGCAAAAAAATCCTGAAGGTTGGGGCGCAATGAAATACCCACAGTTGGTTTTAGGGATGTTGGGAATATTTACATATGTAGGAGTAGAAGTAACCATTCAAAGTAATTTAGGAGAACTTTTAGACACTGCAGCTTTTGGAAATATAACCGGTTCTGCATTGGCTCCTTATATTTCAATGTATTGGGGAAGTTTAATGATTGGCCGTTGGGCTGGAGCCATTTCGGTTTTTAACCCAACTAATTCTGTACGCAAGATTTTGTTGATAGTTATCCCTTATGTTGCTTTTGGAGTTGTATTGTATGTGAATCATTTGTCAGGTCAAGATGTTTCTCCACTATATGCTTATGCCGCTGTTGTAGCATTCCAAATTGCCGGTTTCTTTTTGGGGCAAGATAAACCTTCAAAAACATTAATGATTTTTGGTTTAATGGGGATGATTGCCATGGTTATTGGTTTGTTTACAACAGGAACAGTAGCAATTTATGCTTTCATGAGTGGCGGTTTATTTTGTAGTATTATGTGGCCGGCAATTTTCTCGTTGGCAATTACAGGTTTGGGGAAATATACATCACAAGGTTCTGCTTTCTTAGTTATGATGATTTTAGGAGGTGGAATTATTCCTCCATTGCAAGGGAAAATCTCTGATATTATTGGTATTCACCAATCTTATTTTATTCCTGTAATTTGTTTTGCTTATTTAGCATATTATGGTTTTGTAGTAAAAGGCATTTTGAAAAAACAGAATATAGACGTTGATGATATTCAAGCCGATAGCGGTCATTAATCAATCATAACATTTATAAAATCAAAAATCCCGCATCGTATAAACTTTGCGGGATTTTTTTCATCAAAACCTAACCAAAACAACTAACTATTTATTTTTTATCTTCAATCTTGGCTTTTGTGCCATCTTGTTTGTAGTAGTAGTAATCATCATCATTTCTTGGGTTGTTTGTAGCATAATCGTTGTCGTAATCGTAGTTGTTTTGATAAACATACCCTTGATTTCTAAATCCTTTAATGCTTCCAATCATATTTACAATATCACCTCTTCGGTTGTAGATAATTCTCATGCCACCAATTTGGATCAATGCATATCTGTCGTATCTCATATAAACCGTTCCAATTCGGCTTACTCTGTCTCGGCTGTCGTAGTTAATGAAAGTATTGCCAACACGTCTTACTCTACCAAAACTATCATGTTCAATTCGAGTGCCATAGTTTACAGCACCTCTTGCTGTCGTAGCTTTTGTTCCTCTTTTCCCGGCAGTTCGGTAATAGTAATCACCTTCGCTGTCTTGTGGACGGGTATTAAAATCAAAGTCTCCATTTGGAAAAACAAAAAACTCAATGCCTCTTTCCACAAATGAGATTGGCTCATCAAAGCTATATCTCGTTCTTACTTCTGTTGCATTCACTACGTTTCCAACCAGTAAAACAGTAGCTACTAAAAGGGTAATTTTTTTCATAATCAATACAAATTTGAGTTTTGCTTACTCTTGCGATTTTCAGCGTCTTCGAACAGTTGTTATTGCTGTTGTAAGGTACATTTCAATACGTGTGCCAAAGCCCGTAAATAAATTCTTAAGGTTTGATTAAGATGGATTAATCATCATAAAAACAAGGCTTTACGATTCATTTGTTTGGCTGGTTTTTTGTTTTTATCGTATTGAATATGTTTAAAATTTTAGTACATTTGCTGATGAATTTTCAAACCAACCAACTTTATTCTGTTAAAATAGCAATGAAAAACCTACTATTTTCATTATCCTTTTTGTTTTTAATGTCAAATGGCTATGGCCAAACTTATGTGCCTTATTATGGAACTATAGTAGAGCAAGTCTCTGAAGCTAATGTGTTGACCAATCTTACTGAGTTTGAGAATTTGGGAATTAAAAGAAGAGGAACAACCGCTTTGCAAAATACTCTTGACTGGTTGAAAGCTGAATATTTAAGCTACGGATATACTGCCGCACAGTTGCAAGAATATAGTTTTACTTATTCGGGGGCAACGTGTAAAAATTTGGTGGTAACCAAAGTAGGAACACTGTATCCTAACAAGTTTGTGATTATTTGCGGACACTATGATACCATAACCGGAAAAGGAACCAATGACAACGGAAGCGGAGTGGTTACTATTTTTGAAGTCGCTCGTTTGTTGCAAAATATCCCAACCGAGTATTCTATAAAATTCATCAATTTCAGCGGAGAAGAAGATGGTTTGGTCGGAAGTCAAAACTTTGTTTCTTCGGTTGTCAATGCTACCAATCCTAAAATGGATATCCGTTTGGTTTTTAACATTGATGAAGTAGGAGGAAGAGCAGATATGACCAACGACACTATTACGTGTGAAAGAGATACAGGTAGTCCGACATCTAACAATGCCGCATCTAACACTTTTACCAATCAGTTGATTGCTTGTACCCAATTGTATTCTCCTTTAAACACTTATTTGTCCTATGCCTATGCCTCAGACTATATGCCGTTTGAAGACAATAATGAAGTCATTACCGGTTTTTTTGAAAGGAATGAAACGCCGCATCGCCACACTTCAACCGATTTGTTGGTCAATATGGATCCGCATTACGTTTATAATATTGCCAAAGCCGCTACCGGTGCGATGTTGCATTTTGCTGTGGCTTCCACAACATTGGAGACCAATGAATTGTCGAATGATCATCAAGTGAGTTTTTATCCGAGTCCGGCCAAGGATTTTTTGAATATTAGCTTAGGAACCTTACCCGACAACCATTACACTTTTACTTTGGTTGATTTGCAAGGAAAAAGGATTATAAACAAACAAGTTGAAAATGCGCAACTGATAGAAACGGTCTCTTTAACCGGGTTGTCAAAAGGAATATATTTGGCTGTATTAGAAACAAACAGCAATAGAATAACCAAAAAAATTATAATAGAATAAATTTACCTTACTAAAAAAGCCTTCTATCAGAAGGCATTTTTTATAGTTTGTCTTTTAGGTATTCGGCCGTAATTGATTTTTTATTTTTTACAAGATCTTCCGGAGTTCCGACTGCCAGTAATTGCCCACCGTTTTCACCGCCTTCAGGACCTAAATCAATGATCCAGTCCGCGCATTTAATTAAGTCCAGATTGTGCTCAATCACTATAATGGAATGGCCTTTTTCAATCAAAGCACCGAAGGAAGCCAGTAGTTTTTTGATGTCATGAAAATGCAATCCCGTTGTGGGTTCGTCAAAAACGAATAGGGCTTTTTCTTTGGTCACGCCTTTTACTAAAAACGAAGCCAGCTTGATGCGTTGCGCTTCACCACCCGAAAGGGTAGAAGACGATTGGCCCAATTGCACATAACCTAAACCAACGTCTTGTAAAGGTTGAAGTTTTTGAATGATTTTATTTTGTTTGTGCTCCGCAAAAAAGGCTATCGAATCGTCAATAGTCATCGTTAGAATATCATCAATATTTTTGCCTTCAAAAGCAACTTCCAGGACTTCCTTTTTAAAACGTTTTCCACCACAAGTATCGCAAGGCAAAGAAACATCGGCCATGAATACCATTTCTACATTTATAGAACCTTCGCCTTTGCAAGTTTCGCATCTTCCGCCATCAACGTTGAAGGAAAAATGTTTCGCTTGGTAACCGCGCACTTTAGATAGTTTTTCTTTGGCATACAAATCACGTATGTCATCATAGGCCTTGATATACGTCACAGGATTCGAACGTGAACTTCTGCCAATTGGGTTTTGGTCTACGTATTCGATGTGTTTGATGTGTGAAAAACTTCCGGTCAATTCGCTAAACTGTCCGGCTTTGTCTCCAATACCTTCCAGCTTTTTTTGCATGGCCGGAAATAAGATCTTTTTCACCAAAGTACTTTTTCCACTACCGGAAACTCCGGTAATTACCGTAAGACTTTCCAATGGAAAAGCCACATCAATATTTTGCAAATTGTTTTCTCTTGCTCCTTTGATTTCAATGAAGTTGTTTGATTTTCTGCGTTTCTTTGGAACAGCAATTTCCAATTGACCATTCAAGTATTTAGCAGTTAATGAATCCGCTTGCAGAATTTCTTCAAAAGTGCCTTCCGCTACCAATTCTCCTCCAAAAGTTCCGGCTTCCGGACCAATATCGATGATTCTGTCGGCCGCTTTCATGATGTCTTCATCGTGTTCGACTACGATAACCGTATTGCCTAAATCGCGAAGATTTTTCAATACTTTAATCAGTCGCTCGGTGTCTTTTGGGTGCAAACCAATACTCGGTTCATCTAAAATGTACATTGAACCCACCAAACTGCTTCCCAAAGAAGTGGCCAAGTTGATGCGTTGGGATTCACCGCCGGAAAGCGAAGCAGAATTTCGGTTTAAGGTCAAATAATCTAAACCTACATCACTCAAAAATGCCAATCGGTTATTGATTTCTATTAAAAGGCGTTTAGCGACTTTAGCATCATATTCAGAGAGTTTCAAATCATTAAAGAATGGAATTAGTCTTTTAATTGACAAGTCGACCAATTCAGATATGGTTTTGCCACCAACCGTGATATAATTAGCTTCTTTGCGCAATCTTTTTCCTTTACAAGCATTGCATTTGGTTTTGCCGCGATAACGGGATAACATTACACGATTTTGGATTTTATAATTTTTCTCTTCCAATTCTTTGAAGAAGTCATCTAAACCGGTAAAGAGTTTGTTGCCTTTCCAAATCAGGTCTTTTTGTTCATCGGTTAATTCGAAATAAGGCTTGTGGATGGGAAAATCAAATTTATAAGCATTGTTGACCAATTGGTCGCGGTACCAACTCATGCTTTCACCACGCCAAGGGAAAATGGCATTTTCATAAACAGAAAGTGAAGTATTAGGAATCACCAACTCTTCATCAATACCAATAATATTCCCGTAACCTTCGCAGGTTGGACAAGCGCCATAAGGATTGTTGAAACTGAACAAATGGATGTTGGGTTCTAAAAATGTCATGCCATCCAATTCAAAATTGGCACTGAATTCAAGTCGTTTTTTAGTATCTAGTTCTTGCAAATAGCATATACCTTTTCCTTCGAAGAAAGCAGTTTGCACGGCATCGGCCAAGCGATTATAGAAATCTTCATCTTCTGAAGTTTCATTATTTAAAACAATACGGTCAATGATGAGTAAAATGTCTTTGTTGTCTAACGAATGTTGTTCGATTTGATCCAAACGTACCATTTCGTTATCAACGAGAATACGAGCAAAACCTTGTTGAAGTAAAACTTTTAATTTGTCTTCCAATTGTCTTCCTTGTTCCAAATGAATGGGTGAAAGCAATAGCCATTTGCTGTTTAGGTCAAATAGTTTTACAGCATTCACCACATCGGAAACGGTATCCTTTTTTACTTCATGACCTGAAATCGGAGAGAATGTCTTTCCAACACGAGCAAAAAGCAATTTCAAATAATCATAAATTTCGGTGGAAGTACCAACTGTAGAACGCGCATTCGTGGTATTTACCTTTTGTTCGATAGCAATTGCCGGAGCAATACCTTTGATATATTCAACTTTGGGTTTGTCTAATCGGCCTAAAAATTGACGCGCATAAGAAGACAAACTTTCTACATAGCGGCGTTGTCCTTCGGCATATAGCGTATCAAAGGCCAAACTTGATTTTCCGGAACCAGACAAACCGGTAATGACTACCAATTCATTTCTGGGAATGACCACATCTAAGTTTTTTAGATTGTGGATTTGTGCGCCTTTGATCAGGATGTTTTTTTTGGGTTCTAGCGTAGCAATTTCTGTACTTTTCATGGCAAAAAAGGAATGTTTGCAAAGTTAATCATTTCCCATAGGATTTGACAATAAAGTTATCCTCGAAATGATGGAAAACAAGTAATTGTAAAAATTAAAAAATCGCAAAAAATTAATTTAATTTTTACATAATGTTATTTTATAATGTTAATTTTTTTGAAATAGTTTATTTTTTTTAAAACTTATTTTCGGGTTTATTTTTTATTTACCACAACTTTAGTACAACATGGAAACTTTTTGTCTACTTATTTTATTGATTATTAGGGTGCTAAATTAATTTTTTTCCTTCATACATCACTGTAAACACCAGTTTTGCTAAAGATTTTAGTTTGTATAGTTTTTTATATAGTTAAACAAAACGTCAATGCGTCGGTTAGCGGTTAACTTTGTTTGATAACTTGTAAATCAAACCACTATGAAAAAAATTACCCTATTAATTACCTTAATGATCATATCGTTTGGACAGGCACAAACGCTGGATGGAACCTGGAAAATCAGTCCGCAAGCCGGTGCATTTGCTGTTGGTCCGTCACAAGGCAATGGTTCCTATTATGCCAACAGTATAGCTGACATTACCACCAGATCTTGTTTCTTTGATGATGAATATGTTTTTAATGCCAATGGCACGTTTAATAACGTGTTGGGAGGCCAAACTTGGATTGAAGGATGGCAAGGCGGTAGTGATGCCTGCGGAACTCCCGTTGCCCCACACAATGGTTCCAATGCTGCTACTTGGACATACAATTCAACTTTAAACACCATCACACTGACTGGAGTCGGAGCTTATTTAGGTCTTCCAAAAGCTTATAACGGAGGTGAACTTTCAAGTCCGGCAGCAGCTCCGACCTCAATTACCTACATTGTGACCGGATTTACTACTAATTTGTTGACCTTAGATATTCAAGTCGGGCCGGGTTTGTGGTGGCGTTTCATAATGGCCAAACAAGGCGTAGCGCCGACATGTACCGATGGTATTCAAAATGGAGATGAAACCGGGATCGATTGTGGCGGTTCATGTCCCAATTCATGTCTGTCTCAGATAAACCTACCGGTTACTTTTGAAGGGAATACCGTTAATTATACAGTTACAGATTTTGGAGGCTCCACAAATTCAGCTAAAGTAGTTGACCCAACAGATTCGGGAAATATGGTTATAAGAACTATAAAGACCACAGACGCTCCGTTATGGGCCGGAACGACTATCAGTACTTCGGCCGGATTTAGTGAAGCCATTCCTTTTACGGTTTCTAACAGAAAAATGTATGTTAATGTTTGGTCTCCGGATGCCGGTATTCCGGTGCTTTTAAAAGTAGAAGACCCTTTAGACCCAACGCGCTCTTGTGAAACTTTAACCAATACTACTGTAGCTAACGGTTGGCAGACAATGGAGTTCAATTTTGATGTTGAAAGACCCGGAACAGCTGCATTCAACCCAGCATTTACTTTCAAAATGGCCTCTATCTTTTTTAATTTCGGAACTGATGGAGCTACTGCGGGTGAAAAGACTTATTATTTTGACAATGTTAGTTATGGCACACCATTGCTTGACAATAATGATTTTGAAGCTTTGCAGTTTGTATTGTTTCCTAATCCGGCTAATCAAAAATTAAATGTTTCAAGTTCGGCTGTAATAAATGATATCATAATTTACAATGCATTAGGTCAATTAGTCGCAAAACAAGACTTCTTTTCAAATGAAATCAGTATGGACATAAGCAATTTAGCTAAAGGCCTTTATATTCTATCCGCTCAGGTTGATGATGTAACAATAAGAAAACAGTTTATTAAAGAGTAAGTTTAAGTTAATTGGTTTTGAAAAGCACGGAAGTTATTTCGTGCTTTTCTTTTTTTAAATTATACCAATTTAATCATAATAATATTTTCTGAATTCGTAATATTGTACTGTATGACATCGATAAAAACAATATTTCATAAATCTGTAATAAGAACCATCGCGTTTTTATTTACGACTATACTTTCAGCACAAGAATTACCACCTATTGTAAAATATGGCTCTACTGTATATGGTGCTGGGAATCAAAACTGGATGATTACGCAGGACAATAATCAATTTGTCTATTTTGCGAACAATGAAGGTTTACTGGAATTTAATGGTTCAAATTGGACACTTTATCCATCTCCGAATGAAACCATTTTGCGTTCGGTTAAAGTTGTTGGTGATAAGATTTATACCGGTTGCTATATGGAGTTTGGTTTTTGGAAAAGACAAACCAACGGTGCTTTGAAATACACCTCGCTGAGTCAAAAAATAAAAAGCAAACTAATCGAGGATGAGCATTTTTGGAACATTATTAACTTAGACCAATGGGTCTTATTCCAATCGTTTAACCGCGTTTATGTCTATAATTCTAAAGACGGCAGTTTTCAGTTTATTGACAATCATCCTTATATTTTCAGATGTTATAAGATTAACAATTCCATTTATTTTCAAGCGGTTGGAGAAGGTTTGTATGAAGTGGTTAATGGTAAAAGCGTATTGGTTTGTGATGATGAAAGAATAAGAAACAACCGAATAGTCGAAATATACCAACACAAAGACGGATTGCTTTTTCAGACGGAAAGAGCAGGCGTTTTTAAGTTGGAAGACAAAGTGCTGTCACCGTTTTACTTTGAATCAGACAGCGAGTTAAAAATGAATTCTATCTTTTGTGCCAAAATGCTTTCTGATGGCGGATTTGCATTGGGAACC
Source organism: Flavobacterium sp. J49 (assembly GCF_011742145.1). Classification (GTDB taxonomy): domain Bacteria; phylum Bacteroidota; class Bacteroidia; order Flavobacteriales; family Flavobacteriaceae; genus Flavobacterium. Next base: position 33,594 of record NZ_JAAQQU010000055.1, on the reverse strand, counting down.
ATTTCAAACGGGATTTACATTCTTGATAAGCAGGGAAAAATCCGTTATCACATTACCCAAAACAGTGGTTTAGGCAACAATACTATTTTATCAATAAATGAGGATGCAGATAACAATTTATGGTTAGGTTTAGACAACGGAATAGATTGTATCAATTTGCAATCGCCTATTAAAAGTTACAAAGATGACTCGGGATTTTTAGGAACGGTTTACGCCTCGATAAAATTTAAGGACAAAATTTATATAGGAACTAATCAAGGGTTGTTCTATAAGAGCGCAACTACCAACGAAGGCTTTCATTTGGTCAGCGGAACCAAAGGACAGGTTTGGACCTTGTTTGAATATAATAATCAGTTGTTCTGTGGTCATGATTTAGGGACTTTTTTAATCAGTCCGTCAAGTATTAGCTTAATTTACAAACATTCCGGCACGTGGAAGTTTAACAACATACCCAATCAACCCAACATCATATTACAAGGCAATTATAATGGTATTTCGGTTTTAGAAAAAAAGGGTGGAAGTTGGGTTTTTCGAAATAAAATAGAAGGATTTGACATCTCTTCGCGTTATTTTGAAGTAGATTCCAAAAACGAGATTTATGTCGGACACGAATACAAAGGAATATTAAAGGTTTCGGCTACTGCGGATTTTCAAAGAGCCAAAAAATTTGTGGTTTTAAAGTCACCAAGCAAGGGGAAACACATCAGCTTGGCTAAATACAACGGAACTATTTTCTATGCAGGGAGAAGCGGGATCTACAAATTGAACTCAAAAACCGGAGCTTTTGTAAGAGACCATAATTTGAGTAGTATATTAAAAAATGATGAGTACATTTCCGGAAAGTTAAATGTTGACAAGTCTAATAAAATGTGGTTTTTTACCAAAAACTACATTTATTATTTTACCTCCGGAAATTTTGATGAAGACTTAAAAAAGCATAAAATTTCGATTCCATTTTCTATCACTAACCCAATGATTGGTTATGAAAACATAACGCAAATATCAGACAATGAGTATTTTGTAGGTAAAACAGATGGTTATTTCATCATCAATCTATCTGATTTTAAGGTTAAGAGTCACAATATCATCCTGACCAATGTTAGTGTCAACAAATTGAGTCAACCGCTGGTCAATCTCTCTATTTCTGATGTCGGTGAGTTGTCACATGATGAAAACAATCTTATTTTCAATTATACTGTCCCACAATACAATCGCTTTATTGATGTTGAGTACCAATACATGCTCGAAGGCCAGCAAGGACAATGGAGTGAATGGAGTACCAAGTCGAGTATCAATTTTAAGAATTTGGAACCCGGCGATTATACATTTAAGGTTAGAGCAAAAATTGCCAATTCTTCCCCGGAAAACACAGTTGAATATAAATTTACGATTCTAAAACCATGGTATGCAACTAATTTGGCATGGTTTGTTTACATATTGTTATTAGTTGCTTTGGCTTATTACATTAACAAAGCCTACAGAAATTATTACCGCAAACAAGAGGAAAAGCTGATAGAAGAGAATAATTTATTATTAGAAATAGCAGCTTTAGAGAATGAACAACAGTTGATGAAGCTCCGAAACGAACAGCTTTCTCAAGATGTAGATGCCAAAAACAGAGAGTTAGCGGTTTCTACGATGAGTTTGATTAAGAAAAACGAACTCCTGAACATCATTAAAGAAGATTTAAAAAACTCTTCGGAGGAGAATAGTGGCAGAAACATTAAGTCGGTTATTTCTACAATCAACCGAAACATTACGGAAGATGATTCTTGGAATGTATTCAAAGAAGCTTTTGATAATGCCGATAAAGATTTCCTCAAAAAGATAAAAGCCGCTCATCCGAGTTTAACGCCTAGTGATTTGAAACTTTGCGCCTATTTAAGGCTTAATTTGACCTCAAAAGAGATTGCTCCGATGTTTAATATTTCCATACGAAGTGTTGAGATTAAACGATATCGTTTGCGTAAAAAACTCAATTTACTCCATGATGACGGTTTAGTTAACTATATTTTGAGTATTTAACTATACATCTTTTAGCCAAATTACCTCAACAATACCTTTACAACAACCTTTTCGTAAATCATTTTTGTCCTTTTCTAGGGTTGTTTTTTGTATAGTTACTCTTTTGAGAAGCTATGTTTTATAGGTGGTTTTATCATATTCTTATTTTTCATTGTGTAAAATTTCACAATGTATATTTTTTGTTGTGGTTGATAATGTATATCGTATTTTTTAAATAAATAATTTAACATCATCTTAACAAGACGAAAAAAATGTCTTGAAAAATTAACCAAAACCAATATAATATTAATCGCTTATGAATTTAAAGCTATTTTCTGAAAGATTTAGGAAAAACCTTTTCCTATTTTCTATGTTTTTTGTCTTTATTGTATCAGCCCAGGCTCAAAAAACGGTAACCGGAACTGTTAACTCAGGAGGTTTGCCTTTACCGGGAGCCAATGTTAAGGCAAAAGGAACTGCTGTTGAAACTTCAGCAGACATCGATGGTAAGTTTACCATTAATGTTCCTACTAACGCTACTACGTTGGTAGTATCATTTATAGGTTATGCAACAAAAGAAGTGGCCATTACAAATGGCATCATGATTATTGAGCTTACCGAACAAAGTAACAACTTAGAAGAGGTTGTAATCAATGTTGGTTACGGTACTCAAAAGAAAAGTGTAGTAACCGGAGCGATCTCTAAAGTAACAGCCAAAGATTTAGAGAAAGTGCCGAACGGTAGAATTGAACAATCACTTCAAGGAAGAACTGCCGGTGTAACTATCGCAATGAATGCCGGACAACCGGGTGCTTCTTCAACAGTTCGTGTAAGAGGTATTACTACTTTGAATGGTGGTAACAATCCGATTTGGGTTATTGACGGTGTTATTGTTGACCCGGGTGCATTAGGTGCCATTAACCAGTCAGATATTGAGTCGATAGAAGTATTAAAAGATGCTGCTTCCTCGGCTATTTATGGCGCGCGATCTGCAGCCGGTGTAATTTTGGTTACCACCAAAAAAGGCAAATCCGGAAAGATGAGCGTGACTTACAATGGTTTTGAAGGAATTTCTTCTCCTGAAAGAACTTTGAAATTACTTAATGCAACGCAATACGGTGCTATCATGAATGAGCGTTATGTAAATGGCGGCGGAACCGGAAACATTCCTTACCCTGATTTAGGTTCTTTAGGAAAAGGTACTGATTGGCAGAAAGCTATTTTCAATGATGATGCACGTCGTTATTCACATGAATTGAGTTTGAGTGGTGGTGGAGATGTTTCTAATTATTATTTCTCTTTTGGAACACAAAGCCAAGAAGGAATTGTATTGCCTGAAATATCAAGCTATCAAAAGAAAAACATTCGTTTAAACACCACTCATAAAGTTAAAGATTGGCTTACAGTGGGTCAAACTATTGGATACACACATCAAAAGTCGGTTGGGATTGGAGATACCAATAGCGAATATGGTGGTCCTTTGAGTTCGGCTATTCACTTAGACCCAACAACTCCAATTATAGAAACAGACCCGATTTTAGCAAACGGCATTGCCTACAGTAATCCTTATGTTATCAGGGATGCTCAAGGGAATCCTTATGGTATTTCAAGCGTAGTGGGTCAGGAAATGACTAATCCATTGGCTTATTCTAAAACCAGACGAGGTCAGTACAACTGGTCAGACGATTTCATTGGAAACGTTTTTGCTGAAGTAAAACCACTAAAAGGATTTAAATTCAGAACTGCAATGGGAGCCAAGCTTGCTTATTGGGGAGGACAAGGGTTTACACCTTTGTTTTATTTAAGTCCAACGGTTAACAATACTACATTAAATAATATTTCGAGGGTTGAAAACAGAGCTTTCAACTGGAATATAGAAAACACATTAGTATACGATGGAGTGTACAAAGATCATACTTTCTCCGCTTTGTTAGGTCAAGGAGTTTACAAGGATAATCAGTTTTACAAAATTACAGGAGCAACACATTACGGTTTAGCAACTAATGATTACAGTGAGGCATCTTTCAATGATGAAACCGTAATTTTAGATAACAAAATCGGCTTTGGTTATGATGTGCCTGCCAAAATTACAACATCTTTATTTGCACGTTTAACGTATGATTACAAAGAGAAATATTTATTTACAGGTTTGTTAAGAAGAGATGGGTCATCAAGATTTGGAGCAAATAACAAATATGGAAATTTCCCTTCATTTTCTGTGGGTTGGGTACCAACTAAAGAAGACTTCTGGAAACAAAACAAGATTATAAACAGTTTAAAATTACGTGGAGGTTACGGGGTTACCGGTAATGACGTAATTGATCCTTTCTTGTACTTGGCTGTAATCGGCGGTAGTAGAAATTATACTTTTGGAAATTCAGGTGTTGTGACCCCAGGTTCAAGTCCGGGCAGAATTTCAAACCCTGACTTAAAATGGGAAGAAACTACTCAATCAAATATAGGTTTTGATGCTAAAATTCTAAATGATTTTACCTTAACAGTAGAATGGTACAAAAAAGAAACTTCAGGAATTTTAAGAGAAAACCCTATTCCGGGTTATGTAGGAGCAGAATTGCCTCCGTTTGCTAATATTGCTGACATGAACAACACCGGTTTCGAATTTGAATTAGGATATAGAAAAAGCATCAACGATTTTAATATTTCAGCCAATGCTAACTTTGCAACTATAAAAAACGAAATCACAAATCTTGGAGCTAATGTTGACTATTTCTCAGGGCCTGGATTCCAGTCAATGGGTCCGGTAACCAGAACACAGGTTGGACATGCCTATAATAATTTCTATGGCTACCAAACTATGGGTATTTTCCAAAACCAAGAAGAAATCGATGCATATACCAACACATCAGGAGGTTTAATTCAGCCAAATGCTGTACCGGGAGATTTCAGATGGAAAGACGTTAACGGAGATGGAACCATCACTGCCGATGATAAAAAGTTTTTAGGAAGTCCGCTACCTAAAGTAACCTTCGGATTTACAGTAAACATGGATTACAAAGGATTTGATTTTATGGTATTTGCTCAAGGTGCTGCCGGGAACAAAATTTTCCAAGGATTACGTCGTCTAGATGTGGCTAACGGTAACTATACTACTGAGGCTTTGAGCAGATGGACAGGAGAAGGAACTTCTAATTCTTATCCAAGATTATCTACTAGTGATAATAATGGTAACTTTACCAATATGTCTGATTTTTATTTAGAAGATGGAGATTATTTAAGATTTAAAATAGTTCAGTTAGGTTATACTTTACCTTCTACGATTGTTAATAAAGCAGGTTTGCAAAAAGTGCGTTTGTACGTTACAGCTGAAAACCTATTCACTTTGACAAAATACACCGGTTATGATCCTGAAATCGGAGGAGATGTTTTTGGAATCGACAGAGGATACTATCCACAAGCACGTTCAATCATGTTTGGAGCTAACTTACAATTCTAATTATTAAAAAATATGAAAAATAATTTTAAAAATTTCGCAGTAGCAGCATTAGCCACTTTGACGTTTACCTCTTGTAGTACTGATTACCTAGAGGTTGAACCTGAAGGATTAAGTGTTGAAGATAATTACTATAAAGACGAAGCCCAAGCATTTGCCGGTTTGGTTTCGGTATATGATTTAATGAGAAAAAATTCAGGTGGATTTGAAAATATGATTACCATGTTTAATGCAGGATCAGATGATCATTTCGCAGGAGGGGGTAACTCTTCTGACGGAGCCGGAATTCAGTCATTTTCGAATTATACTATTAATGCCAATACAGTACCGGATAGTTATTTTAGTGATTATTACAGAGGAATCTATAGGGCTAACCTTTTGCTGATCAAATTGCCTGGTGTACCGATGAGCGATGCAACCAAAGCAAGATTTGCAGCAGAAGCCAAAGTATTAAGAGCTTTTTACTACTTTAATTTGGTAAGAATGTTCAAAAATGTCCCGCTTATTTTAGAGCCTTTATCCGCTTCGCAGTTTTATGCTGTAACCCAAGCTGCTCCGGAAGATGTATATGCTCAAATTGAGTTGGATATCACAGAATCAATTGCAGATTTACCATTGACGGTTAACGTTTCTAATGATGGTGGCCGTTTGACTCAAGGGTCAGCTCGTGCTATTTTGGGTAAAGTTTATTTGTACCAAGGTAAAAATTCTTTGGCTGCAGCTGAATTTGCTCAGGTTAACGGAACTCCGGGAGGTACAAGTCAGTACGGTTATAGTTTGTTGACTAATTTTAGTGACTTATGGAATTTTTCCAACAGATTCAACTCTGAGTCAGTATTAGAGGTATCTCACTCAGCTCAAGGTTCTTCTTGGGGAACTTGGGGTGGAAATCAAGATGAAGGAAATTCAGTAAATCAAATGGTTGGTCCAAGAAGTTATGTTAGATTGAATGCAGCATTTGCACCAGATCTGCCTTCAGGTTGGAGTTTTAATGTTTTCACCGAAGATTTCTACACTTTCATGCAAGGTGATCCAAGATTTAGCGCCACTGTTTTAGATTTAAAAGCATTAAAAGAAGCAGGTCATGCAGATTATATTGGCGCTTATCAGGATACAGGTTATTTCTTAAATAAATTTATGCCTAAAACAACTGATGTTTATTCAGGTCCTGGTGATGCAGTTTTAAATTTCAAGCAAAATACTTATGCCATCAGATTAGCTGATACTTATTTAATGGAAGCTGAAGCACTAGGAGCAACAGGTTCCAGAGCACAAGCATTATTGGATGCCGTAAGAGCCAGAGTTGGATTGCCTTCTGTACCTGTATCATTGACCGCTATAAAAAATGAAAGAAGAAGAGAGTTGGCCGGAGAAGGACACAGATGGTTTGATTTGGTTCGCTGGGGTGACGCTCCTACAGTACTTGCCAGTAGAGGGTTTGTAGCAGGTAAAAATGAAATATTGCCTATACCAACAAGAGAATTGGAAAGTACTCAATTAGTTCAAAACCCTAATTATAATTAAAATTAAATTGTAATATGAAAAAAATAATTTTAAGTTTCACAATGCTATCATTGTTGGCAGTTACCAGTTGTAGTGTGCCTGATGGGATTGACACCAATTTATCAGCTTTAAATTCTGCCGGGTCGGCAAATTATGATAGAATATTTGATATTAGTACTGATAATTCAGGACTTGTAAGAGTAACTCCTCTAGGCGAAGGTGTCTCAAAATCTATAGTTACTTTAGGCCACGGAGATGCCGGTGAACTCACATTGTACCCAGGACAAAGTACGACACACAGTTACCCTGAGGGAAGCTATACCGTTACCATTGTTTCTTACGATATCGCAGGCGTAGCAACTACCAACACTTATCCGTTGCAAGTTACTTATGTCGCTCCGGCTAATATCAATGCGACACAAAACTTCGCGGGAACTACATTAAATCTAACGGCTACAGCTGATTATGCCAACGGCATGTTGGTTACTTGGGGTGATGGCGGTGCCAATGAAGTCCCTACTGTAATGACAGGAACTTTGGGAGGTACATTTACAGCTCCGGCTCATACCTATGCTCCGGGTGTTTACACGCTTACGGTTACTGCTCTTAGCGGTGGAGCAGCGACAACATCGGCCACTTATCCGATTACTGTATTTGCACCTTATTCACTTCCGATTACTTACGAAAGCCCGATTCAAAATTACAGTATCGGAGGAACTTTTGGAGGTGTTAGTGTAGCAGTTGTTCCCAACCCTTTTTCGGGTGGTCTTAATACCAGTAATACGGTATGGAGATACACAAAACCTTCAGGCGCTGCTTCTTGGAGCGGCACTTGGACGCCTTTGTCAACGCCTAACGGAACACCAATCAACATTGATAACGGTGGTAAAATTAGAGTGTTAGTGTATTCAACTGAAGTTGGAAAGATGCTTAATGTTGAAATAGAGCAAGGCTCAAATGGAGTACCAAATCAAGTATTAAAAGTGGCTTCAACAGTTGCTAATCAATGGGAAGAACTTGTTTTTGATTTTGGAGCTTTAGGTATTCCGGCCGGAACTACTTTCAACCAATTAGTTTTCCGTTACAATGATATAGCGGATGGATTTGGGGAAGTTATTTACATTGATAATGTTAGACAAACAAATTAATAAATACTATGAAAAACAATTTTAAATATTTATCAGTAGCCTTTCTTTGTGTGGCATCTTTATTTATAGGATGTCAAGACGATGATTATTCTTTAGGAGCGTTAACTGCTCCGACAGGTTTGGCTATTCAAACGGAAATAGTAGGACAAGATGCCTCTAATCCCAATGGGGACGGATCGGGAAAAGTTAATATTTCAGTAACAGCAAATGACGCTATTGCCTTTAAAATAGGCTATAATGACATTACGGATTTAGCCACTGCTGTTGAATTCACCGGTTTACCGAGCACTATTCAAAACAGCTTGACAACAGCTACGGTTCAAAAGAAATTTACCTCACTAGGTTTGCATACTTACAGAATCACTGTAGTGGCTTATGGCAGAGGTGGAACTTCTACTACATCAACCGCTGAAGTTCAGGTGGTGAGTAATTTTGCTCCGACTCCTGAAATAGTAACATACCTTACTAACGATTCCTCTAAAGCGTGGAAAGTAGACAAGAGTGTTCCGGGACATTTTGGAGTTGGACCATGGACAGGAGCAGTAACTCCAATTTGGTGGACAGCAGCAATCGACGAGAAAGTGGTTTGTTGTAATTGTTTCTATACTTCAACTTTTACCTTCACAAAGGTAGCTTCTTCTAATTCATTTACTATTCAAGCCGCAACACCGGACGGTGCTTTTACCAAAACGGGTTCTTTAGCTTCTATACCGGGAATTCCGGGTTCAGGAGATGAAGGTTGTTATAGCTACGGAGGTGGTACTACTGCGTTTTCATTTATTCCATCAAGTTCAGGAATTGCTTCTGAAACGCCATCTACCCAAACTAGTATAATGTTGTCAGGCAGTACAACTTTTATCGGCTATGGAGCTTTGCAAAAAGAGTATGAGATAATGGTAATTACACCTACTTATATGTACTTAAGAGTTCAAGGAACTGAAACAGGAAATGCTTGGTACCTTAAACTTATCCCGGCTTTATAATACATCCGGTAATTTATGCCAACAGGAATTAATCATACTTTGACTCCTGTTGGTTTCTTAATTCAGATTTTTATTAATCATTAATAGTGTCATTTTGAAATATAATCTTCAGTTAAAAGATATTTGTTTTCTAAACCGTCTATTTCTCGCTTTGGTCGCCTTCTTAATTTTAGGTTGCAGTAGCGGAGGAAGTGGAAGTAATGATAACGATACAAAACCGACAAATCTGGTAATAAATACTGAGATTGTAGGTTCAAACACTTCCAATCCTAATGGAAACGGAAGCGGATTGGTTAATTTTACTGTTTCAGCAAATAATGCAACATCTTACAGAATTTTAATCGGTACCGATGTGATTAACACTACGACAGGTGTATTTAACTATACATTTACCCAATCGGGAACCAATAATTATACTATTTATGTTTCTGCCTATAACGGCGCTGAGTTTATTTCATCTTCGGTGACGATAACCGTTTTTGTAACAACTACAATGGCGTGGTCAGACGAATTCAATACCGATGGTCCACCGGACAGTTCAAAATGGAGCTATGACTTAGGAGCCGGAGGTTGGGGTAATAATGAATTGCAATATTATACCAATCGTCCTGAAAACGTAATTGTACAAGGAGGTGTTTTAAAAATTAATCTTATCAAAGAGCCTTTTAACGGAAGTAATTATACTTCTGCCAGAATTCTTACCAAAAATAAATATGAATTCAAATACGGAAGAGTAGACATAAGAGCAAAACTTCCTGCAGGAGGAGGCACTTGGCCGGCACTTTGGATGTTGGGTTCTGACATCAATACCAATCCTTGGCCCGCATGCGGTGAAATTGATATCATGGAACATATAGGGAATAATCTCAACAGAATCTATGGTACTTTACACCATCCCGGACATTCAGGAGGGAATGCTGACGGTGGCAATGTACTCATCAATAATGCCACTACTGAATTCCATATTTATTCTTGTGAATGGTCTGCTTCAACCATAAAATTTTATGTAGACAACGTTTTGTTTTACACATTTAATAACAATAGCGGTTTACCTTTCAATAAACCCTTTTTCTTTATTTTCAATTGTGCCATGGGAGGAAATTTTGGAGGTGCAGTTGATCCCAACTTCACTTCGGCGACACTTGAAGTGGATTACGTTCATGTTTATCATTAATATTTTGTTTAGGTTAGATGTCCATCAATAGCTTCTGTTAAATCATTTGACAGAAGCTTTTATGGACTGTTTTTAGAATAATCTATCTAACGGTAAATACAAAACTTCCCACTCAAAATTGCAATTAATTTTAACCATAGCCTACGGATGTTATCCTATTTGGCTCAAGAATTACAGACCCTTTTCAACAATGACAAAACTTACTAAAATAAAAACACTTTTTTTTGCATCGATACTCGGAATTTTAAGCAGTTGTGCTCAATCATCCGATGGATCGGCACCAGATAACGAACCAACTCCTACGGTAAACGATGTTGAATTTTGGCTTACAAAAGGTAACGGCACCGTTAAATTAGAAAAACAAACTACAGTACTCGGATTTAATACAAGTAATAATGTTTATCCGAATATTGAAGTAAATGACAGTCAAACTTTTCAAACCGTTGATGGCTTTGGTTATACTTTAACCGGAGGAAGTGTAGAAGTAATTAACCAATTATCTGCTTCCAAAAAGCAAGAACTTTTACAAGAACTCTTTGGCTCAGCAGTCAATTCAATTGAGGTCAATTATTTAAGAATCAGCATTGGGGCATCCGATTTGAACAGTACGGTTTTCTCATATAATGATATACCTAGCGGACAAACAGATGTCAATCTGACTAATTTTAGTTTGAGTCCTGATGCTCAATTGATTCAATTACTCAAAGATATTTTGGCAATCAATCCGAATATTAAAATTATGGCCACACCTTGGTCACCACCGGTATGGATGAAAGACAACGGAAGTTCCATCGGTGGAAGTTTGTTGCCTCAATATTATAGTGTTTATGCTCAATATTTTGTAAAATACATACAAGGCATGCAAGCAGAAGGCATTACTATTGATGCTATAACGCCACAAAACGAACCTCTGCATCCCGGAAATAATCCAAGCATGTTAATGTTGGCTACAGAGCAAGCCAATTTTATAAAAAACAATTTGGGTCCGGCATTCCAAGCAGCAGGAATTACTACTAAAATAGTTGCATATGACCATAACTGTGATAATCCGCAATATCCTATGACTGTTTTGTCAGATTCCGGAGCGAATCCTTTTATTGATGGTTCGGCCTTCCATTTATATGCCGGTGATATTTCGGCGTTGAGTGCGGTTCGCAATGCTTTTCCGAATAAAAATTTGTATTTCACAGAACAATATACTTCCTCAACCGGAAGTTTTGACGGTGATTTAAAATGGCATTTGAAGAATGTTATAATCGGTTCTATGCGCAATTGGAGTAAAACAGCATTAGAGTGGAATTTGGCCAATAACGCCAATTTCGGTCCACATACAAATGGTGGTTGTACCACTTGTAAAGGTGCCATTACGGTATCAGGAAATTTTAGTTACGAACGTAATGTGGCTTACTACATTATTGCACATGCCTCAAAATTTGTTCCGGCCGGCTCTGTCAGAATCGGATCAACACAATCCGGTAGTTTGTACAATGTAGCCTTTAAAACTCCGCAAGGGAAAAAGGTTTTAATTGTTTTAAATGACGGCACTTCACCGGCAGTATTTAATATCAAATACAATACAAAATGGGTTGCGGTATCATTAGAAGCCGGCGCTGTTGGAACATTTGTTTGGTAACCAATTAATAAAAAGACGTAAAATGAAAAAAATAATAGTATTGGTATTGCTTGTTTCGGTTTCTGCCTTTGCTCAAAAAAAGCAAAAATCAAAACCACTGCCTTTTTCAACTAAAAATAAAACGGTCACGGTATACACTTCGGCCGACAGTACAAGTTTGAGATTGTCGCAAACCGACAAGTTACAGTTTCAAGAGCTAAAACAGCCTCTAGAAACACAGATTTGCATTTTTGTAAATCCTGATAAAACCTATCAAACTTTTGTTGGTATAGGTGGTGCAATAACCGATGCCAGCGCAGAAGTATTTGCCAAATTATCCTCGGAAAAACAAAAGGAATTTTTGAGTGCCTATTTTTCTAAAGATAACGGTATTGGATACACTTTGATAAGAACCAACATGAACAGCTGCGATTTTAGCTCGGGTTCTTACACCTATATTCAAGAGGGCGATAAAGATTTAAAGACTTTTGACATACAACACGACAAACAATTTAAACTTCCTTTGATTAAAAAAGCGATGGCTATGATTGGTGATAAGGCTTCTTTTTATATTAGTCCGTGGTCGCCACCGGCATTTATGAAAGACAACAATAATATGTTATTTGGCGGTAAATTATTACCTGAATACCGTCAATCTTGGGCCAATTACTACGTAAAATATATCAATGCTTTGCAAAGTGAAGGTATTCCGGTTTGGGGATTAACTATTCAAAACGAACCGATGGCAAGACAAATTTGGGAATCATGCATTTTTACTGCTGCAGATGAAAGAGATTTTCTTAAAAATTATTTGGGACCAACATTACAAAAAGCAGGTTTAGGAGATAAAAAAATAACCGTTTGGGACCACAACAGAGATTTACTTCTACAACGCGCTAATACTATTTTAGAAGATGCTGAAGCCAGTAAATACGTATGGGGAATTGGTTTTCACTGGTACGAAAATTGGAGTGGCGGCGAACAAATGTATGAGAATGTGGGTAAAGTAAACGAATTGTATCCGTCAAAGAAACTAATGTTTACCGAAGGTTGCGTAGAAAAATTTGATGCCAATAAATACCAGTTATGGAAAAACGGTCAGCGCTACGGCAAATCAATGATTAATGATTTTAATAACGGAACAGTAGCTTGGACGGATTGGAATATTTTATTAGACCAAAACGGTGGACCAAATCACGTTAAAAATTTCTGTTTTGCTCCAATTCACGGCGATACGAATACCGGTGAATTGATTTATACTCCGAGTTATTATTTTATTGGTCACTTTTCAAAGTTCATTGACAAAGGTGCCAAAAGAGTCAGTAGTGCCGCCAGCAGAAGCCAGTTATTGACCACTTCCTTCATCAACAATGACGGCAAAGTGGTGACCGTAGTGATGAACCAAAGCGACTTAAAAATCACATACAATCTGTGCATAGGAACTTCTGCAACTGAAGTGACTATTTTACCTAATGCCATTCAAACTTTAGTTTATTAATTTTTTTTCAATGGTATTAAGAACCTTTAAATCAAACAAAAGAAAAAGACATTTGATGTTTTTTTTGTTATTGTCATTGACCGCTTTTGGTCAAGGATTTTTACATCGTGACGGGCAGAAGATTGTTGATGGTAACGGAAATAATGTTCTTCTGCGTGGCTTAGGAATTGGCGGACTTATGGTGCAAGAAGGGTATATGCTGAAGACGGCCGATTTTGCCGGACCGCAATACCAAATCAAACAAAAAATAACCGATTTAATCGGAGAAAAAAATACAGAAGAATTCTATCAAGCTTATAAAAAGAATGGACTATCCAAAAGTGACGTAGATTCTTTAGCTGCTTGGGGATTTAATTCAATTCGATTGCCAATGCACTACAATCTGTATACTTTGCCTATCGAAAAAGAACCTGTTGCCGGTCAAAATACTTGGTTGGAAGAAGGATTCACCATGACCGACGACTTACTGAATTGGTGTGCGGCGAATAAAATGTATCTTATTTTAGATCTTCATGCAGCACCGGGCGGACAAGGAAAAGATGCCAATATTTCGGATTATGATGAAACAAAACCATCGCTTTGGGAAAGTATTGCCAATCAAGATAAAATGGTTGCTTTTTGGAAAAAAATAGCCGAACGCTACAAAGACAAACCTTGGATTGGTGGTTATGACATTATCAATGAACCCAATTGGAATTTTTCCGGAACCAATAAAAATGGTTGTGATGAAACTAAAAACGAACCTTTGCGAGCCTTGCAAATGCGCATCACTAAAGCCATTCGTGAAGTCGATACCAATCACTTGATTATTATTGAAGGCAATTGTTGGGGCAATAATTACAAAGGAATGTTCCCGCTTTGGGATGACAATATGGCCTTGAGTTTCCATAAGTATTGGAGCTACAATGATATGGCCACTATACAAGAAATTGTAAACTACAGAAACGAATACAATGTCCCTATTTGGTTAGGCGAAACCGGTGAGAATTCTAACGTTTGGTTCAAAGATGTTATTTCTTTAATTGAAGACAATAATATCGGTTGGGCTTTTTGGCCTATGAAAAAGATTGATAACATTGCCGGAGTAACTTCGGTAAAAGGAACTGATGGCTACTACAGATTGTTACAATATTGGAAGGATGGAAAAGACAAACCGTCAGTTGAAGAAGCCAAAGCCACTTTGATGCAAATCGCTGAAAATTTTAAGATGGAAAACGTTGTCGTTAAACCCGATGTCATCGATGCCATGTTTCGACAAATTCAAACTACTGAAACCAAAGTCTATAAAAAGCATGCATTACCCGGAAAAGTATTCGCAGCCGAATACGATTTAGGTCAAATCAATCACGCTTATTTTGATAAAGATGTAGCCAATTATTGGGTGTCCAATGGTGGAAAACGAAGCGAATGGAATAGCGGTGACCAAATGCGAAATGATGGTGTTGATATCCAAAAATGTGATGATACGATGACCAATGGTTATGCCGTAAGTTATATTGAGGACGGCGAATGGTTACAGTACACTTTCGACTTAAATTCAAATCAAACTTATGATTTAAGCATAAGATATGCCGCGGAAACGCAAGGTGGAAAATTGTATTTAACAGATGAAAAAGGCAATAAAATTTCAAAAGAGATCACAATCTCGGCTACAGGCGGAAATACCATTTGGAAGACCTTGTCTTTGGATACCGTTAAATTAAAAAAAGGAACGAATAAAGTTAGGCTTTACTTCGAAAAAGGAAACTTTATCTTGAACTATATAGAATTCAAACAGCCGACCATAAAAAAATAACCAACACCATGAGAAACCTATTAGCAGCGTTATTTTTAACGACTACAATATTGGGATATGCCCAACAAAAAACGATTGATCAAAAAGTTGATGAGTTGTTGCAAAAAATGACTTTGGAAGAAAAAATCGGTCAGTTGAACCAATATACCGGAGACAATACCGTAACCGGACCACTGACGATTAATGCCAACAAGCAACAAGAAATCAAAGAAGGTAAAATCGGTTCGATGCTTAATGTTATCGGTTGGAAATATACCAGACAATACCAGGAATTGGCGATGCAGTCTCGTTTAAAAATTCCATTGCTGTTTGGTTTGGATGTGATTCATGGCTACAAAACCACTTTCCCGCTTCCGTTAGCTGAGGCTGCCAGTTGGGATTTAAATGCGATGGAACTTTCTGCCAGAATTGCGGCTACAGAAGCAGCAGCCTCGGGAATTCACTGGACATTTGCCCCAATGGTTGATATTTCTCGTGACCCAAGATGGGGAAGAGTGATGGAAGGTGCAGGAGAAGATACTTATTTAGGATCTCGCATTGCCTATGCTCGTGTGAAAGGTTTTCAGGGAAATAAATTGGGCGACTTAAATTCAGTAATGGCTTGTGCCAAACATTTCGCGGCCTATGGTGCTGCCGTTGGCGGAAGAGATTACAATTCAGTGGATATGAGCGACAGGATGTTGTGGGAAACTTATTTGCCACCATTCAAAGCTACTGTTGATGCCGGCGTGGCCACTTTTATGAATTCATTTAACGATATCAATGGCATTCCGGCCACTGCAAATAAATACATTCAGCGTGACATTTTAAAAGGAAAATGGAATTTCCAAGGATTTGTGGTATCCGATTGGGGTTCGATTGGAGAAATGATTGCACACGGCTATTGTAAAGATGGCAAAGAAGCCGCTGAAAAAGCTGTTTTGGCCGGAAGTGACATGGATATGGAAAGCAATGCATATCGAAATCATTTGGCACAATTGGTCAATGAAAATAAAGTGCCCTTGAGTATAGTGGATGAAGCCGTAAAACGTATACTTCGCAAAAAGTTTGAGTTAGGGTTGTTTGACGATCCTTATAAATTTTGCAGTAAAGAACGCCAAGACAAAGCTTTAAGCAATCCGGAACATACCAAAGCGGCAAGAGAAGTGGCAGCCAAAAGTATCGTTTTACTTAAAAATGAAAAAAATATTTTACCGTTATCCAAAGAAACAAAGACCATAGCTTTTATCGGTCCGATGGTCAAGCCAAAAAGAATCAACCATGGTTTTTGGGCTATTGATTTAAAAGATATCGATTCAACCTACATCGTTTCACAATGGGAAGGTTTACAAAACAAAGTCGGCAAGAAAACAAAATTATTATATGCCAAAGGCTGTGGAATATTAGATACTGATAAATCCGGTTTTAAAGAAGCTATTGAGGTAGCCAACCAAGCCGATGTTGTAATTTTAAGCATAGGCGAACGCTTTGATATGAGTGGTGAAGCGAAAAGTCGCAGTAATATCCATTTACCCGGAGTTCAAGAAGATTTAATCAAAGAATTACAAAAAACAGGCAAACCGATAGTTATTCTAATTAATGCCGGGAGACCGCTTATTTTCAATTGGACAGCCGATAATATGCCAACAATTGTTTATACCTGGTGGTTAGGTTCTGAAGCCGGAAATGCTATTGCAGATGTACTATTCGGGGATTATAATCCTTCCGGTAAATTACCAATGTCTTTTCCTAGAGAAGAAGGTCAGATTCCAATTTACTACAACCATTTCAGCACCGGAAGACCATCTATCAATGAAGATAAAGTATACAAGTCCGCTTACATCGATTTGCCCAATTCGCCTAAGTTTCCTTTTGGTTACGGATTGAGTTATACGACTTTTAAATACGGAGACTTAAAATTGTCCAAAACAAAAATCAGCAGCAATGAAACCCTCGAAGTGAGTATGACCATCACCAATACCGGAAAGTTTGCCGGTGAAGAAGTGGTACAGTTGTATCTTCAAGATAAATTCGGTTCTGTGGTTCGGCCAATTATGGAGCTGAAAGATTTCCAAAAAATAAAATTGGAAGCCGGTGAGTCCAAAACATTGACGTTTAGTATTGACAACGAGAAATTGTCCTTTTACAATCAAGTTTTAGAGTTCAAATCAGAACCGGGCGAATTTAATTTAATGATAGGTTCTTCTTCGGCAGATATCCGTTTAAACAGTACCTTTGAATTAATTCCATAATTTGTCCCTATGAAAAAGCTATTGTTTTTAAGTCTGTTATCGTTTAGTTTTTGCTTAGCTCAAAAGGAAAAACGAAAATTGGTTTGGGAAGAAAATTTCAGCGGAAAACAATTGGATGAAAGTGCATGGAATTTTGAATTGGGAAATGGTTGTCCAAACAACTGTGGTTGGGGTAACAATGAAAAACAATTGTATACCAACAAGAATCACGAATTAAAAGAAGGGCATTTGGTTATCAGAATAGAAAAAGAAGCAGATCATTACACTTCAACCAGAATAACCACTGCTGGGAAAAAAGAATTTCAATACGGTAGGATGGAAGCCAGAGCCAAAATCCCAAGCGGTAAAGGCATTTGGCCGGCTTACTGGATGCTGGGTTCCAATATCGGTAAAGTAGGTTGGCCCAAATGTGGCGAAATTGACATTTTAGAGTACGTTGGCAGAGAACCGGATATGGTTTATACTTCCTTACATACTCAAGACAGTCACGGCAATACGATTAATTCCAAAAAAACGGCTTTTCCCAGCATTGAAGAAGGCTTTCACATATATGCTATCGAATGGACCAAAGACAAGATTGAGTTTTTTGTGGATGACCAATCGGTTTATACTTTTGCGCCCGAACTTAAAAATGAAAATACCTGGCCTTTTGACCAACCGTTTTTTTTCATAGTAAATGTAGCCGTTGGCGGTAATTTTGGTGGTCATGAGGTTGACGACCGTATTTTTCCGCAAGAATATTTGATAGATTATATAAGGGTTTACCAATAGTGCTTTAGTGATTTCATCTTTTATTTATGTTTTTTTTAGTTTTTATTTGTTTATTAAATAAAAATTATGTTAAATTTGGCTTATAATTAACCCTTAAACCCGATTTGCCTATACAAGACAATTACTTTTTAGATTAAAAACTCTTTTTTAACCCTACACTAAAAGGTATTGTTATGGCTAAATCTCAACTTCCTGATGCACTATTAGTTGACAAATACGTTGCTGGCGATGAAAACGCTTTAGCAATCTTAATCAATAGGCACCAATCAAAAATTTATGGGTATATCTATTCCAAGGTTTCGGATAGAGATGTGACAGAAGATATTTTCCAGGAAACATTCTTCAAGGTAATTCATACACTAAAATCCAGAAAATATTATAATGAAGAAGGTAAATTTCTGTCTTGGGTTTTGCGCATAGCCAGTAATTTGATTATTGACAAATACCGCAATGATAAAAAAATGCCATTGAATCGCGATACGGATGAATTGCTGATTTTTTCCAGAATCACCGATGACTCATTAAATATCGAAAGAAGATTGATTAAAAATCAGGTTGAAATTGATATCAAAACCATCATTGAAAAGTTACCTCATGATCAAAAAGAAGTCATTATGATGCGTTACTTTTTAGATATGAGTTTTAAAGAAATAGCTGATTTTACTGGAGTTAGCGTGAATACTACATTAGGCAGAATGCGTTATGCCATCACAAACCTTAGAAAGGTGATTGAAAAAAATAAAATTTATTTACCTTCTTAAACAATAAAAAGTATTTTTTTGCGTTTTTATATAAACATCCAAAACAAACCGATTTTTATATATGGCAAAACTTTACTCTAAAAGAAAATTAGCTCCCAAAAAAATGTTACCTAAAAAAGAAACCATACGTTTAATACTTCAATATTCTTGTGCATTGAATATTATTAAAGTAGGCAACATGAACTTCGAATCAATAGCTAATTAAGAAACATCCCGATACAATTATCGGGATGTTTTTTTATAATAGGATGCCAAAACATCTTTTCGGCCGATGGTTCGTGTGATGATGTCTTTTTCTAAGTCCCAACCACGGGCCGGAGAATATTCACGACCATACCAAATGATTTGCAAATGCAATTCGTTCCACAATTCTCTCGGAAAAATGGCTTTAGCGTCTTTTTCAGTTTGTTGCACATTTTTACCATTGGTCAAATTCCAGCGGTACATCAATCGGTGTATGTGGGTATCAACCGGAAAAGCTGGAACGCCAAAGGCTTGCGACATTACTACACTAGCGGTTTTGTGACCAACAGCCGGCAATCTTTCTAAGGCTTCAAAACTCTGTGGTACTTCGCCGTTGTGTTCTTCAATTAAAATTTGAGATAAACCGTAAATGCCTTTTGACTTCATCGGCGACAAACCACAAGGCTTAATAATCTCCTTGATTTCTTCTACTGATAGTTTGACCATATCATACGGATTATCGGCTTTAGCAAATAAAAGTGGCGTAATTTGATTCACGCGAACATCGGTACATTGTGCCGAAAGCAAAACGGCAATCAGCAAAGTATAAGCGTCTTTATGGTCAAGCGGAATTGGAATTTCGGGGTAAAGTTCTTTTAACGTATTTATAACGAATGTTGCACGTTCTTGTTTGGTCATTTTAACTAAATTTGATTTGTAAAAATACTAAATTAAATTCAGCAACATAGTAACTCAGTAACTCAGTAACTTTAAAAATGACAACACTACAAAAAGGCGACCAAGCACCTAATTTCTCCGGAAAGGACCAAGATGGCAACATTCATACTTTAGCCGATTACAAAGGCAAAAAATTAGTAGTTTTCTTTTATCCCAAAGCGGATACTCCCGGTTGTACGGCGGAAGCTTGTGATTTAAGAGACAATTTTGAACGATTCAGCGCCAATAACTACGCACTGCTTGGAGTTAGTGCCGATAGTGCCAAAGCCCAAAGTAAATTTAAAACCAAATATGACTTTCCTTTTCCGCTCTTAGCCGATGAAGACAAATCAGTTATTGAAGCTTTCGGCGTTTGGGGTCCCAAAAAGTTCATGGGAAGAGAGTATGACGGTATTCACAGAACGACTTTTGTAATTAATGAAGAAGGAGTGATTGAGGAAGTTATAGCAGCGGTAAAAACTAAAGAGCACGCCTCGCAGATATTAAAATAAAACAAAAATCCGAACTGTTATACAATTCGGATTTTTTGTATCGTAAAATTTGGTTTAATTACCGTAGTTTTTATGCTTTTTCTAAAACTTTGTTGGGATCATAACCAAACAATTGGTGTTGCTTGATGATCTCTGAAATTCCTTTTGGCAATAGTTTTTCCCAACCCGGAGTTCCATTGCTGATCATTTTCAATACTTCGCGAGAGAAGATTTTTAAATGGTCTTTATCGAAATCAGTGATGTCTACCACTTTTCCATTGTAGGCAAAGAACTTATACAATTCTTTCATACGCGGATGTACCTTAAGATTTTGAGAGTTAATGATTTCTCCATTTTCATCTTCCATCGGGTACAAGAACACTTTCAAGTCTCGGTAGAACAATTTACCAAAAGCTTCCAGAATTCCACCACTTAAATGGCGATAGTATTTTTCGTCAAAAATATCGACTAAATTATTGACACCCATGGCCAATCCCATACGGGCTTTGGTGTAATTAGAGAAATATTCCACTACTTTATAATATTCTTGGAAGTTGGAAATCATTACGGTTTGACCCAACGAACAAAGTAATTCGGCTCTGTCCATAAAGTCTCTTTCGTCAATTTCGCCTTCCGAGCGTAAATTGGAAAGGGTAATCTCAAAGATCACCAAAGTATTGTCTTTGTCTACTTTGCTTTCTTCAAGGAACATTTTTAATGATTTCTCATACATGTCCATATTAACTTGTGTCACCGGACGGAAACTTCCTCTAAGCGCTAAGATATTTTTTTTGTAAAGAATGGAAGCCGGTAAGATGTTCTTTCCGTCAGGCCCAAACATTACCGCATCGGTCATTCCATTTTTAACCAATTGCAAACTCATCAAACGGTTGTCAACATTAGCAAAACGAGGACCTGAGAAGTTGATGGTATCAATTTCCAATTGGTCTTTGTCTAAATGGTCATACAAATAACGCAATAGTTTTTTAGGATCGTTGTACTTGTAAAAAGCACCGTAAATCAAGTTTACACCCAAAATCCCTAAGGTTTCTTGTTGCAAACGAGCATCGGTTTCTTTAAAACGAATGTGAAGTGTTATTTCGTTGTAGTCTTCATCCGGTTCAACTTGGTATTTTATTCCAACCCAACCATGGCCTTTGAATTGCTTGGCAAAATCAATAGTGGCAACGGTATTGGCATAACTAAAGAATATCTTGTTAGGATGTTTGTCTCTTTTTAAACGTTGTTCAATCAATTCAACCTCATGCGATAACATTTTTTTCAAACGGCTTTCGGTTACATAACGACCATCATCTTCTATACCGTAAATCGCATCGCTGAAATCTTTATCATAGGCCGACATTGCTTTCGCTATAGTACCCGACGAACCACCGGCTCTGAAAAAATGCCTAACCGTCTCTTGCCCGGCACCAATTTCCGCAAATGTCCCGTAAATATTATCATTTAGGTTAATTCGCAATGCCTTATCTTTGATAGCAGGAATTTGTTCAATGGCTTTATCGCCTTTCAATTTTATAATAGAAACAATATTGTCCATAGTGTAGCGTAAGTATTCTGTGCAAAGTTAGTAAAATAGCTATTTTATAAAAAGATAATTAAGTCTATTTTTGTATTTAATTACTTTTAAGGCCAAACTTTAAAAAGTACCCCATCAAAAACCGTGCTATTATGCAAGTCTATTTTCTCGGAACCGGAACATCACAAGGCATTCCTGTTATTGGAAGTCATCATTCTGTATGTAAAAGTGAGGACATTAAAGACAAGCGTTTGCGGGTTTCAGTTTGGATTATTTTTGGAGAAACTTCTTTAGTTATTGATTGCGGACCCGATTTCAGACAGCAAATGCTGACTTCCGGTTGTGTTCAATTGGACGCCATACTTTTCACCCACGAACATGCCGATCATACTGCGGGT
This sequence comes from Flavobacterium sp. J49, assembly GCF_011742145.1. Taxonomy (GTDB): domain Bacteria; phylum Bacteroidota; class Bacteroidia; order Flavobacteriales; family Flavobacteriaceae; genus Flavobacterium. Next base: position 11,337 of record NZ_JAAQQU010000055.1, on the reverse strand, counting down.
TTAGATGATATTCGACCGTTTTTTTTTCGACAAAAAAAAGACATTCCGATTTACGCTCATCAAAGGGTTTTAGAGAACTTGAAAAAGCGTTTCGACTATATTTTTGAAACCGAAAATAAATATCCGGGTGCGCCGGGTGTAGAGACTTTTGAAGTAAAAAACAATCAGGATTTTACCATTGGCAATGCCAAAATTTCCCCTATTGATGTAAATCACGGAAACCTCCAAGTTTTTGGCTATCGAATTCAGGATTTTGTATATTTAACCGATGTGAAGACCATTGCCCATGCCGAAATTGAAAAATTGAAGGGTGTAAAGGTGTTGGTGGTGAATGCTTTGCGAGAAGAACCGCATCACTCACATTTTAATTTGCAGGAAGCGTTAGATTTTATACATTTGGTACAGCCTGAAAAAGCCTATCTGACCCACATCAGTCATCTTATGGGTTTTCACGAGGAAGTTCAAAAACAGTTGCCCCCAAACGTTTTTTTAGCTTACGACAATTTGAAAATTACAATTTAATATTATGAAAAAATCATTGTTTTTATACTTGTTTATTATTGCCGTTTTGATGAATATTTTCACCTATAAATATTTTACTTCAAAAGAAGCTGCACAAAAAACACAGGAAACAGCGCAAGACAGTAAGAAGCTGAATGATAGTATTACAAAACTGTCAGACCAACTCTATGATGCCAATTATTTTTCTTTGGAAGCCAATGACAGAGCATTGAATTATTTAAACCAAAATGACATCAAGGCTTTCAGCGAGAAAGTAACCCAAGCCCTTTTGGCTTATAACGATGATCCCGCCGGTAATAAATACACCGACCAAGTTACTATGGGTGAACAAAAATTTATCATTAATAAAGTAAAAATACTAAACCACCGCTGGATTATTGCCAATTACAGCAATGGTAAGCTTTGGGGTGAAGTGATGTTGAAATACTTTATCGATGAAGACCAAACGGTTTCTTTTGAAATCATGAACTCCTATTTATATCCGGAACAATTAAACTAGAAATTTAGGCATGAAAAAAATCTCTCTCCTCTTAATCGCCTCAATTGCGCTGTTTTCCTGCAAGTTAACAGACCAAAACAACAGTGAATCAGAAGATGAAAATCTTCCTTTAGCCGCCAAAGATTCCTCTGTGGTGAATGATAAAGATGAACACGGTTGTTTGGCCACTGCCGGTTATATTTGGTCCAAAATGAATAAGGAATGTGTTAAAGGCTACACCGGAATTCAACTCAATCCGGCGGACAAACCCGAAAATGAAGACGAAACCTTGAGTGCGTTTGTGCTTTTTAGCGAAGATTTAAATCAGGCAGAAGTTTTTTTGCCTAATGAAGCCAATTCCGTTGTGCTAACCCGATTGGCAGAAGGAAAGCCGTGGGTATTTGAAGATTGGCAACTCGTACCGTGGAAAGGGTATGTTTTGAAAAAAGGAGCTGATATCAAATTTTCAGGCGATGGTCAAATGGGCAAAAAAATCACCGGAAGTGATACGCAAGAATAACAAAAAGTCCCGCGCAATCGGGACTTATTTATTGTGATAACCAGTGTTTGAAATCAAAGAAATTTTGAGGCGCCACACCGTGACCTACCATGTATTCTTTAAAGACAATTTTAATACCCAACACTTGTAACATCGGGATTGATTTTCGGGCCCATTCTACCGGAATGACTTGGTCTACTGTTCCGTGTGAGGCAAATATCCTTAGTTTACTAAAATCATTTTCGGTGTAATCATCAACCGCAATTTCGGGGTTAAAATAACCGCTCATGGCTACTACACGCTGTACTTTTTCTGGATAAGACAAAGCCACGGCATAACTCAAGATACAGCCTTGGCTAAAACCAATTAAGGTTACGTTTTCAGCATCAATAGGGTATTCGGCGATTAATTCATCAATAAAATTGGCAATAATATCTCTTGAGGCTCTGGCCTGACTTATATCAGAAAACTTATTTTCATCGGCATCAAAATTAATAGCATACCAAGCGTAACTGCCATACATCATGTCAAAGGGCGCGCGTGCTGAAATCACATAATATTCTTCGGGCAATTCACTGGCAAAGGAAAACAAATCTTCTTCATTGCTGCCATAGCCGTGAAGCAATAGGAGTAAAGGGTTTTTATCTTTTTTAATTTTTGGTTCTCTAACCAAATGATGCAGTGATAAACTCATTACAAACTTTTAAATGTTTTTTGAAATAAACTCCCAAGAATAGGAAGATTGGTGGTTTTGCCCATGGCGGCAGAAAAAATCCCGTACATTGCCAACACTGAAATAAAAACCCACATGGAGGCCGCAATCATAAAGTTTTCAAAGTGACTGATGGATACACCTAATAAAATAAAGCTCAATGTCAATCCCAAACCTTGTCGAATGTGAAATGACGCATAAGGATTCTTATTTTCGCTATTCATAGAAATAGCAATCAGCGGTCCGAAAAGCAAAATATAACTGATGATGGCAATGGTTTTGCCTTCTTTTATGGTTTGATTATCCATGATTAACAACTAATTTGCCTTGATTATAAATTCCTAAAACTTTGCCTTTCATGGATTGTCCCAAGAACGCAGAGTTTTTAGATTTTGACATTATATTTTCTTTGCCAAATGTCCAATCAGCATCAATTTGGAACAAACTGAAGTTGGCTTTATTTTTTGCTGCAATCTCTTGATTTTCAATTTTTAAAATAGATTTACCGAAAGTCAATTTTTCTATTATTTTGTCCAAAGGCAATACAGTTAGCAACGCACCGAAAGCACTTTCTAAACCGATGGTTCCGTTTTTGGCCAAATCAAATTCCATCTTTTTATGTTCAATATCCATCGGATTATGGTCAGAAGTAATACAGTCAATCGTGTTGTCTAAAACCCCGGCGATTAACGCTTGTCTATCGGCTTCTGTTCTTAATGGTGGTGACACTTTGTATCTTGTATCAAACCCATCCAATTTTTCATCGGTTAGGACCAAATGATGTACCGTTACACTACAAGTAACGTTTAATCCTTTCGCTTTCGCTTCTTTGATTAACGCTACTGATTGGGCTGTAGAAATTGTTGGAATGTGTAATTTTCCACCGGTATATTCTAGTAAAAACAAGTTTCTGGCGATGATTAAATCTTCCGCTAAGTTGGGAATGCCTTTTAAGCCTAATCTGGTAGAAACGATGCCTTCATTGGCTACACCATTGCCTTTGATATTGTCGTCTTGTGCAAAAGCAATCACCAAACCGTCAAAATCCTGTACATATTGCAATCCGATTTTTAAAAGATTTGCATTGAACAAACTTTTACCATAATCACCGAAAGCTACTGCTCCGGCGTTTTTCATATCGTATAATTCGGCCAAATCTTTGCCTTCGCTGTTTTTAGTTAAAGCTCCGATTGGAAATAATTCAGTTGCTGAATTAATCGCTTTTTGTTTGACAAAATGAACCTGTGATTGGTTGTCAATAATCGGATTGGCATTGGGTTGCAACGCGATTCCGGTAAAGCCGCTTTTGGCAGCGACGTCTAATCCGTTGGCGATGGTTTCTCGGTCTTCAAATCCCGGTTCGCCAAGAGAAACACTAGTGTCAAACCAACCTTGAGAAAGGTGCAAACCTTCATGCTGGTATTCCTGATGTGTGTCAATATTGAGAATAGAAGTGCCTATTTCTTCGATGATGCCTTGTGTAATTTTCACATCAACGGTTTGATGGTGATAGGGACTTTTTGGGTCAACAATTTTGGCTTTTCGGATGATTAGGTTCATTTTACAAATTTTTGAATGAGTAGTTCCAATGCTAAAAAGAGTAGTGTGAGCAGCACAAACCATTTCCAGATTTGTGTGTCGGTTCGGTCGGTTTGAATGGTATTGAATACCGTTTCTATATCGTCGATTTCTTTGTAATTCGCAGCAATATCAGTGTTGGCTGAATTCAAGTTGCTTTCGGTACGCGTGTAATTAAAGCTGATGTTTTGTATCGAATTCGTTCCGTTAAAGATACCAAAATTACCGGCTTCTTGTGGGTTTTCATTAAAGCTCATTTTGACTTTGGTGTTCAACAATTGTTGCACCGGAATAAAACTTTCTGTGGCATTTTTTACCGTCAGAATTTCATCTTTCGACAATAAAGCATCAACTACAAAAGGTTGGTCTTCACCAATCACTATTGCATTTACGCCGGTTTTCTGGCTGTTTTGCGCCATATTGTAAAATGTGGGTACAATTAATGGTGAATTCTGAAAATTACTGTTGGCTTTGTTGATTGGCGCTGCAAAAACATATACCGCCGACAATGGCTTGGCTACCGAAGTCAAGAAAGCGCTTTGGTCTTCATAACTCAAAATTGCCGGAGAAGTGCTGTTGATGTTAAAGGCTGCCTTAGTTGACGGATATTGAAAGTTATCGACCTTTTTTTCAAACACATTGCTGAACAACGGATGATTAAAATTAATCTTGGTTACTTTTTTATCGCCGTTTGTTATCGCCTTAAATTGAATCGAACCAAAGTTGCCCAAGAACGAATTCATCGTGTTCACATTACTTTCTTGAGCAGGAATGAGGACAACGTTTCCGCCTTTGTTTACAAAGGATTTCAGTGTGGTTTGTAACGCTTGCGGAATGGCCGCCAATTCATTCAACACAATGGCATCCTGTTTTTCTAATAAGTTGTAATCCAAATTGGCTATCGGAAAATTGGTATATGCAAACTCGTCATTGGTATAAATTCGCGACAAGAAATTGCTTTTGTCTGTGTCACCAATGCTGATTACATTGATTTTACTGGGTTTGGAAATGCTGAAATAATAAGTGTTGTCATACGCCAAACCTTTATCGGTAATCGAAACATAGCCGTGAAAATCTTCTTTCGGAATGGTAAACTTAATGGTTTCAGTATTTTTTTTGAAATCGATTAAAGTCTTTGCTGTCAACTTGTTTTGATTGTATAACGCAATAGGAACAGCTGTAATGTCTTCGCCATTGGCGGATAATTTTACGGCAATTTCATAGAAACTGTCTAAAGTTTGTTGGATATAAACGCTGTCAATGGAAACATTGTTCTTTTGTTCCGCTTCGGGTATGATGAAATAAACATTGTCTTCTTTTTTAAAGCTTTTTGCTTCATTAGTGTCCAACCCAACGGCATCGGTGATTACAATGATATCTTTGTTAAAAGCGGATTTTCTAGCATTGACTTTGGCTATCAAATTGTCTAATCTAAAAGGTGTCGCGCTGTATTTTAAGTCCTGCAAATCTTTTTGAATCGATTTGATGTCGGTATTCCAATAGGTTTCGGAGTTGGTAATCAGTGAAAAATTTTGGGTTTCCGGCGTGTGTTCCAGCAAATCCTGAACCGCGCGTTTGAGCAATTCCCCTTTTTGGCCTTTGGCCTGCATACTATAGGAATTGTCGAGGATGATGTACATTTCGTTGGTAGCTTTCTGGCTTTCTTTGGCTGTGAAAAAAGGTTGAGCAAATGCCAAAATCAAACAGGCGAGAAGCAGTAAACGGGTGAAAAGCAAAAGCCACTTTTTGATGGTCGAACTTTTACGGGTTTGAATGGAAAGCTCTTTTAGGAATTGGACGTTGGTGAAGTATTCTTTTTTAAAACGTCGCAATTGGAATAAATGCACCAAAATTGGAATCACCAATAAGAAAAGAAAATATAGAATTTCCGGGTGTTTGAATTGCATTTCAATAAATGTTTGTCAAAAATAGTACTTTTTATCATTTGGCACAGCCGATTTTAGAATTTTAAATGATAAAAAAAAGGAAACTGTTGGTATTCCGCTATTTTTGTCTTAGGATAAAATCGTGATTATGACAAAATTTTTAGTTCTGTTTGCCGCATTATGCTTTAGTATTTCCAATCAGGCACAACACAGTAAAGTCAATTTATTTATAGGAACCTATACTAAAACCTGCGACAGTCATGGGATTTACCTTTATGAATTTGACACTTACACTGGTGAATTCAACGTAAAAACGTCAACCCAAAATGTGGTCAATCCCAGTTTTTTAACGGTTTCAGAAAATAAGAGATTCATTTATGCTACGAATGAAGATGGTGATAACAGCAAGGTAAGTGCTTTTCAATTTGAGGCAAATCAAAACCAAATCATTTTTTTAAATTCTCAAAAGTCAGAAGGCAATGATCCTTGTCATATTATCAATGACCAGAAAAATGTTGTTGTAGCAAATTACAGTGGCGGAAACATTACGGTTTTTGGCAAAAATGCAGATGGAAGTCTAGGCAAGTATAAGCAAATCATAAAGCAGGAAGGTCAAACGGGAAAAGAGACCAAACCCTTGAATTCGCACATGCACATGCTGCAACTTTCTCCCGATGATAAATACCTTATCGCCAGCGATTTGGGCAAAGATTACCTATATGTTTACCGCTACAATCCTGAGGCCCAAAGTGCTGTTTTGGAGTTTAGTTCTTTTGTCAGAGTCAAGCAAGGTGCCGGACCGAGGCATTTTACTTTTAGTGCGAATGGAAAATATGTTTACTTGATGAATGAGCTGGATGGTTCCTTATTGGTATTTAAGTATAAAGATGGAAAATTAGATTTACTTCAAGAAACAACCGTTGTCGCCAAAGATTTTAAAGGAAAAACCAGCGCTGCCGATATCCATATTTCGCCGGACGGTAAGTTTTTATATGCTACCAATCGCGGTGATGCCAATACAATTAGTTGTTTCGAAATCAAAAAGAACGGAAAATTAAAATGGAAACAAACGACCGGTACTTTAGGCAAAGGACCGCGCAATTTTAGTATTGATCCAACCGGAAGTTTTCTTTTAGTGGCACATCAATACACCAATGAAGTGGTAATTTTTAAAATCGATAAAATGACGGGAGAACTTACTGATTCAGGAAAACGAATAGCGTTGTGTTCACCGGTTTGTTTGGTGTTCGAGTGAAACGGAACACTACCAACTGAAGGCAGAATGCTATTTTTTCTTTCTTTTAGCCGCTCTGTTTTTCAAGATATTTCTATTGACTGAAACTCCGGTTTTCTTCTTGGTTTTTGAAGGTCCGCCAAGGTTAACTTTGGTGTTTTTCTTGGCCTTTTCGTGAAAGGATGCGCCGCCTTCAAGTTTGTTGGTTTTCAGAATGACTTTCATTTTCTTTCTGTCTTTTTCAAACTCAAGCAAGCGTTCGGCAATGACCACCTCATTAGGCAACGGTAAAAACTTTAGCTCTTTTTCCATCAGCATTTCGGCTTCAATCATGACTTCTTCTTCTCTAGGACTGATTAAGCTAATGGCAATACCGGATTTATCGGCACGACCGGTTCTACCGATACGGTGAATATATTGTTCCTGAATTTCGGGAAATTCTACGTTGATAACATGAGTAATGTCTGAAATGTCCAAACCTCTGGCCATTACATCGGTCGTAACGATACCGCGAATTTCGCCGGCTTGGAAAGTAGCCATGGTTTGCAAACGGTAATTCTGAGATTTGTTGGAGTGAATGGTTCCGAATTGTTCCGGAAACACTTCTTCTAATTTGTCCGAAAGCAAATCGGCCGTTTTTTTATTGTTGACAAAAAGCAATACGCGTTCGAAAGCCTCGTCTTTTAATAACTCGATAATCAAATTGACTTTGGTCAAAAAGTTTGGCACTTTATAACCCAACTGTTCTATTTGTTCCAATGGTGTACCGCTTGGTGCCAAAGAAACTTCTTCGGGAAATTCAAAATATTCTTCCAACATTTCATCTACTTCATCGGTCATGGTAGCCGAGAATAAAATATTTTGTCGTTTGGTTTTGATCATGGCCAAAATTGAAGTCACTTGGGTGCGGAACCCTAAATTCAGGATTTCGTCAAACTCATCGATGACTAATTTTTGCAAACTGTCAAAACGAATAACATTGTCTAAAGCCAAATCCATGATTCTTCCGGGTGTTCCAACCAGAACGTCAATTCCCTGATAAACCGCTTTCTTTTGGGTGTTGATATTCACACCACCATAAACACCTAGAGTTCGCACCGACATGAATTGGGTTAGCTTTTCCACTTCGGCAGCAATTTGGACAACTAATTCACGTGTTGGTACCAAGATTACGACACGCGGAGTGTCCGTGGCAACGAATTTCCATTGTTTTAAAATAGGTAAAAGATACGCGAAAGTCTTTCCCGTACCGGTTTGGGCAATTCCCATCATATCACGACCCGACATAATCACTGAAAAGGATTTTTCCTGAATGGGAGTAGGCTTGGTCAAACCTAATTCGTCGACGGTTTTTTGTAGTGATTTTGGAAGATTGAATTGCTCAAAAGTGCTCATGGTAATTGTAATTTATTTCATCCGTTCGGCCAATTCTTGGCCTCGGGTGGCGCAAAGGTAAGGAATTCTATTTTGGGAATATTTCGGCAAGTTACTTTTTGCTAATTGACAAATAATCAAACTTTTAATATGGCCTTTCTTACTATTAGAATATTTTACTATATTTATAAAAAAATAGACCGCTTTTGATTTAAGATTGCCTCCTCTAATTACGTTTTTAGTTTTAACCTACAGCTTTGATTTATTAAGTAATCCGATTACAAATAACAGCTATAGATGACTAGACAGTTTATCCATTTTTACAAATCCATATGATAATTGAGCTGCAAGCCTTGCTTGTGGCTATTTTGTTTTGACCAAGCTGTGCCTATTATTTAACCAATTTAAAACTAAAAAATATGAAACAGTTGATCTCTTTAAAAGCGCTTTGCGTTGTAATGCTTTTTGTTTCGGTCAATATGATGGGGCAAAGCAATGTAAAAATAATCAAAAGCCTTTATGCTGCTTTTGCTGTGGGTGACATTCCGAAAGTTCTAGCCGGTTTAGATGAAAAAGTAGTATGGAACGAAGCTGAAAGCAATCTTACTTGTAATTTCTCCCGTAGGCAAAATGGCTTTTAGTAATTATTTCATGCATTCGTTGATAGGCAATTTTGTTTTTAGCGGGACAGGATTGGGTTATAGGGGTCAAGTTGGGCCGTTTTATTACACGCTCTTCGCAATGAAGAAAATAATTTTAATAGCATACATCATCTGTTGCATCAAAACGGCAACTGCTCAAACAAATAATTATAGTGAACTTATTGCTAAAAAAGCCTCTCAAATTGAGCAAAAGCTAATAGAATGGCGGCACGATATTCACCAAAATCCTGAACTCGGAAATAGGGAAACCAGAACTGCGAGCTTAGTTGCTAAACACTTGCAATCATTGGGAATCGAAGTAAAAACAGAAGTTGCGGTAACCGGAGTTGTGGGTATTTTAAAAGGTGACAAACCGGGTCCGGTAATCGCTTTACGAGCTGATATGGATGGCTTACCCGTCACAGAAAACAACAATTTGCCTTTTGCTTCAAAAGTGAGAACCATATATAACGGTAAAGAAACAGGAGTGATGCATGCCTACGGACATGACGGACATGTTGCCATATTGATGGGCGTAGCCGAAATTCTATCCGGTATGAAAAAAGAGTTAAGAGGAACAGTAAAATTTATATTCCAACCGGCTGAAGAAGGCTCGCCCGTAGGAGAAGAAGGCGGAGCGGAGCTAATGCTAAAAGAAGGTGTTTTACAAAACCCAAAAGTAGATGTCATTTTCGGATTACATTTGAGTGCTGCCACTGAAGTAGGTAAAATTAATTATCGTCCGGCTGGTACTATGGCGGCTTCTGCGGATTTGAAAATTGTAGTAAAAGGCAAACCTTCTCACGGGGCTTATCCTTGGCAATCTATAGATCCAATAGTAGTTTCTGCACAAATCATCAACAGTTTGCAAACCATTGTAAGTCGGAATGTTCAACTTACTCAGAATGCTGCCGTAGTCACAATTGGTTCTATTCATGGCGGTAATCGGCATAATATTATTTCGGAAGAAGTTGAGATGTTAGAAACCGTTAGAACTTTTACCAAAGAAGATGAGGAGTTTGTCTTTAGACGCATAAGAGAAATTGCCACTAAAACTGCAGAAGCAGCCGGAGCTACTGCAGAGGTTTCACTTCCGTATTCTTCGTACAATCCCGTTACGTTTAATAACGTTGAGTTGACCATTGCCATGTTACCTTCTTTACAAAAAACAGTTGGAAAGGAAAATGTGTTTCTAATTCCTGCGGTTACCGGTGCCGAAGATTTTTCATTTTATCAAGAAAAAGTTCCCGGTTTGTATTTTTTTGTGAGAGGAATGAAAAAGGGCCAAGATCCAAGTAAAGTTGGGCCACACCATACTCCTGAATTTCTCATCGATGATAGTGCTTTCAAAACCGGAATGAATGTTTTGTGTAATTTGGTTTTTGATTATACAGCATTTGATAAAAAATAAGTAAACTTATAGTAGTGAATTTCTTTTAAATCAAAAAATAACATTTGGAAAACATAATGAAAAGTAAAACCTCTCTTGTGCCCCTTTTTCTTTTTTGTACAATAGCTACTCAGACACAAACAAAAGAAATCATAGAGGATGTAAAGCCAAAAGTGTTTGTAGTTCTGGATAATACTGTAAATGATTCTGCTATGTATGAGCAGTATAGAAAAGGGGTAGAGTTCATTATTAAAAAATATGGCGGAAAATATTTAGTCCGCTCCGGTGGTATGACTTTTGACCAGAATCCGGAGGTGAGCGTTATCCCTATTGAGGGCGGTTGGAATCCAAACCGCTTTATAATTGTAGAATGGAATTCTATCGAAGCGCTTCAAAAAATTACAAACTCTGAAGAATATAAACAGATTGCAGTCTTAAGAGAAAAACCTGCCAAAACAAAATCGATTGTAGTGAAAGAATATTTGAAAAATTAAATAAATACTCAGTTGCAAATCTTAAGAGATTAACTCCAGGACTCAGTTATTTAAAAAACACAAAACCCTCATTATTGATTTAATGAGGGTTTTTTTGTTTTTTAGTATGTTTTAAAACTAACTTATCTTTTCACTACACGAAGTGTTTTCACTATTTCGTCTTGGGTGATAATTACGTTGTAAACACCACTAGGGTATCGGTCACCGATAGTGGTACTCTCCAATTCAGAAACGTTTACTTTTCTTTGTTCTACCAATCTTCCTACCATATCAAATACTTTAACATCGATAGAAGATTGACTGGACGTTTTAACGTCAATCATAAAGTTGTTGGCAAACGGATTCGGATAGGTTGTAGCTTCAAATGGTTTTACAAGCTCTGTTGAAACTGTCGAAACAACTTGTCTGGCTGCAGTTGTCGGAACCGTTACAGCACAATCTTTTCCGTAAGGACCAAATTCACCAAACATTTCAACCGCCACTGTAATTACATAAGTAACACCCGGCTGAAGTCCTGTAAATTGATTTA
>NZ_JAAQQU010000054.1 GCF_011742145.1 Flavobacterium sp. J49 | reverse complement strand
GCTTGTGACAGTTGCGACGATTTATTACTGATGATTCCAAAGTTAAAATTACTTTTTGAATTTTCGAAGAAAATTCGGGAAAAACCCAAGCCTAGCAATTGTTACAAACTGCTGTTATAAATCCGGCGTTTTATGTTGAATTACATTAGCACGCAAAGTAGCCACAAACATTTTCCGGTTTCATTTCGATTTCTTTTCCAGTTTCCATTTCACTCTAAATTTGTAGCAATATTTTTGTAGCATTTTATATTGCTACATTTTTTTTGCTACAACTTTTTCACGCA
>NZ_JAAQQU010000053.1 GCF_011742145.1 Flavobacterium sp. J49 | reverse complement strand
ACAAACCTTAGGAGTGGTAGTTACCAGTGCCGCAGGATGTCAAAGTATCACCACTTTAGACATTAGAGTCTTGCCGGTACCGACTCCTAATACCATGCCGAGCCCATTGGCACCGCTTTGTGATGACAACAATCCGGGTGATATGTTAGAGGTTTTTGATGTAACGGTTAATGCGGCTTATATTGCCAATGGAGACCCGAACGTTACCTTAACATACTATACCAATGAGGCAGATGCTCATGTACCACAGTTCCCTATAGCCGACCCGACACAGGCGTTGGTAGG
>NZ_JAAQQU010000052.1 GCF_011742145.1 Flavobacterium sp. J49 | reverse complement strand
ACTCTCACCCAAATGGTTTGGTTGTTCATAGCGGTATAGTTAGTATCATTAATAATTGGTGCAATACCGGCTTGGGCTGCTGTTTGCGAAGTATAGTACTCAACCGTATAATTACTCGCGGCCAATGGTTGTTGGGCCAACACACTTGGGGTATTCACCGTCAAGTCAACATTGGTAATGGCATTTTGAGTATTGTTGTCATCATCACAAACCACGATATCATCTAAATCAATCGGTGCAATCGGACTTGGATTCACATTAAGCTCAATCGGAATGACACTCCAACATCCGGTTAATGGGTCAACTGCTCTAACATACAATATTTGTACAAAAGGATT
>NZ_JAAQQU010000051.1 GCF_011742145.1 Flavobacterium sp. J49 | reverse complement strand
GTTACCTTAACATACTATACCAATGAGGCAGATGCTCATGTACCACAGTTCCCTATAGCCGACCCGACACAGGCGTTGGTAGGAACTAATGTATGGATTAGAGTAGAGAACAACCGAGTTGATTATTTGGGTAACAACTGTTATGTACTGGTTGAACAACCCTTAACGGTTAATCCTTTACCGGAAGTTATTCAACCATTGGCTCCTTACAGAATGTGTGATGACAATACCGACGGTATTGCACAGTTTGATTTGACCAATCCAATCTTGGCCACAGCCATCTTGGGTGCGAATCAAGCCCCGGCCGACTTTACCATTACGTATTACCTCACGGCAGCAGGAGCTAATCCGTTTACCAATACAGGAGAGACACCACTGGTATC
>NZ_JAAQQU010000050.1 GCF_011742145.1 Flavobacterium sp. J49 | reverse complement strand
TGAAGTTGTCCAAAGCAATATTATTATTAGTTCTTTTCTCATGAGGAGTTCTATGAAATGCGAATGAGCAATTGCCTATAACGTGCCGCAGATTGTGATTGTGGCGTTCCTCATTCACTTGCGTTTTCAAATATAACTAAAATTTCAGTCAGCCGAGACATTTCTGATAACCCCAAAACCAGCCATAATCACAAACTGCTGTTATGTGTAGTGCTTATACTTTTTTCACAAACTTTGTGTTGTCTAATTCTTCCAGCAACATTTTGTCCATTTTCTCATTCAAAGTATCAAATCGAATTTCACCGGAATAATGAATAAAACCTAACAAGTTTTCTTTTTCGTCCAGAAAATGATAATAAGCAAAATCGGAGTCACATCTTGTCAAAACAAAGAAGTGTTTGATGAACTTTTCGAGTTCTGATAAGTTTACTTTAACCGCGCCATTAAAGCGCTTGTTGATTTTTTGTTCTTTAAAATAGTCTACAGATTCAATTAAAGGTTTATAATCTTTTCTTTCTTCAGTAAATTTTGAAATCCAGTTTCTGTCGTAATCTCCAAAAAATATCAAACTTTCAACACTCAGATTTTTATAAAGCTTAGTGATTTCACTTGACAATATTTTGATTAATTGAGTTTGTGAATTATGTTCTAACGTTAACCAATAATTACTATAAATTTTTGGATAAAATGAAATTTCCTCGTCTTTTACAAAATCTCTGAGAGGAAATTTTCTGTATTTAATTAGGCAAATATTTCGGTTAATTTTCTCGATCATAATTTCGGATGTGGCATTACACATAAAACGTTCCCACGATTGCTACAGTTGCCTGTGTTGCGCCTGCGGCAGGCAATTGTAACAATCGTGTGTTGTGTGCTGTTTTTCTTGTCGACTAAGA
>NZ_JAAQQU010000049.1 GCF_011742145.1 Flavobacterium sp. J49 | reverse complement strand
ACGTTATAGGCAAGCTTTCACCAAGTTTGCGAAGAAAAAAAATCTAAATGAAAAAATATTCGATAGAGAATTTAATCATAGTGCATAAACATATTTTAGAATTCTTCAAAGACAATGAAGAACTAAATAGAGAATATATAATAACCGAAATTCCATTAGAAACTTTAAAATCTATTTTTTGCGCTGAAAAAAATGATGACGAATTGTATTTGAGTTACACTGTAAATGAATCACAAGCAGAAAAGATAAACGGGCATTTAAAAACTAAAATAAGTTTTGACTTTGAGAAGTTTGAATATTATTTCCAACAGTACGGCGAATACAAAGAATGAAAAAAGCCAGCCTATAACAGCGGTTTTGCGCTATTGCTGGTTTGCTTAGTTACCTTGAGGTTTTTTCTTCACGAAAAAACTTTATCTTAGCAGAAACTACGCAGTTCGCTGGCATCGCAACAGACGCAAAGCCGCGAAACGTT
>NZ_JAAQQU010000009.1 GCF_011742145.1 Flavobacterium sp. J49 | reverse complement strand
GTATCACTGGGAACACATACGATTCATGTTTGGGACACCGAAGGCGGAGTCGCATTTAGCTGTGAAGAGTTTACTATAAATCAGGTGATGGTGATTGACTATCCTCGTTACTTTACACCAAACGGAGATGGTATACACGATGCTTGGAATATAGTAGGCTTGTCGAATTTTGCGGAACAAACCACGATTTACATCTTTGACCGTTACGGAAAACTTTTGAAACAGTT
>NZ_JAAQQU010000048.1 GCF_011742145.1 Flavobacterium sp. J49 | reverse complement strand
GGAAATTCTTCTACTGCTTCACAAACTATAAATGTACAAGACGTAACGGCTCCGGTTATCGCAGCGTTACCTGCTACTTCAACTATCTCTTGTCCGGCTTCGCCTGAGTTCGCTCAAGCTACTGCTACTGATGAGTGTGGTTCCGCTTTCGAATTGACTTTCGAAGATGTAACTACCAATGGTAATTGTGCAGGTTCTTATTCTGTAACCAGAACTTGGACTGCTACTGATGCTTGTGG
>NZ_JAAQQU010000008.1 GCF_011742145.1 Flavobacterium sp. J49 | reverse complement strand
GAACACATACGATTCATGTTTGGGACACCGAAGGCGGAGTCGCATTTAGCTGTGAAGAGTTTACTATAAATCAGGTGATGGTGATAGACTATCCTCGTTACTTTACACCAAACGGAGATGGGATACACGATGCTTGGAATATAGTAGGCTTGTCGAATTTTGCGGAACAAACCACGATTTACATCTTTGACCGTTACGGAAAACTTTTGAAACAGTT
>NZ_JAAQQU010000047.1 GCF_011742145.1 Flavobacterium sp. J49 | reverse complement strand
GCCTTTACCGACAGTCAAATCATTACGGTTACCGTTGAAGGCTGGGGAACGTATGAATACAGTTTGGATGACGGTCCAAGACAAGCGAGCAATATTTTTGAAGGTGTATCACTGGGAACACATACGATTCATGTTTGGGACACCGAAGGCGGAGTCGCATTTAGCTGTGAAGAGTTTACTATAAATCAGGTGATGGTGAT
>NZ_JAAQQU010000007.1 GCF_011742145.1 Flavobacterium sp. J49 | reverse complement strand
TTATCCCGAGTTTTCTCCGAAAACTCAAAAAGGAATTTTATATTTGTAATCAACAGTAATAAATCGTCGCAACTGTAGCAATCTGCGGCACGTTAGAGGCAATTTTCAGAAAATCTGCAATGAAATTAACAATTTACATCTTAATCTTATTCACTTTTTTTAGCTGTAAAAGTTCTAAAGTAGATTTGGAATTGACTCAAATCAATACGAAAGTGGAATATTACCAAAATGGAAAAATTAAAACCGTCGTAAATACTGATAGTTTAACAGGTTTGAGAATTGGTTTTTGGAATGAGTTTTATGAAAATGGTCAATTGAAAGAATCCGGAAATTATAAGTTAGATTCATACAAACAATGTTGTGTTGCTGGATTATGTGATGAATTTTATAGCTACAAATTTGGTGAATGGAGTTATTATCACCTAAATGGGAAACTAAAAGCTAAAGGAATTTATAAAATTGGGAAAAAGATTCGTAACACAAATTGTGAAGGTGGCGCAGAAATTAATTTTGGCTTTATTACTGAAAACTGGAAATTTTACAATGAAGAAGGTATTGAAATAAAGCCGAATACTAGTGATATTACCGAAATAGAAAAAAGTAGCTATACAACTCAATGGGATTTGTTAAAGAATTAAAAACTGCCTCTAACAGCAGTTTGTGATTATGGCTGGTTTTGGGTTTATCAGAAATGCCTCGGCTGATTGAAATTTTAGTTATATTTGGAAACGCCAGTGAGTGAAGAACGCCACAATCACAAGCTGCGGCACGTTAGCATCAATGCCAGAATAATTATTTAATAAAAGATGTTTAGTAAAAATCTATTTATGTTCTGTTTTTTAGCTTTAGTTTCTTGTTCAAGC
>NZ_JAAQQU010000046.1 GCF_011742145.1 Flavobacterium sp. J49 | reverse complement strand
CCAGAAGTTGAATGTGTTATGTTGGTTAGCGTTGTATTTACACAAAGTGTCGGCGAAGACGATGCCACTCCAGCAGTATTGTTTGGGGTTACCGTTATGGTTCCTGTAGCATTCACTGAACCACAACCACCCGTCAAAGGAATGCTATAATTAAAAACCCCTGATGCTGTTGGGGTACCACTTATGGTAATGGTATTATTTGCAAAAGCGGCAGTTACTCCAGCTGGTAATCC
>NZ_JAAQQU010000045.1 GCF_011742145.1 Flavobacterium sp. J49 | reverse complement strand
GGTACACCGATTTGTGTTAATCCACAAACCAGTAGTGTTACTTTGACCGTTTTACCATTACCTACAGTGAGTGTAGCGGTGAATCCAACAATACTGTGTTTGGGCGACAGTGCTACTTTCACTTTTACAGGTACACCAAATGCAACGGTTACCTACAATATTGATGGCGGAGCCAATCAAACCATAGTTTTAAGCGGAGCCGGTACAGCCACACTAACGGGAACTTACAC
>NZ_JAAQQU010000006.1 GCF_011742145.1 Flavobacterium sp. J49 | reverse complement strand
TTACCGCTAACAATTTTGCAGCTGGTACTTATACAGCGGTTATCACCGATGCTAATGGATGTACTTCAAACGTAAGTGTAACCATCACGCAACCGGCAACAGCTTTAGCTTCTACTAATACCACTACCAACGTATCTTGTTATGCAGGAAACAATGGAAGTGTAACAGTAACGGCTACCGGTGGAACGGCTCCTTATACCATTTTATGGTCTAATGGTGGCACAACCTTTACGGCTAACAATTTTGCAGCAGGTGCTTATACCGCAGTGGTAACCGATGCTAATGGATGTACTTCAAACGTAAGTGTAACTATCACGCAACCGGCAACGGCTTTGGCTTCTACTAATACGACTACCAACGTATCTTGCTTTGCAGGAAACAATGGAAGTGTAACAGTAACGGCTACCGGTGGAACGGCTCCTTATACCATTTTATGGTCTAATGGAGGCACAACCTTTACCGC
>NZ_JAAQQU010000044.1 GCF_011742145.1 Flavobacterium sp. J49 | reverse complement strand
GAGTTCGCTCAAGCTACTGCTACTGATGAGTGTGGTTCTGCTTTCGAATTGACTTTCGAAGATGTAACTACCAATGGTAATTGTGCAGGTTCTTACTCTGTAACCAGAACTTGGACTGCTACTGATGCTTGTGGAAATTCTTCTACTGCTTCACAAACTATAAATGTACAAGACGTAACGGCTCCGGTTATCGCAGCGTTACCTGCTACTTCAACTATCTCTTGTCC
>NZ_JAAQQU010000043.1 GCF_011742145.1 Flavobacterium sp. J49 | reverse complement strand
GGAACAACCACAGTGACTTATACTGTAACTGATAAATGTTATACTACCTCAACAGTAACCAGAAGCTTTACTATCACACCGGCTCCGGCTGTACAGGTTAATGCACCGGCAGCAAGCTCAACAAGTGCTTGTGCTTATGCAGACCAAGCAGCAGTTAATGCGGCGTTTGCTACTTGGTTAGGAGGATTCACCGTAAGCGGTGGTTGTGCTTCAAGCGGAAGCTATGGACAAGTAAGTGCACCGAGTGCTTGTGGAGGAACAACCACAGTGACTTATACTGTAACTGATAAATGTTATACTACCTCA
>NZ_JAAQQU010000042.1 GCF_011742145.1 Flavobacterium sp. J49 | reverse complement strand
TTATCAAACTGCTACTTGGAATCCAGTTTCATGTCAGTACGATGTAACCGGTACTCAACCGGAAGCTCCACAAGTATTGTGTTACCAAACTGCTACTTGGAACCCAGTTTCATGTCAGTACGACATAACCGGTACTCAACCGGAAGCTCCACAAGTATTGTGTTACCAAACTGCTACTTGGAACCCAGTTTCATGTCAGTACGATGTAACCGGTACTCA
>NZ_JAAQQU010000041.1 GCF_011742145.1 Flavobacterium sp. J49 | reverse complement strand
TTATCCCGAATTTTCTTCGAAAATTCAAAAAGGAGTTTTAACTTTGAAATCATCAGTAATAAATCATCGCAGCAGTTACAATCTGCGGCACGTTAACCCACATTTACCACGAGTCGATTTCAGAAGCAATTTTAGTTGAAAATTCAACTTCATTTTTCTTTAGACGTTTTTTAAAAAGTTGTTGAAGACAAAATAAAGTTGACAATAAAAAGACAGAAAAAAGTTGGCCGAAAAACAGACAGCGGAAAAGTGTTGCGGAAAATGTTATTGGAAAATCTAACCGCAAAAAAGTTCAAAAATGTTTGCGTCGAAAACTTGACAAGAAACCAAAGTGAATCCGACAGCAGAATCCGAAATAGAAACCGGAAAATGTAACTGGTTACGTTGCGTGCTCAAGTTTGGGTTGGTAAACGTGGGTTAACAGCGGTTAGCAACAATTGCTGAATTTTGTTTGAGTTAAACTATTTTTTACGCAATAATATTTATCTTAGCAGAAAGTACGCTGTTACGCAGTCAGCAACTGTCGCTAGCCGCGGAACGTTGTATGCTATTTTAAAAATGTGCTTTAATAGAAATTTTGTAGTTAATACATGAAAACATTTTTTATCATATTCTCCATTTTTTGCTTTGA
>NZ_JAAQQU010000040.1 GCF_011742145.1 Flavobacterium sp. J49 | reverse complement strand
GGACAAGTAAGTGCACCGAGTGCTTGTGGAGGAACAACTACAGTGACTTATACTGTAACTGATAAATGTTATGAAACCTCAACAGTAACCAGAAGTTTCACAATAACAGCAGCCCCTGCATTAGTTGTGAGTTCACCTGATTCAACCATTATTAATTCTTGTGATTATGCAGACCAAGCGGCAGTAGATGCAGCGTTTGCTACCTGGTTAAGTCAATTTGCTGTGACAGGAGGATGTGCACCGACAGGTGATTATGGACAGCCAGTTGCTCCACCATTATGTAGTGGAGGAACTACAACAGTAACTTATGTTGTTAATGATTTATGTACCGTAGCTGATGTTTCAGAGTCATTTACAGTAGTTCCGGCTGCTAAATTAGAAATTTCATGTCCGGCTGATAGAGTAGTTGAATGTGGAGAAGATGCTGAAACTTCGTTTGCTCAATGGAAACATTTATTTGGTTATACAGGAGGATGTGCTAATGCAACAGTAACTGATTTGTCGCAATATCAAATGCCAGCTCCTGGTGTACCATTAATTATTACTTTCACGGTTACTGATAATTGTCAAACAGTTTCATGTACAGCGAGATTCTATATCAATGAATGTGCTTATTGTACTTACACTCAAGGTTATTATGGTAATCCAAAAGGAACAGCATGTACTCCTGAAGGAACCACAACTAACGCTAGAGCAATTATGATTAATGCTTTGACAATAGAAGAAGGAGAATACGATTTTGGTAGTACTACTACAGGAAACTATTTCAAATTGACTTTGGCTGATGTAACTAGTAACAATATATTCAGAATGTTACCTGGTGGTGGAACTCCAAGATCTTTAATTGGATACTCAACTTATTCAGTGGCTTCTACATGGAGTGATAACGATCCGCTTAATGCGAGTGGTTCACAAAGAGGCAAAATCAATAATAATTTATTAAGTCAAACGATGACATTGTTCTTCAATACAAGATTGAATTCTGAAATAGGAGACTTTGGTTTGACAAATACTTTTGTAACGGCTGATACTGAAGTTTGTGGTTCTGATGTGCCTATGCCAGGTACAGAACAACTATTCACTATCCCTCAACCGGTAATTGACTACCTTGATGTCAATGGCGGAGCTACAGTAAGTAATTTATTTGTACTTGCCAACAGAGCATTGGGTGGTGAAAATATTGGTAATGTTACGGCTAGTGAAGTTAATGCCGCCGTTGATGCTATCAATAGAGGATTTGACGGATGTAGAGTTTTCGTTGGAACTACAATGCCAATTGATATTACTGAAGCAGCAGTTATTCAAGAGTTTAATGCTTCTTTGACCTCAAAAGTGGTTATGGAAGTTAAGATTTATCCTAATCCTTATACTGACAACTTTAATGTAAGTTTATCAACTTCAAATGATAACAAAGTTGCCATAGCAGTTTATGATATGATAGGAAGATTAATCGAAACGCGCGATGTAAATCCTAGAGAGTCATCTGAGGTTAAAATTGGGGATAGATATCCTTCAGGAATTTACAATGTAATTGTTACTCAAGGAGAAGAAGTTAGAACTCTTAAAGTAATCAAAAGATAATCTTTAAATTAAATTATAGTCAATAAAAAACCTCTTCATTATGAAGAGGTTTTTTTATTATAAAATATCCGTATACTATTGAGGATTATTGTTTTTTCTTATCGAAATGATAATTCCTGCTAATAATGACAGTGCAATAAAACCTAAAGAAACCCATTCGGGGAATTTGTAATAGTGAATGATTAACATTTTGATGCCTACAAAAGTTAGTATGGCAATCAAGCTGTATTCAAGATAACTGAATCTTTCCAACATATTGGCCAAAAAGAAATACATAGAGCGTAAACCTAAAATGGCAAAAATGTTAGAACTAAAAACTAAAAATGGGTCAGAGGTAATGGCTAAAATCGCCGGTACACTATCCAAAGCAAAAAGCATATCCATTACTTCAATTACAATCAAAGCCACAAAAAGTGGTGTAGCTGCCGTAATATGTCTTCTCTTTACAAAAAAATGTTCTCCTTCAGCATGACTGGTAATCGGAATGATTTTGCGTAAGTTTCTGTAAACGAATGATTTTTTTGGATTAAATTCTTCTTCATCTCCTTTAAACAACATCTTAACGGCTGTAAAAATCAAAAATGCACCAAACAAATAGGTCATCCAGCTGAATTTATTTATCAAAATCACACCAAAGAAAATCATCAAACCTCTAAAAACTATAGCGCCCAAAATACCCCAAAACAAAACTCGATGCTGGTATTTTTGAGGAATTTTAAATGAAGCGAAAATCACTGCAATGACAAAAATATTATCTACACTCAAGGATAATTCAATCAGGTAACCGGTGATAAACTTCATAGAAGCTACGGCAGGGGTTAATTCGGTAGGATTGGCGATGAATCCGTTTTTGTATATCCAACCTACAACAATGCTGAAAATAAAAGAGAGTGATACCCAAACTCCGGTCCAAATTCCGGCTTCTTTGGGTTTGATAACATGAGGTTTTTTGTTAAATACTCCTAAATCAAGGGCAAGAAATAGAAAAATTAAGGCCAAGAAAATAATCCAAACTGTCATGATGTACTTATTTAGTAACTACAAATATAGGGGTTTGGATGGTCTAAGTGCAATTATTAACGACAGTCTAACAAAAAACGTATTTTTTATTAATTTATCAAATTGACCCCTAAAAAAGTAGGGTCTATTTATTTTAAATTAAAAATATTGCTATATTTGCATCAAAATAATAGGGTATAACTTTTAAAAATTAACTTTATGTCAACTTTACGTTTTCAAGCATTAAAAGATGCATCGGGCAGAAAGCCTGTAAAATTTGAAGAAGCTGATAAAAAATCGGCACTTTTTGGTTCCAATGTGTTTAATGATAAAGCCATGAAGCAATATTTGACTTCAGATGCTTATAAAGGAGTGAAAGATGCCGTACAGCATGGAACTAAAATTGACAGAAAGCTAGCTGATTATATCGCTATGGGAATGAAAGAATGGGCTTTGTCGAAAGGCGTTACTCACTATACCCACTGGTTCCAACCTTTAACCGGAACAACTGCTGAAAAGCACGATGCTTTCTTTGAAACGTCTTATGACGGTTCTGACCCTGTAGAAAAATTTGGTGGTGGACAATTGGTGCAACAAGAACCAGATGCGTCTTCTTTCCCGAATGGTGGTATCAGAAATACTTTCGAAGCGCGTGGTTATACCGCTTGGGATCCAACTTCTCCTGCGTTTATCTTTGGGACTACTTTATGTATTCCTACAGTATTCATTTCTTATACCGGTGAAGCTTTAGATTATAAAACACCTTTATTACGCGCTTTAAATGCTGTGGATGAAGCGGCGACTGAAGTATGTAAATATTTCGATAAAAATGTAAAAAAAGTAACAGCCACTTTAGGCTGGGAACAAGAATATTTCTTGGTTGACAGTTCATTAGCCAATTCACGTCCCGATTTAGTAATGACCGGGAGAACTTTATTAGGCCATACTTCTGCTAAAGGACAACAATTAGACGATCATTATTTCGGTTCAATTCCTTCTCGTGCTTTAAATTACATGAGAGAATTAGAAGAAGAATGTATGTTGTTAGGAATTCCGGTTAAAACACGTCACAATGAAGTAGCGCCAAACCAATTTGAGTTGGCTCCGATTTTTGAAGAAACAAACTTAGCTGTTGACCATAATTCCTTATTAATGGACGTTATGTCAAAAGTAGGCGAACGTCATGATTTTAAAGTGCTGTTCCATGAAAAACCATTCAAAGGCGTAAACGGTTCAGGAAAACACAATAACTGGTCGTTAGCTACAGATACGGGTGTAAACTTATTGTCTCCGAGCAAAACGCCAATGAGTAATTTACAGTTCTTGTCTTTCTTTATCAATACTATCAAAGCGGTGAATGAGTATGAAGAATTACTTCGCGCTGCTATTGCTACAGCCAGTAATGACCACAGATTGGGAGCCAATGAAGCGCCACCGGCTATTATTTCGGTGTTCATCGGAGAACAGTTGACCAAAGTTTTAGCTGAATTAGAAGGTGTTTCTAAAGGAAAATTATCTCCGGAAGAAAAAACCGATTTAAAATTAAACGTTGTAGGTAAAATTCCGGACGTAATGTTGGACAATACCGACAGAAACAGAACATCTCCGTTTGCCTTTACCGGAAATAAATTTGAATTCCGTGCCGTTGGTTCTTCTGCCAACTGTGCTAATGCGATGACCACTTTGAATTCTATTGTGGCCAAACAATTGAAAGAGTTCAAAAAAGAAGTTGATACTTTAATCGAGAAAAAAGATTTAAAGAAAGACGAAGCTATTTTCAACGTGTTAAGAGAATACATCAAACAAACCAAAAACATCCTTTTTGAAGGTGACGGTTACAGCGATGCTTGGGAAAAAGAAGCCAAGAAACGAGGCTTAAGCAATCACAAAACGACGCCTGCAGCTCTAAAAGCTAAAGTGTCTAAAAAAGCATTGGAATTGTTCGAAGAGTTACATGTAATGAATCATGTAGAGGTAGAAGCTCGTTACGAAATAGAGTTGGAAGAATACACTAAGAAAATCCAAATCGAAGGTAGAGTTTTAGGAGATATAGCCCGTAATCACGTGATTCCAACAGCCATTCGTTACCAAAATACTTTAATCGAAAACGTACGTGGATTAAAAGAAATTTTTGGTAAAGACTTTGAAAAAATTGCCAAAGAACAAATCTCTCTAATCAAAGAAATTTCAGCGCATATTGAAGGCATTAATTCAAATGTGGAAGCCATGACCGAAGCCCGTAAAAAAGCCAACGCTCTTACCGACGCTCAAAAAATGGCGGAATCTTATTGTGATAAAGTAAAACCATACTTTGAAATAATCAGAGAGCATTGCGATAAATTAGAGTTATTGGTAGATGATGAAATCTGGACATTAACCAAATACAGAGAGTTATTATTTACAAGATAATCTTTATCATTAGTTAACATAACACCCGACAGTTTTAAAATTGTCGGGTGTTTTTATATTAAAAATGCCGTAACTTCGTTATACTATAATAAAACCCAAACCATGTTGCGCAAAATAACCACTGTATTTTTTCTGTTCATCACTGCCAACCTGTTAGCACAAGAGCAAATGTCTGTCTTTTTTGAGAGCAACAAATTTCAATTGACTAAAAAAGAGCAAAACAAACTCAACCAATGGATTTTGGCCAACAATAATAATAAGATTGTAGCCATTCACGGGTTTACTGATGAAGACGGAACTTCAGGTTTCAATGATACTTTGGCCCAAAAAAGAGTTGATTTTATCTTTCAAATAGTCAAAGACCAAATCAAAATCAGAGCCGATTTTAAAACATTGAGTTTTGGTGAAAAGTTCAATCAATCTGCAATTAAAGCCGAAAACAGAAAGGTTACCATTTATTACATTCTTGAAAAAGACCTTCCGCGCGAAAATGAAATTCTCGGCATCAAACCCGCAGCAGCAGTCGAAGAATTGCCCAAACCCGAAATAGAATATCCTGAAAAATTAGTCTTTGAAAACCCAAACGGAACCAAATCTGAATTCAAACTCGACAGGGTTTTTATGAATAGAGTCAATAGCGCTAAAGTTGGGGAGAAATTGAAAATAGAAAACCTTAATTTTATCATCAACACTTTTGCTGTGGTCAATGAATCCAGAGGAAAAATGTATGAGCTCCTATTGGTTTTGCAAAATAATCCTCAATTGAAAATAGAAATTCAAGGCCATTTGTGTTGTATGCCTAATGACCGATTGGATTTATCAACTCAAAGAGCCAAAGCGATTTATAATTTTTTAGTTTCCAATCAAATTTATCCTGCAAGATTATCCTATAAAGGTTTCGGAAGTACACAGCCCATTTACCCGTTACCCGAAAAAAATGAAAGCGAAAGAGCCGCCAATAGGCGTGTAGAAATTTTAATTGTAGCGAATTAAGATGAAAGTATTCCAATTTGGATTATTGCTATTATGTTCATTCTTAGGTTTTTCTCAAAATAAGATTGAAGTGTTTTTTGATTTTAATAAAGACATGCCCAATCCAATTTCTATGGTGAAATTGAACCAATGGATTGCAGCACATAAGTCGGTTGAAATCACCGAAATATTAGGGTATTGTGACAGCGTTGACGATAGCCGATACAACAAAGATTTGGCCATGAGAAGGATAAATTCTGTTTTGAAAATAGTAAAAAGAGACAGTGTTAAAGTCAGTGATAAATTGGTGTTGAAACCTTTTGGCAAAGATTTTCAATATTCAAAAATTCAGGAAGAGAATAGGAAAGTAACCATTTATTATCACCAAATAAAGGAGGAGAAAACAATTGAGGTCAATAAAGAAAAAGAGGATAAAGTTGAGCGAGCCTCCGATTTAGTTGCTAAAGAAAAATCAGAATTGGCCCAGAAGTTTAAAAAAGCTAAAAAAGGAGACTTGATCCGAATCAACAATATCAATTTTCAGTTCAATTCGGAGAGAATGATGGCCGAATCTGAGCCACTCTTGCTGGAGTTGTTACAGATTTTATATGATAATCCAAAGTTGAAAATCGCCATACACGGCCACATTTGCTGTAATCCTAATGGAATGGATACCAAGTTGTCTTATCGAAGAGCATTGGTTATTTTTAAGTATTTGACTAAATTTGATATTGAGATGAACCGCTTGTCTTATAAGGGTTTTGGTAGTAACGACCCAATTTATAAGTTGCCCGAACGCAATGAAGCTGAGCGGAAAGCCAATCGTAGGGTTGAAATTTTAATTGTCGACAAGTAATGAAGTTCAAAATCGCTATATTGTTTTTTTGGTTTTCCCTGAATTGTTGGGGACAAAAACAATTTGAAGTATTTTTCGATTTCAATAAAGACTTTCCGAATCAAAGTTCGATACTGTCGCTCAATGAATGGATTGCCAATAACAAAGCCATTGAAATCACCAGATTGTTAGGCTTTTGCGACAGCATTGACACCAAAGATTACAACAAAAATTTGGCCTTAAGACGCATAGAAAGTGTGCGGGAATTATTGGATAAAAGTGGTTTGAAATTCAATAAAAACCTCGACAAAATAGCTTACGGGAAAGAGTTTAAACAATCTAAAATTCAGGCAGAGAACAGAAGAGTAACCATATTTTATACTGAAATTGTAAAAGAACCCATTGAAAGTGCTTTCTCTAAACAAATCAGAAACTCCAAAGTAGGAGAAACCATTAAGTTACCCAATATTTATTTCTTCAATAATTCGGCCCGGATTGTGCCCAAATCGGAATCCAGTTTATATGATTTGCTTTGCGCTATGCAGGAAAATCCAAAATTAAAAATTGAAATTCAGGGTCATATCTGTTGCCAAATGGTGAATGATTTTAATAATATTTCCACAGCTCGAGCCCGCGCCATTTACAATTATTTGTTGCGAAATAAAATCGACAGGAAAAGAATGAGTTTTAAGGGATATGGAGTTTTAAAGCCAATTCATAAAATTCCGGAGCAAAACCAAACCGAAGAAGATGAAAACCGAAGAGTCGAGATTTTGATTTTAGAGAATTGATAAAAAATCCCAAATCCCAAATCCCAAATCCCAAATCTTAATCCTATCTTTGCAGCACACAACTAACAATACAATATGAGCTCTGATAACAGTCAACGCTACAATCTACGGGGAGTTTCGGCTTCCAAAGAAGATGTGCACAACGCCATCAAAAATATCGACAAAGGATTATTCCCAAAAGCTTTTTGCAAAATCGTTCCCGATTACCTGACTAATGACGACAATTATTGTCTGATTATGCATGCGGATGGTGCCGGAACCAAATCGTCTTTGGCCTATTTGTATTGGAAAGAAACCGGAGATATTTCGGTGTGGAAAGGTATTGCGCAAGATGCATTGATTATGAATATCGATGATTTATTGTGCGTTGGCGCTACCGATAATATTTTGTTGTCGTCTACGATCGGAAGAAATAAAAACCTGATTCCGGCCGAAGTGATTTCTGCCATTATTAACGGAACCGAAGAATTAATTGCCGAGTTGAAATCCTTTGGTGTAACGATTCATTCTACCGGAGGCGAAACCGCTGATGTGGGTGATTTGGTGCGAACAATCATCGTAGATTCAACCGTTACGGCTCGAATGAAACGAAGCGATGTGGTTGATAATGCCAATATTCAAGCCGGCGATGTGATTGTTGGTTTGGCTTCTTTTGGTCAGGCCAAATATGAAAAAAGTTACAACGGCGGTATGGGAAGTAATGGGCTAACTTCTGCACGACATGATGTTTTTGCCAAATATTTGGCCGAAAAATACCCGGAAAGTTTTGATGCAGCGGTTCCGAATGAATTAATTTATTCCGGCCAAACTAAATTGACCGATGCGGTAGAAGATTCTCCAATCGATGCCGGAAAATTGGTCTTATCACCAACCCGAACTTATGCGCCGATTATCAAATCGATTTTAGATAAATATACTCCAAATGAAATCCACGGAATGGTTCATTGTTCCGGTGGTGCACAAACCAAAGTATTGCATTTTGTGGATAATGTTCATGTCATCAAGGATAACTTATTTCCGGTGCCGCCTTTATTCAAACTTATTCAAGAAAACTCCAAAACCGATTGGAAAGAAATGTACCAAGTGTTCAACTGCGGTCATCGAATGGAATTATATGTACCGCGAGCCATTGCTCAAGATATTATCACCATTTCTGAATCTTTTGGTGTAGCTGCTAAAATTGTGGGTAGAGTAGAAGCTTCAGAAAATAAAAAGCTTACTATCGAAAGTGAGTTTGGTAAGTTTGAATATTAAAACTATGCCAATGATTATCAATCCTAAAAACGGAGTCGATCAATTGCTCTTCGGCATGAAACAAAATCATGTGGAAGCCATATATGGTAAGCCTTCCAAGCAATTCAAAGACGAAGACGGTAATGTAATTTATCATTACAATGCACAAAAAATAAGCGTAACTTTTTATGAAGATGAAAATTATCGTTTAGGCTATATTGCTTGTTCAAATCCTGAAGCAACTATTTTAGGAAATAACGTTATTGGTAAAAATGTCGAATCAATCAAGGCTGATTTGCCTTTTAAATCATGGTCTGTAGAAGATTTTGATTCTTTTGAAAATCACTTTAACGAAAGCAATTGGTTGATTCTTCAAACCGAATATGATATTGTTATTCGCGTGGAAATTGGCGCTATCATTAAAGACAGCGACGAGTTTGACTGGAAGTTTAAAGGTTAAATAATCTCGGCACTCAAACCGGCTTCCAATAATTGAGTACATTGGGGTTTTAGTTCGTCAAAGTGTCCCGTTTTTACGGTACATTTTCCTTTGTAATGTACTAAAATGGCACATTGTTCGGCTTGTTCAGCGGTGTGTTGACAAACGCGAATTAAAGTGTCAATCACGTGGTCAAAAGTGTTGACATCATCATTATACAAAACTATTTCATTGTTGGTTCCAACCAACTCTTCGACTAAAACGTCTTCTTGTACTTTTTCTATAGTGCTCATTTGTTTCTTTTCGAGTTTAAGGTTTTATTTTTACCTCGGAATACATCATTAATAACTGTATTTTAATGAAACCCAATTGTTTCTCTCAAATTTTTTCACATAGGTTAGCCCTTTCGCTGTGCATGAAGCATCAATAAACGGAATGTCTTCGGTGTAGAATCCGCTTAACAAAAGAATACCACCTTTGTTCAAACAATCTACATATTGCTGCATATCGTTTAATAAAATGTTGCGGTTAATGTTGGCAATGAGTAAGTCGTATTTTTTTCCTTTCAACAATTCAGCATCGCCTTCATAAACAGTGATTTCATGACAATTATTGCGTTCGGCATTTTCAATAGAGTTCAAATAGCACCAGTTATCGATATCAATAGCATCAATTGGTTTAGCGCCTTTCATTTCAGCCAAAATGGCTAAAATTGCTGTGCCGCAACCCATGTCTAAGGTTTTCATACCTGTAACATCGGTTTCCAATAGATGTTGAATCATCATGTGTGTGGTTTCGTGATGTCCGGTTCCGAAACTCATTTTGGGTTCGATAACAATATCAAACTGTGCTTCGGTTTTTGGGTGGAATGGTGCGCGAACATGGCATTTCCCATCTACATCTATGGGTTCGAAATTCTTTTCCCATTCCTCATTCCAGTTGACTTGATCAATTTCTTCAACAGTATAGGAAATAGTAAATTCCGGCGAGGTTAACAGATAAATATCTTCTAAGATATCTTCGGTCCAAAGGTCTTTTTGGATGTAAGCACTAAAACCGTTGTCGGTTTCTATAAAACTTTCAAATGGTTTTTCTCCCAATTCGGCAATTAAGATTTCTGAACCTAAGTCTTTGGGCTCAACCGAAAAATGATACCCTAAATAGCTGTTTGACATGGATTATTTTTTTGCAAAGGTAACAATCGAAAGAGTTACTGTAAAGCGTTTTGCAAAAAGAAATTTAATCTAATTTGACCATAGCGGCTTTTAAACTCGCATTTGGAATTTCATCCGGTGCCACAGTAAAGATCATGATGCGTTTATAGCGTTTGCTGTCGCCGTCATACAAATAAGTCATGGTATTGTCTTTCGGATTGTAGGTGAGTTTGGCTCTCATAAATTTAGATTGTATCATCCATGAACCCTCATTGTCATCTTCTTTGGTGAAATTATAGATTGAACCGTGATGCAATCGGGTTTGTCCGTTGTCAATCATACTGATAACAACATAGCCATTGGTTTTGGAGCCAATTTCACGGATGTCGATTACCGAATGTTCGTATTCGGTTTCTACCAATTCATACTTTTCAAAATCAACATTCCATACATAATACTTTCTCGAATCAGATTGAAAACGTTTTTGGGTATCAATTTGGGCTTGTAGGTTTGTTAAAGAGACAAAAAGGAAAAGTAAAATTAATTTAGCTTTCATAAACTTATTTGATTTTAGACAGGGTAAAGCAAAGAAAAATATCGTTTAAATGCAAATAAAATCGATTAAAAGCATATTTTTATTTATTTAGATAAAAAAAACCTTTCAAATTAATGAAAGGCTTTTAGAATAAAATATTTAATTAAAATTAAATTGCACTTGCGATCGCAGCAAAATCTGTTGCTTTTAAGGCTGCACCGCCTATCAACCCGCCATCAACATCAGGCTTTGAAAAAATTTCTTTGGCATTGTCAGGTTTTACGCTTCCTCCATATAAAATGGAAACATCTTCGGCAACATCGCTTCCAAATCTTTTTCGAATGGTTTCTCTGATGAACTCGTGCATTTCCTGCGCTTGTTCAGGTGAAGCGGTTTCTCCCGTACCAATGGCCCAAACGGGTTCATAAGCTAAAATGATTTGTTCCCAATCTTTATTTTCTAAGTGAAACAAACCATCTCGCAATTGATTTTCCACCACATTGAAATGTTGGTTATTTTGTCTGTCTTTTAATTCTTCCCCAAAGCAAAAAATAACAGTCATATCGTGTTTTAATGCGGTAGTCACTTTTTGTGCCAAAAGGGTATCGGTTTCATGAAAATAGGCACGACGCTCTGAGTGTCCTAAAATCACAATATTTACACCTATACTTTTTAACATATCGGCTGAAATTTCACCGGTATAGGCACCGCTTTCATTTTGATGCATATTTTGTGCGGCCACACCGATATTCGTAAATTCTAAATGGTCAACGGCAGAAGCCAGATTTACAAATGTAGGGGCGACGATAATTTGTGCCTCAAGATCGTTGGGCAATTTGTCAATCAATTCGTTTAATAAATCTTCAGTTTCTTCGGCATTTTTATGCATTTTCCAATTACCGGCAACAATCTTTTGTCTCATTATAATATTTTTTTTATGGTGGCGCTCATTTCTTCAAAGTCGGTTTCTACAGCTCTGTAAGTGGCAATTTTACCGTCTTTGTCAATAATAATATATCTTGGAATCCAATCCAAATCAATGGATTTTCCGAATTCTCCTTTCATTCCGTCGGTGACCCAATAGTGGTCGCCTTTTAATTCGTGTTTGTCAATTCCGGCCAACCATTTGTCATAGGATTTGTCCATAGAGATAAACACATAACTGGCATCGGTATATTTGGCTTGTAGCTCTTTAAATTTGGGCATAGCCTTAACACAATCACTGCACCAAGAAGCCCAAATTTCCATTACGACAACTTTTCCTTTGTGGTTTTTAATGATTTCTTTAAAAGTGGTTTGTGTACTGTCTTGAGCAATTAATTTTTTTTCAAAAGTTGTTTTGCTGAATTCTGTTTTTTGGGCATTTGAGCATGCTAAACAACTGATAATAAACACGATACTTAAAAGGACTTTTTTCATTTCAATTTTTTTATAAAGATAAAATATGACTTACTTTCAAAGTCATAAAATTTTGCTAATTCTCTTCGGTTTGGTGAATCATTTTTTGTTTTTGTTCTCCGGATTGTCTTTCAGGTAAAAGAGTTTGTGCTTTTTCCTTTTGCGCTCTCTTCGCTCTTTTTTCTTTTTATTGTCATACATATATTTTAGGATTAAAATAACCCCTAAAATAGAAAGAAAGGTCAAAGTACTGCCTATCAGAATATAAATTGTATTGCCCAATGGTGGGTCTTCCATCGTTGAGATGTGATTGAGAACAAAGTAACCCAAGGAAAAAACAATGACACATAAGACAATACCTATCAGTCCTCTTTCGTTTACTCTTTTAGACATTATATACTTAATCATAAAATCTTTTTTAGTCTTTAAAAATAAGAAAAAGAAACATAAGTTGGATTTATTTTTTTAACTCTGAATATGGCTTATTGATTAAGCTTTCAAAATCTGAGAGGACAAATTTATTGTCGGTTATACCCCAATAGTATTTGTATTCATTTCCGTTCCACAAATATTTGATGCCGGGTGTGTCTTTGCCCGAACCCAGTACTTTCCAGAATGGAATAACCTCAATGATTTTATAGGGATATTCGGCTCCGGCATATTTGAAAAACGCCGGAATCAAGTCGGCTTCCTCATTCATGAAAATAATCGAAATCTCTGGGAAATTTTTGGTGGTTTTTCTCAATTCTGTCAACTCTTTAGCCGCATCGCGACAATGATCACAACCCGGAACAAAGAAACAAAGTGTTTTTCGTCCTTTATCAATGTTAGGAAAATATTGGGCGTAACCCGATTTGTGTCTGGCGGGCTCTGTGGGTTCCGTTTTGACTACTTCTTTAAGTGTTTCGTCTACTTTTTTAACGGTGTCTTTTGTAACCACGGTTTTTAAGGTGTCAACTTTGGTTTCAGGAATGGTATCATTTGTGGTTTCTTCCGGAGTAGTAACGCTGAAGCTACTTTCTATAGGCTGGATAGGAGCCAACATGAATAAGGCCAAAATAGAAGCCAAAGTAACCGTTGTCAATAACCAAAAATTGTCTTTCTTTTCGTTTGATTTTGGCATGATAAACAGTAACCAAATCAATAATGCCATAGCAGCTACGTTTTTGAGAATCGCTTCGATAGGCGTCATGGGCAACAAACTTCCAAAACAGCCGCAGTTTCCTGAATTCCCTCCATTTTGTATCGTTTCGATGGTCAAATGTGAAGTGAAAACAAATAACAATAAAATCGTAGCCGGTATGATAATGCTTCGCAAAAAGTGCTTTTGCAATATCAAAAAGCCTAAGGCCAATTCAATTCCGATTAAAACTCTCGAAAAATAGGGTGCAAAACTTTCCGAAAATCCCATCGGATACAATTGTTTTACTTCAAAGGTTGAAATGGCGAAGTAAGGCGACGGATATAATTTGGCGACAGCCGAAAGTAAAAACAGGAATGAAATTACGATTCGAATTCCCCAAGCGATATTATTTTTAGAGATTGCCATAATTGTTGTAATATAGATTTTGGAATTTATTTAAATTTAAGCGCTTATAAATTATTGTCCGAATTTCATCAGAATTAAAGCAAAAACCGAATAATTAATCATGTCCTGATAATTGGCGTCAATGCCTTCTGAAACGATTGTTTTGCCTTGATTGTCTTCAATTTGCTTTACACGAAGTAGCTTTTGTAAAATCAAATCAGTTAGTGAACTCACCCGCATGTCTCGCCAAGCTTCGCTGTAATCGTGGTTTTTGGCTTCCATCAAGGATTTGGTTATAGCTACTTTTTCATCATACAGTTGGGTCGCCTTAGCCACATCCAAATCGGGTTGTTCTACTACGCCCAAATCCAATTGGATTAAAGCCATAATCGAATAGTTAATAATCCCGATAAATTCTCCGGTTTCGTCTTCGTCCACTTTGCGAACATCGTTTTGTTGCAAACTGCGGATGCGTTGGGCTTTGATGAATATTTGATCGGTCAAGGAAGGCAGTCTCAAGATTCTCCAAGCACTTCCGTAGTCTTTCATTTTGTTGATATACAGTTGTCGGCAAATGGCGATAACCTTGTCATATTCTTGAGAAGTTTTACTCATTTCAGTGTATCTTTGTGTCAAATTTTCCCAAAAGTAAAGAATAAAGATTGAAGTACAAAGGACTAAATCTTATAACTAACTTAAAATGCAAATGACCATTAACTGCCTCGGAACGCTTGTCGATTTATCTTCTCCCAAAGTCATGGGAATCTTAAATGTTACGCCCAATTCTTTTTACGACGGCGGAAAATTTAACGATGAAAAAAGGCTGCTTTTGCAAGTAGAAAAAATGCTTACCGAAGGTGCAACCTTTATCGATATCGGAGCTTATTCCAGCAAGCCAAATGCTGAGTTCGTTTCAGAGGAAGAGGAAATCGATCGCTTAATTCCTATTGTAAAATCGGTGCTGAAACATTTTCCCCAAACCTTAATTTCAATTGATACTTTTCGGGCTAATGTGGCTAAAGTCGGAATTGAAAACGGCGCTTGCATCATTAACGACATTGCCGCCGGGAGTTTAGACGAAAACATGATGAAAACCGTGTCCGAACTGCAAGTGCCTTATATCATGATGCACATGAAAGGCAATCCGCAAACCATGCAAAGTTTGGCCCAATATGACAATATCACCAAAGAAATGTTGTTCTATTTCTCAGAAAAAGTAGCACAAGCAAGAAATTTGGGTATCAACGATTTAATTATTGATCCCGGATTTGGCTTTGCCAAAACCTTAGAACAAAACTTTGAAGTCATGAATAATTTGGAGCTGTTTCAGATGATGGAATTGCCTATTTTGGTCGGAATTTCTAGAAAATCAATGATTTATAAAACACTGGATACTTCGGCTGAGTTTGCGCTGAACGGTACAACCGTTTTGAATACAATTGCTTTACAAAAAGGTAGTAATATTTTAAGAGTTCATGATGTGAAAGAAGCAATAGAATGCGTAAAATTGCACCGTAGTTTGAATTTCAAAAAGTAAATCCCAAATAATGAAAAAGACAGCCTTATTGATATTTTCAATTTTAATGATTTCCTGCGGAGAGGATAAAGAAGTTTTATTGCCCGTGGCCAAGGAAACGATAGTGGCGGAGGTCAAAGACCATTCACCGATTTATTTCTTTTTTAAATTGGAAGAAAAAGATACAATTGTCGATGTCAATCGGAACAATTCTATCAGCTCAACCAATTGGTTGTTCAATATTGACAAGCGTTTGCCGCTGCGTAAAGTGATTTTGGAAATCAAAAAACTACAAATTAAAAAAGACAAAAGTGCCCACAAAAGCGCTACTTCGGAAAACTATTTTACTTACACCGATACGGTGAAGAAGAACCTGGCTTTTATGCCGTTTACCAAAATTCGCTACAAATTAGAGAAACCCGATTTTAATGTTAAGTATTTTCACTTAGACCGCAATGATTTGGTGCATTACAACGAATTGGTTTTTTCCAAAAACCAGCTACAAGAGTTTATCAATAAGTTACCCAATCCTTCCAGAATATATTTCTCTTTCGATAAAGGCATGTCTTTCGGAAAATATATTGAATACAAACTCTTTATCAAAAATCTGGAAATTACACAGCTTGGTGTTTCTGTAAATTCAAATAAAGAATATATTTACTAAACTGGTTACTGCCAACAGATCGCTGAAGGCTAATTACTGATGGTGATAAGGTTCGTTACGCAAAATTGTAAAGCCTCTATACAATTGCTCGATAAAGAACAATCTAACCATTTGATGCGAAAAAGTCATCTCGGAAAGCGAAACTTTTCCTTGGGCTTTTTTGTAGACTTCAGTACTGAAACCATAAGGTCCGCCAATCACAAAAACCAAAGTTTTTACTCCGGAATTCATTTTCTTTTGTAAATAATCGGAGAAGCCAACGCTTGAGAAAGTAGAACCATTTTCGTCTAATAAAATCAATTGGTCGGTCGGTGTGAGTTTGGCCAAAATCAATTCGCCTTCTTTCTCTTTTTGTTGCGCTTCTGAAAGGTTTTTGACATTTTTGATATCGGGAATAATCTCCAAATCAAATTTGATGTAAAATGACAAACGCTTGGTGTAATCGTCAATCAACGTTTGCAAGGCTTTGTTGTCGGTTTTGCCAATGGTGATTAGTTTGATGTTCATGGCTGTTTATTTATTCCAAATTTTCCAAGCTTTCTCGGCTTGCAAAACTAACATTTCGTAACCGTTTTTGGTAATCGCTCCTTTCTTTTTCGCCTTTTTTAAAAACTGTGTTTCCTCCGGATTGTAAATCAGGTCGAAAGCAATGTGTTTTTCGGTAAAAAAGTTATACGGAATAGGGGGAAAGGCTTTGGTATCAGGGCTTGTGCCCAATGGTGTGCAATTGATAATGATATGGTAATTGTCAAAAGTCGTTGCGTTGATTCGGTCATAGTCTATCATGCCTTCCTTTTCTTCTCGAGAAACATAAGTGTATAGAATTCCGAGTTGGTCTAAAGCAAAAGCAACCGCTTTAGCTGCGCCACCGGTTCCGAGAATCAAGGCTTTTTGATGATGTGGTTGGAGTAGTGGTTGCAAAGATTTCATAAAACCGTAGTAATCTGAGTTGTAGCCTTTAAGCTTGCCTTTTTTAGTAAAGCGAATGACATTGACTGCGCCAATTTGGGCTGCATTTTTAGACAGTTTGTTCAAATAAGGAATGACAGATTCTTTGTAGGGAATGGTAACGTTTACCCCTTTTAAATCGGGATTGTTGGCAAGGAGTGTCGGGAATTCCTCGATAGATTGCAAGTCGAAATTCTCATAAGAACAATCCACAAGATTACCCAAAGCAAACTTTTCGGTAAAGTACTTTTTAGAAAATGAATAGGAAATATTTTTCCCGATAAGACCATATTGTCTTTTCGACATGGATTACGGTTTTTTGTATTTCGCCATATATTCCTGTACCGATGGTCTTTCCCAAACCATTGGAAACAATTCTTCTAAAATGGTATTGTGTTTGGCGTTCAGACGCAAGCCATTACTCAAGTGAAAGTTTCCTTTTTCCTCTTCGTTTAAAGACAAATGCAAACCGGCCAAACGGTATTCGATTTCGCATTCTTCCGGAAAATATTCAGCCGCTTGGATTAAAGTCAAAATCGCGTTGTTGATTTCTCCCATGTTTTGCATCATATCCACCCAAAATAACCAAGTATCTAATTGATAATCACCGTGTTCAACTGCTTTTCTGTATCCGAATTCAGCTTCCTCAAACATACTCATCGCTTTGTTGATGGTCGCATAACGCTTCCAATACAAACGATTTTGGTCATCGATGGCCAACGCTTTGTTTACGTAGAATAAGGCTTTTTGGAAGTTTTTTTGGCGTACATAAAAATCGGTAATCGCAATCCAACCTTTGTCTAAAAGCGGATCTTCGTGTACGGTTTTATTAAAGTACTTTAAAGCTTCTACTTTGTTGCCTAATTTTTCATAACATTTTCCTATACGCAGCAAGGCATAAGAGGTTGGGTCGTCTAATTCGATGGTACGATTGTAGCTTTCGATAGCGTCTTCATATCTTTTTAAACGTTCCAATGATTTTCCTTTTTCCAAATAAGCGCCAAGGAATTCATCATCTATATAAGTAGCAAATTCGAAAGAACGAACCGCATTTTCATAATCTTTTATGCCGTAATACAAACGACCTGATTGGTGCCAAGCAATTTCGCTGTATGGGTTTCTGTCGATGTAAGTTTTAAGGTATTCTATGGCCTCTAAGTTTTGGTCCAAAAACTCAAAGCAATACACCACATTATAAAGTGCTGATTGGTCTTCAAAGTCTTCTTCTAAACATTTGATAAAGCTTTCTTTCGCCAATTCTAAGTTATCCATAAAAAGGTATTCCATCCCAATTAAGTTGTAAACATCGGCGTAATCTTCTGTGTAAAGAAGTGCGGTTTGTAGGAACTCAACGGCTTGTTCGTGGTTGTCTCTTTTAGAATAGATATTGGCTTTTTGGATAAAAATTTCTTCGTTAGTGGGTTCAATGGCGTACAATTCGTTTAATAATTTTTCTGCCAAATCCAATTTATCGTCGTACACCAACATTTCTACCTGAACCAATTTTAATCCGGTAGATTTTGGATGTTGTTCCAGTCCTAATTTTAAAGCTTTCTTGGCTAAAGTAGCTTTACCCATGTCGAGATAATGCAGTATAATTTCCTCGAACTCCTCTGAATCGAAAAACAAGACTTTGTTGGTTTTCAACATCGACTCAAATTTCGCTAGGGATAAGTTGTAATCTTCTTCGTCGTGGTCTAGGTGCATACTAGTAGGTTTTAAAATTATCCTTAATAAAATTAGGGAAACGCTGTTCTTTTTTTAGTGAAATCAATTTATTGTTGTAAACAATTTAATTAACAATTTATTCACTTGAAATTTCTTATCAAACTGAAAATGAAATCTTTAGTTTTTCATTTCTGCGGCCACTTCATTCATCGCTTCGATGATGATGGCGCAACCTTCTCTGATTTCGGCCTCAGAGATAGTGAGCGGAGGAGTAATTCGGATGGCGCAACCTTCAAATAAGAGCCAGAATAAAATCAGCCCTTTATCTTGACATTTGAAAATTACTTTATTGGTGATTTCCGGGTCTTTGGTCATCGCCGCCAGCATTAAGCCTCGGCCTCGAATTTCTTCTATCAAAGGATGTACCAAAAGTTCCCTGAAAAGTTTTTCTTTCACTAATGACTGTACAGCGTAATCTTTTTCCAATACTTCTTCCAAAGTCGCCAAACAGGCTGCCGCTATGACAGGGTGTCCGCCAAAAGTGGTAATATGTCCCAATTTCGGATCGTGACTCAACAAATCCATGTGTTTTTCATTGGCAATAAATCCACCTACAGGCATACCGCCGGCCATTCCTTTACCTATAATAACTACGTCGGGAACAACATTATAGTTTTCGAATCCGAACAATTTTCCGGTTCTTCCAAAACCCGGTTGGATTTCGTCGACTATCATTAGCGCACCAACTTCCTCGCAACGTTTTTTAACTTTTGCCAAAAAATCATTCTTTGGCTCGATAAAACCAGCGCCTCCTTGAATGCTTTCGAGAATGATTCCGGCTGTTTTGGTGGTGATTTTTGCTAAATCGGCTTCGTTATTAAAGGTGATGAAATCTACATCGGGGATTAAAGGTCGGAAGATTTGTTTTCGTTCCTCGAATCCCATAACACTCATCGAACCCAAGGTATTGCCGTGATAGGCATTGTGACAAGAAATCAATTGGCTTCTGCCGGTAACTCTTCGAACGAGTTTTAATGCGCCTTCACAAGCTTCTGTTCCGGAATTGACTAAATAGACTTTATTAAGACTTGGCGGTAAATTTTCGACCAATAATTTGCAATAAGCTACTGCCGGATGTTGGGCATACTCACCATAAACCATCACGTGTGAATACTTGTTCAATTGGTCAATAATCGCTTGGTTTACGCGAGGATGTTGGTGGCCTAAACTACAGGCCGAAACGCCGGCGACAAAGTCGAGGTATTTTTTATTATTGGTATCGTATATGTAAGAACCAACCGCATGCGAGACTTCCATACCCAAAGGATATGGTGAAGTTTGCGCTTGGTATTTTAGAAAATCTTCTTTCAATCGAGTTGATTCGGTTATTCGTTAATTTGGTAATTTGTTACGGTGTTGCAATGGGAACACCAATTGAATTGTTCTTCTTGGCTTCTCAATAAGGTTTTCGTTTTTTCATTACAGTTCTCGCAAATTTCTTCGTCATGGTCTTCCTCAAATATTTGCAAAGGACAATTGTTGCAACTCCAAACCGTGATGTTGGGTAGTACTTCGCTGACGTACCAAGTGAAAGCATCTTGTTGGCATTTGGGACAAATCTGCGTTATCATTATTTCACAATAGGTTTTTGTTTGGCAGATGGCTTTACCAATTCTAATTCACTCTGTTCAGCTTTGGGCTTTGGCTTCGGATTGTTCTTGTCATATTCTAAAGTTTCTTTGCTTGGTTCCAAAGGTTTGTCTTCTTTGGCTTTTTCAACTTTGGTTTCTGCTTGAATCTTGGCATCCAATTCGTTTTCTTCCGGTGGGAAGATATCGTCTTTAGATTTTATTCGTTCGTCGCCACGCCAAATGAATCCCCGCAGTTTCCGCGCATTTTCGGGCAGTTCCGCTTCAGGATAAATATCGCCGTCAACTTGGTTAAAATTGGTTATCGTTTCAATCGTATTTTTATCCAAAATCATATTGATTTTACTGCTCACGCTTTTGTTGATGCCTATCAATTCCTGCTGGTCATTGCGCATGTAGTAAATGACTTCAGTATTTTTGATGATGTCAACTTCCCGAAGTTTGTTGTCAACAAATTTTCCGTAAAGGTTTTGACCCTTGACCTGATTGTAACCTGTACTGAGTGTGTCTTTCGAAATGATGAAGGCATTGTTGAGCACTTTGAGCGAGTCGAGTTTTTCGGTTTGGTTGTTGCCAATAAGATGCATGATATCGCCGGTC
Organism: Flavobacterium sp. J49; assembly: GCF_011742145.1. Lineage (GTDB taxonomy): Bacteria > Bacteroidota > Bacteroidia > Flavobacteriales > Flavobacteriaceae > Flavobacterium. Next base: position 96,598 of record NZ_JAAQQU010000040.1, on the reverse strand, counting down.
ATTTGGTTTTCATAGTTCCAAAGAATCGGGTTTTTAATCAATTTGGTCAAACCTGTTTTTTGGTCGGAATGGATGGAATCACATTTACCACTCATATCGGTTTTGTAGAAACGCACATTGTTAAAAGCCCTAACAATTCTTTCTCCCGGTTTTCCGGTGATGATCATTTTTTTGCCGTGCACATACATCGAATCGTTTTCGACCAAAGTAATGGCGACCGCTCTTTTGGTAATCATCATCGAATCTTTCTGGGTTTTTAAATCGCGATAGATTTCGGCATAATGGCCTTTGATTAAACCTTTATTAATAGAATCGGTGATTTTCACATTGTTTGTAGCCGAAGCATATTCTCTATTTCGATCATAATACAAACTGTCGCCTTCGATGCGTCGGTCTTTGTATTTTATGTAGGACTTTCGTTTGAAATAGGCCAAATTCTTTTTGGTATCATAAAATCCTTTTTCGGTATAAATGTAATTCTCCTTACTGGTAATGGTTGACGGACCAAATAAATAGGAGTGACCCGAATTGGTATAATAGTCCAAATGATTCGACTTGATGGTGTATTTCGGATTGGTAATGGTAACCGCGGTTAAGAATTTAAACTTCTTTTCATTGGCGTAATAACGACCCGATTTGCTTTTTAGGGTGTTTTCACGGTTGGTTATCTTGCCGTAAGAATTGTAAAAGGCTTCTTGGGTATTTCGGTCAAAGTTGATAGTATCTGTAACCAAAGTCGATTCGGGCGAACGCATCACTACATTGCCCGTAGCGTAAGCTTGCTTGATTTCGCCATTGTATTCGGCGTATTTACTGTTGAGGAAAAGCGTGTCACCTTGTACCATTTGTACATCGCCAAAAGCCTTGAGGTAGTTTTCTTTTTGGAAGAAATAAGCTTTATTACAAGTAAAAATAACGCCGTCGTGGCTGACTCTTACATTTCCCCTAAGCAAAGCCGCATCCGGAATCTCAGTTTGATTGATGTCAAAATGATCGGCATGCTCGATATTTATTGGCGTTGTTTTTTTTTGTGCTATGGCAACATTGACAACACTAAGCAGTAAACCGATAAAAAAAAGTACCTTTTTCAATGATTGAATTTTTATTGCATACAGTTTGGCCTTATGACCTCGAGTGGGCAAATTTATGAAATTAGACACAATGAAAATGTTTATTAAGAATAATTTATGGTGCCAATATTTCAATCATTTCTTTATATTTGTCACTACGACTTGTGGTCTTAAAAAACAAGTAAAAAAGATATGAAAAGAACACTATTGATAGTACTGGCTTTAAGTTGTACCGGAAGTATAACTTTTGCTCAAAAAACCCCGAATATCACTATGAATAAAAATGCTGAGGTTGCTGGCCAACCCAAAAAGGCTGTTGTTTATCAGGTTTTTACCCGATTGTTTGGCAATAAAAATACAACCAATAAACCTTGGGGAACTATCGAGGAAAACGGCGTTGGGAAGTTCAATGATTTTACCGATAAAGCATTACAGGAAATCAAAAAGTTGGGTGTTACCCACATTTGGTATACCGGAGTGCCGCACCACGATGTGATTAGAGATTACACTAAATATGGTATTTCCAACGATGACCCCGATGTAGTAAAAGGTCGGGCCGGTTCACCCTATGCTGTGAAAGATTATTACAATGTGAATCCTGATTTAGCCGTTGACCCGGCCAAGCGTTTGCAGGAATTTGAAGCTTTGATTAAGCGCTCTCATGCCAATGGTTTGAAGGTTATTATTGATATCGTTCCCAATCATATTGCCCGCAATTATAAAGGATTAACCAATCCGAAAGGGGTTAGAGACTTTGGTGCCGATGATAATACTTCGGTGGAATATGCCCGTGAGAACAACTTTTATTACATACCGGGAAAAGCTTTTGAAGTGCCCACTTCACCCGATTATAAGCCTTTGAACGGCGAACCCAATCCTTTAAATGACGGCAAGTTTGTCGAGTTTCCGGCCAAATGGACCGGTAATGGTTCCCGCGAAGCCAAGCCTGATATCAATGATTGGTACGAAACCATTAAAGTAAATTATGGGGTTAAACCCGATGGTTCCAAAGATTTTCCGGAGTTGCCATCCGGGTATGAAAACAAAGGTTACCAAGACCATTTTGTGTATTGGAAAGACAAAGATGTACCAAGTTCCTGGAGAAAATTCCGTGACATTGCTTTGTATTGGATCAACAAAGGCGTTGACGGTTTTAGATATGATATGGCCGAAATGGTGCCGGTTGAATTTTGGAGCTATATGAATTCAAGCATCAAGATGAAAAACCCTAATGCCTTTTTGATGGCCGAAGTTTACAATCCGAAGGAATACCGCAATTATATCAAATTGGGCAAAATGGATTATTTGTATGACAAAGTAGAAACTTATGACCATTTGAAAGCCGTGATTCAAGGCAATGCGATGCCCGATCCTTTATCGGAAATTCAGGAAGGAATGGCCGATATTGAGCACCACATGTTGCATTTCTTAGACAATCACGATGAGCAGCGTTTAGCCAGTCCGGAGTTTGCCGGTACACCTGAAAAAGGAAAACCGCTGATGGTGGTTTCGGCTACGATTAGCTCCTCGCCGACGATGGTGTACTTTGGTCAGGAAGTAGGTGAGCCGGGTAATGAAGATGCCGGTTTTGGGAAACGTTCTCGTACCAGTATTTTTGATTATGTTGGCGTACCCCATCACCAGCGTTGGATGAACGGCGGTTTGTTTGATGGTGGCCAATTAACCCCAAAAGAAAAAGAACTCCGCGATTTTTACAGTCGTTTGCTAAACTTTACCTTGCGCAGCGATGCCATGACCGGAAAGTTTCAAGAGATACAAGCGGTCAACCGAAACGAAACAGCCAATTACGACCCGGGTTTGTATTCGTATGTGCGTTATACTGATACCGAAAAGCTGATCATAGTGGCTAATTTTTCATGGGTAACTTCAAGTACCATATTACTAAAAGTCCCGGCAGATATTATCACTAAATGGCAATTAAAAGGTGGTGAATACCAACTAAAAGACCAATTGTATGGTAAAATAGTAACTATGCGAATTGAGAATGGAGTAGGTTTGATAAAGATGACCGTAAAACCAAGTGAGTCATTTATTTTTAAGTTAGAATACTAAAAACAAAACCCCTTTCATTGAAAGGGGTTTTTTGTTGTTGTTCGGAAATTCAGAACCGATATTATAAGGTTAATTCCAATAATTAAATAGGATATCAAATTGGTCTTCGTTGGTCTCGCCATCTTCATATTTGTATAAATTATCCCAATATATCTGCCCGCCAATCTTAACAAACACCTTATAGTAACCTTTTTCAAGAGCGCTAATATTCAAACTGATAACGTTTGAGGATTGTCCGTTGAGCGCAAAATCAGAATTAGTGACAATGGATGCTTCAGGATACAAATTGTTGTTTAGTATGCTGCTGAAGTTTACACTTTGGTATATTTTTTTCGGAGTTCCGCGCACCAGCCAAACATCTGTTATATTTTCTTGGGCGGCAATGTTGACTACTTCGTTTACTGGATTAGGATACGTTACAAACTTGTTGTTGACTAAAATATTCGGATTGCCAAATTCTAACGGAATGTCTTCCGCGGTTTGCCTTAGGTTGATGCCGGTTACCAAGTTCATGTCGGTATTTCCGGGATTACTGTTGTCATCGCTGCTACAGCTTAACGACAAAACGGATATTAGGATTAAGAGGCTTTTTTTCATTTCAATTTTGAATTTAAAGCAGTTTTAATAAGGATGGGTTTGCTGATGTTACTATTGTTTCACGTCAGCGAATATACAAAAAGGGATTACAAATAATGTGAAAGAAAAAATCTCTCATCAGTGAAAGGGTTTGTAAGAGGAGGCAACCGTATTATTTTCGGAGAACGATAAGCCATTTTGACAAACCAATGTTATAGGGTTCTTATCTTCTTTGCGGTCAAGATTGTATGGATGTCAAATGCTGTTTCAGAAATTTTATATTTTACTTTAAATGTTTTTATCTCCCCAAATTTAAAACTATCCAATTGTGATTGAATGTCCTCTAATCTATGGTAATAAAAATAAACTCGGCCACCATTTCCCACTTTAAATTCGGATTTCTCCGGGTCGCCTTCTACAAAACTTAAATATATCAAGCCATTATCGTTTAATAAATCGTAAGAGGCCGCAATGAGTTCGCTACCTTCAGTCTGTGACAAATACGGCAAATAAAACCCGCCAATAATTCCATCATATTTTTCCTCAAGGGTTTTAATTTGGCGGCAGTCCATAACAGCAAAATGGGCTGTCGGATTATTCAACTTTGCCAGTTCAATCATATTTGGGGCATTATCAATTCCGAATATGTCAAAGTCGGGTCTTTTTGATAACAGATAATTTGTGATGTTTCCGGGTCCGCAACCAATTTCTAAGAGTTTTGCTTTGGGTTTGTCAATAGCAGCACAAATGTAGTCGTAGGTCTCATTATACAAGTCCATTTTCATGAACTTGTCTTGGTATAGCGAAGCGATGTTGTTCCAAGTGTTAAATGTCTCTTTGTATTTGTCCATGGTATTGTTGTCTTAAAATGTCCGGTAACTGTTGAGGCTTGACGTGCGTTACAACTCATTTAGCCAAAAGTTTCTGAGTAGGAGCGAAAGTCGCTTTTTCCTTGAGTTTGTGAATACTAACCTAAACCCGTAATTGCACCAAACCGCTGTTGGCGGCTGGCAAATTTATTTAAATTCTTTTTCAACTTTCCAAAAGGATATTTCCGGTGGTCCTGTCAGGAAGTTTCTTGAATCGCCAATAAATTTTTGCAGATGGCTTGTCTGCATGTGTTTTGAATTATAATACAACTCGTCATCCCATTCTTCGTAAAGTAGAATATTAGTACTGTCTTTTGGATCAACGTGAAGCTTAATATTTACGAAGTGAGGTTCTTTCTTTACATTTTCTATTAGGTTCGTTAAAGCCAAAACTGTTTCATCCGCTTTTGAAGGTTGTGTTTTGTATTTGACCAACACAACTATGTTTTTCGAATGATCGATTTCCGGTTTACTTTTTAAACCCCAGCTTACAAAAAAGAAAGCGGTAAGAATAACGATTGATTTTACGAATAATCTTTTTTTAGTTTTCATATCTTAACATATTGAAGTTAATAATCAAATTTACGCACTTTTTTTAGTTGCTCGCGGAAACGTACTGAGGACGGCTAAAGCTTTGACAATATTCCAGAGGTAAAATTCCTTTTGGTATTTTCAGTCAAAACTCGGAAAGAACCCAAGCCCGGCAATTGTCACATAACGTGCCGCAGTTTGTAACAGTTACGACGATTTATTACGGATGATTCCAAAGTTAAAATTCCTTTTTTGAATTTTCGAAGAAAATTCGCTGGGATACACAAACTAAACAGTTATTACAAACTATTATTAGCGGTAGTTTTCCTAACTCGAACAAGTTTAAAATCCCATTGAAATTTTTTATTTTTTCCTTTTCCTACTATAGTATCTTTTCCTGAGAATCTGAATTTATACGTAGAGTATTTATTATTAAAGGAAAATCGTATTGTTTTACCTTTCTGTTTCCAAAAATCGTTGTCTAATGTATTATCGTTAGGATGTGTTGATTCAAGTTTACCGCTAGGCTTAAAAAATAAGTTATAACTGATTTCGAAATCGCTATATATCCATTCTGAATTTTCGATATTATAGGTTTCACCATTCTTATTTGATGAACAGCTGAAAAAAAATAGGCAAAGCAAAATGAGATAGTTTGTAGTTTTCATAAAACCTATTTTAATTACGGCTAACGTGCCGCAGATTGTGATAGTTACGACGATTTATTACTGATGATTACAAATATAAAACTCCTTTTTGAGTTTTCGGAGAAAACTCGGGATAATCCCAAGCTACGCAATTATCACAAACTGCTGTTATGTAATGTTTTATATTTCTGCTATGACTCTTAAAATTATATAAAATGTTAGAAGAATCAACCCAATATAAAATATATTTTTTCCATGAACTCTGTCTTTCTCGTTATACGAATATACTTTTTGTCCGTTTGGTAAGGATTTCTTAGAAGTCCATAATGAATAACCAATAAATATTCCCAAAAGACCTCCAAGTATTGCAAAAATATATCCGGCTATAATCCAAGGCTTTTGATTCTCTTCAGGTTTTGCTAATGATTCTAATCGTTGCCTTTTCAGAGCTTTGAGCAAATCTGCGTCAATCGATTTTCCTCTTTGTATTAATATTTTTTGAGCCAACTTATGGTCTAACTCATTCCATTCATCTGCTTTTAGAAGGATTTCATATAATTCGTCGTCTGTAAAATCAAATAAATAATGATTGCTATCAACTAGGTCAATTAAATTTTCGGCATTTTTGTCAAGTATTTTTTCTGCTTTTTCAAAATCTGATAATTGAATTTTTATTTCAAATTGATTTTGTAGAGTACTTCCAGAAAATGAAGAATCCACGGGAGCGATATTGTCTACTATCTGCGATACAATATTATTTTCGTTTAGCAAACTTTCTAATTCTTTTGCTTGCTCTATTGTTGGATATTTTCTGAATACAGAATAAGTTTCTTTCATGCAAGGTTTTTAAAATGTTACATAACGTTCAGATAGTTATGACTATAAATCTATCCTGATGCTAATATACAAAAAACACTACAAAAAGAAAAACCCTCTCTCCCGAGGCTTCGGGACTGAAAGGGTTTCTAAATTAGCATTGTCATTTTGAACGCAGTGAAAAATCACATAACACCAAGTTAATGAGATTTCTCTCCCGAAGTGTCGGGATCGAAATGACAAAGAGAAGGTTTTATCTCGTAATCGTCTGTTTTCTATCCGGTCCAACCGAAACAATCTTGATGGGTACTTCGACTTCTTTTTCAATGAATTCGATGTATTCTTTGAGTTCTTTTGGTAAAGCCTCGTAAGTCGTCATGCCCGTTAAATCGGCTTGCCAACCTTTGAATTCGGTGTAAATCGGCGTTACGTTTTCTTCTTCGATGTTGTAAGGCAAATGGTGAATCACTTCTCCTTTGTAGTTGTAAGCCGTAGCCACTTTCAAAGTGTCAAAGCCCGAAAGCACATCGCCTTTCATCATCATCAATTGGGTGACACCGTTGATTTGGATGGCATATTTTAAGGCTACTAAATCCAACCAACCGCAACGTCTTTTTCTTCCGGTTACGGAGCCGAATTCGTTTCCTACTTTTGCCATTACATCACCATCTTCACCAAAATCCTCTGTAGGGAATGGTCCCGAACCTACACGAGTCGTGTAAGCTTTGAAAATTCCGTAAACTTCTTTGATTTTGTTAGGGGCAATACCTAAACCGGTACAAGCACCGGCAGCGGTAGTATTAGAAGAAGTGACAAAAGGATACGTTCCGAAATCAACATCGAGTAACGAACCTTGTGCGCCTTCACAAAGAATAGATTTTCCGGCTTTTTGGGCTTGTGCCAAATATTCTTCGCTGTCGATGAAGTTTAGTTTTTGTAAATCTTCAATGGCTTCAAAGAATTCTTTTTCCAACTCAGGCAAATTGTACTGAATGGCTACGTCGTAAAACGCAATCATAGCTTCGTGCTTGTCTGCTAAAGCACGGTATCTTTCTTTGAAATCTGCCAATTCGATATCGCCAACACGTAAGCCGTTACGACCGGTTTTGTCCATATACGTTGGGCCAATTCCTTTTAATGTCGACCCGATTTTCGCTTTGCCTTTAGCGGCTTCAGAAGCGGCATCGAGCAAACGGTGTGTCGGTAAGATTAAATGCGCTTTGCGCGAAATGATGAGTTTTGATTTTAAGTCGAGGTTGAATTTCGCCAAGCCATCAATTTCACTTTTAAAAACTACCGGGTCGATCACGACACCGTTTCCGATGATATTGATGTTGTTGCTGTGAAAAATTCCGGAGGGAATGGTTCTTAAAACGTGCTTGATGCCGTCAAATTCTAAGGTGTGTCCGGCGTTGGGTCCGCCTTGAAATCTTGCGATGATGTCATATTTTGAAGTAAGAACGTCAACTATTTTTCCTTTCCCTTCGTCTCCCCATTGTAATCCGAGTAGTAAATCTACGGTCATTGTGTGTTGTTTATATTGTGTTGTTGTTTATGTTAGCTGTTAGCTTTTTTATTGGCATAGAAATACAACGAATGGTTGTGGATTTCAATTCCGAATATGTCTTCGATGGTTTGTTTGATGGTTTGTATTCTCGGGTCGCAAAACTCAATCACTTCACCGGTATCGGTCATGATGATGTGATCGTGTTGTTTGTCGAAATACGACTTTTCATAGTGCGCTTGGTTTTGCCCGAATTGGTGCTTGCGTACCAAACCGCAATCCAACAAAAGTTCAATGGTATTGTATAAAGTCGCACGCGACACACGATAGTTTTTGTTTTTCATTTTGATGTACAAATTCTCGATATCAAAATGTTCCTCACTATCGTAAATCTCCTGAAGAATAGCGTAACGCTCAGGGGTTTTGCGGTGTCCTTTGTTCTCCAAATAAGCCGTAAATACATTTTTTACGACCTCTTGATTTTTAATGTTATCGGATGCAATTAGTGTCATGGGACAAAGGTAATTTTTTTGTTTAAGGATTCAAAGTATCTGAGTTGCAAAGTTTCAAAGTAGCAGTGTTTCAATGATTCGTAATTACTAACTAATTAGTGTATACTCGCGTCACTTTATCTACTCCGTCAATCTTCTTGATATTGTCGATAAGTTTTTTCAAGATATTATTGTTCTGCACAATTACCGAAACCTGTCCGTTAAAAATACCGGCTTCGCCGCTAAGGGAAATGCTTTGGATGTTTACGTGCATGTTGTTGGAAATGACTTTGGTCAATTCGTTGGTCAAGCCCAAACTGTCCATACCCGTAATTTTCAAAGTGGCTTTGAATTCCTGTTGCGAAGAGTCAATCCATTTGGCTTGCATGATGCGGTAGGCATAATTGGATTGCAAAGTAATGGCATTCGGACAATCTTTTTTGTGCACTTTGATGCCTTCGTTAATGGTGATAAAACCAAATACTTCATCGCCCGGAATGGGGTTACAGCAGGAAGACAATTTGTAATCCAGTTTGTCTTGTTCGGTACCAAACACCAGCATGTCAAAGTTCTTGCTCAACTCTTGCTTGTTGATATCTTCGGGCATCGAACTTGGTGAACGTTTCATTTTGCTCTTGAAGAAATTCATCAAGGTGTTGCTTTTTTGCGCCGCAAAATCTTTCAGTTGTTGGTTTTCAATGGAACCGATTCCTACGCGGTAAAACAAGTCCAAACTGGTTTTGAGTTTGAAGAAATTTACCAATTCATTAACTACCGTTTCACTCAAAGTAATTTTTAAATGTTTCATTTTTCGGGTCAATAATTCTCGACCGTCTTCGGCAATTTTCTTAGTATTTTCGTTGAGTACGTTCCTGATTTTATTTTTGGCTCTAGAAGTCGTTACATAATCCAACCAGTTGATGGTTGGTTTTTGATGGACAGAGGTAATGACTTCAATTTGGTCACCGCTTTTGAGTTCGTGATTCAGCGGCACCAATTTCCCGTTCACACGCGTTCCACGGGTTTTGATTCCGATTTCGGAGTGAATGCTAAAGGCGAAGTCGAGCGAAGTGGCACCTTTGGGTAACGATTTGATTTCTCCTTTGGGCGTAAAGACGAAGATTTCTTTGGCATACAAATTCATTTTGAAATCTTCCACAAAGTCCACTGCATTGGTTTCCGAACTTTCTAATGCTTCTTTCAAAAGATTGAGCCAAGTGTCGAGACCGCTTTCTTCGGTGGCGCCTTGTTTGTATTTGTAATGCGCTGCGTATCCTTTTTCGGCAATTTCATCCATGCGTTCGCTACGCACCTGAATTTCTACCCAACGGCCTTTGGGCCCCATAACGGTAATGTGCAAGGCTTCATAACCGGTGGATTTGGGTGACGAAATCCAATCGCGCAGACGACTCGGACTCGGGCGGTAATGATCGGTTACGATGGAATATATTTTCCAGGCGAGGAATTTCTCGTCGTGTAAGTTGGATTTGTAGATAATTCGGAGGGCAAATTTGTCATACACTTCATCAAAAGTGACGTTTTGCGCGGCCATTTTACGGCGTATGGAGTAAATGGATTTCGGTCGGCCCTTCATGGTATATTCCACACCTTCTTCGTCTAATGATTTCTTTAAAACATCGGAAATGGTGGCAATGTACTCGTCCTGTTCTTCTTTGGTTTCTTTGATTTTGCTGACGATATCCGCGTAAACATCCGGTTCGGTATATTTTAAGCCTAAATCTTCCAACTTGGTTTTGATGTTGTACAATCCCAATCGATGAGCGAGTGGTGCATAAATGTACAAAGTTTCGGAAGCGATTTTCACCTGTTTGTAGTCAGGCATCGAATCCATGGTTTGCATGTTGTGCAAACGGTCGGCAATCTTGATTAAAATTACCCGAACATCATCATTCAAGGTCAACAGCATTTTGCGGAAGTTTTCCGCCTGCATAGAGATGTTCATGTCTTTTTTGACTTGGGAAATCTTGGTCAGGCCTTCCACCAAATGCGCAATCTTGGGATTGAACATTTTTTCAATTTGTTCCAAAGTGACATCGGTATCTTCAACTACATCGTGCATTAAAGCGGCCGCAATACTCGTGGCACCCAATCCAATTTCGGAAGCCACAATTTTGGCCACGCCTATTGGATGGAAAATATAAGCTTCACCTGATTTTCGGCGTTGGTCTTTGTGGGCATCAACTGCCACATCAAAGGCTTTGCGAATCAATTTTTTATCTGAATCAGTAAGCGTTTGGTAACTTATGCGAAGTAATTCTTTGTATTCTCGGGCAATAGCTTTTTTTTCTTCTTCTAAATCAATTTCAATCATAGCATTTTCATTCAATTCCTAAAAATAAGCATTATTGGTTTAAATTCCAATAATAAAATTCCAAATTAATTTGTTTTAAGAATTCACGTTTACAATTGATAATTATTTCACTCTGTTAAAATCCAAATCATGGAAGTCATAGCTGAAATCGGTCATCGGAGAAATGGCATCCATCTTAAAGTGATTGGCGTTACCGTTGGTGTCGAGGTCGAAGAAAATATGTGAATCGGCATTGAAACTTCGGACATTCCATTTCACTACAAAATTTTGGTCTTTATAAAATAAAATTTCACCAATTAATCTTTTGGAACGGGCAGAGGCAAAGTACAACTTGCCTTTCTTTTCATAAATAGTCACTTCGCCAAACCATTTGTCGTTATAGGTTCCGATGTATTTTTTGAAGTCGATTTTAATTTTTTGTTTTAAATTTTGGTCAACGACCTTCCAAACTTCTTCTGTGATTTTATCCGCATTGTCTTCTTTTGCCCTTCTTTCCTCACCAAAATAGGCCAAGTGATCAAATTTTGGCAAGCCCAAATAACTGTCCTTAATGGTATTGGAAATCACTGTAAAAGCTGCGCCGTTTTGTTGGTTAGTGAGCACGATAATGCCCAATTTAACATCGGGAATCATAATGGTTTGGGTAACAATGCCGTCCAATCCGCCGGTATGCGATACTTGTAAATGGCCGTTGATGTCTTCCAATCGCCAGCCTAAGCCATAGTTTCTGAAGTTGGAACTATAGGGATAAGGATTGGGTAAAGGCAAAATAGTTTGCGGTGTCCACATTTCTTTCCATTGCTTTTCGCTGAAAAGTTGTTGGTTTTCACCATATTTTCCTTTGTTCATTTGTACAATCAACCAATTGCTTAAGTCATTCACGGAAGCATACAATCCGGCAGCGGCGTCAAAAATAGGATTGGTGTATCGGGGTACAATTTCCAGTTTTCCGTTGGTTGGCACATGAGGAACGATTACATTGGTCGTGTCTTTTAATCTGTACCAAGAAGCCGCACTTTTGTTCATTCCGATAGGTTTCATTAAACGTTCTTCGACAAAATCACACCAAGTTTCGCCCGAAACTTTCTCGATTACTTCACCGGCAATTACGTAGAGCAAATTATCGTAATCATACTTCGTTCTGAAACCGGAAACGGGTTTTAAATATTGGATATTTTTGACAATATCTTTGGGCGTAAAATCATGACCATCGGGCCAAATCATTAAATCACCGGCGCCTAATCCGAGTCCGCTTTTGTGGGTCAATAAGTCGCGAATCGTGAATTCATTGGTCACATAGTCATCGTACATTTTAAACTCCGGCAAGTATTTTTTCACCTTGTCATCCCATTTAATTTTCCCTTCATCTACCAAAATGGCCAAAGCCGATGCGGTAAACGCTTTACTGTTTGATGCGATACCAAATAAAGTATTCTCGTCTACTTTTTGTTGGGTTTTGATGTTGGCCACACCATAACCTTTGGCAAAAACCAATTTTCCATCTTTGACAATTCCCACGGCAATTCCCGGGACGTTAAAGGTTTTTAAAGTGTTTTCAACTAAAACATCTACTTCTTTTTCTGTGATTTGGGCGGAAATCGTTCCAAAAGTTAAAATGGAAACAATAATAAATACTACTTTTTTCATGGTCAAAATTTTTACCAGACTGTCATGAAATTGACAATCTGCAATCAGCGTTCATAAATCAAAATCCTCTTTGGCGTTTGGCTTCAAAAATCAATATCGCAGCGGCTACCGAAACGTTCATGCTATCGATTTCCCCTTGCATGGGAATAATGATGTTTTGAGTGGCTTTTTCTCGCCAAAGTTGGGACAGTCCGGTGGCTTCTGTGCCAACGACCAAAGCAGTAGGTAAGGTATAGTCTTGGGTATGGTATGGGGTTGAATTTTGTAACGTCGCACTGTAAAAATGAATATGGTTTTTTACTAAATACGCAATTGCGTCTTCAGTGGATGCGGTGGCTATTTGATTGGTAAACAAACAGCCTACACTGGAGCGAACAATATTGGGGTTGTACAAATCGGTTTTGGGATTGGCAATAATGACGGCATCAACTTTGGCTGCATCGCAAGTGCGCAACATAGCGCCGATATTGCCCGGTTTTTCTATAGCTTCCATCACTACAATCAATGGATTTTCGGGAAGTTTTAAATCGGAAAGGGCTAAGGTTTTGACTTTGGCTACCGCTAAAACACCTTCGGTTGTATCGCGATAGGCTAATTTTTGATAGACTTCTTTGGAGATTTCAATCAGCGGAATTGCCTCATGAGTCATTTTTTTTATTTGACTTTCAGACACTAATTCCGGGAGAAAAAGGATGGTTTCCAATTCGTAATTGCCTTTAAGAGCCAATTCGATTTCGCGTTGTCCTTCAATCAAAAAAGTGCCCGATTGTTTTCTGGCTTTGGCCTTTTCCTGTAGCAAAACCAAAGATTTGATAAAAGGGTTTTGTGCGCTGGTAATTTGTTTCATTATAGAGTTGTAATCCCGAAGTTTCGGAACAAAATTAAAAAAGTTTTTCCGTTTTAATGAACCAAATACAAATATCCACTCATAGGCTCCGGATAATCGGGGTCATTTAAGTAGAGTACATAGAAGTAAGTACCGTCAGGAGCATTTTTAGTGCCTAATCCTTCTTTGATATAGCCGTCCCAATTGGCAGTGTTTTGGTTACCGGTCCAAACTAATTTTCCCCAGCGATTGTAAATTTCCACTTTATAGTCTAAGAAAACATTTTGCAATCCGGCAATGATAAAAGTGTCATTTCGAGTGTCGTTATTGGCCGAAACATAGTTGTGAATTGTCGGTGGACAATTTCTGGAAGTCAGTAAAAAAGAAGTCGTAGCATAGCAATTTTCGTTGTCTATTCTAACAAAAATTTCTTTAGGGGTTACACTTGCAGTATAATTATGAGTGTTGAAAATAGGATTGCTGCCATTCATCGCATCTTCTAAACTTTCATAAAAACCCACACTATTTTCAGGGTCAGTTTTTACCGAAGTTTCATAAGAGGAAAAATCAAATGTGGCTTGGGTAAATCCTTCATTGCAAGAAACCAAGTTCGCTAACGGATTAAAAGTAGGCGAAGTACCAAGGCTTTCACTAACGGAAAAGGTATTGTTGGTTTCCGTCATTTCATACACTATTCCGGTACCGTCACCTTTATCGTCTACAACAAAGAGTATTTCAAAAGTATCCGGAACCGAATCGGGTAAAACTAAAGTGACTTGACCGGTAGCATACCCATCCACCGGAATTGCGGCTGTAGTTTCAGTGATTTCAATGAGCTGGCCGTTAATATAAATAGAAATCGGAGTTTCCGACGGAAGTGGTCCGGTACAATTCAGGTTGGCAACCGTATAATTCACCACGATGGTTCTCGAATCACAAGCTTTGTTAACAGCATCAATTGTGACTGTTGCGTCAGGTAATTGACTGTTGAGCTTGGTTACTACTGTGTTAATCATCACAAAATCCTGAAAGGAAGTCAGTGATATTTTTGCGCTGGTGTCACCAATAGCAATATAATCCTGTATGTCATAAACGTCCAAGTCCATATTGTATAAAGTAGTATTGCCGGTAAACGAATTGGTGCCGTTAAATACATTACTCGACGGGTTCAAGGCATTACTCAACAAATCGCCGTTGATTCGGAACTCTTCGGTAGCCAACAAAGTATCGCCTTCCCAAGCCAAAAAACCAACTTTAGAATTGAGATTGTCAATTACATTCAAATTGTCGAGTGTGATGGCCAATTCATCAGGAACGCCTTCCAAGCCATCATAAACATTGATTTGATTTTGCGGCAAATTGTCATTTTTGTAAATAATAATGATAGCCCAGCCGGCGAAATTGGTTCTCCTTTGCAGGTGTAATTCTTCAAAAGCAGAAATATCTAAATCGGATAGGGTATAAGTGCCGTTACCGGTACTTTGCACCAAAGTAGTAATGTCTTTAAAAGCACTGAAATAAGTGAACTCAACCGTGTCAAAAAAGCGGCTGTAAGCAAAAGTTCTATCCGGTGTAATGGTGGTTGAATTGAGTGTTACACTAAAATCGCCATCACCACTTCCGGCCCAATATAAATAGGCTTTTTCAATCACATCAGTTGGACTTAAATTCATCGTTGCCGAAGAAGAAGTAACGGTTACCGGACTGAAAATAGAGTTGTTCTCCTGTGTATTTAAAGTGTTACCAAAAAAAGTAAAATCGTACTTCCCGTTGAATTGCTCGTATAAGGTAATGTCTTGTCCGCTCACACAGTAAATGTTGAGAAACAAGGCAATAAAGTATAGCAATTGTCTTTTTAAATTCAAGGCAAAATTCGATTTAGTAGGTTAAAAATAAGTAAATAATTCGAATTTCTTATTTTTTGTATGTGAATGCTATTAAAAAATAAATGTTTAATTTTCCAAAGTCTAAACCCAACCTGTGAAAAACTATACTGTAAGACGCTATCATTCGGATGATGTTGCCCTTTGGAATGCTTTTGTCAGCAGTGCCCAAAACGCGACTTTTTTGTTTCATCGGGATTTTATGGAATACCATGCCGATAGGTTTCAGGATTACTCTTTATTGGTTTTTGAGGAGGAGAAATTGGTTTCAATAATTCCGGCTAACACTACAGAAGATAAGGTTTATTCTCACAACGGATTGACCTATGGCGGTTTTGTTTTAAATCAAACGGTTGCGGAAAATGATTTTGAAAAAATTTATGCAGCGGTGGTTGATTTTTTAAAGAAAGCAGATAAAAAGCAACTCGTAATCAAAGAAATGCTCCCGTTTTATTCTCAAAACAATACCATTGATTTCAGAGATTTTTTTAATAAAAACCGAGTAAAAATTACCGATAGAAAAATGAATCTCGCCATCAATTTCAAATCCGATTATACCATTTCCAAAAGCAAAAAAAAGCATTACCGAAGACTACAGTCTGCAGGTTTAGTTGTGAAAAAAGAAGCGTGTTTTGAGGTTTTTTGGACCAAAGTATTGACGCCTTTGTTGGCTGAAAAATACCATACCAAACCCTTGCATTCGTTGTCGGAAATAACATTTTTACAGCATAAATTTCCTCATAACATTGAGCAATACAATTTGTATCAAGGCGAAGAAATTTTGGCCGGAATCACCATCTTTAAAACCCAAAAAGCAGTCAAATCCCAATATGGTGCGACTACCGAAAACGGAAAGAAACACCGAGCACTCGATTATCTTTTTATACATTTGATTGAAAAGTTTAGCAACACATTTGATTATTTCGACATGGGAACCGTAGACGACGACAGTGATTTGGGTTACAATGAAGGCCTTTTGAATCAAAAAAAAGAGTTGGGTTGTACACTTTATTCCCAAAACACCTATCAAATAGCGCTATGATAAAATTCCTCGACTTACATAAAATCAATTTACCTTATCAAGCTGCATTTCACGAAAAAATGCAACAGGTTTTGGATAAAGGTTGGTTTATTTTAGGCGATGAAGTCAAAACTTTTGAACGTGATTTTGCCCACTATTGCGGTACTAAATATTGCATTGGTGTTGGTAACGGATTAGACGCCATGGTCTTGATTTTCAAAGCTTATATTGAATTGGGAAAATTACAAAAAGGGGATGAAGTTATCGTTCCGGCCAATACTTACATTGCGAGTATTTTAGCCGTTCTGCAAGCCGATTTGGTGCCGGTTTTGGTGGAACCCAAATTGGAAACCTACAACCTCAATCCGGATTTGATTGCTGAAAAAATAACCTCCAAAACCAAAGCCATTTTAGCCGTTCATCTCTACGGTCAATTAGCCGAAATGGATAAAATAAACGCCATTGCCAAGCAACATAATTTGTTGGTAATTGAAGATTCGGCACAAGCTCATGGCGCAACAATGAATTGCGAATTGCAAATTACGAATTACGAATTGCGAAAAGCAGGTAATCTTTCCAATGCCTCAGCCTTTAGTTTTTATCCCGGGAAAAACCTCGGTTCGTTGGGCGATGCCGGTGCGATTACAACCAATGATGATGCTTTAGCCAAAGTGCTTTTCGCTTTGCGGAATTATGGTTCGGAACAAAAATATTACAACGAATTTATCGGAGTGAACTCGCGTTTAGACGAACTCCAAGCCGCTTTTTTGACTGTCAAATTGCCTCATTTGGATAAAGAAAACGAAGCGCGAAAAAGCATTGTTAAACGGTATTTGACTGAAATCAAAAACGACAAAATCACTTTGCCTTATTGGGACGGAAGTAATAATCATGTTTTTCATTTGTTTGTAATTCGCACGGAAAACCGACAAGCACTACAGGATTATTTGAAGCAAAATAATATTGAAACCTTGATTCATTATCCGGTTCCGCCGCACAAGCAAAAGGCTTTGTCGCAATGGAATTCGTCCTCGTTTCCGATCACTGAAAAAATACATCAGGAAGTTTTAAGTTTGCCTTTGAGTCCGGTAATGACAGTAGAAGAGGTTGGTTATGTGATTCAAATTTTAAACCAATATTAATTGAAATTCGTTACTGAAATAAGGCAAAAAGAACTGTTTAAAGTGACTTCTTTAAACAGTATAAGCGTATTGATAAAAATATTAGTTGGTTTTGTGAGTTCCAAAGTCATAGCCATTTTTGTCGGTCCATCTGGAATGGCTTTGGTTGGTAATTTAAGGAACTTTGTAACTTCTCTCGAAAGTGTTGCTACTTTGGGTTTTCAGAATGGCATCATCAAGTATGTTGCCGAATATGAGAAGGAACCGCAAAAAATAAAGGCTTTTTTATCTACAGTTGTGATTTCGATTTTTGGGATTACACTATTGCTCTCAGGCTGTCTTTTTTGGGCTTCCGATTATTTGAATGACAAAATCTTCGGAGTTAATTTTAGGTATCAATCTGTTTTCAGAGCTTTGGCTTTATGCTTACCATGGTATATTGCTTCACTATTTTTGGTCACGGTTTTAAACGGTTTTGGAGAATTCAAGAAAGTAATTAAAATCAATATTTACGGGAATATTGTGGGCTTGATTTTGTCGGTTGCTTTAATCTGTTATTGGCAGGAGTTTGGGGCATTATTGTCAGTTATTATCGCGCCTGCGGTTTTGTTTTTTGTTACCTTGTTTTTTGTCAATTCTAAAATTGCTTTTTTTAAAGTTTCTCTAAAACAGTTTGATTTCGGCATCATTAAAAATTTAGCAGAATACTCATTGATGACCTTGGTGGCTGCAGTTTTAGGGCCAATGGTTTACCTTTTAATCAGAAACAACATCATACATGATTTAGGTTATGAAGATGCCGGATATTGGGAAGCCATGTCGAGAATATCGTCGTATTATTTGCTTTTTCTATCCACGATTCTTACGGTTTATTTTTTACCGAAATTGGCTAAATCAGCCGATAACCAGGAAACCAAAAAAGTAATTTGGAGTTACTTTAATGGCATATTTCCTGTTTTTTTATTGGGATTGTTAGTCTTGTATTTTCTCAAAGACTGGTTAATCCCGATTATACTCACTAAGTCATTCCTGCCGGTTTCGGGACTGTTTTTTGGGCAACTTCTCGGGGATGTTTTCAAAGCGTTGTCGTTGATTCTCGGCTATCAGTTTTTTGCCAAAAAAATGACTAAAGCATTCCTAATAACCGAGCTTTTTTCTTTGACGGTGCTTTGGGTTTCCAGTACTTATTTTATTTCAGTTTATGGTGTTGAAGGTGCAGTTATCGCACATGCGGTAACTTATTTTGTTTACTTTCTGACCTTATTGGTCTATTTTAGAAAGATTGTTTTTTAGTTTGTTGAATGCCAAACTTCCAAATACTTTTCAGCAATTTTCAAATAATCATGTTCAGCTTCTATAAAATTTCGGGCTCTTTTTCCGATGGCTTTTATTTCACTCGGATTTTCAATCAAAAAGGAGAGTTGTTCGACTAAATAATCCACATCCGGTTTGGCGTTGACAGCCACTTTTTCTTTCAAGTTGTAATGTTTTTCAAAAGAGGCTTCGGCATTGGTAAAAACCACTTTGCCTTTGGCCATGGCTTCCAAAGCGTTATAACCTTGGTCGTGTCCGTAAAGTTGGTCTAAAATAATATGCGCTTTGTCATAACTGTTGATGTACGCTTTGTAGGGTACATTTTCGCTAACCAAAACCGTTACATTTTCGGGATATTTTTGTTGGATAATTTCAAGTGCTTTTTCAAAAAAATCATTGCCTTTTTTAAAATAACTTTCCCGATTAATCCCATGAAAAATGACTACTCGGTCTGCAATTTCAGGTAGGTTTTCAGGAAGTTTGTTCAGGTTTATCGGATTTGGAATCAGTCCTAAATACTTCGAATGGTTTTGCCACGGAATGTGATAATCCAAATCGGAAGCAATTACACCGGCTATGTTTTGATAAAGGTAATGATGCAGTTTTTCAAAAGGTTTGGTTCTGAATTTTAGAACATTGGAAAAATGATTATCAGCAATCTTTCCGGCCAAATAAGGTTGCACCACCGATGAATTTTCGGGATGGCTGAAGTTGTAATTCACATGTACATAATCATCACCACATGACAATAAGAACACTTTTTTATTGTGTTGGAAAAGAAATTTTAAAATCTTTTTCTCGTGTTTATAATCACAAAAAAAACTGTTTTCATTAATGAGTTGAACCACATCAAACCCTTGAAAATGCTGCTGGTTTTTCTGGAATTGTTTGTAGGTCAGATATGAAGAAATATCAAAACCGGTCAGTTTTAAGATCACCAATTTTACTTTTTTCAAAAATCCATTATCCCATTTTTTAACCAAAGGAAAATCGACCGGAAAATCCTTGAAACCATCTTTAAAACCTAAGAGAGTCACGTCATTTCCCAGTTCAAGCAAACCTTCTTTTAAAGAATTGTGCAGCCGACTGTATTCTCCAATGAGTAAAATCTTCATTTTTTCTGCTTTCGTCAGTTCGAGTATCCCGATTTTAATCGGGATGTATCGAGAACCTTTAATGATTAAACTAATATATTTCTATATTTGACAAATATCTCCGCAATATAAGTAAGAAATGAAAAACAACCATAAAATCGCAATAGTTTCCGCTTCTCTTGGTGTGGGCGGTGCTGAGCGTTTTGCCGGTTTGTTGAGCATGATGTTGCAGGATATAGGTTATGAAGTACACCACATTATCATTTTAGATAAGGTAGATTTTGATTATAAAGGTAAATTGGTCAATTTAGGAAAGTTGTTTGCCCAAGAAAGAAGCATTTTTAGAGCGGTTAAAAAAGGAAAATACATCGCAAAGTATTTGGCAGAAAATGAGATTGATACCGTCATCGACAATCGTTCCCGACCGATGTTATTGCGCGAAATTTTTACCAAATGGGTTTACGGCGACCGAAAAACCTATTTCATAATTCACAGCGCTCATTTGGAAATGTACTTGCCAAAGTCACGATTTTGGGCCAATTATTTGTACCAAAAAGCCACCAAACTGATTTGTGTTTCCAAAGGCATTGAGCAAATGGTTAAGGAAAAATACGGTTTCAGCCATACAAAAACTATTTACAATCCGGTTGTTGTAACGGAATCTGTTATGGAAAAACCAAAGCATTTACCCGAAAAATACTTGCTGTTTTTTGGCAGATTGGAAGAAAACATTAAAAACTTCACCTTACTTTTGAAAGCTTTTTCAAAATCAAAAGTCTATGAAAATGGCGTAAAGCTTTTAATTATTGGCGATGGTGCCGACCAAGATTTTATTTTGGCCAAGATCAACAAACTCAAGTTAAGCGACAATGTCGAAGTTTTACCGTTTCAAAAAAATATTACGCCATTCATTCAGCACGCACATTGTACTATTTTGACCAGTTATTTCGAAGGTTTTCCCATGAGTATGGTTGAGTCGTTAGCGATCGGAACACCGGTGATTTCGGTCGATTGCGAAACCGGTCCAAGCGAGATTATTCAAAATGATTTTAACGGGTTATTGGTTGAAAATCACAATGAAGAAGCTTTGGCGGAAGCCATCAAAAAACTCTTTGAAGACAATAATTTGTACCAAAACTGTAAAAATAATGCCCAAAAAAGTGTAGAACATTTATCTTTGACAACCGTTGCTAAACAATGGCAGGAATTATTAAACACAAAATGACCAATATAACCGACATCCAAATTCTTAATATTCCCAAAATCCACGATACGCGCGGCAATCTTTCGGTGATTGAAGGTAACGTGATTCCGTTTGCCATGAAGCGTGTTTATTATTTGTACGATGTGCCCAGTGGTGCAGAGCGCGGTGGTCATTCTCACAAACTACAACAGGAATTCTTGGTGGCTTTGAGCGGGAGTTTTGACGTGGTTTTGACCGATGGTCAGACTAAAAGAACGGTTACTTTAAACAAACCCAACGAAGGTTTACTGATTCCCAATGGTATTTGGCGTGAGTTGGAGAATTTTTCCTCAGGTTCGGTCTGTTTGGTAATTGCTTCGGATGTTTTTGAAGAAGCGGATTATATCCGAGATTACCAGTCGTTTTTGTCATCTAAAAATTGATTTTCCCAAACCATTGTTCGTCAAGAATTTTTTAAAATTCATTAATCCTCTTTGTACTATTGGCGGAAGTTCTAATATGATTCTTTTTTTCCAACTTAAGTTTACTAAATCAATTTCTTTGTAAATTTCGATGGCAGTTTTCCAATCATTATTAAGATTGCATTTGATCACAGCCGAAAATCGATTCAAATCTAAATATTGCTTCAGTTTTGGGTTTTTCTTCTCTTCGGAAGCGTATTTTTCAAAAGTATAAGGTTCGAAATAGTAATTCAAATTACGGGAAACACTACTTTGGTCATAAACATAGCGCGCCAAAATTCTCCAAATAAACACAATCGGATATTGCAAACCTATACGAATCCACAACTCGGTATCTTCTCCTTTTTTGATTTTGGTATCAAAATTTCCAACCACTTCGAAAACGCTTTTGTGAATCACGACACTTGAAGTCCATAACACACATTCTTTCTGACTAGCGTCAAAGAAATCAACGATTTCAAAATCTCCTTTTTTAGCAATAGAATAATTTGCCGGAAAGGTTTTGTTTTGAGTTTCAATTTCAATCGCGCAAGCAAAAACTTTCTGCTCGGGAAATTTTTGAATGTAGCCATGCATGGTTTTCAAAAAATCGGGATGCCAAAAATCATCAGCGTCTAAGAAGCAAACAAACGCGCCGTTGGCTTTGTCAATTCCGAAGTTTCTAGCAACCGCTACGCCTTCATTTTCTTTCAAAAAATACCGAATTCTATCGTCTGAAAATGAATTAATGATGGCTTCGCTATTGTCTGTTGAACCGTCATTAACGATAATGATTTCATAGTCGGTCAAGGTTTGGCTCAACACACTTTTCAAGGTGTTGGCCACAAATTTTTCTTTGTTAAAAACCGGTATGACTATTGAAAAATAGGGCATTAGCGATGGTTTAGTTGGCAAAAATACCCCAATCGATAAAGGTCAAATAAGAATATCGAAGGGTTTTTGGAAAGCAAATTCTTGGTAAACGTTTTTTTGAAAATTTTAAAAAGGAAAGTCGCAAAACCAACCAATTTCAATTGTTCTATCTTGACATAGGTTTTTGTCAATGTAGTATCCTCAGGGTGAATAATTTTTTTGTCGATAATCTGTTTTAAATTTTGGAGTGAATAGTGGAACTTTTCTAAAAAAACGGCTGATTTTTCCAAGTTTAGGTGAAAAGCCGGATTTTCAATATGGGTAATCGGAATGTGGTGTTTTTTTAAGTCTAAAATCAAAACAATATCTTCATAACCGTAATGGTATATTTCGCTGTCAAAAGGATGAGCCAATAAGATTTCTCTTTGAATCAAAATATTCGAAATCAATGTGTAGTGGTAAGGGTTTGACAATCTTTTTTTCAAGGGAATTTCTTCTCTGTTTTTGCCAAAAATCCACCTCAAAACTTCATCATCTTTTGGTTTTTCATCAAAATAAATCAAACCGCCGAAGATTGCTTTTTTATCTTTTTTCAATAAACTTTTTAAATAGATTTTGATAAAGTTTTTACTTTTGGGATACATGTCGCAATCCATCAATAAAACCCATTCATATTGCGCTTTAGAAACCAAAAGATTCCTGTTTTGTCCTCGGCCTAAATTGGTTTCATTGCGTTCAAAACGACAATTTGAAAGTTGGTTAATTTTGGAATTAACAGCGGTAATTTCGTTAATAGGAGATGCATCGTCGCAGACAATGATTTCAAAATCAATATTTTCCAAAACCACTTGCTTGTGTAATTCTTCAACCAGTGGCAGCGTATTGAAATTGTATGTTGGAATAAGAATTGAAATCATTTAGAAAAACAGAATTAAATAATACCTTTACAAAGAAATATATTTTTTGGCAATATTAACACGATGAACCGAATTGATTTAGCAAATCTTATTTTTGAAAAGCTTAGCCTTGAGAAAGAAAGGCTTAAACTTCAATTTGAGCATTCCGATTCCAATATTGGTTATTTGTTTGTAGATGATTTGTTGCCCGAAGCGATTGCCCTAAAGATTGCCCAAGTTTTTCCCGAACCCGGTCAGATGGTTTTGAAAAAAAGTTTGCGCGAGAATAAGTTTGTTGCCGCCCAAATGAATTTGTATGATTCTTTATTAGAAGAGATTATTTATGCCTTTCAAGATCAAAGAATAGTAGACCTTATCGGTGAAATCTGCGATATCAAAAATCCAATTCCCGATGAAAATTTGTATGCCGGTGGCATTTCGATGATGGGGAAGAAGCAGTTTCTCAATCCGCATTTAGACAATTCACATGACAAAGACCGCAATTTGTGGCGCGTGCTGAATTTGCTTTACTATGTTACACCCGATTGGCAAGAAGAATATGGTGGCAATCTCGAACTTTGGCCCAATGGCTTAGAACAAAAACAAATCACCATTCACAGTAAATTCAACCGCTTGGTCATCATGGAAACCCATAATAGTTCCTTGCATTCGGTTTCTCCGATAGTGTTTGAAGGATATCGGCGTTGTGTTTCTAATTATTATTTTGCCAATGCACCTTTGTTGGCTTCCGATAGATTTCACGTGACTTCCTTTCGTGGCCGTCCCGAAAATAAAATGGCCGACTTGGTTTTAAGAACCGATACTTTTCTAAGAATGTGTATTCGCAAAGTGTTTAAAAAAGGCATTAAGGAAAATCCGCATGTATACAAAAAAGACCAATAATTTGACTTTACTCAAAAAATACCGCTATCATTTGCTCCTGATTATGGTGGGTTTTTGTTGGTTGGCCATGCTGAATTTTATTTTGCAATTAGACCAACAAACGTTGATTTATCCTGATTGTGACAATTATTTGGAATCGGCCCAAAAAATGTATCTCAAGTTTACCGGACATTATTACCGACCGATGGTGATGGCATTTATTACCGGAATTCCGTACTTGTTTGGCAGTTCCGATGCCGGAATATTTCAATGGAGTTTGTGGGTAAATATTTTTTGTTGGCTAGGAACTTCAATATTGTTGTTTGAAATCATCAAAGGATTTGCCAAAGAGAAAGTGGCTTTTGGCTTTGCTGTTTTGCCCTATTTTATTTTAGGGAATGTGGTTTTAAGCTTTCATTTGCTGACCGAAAATATTTTTGTTTTCTTCATTATGTTGGCCTTTTATTTACTGTCTCAATATTATAAAACCGGAAAGTTTTGGTATTTGTCCCTATCCTTGTCCTTGCTGTTGGCGAGTATGTTGGTCAAGCCCGGAGCCAAGTTTTTAGCCATCATCGTAACGTTGTTTTTTATCAAAGAATTTTTCCGAAATTACAAGTCGAAAAGCATGATTTTTATTTACGGAAGTTTGCTGATGATAGCCATTCAAGTGGTAGGGATGAAAGCCCAATATGGCGATTTTACTATAAGCTATATAGACGGCGTGACGTATCACAATTATCTTTTCAGCAAAGCGGAATGTTTAAAAAACGATAAAGAATACCATCAAATCAACAATCCGAGAGCGGAATATTTATTTAGTCTGGACTTCACCGACCAAAAGAAAGTGGCTTTGGAAGATGCTAAAGAGCAAGTACAAAACAATTTTCCTAATGTTGTCAAGGCTTATTTTGACAATCTTCTGGAAAATTTCAAATCGGGGAATGCCAGTGTCTATGATATAGTAAATCACAAGCAGACAAGCTATTTTTCGTTTTGGAAGTCGGTGGTTTTTGATGTCACCAAGTGGCAAAACAGATTGTTTACCATGTTAGGCGTTTTGTTGGCGTTTTATTTTATTTTGAAATTTTACAAAAAAGACAAATTTTACTTTTTCGTAGCCTTTTTTATCGGGTACATTATCTTATTGTCCGGGATATCCAGCGGTCAAGGTGATCGCTTTCACTTGGTAACTTTCCCTTTTGCGATTTTACTTTTGGCTAAATTTTTAAGCGATACAAATTGGTTTAAACTGTCTTCTGAACCACTTCAAAAATAGTATTGTCTTCGCACTTCAAGGTTTTCGAAGGGAATTTCATCAACAAAGCATAATCATGAGTAGCCATGATGACCGTTTTGCCGTTTTCATTGATTTTTTTCAAAACACTCAATACTTCCGCACTGGTTTGCGGATCAAGATTTCCGGTTGGTTCATCGGCCAAAATCAATTCAGGATCATTCAAAAGCGCTCTGGCTATGGCAACTCTTTGTTGTTCTCCGCCCGAAAGTTGGTGCGGCATTTTGTTGGCAATACCTTTTAAACCCACGCGCTCCAAAACATCGTCAATTTTGTTTTGCATGGCTTGCTTGTCGGTCCAACCCGTGGCTTTTAAAACAAATAGCATGTTTTGATTGACACTTCGGTCCAGCAACAATTGGAAATCCTGAAAAACAATCCCGATTTTTCTTCTCAGAAACGGAATATCGTCTTCTTTTAAATTCACCAAATTGTAACCTACGATGTTTCCGGTTCCTTCTGTCAAAGGTAAATCACCGTATAAAGTTTTCATAAAACTACTCTTACCTGTACCGGTTTTACCAATGATATAAAGGAATTCACCTTCTTTCACTTCCAAGTTGATTTGGGATAAAATCACTTTGTTTTCCTGATAAATCGTAACGTTTTTTAGGGATAAAACTGTTTCTGACATGAGTAATTGGGTTTATTGGGTAAAAGTAATAAAGATAAAGCTTGATTTCAAAATATATTTTTTCTAATTCAGATAATAGATGATAGACGGATCAATAATAGACTCATTTCAAATAGAATGTCAAAAATCTCTTCGTCTATTATCTCTTCTCTTTTCTTAAAAACAAATTGTTTAAAACAATGTTTATAATAAATGGTATAGTTTTTACGTTATAATGTATAGAGTAATATTTTTGGATAAGTAAAAAAAAAAAACCATGCGAAGCGTTTTAATGTTATGTTTTCTACTGACTGTTGGAGGATTTTCAACAGTTTCAGCCCAACAATCTGCTATTTACACCCATCAGTTATCCGATTTTGACAAAGCGATTGCGTTGTACAAAGACAAGCAGTACCAATCGGCCCAAATTCTTTTTGAAAGGGTGAAACAAGATGGTAAAACAGTAGATGTTCAAGCCGATTGTGCTTACTACATCGCCAATTGTGCGATTCATTTGAATCAAAATAACGCCGACGAGTTGATGGAAAAATTCGTGGCCGATTATCCGACAAGTTCCAAAACCAACCAAGCCTACATTGAAGTAGCGCAGTATTATTTTGAACAAGGCAAATTTCCACAAGCGTTGCAATATTTCGACAAAGTAGACGAAAGTGCTCTGACTTATGAGCAAACGGAGAAATTCACCTTCCAAAAAGGGTATGCGTATTTTACGGCAGGCAATAAAAAAGAAGCTGCTGCTTACTTCAACAAAGTGGTTAATTCTAAAGAGTATGGTTCGCAAGCCAAATATTACTTAGGATTTATGGCTTATGAGGGCGACAATTACAAAGAAGCCAATAAATATTTCGAACAGGTTTCTGATGAAGAAAAGTACAAGGAAAAATTGTCTTATTTCAAAGCGGATATGCATTTCAAATCGGGTGAGTTTCAAAAGGCTATTGACGCCGGTTTGGTAGCGATGCCGAATTCTAATGCTTCAGAGAAATCAGAATTGAATAAAATCATTGGTGAAAGTTATTTCAATTTGAAGCAATACGACAAAGCGTTGCCGTATCTAAAAGAATACCGCGGCAAAAAAGGCAAGTGGAACAACACCGATTTTTACCAATTGGGTTACACTTATTATATGCAAAAAGACTATGAAAATGCCATTTTGCAATTCAATAAAATCATTGACGGAAAAGATTTTGTAGCCCAAAACGGTTACTATCACTTAGGAGAATGTTATTTCAAAACCGATAAAAAACAACAAGCGCTAAACGCTTTCAAAAGCGCTTCTGAAATGGATTTTGACAAGGCTATTCAGGAAGATGCTCATTTGAATTATGCCAAGTTGAGCTACGAAATCGGAAACTCTTACCAATCGGTTCCCGATGTATTGTCTGCTTTTTTGGCAAAATACCCAAATTCGCCTAGCAAAACCGAAATCGAGACGTTGTTAATCAATTCCTATATCACTTCTAAAAATTACAAAGACGCCTTGACGTTATTGGAAAAAAACAATACGGAAACCAACAAAGCGGCTTACCAAAAAGTAACGTTCTACCGCGGTATCGAATTGTATACCGATGGCAATTACAAAGAAGCTTTGGGCATGTTTAAAAAGTCAATCGCCACACCAAGAAACGAAAAGTTTACCGCCAGAGCAACTTTCTGGAAAGGCGAAACCGAATATGTATTGGATAATTTCAACGAAGCATTGTTGAGTTTCAAACAGTTTACCGGTTACGCTGAAGCGAAAAATACACCGGAAAATAAAAACATCAATTACAATATTGCCTATGCTTATTTTAAGCAAAAAGAATACGAACAAGCCGGTAACTATTTCCAAAGTTTTATTGATGCCAACAAGGATGACCGAGTGCGTTTGAATGATGCGTATTTGCGTTTGGGTGATTCGCGTTTTGTGACTTCAAAATATTGGCCTGCCATGGATGCTTACAACAAAGCGATTGAAATGAAAGGCATTGATGCCGATTATGCCGCGTTCCAAAAAGCCTTGAGTTATGGTTTTGTTTCCCGAAATGACAAAAAGATTGAAGACTTCAATAAGTTTCTGCAAAATTTCAAAACGTCAAAATATAGAGATGACGCTTTGTTTGAATTAGGAAATACTTATGTAGCCGAAAACAAAACCGACTTGGCCGTAAAAACCTATGACCAACTGTTGAGCGAATTCAAAAACGGTTCGTTTGCTTCAAAAGCGGTTTTGCGTCAGGGATTGGTGTATTACAACGCCCAAAAAGACGAACAAGCAATTGCCAAATTCAAGAAAGTAGCCGCTGATTATCCAAGAACTCCCGAAGCTTTAGAAGCCGTTTCTACCGCGCGTTTGATTTATATGGATAACGGAAAAGTGGATGAATATGCCTCATGGGTAAGAACGTTGGATTTCGTGGAGGTTTCGGATGCCGAATTAGACAACGATACGTATGAAGCTGCTGAAAAACAATATTTGCAAAACAATACCAAACAAGCCATTTCTAGTTTGAGCGGTTATGTTTCTAAATTTCCTAACGGAATTCATGCTTTGAAAGCCAATTTCTATTTGGCTCAATCCTATTATGCTGATGGTTTGGAAAGCAGCTCGGTTGCGGGTTACGAATATGTAATCAGCAAATCAAGAAATGAGTTTACAGAGCAATCGTTAGCGCGTTTGGCCGAAATCCATTTAAAGAAAAACGATTACACCAAAGCCGCTCCAATCTTGAAACGCTTAGAAACCGAAGCTGATTTTCCACAAAACGTGACTTTTGCGCAAGCCAATTTGATGCGTGCTTATTACGAGCAAAAAGATTACACCAATGCCGTGGTTTACGCCGATAAAGTATTGGCGAATCCAAAAACCGATAACAAAGTAAAAAGTGATGCGCAGATTATCGTGGCGCGCTCCGCCATTCAAGTGAATGATGAGGTGAAAGCGCGTTCGGCTTACGCCAAATTGTTGACGATTGCCAAAGGAGAATTAGCAGCCGAAGCTTTGTATTATGACGCTTATTTCAAAAACAAAGACGGTAAATATGAAGAGTCAAACAAAACGGTTCAAAAATTAGCCAAAGACTATTCGGGCTATAAGTATTTTGGTGCCAAAGGGTTGATTGTAATGGCCAAAAACTATTACCAAATGAAAGACAATTTCAGCGCCACTTCAATCTTAGACAGCGTAATTAAAAACTTCGCGTCTTATGAAGATGTAGTAGCCGAAGCCCAAACCGAATTAGATTTTATCAAAGGCGAAGCCGCCAAAACGAATTCATCAATTGAGAAATAAAATATGAAAAAGACATTTCAATATACCATTGCAGCAGTTTTAGTTTTGACCGGTTTTCAACAAACCTTGGCTCAAAAGAAAGACGACAACATAGGAACCGAAGTGGTAAACGTGGTGAAACCTTATACACCAACCATTTCAGATGCTTTTAAAGTCAAAGAAACCCCGACATTAGATGACGAGGAAACTCAGAAAAAAGAAAATATCAAGTACAATATCTTTTCTTTCCCTGTAGCGTCTACTTTTGCGCCTTCTAAAGGAAAAGCAGCCAATGTAGACAAATCACCTGAAGAGAAAATTTTTAGTAATTATTTGACTTTAGCCGCCGGAAATTACGGTACAGCCAATGTCGAATTATTCGTGACCGAAAATGTAAGCAATACCGATTATTTCGGTGGAATGTTGCGCCACAGTTCGTCTCAAGGCGGCATTAAAGACGTTGTTTTAGATGATAAGTTTATGAACACAGCTTTAGATTTAACATATGGCAGCCGAACCAAAACCATGAATTGGAATGCCGATTTGGGCTATAAAAATCAAATTTATAATTGGTATGGTTTCTATCCGGGAACATTAACGGATGCCACCATTGAAACCATTGATGAGCAACAAACCTACCACACTTTATATGTAGGCGGGAGATTGGGATTGAGTAGTGTTTTAAAAGAAAGCTCAATTAAATTCAGTCGTTTTTGGGATGCTTTCGGTTCGGCAGAAAATCGCTTTGTAGCCAAGCCATCCTTAGAATTTGATATTGTAGAACAAAAAATCAAAGCCGATTTTATCTTGGATTATATCAGCGGTTCTTTTGAAAATGATATTAACGGCAATGCCGGTTATAAATATGGTTTTGCCAACGTTGGTTTCCAACCCAGTATCAGAATCCAAAAAGACGATTTAACGGTCAATGCCGGAGTAGGGTTCTTTTACAGTTCTGCCCAAGAACAAGGTGAAAGCAAGTTCTTTATTTATCCGCAAATTACCGGTTCGTATAAAGTTGTGGGAGATTTAATGATTTTTTACGCCGGTGTTGAAGGTGGTTTGAAACAAAACTCTTATCACGATTTTGTGCAGGAGAATTTCTTTGTATCACCAACCTTAATCGTAGCGCCAACAGATCAAAAGTATGATGTATTTGCCGGTTTGAAAGGTAAACTGGCCAATAGTGTAAGCTACAACATTCGCGGCTCTTATACGAACGAAGACAACAGAGCTCTTTTTAAAAGCAACGGTTATGAAGAGCTCATTGGTACCGAAGGCTATCAATATGGTAACTCTTTTAACGTGGTTTATGATCAATTAAAAACAATAAGTTTCTTTGGGGAATTGAAAGCTGATTTCACTAAGAATGTGACTTTTGGGATTAACGGAACTTTCAGCAGCTACTCAACTGATGTTGAAAGCGAAGCTTGGAATTTACCCAGTTTAAAAGTGAGTACCAATTTAGATGTAAATATTACCCAAAAATGGTTTGCCGGGATGAGTTTGTTTTTTGTAGGTGAAAGAAAAGATTTTGCTCATTTTGCCTTCTTGTCTCTGCCTTCTGTTGATGATGAAATAGTAACCTTAGATAGTTATTTTGATTTGAATGCGCATGTGGGTTACAAACACTCAGAGCGATTGACTTTTTTCTTAAAAGGAAACAACTTGGCCAACCAAGATTACCAACGCTGGTTAAACTATCCGGTGCAAGGATTGCAAGTGCTTGGTGGTGCGAGTTATAAATTCGATTTCTAAAAAGAGCCTAAGTTGCTGAGTGGCTAAGTTACGAAGAAATTAACTAAGCCACTCAGCGACTCAGTTACTCAGCCACTCAAAATGAAACAACAAGTTCTTCAATACTACAAACAGTTAGTCCAAGACCGTATAGATGTGTTCCAAGACATGATTTCGGGTTTGACGATTGATGCCCAAAATGATGCCAAAGGTTCGGCCGGTGATAAACACGAAACGGCATTGTCGATGATGCATTTGGAACAAGAGAAACTCAATCACAAACTCAAAGAAATCCTTGAACAAAAAGCAATTCTCGATAAAATAGATGGTTCAGTAACGCATCAAAAAGTAGCTTTGGGAAGTTTGGTTCAAGCCAATGGGATGTTGTTATTCATTAGTGCGGCTTTGCCTAAAATCACCCTTGATGGTAAAACGGTTTTTGCCCTTTCTCCGCAATCACCTCTAGGCAGTAAGCTAATGGGTAACGATACCGGGTTTGAATTCGACATGAACGGAAAACCTTATCGGATTGAGAACGTTAATTAACGATTTCTAACTTCCATTCCTTATTTGACAATCTTTCCCTTTCATAAATGTCTTTTATTTGTTTATTTGGTTATAAATTATAGTCAATAATTGATTTTTGGTTTCTGTATCGAAATGAATATAGCATTTTTGCTTTATCAAAATAACTGATACGAATTAAAAGAATACGATTATGTGTGGAATATTAGCCATTATTGGAAAAGGAAAAGACGAGCAATTGGTGAAACAACTTTCAAAAAGAATGTCACACCGCGGACCGGATGAAAGCGATATTCATGTTACGGAGAACGGTCATATATTAAGTCATGAACGTTTGTCTATTATCGACCTGCATTCAGGAAGACAGCCTATTCAAGGTTGTGCAACCGCTTGGATGGTTCACAATGGCGAAATCTACAACCACCAAGAGTTAAGAGATACCATTTTAAAAGACCACACGTTTCGTTCTAAATCGGATTCAGAAGTGATTGTGCATTTGTATGAGAAGTTTGGGTATGATTTTGTACATTTATTAGATGGCGATTTTGCTTTCGTGGTAATCGATGGCGATGATTATATTGCCGGTCGTGATCCGCTGGGAGTAAAGCCTTTATATTATGGTATGGATGAAAGAGGCAGAATGTATTTTGCTTCCGAAATGAAACCGATTGCCGACCAATGTAAAACGTTTTCTACCTTTCCTCCGGGACATTATTACACCGCAGAAACCGGTTTTGTGAAATATTACACTCCCGAATACGAAGATTATACTGCTTGTGATGCCGAGGTTGATTATGCAGCTTTGAGAGAAGCCTTAACCGAAGCTACTCGCAAGAGACTAATGAGTGATGTGCCGATTGGCGTATTGCTTTCAGGAGGATTAGATTCTTCCTTGACCTCTTCAATTGCTGCGCGTTTGTTAAAAGACAAAGGAAAAGAGTTACACTCATTTTCTATAGGTTTAGACGCGGAAGCGCCGGATGCCAAAGCTGCAAGAAAAGTAGCGGAATTTTTAGGGACTAAACACCATGAAATCCACTTTACTATCGAGCAGGGAATTGCCATTTTGGATAAATTGATTTGGCATCTGGAAACCTATGATGTAACGTCTGTTAGAGCTAGCACGCCAATGTACTTCTTGTCAAAAGCTATTACTGATATGGGTATCAAAGTGGTGTTGTCGGGCGAAGGTGCTGATGAGGTTTTTGGAGGATATTTGTACTTCAGAAATGCGCCAAGCACCGAAGATTTTACCAAAGAAACCATCGAAAGAGTGCAAAAGTTGTTTACGGCCGATTTATTGCGTGCCGACAAATCAACGATGGCGCATGGATTAGAAGCACGGGTGCCGTTTTTAGACAAAGCTTTCTTAGATGTTGCCATGAAAATCAAAGGCGAAGAAAAACAGCCTAAAACCTACGACGGTAAAGAAAAATACATTTTGAGAAAAGCCTTCGATACGCCTGAACAACCCTATCTTCCTAGTGAAGTATTGTGGCGTCAAAAAGAGCAATTCTCCGATGGTGTTGGCTACAACTGGATCGACACTTTAATTGACTATTGTGCATCACAGGTGACCGATGAACAAATGGAGCAAGCTCCAACGCTTTTCCCCTACAATACACCGGCAACGAAAGAAGCCTATTTTTACAGAACTATTTTCCATAAATACTATCCACAGGTCAGTGCGGCACAAACTGTGCGCAAATGGATACCAAAATGGCAAGAAAATCAGGATCCAAGCGGGCGAGCCAACTCGGCTCACGTCCAAGCAGATGTTGAAATAGCAAAACCAAGCGTTAGCGTTTGAGTTTAGATTGAAGTTTAGTTTGTTTGTTAAAGAACGTCCGTCATTTTTGACGGGCGTTTTTTTTGTTGAAATCCTATTGAAAATGTTAATAACTTCACCCTTTTAAACCCTTTTTTGAATAGGAAATCCTATGCGTTTTTATATATTTGCGTGTTAGACAAAAATTACATTTTTTACGATAAAATTATATGAGCGACGAGATTAAAAAGAACAATTATTCAGCTGATAGTATTCAGGCGTTAGAAGGAATGGAGCACGTAAGAATGCGTCCTTCCATGTACATTGGAGATACCGGAGTCAGAGGTTTGCATCACTTGGTTTACGAAGTCGTAGACAACTCGATTGATGAGGCTTTAGCTGGACATTGTGATACCATCAGTGTAATAATTAATGAAGACAATTCGGTTACCGTAGAAGACAACGGTCGTGGTATTCCGGTTGATATGCACAAAAAAGAAGGCGTATCGGCATTGGAGGTTGTAATGACCAAAATCGGAGCCGGAGGTAAATTTGATAAAGATTCCTATAAAGTTTCAGGAGGTTTGCACGGAGTAGGAGTTTCGTGTGTAAATGCGCTTTCAGACCATTTGCGCGCTACTGTTTTTCGTGATGGCAAAATATATGAACAAGAGTACGAAAGAGGGAAATCAATGTACCCTGTTAAGCAAATTGGTGAGACTACTAAAAGAGGTACAACGGTTACTTTCAAACCGGACGCTACCATTTTTACCCAAACTTTAGAATATTCGTATGATACTTTGGCCGGACGTATGCGTGAGTTATCGTTCTTGAACAAAGGCATTACCATTACGCTTACCGACAGAAGACATACCAAAGAGAATGGCGAATTCGAAGGTGAAGTTTTCCATTCCAAAGAAGGATTGAAGGAGTTTGTTAAGTTCTTAGATGGCAACCGTATTCCAATCATCAGTCATGTAATCAGCATGGAGCATGAAAAAGGAGAAATTCCGGTAGAGGTTGCTTTGATTTACAATGAAAGTTATGCAGAGAATATTTTCTCTTACGTAAATAACATCAACACTCACGAAGGAGGAACGCATTTACAAGGTTTCCGTATGGGATTGACCCGTACGTTGAAAAAGTATGCTGACGCTTCCGGTTTGTTAGAGAAATTAAAATTCGAAATTTCCGGTGATGATTTCCGTGAAGGATTGACTGCGATTATCTCAGTAAAAGTTCAGGAGCCTCAGTTCGAAGGGCAAACCAAAACCAAGTTGGGTAACCGAGAAGTAGTTTCTCCGGTTTCACAAGCCGTAGCGGAAATGTTAGAGAACTATTTGGAGGAAAATCCGAATGATGCCAAAATCATTGTTCAGAAAGTTATCTTGGCAGCACAGGCCAGACATGCGGCAAAAAAAGCACGCGAAATGGTACAACGCAAAACCGTTTTAGGCGGTGGTGGTTTGCCCGGAAAATTATCGGATTGTTCAGAACAAGATCCGGCAAAATGTGAGGTTTACCTAGTCGAGGGAGATTCGGCAGGTGGAACGGCCAAACAAGGTCGTGATCGTAACTTCCAAGCGATTTTACCTTTGCGTGGTAAGATTTTGAACGTGGAAAAAGCCATGCACCACAAAGTATTTGAAAACGAAGAGATTCGAAATATATTCACGGCACTTGGCGTGACTATTGGAACCGAAGAAGATTCTAAAGCGCTCAACTTAGAGAAATTGCGTTACCACAAAGTAATTATCATGTGTGATGCCGACGTCGATGGTAGTCACATTTCTACTTTGATTTTGACTTTCTTCTTCCGTTTTATGAAAGAATTGATTGAAGGCGGGCACGTATATATTGCTGCACCACCTTTGTATTTGGTGAAAAAAGGAAACAAAAAGGAATATGCTTGGAACGATGACCAACGTGATTTGGCCAACGAAAGAATGGGCGGAAGTGCCGCTATCCAACGTTATAAAGGTTTGGGAGAAATGAACGCTGAACAGTTGTGGGAAACGACCATGGATCCGAGTTACAGAACGTTGCGTCAAGTTACTATTGATAGTTTGGCTGAAGCCGATAGAGTGTTCTCAATGCTGATGGGTGACGAAGTACCGCCACGTAGAGAGTTTATTGAGAAAAATGCGGTGTATGCCAATATCGACGCGTAACTAGCCCCGACTTGCCTGCCGGCAGGCAGGTTGCAGTGGAAATCCTTTTTGTTTTGTCACCCTGAGCGCAGTCGAAGGGCTTTTTACAAAACAAAAAGATTGTAACGGAAAGCGGGATTAGCTTCAAAAAAAAAAACAAACAACACCCGAGGCGTAGCCGAACTGAATTGGAGCGCAGCGGAAATTAAATTAATATACAAATGAAAGTTACGATTGTAGGAGCAGGAAACGTTGGGGCAACATGTGCCGATGCTATTGCTTACAGAAGAATTGCCAGCGAAATTGTGTTGGTGGATATTAGAGAAGGATTTGCAGAAGGAAAAGCATTAGACATTATGCAAACCCAAACCACTTTAGGGTTCAATACCAAAGTGGTTGGAAGTACCAATGATTATGCTAAAACGGCCGGAAGTGATGTGGTAGTAATTACCTCAGGAATTCCGAGAAAACCGGGTATGACTCGTGAAGAGTTAATCGGAATTAATGCGGGGATTGTGAAATCTGTGGCGGAGAATTTATTGCAAAATTCACCCAATGCGATTTTTGTGATAGTGTCAAATCCGATGGATACCATGACTTACTTGACTTATAAATCTTTAGGTTTGCCCAAAAACAGAATCATCGGTATGGGCGGAACTCTAGACAGCTCGCGTTTCAAAACGTATTTGTCTTTGGCGCTTGACAAACCGGCGAATGATATTCAAGGAATGGTAATCGGTGGTCATGGTGATACCACTATGATTCCGTTGACCAGATTGGCTTCTTATAACGGTGTGCCGGTTTCTCAGTTTTTATCTGAAGAAGCTTTAGCAAAAGTGTCGGCAGATACTATGGTTGGTGGCGCTACTTTAACCGCTTTATTGGGAACTTCGGCTTGGTATGCTCCGGGAGCTTCAGTAGCTTATTTGGTGGATGCCATTTTGAATGACCAACACAAAATGATTCCGTGTTCGGTTTATTTGGAAGGTGAATACGGGCAAAGCGATATTTGTATCGGTGTGCCTTGTATCATTGGTAAAAACGGAGTTGAAAAAATCGTTGACATCAACTTAAACGACGCTGAAAAAGCTTTATTTGCTAAGAGTGCCGATGCGGTTCGCAACATGAATAATGACTTAAAATCTCATTTAGCATAATATATTAAGGTAACTTAAAAAAGAGGCTGCAAACTTTGCAGTCTTTTTTTTGATATTAATCATGAAAATATTGGTTAATCTTATCTATAATTATATATTTGCACGTTTCATAAAAAAGGGAAATATTGGAAATTCAATACTTTAACGTATAATGTTTTGAATTTCAATAGTTTTTGCTTTAAATGAAGTAACTATTAACACAGAATTAATTAATTTTTAGTAATAATGCAGAATAAAGGACTAGTTAAATTTTTCGCAATTCTATTTGCATTGGTAAGTATCTACCAACTTTCGTTCACTTTTGTGGCCAATAAAGTAAAAAGCGATGCCAAAACTTTTGCAGGAGGAAATCCTGAGAAAGAAATCAAATATCTTGACTCAATAGGAAAGGAAAAAGTTTTTCTTGATTTTTTCACATACAATGATGTGAAAGACAAACAGATTAACAAAGGTCTTGACCTTGAAGGAGGAATTAACGTAATTCTTCAAATTTCGGTTAAGGATGTTTTGGTTCAATTATCAAACAATTCAAAAAATCCTGCTTTCAACAAAGCGTTGGAAGAAGCAAAGAGAAATCAAAGAGGAAACCAATCTTACTTGGATGCTTTCTTTGAAGCATTTGATGCTAATAAAGGAACAACAAAACTAGCCTCTCCGGATATTTTTGCCAATAGAAATTTTGACGACAGTGAGTTGAACTTTAATTCTACTGATGCTGAAGTGCAAAAAGTATTGAGAAGAAAAGTAGACGAGTCTGTAGAATCAGCATTTGGGGTATTAAGAAGCCGTATCGACAAATTCGGGGTAACCCAACCTAACATTGCTAAGTTAGGTCAAACCGGTAGAATCTTAATCGAATTACCTGGAGCGAAAGACGTTGACCGTATCAAAAAATTAGTATCAAGCAAAGCAGAATTAGAGTTCTGGGAAACTTACAAGGCGGAAGAATTAGGCGGATTTTTACAACAAGCCAACGAAGCTTTAAAAGCAACAGTTAAAGTTGACGAGAAAGTTGAAGCAGCTAAACCTGCAGATTCATTAAGCAAGTTGTTGACAGATAAAGACAAAGATTCTACTGCGACTAAAAAAGGAAACAATCCTTTAGTAGACAAGTTTGTTTCATTGGGCGGTGGTCCAATCTTAGCGATAGTTTCTACTAAAGATACTGCTGCAGTTAGCGGCTATTTGAAAAAACAAGAAATCCGTGCTTTGTTGCCGGGTGACAAGCGTTTCGCCAAATTCGTTTGGGGTAAACCGGTTGTAAGTGTTGATGAAAAAACCAAAAAAGAATCAACTACGGTTGAATTGTATGCCTTAAAAGGAAATAAAGATGATATTGCTCCTCTTGGAGGTGGTGTAATTGTAGATGCAAGAGATACTTTTGACCAAATGGGGAAACCTGCTGTTTCAATGCAAATGAATGGTGCAGGAGCGAATGTTTGGGAAAAATTGACCAACAATGCTTACACACAAAAAAGTTATATCGCTATCGCTTTAGATAATGTAGTTTATTCTGCGCCGGGAGTTACTTCTGGACCAATTGCCGGTGGAAGATCTGAAATCACAGGAAGTTTTGACGTAGCGGAAACCAAAGATTTAGCCAACGTATTAAGAGCAGGTAAATTACCGGCTACAGCAGAAATCATCCAATCAGAAATCGTTGGTCCATCATTAGGACAAAAAGCGATTGATGCCGGTACTACTTCTTCTATTGTAGGTTTCTTATTGGTGTGTTTATGGATGGTATTCTACTACGGAAGAGCCGGTTGGTATGCCAACGTAGCTTTGTTAGTCAACTTATTATTCTTATTCGGAATCTTAGCCAGTTTAGGAGCGGTATTAACCTTACCTGGTATTGCCGGTATCGTGTTAACTTTAGGAACGGCGGTAGATGCGAACATCATTATCTATGAAAGAGCT
This sequence comes from Flavobacterium sp. J49, assembly GCF_011742145.1. Classification (GTDB taxonomy): domain Bacteria; phylum Bacteroidota; class Bacteroidia; order Flavobacteriales; family Flavobacteriaceae; genus Flavobacterium. The sequence continues at coordinate 58,050 of NZ_JAAQQU010000040.1, read as the reverse complement.
AAAGAAGAATTGCGAGAAGGTAAAACCCTTGGAGATGCGGTAAAATCATCTTACGGGTGGAAAGGAGCTATGCGTTCGATTATTGATGCCAACGTTACTCACGTATTAACCGGAGCTATTTTGTTCATCTTTGGTACAGGACCAATTCAAGGTTTTGCTACTACTTTGTTAATCGGTATTTTCACTTCATTATTTACTTCAATTTTTATTGCCAGAATCTTTATCGATAGAGATATTGCTAAAAACAGAAGCTTAACCTTTACTACGCCATTAACCAAAAACTGGTTCACCGGATTCCATTTTGACTTTATCGGTATTAGAAAGATATCTTATATCTTCTCTTCTTTAGTAGTAGTAGTAAGCTGTGTGTCTTTCTACTTTAACGGTCTTGACGAAGGTGTTGATTTTGTCGGAGGAAGAACATTCCAAGTGAAGTTTGAAAAACCGGTAGAGCCTACCCAAGTTTCAGAAGAATTATCAAGTGCTTTTGGTGTAGCTGTGGAAGCTAAAGTTTTTGGTGATGAAGACCAATTAAAAGTGACAACTAAATACAAAATCAAAGAAGACGGTGTAGAAGTTGACAAAGAGGTAAACGAAAAATTATACAACACCTTAAAGAAATACTACAAAGACGGATTTACTTATGAGAATTTCATCAATACTTATGATGGAAAGCAGGTTGGAGTGTTACAAGCTTCAAAAGTAGGAGCAGCGATTTCTGCCGATATTAAAACCAACTCTTTCTGGGCCGTTATCGGAGCCATGTTGGTGGTTGGATTGTACTTAGTAATTTCATTCCGTAAATGGCAATATTCATTGGGTGCTATTGCGGCAGTATTCCACGACGTTATCTTTGTATTGGGATTGTATTCTTTATTATACAAATACATGCCTTTCCACATGGAAATGGACCAGCACTTTATTGCAGCGATTTTAACCGTTATCGGTTACTCTATGAATGATACTGTAATTGTATTTGACAGGGTAAGAGAGTTCTTAGCCGGAAATGTTAAAGGAACATTCAAAGATGTTGTAAACGCTTCAATTAATACTACGTTATCAAGAACCATCAATACATCATTAACGATGATTTTAGTATTGTTAATCATGTTCATTTTTGGTGGAGAATCTATCAGAGGATTTATCTTTGCTATGTTGGTGGGAATCTTTGTCGGGACTTACTCTTCTCTATTCATTGCAACTCCGGTTGTATATGATACGATGAGCAAGAAAGAAGTTGAAGAAATTGAAAGCCGTCACACCGGAAATCAAGCATAGTTTTAGCTATATACAAACAAAAAAGGGTTGTCAATTTGACAACCCTTTTTTTGTTTGTATCTTTTAATTATTCTTTTGTTTCTGAAATGTTTTTTAAAACTGCTTTATTCGAATAATTAATAACTTCTAATGTGATTTCTTTTGCTTTCTTGTTCTGACCATAGATAACATATTTTTTTCCTCCTTCTGCCGGTATGTTACTTTTGTCAAAATCTACATCACCGTGAGTCAGTATGTTCTTTATATCAGCTTTATCGGCTAAACCTTCACTCATTTGCTTAGTGGCAATTGAATCATAATGAAAAGGTTTGTTTCTAAGGTCATTCAAAACTCTGGCGTTAGGGAAATAATTGCATCTGGTGTCTTTTCCGCTAAGTACTAAAACCACAAAAAACGATCCGATGACAAAACCCACTAAGTAGTAGGCCAATCGTTGGTAAAATTTCATAATTGATTATTTTTTTGGCAAAAGTAATCAATGTTCGATATTCAGTAAATGAAATACGGTTTTATTTTAGAATACAATCAGATTGATATCATTGTCGGGTAAATTGAACCAATCACCAATGGCTTTGTTAGTCAAAATCCCATGATAGAGATAAACTCCGTTTTTCAATCCTTTGTTGCAGCGAATGGCGCTTTCAATACCACCATCTTCCGCTATTTGTAAGAGATAAGGTGTGATGATGTTACTAATAGAAAGCGAAGCGGTTTTTGAATAGCGCGAAGGAATATTAGGAACGCAATAATGAATGATATTATTCTTGATAAAAGTAGGTGATTCGTGAGTCGTCACTTCTGAAGTTTCAAAACAACCGCCGGTATCAATACTCACATCGACAATCACTGCGCCTTTTTTCATATGCTCTACCATGGTTTCGGTCACTACAACCGGACAACGTTCTTTACCACGCATGGCACCAATAGCTACGTCGCATCTTCTGAGTGCTTTTAATAAGGATTTAGGTTGTATGGTAGAGGTGAATATTCTTTGGTTTAAATTGTTCTGTAATCGGCGTAATTTGGTAATGGAGTTGTCAAAAACTTTTACATGTGCGCCTAAGCCTAAAGCCGTTTTGGCCGCAAATTCTCCTACCGTTCCGGCACCGAGAATTACCACATCAGTGGGAGGAACTCCGGTGATATTGCCTAAAAGTAATCCTTTCCCAAATTGGTTGTTAATCATTAATTCGGCTGCGATAAGTACTGATGCGGTTCCGGCTATTTCGCTCAAGGATTTGACCGCCGGATAAGAACCGTCTTCGTCTTTGATATATTCAAAAGCCAAAGCGGTTATCTTTTTTTTGCTCAAGGCTTCGAAGTATTCTTTTTTTCGGGTTTTCAATTGGATGGCCGAAATGACTATGGCATTGGTATTTACTAAGGCAATTTCTTCCATGGTTAAGGGTTCAACCTTTAAAATCATCGGACAACTAAAAACTTTCTTAGTGTCTTTAGTAATTGTGGCTCCGGCATCACTAAACTCTTTGTCCGTATAGCTCGAACTCAAACCGGCACCGGCTTCAATCATCACTTTGTGTCCGTGTGAAGTCAATGAATTTACCGCATCAGGCGTTAAGCAAATGCGTCTTTCCTGATAGGATGTCTCTTTGGGAATGCCAATAAACAGTTCACTTTTATGACGATAGACTTCTAATTTTTCCTCTTGAGGTAAAAGTTGTTGCTTAGTGAATGGGGTTAAGGACATAAGGCTCAGTTGAATTTGCAACCAAATTACAAAAATTTATCGAATTATGTCAATCTTAAATCTCTTTTGCCTTCTACAGTAATGGATAGATCAATGGTAGAATAATGTTCCGGAAGCAAATTCGGAATCTTTTCGGCCCATTCAATAAAACACCAATGTCCTGAATACAAATATTCATCGATTCCCATGTCTAAAGCTTCCGCTTCCGATTTTAATCGGTACACATCAAAGTGATACACGGATTGGTTATTGTCAGTTTGGTATTCATTCACCAAAGAAAAGGTCGGACTACTCGTAGCGTCTTTCACTCCAAGTTCTTTGGCCAAAGCTTTAATCAAGGTGGTTTTGCCTACGCCCATTTGACCGTGAAACAAAATCACTTTATGGGGTTTTTCGGCTATGATTTTTTGAGCGACTTCTTGTATTTCGTCAAGTGAAAATATGATTTCCATGTTAAGTAAGTGGTCATTCAGTATTTAGTGTTCAGTAATTAGCTTTCAATGGATTACTAAATGCTGAACACTGTTTACTTTTTTTTATTTCGGATTAAATACTAAAAACGGCACAATCATTTCTTCGAGTGAAATTCCGCCATGTTGGTAGGTATTTCTATAGTAACTCACATAATGATTGTAGTTGTTTACATAGGCCAAAAATAAGTCATTCTTGGCAAATATGTAAGAGCTACTCATATTGATTGTTGGTAATCCAATCTTTTTCGGGTCTCTGACAGCGTATACATCTTTGTCTTCATAAGTCAAACTTCTGCCGGTTTTGTATCGCAAGTTCAAACTGGTGTTTTTATCGCCAATCACTTTCGACGGATTTTTTACGTTAATCGTTCCGTGGTCAGTAGTAATAATCAATTTGAACCCTAATTTTTGGGCCTGTTGAATGATTTCCAGCAAAGGAGAATTTTTAAACCAACTCAAGGTTAATGAGCGATAAGCCTTGTCATCCGAAGCCAATTCTTTTACCACATCCATTTCTGTTTTGGCATGTGAAAGCATGTCTACGAAGTTGTAAACCACAGTAACCAATTGGTTGTCTTTAAGTGCTTTAAAATTGTCGGCCAACTTTCTGCCACCGGCTAAATTGGTGATTTTGAAATAATCTTGTTTGATATTCAATCCTAAACGTTTCAAATGCGCGGTTAAAAATTCGGCTTCATATAAATTTTTCCCACCTTCTTCCACGTCGTTTTTCCAATATTGCGGGAACTGTTTTTCCATTTCCGAAGGGGTCAAACCAGAGAAAATAGAATTTCGGGCGTATTGAGTAGCTGTTGGTAAACTAGCGTAATACGGAATCTCTTTTTCCAATTTGTAATGATTCGCCACCACATTTTCCATCGCTTTCCATTGGTCATAGCGGAGGTTATCGATGACTACAAATAAAACGGGCTTGTCTTTTTTGACCAATTCGGGAACAACTAATTCTCTGAAAAGCGTGTGGGATTGTATGGGTTTGTCTGCTTTGGGTTCGAACCAACTTTCATAATTGCGTTCTATGAATTTTCCGAACTGCATGTTGGCTTCGACTTTTTGGCTCTCTAATATTTCAAACATGCTTTGGTCGTTGATGTTTTCCAACTCCAATTCCCAAAACAATAGTTTTTTATACAATTCTACCCAATCCTCATAGCTGTTGACCATGGCCATTTCCATGGCAATTTTGCGGAATTCTTTCTGATAATCCAAAGTAGTTTTCTCCGAAATCAGTCTGGAATGGTCTAAGTTTTTCTTCAAACTCAATAAAATCTGATTGGGGTTCACCGGCTTGATTAGGTAATCGGCAATCTTAGAACCAATGGCTTCTTCCATGATGTATTCTTCCTCGCTTTTGGTAATCATAATCACCGGTGTAGAAGATTTTTTCTCTTTCATTTCCGATAAGGTTTCCAAACCACTCATACCGGGCATATTTTCATCTAAGAAAACGATGTCAAAATTACCGTCTTCATAAGCGTCAATGGCATCACGACCATTGTTGTAAGTCGTTACCTTGTAGTTTTTGTTTTCTAAAAATAAGATGTGTGGCTTGAGCAAATCAATCTCGTCATCAACCCAAAGTATTTTGATTTTGTCCATAAGTACATTTTAATTTGTTGCAAATTACTACTTATAAAACGCAGTAGTATTAAAATTATTATAAAAAATCGGAAATCTTTTTTGAAATAATGTCAACAAAAAAAGTGCTGCAAAAGCAACACTTTCCAAAAGGCACAAATAAGCGGATTACTTAGTCTTGCAGGTATTGATTCCCAGTAAAGTATACAGTGGACAAAAACTTACCAAACTGGTTAGCAAAAAGATGACGCCAAACGCCAACAAAGCGTAGCCTAAAGTACCGGTAACGGTTCCGCTAAAATATAAATAGGCAAATACAGCAGCCAAAATCACTCGGATACCCTTGTCTAAAGTTCCCATATTTTTTTTCATAATCAATTGTAATTTATTGGTTTATAGTAAGTAAAGTTACTCATTTCATTTTTTAAAGAAATGATTTTTATCATGTCCTTTTTTTAGTCGAAATTTACAAGACCAAAATTCAATCATGATGTTAGAATTGCTCAAAGAAAGTTACGGTTTTGTTTTTGAAGAAAAACTATTGGAGGAAATTGCTCAAGTGTCACAGCTCAGAACATTTGAGGAAGGCGAAATTCTAATTGATTTTGGTGATTACATCAAAAATATGCCTTTACTACTTTCGGGCGCGATTAAAATTCTTCGCGAAGATTTTGATGAAGGCGAATTATTGCTGTACTTCTTAGAAAAAGGCGATACTTGTGCGATGACCATGGCTTGCTGTTTGGGAGAAACCAAAAGCGAAATACGTGCCGTGGCCGAAACCAAAGGCAAAGTAGTCATGATTCCGGTAGCTAAAATGGAAGAATGGCTCGGCAAATACAAAAGCTGGAGAAATTACGTTTTCAACAGCTACAACAACCGTTTGAAGGAAATGCTGATGGCCATCGATAATCTCGCTTTCATGAATATGGATGAAAGACTTTACAATTACCTTTTGGATAAAGCCCAAATCAACAAAACCAATTCTATTCAAAATACCCATCAGGAAATAGCCTACGATTTGCATACCTCTCGCGTAGTGATTTCCCGACTATTAAAAGCTTTGGAAAATGAAGGTAAAATCAAATTGCACCGCGCGTCGATTGAATTAGTTCGATCTTAAACTTCTCAATTCTTGTGTAACTTTTGATACTGATTGCCTCAATCGGTGTGACTATTTTTGTATTCGATGCAACTGATAATTATCATTCCGAATTAAGAATGGGAGCGATACTTTTGGGAAAAAACAAAAAATATGAAATTAGAACAAATTTATACCGGATGTTTAGCACACGCTGCTTATTATTTGGAGTCCAATGGCGAAGCAGCTATTTTTGATCCTTTGCGAGAAGTACAACCTTATATTGACCGCGCTCGAAAAGACAACGCCAAAATCAAATACGTTTTTGAAACCCATTTCCATGCCGATTTTGTATCGGGACATTTGGATTTGGCCCAAAAAGAAAATGCGATTATTGTTTATGGTCCAACGGCCAAACCGGGTTTTGATGCTTTGGTGGCCAATGACAATCAGATTTTTGAAGTGGGCAATTGCAAGGTCAAAGCCATTCATACACCCGGACATACCATGGAAAGCACCACTTATTTGGTGATTGATGAAAACGGAAAGGAACATGGCATCATTACCGGAGATACTTTATTTATTGGCGATGTTGGCCGACCGGATTTGGCCCAACACGTCATAGCCGATTTAACCCAAGACAAATTGGCACGATTGCTTTACCATTCGCTTCGCGAAAAAATTATGCCGCTGTCGGATGATTTAATCGTATACCCAAATCACGGTGCCGGAAGTGCCTGTGGTAAAATGATGAGTAAAGAAACGACAGACACTTTGGGCAACCAAAAAAGAACCAATTACGCCTTAAATCCAAAGTTGACTGAGGACGAATTTGTGATCTCACTTTTAACCGGATTGACCACGCCACCGGCTTATTTTCCTAAGAACGTTTTGATGAACATTCAAGGCTATGAAAGTTTGGATAAAGTAATGCACCGCGGTCAAAAACCTTATGATGCCAAGACTTTTGAAATGGTAGCCAATGAAACGCAAGCCTTGATTTTAGATACGCGAAAAGCTTCTGAATTTGCCCAAGGATTCATTCCGAATAGCATCAACATCGGATTGGACAGTAATTTTGCGATGTGGGTTGGCGAATTGATTCCCGATTTACAACAAGAAATTCTACTGGTTGCCGAGAACCATGAAAAAGTGGAAGAAGCCATTATCAGATTATCGAGAGTGGGTTATGACCATACCATTGGTTATTTAGAAGGCGGATTTGAAGCATGGGCAAAAGCAGGAAAAGAGGTTGACACTGTTAATAGAATCTCAGCCGAAGAGTTACAAGATTTGGAAGAAATACACGAAATCCCAATTTTTGATGTCAGAAAGAAAAGTGAATACGACTCTGAACACTTAGTAGGTGCTATTAATGTTCCATTAAATGAGATTAATCAGCATTTGTCAGACTTTCCCAAAGATAAACACTTTGTATTACATTGTTTAGGTGGCTATCGCAGCATGATTGCCGCTTCGATTTTAAAGCAAAGAGGTTTTGAGAATTTTGTCGATGTGATTGGCGGTTTCAACGAAATAAAATTGACGAGTTTACCGATTACCAATTATGTTTGCCCAACGACTTTATTATAATTTTTTGCGATGAAAAGAATACTGTTTTCCAATTGGCACCTCATGCGCATTTTCAGAATGGCTTTTGCCTTGTTTCTGTTTTATCAGGCGTATGCAACCCGTCATTGGTTTTTTGTGGCTTTTGGTGTTTTCTTTTTGTTTCAAGCGGTTTTTAATATGGGTTGCGGACCGAATAGTTGTACTGTAAATTATAAAAATCAAAAAAATGAATAGTACTTTTGATCAAATCATCCATTCCGAAAAACCCGTTTTAATCGATTTCTTTGCTACTTGGTGCGGACCATGTCAAATGTTGGCTCCGATTTTAAAGGAAGTTAAAGACAGTCTGGGAGAACGGGTTTCCATCATCAAAATTGATGTCGATAAAAATCAAGAATTGGCAGCACAATATCAGGTGCGCGGCGTTCCCACTATGATGCTTTTTCAAAACGGGAAACAGTTGTGGCGACAATCCGGTGTTTTATCCAAAGAAGAAATTGTGAAAACGGTAATCGAAAAATCAAACTGATGTCCCAAAAAGCAATTTTAATTACAGTTTTAGGGATTTTAGTTGGCGGATTATTGGGTTACGCTTACTATCATTATGTTGGTTGTGCCAACGGAACTTGTGCCATAACATCCCAACCCTTAAATTCCACTTTATACGGTGGTTTGATGGGCGGATTGTTGTTTAATATCTTTGTTTCTAAAACTAAGCAAGACCACTGAAGAAGGTTTTTACGGAATGATTCTTAAGTTAGTTTTAAGTTAATTTTTTGTCTGTCAATCTGTTTTAATGCTACATTTGATTTGCATAAAAGGATTTATTCTTGCTATATTTTGTCGCCATGAAGGTTTTTGCATTTACATTATGTCTTTATTTAACTGTTTTGACCGCTTTACCTTCGGCCAAAGCAATTAAAATGACTTATTTTGAAACTTGCCAAATGTCTTGTACCGATAATGACTCCGAAAGCGATTTACCCAACGGTTGCGGAAAAGAAAAATGTGTCCTCAATTTTAATTTCAACAATGCTACTTTTTTAGTTTTTACCACAGATTACCAATTGACCAAACAGTATATCAGTTTAGTTACTAAAGAAAAAATACAATATCACAAGAATTTAACGTCTCATTTTAGCGTTACCATTTGGCAACCACCGGAAACTTTAAGCGTTGCCTAAAATCATCAACCAAGAAAAGGAGCGAAGGCAAAACCTAAGCACCTCGGAGCATAGTAGCTCTAAAACCTTAAAGATAAATAATTTAAAAAAATATAAAAACATGAGAAAATTAGTTTCAACTTTCGCAGCAGTAGCTTTGTTATTTGCCCTTAATGCAAACGCTAACAGTACAGATCCAAAGCAAAAAAAGAAAAAAGCAAAAACTGAAAAGTCTTGCTCAACGGAAGAGAAAAAAGAATGCAGCACCGAGAAAAAAGCAGGATGTTGCGCTTCTAAAAAAGCTGAAGACAAAAAAGCTTAGTTATAAACTTTTGAATAAGTTGGAAAGCGTCCCAAGTTTGGGGCGCTTTTTTTTGTGTAACAAATGTGGCAAAACACTTGGTATGGAATCAATAGCTTTGAATAAAATATTATTAACATGAGACTAATTTACCCTTTGTTATTTTTGGTGTTTACCAATGTTGTTTTTTCACAATCTACTTTTGATTACCAAGTACAACTCAATCCGATATCCATACCCAATTTCCCCGGAATTCATTCCTATGCCTTTGCACAACACGAAGGGAAATGGTTAATCCTTGGCGGGCGAGTCGACGGAATTCATGCGCGTCAGCCGTTTAATGCTTTTCCGTCCTCAAATAACAATACCAATATTTATGTGGTAGATGTTTTGGCGAGTCAAGTTTGGTCGGTATCTGTGAATGTCTTACCAACGACCTTACAAGAACAATTGCAAGCCACCAATTTCAATTTTTACCAAGATGAAGACACACTTTATATCATCGGAGGTTATGCTTTTTCGGCTACAGCCAATGATCATATCACATTTAATAAGATGACATCGATTGATGTTTCGGGTTTGATTAATTCAGTAATTAATGGTACATCCGTTTTACAGCATTTCAAGCAAATGACCGATACCAATTTTGCCATCACCGGCGGGCAATTAGGCAAAATAAACAACACGTTTTATTTAATAGGCGGACACCGTTTTGACGGAAGATACAATCCGATGAACAATCCAACCTTTACCCAAACTTATTCCAACCAAATCCGAAAATTTTCCATCGATAATTCCGGAACGCAACTGAGTATTTCTAATTACGAAGCTATTACTGATGCGGTTCATTTACACCGAAGAGATTACAATCTGTTACCACAAATTTTCCCTGATGGTTCACAAGGTTACACGATTTCATCCGGCGTTTTTCAAATCAATGTCGATTTGCCGTTTTTATATCCGGTAGACATCAAACCCGAAGGCTATTTTCCGCAAACGACTTTCAACCAATATTTGAGCAACTACCACAGCGCCAAATCTTGTCTTTACGATGCCACCGAAAACCGAATGCACAATCTCTTTTTTGGCGGAATCAGTCAATATTATTATAACGGAACTACTTTGGTGCAAGACAATAATGTTCCTTTTGTCAATACCATCAGCCGAACAACAAGATTCGCCGATGGTTCTTTACAAGAATACCAACTGCCCGAAACCATGCCGGCTTTAAAAGGTGCGAGTGCCGAATTTATCCCTAACAAATCGTTGCCACATTACAGCAACGAAGTCATAAAACTCAGCGAGATTACTGCTGATGAATTTGTAATTGGGCACATAGTAGGAGGATTGACCAGTCCAAGTGCGAATCCGTTTTCGGTAAATAATACGTCAACCACTTCTGCTAACGCGACTGTTTATGAAGTGAAACTGATTAAAAATCTGCCTTTAGGAGTCCAACCCATAGAAGGCAAAAACCCTTTTTCAATGACCGTTTCTCCAAATCCTACCGACAGCAGTACCGTCAGAATCAATTTCAAAATGGCATATGCAACGAACATTGATTATTTTGTTTCTACCATGGAAGGGAAAATCGTATTAGACGGTGAAATTGAAGATACAACGCAAGGCGAGAACAGTATGAACTTTGAGTTAGACGGCATTTCGAATCAAACGGTAATCATCACTTTTATATTCGATAATAAGTTTTATGTTTCCCAAAAAGTGATTGTAAAATAAATCAAATCAATACCATATATTTTTGAGTGCCTGAGGAATCAGGCATTTTTTTTGTGTCCAGTTACCTCTGTAACAATTGTAACTGTACACGCTTTTTTACCACCCTATTTTTGCTTCATAATTCAGATAAACTATGATGAATATGAACAAGCAATTATTAACTACTGGATTTTTATTCCTATCAATTTTCGGATTCAGTCAAGATACGTTGACCATTTCCAAAAGCGATTTGAAACAAAAAGTATCCGAAAAAAACCTGCAAATCAAAATCGCAGATAAAAACTATCAATCGGCTAAAGCGGATTACCGCCAATCGAATGCACTCTTTTTGCCCAATATTAATGTGTCTTATACCGGAATAGTTACTACCAATCCGTTAATGGCTTTTGGTTCCAAATTAAATCAGGAAATTCTAACCCAATCCGATTTCAATCCGGCTTTGTTAAATGACCCGAAAACCACGCAAAACTTTGCCACTAAAATCGAAATCCAACAACCGCTACTCAACGTTGACGGTATTTTCGGAAGACAAGCCGCGAAAGCCAAAATGGAAGCTTTCCAACTGCAAACACAGCGAACCCAAGAGTATTTAGAACTCGAAGTGTCTAAGGCGTACATGCAACTCCAATTAGCGTACAAAGCCGTTAGTGTTTTGGAAAAAGCGGAGTCAACGGCTAAAGCCAACTTGAAATTGGTCGACAATTATTTCAAACAAGGTTTGTTGCAAAAGACCGATGTATTGAATGTGCAAGTACGCGTGAATGACATTTCAAATCAATTGCAATACGCCAAAAGCAATGTGCAAAATGCCTCCGATTATTTGGCTTTTCTATTAAACGAAGACATACAAGGAAAAACCTTTAAACCTTCAGAAGAACTGGAAAATACCATTAAGGTTGAAGCGATAAACACCCAATTATCAGAGAATAGGAAAGACATTCAAGCCCTAGACAAATCATCCGAAGCCTATAAAAAAATGATGGTGATGAGCAAAATGAATTTCTTGCCAAGACTAAACGCTTTTGGAAGTTATGAGTTGTATGACAGTCAGTTTTTAGGGACGGCTGCCAAAGGTTATTTGGTTGGAGCACAATTGTCTTGGAACGTTTTCGACGGTTATAAATCCTTCGGAAAATACGATAAAGCCAAAGCTGATTTTCAAAAAGCTTCGTTTGAAACAGAGCAATATAAAAAGCAAAGCCAACTCGAAGTAAGCAAAACTAATCGCCAACTAAAAGATGCCGAAAACAAAGTAGGTTTGTTGCAAATGGCTTTCGAACAATCACAAGAAGCGTATCGCATTCGCCAAAATCGTTTCACCCAAGGTTTAGAAAAAACCACCGATTTATTGACTGCCGAAACCCAAATGATTCAAAAGGAATTAGAGCATTTACAAGCGGTTTTTGAGTACAATTTCACCCAACAGTATTTACAGTTTTTGACCCAGTAGTATTAAAACAATAAAAAAACAGAACAACATGAATAATAAAATAATAACCACGCTATTTTTATCGACATTCTTATTCCTTTCTTGTGGAAAAGACCGAAAAGAAATTAAAGATAATGCAGCGGCTATTCCGGTAAAAGTTAGCGGAATGACTGTGCAAAACAATGGTTCTTTCGTAACTGCCAGTGGCAAAATTGAAGCCGAAAACAGTGCCAATGTGAGCACCCGAATGATGGGCTACGTAACCAAAGTGCATGTGAAAGTCGGGCAAAAAGTTAGCACCGGTCAATTGATGGTCAGCATCAACAACTCCGATTTACAAGCCAAAAAAGCCCAAGTCGATGCTTCTATTTTACAAGCGACTGCTGCTTATAATAATGCGAAAAAAGATTTTGAAAGATTCACCGTTTTGTTCAACCAACAAAGTGCCTCTCAAAAAGAGTTAGACGACATGACCTCGCGCTACGAAATGGCCAAAGCCGGATTGGACGCGGCCAAACAAATGCGAAATGAAGTGTTGGCACAATTCAATTACAGCAATATCACCGCGCCGTTTTCGGGTGAAGTGACCAATGCTTTTGTCAAAGAAGGCGATATGGCGAATCCCGGAATGCCGTTAGTGAGCATAGAAGGTGTTTCGAGATTACAAGTTACCGCGATGGTTTCTGAAAGCGATATAGCCAACATTCAAAACGGAATGGCCGTAAAAGTATTAGTAAAATCCATCAACAAAGAAGTAACGGGAAAAGTAATTGAAGTCAGCAGTTCGGCTAAAAATACCGGCGGACAGTATTTGGTTAAAGTCGGTTTGAACCAAATCGATAAAGCTATTTTATCCGGCATGTTTGTCAATGTTCAATTTCCTGTGGCCAATAAAACACAAATGACTATCACAACCGATAAAGTTTTGGTTCCCGAAAGCGCTTTGGTCAAACAAGGTCAACTCACCGGAATTTACACTGTCGGCAACGGTAACAAAGCCATTTTAAGATGGTTGCGCATCGGGAAATACTTCGGGAACCAAGTAGAAGTTTTATCCGGCTTATCGGCTAACGAGCAATATATCGTTTCGGCAGAAGGTAAGTTGTATAATGGCGCAAAAGTGAAATTGAATTAACTCATTTTCAAATTTTCAAATCATCACATTTTCAAATTAAAAAATCATGCAAGAAGGTATATCAGGTAAAATCGCCCATTTTTTCATCAATTCGAAGTTAACGATATTGTTAATGGTCGGATTAATGATCATCGGCATATACAGTTCGTTTCTGATTCCAAGAGAAGAAGAACCACAAATCAATGTTCCAATGGCCGACGTAATGGTGGGTTATCCCGGAGCGAGTCCGAGTGAAGTCGAAAGCCGCGTGGTGAAACCTTTGGAAAAAATTCTTTCCAATATCAAAGGCGTAGAACATGTGCACAGTATGGCGATGAACGGTCAGGCGATGTTGATTGTTCAGTTTTATGTTGGGCAAGATGTAGAACGTTCGTATGTAAAATTATACGATGAGTTGGCCAAACATGAAAATATGTTTCCGCAAGGCGTTTATAAACCAATGGTGAAAACGCGTTCTATCGATGATGTTCCGATGTTAGGCCTAACGCTTTGGAGCGAAAAACTAAACGATTTCGAAATCCGTCAAATCGCAGAAGAAGTAACTTCGGAGATTGAAAAAGTAAAAGATGTCGCCATCACCAAAGAAATCGGTGGCCGAAACCGCGAAGTTAAAGTGGTGTTAGACAAAGATAAAATGGCCGAAAACGGTGTGGATGCGTTAAGTATTATGCAAATGATTCAAGCCAATAACGGCAGCTCGCAATCGGGTAGTTTTGTTTCAGCCGATAAAGAATATTTGGTAACCACGGGTGAGTTTTTGCAAACCGCCGAAGATGTCGAAAACTTGGTAGTGGGCGTCAATGCCAATCTGCCGGTTTATTTAAAACAAGTGGCTTCGGTTCAGGACGGACCTTCAACGCCGAGAAGTTATGTGTCTTTTGGGTATGGCAAAGCCAATGAAAAATTTACTAAAAACAATTCGGAATATCCTGCCGTAACGATTTCTATCGGAAAAGTAAAAGGTGCCGATGCGATGAAAATTTCCGAAAAGATTTTGGAGAAAGTCGAGCATTTAAAACAAACCATTATCACCGATGATGTTCACGTAGAAGTAACGCGTAATTACGGTGAAACCGCTTCGGATAAAGTAGGTGAGTTGTTGCTGCATTTAGGCATTGCGATTATTGCAGTTACTCTTTTGGTGATGTTAGCCATGGGTTGGCGCGGTGGTTTAGTGGTTTTCTTTTCAGTGCCATTAACGTTTGCCTTGACTTTATTCGCCTATTATATGTTAGGTTATACGTTAAATCGTATCACTTTATTCGCCTTAGTTTTCGTAGTGGGAATTGTCGTAGACGACAGTATCATCATCGCCGAAAATATGCACCGTCACTTCAAAATGAAGCGATTACCATTTAAACAAGCAGCTATTTATGCGATAAATGAAGTTGGGAATCCAACTATTTTAGCAACGTTCACGGTTATTGCGGCGATTTTGCCAATGGCTTTCGTATCAGGAATGATGGGACCCTATATGAGTCCGATGCCGATTGGGGCTTCGATAGCAATGTTGTTGTCTTTGTTTGTCGCCCTGACTGTGACACCTTATTTGGGTTATCATTTGTTGCACGAAAAAGAAGAACAAGAACAAAAAGCCGAACAAGGATTGGAAACATCGTGGATTTACAAAGTCTACAACAAAATGGAACGACCGTTTCTAGAAAGTTCTAAAAAGCGTCGTTTGATGTTAGGGATTACCGTTTTATTGTTAATCGGTTCGGTTTTGATGTTTTTTACCAAATCGGTAGCCGTGAAGATGTTGCCATTTGATAATAAAAACGAGTTCCAAGTCGTGATTGACATGCCCGAAGGAACGACTTTAGAAAGAACTGCGGCGGTAACTCAGGAAATCGCGCAATACCTTTCCACGGTTCCCGAAGTGGTGAATTACCAAAACTACATTGGTACTTCGGCTCCGATTACTTTTAACGGTTTGGTGCGTCATTACGATATGCGTGGTGGCAGCAATATGGCCGATATTCAAGTGAATTTATTGCACAAAGAAGACCGCGATTTACAAAGTCACGACATCGCTAAAATCGTTCGTCCGGAAATTCAAAAGATAGCCAAGAAATATGCTGCGAATGTTAAGATTATAGAAGTGCCACCGGGACCGCCGGTATTATCGACATTGGTAGCGGAAATCTATGGGCCAAATTATAAAGAGCAAATCAAAGTCGCTAATCAAGTGAAAAGTATTCTGGAAAACACCACAGATATAGTTGATGTAGATTGGATGACAGAGGACGATCAAACCGAATATAAATTGGTTGTTGATAAAGAAAAAGCGATGTTAAACGGAATCGTTCCGCAACAAGTGGTAGGCAATTTGACTTATTTGCTTAAAGAATATCCTGTTTCTAACTTGTATGATGAAAATTCAAATGACAATGTTGGGATTGTATTGTCTTTAGACGATAAGGATAAAACGAGTTTGCAAGACATTCAAAGTTTGAAAATCAAAGGCAATCGTGGGAATGTAGTTCCGGTGAGTGATTTGGTTAAAGTGGTACAAGATACTTTGCAAAAAACGATTTACCGCAAAGACCAAAAGCGTGTAGTGTATGTAACAGCCGATATGGCAGGCGATTTGGAAAGTCCGGTGTACGCTATTTTGGGGATGAATGAGAAACTCCAAAAAATGCAATTGCCAAAAGGCTATAAAGTCAATGAGTTGTACATGGAGCAACCATCTGATGAAAGTGACTTTACCGTCAAATGGGATGGTGAATGGCAAATTACCTTGGAAGTCTTCCGCGATTTAGGAGCAGCGTTCTTAATTGTGATAGTAATTATTTACATGTTGATTGTAGGTTGGTTCCAAAATTTCAAAACCCCGATGGTGATGATGATGGCGATTCCGCTTTCGTTAGTCGGGATTGTATTAGGTCACTGGTTGTTAGGCGCTTTCTTTACCGCAACTTCTTTTATTGGTATGATTGCCTTAGCTGGTGTCATGGTGCGAAATTCAGTGTTGCTCATCGATTTTATTGAGATTCGATTGAATGATGGAATTCCGCTAAAACAAGCCATTATCGAAGCCGGTGCTGTGAGAACTACGCCAATTTTGTTAACGACCGGTGCTGTGGTTATCGGAGCGTCAATTATTTTATTTGACCCAATATTTCAAGGATTGGCGATTTCCTTAGTATTTGGAGCGATTGTTTCAACCTTACTCACGCTGATAGTAGTGCCTTTGATTTATTACATCACCGAAAGAAAAAAATGGGAGAGTAATTCATCAGTAACAAAAGATCAATAACTTAATTCCTAAAGTCATGAAATTATTAATCATCACCGCCATAACTGAATTTGAAAAAGACATCAAAACGCTCTTAAAAAAAGCCAATGTCAAAACGTTTAGCTACCGAAATGTAATGGGTTACAAAGATGTTTCGCAAGAGTTTATTGAAACCAATTGGTTTGCTTCCGAAATGAACGAAACCGAATCTTTACTTTTTTATGCTTTTGTGAAAAAAGAAAATGTGGATTTGTTCTTCCAACTCATAGCCGATTTTAATGCCAAACAAGAAACCAAGGCACAAGTGGATGTGGCTGTACTTCAAATTGAAAAATCTAATTAATATTAATACTATGAAAAACAGAATAGTTAGAGCTGTAGCGGGAACATTTATCCTAATCAGCTTATTGTTATCGATTTATGTCAATCAGAATTGGCTTTGGTTTACCGCTTTTGTCGGAGCCAATTTGCTGCAATCTTCCATAACCAAATGGTGCTTGATGGAAGATATTTTAGACAAACTAGGTATTAAAGACTAATGACAAAGCCACCTTCGGGTGGTTTTTTATTGTTGTTATTTTTACAAAAGCATTACATTTGGTAACATTTTCAATGTTCATTAGTCCAATACACATCAAAACATACTTTTATGAAATTAATAACTAAACTAATTCTTGGTTTTTTTTCAACGCTATTATTCGTTAGTTGTAACCAAAAAGAAGCCGATTTTATTGATCCTTTATTGACCAACAGAGATACAACTGTTAATCCCGGCGAGGATTTTTTTATGTACGCCAATGGCGGTTGGTTCAAACGAAACCCAATTCCGGATAGCGAAAGAAGCAACGGGATTTTCCGAACAATAGGCGATACCATCAATTCGCAGATCAAACAAATTTGTGAAAAATCTGCCGAGATGACTGATGCACCAAAAGGCAGTAACGAACAAAAAATCGGTGATTTCTATGCTTCCGGTATGGATACTTTACAAATTGAAAAATTGGGCTTGTCTCCCTTGAAGGCTGATTTAAATAGAATTAAAGCCATCAAAGACGTTCCGTCATTATTGAATACAATAGCCTATTTGCATACCATCGGTGCTAATCCTGGCTTTTCTTTGTATGTTGGGCAAGATGATAAAAATAGTGCTAAATATGCTGTTTTTCTTGGCCAAGGCGGATTAGGTTTGGGCAATCGTGATTATTATTTCAATATGGATAAGGAAACGGTAAACATACGTGCCGAATATGTAAAACATTTGGAAAAAATGAGTTTGTTGATTGGAAAAAATATAGACGCAGCTAAAGCCAATGCGAATACTATTATGAAATTGGAAACGGAATTGGCCAAAAACTCCAGAAAGTTAGAAGCGCTTCGTGACCCAATCAAGAATTACAACAAAATGGGTATCGCTCAAATCAACAATGCTACTCCGAATATTGATTGGGAAATGATGACCACAGCCATGGGGATTAAAAATGTTGATACCGTAATTGTCGGTCAACCGGAGTTTTATAAGGCTTTAAACCAAATGATCAAAAGTTATTCTATTGAAGATTGGAAAACTTATTTAGAATGGGACTTTGTCAATTCTTATGCTTCTTATTTGAACAATGCCATTGAAAAGCAGAACTTCTATTTCTATTCCACAGTGATGAGCGGTGTAAAAGAACAAAAACCCCGTTGGAAAAGAATCGTAGAGCAAACGGATAGTTCTTTAGGTGAGTTAATCGGACAAGTTTATGTGAAAGATTATTTGCCAAAAGGTTCCAAAGAAAAGCTTCTGGAAATTGGCAACAATATCCGTGACGTTTATGCTGAACGCATTAAAACCCTGGATTGGATGAGTGAAGAAACCAAGAAGAAAGCACTTTACAAATTGAGCAAGATTGTAATGAAAGTTGGTTATCCCGATAAATGGAAGGATATGAGCAGTGTAACTATCAACCGAGAAACATTTTTAGCCAATGTCATGGCAACCAATAAGTGGGCGATTCAAGATATGATTAAAAAGTTTGGCAAACCGGTAGACAGAACCGAATGGGGTATGTATCCACAAACTTATAATGCGTATTATAGTCCAAGTAACAACGAAATCTGTGTTCCGGCCTGTAATATTTTAGTGCCCGGATTTGAAGGCAGAATGCCGGATGATGCCGTTTTATACGGAATTATTGGCGGTTCGACTTTCGGACACGAAATTACCCACGGATTTGACGATCAAGGCAGTCAGTATGACGAAAAAGGTAACTTAAACAATTGGTGGACAGCCGAAGATTTGAAAAAGTTCAAAGCCAAAACCAAATTGATTGTAGAACAGTTCAGTCAATATGAAGCTTTACCGGGCAAATTCGTAAACGGCGATGCTACCCAAGGTGAAAACATAGCGGATTTAGGTGGTGTTGTAATGGGATTTGAGGCCTTTAAAAAATCAGCGCAATACAAAAACAAAGAAAAGATTAGCGGTTTAACACCGGAGCAACGTTTCTTTTTAGCATACGGTTACGCTTGGATGGTAAACATCAAACCTGAATCTTTAGCCCAGCAATTACTAACCGATGTTCATGCACCGGCCAAATACAGAATCAACGGACCATTGCAAAACAATCCGGATTTTCACAAAGCTTTCAACATCCAACCGGGAAGCAAAATGAGAAGACCCGATAATTTGAAAGTGGTTATTTGGTAAAATAAAATCCCTAATCTTGCGATTAGGGATTTTTTATTTTGTCACTGTTGCTTCCAAATACCGTTCGGAAACCTTTTTCCAGTTGATGACTTTGAAGAAAGCATCGATATATTTTTTTCGTTTGTATCGGTAATCGAGATAATAAGCGTGTTCCCAAACATCCAAACATAAAATTGGCTTTCCTTTTACAGTTTGGTTCGGCATTAAAGGATTGTCTTGATTTTGGGTACTTGTTACTGATAACTTTCCGGCTTTGTCTACAATTAACCATGCCCATCCGGAGCCAAATTGCTTCTCAGCAGCATCGGCAAACTGGTTTTTTAAGACTTCAAATGAACCAAAATCTCGGGTAATTACTGTCGCCAAAGTATCTTTAGGTTGTCCGCCTGCTTTGGGTGCCATGCCTTCAAAAAACAAAGTGTGATTGTAATAACCACCGGCATTGTTTCGCAAGTCGGCATTGTTCATATCGAGTTTTTTCAAGATATCTTCAATGGCCAAATCAACTAATAATGGATCAGCAGCAACTAACTTGTTGAGGTTATTGGTGTACGTTAGATAATGTTTGGAGTAGTGCACTTCCATGGTTAAGATATCGATGCTTGGCATCAAGGCATTGTATTCATAAGGCAACTTGGCCAAAGCGAATTGCCCTTCTTCGGCTGCGACATCATCGGGCTGGCCAATGGTTATTTTTTCTTCAGCAGAAGGCAATGGTACTTCGACTACTTCGGTCAACTTTTTTTTATTGCAGGAAGGCAATAAGAACGTAAAAGAAAAACATAATGCAAAAGCAATAATCCTTTTCATAATTTATTTTTTTTCGTTTACAATGGCGTTGATGGCTTCAATATACAACTCTTTGGCTTCGTCTACCGACAAGTGACTGATTTGCATCCAGGCATTGGTTTTAAAGGCATTTCTTAAATCAAAAGTAGAAGAGTTATTGTATTCAATGGTTCCGAAAGTGGCTTGTTTGTAATAGGCATACAACCGCAACTGTACATCTTGCGGGAGCGATGACTGTGTCATTTTGGAAGCAATTTCAACGGCTTCCAGAAATCGAACTTCTAATTCTTTTTCAGACATGTTTTGAGACTATTATTTTGAAGCGATAACCGTTTGGTTACCTACAGCATTTTGGTTTAAAGCAACCTCTATTTTGGTTCCTAAAGGGAAATATATATCTACTCTCGAACCAAATTTGATAAAACCGGCATCATCTCCTTGAACTACCTGTTGGCCTTCCTCTGCGTAATTTACAATTCTTCGGGCTAAGGCTCCGGCAATTTGTCGGTATAAAACTTCGCCAAAAGGTTTGGTTTCGATGACCACGGTTGTTCTTTCATTTTCGGTACTGGCTTTTGGATGCCAAGCGACCAAGTATTTTCCAGGATGGTATTTGCTGAATTTGATTTTACCTGAAGCACCATAACGCGTTACATGTACATTAATCGGCGACATAAAAATCGAAACCTGTACTCTTTTGTCCTTAAAATATTCTTCTTCAAATACTTCTTCAATCACAACCACTTTACCGTCAACCGGTGCCAAGAAATAATTTTCATTTGGAACGATTTTTCTATTGGGGTTTCTGAAGAATTGTAAAATCATTACAAAAAGAAAGACAAAAACAAGCTGAATTGAAATTTTAAGCCAATGAATGTGCACAAATTTATCCGTCAATAATAGTGCTGCAACAAAACTTAAAATGGCAATGAAAATGATTTTATAACCTTCTTTATGAAACATAATAGATAATTTGGTAAAACAAATAAACAAATGGTGCTACAAATATAATACTATCCAAGCGATCTAGAAAACCTCCGTGACCGGGCATAATATTGCCACTGTCTTTAACGCCTGCGATTCTTTTAAATTTAGATTCTATCAAATCACCCAATGTGCCGAAAGCACTCACTATCATCGCGATAATAATCCATTTTATAAGGTCTTGGTGCAAGTAAAATTGCGCTAATAAAATTCCGGCTACGACCGCAAAAATAACACCGCCAACAAAACCTTCTATGGTTTTCTTAGGAGAGATTCTTTCGAAAAGTTTGTTTTTCCCCATGGTGATACCAACCAGGTAGGCAAATGTATCATTGCACCAAATAATGACCAAAATACTGATGATGATTTCGGGTATGTATTGGTTATTGATAAAAGGGATTTTGGTAAAAATAATAATCGGAATGATGAGATAGCCGATGAGAAAAACATATTTAGTTTGCTTGTCTAGAAAGCGATCCTTTTTTTCAAAGAGAAACAACAGCGAACGAATTGAAACCAACAGAGCCGCAATAAGTAGTAATATTTCGTTGGTTTTGATGGTATTGTTTAAGTTGAATAGGATGTAACCTACAGTGGCAATAACAAGCGGAATGATAGGTTTTAAAGAGATTAATTTACAAAACTCTACCACGGAGAAAAGCAGTAAAATGCCAAACAACAACAAAAAACTGTATTGTGAATATAGCGTGGCGCCAACCAACAGCAGTACATATACTGCTCCGGATAAAGCTCTTGTTACGGTAGTCGTCATGCTATAAATCTTCTAAAAGCAAGAGGTATAAATTCTTGGCAGTGCTTCCGTATTGCAGGAAATCTTCGTCTTTGGCTTTTTCGAAATATTTGATGGTAGTGATATTGGTTGGGTAATCTTTATCGTATTTCTTTTTAATCACACGAAGACCGTCACTTTTGGTTTCCAAAATTTGACTGGTAGTGGCTAAAATGATGATATTGATAGGTAAATCGTTAGGTTTGTTTTGTTTGATTTGGTTGGAGGAAAACAACACCGAACCTTCATCGGCAATAAGGTTTTCGCAGCTGGCAAATAAGAATTTCGGGTTGGCTGGTTTGTCGTATGTTAGTTTGTTTTCATCCAACATGCTGAATAATTTCGGTTCATAGCAAAGTGCTTCACATTCGAACCAATCGTTTTCCTCTAAGATGTTTAAGAATTGGTCTTTTACTTCGTTTAAGTTCTCACAGTACAAAAACTTGCCACCGTTTTTTTTGAAATTATAAGTGAACTTTTCATCTACCGGAAGCAGTGAAAAGCTGGAAGGAGCATTGTTAAATTCGCTTTGACTTTCTTCGTCAGAGGCATCATTACCTGTGCCAAAAATTTTTCTGAAAAGACTCATGCTTGTATGGGTATAATCTGTTTTGGTATTTGAAATCCCTCAAAGATAAAAAAATCTTAATTCAAAAGTATGTTTTGAATTAAGATTTTAATAAAATGTTAAAAAACTGTGAATGTTATTCTATTACTGCATCTGCTACTGTTTCATCAGCATGATTGTCAAAAGGTCTTTTCCCGAAAATGGATTCCAAATCGTCTTTGAAAATGACTTCTTTCTCTATCAGAATATCAGCCAATTGCTGCAGCTTTTCCTTGTTGTCTTCCAAAATTTTGATGGCTCTTTGGTATTCCGTTTCAATCAAATTCGAAATCTCTTTGTCGATAACCAAAGCTGTTTCTTCAGAATAAGGTTTGGAGAAATTGTATTCACTTTGTCCCGAAGAATCATAGTAAGTGATGTTTCCTAATTTATCATTCAAACCATAAATGGTTACCATCGCACGCGCTTGCTTGGTTACTTTTTCCAAATCGCTTAAGGCTCCGGTTGAGATTTTGTTGAACATTACTTTCTCTGCAGCACGGCCACCCATAGTAGCACACATTTCATCCAGCATTTGCTCGGGACGGACGATTAAACGCTCTTCAGGTAAATACCAAGCGGCACCTAAACTTTGTCCGCGCGGTACAATAGTAACTTTTACCAAGGGTGCTGCGTGTTCGAGCATCCAGCTTACGGTAGCATGACCGGCTTCGTGAACGGCAATGGCACGCTTTTCATCAGGGGTTACGATTTTGTTTTTCTTTTCTAAACCACCAACGATTCTGTCAACAGCATCTAAGAAATCTTGTTTGTCTACCGCTGTTTTGTTATTTCTGGCTGCGATTAAAGCGGCTTCGTTACATACGTTTGCAATATCAGCTCCTGAGAATCCGGGAGTTTGTTTGGCTAAAAATTCTATATCCAAACCGTCTACTTTCTTCAACGGTTTTAAGTGCACTTCAAATATTTCTTTACGTTCTCTAACATCCGGTAAGTCAACATAAATCTGACGGTCAAAACGTCCGGCACGCAATAAAGCTTTGTCTAAAACATCTGCTCTGTTGGTTGCGGCCAATACGATTACGTGCGTATTCGTACCGAAACCATCCATCTCAGTCAATAACTGATTTAGAGTATTTTCACGTTCGTCATTAGAACCGGAGAAGTTGTTTTTGCCACGGGCACGACCAACCGCATCTATCTCATCAATAAAGATTATCGCAGGTGCCTTGTCTTTGGCTTGTTTGAATAAATCTCTTACGCGAGAAGCACCAACACCGACAAACATTTCCACAAAATCAGAACCAGATAAAGAGAAGAAAGGAACTTTGGCTTCACCGGCTACGGCTTTGGCCAAGAGGGTTTTTCCGGTTCCCGGAGGCCCCACTAATAAAGCGCCTTTCGGAATTTTACCACCGAGTGTAGTATATTTATCAGGATTTCTAAGGAACTCAACAATTTCTTGGATTTCTTCTTTAGCACCTTCTAATCCGGCTACGTCTTTGAACGTGGTTTTTAAATCGGTTTTTTCATCAAATAATTTGGCTCTCGATTTTCCGATGTTGAAGATTTGACCACCGCCACCGCCGGCACCACCGCCAGACATTCTGCGCATGATCAATATCCAAAGCCCGATAATGATGATGATAGGTAAGAGGCTGATGAATATTTCAGACCAGTTGCTTTTCGGTTTAAAATCGTAGTCTTTGATTTTGCCTTCCAGTTTGGCTTTTTCGATTTTGTTTTGGAAAACTTCGTCGTTACCAATTTCAAAAGAATAATGAGGGCCTTTGTTTGGATTACCCAACATATCTTTGGCTAACTTACTGTGTGCTTTGTCTTTTAAAGCCGCGGCAGTCAGATAGGCTTCGCCTTCCGTTTTGTTGAAAATCACTACTTTTTCGATTTGTCCTTTGTCTAGATATTCATTGAATTTAGACGAAGAAATCTTGGCCGTATCCTGAAAACCGGAACCGCCGATGTAGTTTAATCCGAAGAATATAATAATTAATCCGGCGTAAATCCACCATGGACTTACTTTAAAATTATTGGGTTTCTTTTCGGTAGCCATATATGTTTAGCGCAATTTTTTAATAGTTACTTGGAATGGTTGTAATTTGGGCATCGCCCCATAATCCTTCAATATTGTAGAATTCACGAATTTGTTTTTGGAAAACGTGTACTACGATGTCAACATAATCCATTAAAACCCACTCACCATTGTCCGTACCTTCTACGTGCCAAGGTTTGTCTTTTAATTCTTTGGAAACCAGTTTTTGGATAGAGTTAACAATCGCGTTAACTTGGGTATTGGAATTTCCGTTGCAAATGATAAAATAATCACAAACGGCGGTGTCTATAGCTCTTAAATCGAGTATGTCGATATCATTTCCTTTTACTTCTTCAATGCCTTTGATAATACTCGCCAAGAGTATATCGGTGTTTACTGCTTTTTTCGTCATCTAGTATTTATGTGTATTTGGCAAAGGTATTACTTTTTGTCCTTATTTTTGCTTAACAAAAGTTTAAAATTACGACCAAATTTTATTTCTATCATGCCTATAATCAAACTCGATGCCATAGATTCGACCAATGACTATTTAAAGCAATTGGCCAAAGAAAAGTGGTTGGAAAATTACACCGCTGTCATGGCTTTGGAACAAACCAAAGGTAGAGGGCAAATGGGAGCGGAATGGGTAAGTGAGTCTGGTAAAAATTTAACTATCAGCGTTTTAATCAAAGATATGCCGCAGGAAATGATCTCTATATATGATTTTAATGTAGCGGTAGCTTTAGCAGCAGTTGGGTTGTTGACCATGAATGGCATAACCAAAGTAAATGTCAAATGGCCCAACGACATTATGGCAGAAAACAAAAAAGTGGGTGGCATACTCATAGAAAATTCCTTGAAATCAGATGGTAGTTTTACGGCGGTAGTAGGTTTCGGATTGAATTTGAACCAAACCGATTTTGAACATTTGCCCCAAGCCAACTCTCTGACTAATATTACCCAGCAAGTCTATGACTTAGACGAAATGGCGGAGCGGTTTATAAAATCACTCAAGTTGCATCTTATTCTTTTTCCTGAGCGGACTGACGAAGCTTGGGCACATTACAACAGTTTGTTGTTTAAAAAAGACAAACCGGCTGCTTTTGAATTTCCAAACGGTGACCGATTTATGGGCATTATCAAATGTGTGACTCGTGATGGGAAACTCGCCGTACTTTTAAACGATGACAGTGTGGAATATTATGAATTGAAGGAAGTGAAGTTGTTGTATTAGCTTTACTTTTTAAACTCTCCAAAGTGCCACAAAACACCTGAAGGATCGTGTACAAAACATTCGCTTCCCCAGTCTAATTCGCGGATGGGAACAACCCGAACACCTTGGTATTTTGATGGCAAGTCTAAAGTTAATAATTCCCTGTAAAACTGTTGTACATCTTCCACTTCCATAAAAACCATAGTGTTGTCTATCCAATCTTTTACATAAGCATCTTGCAGGTAAAAGCCTAATGTCTCACTTTTGAAATAAGACATATTGGATGACAAGACCACTTCTTCAAAGCCCAAGTTGCGATAAAAGCTCCGAGAGATTTCATAGTTTTTGGCACCTATAAAAGCGCGGATGGATTTGGCTTTGTGGTTCATTTGTTGATTTTTTATTGATATCAAATATACAAAATAGTTAGTCGGTGTATTCTAAAATATCGCCGGGCTGACAATCTAAGGCTTTGCAAATCGCTTCGAGTGTGCTGAAACGAATGGCTTTGGCTTTTCCGGTTTTTAGGATGGAAAGGTTAGACAAGGTTAAATCTACCTTTTCGGAAAGTTCGTTTAACGACATCTTTCTTTTGGCCATCATCACGTCTAGGTTTACAATTATTGCCATAATTTATATCGTTAAGTCGTTTTCGTTTTGAATAGCTACTCCTTTTTTGAAAATAAGCGCAATAATATAGATTACAGCGCCCATTAAAATAAAAGCTTGACTGTCAGCCCAAAACTGGTTTAAGTTGTCGGGAACAAAACCGTGATGTGTTAAACTTTTAACCAGCTCTCTGGCAATGTGACTTAGCACTCCAATGGAAAGGGTAAAATAACTCATATGTAAAATTTGTTTTGCCACAAAAGTGTTGAACGGTTTTGACAAATCCATTTTGTGCATTAGTCTGATAACGGTATAAAATAGGCAAGCTTTTAAAATGGCAATGATGAGAATAAAGCTATAAACCCCGAAAAAAACCATTTTACTGTCATCATACATTTGCGTTAAGTCCAATTTTTGATAAAGATTTTGGACAAACTCAGGGTTGTACAGACTGAAAAAGAAATTAACGATTAAGCCTCCTGCTTCAATAGACAAGCCTACAAAAATGAGCCAAGCCACAATGTATAAGCCCCAAAATACGAAGTTGTTTGTTTTTGACATAAGAATTGAATTTAAAGTTTAACAAGACAAATATATAATAAATATTTATTGATAAACAATAAATATGCATTTTTATTTAATAAATATTTATTGTAAGAGAAATAATTATCAATTCTTTTTTTAAATCAATCTTAGCTTGTTTAGTTCCACTTCTATATGTTAGTTCTGTCCATGTAATTGAATCATTTTCAGTGATGCTTTTTTCTTGAAAGCTAGTAATATCAATATTTAAGACAAACAAAAGAATAAGTTGTATTTTTCATAATAAGTTTTGAATATCACGCACAACATGTTGAAAAATATGATATACAAATCAATTCGCCTACACTAATTAATTTACAAGAAACCACTTTTATCTTTTAGGAAACTATTTTGAGTTCCTTTGGATAAAGTGGTTTAGCTGTTTTTGTCACATTGAGGTCACTCCAAAACCCTCTCATTAAAGTCTCAAAATAACAAGAGGGTGGAGCGGTAGGTATAAAGTGCCGGTTTATCGTATGTTCATTTGCACAAAGTGCAGCAGTTTTTGACGTTCTACCGGCGCGGGGAATATCTTTAAACAACGGTCGACTGTAGCCGCAATGCGAATGCGCGGTAGGTCAGGAAATTCTTCGGCTATAATTTGAATAATAAACTTGCGGTCGAGTGGTTTCTCGACATTGATGAATGGGGTATCATACACCATTTTACACTGGGTTTCTACATTAGTCCAACACATGATTTTGTTTTTTTTAATTAAGGTTTTTCAAATGTTAATTGCTGTCAATTCTTCCTTTTTTGAGCCAAGACAACCCGAAGGCCAACAAGGCAATGCTTTCTAAAATAAAAGTGATATTGTAGGCTTGTAATTGGGGATAGCTTTCTTCCAGCCATACCGAATAAATCAAGATAAATAATAGGCAAACCAACATGATGATGCCACAGTATTTGTAAAAATTATGAGAAGGCATTTTGCCAAAGTCTCCCACTTTTGCGGTGCGTCTGAAATTAAAAAATGAAATCAGCGATAAAGTAGTAATAAAGAAACCGGCAAAAATATAATGTATATACCCTATGATTTCACTGCTGATGTAGGTGCGAACATTATCTGAAAGACAATGGTTAGAAGAAGTGGGGAACAGGGCAACACCCAAAGCGCAAAATCCGGCCAGATTGGTCATGAAACTGTCTGACGGAATAATTTCCTCATCGCGTTGCGGATAACCGTGATAGCTGAATAGTAACAGAGCCACGGCAAAAAGCGTTCCGGTGAAGAGTTCGCCCACGGTAGTGTAGTAATAATGGCCGATAGAAGGTTTAAATGAACTACCGGCGGTGTATGTATTGCATTGAGTCATCATAAAAGTCTCATCATTGAATAAATTATAATGATTGATCATATAATTGCCCGCAAGTAGGATAAAAGGCAAGGACAGTCCGAGCCAACCAATAGATTGGCGTATTCGGTGGTAGGAAATCACCAAGTTGGGGCTTAAGTTTCTTTTTGGCATGTAATTGTATTATTTGGATCTTACCTGATGAATAAAAACCTGCCCTTGTTACAAATATCAAATACCACTAAAATTTTTGCGAGGGTAGGGCAGGATTTATAAACTAACCAAAACGTAATTAATTATGTTTTTGATTACCGAAAGTTCGGGAATGAAAACCAAAAAAAAAATCCCCATCAATGGGGATTTTTTTTTGTGATTTAAAGGTAAAAATACTACAAATAGTCGTATTTTCGCTCTAAAGCGAATTTTATTAAATCGGTTTTTCCGATAATTTTGATTTTTTTTGACATGTTTTTTCGGTGGGAATCAACCGTAGATTTTTCGATAAACAGCACATCGGCAATTTCCTGAGATGATTTTCCTTCGGCAATTAATAACAATATTTCTTTTTCGCGGTTGCTGAAGAACAATTCGTTTTTAGGTGTTTCATATTCGTTTTCGGCTTCATTCACAAAATAGGAATACCCTTGGTTAACGGCTCTAACAGCATCTAAAACGGTTTGCAAAGAAGAGTTTTTCATAATATACCCCGAAGCACCGGCTTCTTTCATTTGCGAAATAGCATCGTCGTGGTCAAACATGCTGAAGGCAATGATTTGGGTATTGGGCAATTCGGTTTTTATGGTTTTGGTGGCAGCTATACCGTCACATTTTGGCATTCGGATGTCGGTGATGACTACATTGGGTTTGAGTTGGCGCACAATTTCAATGAGCGCAAAACCGTCGTTGGCATAACCTACAATTTCAATATCACTCTCGTTTTTCATGAATGATTTTATACCATCGATGAGTGCTTGATGGTCTTCGGCAATTACTAACGTTATCATAATGGGATGTCTATAATGATGGTGGTTCCTTTTCCTTCAAAGCTGTCAATATTAAACGTGCCGTTTAATTGTTCTGTCTTTTTTTCAATATTGGCCAAGCCCATGCCTTCTTTTTTGTTGATGGCTTTTGGGTTGAAGCCTTTTCCGTTGTCTTCAATGATGATGTTGATGCTGTCTTCATCTTGCGTCAAACTGATGGTGATTTCCGAAGCTTGTGCATGTTTAATAGTATTCGTTATAATTTCCTGTATCATTCGGAATAAGGTCACTTCAAGGGCATTTTCAAGCCGCTCCGTCATGCCAAAAGGAATGACTTGGACTTTTAGTTTGTTAGGAATAGAGACTTTTTTAGCAATGTTTTGAACGGCGGGAACCAATCCTTCGCTGCCGATAACCCCAGCATTTTTGGCATGCGCCATACCGCGAACTTTTTGGTAAGCTTCTTCGATTAAATCATCGGTTTTGGCAAACATTTCCTTTTCTTCCTCTTTGATGCCTTCTTTTTGTTGGTAAAGGTTCTGGAAATTGAGTCTTAGTGTTGCCAAAACACTACCCAAGTTATCGTGTAAATCATTGGCTAACTTCAAGCGCTCTTTTTCTTGTCCTTCCAGTATTTTGTCAATTTCAAGTAATTCTTGATCCTTGAGCACATTTTCGAGTTTTTGGCTTTCGATGAGCTTTTCCTGCTCGGCTATTTTTTTCTTTTTGTTGATATTAATGATTCTGAAATAAGCGCCAATTACGAAAAGCAAGAATACACCAACAAAAGAGTAGAGTATTAGTTTGTTTTTTTGGTCTTTGATTTTTAACTCTTGGTTCTCAAGCTCTTTTTTTTGGGTTTCGTATTTGGTATTAATGTCACGGATGATTTTGTTTTCTTCTTGATCGCTCAAATCGCTTTCGTATTTTTTTTTCTTATCAAGACATTCCAGTGCTTTTTCATAGTTCTTCATTTCTCGATAAGTATCAGATAAGAACTGATAGATATTGGCATTAAAAAGAATCCTATAATTGTCGAATTTTAAGGAAAATGTCTTTTCGTATAATGGTATGGCTTTCTCCGGCTTTCCTTCTTTTCTGTACATTCCGGCATAGTTAATATAGACATAACCGATACCTTCCTCAAAATTATGATTTTTGCTTTTCTCTAATGATAATCCCAAATAATAGCGTGCCATTTTGAAATCATTCAGACTTAGACGATAAGTAATACCAATTCTTCTGTCGTATATTGTTTCATCGATGTAATATTTGTTTTTAACAGCAATTGCTTTTCCAATTTGGTAGACCCTAATTGCTTCATAAGGCAAAGAATCCAAGAGGTTGCTGCCAACTTCTAAATAGGCAGAACTCAACAATTTTGGTTTATTGTTTTTTTTGGCATAGGCTATAGCTTCATCTAAGAGTGGTTTGTAATCTTTATAGACATAACCACTATATCTTTTTTGTTCCGCAATAGTTATGGCTAATTCCATGGCCTTGTATAAATCATGGGCTTTGAGGTAAAGTGCTCTGGATTTGACAAAATGTTCTACGGCACCGGCACCGGAGTTACGTAGATATTGTGTTTTTCCGGACAAATGTTCAAAAAGGGCTTGGTCTTTTATCGATAATTCTTTGGTGTTGAACTTTCTCAATTCAGCTAAACGCGTAGTGTAATCCAGTTTGTCAAATTTAGATTCAAACTCTTTTAAGGCTTTATTTTGTGCGAAAGCTACAGCTGCACTAAAAAGAAATAGTGCAACAAGCAAGAATCTGTTACCATATGTTTTTTTTACTTTAAGCATTTATTTACACCATATTTCCATTACCGGTAGACCCCGGAGGTGAACCGGCGGCTAAGTGTACATAAATACCGGCTTTGTAGTTTTTGATGTATTGATTGTCATCGGCATTAGTTGCCGGGTCAAAACCGATGCCGTGGTGGATGTAAACCTCAATCTTATCTCCGGTAGTGATGCTGAAAATGTCTTTGTCACCCGGTTCTAAATAATCAGTATTAAGTTTTCCGAATGAAATATCATTTTCAAGAAGATTAGCATCGGGTGGATAATTGGTGAAGTCGGTGTCGTTTTTGTCAACCGTTTGTAAAATACCAACTATAGCATAACGGTTGGCATCACAAATATTGTAAAACTCACTGATATAAAACTTATCCGGACTGATATCAGTCGTTTGGATGTCTAATTTAAAGGTGCTTTTTTTTGCTTCAAAGGTTCCTTTTGATTGATAAACGGTCATGATTTAACTTTTTTTGGTTTGTATCCTCAAAGATGAGAAAAATATTGTAAAAAAAATCGTCGTCAATGGGGATTTTTCAACATAATTTAAGTGGATAAATAGTACAATTTGATTTGAAGAACGTTTTATTCATTAAAAATTAAAGAGTGGAAAGTTTTAGGAGTATTGTTTTTAGCTTTCTAAGCTAATTTTAGTTTAATATGTAAAGAAGTTTTTTTGTGAATTTATCAACAAAGAGGAAATTTATTGAGCTAAAATTAAAAATAATGTATCTTTGAGCACAAATAGTTGCATTATGATTACCACAGAAACCCAAACAGCTTTAGAGCAATATTTCCAACAGTTTCGCCAGAACATTATTGGAATTGACCAAGAGTTTGAGTCTCCTTTCGGGAAGAAAAAAATCATTTACACCGACTGGACTGCAAGCGGAAGATTGTATCGCCCGATTGAGGAAAAGCTGATAAATGAATTCGGACCTTTTGTGGCCAATACCCATACAGAAACGACTATTTCAGGAACGGCTATGACTATGGCTTATCACGAAGCCCGTCACATTATCAAAAAACATGTCAATGCCAATGAAAATGATGTCTTGATTAACGACGGCACCGGAATGACGGGTGTAGTAAATAAGTTTCAAAGAATACTAGGTTTAAAAGTCCCTGAAAACTTAAAAGACTTCACAACTATTCCGCAAGAAGTAAAACCAATCGTTTTTATATCGCACATGGAACACCATTCTAATCAAACTTCTTGGTTAGAAACCATTGCCGATGTAGTAGTAATTCCGGCTAATGAAGACGGTTTGTTGTGCATGAAGGAGTTCAAAGAGCTATTAGAAAAATACAAAGACAGAAGCTTCAAAATTGCTTCTATAACTTCTTGTTCCAATGTAACAGGAATCAGAACGCCTTACCATGAAGTAGCCAAACTAATGCACCAAAATAACGGCGTTTGCTTTGTGGATTTTGCGTGTTCCGGACCATACGTTGAAATTGATATGCATCCGGATGAAGAAAGCTATTTAGATGCTATTTTCTTTTCGCCGCACAAGTTTTTGGGTGGTCCGGGAACTTCGGGTGTGCTGATTTTTAATAAAAATTTATACAAAAACAATGTACCCGATTGTCCGGGTGGCGGAACCGTTTCATGGACCAATCCTTGGGGCGAGCACAAATACATCGATAATATCGAAGACCGCGAAGATGGCGGAACTCCTGGCTTTTTGCAAGTAATTAAAACCGCTTTGGCCATTCAGTTGAAGGAGCAAATGGGCGTAAAAAATATCTTAGAACGCGAACACGAAATCGTAGAATATGTGTTTTCAGAATTGAATTCGATAGAAAACATTCACATTTTAGCCAACCAACATCAAGACAGGTTAGGGGTGATTTCGTTTTATATTGACGATTTGCATTTTAATTTAGGGGTAAAATTGCTGAATGACCGTTTCGGAATTCAAACTCGTGGCGGTTGCAGTTGTGCCGGAACTTACGGGCATTTCTTATTGCATGTGGATCAGGAAACCTCTCATGATTTGGTGTGCCAAATTACCTCGGGCGATTTAATCAAAAAACCGGGATGGATTAGAATGTCGATTCACCCAACAACTACTTCTGAAGAAATTCAATTTGTTTGCGAAAGCATCAAAGCTTTGGCATTAAACCATAAAGAATGGGGCAAAGACTATGAATACAATCCCAAAACCAACGAGTTCATTCATAAAAACGCGAAACATTCAGAATTGGCAATGGTAAAATCTTGGTTCACCACAAAATAACTGAAGTCTGCGGACTATTTTTTCTTGTGTTTCCAGCGCTTGTGTGTCCACAAATAATATTCGGGTGCTTCGTAGATTTGTTTTTCCACGCGTCTTAAAAACTCCTCCGAGATTTGATAATTAGGCACTTCACTCGGATGGTCAAACATGGTCTCTAAAGTGGCTTCATAGTAACCTCGCTTGACTTTTTTTACTTTTAAAAATATGACATTCATGTCAAATCGCTTGACCAACATCTCCGCACCGGTGTGAATAGGGGTTTCTATACCCAAAAAAGTGCCCCAATGATGGGTTTTACTCAATTGAGGCGATTGGTCGCTGGCAAAACCATATAAACCCAATCGCTTTTCAAGATGGTTTTTTTCAATAGTCGGAATGGTTTCTCGGGTAGTAATCAGTAGGGCTTTAAATTTCAAGCGAATGTCTTTCACCATTTTGTCAAAATAAGTATTTCCCACTCTTTTGTAAATGGCATAACTGGTCAGATTACTGTATTTATTCAAAGAAATTGCCCACTCGTAACTGGCATAATGCGCCATCATTACTGCGATACTTTTTCCTTGTTTTTCCATTTCGATTAATGCTTCGATATTGGTAAACGTAAACCGCTTGTCCATTTCTTCTTCAGAGAGCGACATGGTTTTCATCATTTCCAAAAACATATCACACAAATGGCGATAGGATTTTTTTTCAATGACTATTCGTTCCTTTTGTGTCAAATGAGGTAAAGCTGAGGCGATATTTTGCCGCACAATTTTTTTTCGGTAACCAATGAGATAATAGACCAGAATGTATACTAAATCAGAAGTAAAGTACAATACTCGAAAAGGCAGCTTTGAGATTAACCAAATAATGGGATAGAGCAGTAAAAAGGTGAGGAGTTGCATTGGTTTTTTTTTGTAAATATAAAGTTAAATGTCATTTTAAACCGATAACATTCATTAAACCTGAAGAAGTATTGTTATTTTTACCAAAATGTTTCGGTTATGTTCAACATATTTTTAATAGGCATTATCTTGGCCAATGTTCTAGTAAGTATTAAAGGGTTTAACGACCAATTGTTTTTTAGAAAGTACCAATTTCACGTAGGCAGTATTCGTGCCGGAGAACAAATAAGAATGATAACCTCTGGATTTCTCCACGCCGATGAAATTCATTTGGCTTTCAACATGCTTACCCTTTATTTTTTCGCACCGATTGTATACGGAATATTAGGAGATTTCTCTTTTCTTCTGATTTATGCGGCGAGTTTGGTTTTCGGAAGTTTATTGACGATGGTATTTCATGGTAATGACTATAGTTATAGTGCCGTAGGTGCTTCGGGAGCGGTGACCGGAATTATTTATTCGGCCATATTGCTAGCGCCCGATATTGAGATTTATGGTTTTATTCCGGGATATATTTTCGGATTCATTTATTTGCTGACGTCTATTTATGGCATGAAAGCCAAGCGGGATAATATCGGACATACAGCGCATTTTGGCGGTGCTATTGGCGGTTATGCCATCACGTTGATAAAAGACCCGGCATTGTTTCAAAATAGTACATCAACGGTTGTTTTATTGGCCATTCCAATTGTTGTTTTATTCGTAATGGCGAAAACCGGCAGATTATAATTGGCACAACTTTTGGAAACTCACTAATAATTTAAAATACAATATCATGAAATCGAAGATTCACGAATACCAAAAAAACAAATTTAATCTGATGAGTAAAAAAGCAGTTTTAATTTTAGCCCTATTAGTCGCAGGTATTTCCAATGCGCAAGAATCAAAAGCCCAAGTGCCTCAAATTTCAGTTTCCGGTGAAGGAAAAATAAAAATTGTTCCCGATCAAGCCGTGGTAACTGTTGGTTTTCAAAACTCAGGGAAAGATGTCAAAGAGGTAAAGACTTTGAACGATGAAGTGGTAGATAAGGTAATCAAGTTTTTAAAGAAGAGCGGTATTCCGGCTACAGATTATAAAACCAACAATGTTAGTTTGGGAAAAAGTTATGATTATGAAAAGAAAAAGTCAATTTTTCAGGCCAATCAAACTTTGAGCATTACCCTAAAAGATTTGTCAAAGTATGATGAAATCATGATGGGATTGAATGATGCCGGGATTAATTCAATTCAGGGCGTAGAATTCAAATCTTCTAAAATGGAGGATCATGAAAGAGAAGCCCGAAAAAAAGCCATATTGAATGCCAAACAAAAGGCCAATGATTATGTCTCGGTTTTAGGGCAAAAAGTAGGCAAAGCCATTTTGATTACAGATAACTCAAGTGTGCATGTACCACAACCTTACTTTAAAGGAAACATGATGGCCATGGCCACTGAGGCTGATTCTTCAAGAGAAACATTAGCCATAGGTGAAATAGAAATTGTGACCAATGTGAGTGTGGTTTTCGCTTTAGAATAACAGCCAATAGGTTTTAAATAAAAATCCCGCCTTGTTCAAACAAGGCGGGATTTTTATATTGTGATAAATTTTATTGTAATAAATTTTATTTTGGTAAAGGTGCTCCTACTGCAATACCACATTGATGTCCGGGTTGTCCGTGTGGTGGATTCATTCCCGGTGCTGTGGTTGTTTGTGCCGCATCCGGATTTAAAATGGCCGGAGCGCCTGCTGGTTGCGGTGTTGAGGTTGTTGTTTGTGTGGTGAATTTACTTGGATCAATTTGTTGGGTTGTAGCCGAACCTATTTTGGGCTGATTATTGTTTCCCGGAGGAGAATTCAAGGGCGCACCCACTGCTATATCACAACGGTGTCCCGGTTGTCCGTGTGGCGGATTCATCCCTTTTTTGGTGGCCGCTTGTGGGTTGGGTGTTAACGTTTGACTGGCAGTTGCCGTTTGGTTTTGGGTTGGAGCAACATTTTGAATAGCCGGTTGTTGCGTATAAGTTTGTGCCGGGATAGATTGAACTCTCGGCATTACAATTTCTTTTGGAGCGTCACTACTAGTTGTAGTTTCTTCTTCTTTTTTGCAAGAGGTAACGACAAAAGATACCGTCAATAGTGAGCAAATAAATAGATTTGATTTCATAAAACAATATTTTAGAATTCCAAAGATACCTTTTTTGACTATATCTGCAACAAAAAAAGTGCTGGTAATGAAGCACAATCATGTTAAAGTTTTATAATTACGTATTTATAAAATTTTGCTCTTTTGTGGAGAACAGATATGTTTCGTTTTCTTTAGCAAGATGCCCTTGCTCAAAGCAAAAGCGCGAAACATTTATAAATAAACAGTTTTATTTGCAGGATTATTTCATGATCCGTAAGGGTGAACCCTTACGCAAAGCAAAAAGTCCACAACATTTATAAAAGTAAACCAGTCTTTTTGTAAAGTAATGCTAAACTAGGAAAGGATTTTGCTTCGCAATATCCTTCAAAGCTACGCTTTGAAAATAGAATAAATAAAAAAAACGCTCAAGTGAACTTGGCGTTTTTTCTTTTTATGCTATTTATTCGTGGGGAGAGCAGGATTCGAACCTGCGAAGATGTAATCAGCGGATTTACAGTCCGCCCTCGTTGGCCGCTTGAGTATCTCCCCATTGCTTATAGCGATTGCAAATATAAAAACACTTTTGAGGTTCACAAATAAAAATGACACTTAATTCTACAGCTTTTTTTAAGCGATTGGTTTTAAATGACATAAAAAAATCTCCCTTAGGAGATTTTTTGTTTTTTTGTGAGTTTGGCTTATTTTGTAGCCAAAAGAGCTTCGATTTTAGCTTTCATTTCTTCGTGAGGCAAATCAATTCCAATAATTTTGCCCGTTGCATCCAACAAAAAAGTGGTAGGGATTAATTCAATTCCGTATTGAACGGCTATTGGATCTTTCATTTCTTTTAAATTGGAAACCTGTGTCCAAGTTAATTTGTCTTTGGCAATGGCTTCTTTCCACTTTGCCGGATCTTCATCCAACGATACACTGATGATATTAAATCCTTTACTGTGAAACTCATTATATAAAGCGACTAGTGTTGGATTTGCTGTTCGGCATGGCGCACACCATGAAGCCCAAAAATCAATCAAAGTTACCTTACCAAGGCTTTCTTTTAAAGAAACCAATTTCCCTTCGGGAGTAGGTGCTTTAAAGTTGGGCGCTATTTGATTAACTCTGAGGGTTGATTTGGCGCTGGTTTTTTTTTTAACGCATCAATATTCTCTTGAATGCTTTTAGCCGGTTTGGTTTTTTTCAAAGAAGCATCTAAAGAATTGAATGTATCTTCAATCTCTTTTGGTGTAAATTTTGGATTGCTCATCATCATTTGTACGATTAGAACACTGATGAATGATTTTGGGTGAGTTTTAGCATAACCAACCGTAAATCCTTCCATGTTTTTTTGAATCTCTTTTTGAAGAGGCTCATATTCGGCTCTTAGTTTGTTTGCAATGGCTGTGTCTCTGGTTTTTTCAACTTGCTCAATCAAGGCTTTGTTTTTGGCTTCAAAAGCTTTCATTTTCTTTTGTGCCGCTTTTTGAATTTTGCTTGATTCAGTATTGAAATTAGTAAACTCTTCATTGTTGTAAGTTCCTGATAATTTTGATTTGAATAGAGTGTCTTTATCTACTTCAATTTCAATTTCACCACCTTCTAAAATTAACGGAAGTTTGTTTTGTAATTTATCAAATCTGAGGTAGTGAATTTCCGGTTCGCCGGTTTTACCTTTAATTTCAAATTTTCCGTCTTCAATTTTCACAGTATCTATAGCAGTGAATCCCATGCCCATTGGACTTTGTTTTTCTAAGAAAATCAAACCTGTTTTCATGCCTTTTACATTCCCTGTGATAACATATTCCCCTTCTCCTAAGTTGTTACAGGCAAAAAGAACTACAGCTACGGCTACTAAAAGAATTATTTTTTTCATTTTTTTGTTTTAAATTTTACGACTGCAAATGTATTTAAATTGCAATAGTTTAAGTGATTTTTTTGTTTTTTTTATCGAATTATTTTTTGGTGGATGGACAAACAAATTGGGTACAAGAAACACTGGTTTGCTTGATGCCGTTCATCCCTTTTTCAACATTAATGATATTGTGGATACCTCTCGATTTTAATATAGAAGCCATTATCACAGAACGATAACCACCGGCACAATGCAAAAAGAAATCATTGCTTTTTGGTACACTTTGAAAATTCTCGTTCACAGTATCTAATGGTATATTGAGAGCGTTTTCAACATGTTCTGCTTCAAATTCTCCTGGTTTTCTGGCATCAACTACGGTGCTTTCAGGAGTTAATTGTTTTGCAAATTCCTCCGGTGTAATTGATTGGATACTGTCGGTTTCATATCCGGCTTCAATCCAAGCATCAATGCCGCCATTCAAATACCCTAAAACATGGTCAAACCCAACACGAGATAATCTTGTAATGGTTTCTTCTTCTCTTCCGGCGGGAATTACCAACAATAATTTTTGGTTGACATCTCTTAACAAGGCACCAACCCAAGGAGCAAAATTCCCTTGAATTCCAATAAAGATTGAGTTGGGAATATGCGACTTGACAAAATCATTTTCGTGTCGTACATCCAAAACCACAACATCACCTTGATTGGCAACGGTTTCAAATTCATTAGGTGAAAGTCCGATATTACTTTTTTGTATGATGTTATCCAGACTTTCATAGCCTTTGATATTCAGCAGTACATTTTGTGGAAAATAGGCAGGAGGAAGTCCTAAACCGTCTAATAATTCTTTGGTGAACTCCTCCTTAGTCATGTCGGCTCTCAAAGCATAGTTCGTCCGCTTTTGGTTACCCAAAGTGTCTGTGGTTTCCTTACTCATGTTTTTACCGCAAGCACTTCCGGCACCGTGACTCGGATATACAATCAAATCATCACTTAGCGGCATGATTTTGTTGCGCAATGAATCAAATAAATAGGAAGCCAATTTTTCTTGTGTCAACTCTTCAGTCAAGGCTTGTGCCAAGTCAGGTCGACCTACATCTCCGATAAATAGAGTATCTCCCGTAATAATTCCGTGTTGTTTTCCGTTTTCATCGGTTAATAAGTAGCAAGTACTCTCCAAAGTATGTCCGGGAGTGTGGATGGCTTTGATGGTATAAAGCCCTACTTTAAATTCCTGATTGTCTTGGGCTATTATAGCTTCAAAAGCAGGTTCAGCGGTTGGTCCATAAACAATTTTTCCGCCACTTTTTTGGGCCAAATCCAAGTGACCCGACACAAAATCGGCATGGAAATGGGTTTCAAAAATATACTTGATTTTAGCGTTGTCCTTGGCCGCTTTGTCTAAGTAAGGTTGCACTTCGCGTAGCGGATCAAAAATAGCAGCTTCTCCATTGCTTTCCATATAATAAGCCGCTTGCGCAATGCATCCGGTGTATATTTGTTCGATTTTCATAATGGTAATAGTTTATGCAAATTTAAAGATTAGATGTGTAGTTACAATTTGAATTTAGAATACTTTATGATAAAAGCTCTCGGTAAAGTATGAATATTGACATGGCAAAAATGAAGTAACCAAATATCTTTTTCAGCAATTTTTCGTTGATATATTTTTGAATAAATAGTCCGATAAAAATCCCAATGACAGACAATAAAGTAAAACCTAATAAAAATTGCCAATCAATGGTTGTAGTTTGTACATCGCCCAAGAATCCTATTAGCGAATTGATGGTGATGATCAAAAGCGAGGTTCCGATAGCTTTTCGGATAGTCAGTCGCGCCAAAGTTATCAAAGCCGGGATAATTAAAAATCCGCCGCCGGCTCCAATTAAACCGATTAAGATACCAACTAAAAACAACTGAAAAATCACCCAGTATTTATTTTTTGGTACAACAACTAACGGCTCTTTGGTTTCTTTCAACATTGAAATGGCTGCTAATAACATGACCATTGCAAATAGTAACATCAAAAAAGTACCTTTTGACAATTGCATTGACGCAAAGTAAAATAAAGGATCCGGTATACCGGGGACAATAAATTTTCGGGTCAAATAAACTCCGATGACAGAAGGTATGGCAAATTGCAAGGCAGTTTTGGGCGCCACTAAATTTTTTTTAAAATTCTGAATCGTCCCAAAAGCTGAAGTAGTACCCACAATAAAAAGTGAATAAGCTGTGGCAGTGATAGGATGCAATCCTAACAAATAAACTAATATCGGCACTGTGAGTATAGAACCACCGCCTCCGGTTATGCCTAATACGATACCAATTATTAAAGCGCCAATATACCCTAAAAGTTCAACCATTATTTGCAATCCATAATCAGGGTAAAAATAGTGTATTTATTTAAAAAAAAGGAAATCATTTTATGTACTAAAATTCTACAGTTAACCACGATTTTTTAAAGTTTTTTCTTTAAAATATAATCTAATAACACCAAAAAAATCATAAATAAATTGAATTTAACTTTTAATAGTTTGCATATCAATAAATTTGACAAAATTTCAATTAATGCTCAAAAAAATATTGTGCTATCTATTGGTGCTGTCCACATCAATGATACAAGCTCAGGTGGTTATTAACGAACTCGATTCTGATAACCCAAGTACTGATGATAAAGAATTTATAGAGTTAAAGTCGGCAACGCCCAATTTTTCTCTGAATGGTTATGTCTTAGTCTTTTTTAACGGAACGGGTTCATTAGCAGATAAAAGCTATTACACCATTAGTTTGAATGGATTAACCACCGATGTCAATGGGTTAGTTCTTATCGGAAACAATTTGGTATCTCCGGTTCCGGAACGAATTTTCACCAACAGCTCAATTCAAAATGGCCCCGATGGTGTTGGACTGTATTTGGGTTCAACGGCAGATTTTCCGGTCAATACCACCGCTACCACAGTTAATTTAATTGACGCTTTGGTTCATTCTAACAACAATACACAAGTACCATCTTTGCAAACCTTGTTGGGCGTGACAACTCAAGTTAATGAAAACGCCAATAGTTTAGGAACTACCCAGTCTATTCAACGTAAATCGGATGGCACTTGGGAAGTTAAGAACCCAACTCCCGGGGCTAATAACGACGGAAGCGGCTTTGTTTTTAACGGAATTACCATAACGGTCAATACTACTCACAAGAATGAATATGATAGTTTTGCAATAACGTTTACCACTGATACTAGTGTTACTGCCGATTTGACTTTCAATTTTACTCTGGATAATGCGAGTTTTACTACGGCAGATTTTACCGGTAATACTACTGTTTTTATCCCGGTAGGTTCAAATACATTCACCACAACCATTACCCTCGTTGATGATGTATTGGATGAAGGAGATGAAATTTTGAAAGTTAAGTTTGGTACGTTACCTTTTGGGTATAACCGCAGAAATGATAATATTGAGATTAGAGTCGTTGATAACGATTTTACGACATCGTCTTTCGGGACGCCTTTGAATCCAACCTACGGAAATGTTACCAGCACTGTGCCAACAGGCTATTATGATTCCTTGGAAGGTTTGTCTGGTGTTGCTTTAAAGCAAGCATTGCAAAATATTATTGCTGATCCTGCGGTGGTTCGGGCACACAATTACGGAGATATTACAAATATTTTAAAAGTGGCCGATCAAAATCCTTTGAACAGTAATCAGGTTTGGCTAATGTATGTTGAAACACCCAGAGCTAAATTAGATTTTCAAACCACGTCCAGTAATGTAGGGTCGTGGAATAGAGAGCATATTTATCCGCAATCTCGCGGTGGTTTTGCCAACGCTACCAATGATGTGCCTGATGGTATTAACGTTTGGTTACCAACCAATGCTGATGATATTGCAGCCGGTCATGGCGATGCACATCACATTCGAGCTGAAGACGGTCCGGAGAACTCATCAAGAAGCAATCGTGATTATGGTTTGACCGGATACAATGGACCTACCGGTACCCAAGGTTCTTGGAAAGGCGACGTAGCTCGTTCCGTGTTTTACATGGCTGTTCGTTACAATGCTCTTAGTGTAGTGAATGGTGATATTCCTGATACAACGGTTGGTCAGCTTGGGGATTTGGCTTCGCTTTTAACATGGAACCATACCGACCCAAGAGACGATTTTGAAATGAATCGCAACAATTATATTTATACTTGGCAGTATAATCGAAATCCGTTTATTGATTATCCACTTTTAGCCGATTATATTTGGGGTGCTAATACCGGTCAAGCTTGGTATGCATCGTTGTCTTCAAATGAAAATCAAACGGTTAATTACTCCATTTATCCCAATCCGGCAAGGGAAAGTTTTACGATTTCCGGAATCAATACAGAGGCCACTATTGAGCTTTTTAACAGTTTGGGAATGAAAGTTTTTGAGCAGCAATTTGTGGGTGAAACTCCTATTAATCTGAATGTAAGTGCCGGAATTTATTTGGCCAAGATTGTTACTAACGGCAAGACAAGAGTGCAAAAGATAGTAATTCAATAATCATTATCTCCAATATAAAGTAAGCCAATCAGGAATAGATTGGCTTTTTTATTTGAAATAAATCGTAAAAGTTGTGCCTACGTTAACCTCGCTTTCGGTTTCAATTTTACCGCCCATAGTGTCAATTTGGTTTTTAGAAATGAACAACCCAATGCCTTTAGCATCCGGATTGCTGTTGAAGGTTTTATACATCCCAAAAAGATCCTCGCGATTTCTTTTCAGGTTAATTCCAATACCGTTGTCTGAAATACTGAGCGCTTTTTTGGCCTCGTCAAAA
The DNA here is from genome assembly GCF_011742145.1 of Flavobacterium sp. J49. Lineage (GTDB taxonomy): Bacteria > Bacteroidota > Bacteroidia > Flavobacteriales > Flavobacteriaceae > Flavobacterium. Next base: position 15,091 of record NZ_JAAQQU010000040.1, on the reverse strand, counting down.
GTTAGGATAATTAATGGTTTTCTCTCCGGATGACTATAACGAATGGCATTAGAGATAAAATTGTACAATATGCTTTCTAAATAAGCTGCATTGTAGTTAATTTGGATGTGAAGCGGCACCCGATTCTCGATGACAACTTGTTTGTCCTGTATTTGTCGCTGGAGAATGTTGAGGCTGTTTTCGATGAACTGATGTAAGTTCAGGCTTTCAATGGTTAGGTTAATATTGGTTCTGATGTTCACCACTTCGTTCAAATTTCTCATGGTTTCATCAAGCGATTTAGAGACTTGCTTGAGTAAATCAACCATTTCATCTTGCTCTTCTTTGGTTTTTACGCCATCTAAAAGGCTCGAAATCAATTCAATGTTACTCGTATGAGATCGCAAGTTGTGGGAAACGATATAGGAAAAATTCAAGAGTCTTTTGTTTTGTTCGGAAACTAATTTAAAGGACAGATTCAACTCTTCCACCGCTCTTTTTTTGTCAGTAATGTCTTCAACGATGGCAATATGATTTAAAACGCGGTTTCCTTCCTTCCATAACACGGCAACGACCAAGTTGACCCAAACAATTTTCCCGGTTTTATGGATGTATCTTTTTTCAATACAAAAATCATCAATGATTCCTTTTTTGATTTTATCCATATGATCCAAATCAATTTGCAAATCATCGGGATAAGTTATGCTTTGGAAGTTGGTCGCTAAAAGTTCTTCTGTAGAATAACCTACAATCCGGCCATATTCTTTGTTGATGGTAATAAAGTTCCCGGTTGTGGTGTCAATTTTGGCAATCCCAACCGGTGCTTGATTAAAAATAGCCCCAAATTCAGCTTCTCGCTTGATAATTTTCTGGGTTTGTATTTCAATTAGTTTTTGGAGTTCTGCCGGCTTTTTTAAGATAGAAGTGACCCATAAACTTACCATAATTGCCAATAACAAACTTAGCGAAATAGAGGTATACAATTGGTTGATAATGCCGTTTTGATTTCTTGAAATCAGATACAGTTTCCAATCGCCGTCGGGGATATCAACCATTAAATATGATTTGTCTTTTAAGGCTTTATCTTGTGGAAGAAAAAACTCTTCTTGGAGAGTTGAAGGATTGACCTTTGAAAATTGGAAATAATATTTGGTATCGTCGATGGCATTTATTCCCGACTGTTTGATTAAGGTCTCCAAGCGAATAACTACGGCTGAGAATCCCCAAAATTTATTGTTTTTATATATTGGAAGCCTTCCTACAACGCCAATTCCGCCTTGCTTTAATTTTAGTGGACCCGCAAAATACATCAATTTGGATTGGATTGATTTACGGGCTTCATATTTAACATAAGGCGAGTTTAAAATGTCATAATCAATAGCTTCTTTGTTTTCTTCATAAGGATAGACATATTTGATTACTCCATTAGGAACCAATTGAACCGCATCAATGGATTTGTTTTTGTCAACCAATTGAGGGGCAATTTTGTCAAAATACTCCGGTTCCCCTTTGTCATTTATGGTCATGGCCAAACTCAGGGCAGAAGTGTAACTATTTTTAAGAACCTGTTCAAAATTTTGACGCGCTACTTGGAGAATGTTAGACATTTCCCTACGTTCGTTTTCTTTGATTACTTCATATCGCAACTTTACCAGAAAGCTCAATAGAACCAGCATGATTAAAAAGACAATTACACCTGTAGTCTTAGGTCTTATTAAAACCCACTGGGCTGTTTTTTTGAAACTTTCTTTGAAGCTCATAGAGAAATTTAGCTTTAGATTAATAGACTTAAGTTGTCTAAAAATATTAAAAAAAAGATGGATTTTAAAAAAAATGTTTTGTGCTGCCAATATCCCTATTTTCCGATACAGAAATTCGCAAAAATATTACCCAAAAGCTCGTCATTGGTCACTTCGCCTGTGATTTCGCCAAAATAATATAAGGCTTGTTTGATGTCGATAGCCATTAAGTCGGAAGACAAATTAGTTTCCATACCAAAACGCACTTTTTGAATTTCTTCCAAAGCTTTTAACAGCGAATCATAATGACGCGTATTGGTTACGATGGTTTCGTTATTGCGCAAAGCACCGGTATTAACAAAGGACATGAGTTGGTTTTTTAAGTCATCAATACCTTCTTTATTTTTGGCAGAAATATAAATGGTTGTCGGTTGTCCGTTGTCGGTTGTTAGTTGTTGATTAATGGTCGAAAGCATTTCCGGTGCAATCAAATCTTTTTTGTTGATGATGATTACAATGGGTTTTAAGGGAAACTGATTTCGAATCTTTTCGATCTCAATTTTTACACCGGCCAAACTCTCAACTGACAATCGAGAACCGTCAACTAATAGCAAAACAACTTGCGCTTGTTCAATTTTCTCAAAAGTTTTTTTGATACCAATACTTTCTACCACATCTTTCGTTTCGCGAATTCCTGCGGTATCTATAAATCTGAATCCGATTCCTTCAATAACCAATTCATCTTCGATAGTGTCACGAGTTGTTCCGGCTATGTCGGAAACAATGGCGCGTTCTTCGTTTAATAAAGCGTTGAGTAAAGTTGATTTTCCCACATTAGGTTCACCCACAATGGCTACAGGAATTCCGTTTTTGATGACGTTTCCAACCGCAAAGGAATCTATTAGTCTTTTTAAAACAAATTCAATTCGGCTGAGTAATTCTTTAAATTGTGTTCGGTCAGCGAATTCTACATCTTCTTCGGCAAAGTCTAATTCGAGTTCGATTAGTGAGGCAAAATTCAACAGTTCTTCACGCAGTTTGGCAATTTCATTGCTAAAACCACCACGCATTTGCTGCATGGCAATTTGGTGACTGGCTTCATTGTCTGACGAAATCAAATCGGCTACGGCTTCGGCTTGAGATAAATCGAGTTTGCCGTTCAGGAAAGCGCGTAAGGTAAATTCACCGGCTTGCGCCATCTTACAGCCTTTTCGGAGTAATAATTGTATGATTTGTTGTTGAATGTAAGTCGACCCGTGACACGAAATCTCAATCACGTCTTCACCGGTATAAGAATTAGGATTTTTAAAAAGGGAAAGCAAGACTTGGTCATATACTTTTCCTTCATCAACAATGTGTCCGAGATGAATCGTATGGGTTTTTTGCTTGCTGATGGCTTTTCCGGAGACAGATTGAAAGACTTGTTCGGCAATAGTAATGGCATCCTTACCCGAAATTCGGATAACGGCAATCGCACCGGCACCCGAAGGCGAAGCTAAAGCTACAATAGTTTCCTGTGAAATCATTCTTATAAATTTTGGGCAAAGTTAATAAAACTAAATCAGTATATTTTTATTAATGAGTTTAGGTTAAATATTTCATAATCTGATAATTATCATTTTATTTCAAATTTTATAATCGTAAATTTGAGAGAATATCAAAATGAAACACCATGAAAAAGATACTGATTCCCTTAGATTTTTCCGAGACGTCAGACAATGCATTTGTCTATGCTTTAGAAATAGCGAAATTGCTCAAAGCCGAATTGGTTTTACTGCATACCTTTGAACTGCCTGTGGTTGATAACCACGCGATGTCGTTTAATTATGCAACCATTTACGATACCATCGAATTGGCTAATTTTGAGCATTTCAAAGAAAAATTACCACAACTTAGAAGCATAGCTTCGGAGAGAAAATTAGACCATATAACCATGAATCACATCCTGGTCGACGGTGATTTACTGAATAATATCAAGAAAGTTGTGGTCGAAGAAAACATCGATTTAGTGGTGATGGGAACAAATGGAGCCGAAGGTTGGTTTGACACTTTTTTAGGAACCAATACCGGATCCGTAATCACCAATGTCGAAGTTCCGGTGCTGAGCGTTCCGGCTGACGCCGAATACCAAAAAATTGAAACCATTGCTTTTACCACGCGTTTCAGACCAAAGGATATTGATGCCTTGCACAAAGTTTTGTTTTATGCTAAAAAGTTTCAGGCTCAGGTCAAATGTCTTTACGTAAAAACAAGTACCTCTGATGTAACAAGCGAAACTATTAACCGCTGGAAATCTCATTTTGAAGATGAGGAAAATTTACAATTCTTTATCATTCCCGATGAAGATGTACAAAGAACCATTGAAGATTTTTTGGACAACCAAAGCGCAGATATGTTGGCCATGCTGACTTACAAAAGAAACTTTTTTGTCGAACTTTTTACAACGTCTACCACTCAAAAATTATCCTATTATTTGAAAACACCGATTTTGGCTTTGCACGAATAAAAAAAACCGTCTCGATTGTAAAATCAAGACGGTTTTCGGTATAAATGGTTAGTTTATATTAGTTGTTCAACATTACCGGCATTACCAGCATGGTAACGGTTTCGCCTTCGTCTAAGCCATCAATTGGCGTCAAGATTCCGGCACGATTTGGCATTGACATTTCTAACATGATTTCGTCCGATTGTAAGTTGGTCAACATTTCAGATAAGAATCTGGAGTTGAAACCAATTTGCATGTCATCACCTTGGTAATCACAAGTCAAACGCTCTTCAGCTTTGTTAGAGTAATCTATGTCTTCGGCTGAAATGTTCAATTCGGCACCGGCTATTTTCAAACGAATTTGGTGTGTAGTTTTATTAGAGAAAATCGCAACACGACGAACTGAATTCAATAAAAGAACGCGATTAATCATCAATTTGTTTGGGTTTTCTTTAGGAATTACCGCTTCGTAGTTTGGATATTTCCCATCGATTAAGCGACAAGTCAACACATAACTGTCAAATGAGAAAGTTGCGTTAGAATCATTGTATTCAATAGTCACATCAGATTCTGATGTTCCTAAAATGCTTTTCAAAATATTCAAAGGTTTCTTTGGCATAATGAAATCCGCTACTTGCGATGCTTTTACATCCGTACGCGCATATTTCACTAATTTGTGCGCATCAGTCGCTACAAAAATCAAACCTTCCGGAGAAAACTGGAAAAACACACCGCTCATTACCGGACGCAAATCGTCGTTTCCGGCTGCGAAGATGGTTTTGCTTATTGCGGTAGCCAATACTTCTGAAGGAACTACAGTTGAAGACGGATTGTCTAAGCTAACCGATTTTGGAAACTCTTCTCCCGGAGCGTAGGCAATGGCGTATTTTCCTGAGTTGGAACTGATTTCAATCGTGCTGTTTTCTTCTACCGTAAAAGTCAATGGTTGCTCAGGGAACGTTTTTAGAATGTCTAATAACAATTTCGCCGGAACAGCTACGCTGCCTTTGCTGGTTGAATCAATTTCTAAAGTAGCCGACATGGTTGTCTCTAAATCAGAAGCCGATACGGTTAGTGTTTTATTGTCTAATTCGAATAGAAAATTATCTAAAATAGGCAAGGTATTGCTACTATTGATAACGCTACCTAAAACTTGTAGTTGTTTTAATAAGTATGAACTCGATACTATGAACTTCATTTCGTTTTATTTTTTACAAATATATCTTAAACTAACAGATTTCAAAAAGTTTTTTATTAACATTACTTGCTGTATTTTCGCTTGCGCAAAAGGGTAAAGGCTACGCCAAATAACAATAAGATAACGATTGGAACTGCTACAGTTACGACTTGCGAATAGGTGTAGTTGTCGTAGACTTTTTGTTTGTCCAGCATAGGCAAATCGACTTCTTTGCTGCGAATGTTAATAAGTCCGTTGTCGTCGAGCAAATAATTCACGCAATTCATCATAAACTCTTTATTCGCATATAAGTTATTGGTCCATTTGTCATAACCCAATTCGAGCGGCTGACCGTTTTTGTCCAATTGGTTTTTGATGATATCACCATCTGAAATCACTATCATTTTATTGGCTTTGCCCGAGTTTTTGAATGTTGCATCTTTAAACGGTACAACACGGTTTTCGTACATCGAATGGAATTGGCCTTCCAACAAAACGGCTACCGGATAATTGCCTTTGCCCACAAATTCTTTTTGTTCAGGGCGAAGCGAAACGATTTCTAAACTCACTTGCGCTGGTGTGCCAACCAATCGGGAAACTTGTGAGGACTGCAGTAAAACGGTTTTCTTAATGTCATTGCCTAAAAGTTCAATCGGACCGGCAAAGTCAAATTTGATACCGTCTAAATTACTCACTATCGGATGATTTGCAGTCGGATAAATCAAAGGCGAATAAAACCAAGGATATTGTGTGTATTGGGTCGCACTTCCTTGTTCGCCGGTTGCCAAAGCAATTGGAGTATTTTGCAAATCAAAAATCAAGTCGGGACGAATTCTGACACCATATTTAAAGAACATATCGTTCAAACCCAAATCTCTTGGGAAAGCCAAGTTAGAACCGGTTTCGTTGTACAAACTGTCCATTTCCATGTTCACTTGATCCACCAACCAAAGTGTTTTTCCGCCATTGATGATGAATTGGTCTAAGACTTGTTTTTCTTCATCGGTGAAAGCTTCTGTGGGTTTGGCGATTACAGCTAAGTCGTATTTTTTAAGGTATTTTAAAGTTTCATTCGGACTTTTAGCCACCGAATCCAACGTAAATGGCCCGATGTAATAATTGTCTCTTACAGCAGTAATAAAATTGGCTATGTAGCGGTCTTCCAATTCTCCGTTTCCGTTTAGGATAACCACTTTCTTTTGTTTGGCTTTGGCTACCGTATTGATGGCATTGGCAAAAGCGTATTCCAAATGTTGCACTGAGCTTACCACTTTTTCAGCAGTAGAAGCGCCCATCATGTTTTTAAGCAAAGGCACTTTTACCACTCGGTCACCGCAAGTGGCGACAGCCCATGGAAAAACTACTTCCTGGGTTTGTTGACCTTTGTCATTTACTGTTACATTAACCGGCGTCAAACCGCGTTCTAAGAACGATTGGATTGTTGCATCTCTTTGATCTTCGTCTTCCAAAGGGTTTACGAATTGGAAGATGATATTAGGATTTTCGGCTTTGAATTCTTCTAATAATTGTTGGGTTTCCGTTTGGAGTTTTTTGAATTCCCCCGGAAAATCCCCTTCTAAGAACACATCAATATAAAGCGGTTCTTGGACTTCACTTACAATGTTTAAAGAAGTTTCAGAAAGGGTATAGCGCTTGTCAGCCGTTAGGTCAAATCGCTTGAAAGCAAAATGACCGGCAAAATTTAAAACCACAACAAATAAGATGGTAATGGCTGTTTTCTTCAAGTTGTTTTTGGGCGCACTCATTACGATTTGAGGGATTTTAATTGATACACGGTAAACGATAAAAACAAAAAGGCGATGCTCACAAAATACATTATGTCACGGGTGTCTAATACGCCTCGAGACATGCTTTTGAAATGGTAATCCATCCCGATTTTGGCCACCACATCTTCAAAACCGGTTACATAACCGGAAACACCTTCGAATCCATAATAAAACAAGAAGCACAAAAACACCGAAACCAAGAAAGCCACGATTTGATTTTCCGAAAGGGTAGAAGTAAAGATGCCGATGGCAGTATATGAAGCCACTAAAAATAACAGTCCAAAGTAGGAACCCATTGTACTGCCCATATCGATATTGCCTTCAGGCGAACCTAAGCTTGAAATCACATAAACGTAAACTAGTGTTGGAATCAAAGCGATTACAATCAACAAAAACGAACCCAGAAACTTCCCGTTGACAATTTGCCAAATCGACAAAGGCTTGGTCAACAAAAGTTCAATGGTGCCTTGCTTTTTTTCATCCGAAAAACTTCTCATGGTCACCGCCGGAATCAGGAAAATCAAGATCCATGGTGCTAATGTGAAAAACGGACTCAAATCGGCAAAACCGCTTTGTAAAATATTGTATTCACCATCAAAAACCCAAAGGAACAAACCGTTGAGCAAAAGGAAAATGGCAATCACCAAATAGCCTATTGGCGAACCAAAAAAGGATTTTATTTCTCGTAATGCGATTGATTTCATGTATGTTTTATGTTAATTCGGTTATTCGGTAATTTGGTTATTTGAGGCCAAACTTACAACTCATAATTAAGTTAGTGAAACTAACTTATCCACACTCCACGCTTCGGGCTTATCGTTGAATAGTTTTTTTGTAAACGTCCAAACCTCGTCAAACAAGGCTGAGCGTCTGTAATTTTCTAAATCTTCTTCGGTTTCCCAATAACTATAGGTAAAGAAAATACAAGGGTTGTATTTGTCCTGGTACAATTCTAAAAAGCGATTGCCTTCGGAATTGCGGATTTTTTCTTTGATGCTGTCAAAATTCTCCAAAAACATCGGGATATTTTCTTCGTGAAAACTCATTTTTACTATTCTAACAAACATAGTCTTTTCTCTTATTTCTTTCTTCTTTCTTCTTTCTTCTTGCCTCTTTCTTCTTGCCTCTTGTTTCTAACTCTTAAAATCTATTATCACCAAATCCCTGTACTGCAACCCTAAAAGTGAACTTGCAGAACCAACCGTGTCAGGATTGCTTCTGAAAATGGCAATCTCTAAAAAACCGGCTTCGTTGAATATGGCCAACTTTTCGCCCTCATAATCTTTCCAAGAATACTTTTCTGAGACTACAATGTCCGAGTATTTCGGTAAGATGGTTTTAATGGTTTGGTTTTTAAATTTTATCTCGTAAGGTCTGCCTTTGCCCATCTCCAAAAATAATTTCTTAGAAATATTTGTTACGGCATTGCCTAAGTGGTCAATATAGATGACATAACCTTTAATTTGATTGTCTTGAACAATAGCTTGTAATTCGGTTACTTCTTTAACGGCCTTAATTTCCTTGCCAACGACATTCAGCAAACCGCCTTTAGCCAAATGACAGGCTACTTTTACAAATACATCTAAATCAGTAGCATCGCTTGGTAATCGGTCGTGTATGTTAATGGTAACCAATTTTTGCGGAACAATCTTTTGGATCAACATACTTAAAATGCCATTATCGGCACAAACAAAGTATTGGTCATTCCATTGCATAGCGATGTGCTGGTTCTCAGCATTCAATTCAATGTCAACCCCAATTAAATGAACCGTTCCTTTCGGGAAACTACTATAAGCAGCACCTATTATATAAGCAGCTTCCGCTATATTAAAGGCATCAATGTGATGGGAAATATCTATGATCGCAACTTCGGGATATTCCGACAACAATTTACCTTTTAAAGCCCCAACAAAGTGGTCTTTTAATCCGTAATCGGTGGTTAAGGTAATTATTGACATAGATTGTTTATAACTTGATGTAAATTGGGCTCAAAAATAGTAAAACCTATTCTTTTATTTGATTAAATTTGGATACAAAGCTAACAATATATAGCTAATTATTTTAATTTAATACTACTGCTTTTGAACGAACGTATCATTGAATTACACGACATCGCTCCCAAAGAATTTTGGGGCGCTCAAGATGCCCATCTTGAAACTATTAAAAGATATTATCCTAAACTCAAAATCGTAGCCCGAGGCACAACACTTAAAGCTTTCGGAGAGAAGGAAGAGTTAGATGAGTTCGAAAACCGCTTTAACCGATTAATGCTACATTTTACGCGCTATAACAATATTGATGATAATGTTATTGACCGAGTGATACAAAGCAATTCACAGGAAGAGCAACGCATGCCCGATCATGACAAAATTTTGGTACACGGTTTAGGAGGGAAACTCATTAAGGCCATGACGCCTAACCAACAAAAGCTGGTAGATTATGTTGCAAAAAACGATATGGTATTTGCTGTTGGACCTGCCGGAACTGGGAAAACCTATACGGGTGTGGCATTAGCCGTAAAAGCTTTAAAAGAGAAGCAAGTTAAAAGAATCATCCTTACACGTCCTGCGGTAGAAGCAGGCGAAAATCTTGGTTTTTTACCAGGCGATATGAAAGAAAAACTGGATCCGTACATGCAACCTTTATATGATGCTTTGCGCGATATGATTCCGCCGCAAACCTTGGAAGACTATATTTTGAAAGGCATTATTCAAATTGCGCCTTTGGCTTTTATGCGCGGACGAACGTTGGACAATGCTTTCGTAATCCTGGATGAAGCTCAGAATACCACGCATTCCCAAATGAAAATGTTCTTAACCCGTATGGGTAAAAACGCCAAATTTATCATCACCGGTGATCCGGGACAAGTAGATTTACCGCGTCGCACGATATCAGGTTTGAAAGAAGCCATCTTGGTTTTGAAAGACATTGAAGGCATCGGCATCATATATTTGGATGACAAAGACATCGTACGCCACCGACTGGTAAAAAAAGTAATCGATGCTTACAAGAGTATTGAGAATAACGATTACTAGATTTTTAAATTAATAATTTTGGAGCGAATGGCTTGGGAAGTTTCAGTAATGGCAATTCCCGCTGTTAGCTCCAATCTTTTTTTGCTTGTTGAGTTTATCTGGGTAGAAGCAAAAAAAGGATTTCCACTACATCGGGGCTAAAAAGTAAGCGAATTGATTTCCTTTTTTTTGCCTATCAATTTGGAACGACTTACTTTTGCACCACATCAATTTACCCTGAGCTTGTCGAAGGGCAACAACACAACAACATGAATACAATCACTACTACCAACTTCCAATTTCCGGGACAAAAATCGGTTTACCGCGGTAAAGTACGCGAGGTTTACAATATCAACGACGAATTATTGGTCATGATTGCCACAGACAGGCTTTCGGCCTTTGATGTCGTAATGCCCAAAGGAATTCCGTACAAAGGACAAATCCTAAACCAAATTGCCACCAAGTTTATGCACTTGACTTCAGATATTGTGCCGAATTGGTTAATTGCCACGCCGGATCCCAATGTGGCAGTCGGACATTTGTGTGAGCCATTCAAAGTAGAAATGGTCATTCGAGGTTATCTTTCCGGTCACGCAGCGAGAGAATACGCTGCCGGGAAAAGAACACTTTGCGGTGTCACTATGCCCGAAGGTTTGAAGGAAAACGATCAATTCCCAACACCAATTATAACACCAACTACTAAAGCCGATAACGGCTCGCATGACGAAGACATTTCGCGTGAAGCTATTTTGGAAAAAGGCATTGTTTCGGAAGCAGACTATTTGGTATTGGAAAAATACACCAGAGCTTTGTACCAACGCGGAACTGAAATCGCCGCAAGTCGCGGATTGATTTTGGTAGATACCAAATACGAATTCGGTAAAACCAAAGATGGTGAGATTGTTTTAATAGACGAAATCCACACTCCGGATTCTTCACGTTATTTTTATGCCGATGGTTATCAGGAACGACAAGATAACAATGAAGAACAAAAACAATTGTCAAAAGAGTTTGTACGTCGTTGGTTAATAGAAAATGGTTTCCAAGGCAAAGAAGGACAACAAATTCCCAATATGACTGACGAATACATCGAAACCGTATCAGAACGCTACATCGAATTATACGAGAACATTATCGGAGAGAAGTTTATTAAAGCGGATATCTCCAATATTAATGAGCGCATAGAACAAAACGTTTTGCACTTTTTGAAATCGTAAGCAAATCATAAATACAATATTATGAACCACGTTTAGGCGTGGTTTTTTTATGCCTAATGTTAAAATTTTGTTATAGTTAACTATTTGATGCAACGAAAATTAGGGTTGTGACGTCTTATCAGCAATCAATAACTTTTAAATCAAATCATCATGAAGAAAACAATCATTTTTGCAGGCTTAGCTCTAGTAGCTTTTACTAATGTTGCTTTAGCAACCAACGTTTCAAAAGCGTTTCCTCCCACCGAAGTGACAATCTATGAAGTAACACCTCTTTGTAACGCTATCGTTAAAGGAGATTTAACTACCGTTAAAAAATTTATCGAATATGGTTCCGATGTAAACGAATCAATGAATGGTGTTACGCCACTAATGTTAGCAGCTCGTTACAATAAAGTCGAAATCATTAAAGTATTATTGGAAAAAGGAGCAAGACCGGATGCCAAAGACGATAAAGGATTTACCGCTTTAAAGTATGCAGAGATTTCAAAAGCCAATGAAGCAGCAGCTTATTTGAAACAAATTTAGTAGCCCAAACAAAGCGCCGTTAAGATAATATACGGCGCTTTTATTTGTAAATCAGTTAGTTAAAAGTATTTAAAAGTTAAATTTATGTTAAAATTAAGTACTATGCAATACAAGATACTAGTTTTTAGCCATATATTTGCATAGGATATTAATAACAAGATTAAAATCATCATCAAAAAATAAATCAATCATCATGAAAACAACAATCATTTTTTTAGGACTAGCAGTTTTAAATTTCACCAATGGTAATGCTGCAAACGAATTAAACGCTCAAGATTTAGTTCAACAGGATTTAACTACAGTAAATGTAGACAACGCCCAAAAACAAAGTCAGTTGACCTTGGGAAAAAAAGAAATTTCAAATTTCACTATTGAAAACACCGGGGAAGAAGTTACCATTTTTAATCCGGCTACAGTAATTCAATCCAACTGCACCAAATCAATAGAAGAGGTAATTGCAGAGAATAATTTGGTTACCGATACCTGTGCTGATACTTACCAGCCTATTTCATTAGAAATGTCATTGGAAGACAGAATTGCAGAAAATAATCAAATCATAGAAAGCAGTTCAAATGATGAGTACTTGCCGTTAGATTTTGAAAAAATCAATCGCTCATTAAAAAACAACAAAGTTTGTAACAACAATATGGCGGTTACAATTGAGTTGAAATTATAAAGTTTAGGTAATAGCTAGTTTTACAGCAATGTAAATGTAAAAAGCATCCTTTTTGGGATGCTTTTTTATTTTAAATTATTTAAAGTAAGAGAAGGAATCGTTGTTTTCTATCTTTAGCAAACTTTCATAAATTAATTTAATGACATTTTCTACATCTTCTCGATGCACCATTTCAACAGTGGTATGCATATAACGCAACGGAAGTGAAATCAAAGCCGAAGGAACGCCTCCATTACTGTAAGCAAAAGCATCTGTGTCGGTTCCCGTTACTCTGGAAGTTGCATGGCGTTGAAAAGGAATCTTTTTGTCTTGAGCAGTGTTTACAATCAAATCTCTCAAAGTATTATGAACTGCCGGTGCATAGGCAATGACCGGGCCTTTCCCCATTTCCAAGTCGCCTTCGATTTTCTTGTCAATCATTGGGGTGCTGGTGTCATGGCAAACATCGGTTACTATAGCTACATTAGGATTAATGGTTTTGGTGATCATTTCAGCGCCGCGAAGTCCCACTTCCTCCTGGACAGAATTGGTAATGTACAGCCCGAAGGGCAATTTTTTCTTGTTTTCTTTTAAAAGACGAGCTACTTCGGCTATCATAAAACCTCCCATTCTGTTGTCAATGGCACGACAAACAAATTTATTGCCGTTCAAAATCATAAACTCATCAGGATATGTAATCACACAACCCACATGAACACCCAGTGCTTCAACTTCTTTTTTGTTACTACAACCACAGTCTATAAATATATTGTGTAAAGTAGCCGATTCTTCTTTGCCTCGATTTCTCGTGTGGATGGCAGGCCAACCAAATACACCTTTAACAATGCCTTTATCAGTATGAATATTAACCCTTTTTGATGGGGCAATCTGATGATCGGAACCGCCATTTCTTATTACATAAATAAGACCATTGTCAGTGATGTAGTTCACGTACCATGAAATTTCATCCGAATGCCCTTCAATAACAACCTTGTAAGGTGCATCAGGATTGATAACCCCCACGGCGGAACCATAAGTATCAGTAATAAAAGTGTCTACATAAGGTTTTAAATATTCCATCCAAAGCTTTTGTCCGTTCGATTCATAACCCGTCGGAGAAGCATTATTCAAATAGTTTTCTAAAAAGGTAAGCGAGGACTTGGTCAATATAGATTTTGTTGCCATAATTTTTTTTTGCTAAAATATAAATTTGGCATTACAGTTGTTAAGGATATTCTATATTTTTACCCTAATAAATCTTATGTATGAGAAAGTTGGTTTTTTTAGTTTTTGTATTACTGTTTGCTAACGGTTTAAATGCCCAGGTTACAACAGATTCTATCCGAAAAAAGGAAGTAATTGAAGATGAAAATGACACCATTGTAAAAGATCCTATTCTTCTGGAAGAAGTGGTTGTCTACAAAAACAAATTAACGGCTGCTGAAAAAAAAGAATTTCTGTTACTCCAAAACAGAGTCTATAAAGTATATCCATTTGCCAAAGCTGCTGCAGAGAGACTTACCATTTTAAACAAGAATATGGATAAAATGAAAACCAATAAGGAGAAAAAGAAGTATTTCAAGATTGTTGAAGACTACATGGAGAATGAATTCACGGGGCAATTAAAGAAACTCTCTAGAAAGCAAGGGCAAATTTTAGTGAAACTCATTCACCGACAAACCGGTTACACCACTTTTGAACTCATCAAAGACTACAAAAGCGGTTGGAAAGCCTTTTGGTCAAATAATACGGCCAAGCTTTTCGATATCAACCTCAAAACAAAATACCTTCCCTATGAGGTTAACGAGGATTTTTTAATCGAGTCCATTTTAGAGAGAGCTTTTGTAAAAGGCAGATTGTCACGTCAAAAACCTGCAACACCACTTGATATAGACGAGCTTACAGATCATTGGGAGAAAAAGGCTCAAAAGAAATAGTTTCCAATCAAGTTGAGAATGACAATTTGAAGCAAATGGACAGTCTGTGTCAGCCATCCATTTTCCCGCTTTTCGTTTTACTTCGGTACCACTGCAATCGGGGCTAGGCAGTATTTGTATTGAATGCCTGAAAACAATCAAAAAAACTTTTACTTGTAAAAATCGTAGAACCAACGAGTTGCAAAAAAACTTCCAAAAAAGAGTGCTGAAACATTTGCAAAAGCGAAAAAGAGTGCTACTTTTGCACCCGCAATTAAGCCGAAAGGCATATCACTCAACTCTTATGTTAAGTAAGATTATGTGAAGTGTTGAAGTTCTAATCTTAAGTCTTGTTGATAAAAATAAACAAGAAATCAAAAGAAAAATTTGTTGGAATAGATAAAACCAATTATCTTAGCAACCCTGATTTTTTGAAAATCAAGCGATAAGAAAATAAATTTAAAAATATTTTCAAAAAAACTTGTCGGAAAGAAAAAGATGCTTACTTTTGCACCCGCTTTGAGACACAAGCGGTATTAAAAAAGAAGAATACGTTCATAGACATATTGAATTGACAGCCGTTTTTAACAGAGATGT
>NZ_JAAQQU010000005.1 GCF_011742145.1 Flavobacterium sp. J49 | reverse complement strand
CTAGGCTTGGGTTTTTCCCGAATTTTCTTCGAAAATTCAAAAAGTAATTTTAACTTTGGAATCATCAGTAATAAATCGTCGCAACTGTCACAAGCCGCGGAACGTTATAAGCCATTACTCAAAAAGTGCTAAAAATGAACGATATTTTTTTAAACTCTAAATTGAAATTGTATTACATGAAGGACTTTGAAAAGTTACTTCAAGACGAAAGAGATTTTTGGAAAATTGACAATGAGTTTTTAAAGGAAATTTTAAAAGAAATAAATTCAAATTCAAAAGTTCAAACTTTATATTCTAAATATGGCGAACAAAAACTTCTTGGAAGTGAATCATATTTGCAATTCGCTTTTTCAAAAGATGTCCAAGATAAAATTTTTAGATTATTAATTCCAAATCTCCTTTTTACCTATAATTATGATTTTAAATCATATTGTTACTATGAATATCGTGAACCAAGTAAAAATAATAATTATAAATTGGAGCGTGAAAAGTTTGGGTTTAATTGTGTTGACGATGAAAACTATTTCATGATTAATAGTATAAAGATTTATTTGAAAACACGAGATAATATCATCAAGGAAAAGTTTTGGAAGGACTTAGAAAAAATGCTCAAGGAGTTGTAAAAACGTAACGGCTTATAACAGCAGTTTGTAACAACTGCGCGCTTGGGCTTGCCCCGAATTTTCTCCGAAAATTCAAAAAGTAGTTTTATATTTGAAATCATCAGTAATAAACCATCGCAGCAGTTACAAGCTGCGGAACGTTATGCTCAATATTTACGCCGGTTCAATAATCTAACGCAACTTTTAAAGAAATTTATAAGTTCGTTATTATGAAAAACTACAACCGAATTACACTACAAGAACGTATTGAG
>NZ_JAAQQU010000039.1 GCF_011742145.1 Flavobacterium sp. J49 | reverse complement strand
TATTTGTCAGGTCTGTCAACATACTGGCTGTAAACCGGTACTTCCGGAGTTGGCGACATTTCATCAAACAATTCCAAGCGGAAACGGTATTGAGTTGCACTTGTAACCGCATCAGCATAAATGTATTGATTCATGGCCGGGGTAAAGTCTACTAAATTGCATTGACCGTCTACTACACCTGTGGTAGGGAATTCCGGGGTAAACACAGAACAAACTGTTTCACTCCAATTTGACCATTGTTGTGTTCCGAAACTATTTACTCGGTAACGAAC
>NZ_JAAQQU010000038.1 GCF_011742145.1 Flavobacterium sp. J49 | reverse complement strand
TAAATCAATTTACAGGACTTCAGCCGGGTGTTACTTATGTAATTACAGTGGCGGTTGAAATGTTTGGTGAATTTGGTCCTTACGGAAAAGATTGTACGGTGACCACTCCTGCATTTGCTGCTAAATCAACACCGGCTATGGTTACAGGATTTGAGGCAACGGTTTATCCGAATCCGTTTACTACAAACTTCACTTTGGCTGTTGAGACATCAAGTCAATCTGATTTTGGTATTAAAGTGTTTGATATGGTTGGAAGATTAGTTGACCAAAGAACCGTTTCGGTATCAGAATTAAAGAAAGGCATCTTAGGCGACCAATACCCAAGTGGTGTTTACAATGTAATTATCACCCAAGATGAAGTAGTAAAAACACTTCGTGTAGTAAAAAGATAAGTTTAATTAAAATATCGGGCATTCTTCAATATGCTTAAAATAAAATCCCCTGTTTTGTGATTGTGCAAAGCGGGGGTTTTTATTATAAAGCCTCGCAAACGTTGTAATGTTTTATTTTTCCGCTAAAATTTGTGCCCTTAAAAAATACGACTACTTTTGTTGTCTAATTCTTAAAAAGAAATCAAATATTTTGTCTACTTCTAAACAAATAGTCAATGGTGTTACTTGGACTACAATTCAGACTTTAATAAATAGAAGCTCAGATTTTATAGTCAAAATGATTTTGGCAAGGCTACTATTTCCTGAAGATTATGGTCTCATTGGCATGGCTGTTGTCTTTTCTGGATTTTTTAAAGAGATTACCAATTTAGGATTTGGTAGTGCGATAATTCAGAGACATGAGTCGATAATTACTAAGGCTTATTTATCAACTGCTTTTTGGACAAATTTCATATGGAGTTTGTTTACTTTTTTAATTTTGAGTTTTATTATCGGGCCTTTAGCAGCTTCATTTTACAATGAAGAAGCACTGATTTATGTGATTCCGGCTTTAGGAGTAAGTATTTTAACTAATCCTTTGTATCTTATACATCGGTCTTTGTTTTTTAAAGAACTGGAATTCAAGAAGATATCAAGAATCAACAATATTGCAAATATCACTTCAGGAGTGGTAGCTGTTATTTTAGCTTTTTTAGGTGCTGGTGTATGGGCGTTGGTTGCCCAAAGTGTGGTATTAACAATAGTTGAAATGCCGTTGTATTATAGAGCTTCTAAATGGAAGGTGGATTTTTTGTGGGATAAAGAATCATTTCACAATATTTTTGGCTTCGGAGTTTTTACAACATTATCGGGTTTAGTAAACAGGTTTGCTTCTCAGGGAGATTATCTTTTGGTAGGTAAACTTTTAAATAAAGTTGAATTGGGCTTTTATTCTTTTGCCTTTATAATGACTGACTCTTTTAGAGTACAGGTTAGGCAAATTATAGATAGTGTCATGTATCCAATTTATTCTAAAAACCAACATGATATCATTAAACAAGAAGGTTTTATGAATAAAAGCATATTCTTCAATAGTCTTATCATAACACCAATAATGGGAGTTATGTTTATTTCAACTGAGTTGGTAACTTATATTTTTGGACATAAATGGGTTGGAAGTTTGTTAATAATGAAGATTATAGCTGTTTCAGTAGTTGTGCAAATTATTACAAATTCCTTTTCAACAATTATGAGAGCAAATAATTTAAGCTATATTGAATTTAAATTACAGTTGGTAAAGGTTTTTCTGTTTTATTTTCCTTTGATATTTGTTGGGACTTACTATTATGGAACTATTGGTTGTTCATACGCTGTTGTTATAGCTAGGGTAGTCATCAATATTATTAATATTTATGGTTTAAAAAAGTACTTGAATATTAAACCAAAGGGGATTTTAATAAGTTTTTACAAAGGTATTTTACCTACATTTATTTCTGGCTTTATTGTCATTACAGTTTTTTATTTTTTTAAGTTCGAAGGGGTGATATTTGTATTAATAAAAACTTTAATTTTATTTATATTAATTGTTGTTCTATCCTATTTAATGAATAAAAAAGAAATCAAAAATTTAGTTGCAAACTTTAAAAATAAAACTATAACGTATGAGTAATATCATAATCAGTACAAAACTGAAGACCACTAATATTGGTAACGAGGCCTTGTCGAATGAGCTAATTAGAATGTCAACCGAATTTTGCAAGCCTGAAGATAAGTTGAAGTTTGTTGGAAGACCATTTGGTTTGGATCGCTATACGATTCATCAGCTTAACGAGAATGACATTTTAGCCGACTTTGATAGTATAGCAGAGAGAATTGCAAAAACAGTAAAGAAAATTCCAAATAGTGAATTTGAAGGGTCTGATTTAATTACTTTAAAAACAAATCTTTTGAACGTTGATGGTGTTACCGTTAAAACTGAGAAGTTAAGAAGAATAGCCAGAGACATTAGAAAAGCAATTTATTCATTCTTCCCTTATTCATCACACTATAAAGAAAGGCTTTCATTTTATAAGAATGCTGATTTTTATATTTATAGTGGGGCCGGAGAAATTGGTGAAGCAGATTATTTTTACAGACAACTTTTGGATTTAAGAGTAGCACAATTGCTAGGTGTTAAAACGTGTGCTATTAACCAATCAGTTGAGTTGTTGAATGGTAAATATAAAGACTTATTAGCACATGTTTATGCAAACATGTATCGAATTGTGGTTAGAGGTAATATTACTAGGGAGGAGTTAATAAGAATAGGTGTTGACGAGTCAAAAATATTTCTATGTCCCGATACGGCTTTTTATAATGAAATGGATTTCCAAACCAAACAAAAATGGAATAAAAAAATAGCAATAAATTTTACAGAAAAGACTTTTAAGTCAAAACACATAGAACCATTAATTGAAAAGTTAATAGCAAATGATTATAAGCTCTATTTTGTTTCTAATGAACCTAAAGGAGATAAAAAAATAGCAGAACACTTAAATAAAAAGTATGGTATCCCTTTTACTCTAGAATCAAAAGGATATAAAGATTATTGTAAGTTCATACAACAGTTTAATCTCTTGATAAGTTGTCGATTACACTCAAATGAATTGGCTATTACCGCAGGAGTTCCTGTATTACCAATTGAAGGTAATATTCATAAAACAACAGAGGTGTTTTCTTTAGTTAATTATCCAATATCGGCGGTAAATTATAATTCAGATGAATATGGCAGTCAGATATACAATAATCTAATTTATTTAGAAGATAATTTTGAAACGATGCAAAAATGGATTGAAGATAATTTAACTAGTATTGCTGAAAAGACCAAAGGGAATTTCCTTAAAGCAGTATATTAATTTCGTCACTTAATTAGCCTAAGTATGCCACAAAAAGTAATTCATAACGATTTAAAAAGGTTTGGAAATACCAATAGGCTACTCTGTTTTTTTACCAACCCAATGTTCAGGTATATGGTGATTTTTAGAGCAAACCAACGAGTGAAAAAGTACCATCCTTTGTTTTTTCCGTTGCGAGTATGGTATAAAAACATAAGCAGAAAATACGGAATCCAAATTCCGGTGTTGACTAAAATCGGTGGTGGTTTTTTAATCAATCATTATGGTGGAATAGTCGTTAACCAAGGCGTGAAAATTGGAACCAATTGCAATATTTCTCAAGGTGTTACCCTGGGGAATGTCAGCAGAGGAAAATTAAAAGGCTGTCCGCAAATAGGCGATAGGGTTTGGATTGGGGCTAATTCTGTAGTGGTTGGAAAGATTACTATCGGTAATGATGTATTGATTGCACCGCTTAGTTATGTTAATTTTGATGTTCCGGATAAAGCCGTGGTCATGGGAAATCCGGCTCAGATTGTCAACTACAATACCAGCGCAGTATATATTAAAAACGCTAACTAATCAAGTATGAAAATTCTAATTACAGGGAGTGCTGGTTTTATTGGGATGCACACGGCTCAAAAATTGGCCCAAGCCGGCCATGAGGTTGTTGGGCTTGACAATATCAACTCGTATTATGAAACCCAACTAAAGTTCAATCGCTTGCTGCAATTAGGAATTGAAAAAGAAGACATACAGTACAACAAAAAATTAAAGGGTCAGGACCATTTTACTTTTATCGAACTAGACATCCAAGATGCCGGAAATCTGAGTGCTTTATTTGCTTTTGAAAAATTTGATTGTGTGATTCACTTGGCCGCTCAAGCCGGGGTTCGATATTCTATCACCAATCCGAGAGATTATATCGACAGTAATATTATTGGTTTTTTTAACATACTCGAATCGTGTCGCCAATTCAATACACCGCATTTGGTTTTCGCCTCGAGTTCTTCAGTATACGGCAACTCAACGGCAGTCCCTTTCTCGGAAAGTCAAAATACCGACGAGCCGGTTAGTTTTTATGCCGCCACCAAGAAAAGCAATGAAGTAATGGCACATGCCTATGCCGATTTGTATAAAATTAAAGTGACCGGTTTGCGCTTCTTTACGGTTTACGGGCCATGGGGAAGACCCGATATGGCGCCCATGTTGTTTGCCAAAGCCGGGGTGGAGCAAAAACCCATTAAGATTTTTAATAACGGGAATCAAAGCCGAGATTTTACTTATGTAGATGATATCGCAGAAGGCATCAAAATAGTAGTAGAAGACCAAACATCAACGGTTAATTACCAAATTTTGAATATCGGTAAGGGCAATCCCGATTTGTTGATGGATTTTATAAGCATCCTCGAAAAAGCACTACAAGTTGAGTTTGTTTATGATTTTAAACCGGCCCAAAAAGGTGATGTAGTGACTACTTTTGCCAATACCAAGGCGCTGGAACAATTAGGCTACAAACCCAAAGTGTCTCTTGAAGATGGCATACCCAAATTTGTAGCATGGTTTAAAGAATACTATAAACTATGAAAAATTTAAGGGTATTGACTTATCACGAAGTGGATAATCCGGCCAATTTTGGACAACAGTTAAGGTGGTTGAAGAAAAATTATACCATAATTGGTATTGATGCCTTAGAAGAATTGCAAAGGCAAAATTCAGATTTAAGCGGCTGTGTTTTGATTACTTTTGATGATGGAGAACGTACTGTTTTTGAACAAGGATTACCCATCTTAAAAACATTATCTATCCCGGCCACTGTTTTTATTGTAACCGATTATATCGGAACTAAAAAACCTTTTTGGTGGCAAAAAGTCAATTACTATTTTAAAGGTCAACCTATACAAGAAAGGCAAAATTTTACCAAACAATATAAAAATGCTACCGTTGAACAAAGAGAGACGTTGATGAACCGCTTAGAGCATGAAAGTCACTTGCCTATTTTCGAGTATAATCAGCTTACTTTGGCTGAGTTAAAGCAAATGCACGACAATGGTGTAACCATTGCCAATCACACTGTTAATCATCATTTTTTGAATGAACTGGGTTATGAGGCGCAATGTAAAGAAATGACTGAGGCTAGAGATTTTCTGAATCAGCATGGCTTTTATGGCGATTATTTGGCTTATCCCAATGGGTTTTACAATGAGCTCACGGCAAAAGCCTTGAAAGACAGCAAAATCAAATATTCTTTTTTATTTGATCATAAAATTAATAAAGAAGCCAAAGATTTTAATATTAGTCGGTTGAGTGTTAACTCTAATACGGCACTTTGGAAATTCAAATTTATTCTCAGTGGTTGGCACAGTAAAATATTAAAATTCAGATTATTATTAAAAAGATGAAAATAGTGGTTGTCATCAATTCATTTGGTAGAGGCGGTGCTGAAAAGTCAACGGCTTCCTTTATGATACATTTGTCAAATAAATATAAGGGTTATGAAATCATAGGTGTTTATTTACATGACCGTAAATATGGTGCTTACGATAGTTTGGTAAACAGCAATATCCCTTTGTATCATATTGCTCAAAAAGGCTATGTTAGAAAATTTTTTGCCTTACTGAAATTGTTGAAAACCTTAAAGCCAGATGTCGTTCATACAGTATTGTTTGAAGCTAATATACTGACCAGATTTGTTAGTTTGTTTCATAAGTTTTATTTGGTCGAGAGTTTGGTTAACAGGAGTTATGCCTCTAACAGAGAATTCAGAACAAAAAGTTTGAAGTTTAAGAACAATATTATAAAATGGATTGATTCCACTACCAGTTTTTTAGTAGATCATTTTCATTCTGTCTCTGATGCCGTTCTCGAACATTATGAGTCGGTTTACGGAAAAAAAATTAGTTGTACCATAATACGCCGAGGAAGAAAAGCGGTACCGGTTCAAAAATCGAAATATGAATTGGGTGATGAACTCCGTCTTTTTACCATAGCCCGACAAGAATACCAAAAAGGGCTTATTTATTTGTTTGAAGCCATAAATAAAAGTGATAAGAATGTTACCTTAAAAATAGCAGGTAGAGAAGGAGATGCCTCAAAAGATCTTTTAGATTATATTAGGTTAAACAAATTAGAAAGTAAAATACAATTTATTGGCTTCAAAGATGATTTAAGTGCTTATTTTTTGGAGGCTGATGCTTATATTTCCAATTCTTTTTTTGAAGGTTCTCCTGGCAGTGTAATCGAAGCTATGTCCTATGGATTGCCCTTAATATTAAGCGATATACCTGAGCACAGAGAAATAGCTAAAGCGGAGGTCAATACAATTTTTTTTCAGCTTAAGAATACAGATGAAATCAAAGGCGTCTTTGATGGAATTTTTAACAAGGAATACAGTTTGTCGTTTTTGGGAAAGAACTCGATTAGAATTTTTTCAGAATCATTTGTCGAAGAAACTATTTATGCCGCTTATGATTTGATGTACCAACGCATAAAAAGTCAACTTAAATAGTATTTTTAATCTGAATTTAATATGCTCCAACTAAAAACAATCAATTTTGATGAGGATATGCCTCAAATCATCGAATTAACCAAAGGTCATTTAGATGATAATTTTAACGAAAGTTTTTTTCTTTGGAAGCATCTTCAAAATCCTTTTGGTGTTTCTTTTGCTATGGGCGCTTGGGATTCGGATCAATTGGTAGGTTTGCGACTGTTTATGCGATGGGAATTTGTTGGGTCTGATAATGCTGTAATCAAAGCCATTAGACCGGTTGATACCGTGACGCATAACGATTATCGCGGACAAGGTGTTTTCAAATCGCTTACACTAAAAGGGCTTGAGTTAAATCAAAATAACAATGATTTGGTTTTTAATACACCCAATCAAAACAGTTTACCAGGTTATTTAAAAATGGGTTGGCAAAAAATCGCCTTACCTCATACTTTTATCTATGCTTTAGTGAACCCTTTTAGCCGTAAATTAAATGCCGTTTTTTTTAGTAAAAATTCAGAACATTTGCCAGAAGCAAAAACAAAAATCGGGCAAACATTTTTAAGCAAGGATTATTTAAAATGGCGGTATCAAGACAATTCGTTTCGCTATATTTATTCCGATGACGCATTTGTAATTTATAAAACAGGAAGTTTGAAAGGTTTAAAGACTGCGCTGGTCTATGAGATTTCCGGGGAGAATGATAAGGTTGCTTCTTTATTTTCAAGTATAGCTTGTAAGGAAAAATTAATTTTGTTTTATGGCTATTTTGGAAGTCGGACACATGATTTAAATTTTAAAATGATTTTTAAAAGAAATACTCCGGTAGTTGTTTGGAGAGATGATAAAAAGGCTATTCATTCAAGTTTGCAATTTAGCTTAGGAGATTTAGAAGGAAAACTGTGAGGATTCATTTATGATAATATTTCAATTAATTCAAAAACCGCAATTCAGAGGTGCCGAACTTTTTGCTTGTCAGCTTTCGGGTCATTTGGAAACTTTGGGACATCAAGTTTACCTTATTTCTTTGTTTCCCGGGGAAAGTGACTTGCCTTTTTCGGGATCCAAAATCCATTTGAATCGTCCGGTTGCCAAGCGATGGTTTGACTATCAAGGTTGGAAAGCTTTGGCCCAATTGATCCAACAACACCAACCCGATGTGATACAATGCAATGCCGGTGATACGCTGAAATTTGCCGTTTTGTCAAAGCAATTCTTTGGTTGGAATTCACCTATCATTGCCCGAAACGCCAGTATGGTCAGCCTTTATATCACCAATCCGTTGACATTATGGATTAACAGACAGTTGTATAAAAATACTGCGGCTATTATTTCGGTTTCTGAAAATTCTAAAAAAGACCTCACCACATTATTCCCCGAAACGCTTGACAAAACCACCGTGATACCGGTGGGTATTGAAATCCAACCGATCAAAGCAGTAGCGTGGTTGGGCGGAGGAAACGCCGGTAAACACCTGATTCATGTGGGCGGTTTTAGTTTTGAAAAAAATCACGAAGGTTTGTTGTCCATTTTCAAGCAGTTTTTAGCTCAATATCCGGATGCCCATTTGCATCTTTTGGGTGAAGGACCCAAGAAAGAAGCGATCCAAAAAAGAGCCAACGACTTGGGTTTACAAAATAATATCACTTTTTACGGCTGGGTTTCCAATCCGGTGGATTATATCGCTAAAGCCGATGTTTTGGTTTTACCCAGTATTATCGAAGGTTTGCCGGGCGTTATTTTAGAAGCCATGTCTTGTAAAACACCGGTGGTAGCTTATAATGTAGGGGGTATTTCCGAAGTTGTTGATAATTTAACCACCGGATATTTAGTTCCTAAAAATGAGGAAACTATATTTGTTGACGCCTTAGGCAAGGTTTTTTCAGCAATGAACCAATCCATGATTGACCGTGCTTTTGAACTGGTCAACCAAAGTTATAACAACGCAGTTATCGCTAAACAGTTTGAGAAAGAATACTTTTTAATAAACCATAACCATAGATAAATGCTTTTTAACTCTATTGATTTCCTCTTTTTTTTACCCATAGTTTTTGTTTTATATTGGTTACTCGCCAATAAAAAATTGGTTTATCAAAATACTTTGCTTCTTGTTTCCAGTTTCTTTTTTTACGCTTGTTGGGATTGGCGTTTTCTTTTTTTACTCATTTTTTCAATTCTTTTAGACTATATCACCGGAATCAAAATGGGAGAAGCCAAAAATTTGGGTTCCAAAAAGTTTTGGTTTTGGTTGAGTATTTCTGTCAATGTTGGTTTTTTGGGCGTTTTTAAATATTATAATTTCTTTGCCTCTTCTTTAGCGGAATCATTCGCTGCAGGTGGAATCCATATTAATCCTTGGACTTTAAAAGTGATCTTGCCAGTCGGAATTTCATTTTATACTTTTCACGGGTTGTCTTATGTAATTGACATCTATTATAATCGCATAAGGGCGGAGAGAAATTTTATTGATTATGCTGTTTTTGTTAGTTTTTTTCCGTTGTTAGTTGCAGGTCCTATTGAAAGGGCTACCCATTTACTGCCGCAAATAAAAACAAAACGAAAGTTTGATTATCACCAGGCTGTTGATGGATTACGTCAGATATTGTGGGGACTTTTTAAAAAAATTGTAATCGCTGACAATTGCGCTGAATTGGCCAACTTGATTTTCAATAATGCCGATAGTTATAACGGAAGCACGCTTTTCTTGGGTGCAATTTTCTTTACATTCCAAATTTATGGGGACTTTTCGGGATATTCAGATATAGCGCTTGGGACAGCCAAATTGTTTGGCATTGATTTGTTGCGAAATTTTGCTTTCCCATATTTTTCAAGAGATATTGCTGAGTTTTGGAGACGTTGGCACATCTCTTTATCTTCATGGTTTAAAGATTATTTATATATTCCATTGGGAGGGAGTAAAGGAGGCATTTGGATGAAAGTCAGAAACACTTTTGTCATCTTTTTAGTCAGTGGTTTTTGGCATGGTGCCAATTGGACTTTTATTATTTGGGGATTGTTAAATGCCTTATATATTATGCCTTCTATTATTTTTAATACCAATAGGAATAATTTGGAGATTGTGGCTAAAGGCAGATTTTTTCCCTCATTGAAAGACTTTTTTTCAATAGTCATCACTTTTATACTTACTGTTATTGCATGGATATTTTTCAGAGCAGAAAATGTTGGGGATGCTTTATATTTTATTAGTCGTATTTTTTCTAGTTCTGTAATTAGTATGCCAGACGTTAATAGTTTAGATGATTTTAAATTAGTAATTTGTTTATTATTCTTTTTTATCTTTATTGAGTGGCTTGGTAGGGAAGATAAATTTGCTATTGAGAAAATCTTGACTTCTAAAAATAGATTGTTTAGATATGCTTTTTATTATATAATAATCATGCTAATAATTTTTTTAACAGGCGAGAGTCAGGAATTTATTTATTTTCAATTTTAGTTATGAAAAAATTTTTAATTAAAATTTTTATTTTTCTTAGCCCTTTCATTGTGGTTACACTTTTTTTTGAAGTTTATTTGAGAATTGTTAATACACATTATAAAGAAAAATTAAATGGTCTTTATGATAATAATGATAAAATTGAACTATTAATTCTAGGGAACTCTCATGCTAATTACGGAATCAATCCTAAGCAAATAAATATTGAGTCTTACAATATGGCCATGGTTAATCAACCCTTGCTCCATGATTATAAAATTTTAGCTAAAGTGATTGATAGTTTGCCAAACTTGAAAGCAGTTGTGATAAATTTGGACTATCATTCATTATATTTTTCAAATCAAGGCATTAGAGAAAATTGGGTCTTTTATGATTATGGTATTGATACCAATATTGAAACAGCAGCAAAGCTCTCAAGGTTTTGGATTGGTTATACACCAAAAGTTGCTTTTTCAATGCTGAAATATGATGTAAAGACTTACGCCTACAGTTTGAAAAATAGAAACCCAACTTTGAATTTTAAAGTTGAAGAAGGAGTTTCGTTTACCGATACCATTTATAACGGCTGGCTAGGATATACTGGTTCTAAATCGAAAAAATTCACCACTGAGTCAATACAAAATAGAGCTGATATTTTTAACGAAAATATTACTAGAAAAAGCGAAAGATTTAAAAATCTGATTGTATTTAACTCAATTTTAAAATTATTAGATAAAAAAAATATAAGAGCTTATGTCATAACAATGCCATGTCATCCAAAATTTAGAGATATGATAAATGAGAATGTTAGACAAAAGGATATCAAAGAAATAGAAAAAGCTATAAAAGGTTATAATGCAATTTATATTGATTTTTTTGATGCAATCAATAAAGAAGAGTTTTATTATGACAGTGATCATTTAAACAAGCAAGGGGCTACATTCTTTTCGAAAAAATTAAACAGCTATATACAATAGAGCTATGAAAAAAATCAAAGTTCTCCATATCATTAAATCTTTGGGACGCGGCGGCGCGGAAATGTTACTGCCTGAAACGCTGAAAGTGCATGATACTACCCAGTTTGAGTTTCACTATATTTATTTTTTGCCTTGGAAAAACCAAATGGTCGAAGCCATAGAAACTGCCGGCGGAAAAGTAACTTGTTTTTCGGCTAACAATAATCTCCAACTCTTACTCCAATACCCCAAAATTATTCGGTATTGTAAAAAAAATGAGATCCAACTCATTCATGCTCATTTGCCGTGGGCAGGATTTGTGAGCCGATTGGTGCACCGATTGACCAAAATTCCCACTTTGTATACCGAACACAATCTTCAGGAACGGTATCATTTTATTACCAAAATCCTCAACCGTTTGACCTTCAACTCGCAAACCTTGGCTATCGGTGTATCTGAAGATGTGACGGGTTCAATTCAAAAAAACATTCAACCCAAGATACCGTCGATTACCATTTTAAACGGGGTAAATACCGATAGTTTTAAAAGAGACCAATCAGTTGCTCCAAGCGAGGTCAGGGCTGCTTATCAAATTCCGAAAGAGACCTTTTTGGTTGGAACCGTAGCTGTTTTCAGATTCCAAAAGCGATTAGACAAATGGCTCGAAGTCATGGCAAATGCTATTGAAAAAAATCCCAATATCAAGGGAATCATTGTAGGTGCCGGACCACTCGAGGCCGAACTGATCGCCAAACACCAAGCCTTACAGTTGGAAGGGAAAGTGTTTTTTGCCGGTTTGCAAACCAATGTCAAGCCTTTTTATGAAGCCATGGATGTGTTTATGATGTCTTCCTCTTTTGAAGGATTGCCCATCGCGCTTTTAGAAGCCATGAGTATGGAATGTGCTATAGTTTCTACTGATGCCGGCGGGATTAAAGAAGTGCTACGACCACAGGAAGACGGTCTTATCATTGGGGTAGACCAATGGCAATCGCTTTCTCAATCTGTCATAGATTTGAGCCAAGACCATGAAAAGCTGGCTTTTTATCAAACCAATGCCCGAAAAAGAGTCGTAGCCCATTTCAGTATCGGCGCGATGGTAAAAACACTAGAATCCTATTATTTAAAATACACCTCATGAATGTAAGAGCTTCCCAATCCTCCGATAAACAGGCCATTATTTCGCTGCTGAAGTTGAGTTTGGGCGAAGGGCTTTTGAAAAAATCTCAAACGGTATGGGACTTTAAACACGAACAAAATCCTTTTGGGACTTCCTATGTTTTGTTGGCTTTTGAAACTACCGAATTGATAGGTGTAAGGGCTTTGATGCAGTGGCGTTGGCAACAAGGCAACAAACTTTGGACTGCTTATCGAGCCGTGGACACGGCCACTCATCCTAATCACCAAGGCAAAGGGATTTTTAAAAAACTCACTTTACAAGCTTTAGACGATGTTGCCCAAAAAGGCGATTGCTTTATTTTTAATACGCCTAATGAGAAAAGTCGTCCGGGTTATTTAAAGATGGGGTGGCAGGAAGTGAGTGCTATTCCCTTGGCTTTAATTCCAATACCAGTTTATGGGTTTCATTATCTTTTTTCAAAGAAACAACCCTTAACAAATACCATTACACCAAGCCGACTAGAAGAGATTTGCCAACTTCACAATACTGTTTTGTCAAAAAAAAACAGCATCTTTACACCCAAATCAGCGGCCTATTTGAAATGGCGTTTTGAAGACAATCCAATGCAGAATTATGTGGTGGTTTCTGACGAGGATTGGTATGTAGCGATGTATGTAAAGCGGCATCGATTCTTCAAAGAACTCCGAGTGGCTGAAATCATCAACGCTAATCCTAAAGAGGCTTCTGCTTCAATCAGGAAGTGCGTGATACAGTTTGCCTTTCAAAATAAATGTTGGTTAATAACGTCAGCTGATAAAAGTTTATTTGGGTTTAGAATTTTCGGAAAGTTTGGTCCAAAGCTCACTTTCAAACCCCTGACTCAAGACACCACATTCAGTAATAACGCGCTCCAAATAGACTATTGGGAATATAGTTTGGGCGATTTAGAATTGTTTTAGATGATAGAATTTATAATTGTATTCATACTACTTTATTTTTTGAACCAATTGCTTTTGGGCCGTTTGTCAAGAAAGTATTCTTTTTTTGATGCCGGTTTGATGCGGAAATTGTATTGGTACCATCTGGTTTTTTATTTGATTTATTTTGTTTACACTTTATATAATCCTTCTGATTCCTTGCAGTACTATAAAGTTGCTAAAGAGGCGGGAGATATGTGGCCGTTGTTGTTTGAGCCCGGAACGCATTTTATTAGCTTTTTAGGTGCGCCTTTAGTGCAGTTGGGACTTGAGTTTTCCTCCTTAATGCTCGTTTTTTCTTGGATGGGATATATTGGGTTTGTTTATGCTTATCTGTTTTTTAAGGAAAATATTCCACTTAATGTCACTATTTTTAAACGGTTTGATTTGCTTACCGTTTTACTTTTTTTACCCAACATGCATTTTTGGACAGTATCATTTGGTAAAGGTTCAGTCATTTTTATGGGATTGATGTTGTTTACACAGGCGGTTCGTTACCCGCAGAGAAGATTGGTTACCCTTATCATTGGAGGTTTTTTTGTTTATATGGTGAGACCACACGTAATTCTTTTTGTTTTGGTTGGCGTCATGATTGGATTGTTAACCGGTAAAGGAAAATTAACACCCGGTATTAAAATCTTGATTTTGGTGGTTTCGATAGGTTTTTTGTATCAGGCCAGCAGTACCATCTTGGCAGTAGCCAAATTGGAAAAATCCGAAAATGTAGTAGAGGATTTTGAGCAATTCTCCGAAAGTAGATCTACTAGCTTGTTACAAAGTGCAGGTTCGGGAGTAGCGATGAATGATTACCCGCTGTCATTGAAACTCTTTACTTTTTGGTTCCGACCGCTGTTTGTAGATTCACCGAGTATCTTAGGGATTTTCAGTTCGTTAGAGAACTTGTTCTACTTATTACTGTTTCTCAAAATTTGCAACCGAAATTTTTTAAGGTTTTTGAGAAAATCACCTTATATGGTTAAAATGTCAGCGATTGTTTTTTTGTTGACCTCGTTTGCTATGACCTTTGTGATGTCTAATTTAGGGATTATCATGCGTCAGAAATCGATGGTGATGTATTTTGCTTTTTTTGTCATTTATTATTTTTTAGCACAAAAAGAATTCAATAAGAGACAGAAACTACTGCAGAAACAAAAAGAAAATGAGTTGACACCAATTGTAAGTCTATGAAAAAAGGTGCTTTAGTCATATCGTTGGATTTTGAGTTGGTTTGGGGCATTTTTGACCATATCGAACTCAAAGATAAAGTAGCCTATTTTGATAATACACTGGCTGCCATTCCAAAAATGCTTGAGATTTTTGAGCGTCATGACATCAAGGTGACTTGGGCTACCGTTGGTATGCTTTTTAATGAGAATTGGGACGAATGGCAGGCTAATATTCCTGCTATGTTACCCACTTATGACAACACTGCTTTGAACGCTTATGCCTATGGTAAAGCTCACCAGAAAAGCGGTTATGACCGGTTCTTTTTTGCACCAAACCTTATCAAATTCATCCAAAGTGTCAAAGGACAAGAAATCGGAACCCATACTTATTCTCATTATTACTGTTTGGAAAAAGGACAAACGGTAACGCAATTTGAAGCCGATTTGCAACAAGCCAATCTTTTGGCCAATCAGTTTGGGATAAAGTTGGCTTCTTTGGTTTTTCCTCGCAATCAGTTTAACAAAAACTATTTGGAAGTTTGTGCCCAAAATAATATAGAAACGGTGCGCACCAATCCTGATAATTGGTATTGGGATACCACCAAACCGGATACGCTTTTCTCTAAATTAGCCCGAACCGGAGATGCTTATATCCCTTTGGGCAAAAAATCTTATACAACGGAAGGGATTCAGTCGGATACTGTGGTTTGTCAAAAAGCCAGCCGTTTTTTGAGACCGCAACATGCCGTAGGTTTATTAAATACGACAAGATTAGCCAGAATAAAAAACGAGATTAAGACTGCCGCTCAAAACGGGGAGGTTTACCATTTGTGGTGGCATCCGCATAATTTTGGGATTGATACTGAAAATGCTTTGAAAGCACTCAAGGAAATAGCCTTGATTTATCAGCATTGTGTTCAAGTCTATGGGATGGAAAGTCTCACTATGAAACAAGTAAGTGATAATAGTTTATAGACCAAAGCATGAAAAATGTTTCCAATTTATTGTTTTCAAAGTCCTTTAAAATTTATGCTATAGTATTTGCTTACCACTTAATTTTTATACTCTTTGCTTACCAATTCCGGGTTTCCAGAACAGTTTCTGACGCTCATTTCTATTGGGGAAAAACCATAAACTTCAGTCAGCATTCCTGGTTTGAGTTTGCCAATTACGGCGCAGAATTCATGCTGTTTCTCAATTATCCCTTGGTTCAATGGGGTTTTCCTTTTTGGAGTGGTTTCTTATTGTATGGTATCATCGGTTTTTTGGGTATTCTTAAATGGATGCAATGGACCGATTTAGTACTAAAAGACCGCTTGATTTATAAGGGTTTTAATGTAGCACATTTGCTTTTTTTTATGCCTAATTTGCATGTGTGGACTTCAAGTATTGGCAAAGAAGCTCTTGTCTTTTGGGGGATTGCCGCAGTTGTATTAGGGCTCACAACCCAAAGATACAAGACCTTCGGATTTATAGTTGGGTGTTTGTTGGTTTTAATCATTCGGCCTCATGTGGCTCTCATGTTATTGGCCGCGATCACCCTTGCTTATTTGTTTCAAAAAGGAATATCACTCCAAAAAAGAATGGTTATAGCAGGAGTTTCTTTTGCCGGTGTATTGGTACTGTTGTATTTGGTTTTTCAAACCACTCAAATCCATTATTGGGACTGGAAAAGAATCAATTATTTTAATGAATATTCCATCTTGTCGTTCAAACATTCCGGTTCTTATGTTCCTATGCTGGACTATAATTATTTTTACAAATGGTTTTCGTTTCATTTCCGCCCGCTTTTCTATGATGCCACTACGGTTTTGGCTTTTTTGGCCAGTATTGAAAATGCTTTTACACTCGTTGTTTGTATTGTAGGCTTGTTTTTTGCCTTTCGATTTTACCCTAAAATAAACTATAGCTTAGCCATGAAGGTTGTATTTTTATTTACTTTTACTGCTAGTGTATTGTACGTGGAAAGATATGCCAATTTGGGCATTTTTATGCGGACCAAAATGATGTTTCATCCCTTTATGATAGTGGCTTTACTGCTCATTATAGATCAAGGTTTGAGACTAAAGCAAAATAAGAAATATGAGTAAGCCCAAATTAATCCGCATCACTACAGTTCCTTTGTCTTTAGACAAGCTTTTGGGCGGTCAGCTTCAATTTATGAATTCGTTTTATAAAGTAGTGGCTGTTTCCGCAGAAAAAGAATATTTAGAAAGGGTTGGAATTAAAGAAGGCGTGAGAACTTTTCCATTGGAAATGACCCGGAAAATTACACCCTTTCAGGATTTGATGGCGGTTATTAAATTGTTTTTGTTTCTAAGAAAAGAAAAACCGCTTATAGTGCATACGCACACGCCCAAAGCCGGAATTATAGGCATGTTGGCTTCAGTGTTGGCCGGGGTTCCACATCGTTTTCATACCGTGGCCGGAATGCCTTTGCTGGAAGCTACCGGTGCCAAACGCAAAATGCTCGATTTTGTTGAAAAGTTGACTTACAGTTGCGCGACCAAAGTATATCCCAATTCCTATGGGTTGGCCGATATCATTTTGAAAAACAATTATTGTACAATTGAAAAGGTTAAAGTTTTGGCCAACGGCAGTTCTAACGGTATTGACACGTCTTATTTTAATCCGGAATTGTTTGATAAAGTCCAAAGAACCAATTTGAAACAGGATTTGAACATCGCAGAAGGCGATTTTGTTTTTGTCTTTGTAGGCCGATTGGTAGCAGACAAAGGAGTGAATGAATTGGTCATGGCGTTTGAACAATTGTCAGCAGAACATAAAAAAGTAAAATTGCTTTTGGTAGGGGATTACGAAGCCCATTTAGATCCTTTATCTCCGGAAACTTTGGCAATTATCCAAACCAATAAAGCGATTGTTTCTGTTGGTTTTCAAAGCGATGTCAGACCTTATTTGTCCATTTCAGATGTTTTGGCTTTTCCGAGTTATCGCGAAGGTTTTCCCAATGTGGTCATGCAAGCCGGTGCTATGGGTTTGCCATCAATTGTGTCGAATATCAATGGTTGCAATGAAATTATTGTTGAAGGTGAAAACGGAACTATAATTCCGGTAAAGAATACACCTGCTATTATAGAAAAAATGGAATTGCTTCTGAGTGATGCCAATTATTTCAAAAAGCTACAATCAAATGCTAGGGAAATGATAGTGTCACGTTATGAGCAAAAGCTGGTTTGGGAAGCAATTTTAGCAGAATATTCGGAGTTTGGTAAAGGTTCTAATTAGAAAAATAGGTCTTATTAAGGAATCAAATCCAAAAAAGTTGTAACTTTTAAGGAATCAAATCCAAAAAAGTTGTATTTTTGGTGTTTTATACCGGCTGTTATGATTGATCGTAGTTTAGAAAAGATTCTTTTGTCAAAGCTTTTTGAAAAAAAGGCAATCTTACTAATGGGCCCAAGGCAAGTAGGGAAAACTACATTATTAAGGCAGCTTTTTCCAAATCAGTCTGATGTGGTTTGGTTAAATGGCGATGAGATTGATGTTCAAAATTTGTTTGCTTCAATTTCAGCCGACAGATTTAAAGCAATAGTTGGTCAAAAGAAAATAGTTATTATTGATGAAGCACAACGAATTGAAAATATAGGTTTGCGACTTAAGTTAATTACAGATTCCATTCCGGATGTGCAGTTAATAGCAACCGGCAGTTCTTCTTTTGAATTAGCCAACAAAGTAAATGAACCGCTTACGGGGAGAAAATGGGAATACAAAATGTTTCCACTTTCCTTTTCAGAAATGGTACAGCATCATGGACTATTGGAAGAAAAAAGATTGTTACCCCATCGGTTATTATATGGTTATTATCCTGATGTGGTAAATAATCAAGGAAGTGAGAGGGAAATTTTAAAGCAACTTTCAGATAGTTATTTGTATAAAGATGTTTTACTGTTAGAGCAAATAAAGAAACCGGAAAAATTAATCAAACTTTTACAGGCATTAGCGTTACAAGTTGGCTCGCAAGTTTCTTACAACGAACTGGGGAATTTGTGTGGTTTGGATACTAAAACAGTAGAAAAATATATAGCGGTATTAGAGCAAACTTTTGTTGTTTTTAAGCTAAGTTCCTTTGCTAGAAATGCACGGAATGAACTAAAAAACAGCAAAAAAATATATTTTTATGATAACGGGATTCGCAATGCACTCTTATCTAATTTCAATCAAATAGAAAACAGAACTGATATTGGGGCTTTATGGGAGAATTTTTTAATTTCGGAAAGGATTAAATATATTAATTACAATAGTAAATGGGCTAACTTTTGGTTTTGGAGAACTAAAGAACAAAAAGAGCTTGATTTTATTGAGGAAGAGGATGGTAAAATTTCGACCTATGAATTTAAATGGAATTCAAAATCTAAAATTGTTTTTCCAAAGCAATTTTCAGGAAGTTATCCCAATTCAAGTTTTGAATTAATACATCAAGATAATTTAGAAAAATTTTTATTATAAAGTTAAAGCATGTATACCTTAATTATTAAACCTTTTTTCGATTTCTTCGCCGCTTTAATTGGTTTGGTAATGCTATCCCCTTTATTTCTATTAATTACCATTTTACTCTTTATTGCTAATAATGGGAAACCGTTTTTTTTTCAATTGCGTCCCGGAAAGAATGGTAGGATATTCAAAATTGTCAAGTTCAAAACCATGAACGATAAAAAAGATGTTAACGGACAATTGCTTCCCGATGCCATGAGGTTAACTAAAGTGGGTAAGTTTGTTCGCAAAACTTCGCTAGATGAAATTCCGCAATTGCTTAATGTAATTAAAGGCGATATGAGTATAGTAGGGCCGAGACCTCTATTAACCCATTACCTGCATTTGTATACTGATTTTCAAAACCGCCGTCACGAAGTCAAACCCGGAATCACCGGTTGGGCACAAGTCAATGGAAGAAATGCCATTTCTTGGGATAAAAAATTTGAGTTAGATGTGTGGTATGTTGATCATATTTCCTTTATTTTAGACCTCAAAATTCTTTTTAAAACCGTACTGAAAGTGATCAAAAGCGATGGTATTAACGCTGCAGATGCAGCCACAATTGAGCCTTTTAATGGGAACTAACATAACACTTTACGGCGCCAGCGGTCACAGCAAAGTTATCATCGATATTCTGAATTGTAATTCGGTGGCTATAGCGGTCATCATTGATGACAACCCTAAAACGGATTCTATCTTGGGAATGCCGGTAGTAAAAAATACCGAAATCGATTTTTCCAAAGTGGAACAGATGATTATTTCTATTGGTAACAACAAAGTAAGGGAAAGAATTTCAAGTCGCCTAAAAGTAAATTATGGCAATGCGATTCATCCTACTGCGGTACTTTCAAAATCCATTATTCTCGGAAAGGGAACCGTAATTATGGCAGGAGCCATTGTGAATCCGGATGTCACTATAGGAGACCATTGCATTATCAATACCGGAGCGGTAGTAGAACACGATTGTTACATAGCCGATTTTGTTCATGTTTCTCCGAGTGTTTCCTTGGCCGGAAATGTTACGGTTGGCCAAGGCACTCACATAGGTATTGGTGCCAAGGTGATACAAGGTATTACAATAGGGAAATGGGCCACCATAGGAGCCGGAGCCGTTATTATTAAAGATATTCCCGATTATGCCGTGGTAGTGGGTAATCCCGGAAAAATTATAAAATACAACAAAGAAAATGAGTAATTCAAAAATATGGCTTTCCTCTCCTCATATGGGCGGAAGCGAACAAAAATATGTACAGGAAGCTTTTGATACCAATTGGGTTGCCCCTTTAGGACCTAATGTCACGGGATTTGAGCAGGATTTAGAAAGCTATTTAGGCGAAAATGTCCATGTTGGTGCCTTGAGTTCAGGTACTGCTGCGCTTCATTTGGCACTGATATTATTGGGAATCAAAAGTGGTGATGAGGTGATTTGTCAAAGCATGACGTTTTCAGCTTCTGCCAATCCGATAGTGTATTTGGGAGCCACACCTATTTTTGTGGATAGTGAACCTGAGACTTGGAATATGTGTCCGACTGCTTTAGAGCAAGCCATTCAAGACCGCATTGCCAAAGGCAAAAAGCCCAAAGCCATCATAGGCGTTCATTTGTATGGTATGGCCTTTAAAGTGGATGAGATTACTGCGATAGCTCAGCACTATGATATTCCATTGGTAGAAGACAGTGCAGAAGCCTTAGGAAGTACTTACAAAGGAAGGAAATGCGGCACTTTCGGTGACCTTTCGATTTTGTCTTTTAACGGGAATAAAATCATCACTACTTCGGGAGGTGGTGCTATAGCGACCAAAACCTTGGAACAAAAAAATAAAGCTGTTTTTCTTTCGACTCAAGCCCGAGACCATGCACCACATTATCAGCATAGCGAAATAGGCTATAACTATAGAATGAGTAATATTTGTGCCGGTATCGGAAGAGGACAAATGGAGGTTTTGGACAAACACATTGGTTTGAGAAGAGCGATGCACGAGTTTTATGTCGATTTATTTAAAAACATTTCCGGAGTTACTGTATTTTCTGAGCCCAATAGTGATTATTTTTCCAACCATTGGCTTAGTTGCATTGTGATTGATGCTGCTAAAACCAACGGAATAACCAGCGAAATGATTCGGTTGGCTTTGGAAAAGGAAAATATAGAATGTCGACCACTTTGGAAACCCATGCACTTACAACCGGTATTTCAAGATTGCCTGTATTTTGGTAAAAGTGTAGCGGAAGACTTATTTTTAAAAGGACTTTGTTTGCCCTCGGGGTCTAATTTGTCAGAAATTAACCGAGATACTATTAGAAAAACATTTTTGCATTATTTTAAAGATAAAGTTTGTTAATTTATTTGTAATATTGAGCGCCCAAACTATTATTAAAATAAAATCACATGTAATTGAGTAATAATGCTTCAAGAAGTTTTTTTTCGGTTGTAAAAGGCTATTTTTCAGAACTTCAGTTTGGTTTTAAATTAGAAAATTTAAGTTATCTACCCAGATGGATGGTCTTGTTATTAGACGTTACCATGATTTTTTTGGGTGGGTTTATCACTTTTTTTATTTTTCATGGTCTACAACTTGATTATATAAAGGGCGATAGTATCTTACTGTCAACTCTTATTTATATTGTAGTTAATATTTTTTTCTTTTGGATTTTCAGAACCTATTCGGGTGTCATTCGTCATTCTTCCCAAGTAGATGCTTTAAAGTTATTTTTTGCTCAATTTTTCTCAACCACTGTATTGTTGTTGTTAAATTATTCCAGCTTAATTTATTTGAATGACAAATTTTTTCTAACCACCGGATTAATTATCAATGGGGTAATCTCCTTCAGTTTTTTGTTTTTTTATCGGGTTGTGGTAAAGCACACTTTTGAAAGGTATTTTAATAATAAGCACACGGAGAATTTGACCAATGCCTTGATATATGGTGCTGATGTTAATGCGATAGCTTTGGCCAACTCGCTTCAATCAGAATCTCCTAAGCGATTTAAGGTGGTTGGATTTATGGATAAGTCAAACCAAAATGCAACAAAGCGAATCCACAATTTACCAATTTTTACCGGTAACGTCATCACAGTACTCAGAACCATGGATGCGGATGCTTTGATATTTGCGGACAAATCCATCTCTAAAGATGAACGTTCTCAAATCATTGAGGACTGTTTGGAATATAATTTTAAGGTCTATACCATTCCGCTTTTAAGCGATGTAGACGATCAAAAAGAAATATCCAAGAAAATTAAAAATTTCCAGATTCTTGATTTGTTGGAGCGTGAGCCCATAGTGTTAGACAGCAATTCGATTTCCAAACAATTGCACAAAAAAACCATTTTGGTTACCGGTGCGGCCGGTTCTATTGGCAGTGAAATTGTGCGACAAGTGATTTTGTTTAAACCCAAAAAAATTATCGTTTTAGACCAAGCCGAAACTCCTTTGCACAATTTGAGTTTAGAAATCTCGAGTTTAGACCCCGAAGTGGAGACTGTTAATGTGATTTCGGATATCAAAAATGTGGATGAAGTAGAACAAGTATTTATTAAACACAAACCGGAAGTGGTTTATCATGCTGCTGCTTATAAGCATGTGCCATTGATGGAAGAGAATCCTGCTCAAGCCATATTAAATAACGTAATGGGTACAAGAAATTTAGCTGATTTGTCGGCCAAGTATCATGTAGACAGTTTTGTAATGGTTTCTACGGACAAGGCGGTTAACCCAAGCAACGTGATGGGTGCCAGCAAACGAATTGCTGAAAAATACGTACAGTCTTTAGACTACAAACTGAAAAGCGAAAGCAGTAAAAAGCACACCAAATTTATCACCACCAGATTCGGAAATGTTTTGGGTTCCAATGGTTCTGTTGTTCCATTGTTTACCAGACAAATTCAAGAAGGCGGTCCAATTACAATTACCCATCCCGAGATTATTCGTTATTTTATGACCATACCGGAAGCCTGTCAATTGGTGCTGGAAGCCGGTTCTATGGGGCAAGGCGGTGAGATTTATATTTTTGATATGGGTAAGCCGGTTAAAATCATCGATTTGGCTAAAAAAATGATTCGTTTGGCCGGTTTTACGCCTGATAACGAAATTAAAATTAAAATAATAGGTCTTAGACCGGGCGAAAAGTTATATGAGGAATTGTTGAACAATACTTCTAAGACCTTGCCTACCCACCATACTAAAATTATGATTTCGCAGGACGAGTTTCACCACCACGAAGAACTTAACAAGTCTATTGATTTATTGGTGGAAATCGCTAAGGTAAAGCCCAATTCCGTTATTGTCAGCAAAATGAAGAGAATAGTGCCTGAGTATAAGAGTTTGAATTCTGTTTATGAAGCTTTAGACAATGTTGAGGTGGACAGTTAAAATTTAGCTATTTCTTTACAAACCAAACTTAATAAATTGGAAGATTAAATTTGATTTTGGAAATCAAATCGTAGCTTTGCAATCTTAAAATGATAATAACCCACAAATTTACAGATGATGATTAAAAAATTATTGCTCTTGATAATAATGTCATTTTTTGTCTTGTCTTGCGCAAGTAAAAAAGATATTTTATACTATCAAGACATCCAAAATAATAGCCAAGACCCAATCAGCTACTTGTCGAGTAATGTACAAATCAACGATATCCTTTATATAAAAGTAACTGCCATCATCCAGGAATCGGCTGAGCCTTTTAACATTCAAATGAATACCAATGGGAACGTTAATTTGGAATCCTATAAAATTCAAGGTTATCTTGTATCTCAAGAAGGGAACATTATTTTTCCGTTGTTGGGAAAAATTAATGTAGTCGGTAAAAGTACCGAGGAAGTTCAAACGCTTTTATCCAAAATGCTAACGGATTACGGTTATATTAAAGAACCCACAGTAAGTGTTAGAATCATCAACAGCAAAGTCACTGTTTTAGGAGAGGTAAAATCGCCTGGGACATATGCATTTGATGAGCAAAATATTTCCTTGAATCAAGCTATTGGTTATGCCGGTGATTTGACCATTAACGGTGTCAGAAAAGATGTTTTGTTAATCAGGGAAGTGAATGGTGTTAGAACTTATATTCATTTGGATTTGACTTCTTCTAATTGGTTTAAAAGTCCTTACTATTATGTTAAGCAAAACGATATCATCATTGTAAATCCTAATGGTCCAAGAGTAATGGCATCGGGTTATTTAAACAGCATCGGAACTACTTTGGGAATTATTTCTTTTGGGTTGACCCTATATTTATTGTTAAAAAATTAATTCAATGGAGAATATTCAATTTGAATCTCAGGAAAATGAGAGTCCACTCAATATTTTGAACCAATTATTCAGATACTTACGTTTTTGGTATTGGTTCTTATTGTCTGCACTAGTTTGTCTTTTGACCGTTAATTACTATTTGAATCACACACTTCCGGTGTATGAAACCAGAGCCAATATCAAAATCATTGATGATTCAAAAAACACCTTTGTGTTGCCAACAACCGGAATTACCGGTTTTGGTAAATCCAAAGTCAACTTAGACAATCAAATTGAAGTTTTAAAGTCGCATAGACTACTTGCTCAAGTGTCTGAAAGCTTGAATTTAACCACTCAGTATTATACTATTGGTTATTTTAACAATGTTGAGATTTGGAAGAAAAGACCTTTCGCAGTAAACTGGTTGGATTCGCGCTTGTCAATGGAGGAAAAGAATGTTTCTTTTGAAATTGAAATAGTTCCGGGTGGTTATAAAGTCATCAATTCAGATGATAATGAAAAAGTTTATAGTTTTGGTTCTGTCCAAAAAATAGAAGGAGTTCCTTATAGTCTATCCTTGCAAGTTGGAACCCAATTAGAAAAACTGCTCGAACGCAAATATTTAATTCGACACTTGGCACAAAGCTCAGTTGTGATTGGTTTGTCAAATAGCCTTAAAATTGTTAACAGCAATGAAAATTCAGATATCCTAAATATTTCCTTAGCCGGTGGAAACAAAGACAAATCAGAAGCCATAATCAATGAATTAATCAAACAGTTTGACATCGACGGTTTGACCGACAGAAGATTGGTTTCTGAAAGAACGATTGAGTTTGTGAATTCGCGTTTCAAGTCATTAGAAAGAGAGTTGGATTCTATTGAAACCAACAAGGCGAGTTACAAGCAAAATAATGAGCTGACGTTTATAGAATCTGATGCTGCCACAGCAACCACCGGAAAGATTGCATCCAATAACGATGTGTTCCAAACCGAAACCCAAATCGAATTATCGAAGCTTTTGGAACAAACCGTCCGATCGGATAAAAAATTAAACTTGCTTCCTACCAATTTAGGTGTTAGTAACGGCAATGTTAACGGTTTGATTAATGATTTTAATATGGTGGTTTTAGAGCGCGATCGTTTATCAGTAAGCGCCGGAGAAAATAACCCGAAGATTAAAATCTTGAACAGTAAATTAATCGAATTGCAGAAAAATATACTGGGATCGATTAAAACTTATCAGCAGGAATTGCAAACCTCACTTTCTCAAAATAATTACATCAAGAGAACCAATACCCAAAAATTCAGTTCTATCCCTGTTAATGAGAAAATTCTAAACTCTATTGAACGCCAGCGTGCCATCAAAGAATCGCTTTATATTCTTTTGTTGCAAAAGCGTGAGGAAGCTGCAGTTAATTTAGCCATTACGTCATCTTCGCTTAAGGTGGTTGATTATGCTATGACCAACGCCAATCCGATTGCTCCTAAAAAGAGCGTATTCTATTTAGGTGCCCTTTTCATTGGTTTGTTTATTCCGTTCTTAATTATTTATATCGGATTCTTGTTGGATGATAAGTTGCATACTAAAGAAGATATCTTGAAATTAACCAAAAGCAAGATCATTCTGTCTGAAGTACCACATATCAATGCAGATACCAAATTGACCAGTGCCAATGACCGAAGTTTGTTAGGAGAATCCTTCAGGATTTTGAGAACGAACCTGACTTATATTTTCCCATTACAAAAGGAGAAAAAAGGCCAAACCCTTATGGTAACTTCAACCATCAAAGGTGAAGGAAAAACCTTTACGGCACTTAACTTGTCTATTTCGTTTTCTACTATGAATAAGAAGGTATTGTTGATTGGTGCAGACATGCGTAATCCTCAATTGCACAATTATTTGAATGTGAAAAAATCGGAGATAGGACTCCAGAACTATTTGCATGATTTAAATGTTGATTGGCATACAACCGTAAAGAAAAAAATGAACGGAATCGATAATTTAGATGTTATTCTTTCGGGAGCTATTCCTCCAAACCCGGCAGAGTTGCTTTCTAACGGAAGACTTGAAACCCTTTTGAACGAAGCTAAGGAAGAGTACGATTTTGTTATTGTTGATACACCGCCTACTTTATTGGTAACTGATACACTTGTGATTTCTCATTTGGTAGACACTACTTTGTATGTAGTAAGAGCTGATTTTACCCCTAAAAATATATTGGAATTCTCAGTAGATTTGAGCAACAGAGGCAAATTGAGAAACATGGCTTATGTAATCAATAATGTAGGGTCTAATTATAAAGGTTACAACTACAGTTATAAATACAGTTATGCCTATGGCTACGGCTACGGCTATGATGATACAGATAACGGAGAAAAGTCTATTTTCAAAAGATTTTTGTCCTTTTTCAAGAGATAAATAAAAAGGGAATCAGAAGTTAAAGAAAGCATTGTTTTGGAAAATTGCCGGTAAATTACCGTGGTTTTTCAAAACAATTTTCTTTTGCATAAACTCCAAATGTCTGGTGTGGTGCACATCTGAACCGATAAAATCAATTAGTCCTGCTTTGAGTAAAGCATCACTGATTTTAGCCACTCTTTCTCCATAATATCCCACGGTTGACAACATGTTTAACTGGAAAAGGCATCCCGCTTTTTTAAGTTTGTGGTAATCAGATAAAGTAGGATGATGGTAAAAATTATACCTTTCAGGATGCGCTAAAACAGGCTGGTAACCGGCTATTTGAAGTTCAAATAATATATCATAAAGCTGAATCGGCGGATTCAAATAAGAGATCTCCACCAAAACATAATTTTCTTTCAGTGTCAACAGTTTTTCTTTGATAAAGAGGTCTCTAAACTCGGCGTCAATCATGTATTCTGCTGCCGCTTTGAAATTGGTCCCAATGTTTGGAATCTCTAATTCTGCTGTAGTGGTCTTCAGTTTTTCCTCAATATGGGTTCTTTTATTATTCCATACTTCACCCATCACATGTGGTGTGGTGATGAATTTTGAAAAACCTATTTTTTGTAAACCTGCAATCAAAGTACCGGTATCATCAATAGTAGCTGCGCCGTCATCAATACCGGGAAGTAAATGAGAATGGATGTCAATGTGATTGTTTGGAATTAAATCACACAAGTAGGGTTTAGGTTTGAAAAAATGAATCAAAATGAGGTGTTTAAGGGCACAAAATTAATCAAATTATAATCGGTTTTGCCAATTTAAATGAATTAGTAAATAAAACAAGTCAATTCTTTTTATAGGGTTTCGTAATTTATATATTTGCAATTATTAGTTAACTTTGAATGTTACTTAAAATCCAAAACCCTTAAATGGAAAACAATAGTCAGTCTCAAGATTGGGATTTAGTCATCAAAGGGCATACTTCGCTTTTTGACCTTAAATTCAAAGATCTTTGGAATTACAGAGATTTGTTGTTGATGTTTGTAAAACGCGATTTTGTTAGTTTTTACAAGCAAACCATTTTAGGACCGCTTTGGTTTTTTATACAGCCGATATTTACCACTTTGGTTTTTACTTTT
Organism: Flavobacterium sp. J49; assembly: GCF_011742145.1. Classification (GTDB taxonomy): domain Bacteria; phylum Bacteroidota; class Bacteroidia; order Flavobacteriales; family Flavobacteriaceae; genus Flavobacterium. Next base: position 129,229 of record NZ_JAAQQU010000038.1, on the reverse strand, counting down.
GTCTTCGGGAACTTAGCCGGAATCAGTGCTGACGGATTACCACATCAATTGTTTTATTTGGCCGGAATTACCTCTTGGAATTATTTCTCCGATTGCCTGACCAAAACCAGCACGGTTTTTAAAGACAACGCCAATATTTTCGGGAAAGTCTATTTCCCCAGATTGATTATGCCGTTGAGTATCGTGGTGAGTAATCTGGTTCGTTTCGGAGTACAATTGATTTTACTGTTCCTTTTGATGATTTATTTTTATATCAACCCTATCGAAGGAACGAGTTTTCATGTGAGCAACGGCTTGTTTTTATTCCCGTTTTTAGTGTTACTGATGGCTTTTTTAGGATTGGGATTAGGACTGATTATCACTGCAGTAACTACCAAATATAAGGACTTAACGTTTCTGGTTACTTTTGGCGTACAGTTGTTAATGTATGCCACAACCGTTATCTATCCGTTGAGTTATGCCCGCGAAAAAGGCTACGGACATATCGTTGAACTGAATCCCATGACCGGCATTATCGAAGCTTTCCGTTATGCTTTTTTAGGTAAAGGCGAGTTCACGCTGTGGAGCATAGGCTATTCTACTATAGTTACTCTGGTCATTCTTTTTTTGGGGATTGTCATTTTTAATAAGACGGAGAAGAATTTTGTTGATACTATATAGAGGTTGAGGTTAAGGTTGAGGTTGAGGTTAAGGTTGAGGTTGAGGTTAAGGTGGAGGTTGAGGTTAAGGTTGAGGTTGAGGTAGAGGTAGAGGTAGAGGTAGAGGTAGAGGAGTTTAATTTTTTTGGAAATGAGTTATTATAGTTTTGAAGATATGAATGTTTGGAAGTTGGCAATGGAAATTGCTGAACGTGTTTTTCACTTAACTTCGAAACTGCCTCGAAGCGAAGATTATGGGTTGACCAGTCAGATCAGGAGATCTGCTTTATCAATATCTGCGAATATTGCTGAAGGATACGGAAGGAGTACATTATTAGATAAGAAGAGATTTTACATAATAGCCAGAGGAAGTATTTTTGAAACGAAAAGCCATCTGATTTATGGAAAGAATGTTAACTATTTTGAGAGATCAGAGGTTACAGAGATAAATAAAATGATTGAGACAACCTTATTAGAGTTGAATAAATTAATTAAATCGTTGGCGCCTAAGCCTCAACCTTAACCTCTTCTATGAAACCTATTATAAAAGTAGAAAACCTCTCTAAAGCCTACCAAATAGGTCAAATTGGAACCGGAACGATTTCAAGAGATATCGAACGTTTTTGGTTGACCAAAGTGCGCGGCAAGGAAGATCCTTTTCTCAAAATCGGACAAACCAACGACCGTAGCACTAAAGGCGACAGTGATATCGTATGGTCTCTAAAGGATGTCAATTTCGAAATCAATCAAGGCGAAGCGGTTGGGATTATCGGTAAAAACGGCGCCGGAAAAAGTACGCTACTCAAATTATTATCGAGAGTTACCGGACCAACCACCGGCGAAATCAAAATAAAAGGCAGAATAGCCAGTTTGTTAGAAGTTGGAACCGGTTTTCATCCCGAATTGTCCGGTAAAGAAAACATCTATCTCAACGGTGCCATACTCGGAATGCGCAAAAAAGAAATCACCCGGAAACTGGAAGAAATCATTGATTTCTCGGGTGTAGAACGATATATTGATACTCCGGTTAAAAGATACTCTTCCGGAATGTATGTGCGCTTGGCCTTTGCCGTAGCCGCGCATCTCGAAAGTGAAATCCTCATCGTTGACGAAGTATTGGCCGTAGGCGATGCCGAATTCCAAAAGAAATGCTTGGGCAAAATGGGCGACATCAGTAAAGGTCAGGGCAGAACCGTGCTTTTCGTATCGCACAATATGGCGGCAGTTCAAAATTTATGCAGCAAAGGATTGCTGATAGAAAACGGTCAAATGGTGTTCCAAGGCAATATCAACGAAACCATTACGACTTATTTGCAAGGCAACGCGTTTTCGAATGATTTATTAAATGTCAGAGGCCGAAAAGGCAACGGCAAAGTCAAATTTGAACGCATAGATATCTACGGTGAAAATGCCTCAGAAAGTATTATTTCAGGGAAAGATTTACACCTCAATTTAAAACTCCAAAACCCGGAGAATATCAGCAGCGACAGAATCCGACTCGATGTGCGTATCGAAGACGACTTTGGACAACGCTTGTGTTGGGTCAGCTCGAGTTTGGTGGATATCGACCCGAAAATTGTGCCCCAAAACATTAACATCACTTTCCCAAGAAATACGTTTAATAACGGAGTTTATTTTGCCACTATTTACATGACCGTCGACAATGAAGTCGCCGATTGGATAGACAATGCTTTTCAAATCATTGTTGAAGAAGGTGACTTTTTCGGCAATGGGAAGCAAGTGCCCAATCGTCAAAGCAAGATTTTAATGGATTTTGGAATGCGTTTTACCTAAGATAGTCTAAAATGAAAAATACAATCATAACTTTTTTACTTTTTCTTTACCACAAGGTCAAACGCAGCCATTTGTTGCGAAAATGGATTAAACGATTAATCGGTTCCGGCAAAATAGCGCTTGAATTTAATGGTTTCAAAATGTACGCAGGTGTGACTTCGGCCATCGAATCTAATGTGGTGTTCAACAGTTATAACGAAATCAAAGTCTTGCAATTAATCTCAAAATTGGCTTCCGAAGGCTATCATTTTATAGATATCGGTGCCAATATCGGAATCCACTCCCTAACGGCTGCAAAGGCTAATAAAGACATTGAAATTTTTTCTTTCGAACCCGAATCCAATAATTTCACCAACTTTATACGAAACATCGGACTCAACCAATTTGACAATATCCGTCCGTTCAAAATGGGATTGGGCAATTTTAAAGGCAATACCTTTATGAATATCAATGAAGGTTGGAACAAAGGAAAGCATTCTTTGAAAGTGAACTTTCAGGAAAATGATAAAAAAATCACGATTCCCGTAAACCAATTAGACAGTTTCAAAGAATATGTCACCGGAAATCAGTTGTTGCTCAAAATTGATGTCGAAGGTTTCGAAAAAGAAGTGCTTGAAGGAGCCAAAGAGGTGCTAAGCCAGGTGGAAAATGCGGTAATTATCATTGAATTGGTCACCGAAATCAACAGCTTGGAAACGTGTAATCAGATAACAAATTTGCTTAAAGAATATGGTTTCGACCAAATCTATAAAATCAATACCGAAAACCAATTGGCCACCGTTCATGCTTACGAAGGCAGTGCCGATTATGTTTTTGTAAAAGGAACAGTAGCGACTAAACATTTATTCTAATTTTTTAAAATGCGCCAAGGATTCAATCCCCATAAAGATGTACCCCAAGATCCCACCGAGTTCAAACATCAGGTGGTCATTCCGGTGTATATCCCTAATCAGGAAGGCTATTTCAAAGACAGTTTTAAGAATTTTCAGTTGTGTGTTCAATCTTTGTTGCTCACTTGCCACAGCAAAACATTCATCACTATTGTCAATAACGGCAGTTGTGCCGAAGTCAAAGCGTATCTAAACGATTTATTAGAGACCCAAAAAATCAACGAGCTGATTCATTCTGAAAATATCGGTAAACTGAACGCCATTCTCAAAGGTCTGGCCGGAAACAACATCGAATTGGTTACCATATCTGATGCCGATGTGCTTTTTTTAGAACATTGGCAGCAAGAAACCGTAGCCGTTTTTAATCAGTTTCCCAAAGCCGGCGTGGTCGGAATCGTGCCGCAGTTCCGCACTTTCGGGCACTGTTGCGGCAACATGGTTTTTGACAATTTGTTTACTAAAAAATTAAAGTTCAAACCGGTCCAAAACGTTGAAGCACTCAAGAAATTTTATTACAGCATAGGTTGGGGTGATGATTACAATCCCGATTATTTGAAACAAATTTTAACCATTGAAAATGGAAATCACAGTGCGGTTGTGGGTTCGGGACATTTTGTGGCGACGTACCGCAAAGAATTGTTTACCGAAATCCCGACGTATTTAGGGTTCAAATTGGGCGGAACTTCGGAAAGGTATTTGGATGAAGCAACTTTACCCTACGGGTTGTGGCGATTGACTACCAACGACAATTATGCCTATCACCTCGGTAATGTGTATGAAGAATGGATGACACAAGTGCTTCAATCTTTCCAAAACAAAGAAAATGCTATTCCAGAATTGCATGCATTAGACTCTTTTAAAAAAGTGAGTGCTTTTAGTTACTATATCAAGAACAAACTGTTTATCAAGTTTTTCAACAAAAGAAAATACCGACGCCTTTTTTATAAATTTATTGGTTTGCCCAAAGCCATGATTCAAAAATATTAGTCGAGCCATGTCTGTAGTCAAAACAACTATATTAATTTCCACCAAGAACCGTTGTGCTGACTTGCTTTTCACCTTGGAAAAAATCAGACACTTAATAAGCGAACAGCTGACTTGCGTTGTTTTTGACGATGGTTCTGTTGACGGTACTTTTGAAAAAATCAAAGCACAATTTCCACAAGTCCAATTGCACCGAAATGAAGTCTCCAAAGGCTATATTTATTGTCGGAACAAAATGCTCAACGAAACTGATGCCGATTTTGCTATTTCCTTAGACGATGATGCTCATTTTCTAAGCAAAAATCCCATTGATTCCATCCTAAATTATTTCACCAATAACCCACGTTGCGGACTTATAGCAACCAGAATATTTTGGGGCAAAACCGTTCCGGAAGCATTGCAAACTGAGGAAACATCGCAAAAAGTAAAGAGTTTTGTAGGCTGTGGACATGTATGGAATATGAAAGCGTGGCGAGAAATACCCAATTATCCCGAATGGTTTGAGTTTTACGGCGAAGAGAATTTTGCGGCTTTCCAATTATTCAAAACCCAATGGGAAGTGCATTATGTTCCCGAAATATTGGTGCAACACCGCGTCGATTTAAAAGAAAGAGCCAAAGACACCAAAGCTTTTGCCTTCCGTTATCGCAGAGCCATTCGCGCCGATTGGTATACTTATTTTCTATTCTTGCCTTGGTCAAAAATCCCCCGAAAGATGGCGTATTCGCTTTGGATGCAAGGGAAAGGCAAAATTTTTAAAGGACAGTTTAAAGTAATCACACCTTTGTTTTTGGCGATTTGCGATTTGTTTTGGGCGGCGCCCAAATTGATGCAGCACCGAAATGCGCTGACTTCTCAAGAATATGAGGCTTATGCCAAATTAAACGAAGCAAAAATATTTTGGAAACCGGAAAAATAGTTATTTTTACTTCCGTTACAATCCAAATTGATGAACCACAAACCCTATTTAATAGCCGAAATTGCTCAAGCGCACGAAGGCAGTTTGGGAATATTGCATTCCTATATCGATGCCGTGGCTAAAACCGGTGTGCAGGCGATTAAATTCCAAATGCACATAGCCGAAGCCGAAAGTAGTATCCATGAGCCTTTTCGGGTGAAATTCTCCAAAGAAGATGCCACTCGTTACGACTATTGGAAGCGCATGGAATTCACACTCGAACAGTGGAAAGGCATCAAACAACATTGCGACGAAGTAGGATTGGATTTTATCTGTTCGCCTTTCAGCAATTTGGCGGTGGATTGGTTGGAAGAAGTAGGCGTTCACACTTACAAAATAGGTTCAGGCGAAGTCAATAATTTTCTTTTGTTGGAAAAAATTGCCCAAACCGGAAAACCGATTGTCATTTCTTCGGGCATGAGCAGTTTTGCCGAATTGGACAAAACGATCGATTTCTTGAAAAGCAAAAAAGTCCATTTTTCCATCTTGCAATGCACCACCGCTTATCCGACAAAACCCGAACAATACGGTTTGAATGTGATAGCAGAATTGAAAGCAAGATACGATGTGTCCATTGGTTTTTCTGACCATTCGGCCAAAATCGCTACCGGAATTGCCGCAGTTGCCCTCGGTGCGGAAATCTTAGAGTTTCACGTGGTGTTCAGCCGTTCGATGTTTGGACCTGATGCGATTGCGTCACTGACTATAGAAGAAACCAAGCAATTGGTTGAAGCAGCAGCCGAAATACATTTGGCACAAAATAATCCTATTGATAAAAATAACAATGATAATTTCACTGAACTGAAAAGCATCTTTGAAAAATCATTGGCCATTAATAAAAATTTACCACAAGGACATGTCCTTACGTTTGCCGATTTGGAAAGCAAAAAGCCCAAAGGTTACGGCATCGACGCAGCCGATTTTGAAAAAGTAATCGGAAGACAATTGAACACTGATAAGTCCCAATGGGATTTCTTGAATGAAGCAGATTTAGCATGAGCCACACCCGAAAAATAGCTGTCGTTATCACAGCCCGACCTTCTTACAGCCGCGTTAAAACCGTTTTAACCGCCATTAAAAAGCATCCCGAATTGGAGTTGCAACTCATCGTAGCGGCTTCGGCTTTGCTCGACCGATACGGTAGTGCGGTGAATTACATTGAAAAAGATGGTTTCGAAATTGCCGCCAAAGTTTTTAATGTACTCGAAGGGGAGAATTTAACCGCTGCTGCGAAAACAACCGGCATCGGAATACTCGAATTGTCAACGGTTTTTGACAATCTTCGACCGGATATTGTGGTTACTGTTGCCGATAGATTTGAAACCATGGCCACAGCGATTTCGGCTTCGTACATGAACATTCCTCTGGCACACATTCAAGGCGGTGAAGTAACCGGCAATATTGATGAAAAAGTCAGACACGCCATTACCAAATTGGCCGATTACCATTTTGTGGCTTCCGAAAATGCAAAGCAAAGAGTGATTCAGCTCGGTGAAAATGCCAATATGGTGTTCAACACCGGTTGTCCTTCTATTGATATTGCGCAGGAAGTGGCAAAAAATGATGCGTTGACTTTCAATCCGTATGAAAAATACGGCGGCGTTGGTTCGCAACCCGATTTGAGCAACGGCTATATCGTCGTGATGCAACATCCGGTGACCAATGAATACCAAGATTCCCGAAAACACATAGAAGCGACTTTGAGAGCGATTCAAACAATCAACAAACCCACACTTTGGTTTTGGCCCAATGTGGATGCCGGAGCGGATGGCACTTCCACCGGAATTCGTTCGTTTCGCGAAAAATATAAAATGGAAAACGTACACTTTTTTAAAAACATGGAAGGCGATGATTTCCTCAACTTGTTACATTCCTCGCTTTGCCTGATTGGGAATTCCAGTGTTGGCATTAGAGAATGTGCTTATCTTGGTGTGCCGACAATCAACATCGGATCGCGTCAAAACCGTCGTGACCGTGGGCGAAATGTGGTCGATGTAACTTATGACGAAAACGAGATTATAGCGGCGGTCGATGCTATACTAAAAAAACAAGAAAGACCGAAATCGGATGTGTACGGCGGAGGTGATGCCGGAGATAAAATAGCGCAATTGCTCAAAGAATTACCGCTACAGTTTCACAAAACCATTACCTATTAATGAGAGTTTTGGTCATCATACCGGCGCGTGGCGGTTCGAAAGGCGTTCCCAAGAAGAACCTTAAAATATTGGGAGACAAACCGTTGATTGCACACGCCATTGATTGTGCCAAAGCCTCCAAAAAAACCACAAGATTCATTGTCTCTACGGATTCAGAGGAAATCGCCGATGTGGCAAAGCAATTTGGGTCCGAAGTGATTCTCAGACCAAGCGATTTGGCCACCGACACCAGTAATGTGGTGACTGCCGTAGAACATGTTTACCAAGAATTACAAGAAGATTTTGAGATTATAGTCTTGCTGCAACCGACTTCACCATTAAGAACAGCCGCCGATTTAGACAACATCATTACTATATTTGAAAACGATACAAATACCAACGGTGTTATCAGTGTCGTTCCGATGGATGATATGCATCCGGCGCGCATGTATAATTTGGGCGCCAATGATGTTCTGATTCCTTTTTTAACCGAAGGCGAAACTGCCAGAAGACAAGATTTGCAACCGGTGTATTATCGCAATGGTTGTTTTTATGCCGTGAAAACTGCTGCTTTTTTCAAAGAAAACTCCTTTATGGTAGCCAATAAAAAAGCGTATGTAATGCAGGCGGATTGGTTGGCCAACATTGATACGCCAAGAGATTTTAAAATAGCCGAAATATTATACCAAGATTGGAAAGATGAGAATTTTAATCACTGAATCGGAAGATTTTAGTCCGAATGCGATTGCCGAACTTCAAAAACATTTTGAGGTGGTTCAACGTGATTTTACTTCACTTGAAGACTTGACTGAAAATATTGCTGAGGTTGATGTTTTGTTTGTCCGATTAAGATTCAAATTGACCCAAGAAATACTTGAAAAAGCACCACAACTTAAATACATTTTAACCGCTACAACGGGTTTAGATCATATTGATACCGACTATTTTGAAAGCCGTGGCGGAAAAGTCATTTCGTTAAAAGGCGAAGTCGAATTTTTAGGGTCGATTCCTTCCACAGCCGAGCATACTTGGGCTTTGCTAATGGCTTTGCTCAAGAAAATCCCAAGCGCTTTCGAAGACGTAAAAGAAGGAAATTGGTATCGAGATCATTTCAAAGGAAACAACCTTCGCGGAAAGAAAATCGGGATTTTAGGTTTGGGCAGAGTAGGCAAGCAAGTCGCTCATTTTGCCGAAGCTTTCGGTTTGGAGATAGGTTATTTTGATATCGTTTCCCAAACCAATAAGTATAAGAGTTTCTCTAATCCGGAAGACTTATTTGCTTGGGCTGAGATTATCAGCATTCATATTCCGTACAATATAGAAAATGAAAATTTTGTCAACGAAGAATTATTGGAACATTGTCAAAAAAATGCAGTGCTAATCAACACCTCTCGCGGGAATGTTTGGGATGAAAATCGGGTAGCCGAATTGCTCAAACAAAATAAAATATTTGGCATTGCCACCGATGTTTTACAAGACGAATTCAACAAAAAGCAATTGATAAGAAATCCTTTGGTCGAATTGGCCACCGAGGAATACAATATCATCATCACACCGCACATAGCCGGTGCTACTTATGAATCGATGGCGATGACAGAAGAGTTTATAGTGTTTCAATTTTTAAAAACAACGACTTCATAAGATGTGCGGAATTGCCGGAATCATTGGGCCAAAAGCCAATAAGTTTACCATCTTGCAAATGCTCGAAGCCCAAAAGCATCGCGGTCCCGATTTTACCGCCGATTGGGAAATAGAAGGCAAGATTGCTTTAGGACACAACCGTTTAAGCATCATTGATTTGTCGGAAGGCGCAAACCAACCTTTTTTGAGTGATTGTGGAAACTATGTCATGGTTTTTAATGGCGAAATTTACAATTACTTGGAGTTGCGAAAAACGCTTCAGTCCAAATACACTTTCAAAACCCAATCCGATACCGAAGTTTTACTCAACGCTTATCGCGAATGGGGTGAAAATTGTTTAGACCAATGCAATGGTATGTTTGCTTTTGCGATATGGAATGTCAAAGAACAAAGCTTGTTTGCCGCGCGCGACCGATTTGGTGTAAAACCGTTCCATTACTTTTTTGACCAAAATAACTTCTTTTTTGCTTCTGAAATTAATACGCTTTTTGCGGCCGGAATTGCTAAGAAACCGAATGATAAAGTTTGGCTCAATTTCTTTTCCGAAGGCAGTTACGGGTTACCCAACGAGACATTTTGGACCGACATTCAGCAACTCGAAGCCGGACATTTTTTGACTTTACAACACAATCATTTGCAAATTAAAAAGTGGTACCACTTTGAGGAGCGAATAGCTCAATTGCAAAACCGGTTTCATCAAAACGAAGAAGAATACATTACCCATTTACTACTGAAAGCCATTAACTTAAGATTCAGAGCAGATGTTCCTATCGGGTTTAATTTAAGCGGCGGTTTGGATTCGAGTACGTTATTGGCACTGATTGACCAACAAGATATCGATAAATCAACGATTGAAGCTTTTACTTTTGTGACCAATGACGACCGTTACGACGAATTGCCTTGGGTCAAATCGATGTTGGAACAACGACCATATCATTTGAATGTTTGCCCATTATCGGCTAATGAAGTTCCCGATTTATCACTTAAAATTGCCCAATTGCAAGCCGAACCTTATGGCGGAATTCCAACGATTGCTTATTCGAATATATTTAAAACGGCGAGTCAAAACGGCGTTAAGGTTTTGCTCGACGGTCAAGGCTCTGACGAAGCTTGGGCCGGATATGATTATTATCTTTCCAATTCGCAAAGCATCGTGCAAGGTGTGACGAAATCGCCTTTTAGAGCCGGCGTTTTGAATGGAGATTTTGCGAAAAATTATGCCAAAACCCATTACCCGAAACCTTTTGAAGACGCCTTACTGAATATGCAATACCGCGATTTGTTTTGCACCAAAATCCCCAGAGCGTTGCGTTTTAACGACCGCATTTCAATGATGTACGGCACCGAATTGCGCGAACCTTTTTTGGATTATGAGTTGGTGGAATATGTTTTCAGTCGACCGACCGATTTTAAAATCAAAGACGGCATTCAAAAATGGATGCTTCGCAAAATAGCCGAAAAGTTTTTACAAAAAGACTTAGTTTTGGCACCCAAAAGACCTTTGCAAACGCCACAACGAGAATGGCTTTCGGAAGATTTGAAAGCTTGGGTAACGGCCGAAGTGGAAGTGTTGAAGCAGAACTCATGGTTTGATTCAAAGGCTTTGCAAACCGAATTGGATCATTTTTTTAACGGAGACAACCAGAGTAGTTTTCACATTTGGCAATGGATCAACGCGGCACAAATTTTAAAATAATATGCAAAAAATAACACAGCTCTATCGATTAAATTGGGCCAATCGACTACTGATACTTCGGTATTTGCTCAAGCGTGTATTGCATTTGAAAACCACTGAAAAGGAACGACAACTCAATGAGTTTTATTTTCACTTGATTAGTTTTAAGGGCTTTTTAAAACAAGAAAGCACCAAGGATTTTGTGTCTGCTTATCCCGATTTGGGTGTTACTTTAAAAATCAGAAAAAGACCTTCCAGCGATATGGATGTGTTTAGCCAAATCTACCGTTACATGGAATACAAACCGGTTGTGGAAGTTTTTCAAAAGCATTTTCCCAACGATAAGAAGTTGAATTTTATTGATGCCGGAAGCAATATTGGTCTGACTTCAGTTTACTTTTCTACCTTTTTTCCAGACTCCCGTTTTATTACCATTGAACCCGATGATTCCAATTTTGAAACGATGTCTTTTAACCTTTCAGCCAATGGAGTTATCGCCACAGAAAAAGTAAAAGGCGGTGTTTGGAGTACGAATTCGTTTTTAAGAATTGTAAGCGATTTTAGAGATCAAAACGATTGGTCATTTCGCGTGGAGGAAACTGCCACGGAGACTAATTTAAGAGCTTATTCCATTAATTATCTGATGGAGAAAAACCACTTTCAAACTATAGATATCCTTAAAATTGATATTGAAGGTTCGGAAAAAGAAGTGCTGACGTCATCCAAAGCAGACGTGTCCTATTTGGCAAATACCAAATGTGTAGCCATTGAAATTCACGATGAGTTTGATTGTAGGGAAGCGATTTATGAAGTGCTTAGGAACTATGATTTTGAGTTCTTCAATTCAGGAGAATTGACCATAGGAATCAACCAAAATTTACTGTAATGTCAACCCTAAACCGATTAAGAGAACTCGACTTTTTGCGCGGCATCGCTATTATTTTAGTGTTGTTTCGCCATCAAGTTTTGTTTGATTTTTTGGAAACGATGGGCTGGATTGGGGTCGATTTGTTCTTTGTGCTCAGCGGTTTTTTGGTCTCGGGTTTGTTGTTTAAAGAATACCAAAAGTTTGGTTCCATTAATGCCAAATTGTTTTTAATCCGACGCGGTTTCAAAATTTATCCTATCTTTTATCTGACTTACGTTCTCTACATTATTCCGAGAATCATACTCCACAAATTCGATTTAGAAAAAGCTTTTTACGAGTTGATTTTTGTTCAGAATTATGCTTTGGGTTGGGGTTATGCCTATGCCGCGAGTTGGTCGTTGGCGGTTGAAGAACATTTTTATTTTGGCTTAGCCTTAGTATTGTGGTTGGTTTTCAATAAAAAAATCCTCCGTTTTGAAATATTACCGAATAAAATCTCAGCTTTTGAAAAATACTTGGTAGCGGTTTTGGTGTTGGTTTTTCTTTTAAGAATAGTAGCCAACATCCAATTTCCCGACGACACAGCGCGAAATATGACCATGTCACACTTGAGGATAGATTCGTTATTGTTTGGCGTGTTGGTTTCGTTTTGGTATCATTTCAGAAGAGAAGCTTTGGCGACTTTTTATCTAACGCACAAGTCTAAATTACTTTGGCTTTCCTTAGCGTTGCTTTCCTTTACACCTTTTATAGCGCCCGGAGATTCTTTCTTCGTGAAAACAATTGGGTTTACGATGCTTTATATTTCTTTCGGAATTTTGCTGGTACATTTTTTAATTGATGCCAATGTGAACAAGCAACTGAACCAACTTTTTACGGAAACGGTGGTAAATTTTATCAGTAAAATAGGTTTTTGTTCTTATTCGATTTATGTGATTCACTCCATGGTGATTTATTGTTTTGGTTTTCTACCGATTACTAATCGTTTTGCAGCTTTTCCGATTGTATTTACAATCTCTGTCATTTCGGGTTTTATCATGACTTACAGAATTGAAAAGTTTTTCCTTAATTATCGCAATAAATATTATCCGAGCCGTACATTTTAGCATTCATTTACTTTCATATTAACTCTAAAATAGAGATATTTGAGACTTCAATTGAAAAACAGGAATGCAAAACAAAAAAATATTCATACTTCTTCCGGATGGTGTCGGACTGAGAAATTTTTCTTTTACAAATTTTCATAAAATTGGTTTACAAAAAGGGATTGACATTACTTTTTGGAACAATACCCTTTTTGATTTGAGTGAGTTGGGCTTCAAAGAAATACGTTTCCAAAATGCCAAAGCACATCCGATGACCGACCTATTGAAGATGGCTCAAACCCGAATAGAATTAAACTTAAATATCAAGAAATCCAATGATACTATTTACAAGTATTACCGATTTCCGTTTTCGTATTCCAATGTAAAATCAACCCTAAAAAGCCTTTACAAAGAAGGATTGGTTCTTTTTAACAATTCAGAAAAAGGACTGGAGCGCATCAAAAAAAGCATCGCCAAACAAGAGCGAAAAACCAAACTCTACTTTGACAGCTTAGAAACCCTGAAAAAAGAAAACCCCGATTTGGTTTTTTGTACGAACCAGAGAACCATGTTGGCTGTAGCTCCGATACTGGCCGCTCAGGATTTGGGAATTCCAACCGCCACGTTTATTTTCTCTTGGGACAATTTGCCCAAAGCCACCAAGATTGTAGAAACCGATTACTATTTTGTGTGGAGTGAACACATGAAAGGCGAATTGTTGTATTACTATCCGCACGTCAAAGAAAGTCAAATCAGGGTTACGGGAACACCACAGTTTGAAACCCACACCGAAAAAGAATTACTGGTTTCCAAAGAAGTGTTTTTCAACGAGCACCATTTGGATTTAAATAAAAAATACCTCTGTTTTTCGGGTGATGATGTGACTACTTCTCCCAATGATCCAACCTATTTGTCGGATACCGCTGCTGCAGTGGTTAGGCTGAACCAACAAGGACATAATTTAGGCATCATTTTCAGAAGATGTCCGGTGGATTTTTCCAATCGATTTGATGCGGTATTGGAACAATACCAAGACGTTATCACCAGCATTATTCCCAAGTGGGAGAAAAAAGGAGAGGCTTGGCACGACATTTCACCTACCAAAGCTGATTTAGCGCTGCAAATGAATACCATAGCCCACACTGAAATGGTAATTAACCTAGGTTCTTCAATGGTGTTTGACTATGTGTCTTTCAACAAGCCTTGCGGTTATATCAATTATGAAGTGCCGAATGCACAATATCCTAAATGGTCGGTGAAAAATATTTACCAATTCATCCATTTCAGGTCGATGCCGAGTAAAGATTCCGTTTTTTGGATTAACCATCCTAATGAAATTGAGGATTGCATTGCAAAGACATTAGATAACAAAGCTGAAAACGTGATTGCCAACGCCAAACAATGGTTTGAAAAAATCACCCAACATCCGCCGCAATCCGCTTCGGAAAGAATTTGGACTGCAATAGAGGAAATCTGTAAAAAATAAAATGGCAAAAGAATATATTTTATCTGATTACAAACGCTGTGGTATTCACAAAATTACCATTGGGGTTTTGTTTGACGTTTTTATCATAAGCCCAAATCCCGGATTGAAATACATGACCATTTTTCGTTTGGTGCAACATTACCGTAGACGCAACCGATTGTTGTTTTACTTTTATTTTTTGTGGCTTAGAAGACTAAAAGTCAAGTATGGTTTTGATATTTCGTACCGAACGCAAATAGGCAAAGGATTTTATATCGGTCATTTTGGTAACGTAGTCATTCACGGCGATAGTGTGATTGGTGACAATTGCAACATTTCCCAAGGAATTACCATTGGCGTGAGTAATTATGGCAAAAAAATGGGCGTGCCAACGATAGGCAATGAAGTTTTTATCGGGCCGAATGCCGGAGTTTTTGGAAAAATTACGGTTGGGAATAAAGTGACCATCGGTGCCAACTCGGTAATTACCCAAGACATTCCGGAGGGTAAAACCGTACTTCCTGCAGCAGCAATGATCATCGACAAAGACTTGTCTGACTATTATATTCAAAGCAAAATCAACTAATTGTTCTAACTATATTTTACATCATGTCCTACCAATCGTTATTGCCTTTAATACAAAAAACAGGAAGCACTCTTTCTCCGGAGCAATTTCAGGAAAGAATCAATATCGTGTTTCATGATTTTGAAGCCCAACATTATGATGCAATGCACACCGACATGTGGGGAAGTTTACAAGAGCAGATTGATTTGTTGGTTGGCGATTTGATGACTCAAAAAAATATACAAAGCAAAGCACTCAGCTTGCTCGACATTGGTTGTGGTACAGGTTTGAGTTCTCAAATTTTACTCAATTCAAAACTCGGAGCACACATTAGCCAAGTGACTTTACTGGACACTTCGCCTAATATGTTGCGTTTTGCCGAAGCCAAAGCCAAGACCTGGGGCAAACCCTATAAAACAGTTAATGGCTATTTAGCATCGCTGACCGAAAAATTTGATGTTATCATCATCAGTTCGGTGTTGCACCACATACCTGATTTAGAAACTTTTTTGAGTCAGGTGGATAAGGCGTTGACTTCGGGCGGGATTTTAATTCATTTACAAGACCCGAATGGAGATGCCATCAATGAAGCGGAATATTTGAACCGGAGAAAACGTTATGAAAAAGCCCTCGAAGCTTTACCAAAAAAGAAAAAAATTACCGATTTTATTCCGAAGAAGTTACTCAAATCCTTCAAGCGCCTTTTAGGGAGAAAAGATTATATCGACTTAATTAACGATCAATTGTTGGCGGAGAAAACCATCAAAAAGCGCATGACTGCCGACGAGATTTGGTCGGTTACCGATATCCATGTGGAAACCAAAACCGATTCTGCGAACAAAGGCATTTCTTTACAGTTTTTGAAAAGCCAATTGCAAAATTTTGAATTGTTGCAAATGCGTTCCTATGGTTTTTTTGGGTACTTGAAAAGTGATTTAATCGAAAGTTTTAAGGCAGAAGAAAGTCAATTGATTGCCGAAAATCAAACCAATGGTCGAAACATTTCTTGTGTTTGGATGAAAAAATAGGAATATGAAAATAGCCTTCCTGACTTCTGAATATCCTCATGCCAAAACCGGTTTTTCGGCCGGAATAGGGACGAGTATCCTGAATTTAAGCAAAGGCTTACTCCAATTGGGTCACCAAGTTACGATTGTGATTTATGGCCAAGACCAAGACGAAACTTTTACTGATGCCGGATTGACATTTTATAAAATCAAAAACCGAAAACTCAAAGGATTTTCGAGAATTTTGACCCAAAAAAAGATTCAAAAACGGATTAATGATTTGGTAGACAAAGGCGAAATTGATATCGTTGAAGCTGCGGATTGGACCGGAATTACTTCCAATATCCAACTGAAATGTCCATTGGTGATTAAACTTCACGGCAGCGACACTTATTTTTGTCATTTAGACCAACGACCGGTGAAGTTTCTCAATAAATTCAGAGAAAAAAAGGCACTGCAAAACGCCGATGCTTGGCTTTCAGTCAGTCAATATACAGCCACAGTGACCAAAGAATTATTGGCTTTGTCAAACGATTTTACCGTCATTCCGAATGGCATTGATTTGGATGATTTTTCGGTTGCAGCAACAAATAATAACACAGAGGAGGATACCATTTTATACTTTGGCACTTTAATTCGGAAAAAGGGTTCACTCGAATTGCCGCTGATTTTTAATGAAGTATATAAGCAAAATAAGCAGGCCAAATTAGTCCTTATCGGCCGAGACGCTGCGGATATTACCACCGGCAATTCTTCGGTTTGGGCAATGATGCAACCGCTGTTTGATGCCGATGCATTTCAAAACGTAACTTATTTGGGAAGCGTGCCTTATGACCAAATGAAGACGCATATCAATGCTTCCACCGTTTGTGTTTTTCCCACATTTGCCGAAGCTTTGCCGGTTTCCTGGATAGAAGCGATGGCAATGCAAAAGGCTATTGTCGCTTCGGAAATCGGTTGGGCCAAAGAAGTAATTGACGATGGCGTCAACGGATTTTTAGTGAATCCCAAAGCGCACCAAGCCTACGCCGAAAAAATAAACGCCTTGCTTGAAAATGCCTCACTAAGAAATCAAATTGGCACAGCGGCCAAAGCCAAAGTGCAACAAAAATTCAGTATCCAAGTGGTAGCCCAACAAAGTGCTGCTTTCTATCAAAAACTAATCCGATGAAAAAAGCACTCAAGAAAATACTCAGTAGTTTGATGCCCAAAGGCAACGCCAAAGAACAGCTGAAACTTTTTTATTACAGACTGTTGAAACCTAATAAAGTGACCTTTGATTTGGTGGAAGGAAAAGAAAGATTGGTGTATAAAACCGGTTTTCAAAACACTACACTAATCACCCATGAGGCTTTGTATCCGATAGTGGCGGATTTTGACTATTACCAACATTTTTATACCGTAAAATCGGGCGATGTGGTCATTGATGCCGGAGCCAATTGTGGCCATTTGACGATTTTTTTCTCCAAATTGGTGGGGAAAAGCGGAAAAGTATTTGCCTTTGAGCCGGATACATTCAATATCGAGCGAATCCAAAAAAATAGGGCTTTGAATCCGGATTTGACAGACAATATCAAGATTGAAGATTTGTTGCTTTGGGATAAAAATGAATGGATCGATTTTTACGAAGCCGGAACTGTGGGTTCTTCTGCGGTGTGGATGCCCGATACCGAACATTGTGTCAAAAAACAAGCGGTTACTATTGACGATTGGGTTAAAAATAACCATATTCAAAAACTCGACTTTATCAAAATGGACATCGAAGGTGCCGAAATAGAAGCGCTTGACGGTTGTGTGAATACCATTAAAACGTTACAACCGAACTTTGCCATCGCATCTTATCACGTGGTCAATGGCGAGAAAACGTATATCAAAGTGGAAGCTTTTTTCCGCCAAATGAATTATCCGTACAAGACAGTCACTTTCAGAGGCAATGAAATCATAACCTTTGCCGGACCGAATTTGAAATAAATAAAGTTTCATGATTATAATTTATCACAATCAATCAAAAGTAACTAACGTCGTTTCAGCCGAAGCGATTGACTTTTCGACTTTCAAAAATCGGAATGTGGTTGCAGTATTGCTTGATTTGGCGGATAAATTTGAAGATGAACTATTGGTTTGGTGTCACCAAAGGTTGGCAGACAACTTGAATGTCAATTCGATTGAAAACCTGTTTCACCATAAAAAGTTGCTTTTTTCCTTTAATCCTTCGTCTTCGGATTATTTCGGAAGAGAATTGGGGTATATCGAAGATTCTCCTTTTATCAAAATAAACAAAGAAGTTCGATACGCCACTTGGCAAATGAGTAGTCAGGTTGGTGCTATTCATGCTTCGGCACTAAAAGCTTGTCAACCTTATTTGAAGCCAGAAAATGACTTGGATTATTTTCTGCATTCTTT
Source organism: Flavobacterium sp. J49 (assembly GCF_011742145.1). Taxonomy (GTDB): domain Bacteria; phylum Bacteroidota; class Bacteroidia; order Flavobacteriales; family Flavobacteriaceae; genus Flavobacterium. Next base: position 111,121 of record NZ_JAAQQU010000038.1, on the reverse strand, counting down.
GGCCAAAAGAGCCATCGTTCACGGTTTGTTGTGCTATTCGGAACCCAAATTACTCCGTGGCAAAACCGCTGAAATGCCACTAAAGACCACAAGTCTTTATACTCTTTTTAAATTTACCAAACAGCATTACCGAACGCGTTGGATTTTCCTTTTGTTCTTTAATTTGGTGCTGTTTGAAAAGCGATTTCCGTTGCTGCCGTTGCTGTTTTCTTTGTTTTATAAAAAGCGAACTTTTAACCCGATTCGGCTCAATCAAATACCATTAAATTCAACCAAAACGACAGTAGAAAAAGGCACGATTGATGTACTGATTCCCACGATTGGTCGCAAACAATATTTGTTGGACGTGCTCAAGAATTTAGCCGCACAAACGCATTTGCCGACCAACGTTGTCATTATTGAACAAAATCCAATTGCAGACAGCGTTTCTGAATTGGATTTCATCCAAAATACTGCTTGGCCTTTTACCATCAAACACCGATTTACCCATCAAGCCGGTGCTTGTAATGCGCGAAATATGGGCTTGGAATTGATCACGAGCGAATTTTGCTTTATGGCCGATGACGATATTGTTTTTGGCAATGATTTACTCGAAAAGGCTTTGGACACTTTTAGGTCAACCGGAAATGAAGTGTTTTTGGTGGCGTGTCATTTGAAAACACAAACCATAGAACGTCAAGCACCCAAGCAATTTACCGTTTTTGGTGCGGGTCACGCTTTTGTAAAAAGTACTTGTCTTCAAGGATTGCGATTTAATATGGGTTACGAATTTGGTTTTGGCGAAGACAATGATTTTGGGATGCAATTGCGCCAAAAAGGATTTGATATTTTGTATATTTCTTCCTCCAATATTTTACACTTAAAAGCACCGATGGGCGGATTCAGAACGAAACCAATTTTGCGTTGGCAACACGAAGTAATCCAACCCAAACCGTCACCAACCGTGATGTTGTTCCGACTGTTGTATGATACGCCGGAACAATTGCGAAGTTATAAAACCACGATTTTCTTCAAGAATCTCAACAAAAGTTTTTTAAAGAATCCTTTGGGGTATATTAAATTGTTTAAAAAAAAATGGAATACCAGTGTTTTTTGGGCCATTACATTAAAGCATGAATAAGATGAATTTTACCCTGATAGTTTGTACGTATATGCGACCCAATCCTTTATTGAAGTTATTGACTTCGGTAAAAGGGCAAACACTTTATCCCAATGAAATTCTGATTGTTGACGGTTCTGTGAATGACGAAACCAAAGCCATGATTGCCGCGCATCCTTTTCAGAATCTGACTTATTTTAAAGTGGAAAAGGAGCACAGAGGCTTAACCAAACAGCGCAATTTTGGGGTTTCCAAAGTGTCATCGGAAGCGGAAGTAATTTGTTTTTTGGATGATGATACGGTTTTGGAGCCCAATTATTTTGAAGAAATCATCAAAGCTTATCAAACGGATTCAACCATAACAGGTGTGGCCGGAATTGCCATAAATGAAAACCGTTGGGTAAAAAAAGAACTTAATACAACGTACAGCAAATACAAGTTTTATGAATTCGAAGGCTACGTTTATCCCGAAGGTTCAAGAAATGTTTTAAGAAATTATCTCGGTTTGCAGTCGGATTCAGGTCCGGGACGCATGCCCGAATACTCACACGGCCGAACTTGTGGTTTTCCTTTGACGGGCAAAATTTATGAAGTTGATTTGTTGATAGGGATGTCGTTTTCGTTCAAGAGAGTAGTTTTTGATACCATTAAATTTTCGCATTATTTTGAAGGTTACGGCTTGTATGAAGATGCCGATTTTAGTATCAGAGCGCAACAATTCGGAAAAAATGTAATTGCCACCAAAGCCCAATTGTCACATTACCACGACCAATCGGGTAGGCCTAACAAATACCAATACGGCAAAATGGTGACCCGAAACGGTTGGTTTGTATGGCGTGTGAAATACCCGAAGCCTTCGTTCCAAGCCAAGCTAAAATGGACCGCCATTTCATTAGTATTGATATTCATCAGATTTAGCAATATCTTTACCACTAACAAACGTTGGGAAGCGTTAACCGAATCTTGGGGAAGAACCGTAGGTTTGGTGCGTTTGCTTTTTGACCAACCCAAAACAGAATCTTAAACCAACATGACCTTTTGCCTCATTACACACGTTCCTCACGGCTTTCAAAATGGCGAATATTATGCGTATTCTCCTTATGTGAGAGAAATGAATATTTGGGCAAAATATGTAGATAAAATCATCGTGGTCGCACCTTTGACTTTAAAGGAAAAAACTGCGATTGAAATACCCTATTCCCATCAAAACATTGATTTCAGAACTGTAGCTTCTTATCATTTTTTGTCTTTACAATCCGCTTTTCAAACGATTTTTAAATTGCCTAAAATTGTTTTTAAAATTTACAAAGCTATGCAGCAATCCGACCACATTCATTTGCGATGTCCCGGAAACATGGGTTTGTTGGGATGTTTGGTTCAGATTTTATTTCCAAACAAACCCAAAACCGCAAAATACGCCGGCAATTGGGATTTAGAGGCCAAACAGCCGCTGAGTTATCGCTTGCAAAAATGGATTTTGAGCAATACTTTTTTGACCAAAAACATGCAAGTTTTGGTGTATGGCGAATGGGAAAACAGCACTAAAAACATCAAACCGTTTTTTACAGCCAGTTATTCGGAGCGCGATAAGATTGCTGTTAGTCCGAGACCATTAACCGGAAAGATTTCTTTCGTTTTTGTCGGGACTTTGTCTAATGGGAAACAACCTTTATACGCCATTCAATTGGTGGAGCAACTGTATAAAAACGGATATGACGTTGCGTTGACAGTATTTGGCGAAGGCGCAGAGCGGAACAGTTTAGAAGATTATATCAAGACGAATAGTCTTGAAAATATTATCAGTTTGGAAGGCAATCAAAACCAGGAAACCGTTAAAGCCGCTTATATCAAAAATCATTTTGTAGTTTTACCGTCATTGAGTGAAGGTTGGCCCAAAGTCATTGCGGAAGGCATGTTTTGGGGTTGTTTGCCCATCGCTTCCCGAGTTTCTTGTGTGCCCAATATGTTGGATAACGGAAATCGCGGATTGCTTTTGAAATTGCAATTGGATGATGATGTCAGCCAAATAGAGGCAATTATAAAAGATGAAAATCGCTACCGAGCGCAAGTCAATGATGCCATTCAATGGTCGAGACAATACACTTTGGATGTGTTTGAAAATGAAATTAAACAGCTTTTTCCATCATGAGAATAGTACAAATTATTGACTCTTTAGAAGTTGGCGGTGCCGAAAAAATGGCCATCAATTATGCCAATGCGCTTTCAAATAGGGTTGATTTTTCGGGCTTGGTTGCGACCAGAGCGGAAGGCCATTTGAAAAGTCAGTTGGAGGATTCGGTGTCTTATCTTTTTTTGAAGAAGGCCAAAACACTTGATTTTGCTGCGGCTTTTCGATTAAAAAAATACTGTAAAACGAATAAGGTTGATTTTCTTCAACCGCACAGTAGTTCTTATTTCATCGCTTTATTAGTCAAAATAATTTACCCGAAAATTCAAATCATTTGGCATGACCACAATGGGTTGAGTGAGTTTATCAGTACCCAAAAATCATTAGTGCTCAAAGTTGCTTCGTTTTTCTTTAAAGGCATTATCGTTGTCAATTTCAAGCTGAAAAATTGGGCCGAAAAAGAACTCAATTGTAAAAACGTGGTTTATTTCCCTAATTTTACCAATGAGGTTTCAACAGTGAAAGCCGAAACTGTTTTGAAAGGAGAAGTTGGTAAGCGCATTTTGTGTTTGGCCAATTTGAGAGACCAAAAAAATCATTTTTTATTGTTGGATGTAGCCGAGAAATTAAAAGAAACCCAACCGAGTTGGACCTTTCATTTGGTAGGAAAAGATTTTGAAGATGGATATTCCAAACAGATTTCAGAATTGATTATCAGTAAAGGGTTGCAAAATACGGTTTTTATTTACGGGTCTAAAAATGATGTCGTTCCTATCATCAATCAAACAGATATTGCTATACTTACTTCAAAATCAGAAGGATTGCCGGTGGCATTGATTGAATACGGTTTGTATAAAAAGCCGGTAGTTTCTACCAATGTTGGTGAAATTCCGTTGATAATAAAAAATGGGGTAAACGGATTTATTGTTGGTGTAAATGAAGTGGATGCTTTTGGTGAAAGTTTGTCAAAATTGATTGATGACGAAGCCTTAAGAACGCAATTGGGTAATGCTTTGCACCAAACCGTTGTAGAAAATCATTCGGAAGAAGGCGTCATGACCAAATATTTAAATTGGATTAAAGGGTTATAAAACTATGAAAGAAAGAAATTATATATTATTAGTTTTATCTCACGTTTTAATTGGGTTTTTAATTTATAATTATCCTCAATTTTCAAAAGTATACGGCTTTTCGATTTTAATATTCGGAATTTATTATGTGATTAAAACCAGCAACAGAGGCAATGAAGTGCTTTTTGTTTCAGCCTATTTGGTGGGAAGTGAGGTTTTCCTTAGGATGACCGGCGGAAATATCTTGTATGAGTTTTCTAAATACGGCGTGATGATGTTCTTGTTTTTAGGAATGTATTACAGCGGATTTTCTAAGAATGCTATTCCGTTTTGGATTTACTTACTACTGCTGTTTCCCGGGATTATCGTGGCTACCGAAACTTTAAATTTAAAGTCGGATCTTCGAACTTCTTTGGCTTTTAATATATCGGGACCGGCTTGTTTGGGTGTAGCAGCAATTTACAATTACAACCGTAAGATTTTGTTTTCCCAACTAAACAATATGTTATTGGCGATGGGATTGCCCATTATTTCTACTACGATGTACTTGATACTGTATACGCCGGAGTTGAAAACCATTTTGACCGGTACAGGTTCTAATTTGGAAACTTCGGGTGGATTTGGTCCGAATCAGGTTGCCACCTTGCTCGGAATTGGAATGTTTATTTTCTTTTCGCGACTGATTTTGGAATCAAAAACCAAATTAATGTTTGTAATCAACCTGATCATTATTTTCAATATCAGTTATCGCGGTTTGGTTACTTTTTCGAGAGGAGGCATGATTACCGGTTTATTGATGATTTTAATTTTAATCTTCTTTTTGTATAAAAATGCCAGAGGAGAGGGCAAGTACAAGCTCAACATGTTGTTGGTATTATTCCTGGTTGGTTTTGCCTTGACTTGGGTTTATACTTCCAACCAAACAGGAGGTTTGATTGACAAAAGATACGCCAACCAAGATGCTACCGGGAAAGTTAAAGAAAGTCAGTTTACCGGAAGAGAGGAGATTTTAGACAGTGAAATCGATGCCTTTTTAGACAGTCCGGTTTTTGGAATAGGCGTGGCCAAAGGTCTCGAAATTAGAGAAGAAAAAACCGGTGGTGAAATTATCACGTCACACAATGAAGTTTCGCGAACCTTTGCCGAACACGGGACATTGGGAATAATGGCACTGTTAATTGTATTTTTGACCCCTATTTTTTTATATCTCGACAACAAGCAAAATATTTATATGTTTTGTTTTTTAGTATTTTGGTTACTGACAATTAATCATGCCGCAATGCGAATTGCTGCGCCGGCTTTTGTATATTCGTTATCGCTATTAAAAGTTTATATGGATGAATAGCCTGCTTTACATAGGAAATAAGTTATCTGACCATGGGTATACTTCTACTTCTATAGAAACATTGGGTTCGTTTCTGGAAGCCGAAGGATTCACCGTTTATTATGCTTCTTCTAAAAAAAATAAGTTTTTTAGAATGTTGGAAATGGTTTCTATGACTTTTAAATATGCTAAAAAAGTAGACTACGTTTTGATTGATACCTACAGTACTAAAAATTTTTGGTATGCTTTTATTATCTCTCAACTCTGTAGAATTTTAAATGTAAAATACATCCCGAAATTACACGGTGGTGACTTGCCCAACAGGATTGTCAGGACAAAGTTTTTTTCCAATTTGATATTCAACAACGCCTTTATCAATATAGCCCCGTCTTATTATTTGTATGAAGCTTTTAAAAATAACGGTTATGCCAATTTAAAATACATCCCCAATACTGTTGATTTACAGCTGTATACTCAATCGATCAAAACATTTGATTTTCCGAGAATACTTTGGGTAAGGTCATTTGCCAAAATATACAATCCGATAATGGCCGTAAAGATTTTTATCAATCTAAAAAAAACATATCCCGAAGCTACTTTGTGCATGATTGGTCCCAAAAAAGACGATAGTTTCGAAAAGACGAAGCGTTTTGCTCAAAAAAACAACGTGGAAGTAAAATTCACCGGCAAATTGTCTAAAGAAGATTGGATAGCCAAATCCAAAGATTACAACGTTTTTATCAATACTACGCATTTCGACAATACACCCATAAGCGTTATTGAAGCGATGGCTTTAGGTTTGCCCGTTGTTTCTACCAATGTGGGAGGTATTCCTTATTTGTTAAAACATGAGGCCAATTCTCTGTTGGTCAACGATAATGATTCGGCGGGAATGACACAGCAAGTTCTCAGGTTGTTTGTGGAGGAAAATCTTGCGCTAAACATTACTAAGAATGCCAAAGAAACCGTTCAGGGCTTTGATTGGGAAATCGTAAAAAAGGAGTGGATAGATTTACTGATATAATCACGAGATTTATTAACTTGCGACTTCAAAAAATAAGGTGCTATCAAAAAGATGAACAAATACAAGGATATTCACTTTGAAATTTCGGAAAGAAAAATTCTTTTAAGACTTTTTGACGTCATCTCCGTGTTGGTTTCGTTGTACTTGGTAGGAATAGTTTTTAAATTTAACTACTTCAATATTTCGGCAACCAATTTTTATTGGACCATTGTTTTAGGACTTTACTTGAATTTTATAGGTTCTGTCTTTGAAATGTACAATTTGCAGGTTGCCAGCAATCAGTTTCAGGTCATTAAGAGTATCATACTTACGTCTTCTACGACGGTGTTGATGTATTTATTGACCCCGATATTTACCCCGATTTTACCTACCAATCGTATCCAAATCTTTTTCTTCTTCATCGCTATTTTTGTGGCTTTGTTTACTTGGCGGATGATTTATGTTCGCTTTTTTGCCTCGAATAGATTTCTGAAAAAAGTAATCCTGATTTGTGATAAAGAACAAGTAAAAGAATTGGTGGATGGTTTAGAAAATGCCGATCCGCATTATAGAGTGTTGGGTTTTGTCAATTCCGACAGCGCCAATTTAAAAAGTGATCTTTATCCTAAGATTAAAAGTGTTGACATTAATAGTTTAGAAGCATTTGTGAAGAAGAATTCTATTTCTGAAATTGTGATCGCTTCCCAAAAAACGGACGGTATTACAGTCAAATTATACAACCAGCTGATTCATTTACTTGAAAGTGGTTATATCATCAGAGAATACACCCAAGTCTATGAAAATATTACCCAGCGCATTCCGGTGCAATATGTTTCTCGCGATTTTTACCGTTATTTCCCTTTCAGCCGCAGCAACCAAAACCATTTGTATTTAATTATCGTTAGGTTTTTAGAAATTGTGATTTCCATAATCGGTTTGACTGTCGGTTTGTTGTTAATTCCGATTGTAGCTTTGGGAAATCTTTTGGGTAGTAAAGGACCATTATTTTACACCCAAGAAAGAGTGGGTAAGAATGGCAAGATCTTTAATATTGTCAAGTTCAGAACCATGGTTAAAAATGCCGAAAGCGGCGGAGCTGTTTTTGCTACGACCAACGATTCCCGAATTACACCTTTTGGCAAAATCATGAGAAAATCGAGAATTGATGAGTTTCCCCAATTTTTGAATATTCTAAAAGGCGATATGGCAGTAATTGGTCCAAGACCTGAACGACCGGTGTTTGTCAACGAAATAGCCGAAGTAATGCCTTTTTACGAAACCCGTCACGTAATAAAGCCCGGATTAACCGGTTGGGCACAAGTCAATTATTCTTATGGGGAAACGATAGATGACAGTTTGATAAAACTTCAATACGACTTGTATTATATCAAACACCGCAGTCTTTTCCTCGACTTTAGTATAATGTTTAAAACCTTGAGTACCGTTTTATTTTACCGCGGTCAATAGTTTTAAAGGATTTCTTCCGATGATTTTCAACAACATGTAGAACGTTGCTAAGATAAACGGCAGCATGATGGGTAAATGTGGTTTGTTGAACATAAAAATCATATATACCATCAAAATAGCCAAAGAGAGGTTGCCGATTTTTTTCAGTTTTGCTTCTTTTAAGAAAGGCAAAGCCAAAAATAGCGGACTAAAAAGCAAAGCGTTGTAATTCCAAAGCACTTCTTGGTGCTGCGAATACAAACCCACCAAACAAAGAAAAACACCCAATAGTCCTGCGACAAAGAGATAGGTCAAAAACAACCAACGCTTATTGATGACAATCAGCACTACAAAGAAAGTGATAATGATGTATATGCTATTGAAAAAGGAAAAAACCGGTTTGGTTTCAGTGCCTTTGAGAATGGTTTTTTTATTAGTTACCAATGGTTTTCCGGCTACAGTAGCTTTGTCTAAACTGTTCATCAATTCAACGGGCAGAAATAGTTTTTCGGCATCGGCATCGGTTTTGGCGCCAAAGATGATATTGATGCCCAATTTGTACCAAAAGTAATTTTCAAAATACGGATACAATACAGCTCTGTAGCTCAGGGTTTTGTCATCGACTTTCTGAATTTGGGTTTGACCCAATAAAACACTGACTTTATCAGCAACCATAGTGGTGCAATTTCGATCGATAAACTTATAAGTATAATACTTTTCAGAAGAGTTGAGCGAGGCGCCCAAAGCATCCAAAAGGGCTTGTTTTTGGGTTAATGGCAACTCTATGGTTTGTTCAATTACTTCTCTTTCGTCGATTTGGTATTCCAATATAAAATCTTCAAACGAAGTGACATTCATAAAATATTGCAAATCGCCTTTTACAAATTTCATATAAAAATTTTCCGTTCTGAAATCGAAAGCGCCATAGTTGAAAACAATGTCCAATTGGTTGGCTTCATCCTTAATCCGCAACGCGGTATGTCCGAAAGTAGAATACAATTGTTCGCCACGGCCACAAGTAAAAATGCTCACTTGGGTGTTTTCAGTCAGCCTTGGATTTTGTGAAAAAGCGGGTAAACTGAAAACCAATAGGAGTAAGAAGAATACTTTTTTCAACATAATTTTTTATCTAAAAATACTCAAATCAACCTTAACCGAAAAGATATTGGAGTACAAAGCGGCACTTTGGTCACCCAAATCGGTCAAAGCATAATCTACTTGAATGCCTTTGTATTTAAAGCCTAAACCAATGTTCGGTTGAAAATTCACTTTGGTAGAACCGTCGATTTGTTCTACATTTTGGAAATTACCGACACCGGCGCGAAGAAACACCAAATCGGTGTACCCAAACTCAAATCCCAAAGCAGGATCAATGCTCACGGCACTGGTAGAGATTATATCATTGGTTTCGGCAAATTGCATGTTCAGGTTTACAGCGGCCAACAAGGTATAGTCGTAATGGAATTCGAATTTCTTGGCGATTCCCAGTTGGGCTTTCGGCAAAGTAATTTCGGTACTTTCAGGCAATTCCTGATTCTGACCTTCTACAGCGCCTTGAATGGCTTCAAATTTGTCTTCATCGATGGCCCAAACGTTGTAAGTTGTTGTAATATCACGCAACATTAAGCCAAAATGCCAATCGTTTTTGTCGAATTGCAAACCGGCATCAAAACCAAAGCCCCAGGAATTGGCAAAATCGCCTATGACTCTTCGGATAACTTTGGCATTTATGCCGTATTGAAAACCTTCGAGTTTCATTTTTCGGGCGTAGGAAAAAGTCAAGCCATAATCGGCTGTAGAAAACAGACTGATTCGGTTGTAATCGATATTGCCTTCGCTGTCTATTAATTGGGTAGTGTTTAGAATGTCATCGACTCCAAAACGAATTAAAGAAACACCCCAAGCGCTTTGGTCATCTATTTTTTTGGCGTAAGCCGCATAATCGTATTGGGCAATATTGGCAAAGTAACTGGCGTGCATCAAAGCCGCTTCGTGGTCTTCAATTTTTAAAATTCCGGCCGGATTCCAGTACCCCGAATTCACATCGCCGGTAAAAGCGGTTACAGCATTCGACATGCCTAAAGCTGCTGCATCCACGCCAATGTTCATGAACTCATTGGAGTATTTTCTAACGGCTTGACCATGAGTGATTAGGCTAGTGAAAAGTAGCAGGATAGCAATCGTTTTTTTCAAGGCAATTTTTCTTTTTACAAATATCACATAAAAATCTTGAATATAAAACGCAGAAGTCTGCAACTTATTGTATTAAATTTGTATTTCTTTAAAAATATCAAACCTTAATCGATGAATATCAAAGCCCAGATTCCCAACTTATTTACGATGCTTAATCTCTTTAGTGGTTGCGTGGCGCTTGTTTTTGTTTCTAATGCCCAATATGAATGGGCTTTTTATTTTGTCAGTCTCGGAATTTTCTTTGACTTTTTTGATGGATTCTTTGCCCGAAAGTTTGGTGTTGCCGGACCGTTAGGAGTACAATTGGATTCATTAGCGGATATGGTGACAAGTGGTGTTGTGCCGGGTTATGTGATGTTTGTTCTTTTACGTGATTATCATGCTTTTGGTATAGAAAGTTATGTGCCGTTTTTAGGGTTTGTCATTACATTAGGTGCCTGTTATCGTTTGGCGAAATTTAATATCGATACGCGTCAATCGGATTCTTTTATTGGTTTGCCAACGCCTGCTAATAGTTTGTTTTTTACGAGTTTACCGGTTATTGCCGATTACTTTCATCAGGATATTGATTTGGGTATTTTTTATGACAAATGGGTATTGTTGCTGATGACATTTTTGAGTGCTTACATCATGAACGCCGAAATTCCGTTGTTCTCCTTGAAGATTAAAAATTTCACTTTTGCCAAATATAAGCTGCAGATTTTCTTTTTGATAATCTCTGTTTTGATGTTGGTTTTCCTTCAGATATTGGCCGTTCCGTTGATTATTTTGCTTTATGTGTTACTATCGGTTTTCAATAATATAGTTACTAAAAAAGCTTCCGTTTAGGAAGCTTTTTTAGTGATTTCTTGTGACCATAAAAACTATAAACCCAAAAAAGGAAAAGATCAGCAATAGGTACAAGTATGATTGTTTATGCGCAAAATTGAAAGTTGTTCCGTAGGTTGGATTCGGTTTATCCACTAAAAGTCGGTCGTCTTCTCTATTGAAATAAAACAATCCGCCAAGTTTCCAATATCTGGGATTTTTGGCCCATTCTTCTTGAAGTTCTTTAGATGGTTTCATATAAAAATCTCTAAAAATCTGTGCAATTTGTGTTTAAAAATGCAATTTCTTTTTACGCAATTCAAAGTTTTGTCCGAGGTATACCTTTCTTACCATCTCGTCTGCCGCCAATTCTTCCGGAATTCCGGCTTTTAGAATTCCTCCTTCAAACATCAAATAGGTTTTATCGGTAATGGCTAACGTTTCCTGAACGTTGTGGTCGGTGATTAAGATACCGATATTTTTGTTTTTTAATTGGGCTACAATTCTTTGAATGTCTTCTACCGCCACCGGGTCAACTCCGGCGAAAGGCTCGTCCAACAAAATAAATTTCGGATCCGTTGCCAAGGCGCGAGCGATTTCTGTTCTTCTTCTTTCTCCACCCGAAAGCAAATCACCGCGGTTGGTTCGAATGTGTTCCAAACTGAATTCGGCAATCAAACTTTCCATTTTGGCCACTTGTTCTTCTTTGCTGAGTTTGGTGAGTTGTAAAACACTCAAAATATTATCTTCAATACTCAATTTTCGGAAGACCGAAGCTTCTTGGGCTAAATAACCAATCCCGTGTTGGGCACGCTTGTACATCGGAAAATCGGTGATGTTCATGTCATCCAAATAGATGTTTCCGGAATTGGGTTTTACCAAGCCTACAATCATATAGAAAGAAGTGGTTTTTCCGGCACCGTTTGGCCCTAAAAGACCAACAATTTCTCCCTGATTTACTTCTACAGAGATGCCTTTAACAACACTTCTGCCTTTGTAGGTTTTGACTAAATTTTCGGCTCTTAACTTCATTTTGAGGTTATTCGGTTATTCGTGTATTTGGTTATTCGACAAATTAACGAATAAACAAATCACCAAATCCACCATTTAACAATTATTTATTTTCTTCTAACGCTTCCCAGAACTCGTAAGCTCTTCTTAGGTGCGGAATGACAATGGTTCCGCCGACTAAAGTAGCAATGCCCATGGCTTCCATCATTTCTTCTTTGGTGATGCCTTCTTTGTAGCTCGTTTCCAAATGGTATTTGATACAGTCATCACAACGCAATACGGTTGAGGCCACTAAACCCAATAGTTCTTTGGTTTTGACATCCAAAGCGCCTTCTGCATAAGCATTGGTGTCTAGGTTGAAAATTCGCTTTACAATTTTGTTATTGTCGGCCAATAACTTTTCGTTCATTTTAGAACGATAGTCGTTAAATTCTTGTACTAAATCAGCCATTTTCTTTTTCTTTTTCTTTTTTGACCACTACTGCGGAAATTAAAATACTCACTTCATATAAAACCAATATCGGAATAGAAACGATCACCTGACTCGGAATATCGGGTGGCGTCACTATGGCGGCTACAATCAGTATGATTACAATCGCAGCTCTTCTGTATTTTCTCAAAAATTCGGGTGTTACCAATCCTAATTTGGTTAAAAAGTAAATGATAATCGGAAGTTCGAAAACCAAACCACTTACAATTACCGAGGTTTTAATCATGCTGATATAGGATTCCACCGTAAATTGGTTGATAATCGTGTCACTTACATTAAAAGTGGCGAAGAAATTGATGGTCAAAGGAACAATAATAAAGTACCCAAAAAGCACTCCGATAAAAAACAGCAACGATGACACAACGATAAACAAGCCTGCTTTTTTACGTTCGTTTTCATATAATGCCGGTCTAATAAATTTCCATAACTCCCAGAGAATATAAGGGAAACCCAGCACAAAGCCGGTGGTTATTAGTATCCAGAGGTAAATTGAAAACTGCCCGCCAACTTCAGTGTTTTGAATGATAAAAGAAAATTCAGTGGCACAAGCATAAGAATCATCTACGCCAAAGAAACGCGTCACCTCACAAAAGAATTTGTAGGTGATAAAGTTTGGGTCTTTGGGTCCGAAAATAATTTGATTGAAAATAAAATCGTCAATAAAATAAGAAGCACAAGCAATGATAATAATAGCAAGTGTACTTCTTACCAGTAACCATCTTAACTCTTCCAGATGGTCTAAAAAGGACATTTCTTTAAGTTCTTTTTTTACCATTATACAATGCCTTCTTTTAAAATGTCATGCAAATGTAAAACGCCTTTGTATTCGCCGTTATCTACAACGACCAATTGCGTAATGGAAAAATCTTCCAAAATATTCAAGGCATCACTAACCAAATCCGTTGATTTAATCATCTTCGGATTCACGGTCATGATGTCTTTTGCCGCCAAACCTGAAATCGTTTCTGTTTTGTTCAACATTCTTCGGATATCGCCATCGGTAATGATTCCGATTACTTTTTCATTATCGACTACTGCCGTAACACCCAAACGCTTTTCGGAGATTTCTACAATAACCGTTTTAATACTAGAATCAGGTGCAACTATCGGTTTATGAGTGGTATCGAGCATATCGCCCACACGGAGTAATAATTTTTTGCCCAAAGCACCGCCGGGATGGTATTTGGCAAAATCTTCTGCAGTAAAGTCTCTCATTTCCATCAGGCAAACGGCCAAAGCATCACCCATTACCAATTGGGCTGTAGTGCTATTGGTTGGTGCCAAATTATTTGGGCATGCTTCGCTTTCCACGTAAGTATTCAAAACATAATCGGCTTCTTTGCCTAAAAACGAAGTAGTGTTTCCGGTAATGGCTACCAATTTATTGCCAAAACGTTTCAATAAAGGCACCAAAACTTTAATTTCCGGACTGTTGCCGCTTTTGGAAATACAAATCACCACATCGCCGGGTTGTACCATGCCCAAATCACCATGAATGGCTTCGGAAGCATGAAGGAATAAGGACGGTGTTCCGGTAGAGTTTAAAGTGGCTACAATTTTTTGGGCAATGATGGCACTTTTTCCGATTCCGGTAACTACTAATCTTCCTTTGGCGTTGTAAATGATTTCAACTGTTTGGACAAAATCGTCATTTACAAAATCCACCAGCTTTGCAATGGCTTCACTTTCTGATAATATGGTCTTTTTGGCAGAGGCTAAAATGGTTTCTTTAGGTATCAAAATTGAAATAAGATAAAATTTGTATGTATAAAAGAAAGTCGTATCTTTATGTTTGCAAATTTATGTAAAAATACCATTAACACAGAATGAATTTAGACGAAATTGACATCCACAAAGAATTAAAAAAGTATTTTGGTTTTAGCCAATTTAAAGGTTTACAGGAACAAGTCATAAAAAGTATTATTACTAAACATAATACCTTCGTTATAATGCCGACCGGTGGTGGAAAATCACTTTGTTACCAACTACCGGCCTTAATCCAAAACGGAACCGCGATAGTGGTTTCGCCTCTGATTGCTTTAATGAAAAACCAAGTCGATGCCATCCGAAGTTTGTCTTCAGAAAACGGAATCGCTCATGTACTCAATTCATCATTGACCAAAACCGAAATCAATCAGGTTAAAAAAGATATTACCTCAGGGATTACCAAGTTACTTTATGTGGCACCGGAATCTTTGACCAAAGAAGAATACGTTGAGTTTTTGCAAAGTGTACCGATATCCTTCGTAGCGATAGATGAGGCGCATTGTATTTCGGAATGGGGACACGATTTCAGACCCGAATACCGGAACCTGAGGCACATTATTAAGCAATTAGGTGATGTTCCCGTAATAGGTTTAACGGCTACGGCTACGCCAAAAGTGCAAGAGGACATTTTAAAGAATCTGGATATGTCTGATGCTACGACTTTTAAAGCGTCTTTTAACCGTCCGAATTTATTTTACGAAGTACGTACCAAAACCAAAAATATAGAAGCGGATATCATTCGTTTTATCAAACAGCACAAAGGTAAATCGGGTATCATTTATTGCCTAAGCCGTAAAAAGGTGGAAGAGATTGCCGAAGTTTTACAAGTAAACGGAATTTCAGCAGTTCCTTATCACGCCGGTTTAGACGCTAAAACGCGGGCCAAACACCAAGACATGTTCCTAATGGAAGATGTAGAAGTAGTGGTAGCAACTATTGCTTTCGGAATGGGAATTGACAAACCGGATGTGCGTTTTGTAATTCACCACGATATTCCGAAATCTTTAGAAAGTTATTACCAAGAAACCGGTCGTGCCGGTCGCGATGGAGGAGAAGGGCATTGTTTGGCCTACTACTCTTACAAAGACGTGGAGAAATTAGAAAAATTCATGTCGGGCAAACCGGTAGCCGAGCAGGAAATTGGATTTGCGTTGTTGCAGGAAGTGGTAGCTTATGCGGAAACTTCGATGTCAAGACGTAAATTCTTGCTGCACTATTTCGGAGAAGAATTCGACAGCGAAACCGGTGAAGGTGCTGATATGGATGACAACGTTCGCAATCCAAAAAGCAAAGTTGAAGCCAAAGACCAAGTCAAAATGCTTTTGGAAGTCGTTCGCGATACCAAACATTTATACAAATCAAAAGAAATTGTATTTACGCTCATAGGAAGAGTAAATGCTACTATAAAAGCCCACAGAACTGATACCCAAACTTTCTTTGGTTGTGGTTCCGATTTTGATGAGCGTTATTGGATGGCCCTAATTCGCCAGGTTTTGGTTGATGGTTTGTTGACCAAAGACATCGAAACCTACGGTATTTTAAAAGTCTCTGACAAAGGACATGCGTTTATTAAAAATCCGGTTTCTTTCATGATGTCGGAAGACCATGAATACAGCGAAAGTGAAGACGAAGCCATAGTAACTGCCGCCAAATCAAGCGGAACAGCTGACGAAGCCTTGATGGCCATGCTACGTGAGTTGCGTAAAAAAGTAGCCAAAAAACTCGGTGTACCGCCATTTGTGGTATTTCAAGATCCGTCATTAGAAGACATGGCGCTAAAATATCCGATTACCATAGATGAATTGAGTAATGTTCACGGCGTTGGCGAAGGCAAAGCCAAAAAATACGGGAAAGAGTTTGTGGAGTTGATCGAACGCTATGTAGAGGACAATGACATCATTCGTCCGGACGATTTGGTCGTTAAATCGACCGGTGCCAATTCCTCGAATAAATTATACATCATCCAAAACATCGACCGGAAACTGTCACTGGATGACATCGCCCGGGCGAAAGGATTTACCATGGATACTTTGCTCAAAGAGATGGAGCAAATTGTTTATTCAGGCACTAAATTGAACATCAGTTATTGGATTAACGAAATTTTGGACGAAGAACAACAAGAAGAAATCCACGACTATTTTATGGATTCTGAATCCGATAAAATTGAAGATGCACTAAAAGAATTCGATGGCGATTATGATATAGAAGAATTGCGTTTGATGCGAATTAAGTTTATTAGTGAAGTGGCGAATTAGAAGGCAGAAAGAAGATTTAAGAAGGCAGATTTTATTTAGTATAAAAAACGGCTACTTTCTCAAGTAGCTGTTTTTTATTGCATTGAAGTTTGTTTTTATCTTTTAATTTCAATTTTCCAATTTAATCTTTTTAAATCATCTACACTTAAATTAAGTTTTTTGAATTCTTTTTCGCCGAATTTTATTTCATGCCAATTGTATTTTTTTAATGTATCGGCCTCAAAAATAAATAATTTCAAACGACCATTGAAATTATGATTAATTAGGTCTTCCCAACTAGAGATAGCAGGAAACTTATTTTCACCATAAGGTTTAATAAAATTATCACTGTCTAACCATAAAGTATCTTTGTTTGTGACTTTTATATATTCTTCAAATGGATTTCCTCCTTCAATGGAATCAAATCTAGATATAGTAAAGAATAAAGGGCGATTCGTTTTATTAATGATTATTAATCGATTATCAATGGGATCGCAGCTGATTAAAAACAAAATACATAAAACAGAAATGATTATTTTTTTTTTCTTCATTTTTATTTATCGTTTAATTATTTTATCTCCATATAATACAAATCTAATGAAATAGTTTTGAAAATAATTTCTAATCAAGCGCTATTCAATTCCAATAAAAAATCAAATAAACAAAAACGGCTACTTTCTCAAGTAGCCGTTTTTTATTGCATTGAAGTTTGGTTTTATCTTTTAATCACCCGAAGGGTTTTTGCTTTGCCTTCTTGGGTTATTGATACATTGTAAATGCCCGAAGGATAGCCGTTACCGATTTCCAATTGAGATAAATCATTGTAACCAACCGTTTGATTTTCGATTAATCTGCCAATCATGTCATACACTTTGATGACCACATCAGCAGTATTATTGGTTTGAATGTCTAATTTAAAAGTTTGGCTGTAAGGGTTCGGATAAGCCACCACTCTGGATAATGATGAATTAGGAGCTGTTCCTAAACCACAATCATCAGCGGTTTGAACGGTAGCAACCACCGCAACTCTTGCGGAAGAACATACTTCTGTAATATCCCAATTGAAGAAATAGTAATAGCTATAAGTGTCTATAAAACCATTGTCAATTCCGCCAATTATAGATACAGCTCCACTAGTAACCGGAAAAGGATTCGGAAACGGGCTCACATAAGCCAAGGCATTGTCATAAGTTGCTCCATCTGTAATTTCAAGGGAATAGTTGTCGCCAGCAGATAATGTATAATTAAGCGTAACAGTTTGTGCCACTGTCGTTGGAGACCAATCAGAGAATGTATTTGGTGTAAAAGTTACTTCAGTTGTACCGGGAACTTGAATGCCGTTTTGTAATACTTTGATGGTTATCGGTAATGGACCTGAACCACCGGGATTTTGTTGTGGATATACTTTAACCGAGTTTAAAATAATTGAGTTAGATAAATTAAACGCCAAACCTCTGTTGGTATTACCGCTTCCGTAACCATCTGAGGTGTAGACTAAACCTGCTGTGCCCGCTGCAGTGGTTTCCGTACCGGCATAATAAGTTGTAGTTGTAGTAATCGATGGCGTTGTAAAGGAATTTCCGGTAGCCAATGCAGTTCCGCCAATTTGTGTTGTATACCATTTAACATCACCCGAAGCTGAAGTAGCTGAAAGCGTAGCAGTATCTGTTGGTTGACAAATAGTTGCCGGTGTAGTAGAAGTTATTGTATTGTTTAGGGTGATTTGAATTGGTGTTGAAGCCACAGTAGTTGAACTGAAAGAACAACTTACATTACAACGATAATAGGTGTTTTCAACCGGAGCCACTGAAGCTGTAGTTGCCGTTGCCATGTTGATGTCGGTATAGTCAGCGCCATTAGTAGAACTTTGCCATTGGTAAGAGATGCCTTCTCCAAACACTACGTTTTGTAAACTCAGAGTAACCGATTTACCGCCGCAAATAGTAGTTTCAGAAGCAATAGTGTTTCCCGGAGTTACTGTTGAACATTCCGACTGTCTTGCGGTTGAAAAATAACCGTTAAAATCAGCAAAAGACAATGGAGCACTCGTTGAGGTCAACATATTTGGCGTTCCGGCTTCAAAAGTGGCAGTGATGCCAAAATCATTATCATAAACTCCGGCCGCAGTAGTAGCTTGAACAATAATGCTACTTTCAATTGCGTTGGCATCAGCAACTTTGATATTGAATTCAGTAATATCTCCGGCTGTTTTTGAAACTTCCCAACGGTTTTGGCTTAAATGCGCTATGTTGGCTGATGGAGTACCCGAATTGGTTTCAAAAGCTTCTGCTTTTATGTTGGTTCCCGGACTGCCAAATCCAACACCGGGAGTAGTCACAGCAACCCAAATAGGAGCATAAGTTGATTTTCCGACAGGAAAGAAAAACTTATCGGTAAAACCGGAACCATTGGTTAAATCAATGGCATTTTGACCACCGCTAATGTCTTTAGCAAAAGGGCCGTCAATGTAACAGGTTGGGCCAAAATTCCCCGAAACAAATGCTGTATAAGCCATCGCCGGTGCTCCAATATTCAAAACACTGCTTGCTGAGGTATGAATGATTCCTTCGGTCATCGTCAAACCGGTTACTACATTAAAAGGCACCAAGAAAGTAACACCCTCAGCACTGGTATTGTTTACTTTTAGTTGTGAAACAGAACCGGTATTGAAAGATGTATTCAATATAGTATCTACCTGAGCATTAAAAGTACCTGTTCCTGATATGGTTTGAGGTTTGGCTGTTGCCACAAAACTACCCTCAATATAGTTGCCAAAGTGTGTACTGTTATATGTGTATAATTGTCCGTTATTCACAATGTTTCCCCCGAAATAAGTGTCAACACCTGAGCCTTTTACTTTTCCTTGTACAATCGTAAAATCGTTTTGTACATTCATAACCACGATATTACTATTGGCATTATTGGAATCCAGAGTAACGAACCGGTTTGTAGCATCGGGCGCATTGACAATTAAGTTATTCAACGAAAGGGTTCCGTCGGCTGCTCTGAAATTACAATTGAAACCATTAGTGGTTACAGCACTTTTTTCAGTCGATAATCCGTCGCCTATTTGTAAGGTATGACCGTTTCCTGCAGCATAATTATTGGTTGACTCATAAACAAAGGAAGAAGGCGCAGCATTAACGTTGTAAAAAGACAAAGTCAATGGTAAACTCAGCCCGGTTTCCGGTAAACTTGGATTGGTATTGATTGAGCCGTCAAAATTTACACCGGCTACGGTTGTTCCTACGGGTACTCCTGCACCAACAACAATTTGGCCAACCGATACATTGTCTATGGCATCTAAAGTTACACTGGATGGAAACCAGCAAAACCATCCAACACAAGGAACGATAGCAGTTGCAGTATGGGTTGTTGCCAAAGTTGCACTCGTAACAGCAGGATCAACAAGCGTTATAGAACCTCCGGTTAAATTTAAAGTTGAATTTCCAATTTTGAAAAGGGTTTGATCAGTACTAGTTGCCGCAGCTCCATTGTTGTTTCCATCAACAATAATATTCCCGCCGGTTTGATTGAAGGTGCTTCCGTTGGCGTGATAAATACTTCCATTAACAGTTAAAGTACCCGAGTTAATACTGTAGGTTCCGCCATTGTAAAAAGCAGCTTTATTATTGGTACAACCTACCGTTAATGTAGCGGAATCACTGATTAGTGTTGCTCCCGCTAAAATATTAATACCACCAACAGAAGAAGGAGTGTTTACAGTTATAGTATGTCCTGAAAGTAGGGTAACCGTATTTCCGCAAGTCGGGACGCTGTTACTGCTCCAGGTAGTTGCCTCATTCCAATTACCGGTTTGAACCGAAGTAATAGGTGTGTCTAAAGCAGCATTGTATCCTACTTGGAAAGTATTGTTTAAATCAGTGTCTGACAGACCAATTCGGGACGCAAATGGTGTAATGGTTCCGGTTTGATGATTGCCTACCGTAGTTCCGTCGGCCTTGATTATTCTCGAATTACCATTCATAATTAAATAAGCCTCTTGTGCAGCGAAAGCAATTGAATGATTACCGATAGGAAAAGCATAATTAGCATCTTTGCTCACTATCCAAGCACCTTCGTAGATGTCGGTCACAGTATAACCACCATCGGCAACTGAAAATCCTGATGCAACAGCTGAAGCATCATAGTAACTCACGGCAAGCTCACCGGATACCGCAGAAGAATTATTGTCTACCGGTCTTGTAATAAAGGCAGCCCTGCTTTTACCATTAGCATTTATAAAAGGGAAAAGAGCATTGCTATTGTAATAATCAATCCCTGAAGTTATTGGCGCAAAATTGTCATAAGCGCTGTACCATCTTCCTACAGTACCTGTTAAAAATCCACTCCCGGTTGCACAATTTGTAGTGGCCGAACTGTAATTTCCGATTGTTATTTTGTTTGTGCCCAAATCTACTCGGGCATTCGTCATACTTAATACACTTCTGATTTTAATATTGTTGAAACCCCAAATTACATTAGGTGAAGCTGTACTGGTATTGTTTATGAGCAACTGATTGATAACCGCTCCATTATTTGAGCTATCGGTTAAATATAAAGTCCCGCCAAAAGTCCCCAAACCGCTCACCGTTTGTACGGCTGAACCGTTGAGGTTTAAAGCCCCTTCAGGAGTATAATTGGAACCGATGGACAAATCAATTCTGCCATTGTTGGTGATGTTTCCGGCTACGTTAAGCTGAATCGCTTTGTCATAACCCCAACCTCCGGCATCATAATAGTAAATACCGTCAATCAAACCACCCGAGTTAACTATTAAATTTCCGGTGATGGTAAAATCAGGTGAACTATTACCGCCTTCTAAGGTACCACTGACGGTGGCATTAGTCACTGTTATCAAATCATCAAGAAGTACGGTTGTCCCGGTAGCTATTACTACATGGTCAATGGCTGTTGGAATAGTAGTAGAACCCCAAGTGTTGGGATCACTGAAATTTCCTGATTGAACCGAGGTAAAAGTCGTTTGCGCTTGCAGGCTGAATCCGGCCAACAATAAAAACGCTACCGCTAAAACCCCTTGTAAAAATTGCTTTTTTTCTTTGGAGAATTTTGCTTGCTTGTTAGCTGGTCTCGCGAAGTTTCCGATGATGTAATTTATTGACATAAATTAAGAAGATTGAGTTAAACCTCAAATCTAATTATTTAAAACTTGCAAAGTTTTTATTACACTATCAAAATGACAGAATTTATAAAGTAGTTTCAGGTGTTTAAAATTACTTTTTTAGCTTTATTCTAATGATATTTAAAGCTTTAGGTTCTTTGAGACAGGTCCGAAGGTTAAAGGTATAATTCCCCGCGATGAGGTTTCAAAGCATCGCGAAGTTGTATCATGTGTTCATCGGTTACCACTATAAAAGCAATGGCATACATCTCATTTTGAATTTCAAATCCGGTAATGGTAATCGGCAATTTTTCGATAGCGATGTATTCTTTTAAATGAATTTCATGATGCTCCGCAGTCTTAGCTGAAGCCGGTCCGCGAAAATCCCAGATGAGTTTGATTTGTCTCGACATAACTTAGAAATAGTTGGGCAAAGGTAACTTTTTGCTACATTTGAAAAACGCTTCTTTTATGAAATTTAGTTACTTTTTATTATTGTGGTTTTCTATCACCGGTTTTTCTCAGGAATTAACCCTCGAACAAGCCAATCATTTAGCAGGTTTACCGTTGAAGTGTCTCCAACAAGAGTATCCCAACAAATTAGGACAAATGTTGGTCGACAGTACCGAAATTCAATCGCCTCAAAAATTGCATCCATCCTTTTATGGCTGTTTCGATTGGCATTCGTCGGTTCACGGACATTGGAGTTTGGTGTATTTGCTCAAAAGATTCCCCAATTTGGCCAATAAAGAATTGATCATTCAAAAACTGAAGGCCAATTTATCCAAAGTAAACATCCAAGCCGAAATGGATTATTTGAATAAAAAGCACGAGAAATCCTTTGAACGTACTTATGGCTGGAATTGGTTACTGAAATTACAACTCGAGCTCGAAACGTATAACGAACCGTTCGCCCAAGAATTGGCTCAAAACCTAAAACCGCTTTCCAATATTATCCTCGAAAGATATATCGAATTTTTACCCAAATTGCTTTATCCGGTTAGAGTCGGAACCCATTCTAATACCGCTTTCGGACTGACTTTTGCTTGGGATTATGCGGTTTATTCCAAAAATGAGTTGTTCCAAAAAAGCATCAAAGAGAATGCGGTTCGCCTATTCCAAAAGGATGAAAACTGTCCGTTTACCTGGGAACCCAGCGGCACTGATTTTCTGTCGCCTTGTTTGGAAGAAATGGCTTTGATGCAACGCATTTTGCCTAAAACCGAGTTTTTAAGCTGGCTGAAAAAGTTTGCCCCGCAACTCTTTAAAAAGAAATTTACTTGGGAAGTCGCCCGAGTCTCCGATAGAACCGACGGTCACCTGGTACACCTAGACGGATTAAATTTTAGCAGGGCTTGGAATTTATATGCCTTGATCAATCAGTACCCAAAAGAGTTTTCGCATTTAAAGCCTTTAACCGATTTCCACTTAAACTTTTCGCTGTCTTCTGTAGTCGACGGCAATTATGAAGGCGAGCATTGGTTGGCTTCGTTTGCCTTACGCGCATTTGAAGAAAAAAAGTAATTCCATTTGTTTACTTTTGCAGAAAATTAAATCATGCCACAAGAATTACTCCTACAGGTTTCTCCCGAAATAGCAGCCAACGAAAGTTTGCTCTATGAGTATGTGGCTAAATCAGTAAGGGTTTCTACTAAATTGGTTCGCAAAGTAGTAGTTCTAAAACGCTCTATTGATGCGCGTCAAAAAGCCATAAAAATCAATCTGAAAGTTCTGGTCTATCTGATTAATGAAGATTATACTGAATCAAAAATCGAACTGCCTGATTACAAGAATGTGGGCAATGCTCAAGAGGTAATCATTGTTGGCGCCGGTCCGGCCGGACTTTTCGCTGCCTTGCAATTGATTGAGTTAGGCTTAAAACCTATCGTGATTGAACGAGGCAAAGATGTTCGAGGTCGCCGCCGTGATCTGAAAGCCATCAATCGCGATCATATCGTTAACGAAGATTCCAATTATTGTTTTGGTGAAGGTGGCGCAGGTACTTATTCTGATGGAAAATTATACACGCGTTCCAAAAAGCGCGGTGATGTCGACAGGATTTTACAGTTATTAGTAGGTTTCGGTGCAACGCCCGATATTTTAGTTGAAGCCCATCCGCACATTGGTACCAATAAATTACCCCAAATTATTCAGGACATTCGGGAAAAAATCATCGAATGCGGCGGACAAGTATTATTTGAAACCCGAGTAACCGATTTTGTAGTCAAAAATAATGAAATGCAAGGGATTGTAACCCAAAACGGTGATACAATTTCGGCCAATAAAGTCATTTTGGCTACCGGACATTCGGCTCGTGATATTTTTGAATTGCTCGACAGAAAGAAAATTTTAATCGAAGCCAAACCTTTTGCCTTAGGAGTTCGTGCCGAGCATCCGCAGGATTTGATAGATAAAATCCAATACAGTTGTGATTTCCGCGGGGAATATTTACCGCCGGCACCATATTCTATAGTGAAGCAAGTCAACGGTCGCGGCATGTATTCGTTTTGCATGTGTCCGGGTGGCGTAATTGCGCCTTGTGCTACCAGTCCGGGTGAAGTAGTGACCAACGGTTGGTCGCCATCCAAGCGCGATCAAGCTACCGCGAATTCAGGCATAGTAGTCGAATTAAAACTGGAAGATTTTAAACCGTTTGCCAAATTCGGCCCATTAGCCGGAATGGAATTTCAAAAAAGCATCGAGCAAAAAGCGTGGCATTTGGCTGGAGAAACCCAAAAAGTTCCGGCACAAAGAATGGTCGACTTCACCCAAAATAAAGTTTCCGCATCCATCCCAAAAACGTCTTATGTGCCCGGAACCACTTCGGTAGAAATGGGACAAGTCTTCCCGGGATTTTTAACCCAAATCATGCGAGAAGGGTTTATCCAATTCGGAAAATCAATGCGAGGCTATATGACCAATGAAGCGATTCTTCACGCTCCCGAAAGCCGCACATCGTCTCCGGTAAGAATCCCACGTGACCATGAAAGCTTAGAACATTTGCAAATCAAAGGACTTTATCCTTGTGGCGAAGGCGCCGGTTTTGCCGGTGGAATCATTTCTGCTGCCATTGACGGCGAAAAATGTGCCCTTAAAATTGCTGAAAGTCTCTCAAAATAAATTAATTTTCATTTTTATTTAAAAAAAGTAGGGTGATGGCATTTTGTGTTGTCTAACCTATAAACACTAAATATAAATAAGATGAAAAAGATTAAAATTTTAGTATTGCTATTGGCCGTTTCGGTCGCAGGTTTCTATTCTTGTACCGATAATGACCCGGTAGAAAATGAAGTAGTCACTTCTAAAAGTATTGCGTTAAGAACTACCTTAAACGAGATTAAAAAAGCCAACAATATTGGTAACAGAAATGCAAACGCAACTCAAGATCAATTTTTTTGTTTCAACTTTGTTTTCCCTTTAACTTTATCCTATAACGACGGAACAGTCATTACAGTGGCCACTTATGAAGGTTTGCTGGATGTGTTAACGGCTGAAACCGAAACATTATTTATTGTTGGAATTGCTTTTCCTTTCCAAGTACAACAAGAAGGTGCAGTTATCACCATTGATAATGAAGCCGAATTTTATGCACTCATTGAAGATTGCGGATTCAGTCCGATAAACGACGATGTGTTGCAATTTAGTTGTCTGCAATTTATATTTCCTATTTCTGTAATCAATGACAATGGTGCAACGATAGCGGTAAATACCCAAGCGGAATTGGAATCCCTATTGATCGCCGGCTCATTGGTAGAAATTGTGTTTCCTATTAGTGTAACTCAAAACAACGAGGTTATTGTGGTTAATGACTTGTATGAGTTGTTTGAATTGTATGACGAGTGTGACGGGAATACCACTTCATGTGTTTGTACTACAGATGTTAATCCGGTTTGTGTGGAAACGGCAAATGGTATTGTACAGTATTCAAATGCTTGTTTGGCCCAATGCGACGGCTTCACAACAGCAGATTTTGTGAGTTGTGATCCTATACTGACCATTAACTTTGGAAATGGTTTGGGCTCTTGCTTTACCATGAACTATCCGGTGCAAGTGCAACATGAAGGTGCTTTGGTAACAGTCAATAGTAATGCTGAATTGCTACAATATTATTTTCCGTCATGGTCAAGTATTCCGGCTTTTGTTTACCCTGTAACGGCAAATTTCAATACCCCAACCGGTTCTATTGCGTATACAATCGCTAACCAAATAACTTTTGAAGCAGCCATTATCAATAATTGTAATTAATTTGACTATAAAAATTGGGAAAGATTAAAGTTAATTGCGACACAACCTTAGTAATGGGGTTGTGTCAGCAATTTAAGCTATGAAAGAAGAAAACCAAAATACAAAGCTCTGCTCCGAAGTGGTATTTCGCTCGGTTTTTGACACGAATTTTAAAGTGTTGCGGAACTTTTTGGTGTATCAATTCAGAGGCGATATTGAAAGTGCCGAAGATATAGCCCAAAATGCTTTTGTCAAACTTTGGGAAAATTGCGGCATCCTAAAACCCGAACAAGCCAAAAGTTTTTTATACACCACAGCGATTAGGCTTTCGCTGAATAAAATAAAGCACAAACAAGTCGTGAATCATTTTGAGTTGCAATTCCAAACCAAATCATCACACAAAGAATCCCCAGAGTTTTTGATGGAAGTAACCGAATTAAGAACCCAATTGGAAAAAGCCATCAACAATTTGCCGGAAAAACAAAGAACCGTATTTTTAATGAACCGCTTCGACAATCAATCGTATACTGAAATCGCTGCGTCTTTAGATTTATCGGTTAAAGCAGTTGAGAAACGAATGCATCAAGCCTTGTTGTCCTTGAGAAGAGTAGTGAAAAACGTTTGAAAAATAATGACATGGAAGCGAAAAATGAAACGTACTTATCCGATTGGTTAGCCCATAAAATTACCGATGAACAATTAAAACAATTGGTTTCGGACGAAGATTTCACGGCATTCCAAAAAATAAAAAATGCACTGAACGGGTTTGAAATCAGTAATCCCGATTTGGAGCAAAATTTTAGTGCCATAAAACAAAAGTTATCCGATAAAGATAAACCTAAAGCGAAAGTCATTCCGCTTTGGCGTTATGCTTCAATTGCCTCTAGTTTGCTTATTCTTTTTGGTGTGTATCATTTTTTCATAGCCCAAAATGAAATCACAACCGGTTTTGGAAATACCCAAATGATTACCTTAGCCGACAATTCTAAAGTGGTTTTGAATGCCAAATCAAAACTAACGTATTGCAATAGTTTTGAATACAAAAGAACCTTGCAACTTGACGGTGAAGCCTTTTTTGAAGTCGAAAAAGGAAGCTCTTTTACAGTCGAAACTTCGCTTGGCGACATTCGGGTTTTGGGTACCAAATTCAATGTGATTGCTTTCCAGGATTTTTTTGAAGTCAAGTGTTATGAAGGCAAAGTGCAAGTCATTCAAAAAGGAAAATCAACGATTTTAACCCAAGGCGAAAGTGTACGTTATTATAATGCTACTTCGGAAAATTGGGCTGAGGTTAATGCCTCAAAACCTACCTGGATTTCCGGAGAATCATCCTTTAAAAAGGTGCCGATGCGCTATGTCATCGAACAATTTAAGAACCAATACAATGTTGAAGTCGAGTACCCGAATTCCATTGAAAACATAAAATTTACAGGAACATTTACCCATAAAGATTTAACAGTCGCTTTGCAAACGATTTGTTTGCCGTTGCATTTGAAATTCGGCAAAGACCAAACAGGAAAAATTATCATTTCAGAATGAAGAAACTAGTTTTTTGGTGCTTCTTTTTGTGCTGGATTTCACTTTCTTGGTCACAAAAAAAGGAGTCTTTTTTTTATAAGAATGTCCCACTCATCAAAGTGCTTTCCGATATCGAGAAAGCTTTTGACGTTAAATATTCCTATGTTGATTCGTTAGTGACTTCACAAAGGATTTCAGTACCTAAAAAACTTTATTCATTGGCCGAAATCAATACCGAAATCGAAAAGCAATCGACGTTAAAAGTCATCCAAATCAACGACCGATTTTATTCGATTAACCACGCGAAAAGTATTGATGATTTGGAGAAAATCCATCAATTAGAAGAAGTCATAGTCGAGGAGTTTTTGGCAAAAGGCATCAAGAAAACCAGCCAACATTATATTATTTCTCCTCAAAAAGTTCAAACGCTTCCCGGCATTACCGACGCCGATATTTTACAATCGTTGCAACAATTACCGGGCGTTAAAAGTCCGAACGAAACCGCCACCGGTTTGTACATACGTGGCGGAACGGCCGACCAAAATTTGATTCTCATGGATGGCATTCGGTTGTATCATCCCGGGCATTTATTTGGCATGATTTCCAGTATTAATCCGAATGTGGAGCAAACAGTGAATTATTACAACAAAGCTGTGAACCCTAAATTTGGAGAAAGAGTTTCCGGCATAATAGACATCAAATCGACTGATAAAATTTCGAACCAAACGAAAATCAACGCCGGGATTAATGCCTTAAATGCAGATGTTTATGTACAAATGCCATTGGTCAAAGAGAAGTTAGGATTACAGCTTTCCGGACGAAAATCGTATACAGAATGGTTGCAATCGCCAACGTTTAACCAATTAGAAAACAAGGTTTTTCAGAATACCAATTTTGAGGATTTTGACAATAATAACCAATTCAAGTTCCATGATTACTCGGCTAAATTGAATTTTAAACCCAATGGTAAAACCGAAATTTCACTATCCGGTTTGGTCATCAAAAACGATTTGGATTATAGAAATGTCATTGAAACAGATAGTGTCAGTAACCAAAAAATGAACATCGAGAATTATGGTTTCAGTCTGAATTGGACCCAAAAACACAGTCCGAAATTCACCCAAAAAGCCTTAGTTTTCTATTCGCTTTACAGTTTTGATTACCTCAAAAGGCAAGATTACGACACCAATAAGTTTGAAGCGTTTAAAAAACTGAATCGGGTAGTGGATTCGGGTGCGGAATTGAATTTTGGTTACCAAATCAATGAAAAATCTAATCTCGATTTTGGCTACCAAGTTTATGGAAATGACATTTCGCATTTGTTCAACAGTTACAATCAGGACATCGGTGTGGTTTTGAGTTTAAGACATCTCTATAATATTACCCATGCCGGATTTGTTTACTTCAAACAAGATTTTGGCAGCTGGAATTTCCAACCCGGTTTGCGCTATAATTTTTACAGCCAAATGAAAGCGTCGAGTTTTGAACCGCGATTATTACTTCAAAAAGCCATTTCGGAATCTCTGATTTGGCAAGCTTCTTATGAACGCAGAAGTCAGGTTTTAAGTCAGGTTCGCGAAAATGCCGCTAACGATTTGAGTCTGGAAAATTATGTTTGGGTGCTTTCGGATAACAACGAATATCCTATTCAAAAAGCAAATCAATTTACTTCCGGAATCATTTTCAAAAAGAACCATTGGCTTTTGGATGTGGATGCCTATTATAAAAATATTACCGGAATCACTTCGTTTACGTTAGGATTTTTGGGCCAAAACGGCAACGAAATTCGACAAGGAAAGGGTTTTACCAAAGGTATTGATGTTTTGCTTCAAAAAAGTGCGGCTTCTTGGCGTGCTTGGATAACCTATACTTATCAAGATTCCCAAAACCGATTTTCAACTTTGAATGACGGATATTATTTTGCTTCCAATGCTGATATCAAGCACAGTTTTAATTTGGCTTTTAATAAAAAATGGGACAATTTTCTCTTTACTGCCGGTTGGTTTTGGCATAGTGGCAAACCCTTCAGCACTATCGATGATTCAGGAGAAATCACTTCTTATAATGCTCAGAGATTACCCAATTACCATCGCTTAGATGTTTCGGGCAGTTATCAGTTCAAAAGCACCAAAGGACATACTTTTAAAATCGGTGCTTCGATATATAATCTCTACAACCGAAATGCTTTAATCAGTAAGGAATTGGAACGCAATTATGCCAATGTATCCGACTTTATCACGCCGCGTTATTCGATGCAGGAATTTTATTCATTAGGCATTATGCCCAATGTTTTTTTTAGGGTGAATTTTTAAAAGTTTTCAGTTACAACGATTTAGTTAATTTCT
Source organism: Flavobacterium sp. J49 (assembly GCF_011742145.1). GTDB lineage: Bacteria > Bacteroidota > Bacteroidia > Flavobacteriales > Flavobacteriaceae > Flavobacterium. The sequence continues at coordinate 81,340 of NZ_JAAQQU010000038.1, read as the reverse complement.
TTCGGCTAATCGATGTCGGATGTTTTATTCAAAATAGTAATTTTATAAAAAATCATTTTTTATGAATACTATTCCAAGCGAATTTCAAATCACGTCTTTATTAAATCAAGATACTTATTTGGTCAACGGTGAACTGAAAAAATGGACAGGCGAAACCACGCCGGTTTTCTCTACTATATCTTCCACTGACCATTATTCTCCAACGGTTTTGGGTTCTATTCCGGCCATGGGCGAAGCCGAAGGTAATGAGGTAGTTGATGCAGCAGTTGCAGCTTATAATAACGGACAAGGTTTGTGGCCTACGATGAAAGTCATCGATCGCATCAAATGCATGGAAAATTTTGTCACCCAAATGAAAGCCACGCGTAACGAAGTTGTAAAGTATTTAATGTGGGAAATAGGGAAATCTTTACCCGATTCTGAAAAAGAATTTGATAGAACTGTCGAATATATTTATGATACGATTGAAGATTATAAAGAACTAGACCGAAACAATGCGCGTTTTACCAAAAGCCAAGGCGTCAATGCCATGGTTCGTCGTGGTCCGCTGGGTGTGGTGCTTTGTTTAGGACCGTATAATTACCCGCTGAATGAAACTTTTTCGTTGCTGATTCCGGCAATTATCATGGGTAATACCGTTATTTTTAAACCGGCTAAACATGGTGTTTTATTGATTTCTCCTTTGTTGACTGCGTTCCAGACCAGTTTTCCGAAAGGCGTAATTAATATTGTTTACGGTCGAGGCAGAGATGTGGCTTCACCTATTATGAAATCCGGGAAAGTCGATATTTTGGCACTCATAGGCAACAGTAAATCGGCGATTGCGTTACAAGATTTACATCCGAATAAAAACCGTTTGCGTTTGATTTTAGGATTGGAAGCCAAAAACCCGGCGATTATTTTACCGGACGCCGATTTGGATTTGGCGATTCAGGAATGTATCACGGGAACCTTGTCTTTTAATGGCCAACGTTGTACAGCTTTGAAAATACTATACGTGCACGAATCCATCGCGGCCGAATTCAACCGAAGATTTGCGGAAAAAGTAGATGCGTTGCCTTTCGGAAATCCATGGGAGAAAGGCGTTTCTTTAACACCATTACCCGAAAAAGAAAAACCGAATTACATCCAAGAACTAATCGATGATGCGCAAGACAAAGGTGCAAAAGTCATTAACCAAAAAGGCGGACAAAGAACCGAAAATTATATTTTTCCGGCAGTTTTATTTCCGATTAACAAAGAAATGAGAGTGTATCACGAAGAACAATTTGGTCCGGTAATTCCAATCTTAACTTTCAAAGACATACAAGAACCGCTGAATGATATGGCGGAATCGAATTACGGTCAACAAGTGAGTTTGTTTGGCCAAGACATCAAAACCATTGCGCCGTTGATTGATACGTTGGTGAATTTGGTTTGTCGTGTGAATTTAAACAGCTCATGCCAACGCGGACCGGATGTTTATCCGTTTACCGGAAGAAAAGATTCGGCGGTAGGTACTTTGAGTATACACGATGCGTTGCGTTCGTTCTCTATTAGAACTTTCGTAGCTTCTAAAGACAATGCTTATAACAATGCAATTTTGCAGGAATTGCTCAACAGTAAAGAATCAAATTTTATAAACACAGATTATATTTTATAAAAAAAGCCCTGATTTCTCAGGGCTTTTTTATTAGTTCTTCTTTTTCAATCTATCTTTAAAAACCTTTTCAAATTTTTCCAGTTTAGGCTGAATCACCATTTGGCAGTAAGGTTGATTCTTATTGTTTTCGTAATAATTTTGGTGATTGTCTTTGGCTTTGTAAAACGCTTTAAACGGTTCCAAAGTCGTTACGATTTTATTATTGAAAACTTCTTTGTTCAATTCGGCTATAATGCTTTCCGCGGCTTTCTTTTGTTCTTCAGTTGCATAAAAAATTACCGAACGGTATTGCGTCCCTACATCAGCGCCTTGTCGGTTTAAAGTGGTTGGATCATGAACCGTAAAAAACACTTTGAAGATTTCATCCAAATTGGTTTTGGTCTTATCATAAGTAATCTCTACGACTTCCGCCGCACCGGTTGTTCCGGTACAAACTTCTTCATAACTCGGGTTTTCGACTTTTCCGCCGGAGAAACCGGAAACTACTTTTTCCACACCGGTTAGGTTTTCATAAACCGCTTCCACACACCAATAACAGCCACCACCAATGGTTATAGTCTCTAAATTTCCTTTGTTTTGAGCAACATTTCCATCAGGTACAAAATCCAAAGAAACCGCATTCATGCAATAACGCTTTCCGGTTGGTTCCGGACCATCATCAAACAAATGACCTAAATGACTGTCGCATCTTCCGCAAAGGGCTTCAATACGGCGCATGCCATAGGAATTGTCGTCTTTAAAAGTGATGCTGTTTTTGTTGTCTTGTTCAAAAAAACTTGGCCAACCGCAACTGCTCACAAATTTTTGGTCGGATTTAAAAAGTTTCAAACCACAAGCCGCGCAGTAATAAGTGCCTTTGGTTTCACTTTTCCACATCGTACCGGTGAAAGCTCTTTCGGTATCTGCTTTTCGGGCAACCGCATACAAATCGGGCGGCAGTACTTTTTTCCATTGCTCATCGGTTAAAACCAATTTAGAAGTATCGGTATTAGAATAATAAGGGTTTTCGGGTTTTGAAATAACGTTTTCCATAGCAGTGGTTTTTGTAGTGGGTTTATTGTTTTGGCCACAAGCCGTAAACATAAACAGCGGTGACAAAATTAAGAAGTTAAACAAAGTTTTTTTCATTGTGACTGATTTTAAATCTACTACAAATTTACACTACATCTACGAGTTGAAATGTCTTGTAGATTGCAAATTGCAGTGATTTAAGGAAAGTTTAACGGTTGTTCTATCAGCATAATTAGAGAGGCTGATATTTTTTCGTATTTTTGAACGATTAATAAAAGCTATGGTCGAAGAAAAAGTAATCTTGGTTAACGAACAAGATGAACCCATTGGGTTAATGAATAAATTGGAAGCCCACGAGAAAGCGGTTTTACACCGTGCCTTTTCGGTTTTTGTGTTGAACAGCAATAACGAAATCATGTTGCAACAACGCGCGCACCACAAATACCATTCGCCTTTGTTGTGGACGAATACTTGTTGCAGTCACCAACGCGAAGGCGAAACCAATATCCAAGCCGGAAGCCGTCGTTTGTATGAAGAAATGGGTTTTAAAACCGAGTTGAAAGAGCTGTTTCATTTTATCTACAAAGCGCCATTTGACAATGGTTTGACCGAACATGAACTCGACCATGTGATGATTGGGTATTATAATGACGAACCAAACATTAACCCTGAAGAAGTGGAAAGTTGGAAATGGATGTGCATTGAAGAAGTGCGACAAGACATGATTCAAAATCCTGATATATACACGGTTTGGTTCAAAATTATTTTTGATGAGTTTTATCACTATTTAGAAGAACATAAAATTTAATTAACCACAAAAGACACAAAGTTATCTTTGTTTCTTTTGCTGAACTTTTGTGACTTTGGTGGTTACAAAAAACATAAGGCACAAAAGAAATAAATTATGAGAGTCACTGTATCCAGAAAAGCCCATTTTAATGCTGCGCACCGATTGTATCGAAAAGATTGGTCGATGGAAAAAAACGATGCGGTTTTTGGGAAATGCAACAATCCTAATTTTCACGGACACAATTATGAGTTAATCGTTTCGGTTACGGGTGAAATTGACCAAGAAACCGGTTTTGTGATTGATGTGAAGATTTTGTCCGATTTAATCAAAGCGCATATCGAAAATGCTTTTGACCATAAAAATTTAAACTTAGACGTTCCGGAGTTCGCTGATTTGAACCCAACTGCCGAAAATATAGCAGTTGTGATTTGGAACAAACTCCGTAAACATATTGACAACAATAAGGATCTTGAAGTCGTTTTATATGAAACGCCCAGAAATTTTGTAACCTACAAAGGCGAATAATGGCATTGCAAGTCGGAGATAAAATCCCCAATTTTTCAGCTATTGATACTAATGGTAATGTCTTTGAAAGTGATACTGTTGTTGGCAAAAAATCCCTTGTCATTTATTTTTATCCCAAAGATGACACCCGAGTTTGTACTGAGCAAGCCTGTTCTTTTCGTGATCAATATGAAGATTTTAAGGCTTTAGGTGCTGAAGTTATTGGTGTGAGTAGCGATTCAGTAAAATCCCATCAAAAGTTTGCTCAACACTACAAACTCCCTTTTATTTTACTTTCTGATTCCGATAAAAAATTGCGAAAACTATTTGGTGTTCCCAATGACTTATTGGGATTGATTCCGGGCAGAGTTACTTATGTTGCCGATAAGAACGGCGTAATTCAGTTGGTTTTTAACAGTATGTCGGGCAAAATTCACATCGAAAAAGCCCTTGAAATTCTCAAAAGGATGTAAGTTTGCCTAAAATTACTTTGATGTCATTTTATCCATTACAATTTGAGCCGATTTTAAAAGAAAGAATTTGGGGTGGCACCAAATTAAAATCCTATTTAAACAAACCGATTACCTCTGAAATTACCGGTGAAAGCTGGGAGATTTCTACGGTAGAAAATGACGTCAGCATAGTAGCGAACGGTGATTTCAAAGGCAAATCGCTGAATGAATTAATAGAAGCTTATCCAAATGAAATTTTGGGAACCAAAGTCTATGCAAAATTCGGTAAGCAGTTTCCTTTATTATTTAAATATTTAGATGCGCGAGAAGATTTATCGATTCAATTGCATCCGAATGACGAGTTGGCCCAAAAACGCCACAATTCATTTGGGAAAACCGAAATGTGGTATGTAATGCAAGCCGATGCCGATGCGAGACTGATTGTGGGTTTCAAAGAAAAATCTTCACCGGAAGAGTATATTCAGCATTTGGAAAACAAAACGTTACTGCAAATTCTTGACAGCAAAAAAGTCAAACCCGGCGATGTCTTTATGCTCAACACCGGAACTATTCATGCCCTTGGTGCCGGCATATTGATAGCCGAAATCCAACAAACTTCCAATATTACCTATCGCGTTTACGATTTTGATAGGGTTGATGCTAATGGGAATCCCCGTGAATTGCATGTAGATTTAGCCTTAGAAGCCTTGAATTATGATAAAGTAGAAGCCCAACGCTTTTACGAAAAACAAGAAAATATTTCCAATGAAGTAATCAACTGCCAGTATTTCACAACTCATTTTATTCCGTTAAACGGGAATTTGAAAGTCGACAAAAAGAATGATTCCTTTACGGTTTATATGTGTGTAGATGGTCATTTTGAATTGTATTTTGACGGAAAAACAAGCGCTTATCAAAAAGGAGATACAGTTTTAATTCCGGCTTCATTGACTGATTTTCAATTGAGTGGACAAGCGGCAATCTTAGAAATTTATATTTCGTAGTTTGTATTCTAAAGATTTAGTGTAATTTTGCCGAAATTTAAAATTTACAAGAAAAATGGGAAGTGTTAAGAATTTAAAAAAAGACATCAATTTTGTTTTAGGCGATATCATTGAAGCAGTTTACATCTATGAGATGACAACTTCAGGAAAACCATCAGACAAAACAAATGCTATCATTGATGAAGCGATTGCGTCTTTTGACGGTTTAATCACCAAAGTGAACGCAAAGAAAGTGGAAAATAAAAAAGCACATTTCAAACAAATCAACACCGAATTAGAACAAGTTGCTAATCAGTTGGTTGAAAAAATCAATGCATTGCAATAAGAAAAAACAATAAAAAAGTGCCGAAATATTTTGGAGAATTAAATTTCACTTTTATATTTGCACTCACATTGAGACGCCAGCATAGCTCAGTTGGCTAGAGCAGCTGATTTGTAATCAGCAGGTCGTGGGTTCGAGTCCCTCTGCCGGCTCAATAAAAAAACCATCACTTTTTAGTGGTGGTTTTTTGTTTTTGGATTATCCCCTTTGAAAACAATTCCAATTCTGTATCTTTGTCGGCTTTTTAAAAATGAAATTATGTTTGGAAACAAAGTCCTTAAAGGTGTTTTCTTGGTTGGGTTAGGTGCTACAAGCTACGGCATGTTGGCTACTTTTGTCAAACTGGCTTATGATGAAAATTATACCACTGCTGAAGTGACTACTTCTCAGTTTGTTTTGGGAATCTTAGGATTGCTTTTGATTAATCTTTTTCAAAAAAACAGAAAAAAAGGAACAGTAATTAAAGCTTCGAGAACAAATATCTTTCAATTGATGCTGGCCGGAACATCATTGGGAATGACTAGTGTTTTCTACTATTTGGCCGTAAAATACATCCCGGTTTCTATTGGAATAGTGTTGCTGATGCAGACGGTTTGGATGGGTGTTTTGCTTGAATGGTTTTTAGATAAAAAGGCACCTTCTTTACAAAAAATAATTTCAGTAGCTATTGTATTATTCGGAACGGCTTTGGCTACTAATTTGCTTAACGCTACTATCGATTTAGACTGGAGAGGCGTTATGTGGGGTTTATTGGCCGCAGCATCTTTTACCACGACTATGTTTACTGCCAACCGAATTGCTTTAGGGATTTCAACCTCGCAAAGGAGTTTGTACATGTTGCTTGGCGGTGCTGTAGTTGTTTTTGGTTTTGCCCTTTTTACACAAACTACGCCTTTTGATTTTGCCATTTTTTCCAAATGGGGTATCATTTTGGCATTATTCGGAACCATCATTCCGCCAATGTTAATGAACTCAGGCTTTCCGCACACAGGGATTGGCTTGGGCAGTATAGTGTCTTCCTTAGAATTACCGGTTTCGGTTTTGATGGCTTTTGTAATCCTTAATGAAAGTGTAGTCCTTTCACAATGGATTGGTATATTGTTGATAATTTTAGCCATTGTTATTATGAATATTAGTCTGAAGAAAACAAAGGCTAATTAGTTGGTTGTTAATAAGTTTGTCTTTATTTAAATATCTTTCTTACTTTTTATCCTAATTTTAGTAGACTAATCAATCTCGCACTTGCGTGATTTAAATACTAAATTTATGAGAAAACTATTCGCAGAATTTTTCGGAACCTTTTGGCTCATTTTTGGAGGTTGCGGTAGCGCAGTGTTTGCCGCAGGAATTCCCGACTTAGGTATTGGCTTTGCCGGAGTTGCTCTGGCTTTTGGACTCACGGTATTGACTATGGCTTATGCTGTTGGACATATATCGGGCGGACATTTTAATCCGGCGGTTTCTTTCGGACTTTGGGCCGGTGGCCGGTTTTCGGGTAAAGAGTTATTGCCTTATATCGTTTCGCAATGTTTAGGCGGAATTGCAGCAGCAGGGACTTTAGTTTTTATCCTTTCCGGAAAAGAAGGCTTTGCGATTGACAATACCAAAGCCGGTGCTTTTGCCACCAACGGCTATGACGCTTTTTCTCCGGATGGTTATTCAATGGGTTCGGCATTTGTAGCAGAATTCGTTTTAACAATGTTCTTCTTAATCGTAATTATGGGTGCGACAGACAAATTGGCTAATGGTAAATTTGCGGGAGTTGCTATAGGTTTGGCGCTAACACTAATCCATTTAATAAGTATTCCGATTACTAATACTTCCGTGAATCCTGCCCGTTCTACATCACAAGCGATTTTTGCTCAAGGAGAGTCTTTGTCTCAATTGTGGTTATTTTGGGTTGCCCCAATTGCCGGTGCATTAGTGGGCGGATTTATCTATAAATTGTTTTTAGACAAAAAAGAAGATCTATAATTTTAATATCGCTTAGAATTTGTAAAGAGAAAAGAGTGGAATTATTCATTCTTTTCTCTTTATTTTTGTGGTATGAACACACTTTTTCCAAAAGAGAAAATTATTTTTAATGTACCCGATGCCGAAATCGAATATTATCCCAATTTCTTTGAGACGGATCGATCTAATGAACTATTTGCAAAATTAAAAGCTAATATTCCCTGGCAACAAGATCACATCACAGTTTTTGGAAAAACCCATCCGCAACCTCGATTGACTGCACTTTTTGGCAATGAAGGCAAGCCTTATGGTTATTCCAATATCATTATGCAACCGCATCCATGGAATCCGTTGTTGATGTTTATCAAGGAGGAAATAGAAACTGTTTGTCTGGAAAATTTCACAACGGTTTTGCTCAATTATTACCGTGATGGCAAAGACAGCAACGGTTGGCATGCCGATAACGAAAGAGAATTGGGGAGGAATCCGGTTATTGCATCCGTCAGTTTCGGTTCGGAAAGAAGCTTTCATTTGCAACACAATACCATCAAAGAACAAAAGTTGAAAATCAATTTGGAACACGGCAGTTTATTGATTATGAAAGGCACAACGCAACATTTTTGGAAACACCAAATTCCCAAGACGGCTAAAGACATTGGTTCGCGTATCAATCTTACTTTTCGCATTATCAAGTAATTCCCTATTTTGTTATATTTGAAATAAAAATAATTCGATGAACGATATCATTCAATACTTCGAAAGTATTCCATCGTCGCACAGAGCGTTGATTCTAGCTGGTGGAATTGCTATGTTTTGGTTAATTGAATCGGCAGTTCCGTTTGTTAAATTTGGTTACAACAAGTGGCAACATGCCGGCATCAATATCTTTTTTACATTTACCACCATTGTAATCAATTTTTGTTTGGCGGTAGTCTTAGTCGGTACAGCACAATGGACCGTAGACAATCATTTTGGTTTACTCCATTGGTTGCCTTCAATGAATGTTTGGCTCTTTGCTTTAGTAGGTTTGTTGCTTTTAGATTTAATAGGCGCTTATTTGCCTCATTATGTAGAACACAAAACTAAGTTTTTATGGCGTTTTCATTTGATCCACCATACCGATACTTGGATTGATACGACCTCGGGTAATCGCCATCATCCGGGCGAAAGCGTAATCCGTTTTGTTTTTACCACTTTGGGTGTTTTGATTGTGGGCAGCCCAATGTGGATGGTTTTTTTATATCAAACGTTATCCGTTATAGCCACACAGTTTACCCATGCCAATATTGCTTTGCCAAAGCAATTGGATAAAGTGATGAGTTATGTTTTGGTTTCTCCCGACATGCACAAAGTACACCATCATTACGTTTTGCCTTACACCGATAGCAATTACGGGAATATTTTTTCGATTTGGGACCGACTTTTCGGAACTTTTCAAGCCTTAGACAGAGAAAAGATTGTTTATGGTGTTGACACCCATATGAAGGCTGAAGAGCACAATGATTTGAGGAATCTGTTGTTGATTCCTTTTCAAAAAAAGCGGTTGCCCAAAACCGATGCTTAAAAAAACCGTTACAGCTTAAAAACTAATTATTTTTTTTATTAATATTGGAATACCAATTAATCAGTTGAAATCTATTTTTAAATAATGCTTTTACAGAAATGAAAAAAAGTAAGCTTGCAGACTTTGACAACGAACAAATTGAAAGAGTTGTCAGCATGGCTCAAGAGGAAAGAAAGCCTTTTGAAGTAATAAAAGGAGAATTTGGTCTCACCGAAAATGAAGTAACCGAATTGATGCGCAAACGATTATCGAAAGATAATTTTGAACTTTGGAAAAAGAAAGCCACCGGCAGTAAACCAAAGCCAAAACCAATTATTGACGATTTCGACGATGATTTAGACAGCAAATACTATATCAAAAATAAATTTGACTAAAACTTTAACTCTTGTTCAACAAGAGTTTTTTTATTTAATCCCGAATTTTGTTTGCATGAAATCAAATCCGTTTACCGAACAACAAATCGACAGAATCATAGAAATGGCATGGGAAGACAGAACGCCATTTGAAGCGATTACTTTTCAGTTTGGTATTTCAGAACAAGAAACGATTGCCATCATGCGTCGCGAAATGAAACCATCGAGTTTCAAAATGTGGCGAGAAAGGGTACAAGGTAGAACCACCAAACATGCCAAGTTGCGTACCGAAGGAATTGACCGATTTAAATGCACACTGCAAAGACAAATTACCCACAACAAAATTTCAAAGCGTTAATCGGCACGATTTTAGTTAATCAATGGTAAAAATGTTAAAGTCAATTGTAACTATTGGCTACATTTGATGACTTATCCAAAAAATATAAATTTTTGACAATGAAAAAATTAATTCTGAGTGCCATAGTAGCGTTAACTGCATTCCATTTTGATGGGATTGCCCAAAAAAAACAAGCAAGCCAAGAGGTGAAAGTTACCATAGATTTGAACCAAGTAAAAGAAGACAAAGTGATGGTTACAATCACACCGCCAAGTTTTAAATCGCAGGAAGTTGTTTTTCACATTCCCAAAACGGTTCCCGGAACTTATTCTTCCGACAATTACGGAAAATTAATTGTTGACTTAAAAGCCTTAGACAAATCTGGAAAAGAATTAACCGTTACAAAAACCGATGATAATTCTTGGAAAATCAGCAATGCCAAAGCCTTGTCAAAAGTTACTTATTGGGTAAATGATACTTATGATACCGAAACCGGTAGAGGTTTTGGGAAAGATGAAATTTTTTCTCCTGCCGGAACGAATATAGACGAAGGCAAAAACTTTATGCTAAACAACCACGGATTTGTGGGCTATTTCGATGACAAACTCGAGATTCCTTACCATGTAACGATTACCCATCCGGCGACACTTTTTGGATCTACCTCTTTGATAGATACCGATAAAAGTGATACCGTAGATACTTTTAAAACAGAAAGATATTTTGAGTTGGTAGACAATCCAATTATGTACTGCAAGCCTGATTATGTTACTTTCAATGTTGATGGTATGGAAATTTTGTTTAGTGTTTATTCTGCTAACGGAATGCATACGGCTAAATCACTTTCGACTTATTTAGAGACCACCATGCGTGCCCAAAAAGCTTTCTTGGGTCCAATCAATAACAACAAAAAATACACGGTTCTTTTGTATTTGTCTGACATGCAAAAAAAGGATGCTAAAGGTTTTGGTGCTTTGGAGCACCATACATCAACCACGGTAGTTTTCCCAGATATGATGCCGGCGGCTGCTTTAGGAGAACAAATTAAAGACGTGGTTTCCCATGAGTTTTTTCATATCGTAACACCATTGAGCATTCACTCTAAAGAAATCCAATATTTTGACTATAACAATCCTAAAATGTCAAAACATTTATGGATGTATGAAGGTGTAACCGAATATTTCGCCAATTTGTTTCAAGTCAACCAAGGATTAATCGATGCCGATGAATTTTACCAAAGAATGATAGGCAAAATCAATAACGCTTCAAGCTTAAATGACACCATGCCATTTACCGAGATGAGTGCAAAGGTATTGGAGCAACCTTATAAAGATCAATATTTAAATGTATACGAAAAAGGCGCTTTAATAGGAATGTGTATTGATATTATCATTCGTGAAAAAAGCAACGGCGAAAGAGGTATTTTAGATTTAATGCAAAAATTATCGAGTGAATATGGTCCGAATAAGCCTTTCAACGATGACGAGTTATTCGCAAAGATCACTTCGCTGACTTATCCTGAAGTAGGTGAGTTCTTAAACACTTATGTAGCCGGGCCAACACCAATAAAGTATGATGATTATTTTGCTAAAGTAGGTGTGGGTAAAACCAAGATTAGCCTTCCTATGAACCCTTTTTTGAAAGACCAATCAACCCCATTCATTACCGTTGACGGAAAGACCAAAGAAATCATGGTGATTCCTAGTCAGGACTTGAATGCTTTTATGACAAATTTAGGCATTAAAGGAGGCGATTTAATCTTGGCTATCAATAACAAAGATTATAACTTAGACAACATCTACGATATGATTATGGAGAGTCAAAACTGGAAAGAAGACGATGCTATTAGCGTTAAAATAAGAAGAGACGGAAAAGAGCAAGTAATCAAAGGGAAAGTAAAATTGGCCACAGAAGAAGTGGAAGGTTACCAACTTATTGATGCTTCAAAAGAGAAGCTGAACAAAGCTTGGCTGACCGGAAAATAAAAAAAAACTTGTAATAGTATAAAACCTCAATTTGGTCATCAAATTGAGGTTTTTTTAGTATTATTGCCAAAATTTATAACAGATTTGAAATATCTGTGTATCACTAAGTATAAACCGAATGTCCACCGGATATTCTTCTCTTAATATCAAACATGCAAAAAACATTTTTAGCCTTAGTAACCCTGATTGTTTTGGCTTCCTGCTCGGAACAAAAATCAACGAAAAACTTTGTGCTCAACGGAAATATCAAAGGATTAAAGAAAGGAACGCTTTATATACAAAGGATAAAAGACACGCTTTTAGTGCCGATAGATACGATTAAAATTGATGGAGATTCTCATTTTGTGAGTGAATTTGATTTGCAGTCATCAGAAATGTTATACTTGTTTTTGGATCGTGGGGTGACCAACTCGATTGACAATAATATCATGTTTTTTGCTGAGAAAGGCACGATGAATTTAGAAACCAGTTTAGATTTTTTTACAGCAGATGTTAAAATTACCGGTTCTAAAAACCAGGAGCTTTATGATGATTACAGAAAAGTAATGTCGAGATACATAAATCAGGATTTGGATTTGGTAGAGAAAAAATTCAAAGCCTTCAAAGCCGGAAAATTGGCAGAAGTAAGTGAAATGGAGGAACAACAAAAAGGCATTTTAAAAAGAAAATACTTGTTTACCACCAACTTTGCCGTAAACAACGGTAAATACGAAGTTGCACCTTATGTGGCTTTGGCGGAGATTTACGATATCAATTTGAAATATTTAGATACTATTCAAAAATCCTTGTCACCACAAGTAGCTAAATCACTTTACGGTAAAAGGCTTAGCCAATTTATAGCGGAAAGAAAAAAGATTGAAAAATAAAGTACTTTTGTTTGTCACTTACAACAAATGAAAGACCTACTTCTCATAACGCCACCGTTTACCCAACTCAACACACCTTATCCGGCAACGGCTTACTTAAAAGGGTTTTTGAATACCAAAAACATTTCTGCTTATCAAATGGATTTGGGGATTGAAGTAATTTTGGCGATGTTCTCCAAAGATGGATTGACAGCTATTTTTGAATCATCTAATATCCATCAGCTAACATCCAATCTTCAACGAATTTACAATTTAAGAGAAGATTACATTCAAACCATCGATTCAGTGATTGCCTTTCTTCAAGGGAAAAACCATACTTTGGCTCGCCAAATTTGCAGCGGAAATTTTTTGCCCGAGGCGTCTCGATTTCAACAATTAGATGATATGGAATGGGCATTCGGTTCGATGGGAATGCAAGATAAAGCCAAACATTTAGCCACTTTATATCTCGAAGACTTATCCGATTTTATAGTCGATTGTGTGGATGAAAATTTTGGCTTTAGCCGCTACGCTGAAAGATTGGGGAGAAGTGCTAATTCTTTTGACGAATTGTATGCCCATCTGCATGGTGAATTGACTTATATAGACAAAATTACACTCAAAATTCTGTCCGAAAGATTGAATAGTTTTCAGCCCAAATTGGTCTGTATTTCTGTACCGTTTCCGGGGAATTTGTACAGTGCATTTCGTTGTGCGCAGTTTATCAAAAAGCACTTTCCAAAAATAAAAGTATCAATGGGTGGCGGTTTCCCCAATACAGAACTCCGCGACTTGAAAGACCAAAGAGTATTCGAATTCTTTGATTTTATCACACTCGATGATGGCGAATTGCCGGTAGAATTGCTTCACGATTTTGTCACCCTGAGCGCAGTCGAAGGGCTTTTTAAGCGAACTTTTCTTCTTGAAAACAACCAAGTCGTCTATAAAAACAATACTGCACAATCCGATTATAAGCAAAGTGATGTTGGAACACCCGACTATTCCGATTTGCTTTTAGACCAATACATCTCTGTGATAGAAATAGCCAATCCGATGCACAGTTTGTGGAGTGATGGTCGATGGAACAAGCTTACGATGGCGCATGGTTGCTATTGGGGCAAATGTACGTTTTGTGATATTTCGTTGGATTATATCAAATTATACGAACCGATTGCCGCTCAAATTTTGGTCGACCGAATGGAGGAAATGATAGCCCAAACGGGTGAAAACGGTTTCCATTTTGTCGACGAAGCAGCGCCACCGGCTTTGATGCGGGAAGTAGCTTTGGAAATTCTTCGCCGTAAACTTACAGTCACTTGGTGGACAAACATTCGGTTTGAGAAGAGTTTTAGTCTCGACTTGTGTTTGTTGCTCAAAGCATCGGGTTGTATAGCGGTTTCCGGAGGATTGGAAGTGGCTTCAGACCGGCTATTGGCACTGATTAAAAAAGGTGTTACGGTAGAACAAGTAGCCCAAGTTACCCGAAATTTTACTGAAAGCGGCATCATGGTACATGCATATTTAATGTATGGTTATCCGACACAAACCGTTCAGGAAACCGTGGATAGTTTGGAAATGGTACGTCAACTGTTTGAAGTAGGCGTATTGCAATCGGGTTTTTGGCACCAATTTGCCATGACGGCGCATAGTCCGGTAGGATTGTTTCCCGATGAGTTTGGGGTAATACCCGAGCAGCAAGAGATTACTTTTGCCAACAATGATATACAATTCAAAGACAAAACCGGAATCAATCACGACCAATTTAGTTTTGGGTTAAAGAAATCGCTGTTCAATTATATGCATGGCATTTGTTTCGAATATGCATTGCAGGATTGGTTTGAGTTTAAAATTCCAAAAACGACAATACCGTCTGATTTTATAGTTAGTTGTTTGGAAAAGGAGACTGATTTTAGTGTGAAATCCTCGGCTAAAATAGTATGGTTGGGCGCCAAACCGATTACAGAAACTTTCACTAAAACCAAAAAAAGCCATTCTTGGGAGATGATGAAATTGACTTTTTTTGATAAAAAAGAGACCTTTGAAATTGTTGTTGAGCTAGAAAAAGGAGAGTGGTTTTTGAAAACTATAGAGACTTTATCGGTTCACAATCAAAAGATTCTTACCTTTGCCAATCTCAAGTTTGATTTTGAAAAACAGTTTGATGATTTCGAATTGTTTTGGTTCTCTAAACCCATTAATGCCATAAGAGATTCTGGTTTATTATTAGTGTTGTGATTTTTCAAAGTCTTTTTTCATGATTTTGATGAAAGATTTGCTACCGGTTAAGTTTTTATATTTATGATGATTTTTTTATTAAAAATTGTTTAACCAAAAAGAGATGACAGTTAAAAAAACATTTCCAAAAATTCTTTGGTTAATAATATCTTCGAGTATCTTCTTTATTATTCTGTATTTCACCCTTTTTTATTATACCAAAAAAGCCGAGACACAGGTTTATAAGGATTCGGTGGAACATTTTGATAATGAGATTCACAAGCTGCTCGATTTAGAGTCTAAACCTATCTTGGTTGCCATTAATAATGATACCAATTGGGATGAGTTTGTTGACTTTACAATCACCAAAGACAAGGTTTGGTTTGATGAAACGATTGGAAATGAATTGGCAATCTACGATGCAGAATATTTAGGGTCTTATGATGCCCAAAAGAATTTTATCATGAGAACATCTACGGCCAGTATAAAATCTTTGGATTTTATTCCCAAACCGGCAATGGATTTGCTTTACAAAGAAGGAATTAAAAAGTTCTACCTAAAAATTCCGGAGGGCATAGTAGAAGTAACCGGAGCGGCCATACATCCTTCCAACGATCCGTTAAAAAATAAAACCAAAGCTTCAGGCTATTTTTTTGTAGTGCGTTTGATTAATCAAGAGTTTCTCAAAAATTTATCCCATATAACCAATTCAGAGATACAATTGGTTGGTCCGAGCTATAATTATTCAGAAGAGAAAAACAAAATATCTTCAGTAGTTCAATTGAAGGATTCTCAGGGCAAAATCATTGCTGATTTGTTGTTTCAAAGGAATTTTGAAGTTTATTTTGAAAACACCATCAACCTGTTGTATATCATAATTATTGCCTTTTTAGTGATACTGTTGATGAATTTAATTTACACTCGAAGATTGGTCTATTATCCGCTGTATTTGGTAAGAAGGGTTTTATTAACCGGCAATAAAAAGGCCATTAAATTGTTAAAGGAATCCAATGGTGAGTTTAGCTACATTGGCAATTTGTTTGAAGAAAATAATAACCAAAAAATGGAGCTGATTACCGCTAAGATTAAGGCAGAAGAAAGCGATAGGCTGAAGTCATCTTTTTTGGCCAATTTGTCACATGAAATCAGAACTCCGATGAATGCCATCAATGGTTTTACGGATTTGATTATCAATACGGATGTTAACGAAGCAGAGAAGTCAGAATATCTTAACGTTATTGAAAAAAGCGGAAAAAACTTGGTTTCCATCATAGATGATTTGATTGAAATGTCAAAAATTGACTCTAATCAAATTGCGCCTAATTATACCTTAGTTAATTTGGAATCTTGTGTGAATGAATTGTATGAAACGGTAAAAGTGACCATACAAAACAAGGACCTTGAATTTATTCTTATCAAAAGTTCTATGCCGGCTGAGTTCAACATCATTACCGATGAAATTAAACTCAAACAAGTACTGGTTAATTTGTTGACCAATGCCATTAAGTTTACCGATGTAGGTATGGTGACTTTTGGTTATGAAATAGATGAAAAGAATGCGCTGATTCATTTTACGGTGAGAGACACCGGATTGGGGATAGATGAAGAGCAACACAATAATATTTTTGATCGTTTCAAAAGAGTTGATAGTGATATTTCTATTAAAGTGGGAGGATTGGGCTTAGGATTGGCTATTTCAAAAGCTTATGTTGAATTGCTGGGCGGTACTATAACTTTAGAATCTAAAGTTGGTGAAGGATCAACCTTTTATGTTTCTATTCCGCTCAAATATGCAGAAATGGAGCCTATTACTGTGAGCTCGGTCAATAATTTTGAGATTACAAAATCGGATGATAAATTAATTTTAATTGCTGAAGACGACAACATTAACTTTTTGTTGTTCCAAAAAATGATGCAAAATAAAAACTACCAAATCATAAGAGCGGTTAACGGAAAAGAAACGGTAGAAATCTGCTTAAATAACCCAAGTATTGATTTGGTTTTGATGGATATTAAAATGCCGATTATGAATGGTTTTGAGGCGATAGAACGCATTCAGCCTGTTAGACCAAACTTGCCGATTATTGCTCAAACCGCTTATTCTTCCTCTGAAGATAAAGCCAAAATATTGGACGCAGGATTTACAGATTATATTACAAAACCTTTAAGCAGAGAGCGATTATTTGAATTGTTGACCACTTATTTAGAAAAAAGAGAGTAGCATGAAGTATAAACAAATGGTAGCTATCTTTTTTTTCGGATTGGTCTCAACTTATTCCACAGCGCAAGAGGATGTTAAAGTGGTTGATACGATTGCTCAAGACGAGGAGAAAAGACTTTATTTAAATTTAGACATTTTGAATCGTTATCTTTGGCGTGGCCAATGTTGGGGAGGAGATTATATGGCGGTGCAGCCAACTATCGAATACCGACTTACACCAAAATTCACTTTGGGTTTTTGGGCTACCACCAATTTTAAAAACGACTATTTTTATCCCGATGGTATAACCTATTACAAAGGTTACCAAGAGATAGATTTTTATATTACTTATCAAGTTAATGACTTTCTTCAGTTCCAACTTTGGGATTACTATTGGCCATCAGTAGGCAAGGTAGCGGGTGTTGACAACGGTTTTTTAAATTACGGCAATGACAGTACTAAAACAGTTGATGCCATTTGGTATTTTGATTTCTCAGAAGGTTATCGTTATCCTTTTAATGCTACTCTAAGTACTTTGGTGGCCGGAAACGATTATCGTTATGATCGTTTTGGAGAAAATCCGAAACAGAATTTCACGACTTATTTGGAGTTAGGGTATACATTTTTGTTTTTTGAAAAAGCCAAATACAGTGCGCTTCAAAATATTGAAATTGCTCCGGTTGTTGGTGCTGTGATTAATAATAAAGCCGAGTATTATTCTTATGCCAATTATGATAAACCTTCTTTTGTGAATTTGGGCGTAACCGCATCCAAAGAAATTGATTTGGGTAAAGGTGTTACCATGCCTATTTCTGTGAATTATACACACAATGGTGCTTCCAAGAATACAGAAGTATTCGGGAAAAACTTTTGGATAACTACGGTAAGTTTTAGCTATTAAACCGGCTCGCCGTAAAGATCGAATTCAGTGGCGTCAATAATCTTTACATTAACAAATTCACCGGTTTTAACGTAGAATTTAGCGGCATCAATCAAGACTTCGTTGTCTACATCCGGACTGTCAAATTCAGTTCTTCCGATAAAATGTTGGCCTTCTTTTCTGTCGATAATACATTTAAAAGTTTGCCCGATTTTTTCTTGATTTAAATCCCATGAAATTTGTGACTGTAAGTCCATTATCTCGGCAGCACGTGCTTGTTTTACTTCCTCGGGAACATCGTCTTCCAATAAATAGGCGTGCGTGTTTTCTTCGTGAGAATAAGTGAAGCAACCCAAACGTTCAAATTTCATTTCCTGAACCCAATCTCTCATGGTTTCGAAATCTTCTTGGGTTTCGCCCGGATAACCCACAATCAAAGTCGTTCTGATTGTCATGCCCGGTACCGCAGCGCGGAAGTCTTTTAAAAGTTTGGTGGTTTTTTCTTTAGTTGTTCCGCGGCGCATCGATTTCAAAATGTTATCTGAAATGTGTTGTAACGGAATGTCTATGTAGTTACAGATTTTTGGTTCGTTTTTCATCAATTCCAACACATCCATCGGGAAACCGGTTGGAAACGCATAATGCAAACGAATCCATTCGATGCCTTCGACTTTTACCAAGTTTTCTAATAATTCGGCTAAATTTCTTTTTTTGTATAAATCCAAACCGTAGTAAGTCAAATCCTGAGCGATAAGAATCAATTCTTTGACGCCGTTTTTGGCCAAACCTTCAGCTTCTTTTACTAGTTTTTCAATAGATTGTGAAACGTGTTTGCCTCGCATAATCGGAATCGCGCAAAAACTACATGGTCTGTCACAACCCTCGGCAATTTTGAGATAAGCATAGTTTTTGGGCGTAGTCGTTAAACGCTCTCCAAGCAATTCATGTTTATAATCGGCGCCTAAAGCTTTTAGCAAAAGAGGCAATTCTGTGGTACCGAAATACTGGTCAACATTCGGAATCTCTTTCTCTAAATCGGGACGGTATCTTTCAGAAAGACAACCGGTCACAAAAACTTTGTCTACCAAACCTTTCTCTTTTTTATCGGCATATTCCAAAATGGTGTTCACCGATTCTGCTTTGGCATTATCAATAAAACCGCAAGTGTTAATCACCACGATATTTCCTTCTTGTTCATGCACTACATCTTTACCACTGGCTTTTAATTGTCCCATTAAAACCTCACTGTCGTAAGTGTTTTTAGAACATCCAAGGGTAATGACATTGATTTTGTTTTTCTTTAAAGACTTAGTTCTCATAGATTTAATTCCGATTATTGGGAAAGCGTGCAAAATTACGCTTTTATTTCTAATTAGTTTGTTGACTTTGAGAAATAAAAAAACCATCTCAATAGAGATGGTTTAGATAGGGTATTCTAAAAATTAGAAATTAATAGAATAACTAAGGGTAATATTGTTATTGTAGCGGCTTATTCTTGCAGGATCAGTCATGCCTGAAGACACTAAGGCTTGGTTGCTGTTTCTGTGGTCATAAGAATAAGCCAAATCCAAACGGCTTTCACCAAAATTATAACCTATACCGCCGGTATATCCGGTTAAGTCACCAAACGTTTCATCAACTTTATATGGACTTTCCTCAAAGCGATAACCTGCTCTTAAACTCACTTGTTTGATTTTGAATTCTCCACCTACACGAATTTCCATGGCATTGTCTAGGGCATTACTCATAAAAGTATTGATACCGGTGTAATCGTTTTTGGGTTTTATTCTTGTACTGCTGTAATCTTTGGTTGAAACGTCAACGCTCAACAAACCTCTTTTGCCAAAAATATACGCCATACTTCCGGTCCATTTTCCGGGTGTTTGAATGGTGTAAGGCAAATAGGTAATAGGGTCATGATAGGAAAAAGGAAATTCATTTCCATCCTGATTGTTGAGGCTATGTGTACTAACACCTTGTTGTAATTCATCGGTTAACCTAAGCCATGTTGGAGATTCGTAAGCCAACCCAATACGAAGGCTTTCAATCGGTTTTACGATAGCACCCAAGTTAAAAGAGAATCCGGATCCGGTTGTCCAAAGACGGTTCTCGAAAAGAATTTCCGAAATGGTTGAGCCAGTGTCATAAAGCGGATTTTCATTACTTTCATAAACAGAAGATAACCTTTCAATGTTTACAAAGTGAAAATTTAAATTTGCGCCTAAGAAGAGAATATCTTTGTATGCGGCAGAGAAGTTTCCGGTAAGTTTTCCATTGTAACCGGTAGTTAAAATTTGGTTTTCTTGGTAGTAATTTCCGCCGTTTGGTATGTTGGTGTAATAGGAAGAGTTGTTCGGGGTATCAACAGTTGGTTCAAAAATATAAGTGTTGTATCCCAGAAAGGCTTGTTGTTCATAAAAATTCATATTGTAAAAATTTTCATTGTCCAGTATATCAGTCGGAATTCCCTGTGCGATATTTACAAAATAGTTCCCGATAGAATTATAAGGGTTAACACCGGCCGAAAACACACTATTGTTGAAATTATTTGCGTTTTCATAATTCAAGCCTACAGCCAATTTTTTCCAATCATTTTTGCTGTCAGCACCTTCTTTAAAAATGAATACTGCTCCAATTTGATTGATGTCAAGCGTACTGTCGGTATCGTTGGTTGAGGTGCCAAAATAACGTGATCTGTTTTTGGCATTATAAACAGAACCAGTGATGGTGGCAAAGTTGTTGTTAAAAAAAACAGAACCTGCCGGGTTAACATTTATGGCAGACAAATCGCCGCCAACAGCTCCAAACGCACCACTCATTCCTCTGAATCGGGCGGTTCCGGTTAGGTTATCGGTAGCCAGCCGAATAACATCTTCCGGTGTAGTTTCTTGGGCATGCATATTGGATAATGACATCCCAATACAAAATAATAGTAGATACTTTTTCATAGTAATTTTAAATTTTTATTCAAAAAAAACCTATGCAATAGATTAACAAAGCATAGGTATAAGATAGGTGATAGTATTATCGTCTTCCGCCACCAGACGAAGACCTGCCGCCACCGCCGCCAGACGAAGAACGACCGCCGCCATAGTTAGAACTTGGACTATAAGAACGGGTAGGTGAGGATTCTGTTCTTACGTTGTTTCTGGGCTGTGTGGTATTCGTATTTTGTCTGGGAGAACTACTGTTGTTGTAATTTCTCGGACTGGAAGAATTATTTCTTGGATTGCTGTAGTTGTTTCTAGTTGGGCTGAAGTTTGAATTTCTTGGTCTAACAACGCTATTACCTCTTCCACTATAATTAGATGCATTTCTGATGCCATATCTTGAACTGTTTGCTCGATTTCCGGCATAATAACCATAGGTAGAACCTCTTCTTCCGCCATTGTAGTGGTAATAATTGTTGTAATAGCCTCCGTACCAATTGTTGTAGCCATAATAGCCACCATACCATGGGCTATACCATGGACTGTACCAACCTCCCCATCCAACGTTCCAACCCGGTCCGTACCAGCTGTTCCAGCCCCATCCCCATGATGGTCCCCAACTGCTCCAACCCCAATAATTGCCATACCAATAGTTGTTCCAATAGCCATAACCCCAATTGTTATCATAAACATTTATGGTTACTGATTGGGCATTGCTTCCCCAACCGGCATTATTATCATCATAGTTTTTACTGTTAGTAGCGGTAGAGTCGTCCGATACAGTGCTATAGGTTTCTACGTTTGTAAATGCTTGAGCATCTTTATTTAATTCGCTAAAATATTCTTGGTATTTATTGCTTTGAGAATTATCCCCTGATGCTACCTCTTTTTTCTTGTTTTCTCCGTTTCCGTAAACTCCGTCGGAGTCATAATAAGAACTGTTTTGATAAGAACCGCACGAGGTAATTGTAATGGCCAAAATTCCTAAGACGGAAAATAAGGACAATCTTCTACTGAATAAATAATAAGTTTTCATATCTATAGCATTTTTATTGTTGGACTATACAAAAATAGTTAGTTTTGTCGAACTATTTAGTTAAAAAAAGTTAAACAATTTTTATGCCAAACTATTCATTATGAGTAAGAACTTAACAAAGAGAGAAGAAGACTATTCCAAATGGTATAACGAGCTCGTAGTCAAGGCGGATTTAGCCGAGAACTCAGGGGTTAGAGGTTGTATGGTAATCAAACCCTACGGCTATGCAATTTGGGAAAAAATGCAAGCGGAATTAGACCGTATGTTTAAAGAAACCGGTCATAGCAATGCCTATTTTCCTCTTTTTGTTCCCAAAAGCATGTTTGAGGCCGAAGAAAAGAATGCAGAAGGCTTTGCCAAAGAATGTGCCATCGTAACGCACTACCGATTAAAAAACGATCCGGACAAACCCGGAAAATTAATGGTTGATCCCAATGCTAAATTAGAGGAAGAACTAATTGTTCGCCCTACCAGTGAAGCTATTATTTGGTCAACTTATAAAAACTGGGTACAATCTTACAGAGATTTACCACTATTAATCAACCAATGGGCAAATGTCGTTCGTTGGGAAATGCGAACCCGATTATTTCTGAGAACAGCTGAGTTTTTATGGCAGGAAGGACATACAGCGCATGCGACTAAAGCTGAAGCTATTGAAGAGTCTGAGAAAATGATGCATGTGTATGCTGATTTTGCCGAGAATTTTATGGCAATACCGGTAATTAAAGGATTAAAAACAGAGACCGAACGTTTTGCCGGTGCGGAAGAAACCTATTGTATTGAGGCTTTAATGCAAGACGGAAAGGCATTGCAAGCCGGGACTTCCCATTTCTTAGGACAAAACTTTGCCAAAGCTTTTGATGTCAAATTTGCCAACCAAGAAGGAAAACAAGAGCACGTTTGGGGTACGTCATGGGGTGTTTCTACGCGTTTGATGGGCGCATTGGTAATGACCCATTCTGATGATAACGGATTGGTTTTGCCTCCAAATTTGGCGCCAATTCAGGTAGTGATAGTGCCAATTTTCAGGACAGATGAAGAATTTGATGCGATTTCGACAGTAGCAAATGATTTGGTTGCTCAATTCAGAAAATTAGGCATTTCGGTTAAGTTTGACAACAGAACCACCCAAAAACCTGGCTTTAAATTTGCCGAATGGGAGTTAAAAGGAGTGCCGGTTAGAATTGCTATAGGGCCAAAAGATTTAGAAAACGGTACTTTTGAAGTAGCCCGACGCGATACATTGACTAAAGAGATTATTGCCAAAGACGGCGCTGTAAATTATATCTCTGATTTATTGGAGCAAATCCAAAAGGATTTATTCAATCGTGCTTTGGAATTCAGAAATACTCATATTACGGAAGTCAATTCTTTTGAAGAGTTTAAAGATGTTTTAGAAAACAAAACCGGTTTTATCTCTGCACATTGGGATGGAACACCGGAAACAGAAGAAAAAATTAAGGATTTGACCAAGGCAACCATTCGTTGTATTCCTCTAAACAGGAAAAATGAAGAAGGGATTTGTATTTTTTCCGGAAACAAATCCACTGGTAGAGTGTTATTTGCAAAAGCGTACTAAAAAAAATCAAAAAAAAATTATCTTCCCTCTTGCGAGAATAAAAAACAGTTGTATCTTTGCAACCGCAATGAGAAAGATGGCCCGTTCGTCTATCGGTTAGGACGCCAGGTTTTCATCCTGGTAAGAGGGGTTCGATTCCCCTACGGGCTACAATTTAAATAAAAGAAAAGAAAAAATGGCAAATCACAAGTCAGCTTTAAAAAGAATCAGAAGTAACGAAAAGAAAAGAGTGTTGAACAGATACCAACACAAAACGACTCGTAATGCTATCAAAGCATTAAGATTGGCTACAGATAAGTCTGAGGCTTCTGCTAAATTATCTGCTGTTATTTCTATGATTGACAAATTGGCTAAGAAAAATATCATTCACGATAATAAAGCTGCTAATTTAAAATCTAAATTAACTAAGCACGTTACTAAGTTATAATCTAACTTACAAAGTATAAAAAAAAAGCACTCAATTTTGAGTGCTTTTTTGTTTTTATAGTATTCTTAAAATTTTTGTTTTAAAATTTCAAGCATTTCTTTGGTAATAGGTTTAGAGAGAAAGTCAATCACCATCGGGTAGCTTTTGGTTTTTTCGACATCCTGCGGGTCTATAGTCGACGAAAGCACGATAAATTGGGCTTCGGTAAACAGCTCATGATATCCGTTTTGAAGGTAGTTGTCCAGAAACTCCCAGCCGTTCATTATAGGCATATTCAAATCTAAGAAGGTCAATTTAGGGTAGGGCATGGTTTGATTCTCTTTGAACAGCGGGGCTAATTCGTTAAAATAAAAAATAGCCTCTTCTCCGTTTTTGGCAGTTAATACTTCGTGGGCAAAAGCTACCCGTTCAATCACCTTTTTGCAAAGCATTAAAGTTATCGCATCGTCATCTACACAGAGTATTTTATTCAGCATGTAATCAAAAAAAGTTTAGTTGTTTTTAAATGTAATGGTAAAAGTTGTTCCTTTGCCCACTATACTCGATACGTTTATTGTTCCGCCCATGGCTTCTACTTGAGATTTCACTAAATACAATCCTAATCCTTTGCTGTCGGGATGGTTGTGGAATCGTTGGTACAAACCGAAAATTTTATCTTTATTTCTGACCAAATCAATTCCGATACCGTTATCTTTAAATGTGAGGATTAAATTATCATCAACCACTTTAGAAGAGATGTTCACACGCAATTGTTTGTTGTCAGATCTGTATTTGATAGCGTTCGTCAGTAAATTTAAAAAAATACTTTCTAAGTAAGACTTGTTGATGTTTAAAATTGTGACTTCTTCCAAATCTATTTTCAAAATGGGTTTGTGAAGCCCGATTAAAAAGCTCAATTGATTAAACACATTCTCAAAAATTTCTTTAATCAATACTTTCTCTTTTTGAATAGACGGGTTGTCTTTAATGATGACTACTTTAACCAAGTCATTAATGGTTTCATTCAAAAGATGGGTCGATTTGGTAAATCCGGCAATGATTTCTTTCAGTTCCGGATCTTCAATCTGCACTTCTTCCACCAAGTTCAATAAACCGGTTAGGTTAGACAAAGGCGCTCTCAAGTTGTGCGAAGTGATATAGGAGAATTGTTTTAAATCCTTATTGTTTTGGGTAAGCTCTCTAATGAGTTGTTCTCTTTCCTTTTCTTTGTTTTTTTCTTCGGTAACATCTCTTTGAATGGATATCCAGTGAGAATGTTCACCGTCTTTATTGGTCACCGGAATCATCGAGAAATTAATCCAAAATTCTTCACCACTTTTTTTATAACTGATGGTTTCTACGTAGCATTCTTTGTACTCTTGAATGGCTGTTTTTAATTTGTCAAATTCAAAAATATCAGATTTAGGACCAAAGAACATCACCGGAGATTTGCCAATCACTTCATCCGACTGGTAACCGGTCATGTCAGTAAAAGCCGAATTGACAAAAATGATATTCGGAATCACTTCAACAGTAGTATCTATATCAGTAATCATAACCGCATCTTTGGTTTGGGTAATTACCGTTTCTAATAGTCTAAGGCGTTGTTCTTCCTCTTTTTGCTTGGTAACATCCTGAATGGCTCCAATCATTCTGATGGGTTTGCCTTCTTTGTCCTTGACTAAAAATCCCCTGTCAAAAACATATTTGTAACTTCCGTCCGCACATTGAAAACGGTACTCGTCTTGCCACTTCTCTGTTTTTTGTTCCAAAAAAGAATAAAGTTTGACAGACATTTTCAAACTGTCTTCCGGATGAATTCTTTCAAACCACCATTTGGACGTCATACCAACGTCTTCTTTTTTATATCCAAAAACACCTTGAATTCCTTTGTTCCAAATAAAACTGTCGTCTTCAATCTTCCAATCCCAAATGGTGTCACTTGTCGCTTTGGCCACAATGTCATAGCGCTCATTTGATTCCAGAATTTCATTATTGGTTACCTGAAGTTTTTCAAAAACCGATTTGTTGTTTTCGTCATTGCGATAGAGGATGAACTTTAAAATTATCCCCGAAATAAGAATAAATATAAAGTCTCTAACATAAAAATAAATCAAAGATTTTTCAGGTGAAGTTTCGATATAATCTAAAAAAACTTGGTGACCAAGTATGGCCACAAACATTAAGATAATGATGTATGTTAATGTTATTTTATTAGAATTATTTTTCATTACTCCAAATATATAGATTTTCAAATTAGTTTTAAAATTTAGCCAAAAACTTATTAAGTTTTTTATAAACTTTCCTGCTTATTTTAATAAAGTGTAAACTAATTTGTTATTGGTTTTTTATCTGAAAATAAAGTGTACCTTTGCACCCACAAAAAAGCACACATGGAATCTATCAGAAACATTGCAATTATTGCGCACGTTGACCACGGAAAAACGACTTTGGTTGACAAAATTATGTATCACTGTCAATTATTTCGCGAAAACGAAAATACCGGTGATTTAATTCTTGACAACAACGACTTAGAGCGCGAAAGAGGAATTACGATTACTTCTAAAAACGTTTCAGTGGTTTACAAAGGAACCAAAATCAACATTATCGATACTCCGGGTCACGCCGATTTTGGTGGGGAAGTAGAAAGAGTATTGAACATGGCTGATGGTGTTTGTTTATTGGTAGATGCTTTTGAAGGACCAATGCCGCAAACGCGTTTTGTATTGCAAAAAGCCATCGACTTAGGGTTGAAACCTTGTGTGGTAATTAATAAAGTAGACAAAGAAAACTGTACTCCTGAAGAAGTACACGAAAAAGTATTCGACTTAATGTTTGAATTAGGCGCCGAAGAATGGCAGTTGGATTTCCCAACAGTTTACGGTTCTGCTAAAAATAACTGGATGTCTGACCATTGGGAAAACCAAACGTCAAACATCGAACCTTTATTGGATATGGTAGTAGCCAATGTGCCTGCTCCAAAAGTATCTGAAGGAACACCACAAATGTTGATTACCTCTTTAGATTTCTCTTCGTTCACCGGTCGTATCGCGATTGGTCGTTTGGAAAGAGGCGTTTTAAAAGAAGGGATGCCGATTTCTTTGGTAAAAAGAGATGGTAAAATCATCAAATCAAGAATTAAAGAATTACACACTTTTGAAGGGTTAGGCCGTAAAAAAGTGCAAGAAGTTATAGCAGGTGATATTTGTGCAATTGTGGGAGTGGAAGGTTTTGAAATCGGAGATACGATCGCCGACTTCGAAAATCCGGAAGCTTTGCAAACCATCGCCATCGATGAGCCAACAATGAGTATGTTGTTTACCATCAACGATTCACCATTCTTTGGTAAAGAAGGTAAATTTGTAACGTCTCGTCACATCAAAGACCGTTTGGCGAAAGAATTAGAGAAAAACCTAGCGCTAAAAGTAGGCGATACAGATTCTGCAGATAAATTCATGGTTTTCGGTCGTGGAGTATTGCACTTATCGGTTTTAATTGAAACCATGAGAAGAGAAGGTTACGAATTGCAAATCGGGCAACCACAAGTAATCATCAAAGAAATTGATGGGGTAAAATGTGAGCCAATCGAAGAATTAACCATCGACTTACCCGAGCATTTATCCGGTAGAGCGGTAGAGTTTGTTTCGGTACGTAAAGGAGAAATGCTTTCGATGGAAGGAAAAGGCGAGCGCATGATTGTGAAATTCAACATCCCGTCACGTGGTATCATCGGATTGAGAAATCAATTGTTGACCGCTACGGCCGGTGAAGCCATTATGGCACACCGTTTTATTGGTTACGAACCCTTCAAAGGAGAAATTCCGGGAAGAAACAACGGTTCATTAATCTCTATGGAAAACGGAAAAGCGATTCCTTACTCAATTGATAAATTACAAGACAGAGGTAAATTCTTTGTCGATCCAAACGAAGACATCTACGAAGGTCAAGTAATTGGCGAAAATACCCGTTCTGATGATATGACGGTAAACGTAACCAAAACGAAAAAATTATCCAACGTTCGTTCTTCAGGAGCTGATGATAAAGCCCGAATTATTCCGGCCATCAAATTCTCATTGGAAGAAGCTTTAGAGTATATTCAAAAAGATGAGTATGTAGAAGTAACACCAAAATCGTTGCGTTTGCGTAAAATCTACTTGAACGAAAACGACAGAAAACGTTTCAAAATGTAATTTTTTGAAAATACTATAAAAAGAAACCCTTTCAGTAATGAGAGGGTTTTTTGTTTTAGGAGCTAATCCGGCTATCCGTTGCAATCTTTTTGTTTTTCACCCTGAGTGCAGTCCAAGGACTTTTATTAAACAAAAAGGATTTCCACTGCTATCCGGGCTAGGGTTATTTTTGTAACAAGAACTCCAGCGGAATCTGTAATCTTTCTGCCCAAGCTTCTTCAGAATGATTTTTCCCGGGAAAGAATTTCGTAACCCAATTTTCTGTGGTAAATCCCTTTTCTTTCATAACTGCATCAGCGCTCTTCTGCAACGGCGGATACAAAGCATCCAAAGTCTGGTCGCCATAATCAAAGTAAATCCGATTGGTCTTCGGATTCGGAAGTTTTTTTCTCAAATAAGCATAAAAAGCCTCCGGAATCGGATTGTTTTCTACGGCAAAAATGCCCGGCCAATGCGTCGAGATACAAGCGGCTGCTCCAAAAACTTCGGGATATTCACAAATCGCATACATCGAAATCAAGCCGCCCATACTTGAACCGGCAATAAAAGTATTGTCTTTATCAGTCTGTGTAGAAAAAGTTTTATCAATAAAGGGCTTCAATTCGGTTACGATAAATTTCAAATAGGAGTCCGAATAGGGTTTGAAAACGTCTGTGGTTCTTCCCGCTTTTTGCAATTGAGCGGTAATCGAGTCTTTTTGTACTTTGCTCAAACGCTCATAAGGTTTCTGCGGAAAGTATTCGGGATGTCTTTTGGCAGCAATATTCCAAATGCCCACTACGATGAACTTTTTAACTTTGCCTTCAATATTTAATTTTCCGGCAACTTCATCCACTTCCCACGCTTGTTTGTTCCAAGTTGTTTCAGCATCAAAAAGCATTTGTCCGTCGTGCATGTACAAAACGGCATATTTTTCATTAGTATTATACCCATTGGGCAACCAAACATCTACATTTCGTGCGTCAATAAACTTCGACTCAAAATTTTCAAAACGCTGTACTTTACCTGTAGAAACTTTGATATTTTGCGCCTGAAGAAGTGAACAAAAAACGATCAATATTAGGGTTAGCTTACTTCTCATAAACATTATCGTTTTAATGTGAAATGTCCTTTGGCGTTCCGTCCGTCTTCAAATTCAATGGAATACCAATAATCATCAGCAGGCATTGGTCTTCCGTTGTAAGTGCCATCCCAACCCGGGCTGGTGGTTCCAATTTGTTTTAACAACTTCCCATAACGGTCAAAAATATAAATTGTTGAGCGGTAATTGTGAAGAGCACTTACGCCTTTCACATTCCAATAATCGTGGAAACCATCTCCGTTTGGCGTGAAATATTTTGGTATGCCCAATACCGGAATTAAAATTGGACCCAGTGTTCCACAGCCATTTTGGTCTCTGACATACAATTCGTGAAAACCAATCGGAACATTGTTAAAGAAATTGCTTTCTTGATAAGGTCCGTTAATATCGTCTAAGGCAAACACGTAATCTCCTAAGCCGGTTACATTGACCAAAATCGAGTTGATATCGCTCAAATCAACAACCTCAATGCCTCGAATCGAAGCAATTTCTGAACCAAGTATAGTAATATTTCTGGTTTTGGTACAATTGAAAGCATTGGTCACTTCCACACTGTAAAGTCCCGGAGTATTCACCGTTATAGTTTGATTAGTTTGTCCGGTCATGATAACGTTGTTTTCATACCATTGAAACGAATAATCACTGGCCGGCGTACCATCTAAAATCCCTGCATCAATCAAGGCTTCGGTATCGGGAAGACAAATAATAATGGTTTCTTCCTGGTCTATTTTAGGCGTTGGATTGACTACAAACGGAATGGTGGTTTCGGCATAACAATCGGTATTCGTTGGGTTTTCAACTACAACCCTTATGTTTTGGGTATTGGTTCTGAACGGATTTGGGAGTTGATTCGGATTGGTACTCGGGATAAGGACGTTGTTTTGGTCGTAATAATAAACATTCATCCCGGTTTGTGTTCCCAAAATGGTATTTAAAAAAGTGGTAGTGTCAAAGTCAAAATAGCCATCTTGGGCAATGGCAATTACTTCATCATCACAAGTGGTGGTCAAGCTATTAGGAATGGCAAAGGCTTCGGGTAAATCATCGACTATGAATTGAAGAGATACTTCGTCATAACAGGGTTGTCCACCGGTTTGTGTTGTGTTATTACTGACTCTAATTGTGATGGTTTCGGTTCCGGTAACATTATACGGATTAGTAAATGGTAAAATCTGTGTTCCGTTAGCCCTGAAATATTTTACATTGACTCCGGTTTGACCATTGACAACGGCTGCTTCAATTCCGGAAGTGTCAAAACCGTAAATCCCGTCATGGTTGTCATCACAATGGCGAATCAAATTAGCAGCGTTCACAGGATAGGCTATAGGTAAAGCTTCTACGATTACCTCAAAAGTTTTATAACCAAAGCAGGAATTGTCTATGGTACTGTCAACACGAACCCAAATGGTTTGCGCATTAGGGAAACCAATATTCCTGTAATTGGTAATATCAGCAATGGCTAAAGAGTTTCCTGAAACATCAGTTTCAGCTAAGAAATCGGCTTGGGTTTTGTAGAATTTAATGGTAACATTGGCCGGAAGGATAGCCGCTAAACTGTTTTGAATGGCTGTAAAATTAAATGGACCGGAAATACCATCGTAATCGTTATTTACGGCATCCAGATAATCGTCGCACAAATACTGATTTGGTATCACAAAGTTGGCCGGGATTTGTGTCACTGATACTGCCAAATTAATTTGAACCACTCTGAAACAACCGTTACTGTTTTCCACACGAGTATATACCACACCATTGCCCGAAGTGTAAGCCAAAGGATTTGTTATTTCAAAAGCGCTATTTTCAGTATTGGCAGCAATTGAGGTCGTGAAATAAGTAAAGGTTTCATTCAAATAATTAGCCGAAATCACATTGTTTTTTTGAGTAAGATTGAAAACCGTAATGGCATCAGTATCATCATCACATTGGATTAAGGAAATAGGTGTGGTCACTACCGGCAGCGCATAAGTCGTTAAAATACCAGCAGCTGAATACAAACCACAACTATTACCGTTTTTGTTCAAAAATACGCGGTATTGGTAACCCGCCATTGTAGGCGAAACATTGGAAACGGTTAGCAAAACGGTTGTTACACCCGAATAGATTGCATTATTGGTAAGATTGGTCCAATTGGTTCCGCCATCAGTAGATAATTGCCATTGATAACTGTCAACCGGTACAGAAGTTACGGTAAAAGTTGCCGATTGTAATTCACAAGTAGTTACATTAACCGGTTGGACAGAAATTGAAATAGGCGCTCCGATAATATAATTACCATTTGGAATTCCGTAGCCGCTACTGCTGTATAACAATCCATTCGAATCAGTTGAATTTGGAAGATCTCCAAGGATTCCATCTCCATTTGGATCCAGATAACCGGCTTCAATGACATCAAAACATAAGTCATTATCACTGTCTAACTCAATGTAATTGTAAATGCCATCAGCGTCAGTATCTGCTATTGAATAGTTTAGAATTCCACTGTCTGGGGTTGTCTCCAAAGTATTTGCCAATCCATTTGTGCCAAAATTAGCACCGTCAATTATTCCGTTATTGTCAGAATCTAATGCATTACTATTAGACTCATCTAAATCATGAATTCCATCGTTGTCGGAATCTAAATCGAGATAATTAAAAACACCATCGTTATCTGTGTCGGCTGGCGTTAGTCCATTTCCAAAAACATCATCGATCCCATCTTGATTGGAATCTGTATTGGAAAGTGCAACTACGTTTTGTCCTTGACTTTCAATCAAATCCGGGATGGTGTCGTTGTCGCTGTCATAGTCATTTTGGTCAGGAATACCATCGTTGTCTGAGTCTAACGGAACACAAGTGGCCATTAATCGCATAGTGACTCTACTGGAATTGGTGTCGACTAAGTTGATATTACTCACCGTAATGGCGTCGATTAAATTACCTCTAACCGAAAAAGTTCCTGTTCCGGGGGCTAAGGAAATGCTGCTGTTCAATCGAAAGCGAATTTCAAAAGAGGAATATTCGGTGATTCCACTTTCAAAAATCCCATCGTAATTGGTATCTACCAAAACTTGGTTGTTGGGGTTTAAAATGGTCAGGGTTTTATTGATTGGACAAGTGACTCTTATTTCTGTAGAAGCGGTGAACAAATCATTGGGCAAAGCGGTTGAAGCATATTCTAAAGACAAACTTATAGGATTGTTCCAAGCGGTGGTATAACTGATGCTGTTTTGCTTTCCGCTGGTAGCTTCGGTTACAAAATTACCATTAACGTCACCAACAATAGGTGTTGCAGAAGGCGTTCCTGTACCGGTTGTAGCAACTGTACCCACAAATGAATTGGTATAATTACCCACAGCAACAGTACCAATAGTAGTGTTGGTTAAATTGATATTTTGATTTCCGTAAGATTCGTTACAATTGGTGATTCCGTCGTTATCGTTGTCTAGGTCAATATTACTATTTGTACCATCGTTGTCGGTGTCAATAGGACAAGAACTAACCGGAATTTCATTTGAATTTATCGGTTGGGAACAATTTGAAATCGTTGCCGATACATAATAGTAACCCGGTCCAAGCGTTGAAGGAGTATAACTGCTATTGGTGGCACCTGGAATTACACTTCCGTTAAAATACCATTGAAATGTATCAAACGGACTCAAGGTGTTTACAGACAAACTCGTATTGGGAATACAACTTGCAAGCGTTGGGTCTAATTGGTTAAAGGAAATCTCGGGTTCAAAAGTAAAACCCGAATAAAAGCCTCCAAAGGTAGCCGCACCACTGGTACCATAGGCTGCCAAATACAACTCTTCGGTTGAGAAAACAGAAACATCACCTGTTAAACCTGTAATGATATAGGTTTCATAATCGGTATTTCCAACGACATTGGTTGGTCCAATAACAGAAGCCGTTTGGGATAAATTGGCCAAAGTATAGTTTACACCATCGATAATAAAATTTAAAGCGGCACCGGTTTTGGTCACTATAGTAACTCTTCCGGTAAACTGTCGGTTGCCCACGAAATTAATGGATGGAATATTATCAATGATTCTTGGAGTCTGACAACTTAAAGGTGGAACAAAAAA
Organism: Flavobacterium sp. J49; assembly: GCF_011742145.1. Classification (GTDB taxonomy): domain Bacteria; phylum Bacteroidota; class Bacteroidia; order Flavobacteriales; family Flavobacteriaceae; genus Flavobacterium. The sequence goes on along the minus strand of NZ_JAAQQU010000038.1, from coordinate 48,001 downwards.
CATTTCTTGATTTCTTTGGTCAGTAGCACTATTGTCTCCAATGGTTTGATAGGCAAAAACTTTTTGGCTGGTGCTGATATACAAATTGCCGTTAGCATCAAAATTTGAACCGTCAAAAACCACATAATCTCCTGCATTTATAGTAGTAGAAGGTGTTGTCGATCCGCTCAAATAGATTTCGGTATTGTCTACATCAGCTACCAACAAAACGGTTTCAACCATGTCAATACCGGTACTTTTTATAAAAATGTATTCGTTATTGTTGATGCGTTCTGCCGGAACTATTTGGTCGAATCCTAAATCTAAATTGCCTGGTGCATTACTTCCTCCAAATGAACCACAGTTCAATGCAATGGGCTTATCTGAAGTAACCAATGAACCGATTAATCCATCTCGATTTGCGTTGAGCGGTCCTTGAACAGCCATTACATAACTTTCCCCACTGTTTAAAACGATGCTGAAAGGAGTGTTTCCGTTGGAGCTGTTGATAGGCTGAACACCGGCTCTGATATCGCTGAAATTTACAGTGGTATTGTTTTCAGAAGCTAAAACTGAGATAAAAGTGTTGTGAATATTAACGTAGTTGGTTACAGCAAGATTTGTAATGGCGCCAATTCTGAATCGATTACCTAACGAAGCTTTACCTTTTGAAACCAACTCTCCGGCTTGATTTCCCGAACCTGCAGTTACACGAGCTGAAACATAAATCAAGTCATCGGCTTCAACGATGTAGCCTTTATTGTTAAATACATTATTGACCATGCCGGCATCAACATGCAATTGGGTATCATTACCAAAACCAACATTATAAATGTAAGGTGTGCTTCTTGAAACGGTACCGGTGATAACGCTTCCGCCTAATTCAATAATTCTGAAATTAATCGGATTGATATTGGGAGTAGAAATGTATAAAAATTGATCTTCAGAAGTAACACTACTCGACCCTGAAAGCGGTGGAATGTAATGCGTTTTACTAAATTGTGAGAAACAATTTATAGTAGAGAAAGCAATAAATAATAAAAAAAATAATTTCTTTTTCATTTGCTAAAATTAACAAATAAAAAAGAAAACATAAAAAGAAGTTTTCTATTTATGTTTTCTTTAAGAATTGATTATTTACGCTGCGCTCCAAACAGTTTGGTTTCGCCTCGTGTGAAGATTGAATTATAAATCTCGTTTTTTGATTATTTTGTATGAAGAGTAAATAAAGATGGCGCTCCAAACCAAAACGATTAGCAAAGAAGAAAAATGGACATCATAATCCTTTACATTATTTTCTCCCACTGCCGTTTGTATGTTTTTGATGACGCTCAATCGAGTGAACGGTTCTATCACAAGATTGCTCATGGATTCTAAAGGCATAAAGGCATAAACTTGGTCTACCATTGGGTTTCGGTCAAATATTTCAAACTTTAAAATGCCATAAGAGATTTTTTCAATTAAAAACCAAATGAACAAAAATCCGATGGCAAAAGCGGAACGTTTGATCAAGACGCCTAAGAACAAACAGAAGGAGAAAAAACCAACGAGTTTGACAAAATAGGCCAATAGATATTCCATATCAGAAAAGACAATCCCCAATTCGGTATAAGAAGAAAAACTAAATCCTAAAATTAATGACATTACGAAAATAAAAGCAGTTGAGCCAAAGGCAAAGAGCAAAACAGTAAGAAACTTGGAAAGGATGAACTCTTTTTTGCTCATACCGTCAATCAGGTTTTGTTTTAAAGTCCCGTAACTGTATTCATTGGCCATCATCGAAACAATAACCACTGCTAAAAAGAACTTCAACAAGGAGGCAATCCAAGAGTTAAAATGCCAAATAAAAGGGAAGTTAAAAATACCCATTTCGGCGAAATGAATTTTAAAAGTGCCAATATCAAACTTGATAGAAGCTATTAAGGCAATAAATGAAAGGATGACAAAATATCCAATGGTCAAAACTTTACTGGCGCGATTTTTCCAGATTTTTTGTAATTCTATAGCGAGTAATCTTTTCATAATCGTGCGTTTATTGTTTGGTTAAGGCTAAAAATTGTTCTTCTAAACTCAGTTTTTTCAAGACCAAATGATTCAAACAAATGCCTTGGTCAAATAAATATCGGTTCAATTGCGCCGCCTCGACAATGCTTTTGAAATGGGCAATTACTTTGCCTTCAACTTCCGAAGTTTTCTTGATTTCGGGATGTAGGTTTAAAGCTTGCATAAGTTTTGGGTTGTCATTGGCCTGAAGTTCAAAATAACCTTCATGCGCAATCATACCGTCAACAGTTCCGTTGTATAAAATTTCACCATAACGTAAAACCAAGACATGACTACAAACTTTTTCGACTTCGTCTAATAAGTGAGAAGCCAAAAGAATCGTTGTGCCTTGTGAGGCAATCAATCGTATAATATCTCTGATTTGGTGAATTCCCTGCGGATCCAAACCGTTGGTGGGTTCGTCTAAAATTAAAATTTCAGGGTCGTTTAAAAGTGCGGAAGCTATGGCCAAACGCTGTTTCATTCCCAGGGAAAAGGTTTTGAATTTGCTGTCTTTTCTGTCCATTAGCCCAACGATTTCCAATTTTTCGTTGACTTTTTCATAATTGATGCCTTTGATTTTACAAACCAATTCCAGGTTTTCTTTGGCCGTCATGTAAGGGTAAAAATTGGGACGCTCAATAATAGCACCTACTTTTTTCAAAGCTTCATGGGTTTGCATGGCGCCGTCAAACCAACTGTAGTCTCCGGAGGTTTTGTTGACCACATTCAATACGATGCCTAAAGTAGTTGATTTTCCACTACCATTCGGACCGAGAATGCCGTAAACATTGCCTTTGTGTATTTCGAGAGAAACGTCTTTTACCGCATGGATTTTGCCGTAACGTTTGTTGAGTTTGTTAATTGAAAGAATAGTTGATTCCAATGGTCAGTTTTTTTGGTTTAGGGTATGACGATTGAAACTTTGATTTGTTACTGCTCTTTTTTGGGAAAGTAGAATTTAGTGATAAACTGTTTTTTCAGATTCAAATAAAAAAGCGTTTCATTGATGTCTTTGAGTTTGGAAGTCAGTGTTATTTTTTGACCTCTGCTGTCATTGGTAGCTTGCATCTTGCAAACTTCACATTGGTATTCACTAAAATGAATATTGATTTTTTTGGTTTCTACAAAGCGATGTCCAAGGATGGAACAGCGATAACTTTTATTGACCATTCCTTGAGTTAAGTAGTTTAGTTTCATAGGACAAGGTTTTAATCCGTTACGCTCCATACCATTTGACGCGCTTCGGGTTTAGTTAGGTATAGTAAACTTATTGTTTTGACGTTAAAGTGCAAAAAATAGTCGTCAAAATACATTATATTGTATTTTTATAAAGATATAAACTTACAAATAACTGATAAAAAATTATTTGTAGGGAACAATCATTGGTTGGCCAATTTGGAAATCAGGTAGGGCTAAGTCGTTGTTTTTGAAAGAGTTTGTTTTGTAAACATTATCTCCTTCAAACGGAATAGAAGGATAATAAGAGAAAGAAATTTGAAAACTGTTGAATACCAAATAATCGTTATTGATCAATACGCCCAAACTGAATTTAGAATACAATCGGCCATCGAGAAATTTGTCCGCTTCATTGCCTAAAAATCCGAAAGTCATGTTGTAAAACGGACTAAAGTGAAAGCCATGCCAATTGCCCGGTGCATAGGTTTGGGTTTGCAATGCCATAGAAAACTTTCGGAGACCATTGATGGAAGGATTGTTAAATCCGATTATTCCATTGTCATCTGACAGAAGTACTCGATCTCTGCTCACCGGTGCTCTATGATTTCCAATGACTAATTTGGGTTTGATAAACTGCCTTATTTTCCAATTGCCTAAGTATTGTAGGTTGGTAAAATAATTCCCTTCAACTTTAAAAGTGGTTTCTTCTGTGCAACCATTGTTGAAAAAGCTTCCCCATTCGGTATTTAAGCTTAAGTAACCAAAAGGAAAATAATCACCATAAGCAAATCGGGCGCCAAAATAGCTTCTGCTGATGTCATTTTTATCTTGGAATCCTCCGGTAATCGAATAGATTTGTCCATAAGGGATATCTTCAATAATCCCAAAGTTGAATAAATATTTGTCTTCGGCAAACTTTCGGGTATTCAAACCGATAGTAGCTAAATACAATTTCTCAGAAGCAAAAAATCTTTCCGGGTCATAAGTCAAAGTGGGCATTTCGCGATAGTCAACATTTTTATAGCCAATGGTCGTTACCAAGTTGGTCGTTCGGTAATCCTCATCTCTTCCTTTAAAAATTTTAAACGAATGACCTAACCAATAATCTTGTGTTTCCAGTTTGAACCGATGGTTTTCATAATCAATGTTATTAAGGGATAATGAATCAACATAAAATCGATTTTCAAAATAAGCACCACCCGCCAATCGGGTTAAAGGAGAGAAAAATTGACGTTCAATACGAGCGCTTTTGGTCGTGTTGTTGTTGATTGAGTTCTCATAAGTGAAGACCGTATTGATAAACGTATTTTTAATGTTATTGATGGAGTATTGGCCTAAATAAGCATTTTTTCTGGTGTCAAATTGTTTGGTAAAATCGTTTCTGAATTCATGACCAAGGCCTAAAAAGTTTCGTTCTGTCAACTCAAAATTCCCACTGGAACTCGACAAACTTCCGGTTGGGATTAAGCTCCATGAATCTAAAACGCGGACAGAAATGTCAACAGAATCTTTACTGCCCTGAATTTCTATAGGTTTGATGATGACACTTCGGGTGTAACGTTGGCGTCGAATTAAACGCTCCGATTCTTTGACAATAAGCGAATCTAAAGGCTGGTTTTTTTTGAAAAGCAGTTGGTTTCTAATGGTCCAGGTTTTAGATTTAAGGTGAAGTTTGTTTCCGAACTTTTCAAATCCTTTTTCGGGAACGTCTTTGTAATTATCCACAGCATATCCAAAAGGATCTAAGGTTTCGATGTTGATGTTCCGGATGATTTTGCCTTCGTTACGGTCAAAAGATTTTTTGATTAAAAACCGCTTTCTTTTGGCACTTGCTGCTGTTGTTTTTGGTTTTCGGTTGGATTTGAATAATAGTTTGTAGATGAATTTATTGAACTTACTTTTCTTAGACAATTTTTCAATGTTCTTGTACACTATGGTCGAGTCATTACCACTATGGGTTTCTTTTTGCTGCGCGGATAAGTTTTGGCAACAAAAAAGGAGCAGTAGGAAGTATAGATAATGCTTTGAGGACATGCTTGTTTATTAACTAATTCTGAAAGATATAAAATTAATCATCAGATAAAAAAAATCCCCAATTCTTTTAACAATTGAGGATTTGAGATTTTTTCGTCTAACCACGTGAACTCGGTGTTAACTTTTTTGTTCTTTATTGAAATAAACCAAGTAGTAATACATTTGTTTTTCTTCGTCCCAGCCTTTTTCCACAAACTTTTCGGCACTTTCAGGGTTGATGAAATCGAGTTTGATTTGGATGTTGGTGTCCAAATTAATCACATTCTTAATCGATTTTCTGGCATCAGTCACGGCTGCGTTGGCAATCGGGAAATTGGTAATGTCTTCGATACTGTATTTTTCACCTTTGTCAACCTTGTAGTTTTTAAACTCCGGAATCAAATCAGGATTGTCTAACACTTCGTTCAAGAATTTGCTTTCTTCAAATTCGTCATTTTTGGCAAAATAATTTACAGAACGGTTCATAAACATCACTTCTTCTTTCTTGTCTTCTGCGGGTAAAACCACGTCTTTGGCAAAGCCTTGACAGAATTTCAAGTACTTTTTAGTATAGAAATTTTCATCCTGAAAAGCATCTACCGAAAGGAAATGCTCCAACCAATAACGCGCGTCATAACGGTTGCTGTCGACGGTTAGAATTTTGTAGCCTTCTTCCTTTTTGTAATTGAAAATCAAACAGCCCTTGTCTAGTTTGTTCAAATTGATTCCCTGTTGCAAAATCATTTCCAAAGTAGTGCCTTTTTCCTCAAACTGCATAAAATCGGATTTGATTTCACTTTTGAAAACACCAATGGCGTCTACTACATTATTATCGATAGAAACATTGGTCAAATAAGCCACATACACTTCACCGTTTTTGATGTGCGGATGATTGGATTGCTCAAACAAGTGTTTGGTGATTTTTTTAGATACTTCATGCGTATCATTTGGATTGGTGAAAATCTCTGTTGCCAAATTGAACATGTCGTTGTATTCCAAATCGACGTCATGGGCAAACTGAAAATAATTTTCCTCTTTCTCACGGAAAGGTTTAAAGAAATATTCCTTCAAAAGCGGCACAATTTCATCGTTCAACCCATAAGGTTGGTCTGAAAGAAAAATGGCTTCGTTACGGCTTTTGTTTCCAACACGGTGGATGGATAAGGACTCGATGTGGGCGTTGAATAGGTTGATCATTTTTGGTTCTAAGGTTCTAAGGTACTCAGGTGCTGAGGTTCTAAGGTTTTAGTCTCGTTCTTTAATTTTGTTGATGAAGGAAACTAACATTCTTTCTAATTCTCGGCTGTCTTCGTATATCTTGTTAAATTCTTGTTCGGTTAAGTATTCAATGTTTTTTCCGATTTCTAATTGTGTTTGCAATTCAAATAATGAAGCAATTGAAACGTTCAAAAATCTCAGGTATTCTTTATTGCTGTCTCTTCCAAAGCCTTCGGCTATATTACTTGAAATCGATATGGCACTTCGTCTTATTTGTGCTGTTAATCCAAAAATTTCCTCTTTGGGGAAGTTCTTTGTTGTAAAGTAAATGTTGGTAGTTAGTATCATGGACTTTTGCCATACTTGAAGATTTCTAAAGTTGCTCATTTTGTAAAGATTTTAAATTTAATTAAAAATAATAAAAATCTTATAAATAAAAACCTTAGCGCCTCAGAACCTTAGTTCCTCAGTACCTCAAAAACTAATTCCAATTCTCTTCAAATCCAAAATCCTCAAAGCTGTCATCACCACCAAACATATCCAAATCGTCATCGTCTAAATCATCTTCAAATTCGGAGTAGAAGTCTTCGTTTTCGGCTTCAAATTCTTTTTCAGGAGCTACATTAGGCAATTCGCCGTGAGAAAATAGCAAGTTGGGATAAATGACGCCGGTTTCGGCTTCTTCTACTGCGGCCAATTCTACTAAGAATGTCCACATATTGATGAAGTCGTATACGTAAATGATTTTGGTTTGGTCTTCGCCTAATAATTGGTTCAAAGGATAATCACTCATGATTTTCATTTCACCCGGAACATCGCCCGAATCAAACATCGGAATCTCTTCTTCTTGGTTCCATTGGTCATCACAAGTGTAAAAGGAAGCAACTTCCAAACCGTCAAAACCAAAAGCATTAACAATGGCGTTGTGCAAATCTTCTAAGGTGTCTTCATCCTGAATCGCAATGTCTCTGAAAACATCTTCTTCGGCATCGAGAATGGCTCTGAATTTATAAATCATAATCGTAATTTTTATAAGCGCACAAAGGTAAATTTAATTTGCAATATTTGATTTAGTGAAAGCGATTTGTTGAAAACTATTTGCATCAAAAAACCCGACGCTGAGGTCGGGCTTTTTTAATTATTTCTTTTCGGTTTGACACAAACCGACAATTTTGTGGAATGTATCGTGAAGTGATGCTAAAGCTTTCTTTATTTCTTCGTCTCCGGCTTTTCTTTGCACCAGATCATTTACTTTTTTGGTTTCTTTTTTCAAAACTACTATCGACTCTATGAGCTTTGGAGTGCGGTATTCTTCCGGCATATTTTCAACAGCTAAGGCTTCTGCTCGTTCGACCAATAGTTCAGAATTCAATTTGATTGGATTTAAGTTTCCTTCTTCAGAAGAATGAAATGATTTGGAAATTACTTCATGGTACGCTTTAATTTCAGGCCATCTTTCAGAAATTGTTTGGGCCGATGCGCTGTTAATGGCAAAGAAAGCCGCAATGGCCAATAGTGATTTTATAATTTTCATTGTCTTAGTGATTTTTGGTAATGCAATGCTACTGATTTTTATTTGTATTTTTTTGTTAAAGATATTTTTTTTTTGATAATGATTTACAATTCATCCACTCAAAATTACAATTCGGTAAACATAAATTCTCCAGTTGCATGATTTGTTGCAAGTTTGCTTCATCAAAACAAAACCCATGAAGAAGATTTACACCTTAATCCTTTTTTTAGTTGCTTGTGTAAGCAATGCCCAACAAATCGTTTCCGGAACTGTATTGGATGAAAAAAGCAAACCTATCGCCGGTGCCAATGTTTTTATCGATGGCACTTACGACGGCAGTTCGTCTGATGAGAATGGGAACTTTAAATTCACTACCACTGCCAAAGGCAATCAAATTTTAGTGATTAGTTTCTTAACGTATGAAACATTAAAAGCACCAATTGACATTGCCACTTGCCAAAACAAATTGTTCAAACTGAAAGAAAGCGTCAACTCACTCGATGCTGTTATCGTAACTGCCGGAACTTTTGACGCCGGGGAAAAAGCCAGGGTTTCGGTTTTGAAACCATTAGATATAGTAACCACTGCCGGTGCGATGGGTGATATTGTTTCGGCTTTGCAAACCTTACCCGGAACCCAAACCGTAGGCGAAGACGGAAGATTGTTCGTTCGCGGTGGCGAAGCCGATGAAACCCAAACGTTTGTAGATGGTATTCGCGTAGCACAACCTTATGGCGCCACAACGGCGAATGTGCCAACTCGCGGTAGATTTTCTCCGTTTTTGTTCAGTGGAATGTCGTTCTCTACCGGTGGATATTCTGCCGAATATGGCGAAGCGTTGTCGAGTGTTTTATTGCTAAATACCCAAGACGAAGCCGTTGAAGAGAAAACCGATATTTCTTTGATGACCGTTGGTTTAGGTTTAGCCAATACCCAAAAATGGAAAAACAATTCCTTAAGTTTTAATACGGCTTATATCAATTTGGCTCCCTATCAAAAGGTATTTCCGCAACGCGCCGATTGGAACAAACCTTTTCAATCGCTTTCGGGTGAAGCGGTTTACCGACACAGTTTTACCAGTGGAATTTTCAAGTTATACGCCGCTTTTGAAGCTTCTCAATTCGACATTAACAGTGAATCTATCAATAATCCGGATAAAATCCGAGTGGATTTAGACAATAACAATTTTTATTTGAATTCCTCTTACAAAGGCAATTTTGGTTCGCAATGGCAGTTGTTTACCGGTTTGAGCTATGGTTACAGCCAAAATAAAATCGGTATTGATTTAGATAAGGTGGCCAACTCAGAACATTCGTCTCATTTCAAATTGAAACTAAAAAAATCCTTTTCAGAAAGAGTGAAGTTGTCTTTTGGCGGGGATTATTTTATCACAAAATTCGACGAAGATTTCAAACCCTACGAAGGCAATACTTTTAACAGCAGTTACGATGCCAACATTGCGGCTTTCTTTACCGAAGCGGATATTTTCTTCTCTAAAAATTTTGCGGTAAAATTAGGCGCAAGATTATCCAACAATGATTTATTAGCCGAAACCGTAGTGGCTCCGAGAGCTTCCTTGGCCTATAAAGTTTCCAAGAATGGTCAGTTTTCTTTTGCCTACGGTAGTTTTACCCAAGCGCCAAGACAGGATTATTTGAAGTATGCCGATTATTTGGATAGCGAAAAGGCACAGCATTATATTTTGAACTACCAATACAGCAAAGACCGAAGAACATTCCGCGCTGAAGCTTACTTTAAAGACTATTCCGATTTGGTGAAATACGACACAGATGCGGCTCAATTTGATACCGATTTCAACAATACCGGTTCGGGTTATGCCAAAGGGTTAGACATTTTTTGGAGAGACAATAAGACCGTTAAAAATGTAGAATACTGGGTTTCTTATTCGTTTATCGATACCCAAAGAAACTATAAAAATTATACAGCAGAGGTAACCCCAAGCTTTGTAGCCAATCATAGTCTAAGTGTCGTAAGCAAATGGTGGATTAACAAACTGAAATCACAATTGAGTATTACCAATTCCTTCACCACCGGAAGACCTTATAACAATCCGAATGAATCCGAATTTATGAACGGCAAAACCAAAGGCTATAACAATTTGAGTTTGGGTTGGGCGTATTTAATGTCGCAACAAAAGATTTTGTACTTTTCAGTATCGAATGTATTGGGAACTCAAAATGTTTTTGGCTACGAATATGCCAACTCGCCCAACTCAGAAGGCGTTTACAACCGAAGAGCCATTCGACCAACGGCTGACCAGTTTTTCTTTGTGGGTTTCTTTTGGACCATTAGTGAGAATAAGAAGGAGAATCAGTTGGATAATTTGTAGAGTTACAAAGTGGCAGAGTCGCAAAGTAACAAAGTCAAAATACTTTGCAACTATGGAACTTTGCAACTTAAAGAAAACAATTCATCCTCAAAAATCAACAGTTCAGTAAGTATAAGTTTTACAGCAATCAAAACCGAGATACTTTTGGACTATAAAATAACAAGAGTTTTAATCATCAATACATTAAAAGACATGACAAAAATTATCACTACAATCGCTTTTTTCGTTTGCTCTTTATTATCGGCGCAAACACAATATGAACAAGGTATGGCCAAATCACTCGGACTTTGGGGTGAAGGAAAAGCACAGGAAGCTTCGGATTTGATGGAACGCATTGCTGCTGCAGAAAAAAACAATTGGTTACCCAATTATTATGTAGCTTTGATTAATACAACAGAAGCTTTTAATCCGGCGAATAAAGCCAAAGTAGTTGCTTTGTTGGAAAAAGCACAAAATGCCCAAGATGCAGCTACCATGATTAGCTTAAATAATCCGGAACTGATGGTAATGCAAGCCATGATTTATACCGCTTGGATTGTTCAGGATCCTATGGTAAACGGGATGAAATATTCTCCAAAAGTGACAGAATTGTATACCAAAGCCAAAATCATTGCTCCGGAAAATCCAAGAGTAGTATATTGCAAAGCCGAATTTGAAATCAACAGCGCACCATGGACCGGAGCCGATGTGAAAAAATTGTGTCAAGATTTGCAAAGTGCCATTCCGTTGTTTGAAAAATTCCAACCCGAAACGCCTTTTCATCCCAAATGGGGATCAGACAGAGCCAAAGAAGCTTTGAAAAATTGTAAATAAATAAAAAGGCACTAAGGCACTAAGGTTCTAGGTAAAAACCTCAGTACCTCAGTATCTTAGTGCCTCAGAACCTAAAAAAGAAAGTAATGAAACAATTGATAAAAGAAATCCCGAGAGCTATCATCATCTCCATCAGTATCTTTTTGGTGTTGTTGTTAATCAGACTGATTACAGGAAACCAAGTGGCTTTTGATTATGCTTTATTGGTTAACTTTGGGTACAACATGTTGTACGGATTTTCGTTGTACTTTGCCAATGCTGCTATTTTTATTTATTTGGATCAAGTTTTTAAGGCTGACCGGTTTACCCCAAAACGCATTTTGATTGGCTTTGTGTCTTCTTTTCTGATTTCCATCGGTGTGATTTTTTTGCTGCGCATTTTTGAGGATGTAATGGTTGAGGGCACTTCGTTTAGTGACTTTTTAAGTCAAGAGCAAATGTCGAATTATTTGGTAGCGGTGATTATCACATTTATAGTGACTTTGGCTTTTCATGCGTTTTATTTTTACAAAGCTTACGCCGAAAACAAAGTCAAAGAGCAAAAGGTTATTGCCGGAACGGCCTCGGCACAGTTCGAAAGTTTGAAGAACCAAATCGACCCGCATTTTTTGTTCAACAGTCTCAATGTATTGAGTTCGTTAATAGAAGAAAACCCCGATAATGCTCAAAAGTTCACCACTTCTTTGTCAAAAATATACCGCTATGTTTTGGAACAGAAAGACAAGGAGTTGGTTTCAGTTGCGGAAGAACTGGCTTTCGCCAAAACGTATATGAATTTGCTTAAAATGCGTTTCGAAAACAGCATCAGTTACGAATTGCCCACTGAGTATGATAATCCCGAAGCTAAAGTGGTGCCTTTGTCGTTGCAACTTTTACTGGAAAACACCATCAAACACAATGTAGCAAGCGAGCAAAAACCGCTACACATCAAAATTTATATTGAAAACAATTACTTAATCGTTGAGAATAATTTACAGAAGAAAGAAGTCTTGCAAGACCGCAAAGGCGTTGGCTTGCAAAACATAGTCAACCGTTATGGATTGATTTCAGAGCGCAAAGTCTTGGTCGATCAAACCGAGACAGCTTTCAAAGTAAAAATTCCCATTTTAACCAAACAAATAGTTCTCATGGAAACACAAAATATTTACAACGAGAATATGGCTTACATGAAAGCCAAAGAACGAGTAGAAAAACTCAAAGGATTTTACGGTAATTTAATTTCTTACTGCTGTGTGATTCCGTTTTTAATTTTTATCAATTTAAAAACCGGCGGTTTTCAATGGTTTTGGTTCCCCATGTTGGGTTGGGGAATGGGATTGACTTTCCATGCCTTAGAAACCTTTGGCTACGGAAAAAGTTGGGAAGAACGTAAAATCAGAGAAATTTTGAATAAAGAAAATAGTCAGCATAACAAATGGAGTTAATCATGGAAACAAATAATAACGACTTCGAAAGATACCAACGCGCCAAAAAACAAGTGGAGCAAATCAAAGGTTTTTACAGTCACTTGGCTTCTTATATCTTAGTCATGGCGATTTTAATTTTTATCAATTTAAAATATACCCCGCAATACCTTTGGTTTTTTTGGTCGATGATGGGTTGGGGAATTGGTTTGTTTTTTCACGCGATGAAAGTGTTCAATTGGCTTCCGTTTTTTAATCAAGAATGGGAAGAAAAAAAGATTAGAGAATACATGGACGAAGAAAATAAAAGAAATAAATTTGAATAATGATGGAAAATATTGACGAAATCAAATACCAGGAAGCGGTAAAAAGAGTGAAGCGAATCAAAGGTTTCTATAGTCACGCTGCGGTTTACGTGGTGATTAACATCATCTTGCTGGTTGTAAACACTAAAAATTCCTCCGAAGGTTTTTTTCATTTGAAGAACTTCATCACGCCTTTATTTTGGGGAATCGGTTTGGCCGCGCACGGATTTTCTGTTTTTGTACCCACGATGATTTTGGGCAAAAATTGGGAAGATAAAAAGATTAAAGAGTTGATGGAGAAGGAGAAGAATAATAATAAATGGGAATAAAAATAGGTGGTAAGGCACTGAGGTACTAAGGTTTTAAGTAAAAAGACCTCAGAACCTCAGAACCTCAGAACCTTAGAACCTCAGAACCTTAAGAAAAATGAATATTATCATTATTGAAGACGAAAAACCCGCTGCCAGATTGCTCCAACGCAAAGTGGAGAAATTGGGTTTACAGGTTAATACACTTTTACATTCTGTAGAAGAAGCGATTCATTGGTTCAATTCAAATCCGCATCCTGATTTGATTTTTTTGGACATCCAATTGTCAGACGGTTTGTCGTTTGAGATTTTTGAGACAATCGACATCAAGAGTGCGGTGATTTTCACTACAGCTTATGACGAATATGCGTTGCGTGCCTTCAAACTGAATAGCATCGATTATTTATTGAAACCAATTGACGAAGACGATTTGGAAACCGCGGTTAATAAATTCAAAGCGAGAAACATAGCGGCGCCGAATCTTTCCTTGGATTTCGAAATGATTAAAAAAATGTTGGTTAACCCAATCGACAGAGTGTATAAAAAGCGCTTCACCATCAAAATGGGTCAGCAATTGAAGATGATTAATATTGAAGAAGTCGAATGTTTTTACAGCGAAAACAAAGGCACTTATTTGCACACTTCAGACAACCGCGATTACTTGCTCGATAACACTTTAGAACAACTCGAAACCGAACTTGACCCGGCATCCTTTTACCGCGTTTCGCGCAAATTCATCATCCCGTTGAAAGCGATAAAAGAAATTCAACTCCATAGCAATTCCAGACTCAAAGTGATTTTACCCACATACAAAGACGATGAGGTTATAGTGGCACGAGAAAGGGTGAATGATTTTAAGGAGTGGTTGGGGTAGGTGTTTTAAAGGTGGTTTTTTAGATCCATCATACCGTGTAAAATTCTAACCACTTCGATTTCATTTTCAGTTATTATTCTGTAAAAAATTAGGTGTTCTCCGGTTTTAAAGCCTAATATGTTTTTTTCAACGACTTCGTATGATTTACCTTGATTGGGTTTGTTGGCTAATTCTTGGCAAGAATCAATGAGTAATGAGTAATAAATAACCGCTTGGTTTTCAGACCAAGTTTCTACCGTATAATGCCAAATAGCTCCTAAATCTTCAACGGCTTTGTTGGTTAAGTAAAACTTAGCCATTCTTTTTTGTTGACTTCATTGTTTCTAAATGCTTTTTCGGATCAAAGTCGACAGCGCGACCGCTATCAATTCCTTCACGGATAGCATTGCGCAAAACGATTACGCGATTTTCTTCTTCTTCCAAAAGACGAAGTCCGGCACGTACAACTTCACTAGCGTTGCTAAAACGACCTTTTGAAATCGTTGTTTCAATAAAACTTTCGAAATGATTGCCTAATGATATTGAAGTGTTTTTTCCCATGATTATCTCAATTTTAAGTAAAGTTACCAAAATTTGGTAATCAAACCATTTTTTTTATGGAAAGTTTTGAGGAAGAAGTTTTTATTTGCAGGATATAAATCCTTCATTACAATACTTAACAATATTATGATTGTTATCAAAAAATAAGTAATAAAGATAACCGCCTTCTTTTTCCTCAGATTTAATAGCTACAAAATATCCATTATCCAGTTTTAAAGCTTGATAAACAAATATTTTTATTTTTTGTTTTCTTTCTCTCTTAAGTTTTAGATTTATAATTTCTTGAGAATTATTTTCAATTTTGACAACTTTGTCATTTGATTTAAAACCATTTTCGAGGATGAACTTGAATTCATAATCAGTAAAACATTCTCCATAGGAAAATAATCCTGAGGTATCAGATTGTGTATAACCGTCAAATTTAATTTTACCAATTTTTGGATAATCATTCATTACCACATTCTTGATAAAATAATCAAAAGCCATTTGCTCAATTTTTTGCTGAGAATATGAAATTTGAGATATTATAAAGATCAGCGTGAAAATTAAACTTTTCATTTTTGGTAAATAGGTTTTTCAAATTTACTCATAACTCGAATATCCGCAACTCTCATCACAAATACTCTCAGCTAAAATACAAAACATTCTGCAAAGTCCTACAATTTCCATCCGAAGCACAATCTTGCCACTCCGAAGGCTGTTTCTTTCAGTCAGAAATGTTTTCTTGGTTGTCCGAAGCTTGTTATTGTATGTCCGAAAAGCATTCTTGTCTGTTCGAAGCTCGTTTGCTGGCTGCGAGGCCTAGGAAATGCTCAAAAGTTGATTTTTGGACTATTTTTCCTTTTTGTCATTCCGTCTCGTCTTTTTAGACGATAGAGGAATCTCATAATGGTTTGAAAGATTTGATTTTTCGTTCCTCAAAATGACAAAAAGAAAGTGTAAGCGGTTGCGTAACTACTTTATGTTAAAGTTGGTAAAATTTTGTTAAGTACATTCCATTCCAAACCGTAACTCATTAACTTCGTTACACTTAATTTTTCTGATGAAGTTACTTTACTCAATATCAATCTTTTTCATCCTGACCTTTGCCAGTAATGCTTTGGCACAAATAACCGTTTATGAAAAGTTTGCCGACTTTGAAAAAGTTGTAATCAAAGAAGACCAAACTACTTATGTGATAAATTTTTGGGCGACTTGGTGCGCACCGTGTATCAAAGAGTTACCTTATTTTGAGCAACTTCACAAGGAGAATAAAAAGGTAAAAGTACTATTGGTCAGTCTCGACAGCAGAAAAGATCTCGAGAAAAAGCTTATCCCTTTTGTAGAAAGAAAAAAAATCTCCGCTGAGGTTTTGCTGCTAAGCGACAAAGATTACAATTCATGGCTTTCTAAAATCGACAAAGACTGGTCGGGTGCCATTCCGGCCACATTACTCATACAAGGTAAAAAGCATTTATTCGCCGAGCGCGAATTTGAAAATTTTACCGAACTCAACGAATACGTAAACTCATTTATCAATCTTAATTAAGTACAATATGAAAGTTTTACCTTTTTTAATTCTATTCTTCAGCAGTTTGTTTGTAGGAGAAAGTGTGGTTTCCAATGGTTACCAACCTGGTGACAAAGCCGCTGATTTCAAACTGAAATCCGTTGATGGCAAAATGTACAGCATGGCCGATTACAAAGACGCCAAAGGTTTTATTGTGGTTTTTACTTGTAACACTTGTCCGTTTGCGGTGAAATATGAAGACCGAATTAATGATTTGGCCAAGAAATACAAAAAACAAGGTTATGTGCTTTTGGCCATCAATCCAAATGATCCTGCAGTACAACCGGCCGATACTTACGAGTTAATGAAAGAAAAGGCCAAAGACAAAAAGTTTGCTTTTCCTTATTTAGTAGATGAAGGGCAACAGGTTTATCCGCAATATGGCGCTACGAAAACACCGCACGTGTTTTTGTTAGACAAAAATTTGGTGGTAAAATACATTGGCGCTATCGATGATAATTCAGACGATGCTTCAGCAGTAAAAGAAAAATATCTGGAAAACGCCATCGCCGCCTTGGAAAAAGGAAGTGAACCTTCACCTTCTCTCACCAAAGCCATTGGTTGTTCGATAAAAGCCAAGAAAAAAGTATAAAGAAAAAGTCCCGATTCTATCGGGACTTTTTTATTGGAAAAACTCATTGATGCAGCCTTTCCGAATACAATCAAAGCATCACTTAATTCAATCAAACAACGCTTTAATTTCTTTTTCAGTCTTTCCTATCTTTTCTTGCAATCTTCCCCACATTTCTTGTTCTTTGCCTTCATCATAAAGCAAATCATCATCGGTTAAGTCGGCATATTTTTGCTTCAGTTTTCCTTTTAGCTGTTCCCAATTTCCTTCAATCTCTTTTGAATTCGGCATGATTTATAGTTTTAAAATTACAGACTATAAATTTCGGCAATTAGTTGGAAGTTGTTGTTATGCAATTATATCTCAAGATTGCATAATTCACACTATGCATTTTTTTCGAATGCCAATGAAGGCAAAGATTAGCAAAGTATAAGCTATGAAAAAGGGCACAATCAATTCAATCCAGCCCATCGGTAACATCACGGCGATAATCAACAATTGAAAGCCTAATCCGTATAACGAAAGCAAGGTCATAAACCAATTGGGAAAAGTTTTGACTTTGTAAGCCTCTGAATCCAGAGCGTGGATGATTTTATCAAAAGTGCCGTAGACCATTTGGTAAATACCAAATAAGATATTGACTGATTTTTGGGTTTCTCCCGGCAAGGCTTTAGGAGTTTTGTATTCAAAAATTTTACTCGTACTATCGCCGCCAACCGATTTATTTCTCAAGATGACATAATAATAGTTATACAAAGTGCCTTGCAATTGGAGCCCAATAAAAGCTAGGATTGTATACCAAATCGAGGTTTGAGAAACATAACAAATGGCCATCAGAAACATAAAGTTCAAGACAATATCAAACACACTGTCTAAATACCTGCCGGAATACGAAGGCGTATTTTTCAACCGGGCCAATTCACCATCGGCAGCATCAATTCCTGATTTTAGCAAAATGAAAAATCCGGCAAGTAAATAATGTTGTTCCAAAATGCAATAAATCGCAATCAATCCGGAAAACCCAAATAGTAAGGTGACATGAATAGGCGTGAAGCGGGAATCTTTTAATTGATTAGCAAAAAATCTACCGAATGATCTTCCGTAATCCGATAAATCCAGAAATTTATCCTGGGCGGCAAGTTTAGACATTTAAGTTAGTAAACAAGGTAACTGCGACAATATAGTCAGGGCAAGCGTATTATTTTGACAAGCGATGCAAAGTATAAGTCATCGCTGTCAATAAGAAGAACGCTACCACTTGATGTGTCAATCCCAACCAAAGAGGAACTGCATACAACAAAGTGAGAACGCCTAAAGCAAATTGTACAAACACCAATACAACCAAGGCATTCAAACCCTTTTGTTGTTGGGCCGAAAGTGTATATTTTTTGCTTTTGAAATACAAAAATAGAATCAATCCAACTACGACATAAGCCATCGTTCGGTGTACGAATTGAACACCGCTTTTCCCTTCGGTGAAACGCAGTAACCAACTGTCTTTTTCCAAAGCAATACTGTCGTGGAAAAACTGTCCGTCACTCATGAGCGGCCAATGGTTATGCACTAATCCGGCGTTTAAACCGGCCACAAAACCCCCGTAAATGATTTGGACAACCAAGAAAAACAGGGTAATTCGTGCCAATTTTTTCAAAGGTAAAATCACTTCTTTTCTTTCCGGATAAATCAAATCCAAAGCGACCCAAAGTGTGTACGCAAAAGTGATGAAGGCAAAAGTCAAGTGCAACGCCAATCGAAAATGACTCACATCCGGATTGTCAACCAAACCGCTTTTTACCATAAACCAACCAAAGAAACCTTGCAAAGCGCCCATTCCGAGTAGGATGAAGCACTTGTTTAAAGTGGCTTTGTCGATTCTTTTTTTAATTAAAAAGTACACAAACGGAATGATAAATACCAAACCGATAATGCGTCCGATAAAACGGTGGAACCATTCCCAGAAATAAATGAATTTGTAATCATCCAACTGAAAATCGTTGTGAATATTGATTTTTTGATATTCAGGGAACTTCTTGTATTCTTCAAAAGCCTGAATCCATTTCTCTTCACTCATCGGTGGAAAAGTATCGGTAACCAAATGCCAGTCGGTCATTGATAAACCCGAGTTCGTTAAGCGGGTAATTCCGCCAACTACGACCATAATAAACACTAAAACACAACCGGAAAGTAGCCAATAAATGACTGATTTGTCTCGTTTCATAAGTTACAAAGTTACAAAGTTGCAGAGTTATAAAGTACCATTCACTTTATTGATGAATGCAGTTAACATTCGTTCCAATTCTCTGCTGTCTTCATATAATTGATTAAATTTTTCTTCTGTTAAATATTCTAAATTATAGGCTATTTCTACTTGAGTTTGAAATTCAAAAAGAGATCCTAACGATATATTTAAAAAACGTCTGTAATCTTTATTAGTTCCTCTTCCATATCCTTCCGAAATATTACTTGGAATTGAAATACTACATCTTCTGATTTGGGATGTCAATCCAAATTGTTCCTCTTTAGGGAAATTTGATGAAGTAGAATAGCATTTTGTTACCAGAGCCATTGCTTTTTGCCATATCAATAAATCTCTAAATGTTTTCATTTTTTTAATAAGTTTCAAAGTTACTAAGTTTCAAAGTTGCAGCGTTTAATTTTAATCAAGATACACTTTTAATGTACTTTGCTACTTTGTCACTCTGCTACTTTGCCACTTTCTTCAACCCCATTTTCTCCGCTTTAGCCAAAACAAAATCGTAGGCAGCTTGATATTCATTCGGGATTTCTCCTTCGAGTATCGCTTCTTTTACCGCTTCTTTTAATACTCCAATTTCTCTTGACGGCTGCAAATTGAATATGGTCATAATTTCTTCTCCGGAAATTGGCGGTTGGAAATTACGCACATGATCGCGTTCTTCTACCTCAATAATTTTTCGGCGAACGATATCGAAATTGTTGTGGTATTTTTTGAATTTCGTCGGATTCTTGGTTGTGATATCCGCTTCGCACAGCGTCATCAAATTGTCTACGTCTTCTCCGGCATCAAACACCAATCTGCGTACGGCCGAATCGGTTACGATATCTTCTGACAATACGATTGGTCTTGAACTCAGCATTACCATTTTTTGCACAAATTTCATTTTTTGGTTCAATGGCATGTGCAATCTTTCAAAGATTTTCTTCACCATTTTGCCGCCTAAGAATTCATGTCCGTGGAAAGTCCATCCTTGTTTTTTATTGAAACGTTTTGTAGGTGCTTTGCCAATATCGTGCAACAATGCTGCCCAGCGCAACCAAACATCGTCGGTATTCGGACAAATATTATCTACCACTTCCAAAGTGTGATAGAAGTTGTTTTTATGGGTATGACCTTCGATTTCTTCTACGTTATTGAGTGCGGTCAATTCGGGTAAAATAATCTCTAGTAAGCCGGTTTTGTATAAATGTAAAAAACCAATAGACGGTTTCGGCGTTTCAAGAATTTTGTTCAATTCGTCTACAATTCTTTCGCCCGAAATGATTTTGATGCGGTCTTTGTTATCGGCAATCGCCTGCAAAGATTTTTCTTCAATGGTGAAGTTCAATTGTGTCGCAAAACGAATGGCTCTCATCATCCGCAACGGATCATCAGAATACGTAATGTCCGGATTTAAAGGCGTTTTGATGAGTTTGTTTTTCATGTCGGTCAAACCATCAAACGGATCAACCAATTCACCGTAATTATTAGGATTCAAAGAAAAAGCCAAGGCATTTATGGTAAAATCACGACGGTTTTGGTCGTCTTCAAGTGTACCGTTTTCCACCAAAGGATTTCGGCTGTCTTGGGTGTAACTTTCTTTTCTGGCACCCACAAATTCGATGTCGATTTCTTTGTAACGCAACATGGCCGTACCATAGTTTTTGAAAACCTGTACTTTGGGTTTGTTGGGTAACAATTGGGAAACTTTCAGCGCCAAATCAATCCCGGAACCCACGGCTACGATGTCAATGTCTTTTTTGAAATCGCGTTGCAATAAATAGTCACGCACAAATCCGCCGATTACGTAGCTTTCAAGATTGAGTTCTTGCGAAGCTTTTGAAATGATTTCGAAGATTTTATTGTCTAATGCTTTTGTGTAATTCATAGTTTTACCGCAAATTCGCAAATTATTTTTTTGAATTTATTATGCGTTTGTATTCTAAAGATATTAAATTGAAATTAGCAAGAATAGCCAACTGATTTCCAGAAATTTTTAAATAGTTCAGACACTGATTATAATGGGCGCTATTAAAGCATTCAACTGTTTTTATTTCCAAAATGATTTCTCCATGACCCACAAAATCTGCATAAAATTTATGTTTTAGTGTTGTACTTTTATGAGCAACAGAAAACTCTTTTTCTCTTTCATAAGGAATATTTTGTTGCTGAAACTCATATTCAACAGCATCTTTATAAACAATTTCAGAAAAACCTTTACCAAGATTTTTATGCACTTCATAAAGTATTCCAACTATTGAATAACTTTCATCCTTGTATAAATAATCATCCATTTTAGTTAAAAAGTAATTTGCGAATTTGCGGTCAAAACTATTTTCTGATGATTTTCACCTGACTATCACTCGTAAGTTTGATAATCGTTGATGGTTTGTCACAAATTTTTTCGTGGTGCAAATTTACTACATAGTCTACACCATTTATAATTTCGGGGCTAATTTCTTTAAAAGATTTTGGCGTAAACATTCCCGAAATATTTGCTGAGGTAGAAACCAAAGGTTTTTTCATGCGTTCCATTAATTTGAAACAAAACGGTTCTTTGACGATACGCACGCCAAGGGTTTTGTCTTCTGCAATTACATTAGTGGCTACATTTCTTGGATTGTCAAGGATTAAGGTCGTTGGTTTTTCGGATAAATCCAATATTTGCCAAGCGACTTCGGGTATGTCTTTGAAAACATTATACATCATTTTTTCGCCATTCATCAATACGATCATGCTTTTGGTTTCTTCTCGTTGTTTTAAGGCGTAGATTTTTTGTATGGCTTCTGCATTGGTCGCATCACAACCGATTCCCCAAACCGTATCGGTCGGATATAGGATGATACCGCCATTTTGGATAACTTCAAAAGCTTTGTGTACTTCTTCGTTGAGATTCATTTTTACAAAATTTTTGTAAAGATAATGTAAATCACAAGAATTCAGTTTTGGTTATCTTTGCCGAAAAAAAGAGAAAAAATGCAACTGGTACTTTTTTTAATTCTATATCCGATTCTGTATTTAATTTCGATATTGCCTTTTAGGTTACTGTATCTTTTTTCAGATTTTGTTTTTGTTTTGGTTTACTATGTTTTCGGTTACAGAAAAAAAGTGGTTAGAGCCAACATCGCTTTGGCATTGCCACATTTAGCGGAAAAGGAAAGAAGGCGTATTGAAAAAGAATCCTATCGTCACTTGTGCGATATGTTTTTGGAAATGATTAAAACGATGACTATTTCGGTTAAGGATATTGAGCGCCGATTTGTCTTCAAGAATTTAGAGGTTTATCAGGATTTGGAAAAAAAGGGCAAGAGTGTGGCTTTGATGTGTGCGCATTATGCCAGTTATGAATGGGTGATTTCAATAAATTCAAGATCAAACTTTATTGGGTACGCCATTTATAAAAGAATCAACAATAAGTATTTTGACGATTTGGTAAAAAAGATACGCTCGCGTTTCAAGGCCCAATTAATCACTACTAAACAAGCCGTTATTACTATTGAAAGCAATGAATCTGCAGGGATTAAAGGACTTTACGGATTTGCCAGCGACCAGTCGCCGCAGGTGAAGAGAAAAACCTATTGGAGTACTTTTATGGGCATAGAAGTTCCGGTACATACCGGTGCCGAGATGCTCGCCAAACGCTTTGATATGACTATGGTTTTTTTGAAAGTGGAAAAAGTAAAAAGAGGTTTTTATGAAGCCCATTTTGAATTGTTATCCGATAATGTAAAAACCATTCCCGATTATCAAATCACAGAAACATTTTTGAGAAAAGTAGAAAATCAAATTTTGGAAGCGCCCGAATTTTATCTTTGGACACACAAAAGATGGAAGCACAAAGGCAAAAACAAATTGGTCAACAAATGATTACTTACAATTTTATTTTAGTATTATTGTAATAATGAAATTATCAGTAATCATCACCACTTACAATGCTGAAGAATGGCTTCACAAAGTTCTTGTAGGGTATAGTGTTCAAACTACCGATGATTTTGAAATTGTGATAGCGGATGATGGTTCTACGCCAAAAGTCAAAGAAGTTTTGGCTTTGTTTTCGACTAAGTTTAAACATCCCATTACCCATGTGTGGCACGAAGATTTGGGCTTTCGAAAGTCTGAAATTCTCAATAAAGCCATTCTCAAAACCAACGCCGATTATTTACTGTTTACCGATGGCGATTGCATCCCGCGGAAAGATTTTGTTTCGGTTCATTTAAAATACCGTGAAGAAGGTTGTTTTCTTTCAGGAGGTTATTTTAAATTACCCATGAACCTATCCAAAGCCATTACCGATGAGGATATTATCAAGCAAAATTGTTTTAGTGTTTTATGGTTGAAAAAGCAAGGTTTGCATTTGAGTTTCAAGGCTTCAAAGCTAACGCAAAATAGCTATTTTGCTTCATTTATGAATTGGTTGACGCCCACAAAACGAACTTTCAACGGGCACAATACTTCTTGTTATAAAAGCGATATTATAGCCGTAAACGGCTTCAATGAAGACATGCAGTATGGTGGTTTAGATCGCGAAGTTGGGGAACGCATGTTTAACAACGGTTTGATTTCAAAACAAATCAGGTACTCAGCAGTGTGTGTGCATTTAGACCACGCACGTGGTTATTACAGCCAAGAAGGTTGGGATAAAAATTTGGCAATTAGGGCTTATAACAAAAAGCACCATATCATAAAAGTCAAAAACGGCATTGAAAAGTTGTCTTAGCTTTTTGTTGGTTTTCCAAAAAGTGAATGCATTTTCATTCTTCTGAACAGCGATATCTTTCTTTTTTGAGGCACGCCATTTTCCAAACAGTATTTTTTTACTGCTTCTACCATTCTTTCTGCCGATTTGCCGTCTATGTACGGATGGTATTGGTTAAAAATTTCTTTTCTGTTTTTGGCAAATGGATCTTGGTTTAGGTTATTTTCAACCAAAGAAATTAGCTGATGGTAATCGGAACTATTGTCCCAAAGAATGTTTTCGGAGATGTTTCTGAAGGTCACTACGGGTTTGTCCAAAAGCAAAAATTCATAAATTACGGAGGAAGTATCACTGATGAGCAAGTCAGCCATCAATAAAAACTTGATGATGTTTTTTTCGGATTCAAAGACAATATTAGGTGTTTCTTCGGCTAGTTTTTTATACGTGTCCAACCAATCGACATTCATCAAAGGATGGAATTTTAGCAACACTAAATAATCAGGATTTTTAACCAAAGCTTTTAGTTCTTCCACCAAAAATGGCGCAGAAGTCAGTTTGGGAGAAAATGTTGGCGCATACAAGAGTATTTTTTTCGCCCCGTGTTTTTGCAAAAGATTTTGCTTTTCAGTATCGTATTTGTGAAAATCGGTACCGTAAATATCGAGTTTGGGCCAACCGGTTTCAATTACTTCAAAATCGCGGTATTTGTTTTTAAACTCGAGGAATTTTTGGGTAAAATACGGTCCTTGAGTTAAGTACAAATCAAAATAATGGCGTATTCTGAAATGGCCTTTCTTCTCTCCGGCCAGTCCGTGAAAAATCTGAACTTTTACGCCTCTTAAATAATGAGGAACTTCATTGCCGGGCACAAAAATAGCATCGCTTTGAAACGCTTCTAAATCGGCTATCTCAGTAGTGTGATTTTCATGGGTAAACGGAAAATCTGCCAATATTTTTTTGTTGACATACCAGAGGTATTCGTCTCCATTAAGTGCCAAATAGTTTTTAATGGGTTCAAGAATTCCGAACGAATAATTGTTTTGGCAAAAAAGGATGCATTTCATTTTAGAGCATTTTGTTTACATTCTCCAAATCTTCCACAAAGTCAATTTCCATACAATTGTAGGCAGAAATATCAACAGCTGTGATTTTTATTCCGTCTTTTTCGATAGCCAATTCCAAACCTCTTTCAAAGTAATCGTTGTCATCGCACTCTTCCAATCGGTTGATGAAGTGTTGGATGTCTTTGGAGGCAATAAAATTGATGCCTACCGCTTCTCCGAGTCCATTTTTAACGGTTTTTGACAGTTCGTGTATGTAACCATCTTTTAAAGTATATTTCACTTCTTCTTCAGCTACTTTGCTGGTATTTACCGCTACAAAAGAAGTTTTTGATTTTATATAGGGTTGAAGTATGTCTAAAATTTGTCGGTCAAAAACCACATCACCATTAAACCACATCACCGATTTGTCGCGATTTTTGCGCAAGGCTTGCAGTAAACTTTTTGAGGTATTGGTACGGTCAAAAAACGGATTGTAGATGTATGTCAGTTCAGGAAAACGTTCCATGATTAAATCCTTTTTGAAACCAACAACCACATTGATATCATCAATATTAAACTTGGAAGCGATGTTCTCGGTTTGGTATTCCATGATGCTTTTACCATTTTTTAATGGTGTTAACGGCTTTGGAAACGGATTTCCTAATCTTGACCCAATTCCGGCGGCTAGAATGATTATTTTCATCTTTTTACTTTGTCTTTGGTTGATGCTGTTTTTTAATTAGCTATTTAATTTTTTATGAATCCAGTTTAAAACATAGGTCTGCATGCTCTTGCTTCCTAATTCCAGACTTTGCAGGCAAACAAACAATTTTTGCTTGTTCCAATCAAACCAAAATAATTTGAATAAAGTTGGAATGGTTTTATAAGTTCTGAAATACGTCAATTGAAAATCGGTTTTCAAAACATAGGTTTTATTCTTAATTTCCAAATGGTTTGAAAGCGATGAAATGATAAACTGATTGTTGTGTCTGAATTTGTGTTTGATATTATTAAGCAGCAATTCGGGATTTTGGGCGAAAAAATGGTCCAAAGTCGATTTCCTCACCGAAACGGGAGTGTGGTCTCTTCTTACATACTTCTTTTTAAATCCGGCAATTTGGGCACTTTTTTGTTGTAAAGCTTTGTAACCTACATTGGTTTTTAAATTCTTATTAAAGTATTTGTTGTAGGTCTTACGAAACCAACTATTTCGGTAAAAATAATCCCAACGACCTCTGATTACCGGTAAGCCATTAATAAAAAAATCTTCCGGTTTGGTTGCTCTCATCAGCAAAGTGTCATCATTAAAGATGATAAACTGTTCGGCAAGTTCCGGAATTCGGTATAAGGCAGTTATGATGGAACACGAATTAAAGGTAGGTAAGCAATTTTCAAAGTCTTTGAAAATCACCGTGTGGTCTACTAATTTTAAATGGATGTTACTTTTTTCCGCCTTTTCTTTTAATGCTTCAAAGGATTTGGGTTGCTGACTATCGGTTACCAAAAAAATTGTCCCGATAAAAGGCGCAAATTTTATAATGGATTCAATAGTCAAATCAATCTCATCGATTGAATTATATCGCTTGCTACTGATTTTGTTCTCCCAATCAATTTTCTTTTCTAAATGAGCGTTGATTTTATCTCTCCATACCGAATCACTGCCATCTACCCAAGTGATTACAGCATCAATAGCATTAGTATTTTTTATTTCAACACTCATTTCGATTGTGATTTCTTAATTAAACCGCTACGTCGTATTCTCTCAACGCATTGTTAAGTGAGGTTTTCAAATCGGTTGAAGGTTTGCGAGTACCAATAATTAACGCACAAGGCACTTGATAATCGCCAGCCGCAAAAGACTTCGTATAACTTCCGGGAATCACAACAGAACGCGCCGGAACAAATCCTTTATATTCAATTGGTTCACTTCCGGTAACGTCGATGATTTTGGTAGAAGCAGTCAAACAAACATTGGCTCCAAGTACGGCTTCTTTTCCAACATGAACACCTTCCACCACAATACATCTTGAACCGATAAAAGCACCGTCTTCAATAATAACCGGAGCCGCTTGTAAAGGTTCTAAAACACCACCAATACCAACACCGCCGGAAAGGTGAACGTCTTTCCCGATTTGGGCACAACTACCAACAGTCGCCCAAGTATCTACCATCGTTCCTTCGTCTACATAAGCACCGATATTTACATAACTTGGCATCAAGATTACGCCTTTAGAAATGTAGGCACCGTAACGGGCTGTTGCCGGTGGTACAACGCGGATGCCTTTTTCGGCATAACCGGTTTTGAGCAACATTTTATCGTGGTATTCAAAAATTCCGGCTTCCCAAGTTTCCATTTTTTGAATAGGGAAATACATCACTACGGCTTTTTTTACCCATTCGTTTACTTGCCAACCATTGGCTGTTGGTTCAGCAACGCGCAGAGTTCCGGCGTCTAATAAAGCGATAACTTCTCTAATGGCTGTTGTAGTCGTTTCTTCTTGTAATAAAGCGCGGTTGTCCCAAGCTTTTTCAATCGTATTTTGTAGTGTTGTCATGTTTTTTGAATTTGGAACAAAGATAGTTTCATTTTTAGAAAGTAACAAAGCATTTATTCGTTGGGTTACAGTATCAAAAAAATGTTAAATTAACACTAGTAGTTAGTAGAATAAGTAAGTTTGTCTTGACCAATTTAACATTACAACTCTCTAAACATATGAAGGCAAAACTTTTACTTTTTACACTATTGCTGCTCTTTTTTATAAGCTGTCAGAAGCAAACTACCGATAGCAGTATTGCGACTAAAGATTCTATTGCAAAGGTTGATTCAATGAACAATATTGCGGCCCATAATGCTAAAAATTCACTGGATTACATTGGAACCTATAAAGGGATTTTGCCATGTGCCGATTGTGAAGGATTGGAAACCGTGATTTGTATCAATGAAAATAACACCTACAATATCAAAACCCAATACCAAGGCAAAGGTGAAAAAGTATTCGAACAAAAAGGGACTTTTTCTTGGAACAAAGAAGGAAATACGATTGTTTTAGCCGATGTAAAGAATGGTCCTAATCAATATTTTGTGGGTGAAAATACCTTGACCCAATTGGACTTGTCGGGAAAAAAAATCACCGGCGATTTAGCCACGGCTTATATTTTGGCCAAACAACCTGCGGAGAATTCTGAAATTGAAACCACTTCTGAACCCAAAAAGACAGTGGATTTAAACAATAGAATTGAATCTCAAACGGTAATCAAAAAAGTCAATCCGGCCATTGGCAAAGCGACTTTGGCAGAAACCAAATGGAAGTTGATTACTTTAAACGGAAAAGTGGTGACCCAAAAAGGGAAGAAAGACTATTTTCTTAAACTAAATTCAGAAGACGGAAAGTTCAGCGCTTATGCCGGTTGTAATTCAATAATGGGAAGTTATGTGATGCCATCGGCTTTTGGTTTGTCATTTTCCAACATGGCCATGACTAAAATGGCTTGTCCCGAAATGGTTATAGAAAACCTTTTTTCAAAAGCATTAGAGGAAACAGACCGATACACTATCAAAGATAATATTCTGAAGCTCCACAAAGGGAAAATAGCAATTTTGGCTACCTTTGAACCCATTAAATAACAAAAGCATGCCAAGAATTCTCGCCATCGATTATGGAATGAAACGAACCGGAATAGCTGTCACCGACGAGTTGCAAATTATTGCTTCAGGCTTGACAACCATTCCTTCGGAAACAGCGATTACATTTCTTAAGGATTATTTTTCCAAAGAAAACGTGGCGAAAGTGTTGATTGGCGAACCCAAACAAATGAACGGTCAACCTTCTGAAAGCACACCGGTTATAGAAAAGTTTGTGGCTAATTTTGTTACTGCTTTTCCCGAAATGAAAATCGAAAGAGTGGACGAGCGTTTTACTTCCAAAATGGCTTTTCAAACGATGATTGACAGCGGCTTGTCAAAGAAGCAAAGACAAAACAAAGGTTTGGTAGACGAAATAGCCGCTACGATTTTGCTGCAAGATTATCTGACACGTAAAATGATTTAATTTTGTTACTTTTGCTCCGTTAAAATTAGAAACAAGAATTCAGGTTTTCAAAACCTCAATTCTCAATTCCAAAATCTAAAATTATAATGATTATTCCAATTTACGGATATGGTGAACCTGTTTTAAGACAAGTTGGTGCTGAAATTACACCCGATTATCCTAATTTAAAAGAGATTATCGCCAATATGTATGACACCATGTACAATGCTTATGGTGTGGGTTTGGCTGCGCCACAAGTGGGCATGGCGATTCGATTGTTTGTAATCGATACCGAACCGTTCAGCGATAGTGATGATTTGTCTAAAGAAGAACAAGCGCAGTTGAAAAACTTCAAAAGAACTTTTATCAATGCGAAAATGTTAAAAGAAGAAGGCGAAGAATGGGGTTTTAACGAAGGTTGTTTGAGCATTCCGGACGTGCGCGAAGATGTTTATCGCCATGAGCGAATCACGATTGAATATTGCGACGAAGATTTTAATAAAAAAACGGAAGTGTTTGACGGATTGATTGCCCGTGTAATCCAGCATGAGTACGATCACATTGAAGGTGTTTTGTTTACCGATAAAATTTCGACCTTAAAAAAGACACTCATCAAAAAGAAATTGCAAAACATCATGGACGGCAAAGCTTTCCCTGATTACCGAATGAAATTTGCCAATAAAAAAGGCAGATAATTAACATTTCTGAAATAAACATTTAAATATATTTGTGCCCTAAATTAAATTAAGACAATGAACGTAGAGAAAATATTAGCTATTGCCGGAAAACCGGGTTTATTCGAATTGAAATTGCAAACTCGTTCCGGGTTTTTAGCAGAATCACTTTTAGACGGAAAAAAAATCACCGTGGGAATGAGAAGTAATGTGAGTTTGCTTTCAGAAATTTCGATGTATACTTACAGCGAAGAAAAACCGTTGGCCGATATTATGAGAGCGATTGCGGTCAAAGAAAATGAAGGTCAGGCCATTTCTCACAAAGAAGACAATGCAAAGCTAATTGCTTACTTCAAAGAAATTCTTCCGGATTATGATGAAGACAGGGTTTATCCTTCAGACATCAAAAAAGTATTGAACTGGTATAATATTCTTCAGGCTAAAGGTTTGGTTTCTAAAGAAGAGCCAAAAGTAGAAAACGCTGAAGCCATCAAAGAAGAAGTGGTGGAAGAAGTAAAGGCCAAAAAAGCACCCAAAAAAGCGGCTAAGAAAGAAGAATAGTTAATTACTTCTTTATAAATACAAATCCTATTGTTGAATTTCAATGATAGGATTTTCTATTTTTACATTATAGGCAAAAAGTCTTAAACAACAACTTGAAACTTTAAACCTGAAACAAAAAACGAAAATGAACACACGCCAACAACAACTTGAAGCTTTCGGTCGATTACTTGATATTATGGACGATTTGCGTGAAAAATGTCCGTGGGACAAAAAGCAAACCCTCGAAAGTTTACGTCACCTAACCATTGAAGAAACTTATGAATTGGGCGACGCTATTCTCGATAATGACTTGCAGGAAATCAAAAAAGAGTTGGGCGACCTGTTATTGCACATTGTTTTTTATGCCAAAATCGGAAGCGAGACCAATGATTTTGATATAGCTGATGTAGCGAACAGCATTTGTGACAAATTAATTGACCGTCATCCGCATATTTATGGCGATATAGTCGTAGCCGATGAAGAAGAAGTAAAGCAAAACTGGGAAAAACTCAAACTCAAGGAAGGCAAAAAATCAGTACTCGAAGGCGTGCCGAAAAGTTTACCTGCGCTGGTTAAAGCCAGCCGAATTCAAGACAAAGTCAAAGGCGTTGGTTTTGATTGGGAAGAACCGCATCAAGTTTGGGACAAAGTGCAAGAAGAGTTAAATGAACTCCAAGTTGAGGTAAAATCCGGAAATCAAGATAAAATTGAAGCCGAATTCGGTGACGTTCTGTTTTCCATGATAAACTATGCCAGATTCCTAAAAGTCAATCCTGAAGACGCTTTGGAACGCACCAACAAAAAATTCATGAAGCGATTCATGTATCTCGAAAGCAAAGCCGGCGAGTTAGGGAAACCTCTAATGGATATGACTTTGGCAGAAATGGATGTTTTTTGGGAAGAGGCGAAGAAGTTATAGCTGGCCAATTGTACTTCCAACATCCCATTTCTAACATTCAGCACCGAATATTTCACGCCTGACCTTTACTTTTAACATCCATTATCTTTTTAACTATATTTGGAAAATTATCAACCAACCATTAACTATAAACCACAAAGATGACTGAAAAACACGAATTAAAACGTTCCTTAGGCTTGCTCAACGCCACCAGTATAGTTGCCGGATCCATGATAGGTTCCGGTATTTTTATTGTAACAGCTGCTATGGCACGTGATGTGGGTTCGGCCGCTTGGTTATTGGTAATTTGGCTGGTTACCGGATTATTGACCATGTCAGCCGCTTTGAGTTACGGAGAATTAGCAGGCATGATGCCTAATGCCGGCGGGCAATTTGTATACATCCAACGGGCTTATGGAAAACTAGCCTCGTTTCTTTATGGCTGGACAGTTTTTACCGTGATTCAAACGGGAACTATTGCAGCAGTTGCCGTGGCTTTTGCCAATTATACGGCGGTTTTCTTTCCGGTTTTAGAGACTAAACTTTTTACCATAGGCGAGAGTTATGCTTTTACCAATAAGCAAGTATTGGCCATGGCGAGTATATTGTTGTTGACTTATATCAATACCAAAGGCATTAAAACAGGAAAGACAATACAGTTGATGTTTACCTTGGCCAAACTGACGGCACTCTTTGCTTTGATAATTTTAGGTTTGTATGTTGGAATGAAAACCAATGTCTTATCCGATAATTTCACCAATATGTGGGAAGCGTCCAAAACGGTTTTGAATCCGGATGGCTCGATTACGATAACGCAATTGACCGGAATGGCTTTGTTGGGTGCGATGGGTGCAACGATTATCAACTCTTTATTTTCAAGTGATGCTTGGAACAATGTGACTTTTATAGCAGGCGAGATTAAAGAACCCAAAAAGAACATTCCCCGAAGTTTGTTTTTAGGAACCTTAATTGTGACCATTATTTACATCATGGCAAATATTGCCTATTTGGCTTTGTTGCCCATGAAAGGAACTCCCGATGCTACGACTGTTTTAGACAATGGAATTATGTTTGCGGCTCAAGATAGAGTAGGTGCAGCCGCAGCCAATATGATCCTCGGAAATATTGGTGTATTTGTCATGGCAGGATTGATTATGGTGTCTACTTTTGGCTGTAACAGCGGTTTGGTTTTGGCTGGCGGAAGGGTTTTTTATGCGATGTCAAAAGACGGTTTGTTCTTTAAAAAAGCGGGTGAGTTAAATGACAATGACGTTCCTGAAAGAGCGCTTTGGTTCCAATGTTTTTGGGCTTGTTTGCTTTGTATATCCGGAAAATACGGCGATTTGTTGACCTATGCTACATTTGCGTCATTGCTCTTTTACATTTTAACCATCTATGGTATATTCATCTTAAGAAAGAAAGAACCCAATGCTGAAAGACCTTATAAAGCTTTTGGTTATCCAATCATCCCAGCTTTATACATTATCTTGACGGCTGCTATTTGTGTGGCATTATTGATATACGATACCGTTAACACAGGATTAGGTTTGGTCATTGTGGCCTTAGGAATTCCGGTCTATTATTTGTTTATGAATAAAAAAGAATAAAAAAAGAGTCCCGATTGGGACTCTTTTTTTATGGAAGAAATAATTCTTTATTGTTTAGTTGCAGGAGCAGTTTCCAGCATTTCAACTTCAAAAATGATGTTGGAGTTGGGTGGAATCACATTACCGGCACCTCTTTCTCCGTAACCTAATTTAGCGGGAATAAATAAAATAGCTTTGTCTCCAAAGTTCATAAAACTCAATCCTTCAATGAATCCGGCTATTAAACCGTCTTTTTTACCATACTGGAAAGGAAACGGTTGGTAACCATTTTGTTTGGCTCTGTTTTCATCAAACTTACCGCATTCTTTATTAACGGCTTCGTAGCTGCTGTCAAATAGCGTTCCGTCTTCTAAATAACCGGCATAATGGATAAAAACATTGGTTCCGTCAGCAGGTTTTTTACCGGTTCCGGTTTGGATAATTTTGTATTTCAAACCTGAAGTGGTTTCAGTAGCAGTTGCTTTAGTTTCGGATAAATATTTGGCTTTTGCAGCAAAAACCGGTCCGTATTTCGCTTGGTGCTCGGCTTGTCTCTGGGCTTCAGCTTCAGCTTGTTTTCTTTTGTTTTCAGCAGCAATGGCGGCTTCTTTAGCTTCATCAGTGGCTTTGTTAGCCATGTAATCGGCAAAAATCTTTGGCGCATCAAATTTTTTGGCCTCAGCACCTTTTCGGGTGATGGTTATGCTTTTAATTAAATCATCTTGTTTGATAGCATTAACCACCTCTTGTCCTTTGATTACAAAACCAAAAACGGTGTGTTTGTTGTCTAGCCAAGGGGTTTCTTTGTGAGTAATAAAAAATTGTGAACCATTGGTTTTTGGCCCGGAGTTAGCCATTGAAAGTACACCCGGACGATTGTGTTTTAAATCGGATACAAACTCGTCTTTGAAAGCATAACCCGGTCCGCCCGAACCATTTCCGGCAGGATCTCCGCCTTGGATCATAAAATCGGCAATCACGCGGTGAAACTTCAATCCGTTAAAAAATGGTTTTCCTTTCAAGTTAGCATCAGTTACTGAAGCATTTGTTCCTTCGACTAAGGCCACAAAATTGGCTACGGTTACCGGTGTTTTTTTGTACTCTAATTGTAATAGAATTTTACCTTTATCCGTGTCGATTTCGGCAAAAATTCCTTCAGTAGCGTTTGAAGCAGCCGGTACAGCTTTGGCAGCGACCGGTTTTTTCTTGGTTTGTGCTATGCTGCTTGTCAATCCAATCACAAGCAAGCAAAGAATACTTAATTTTATTTTCATGATTTTAATTTATTTGTTGGTTTTTATTTATCTAAAAGTTCAATTTCGAAAATGATATTGGTGTTAGGTGGAATTACATTTCCGGCGCCTTGTTCTCCATATCCTAAATTCGAAGGGATAAAAAGAACTGCTTTTTCACCAATTTTCAATTTTCCAACGCCTTCCACAAATCCCGGAATTAATTGGTTTTGACCGCCAAAGGTATAAGCGATTTTAGTGTAACCGCCTTGCATAGCTCTTTGTTCATCAAACTTACCGAATTGTTTGGCTACTTCCGGTTCACTGGTATCAAAAAGCGTTCCGTCTTCTAAGAATCCTGAATATTTGATTTTTGAAGTAGTGCCTGGTTTCGGGCTGTCAGCCGAACAGGCTTGGGTGACTTTATACGCCAAACCGGAAGGCAATTTGTTAGCTGTTTTTTTAAGCTTTTTAAAATAAGCTGCTTTTTGCTCTTTGGAAGTTTTATTTTTTTTGAAATATTCAGAAAACACTTTTAAGGCATCAAATTTTTTGACATCTTCTCCTTTTCGGATAATGTTTACTTCAGTCATTTCGTCGTTTACCGCTATTGAATCCACTAATTTTATTCCTTCAACCACACGGCCGAAAACACTGTAACCGCCATCTAATTGTGGGGTTGGTTTTTGGGTGATGTAGAATTGACAACCGTTAGTATCCGGCCCCGAATTGGCCATGGCAAGTATACCGGCTTTGTCATGTTTCAAATCACTGATTTCATTTTTAAAAATATATCCCGGGTCACCGGAACCATTGCCGTATGGATCACCACCTTGAATTACGAATCCTTTTTCAACTCGGTGAAAAACGGTGCCGTTATAGAATGGTTTTCCTTTTAAATCCTCTATAACATAAGGATTGTTTCCTTCGGCTAATGTCACAAAGTTAGCCACTGTGATAGGCGCTTTTTTATAGTCGAGTTCAACAATAATATTTCCTTTTGAAGTGATAATTTCGGCGTATAAACCATCTTTTAAGTTTTTGTGTTCGTTCTTACAAGCGCTTACCATTACGGATAAAGCCAATAAAAAAAGACCTATAGTTCTGTTCATTTTAGAGAGATTAGTTTTCGGTTTTTAATTTAGTTTCGGGTTTAAAATCATTTAAAGTTACGGTACAAATCAAAGGTTCATTAGAGCCAATTCGCTTATTGTCGCCATGATAACCGTAGGCCATGTGTGATGGAAAAAGAAAAGTTACTTTCTCGTTTTTGCGCATCAATTTGATGCCATGGCGCAATCCTATCATGATGTTTTGTTTGTCGACAACGTAAGTTTGCGGACGCAACTCCACTTCCGAGTAGACTACATTGCCTTTTAAGTCCTTGATTTCGTAATCAAAATTAGCCACATCTCCTTTTTTAGGGCGAAGTGTATCGGTTTCGTTTTTGCTTTCATAATGGTACCAATAACCTTTTTTAGAAGCAATGTATTTGATCTGCGGATTGCTCTTGATGATGGAATCAATTTTAGCTTCTTCACCGGCAATCAGTTTTTTGTTGCGCTCAACAGATTCTTTCATAAAAGTACCCGAAGAACGTGATACGGGCATACGAGCTTGTTGTTGTTTACAACTTATCATTGTAACAAAAACGATTAGCAAAGCAGCAATTTTGGTGGTATTTTTCATGTGCTAAATTTTTATTTTTGAAATTAAATTTTCAAATTTTTTGAGGGTTTCTTTCATACTTTCATAAGACTTTCCTCCGGCCGCATTGATGTGTCCGCCTCCATTGAAATGGTCTCTCGCAAATTGATTGACATCAAAATTGCCCTGTGAACGGAACGAGATTTTGATGATATTCTCATCTCTATGTTCGATAAAAATTGCCGCAAAATGTATGCCTTTAATGGTCAAGCCATAATTCACTATTCCTTCTGTATCACCTTTTTCATAGTGAAACTCGTCTAACTCCTTTTGACTAAGAGTGATATAAGAAGTTTTGTGTTCAGGGAAGACTTTCATGTTTTGTAAAGCCCTGCCCAAAAGTTGCAAACGATTATAAGAATTATTGTCAAAAATCTGGTTGTGAATATCACTGTTGTCAATACCTAAGTCGATTAAATCAGCTACAATTCTGTGTGTTGTACCAGTTGTGGAAGGAAAGCGAAACGAACCCGAATCAGTTGTAATTCCGGTATAGATACAAGTGGCTATGGTTTTATCGATTAAATTTTTATGTCCCAAAAACGTGATAAAATTATAAATCATCTCGCAAGTTGAACCAAAAATTGTATCAGAATAAGTATACGTAGCATAATTGTCCGGCTTTTGATGGTGGTCAATCATAATCATCGGAACGGTTACTTTATTCAACACTTGTTCCATTTCTCCGGTTCTATGCAGAGCATTGAAATCTAAAGTAAAAACTATTTCGGCTTCCTGAATAATTT
This sequence comes from Flavobacterium sp. J49, assembly GCF_011742145.1. Lineage (GTDB taxonomy): Bacteria > Bacteroidota > Bacteroidia > Flavobacteriales > Flavobacteriaceae > Flavobacterium. Next base: position 11,954 of record NZ_JAAQQU010000038.1, on the reverse strand, counting down.
GGGTACAATTGGGCTTGTCATTTTCATAAATCAAAACCTTTTCTGAACTTGGTAACCAAGCCAAGAAATTAGGAAAGTCATTTGGGGCAATTACAACGGCTTGATGATTCAATTTCAGAAGAAAATGATACAAGGCCAAGGTCGATCCCATAGCATCTCCATCAGGACTTCGGTGTGGAATAATCGCAATTTTTTTTGGCGTAGCCAATAATTGTTGGATGGCAAAAATGTCTTCTTTTTTCATAGAGGGCGAAGTTACATTTTTTTCAGGAAATGGGAATTATTTGGATACAAAAAGTCCGAACCAAACCGCAAAAAGGCCGAGTAAAATGCTCAAACCAATATAGCCAAAAGCCAAAAGGGAATGATGGTTTTGGAACAGATTATAATTTTCTATACCAAAGGTAGAGAAAGTCGTGTAGCCACCACAGAATCCGGTGATTAAAAACCACTTCAAATTGCTGTCGGTCAACTGGTTTTTTTCTAAAATACCGATAAACAATCCAATCAAAAAACAGCCCAGTATATTGGCCAAGAAAGTTGCTAAAGGAAAGTGATTTGACCAAAATTTAGCCACCAAAACCGAGGTCAGATAGCGCAAAACACTTCCAATGGCACCGCCTAAAGCTATGTATAAAATGGTCTTAAGCATCCTTATTTTGAATTAGGGTTTTTTCTGATTCGAATGGTTGAATTTTTTCTTCCCTCTTCCGGTTTCCGATTTCCGGCTTGTGTAGTTTTGGGTAAACTTGCTTCTTCGGTTTTGCTCGAAGGTTCGATGAGTTCGTTCAATTGTTTGATTTCGGTATCAGTCAGTTCTCGGTAGCGGCCAACATGAACATCTAAGGAAATGTTGATGATGCGCGTTCTTTTCAGTGCTGTTACTTCATAGCCCAAATATTCACACATTCTGCGGATTTGACGGTTCAAACCTTGGGTCAAAATGATTTTGAATATGTATTTGCTAATTTGTTCCACTTTGCATTTTCGGGTAACAGTGTCCAAAATCGGGATGCCATTGCCCATGCGTTCGATAAATCGGTCGGTGATTGGTCGATTCACCGTTACGATGTATTCTTTTTCGTGGTTGTTTCGTGCGCGCAGTATTTTATTGACAATATCACCGTCATTGGTCATAAAAATCAAGCCTTCACTGGCTTTGTCTAAACGGCCAATCGGGAAAATTCGCTTGGGATAATTGATGTAATCTACGATGTTGTCGCGTACATTTTGGTTGGTGGTACATTCAATGCCAACCGGTTTGTAGAAAGCCAAATAGATCGGTTTTTCGGTTTTTTCACGGATTAATTTGCCGTCAACCCTTATTTCGTCTTCTGCCGAAACTTTGGTGCCCAATTCGGGGACTTTTCCGTTGATGGTGATTCGGCCTTGTTCCAATAGTTTATCGGCTTCGCGACGCGAACAAAAACCACTTTCAGACAAGAATTTATTGATACGGGTTTGATTGACTTCCATACCGCAAATATAATACAATTTCAGAATACTGTTTCTTGATAAGTCCGTTGATAAATTGGCTTCAAAAATCGTAAAAAAGGTTGGTAAGTTTTAAGTTTTTCCTATTTTTACGGGCATGAATATACAAGGCAAACTTATAATAATTGGCGGTGCGGTTGACAAAGGAAGTTTTACTGAAACCGATTTAGACAAAAGCGCTTCCCAGAATTTGAATTTCTTTGAAGAAGGTATTTTAAAGCGCATCATCAAGGAATCTAAAAACAAAGAGCAATCTAGAATTGAAGTCATTACTACGGCTTCAAAAATCCCCAGAGAAATTGGTCCTGAATATGTAAAAGCCTTCAATTATTTAGGCGCCAATAACGTAGATGTATTGCATATTGAAAGAAGAGAGCAAGCTTCTGAAGCAGAGGTTTTGGAACGTTTGAAAGCAGCTGATGTGGTAATGTTTACCGGTGGTGACCAATTGCGTTTGACCTCAATCTTGGGCGGAACACCCTTTGACGATATCCTGATTAACAAATACAGAAACGAAGATTTTGTTTATGCAGGAACTTCTGCCGGTGCGGCAGCGGCTTCCAATAATATGATTTACCAAGGCAGCAGTCATGAAGCTTTGTTAAAAGGAGAAGTTAAAATCACTTCCGGTTTGGGATTGATTGACGATGTAATAATTGACACACACTTTGTACAAAGAGGTCGTATCGGGCGTTTGTTTCAAGCGGTAGTCGGTAACCCGAAAGTATTGGGAATTGGTCTCGGAGAAGACACCGGTCTTTTAATTACTAACGGTCGTCAAATGGAAGCCTTAGGTTCGGGATTGGTGATTTTGGTGGACGGAAGAGAAATCAAGGACACTAATTTAACCCAAGTCGAATTGGGACAACCCATTTCCATCAACCATTTGGTGACGCATGTAATGAGCAAAAGCGATACTTTCGATTTGGATACTTTTAAAATGACGATTAAGTCCTCACAATATGTTTAGAGTATTAGACTGCTTAGATTGTTAGATTTTTTAGAAAGTCAACTATCTAAGCCGTCTAAAATGTCTAACAATCTAATAATCTAACATGACTAAAATTATCATCCACGGTGGATTTTTCTCAGAATCTTCTACCAACCATGAAACCAAAGTAGCTAAACAACAAGCTTTGTTGCGGATTGCTAAGGAATCTTATGCCTATTTGCAAAGTCATTCAGCTTTGGAAACAGTTGTTTATGCGGTTTCACTTTTGGAAGATGATGAACTGTTTAATGCCGGAATTGGTTCCCAAATTCAGAGTGATGGCAAAATCAGAATGAGTGCTTCTTTGATGGATGGTTCAACGATGAAAATGAGTGGTGTGATTAACATTGAAGAAGTTAAAAATCCGGTGCAAGTTGCACAAGTTTTGTTGGATTTTGACGATAAAGTTTTGGGCGGAAGCGGGGCAACTAACTTCGCACGCCAACACGGATTTGAAAAATTCTCTACCGAGATTCCACAACGCAGGGCAGAGTATGAAGCCAAATTGGCTGCCGCCGGAAAGGGAACTGTGGGTTGTGTAGCTTTGGATGCTGAAGGGAAAATAGCAGTGGCTACTTCTACCGGAGGAAAAGGTTTTGAAATCCCGGGTAGAATTTCTGATTCGGCTACAGTGGCCGGAAATTATGCCAACGCTTTTTGTGGTGTGAGTTTAACCGGAGTAGGCGAAGACATTGTCAGCGGTGCTGTAGCGGCAAAGATTGTGACTCGTGTTACGGATGGCTTTACTTTGGGGCAAGCTTTTGAAAAAACTTTCGAGGAGTTAAAGCCGTTTGATGGATTTGCCGGTGCGATTGCTATTGATAACAAAGGAAATATATTCCACCAAGATTCGCATCCGAGTATGGTGTTTGCTAGTTTTGACGGTGTGAATGAAGAAGTTTTTAATTAATCTTTTTGAAGATAAAATAAAAAAATCCCAACCTTACAGTTGGGATTTTTTGTTTGTAGTGCTTAGTTTATTTTATAGCTAAAGCATTATCAATTAAGAAAGTGATGTAATTTCTGTGGGCTCGGGTGCTTTCGTCTAAAGAAGAAGCTGTGGCCAACATCAATTTGATTTTCTTCAATGTTTGACGCGCTGCTGCTCTTGAAATGTCATCGTGTCTGTTTCTTGGATTGTTTACATCGGCAATTTCAATCACTTCTTTTACAAAATAGGTTTGTAAATATTGACGGTGCATGTTTACCTTTCCAACCAAATCTGCTTTGAAAACGCCATTGGTTAAGTCAGTCATCACTTCAGCAACAGTATAAGTATTGCCATACAAACTAGTGTTGGAAATTCTTTGTAAAGTTGTTGGGTGAAGAATGTGACCCAAAGTAGCATCGGTTTGAATTGATTGATAAACACTGTTTAATTTAGGGTCTTCTGTTGAAGAGAAGAAACTAAATCCGCGTCTTTGCATTTGTAAATAAGGATACAGCGAAGCGTCGGCATCAAAAGCATTTGGTGCTAATACATATTTGTTCAAAACTTCAATCGCTCTTTTTTGTTGCGCTTTTGTAACCGGAGTGAATGGTTTTACAGTAGTGTTTTGTCCCACAAAACTTCTGTCAACATAAACACCACCAACATATCGACTTACCACGGCAGCCATATTTCTTCTTTGCCCGTTAAGCATGTTGAATCGGTTTCTTAACTCAGCGTAGCTTTCTCCGTTTTTACTGTATTTTGCTTTTAATTTAGTCATAACATTGTTAACTATTTTAAAGCGTTCTTCAGCGTTCCCAATGGCATCGCTACTCAAATCATTTACCATTACTCTAGGGTCGATGGCTTTTCCGGGTGATCTCATGTCGTCAGCATCATTTCCGAAAGCCAAATTTGGATCTGTACTTCTGCTAAGAATTTTTTGCAATTCGGCTTCTTCTGATTTTTCGTCGAATTCTTTGTAGCCAAATTCAATAGCCCACAAATCATAAGGACCCGGTTTTGTAGTGTAGAAATTTCCTTGTTTGGTTTTGTCCAAAGAAAGGTTGATGGCCGGATAATCCATTACAGAACCAATTAAACCGATTTTTTCGGTGATAGCGGTATTGTGTAAATCGGCCGGACTCAACATTTGGCTTGACTTCATATTGTGGTTTAATCCTAAGGTGTGACCCATTTCGTGTAAAACCAAATAGTATAAGAATTCTTTGTGTGCTCTGGAAATTGTTTTCGGATCTTCTGAATTTACTTCAGCAAATGTGGCACCCATTAAAAATTGACTTTTTAATTCATTAGCCAATGTACAAGCTGTACCGTCTTTGTGGAAATGAGTACTTAAATTATCACTAAAGCCTTCATTTTTAAACGAAAACAATTCATCCATGGTTGGAGTACTGCTTCCTGAATACCATTCGATAGTGATGTCAGAGCCTAAAATTTGTCCTGTTCTCGGATTGGCAAAGCTTGGTCCGATAGCGCCATAGCTTGGGTAAGCAGAGGAAACCCAACGAATCACATTGTAACGAACATCTCCTGCATCCCAATCGGCATCATCGGGTTGAATTTTCATCACCACTGCATTCTTGAAACCAGCTTTTTCAAAAGCTTCGTTCCATTTGTTTCCGGCTTCCATCACTGTTTGTCTGTATTCCAACGGTGTAGTATTTTCAATCCACCAAACGATTGGCTCAACCGGTTCGCTGATGGCAGCAGTCGGATCTTTTTTGGTCAAATACCAACGATTGATAATGTCTTTGTAAGGCGTTGCTTTTACACTGGTCAAATCGGTTATGGTTTGGCCGAAATACCCAATACGAGAATCATCTCTGCGGGGTTTGAAATTATTGACCGGCATTTCAAGGAAAGTATGTTGCATGCGAACGCGAACATAACGCGGATCAGTAATGTGTTCACCACCACCATTTAAAGGAGCCGGATTGTCGTAAGCCAAATCAACCGTAACATCAGTATTGTTTGGATAAGAGCGAATGCTGTGGTATTTTGATTTAGCAGCATTGAAATTTCCTAAATTAAAGACAGCTCCTGGGGGAATTCCCGGAGGCATAATTGGTTTTACCGGATCTAATTTTTCGCTTAAGAACAAACCGTCTGCAGCAATTAAATATCCGGTGCTGTCTTTGGCAACAATCTTTTCAGCTAAAAAGATGGCCTCGGCGATATCAGTTCCTTCAGTTTTACTCACCGGATTTTTTTTGTCATAATAGAAATTGGTGTTGACCAAACCAAATTCGATTTTGTCGTTGGCTTTTTTGATATTAAAAATATTAGTAGCCCTGTGCATACTTTGGTTCAGACCTAAAGTAGTTGGTCCGCTCATGGAGTAACTTTGGTAAATGAACTCTTTGTCTAATTGTTCTTTTTTGATGTAAAGCTGAATGTTACCGGTTACCGTATCTTGGTAAATGGTAAACAAACCTTCTGTCTTTTTGCTGCTTTTTACTTTATCAGCGATAGAAAGTTTTGCCGGTTTTTTTTCTTTGACAGAATCTTTTTTTACTTCAGTTTTTTCTTTTCTGTTCCTTTTTTTCTTTTCCGATTTATCTTGTGCGAAAGTCGTACCACAAGAGATTATACACATTAAAGTGAATAATAGTGAGAGTCGTAGTTTGTTCATTTTTTTATTTAAGATTGATGTTAATTTGTTGTTTTAAGCTTACCAAAATAGTATTAATTTGTGTGAAAATTTTAGATTTAGGTTTTTTTTAACTTGTGTTGCGGTTATAGTATTTGGTTTTAAAAGCGTCAGCTGTTAGAGATTTTTTTAATGATTTCTATAAATTTTTCTTTGGCCAATGGTTTTACAATGAAATCAGTGATGTCGCTATAATCTTTTGATTTCTGATAGTCAAAAGGAGATATAGAGGAAGTGATGACATAAAGATTAACTTTTTTACACAATTTGGGTTTTAATCGAATGTATTCATCCAAGAAGCCCCAACCGTCGAGATATGGCATGTTCAAATCCAGAAAAATTACTTTGGGTAAAAGAGATTCGTTTTCTGCCACTTCGGTCAAGAAATTCATTGCTTCTCTACCATTGGCGAAAATATTGATCTGCTCTGCCAATTCCGATTCCTCAATGATTTTTTTGATGATATAGGTGAAAATCTCGTCATCATCTACTAACATTATATTGTTGCGTGATATCATATTATTGGTTAATAAGTTCAACAAAAAAAGTACTTCCTACATCCGGAGTGCTTTCAGCCCATATATTACCGCCTAAGGCTACAACTTGCGATTTAGTTAGAAAAAGGCCAAATCCTTTTGCAGAAGGATGATTGTGAAAAACCTTTCGGATTTTAAATATATTGTCTTTGTTTTTGGTTAGGTCAATTCCCAGGCCATTATCGCTAACACTGATTGTTAGTTTGTCTTCAATTTTTTTAGAAGCTATTTTGATGATGGGTTTTCGTTCAGGAGAAGAATATTTCAGCGAATTGCTCACTAGATTATGCAATATACTTTTCATGTAGTTTATCGGATAAAAAGCAGTTGTGGCTGCTTCAAAATCCATTTCTATGGTAGCTTCTGTTTTGTTGATTTCTCCCTGTAATCCCTCGATGATGTTCATAGTGCAACTTTTTAAATCTATCAATTCTGAGGGAACTTCGGTATCTTGACTTATTTGAATTGACTCTACCAATTCATCAAAAGTTTCATTCAGGTTTTTGGTTGCTTTGTGTAATTTTTCCAATAGAATACTATTTTCATCATTTGCTGAATTTTCAGCTACCATTTCTGCCAACATAGAGATGTTAACCAATGGCGCTCTTAAGTTGTGCGATATAATGTTACAGAAATCTTCGAGTTGTTTTTTTTGTGTGGTTAATATGGAAATGTTTTTCTTTATCGTTTCATTGGCTTCCTTCAAATGATTTGTGCGTTCGTCTACTTTTTGTTCAAGTTGGTTGTTCATTTTTTGAATCTCGTGGGAACGTTTGACGATTTCGATTTTCATTTCTTCTAAACGATCAAGCAATTCCGAAGATTGTATGGCGTTTTGATTTTTTTCGTCTTCTAATTTTATGAAATCAGTAACATCTTCAGCTTTATGAATAATATATAAAACTGTTCCGTTTTCATCAAGTACAGGTTTATTTACAGGGCTCCAATACCTTACTTCAAAACTACCGTCCGGTTTACGAATATCATATTTTTGGACAGCCATAGTATGAGGAACTTTGTTTTTGATCACAAAGCGCAGTGAATTTCTAAGATTTGCAACCCCATCGGCAGTTCCGTCTTGTGGATTGTCGGGAAAAACATCAAATAATTTTTCACCTATAATTTTGTCATGCTGGGTCATGGTTGCCTGAGCATAAGATTTACTCACTTCAATTATGGTAAAATCGATGCTGATAATGAGGTATAACCCTTGTAAATTTTCAAATAATTTTTGATAATCAATTTTTTTTAAGTTGTCTATCTTTTCGTCCATAAAATTGCCCAATTAATTGAAATATTCCAAATTCGGTGTACTGATGGTATTCCTTATGTTCAAGGATTGAGGCTAATCAAAGTTAAGCAATTTGTAGTAAAACACGATTTTAAAATTGGAATTATCTATATATTTCTTACTAAGAACTTACCATGAAAGTTGGTTGCTATTTGATATAACAAAAAAATCCCAGTTATAACTGGGATTTTTATTTGTAAGTAAGTTAAATCGAGGTTGTACAAACGTTTTACTTCACTTTTTTCACGATAGCTTTAAAAGCTTCCGGGTGATTCATTGCTAAATCAGCTAATACTTTACGGTTCAATTCGATTCCGTTTTTCTTAACCAATCCGATGAATTGTGAATAACTCATTCCTTCCAATCTGGCTCCAGCGTTGATACGTTGAATCCATAACGAACGGAAGTTTCTTTTGTTTTGCTTTCTGTCGCGGTAAGCATAAAGCATCGCTTTTTCTACTGCGTTTTTGGCAACTGTCCAAACGTTTTTACGTCTACCAAAGAAACCTTTGGCTTGCTTCATTATCTTTTTTCTTCTTGCTCTTTTAGCAACTGAATTTACTGATCTTGGCATAATTTTTCTGTTTTTTTGTAGCAGGCGTCCCGAATTGAATCAAGGGAACTTTAAAGCCATACTCCAAGGTTATTTAAATAATTTTTTAACCTAAAGAATTTAAGAGTTGTTGGTTGTCGGTTGTTGGTTGTCGGTTTTAAATCCATCAACTATCAACTTTCAACAATCAACTATTTAGATAATTCTTAATTGTTGTTTGATACTTTTCTCATCTGTTTTGTGAACCAATGCAGAGTGAGTTAAAGCCAATTTACGCTTTTTAGATTTTTTAGTCAAAATGTGACTTTTAAAAGCGTGTTTTCTCTTGATTTTTCCAGAGCCAGTTACTTTGAATCGCTTCTTAGCACTGGATTTTGTTTTCATTTTAGGCATCTTTTCCTAGTTTATTTAATTTAACTTACTTACTTTACTATTAGTGAATAGCCAAAAGTCATTAGCCATTAGTTTTATAACTATTGACTCATGCCCATGGGCTAATTACTTTCCTTTCTTTTTCGGAGCAATGAACATAATCATTCTCTTTCCTTCTAATACCGGCATGGCTTCCACTTTGCCGAATTCTTCCAAATCCTGTGCTAAACGCAACAATAAGATTTGACCTTGTTCTTTATAAATAATAGAACGTCCTTTAAAGAATACAAAAGCCTTTAGTTTTGATCCTTCTTTTAAGAATTTTTCAGCATTCTTTCTTTTAAATTCATAGTCATGCTCATCTGTTTGAGGTCCGAAACGAATCTCTTTTACAGTTATCTGCGTTGACTTTGCTTTTAACTCTTTGTCACGCTTTTTTTGCTGATAAATGAATTTTCCATAATCCATTAATTTACAAACCGGAGGATCTGCGTTAGGAGAAATCTCAACCAAATCCACTTCAAATTGTTCAGCTAATCGAAGCGCTTCGGAAAGTTTAAAAACTCCCGGCTCAATATTTTCACCTACTAATCGAACTTCAGACACTCCACGAATCAACTCATTGATTCGGTGTGCCGCTTTTTTCTCTTCTCTAGGTTGGTAACCTCTGTTGTTTCTAATTGCTATGGCTCTATAATTTTAGTTAAACTTCAAATGTTTTTAATGTTTTGGCAATTTCTTCGTTTACAATTCTGGCAAATTCCTCAATGGTAACCGTAATATTGCCTTTTCCTTCTTGACCGTGACGACGAACTGAGATGGTTCCGTTTTTCTCTTCTTCCTCACCAACAATCAGCATAAACGGCATTTTTTGCACTTCAGCCTCTCGGATTTTCTTTCCAATCGTCTCGTTGCGGTTGTCAATTAGGGCGCGAATTTCGTGATTTTCTAGCAATTCTAAAACTTTTTTCGCATAATTTTCATATTTCTCACTCAAAGACAAGATAATAGCTTGCTCCGGCATCAACCAAAGCGGGAAATTTCCAGCCGTATGTTCCAGTAAAATAGCGATAAAGCGTTCCATTGATCCAAAAGGCGCTCGGTGAATCATTACCGGTCGGTGTAATTTGTCATCGGCTCCTTTGTAAGTCAATTCAAATCGCTCGGGCAAATTGTAATCTACCTGAATCGTTCCCAACTGCCATTGTCTGCCCAAAGCATCTTTTACCATGAAATCCAATTTCGGACCATAGAAGGCTGCTTCGCCACTTTCAATTACATAATTCAATCCTTTGTCGCTGGCAGCATTGATAATGGCTTGCTCTGCTTTTTCCCAATTTTCAACACTTCCGATGTATTTGTCCGGATTGTCTAAATCGCGAACCGAAACTTGAGCAGTAAAGTTTTCAAAACCTAACGAACCAAATACATACAATACCAAGTCGATTACTTTTTTGAACTCTGAATCCAATTGATCCGGTGTACAGAAAATATGCGCGTCGTCTTGAGTAAACCCACGAACGCGAGTCAAACCGTGCAATTCGCCTGATTGCTCATAGCGGTAAACGGTTCCGAATTCGGCATAACGCTTCGGCAAATCTTTGTACGACCAAGGTTTGTTGTTGTAAATCTCGCAGTGGTGCGGACAGTTCATTGGTTTTAACAAGAACTCTTCGCCTTCTGCAGGTGTGTGTATAGGTTGGAAACTATCAGCGCCATATTTAGCATAGTGACCCGAAGTGACATACAATTCTTTTTGCCCGATATGTGGCGTTACTACTTGTTCGTAACCTGCTTTTTTCTGCGCTTTTTTCAAAAACTGTTCTAATCTGTCTCTCAAAGCGGCGCCTTTTGGCAACCACAATGGCAAACCTTGACCCACTTTTTGTGAGAACGCAAACAATTCTAATTCTTTCCCCAGTTTTCTGTGGTCTCTGCGTTTCGCTTCTTCCAACAGTTCCAAGTAATCCGTCAAGTCTTTTTGCTTAGGGAACGAAATGCCGTAAACGCGTGTCAACTGCTTGTTTTTCTCATCGCCACGCCAATAAGCACCGGCAACGCTCATGATTTTCATCGCTTTGATGATTCCGGTATTCGGAATGTGACCGCCGCGACACAAATCAAAGAAGTTGGCGTGATCACAAAACGTAATCGTTCCGTCTTCTAAATTCGAAATCAATTCGGTTTTGTACTCGTTGTTTTTATAAATTTCCAAAGCTTCTGCTTTAGAAACGGCTCTCATTTTAAATTCGTGTTTCTCTCTTGAAATTTCCAATACACGGTCTTCAATGGCTTTAAAGTCGGCATCGGTGATTTTCTTATCGCCAAAGTCTACATCGTAATAAAACCCATTGTCAATCGCAGGACCAAGCGTTAATTTGATGCCTGGGAATTTTTCTTCCAACACTTGCGCCATTACGTGCGAAGTCGAATGCCAAAAAGCTTTTTTACCGGCTGCGTCATTCCATGTATACAATATAAGAGAACCGTCGGTCGTTAATGGTGTTTCTGTTTCAATAGTGGTACCATTAAAGGAGGCCGAAATCACGTTTCGCGCTAATCCTTCACTGATGCTTCTCGCAACATCCATTGGAGTTGAATTCTGCCCAAACTCCTTAACCGAACCGTCAGGTAGTGTAATCTTTATCATTCCTAAAATTTTATGGACTGCAAATATAGGAGATTAACAAAACACATACAATATATATACTATAATATAGGAAAGATTTATTAGAAGCACATTCATAGTAGTTCTCAGAAAGCGTCGTCCCGCTATCCGCGCTACCTGCCTGCCTATCGTCAGCCAGGGTAGCCGGCTCCTATCGGGGCTAAATGAGTGCTTTTTGTGTTTTTAGGAAACCCTTAAGAACAAATTATCGACGAACTGCATTTGTAAAAAACGCAGAATCAATGGATTAAAAAAAAGATAAAAAAAGGGTAATTTTTATTTGGAATTGGAGGATTTTAGTTTTTATATTTGCACCCCGCAAGAGAGGGATTGTTCATTGATAAACTGTAAAACGAGGAATTTAAAATAAATTCAAAAATAATTTTAAAAAGCCTTGTTAGTTTAAAAAGAATAGTTACTTTTGCACCCGCTTTGAGACACAAG
>NZ_JAAQQU010000037.1 GCF_011742145.1 Flavobacterium sp. J49 | reverse complement strand
GGAAGTGTAACAGTAACCGCTACCGGTGGAACGGCTCCTTATACCATTTTATGGTCTAATGGTGGCACAACCTTTACCGCTAACAATTTTGCAGCAGGTACTTATACCGCCGTAGTAACCGATGCTAATGGATGTAATTCAAACGTAAGTGTAACCATCACGCAACCGGCAACGGCTTTGGCTTCTACTAATACTACTACCAACGTATCTTGTTATGCAGGAAACAATGGAATTGTAACAGTAACCGCTACCGGTGGAACGGCTCCTTATACCATTTTATGGTCTAATGGCGGCACAACCTTTACCGCTAACAATTTTGCAGCTGGTACTTATACAGCGGTTATCACCGATGCTAATGGATGTACTTCAAACGTAAGTGTAACCAT
>NZ_JAAQQU010000036.1 GCF_011742145.1 Flavobacterium sp. J49 | reverse complement strand
TAAGGCGAAGTTCCACCGGTAGCCGTTACTGTTACACTTCCATTGTTTCCTGCAAAACAAGATACGTTGGTAGTGGTATTAGTAGAAGCCAAAGCCGTTGCCGGTTGCGTGATAGTTACACTTACGTTTGAAGTACATCCATTAGCATCGGTTACCACTGCGGTATAAGTACCGGCTAATAAATTGTTAGCGGTAAAGGTTGTGCCTCCATTAGACCATAAAATGGTATAAGGAGCCGTTCCACCGGTAGCCGTTACTGTTACACTTCCATTGTT
>NZ_JAAQQU010000035.1 GCF_011742145.1 Flavobacterium sp. J49 | reverse complement strand
GGGTCTACTATTAATTGTAGCTGTACATAATTGGCACAACCCGTCAAAGTATAATACACTCTAACGTAAATGGTTTGTGTCCATGGATTGATATTCTCATAAGGGCTCGTTAGTGATGGGGCTGCGCCAATCAAAGCATCGGTCTGAGTTTCATAATAGCTAATAGAAACACCCGTTAGTGGCCATACTCCTCCGGCTATTTGTGTGGTGGCAGA
>NZ_JAAQQU010000034.1 GCF_011742145.1 Flavobacterium sp. J49 | reverse complement strand
AATCCTTTTGTACAAATATTGTATGTTAGAGCAGTTGACCCATTAACCGGATGTTGGAGTGTCATTCCGATTGAGCTTAATGTGAATCCAAGTCCTATTGCACCGATTGATTTAGATGATATCGTGGTTTGTGATGATGACAACAATACCCAAAATGCGATTACCAATGTTGACTTGACGGTGAATACCCCAAGTGTGTTGGCCCAACAACCATTGGCCGCTAGTAATTATACGGTTGAGTA
>NZ_JAAQQU010000004.1 GCF_011742145.1 Flavobacterium sp. J49 | reverse complement strand
TTCATCGTATATTGTTGATGCTAATGCATCGTTTTTTTAGACAAAGGCTAGTCTTTTTCAAATCTTTCGACTCTCTTACTCTCTTTTATTTGTTTTAAATATCTCTATCTAAAACGGCTGTCAATTCAATATGTCTATGAACGTATCATTCTTTTTTAATACCGCTTGTGTCTCAAAGCGGGTGCAAAAGTAACTATTCTTTTTAAACTAACAAGGCTTTTTAAAATTATTTTTGAATTTATT
>NZ_JAAQQU010000033.1 GCF_011742145.1 Flavobacterium sp. J49 | reverse complement strand
AACAATGGAAGTGTAACAGTAACGGCTACCGGTGGAACGGCTCCTTATACCATTTTATGGTCTAATGGAGGCACAACCTTTACCGCTAACAATTTTGCAGCAGGTACTTATACCGCCGTTATCACCGATGCTAACGGATGTACTTCCAATGTAAGTGTAACCATCACGCAACCGGCAACAGCTTTGGCTTCTACTAATACCACTACCAACGTATCTTG
>NZ_JAAQQU010000032.1 GCF_011742145.1 Flavobacterium sp. J49 | reverse complement strand
TGTTTTTCTTAGCCGGAAACTACTAAGTTCAAATTTTGTTTATATTTACAACTATAAATTATAAAAGTCGCCACTGTGTGAAGCCGCAGGACGTTGTGTGCTATATTTAAACCCTGCAAATGAAGGCAATTTTATTTTTAACGACTTTATTCATTTTCTCATGTCAATCTAAAGACAAAACCGATTCTGTTGAGTCCAAAAGCACAGAAGTCATTGAAACGAAAATTGATAACTCGAATGTAATTGAAAAACCAGAAACTAAAACAGAAGTCAAAGATTGGCAAATTGGTTTTGGTTTGACACATGATATTGACAAAGATACAATTTGGAAAAAACCCGTTAGATATTACATCGAAAACAAAAATTGCTCAAAAGTTGCAATTGATTTCTATTTCGGAAAGTACAGACCAACCGACGAAGACAAAACAGAAAAACTCTTGGGCTTGGTAATAACTGAAAATTCAGAGTTGAGACCATTTTACAGATGGATTCTTAATAAAACAATATTAATTCAAGATGGCGCATTAGCAGAATATACTGGAATTCCAGCCAGACAATATGCTGAAAAATTTCCAAGTGAGTTTTTCGAATATATGGACTTTGACAAAACAAACGAAAAATATACAGATTGGTATAATTCAATTCAGTACAGCGGTTTTTATGACATGGACGATTTCGAAAATCCTAAATCAATTAGAGAAGAATTGGAAAAAAAGATGTGGAAAAACTGCAAGAATTGTAATAAGGCAACGTTAGTGAGAATTAAAAAATTTGCGCTTGATTGCTTTCCCGATTCAGAAAAAGAAACTAAATAAAATACAGCACACAACAGCAGTTTGTGATTATGGCTGGTTTTGGGTTTATCAGAAATGTCTCGGCTGACTGAAATTTTAGTTATATTTGGAAACGCAAGTGAGTGAAG
>NZ_JAAQQU010000031.1 GCF_011742145.1 Flavobacterium sp. J49 | reverse complement strand
TTAGGAATGATGTGGAAACCTCATTTCCCAATAATAGAATTTAATCATTAAAAACGGCTGGTAACAGCAGTTTGTGATTATGGCTGGTTTTGGTCGTGTCAGAAATGTCTCGGCTGACTAAAATTTTAGTTATATTTGGAAACGCAAGTGAGTGAAGAACGCCACAATCACAATCTGCGGCACGTTAGCAGCAATTATTCACAACTCAAGGCTAAAATGAAAAACATAATATTATCAGTTATTTTGTTGTTTTTAACTCATAAGAGTTATTCTTGTTCTTGTAAACATTCGACAATTAAATATGGCTTTGAACATTCTGATATTATATTCACTGGAAAAGTTGTTAAAATTAATGCTGGGAAAATAATAGACTCGATCCCAAGTTCAACAGAAAAAGGTAAGTTCTACATTAAGGAAACATCGAGGATAGAATTTGTATTTAAAATAATAAAATTTATAAAAGGAAAAGAAAAACCAGAATTTATTACAGTTGTGACAACTGGTGGCGGAGCAGATTGCGGGAATTATTTCGAACTAAATTCTGAACATCTTGTCTATTCATACAAAACAGACATAAAGTTAAGTTCATTTGATGGAAATGAAAAAGTTGATCCATATTACTCAACGAGTTTGTGTACACGAACTAAAAAATTAAAGATGGTAAAAAAATCTGAAATAAATAAGCTCAAAAGATTAAATAGAAGAATACAATAACTGCTGCTAACAGCAGTTTGTGATTATGGCTGGTTTTGGGTTTATCAGAAATGTCTCGGCTGACTGAAATTTTAGTTATATTTGGAAACGCAAGTGAGTGAAG
>NZ_JAAQQU010000030.1 GCF_011742145.1 Flavobacterium sp. J49 | reverse complement strand
TTGACGATTCAACCGTTACCAATAGTGAGTGTAGCGGTGAGTCCAACGACTATCTGTGCCAATGATAGTGCTACTTTTACTTTTACAGGTACACCCGATGCAGTAGTTACTTATAACATTAACGGCGGAGCCAATCAAACGGTTACCTTAAATGCGGGCGGAATAGCTACCATTATCGGAACATTTTCGGCTGACACCACTATCAATATTATAAGTGTAGCGAGTTCGGGTACGCCGAGTTGTGTTAATCCGCAAACCAGTAGTGTTACCTTAACCGTTTTACCATTGCCAACGGCTAGTATAACGGTGAGTCCAAC
>NZ_JAAQQU010000029.1 GCF_011742145.1 Flavobacterium sp. J49 | reverse complement strand
GGTTGGGTAATATAAGCCTGTGCTTCTGCCAGTGGAATGGCATTTGTCCCGGCTTCTGCATCGGCTTGAGTATGGTAATAACTAATTAAGAATACGTTCGGGTCTTGTGTGCCAAGAATCGCCGCATTAAACTGCGTTAAATCCAATTGGAACACTCCGTCATAAGGGTCATTGTAATCATCACATTGTGAAAACTCTTGTGGACCTGCCGCCGTAGCATATTCCTCTACT
>NZ_JAAQQU010000028.1 GCF_011742145.1 Flavobacterium sp. J49 | reverse complement strand
GTTTTTCTTAGCCGGAAACTACTAAGTTCAAATTTTGTTTATATTTACAACTATAAATTATAAAAGTCGCCACTGTGTGAAGCCGCAGGACGTTAGCGGTCAATTTTGGTTCCGAATTGAATCGGTCGTCTTCTCCTCTATTTCGGCTTTTGTGTTAACAGAAAATACTCGGTTGATAATGATTGCGTTGACTTTCTTAAAACCAATCTTATCGGTTAGCTGATTACGTTTCTCGGGAATATTCATTTTTGTACTTGGAAACGTTCAGGTGTAACGGAATTCAACAGTAACCAGTTTGTAATCGTCCCGACTCTCGGCAATGGTAACCGAAAGTCAGCAATCTAATTTTAAAATCGAACCGCTAACAGCGGTTTCGCGCTATTGCTAGTTTTTCTTGAATTGAACTTCTTTCTTCACGAAAATATTTTATCTTAGCAGAAAGTACGCAGTTCGCTGGAATCGCAACAGTCGCGAAGCCGCAGAACGTTACCGCTAAGTTTTGGTTGCGTTTTAAAAATCATATTCTTCGTCTTTTTGTGGTTTAATTTTAATGGAAAATTGAGCCGAAAAGATCAA
>NZ_JAAQQU010000027.1 GCF_011742145.1 Flavobacterium sp. J49 | reverse complement strand
GGTTCAACTTATACCGTTGATACTTCTTCCCCAACGGGAGCTACCAGAAACTACACGGTAAGAGTAATTAGCAATAGTCTATTATTGTGTGAGACTACTTCAGCAGGCTTTGATGTGATACAATCAGGGCAAGCGGTTGTGGCAGCAGGAACAGTTGGTTATACCGTAACCAATGCCTTTACCGACAGTCAAATCATTACGGTTACCGTTGAAGGCTGGGGAACGTATGAATACAGTTTGGATGACGGTCCAAGACAAGCGAGCAATAT
>NZ_JAAQQU010000026.1 GCF_011742145.1 Flavobacterium sp. J49 | reverse complement strand
TGAGTGGCACTTGTAACCGCATCAGCATAAATGTATTGATTCATGGCCGGGGTAAAGTCAACCAAGCTACATTGTGCATCAACCATTCCTGTGGTTGGGAATTCAGGAGTGAATACAGAACAAACTGTTTCACTCCAATTTGACCATTGTTGTGTTCCGAAACTATTTACTCGGTAACGAACCTCAACAGCATACTCTTTGCCTAAACC
>NZ_JAAQQU010000025.1 GCF_011742145.1 Flavobacterium sp. J49 | reverse complement strand
CAGATTTTAGGAGCTATTGACCCGACTACTGTTACAGTTACTTTCCACACCACTTTTGCTAATGCCCAAGGCGATGTTAATGCTATTGGCGGTGTGACCAATTACATCAACCAAACGCAGTGGAATCAAACTGTATATGTACGAGTAGAGTTTAACACCACGGGTTGTTATGATATAGTGGAACTAGACTTAATGGTAAATCCACTACCGAATGCTACCCAACCGAATTATCCGCAATACACTTTGTGTGATTACAACGGCGCAGTAGGGTTTGAGACTTT
>NZ_JAAQQU010000024.1 GCF_011742145.1 Flavobacterium sp. J49 | reverse complement strand
GTTTTTCTTAGCCGGAAACTACTAAGTTCAAATTTTGTTTATATTTACAACTATAAATTATAAAAGTCGCCACTGTGTGAAGCCGCAGGACGTTATGCACTATGCAAATCTTAGTTGCTAAAAGACAAAAAAATGACACGATTGAAAATTAATAATCCTAAAATATTTCTTTTAACAATAAGCTTGATAGTGTATGTCATTTCTTTAACTCAAACTGCAATATCATCGAATGAACTTGAAGATAAAAGTCTATCAGGAATTGCTTGTTTAGTTATGGGCGGTTTAGCTATTCTTGGTGGCGGAATACTAGAGTGGATAATTTGGTTAGCAAATCCTTTATATTTTTTAAGTATAGTTTTACTTTATAACTCAAATAATATGGCAAAGATATTTTCTTCACTTGCTACTGTAATTGCATTAAGTTTTACAGCATGGAAAGAAATCTTATTATCCGAAAGCGGTCGAAATGGAAAAATAGATTCTTTAGACTTTGGATATTGGCTATGGGTTTTGAGTTTAACAATACTAACAATTGGAATATTTTATATCTCAAAAAAGAGTGTAAAACAGTATAAGCACAGTGCATAACAGCAGTTTGCAACAATTGCAAGGTTTGGGCTTTCACCGAATTTTCTCCGAAAATTCAAAAAGGATTTTTATATTTGGAATCGGCGGTGATTAAAATTTGCAACTGTTGCAAGCCGCAAGACGTTATAAACCAGCGTTTTCCATCGCTAGAACTTTTTAGTTTAAGCTTCACTCCTATTCCAAGTTTGCTA
>NZ_JAAQQU010000023.1 GCF_011742145.1 Flavobacterium sp. J49 | reverse complement strand
TGTCCCGAATTTTCTCCGAAAATTCAAAAAGGAGTTTTATATTTGGAATCATCAGTAATAAATCGTCGCAACTGTAGCAATCTGCGGAACGTTATATGACATTTCCGCTGCCGAAGATTTTCAAAAGAAATTTAGCTGAATATTGAGGTTTAGTTTTTCTAAAACGTTTTTAAAAATGCTTTTTCCGGAAACTCAACTTTTGCAGAAATTTTTACTCGAAAATGTTAACTGAAAATCAAACCCGAAATCTGAAACTTGAAAAGGTTGACGAAAAAGTGTTGCGTAAAAATCAAACTGAAAAACCAAGTTTTAGTTGAAATCTTTCTTAGAAAATATTCACTAAATAGAAACCGAAAACCAAAAGTAACACAGAAAAAGTAACTGGTTACTTTGCCTGCTCAAGTTGACGTGCGGAAACGTCATATAACAGCGGTTTTACGCAATTGCTGGTTTTATTTTTTATCTGTTCACGAAAAACATTTATCTTTAGCAGAAAATAATCAGTTCGCTGGCTTCGCAACTGTCGTAAAGCCGCGGAACGTTATAGGCAATTGCTCATTCGCATTTCATAGAACTCCTCATGAGAAAAGAACTAATAATAATATTGCTTTGGACAACTTCAATTTTCGCTCA
>NZ_JAAQQU010000022.1 GCF_011742145.1 Flavobacterium sp. J49 | reverse complement strand
ACATCTTCGAAAGTCAATTCGAAAGCAGAACCACACTCATCAGTAGCAGTAGCTTGAGCGAACTCAGGCGCAGCCGGACAAGAGATAGTTGAAGTAGCAGGTAACGCTGCGATAACCGGAGCCGTTACGTCTTGTACATTTATAGTTTGTGAAGCTGTAGAAGAGTTTCCACAAGCATCAGTAGCAGTCCAAGTTCTGGTTACAGAATAAGAACCTGCACAATTACCATTAGTAGTTACATCCTCGAAAGTCAATTCGAAAGCAGAACCACACTCATCAGTAGCAGTAGCTTGAGCGAACTCAGGCGCAGCCGGACAAGAGATAGTTGAAGTGGCAGG
>NZ_JAAQQU010000021.1 GCF_011742145.1 Flavobacterium sp. J49 | reverse complement strand
ACGTTACCGTTCAGTTTTCGTTCGGGCTAAAATTGGGGAAAATCATTTCAATTTTGGTTTTGTTTTTAAGTGGAAAATGAACAGGAAATTTAACCCTGGAAATTGAATCTCAAAGTTTACTCTTGAAAAAATCTTATCGGTAATGGAATTACGTTTATCAACTTGTTCATTTTTGTGTTTGTAAACTTTCAGGCTTTTGGAAGTTCAACAATAACTTGTTTGGATTATGATTACGTTTCTCGGCTAAGTTCATTTTTGCATCGGTAATCTAAGAGTAAAACCGAAACGGTAACAGCAGTTTCACACAATGGCTGGTTTTGTTTTTCTTAGCCGGAAACTACTAAGTTCAAATTTTG
>NZ_JAAQQU010000020.1 GCF_011742145.1 Flavobacterium sp. J49 | reverse complement strand
ATTTTTCTTTAGCCGGAAATTACTCAAACGGAAATTTACATATCTTTACAACAAAGCGGTAAATTGTCGCCACTGCGCGAAGCCGCGGAACGTTATAAGCAATGCTGCCGCCGGTTCAATAATCTAACGCAACTTTTAAAGAAATTTATAAGTTCGTTATTATGAAAAACTACAACCGAATTACACTACAAGAACGTATTGAG
>NZ_JAAQQU010000019.1 GCF_011742145.1 Flavobacterium sp. J49 | reverse complement strand
GCTAAAAATGTAACCTTAAAGTAAAAAAATCTATTCATTGTTTTTGTGTTTGGTTTAGACTTATTTTCTCGTTCAGGAAAACTGACCGCTAACGTGCCGCCGCTTGGCGTCAGTAGCGACTTTTTTAATAAATTGTTCTAAAGATAAGCAAAATTTTAACTTAGTAATTTACGGCTAAGAAAACCAAAACCAGCTATTGCGCCAAACGGCTGTTATGCAACGGCTAATTACTAACTTTGGTTAAACCTAACTTTATATAACCTATTTCCATTTCCATTTCCAGAAACAAAATTCCATTATCATAATTATATTTCAGACTGTCTTTCTTACCTTCATCATCAGTCATCATAATTGTTTTGTTTGTTTTGTCAACCTCAAAACTTCCATTAATGACTTCTCCAAGTGCTGGATGATTTTGAACATATTTTCCGTCTTTCTCAAAACTATAAGTAACAGAGAAAATTATTAAATCTGACATTTGTTTGAATCTTTCGGCTTCGGCTTTTCTTGCAGGAATTTTATAAGAAATTGAGTCAGCGATTTTGTTATAATATGCAATTTCATCTTCGTATGAAATTACATTCCACTTTCCAGTAAAGTCTTGAGAGTAACTTTTAAAACTCAGAAGTAAAATTATGAATAATGTTCTTTTCATGCAGGGTTTTTATTAGCTGTTGTATAACGTCCTGCGGCTTCACACAGTGGCGACTTTTATAATTTATAGTTGTAAATATAATCAAAATTTGAACTTAGTAGTTTCCGGCTAAGAAAAACAAAACCAGC
>NZ_JAAQQU010000002.1 GCF_011742145.1 Flavobacterium sp. J49 | reverse complement strand
ACTTCTCCCGTTGCGAAGTCAACACAAATCGTGGTCACATCATTTTGGGTATCAATAATAGGGTTCGGATAACGCTCTATCTCAATATCAATAGTCGTCAGTGCATAACAGAACGGTACAATGCTGTTGCTGCTATTCTCTACCTTAACCCAAATCTGGTCGGTATCAGGTTGGGTAATATAAGCCTGTGCTTCTGCCAGTGGAATGGCATTTGTCCCGGCTTCTGCATCGGCTTGAGTATGGTAATAACTAATTAAGAATAC
>NZ_JAAQQU010000001.1 GCF_011742145.1 Flavobacterium sp. J49 | reverse complement strand
TAACGTTCCGCGGCTTCGCGCAGTGGCGACAATTTACCGCTTTGTTGTAAAGATATGTAAATTTCCGTTTGAGTAATTTCCGGCTAAAGAAAAATAAACCAGCCATTGCGCGAAACCGCTGTTATAGGCAGGTTTAGTTTTTCAATATTTTAAACGCCACATTAGCCACAAAAATTATCTGAATCAATATCATGCTTATGATTGTCGCGATGCAAGTGTATGTCAAATACATATTCACATTTACAGATTTTATTATCTCTTCGAAAGTTTGAGGTGAATAGCTGATTTTTTTTAATAAAAACCAAATCAATATTAAACCGCCAATTGATATAATTGTATGCAAATAGATAATCCAATTACTCAATAGTATTTCTTTTTTATTTAGAAACAAATAAATTATTCCAAGTACAAAATATATGAGCGACAATAAAATTCCTAAATGAGAATTTTGAATTACGTAATAAGTGTCTCCAATATTTATATCAAAAGTTCCTTTCGGTTTATAAAATGTGAATGCAACAATCAGAACGATTGTTGAAAAGAAAAACAAATATGTTTTGTTAATTATAATGTTCATTTGAAAACAGTTCGTTTAAACTTGCCTATAACGT